>JAFLBL010000009.1 GCA_017303855.1 Chitinophagales bacterium | reverse complement strand
CATTACTGGCTGCAGCGCCAACAACGACTAATTTCTGGGCACCGCTTACAACAACAGTAAACGGAGACTGGGCACTGGCGATGAGTGATCTGGGTGGAGGCGACGTAGGCACACTGACAGGTTGGTCTATTTCAATCACCTATGTGGCACCGAACTTTGCTCAGGGTGTATGGGCAGGACCTGCCGGTACCATCTTTACAGATGCGGCGGCAACCACTGCATATACCGGCACACCGGCTACTACCGTGTATGTTAAACCAACTGCAACATCTAACTATACGGTGAACTTTACAACGTCCACACCTTGTACTTCAGCCACAGCTACAGTACCTGTAACGGTTAATACACCTGTTACCGGTCTGACTGTTGCTCCGGCAACCCGTGCGGTATGTCTTGGCGGTAGTACTACTTTCACAGCAAGTGTAACAGCAGGCAGTCCGGTTGCCTACCAATGGCAACGCAGTACAGACGCCGGTGCTACCTGGACTAATATAACCGGTGCCACCAGTGCCACACTGACTGTAAGTAATGTTACCAGCGCTATGACCGGTTACCGTTACCGCGTAACCACTACAGGTAATACCTGCGGTGCTGTTACATCTGCTACATTTGGTACACTGACTGTAAATGCACTGCCGAATGTGACACTGGCAACTACTGCGGCCAACCTGGTTCCGGGACGTACGACTACCGTTACCGGTACAAGTACTCCTGCCGCCGCTACAAACGGTTGGAGCTGGACGCTGAATGGTACAGCCATTACAGGTACAACAAATGCACAGAATGTAACCATCGACGGGCTGGGTACTTACCAGGCTACCGTTACCGATGTGAATGGTTGTGTGAATACATCCAATCAACTGGTAATCGGTGCTGAAGCTTCTGACAAATTGTGGATTTACCCGAACCCGACACCGGGCGCCTTCCAGGTTCGTCTGTATTTCGCGACAAATGCTGCTGAGAAACGCATTGTTTCGATCTATAATACGGCCGGACAGCTTATCACCAGCCGCACATTCAACCTGAACTACAACAGCGCTCCTTACCAGAGCATGACGTTCGACCTGAGTGGTATGGCCCGCGGAACTTATGTGGTGAAAGTGGCCCATGAGTACAGTGAAAAAGTGATATCTGGATTGATCCTGATACAATAATAAAATCAGCAGATTTTAAGCTATTATAAGCCCCCAAAGCCCCCCGGAATTTCCGGGGGGCTTTTTTATGTGGCAAGGCGCATTTTTATACGGAAATAATAAAAAAAAACTACCTTAGTTCCGGATTATGGACTCACTCCTGAACACAGGGGTGCTTATCAACAAAAAATAGTTTCTATGCAACCAAAATTTACGCTTAAAAAACGTGGGTTATTTCTTTTTTTACCCTCGTTTATCTCGGCTTTTTTTCTTTTAATTGCGGGGGGACTGATGGCCCAGCAATACACCAACGGTAACTTATCTACCGGGGCCACCCATGGTGGTACAAGTACCGCCGCTCCGGCTGGTACAACCTGGAGTGAGTTACAGGGTACGAATACAGGACTTGGTTTCGGTGCCAATGTTACTGCTACTCTTACACTGGCTGATGATTTTATAGTACCGGCCGGCCCCTCCTGGAATCTTACAAAAATTACTTTCTTCGCTTATTCCACCGGTTTTGCCGGCGCTTCATCTCCATTTGTAGATGCCCGCGTGCAGATTTTTAACACGGATCCTTCAACCGGGAACCCGACTCCTGTTTTCGGCGATCTGACAACAAACCGTATTATCAGTTCCTCATTTGCCAATATGTATCGTACAGGCAGAACCACAGCTGACCAGACCCGTAGGATCTGGAAAATTGAGGTGGCCGTAAATACAACCCTGGCTCCCGGTACTTACTGGGTAGAATGGGCACTCGGCAATGGCGGTCTGAGTAACTTTACGCCTCCCAGCACTGTTGTTGGTCAACCAACCCCTGCCGGAGGTAATTCAAAACAAAGAAACTACTCTACCGGATTACCTGGTACCTGGACGGCTATTACGGATGCCGGCGGTGGTGGTGCACAGGATCAGCATTTCATTATTGACTATGCTACCGGCGGATGCAGTGGCACACCAGCGCCCGGAAATACCATTTCTTCTGCAGCGTCTGTTTGTCCGGGTATCAACTTTACCCTGTCTCTCCAGACACCGACCAGTGGATCCGGCGTTTCTTATCAGTGGCAATCTTCTCCCGATGGAACTACCTGGACCAATATCGGAGGTGCTACCAATTCAACGTATACAAGCACTCTGGGCGCAACCACACAATTCAGGTGTAATGTTACCTGCGGTGCCAATACAGGTACTTCAACACCCACTACTGTAAGCCTTACCCCGGCATCCGGTTGTTATTGCATACCGCCTGCTACGGATTGTACCGATGACGATGTGATTACCCGCGTACGAATTGGAACGCTGGATAATTCATCTGCTTGTAGTGCAGGTCCGCCCGCAGGTTATACTTATTATTCTTCGGTTGCCGCCCCGACCATTTATTCCGGTGCAGCAAACCCGATCACAATTAACCACGCAGCTACGTACAGTAAAGCGGATGCCGTATGGATCGACTATAATCAGAATGGCCAGTTTGAGACAGCTGAGTTTACAGCAATCGGCACCGGTGCTGCTGGTACTGCCCAGATCAGCGGTACGATCAACATCCCGACAACTGCGCTTAATGGAACTACCCGGATGCGTGTACGTATGCGCTTCGGAACTACACAGTTTACATCTGCACAGGCATGTACCAATCCTTCTTCTTTCGGTGAAACAGAAGATTATAACGTAACCATCGCACCTTGTGTTCCTGTAACCATTACAACAAGCCCGGCAAATGCATCCGTAACCTGCGGACAGAATGCCAGCTTTACCGTTGCAACAGCGGGTACATTGCCCGTATATGCATGGCAGTTCAGAACCAGTGCTTCATCAAACTGGCAAGTGCTTACCAATGGAGGTATCTACAGCGGTGCTACTACAGCTACTTTGACGCTGACGGGTGTATCTGCTGCTTACAGCGGATATCAGTACCGTGCACAGGTTGTTGGCGGTTGCTCTGGTGTTGACTTCTCTCAGCCTGCTACACTGACTGTAAATGCGATTCAGCCTGTGGTTAGCCCTGCTTCAGCTACAATTTGTCTGGGCAGTGTACAACAACTGTCACTGACCAATACAGTTGCGGAACCGACAACGGCAACCTTTACTGCTTCAGCAGGTCTTCCGCTTGGCGTGCCTGATAATAACCCTGCAGGTGTGCTGAGTACACCGGTAGCTGTTTCAGGTATACCTGCCGGATCAGTAATTAAAAATGTTAGCGTACGTTTCTCCATGACCCATACCTGGGTTGGCGATCTGATTATGAACCTGAAAGCCCCGAATGGTCAGGTGCTGAACCTGATCGGTATGCTGGATGGCGGAACAGGATCAAACGGTACAGCCAACTTTACCAATACAACGGTAGACTCTTTGTCCACGACACCAATGAGTGGAGCAGCTGCTCCGAGAACCGGTACCTATCGTGCAGATCGTTTTACAGTTGGGGCCACATTACTGGCTGCAGCGCCAACAACGACTAATTTCTGGGCACCGCTTACAACAACAGTAAACGGAGACTGGGCACTGGCGATGAGTGATCTGGGTGGAGGCGACGTAGGCACACTGACAGGTTGGTCCATTTCAATCACCTATGTGGCACCGAACTTTGCTCAGGGTGTATGGGCAGGACCTGCCGGTACCATCTTTACCAATGCCGCAGCCACTACAGCATATGATGGCGTAACTCCGCTGACTACTGTATATGTGAAGCCGACAGTAACTTCCAACTATACGGTGAACTTTACGACGTCCACACCTTGTACTTCAGCCACAGCTACAGTACCTGTAACAGTTAATACACCTGTTACCGGTCTGACTGTTGCTCCGGCTACCCGTGCAGTATGTATCGGTGGAAGCACTACATTTACGGCCAGCACAACTGGCGGAAGTCCGGTGAATTACCAATGGCAACGTAGTACAGATGCAGGGCTGACCTGGTCTAATGTTACAGGGGCTACAGGTGCCACGCTGACGATCAGTAATGTAACACTGAATATGACAGGTTATCGTTACCGTGTTGCAACTACAGGTAACGCCTGTGCCGCGGTTACATCAACATCGTTTGGTTCAATAACAGTAAATAATCTGCCTGCTGTAACAATTGCCGCCCCTGTGGTAAATATTGTACCTGGCACTACATCTACCATCAGTGCTACCAGTACGCCCGCTGCCGGAGCTACAAACAGCTGGAGCTGGACGCTGAACGGTAATGCACTTGCCGGAAATACAAGCACACAGGTTGCATCAATTGATGGACTGGGCACTTATCAGGCTACCGTTACCGATGTGAACGGATGTGTAAATACATCTAACCAACTGGTGATCGGCGCGGAAGTTTCTGACAAGTTGTGGATCTATCCGAACCCGTCAGACGGTGCCTTCCAGGTTCGTCTTTACCACAATGTGAATTCTCCTGAGAAAAGAGTGGTTTCTGTTTACAATTCAGCCGGACAGCTGATTACCAGCCAGACGCTGAACCTGAATTACAACAGCTCACCTTACCAGAGCCTGACCTTCGACCTGAGTGGAATGGCCCGTGGAGTTTATGTGGTGAAAGCCGCACATGAGTATAGTGGCCGTGTTACTTCCGGTCTCTTATTGATTCACTAAGCTTTCAGCAGAATAATTTTATACAAAGCCCTCCGTTATTGCGGAGGGCTTTTTTTATTGGATGAGCTACAGGTTTGACAGTAAAATGAATAAAAAAAAGGCTGACCGGTGCGGGTACAGCCTTTTTATAATCTGATAGTGGTTTTTATAGCGCTGGTACGGGTGCCGGATTGGGAATGGCTCCCTTTTTTATCCTGAGTTCACGGGTATCGCCTTTTACCGGCATTGTCTGAAATTTACGCATATCCGGTACCACACAGGGCATATGGTCTGTTGGTAAAATTAAAAGTCCCTCACCACCGGGGAGCCTGCGAAGTAATGCGGTTTGCTGTGCGTCTTTTGCAGAAAAGGTATAGGTGCTGTCATTCAGTTCCGCTTTCAGTAACGGGAAATTCAGCTTACTGTTTATTTCATCTTTAATCCGTTGCTGAATCAAAGAGTCAATATTTACCATGTCATTTTGCTGAGCCGCCAGGCTGCTTCCGCTTATCAGGCAGGAGAGTAAAAGTAAATGTTTCATGGCAGGTTTATTTCCTGACTAATATACACCATTATTTTCTCATTTTCTTCCAGCAGTTGATCAGCCCGTTGGTAGACGAGTCGTGATTGCTGATATCTCCTTTGGCCTGCAATTCAGGCAGAATTTTATTCGCCAGCTGTTTGCCGAGTTCAACACCCCATTGGTCAAAGCTGTATACATTCCAGAGGATACCTTGTACAAATATTTTATGCTCATACAGGGCTATCAGTTCTCCCAGGGAAAACGGCGTTATTTTTTTTACAAGAAATGAATTCGTTGGCCGGTTGCCATTGAAAATTTTAAAGGGAAGCAAGCGGGCGATTGTAGCCGCGTCAAGCCCTTGTTTCTCGAGTTCGGCCTGCGCTTCCTCTTCAGTTTTTCCATTCATCAGCGCTTCCGTCTGTGCAAAGAAATTGCTGAGTAGTTTTACATGATGGTCGCCGATCGGATTATGCGATTGGGCCGGTGCAATAAAATCACAGGGAATCAGCGGAGTGCCCTGGTGAATCAATTGGTAAAAAGCGTGCTGGCCATTGGTGCCGGGTTCACCCCAGATTACCGGTCCGGTTGCGTACTCCACCGGCTCCCCGTTACGGTCCACACTTTTTCCATTACTCTCCATATTGCCTTGTTGGAAATAGGCGGCAAAACGATGCAGGTACTGATCATAAGGCAGTATGGCTTCTGTTTGTGACCCGAAGAAATTTGTATACCAGATTCCTGTCAGTGCCATTATAACCGGAATGTTTTTTTCCAGCGGGGTATTGCTAAAGTGAACATCAATTGAATGCGCGCCTTTCAGGAGTTGTTCAAAATTTTTATAACCAATGGTAAGGGCAATGGATAAACCGATCGCACTCCATAGGGAATAACGGCCACCAACCCAGTCCCAGAATTCAAACATGTTGTTCTTGTCAATACCAAATTTCACCACTTCTTTTTCATTCGTACTGAGGGCGATAAAATGTTTGGCGATATAGGCTTCTTTTTTTGCTTTTTTCAGAAACCAGGCACGGGCAGTGAGTGCATTGGTCATGGTTTCCTGGGTGGTAAATGTCTTGGACGCTACCAGGAAGAGGGTGCGTTCCGGATCCACTTTTTTCAGCGTTTCCGCTATATGGGTGCCATCCACATTGGAAACAAAAAAAGTCTCAATGCCTTCCACCTGGAAGGGGCGGAGAGCTTCCGTTACCATTAACGGGCCGAGGTCGCTGCCACCGATACCGATGTTCACGACGTACCGGATTTTTTTATTGGTATAGCCACGGTGTTTGCCACTGTGAATCTGTTCACAAAATCCTTTCATCTTGCGCAGCACTTTCTTTATACCCGGCATCACATCCTGTCCCTGTGTGAAAACCGGTTTGCCGGAAAAATTCCGTAAAGCCGTATGCAATACAGCCCGGTTTTCAGTGGCATTGATCTGGTCTCCGTTGAACATGGCTTGAATGGCTTCCGGCAGCCTGCATTCATTCGCCAGTTCAGTAAGGAGCGACATGGTGTCGTTGGTAATCCTGTTTTTGGAGTAATCAAAAATGATATCTTTTGTACAAAGTGAGAACTGTACAAACCGGTCCGGCGACTTTTTAAACAACGCTCTCATTTCCGTGTCACGTATAT
The DNA here is from genome assembly GCA_017303855.1 of Chitinophagales bacterium. Taxonomy (GTDB): domain Bacteria; phylum Bacteroidota; class Bacteroidia; order Chitinophagales; family Chitinophagaceae; genus JJ008. The sequence goes on along the minus strand of JAFLBL010000009.1, from coordinate 146,462 downwards.
CCGTATAATGTGCGGCCAGTTTTTTCCAGGCCCGGGTTTGAGTGGGATTAATGCAGGGTAACATAAGCTTATCTTAATTTATTAAATACTTGAATGGTTTTATCTGTCATTTCCCTGGAGATATCCAGGTGTACCACCAGCCTGACCCGGTTAGGCGCAATGGCATAAGCCAGGATATCCTGCTCTCTCAGTTGTTCCACCAGTAGCGGTGCGGTTAGACTGTCGTCCAGTTCAAAAATGATAATATTGGTTTCCACCGGCAACATCATCTTTACAAATGAACAATCGGATATGGCTTCCGCAATAGCTGTTGCGTTGTTGTGATCTTCTGCCAGGCGTTCAATATGGTGATCCAGGGCATAGATGCCGGCAGCCGCCAGAAATCCTGCCTGCCGCATTCCACCTCCGAAAACTTTGCGGATACGGGTAGCTTTTTTAATAAATGCACTTGTACCAAGCAGGAGACTGCCTACCGGGCAACCCAGACTTTTGCTCAGGCAAATGGATATACTGTCAAAGGTTTTGCCATATTGCAAAGGCGTTTCTTTTTTAGCCACCATCGCATTCCAGAGCCGGGCTCCATCAAGGTGCAAGGCGAGTGCGTGGTTGGTGCAGACTGTCCGGATGGCTTCAATTTCTTTAAATGAATAACAACTGCCTCCGCCCCGGTTACTGGTATTTTCAAGCGATACCAGGCTGCTGTGCGGCCGGTGTATATCGTCGGGCTGAATTCCGCCAAGCACCATACCGGCATTGATCCGGCCACGGTCACCATGCAACAGTTTTACCGAAACACCGGAGTTAAAGGCTATCCCGCCACCTTCATATTGGTAAATATGAGAACTTTCATCACAAATTACCTCATCACCGGGTTGCGTATGGCATTTGATTGCAAGCTGGTTGGTCATAGTGCCGGAGGGACAAAACAAAGCCGCTTCCATTCCAAACATAGCAGCGGCTTTTTCCTGTAGTGTATTGATGGAGGGGTCTTCCCCGAAAACATCATCGCCCACCGGGGCACTCATCATGGCATCCAGCATACCCGGGGTGGGACGCGTCACCGTGTCTGATCTGTAATCAATGATCATGGCGAAATTTTATGCAAGATAATCAGTTCACTCCTGAAATAGGGTAGTTGACGCTATTTCGGGAGAAAATCAGGTCGTTTTTAATAACTTGCCCGTATGCAGATTCCCTTCTGGCTACAATTCATCATTATCATTGGCTCAGCGGTCATGCTGACCCTGGCCATTTATCTGATGTCGGTATTCAACAGCCTGTTTACAGGTATACGGAATACCTGGCTCAGGAAAAACATGGCCGTACTGCTGGTTGCTCTTTGTTTCATGTTTTCACTAACGGCTATCTCCAGTGAGCTTTTCGTAATGGCAGCGAAGAAAGGATGGCTGAATGCGGCCCTGTTGCAGATCCTGAATACTTTACTGATTGCCTTTTTTGTGTACAATGCTTTTCTGCTGGTAAACCGTATACCACGAATTAAGAAACTCAGTTTTATCCGGTATCACGCAGTAATCATTCTGACCATTGTATTATCGGCAATGCTGGTTTACACAGGGATTAATTTTTTCGAGAACGGAATGAAATTCGTACAACTGAAAGCCACACTTCTTTTCAGTTTTTATAATGCGAGTGCCGCCGGGTTGATTTTCGCATCGGCTAATTATGTGGAGCTGGACCGCCGGCGCAAACTCAATGAGAAGGAGCTGGAAGTGACGCGGCTGATGGCGTTGAAAACAAAGGCTGAACTGGATGCCTTACAATCAAAAGTGAATCCGCATTTTCTCTATAATGCATTGAACTCAATTGCCGACCTGGCCATTACGGACGGACGAAAAGCCAGGAAAATGACGATTGCCCTGGCCGATCTTTTCCGGTATAGTATTAATTATAGTCAGAATAATTTCTCGACAGTAAGCGAGGAAATTGATATGACGGAAGTTTATCTCCAGATTGAAAAGATCCGTTTTGAAGACCAGTTAAATTATTCCATACAGGCGCAACCGGAAGCAGCACATTTCCTCCTGCCACGATTTATTCTGCAACCCCTGGTGGAGAATGCTGTAAAACACGGGTTAAAAGCCACAGGTCTGATGACCGAAATCAGGCTTACAATTCAGCTGGAAGGGGAGGGCTTGCTGATCACAGTGGCGGATAACGGCCCTGCTTTTCCTGAAGAACTGACACCCGGGTATGGCGTAAAAAGCGTATTCGATAAACTCGACCTGCTGTTTCCCGGATCCTACGAGATCAGATTTTTAAATACACCGGTGAAACAAGTTTCACTTTATATCAATAAACGGATAAAAAATGAGCCAGCTTTATAAAGCCATAGTGGTGGATGATGAACCTGCAGCCCGCCGGCTGATGAAAACCCTGCTTGCGGAACACCGTGAGATGGTAGAAGTGATTGATGAAGCAGGTACCGGAAAGGAAGCCATACAAAAAATACAAGCCTTGCAACCCGACCTGGTTTTCCTGGATATTCAGATGCCGGATCTTACCGGATTCGAAGTAATCGAACAACTGACCTATAAGCCCAATATTATTTTTACCACAGCCTATGAACAATATGCCATAAAAGCTTTCGAAAGTTTCTCCATTGATTACCTGCTCAAACCAATTAAAGAGGAACGACTGGAACAAAGCCTTCATAAGCTGAAAAAATTCGGGAAAATTTCCGGATCCGGTATCGATGTGGCGGGATTACAGGATATTATCCGTCAGTTGCAGGCACCACCAAAAGCTACAGCCCTTCCGGTAAAGATTGGAGACAGGATAATTTTACTGCGCTTTGAGCAAATCGCCTATATGGAGGCCGAGGACAAGTATGTCTATATTCATACGATTGACGGTGCCAAACACCTGACCGATCAGACACTGACCGTTTTGGCAGAAAAACTGCCTGCCCATTTCTTCCGGATTCAGAAGTCATATATTATCAACAAAGACCGGATTCGTGAAATGCATCGACATTTTAACGGCCGCTTCCTGTTTATCCTCGATGATAAAGCCGGCACCCGCCTTACATCAGGCAGGACCTATAATGAGCCCATTAGAGAGGCTTTTGGTCTCTGAACCCCGCTATTTAAGGCCTGTTTCGAGTTAAAAAGCACCCACCCGGGTCTTATTGCAGCCTCCTGCCATTGATCCTGATCATGCGCCTTTTATCAGTTTTCAGGCAAATTTTGTAACGCGGCAGACCTCTATACGTCACATCTTCAACATGGAAAACGGCCGGATATCCCTGAAACAGGCCGTTTATTTTAAAACAAGCAACTATGTAATGCAAAGTACTGAATTTTGAATTGTAATAGATTTAATCAGGTACTAACTATTAAACCAACGTATATGAGACGTGTAAAATTCTTTATGGCAGCCGTTTTAATAATGGCATCCTTTTTCAGTCAGGCTCAGCCGGCTGCAGGCAAAGTAAAAGGTACCGTAACCGATGGCAGTGCAAAAATCCTGGAATCGGCAACCATCACGCTATGCCGGGTAGCGGATTCTTCTGTTGCAAAAATCAGTGTAGCGGATAAGACCGGGAAATTTGAATTTGAAGGGATCCCGGATGGACGCTATTTTGTCCGTATCTCTGCAACCGGACACCAGAAAGGTTTTTCCGAAGTATTTGATATTTCGGCTTCAAATTCCCTGGTACAACTGAAAAATATAGACCTGGTGCCGTTGGTAAAATCGATGGACGGGATTACTGTAACCAGCCGGAAGCCGCTGATTGAACAGAAAATTGACCGGACAATTGTCAATGTGGAAGCCGCCGTTTCCAATGTTGGTACTTCGGCTCTCGAAGTGCTGGAAAAATCACCCGGTATTTCAGTGGATAAAGATGGTAATATCAGCCTGAAAGGAAAACAGGGCGTACAGGTATACATTGATGGCCGGCCAAGTTACCTTTCCGGAAACGACCTGGCCAACTACCTGCGCGGACTGAGCAGTAGTCAGCTGGAACAGATTGAAATCATGACCAATCCGCCGGCGAAATATGAAGCGGCCGGCAACAGTGGCATAATCAATATCAAAACAAAAAAGTCCAGGCAATTCGGGTATAACGGATCATTGTCCTCTACCTGGAACCAGGGACATTATGCACGTTTTAATGAATCACTGAATTTTAATTACCGGAAGAATAAAGTCAATGTTTTCTCCACCCTGGGTTACAACAAGCGCCGGAATTTTCAACGCCTCGATATTCAGCGAAAATTCCTGGAAGCGACAACAAAAGAAGTAAAATCACATTATGATCAGGCTTCGCAGATGCATGATGACGGGGAGACTTTTAACGGGAAAATCGGTATTGATTATTCACCCACAAAGCGTACCACCCTGGGTGCGGTAGTCAACGGTTTTTTTAATCCCAATACGTTTGGCAACGGGAGTAACGTGATGATCGCTGATCCTTACAATGTGCTGCTCAGCCGTACAGTAGCAAGGTCTTCCAACGACAAGGAATGGAAAAATTTCAGTACTAACCTGAACTTCCGGCATGTATTTGATACAACGGGGAAAGAACTGACTGCGGATGCCGATTACCTGACTTACCGTAGCAGCAATACGCAGGAACTGATCAATGCCTACTATGATGCACTGGGAATGCCGACCGTAAAAGCGGATACCCTGCTGGGCAATCTGCCACAGGATATACATATCTATTCCGCCAAGATGGACTATGTACACCCCCTGAAAAAAGGTGCAAAATTTGAAGCCGGTTTTAAAACCAGTTTTGTAAACACGGATAACAACGCGGTTTACGACAGCCTGAACTATGGTGTGCTGGTTAGGGACGTTGGCCGGAGCAACCATTTTATCTATAAGGAAAATGTAAATGCGGCCTATGTGAATTACAGCCGCCCCTTGTCTAAAAAAATGACGGCTCAGTTTGGCCTCCGCCTTGAGAATACCAATGCAAAAGGCAACCAGGTTACCACCGGGGATGTATTCAGCCGCCATTATACCCAGCTGTTTCCGACCGCCTTTTTACAATATACGGCCACCGACAAACATACATTCGGACTGAATTACGGACGGCGGATTGAGCGTCCGGATTATGCCGACCTGAATCCGTTTATCATGTTTCTGGATAAGTATACGTTCGAGCAAGGTAACCCCAACCTGCAACCGCAGTTTGCGCACAATGTGGAACTGAGCCATACCTATAAAGGATTTCTAACCACTACGTTGAACTATACCAAGACCACCGACATGATCAATGATATCCTGGAACAGGATCCGGATAAAAACGAAACCGTAATCAGGAAACAGAATATCGCCAATCAGCGGCAGTATGGATTAGCCTTAAATGCCGGCGGGCAACTGACAAAATGGTGGAGCGGAAATGTATATGCCAACCTGTTTAATAATAAGTTTTCAGGGGTTTTGAATGGCGATTATACTGTCATCAGTGCCAATACCGGGCAGTTCAATGTATCCAACCAGTTTAAAATGAACAAGACCTGGAGTGCGGAACTCAGCGGATTTTATATGACCGGTGGTGTGGATGGCGTTTTCAGGATAAAAGGGTTTGGTATGATGAATATGGGTGTAAGCAAGCAACTTTTTAAAGGGAAAGGCAGTCTTCGTCTCAATATCCGTGACGTTTTATATTCCCAGAAAATTAAAGGCACCATCCGGTACAGTAATATCGATGCGGCTTTTCAGCAACGCAGGGATTCCCGTCAGTTGGGACTAGGCTTTACCTGGCGCTTCAGTAAAGGGAAAATGAACGGCAACGGACCTAAAAGAAAGACCGGCGGAGCTTCCGAAGAGCAAAACCGCGTAAAAACAGGGGGCGATAATTAACACCATTACCATTAAATCTTTTGCACAGTCCTGCCGTAGCGGCAGGACTTTTTTATATTTGTGGTCCATCAAAACGATTTATCATGCCATCATTTGATATTGTCAGTAAAGTAGAGGCCCAGGCACTCGACAATGCCGTAAATGTTACCACTAAGGAAATCACCAACCGGTTCGATTTTAAAGGATCACATGTGGTGATTAACCTGGATAAAAAGGAATTTCAACTCAAACTGGAAACGGATGATGATATGAAAATGGGACAGTTGATTGATGTACTCATAAACCGGGCACACAAACAAGGCATAGCGCCTGAAGCCTTTGATACTTCCAAAACCGGCGCCCAGAGCGGTAAAGTATGGAAGAAAGAAGTGAAAGTCAGAAATGGCCTGGTACAGGAGGATGCAAAAAAAATCGTAAAACTGATAAAAGATGCCGGGTTGAAAGTACAGGCATCCATAAATGACGACCTCGTACGGGTTACCGGCAAGAAAATTGACGACCTGCAGGCGGTTATTCAGCTTTGCCGGACGGCTAACCTGGGGGTTCCCCTGCAATATGTGAATATGCGGGACTGAGAAGGGAATAACCCGCCATTTTGGGTGCATAAAAGGGTGCAGAAAGGGTGCATATCAAAAACTGTGAAAATTTGGAAACTGGGTTTTCAGGAGATTATATTTGGTATACAACTGCACGATGTTTTAGCAATAAAACAGAAATGCAAGGGAGTTACAGACGACTGTAAAAAGAAGGAGGTAACTCCGGAAACAACCCTTCAAAAAGGTGGTTTCCAGAAAGCGTCGGGTAAGCAGGAAGATGGCGAAAGCCGGATACTGAGCTCACTTGGCGCTTTCATCTTTTCAGGCCTTTAATTTGGCTAAAAGCCGCTTCTGGCCTATATTTGCAGCCCAAATTTATCTATTCATCTATACGGCAAAATCCGTATAGCCTTAAAAATCATAGTATTATGAAAAAAGGACTCCATCCCGAAAGCTACCGGTTAGTAGTTTTTAAAGACATGAGTAACGGTCATTCTTTCCTTAGTCGTTCCACTGCTGGTTCAAAAGAAACTGTAAAATGGGAAGATGGCAATGAATATCCCCTGATCAAACTGGAGATTTCAAACATGTCGCACCCTTTCTTTACCGGTAAAAACATGCTGGTGGATACAGCGGGTCGTATCGACAAATTCAACAAGAAGTACGCGAAAAAATAAGAAAAACATTAACTTGTGCAGAGCTCTTTGCGAAAGCGAAGAGTTTTGTTTTTCATGGCTATACTTTAAACCTCCCGGTTCTCCGGGAGGTTGTTTATTTTTACACATATTTTCATGCCATGAACAAGATCATTTTTACAGAGGAATTCTGTCAACCGGAAAAACTCTATCCCTTCACCCTGACCCGGCAACTGCAGGATATCCGGGTGGGCATCCTGACCATCCGGGAGAAATGGGAGAAAATGCTTGGCCTGGATTCCTTTGATAAAAATGAGGACGATTATAAAGATCTTTCCCGGGCTGTAAATATTGCCGCTGTAATTGGTAAAGACGATTGTTATATGGTACATGGAAATGTACTGCCAACCGCACAACTGATCCGCGCCATCCGCCAACTGAAAAACGGGGAGAGCCTGGCCACTGCCGGAGGGAATACCATCGCTTATAAATTCAGCCGGAAGGAAATTATGGATCAGCACAGGATCCGTATCCGGAAAGTGATCTCTTTTCCGGGAGAAGTTAAAACTATCACTTATCCCTGGGATATTTTTCAACTCAATGACTGGGCCATTCGTCAGGATTTTGCCTTACTGACAGCCCGGCGGAAGTCGCAACCCCTTTCACGTACCAATAAAGTAACCCGTTCTTCACAGGTATTTCTTGAGAAAGGAGCCCGGGTAGAGCATTGCATCATCAATGCGTCTGCCGGTCCGGTGTACATTGGGAAAAATGCGGAGATAATGGAAGGCTGTATCATCCGCGGCCCCTTTGCCATGGGAGAAAAAGCCTGCCTGAAAATGGGTACAAAAATATATGGCGCCACCACATTGGGTCCGGCATCAGTAGGTGGGGGTGAAATTAAAAATTCAGTGTTGTTTGGTTACAGTAATAAAGCACATGAAGGCTATCTCGGTGACGCGGTTATCGGCGAATGGTGCAACCTGGGAGCGGGAACCAGTAACTCCAACCTGAAGAACAATGCGGGTATCGTGAAGATATGGACACCTGAAGGCGAAATGCCTGCGGGACAAAAATGCGGCGTACTGATGGGTGATTACTCCCGCACAGCAATTAATACTTCAATCAACACGGGAACGGTGATCGGGGCCTGCTGCAATGTATTTGGCAACGGTCTCACCCCGAAGTATATCCCCGGTTTTTCCTGGGGTAGTGAAGGCGTAAAGCGGTACACCCTGGAAAAAGCCCTGTCAGATATTGAAAACTGGAAGCAATTAAAAGGACAAACATTATCGGATGATGAAAAAACGGTGCTTACCTATATCTTTGAGAAATTTTAAAACCGAATAAAACAATATCATGAGAAAACAAATTGCCGCGGCAAACTGGAAAATGAACCTGACGTACCAGGATGGAGAAAAACTGCTGGATGAAATTCTTGATGCAGGAATCAGTCTGGCGCCCCATCAGCATGCGATATTTGCCGTGCCGTTCCCTTACCTGATCATGACCCGCAGTGAAGTGGCGGAAGAATATAATTTTCATGCAGCCGCTCAGAATTGTCACCATAAAACAGCCGGTGCATATACCGGCGAAGTATCTGTGGAAATGCTGCAGTCCATCGGGGTGCATTATTGCGTGATCGGGCACAGTGAAAGAAGGGAGTACAATGCGGAAACCAATGCCATGCTGGCTGCAAAAGTTAACCTATGTCTTGAATATGGTATTACCCCCATTTTCTGTTGCGGCGAGCCGCTGGATATCCGCGAAGCTGGTACCCAGAATGATTTTGTGGCCACGCAGTTAAAAGAATCTCTTTTCCACCTGACAGCTGAGCAATTGAGGACAATCATTATTGCTTATGAGCCAATCTGGGCAATAGGAACAGGGAAAACCGCCAGCACTGAACAGGCTCAGGAAATTCACCAGTACCTGCGTTCGGTACTAGCCGGCAAGTTCGGTGCGGAAGTTGCCGATGAAGTGCCCATTCTTTATGGAGGTAGTGTTAAAGCCGGTAATGCAGCCGAATTATTTGCCAGTCCGGATGTGGATGGCGGCCTGGTTGGTGGCGCCTCACTGGTGGCAGCCGATTTTGTGTCTATTATCAGGGCGCTGAAATAATAACACGGAGCCCAGTTTTATTTTGTTTACCATCCGTTAAATTCAATTATATCGGGGCTCCTTATCATATTGTTTTGCAACGTAAGAATCAGGTACTGCTCAGCTTCCTGAAAATACGCGCCGTTGTCAATGGCCGGGAGATTTATCCGCTGGCGGATACACGGCCGGTAGTGATACCTGTACAGGAGAATAATCCGCGGATAGTGGTAACAGACGGATACCATATCACAGCACCGCTTAAACTGGTTTATCATGATGTGCATACCTATTGTTTTAAAGTGGTATGCGCATTGAGTGATGAACAGTTGTATATCGGGTTTGCCGTGCTGGCCGTTCTTTACCTGTCCGGTTTTTTCACGGGTTTGCTGGTACTGAAAGTATTCAGTTTTATTCCGGTATTGTATCTGCTGATGTTTTATTACCTGAACCGCAAAGATTTTTTCCGCCTTATACCGGTGACACATTAAATTAAAGGGAAACACCGGGCATTGCGTGAAAGCGGCTTCCGGTACCTTTTTTGGCTGAATTTATCTGCCATTTCTTTGTCTGCTGATTTGTCTGTTCTATATTTAATACCATGGGCCGGAAGAAAATACTTTGGTTGTGCAGTTGGTATCCGTCTGCAACGGATCCCTTTAATGGAGACTTTATACAACGGCATGCCCGGGCCGCTGCCCTTTATAATGATATTTATGTGATTCATGTGGCCGGCAATGAGCATAGACAACCGGTACCGCATCCGACAGAAATAAAGCAGGAGGGAGGGCTGACAGAACAGCTGTTTTACTTTTCTAAAACGCAGTCACTCCCGGGCCGGTTACTGGCTCAGTGGCGATGGATGGCAATCTTTAAAAAAGGGATACAGCAATATATCCGGGAGCAGGGACTGCCTGACCTGGTACATGTGCAGATTCCAATGAAAGCCGGTATACTGGCTCTATGGATGTGGCGAAAATATAAAGTGCCTTTTCTCGTTACTGAGCACTGGGGTATTTATAATGAAGTGGAGAAACTGAATTATGCCGGACGGTCCACGTTATTTAAAAAATATACACGGAAAATTTTCAAACAGGCCGTTTCATTTATAAGTGTAAGTCAGTTTCTCGCTGCCGGTGTGAATAAACTGGTCCTGAAAAAAGAGTATACCGTAATTCCGAATGTTACAGATACCCGGCTTTTTTTTCCTGTGAAGCACAGTGGTTCTCATTTTCGTTTTATTCATGTTTCCAATATGGTTCCGTTGAAAAATATTCCCGGAATACTGCGGGCATTTCAGGCTGTGTTGCAGCAGGGAGAAGCGGCAGAACTGGTGATGGTTGGTAATACGGAGCCATCGTTCCCGGCGCAACTGCGGGCTTCCGGTTTGCCAGTGGATCAGGTGGTTTTTAAAGGAGAAATTCCTTATACGGACGTAGCCGCTGAAATGCAACAGGCCGATGCGCTGATTGTTTTCAGTGATATTGAAAACTCGCCCTGTGTGATCGGCGAAGCGCTTTGCTGCGGCTTACCGGTAATCGCCACACGTACGGGGGGTATTCCGGAGCTGGTGAATGATGAAAATGCACTGCTGGTAAATCCCCGTGATGAAGCCGGACTCACGGCCGCAATGGTCACATTAATGCATAACCGGAATAGATATCGGCCGGAAAAGATTGCGGAAAATGCCCGGTTGCGCTTTAGTTACGATACGGCCGGGAAAATGATGGACGAACTATATAACCGACAAGTCAGGCCTGCCGGCAATGATTAATTTTTCAGTTTGGATACCAGCTCAATATACTCCGTCATGGCGGTTTCAGCGGGTTTGCCTTTTAAAGCGGCCCATGCTTCATATTTGGCTTTGGCCACAAAATCAAATGGATTGGCGGGCGGCTCCGTATTGATATCCCCTTCGCTGGCCTGCTTATAGAGTGAATACAACTGCAGTAAGGTTTCGTTACTTGGTTTTTCACTCAGTGTTTTACTGTCTGCAATCGCCTTTTCAAATTGTTCCTTCAGTTCCATTGATTATGATTTTGTATAAAATACTTAATTAATTAAGCGGCTCAGAAAGTCCGGGCATTGTCAACAAATACCGACTTTACTTTCTTCTTATCTTTTATGAATTCATAAAATTCATCCAGGTATTCCGTCATTTCCTTTTTAATTTTTGCAGCCAGCAACGGGAAATTGTTGATTTGCCGGTAAATGGCTTCTTTCTTACTCTCAAAGACTTCCAGTGAAAGTCCGATTTCTTCCATCGTTCTGGGAAAGCCCCGGTATACACGCTCCGTTACCTTTTCTGTACCAATTACCTCATTGGGTACCGCGTAACTGGCGTCCACCAGGCCGGAATAGTCAAAATCGTAGGGTACAACAAAGGGCGGCGCCAGTTTGCGCTCTTTATCGTAAATCAGTTTGATATTATGATTATTGGGCACGGCCCAGTCGGTATTGCCGATCATATACTGAAAAATGGCCACCGTAGTCATCATATCCCGGTTGGTGGCTTCGGTGAGCAATTTTACTTCTTTCTTTTTTACACAGCCGTTCCGTTTGGCCATGTCCGCGTCGTCTTCAATCAGGAATGCATATTGACTGAATGGTTTGATCTTATTCCGGCTGTCTGTATAATTAATACGCATCAGCCGGACCCGGAAACTTCTTTCGTCAAGCTGATTATATATTTTATAAACCAGGTACTCTTTCAGTATCAGGGTTTCATCTATCTCATTTACCCCGCAACCGATTACTAATTTCAGTTTGCCCAGCGAATGCAGCCGGGGTGAACCGGGTGTCCGGAAATTCAGCATCATCGGAGGTATGCGGCAGTAATTCCGTCTGAAATTTCCACGGGCGCTGGCTCCAATAGATTCAGTGATGACAGAACTGTCCGGAAACCGCAGGCTTATTGTCGCCGGTTGAAATACATCGGGTTTCTTTTCATTTTGCAACTTCTTCAGATCCGTTGTAAGAGATACGTCAATCAACCCCTCATCTGTAAAAAAGCGGATACTGTCCACCAACCCGTTCTGAGCAGGTGATACAAGGGCGAAGAAAAGCAGCAGGAGGAATAAGTATCCCTTTTTTTTCATACCGGGGTTTAATGGTTCAGCATTTTCAATGATACAGGAAATTACTACAATTTTTTGAGCTCAAAGCCTTCCATTTTGTTATTTCAAAACTTCCGGAATCGCTTCGCCGGTACAGCCACTCGGCATCTGAATGTGCAGTAATGTGGCCAGCGTGGGTGCAATATCCGTCATATGTGTTTCGCGGTTGGTTTTGCCTGGCTTAATACCCCAGCCATACCAAAGCAGCGGGATATGGGCATCATACGGGTTCCAGAGCCCGTGTGTGGTACCCGTGGCGCTGTATGCATCTATATACCCCGGCTTCAGTATATATTGGATGTCTCCGTTACGGGGAGGATAATACCCGTTATTTAACATGGTCCGGATTCTCTCCGGAAGCGGAATGGTATTCAGCTGCTGTAGTGAAAAGGCCCTGTCAATCCCCGGTTCAGTCAGCAACCTGTTGATGATCCATTGCGTAATGGCCTCTTTATCTGCTTTGGCAGAATCAAGCAGGGGATGATTGAGATGCATCTGGTAATTGTCATCGCTGACAATAATATTCGGCAGGTTATATATGGCTTTTAAGCTTTTGTTGAGGGTGTCGGTCAGTTTACCTGTATACACACGTCCGCCGGGCAAATGCTGTTCCTGCATAAATTCCGGTACATGTGCAGCGCCATGATCAGCGGATAGAAAAACGGTGTATTGTCCTTTTCCAACTTTGCTGTCCAGGAAATCCAGAAACGCACCCAGTTCCTTATCCAGCCGCAGAAAACCGTCTTCCGCTTCAACTGAATTGGGTCCGAATGTATGACCGATATAATCCGGTGAAGAAAAACTGACTGCGAGAAAATCCGTGATAGCGTCTGTACCCATTTGCTCGGCGACCAGGGCTGTCCTGGCAAATTCAAAAGTCATACTGTTCCCCATTGGAGTTGTATTGATCTTTCCGTAATCTTTTCCAATCCATTTTTTCAGGTCGTACGGAAATGCAGGACCAAATGGTTTGTATTCCCAGGATTTATCATCCACGGTACTTTGCAGATACGAATTAATCGGGTAAATGGTAGTCCAGCCTTTATCATAGTACTGATCCACTATTTTCCGGCTGTTGAAATCGCTGACCCAGCCGGGCAATTCATTCATATAATAGGTGGACGTGATCCAGTTCCCGTTACTGTTATCATACCAGTAAGCGGCATTGGCACTATGTCCGGCAGGTAAAATACCACCCCGATCCTTGATCGCGACACCGATTACTTTGCTGCGGAAGTTTGTGGCCAGCCTCAGTTCATCACATATGGTGGTGACCAGCATATTACGTGGACTCATTTTTCCCTGTGCGGAAGTACTTCCGACGGTATTCACTGTTTTATCTTCTGTGCAATAAACGGCTCTTTGTTGTTTTTTGTCCCACCAGCTGTTGCCGGCAATACCGTTTACCGCGGGAACAGTACCAGTATAAATTGAACTATGGCCACAGGCTGTAATGGTCGGCGCATAGGGGATCAGTGTGTTTTCACAGGCAAACCCCTGGCCCAGCATCCGTTTGAACCCCCCTGTTTCACTGTAACGGGGATAATAGCGGTACAGGTAATCCCAGCGCATCTGGTCCATCACCAGGCCTACAACCAGTTTTGGTCGCTTAATATCGGGTTGCGCCTGAACTGAAGTAAAGAAAACGAGCAGGGTAACAGCAAAAAAGAACCGTCTCATATGTTCATAAATTTTGACAAAATTAAGGGATTGACTATAGAGCGTACGAAGGATTTCACTGTTCGTTTCAGTGTTCAGGTTCTGTCCGGTCGCGGTCTTTTTGACCCAGTTTCAGGTAGGATAATGCAGCCAGGATACAAACACCTCCTACCAGTAACCAAAGCACCCTGAATCCGCTTCTATCCGCCACCTGGGCTCCCCCCATAGGGCCCAGCGTCTGTGCGGCAGACCAGGCCATAGTATACAGGGCTGCGTATTGTCCACGGTTGGATGCACGGGTCCTGGCTATCCAGTAACTGTTCATAAAGGGCATCGAAAGAATTTCACCGAATGTAACCAGGATAATCATGACGAAAGCGACACCTGCTCCCTGTACAGGTAATGTCAGCAATAAAAAGGCCAACCCCACCAGGAATACCCCCCGGCTGATATAAAATATATTGTGACGTCTGCCTTCCAGGCGGTAAATAATCAACATTTCAAAAACGGCAATGAGTAACCCGTTACAAGCCATCATCAGGCCAATAAATGGTTTCGACAGATACAGGTTCTTCTCAAAATAAACAGGCAGGTTGGTAAATAACTGGAAAAAACAGGAAGCAAACAGGATGGTAATGATGGTGAACAATACATATTTTTTATCAAGATGCGGAGGGCGGGCAGAGGTGGAGTGCATTTCTTTTTCTTTGTCAGCTGCCTGCCTTACCGGTTTCAGCAACAGCCACAACAAGATGGCCGCCGATATATTGGTGAATCCATCTACCCAGAAAAGTAATTCATAATTAACATCAGCCAGTAATCCGCCCAACCCGCTGCCCAGGGCCCAGCCCAGGTTTATTGCCAGGCGGTTCAGGGCATAGGAGCGTGTCCGGTTATCCGGTTTACTATAAAAGGCAATCGCTGTGGAATTGGCCGGCCGGAAAGCCTCATTAACAAAACTGAGCAGAAAAGTAAAACTGCAAATCATAGGGTAGGATTTCATCTGGCCCAGCAGTAAAAACATAATGCCGCCCCCCAGCAGGGTTATGACCTGGACCGGATAAAAGCCAATCCGGTCTGAAAGCCAACCGCCCAGCCAGGCTCCTCCGAATGCACCGGCACCGAACAAGCCAAATACATAACCCGCCTGTCCAACTGAATAACCCATTTCATCACTGGTCAGGTACAGGGTCATAAACGGAACCACCATGGTGCCACTCCGGTTGATCAGCATTATCAGGGAGAGCAGCCAGGTTTCCCGGGAAAGTCCGGCATAAGCGTTTCGGTAGTTTCTTGCAGCTGAAGATATCATGTCTTTACAAATTTACCGGTTTGCTTTCCGTAAAGCAACCGTTCATCATAAGGCGCCGATTGGTAGAATTGTTTTAATGCAGAAGTAGTATATTTCATCTTCAAACATAACCAACATGAAAAAACTGTTCATCCTTACCTCTCTGGCCGGCCTTGCGCTGGTACTGGCCAATTGTTCCGGTTCCAGAAAACTGGCGGCTGCCCCAAAACTGAATTATGAAACCAGCCTGAAAGCGGTGGTGGCTACTGAATGCGCCCCCTGCCATATTCCGGAAAAAGGCGGGAAGAAAAAGCCGTATGACAGTTATGCCAGTATCAAAACGGATATTGATGAGATCATCCGCCGCATTGAACTGAACCCGAATGATCGCGGTTTTATGCCATTCCGGAAAACTGCTAAACTCAGCGACAGTACGATCGCCCTGTTTAAGCAATGGAGAGCGGATGGATTACTTGAGAAATAAGGATTAATTTTTCAACAGCATATCATAAATTTCACGGTTCCAGTCTACCCGCAGTATGGAAAAACTGCGTTCCCGCTCATCCGGAAAAATTTCGATCATCCGTTTATCTTCAAACCGGGAGATGTACTGGTTTTCATTGATTTTTTTCCATTGAAAATTTTTCTTCGCCAATGCTGTAGCCAGTAACCCGTTGTAGCAGGAGTCGCAACGGGTTATTATCGTTTCACCCGTGCATTGATTTTTCTTGTCAAAGGTGAAAATGTATTCGGCCGGACTGAACCGGCCGGTATGTACAGCAATCCGTATGCTGTCGCCACCAGGGGTTGAAACGCCTTTTGTCCCAAATTTTTTATTCAGGTATGTCTGCACTTTTGCTTTTTGCACACCGATCTGATCCTGTGTTATCCCACTAAGGGAAAGCGCCATCCAACAAATTGAGAATAAAAAAACCTGCTTCATACTATGGTGTTATATAGTTGCAAATGTAGTGGGTTAATCGGGTACCTGGAATGCCCTTTCTCCGCTCTAAACCCCTATATTTGCGCCTTCCGAAATTACAGTTATGGCATTACTTGAAGAAAAAATACGCGTTAAAAGATCAACATTGCCCGGAGCCGGCAAAGGGCTGTTTACAAAAGTCTTTATTCCTGCAGGTACCCGTATTGTGGAGTATAAAGGGGTAATTACCACGTGGAAAGAGGTGGAACACAATGACGGAGAAAACGGATATATCTATTATGTAAAGCGGAATCATGTGATAGACGCTTCCCGTACTACAGATGCGCTGGCCCGTTATGCCAATGATGCACGTGGAATATCAAGAGTAAAAGGGCTGACCAATAATGCGGAATATAAAGAAGATAAACTGAACGTCTATATCACCTCGACAAAGGATATACCAGCCGGGGCCGAAATTTTTGTTGATTACGGTAAGGAATACTGGGACGTTATCCGTCATAATATAAAAGTGGAAGCGGCCAGGCAGAAAGCAAAAAAACGGGGGACAGGAGTAAAAAAATAAATACAGTTTACAGTATCTGTTCTTTGTACCAGTTTTCCAGTCGTTGCGCTGCATCACGGGGGAACGTGACAGTGTTGGGAAAAATAAATTCGTCATCAGGTTCAGGTTGTAATGCCGCCTCCAGCTCTTCCCATTTGGCCGTCCATACCTGGTAATGGAGTATCAGGGCGCCGGCATCCTGCTGTAAGTGATCTGGCAACTGATGCTTATTGGTGGTCAGGAGATGAAGCCCTTTCCCGTTGTTTTCTTTTAAAATTTTTGCAAAGCGGTATGTTTTGCCCGCTGCGATGTAGGCTTTATAATCAAGGATGGATTGATCAAGCGTAAGCAGTAAACTTTGCAGAAAACCGGTTGAAGCATCTTTCATCGCACAAATGTAAAGCGGCCTGTTGAATAGTAAAAAAAAGAGCTTACCACCAATCGGGGTAAGCTCTTTTTTTTTTTAAGTTGCGTGACTCAGATACCGGACAAATACTGGCTTTGGATAAACTTTGCCACATCCGTCAGGTTTTTAGATTGTTCAAACACGGCCAGCTGTCTGTCAGCACCGGTGCCATGCTCCAGTATTTTATGTACGTGTGCAATCCGATGCCTGCTGCCCAGGTGGTCCAGTACCGGATCCAGGAAATCAAGCAACTCATAAATCAGTGCCCTTGTATTTACTTCCTCCTCTTTACCAAAGTCGATCAGGTAGCCATCCACTCCATACCGGCTGGCCCGCCACTTGTTTTCATTGAGTAGTGCACGGCTGTATTGAATGAAGTTCAGGTTCTTTGATCGTAGCATATATATCCGCGCGCAGATGGCCTGGAATAGTGCCGCCAGGGTAATGGTTTCATCCACGGTCAGCGGGATATCGCAAACCCTGAACTCCACTGTATTGAAAAAAGGGTGTACCCGGAGGTCCCACCATATTTTCTTTGCATTGTCAATGCAATTGGTTTTAATCAGCAGCTTTACATAATTGTCATAGGCCTCAATACTTTCAAATGCATCCGGAATCCCTGTACGGGGAAATTTGTCAAATACCTTTGTACGGAATGATTTATACCCGGTCATCCGTCCTTCCCAGAAGGGAGAATTGGTACTCAGGGCAAAAATATGCGGCAGAAAATACCGGGTACTGTTGGCAATATGGTTGGCCATTTCCCGGCTTTCCATACCTACGTGTACATGCAGTCCGAAAATGAGGTTACTTCGGGCGGCTTCCTGCAGTTCATTTACAATTTCACTGTAACGGATATGATCTGTAATCAGCTGACTTTCCCAATGACTGAAAGGGTGTGTCCCCGCAGCGCCCATGGAGTAGCCGAGACCTTCTGCAATACCACTGATCGTTTTTCGCAATTCGGCCACATCATGCCAGGCTTCATCCACATCGGCGCAGATATCCGTACCCACTTCCACCACCGCCTGGTGCATCTCCGCTTTCACTTTATCCTTGATCATTTTCTGACCTTCGTGCACAATCCGTTGTTCATGGCTCTTGAGTTCCAGCGTATGCGGATCAAGTACCATGTATTCTTCTTCAACGCCGAGGGTGAAGGTTTTATAGTTGAGGTTCATTGTTTGAAAGTTGATAGGTTTAAAAGTTGATAAGTTGACAAGGAGGTTTACGTAGAACGTACCTTGTTAATTTGTCAACCTGTTAACTTGTTAACTTCAACCCGGTACTGCTCCGCTTCACATACTCTCCCCAGGTCAGGTTGTCCTGTCCTTCTTTCAGGCTCTGCGCTTTTTCAATGGCGTAATTGGCAGCGGTTTCCACCACCCATTCAAAATTTTCGGCACCCACACTGGGCAGATCCGCATCAGGTGCGGGGTTACAGAAATCAATGGCATAGGGGATGCCGTCTCTTACCGCCAGCTCAACCGTATTGAAATCATACCCCAGGTATTTATTAATCCGGAGTACGATATCCGTCATTTGTTGCAATCTTTCAGCGGAGGGTTGAAAATCGGCCACATAACGCAAATGATGCGGATTGCGTGGTTCATAGGACATTATCCGTACATACTTGCCACCGATACAATAGCAGCGGTAATATTCAGTAAATACGATTTCCTCCTGCAGCAACATCACCAGTTGGCCGGTTTCTGCGTGTTTCTGAAAAAAATCTTCCGGTCCGGTGAGCCGGTATACATGTTTCCATCCGCCTCCGGCAAATGGTTTCATATAAGCCGGGAAGCCTACCTCTCCGAAAATATGCTCCCAATCCAGCGGGTACGCCAGGTTACTGAAGGAATCATTGGACGTGTCGTCCGGAAGGTCACGGGAAGGTATAATTGCAGTTTTGGGTACCGGTACGCCCACTTTCGTCATGAGACAGTTATTGAAGTACTTGTCATCCGCGCTCCACCAGAAAGGATTATTGATCACCGCCGTGCCGGTAACGGCCGCATTTTTCAGCCAGGTACGGTAAAAGGGCACATCCTGTGAAATACGGTCAATGATCACTGCATACCCGCTGGGTTCGCCCTGTAATGCTTTGTCGATACGTACCGGTTCTGCCACAATCCCCGGTACCTGTTTGCTGTTTACCCTGGCAATAAAGGCTTCAGGAAAAGAACGCTCTTTTCCATGGAGTATTCCGATTTTCTTCATAAGCGGTTTTTAAACTTGAATAAATAGAGCCGCTCCCGGGGAAAAACAGGAAGAGGCGTTTCCAAATTTATTTTTTCGGGAGCAGACCACCAAATCATTCATTGTAATTCCGGGGTTTTAACACAGATGTATTCATCATCGGGTATGCCTGAATTCATTATTTTTGAAATTATGCAGCAAGAAGAAAAAGAAGTGGCCCTCATACTGAAAGAAGAGCTCCATCTGGACTCCGCTTTTCTGGGCCGGGAAGTGACGATCGGTTTTTATATACCCCGGGGATACAGGCAGGGTACCGCATTAAGCCTGCTCCTGATCAATGACGGACAGGATATGACCCGGATGGATTTTCGATCCATCCTGGAAGATATATACCGTGATAACCAGATTGAACCAATCCTTTTCGCGGCTGTTCATGCCGGGGAGGAAAGAAAACTGGAATACGGCACGCAGCGTAAACCGGATTACCTGAAACGGGGGAGCAAGGCGCCGCTATACACTTCTTTTATATTTGATGAACTGATCCCTTTTATCCGGCAGAAGTTTGGAATTGACTCCTTTAAAGAAAAAGCGTTTGCCGGCTTTTCGCTGGGCGGCCTCAGTGCCCTTGATATCGTCTGGAACCGCCCGGGTGAATTTACCCGGGTTGGTGTTTTTTCAGGTTCTTTCTGGTGGAGGAGCCTGGATCAGGAAGACAAAGACTACGATGATAACAAGCACCGGATCATGCACCAGGAAATCCGGGAAGGAACTTATGCGCCCTGGCTGAAATTCTTTTTTCAATGCGGACAGCTGGATGAATTAAAAGACAGGAATCATAACGGCATTATAGACTCTATTGATGATACGCAGGACCTCATCCGTGAACTGGAAATAAAAGGCTATCAGCAACCTCAGGATATACATTATCTCGAAATGGAGGATGGCACACATGATGTGGATACATGGGGCAGGGCAATGCCGGAGTTTTTGAAATGGGGATGGTCTGTTAGTCGGGAGTCTTGAGTCGGGAGTTAGTAGTCAACAGTACATTCCTCTTTTTCAGAATGCCCCTTCACGCTTTTTGCTGAATAAAAAAAGCCGGTTCATCTGAACCGGCTTTTTTATTGTATACCTCGATCAGCTTAATTGAACAGGTAACGAAGACCAAACTGGATAGAGTAAGTGGAGTTTACATCCACCCTGTCACGGAAGGTCTTGGTGATAATCTCATTGTTAACGGCAGCCAGTCTGAACTGGGGTACTACTGTACCACCGGGGATCAGAGAAGCCTGGTTGGTCGGTGTCAGAATAGAACTGGCGTTGATAGTTTTCAGCTTACCCCAATCGGAGTTGATGATATTACCAAAGTTGAAGATATCAATGGTAAACTGTACGGAGTTCTTGCTCTTACCGATTTTGGTAAATACATCCTGTATGAATTTCAGGTCAACACGGTTCAGCCAGGGTATCTGCGCACCGTTACGTTCAGCATACTGACCGCGATGGGCTTTCAGGTATTTATCCTGTCCGATATAGTTTTCAAACAAAGTACGCTGAGCATTCTGATCATATACCACACCGTTTACCGTCTGGCTGGCAAACTGCATATTTTTTACTTCATTTACAGAAGGAATATAGATCAGGTCATTGCCGGAAACCCCATCACGGTTGAAATCGCCTCCGTAAACATAGGAGAAGCGACCTCCAATAGCTCCATTGTAAATCAGGGAAACTGTTGTTGCCAGGTGTTTCAGGTACTCCTTACGGTAAGAAACCAGGGCTACCACACGATCAGGCAGCACATAATCTGTATAACCTAAAGGAGAAGTATTGGCTCCGTTAACGGTAGCTGTACCCTGCCAGGCTGACTGGGGCTGGTCGCCACCACCATCATGCATATTGCCGGCCAGTGATTTGGTATAGGCAACAGAAGCGTAGAAACCTTTGCTGAAAGGTTTTTCCACTTTAGCGGTCATGGAGAAATAAAATCCTTTTTTACCATTGGTGATCAGGATCGGATTGAAAGCAGAAGTACCGCCGGCTGTGGGTACACCCGCTGCATTCAGCGTATTGATAAAGCGGGTCGGTACAGAGGCACCGTAAATGACCCGGTTATCAGAGTAGCCTGCAACATTCAGGTTAGCGGGAGCCTGCATATTCGGGTTGCTGAAGAAGGCCGTATACATATCCTTGTTAAAGATCGCTTCCAGGGTACCAATCATTCCACCCGGGAGTTTGCCATCCATTGCCAGCGTGGTTTTCCATGACTGGGGGAAACGGAAATTAGGATCCATGGCAGTTATGGTACCAGGTACAATTGTACCGGCCTGGGGAACACTTGAAGGGCGATAAGCAATGGGATCAGGATTGAACGGACGGTTTACGTTATTGGCCAGGCCATTGAAGGACTGGGTAATCTGAATCATTCCATTATCACCTGACTGGCTCACGATCCATACAAACGGCACTTTACCTGTGAAGATACCAGTACCACCGCGGATCTGCAGGGAACGGTCTCCATAGAGATCCCAGTTAAAGCCGATACGGGGAGACCACATGGCTCTTGTTTTCGGCAGTACGCCCGTATTCATTTTCACGCCATCGGCAAAGGTCATACCCAGTACCAGGGGGTGAGTAAGAATCTGGGGAACATCCGGGTAGGTAGCGCGGTCAACACGTAAACCAAGCGTTACCCGTAAATTTTTGTTTACGTTTATTTCATCCTGTCCGTAGAATGACAACTGCGCAAACTTAAAGGAAGAGAATGCAGGTGCGAAATTCTTGGAAAGAGAATAGGTCAGCGCGAAATCACGGGGATCACGGCCATTTACAAAATCAGACCAGGTATTAAATACATAATAGCTGGTGGCAAAACGCTGGAAACCGTTGATCGTTTCACTCATATCAAACTGACCTCCTACGGTAAATCCATGTTTACCCATTGTCCAGCTCAGGTTATCAATAACTGAGTAGGTTTTAACTTTTCTCAGGTTACCATAACTGAAAGGCTCATACCCAAAAGAAGTATAAGGAGCGGAAGCGGTAACTCCGGTGGTGCTCAGGATATCCACAAAGGGGAATACCTGGCTGTCTGTTTCACGGGAGTCATTCTGGTATGTATAAGTACCACGTAAAGTATTAGACAGTTTACCCATATTTGAGTTCAGCTCAGCCGCCAGGGAATACAGGTTAGCACCCTGGAAGTAATTTGAGTTTTTGAACCACAGTGAGTTGTTATTTGTACGACCCAGACCGGAAGAGTAAGTAAACCCGGCACCGGTAGTGGACGAACTGGGGCCATTGGGCTCACCACCTTCCACCTGGCTGTAACGAACATTAAAACGATGTTTGGAATTAATGTTCCAGTCCAGACGCATCATGATTTTAGTTCGTTCGATATTGGGGGTATAGTTATCCCAGGGACCGGTAACATAACCATAAGTATCTTTCAGATAATTACTGATCAGACGCAGTGAGTCAGCAGATGGACGGGCAATATTCGGAGCACTTCCGTAAGCTGCGGAAGCAGATGATGCGATTGTTGTCTGAATCGTTTTAGGCTGGGTTTCTTTTTCATAGTTAAAAAAGAAAAACAGTTTGTTTTTAATTATCGGACCACCTACACGGAAACCCACCTGTTTGAATTCTTCTGTTGGACGCGTGAATGCCGTATTACCAACTTTATAACCACGCTGATTCTGATTACGGAAATACGTATACACGGAACCGGTGAATGTGTTTGTACCGGAACGGGTAACAGCGTTTACCGCACTACCGATAAAACCGGTCTGGCGGACATCAAAAGGTGTGATATTAACGGAGATTTCTTCCAGGGCATCCAGTGAAATGGGTGCACCACCGGCAGGCAGGTTATTACCAATACCAAAACTGTTGTTGAAATCCGCACCGTCAACCGTGAAGTTGTTCTGACGGTAGTTACCACCACCTACAGACTGACCATTACCGTTGGCCTGGGGGGTGGAACGGGTCAGGTCATTAATACTCCGGCTGATGGTAGGCAGCTGGTTAATCTGACGGATACCAATGTTATTAACAGCTCCGGTACGGCCGGCATTTAAAACGCTGCTTCTTCTTCCGGTGGTCAATACCACATTTTCAAGGGAAGAGGCTGTTTTAACGAGCGAAGGATTGAGCAGGAAAGTTTCAGCCAGCTGGAGATAAATATTTTCATATTTACCGGCATCATGGCCTACAAAACTGACTTCAATCAGGTAAGGACCGCCCACCCGCATGTTCTGGATAGAAAACTGGCCTCCTGCACGGGAAACGGTAGAGTATTTAGTACCGGAAGGCTGGTGGGTAGCCACGATTGTGGCGCCAACCAGGGGTTCATCGGCATTGTTCTTTACCGCACCATTGATGGCAGAGGTCGTAATCTGGGCAAATAGCATGGGACTTGCCACTAAGGCTACAACAAATAAAAAGACTATTCTCTTAAGCATAAAGATTGGTTTTCGGATGCAAAGAAAGGGAATATTTCCAAATTAAATATAGGCAAATATTAACACAACGACTATTGAAATGTAATACGTTAGGAAGACAGCCCCGGCCCGGATTTCGCTGCCCCGTCCCGCCCCGTACGGCCAGCCGGTCTGATTGTTCTATTTTTGCAAAAAAAAGGCTGATGTTTGATACTATTGAAAGCGCAGTAGAAGATATAAAAAGGGGAAAACTGGTTATTGTAGTAGATGATGAAGACCGGGAAAATGAAGGGGATTTTGTTACCGCCGCCCGGAATGCCACACCGGAACTGATCAATTTTATGAGTAAATACGGACGGGGACTGATCTGTGCCTCTCTGCCGGAAGAACGATGTAATGAACTTGGCCTGGACCTGATGGTGCGTAATAATACCGCGGTTCATGAAACGGCATTTACCGTAAGCGTTGATTTACTGGGAGATAACTGCGGTACAGGCATTTCAGCCCAGGACAGATCCCAGACTGTACTGGCCCTGATTGACCCTAAAACACGCCCGGATGACCTTGGACGACCAGGGCATATATTCCCCCTTCGTTCCAAAAAGGGCGGGGTACTACGCCGGGCCGGGCATACGGAGGCAACAGTTGACCTGGCCGTTATGGCCGGTTTTGAACCCGGGGGAGTGCTCGTGGAAATTATGAACGAGGACGGGTCAATGGCCCGCCTGCCTCAACTGATGGAAGTGGCCCGTCAGCACCAGTTAAAAATTATTTCCATCAAAGACCTTATTGAATATCGGGTCCGGACGGAATCACTGATAGACGAAGTAGTCCGGGTACAAATGCCGACACATTACGGAAATTTTGAATTGGTGGCATTTAAAGAGAAAAATTCGGCCAACGAACATATGGCGCTTATCAAAGGGACATGGCAGCCTGGTGAACCGGTATTGGTGCGGGTTCATTCATCCTGTTTTACTGGTGATATACTTGGTTCTCTCCGTTGTGATTGTGGTGAACAACTGCATCAGGCTATGGAAATGGTGGATAAAGAAGGCAAAGGGGCCATTCTATATATGAACCAGGAAGGCCGGGGTATCGGATTGCTTAATAAACTGAAAGCATACAAACTCCAGGAAGAGGGGATGGATACGGTGGAAGCCAACCTGCACCTCGGATTTTCCATGGATCAACGGGATTATGGCATAGGGGCGCAGATGCTCCGTCATATCGGTATTACCAAACTAAGGCTGATGACGAACAATCCCAAGAAAAGAGTTGGTCTGATTGGTTACGGACTGGAGATTGTGGAAAATGTACCCATTGAAAGTTGCCCCAATCCACATAACGAAAAATACCTGCAGACCAAGCGGGATAAAATGGGACATGAAATACTGAAAGGTTAATCTTCTTTTTTTACTTCTGCAGGTACAACCGGTGGAGGAGGGATACTATCGCTTACCGGCAACTGCCTGGTTCGTTTATTCCGGCGGAATAAATCACCCAACCGGTCAAAATCTTTCCGGTAAGAAAGGCTGGCACCAGTCCTTGTCGCTTTTGTGGTGGACGCATTGGACGATGTGCTCAGGTAATCCGCATTCTGCCTGTAAAAGAAAGTAGCCCGGATCGTTCCGCTCGGATTGATCAGCCATTCCATAGTTACATCCGGCAGCAACATGATATTCTGCTGCAGGTTGTTCTGTCCCGATTGGTTACTGAGTGGTGCATCAAATCCCACACCGGTTGAAATAATAAACCGGTTATTAAAAAAGGACCGGCCGATGGAGAAATTCACGTTACTGCTCAGGTTTAATGCCGTATTACTCGCATCCACCAGGTTCCTGTTATAAAAGGACGTATTAAAATTGATATTGTATTTATCACTTTTCAGCAGATTTCCGAATAATTTATTCAGCTGATCACTTAATACACCCAATAACATACCGGAGATCGTACTGACACCCAGGTTCGGACCGGCTACATCTCCGGACAATTCACTGGGGGCGAAACTATTGAATACAATAAGGTAGGTTACCTGCCGGTTAATCTCATTCAGGTTCCGTTGCATCTGCTGTACCAGGAGACCCAGTTCAGGATCTGTTTTTGCCACACTGTTGGAGGGGAAGTCCAATGCGAAATTTATCTGAGGCTTAAATAATTTATCCGTAAGCGTGGCCACCACATACACATCCCCGCGGGCATTGGTGATATTCGAAGTCAGGTTTAATGAACTGGCCAAAGGAGCAA
The DNA here is from genome assembly GCA_017303855.1 of Chitinophagales bacterium. Taxonomy (GTDB): domain Bacteria; phylum Bacteroidota; class Bacteroidia; order Chitinophagales; family Chitinophagaceae; genus JJ008. The sequence goes on along the minus strand of JAFLBL010000009.1, from coordinate 120,515 downwards.
AACTCACCCTGTCGGCTGTATACATGGCTTCAAAACGGATGTTGGCATCATAAGGATCCCCGTTCCATTCAATATAATTCTGGGAACCTTTTCTGATGTCAAAAGGTTTTTTAAAGAAGGACTGAAAGGTAAACAGGTAATCCCCCTCCTCAATATCAAAACGGCCACGAAGGGTCAGGGGTTCTACAGTGCCTGAACGTATATTCAGCGTACCCGATCCTTTTCCTTTTATTTCATCTCCGGTCAGTTCATCCAGTACCACTTTTACCGTTACCATGGGATTGGCAGTCACTTCCACATCATATACAATATTGGTGGCATTCTTACTGATGTCCTGTTCATTCATTTCCCGTCCATACTTTCTTTCGATCAGGAAATCGGCGATCCCCGTCTCCCGGCTGCTGGAAGGTGGTAAGGTAATATAACTGCTGTCACTTTCCGAGGCATTGGCATTGATCGTCATAACCATATCCGACTGATAGCCGAATAACTGCAGCACGCCCGTACCTTTTACATCACCATAAAACTGCTTATTGTCGTTATAGGTAGTCTTCAGCAATTGTACCGGTTTGTTGAACTGGTCGCCACGGGTTCCGGGTTTACGGGTACTCACATCCAGGTTGAAAAACATATTGCGGAATGACTCGTGGTCAATGCCACCGGTAATGTAAATCGGATTCCTGGTTACGGTATCAATTAAAACCAGTCCATCCAGGTCGATCTTTTCTTTGGTAAGTGCGATATCCGTGTCCTTTATTTTATAAAAACACTGGGTGAAGTTAACCCGCAACCCGGCATCTTTCAGCCGGCCTTTACCGGTTACCCCCAGGTTGTTGAATGGCCCGGTTATATCAATATCGCCTGTCAGGTATCCTTGTATATCGGAGAACAAAACACCCAGAAACCGTTCCAGTACTTTGATCGGGAATGTTCTTGCTTTCAGGGCAATGCTGTTTTTCTTCGCTTTTTCCTGATCACCCAGGAAAAGATCGATGGTATAACCAAGGAAACTCTCCTGGTTTACCGTACTGCCTTCTACTTTAAGCTCCTTGTCTTTATTGTCATACATCACTGTGGCCTTCAGTTCGCCGATGGAATCATTGTCCATACGCAGGTAACGCGTGGAGATATCATCGGAGGAGATTCTAAGGTGTCCCCCCGGATCTTCTACCAGCAGATTGCCGGACAGCAAACCCTCCAGCCGGTTATTGGGCAAAAAGAAAGGGGCGACATCATTCAGGTTGACATTCGAGAGACCAACGAGCAGGTCACTCCAGTCACCGATATCGGATGGTCGGGTTTGTAAAACGATTTTCTGTTCACCTTCCGATAAAACCAGGTCTCCCTGTGCCGGATTGTTTTTACGGAAAATCAATTCCCCTCCTTCATCGATTGTCCACAGTTTACTGTTAATGGTAAAAGAGGATTTATCTATGTCAATTTTTACCCCGTCATTGTACGTAAGCACCAACGCATTCAGATTGGCTCTTTCAGTGGCAGCAGTGGCTCCGGCATGGATGGTTACACGTGATGAATCATTACGGGCAGCAATACTGAAAGAAGCATCCGGAATACGGAGACTGTCATTAATCCGCACCTGCCGGGTTTTTCCGGTAATCACCAGGCTGTCGTAATTGCCGGTTGCCGCCACATCCACCTGGTCAAAATGATAGCCGGATACATTCAATTGAGGAACTGCAGCGGTAAACTGAAGTTCATTTCTTCCGAGATTCAGGGTGCCTTCAAAATGGGAATTATCAAAGCCGGTAAGCCCGGGTGCCAGTATTTTCGCATATTCATCTACGTAATAAGTATAAATGTCAAACCGGATATCCTGGTTCAGGGGAAGTTTTGACGGAGCCTTGATATAAGCGGGATAGTAGCGGCTCAGGAAATATGTAAAGGCATCCGGTAATTCGGACAGATTGTAATCGCCACGTACATTGGCCGTGAATTCATTGGATTCGGCATTCAGCATTTTGCCATCTGCCGTCTGTGTGGAAGTTACAATCAGGGAATCAAAAGGAAGGCGGAGGCCATTGCGCTGAATGGTAGCATCGGTAATCCGGGCTTCTCCCAGGAAATTATCGATGTTGCTGCTGGTAAAATTAAAATTGAGCCTTCCCTTGAAGTCAATACTGTCCTTTACCAGGTTCAGGTTCCGGAGGTAAGCTCTTTCCACATCGGCGAGCAGGTTGAAACGGGGCGTTGCACTGTTAAAATCAATCAGACCGGTAAGATCCAATACCAGGTTTTCGTCTTTGATTGAAGCTGCACCGTCAAATAATTTTTTATCCAGCCGCCCTTTTACCGTGATATTGTTGTACCGGTAATTTTTATATTCAGCGTATTGAATTTTTCCATCTATAAGCGTGTTCCTGCTTTTTTCACTGAATCCTTTCCCTTTTACCGTTCCGGTGAGCGACACCAGTCCGATGTTCTTATCACCCAGGAATTCCCCCAGCCGGAAATTGTCCGTGGCAATGGAACCCGAGTAGACCGGATCCTGCCCGGCAGGTAATTTCATATTCAGGTCACTGCGGATGGTCCCGATATTGGTCTGGATCGTACCATACGTAACAAAGTCGTTGATAAAACCGGTAAAACTGCCGGCAAATTTTACGTATTGTAATTTACTCAGTTCCGGGGTACGGATTGTCCGGAGAGAAGGGGCGATCTGCACGGCATCCGCATAAACAGTTCTGAATTCATTGGCTTTAAAATCAATAAATGTCTGTTGAATATCCGGCAGTCCGGTTAATGTAATATCCCCGTTCAGCAGGGTGTTGTTTCCCGCCTGCAATACGAGGTCCCGTCCAACCAGATCATCCACTGTGCCACGGATTTTCCCTTTTAGTGAAATCTGTTTTTTCCAGTCACGGAGACCGGGGGCAAAAAAAGCGATATCATCACTGTCCACATAAGAGTCTTCAAACGAAGCCGCCATTTTTACTTTATGAATAAATCCGCCGAGTTCGCTCATGTCATTATAGGACATGGCAAAATAATTACGTAAACGACTCTTGTTGGTCTGCAGGTCAAGATTGGCAAACGACATACCCTGCGGGGTCATTTTCAAATCAGCCGACAGGTTTTTAATTTCCAGTCCGCTTCTTTCTTTTGCATTCAGTTGCAGGCGGGCAAATACCGTATCCCCGGTAAAGGTCGAATTGTTCAGATGGGCATTGATGCCGTTGAATAAAATATGAAGACCGTCAAAGTGGGCAAGCGGACCGCGTTCTGTTTCACGGTCTGTTTTAAATGTGCCGTTGATAATCTGTAATTCCCCGATTTTAAAAACCGTCCTGGCCTGATTCCAGACAGCCGCACTGTCGGGTTCTTCTTTTTTTTCAGTTGCGTTAGACAGCACTACGGGCTTTAGCCGGGAATAACTATACAGGGATACATCCGGTTCCCTGATCAGTAGTGAATTGATTTCATACCGGTTCCCGGAAAGCGACAAATTATTGGCATCAAGTGTCAGTGCCGCCAGATGTACCCGCATATCCTCACCCAGCCAGGCATCCTTCTTTATGAAAGTGACATTTTTTAATTCCGCCTTTTTCAGATTCAATTGCAGGCCGCTTTTCTTTTTACTGCTGTCACCGGAACCCGGTGAAGAGAAGTAATCGAAAATAAACTGCTGCCGCCATACGGAATCCGTACGCTGAAATTTTACCACTGCATTTTCCAGACCGATATATTTCAGCTCGATATTTTTTTTGAAAAAGAACCAATCGGTAATAGAAACTTTCATGTCGCCGGCATAGAGCAAAGTGTCGCCGGTACGGTCCTCAAGTAATACGCCTTCCAGGTGCATGCGGTTAAACAGGGAAAAATCCACATGCCGGATACTGATTTTTGTCTGAAGGTCTTTGGAAAGTCGTGTCGTCACCTTATGAACAATCCAGTTTTGTCCCCAGGGCGTTTGTATAAAAATATAAACGGCTGTAATCAGCAGCAGGAGGGTGAGGAAAAACCATTTCAGTATTTTTTTAAACCGCTTCAGACTCAGCTATTTATTGTAAAATTACGTAATCGCTTCCTTCAGGCAAATTCAATACCAAACAGGGGTCTGTTAAATTTTTACCAGCATTTAAAATGCAAAAAGGGTGTATCCTTCCGGTCATACACCCTTTTCAGCTCATTTTCCCCTTGCCGGGACTATATTTTAAATCCAAGGGTCAGCAATACATTCCCCCCTGTTTGTTTAAGCGTGGCGGCACTGAACGGTCTGCTTTGCAGACGGTAGGCAAAATCCACATCCTTTCCCATTGTATGAACATAGGTCAGATCGATAAACATGCCCTTGTGCCGGTAACCCAGACCGCCGGATAGCTGGAATCGGTTGCCTTTTTCGCCGGCAATATCCTTGTACGGGTTGCCGTAATAGGCAGCACCCAGGCGGGCCATTATGGTCGTGAATTTTAGTTCACCGCCGGCCCGGAAATTAAACGCTCCCTTATAGGCATTGTCAATGGTATTGTTCAGGCTTTTCAGATAATCTTTGGTGGACTGACTGTTGTCTCCGTCCGGGTCAGTAGAATAGGAGGACGCTTTGTAATTCACATATTCAATGTCGGCGGTCAGGAACCCTTTTTGTTTTCTTACATCCTCTATTTCGCGTAATACATAAGAGGCGCTTGCCATAATCTTATAAGGCGTAAACATCCAGTAAGAGAATTCGGCTGCCTGGTCACCGGTAAACAGTTTAGAGCTTTGTGTCAGCAGTCCGAATGGTCCTTCCGTACTGGTGGCCATATCGGTGTAATACTTGTCAGAAAGGCGGTAAAAAGTAGGGGTGTGCACCGCCAGTCCCAACCGGACATATTCCACGGGTTTGTAAATTACCCCCATTTTCAGGTTAATACCTGAACCCTTGGTTTCCAGGTTTTGGGTAATGGTAGCATAGTCAAAATTATTATTGGATACGGTAGTAGCGTCCGCTTCCGTAAAAGTGGCTTCTCTTTCATAATTAAGAAAAGGAACGCCAAGAGTAAAGCCGTAATAAAATTTGTCGTTCTGTGCCCCGGCAAAAGCCAATGCCAGTTCGGTTACTCCTCCACGTGAGCTAACGGCATTCTCCTGGATCAGCCCGGTAGCGATAGGGGCACGGGTCTGGAACTGATAATTCCCGGAGCTGCCGCCCGCAATGGTATCAATCCAGTATGTATTGAGGGCAAGACTGGCTCCGAACGGGTAGTTACTGGCCACGCTGTTGGCATCCCGGTCTCCGTTTATTTCTTCAAGAAATTTGTTGGAAAATGAACTCTGGTTATTAAGTCCCCGGTACAAAAGATTCGTACCCACATTTGCGGTCCGGTTAATCGCCAGGGCAAAAGAGGAACTGCTGTTCCGGCCCTTGCGGTCTCTTTCGGATCCGTTGCCCAGCACAATTCCGCTGGTGCCGAAAGACAAATATTTTCTGTTATCCGATTCCGTACGTCCGTAATAGGCGGCTTTATTATTCCAGAGATTAAATCCGGGTGTCATCACAAAATCCCCGGTCTTATAAAAACCCAGCCCGGCCGGGTTTACATAGGTAGCCGATAAATCGCCACCCAGTGAGGCCATGGCCCCGCCTACGGCTTGTTGCCTTGCCGTACCGGAAGAAATGGCCCAGGAATAACGTAAGGCATCAGTTGGATCCTGAGCGAAAAGGGTTGCCGAAAAGGCAAGGGAAGGGAGTATGAAAAGTAGTTTTTTCATGATCAGGCTGAATTACAGGTAGTAAATAAACTGTTCAGATTTACTGAACGTAACAAGGGCCGGTTCATCGGAGGTTATATTAATTATTAAAACCTGCGGACCGGTGCGCTGCTGCCAGAAGAACCGGAACTGCCGGATGAACTGCTGGAAGAAGACGATTGTGTGGATGTATTATGTCCGGACGAACTGCTGGAGGAAGAATTGTTGCTGCTGCCTCCACCAAAAATTGACCGGAGCACATTTCCCGCATTGCTGCCCGAACTGGCACTGCTGCTGCTGTTGCGCGGGGCACTGTAGGAATTGTTGCTGTTATTCGTATAGGTGTTATTGTTGTTGCCCGGTATATTATACTTGGGATTGCTGAATGTTACTTTCGGATTGGAGGCTATGTTGCCGGAATTATTATACGTATTCAGGTTGACCACGCGGGGTTTGGTATACGTAGTGGTAAACCGGGTATTGGCATACATGGTATGGGAGCAATAGGGATTGTAATAATAATTCCAGGTATTATAAGGATTATAATAAGATCCGTAGTAATAGTTGTGACCAAATCCCCATCTTTCATAGGCATACCAGTCATTCAGGTCATACCACTGGTAGCGGTTACGCACTTTCATCCGGAGATAACGGTCTTCATAATAATCCTCCTCATACCGGTAACTACGGTCGTCTTCTTTTTCCATACGTACATATTCGTCCTGCGGACGTACAGGGGAGTAATATACATCGTCAGGTGTCTGACCTGTTTTATATGCGGTGGTACAGCTGCTGAGTGCGGCTACAGACAATGCCAGGAGCAAAATAGATGATTTCATGGCAAATGGTTTATCGGGTTAAAGTTGAAGTTACTACTTTTGTGCGACTTTAGATACGAAACAAACGTTTGCGTTTCCGGTACAAATTTTAAAATGATTTCGCGGATTATTGTATATCTGCGTGTTAAATAAGATATAAAGCCTGTATGGCGATTAAACATTGAAGTATGAGTAAAGAAATCACATCAAGGGCCACGGATTATTCCCAATGGTATAATGACCTAATTCTGAAGGGAGAACTGGCGGATTATTCCGCGGTAAGGGGTTGCATGGTAATTAAACCCTATGGGTTTGCCCTCTGGGAACATATGCGCGATGCCCTGGATAAAATGTTCAAAGACACCGGTCACGTCAATGCCTATTTCCCGCTTTTTGTACCCAAATCCCTTTTTGAAGCGGAGGAAAAGAACGCGGAGGGCTTTGCCAAGGAATGTGCTATTGTTACCCATTACCGGCTAAAAGCGGATCCAAACAAAAAAGGGAAACTGATGGTGGATCCTGAGGCAAAGCTGGAAGAGGAACTGGTGGTTCGTCCAACCAGTGAAGCCATTATCTGGAATACCTACAAAGACTGGATTCAGTCGTACCGCGACCTGCCCATCCTGGTCAACCAATGGGCCAATGTGGTTCGCTGGGAAATGAGGACCCGGCTTTTTCTGCGTACTGCGGAATTTTTATGGCAGGAAGGACATACCGCCCATGCCACGAAAAATGAAGCCGTGGAAGAAGCCGTTAAAATGCTTCATGTATATGCCGATTTTGTTGAAAACTGGATGGCCGTTCCCGTTATCAAAGGCGTAAAATCGGCCAGCGAACGCTTTGCCGGTGCGGAAGATACCTATTGCATTGAAGCCCTGATGCAGGACGGCAAAGCCCTGCAGGCGGGTACCTCCCATTTTCTGGGTCAGAATTTTGCCAAAGCCTTTGATGTGAAATTCAGCGATAAAGAAAATAAACTGGAATATGTATGGGCAACCAGCTGGGGCGTAAGTACCCGGCTGATCGGCGCCCTGGTAATGGCGCATAGTGATGACCAGGGACTCGTGCTTCCACCCCGTATTGCACCGCACCAGGTGGTGATTGTACCCATTTACAAAGGGGATGAACAAAAAGCACAGATCGATGCCAAAGTACAGGCCATAATGGACGAACTCAAAGCATTAGGTATCCGGGTGAAGTATGATGATAACGATAATGCCAGGCCGGGATGGAAATTTGCGGAATATGAAATGAAAGGGGTGCCGGTGAGGCTGGCCATTGGTGCCAGGGACCTGGAGAAAAATGTGGTGGAAGTGGCCCGCCGGGATACCAAAGAAAAAAATGTAGTGAGCCTGGATGGTATAGCCGGGTATGTGAATGACCTGCTGGCGGATATCCAGCAATACATGTTCAATAAGGCAAAAAGTTTCCGGGAAGAGCATATTACAATCGCCAACAGCTGGGAGGAGTTTGTTCAACTGCTGGATGGTAAAGGGGGCTTTGTGTCGGCACACTGGGATGGAACGGCGGAGACGGAAGAAGCCATTAAGGAAAAGACCAAAGCGACTATCCGTTGTATTCCGCTGGACAACCCGCAGGAAGCGGGACAATGTATCCTGACTGGTAATCCTTCCGTTCAGCGGGTTTTATTCGCCAGGGCTTACTAAGCATTCTTACCTGATTTATCCAAACTCCGGTTGGTTAATTGTAAAATAATTTGCAGTATACTGGCCGGAGTTTTATATTTACTCAAACCTAAAATCAACTCAATATGGAACAACAACAGGACAATTCATTATTCGGACTCAGCCTCGATTCCACCAGTACAGGTCATTTAAAAGAAACAGCTTCCTGGGCCCGTCTGCTGGCCATTGTGGGAATGGTAATGTGCGTGCTGATGGTTTTAATGGGCATTTTTGCTTCAATGGCGATGTCAAAAGCAACCAGCGAATTTGACAGAGAATTTGGCAGCAGCGCGTCCGCGGGGCTCGGCGTTACCATGATGGTTACCTATATCATAGTGGCCCTGATTTATTTCTTCCCCTGCCTGTTTACCCTGCGTTTTGCGAATTATATCCGCACCGCCATTAATGCGAATGATCAGCTGGCACTTAACGAAGGGTTACGTAACCTGAAAGCCACGTTCCGTTATATGGGAATTATCACGATCATCTTTATCGCATTCTTCGTACTGGCTTTGTTGCTGGGTGGAATGGGAGCGATTATGGCGGCCTAGTATAACCGGAAATCAGTTTGCCGACAGATAATTATAATCTTTCAGCAATACATCAAGAAAATCAAAAGAAGGCATACCTGTTTCAATTTTCAGGTGTGCCTTTATTTTTGCGGCGGCGGATTCGGCCATCTGGTAATCGCCTTTTCTCCGCGCTGTCTCCAGGATACTCTTTATGGCATTGATGTCTTTGTCACTCAGCTGCATAATCTGCGGAAAAGAGGGGACGTAACTGTCCGCCACTTCAATAAAAACGGTGTCTTCTATATCTCCTTTTGCATGGGTACGTATGAGGATGGTTTTAGCCAGCAGATCGCCGATACGTTGCCCCTTTTTGCCCGATACCACGAGTACAATATCGGCAATAAAAAAACCAAGTACTGCGAAAATCAGAAAGAGGGAAGAATATTTGTCGCCCATTTCCTGCTTCTGCATGCCGATCGCCAGTATGATCAGGAACCAGATATCCCGCAACAACCAGCGGATGAAGAACTGGCTCATGCTGGCTTTGCCTCCGTTTTCATTGACGACCCGTATACGCATTACCCGTTTTCCGATGGTCTGGCCGTTTAGTGAAATCTCCATTACCACATGGTAAAACAGGATCGGTAGTAAAATCACCACTATGGCCAGCCAATGCAGATTATATTGGCTTTCCATATCCCAGATATCCATCGTGCCGGCTATTGATTTTATAATTGCGGAGGCCAGCATATTGTAGAAAAAAAGGATGATATAGTCCATAATGACCGCCAGGAACCGCCGGTAGAATTCAGGAATTTCAAACTCGAGGTCGATGTTGAAATTGGTGGGGATCTTTAATACTGACATGATGTTTCGGGTTCACTGCTGCCGGTATAATTTTATTTAAAGCCGGCCGTCATTTCTTGTTTTAAAAATAGTATTTTACGAGCAAATTACCACATTTGCGCGAAGCCCTGTTTATAAAGAAAAATAAAGACCGGTGGTTAAAAGATCAGCACATGCCACCCGATGATCCGGATGATATGGCCGCTTCCTTTACCCAGCTGGTGGATGATCTGGCCTATGCCAAAACGTTTTACCCATCCGGGAAAGTCACTTCTTATATCAATGCGCAGGCGTCCAGGGTCTACCTGGATATTTACAAAAACAGGAAAGAAGAATCCAACCGCATTTTTAAGTTCTGGAAATATGACCTGCCGCTTACGATCCGGAAACATCACGGCATCCTGTTTTTCGCTTTTCTGTACTTCAGCTTGTTTTTTGCCATTGGTTTTTTTACTGCTTCCAAAGATCCGGATATTCCCCTTGAAGTACTGGGCAGTAACTATATCGAAACCACACATGAAAATATAGCCAAAGGGAATCCCTTTGGCATCTATGAAAACGGCAACAGCCTGCTTACCTGGCTGGGTATAATGGTTAATAATATCGGGGTTGCCCTTCGTATGTTCGCCGCCGGTATATTGCTCGGCTTACCCACCTTGTATGATATGGCAGAAACCGGTGTGATGGTGGGTGTGTTTGATCAGATTTTCGCCGCTAAAGGACTGGGTATAGATTTCTGGCTGGTTGTGTTTGTACACGGTACACTGGAAATTACAGCCATTATTCTGGCGGGAGGAGCCGGGTTGATTCTGGGGAAAGGGTTTTTATTTCCCGGCACCATTAAACGAATGGACGCGTTTAAAAAGGGAGCCAAGGATGGGGTGAAAATTATTATCGGTTTATTGCCGGTTTTCGCGCTGGCCGCTTTTTTTGAGGGATTTATTACCCGTCTCTATAATAATGTTTCCTGGCTTACAACAGCCGTTTTTGCCCTGTCAATCCTGTTTGTAATCTGGTATTTTATCATTTATCCGATCCGTTTGCAAAAGCGGTTACTGGTACAGTTAAATGAGGAGGAAGAATAAGTGTTGCTGAAATCCCGCCTGCATATTACCGCCTTATCCTTCACCCGCTTCTTCCGGTTAACCCTTTTATGCATACTGCTCCCCGCCACTGTTTGTGCACAGGAAGCAGATACGGTGGTAACGGTTACAGCCGAACCAACAGAGGATGCGGTGCAGGTGGATGAACAGGTAGCTGAAGAATCCGATACAGAAACCACGCCCTTTCTGACCCTGGGTACAGACGACTCACTGCGAATACAACGTCGCTCCTTGCCGGATTCCACCGTCAGCCGGCTGCAACAGGAGGATGATTTCTGGTATGCCAACGCGACCTTTGAAACTAAAAAGCAAAAAAAAACGGGAAGCGCTTATCAGCCAGTAACGGTGCAGCCCTGGTTTAAAACCCTGGTCTGGCTGATTATTATTACTGTTTTTGCCGGTATCATCATTTTTTACCTGGCGGAAAGTAATGTGGGGCTTTTCCGGAAGAAACGGCCGGTGAATATAACTACGGAGGAAGATGAGCCTGAAATGCCGGAAGATATATTTGCCATTGCGTACCAGAAGGAGATTGAAAAAGCGGAGAAAAAGGGCGATTACCGGATGGCGGTTCGATTACAGTTCCTGCGCTTATTAAAAGAACTGTCGGTAAAAAACATCATCCGTTACCAGCAGGATAAAACCAATTTGGATTACCTGATGCAATTGTATAACACACCGTATTACACCGGCTTTTCCCGGATCACCCTGCACTATGAATACAGCTGGTACGGACAATTCAGCGTATCTGAATCGGCCTACCGGCAAATCAGTAATGATATCAGTCAATTTGAAAGCAAGCACTGAAGGTGAAAAAGTTTATACCATATCTGTTGGGCGTACTGCTGCTGGGTGCGTTGCTGGCTTTATTCCTCACCCGAAAGAGTGAACAAAAACGCCAGGTCGATCAGCGGGTAACCCTGCGGCGGCAGGACAAGATTCCGTATGCGACCTATGTGGCATTTTCTAATCTGAAGTATTTGTTTCCCGGGGCAAAAGTTAAAGTGACCCGTAAAGAACCGGGATTCTGGGATTCGGTATCTGCCTATAGTCCCGGACAGGCATATATAGCTATTACAGAAAGATTCGGGGCGGATGAAGCGGAAATGAACCAGTTGATTTCTTTTGCCAAAGCGGGGAATGATGTATTTATCAGCGCCCGTTATATTTCTTCAGAAGCCGATGACCGGCTGGGTTGCGGCAGCAATTCATTTGATCTGTCCTATTTCCAGTCGGATGCGGATAAGGACGGTGCGAATTTTTACCTGCATACACCTCCATTTCAGGACACCGTTGCCTACCAGTATCCCGGCCGTACGTTTTATTCCTATTTTACCCGCGTGGATTCCGCGACCACACAGGTGCTGGGCCATGATGAGGCCGGCAAGCCAACCTTTATCCGCCTGCGTACCGGGGAAGGAAATTTTTATGTACACCTTGAACCACTTGCTTTCAGCAATTATTTTTTATTGCACAAACAGAATATCGGTTATTACGAAAAAGCCTTGTCGGTAATCCGTCCGGATGTACAAACGATAATCTGGGACGAATACTACCAGCGTAAAAAACCGGACTATGCTGCTAATCAGAAAAAGAAAGGCTGGTTGTCCGTGCTGATGAATATGAAGAATGAGGCAGGTGATCATCCGTTCAGGGCGGCATTCTGGTTACTCGCGGGATTACTGGTAGTGTATGTAGGGATGGAAATGCGGCGCCGGCAACGCTATATTCCGGTGATCCGTAAACCCGCGAATGATTCACTTGATTTTGTAAAAACCATCGGCCGGTTGTATTATGGGAAAGGCGATCACCGGAATCTATGCCGGAAAATGGCGGCCTATTTCCTGGAGCATATACGTAGTAAGTATAAACTGTCAACCAGTGTACTGAATGAAGATTTTGTACAACTGCTGCATTTTAAATCGGGAGTGGGTGAGCAGGAAATTATGGAAATTGTCACGTTTATTAAACAGCTGGAACAGGCGGCAGGCGTTACGGATAAACAACTGGCCGCATTTCATAAACAATTGGAATCATTCTATCAAAAAGCATAATTATGGAAGAACAGATTTTTCAGGAACGCACCGATCTCTCCGCATTAAACGATGCGGTTATGTCCATCCGCAATGAAATTAAAAAAATCATTGTGGGCCAGGATGAAATGGTAAAGCTGATCATCACGGCATTACTGGCGGACGGGCATGTACTGATCGAAGGGGTACCCGGTGTGGCCAAAACACTGACCGCAAAACTGGTAGCCAAAAGTGTGAACGCGGGGTTCTCCAGGATCCAATTCACGCCGGACCTGATGCCTTCTGATGTGCTCGGGACACCGGTCTTTAATCCCCGGGAAGCAAGTTTTGAATTTAAAAAAGGACCCATATTCAGCAATATTGTACTGGTTGATGAAATAAACCGGGCCCCGGCAAAAACACAATCGGCGTTACTGGAAATAATGGAAGAACGGCAGGCTACCGTGGACGGTAAAACCTATACCATGGCGGCCCCCTTTATGGTACTGGCCACACAGAACCCGGTGGAGCAGGAGGGTACCTACCGCTTGCCGGAAGCACAGCTCGATCGTTTTCTTTTTAAAATACTGGTGCCTTATCCTACTGAAGCGGAGGAATTAAGCATCATCAGCCAGTTTCACGGGATGGGCAACACCAGTCCCCTGGACATGATCAGCCCCGCACTGCATGCCGATCAGATAATCGCCCTCAGGCAGCAGATAAAACGACAGATAATAGAGGAGAAACTGCTGCAGTTTGTGGCTAAACTGGTGCATCAGACAAGAAATCATAAATCCATTTACCTGGGCGCTTCTCCCCGGGCATCGCTGGCCATAATGAATGCTTCAAAAGCTATTGCGGCTATGCAAGGCCGTGATTTTGTTACCCCGGACGATATCCTGGCGGTGGCCACACCCGTGCTCCGGCACCGTATAATATTGTCGCCGGACAAGGAAATGGAAGGCATCAGTGAGGATGAAGTGATCCGCCAGATAATTCAGGGAATGGATGTGCCCAGGTAAAATCATTGAACCGTGATCAAGTCCTTTTATTTAAATAAGGTGGTCTACTATATAGCCGGGCTGGCAGCAGTACTGTTTGCCCTTAGCTATCTCATCCCTGCATTGTACACCGCAGGCGAGCTGTTGTTGGTGTTTTTACTGGTGGCCATATTATTCGATGTAGTGCTGGTATTCACCAAACGAAATGCGGTGGAAGCGGAACGTGAATTGACCGAACGATTCAGTATCGGTGATGCCAATACCGTGCGTATACAGCTGATTAGCCATTATCCGTTTCAGGTAAAAGCCAGTATCATCGACGAATTGCCTGCGCAGTTCCAGGAACGTAACTGGATCAGGAAAGTACTGTTAAACGGTGAGCAACTGTTTACGCTCGAATACCAGTTGCGGCCAGAATCCCGTGGTGAATATATTTTTCATGATATTAACGTGTTTGTTCATGCGCCCCTGCGCCTGATCCGCAGGCGCTTCATTTTTTCAAGGGAACAGGTGGTGAAAGTGTATCCCTCCTACATGCAGATGAGACGATATCAGTTACTGGCTGTTAGCAACCGGTTACAGGAGGCCGGTGTGAAGAAGATCAGGAAAATCGGCCACAGTATGGAATTTGAACAGATCAAAGAGTATGTCCGGGGCGATGATTATCGTACGATCAACTGGAAAGCCACTGCCCGCAAACAGGATCTGATGGTGAATAATTACACCGATGAAAGAAGCCAGCAGATCTATTGCCTGATCAATAAAGGCCGCGTGATGAAAATGCCCTTTAACGGATTGACGCTGCTGGACTATGCCATCAATGCCTCCCTGGTGTTGAGTAATGTGGCCCTGGTGAGACAGGATAAAGCAGGGCTGATCACGTTTGAGAAAAACCTGGATACTTTTCTGCCGGCGGATAAAAAGCCTACCCAGATGAACCAGGTGCTGGAGACATTGTACAAACAAAAAACCGAATTTCTGGAAGCTGATTTTGAAAAGCTTTTCTCCGTTATCCGGAACCGGATCACCAACCGGAGCCTCCTGGTATTATTTACCAATTTTGAATCAATGGAAAGTCTGCAGCGGGAAATGCCGGCTCTCAAAAGAATAGCCAAATATCACCTGTTGCTGGTTGTGTTTTTTGAAAATACAGAATTAAAAACAGTACTTGATTCCAAAAGCCATGTACTGGAAGATATCTATATCAAAACCATTGCGGAGAAATTTGTATATGAGAAAAAACTGATGGTAAAAGAACTGCACAAATACGGCATCCCCTCCATTCTGACCAGCCCGGAAGGATTGACCGTAAACACGGTAAATAAATACCTGGAACTGAAAACACGGATGTCAATTTAACGTAATAAATCAGGTGTCAGGTGTCAGGTGACAGGTGTCAGGTGCCGGGATCAACCCCTAAACATCTAAACAACTAAACAACTAAACATCTCAACACCTAAACACCTAAACCCTTCAACACCCCGTTTCCATTACCTTTGCCCGCATGAATACCCCCCTGCAGATTTTTGAGGAAGGCCAGGTTTTGCTGATAGATAAACCGCTGGAATGGACTTCTTTTGATGCGGTACGCAAAATCAGGAACCTGATCCGGATTAAAAAAGTCGGACATGCCGGAACGCTTGATCCGCTGGCCAGCGGGTTGTTAATTGTTTGTACCGGGAAATTTACCAAACGGATCAACGAATACATGGCCCAGGAAAAGGAATATACCGGGCATTTTACATTGGGAACCACCACACCCACTTATGACCTGGAATCCACACCGGAGCATCCCCGGCCTTTTGACCATTTAACAGCGGAGCAGATACACGCTGCCACGCTGCCATTCACAGGAGAAATTATGCAGGTACCGCCTGCGCATTCGGCCATTAAAGTAGAAGGGAAAAGGGTATATGAACTGGCGCGTGCCGGTAAAGAAGTAAAACTGGAGCCCCGGCGATTGACCATTTATGCATTTGAAATCACCCGCATTGAATTGCCTGTTGTGGAATTCAGGGTGGTGTGTTCAACGGGAACGTATATACGCAGTCTGGCGCATGATTTCGGACAGGCGCTTGGATGTGGCGCTCACCTCAGCCGTTTACGTCGTACGCGCATCGGTGCATTCCGGGCAGACGAGGCGGAAACGCTGCAGGCTTTTGAAGAACGGGTCAGGCAACTCCGGTCTGCCTTATAATTTGAACGGATAATTGATACCCAGCTGCAACTGTCCGTTGAATGGTTTCCAGTTATAAAACCATTTATTCTGGCTGGGCTGCGTCAGTAAATCCGGACTCGGGTCTTTCACTTTATAGGCATAATCCAGCCGGATAATAAAATAAGAGAAGTCCAGCCGCAGGCCGGTTCCCATTCCGATGGCGATATCTTTTCCCAGCCGGCTGAGTTTGAACACTTCGTCCGTGCTGCCGGCTTTTGATTTCATGAACCAGACATTACCGATATCAGTGAATAAAACACTTTCCACTCTGGTGCCAGCCACCGTGGCTACTTTAAAACGATATTCTACATTGGCCTCGAGTTGTATGTCGCCAAACCGGTAGGGATATTGGGTATAGTCTTTTACGATCGACCCCGGGCCAAGGCGCCGCAATCGCCAGGCACGCATGCTGTTTGGCCCGCCGGCGAAATACTGTTTAAAGAAAGGCAACGCATTTCTCTTTTCAACTTTTACCGTGGATTCCAGTGCATAGCCAAAACCCGCAAATCCCCGGAATACAATGGATGAATTTTTCCATTTTATCTGCTGGGTAAATTCCGCATTCAGCTTAATGAATTTGTATAATTGAGTGTCCAGAAAACGGCTGGGAATCAACCCGGCAATAATGGGAACTTCAAGGTTGACAGAGAAAACGGAAGGTTTATGCGGCCGGGTATTGGTCAAAGAATAACCAAGAATTGACGTAGAAATAAATCCGTCGGTGAAAATATTTTTTAAGGCCGGATTCGCGGCAATAAGTTTGTTCAGACTGTCTTTTGGCCGCAGATTGGAATATTCAATATTCAGCAGTTTCAATGAAAGTTGTTTCAAACGGGTGCTCCCCGGTTTTATGAATTGATATTCGTATCCCCAGGAACTGTTGACCGATGTCAGGTTAAATAATTCCTTGCGCTGGGTAGTGGCGGCATTGATTCCGAATACGGTCCGGAAATTATTCCGTTTGCTTTCCGGGAGAAATCGCCGGGAACCCGGGAAAATCAGTTTGGGAATATAGATAGTGTTACTCAGTACAAACTGTTGCGATTGGACAAAATTATTGCCCAGCTCTATCCCATATCGCAGGTTGACGGTTGCCTGTACCGCGGATTTCAGAAAATTCCTGAACAACACACCGGCATTGGTACCAATACTAAACAGGTTGCCGAGATATTGATTCTGGTTCTGGCTGGATTCCAGGTTGGCATTAAAGGAATATTTTTTGGCAGGGGTCAGCCGGATAATAAAGTCGGCTGAATCTTTTCCTTTATAGGTCAGTTGCTCAATATTCGCCAGCCGCCAGGCTCCGAGTGAATTGAATCGGTTAATGGTTTTAAAGAAATGCTGCTGGTTATATAAATCACCCCGTTTAAAATAAATATGCTGCGGAAATATCTTAGGACGAAACGTATTCCGGTGTGAAATGATACGGATGCCGTTTACATAGGAAGTATCCGGTATTAAACCGGCCGTATCCGGGCTGAATTCCGGGTATACTGTTATATTTCCGACATAATATTTTGTGAGTTTGCTGCTGTCATATCCCGGCCGGAGAATGATATCCAGGTTCGCGGTCGGATTTTCTCTCTTTTCTTTTAATCGCTGCAGGATCTGTAATTGTTCAAAAGGGTCAAGAGTCGGGCTAAGCAATTCCAGTGAGAGTGTATCCCATATGCCTTTGAGCTCTTCCCGGTTGAACCGGAGGTAACCATTGTTGCGATACAGATCTACCAGCCTGTCCAGTTCCATAGAAACCGCGGTTTTGGCAAAGGGCTCTCCTTTTTTCAACAACGATTCTTTTTTATTCTCTTCCGTGATGGATTGGAGTCCCGGATGCTTCAGGGTATAACTGATAGAATCCAGCCGGACTACTTTGCCGGGGGTAACCACAAAATTGATAAAGGCCCGTTGCTGGTCTTTGCCTGCTGTTTTAATCGTATCCTTATAGGTGATGGTATCGTGAAAATACCCCAACGAATTCAGCAGCGAACGCATATACAGGATGGAACGATCCGCATTTTCCCGTTTATAGACGGGTGGATTTTTCATCACACTGAAAAAAAGCTTCGAAACCGAACGGTCTCTGATGCTGTCGTCCAGTTGCCCTTTCAGCCTGGATACAAGAATATCCCTTTCTTCATTTGTATAATTCCCGTTAACCGTGACCTTTGTTTCAAAAACAAAAGGCTTTCCTTTTGGATAGTTTTTAGGGATAACTTTACAGGAAACGGCAGACAGGGTCAGTAAAGTGCCGGCCAGCAGATGCCGCAAAGTCTGTGGTAATGAATAAAGCCGGCCTGTTTTCATATAAATGTTAAAGAATAACTATGCTTGTTAAATCCAGGATCAAATATATTCAAAGTTTGGGCCAGAAAAAATTCAGGGATCAGTCCGGCTGTTTTATTGCGGAGGGGCCTAAGATTGTACAGGAACTGCTGGAAGCGGGACTGGTGAAGGAAGTATACGGGCTGCAGGAATGGATTATGGAAAACAGCCAATTGTTAACCGGCATTGAATCGCATGAAATAACGGAACAAGAGTTAGAAAAAATTTCACAAGTAAAGACGCCCAATAAAGTGCTGGCCCTGCTGAATCAGTTTTCAGCACAGGAACCGGAAGTAACTAACAAGCTGATACTGGCCCTGTGTGGTATTCAGGATCCGGGAAACCTGGGCACAATAATACGGATTGCAGACTGGTTTGGTGTGGAACAGGTGGTTTGCAGCGAGGATACGGTGGATGTTTATAACCCCAAAGTGGTGCAATCCACCATGGGCAGTATTGCCCGGGTAAAAGTGCTGTATAAAAACCTGGAAGACTGGCTGGACTCATTAACGGAAACAACAGTGTATGCTACCGTGTTGGAGGGAGCCGATATCCGTACGATCAAAAAGCCGGTTAAAGGGATTATACTCGTCGGTAATGAATCCCAGGGAATACCGGAATCGCTGCTGGCAAAAGCGAATATGCGGATTACCATACCACGGAAGGGTGGGGCTGAATCACTGAATGCGGGGGTGGCAACGGGAATAGTTTTATCGCATCTTACCTGAAACGAATGGCTTTTACCGGCTGAATTTTACGAACAAGTAAGGACGGAATCAGCATGATCAGAAAGGAAATCAGCAGGGTGCCTGCGCAAACGATTACTACTTCAATCCAGTTGATTTTTACCGCGGCGGTACTCAGGTAATAGGCTTCTTCTTTGAGTTTGATAAAACCAGTTTGCTGCTGTATCCAAAGCAGGAGCAGGGCCAGTCCGGTACCGGTGAGAATTCCGGTCAGTGTGATAATCAGGGAATGCCGGAGAAAGATCAGTTGTACCGTCCAGTCCGTGGCGCCCAGTGATTTCAGTATCCCGATCATTCTTACCCGCTCCAGTACAAGAATCAGCAAACAGGTAATCAGGTTAATAACGGCAACCGCCACCATAAATCCGATCAGCACATTCCGGGTATTGTCCTGCATATTGAGCCAGTCAAAAATATTCGGTGATATTTTCCGGACACTGATGGCGTCCCAGGTGGCCGGAAAAGAATCCATATCATGTAATTGTTTCGTCAGGGTATCCGTTTCCCTGTAGTCATTAATAAAAACTTCATACCCGCCAACCTGGTCCTCATTCCATTGATTGAGGCGACGGATTAAACGGATATCCCCGATGGCAAACAGCCGGTCATATTCTTCAATCCCGGTTTTATAAATACCGGCCACATGTACTTTTTTCGGACTGGGTTGTTCGCCGGGTTTCAGGAAATATATAATCAGGCTGTCGCCTGGTTTTAATTGCATCCTGCTGGCTGTATAATCAGACAACAAAAGGTCGCGGCTGAAAAGGGAATCGGTAAAACGGATCGGTCCGCCAGCTTTAATAAAATCTTTCAGGTGTTCAAAATCATAACTGCTGTCCAGCCCTTTTACCAAGGCCCCTTCAATCTCGTCCTTTGTTTTGAGCAGGGCGTACCGGGTGGCAAACGGATGTATACTCTTTACCCCGGGAAATGCGGCGATTGTCTTTTCCAGTCCGGCATCCTGGCTGATGGGTATTTCCTCTGAAATGATGGCTTTCCCCGGTTGCTTTTCCTGCACCCGGATATGCCCCCAGAAACTGAATATTTTCTGACTCACCGCTTCCTGAAAACCATTAGCCAGGGCCAGCGTCACAATCATTACCATTACACTGATGATGGTCGCCACCACAGATAAGCGGATGATAAAGCGAGAAAATGTTCTCTGCTGGTTAAACGCGATGCGGTGGGCTATGAATCCTGCAACCTTCAAATTGAATTTATTGTCTTCTTCAAAAATAAGGTGACCCGCAGGATTTATCCTGTTTTTTACTGTATTTTCAACTATTATTTTCAGAGAAGAACCCACTCATGAAAAATTTAATCGTCTGCCTGCTTTGCTGGCCGCTTTTTCTGACAGCGCAACTGCCGGATCACGTATACCGTTCCAATATCCGTACGGTTAAGCTGTTCCGGAGCGGGGATATTTTCAGTTATCCGGTCTTACAGTTAGGCAGTAATGACCAGCTCGAACTGCATTTTGATGACCTGGATAACGATGTAAAAAATTATTATTATAGTTTTCAATTGTGTAATGCCGACTGGACGCCGGCCAATGTTCAAACCTATGATTATATACGGGGCTTTCAGAGCAACCGGATTGGCACCTATCGGAGTTCTTCCATTGTACAAACCAGGTACACTCATTACCAGGCCGTATTGCCTGAACGGAATTCCGGTCCGGTTAAGGGCGGGAATTATCTGCTGAAAGTATTTCTGAATGATGATACATCCAGGCTGGTGTTTACCAAACGAATGCTGGTGGTTAATAAAAAAGCGGCTGTTTCAGGCCAGGTATTACAACCGTTTAACGGCAACCTCTTTCAGACCCATCAACGGGTTCAGGCCGGAGTAAGCACGGCCGGCAACCAGATTAACCCGTTATCACCACAGGATCTGAAAATAGTTATGTTGCAGAATTATGCCTGGACCGGTGCAACATTATTGGACAGGCCTACACTCTTCAGAGGAAACTATTATGAATACAGTGATGAAGCCTTTACCACATTTGCTGCCGGAAAGGAATGGCGTTGGGCGGACCTCCGCAGTTTTCGTTTACGAAGTGACAGGGTGCTGAAAATTGTGGACAGCGATACCAGCGACCGTACAGATATTTATATTAATCCGGATATCGACAGGCGTCAGCAACTTTATATTTATTACAGGGATATTAACGGCCTTTTTACATCCGAAAATCAGGATAATGGGAATCCCTACTGGCAGGCAGAGTATGCCTGGGTACATTTTACGTATGTGCCACCCGGTAACAGGGCGCTGGAAGGGAAAAACATCTATCTCTATGGCGAACTGACCGGCTATCAGCCTGATGAGCAGGCAAGATTGCAGTTCAATGCGGAAAAAGGAGTGTATGAAAAAAGTCTTTATCTGAAACAAGGTTATTATAACTACGCCTATGTGTCTTTACCCGCCAGGAATACAACCGGCGTACAGGCCGTACTTGAAAATACGGAAGGGAATTACTGGGGTACTGAAAATGCGTATACCATACTGGTGTACTACCGGCCGTTTGGTGCCCGGGCGGATGAGCTTATCGGTTATTCCCAGATTAGTTCCGCATTTCAGCGATGAAGTTTTTTTCAATAAGACCTGCAGATTCCACTCATCTGCCTTATCTTTGCGCCGGCAGGTCTTACACGACCAGCTCCTGCTGAACCCTCCCAGGGCCGGAAGGCAGCAAGAGTAGGTGGTTGAGCGGTGCGATGTAATCAGCCTGCCACTTTTTTTACCCTCCGTAGCCTTGGCGTAGGAGGATTCCACCTCCACCAGTTCGTTCAGGAGGACTCCTCACAGAATCGCAATAGTTTAGTACTCAAAATACAACAACATGAAATTTTTTATTGATACGGCCAACCTGGCACAGATTAAAGAAGCAAATGAACTGGGCATTCTCGATGGCGTTACCACCAACCCTTCTCTGATGGCCAAAGAAGGTATAAAAGGGGAGGAAGCTGTAATGAATCACTATAAAACCATCTGTGAACTGGTGGATGGAGATATCAGTGCGGAAGTGGTCAGTACGGAATTCAACGCCATGGTGGAAGAAGGTAAGAAACTGGCGGCGATACACCCGAATATTGTAGTGAAAGTCCCGATGATCAAGGACGGTATAAAGGCCATTAAATGGTTTAGTGATAATGGTATCCGTACCAATTGCACACTCGTGTTTTCCGCAGGTCAGGCTATCCTCGCTGCAAAAGCGGGAGCTACCTATCTGTCACCTTTTATCGGACGTATTGATGATAGTAACTGGGATGGTATTGAACTGATCTCCCAGATATCGCATATTTATTCGGTACAGGGATACAAGACGGAAATACTGGCCGCCTCTATCCGCAATGCCCTGCACATTGTACGTTGTGCGGAAGCCGGTGCCGATGTTTGCACTTGTCCGCTCGATTCAATCCTTGGATTGCTGAAACATCCGCTGACGGATATCGGACTGGCTAAGTTCCTGGAAGATGCAAAAAAATTCGCCTGAGAAATTTTCTACTGACAATAAAGAGCAAAGGGTCCTGGTAACAGGGCCTTTTTTTATATATGCAGTTCGGTAATCAAACTACAATAGCCGACATATGTAATGATTATTGTCTTTTCAGTTTGGGCAACTCCGGATCCGGGCGGGTTTTGATCCAGATCGTTGTTTCAATTATCAGGGAGCGGTTTGATTTCAATACGGCTTTTACAGTCACTTTGGGCTCGCTGAAATCTACAGGTATAACCAGTTCATTTCCTTCGAATCTTGCCTGGTTACAGGAAAACTCTACATCTTTCGCCGTCATGGGCAACCAGCGGCCGTTTTTAAGTTTAGCATCCACATTGATATAATTGTGCTGGCCTTTTTTCAGACTGTCAGTGTACAGGTGAAAATAAATACTATCCACCTGTTGAGCCTTTACAGACAGGGAAAAAAGGATCAGCAAAAGGGGTAAAGTAAGTTTCATATATACAAATGTCGAAAATCCGGGTCAGAAAGTTGTATCCGGAGGATCTCTTTAACAGAATCCTTTCTTTGTGTTAAATTACAGGAACTAAAGACGGAAACTTGCCGTTTTTTACCACGCTTTAATTTCAGCATCATGAAAAAAGGTCAGACCTGTTTACTCCACGTACTATTCTTGGTTTTTTTAACCGGCGCTGCCATAAATCTCCCCGCACAATCGATGGCCAGGGTTCATGAAAAAGCCATTGTGGTGGATACGCACAATGATTGTCTGACCGGACTGGTACTGGAAGGAAAGGATCTGGCGACCCGACTGAATACGGGTCATAGCGATTTGTACAGGTGGAAAAAGGGGGGCCTTGATCTGCAGTTTTTTTCTGTATGGACGGATAAAATGCCCCGGAATAAAGAAGGTTTTTTTCAGGATGCGTTGCAGGAAATAGACTCCCTTCATCGTATTATTCTCCGCAACCCTGACCGGATGACAACGGGAGACAGCTTCAGGGAAATTAAGCGCAGGGCGCATAAAGACAAGCTGGTATCGCTGATAGGAGTAGAGGGCGGACACATGATCGAAAACGACCTGGCCAAACTGGACAGCCTGTATGCATTGGGGATGAAGTACCTGACGCTGACATGGAATAATAGTACAGACTGGGCCAGCAGTGCCATGGATGAAACCCTGCATCCGGAACGGCTGAAACAAAAAGGGCTGACTCCTTTCGGTAAGCAGGTAGTGGAAAGACTGAATGAACTGGGAGTGATGGTGGATCTGTCTCATGTGGGTGAACAGACATTTTATGATGCCATCGCTGTATCAAAAAAACCAGTGATCTTATCACATAGTTCGGTCTGGTCTATCTGCCCGGTTTTCAGGAATGTAAAGGATGACCAGATCAGGGCGGTGGCGAACAATGGAGGTGTGATTTGTATTAATTTCTATTCCGGCTTTATAAGCAGGGAGTATGATCAGGTACAGAAGACATTGCTACTTGAAAAAGAAAAATTCATGTTGTCGTTGGCCGGTGTACCAGTTCCTGATAGCCTGTATAGCATGAAAAAGTGGGAGTATAAATATGACAGCATCATGAATGCCACGCGTCCTTCACTGGAACAATTAGTAGATCATATCGACTATATAGTAAAACTTGTTGGCGATAGATATGTGGGCATAGGCTCTGATTATGATGGTGTCGGGTCTGTTCCTGTCGGACTGGAAGATGTAACCACCTATCCGAAGATCACTGAGGAATTAATTCACCGTGGCTATTCCAATAAATCCATCAAACGGATCCTTGGCGGTAATGTACTGCGGGTGATGAAGGCTAATTTTAGTCGTTAGTAATCAGCCTGCAATTATCAGATAAAGCAGTATTTATTTTGTTACACATGATTTTATTTTCAGGCCCTTGTATTAACTCCCGACTCCCGACTCCCGACTAAAAAAAAAGCCCCGGTGATGAACCAGGGCTTTTATCTTAAAATAGATCTTTACGATTAACGCAGGAACAGAATCTCACGATATTTCGGCAGGTACCATTCGCGGTCATCCACCAGCAATTCCAGTTTGTCAACATGGTAACGGATCTGGTCAAAGAACGCGTCTTTTACCTGGCTCTGGTAAGCGATCGCCTTGGTGCGGGTATTGTCCATATTATTGCAGACTTTACGGGCTTCGATCATTTTCTCTACCAGGTCGGCTGTCTTATTGATATGTTCTGAAATCTTTTCCAGAATCTGTTTCTGATTGGCGAAGGCCGCTTCACTCAGACCGGCTTCTTTCAGCCCACGGATATTGTTGGCCAGCAGGTTCTGATAACGGATTGCCGTGGGTAATACATGGCTGGTAGCCAGCTCGCCCATAATCCGGCTTTCGATCTGTACTTTCTTGATGTATTTCTCGAGTTCGATCTCGTGACGGGCTTCGAGTTCTGAATGACTGTAGATGTTGTTGCTTTCGAACAATTTCTTTGCCTTTTCAGTTACCATAGCGTCGAGGGCAAGCGGGGTAGTCTTCACGTTAGGCAGACCTCTTTTCTCCGCTTCTTTCGCCCACGCTTCACTATAACCATCACCTTCAAACAAAACTTTTTCACTGGCTACGATATACTGGCGGATCACATGCATGATGGCGATTTCCTTCTTCTCGCCTTTTTCAATAAGCGCATCCACTTCTTTTTTGAATTGTTTCAGCGTATCAGCCATGATGGTATTCAGAACTGTCATCGGGTTGGCACAATTGGCTGTGGAACCAACCGCGCGGAACTCGAACTTATTACCGGTGAAGGCGAAGGGAGAAGTCCGGTTACGGTCTGTATTATCCATCAGCAATTCAGGAATGCTCTTATGGATATCGATCTTCAGCATGCTCTCATCAGTCTCATCCATTTTGTCGGATACACGTTCTTTTACATCCTGCAGTACTTTGGAGAGATACTGACCGATGAAAACAGAAATGATCGCAGGAGGTGCTTCGTTGGCACCCAGGCGGTGATCGTTGGGGGCAGAAGCGATTGATGCGCGGAGAATATCTGCATAATCATGTACCGCTTTGATCGTGTTGACGAAGAACGTCAGGAACATCAGGTTGGTCTTGGGCGTTTTACCAGGAGCCAGCAGATTTACTCCGGTATCGGTTGCCATACTCCAGTTATTGTGTTTACCACTACCGTTAATGCCGGCAAATGGTTTTTCATGCAGCAGAACACGCAGGTTATGACGACGGGCCACACGATCCATCACATCCATCAGCAGGGAGTTATGATCTACAGCCACGCTCACCTCTTCAAAAATCGGGGCGCACTCAAACTGAGCGGGGGCTACTTCATTGTGACGGGTACGCAGGGGAATACCCAGCTTATAGGATTCCATTTCAAAATCGCGCATATAGGTATACACTCTTTCCGGAATTGAACCGAAATAGTGATCTTCCAGCTGCTGGTTTTTGGCCGATGTGTGCCCGTATACGGTACGTCCGGTCATAATCAGATCCGGGCGGGCATTGAACATGGCTTCATCTATTACAAAATACTCCTGTTCCCAGCCAAGGGTTGCTGTAACGCGGTTAACATTTTTATCGAAATAGTTACAAACATCTACCGCCGCTTTATTCAGCGCGTCAAGTGCTTTCAGCAGCGGGGCTTTATAATCCAGCGACTCACCGGTATAGGAAACAAATATGGTAGGGATACAAAGTGTTTTACCTTGTCCGATTTCCATTATAAAGGGTGGGGATGAAGGGTCCCATGCAGTATAACCACGGGCTTCAAATGTAGCTCTTAATCCACCACTGGGGAACGATGATGCATCGGGCTCCTGTTGTACAAGTGCATCACCTTCGAATTGTTCAATCGGTGTGCCATCCCCTTTTAATGTAAAGAAAGAATCATGTTTTTCTGCAGTAGTTCCGGTCAATGGCTGAAACCAGTGAGTAAAATGGGAAACACCCTTTGACTCAGCCCAGGCACGCATACCAGTAGCGATCTGGTTGGCAACAGCCCGGTCAATTTTATGACCTGCCTTAATAGATGACTGAAGGCTTTTATAAGCCTCATCGCTCAAAAACTCACGGGCAGTTTTAAGCGTAAATACATTGCTGTTGAAAATAGCAGTGATTTTTGCGCCGCCTTCTACCGCCACTTCGGATTTGGAGGTAAGGCCGTTGATTGCATTAAAACGTAGTGACATGTATGATTGATTTTCTGCAAAGCAAGGGAATTGAGGCTGTTTTGCCAAGTAAAAATCAATAAAATAAGCGGAAAGGGGGAAAAATGTGATTAATTCGAAGCGAAATTATAAATATTAACGAACAGTAGGGTTAAAAACACACATTATAAAATATTTTAAATTAATTTTTTAAAATCTCTTTTATTCTATTCCAGTCAATACTGGCAATCATAGGTATCAGAATAAACGGCATTATAATACTCCGGTATCGGACTATGGCTCCGATATTATTATTACTGTATCCAATAGCCAGAAAAACGGAAGTAGAAAAGAAAATGCAAAAATACAAGAGGTTGCGGGACCGGACCCCGTTACTTCTTTTCCATAAAAAGAGCAGAAATAGAAAAAGGAATATATGAATTTCAACGGCAGCTGCCAATGATAACATATGGTGTACATCGCCCGGAGCCGGACGAAGCATTGTCAGATTCAGTGATTGAGGTATATTGATCAGAAAACTGATGGCAGTGGGTTCTAATTCACGTATGGGTACTGTTGTACGGCCTTTTGTGTAGTGAATGAAATCATGTTGTTTGTTTACCACTGAATTGGGAAAATCAAGAGCCGGATCTATATAACGGGCAGTGAAAAAAAATACTATAAAAAGCAGATAAAGAGTACTGAAAATCCGGAGCCCTTTTTCGGGATACCTGTTAGAAATGATCCAGGCAAACAAGGCCGGTACTAACAGGGCTGCCAGAAAATTCCTGAGCAGCATAACCAATAGCATTCCTGCGATCAATGCCGTTACTTTCTTCCTGGAAAAACGATTGTTTTTGCCGGCGAAATAAACACTGTAGGTACAAATGGCAATACCGGTAAAAAGCAGCCCTTCTTTGTGTATTCCGCTCGTCCAGTATAAAAATGAAGGGATCATGAATGTGGCCAGCAGAATGGTAAGTTTCTTACCGGGATAGGCGTCGTTCATTACCCTGAAAACTGCTGTAGCTCCAAAAAGCGTAAGAAAGGAATAGAATATAATGTTGATGTAATAATTACCGAAACTTAAAACATTAAAAAGGGATAACAATTTGATAAACACATTACCCTTCAGGTCGTTCCAGAACGAGCCGGTAGATTCAAAAAAGCGGCTCATGCCATTTTCATATCCATTCCTGAATATATTGACCAGGTACTCCTGTGGATCTGTTTGCAACAGCTGATATTCGTAGAGCCCGTTAGCATGGAATAGCCAGGTGTCCCACATTTTAGCATACCCGCCATAATAAATACCAATCCAGCCATAAAAAATTCCGGCCAACACTTTCAGCAAAAAAATTATAATGAGTTGGGATTTTGTAAGTCCGGAATTGGTAAAAAACTTCACTTTTGTTACCAGCCAGGCAAACAGTATCAGATAACCGGCAAAGAGAAGGTATTCCACACAACAGGTTTTACCAGCAATAATAGCCATAATTGACGTGATTGTCAGCATAAAGTTGAAAAGTACTGAACGGTCAGTGCCCGGTATGTTTTACTTTTGCTGCTCAACATTCAAGCAAATGGAAGTAACCGTAAAAACGGCCGAACAACTCCGGCTGACGGCCGCCGAATTTGAACTGATTATTCAGAAACTCGGCCGCACCCCCAATTTTAATGAACTCTGTGCTTTCTCCGGCATGTGGAGTGAACACTGCAGCTATAAAAATTCAATCAAATGGCTGAAAACCCTTCCCCGTGAAGGAGGACGTATGCTCGTAAAAGCCGGCGAAGAGAATGCAGGATTAATGGATATCGGTGATGGACTGGGTGTGGTATTTAAAATTGAGTCCCATAACCACCCTTCGGCCATTGAACCGTTTCAGGGTGCCGCTACCGGAGTAGGTGGCATACACCGCGATATCTTTACAATGGGAGCCCGTCCCATTGCCTCCCTGAATTCGCTGCGGTTTGGAAAACTGGAGGAGGACAAAACCCAGCATTTGTTGTCCGGAGTGGTGCATGGCATCGGTCATTACGGAAACTGTTTTGGCGTACCAACCGTTGGCGGCGAAATATACTTTGACGAATGTTATCATACCAATCCGCTCGTGAATGCAATGAGTGTGGGGATTGTAAAAGTGGGAGAGACTGTTTCTGCCACCGCTCTCGGTAAAGGCAATCCCGTAATGTTCGTTGGCAGTGCCACCGGTAAAGATGGAATCGGCGGTGCCTCTTTTGCTTCTGCCGATATTACTGCAGAAAGCGCTCAGGATCTTCCGGCCGTTCAGGTCGGTGACCCTTTTCAGGAAAAGAAACTGCTGGAAGCCTGCCTGGAAGTAATTCAGACCGGTGCGGTTGTGGGTATGCAGGATATGGGAGCTGCGGGTATCATATGTTCCACCGCTGAGATGAGTGCGAAAGGGGAAGTGGGAATGCGGATAGATCTTGATAAAGTACCCACCCGTCAGAAAAACATGAAAACCTGGGAATTGCTGCTGAGTGAAAGCCAGGAACGCATGCTCCTGGTGGCGGAAAAAGGCCGTGAAGAGGAAGTGACAAAAGTGTTTGAAAAATGGGATCTGCCCTGTTCTGTTATTGGTGAAGTGACGGATGACGGGTTACTGAACTTTTATATGAACGGGGAACTGGATGCTTCATTACCCGCACATGAACTGGTGCTTGGTGGCGGTGCACCACAATATGAACGTGCATTTACAGAACCGGCATATCTGGCTGAAATCAGAAAATTCGATCCGGCTTCCGTGGATGTGCCCGATAATCTGCGTAAAACAGCGGAGGCAGTAGTGACACTGCCCTCCATTGCTTCCAAACGCTGGATATTTAATCAGTACGATAGTATGGTGGGTACAAATAATACATCCACCAATACACCTACTGATGCGGCAGTTGTTCTGGTAAAGGGTACAACAAAGGGTATTGCCGTAACTACAGACTGCAACAGCCGGTATGTGTATGCAGATCCCTATAAAGGAGCCATGATAGCCGTGAGTGAAGCAGCCCGGAATATTGTTTGCAGTGGAGGACAGCCGCTGGGCGTTACCAATTGCCTGAACTTTGGGAATCCGTATGACCCTGAAGTTTATTATCAGTTTGTGCAGGCCATTAAAGGAATGGGCGATGCCTGCCGGAAATTTGACACACCCGTCACCGGCGGCAACGTGAGTTTCTATAACCAGAATCCCGACGGTCCTGTATTCCCGACTCCAACCATTGGTATGGTAGGACTGCTGGAAGATGTTAATAAAAAAATGACGCTTCACTTTAAACAGCAGGGGGATAGTATCCTGCTGATTGGTTCTTCGGGAAATGATATTGCATCGTCTCAATACCTGAGCAAACTCAGACAGGTTCACTTTTCCCCGGCACCTGCCTTCGATATCGAAGAAGAATTTGCGTTGCAGCAAAAGCTGGCTGAACTGATCCGCAGCGGATTAATCCGTTCTGCACACGATGTCAGTGAAGGAGGACTCTTTGTAACCCTGCTCGAAGCCGGTTTTACCAACCAGCTCGGATTCGATGTTGTAGCCGCAGACGCTGACATCCGGAAAGACGCTTACTGGTTTGGCGAAAAGCAAAGCAGGGTAGTCGTTACCGTTAAAAAGGAAGACCTGTCAGCAGTAAAAGAGCTGTTGGGGAATCATCCTTTTGAGGAACTGGGTCTCGTTACCGATGGTTCTGTGGAAGTGGATGGCATGGAGTGGGGGCGGATTCCGGAATGGCAACATATGTACGATACATCCATTGAAAATTACCTGGCAAAAGAAGAAGCAGGAGCAGCACTTAGTTCCATCTAGTAAATGAACCGCAACCTTACCATATTACTTACCGGCGCCGCCGGCTTTATCGGGTCTTACCTCCTTGGTCATCTTAATGCAGCCGGCTATACCCGGGTAATTATTGTGGATGATTTCAGCCGGGAAGATAAAAAGCCGAACTATACCGGTAAGCACTATTTGCGGCAGGTTGAACGGGAGCAATTGTTCAATTGGCTGGCTGAAAGCGAAACGGCCATTGATTTTGTATTCCACCTGGGCGCCCGTACCGATACAACGGAGTTTGACTATCGCATTCACGAAAAACTGAACCTGGAGTTTTCAAAAAAACTCTGGGAGTATTGTGAATCCGGAATGATACCTATGGTGTATGCATCATCAGCGGCTACCTATGGCGCTGGTGAACAGGGCTACTCGGACAAGCATAGTGGTGTGGCTGATTTGAAGCCTCTGAACCCTTATGGTGTTTCCAAAAACGAATTTGATAAATGGCTTTTGGCGCGGACAGCCCGGCCGGAAATCCAATACCCCTTTTGGGCCGGACTCAAATTTTTCAATGTATATGGTCCCAATGAATACCACAAAGCCAGAATGGCCAGTGTGATATTTCACTCGTTCAATCAGATCCGGGCTACCGGAAAAGTAAAACTCTTCAGGTCACATCGTCCGGACTTTAAAGACGGACAGCAGCTGCGTGATTTTATCTATGTAAAAGACGTGGCGGATGTTTGCTGCTGGCTCATGGAACATCCGGTTCCTTCCGGCTTATATAACCTGGGTACAGGAAAAGCCCGTTCTTTTGAAGACCTGGCAAAAGCCACATTTGCAGGAGCGGGGATTGAGCCGGTAATTGAATACATAGACATGCCGGCAGATATTCGCGATACCTATCAGTATTTTACGGAAGCAGATATGCGTAAATTAAAGCAGGCCGGCTATACCCGGCCATTCGCCTCACTTGAAGCCGGTGTAGATGAATATGTAAAACAATTTCTGCAAGGACATTTATATTACTGATTCGAACACACGTTCATTTTATTCAATTTGTCCGCTTATTCCCGGTCTCCCTCAGTTATATACAGTAATTTTAGCGGCAACTACTAAAACGAAAAGTATGTCAAAAAAGATTGCCATAATCGGTGGCGGTAACCTGGGAAGCGCGATAGCAGACGGTTTAATTATGAGTGAATTCAGCCGCCCGGTGGAAATCAGTATCACCCGTCGCAATCTGTCACCGCTGGCGCGTTTTGCCGAAAGAGGATGCATGATCCACAGTGATAATAAGAAAGCGGTAAAAGAAGCGGAAGTAATTATACTGGCGGTAAAACCATATAACTATGCGGATATCATAAAAGAAATCAAACCGTTGCTCAATCCCAAAAAGCACATAGTGGTTTCCGTTATAACCGGGGTGTGGATTGAACAGCTGCAAAAAGCCATCACAAAACCCGTTCCGGTTATACGCGCCATGCCCAACACCGCTATTGCCATTCAGCAGAGCATGACTTGCCTGGCCCATGCCGGCGCCAGCAAAGCACAACTGGATTATGTCTGTGAATTGTTCAGTCAGCTGGGTAAATCGGTGATCATTGATGAAAAGCTCATGGATGCCGCCACCGTTCTCGGTGCCTGTGGTACAGCCTATGCCATGCGGTATATCCGTGCCAATATCCAGGGTGGTATCGAAATCGGATTTGATGCCACCACGGCTTCTTTGATAGCCGCACAAACCATAAAAGGGGCCGCCGAGCTGTTGTTGGAAAAAGGCACCCACCCTGAACACGAAATTGATAAAGTAACCACCCCCAAAGGCTGTACCATTGCCGGCCTCAATGAAATGGAACACCAGGGCTTCAGCTCCTCCCTTATCCGTGGATTGGTTGCGAGTTACAATAAAATTAAAAAGGACTGACCGCACTGGTAATCAGGGAAAACCGGGGCGATTGCTTTCCCCATTTTTTTCCCGGTTTTTCCACATTGCTATTCCCTTTTTTTCATACCGGATAATTTCTGTTACCTTTACATGACCTCCCGGATATTTCTACCGAACTTCTTCCGATGGTCAGCAGGGTGGGGTGATTTTCAGACTTAATTTGTTGCTTTTTTCTTGATCCGGGTTAACCCGTGAAGTAGGATTTTCAATACCTGCCTGTTTTTAATTTGTATAACTGACCAGCTATGGCTAAATATATTTTTGTTACAGGAGGCGTTACTTCGTCATTGGGAAAGGGCATCATCGCCGCATCCCTTGCCAAATTATTACAAGCCCGCGGCCTCCGGGTTACTATTCAGAAATTTGACCCCTACATCAATGTGGATCCCGGTACCCTGAATCCTTATGAGCACGGGGAGTGTTTTGTTACGGAAGACGGCGCCGAGACCGATCTTGACCTGGGTCACTACGAACGTTTCCTGAATATTTATACTTCTCAGGCGAATAATGTCACAACCGGACGTATTTACCAGACGGTAATAAATAAAGAAAGAGAAGGAGCCTACCTGGGAAAAACAGTACAGGTGGTGCCGCATATTACGGACGAGATTAAAAGAAGAATGCAGTTGCTCGGTCAGAGTGGAGACTATGATATCGTGATTACTGAAATCGGTGGTACCGTCGGCGATATTGAAAGCCTGCCATTTGTGGAAGCGGTCCGTCAGTTGCAATGGGAACTTCCGGAAGAAGATGCCGTAGTGGTTCACCTGACCCTGATCCCTTATCTGAAAGCCGCAAAGGAATTAAAAACAAAACCAACCCAGCACAGTGTGCGGATGCTGAGCCAGGAAGGCGTGCACCCGGATATTATTGTATGTCGTACAGAACGGACGCTGGGTCCGGAAATCCGTCGCAAAATCGCCTTATTCTGCAATGTGAAGCCCGAAGCGGTAATTGAATCCATTGATGCCTCCACGATTTACGAAGTGCCCCTGCTCATGATGCGGGAAGGGCTGGATAAAATTGTGCTGAAAAAAATGGGCATCACGGATTATAAGGAACCTGAACTTACAAAGTGGAAAGAATTCCTCGATAAACTGAAATACCCCAAAGGAAAGGTAACAATCGGTCTGATCGGCAAATACCTCGAACTGCAGGATGCGTATAAATCAATTCTGGAATCTTTTATACACGCGGGTGCCATCAATGAGTGCCAGGTGCAGATTCTGAATGTACACAGCGAATTTATTACCGCCGATAATGTAGTGGAAAAACTGGCCGGGCTCGACGGGTTGCTGGTGGCGCCCGGCTTCGGTCACCGGGGGGTGGAAGGAAAGATTGTGGCGGTGAAATATGCGCGTGAAAACGGCCTCCCTTTCTTTGGTATCTGTCTCGGTATGCAGATGGCCGCAATCGAATTTGCCCGGAATGTTCTGGGCTTAACCGATGCGCATTCCACAGAAATGGACCCCGATACCAGGGAGCCGGTGATCGACCTCATGGAAGAACAAAAGAAAGTAACGGCCAAAGGGGGTACCATGCGGCTGGGTTCCTATCCCTGTGATATTAAAGAAGGTTCACTCGCCAGCAGGATTTACGGCGCTGCCCAGATTACGGAACGGCACAGGCACCGCTGGGAATTTAATAATACCTATCTCGAACAATTTGAAAAAGCAGGTATGCAGGCCAGCGGCAAAAACCCGGGAACAGGCCTTGTTGAAATTATCGAATTGGCGAATCATCCTTTTTTCATAGGAGTGCAGTATCATCCTGAACTGAAGAGTACGGTGGAGAACCCGCAACCGGTATTTGTACAGTTTATTAAAGCTGCCAAAGAATATGCGGAGAAAAAAGTAGAGGCAAAGAACCCGTTGTTGCAGAGTGAAATGATATGACAGTCTATAGTCGGAAGTCAGCAGTCGATAGTCGTTCCATCCAAGGACTTCTGTAATTATCGAAACTGGTTTCAGGATGAGAAATTGAATACTGACCTGTTGATTACAAAACCTGTTTGATTTTTTTTGTACCGTGTTGACTATAAAGCATTTGCAAAATAGTCATGATGGCTATACTAACGGGGAACAACTCAGGACTACCGACTGAATCCCTTATCTTTGCGACCTTAAATTTCCCACCAGAATGAATTTTGACCGTAACACGATTATAGGGTTTGTAGTACTGGCCCTGCTCTTTTTTGGCTATTTCTATTATAATAACCAGGAACAACTTCGTTTCGAAAAACAGGCGAAACGGGAGAAGTTTGTAAAAGATTCTATCGCGGCATTGACGGCCCCGAAAACCGATACATTGGCTCAAAAGCAGGACAGTGCCCATGCTGATACGGTTAAAAGAATTACATCTGCCGGAACATTTAAAGATGCGGCGATAGGTACAGAACAACTTGTTGTAGCGGAGAATGCGCTGATGAAACTGACATTCAGCAGCAAAGGAGGACAGGTAAAAAAAGTGGAACTGAAAAAATTCAAAGGAATGGACAGCAGTCTTTTGCGGCTGGCCTCCTCTGATTTTGATAAATTAAGCTATCCGGTGGTTACCGGACCCAATCAGACGGCGCAAACCGCCGATCTCTATTTCAATAAAATCGATTCAGCCAAAAACGCTGATGGTTCAAGTACCTACCGTTTCAGTCTTACCTCTTCCGACAGCAGTGCCAGTACTTCCATCGTACACAAGTACACGGTAAAGCCGGATGAGTATATGATTGATTTTGATGTGGACCTTTCCGGGGCGGATAAATTGCTCACCCAGGGTAACCTGAATCTCACCTGGCAATATGCCGCGGCACAGCAGGAATCGGATATAGATTTTGAAAAGCAAAACACACAGGTAGGGTATGTTACTGACGATGAATTTGATTATCATACCATCAGCAAAACAGATGACAAGGATTTTAATAAATCTGTAAAATGGATCGGTGTTCGTCAGCGCTTTTTCTTTACAATCCTGGTAGCAGACAAAAATTTCTCCTCCGGTAAAATGGAATGGACGATTCCGGATGACAGCACCAAAACCCTGGTACAGTCAACGGCAAATATGAAAGTCCAGCTGCCGGTTGGACCCACAGCCAATGCAGGCTTTAGTATTTATTATGGTCCTTCCGATTATCATATTCTTAAAAAGTATGATCAGCGTTTTGAGAAACTGGTTAACCTGGGGCAGGGTATGTATGCGTTTGTACGGCCGCTGAACCGCTTCATTATTTTGCCCATTTTCGATTTCTTTAAAGGATTAAGTGCTGGTAGTATGGGGCTGGCTATCGCCCTGCTCACACTCTTCATCCGGCTGTTGATATCACCACTCACTTATTCAAGTTACCTGAGTGGCGCTAAGATGAAAGCCCTTCGTCCGGAGATAGCCAAACTCAAAGAGAAACTGGGTGGCGATCAGCAGGCGATGAGTATGGAACAAATGAAGCTTTTCCGTGAAGCTGGTGTTAATCCACTCGGGGGCTGTATACCGGCCTTGTTACAAATCCCGATCTTCTTTGCCCTTTTCAGCTTCTTCAATGCGGAAGTCAGTCTGCGGGGTGCCGAATTTCTCTGGGCCAACGACCTGGCGGCCTATGATGATCCTATTAAATTCGGCGTCAATATTCCATTATTGGGTAATCACCTGAGTCTTTTTAATGTTACCGCTGCAGCTACCAGTTTCCTGATTTCCTGGTACAGTATGAGCATGACACCCGACCAGGGCAATCCGATGATGAAATACCTGCCCTATATTTTCCCGGTATTTCTGTTATTCTTCTTTAATAAACTGCCGTCGGCGCTGACCTGGTACTATACTGTATCCAACGTAGTAACCCTGGCCCTTCAATTTATTATCCAGAATTATATTATTGACCATGATAAGATTCTGGCAAAAATCGAGGAGAACAGGAAAAAGCCTAAAACCAAGTCCAAGTGGCAGGAGCGCATGGAACAGGTACAGGATCAGCAGAAAAAAATGAAAGAAATGCAACAAAAGAATAAACGCTGACCGGCGTTAAAAGAATCATAAGAAAAACCGGGATTCCGCAGGAATGACCCGGTTTTTTTAATTAAGCAACTTATTGGTTAATTTGGCACGTCTTTTATACATATTAAAGAGGATATTTTACCATGAAAAAGATATATACGATAACCGCGTTACTGTTTTCCCTGGGTTCAGCCACTTTGCTTCAGGCCCAGCGCCGGCTGACGGAGGCTACCATTTCCTATGATATTGTAATCAATACCAGTAATAAAACCCCGCAGGCGGCTGATCTGCTGGATGGTGCCACCAGTGTGGTGTACCTGAAAAGCAATTCCAGTCGTGCGGATATGATCAGTTCACTGGGCACCCAGGCCACAATTGTGGATGGAAAATCCGGCAATGTGACGGTACTGAAGGAATACGGAGAGCAGAAATACATGATTACGATGACCCCGGCTAACTGGAAGGAGTCGAACAAAAAGTATGAAGGCGTTTCGTTTACCTATGTGGAAGAGTATAAAACCATTTCCGGGTATAATTGCCAGAAAGCAGTTGGCAAACTGGCGGACAGCAGCACATTCAATGTGTACTTTACCAGGGAGTTGGTACCTGTGAACAAGGATTTTCAATACCTCAACAGGAATCTGCCGGGTCTGGCGATGCAATATGAAGCCACATTAGGTAATATGCTGGTTACATATACGGTGTCCGGTATCAACTTTAACCCGGTACAACAATCAAAGTTTGATCTGCCTAAATCGGGTTTCAGGGTGATGTCGTATGAAGAATCAAAAGGGGGGAAGCCGGTAAATTAAAATCGGCATTAGTTACGTTGGAACTGGCGGTTGCCAAGATCCAGTTTGACTTTATCCAGCACCACATTCTTTTTCAGTGGTACGATAAAAGTCGTGCGGCCTTTTTGTACCGTAACAACGGTATTCAGTCGGATTGTCCTTCTTTCGGAACTGGTATTGAACACCGAATTACCACGGTAGTTATAACCGGATTTAAGCGTGAACGAACCGGGCTTGGAACTTGTTCTGGATGAAAGAAGCGAAGCTTTGGGCTTTTCGGATTTTTTAGTTCCATCACCCAATGTGGCAAATGCACCAAAACCAGTGAAACCCAAAAGCAGGATGATTCCCAGCTTTTTAGCTCCATAATGCCAATCTATGGTCAGTTTTGGGTGATTCATTGTTACAAATGTATAAATAAAAGAAGAGGTAAAAAAACCGTTTATCCAGAACTTTAATACTCTATTAACGGAACAGCCTGTAAATTGTTACATTAATCCTGGAAAAAAAAGCCGCTATTTTGCACATCTGGGGAAAAACACCAGGATTAATCCCCAAAAATTTAATGTAAATTGTTGATTATAACAGGATCAGGGGGCAAAGGGATTTTGCTGTCTGAATGGGCTCAAAACACATACAGTACCTAAATCACCGGAATTCATGCAAGAAAACCCATACCGGGAAGACAGCGAGCTACTGCAGGAACTGCTCCGTCAATTTGAAAATCTGAAAAATGGCCGCGCCCACTCCTTTATTGAGGAAGATTCATTTGAAAAAATAATTGACTATTACCAGGAACAGGATGATCTGAAATCGGCAATGTCGGCGGTGGAAATTGCCTGTGAACAATATCCTTATTCGGCGATGTTGCTGATTAAAAAGGCGGATATTCTGCTGGCCCGACGGCAATATGCAGCAGCGCTGGACATACTCGATCAGGCGGCCCTTTTCGATAGTACAGACGTGAATCTTTATATTTTAAAAACAGAAGTGTACCTGGCGCTGGATCAGCAGGAGAAAGCAGTGCAACTGCTGGAAGAAGCCATCGCCCAGTTTGAAGGAGAAGAGCGGATGGAGCTGTTATTTGAACTGGCCGATGTATATGATGATTATGAGGATTTTGACAAGGTATTCGACTGTCTGAAACTGATTCTGGAAGACGATCCCAATAATGAAGAAGCGTTATATAAAATCTGCTTCTGGACCGATTTTACAGGACGCAATGAAGAGGGGATAAGGCTGCACCTGAAAATTATCGATGATTACCCTTACAATGAACTGGCCTGGTTTAACCTGGCAACCGCCTACCAGGGACTTAAACTATACGAGAAAGCCATTGACGCATATAAATACGCAATTACAATTGAAGAAAAATTTGATTACGCCTACCGCAATATGGGGGATGCCTATATTCGGTTGCGTAAATACAAAGAAGCCATAGAAGCACTGGAGAAAGTAAATGAACTGGCCAAGCCGGAAGATGTGATTATGGAAGCGATAGGGTACTGTTACGAGAAATTAAAGAATCATGCACAGGCACGTTTTTATTACCGGAAAGCATCACACCTGCGGCAGGATGACAGTAAACTTTATTATAAAATAGCCTGCACCTATTTTAATGAGGGGCAATGGCAAGCCTGTTTCCGTCAGCTGGAAACGGCTATGAAAATGCACCGGAATCAGCCGGAATATAACCTGCTGGCCGGTGAGTGTAAAATGCAACTGGGACAGATAAAAGAGGCCGTTCAGTATTTCTCTACAGCGGTCCGGCTGAGGCCACGTAACAATAACGGATGGGAAGCCCTGATCCGTTGTCTTTATAAAGGAGAATATTATGCTGAAGCCCTCGATCAAACGGATGAAGCACTCCGGCTGACACAAGGCAAGCCCTTATTCCTGTATTACAAAACAGCGGCTCTTTTCGGATTGGGAAAGTCCAAAGAAGCACTCCTGCTGCTGGAAACAGCCTTGCAGGAGGCGCCGAAGCTGCTGCGGAAATTTGTAGAATTGAATCCGGCCATACTCCGGCACCAGCAAGTGGTGGACCTGCTGGCCCGCTACAAAAGGAATAAATCAATCTGATAAGGGCTGAATATAATCATACGAATGCATGTTATTCTTTCCTATTTTTGCCGCGTTTTAATCGGATGATATCAAAATAAGCAGTATGAATTTTAATCTTACACAGATGCCGGACAGATTTCAACGGCCCCGGCAGGCAGGTATTACCATGGTAATGGATAAAGGGCTGAGTGTGGAAGAAGCCAAAAATTTCATGAGCGCCTCTTCGCCACATGTGGATATTGTAAAACTGGGCTTCGGTACTTCGTTTGTTACGCCTCATCTTCGGGAAAAGCTTGACGTTTACCGTTCGTATGATATCCCGGTCTATTTCGGCGGAACACTATTTGAAGCCTTTCTGATCAGAAACCAGTTTGAAGACTATATAAATGTCTGCAAAGATTTTGGCATCACTTATATGGAAGTCAGTGATGGCTCCATCACCATCCCGCATGCTGAAAAATGCGGGTATATTGAAAAACTTACCAAACACGGTACGGTATTAAGTGAAGTGGGCAGTAAGGATGCAGCGCATATCATACCTCCTTACAAATGGATTGAACTGATGCGAGCTGAGCTTGAAGCCGGTTCCTCCTATGTAATTGCAGAAGCCCGTGAAGCGGGGAATGTGGGTATCTACCGGGGAAGCGGAGAGGTAAGGGAAGGGCTGGTACAGGAAATTCTGACTCAGATACCTGGTGAACGAATCATGTGGGAAGCTCCACAGAAAGCGCAGCAACTTTATTTTATTGAATTACTTGGGTGTAATGCCAATCTCGGTAATATTGCTCCGACTGAAGTAATTCCGCTGGAAGCAATGCGGATCGGCTTACGCGGTGATACGTTTAATATGTACCTGGATAAAAAAGAGACCGTCTGATGCGGCGCTATGGCCTGATCGGATATCCCCTGACACATTCATTTTCCAAACGGTATTTTACCCGGAAATTTGAGGAAGAAGGGATTTCCGGTTGTGCATATGAACTTTTCCAGCTAAGCTCGATTCAGGAACTGAAGTCCATACTGGCTGAGTACCCCGATCTGGCCGGATTTAATATTACCATTCCTTATAAAAAAGAAGTGCTTGCATTCCTGGACAGGTCTGAAATACCGGAAGGGCTGGACGCGTGTAATTGTGTACGGATTGATAACGGACAGCTGACCGGATTTAATACGGATGTTACGGGATTTGAACAGAGTCTCGTTCCTTTATTGGCACCACATCATACTAAGGCCCTGGTTTTGGGAAATGGAGGCGCGGCTGAATCCGTGAGTTTCGTGTTGAAGAAGCTCGGTATTGAAACTGAAGTGGTCAGCCGGCGTTTGCATAAAGGGTCTACCTGTACCTATACAGACCTGACCGTTGATAGTATACGAAAGCACCAGCTTATTATAAATACCACCCCGTTGGGCACTTATCCTGAAACAGAGCAATACCCCGACATCCCGTATGAAGGAATCACTTCATCACATCTCTTATATGACCTGGTATATAATCCGCCCGTAACCCGTTTTCTGCAAAAAGGGCAGGAACAGGGTGCCGCGATTAAAAACGGGGAGGAAATGCTGGTAATTCAGGCGGAAGAAAGCTGGAAAATATGGAATCGTGATTAAACGGTCTGCATTTTCAGCAGCGCTTCTCCAGGTATGGGCACAATCTTTTTAAGCGCATAATCATAACAGATCATACCGGTTTTTACCAAAGCGACTATGGCACGGCTGTCTTTATTTACCTTTTCCAGTTTATAATACAGGCTGAATCCGATTTTCGAAAAGCTGCCGGCTGTAACCCAGGCAATCAGTTTCTCTCCGTAAAACAGTTCCTTTTTAAATTCAATACCCGCGTCTGCCATGATCAGTCCGGCTCCGGCCATATTCATTTCCGTATAGCCCAATGCCGCCAGGTATTGCATCCGGGCTTCATGTATAAGGGTAAGAATCGTATCGTTACCGGCATGACCTCCGTAATTAATATCCGTAATACGAACTGGTAATTCGCAGGAAAAGCTGAATTGTTCCGGTACCTGAATTTTGATTCTTCCCATAATCGTGTGTGGAAAACGTAAAAAATAATTTAATCCTGCTCTTCCTCACTGGCCGTATTAACCAGCATCAGGAGATCCATAAAACTGTCTGCCGAGTGGCCAAGAGAGGAACTGACAATTTTTTCTCTCCATTTTTTCAGTTGATCCATACAGGCCGGATCATCTGTTTCTCCGGAAATACAGCAAACCATTCCCCCAAGTTTTTTAGACACACGGATGATATTTCCCTCCGGTGTCATCAACATGAAATACCGGTCTGCCTGATCATTGGCTTCTGTAAGGGGCAGAACCGGGTTCAGACCACGGGTACCCGGGTCAGAGGCTGCGTTAAAGTAAAAGCCGGAAACCTCTCTGGCGATTTTAGGGCTGTTTAAATCCACTTTTGCCACCGTTTTTTTACTGGCTTCAAGCGCCGCATCATTCCTTGCTTCATCAGATTCATTGGAAGGGCGCACACCCGTAACCAGTTCATTCAGCACTTCTTTTGTAGTTGTGGCAGGGGGCAGTTCCTCTTTTTGCTGACCCGGACCGGTCTGAACAGTAAGGTCCGTTCCGGATGAGCGGGAGGTATAAATATTCATTGCGCCCCATGCAATGAATAAAAACACGGCAGCTGCCGCCGTATATTTCATCCAGGTAAATGGGGGCCGTTTAAGTGGTAATACAGGAGCCCCGTTAAGTTCATCACTAATCTTTTTCCATGTTGTTGCGGGGGGCAGTACTTCAGCAGTGTATAATTTATCAGCCAGACTATTTTCTTCCAGTTTATTTAAAATCCTGTTCCAGCTTTGAACCGGGGGGGCAATTTCGGCTTCTGCCAGTTTTTTCCCGACCGGGTTCAATGAGTCAAACAGATCCAATTCATCAGCAATAGTCTGCCAGGTGCCCGCCGGAGGAGGCACTTCATGCTGAGATAAAATATGACGGATCTTATTGTTCATGATTTTGAACTTATTCCTCGTTGACTGTCAATATGCGAACGTACCATATCCTGGAGGATCACTTTGGCCCGGGATAACTGCGATTTACTGGTGCCTTCACTGATACCCAGCTGATCGGCAATTTCCTTGTGAGTATATCCTTCCACCACGTACATATTAAAGACGGTACGGTAACCGGGTGATAATTCCTGAATCAAAGCCAGAATATCCTTGGCACCCAATTCATCCAACACGGACGTGTACTTTCCTTCAATTGTGTTTTCCTCCTTTTCAGTAACCGGAAGCAGGTATTTCTTCCTTCTGAAATGCTCAATGGCTGTATTTACAAAAATCCGCCGGATCCAGCCTTCAAAAGATCCTTCATTCCGGAAGCTGTCCATTTTTTTAAAGACCTTGATAAAACCCTCCTGGAGTATATCCTCGGCTTCTTCGGCATTGCCGGCATAACGAAGACAAACGGCGTACATGCGGGGTGAGAAACGACGGTACAATTCCTCCTGCATCCGCCGGTCGCTGGATATACATCCCTTTATTAGGTCGATTTCGGCGATATTTTGGTTGCGTTCAGGTGTCAAATCGGGTGGTTTTATTATAGGCTGTTCAAAAATGCTACCAGTTTTTCAGTGGCTTTCTTCCGGTGACTGAATTTGTTCTTTCCGGACATGTCCATTTCGGCAAAACTTTCATCCGCACCGTCG
Organism: Chitinophagales bacterium; assembly: GCA_017303855.1. Lineage (GTDB taxonomy): Bacteria > Bacteroidota > Bacteroidia > Chitinophagales > Chitinophagaceae > JJ008. The sequence continues at coordinate 77,717 of JAFLBL010000009.1, read as the reverse complement.
GGTACAAATACCGGGTCATAGCCAAACCCGTTGTTTCCCCTTCTTTCCTCAATAATACGGCCTTCACAAATACCTTCAAAAAGAGTTTCCTGTCCGTTTATGATAAGTGATATCACGGTACGGAAACGGGCTCTGCGGTTGGTCTGCCCCCTGAGTTTGTCCAGTAATTTATCAATATTGGCGTCAAAAGAACGGCCATCTCCGGCATAACGGGCACTTTTTACGCCAGGTTCCCCGTTCAGGGCCTCCGTTTCCAGCCCGGTATCTTCACTGAAACAATCGGTTCCGGTCATCTTATAGATTGTTTCTGATTTGGTCCTGGCATTTTCCTCCAATGTGTTGAATGGCTCCGGAATTTCCTGATCAATTCCGGCTTCCCGGAGGGTTACAATGTCGAGATTACCTTTCAGTACTGAACGGATTTCATCTACTTTATGCTGATTGTTAGTGGCAAATATGAGTTTCACTGGCTGCATTTAAATATTGAAAAGCTGTTTGAGGCTGTTCCATAATTGTGTTTTTAAAGCACGGTCGTTTTCCATGTTTTTTAATTCCGGTGCCCAGAGATAGGTGCAGCCATTGAAGGCCTGCGGCTGGAACGCCGGAAAATTCAATGGCAGCCGGATATCCTCAGGCGCTGCACCAAACAATAACACTTTTTGTGCATGAAAAAAAGGAACTATTTCCTTATACCCCGGGTTGACATACTGATGTAAATTCACGATTGCCACATCGGCCAGGCTCAGCTTGCAGGCGGTCAGAATACCGGTCAGAAATTTTAGTGACGGGTCTGGCAGGAATACCACCCCCGGTTCGCTGACCAGAATGAGTATTCGCTGCTGATTACTGCCAAGCGATTTAAATGAAAGTGGTGCTGCTATTTCGGCAGAATCAACCGGCTCCGGCATTGCAGGTTGAATGACCTCCCGCAAAAGTGAGGCTTGTTCCTGCGTTGGATTAGCCGAAATGGACTCCACCAGGTGCCCCTTATAAAGGGAGGCCAGGGACAGATTATTTAGGTCAACGTGATTAATGTCCATATGATACCTGATAAAAGTAGGGAATGGTCTTCGCTTTTTTTCGTTTCTTTGAAGTCCAAAAATAACCTTTTATGACTGCAGCAATGGATATTTCCGTAACAAAAACGGGAAGGAGCCGGTTACCTGAACTGGATATGAATAATCTTCCCTTTGGTAAAAATTTTACAGACCACATGCTGGTGGCGGATTATGAGAACGGGGAATGGAAGAATGCTGCAATTGTACCCTATCAGCCCCTGCAACTGAGTCCTTCGCTGGCCGCCCTTCATTATGGTCAGGCGATTTTTGAAGGTATCAAGGCCTACAAAGACCGGGAAGGGCACCCTTTTATTTTCAGACCGTATGATAATTTTAAGCGGTTTAATATATCTGCAGAAAGAATGCAGATGCCAGCCGTACCGGAAGAAATTTTTATGGATGGTATGCGTCAGCTGATCGCGCTGGACCAGGCCTGGATACCCATGAAAGAGGATTATTCGCTCTATATACGGCCATTTATGTTTTCCACGGATGAACTGATAGGTGTTCGTCCGTCGGATACCTATAAGTTCATGATCATACTGAGTCCCTGCGGACCCTATTACGCTGAACCCATGCGCATTTTCGTGGAAGAGCATTATGTGCGGGCCGTGCCTGGTGGAGTGGGTTATGCAAAAGCAGCCGGTAATTACGGAGCTGCCATGCTGGCAACGGCTGAAGCCAAAAAGAAAGGGTATGATCAGGTACTCTGGATGGATGCCATTGAGCACCGCTATGTACAGGAATGTGGTACCATGAATGTGTTTTTTATAATCGGGAATACCGCCATTACGCCAGGGCTGGAACAAGGTACAATATTGGAGGGAGTAACCCGGATGAGTGTGATTTCCATGTTAAAGGAAATGGGAGTGAAAGTGGAAGAGCGTGATCTCAGTATAGATGAAATTGTTGCTGCTTATAATGCCGGCGAACATATGGAGGTTTTTGGAACCGGTACCGCGGCTACTATTTCCCCGATAAAGGAATTGGGATATAAGGACCTGTCCATGAAGTTTGATCTGAGTAAATGGAAAATTGCACCGGCGGTTAAAAAAACCATTACCGACATCCGGGAAGGCCGGATACCGGATACACACGGGTGGATGTACGCAGTATAATTTCGACGAATGGAAAAAAATAAAAAAAACAACCCGCTGATTTTCAGCGGGTTGTTTTTTTTAGCTAAGTACATATTCTTATTCATCGAATAATGACTGACACCCTTGTTTTCTAAGTAAAATCGTATTTCCTTTGTGTTGAAATTACGGAAGCCGATAGAGTAATTTTACTAGTGCAGACCGTAATATTAATGATCCAACCCTTTAAAAACAAATCCTACCCCATGAATAAGAATTTTATCCGAATTCTGTTTCTCTTTTTTTCTGGTGTATTAGCAGCAAATGGAGTTGCTGCTCAATGTGCTTTCACAGCTGCTGTGACTACCCAGGAGTCGAGATGTATGTCTACCGGTATTATAACCGTGACAACAACTGGTGGTTCTGGAAATTTTAATTATAAAATAACCGGTCCTGTACCTCCCACCGTAACATCTTCAAATGTTATAACCGGGTTGCCTCCGGGGGCGTATACCATAGAAGTGACTGACCTGGAGGAGAATTGTACTGATACACTGTCCAATGTGATCGTTGCCGGGAATTATCAGGACCCCCGTTTCCAATTACAGATGACCGATGCCACCTGCTTTAACGCAAGTAACGGGTCACTGACTGCTTTTAATATTCAATACGGAAGATCCGTTTTTAATTATACTATCGTTGCCCCTTCCGCAACGGGAATCGGCACGTCGAATTCTACTGGCTTATTTAACGGACTGCCCGCTGGTTCTTATACAATCCGGCTGACCGATTCATGTGGTGGCCTCCAGACCCGGACTGCAGTTATTGCCAATTATACCTGGTGGATCAGTACGGCAGCTGTAGCCAAATCGGGTTGCGACAGTGCAGATGTGTTGGTAACAGTAACAGACAGTAAAGGGAATACCAATAGTTCCAATCCTGCTTTGTTTTCGGCCTTTTCATACGGTGTATCCAAAGCTCCTGGCGATACAATTTGGTATCCGGCCAGAAGTTTCAGGTTTTATCTTGCCAAGAAGAGGAGAGTTGCCGTTGTAGTGAAGGATGGCTGTGGAAATTATAGCAGTTCAAACTGGACAGACAATGTCATTCCTTCTATAGGTGGGGCTGTTTCGGTCAGTAATAAGAATTGTACTGACTTCAGGGCTACTATAACCAGCAAGTTAAATCTGACAAATCCTGAATTTAAGCTTTATAATAGCGCCAATGTACTCTTAGCAACCAACGGCATTGGTGTTTTTAGCAATTTAGCTTTTGGCTCATATTGTATTACAATGACCGATGCCTGTTATGATACCACCATTTCAAGATGTTTTACAGAGAACCGGTATATACCGTCCGTATCTGCTTCTGTTTCCAATACAAACAGGGTTTGTGCCACATTTACGGCTTCGGTTACTGGTCAGACCAACCTGACCAATCCTCAGTATTGCCTGTATGATAACCTGAGTAACCTGATCGGCTGCAATTCAACCGGCATCTTTAATAACCTGGCTTATGGTGCCTATTGCATTACCGTTCGAAATGATGCATCCTGTTATGACACCCTGATCACACGGTGCTTTACGGCCACCAGACCAGTACCATCACAAGGCGCGGCAGTGAGTATCAGCAGCCGTACCTGTACCACATTTACAGCTACTGCAGGCGGCAATACCAATGTTAATAATCCGCAATATTGTATTTACACTTCAGGCGGAGTACTGATTACGTGTAATACCACCGGCGTTTTTACAAATCTGCCGTATGGTTCCTATTGTATCAATATGCGCAACGACCCGCTTTGTTACGACACGACAATCGTTCGCTGTTTTACTGAGCTGAGACCAGTGCCTTCCGTAAGCGCGACAGTGAGCCAGGTAAAATCCTGTTCAACATTCAATGCGTCGGTTACGGGCCAGGTGAATCTCACCAACCCCAATTATTGTCTGTATGATAACAGCAACACGCTGCTTCTGTGTAACAGCACCGGCGTATTTAACAACCTGGCGTATGGAAGTTATACGATTCGTATTCAGAATGACCCTTCCTGTTATGATACGTTAATTGTAAGAAGTTTTACCGCAGCAAAGTTAATCCCGTCTGTTGGCGCCAGTGTCAGTATCAGTAACAGATCCTGCAGTGATTTCAGGGCGCAAATCACCGGCCAGGTGAATTTATTGTCGCCCAATTATTGTTTATATGATGCGGCAAATGCGTTACTGGGTTGTAATAGTACCGGTCAGTTTAATAATCTGGCTTATGGAAGCTATTGTATCAGGATTACCACCCCATGTTATGATACCACGATTTCCCGTTGTTTTACGGTAGCTCCCACCCCCTTTGTTCTTTCCGTAACATCTTCCAGGGGCTGTACAAACGGGTATTCTGATATTACAGCCAGCTTTACTGCGGGAGTGGCTCCTTTTACACTGCAGGTATACAACCCCGGTAATCAGCTGGTGAAAACAATCGTAACGTCATCCGCAAGTGTACTGTTTAATGACCTGCCGGTTTTGCCAGGTGGTCTTGGATATACATTTATTTCAGCGGATGCCTGTGCGGGCCGGGATACAGTTTTACATGTGCTGAATGGCCTTGCCATTACCAAAAATATATTAGCCAATTCAAAATGTCCGGGAGGAACTTATCCGAATGGCTCAGGTGATCTGGTGGTAAACTGTACAAATAACGCGGGCGTCATTACACCTAAAATCATTAAACGGGATGGGTTGGCTTATGTCATGAACGCTACCTCTGTTTCCGGCTCTACATTTACTTTCAGTAATCTGGGGCCAGCTAATTATATTGTTGAGTACAGTCTGCATGCTGCCTGTACTAATAAATATTATGATACGTTCCAGCTGAAGCCCTATGTTTTTCCAAGTCTTGGGCAATCAGCCGTATTCCAGTGTGCCAATAATAACTTTAATGTGAATGCCGCTGTAGTTAACGGGATTGCTCCGTTTACTTATGAGATTCAGGGAAGCTTGCCGGCCATGCCCAGTATTGTAACGGCACCCCAGGCCGCACCTATGTTCAATATCAGCAATGGAGTGGATTATTCACTGGTAAACCTGCGGGCCATTGATGCATGTGGTAATGGTACCCTGAACGATGTTCCCGTTCTTCCATTGGCGAATACAATTATCAATTCCAGTTCCAATTGTTTTTATAACAATATCCTGTTAACCGTACCCGTTATCCCGAATGCTACGTATACCTGGTTTAAGAAAACCAGCGCAACGGACAGCATTCAGGTAGGGACCTCGTCCGATTTCAACATTCCTTACCTGATGCCGGCAGATACAGGTATCTATGTATGCCGTGTAAACGTAAATGGTGGTTGCCTCACACGCCTTTCCTATTATACCCTGAATGGCGACTGCGGAGGAATGCCGCTGGCTGTGAATGATCTTGAACTGAAAGGGGCCCTGCAAGGTGAGCAGGTACAATTAAAATGGACGACTGAAGCCCGGTATGATGCAACCCACTTTGTTATTGAACGTAAAACAAATTCAGGTGATTATATCGCTATTGGCCGGGTGAACAGCGCTGTGCAGACCAATACCCGAAACGAGTATTATTTTTCAGATATTAATGCCCCGGAAGGAGTAATACAATACCGTCTCAGAACTACAAGGGCTAACGGGACATACGCATATTCCAATATTGTAAAGATTACGAAAAAAGGGGAGGGTATACTTTCAATTAGTCCGAACCCGGTATATGATCAATATGTTATCCGGTTTGGGAATGAGATGGCAGGTCAGTATTTGATCCGTTTGCTGAGCCTGGACGGAAGACTTATTTCAACCACCGGATTGCAGGTTACTCAAGGCACAATAAAAACATATCAACGCCCGGTTGCTGCAAAATCTGGAATCTATTTAATTGATATACATAATGTTACAAATGGCGTACGAAGAACGGAAAAGGTTGTTTTTCAATAAATAGCGTTCCGGAGATTCCATAAAAAAGCAGCCAAATTCAGGGCTGCTTTTTTTTATTTACAGGGTAAAAAAATTTTGGGAATAGAAGCAAAGCCCATACCTTTGCCATCCCAAAAATAAGGGTCAAGAATGCCTACAATTCAACAATTAGTAAGAAAAGGAAGAGAAATTATCAGGGCCAAGAGTAAATCCAGGGCTCTGGATCAGTGTCCCCAGCGCCGTGGCGTTTGTACAAGGGTTTACACTACCACACCTAAAAAGCCGAACTCTGCCCTGCGTAAGGTGGCCAAGGTTCGTCTGACTAATAAAGTAGAGGTGATTGCCTACATCCCCGGAGAGGGTCATAACCTGCAGGAGCACTCCATCGTACTGATCAGGGGTGGTCGTGTGAAGGACTTACCGGGTGTACGTTATCACATCGTACGGGGATCGCTGGATACCGCGGGTGTGAAAGACCGTAAACAAAGCCGTTCTAAATACGGAACCAAGAAGGAAAAAGCGAAGAAATAAGCGGATCCTTCAGCTACGCTTCAGGATGACAATCCTTAGAAGTTGTTTTGGATGATTAATTTATAAAAAGAGACTTATAATAATTCAGATATGCGGAAAGCACAAGCAAAGAAACTCCCTTTAGCACCCGACCCTAAGTTTAATGATAAACTGGTTACCCGGTTTGTAAACAACCTGATGTGGCAGGGTAAGAAAAGCGGAGCTTTTACCATTTTCTACGATGCGCTGGATAAAGTAGCCAAATTCACCAACGAAGAAGGGTATGAAGTATGGAAAAGAGCGCTGGCCAATGTATCTCCCGCAGTGGAAGTACGCAGCCGTCGTATCGGTGGTGCCACTTTCCAGATTCCTTCGGAGGTTCGCCCTGACAGGAAAATCTCTCTCAGCATTAAATGGCTGATCCGCTACAGCCGTGAAAGAAACGGACGCAGCATGGCCGACAAACTGGCTAATGAAATTGTTGCTGCCGCCAAAGGCGAAGGCGCCGCTTTCAAAAAGAAAGAAGATACACACCGTATGGCTGAAGCCAACAAGGCTTTTGCCCACTTCAAAGTGTAAAAGATACAACTACAATTGCACCGAAGGCCACTTGCTTAGCAGGTGGCTTTTTTGTTTGTCTGTATAGCAAACTGCCGGGGAAACAGGAAATGAAGCCCTCAGACATCCTTCTCCCTGAAGGACAGCAACAGTTCTTCCATTCGGGCGGTCACTTTCCGGTAGCTGATCCCTGCGGTGTCCAGCATTTTCTTGGCAGCGATAAATGAATCGTTACCTGCATACTTGTCGGAGAGATAAATTATTTCAGTGATACCGGATTGTATTATGGCCTTGGTACATTCATTACAGGGAAAAAGGGCAGTGTAGATTTTACAGCCATGCAGGTCCATCCCGATATTGTTCAGAATGGCATTCAGCTCAGCATGACATATATAAGGGTACTTGGTTTCCAGGAATTCACCGGTTTTTTCCCAGGGGAACACATCGTCATCGCAACCCGCCGGCAACCCGTTATAACCGGCCCCTACTATCTTATTTTTTGCATTTACAATACAGGCACCGACCTGGGTGTTGGGATCCTTACTGCGACGGGCAGAGAGCAGGGCCACGCCCATGAAGTATTCGTCCCAGGAGATATAATCTGTTCTTTTTTTCATAACCGGCTTTGTATGTCAAAAGTAAAAATTAAAAAGTCAAAAGCCTTTAGTTTGTTCTATTCACGATGATGGCGGAGTAACTGATTTCCCGGTTTACAGTTTGGTATTTACTTACAGCCTCTTTCTGCTTTACGATTTTTTACTTTTTACTTTTGAATTTTTACTTTTTCACGGGTATAAAAAAAGAGGTTGTTTGTCAGACAACCTCTTTGGAATCAAATTGATCTTACTTCAGTTTCTTCTGCAGATTATTGTCAATGGCTTCCAGGAATTCCTCAGTATACAGGAAATGTTCTCCGTGTTTCACTTTATTACCGTGTATACAAACGGCCAGATCTTTGGTCATTTTGCCTTCTTCCACTGTTTCTATACATACGGCTTCCAGTTTGTTGCAGAAGTCAATCAGCGGCTGATTACCATCCAGTTTGCCACGGAAAGCCAATCCACGTGTCCACGCAAATATAGAAGCGATCGGATTGGTGGAAGTCGGTTTACCGGCCTGGTGGTCGCGGTAATGTCGGGTAACGGTACCATGAGCGGCTTCCGCTTCCATGGTTTTGCCGTCGGGGGTGATCAGCACGGAAGTCATCAGTCCGAGTGAACCAAATCCCTGTGCTACTGTATCGCTTTGCACATCGCCATCATAATTCTTACAAGCCCATACAAAATTCCCGTTCCACTTCAGGGCACTGGCTACCATATCATCAATCAGCCGGTGTTCGTAGACAATGCCGGCGGCATCAAACTGCGCTTTGAATTCGTTGTCAAAAATGACCTGGAAAATATCTTTGAAACGACCATCATATTTTTTCAGAATTGTATTCTTGGTCGATAAATACAGCGGCCATTTTTTACTCAGTGCCATATTGAAACAACTGCGCGCAAAGCCTTTGATACTTTCATCCGTATTATACATGGACATGGCCACTCCATCCCCTTTGAAATTGAAAACTTCAAAAGTCTGGGGGGCACCGCCATCTTCGGGGGTGAATGTCATTGTGAGCTTCCCTTTGCCTTTAATGACAGTATCGGTTGCTCTGTATTGATCACCAAATGCGTGGCGACCAACTATAATAGGGGCTGTCCAGTTGGTTACAAGCCGGGGTACATTACTGATCACAATCGGTTCACGGAAAACAGTACCGTCCAGGATATTCCGGATTGTGCCATTGGGGCTCTTCCACATTTGTTTCAGATTGAACTCTTTTACACGAGCTTCATCCGGAGTAATTGTGGCACATTTAATACCGACCCCGTATTCCTTGATGGCATTGGCTGCATCCACAGTAACCTGATCATCCGTCTGGTCACGGTATTCCACGCCAAGGTCGTAATATTTAATATCTACTTCCAGGTAGGGAAGAATCAGCTTGTCCTTTATAAATTTCCAGATAATCCGGGTCATTTCATCGCCGTCCAGTTCCACTACCGGGTTGGCTACTTTGATCTTTTGTGTCATACGTATTAGTTTGGGGTTTCGATGAGAAGCCGATCGTTATCAGCAGGATACAAATTTACTATTTTATCGGACGTGACTTATATCATAGATATATGAATGTTTGGCACTTAGCTTTACCGTCGTTGTATATTTTGGCAAATTGATTTGAATCAAGTAAAAAAGCGTACCTTTTATGCCACATAATTCTAATATGGATTCTGTAAGAACCTTTATGATCTTTCTCCAGAAGATTTCGGATCTCACGGAAGAGGAGTTTAATAAACACCTCCTCCCGGTTTGTAAAGTGCGCAGGTTTGCAAAAAAAGACATCGTTACCCGTACCGGGGAAATAGAAAACCATTTTAATTTTATTGTTAAAGGGCTGGCCAGAAAATTTTACCAGAAAAGCCACCATGAAATCAATGTACAGATTTCAATGGAAGGGCATATGATGCTGAGTCAGGAGTCTTTTCACAGCCGCCTGCCTTCTGAATATACAATTGAAGCGATTGAGCCAACCACATTGGTATCTATTTCCTACGATGATGCAGAGAAAATGTTCGCTTCCTGTCAGCGTATGGAACACCTGGGTCGTATCATAGTCACATACTCCATGGTCATCAAAGACAAATGGCAGATGCAACTGATCAAAATGACACCCCGGGAAAGGTTTGTCAGTTTTGTGACCAAGAATCCCGAACTGATGCAACGTGTGCCCCAGAAATTCCTGGCCTCTTATCTCAATATCAAACCAGAAACATTCAGCCGGTTCAAACATCTGTTGCGCAGCAGTCATGTTGCCCGGAAAACAAACGGGTTAAAGACTGACCACTAATACCGGGATCTTCAGTTCATGTCGTACGGCATCCACGGTCTGGCCATAGATAAGGTCCTTAAGGCCGCTATGTCCATGGGCTCCGATCACCAGCATATCTGAATTATGTGCGGTTACCAGCCGGCTGATTTCTTTTGCCCGGTCATTGAAGCCTAGCACTCCGGTTGTGGAAAACCCTTTTGCCTGTAATTGCAGCACATAATTTTGCAGGTGTTCTTCATCTTTTCTCGTTTCCAGGTCATCGGCTTCGCGGCCAATGATACGGGTGGCGGCACTTTCCACCACATGAATCAGCACATACCGGGCTTTTTCTTTCCCCTGACCCAGTGCATGTGTAATCAGTTTATAATCATGTTCGCTGAAATCCAGCGCAATGGCAATGGTACGGTACGCCGGAATTTCCAGTTCCGGCAGCGGAACGGCCTGCGGATGCATGCGCAGTGGTGCCGGTTTCTTTTTTCCAATCAGTGGGTAGAAAATGGCAATAAGCAGAAGGGTGATATAGAACAGCCCGGCAAGAAGGATCACCCCTTTCCAGATCAGGTTTTCTGAATGCTGGAAATACCCACTGGCCTGTTCATAAACCATCCGGATATTCAGGTAAACGAGAATCGCCGTTATCAGGGAGGCGACACCAATAGTCAGAGGTTTAATGGCAAACAGCCCCATTGTTTTTTTGTCACTGGTAAAATGTATCAACGGGATTATGGCAAATCCAAGTTGCAGACTTAGAATCACCTGGCTTAATATCAGCAGACTGTCAATATTCTCTTCCCCGTTAATCAGGATCACCACTACCGCCGGGATAACGGCAATCAGCCGTGTCAGTAAACGACGCATCCAGGGGGCGATCCGTAACCGGAGATAACCCTCCATTACTATCTGTCCCGCCAGCGTACCGGTGATGGTAGAGCTTTGGCCGGCCGCTATCAGGGCCACAGCAAACAATACCGGGGCAACAGAACCCAGCATCGGTTTTAATAATTCGTGTGCGGTTTTTATTTCACCTACATCCGTACGGCCTGATTCAAAGAATACTTTTCCGGCCAGTACCAGGATAGCCGCATTTACAAAGAAGGCCAGGTTCAGGGCGATGGCACTGTCAATAAAATTCATTTTCAGTGCCCGTTTGATGCCTTTATTATCCCTTTTTATTTTCCGTGTTTGAACCAGTGCCGAATGCAGATAAAGGTTGTGCGGCATGACGGTGGCACCGATAATGCCGATGGCAATATATAAAGCCGTATCATTGGGGATATGCGGAACAAAGCCCTTTACTACCTGCCCCAGATCCGGTTTTGCCAGCAGTATTTCGATCAGAAAAGAAACGCCGATGATGGCGATCAGTGTGATGATAAATGCCTCCATTTTACGCATGCCCAACCGTTGCAGCAGCAAAAAAACAAAGGTATCCAATACCGTTATGAGTACTCCCCAGATAAGGGGCAGGCCACTCAGCAACTGGATACCGATGGCCATGCCGAGTATTTCTGCCAGATCGGTTGCGGCAATGGCTATTTCTGCCAGGCCATAGAGTGCGTAGTTAATATGTTTGGGGTACGTTTCCCGGTTGGCCTGTGCCAGGTCCCGTCCGCGTACAATTCCCAACCTGGCGGATAAACTTTGCAAAAGCAAAGCCATCAGGTTACTCATCAGCAACACCCATATCAGGGTATACCCAAACTGGCTCCCGCCGGCCAGATCGGTTGCCCAGTTACCCGGATCCATATAACCTACACTGACCAGGTAGGCGGGACCAAAGAAGGCCAGTACCCTGCGCCAGCCTTTATTCACCGCGCCGGTTGTATCGACGCTCTGGTGTACTTCGCTCAATGATTCGTATGGGGCTTTATCCGGCATCATAAGTGATCAGAATATTTTCAGCCAGTTGATGGCTGATCGTATTGATTGATTGTTTCCCTGTTTTTATTTCCATTGACTGGTCAAACTCGAATTTCTTCCGCACTTCAATACGGGTACCGATTTTTATTTTTTTATTTTCCAGCAATTCCAGCAGTTCCGCCGACTGGTTTCGTACACCAGCTACAGTACATAAAGTCTGAAGGGGTACATCCGGTAATCTGATTTTTTTACCGGGATCTATTTTACCATTGGCATCGGGTATAGGGTCTCCGTGCGGATCATTTTTGGGAAATCCCAGGTAAGCATCCAGTTTATCAATCAGTTTTTTATTACTCACATGCTCCAGTTCCTCCGCCACTTCGTGTACTTCATCCCAGGTGAATTTCAGTTTTTCCGCCAGGAAGAATTCCCATAGCCGGTGACGCCGGATTATACCCAGGGCTACCCGGGTACCGTCGGCTGTAAGTCTGAAACCTTTATAAGGCTGGTAGTGCAGCAGTTTTTTGGTTTTTAACTTTTTCATCATATCCGTCACCGAGGCGGGCCTGGTTTTCAGTTCAGCGGCCAGTTCATTGGTCGTTACTGTTCCTTCCTTCTTCTGCAGATGAAAAATGGATTTGATATAATTCTCCTCACTGACTGAATAGTTCATACTACCTAAAAAATTATTTAGCCAAATCTAAATCATTCGCCGGCGTTTTCCAAATTTGCTATTGACAGTCACGACGGAAACCATTACCTTTCGGGTCGTATAAATGCGCCTATGTCCCTGATAAAACTAATCGGCGGATGCCTGGCCGGTATCCTGCTGTTCACCGCCTGTACATCCAAAAAAAAACCTGTATTGTCCGGGGAAGACCCTGTGGACGTATCAGATTTTATTGAGTTTTTTGAACCGCTCAGCCTTCCCTACCAGGCAGGGGATACCCTGTTTAACCGAAAGGATAAGGATTCCCTGCTCATCAGTTATAAAGTTTTTTCACAGTTTGTAAAGGATACGGTACTTACGAAATCCTTTGGCAAAGGCGTGAAACCAAAACTGTTCGCGGTGGGAAAAGCAGAAGTGTCAAAGGCCGAAACGTACCTGCTTGTAAAAGCGGTGAGTCCGGCAAAAAAGGCACTGCTCCTGTTGGCCTTTTCAGATAATGATACGTTTATAGCGGCTATTCCTGCATTGATACCCGATAGCCGGAAGGAAACCACACAATCATTTACACTGGACAAACGCTATACTTTTACCCGAACCATGCAACGAAAAAACGCGGACGGCAGCATAAGTGAAGGCAAGGACGTGTTTATTTTCAATAAAGAAGCGGGACTGTATACCCTGATCATGACAGAGGCGCTCGAAGATAAAGTAACAGAACTGATCAATCCGATTGATACACTTTCCCGCAAACATAAGTTTGCGGCAGATTACGGAACCGGAAAAATGAATCTTGTTTCCATCCGGGATGGCCGCAAAACGGACCGGATAACATTCTTTGTACATCTGGAAAAAGATAACGGCAACTGTAATGCTGAATTAAAAGGGGAAGCCAGATGGATCAGTCCGGGAAAAGCCGTATATCGTGAGGATGGGGATCCCTGTGTGCTCACATTTACTTTTGCGGCTAACAATGTATCCCTGGCGGAAGATGGCTGTGGCGCACGGCATGACCTCAATTGCACCTTCAATGGTAGTTATGCCCGTAGAAAATATATAAAACCGGTCATAGCCGGAACAAAACCGGCCTCGAAAAAGAGTAATAGGAAATAGGCTTTTTTAAGGTGATTTGTCTACTTTTGAACCCGATTTATGGATAAATCATATTGATAATGAAGGCATTACTGTATTTGATCTGAATTCACTACCTTGCGCCTTCGTGTAAAAAGAACACATTATGAGTTTTAATAAATATTCTGTCCCGTATCCCGTTGAAGAACGATACAACAAAAGAGTGGCTTACTTCTCCATGGAATTTGCCACACATCAACCTCTGAAAATTTATAGTGGCGGACTCGGCTTTCTCGCCGGCTCTCATTTAAGAAGCGCGTATGAATTGCGCCAGAATCTGATCGGTGTAGGTATCTTATGGAAATATGGTTATTATGATCAGGAGCGAAACCAGGATCAGACACTGGATACGGCCTGGAATGAAAAGCAATATAGTTTTCTCGAAGACACGGGTATCAAATTCCAGATCAATATTCATGAACATCCAGTATGGGTAAAGGCGCTTTACCTGAATCCGGAGACATTCAAGACCGCTCCTTTGTTTTTGCTGTCGACTGACCTGCCCGAGAATGATTATGTTTCACAAACTATCACGCACCGTTTATATGATGCCAATGTGGCTACAAAAGTGGCGCAGTTTATATTATTGGGTGTCGGCGGGGCCAAGTTGATAGATATGCTCGGATTTAATCCTGAACTCTATCACCTGAATGAAGCACATGGAATTTCCGCCGCTTTTTACCTGTACCGCAAATACGGGAACAATATACAGGATGTGAGGAAACGCCTGGTATTTACCACCCATACGCCCGAAGAAGCCGGCAACGAAAAACATGATATCTATCTCTGTCATAAAATGAGTTATTTCTGCGGCCTCTCTGTAGAGGAAGTAAAAAAACTTTACGGGCACGACAGTGATCAGTTCAATCACTCCCTGGCTGCACTCCGGTTTGCCAGACTTTCCAATGGCGTATCGCAGCTGCATGGTCATGTTTCACGCGCTATGTGGAGCAAGTATGAAAATATCTGTCCCATTATTTCAATCACCAATGCGCAGAACTGGCGGTACTGGGCCGATAAACAACTTTATCGGTTTATGGAAGCCGGAGATGATTATGGTATGGATGACCGGAAAAAATACCTTAAAAAAAGGGCGTTTGAAATAGTTGCGGACCAGACCGGTAAAATTTTTCACCCGGATGTATTTACAATCGTATGGGCCCGTCGTTTTGCCGGTTATAAAAGAGCAGGATTAATAACCACGGCTGAAGAACGTTTTGAACAATTACTTGCCAGCAGCAAATATCCCGTTCAGATTATCTGGGCCGGTAAGCCTTATCCGGTGGACCATCCCGCTATCAGCGAATTCAACCAATTGGTACACCTGAGTAAGCGGTATAAAAATGTGGCTGTCTTGATCGGGTATGAACTGGGTCTGTCTAAGCGCCTGAAACAGGCCGCGGATGTATGGTTGAACAACCCACGTGTTCCCCGCGAAGCGTCCGGAACCAGTGGCATGACTGCGGCAATGAATGGTGCTGTCAACTTCTCTACCGATGACGGATGGATCCCGGAGTTTATCAATCACGGGCATAACGGTTTTGTGGTGCCTATGGCTGATTATGAAAATATGCCGGTACACGAACAGGATCAGTATGACCTGAATAAATTATATGAAATACTGCAACAGGAGATCCTGCCGCTTTATTATGAAAATTACAGTACCTGGCGTCAGGTGATGAAGAACGGCATGCAGGATGTCCGTTTCCAGTTTGACAGTAACCGGATGGCCCATGAATATTACGACCTTCTTTATAAATAAGAAAACCGGACCAATTGCTTATAACCCCTGCCTGGTGCAGGGGTTTTTTATTGGAAACGGGCAATCAGGGTGCCGGCATCCAACGCTCCGGGAAAAAAGCTGGTAACGCGGTTGATAACAGCTTCCACCATGGCATCCGGACAGGAGGCGCCACTGGTGATCAGCATTTTTACCGGCTTACCCGCTGGCAGATAATCGCGGCTGATTACTTCTTCCCTGGTATGAAAATTATAATGTTGAATTTCTTCCGCTGAAATTATTTTTTCCGCATGACTGATATAATAAGTGGGAAGCTTTTCTTCACAGAGCTCAACCAGGTGAGAAGTGTTGGATGAGTTATAACCACCAACCACAATCGCCAGATCCGCTTCTGTTTCCAGCATGCCTTGAACTGCCGTCTGGTTATCCAGTGTAGCATAACAAAGCGTATCCCGGGTGTCGGCAAAGCTTTCTGCTTTTCCCGTACGGGAAACAACAACCTGTTTAAGATAGTCGGCGATGGCCTGAGTGTCGCTGGCCAGCATGGTAGTCTGGTTCACTACACCAATTTGCTGCAGGTCTTTACTTACCTCAAAACCTGCAGTGTATTGTCCGTTGAATTCACGTGTAAAATCATCCTGATTTTTTTCCCCTTTAATATAGGCAGCCAGTCGTAAGGCCTCTGCCATATCTTTTACAACCACGGCCGGAGCACCGGCTGCCGCATGCGAAAAAGTAGCCCGTGTTTCTTCGTGGGTGGGTTTGCCGTGTATGATAATCGTGTATTCTTTTTTAGCAATGACTTCGCTCCGGTTCCAAACTTTTTCCACAAAGGGGCAGGTCGTATTGTATTTTTCTGTTGGAATGCCTTTTTGCCGGAGCAGCGATTCTATTTCAAGGGTAGTACCGAAAGCCGGAATAAGCACAATATCATCACCGGAAATACTGTCAAACGGGATCAGCTGATGGGCATGGGTATCCTGCAGAAACCGGATGCCATGTGCCACGAGGTCGGCATTCACTTGAGGATTATGAATCATTTCACTCAGCAAAAAAATGCGTTTGCCGGGGTTTTCTTCTACCGTACGAAAGGCTATATCTATGGCGTTTTCCACGCCGTAACAAAAGCCGAAATGCCGGGCCAGCAACACCTGTACCGGACCAAAATCCAGCAGGGTGGGACTGAAGTCTTTTTTCATTTTATCCTGCTCTTTCCTTTTTTTCTTGATGGCGGAAATAAGCGGACTCCGGTAAAAGGGAGGTACATCAAATTGCTTCATGCTGTAAAGTTAATAAACCGCGGACGGATGCATGTATAACCGGCAGCAACATCAAATGTTCTTCATATCTTTCCCCAAAACCAGGACCATGCGCTGCCTGCCTGTATTATTCCTGCTTCCCCTGCTGATTAGCTGTGGCGGAACAACGGACAAAAAAAAGAAGTTTACTATGAACGGACACTATGAACCCTTGGAGTGGGTGCGGGGCACCAGTATTTATGAAGTGAATATTCGACAGTATACACCGGAAGGTACGTTTAACGCGTTTGCACAACACCTGCCACGCTTAAAAGAACTGGGTGTGGAGACACTCTGGTTTATGCCGGTGACGCCTATTGCTCAAAAGAATAAAAAGGGATCGATGGGCAGTTATTATGCCTGTTCGGATTATACATCCATCAACCCGGAGTTTGGTACCATGGATGATTTTAAAGCACTGGTAAAACAGGCGCATGAAATGGGGTTTAAAGTCATCCTGGATTGGGTGGCCAATCACACCGGATGGGATCACCACTGGACCATTGAACATCCGGACTATTATTTAAAGGATACGGCTACCAATGATTTTTTGCGGGCTTCCGGTATGGATGATATCATTGAACTGGATTTTTCCAATCCGGCGCTGCGAAAGGCTATGACGTCCGCCATGCAGTTCTGGGTGACGGAGTGTGATATTGATGGATTCCGTTGTGACCTTGCTTTCTGGGTAGAGCTGGACTACTGGAAAGAAGCCCGGCCTCAGGTGGATGCTATTAAGCCACTTTTCTGGCTGGGTGAATATGATGAACTGGAAAAACCGGAATACGGACAGGTATTTGATGCCAGTTATTCCTGGGCCTGGATGCATCGTACCGAAGAGTTCTACAAAAAGCAATTACCGCTGGATACACTGACAGGTTTGCTTCATCAGTATGACGCGTTAGGAGACAGTACAATAAGGGCCTGGTTTACCAGCAACCACGATGAAAACAGCTGGAATGGTACAGAGTTTGAAAAATACGGTTCCATGTTTAAAGCCCTGGCCGTTTTCAGTTTTACCTGGAATGGTATCCCTTTATTGTACTCAGGACAGGAACTGGGAAATACAAAACGGATTGATTTTTTTGATAAAGACACTATTCAAGCCGGACCCTGGGCTGCTGAACTAACCGGCTTTTACAAATCATTGCTCAGGTTGAAATCAGCACATCCGGCTTTAAAGGCAGGTGATCCTTCTGTAACGACTTACCGTTTACAGACTTCAGATGACCGGCATGTACTCGCTTATATCCGCCGAAAGGGTGAGCGGGAAGTTTTGGTTGTGCTTAACTTATCGGATCAGAAAGATCTGCATTTCGATATCACCAGCAGTGAACTGAAAGGCGTTTTTAAAAATGCATTTTCCGGTGCGGCTAACGATTTCACCAATGAGAAGAGTTTTGAGTTGCAGGATTGGGAGTTTATGGTGTATGAAAGGTGAGTGGTGTATGGAAAGTGGAAAGTGGATAGTGGATAGTGGGAAGTGGGAAGAAGAGAATGGTATAAATTATAAAAGGGCTGCATTTTTTTGATGCAGCCCTTTTATTAATCAGTTGCTTTCAATTATTCTTCTTCACCGGCACTGAGTTTTACCGGGTAGCGGTACATGCCGTCATAACCATCATAGAACCCTTCGAGGTTTACACTTTCGCTGCGGCTGGAGGCAAGGGCCCTGCCCAGTTCATCCACATTTTTAACATCCGTACCATTTACACTGGTTATGATAAAACCATCCTGCATACGGGTTTTGCTGAATGCACCACCACTGCGGATTTTCTTCACCAGTACCCCGCCTTCCACTTCATTCTTAATAGCGGTTTTCTTATCCAGGTTTTCCAGGTCTGCGCCCAATGCGTCTCCCAGGTTACTGGCCGCAAGATTGGCGTAAGTTCCCTGGTCTGCTTTCAGGGTAGCCGTTGCTGTATAGTCTTTTCCATCCCGTTTATAGGCGATGGAAATTTTTTCGCCGGTATTCAGCGAAGCAATCGTACCCTGGAGTTCTTCCCAGGAACTGATCGGCACATCATTTACTTTTTTAATGATATCGCCTTTTTTCAGTCCGGCTGCGGCAGCGGCGCCATCCGGAGCCACAGACCCGATAATCGCGCCTTCCGTGGAAGTACGTTTTGTATTATCTGCGGCAATGCCAAGGTAGGGCCGTTTTACATTACCGTATTTGATCAGGTCATTCACAATTTTCTTGGTCAGGTTTACGGGTATAGCGAAAGAATAACCCGCATACGTACCGGTGGGCGCATAGATGGCAGAGTTAATACCGATCAGCTGACCATCAGTGGTAATCAGGGCGCCTCCGCTGTTGCCCTGGTTCACAGCCGCATCGGTTTGTATAAATGATTCAATCGGTGTATCACTTTGTTTGCCATTAATACCGATAGACCGGCCTTTGGCACTGATAATGCCCGCGGTAACCGTGGTTTCCAGTGTAAGCGGATAGCCAATGGCCAGTACCCATTGGCCCAGTTTTACATTATCGGAATTACCATACAGCAGGAAGGGAAACCCGGTGCCGTCAATTTTCAAGACGGCAATATCGCTGCTGGGATCCTTACCGATTACCCGGGCTTTGTACGTCTTTTTATTGTTCAGGGTTACCGTGATCTCATCGGCCACGCCTTGCCCTCCATCTGAGATGACATGGTTATTGGTTACAATATACCCGTCATCGCTGATGATCACGCCGCTGCCGGAAGCGCGTTGTTCCGGTTGTACCTGGGGGCCGAAGTTGAAAAACTGCTCAAAAAGATCATCAAATCCGTTACCGCGGTTGCGGGGGAGCTGATTGGTAATCTGCCTGGCCGGAATTTTTGTCTTGATATGCACCACAGCCGGTACGGCTGCGTTTGCCGCCTTGGTAAAATCGGTGGCTTCTCCCAACGGGGACGCGGCATTGTCAAAAAAACCGGCATAATTTACCGGAACCTTACCATCCGCAGACTGGTTAAAGGCGGCAACCTGTTGCCGGCTCATCACTTTTCCATAAATCCAAACACTGCTTACTGCAGATACGGCGCTGACTGCAACGATCAATAAAAGCTGTTTGATTTTCATATTGATTTTTGTTTTCTTTTTTTTGTGATTTACAAATCCTGTGCCTTTGCACCACAAAATAACAAACTGTCAGTTGAACCTGTTATACGCACCTGTCAGTTTAACAAATCTTTACTAAGGTCTTCGTACATGGTCTTTTTAAACCCTTGTTTTTCATAGCGAATTCAGGAAATCAAGGGTATTCACAGCATCGGCAAAATCACTGACAGCCGGACATTGATTCTGCCCGAAAGGAATATAACCATGACCGCTGATTGCCTGAATTTCGTCTGTTTGCTGCAAACTGTTTTCTACTGCTTCTTTGTTTGAATAAAATGAATAGTTCAGCTGACTGATGGGAGAGAAAACAGACGGAGATTCCACCAGGAGCAGTGAACCATTGGTCATATAGAATTGCTTATTCAACAGGTGCAGGGCCAGGTTATAATCAAAATTGTTTTTGTATTTGTGATGATCAGCCAGGTAATTATATTTTCGGAAGGCTTCCAGTAAGGGAACAAAGTCATAGGCTTCCGGGACAAAGATTTTTGTTACGTTCCGGCATCCCAGTCCGAAATAGAGATATACATCATCGGCCAGCGCTTCCAGTTCAGCCGTAGTTTCAGTCCCATCCAGTATCGCCACTGAAGTTCGGTTCTTTCGTATTATATGCGGGTACCGGGAAAAATAATAGTCAAAATACCGGGAGGAATTATTACTGCCGGTAGCAATATATGCATCCAGCCCTTTCAGCATATCCGCATATACAGTGCGTGCACCGGCCTCCTTATCCCAGTCACTGATCAGGGCAGTCAGGTGTTTAATCAATACCTGATCCCGGCTGGATGGTTTTATTACAGCGTTGTGACCACTGAGAAAAACAGCCAGCCAGTCATGAAAGCCGACCAGCGGAATATTCCCGGCCATGATAATGCCCACATTTTTGGGAGCTGTACGAAAATCCGGAACATGATTTTCGTCAGCCCATGAGGCCAGTTTTTGAGGGTTCAAAAAGGATTTCGCTATGTTTTTTGCCGCAGAATCCACAAATTCGGGAATAAACCAGCCATTTTCGGCGCCGGCCCTCTCTACCACCTGACGCCAGTCAGGTCCGTCTGCCAAAATATAATCACCAAGCCTTGATAATAAATAAATTCTGTGTTGTAAATTCATGCCTGTCTACTAATTTTGTAAGGCAAAAGTAACCCTGAACCCGTTAAATAGTTTATTATGGCAATCAAGATCACAGAAGAATGTATCAATTGCGGCGCCTGCGAGCCCGAATGTCCCAACAATGCTATCTATGAAGGTGGTGTGGAATGGGCAATGTCTGACGGAACTACCGTTAAAGGATCATTTACTTTACTGGACGGTTCCAGCGTGGATGCCGACCAGAAAAATGCTCCGGTAGCTACTGATACTTATTACATTACCCCGAACAAGTGTACAGAATGCCAGGGCTTCCATGAAGAGCCTCAGTGTGCGGCTGTTTGCCCGGTTGACTGTTGTGTACCGGATGAAATGTACGAAGAGACAGTGGAGCAACTGGCGGCTAAGAAGGATAAGCTGCACGCGTAAGCGGGGCTTCCCTTTTGTGCAAAAAAAGTAGTCTCACATGATGAAAGTGCACAGATTTTGTATTAACTTTCATATGTAGTAATACAACAGCGAAAGCTGTTACATCAGTGACGGGTTATATGTCCCGTTGTAAAAAGGTGAAGGGTGAACAACCTTCACCTTTCTTATTTCAGGTCTTAACAGTCCGGCCGGGCTATATTTTTTGTTAAGCCTGTTAATTTACCCCGTTTGCCGTTGCGGGTCTTGTTTTTTTCCGCAATATTTGCAGTTCAGGCCCGTTTCATCGGGTATAAAACCAACAATCTGTAATGAAAAGAAATATAGCACTGGTCACCGGTGGTTTTTCAGGAGAAGCGGTGATTTCCTATCGTTCCGCCAATACCATTGATACCAACCTCGACCGGTCATTGTTCAACGTCTATAAAATTGATGTAAACGCCCAGGGATGGTTCTATGAATTGGTGGACGGCCGGAAAATTGAAGTAAATAAAAATGATTTCTCCCTGCAACTGGATAATGAAAAAGTAAACTTTGACGCGGTATTTATCGGGATGCACGGCACACCCGGAGAAGATGGAAAGCTGCAAGGGTATTTTGATACCTTGAAGATCCCCTATACAGGCTGCGATGCCGCTTCGTCAGCAATTACATTTAATAAGCGATACGCTACAGCCGTAGCAGGAGCAACTGGTATACCGGTTGCCAAATCCATCCTGCTGATCAGGAATGTGGCAGGGCGTGAGGAAGATATTCTTACCGGGCTGAAGTTTCCTGTTTTTGTAAAACCGAATAACGGGGGATCCAGTATTGGTATGTCCAAAGTGGAAAAACCGGATGCCGCGGCACTGCATACAGCTATTGAAAAAGCTTTTCAGGAAGATAACCAGGTATTGGTGGAGGAAATGGTCCAGGGGCGGGAATTCACCGTAGGTGTATTCCGGTCAAAAGGAAATATTATTGTGCTTCCTGTCACGGAAGTGAAAGCGGATGCGGATATGCCTTTTTTTGATTTTGTGGCAAAATACCAGGGGAAATCTTCTGAAGTGACGCCGGCTGAGATTGATGAAGCAATGGCGGGTAAAATCCGTGATACAGCCAGCCGGGTTTATGCAGCTTTCAATTGCCGGGGAGTGGTACGAATCGATTTTATTTATAACGAAGCAGAAGGCCGGCCCTATATGCTCGAAGTAAATACAATACCGGGTCAGAGTGAAGCCAGTATTATACCCCAGCAGGTCCGGGCAATGGGCTGGAGTCTGAAGGAATTTTACAGTAAACTGGTTCTGGAATGTTTTGGAGAATAAAACCTGTCCGATAAAAAAAACAATGGATGTTTAAAGCAATCACACACCGCCCGCTATGGGTCAACCTGCTCGCAGGACTGGTACTGGCTATTGGCCTGTTTGCCCTTTTTCTGCTTTCGCTGAACTGGCTGACCGGTCATGGTAATTCAGCCTCAGTGCCATCAGTAACCGGGAAATCGTATGATGAAGCCAGGAGTATTTTAAAGAAAGCGGGATTTGATGTGGAAATCCAGGATTCAATTTATGTAGATACGGTTCCTGCCAACCGTGTGATAAAGCAGATACCGGAAGCGGATGAAGTAGTAAAATCCAATCGCACGGTTTTTCTGGTTATCCGCAGAACAATACCGCCGGAAGTGGATATGCCCAACCTGTCCGGGTATAGCTACCGAAATGCGGAAATGGTACTAAAAAGCCTGGATCTTAGGGTGGGAGACACTACATTCAAACCTGATTTTGCGCGCAATTCTGTTTTGGAGCAATTATACAATGGTGCTGCCATTGCGCCAGGTACCAAAGTGCGCAAAGGAAGTATCATCTCTCTGGTATTGGGTGATGGTATAGGTAAACAGGATTTCCCTGTTCCGGTTATTACCGGTATGACTTACTGTGAGGCAAGAGCGCAACTGGAATCCATGGGGCTGATTATCGGTTCAGTTGTTGGCGATGTTACGGACACCTGTAATGCATATATTTATAAACAGATTCCTGCGAAATTCGATGAGGAAAGAAGGATTTTGCGGATCAGAACCGGACAGACAATAGATGTTTTTCTGCAACAGGATAAGCCGGTTGCGGACAGTACCGAAAACCAACTATAAAAAATAAAAATGGAGAATATTACCGTAGAAGCACTTAAAGCAAGGCTGGATGCCGGCGAAAAACTGCACCTGATAGATTGCCGTGAACCTGCTGAATACGCGGAATTTAATATAGGTGCCAAACTTATACCGCTGGGTATGATTCAGTCTATGCAGGCTGATGAACTGAATGATTTAAAAGAAGAGGAAGTTATCATTCATTGCCGGAGTGGTAAACGCAGTATGATGGCTTGTATGTTTCTGGACGCAATGGGTTTTAAAAACACGGTGAATGTAACCGGTGGAATACTGGCCTGGCAGGAAAAGTTCGGAGGGAAGTAAATAGCCAATGAGCCGATTTGTCAATATGCCAATTGCTTTCAGGTTGAAGAGTATGACCCGTTTGAATATTCAGTTAAATTAATAATAGAATAGATATAAAAAAAAGCCCTAGGGCTTTTTTTTATATCTGCGTTTTCAATAACGTACTAAAATTCCAAACTTTCAGCCACTTCCCCCATCGACACATCGGCTCATCGGCTCATCGGCACATCGGCTCATCGGCACATCGGCTCATCGGCACATCGGCACATCGCCTCATCGGCACATCGGCTAATTAACTAATTATTCAAAGTCTTACATTCACCCCAACCATAAAATTGATACCCGCCATAGGGAAATAATAATTCTCAGTGGTCTGCTGCCCGCCATAAATATAACTGAAGGTATATCCATTTGGCTCGTATAAATTGTTGAACAGATTATTCACCTGGCCGATGAAATTCATCTCTTTTATTTTTTTAGAAAGGATTGTATAGCTCACTCTGAGATCCTGCACATAAAACGGATCGAGTGAACGGGCTTGATTGCCCGTATTATCGAGATACTGACGGCTCACATATTTACTGATCAGACTGATACCCGTTTGTTTGAAAGGGATCAATTCAATGGTCGCACCACCGGTTACAGCAGGAGAGAAGGCAATATCGGCCGACGCATAACGGTTCATTTTCTGTCCGCCATTGTCGTAATCATCTATATACTCTTCCATATCCAGTACTTTATTGCGGCTCAGAGTCAGGTTGCCTGAAACAGTAAGCCATTGGTGCAGACTGGCAGCTCCCTGGAGTTCAATGCCTGCGCGATAGCTTTGTGGTATATTGGTACGGGTATAAGCTCCCACATCATTGATCCTTCCGGTGAGTACCAGCTGATCTTTATAGCGCATATAATACAATGTGGCACCCCAGTTGTACTTCTTGTTTGTTCGTTCTATACCGGCTTCGATATCGTGTAGTTGCTCCGGACGGGGTTGTTGAGCCGCCCCGGCTTCAAAATCATCCCGGTTTGGTTCTTTATTGGCCATGCCATAAGAGAAATAAGTTTTCCAGTTATTCTTCTTAATGGTGATACCCGCTTTAGGATTGAAGAAATGCCAGTCATTATTTATGATCAGTCCGGGATTATCACGGAAGCCATTAATGGCATACTTCACATAACGGTATTGCAGATCATAAAACAGGAATACACCGGCCGATAATTCGGTTTGTTGTTTGCTATAGAGGTTGAAGTCTGTCTTGAATGCATCCAGGTCATACCAGCGATCCACACCCGTCAGTCCGTACAAAGCCCATCTCAGTTTGCCATAATGCTTGCCATCATAGCGTGTCAGACCTCCCCCGATAGTGAGTTGGGTTTTTTCAGATTTGTATTGCGAAGAGAAGACAGTTCCGTAGAAATAATTGTCCAGCCATAGCTGCCTTATAAAATCAGAACTGAACGTGGTATCATTTCCGTTGACCGGGTAAGGGAGATTGTATTTGCTATACTCCTCATCCGCTTTATACTGTTCATAATACCCTTTGCCCCTGGTCAGGAATGCGGCCACATGCAGACTCAGCCGCTTGTTCAGCTCCTGGTTGAAAAATAACTGGTAATGTGATTGGGTGTAGTTATCCGTTTCATTTGTATAAGGAGAACCTGGTTTTTCGGTGCCGGCATAATTCACGCGACGGTTACCAGCCTGCAGGTCAGCTTCTGATATTCCATACCAGGCCTGGTAGGTTTTTTCTTTGCCGGTGAATGTATTGAAGCGAAGGGAGGTTCTGTCATTCATCCAGGCAGTGGATACAAAGAAAGATTGCAGATTGGTATTCGCCCGGTCTATAAACCCATCACTGCTGATTCTTGATAAACGGATATCGGTAGTGAACCCGTTTACCAAACCGCTGCTGTACCTGAGTGTATTCTTCCAGGTGTTGAATGAGCCTGTACTGTTGTTGAATTCTACCGCAGACTCTTTTACCACTTCATTCGTACTGAAATTCATACTTGCCCCGAATGCCCCGGCTCCGTTAGAAGAAGTGCCTACCCCGCGTTGAACCTGGATACTTCCGGCAGAAGAACTGAGATCAGGGAGGTTGACAAAGAAAAGCCCCTGGCTTTCCGCATCGTTGTAGGGAATACCATTGATGGTCATGTTGATTCTTGTGGCATCCGTACCCCGGATCCGGATACCGGTATACCCAATACCATTACCGGCATCGGCATTCACCACAACAGATGGAGTTTGATTCAGCAGGAATGGAATATCCTGCCCGAGATTACCGGCTGTAATTGTTTTTTTGTTCAGATTCGTTTTCGTGAAAGGTGCATTTTCACCGGCCCGGATCGCTTTTACTTCTACCGGTGATAAGGTGTAGAAACTGTCTTTGGCACTTTCTTTTTGTTGCGCCAGACTGCAGATGGCTGCCCCTGTAAGGCAGGCGGACATAAAAATCCTCTTCATTTTTTTACATTTAACCGTTAAAAAATAAGAGGGAAACGCTGTGGAGAAAGGATCGACTGTAACTCCTTCCCTTCGCAGGCATTACCCTGACCAGGTTCTACGGGTATAATCTCAGATTCCGGCCTATGCCGGAAACACCCCGGGAAACACTGAAAATCAGGCCTTTCTGTTTGAAAGGCCTTTAACGGGTCAAAATTACGAAGAAAATGAATACAGGGCCTGTAACTTTTCTACGCCGGCTTTCGTATTACATCTAAACCATCGTTTATGAAAAAATGTTGTCTCTCCCTGCTGTTCATACTCAGTTTTGCAACAATTCTGAATGCCCAGCAAACCATCAATGATCCCAATGCCGTGAAAGTGGAAGTGGGCTCTTTTCATGCAGTTGATGTAGCAACCGGTATACAATTATACCTCGTTGCAGGTAATACGGAAGAAGTAGCGATAAGTGCTTCCACTACCGAATTCCGTGATCATATTGTAGCTAAAGTGGAGAATGGTGTGTTGAAGTTGTATTATGATTCGAAACTGAAAGCCATCAATAAAAAGAAAGAAAATAAAGAACTCAAAGCGTATGTGTCCTGCCGGCAGTTGAATGGCCTCTATGCCAATACCGGTGCCCTGGTGAAAATTCAGGGCTTGTTTAAAATGGCTGAACTGGAAATGAAGGTAAATACCGGGGCACAGGTGAATGGAGAGCTTGAAACAAAATTGCTCACGGTGAAGCAAAGCACGGGCTCCCAGGTGAACCTCACAGGTAAAACTGACAAGCTTGAAGTGGAAGGTGATACCGGAAGTAAATTCAAGGGGGAGGAGCTGACTGCCCAGACCTGCAATATTTCTGTTAGTACCGGGGCGAATGTTTCAGTGGCTGCGGAAAAAGAAATGATGGTAAAAGCCAATACGGGCGGTATTGTAAAATATAAAGGCAATGCATCGATCCGTGAAATAAAAACAAGTACCGGTGGCGCAGTAAAGCGAATCTGAATAAACCAGTAATTTTAATGATATGAAAAAGATACTTGCTATAATAGTCCTGCTCGTGGTTGGTTTTTCCATGCAGGCACAGATCAATGATCCGAATGCGGCCATTCGTCAGGCCAGTGGCTACCATGGAATCAATGTTTCCAGCGCTTTTAATGTATACCTGAGCCAGAGCAATGAAGAAGCTGTGGCCGTGAGTGCAGCCAGCGTCAAGGACCGTGATATGATAACCGTGGAAGTAAAAGACGGGATTCTGCATATCGGACTCAGTAATGCCTGGAAATGGAATAATGGAAATAAAAAACTCAGGGCTTATATTTCATTTAAACAACTGGATCAGCTTACAATATCCGGTGCCTGTGATGTGTTTATAAATGGCGTACTTAAAGCCGATGTACTTCGTGTTCAGCAATCCGGTGCCAGTGATCTGAAGGGGAAAATGGAAGTTGCCAAATTACATGTGGACCTCAGCGGGGCCAGCGATATGTCGATTACCGGGTCCGCCACCAGATTATTTGTGGAAGCGAGCGGGGCCAGTGATTTTAAAGGATTTGACCTGGTGACCGAATCCTGTGAAGCAAAAGCAAGTGGCGCCAGTGATATCCGTATCACCGTCAATAAAGAACTTTCCGCGGAAGCCAGTGGGGCCAGCGATGTGAAATACAAGGGAACCTGTACTGTGCGGCAGGCAAAAAGCAGTGGCTCCGGCAGTGTACGGAGAGGGGATAAATAGTTTTTCCGTATAGTCATGAAATGCGCCCTGATTATTTAGGGCGCATTTTCTTTGGTGGGTATCCTAAATAGCCTTACCTTTGCCGTCCAACATCGCGAAGTAGAGCAGCGGTAGCTCGTTGGGCTCATAACCCAAAGGTCGGGAGTTCGATCCTCCCCTTCGCAACAAGGAAAGCCATCCGCCTCGGGTGGTTTTTTTTTAAATTTTCCGAAACAGTTGCACATCAACTGGCAAGGACTGACTACCTCCTCACCACTTGCTGCCTGATGCGTG
The DNA here is from genome assembly GCA_017303855.1 of Chitinophagales bacterium. Lineage (GTDB taxonomy): Bacteria > Bacteroidota > Bacteroidia > Chitinophagales > Chitinophagaceae > JJ008. The sequence goes on along the minus strand of JAFLBL010000009.1, from coordinate 49,509 downwards.
CAACTTCAGGTTTATCATGAAAACAGGATTCGTCAATATTTTTGGCCGGCCCAATGCCGGTAAAAGCACACTGCTGAACGCCCTGATGGGGGAGAAGCTGGCTATTGTATCATCCAAAGTACAGACCACCCGTCACCGGATCAAGGCCATTCTTACGGATAAAGATTACCAGGTCATCATTTCCGATACTCCGGGTATTATTGAACCCCGTTATAAACTTCATGAGAAAATGATGATGGCCGTTAAAGGGGCCCTGGAAGACGCGGATGTGGCATTGCTGATTGTGGATGTAAATGAAAACTGGGAAGAGTGCAATACTATTTTCAGTTCGCTGAAGCTGAAAGTACCTGCGATACTGGTCATCAACAAAATTGACCGTGCACCACAGGATAAAATCAAAGAGGCCGTTGCCTATTTTGAAAAACAACTGTATTGTAAAAGCACATTGACGATCTCTGCCAGCAGCGGCATTAATATCAAAAATTTTTTGCGCCCCATACTTGCTTTTTTGCCGGAAGGGGAGCCCTATTATGCAGGAGATGATATCAGCGATCTGCCGACAAAATTTTTTGTGAGTGAACTGATCCGCGAAAAGATATATGATCTGTCGCAGGATGAGATTCCTTATCATACTGCTGTATTGGTGCGTGAGTTTAAAGAAAAAACAACGCTCGTAAAAATTGTGGCTGATATTATTGTACATCGGGAAACGCAGAAAGTAATCCTGATCGGAGAGGGGGGAAGCATGATTAAAAAAATCGGATCAGCTGCCAGAAAGGATATTGAAGCGTTCCTGCAGCAGAAAGTTTTCCTGGAACTATTTATTAAAGTAAAACCGAAATGGCGGGAGAACGATCTTCAGCTGAAAGAATACGGTTATTAAAAAAGTTAGTACCTCGTACCCCGTACTTCATACTTCGTACTTCGTACTTTGTATTTCGTACTTTGTATTTATTGTTTGTTCAAATTTAATTAAGCGTTTATGTCATTTACTGTAGCAATCGTTGGTCGCCCGAATGTGGGAAAAAGCACCCTGTTCAACCGTTTACTGGAACAGCGGAAAGCCATTGTGGACGATATCAGTGGAGTGACCCGTGATCGTCAGTACGGCGTGGCCGACTGGAACGGGAAAACGTTTAATGTCATTGATACCGGGGGATTTGTTCAGGGAAGTGAAGATGTATTTGAACGGGAGATTGCCAAACAGGTACTGGTAGCACTGGAGGAAGCGAATGTAATTGTGTTTATGGTAGATGCCGCTACCGGCATGACCAACCTGGATGATGCCATGGCCAACCTGTTGCGCAGAAGTACGAAGCCGGTGTTTCTGACGGTAAACAAAGTAGATACCAATGAACGTCTGCTGGAAGCTTCCGAGTTTTACAGTCTTGGTTTTGAGCAGATATTTTTTATCGCCGCCGCCAGTGGAAGTGGTACCGGAGAATTGCTGGATGCCGTTACTGAGCTTATAGAGGAAGATGCTTCAGAAGAAGCAAAAGAAATGGCGGCGTTACCCAAATTTGCCATTATCGGGCAGCCCAACACCGGTAAGTCTTCCCTGCTGAATGCGCTGGTGGGATCTGAGCGTACGATTGTCAGTGATATAGCCGGCACTACCCGTGATACAATTCATACACACTATAATTTATTTCAGAAGGAATTTGTGTTGATTGATACGGCCGGTATCCGTAGAAAGGCCAAAGTACATGAAGACCTTGAATTTTATTCAGTGATCCGGGCCATTAAAGCGCTGGACGAAGCCGATGTTTGTCTGCTGATGCTGGATGCGGAGAAAGGTATCGCGGCACAGGACCTGAATATTTTCAGCCTGGCAGCGAAGAAAGGGAAAGGCATTGTGGTGCTGGTGAATAAATGGGACCTGGTTAAAAAGGAAACGAATACGGCCCGGGATTATGAAGCGGAACTCAGGAAGCGGTTTGCTCCTTTCAGTGATGTGCCCATTCTCTTTATATCTGCTACTGAAAAAACCAGGATATTCAAAGCTATTGAAGTGGGACTTGAGGTATACGAGAACAGGCAGCGTAAAATACCGACATCCGCGCTCAATGATATTATGCTGAAAGCCATACAGGCTTATCATCCGCCGGTAGTGAGAGGTAATCCGATAAAAATCAAGTTCATCACCCAACTACCCACGGTGGTACCTTCCTTTGCCTTCTTCTGTAATTTTCCGGATGATATTAAACAGCCGTATAAAAATTACCTAGAAAATAAATTACGCGAGAACTTTCAATTGACCGGTGTGCCTGTCAGAATATTCTTCCGTAAAAAATAAACGGGCTATTTATTAAATTGCGCGATCAGCTGCGTGACCTGCTGACGGAACGACTTCAGTTCCTCCTGCTGTTGCAGGATAAAGCTGTTGTCTTTCAGTTTGCCGATTACTTTTTCCATTTCTGCTTCCGTATCGTACACCATTTTCCGGAAAGGATTCCGGTAATCCTTTGCCCGTGATTCATAAATGCCCGCGGTGATCCACTCTTTGGTCTGTATACTTTTTTCCAGTAATTGTAGCAGGATTTTGCGGGAGAAACGGGACGGCGAAATTTGCTCCACTTCCAGCAGGGCGGCCAATGACTGTTGCCGTTTTTTATCTGCATAGGCACTGCTCTCTTTTTGATAAAAAGCATGCACTTCATCCCAGTTATTGATTTTCCCGTTACGGATTGAACGAATGAGCGATTGTATCGCCGGTTCAGGAATCAGTTGTCCGCCGATATTTTTCCAGCCGGTTCTTACCGGAGAGGATGGTAAAAGGTTTTGTAATTTTTTCCAATCGGTAATACGGGCATTTTCAATAAACCGGATCAGCTGCGTTGTACCATAATACCTGATCAGTTCTTTAAATAGCCGGTACGCTTCCGGTACTTTTATCAAAACAACCGGACGTTTGCTGTTTTCAAATCCTTCAGCAAGAATTTCCAGGCGGGTTGCTTCTTCGGGATCCTGTTCCAGCAACCAGGTCCCTTTTTTTAGTAACTCTTTTTCTGAAAGGGTTTTCCCGTTTTTCTTTGCCCAGGCTTTGCCGGTAAATAACCTGAAAAGCGTAAGACTGTCAAACATTTCATTAATACTGTCTGGTGCCAGGAAATCATATTCTATCACCTGAGTCTTGTCCAGTCGTTTATCCCGGCTGATATATTTGCCTTCATTACGGGCCAGGGCATACATATTGTACATGAACCAATAACCAGGCATAATTACCAGTTTGTCACGGCCCGTTTCATTGGTAACGAGGGAAAACGGAATGGGTATATTCAGTTCGGCCGGGAAATCGCCTTTGGCGATTAAAGTGAAAGATGCAAATTTTGAATTGTGCTTCAGGCTCACACATAACCCGGGCCAGAAACCGCGGCCGGCAATGATTTCACCATCGGCACCTCTTGAATTATGGTTCGAACCAATAGTGGCTCCTGCCGCCATATTACTTTGTCCCAGTACAGTGGCCGCGCACAAAAAGGAATTATTATGGTGTTGCTCATGTGCCGGGAAAAGCAGTGAATTTAAAACTTCACAACAGGAGATAGTGGAGTTGTCACCAAGGTATGAGTTGATCAGCCTTGCCCCGTATTTCAACTGAGAATTACTGCCCATCATAAACCGTACGGCTTTTACGCCATAGAAAATCCGGCAACCGTAACCCACAATCCCGTTTACCAGTTCACAACCTTCGCCGATCTGCGATTTGGAGTCCGGTGAAGAATTAATGGTCAGGTTTTTTATTTTATTGGCTCCTTTCAGATATGCATCGGAACCAATCCATGTATCCTTGATAATTTTACAATTCTTAATAACCGTACGGTCGCCGATTTTTCCGTAGTAACCCCGCCGGGTATCAAATTTTTTATCGGTAAATTCCCGGAATTTTTGCAATAATTTTTCATCGTCCCGGTATTTGGACCAGAGCCATGCATCACCCGCCTGCATTTCATTAAAGGGGAGTATACTGCGGCCTCCGTTTTCGTTGCAGATTTCCATCCAGATCCGCACGGATTCGCTTTCACCTTCTTTCAGCACGCCGTTGCCGAACTTGGAGTGATCAGTTGTGGCCAGTTCATTTATATTCACGAGCATCACATCATTACCAATAATGTAATGGCTCATAAAACTTACATTATCTATTACCGCGTTGTCCCCGATATCGCAACTGATTATGGTGCTGTTATACAAACCTACCGGCATATGCAGGTTGTTGAACTCGTGGAAATAGGGCTCCAGCTTGCCAATACGCACCAGTCCGAAAAAAGAGCATCGTTTTACCAATGTAGGGTCAAATGCGTCCGACACCAGTACTTTGTTCCAGTTGTCGGAGCTGTTGTCGTTTTTTTCAAGCAGGTTGATTTCAACCGGCGTCAATTTGCGGTACCGGATACCGCTTCTGTTCTGGACATTGCGCAGATAATATTCATTCTTTCCTTTGGGTATATATGCTTTGGCAATAAAACCGTAACCGAGGTCAGATATTGCTTTTTTGGTTATGATGTTCATACAGGCAGCAGGATTTTACTTACTCAACTGTAACTGATTTGGCCAGGTTACGTGGTTTGTCCACATCACAACCCCGGGCCAGGCCGATGTAGTAGGCCAGCAGTTGCAGGGGAATCACACTCAGCATGGGGGCCAGTATTTCATCGGCTTCAGGTACTACCATTACATCTTCAGAAAGCGCGGCCGAAGTTTCATCCCCTTCACTGATAACCGAAATCACCTTGCCTTTGCGGGCCTTTATTTCCTGCATGTTGCTGACTACTTTTTCATGGTAGGAATCCCTGGTGGCCACAAAAACCACGGGCAGGTTTTCATCCACCAGCGCAATAGGTCCATGTTTCATTTCTGCTGCGGGATATCCTTCCGCATGTATGTAAGAAATTTCTTTGAGTTTCAGCGCTCCTTCCAGGGCCACCGGGAAGTTATAACCACGACCGAGATACAGGAAGTCCCTTGCCTCTTTATACTTTTCCGCCAGGGCTTTGATATTGTCCGCATGTTTGAGTGTCCAGGCTACTTTTTCCGGCACTTCTTCCAGTTCTTTAAGTAACCGCAAATAGCGATCCTGCGGTATGGTTCCTTTAATATAACCGATTTTCAACGCAATCATGGTCAGTACGGCGAGCTGTGCGGTAAAGGCCTTGGTGGAAGCTACGCCGATTTCCGGTCCGGCGTGTGTATAAGCGCCTGCATGGCTCATTCGGGCAATAGAGGAGCCAACCACATTTACCACACCCAGGATAATGGCCCCGTTGTTTTTGGCATTTTCAATGGCAACCAGGGTATCGGCTGTTTCACCACTTTGCGAAATGGCGATGATTACGTCGCCTTTATTGATGACCGGATTACGATACCGGAATTCAGACGCATATTCAACTTCCACATTAATCCGGCAGAGTTCTTCGAAAATATATTCTGCTACCAGCCCGGCATGCCAGCTGGTGCCACAGGCAACCATTACAATGCGGTTGGCATTTATTATCTGTTCAGCGTATTGCTGAATTCCACTCATGGTAATCGTCCCTGCTGCCGCATCCAGTCTGCCCCGCAGGCAATCATACACGGTTTGCGGCTGTTCATAGATTTCTTTCAGCATGAAATGTTCATAGCCTCCTTTTTCAATGGCCGCCAGTTCTATGTCCAGCTTCTGTACATAGGGCGTTATTTTTTCATTGCCGAGATTTTTCAGAATCAGTTCATCCGGACGGACAATGGCAAGCTCATAGTCATTAACATATACCACTTCTTTGGTGTATTCCAGCATGGGAGAGGCATCGGAACCAAGAAAGTGTTCCCCTTTACCAACGCCGATAACCAACGGACTGCCTTTACGTGCGGCTATAATGGTTTCCGGATCGCTTTCATCCATCAGCAGGATTACATAGGCGCCGGTTACCCGCTTCAAAGCGACACGTACGGCTTCTTCCAGAGAACACTCGTTGTTTTTCTTGATTTCTTCTATGAAGTTTAAAAGGACTTCCGTGTCGGTATCACTCCTGAATGAATAGCCTTTATTGATCAGCTCCTGTTTGAGCTGGTTATAATTCTCAATAATTCCGTTGTGTATCATGGCCAACTGTCCGCTGGCTGACTGGTGCGGATGTGCATTGCGGTCACTGGGTTCACCGTGGGTGGCCCAACGGGTATGGCCGATACCGATATGAGAATGGAGGTTGGTGCCGACTATACTGTCTTCAAGCTCAGCCACTTTCCCCTTTTTCTTATATACATTTAATTTCCCGTTATGGAGTGCCACTCCGGTACTGTCATATCCGCGGTATTCCAGTCGTTTCAGGCCTTTTATTACAATAGGGTACGCTTCCCGGGGTCCGGTATATCCGACAATGCCACACATGAGGTTAATGGTTTTTGCGACAAAAGTAAATAATTCTAAACATGCAAACGTTTGACTGCCCGCATAAATGTAAAGGTGCGGATTTAATTGTAGACATCAAAGCATTCCGGTAATTAAAGCAATCCGCCGCTTAATAAGGCAAATGCTACAGAAAAATAAATAATAAGCCCGGTTACATCCACCAGGGTGGCAACAAAAGGGGCCGAACTGACGGCAGGGTCGGCACCCAGCCGTTTCAATAACAGGGGAAGCATACTGCCTGAAAGGGTTCCCCACAGAACAACGCCCAGTAATGTAACGGCAACGGTGATGCCGATGGGGAGCCAGAAACTGCCATAAAGCGTGGGATCAAAAGAATGCCAGGCGTAAATCCTGAAAAAGCCCAGTACGCCGAGAACTGTACCCAGCAATAAGCCTGAAATTATTTCGCGCCGCATGACCCGCCACCAGTCTTTTACAGTTATTTCGCCCACAGCCATTGCCTGTATGATCAGGGTGGAGGCCTGTGAACCACTGTTTCCGCCACTGGAAATGATGAGGGGCACAAAAAGCGCCAGCACAACGGCCCGTTTTATTTCATCTTCAAAAAAGGCCATCGCGGAAGCGGTGAGCAATTCACCAAGGAAAAGCACGACCAGCCAGACAACCCGTTTTTTAAAAAGTTTAAAAATCGGGATTTCAAGATAGGGCTCACGTAAAGCGGCGGTACCGCCCATTTTCTGCATGTCTTCACTGAATTCTTCCGCCGTTACCCATAACATATCATCAATGGTGACAATGCCCAGCAGTTTATTGCTTTTACTGACAACGGGAAGGGCTACGCGGTTATTCATTTTAAATACTTCCGCCGCCGTTTCCTGGTCATGATCCGGCTGCAGGGCAATAAACCGTTCGTCCATCAGTTCCGACACTTTTTTATCCGGCGGGTTCAGGATAAACTCACGGATCCGGATATCATCCAGGAGTTCGCCTTTTTCATTGATGATATAAATGACGTTGATCGTTTCGGAGTCTTTGCCAAATTTGCGGATTGTACTGAATACCTCTTCGATGGTATTCCAGGGATATACATATACGTAGTCCGGCGTCATCAGCCGTCCAATACTGTTTTCCGGATAACCCAATAGGGACAGGGTTACTTTTCGTTCTTCCGGGTCCAGCAATTTGATCAGTTCCCGGACCACATTACTGGGTAATTCTTCCAGGAAATCTGTACGGTCATCGGCCGGCAGTTCATTCAGTAAGGAGGCGGTGGTATTGGCCGGCAGGTCGCGGATAACGGTTTTTTGTACAGAGAGGTCAAGAATTTTAAATACACTGGCCGCCCGGTGTACGGACATATTTGCAATGATCTGGCTCTGGTATTCGGGGTATTCATCCACCAGGTGGGCCACATCGCTGATATTCTGGTCATCCAGAAAATCGCGGATTTTAAGCCGGTCTTCCGTCTGAATGGTAGATTCAAACAATTCCTGCAGGGAAGGTTGTGTCAGTTCCAATGCCATGAGCCAAAAATACGAACCCATGTTCATACTTAAAACCGGGAAAGTCCGTACTTCGCAGAAAGGAAAGTCAAATATGGTATTGCCGTTTTTATTTATTGCCCCATCCGAACACAAAGGGAGAGGTGTCTATACTTCAGAAGACATAGAAGAAGGCGTTACCGTGGAAGTATCGCCGGTACTGGTTATGAGCCGGGAGGAAAGAACCTTACTGGATCAGACATTGCTTCATGATTATATTTTTGAATGGGGGGAGGAAAAAAATCAATGTTGTATGGCATTGGGATATGTACCGGTGTATAACCACTCGTATACCAGTAACTGTGAATACGGGATGGATTTTGAACAACAACTGATTTCGGTAACTACTGTAAGGCCCGTAAAAGCCGGTGAAGAATTGCTGGTGAATTATAACGGCGACTGGAATGATGCAACACCGGTCTGGTTTGACGTAAAATAAAAAAACCGTCCGTATGAACGGACGGTTTCCTCAACTATGTTTATAGATTATTGAAACCTGATTTGTGCCCTGATTTCACCTGCAGGGAAAGCCGCGGTTCTGATATTTACATAATACATTCCGTTGGTCAGGTCTACTTCTTTCACCACTACTTCATCTACAAGTAAAGTGCCTTTGTAGGAACCGCAGGTAGTATTGCTTACAGTTGCACAACGTACAATGGCTGATGTGCTGAATGTCTGTACTAAATTGGGTGATGCATAACCAGCCGGGGCCAGTCCGTGAATACCAAATCCGGTTACAGCTCCGCTCAATCCTGACCAGTTAATGGTATACGTCAGTACTTTGGAAGCCCGTGTATAAAACACGTCCATTGTTCCTAATGCAGTGGAAGTGGAAGCCGGTGCTTCCTGTGCGCCGGTAAGGGCTATACCTGTTTTGGAATAAACAGAAACTCTGTTTAATTCTGCATCTGATTCGCAGGAAGTGATTACAAATGCGGCAAAAAGCAGGAAGGGTAAAGCAGTTAGTTTCGTCAATTTCATAATTGCGTAATTTGGGTAAAAATAAGGATTTTTTTGAACGGGCAATTTTTTTAAAAAAGTTCCTAAAGACCTGTTAGTAAACTGTTTATTTCAGGCGGTTCTTTATTTCCTGGAGTTTCAACAAGGCTTCCACCGGGGTCAGCCGGTTGATATCGGTATCTTCCAGCGTTTTTCGTATATCGGCAAAGGTCTCACTATGGGCATCAAAAATTGACAGTTGCATTTTACCTGTTTCATGCACCGGTCCGTTTAGTTTTTGTAATGTTTCCCCGGTATCCTCCTGTACATGCTTTGTTTCCAGTTGTTTCAGTATTTCATTGGCCCGTTCAATCAGGGCAGGGGGCATACCGGCCATTTTTGCCACATGAATACCAAAACTATGGGTACTGCCTCCCCGGGCCAGTTTACGGAGGAAAATGATTTTATTACCTGCTTCCTTATTGGTAACATGATAGTTTTTTATCCGGGTACATTTTGCCTCCAGTTCATTCAGCTCATGGTAGTGAGTAGCAAAAAGCGTAAGGGGTTGTTGCGGGGCATTGTGCAGGTATTCGGCAATACTCCAGGCTATTGAAATACCGTCATACGTGGATGTACCCCGGCCGATTTCATCCAGCAGGATCAGGCTGCGGCTGGTAATATTATTAATGATGGAGGCGGTCTCATTCATTTCTACCATAAAGGTGGATTCGCCGCCTGATAAATTATCGGAAGCGCCGACCCGGGTAAATATTTTATCGGTCAGCGGAATCCTGGCTTCCGCGGCCGGAACAAAGCTGCCGGTATGGGCCATCAGGGTAATCAGGGCAGTTTGCCTTAACAGGGCTGATTTACCACTCATATTGGGACCCGTCAGGATAATGATCTGCTGATCTGTTTTATTCAGTTCCGCATCATTACTGATATAGGGTTCACCCACCGGCAGATTCCGTTCAATTACGGGGTGCCGCCCCGCTTTTACCTTCCATTCATCCCCGGTATGTAAAATGGGCTTTTTATATTGGTACTGTATGGCATTGGAGGCGTGACAGGACAGGCAGTCCAGCACCGCCAGCAGGTTGCCATTGGTTTGTACGGGTGCCAGGTAGTCCGACAGCTCATTTAACAGGGCTTCATATAACTCCAGCTCAATCCGGAGTATTTTCTCTTCCGCCCCGGTAATTTTTTCTTCATATTCTTTCAACTCGGGAGTGATATACCGCTCTGCATTAGCCAGGGTCTGTTTACGTATCCAGTCAGCCGGTACTTTATTCTTCTGCGAGTTGGTAACTTCAAGGTAATAGCCGAAAACATTATTAAATCCGATTTTAAGTGAAGCGATGCCGGTTCGTTCGGCTTCATTGGCCTGCAACCTCGCGAGGTATTCTTTCCCGCTAAAAGCAATCTGGCGCAATTCATCCAGTCCGGCATGGATCCCGTTACTGATGACAGCTCCTTTGACCGCGAGTGCCGGCGGGTTTTCATTGATCTCTTTGAATATCTTATCGGCAATATCCGGACATGGATTGAGGGCATCACCCAGTCTTTTCAGGTATTCATTCGTTGAACCAAGACACACCTGCTTGATCGTTTCCACCTGTTTCAGTCCGCGTGCCAGTTGCAGCACTTCCCGTGGATTTATTTTTTTCAACGGTATTTTTGAAACCAGCCGCTCGATGTCGCCACATTGTTTTATGGGCTGTGTGATTTTATTCCGCAGTTCAGTTTCTTTAATCAGGTATTCCACCGTATCCAGCCTTTCGTTGATCTTCTGTATATCTTTTAACGGGAAAATAATCCAGCGTTTGAGCAATCGTGCTCCCATAGGAGAAACGGTATTGTCCAATACACCCAGGAGCGTATGATTGCCCTCAGTACTGCCAAACACCAGTTCCAGGTTGCGGATGGTAAACCGGTCCATCCACAGGAAATCGTCCCGGTCGATCCGCTGCAATGAAACAATATGTTGCAGGTTGGGATGCTCTGTGTCTTTTAAATAATGGATGATGGCGCCGGCCGCCGTAAGCCCATGCTTCAGGTCATCCACACCAAACCCTTTTAAGGAATGGGTCTGAAAATGTTTCAACAGGATGTCTTCCGCGTAACCGGGGTCGAATATCCATTCGTCGAGTGTATACGTGTATACCTTGCTGTTAAAATATTCTTTGTATTTTTTCTGCTGGTGTCGTTGGAATACCACTTCAGCCGGTTTGAAACTCTGGAGCAGTTTATCGGCATATTCCCGGTCGCCTTCCGCTAAAAAGAATTCCCCGGTGGATATATCCAGGAAGGCCAACCCGAATTTTTCATTTTCTGCAAAATGTATGGCGGCCAGGAAATTATTACTGTGGTGTTCGAGTAGTTTATCATTTACTGTTGTACCGGGAGTTACCATATCCGTCACCCCGCGCTTTACGATCCCCTTGGCAAGTTTGGGGTCTTCCAGCTGATCGCAGATGGCCACCCGGTGGCCGGCTTTTACCAGTTTGTGCAGATAGGTATCCAATGCATGGTGCGGAAATCCGGCCAGTTCAGCCGATGCCGCTGCCCCGTTATTCCGTTTGGTCAGGGTAATTCCCAGAATACGGGAGGCCAGAACAGCATCCTGTCCGAAGGTTTCATAAAAGTCACCCACCCTGAATAACAGGATGGCATCCGGGTATTTCTGTTTGATAGCCCGGTGCTGTTGCATCATGGGAGTGTCTGAACCTGCTGATTTCGCCATATATAAAGTTCCGCTGCCATTCCTCATTTACAACTGGCAGGGGCTGACAAAAATAAGGAACTGTTTATGTAAGAATTCTCCTTTCCGCATCTGTTGAAAAAAATAAGCAGTATGAAGCAATTACTCTTTTCCGCCGGGATCCTGATTTCCGGTACCCTTCTTCAGGCCCAGGGCGGCATAACCGATACCGTGCGTGCCGAAGCCACTATGAATAATGCCACCGTATATTTTGGGTACGGGGCCGAACTGACCCACGAAACCCGGCTGAAAGTGGATCCCGGAACAAAAACCATTGTAATCAACCAGCTCAGCACCAGTGCGGATATTAATAGCCTGCAGGTTAGTGTGCCGGAAGACGTGGCTCTTCTGTCACAACGGTATAGTGTATTTTATCCCACCGTGCCACCGGCCGTCAAAAGCAGGGAAGTGGAGAAACTGGAAGACAGTATCGTCCTGATGCAACGTGAAATCAGCCGGTTGGATAACCTGGTGCAGGTGGATCAGGAAGTGCTTACCAAGACAGGTTCAATGATAGAAGGTGCCCTTGGTCATATCGGGGATAAAGTGTTGTCGGGCGATGAACTGCTTAAACTGGTGGAATATTATACAGCCCGGATTGAAAAGATTAAAAACAATATGTACAATAACAGGCAACTGATCAATCAGGCCAATCTCCGGATCGCGGAAATACGTAAACGGATTGCACAGGTTTCCGCCGTTGTTCCCCTTAAGCAGCGACCCTATGGCCAGGTCTTTTTGCAGGTAATGTGTAAGCGGACAGGGGAAATTCCGGTACAATTATCCTATTACAGTAATAATGCCGGATGGGTGGCCCTGTATGATGTACGGGTGAATTCGAAAACCAATAAAGTGAAGATGGTGTATAAAGCGTCATTAACGCAAACCACCGGCATCGACTGGAAGAAAACAAAACTGACCCTGAGTACCGGTACGCCTAATTTCGGTGTAACTGCACCTGTACTTGCCCCCTGGTATCTTCAGTTGTATGTCCCCGGCATTTATACCGACCTGCAACGCCGGGCTATGAACAGCAATGCAGCACGGAATACCATTCAGTCGTATGACGATGAAAGTAAAATGGCGCAGGAGGTGGTGTCGATCGGTTACGGTACGATGAAAGTGAGAGATAAAAAGGAACTGAATGTGGATCCCAGTACACTGGATCAGTATACCAATTTGACGCAGGGACAACTCAATACCAGTTTTGAAATAGATCTTCCCTATGATATTGCCAGTGATGGTCAGCTGAACAGCGTAACCATCAAAGACCAGGAAATTGTCTGTGTGTTAAAAAATTATGCTGTGCCTCGTATGGATAAAGATGCTTACCTGCTGGCAGAAGTGGCCGATTGGCAGAACCTCGATCTGTTGCCCGGGGATGCCAATATAATAATGGATGACACGTATATTGGTAAATCAACGATAGATCCGAACACGACAGCGGATACATTGAATCTTTCACTGGGACGTGACCGCCGGGTGGCGGTAAAACGTTCGCTGGTAAAAGAATTGAGCAGCCTGAAAACCAGTGGCGGCAATACCCGCCAGGTGTTTACTTATGAATTAATAGTAAAGAATAATAAAATCACGGATGTAAACCTGTTACTGAAAGACCAGTATCCGTTGAGTACGATCAAGGAAGTAGAAGTAAAACTGGAAGAAGGCGGTGAAGCCATGGTGAACCCGGAAACCGGTGTGCTGACCTGGAAAGTGGATCTGAAGCCGGGAGAAAGCCGGAAGCTGCGTTTCAGTTACAGCGTGAAATATCCGAAGGATAAGAAGATTGTGAATTTGAAGTAGGAGAGTGGAGAGTGGAGAGTGGAGAGAGGAGAGTGGGGAGAGGGGAGTGGGAGTTCATGTATTTCTGCGTCTCCGTGGTAATCAATTTAAACAGCATAAGTATGCCGGTTTGGGTAAAGGCCCTTACCGGCATGCCTTTTTAAATAAAACAGAAAGAGTATCTTTAGACTTTGGCACTATATGAAAAGGTTCTGCATCTTACTCGCTTTATTAGTCACCGGCATAGCCGCAACCGCACAGGTACTGACATCTTCCAATCTTCCTGTCATCAGGATTAATACCAACGGGCAGTCAATCCCGGACGAGCCAAAGATCATGGCGGATATGGGTATTATTTACAATGGGGAGGGAGTGAGAAATAATCTGACTGATCCATTCAATCATTATAACGGTAAAATCGGGATTGAAGTCCGGGGACAATCTTCCCAGATGTTCCCTATGAAATCATATAGTATTGAACTCTGGGATAACGCGGGCAATTCGCTGGATAAACCTTTATTTGGTCTGCCGAAGGAGAGTGACTGGGTATTATATGCTCCTTATACTGATAAAACCCTGATGCGGAATTTTCTGGCCTATACTTTTTCCAGGGGCATGGGTCATTGGGCTGCCAATTGCCGGTTTGTGGAAGTGGTGATTAATGATGATTATAAAGGAATTTATGTGTTGATGGAAAAAGTGAAACGGGGCAGCGGACGGGTGCCGGTTACAAAAATTGCATCGACTGATATTTCCGGAGATGCGCTGACAGGAGGGTATATTTTTTCAATTGATAAAGAAGCGGATGGCTGGTTTTCAGAAGTGGCGCCACCCACCACGGGCGGCGGCAAAAGAATTCAGTACAGTTATATTTATCCCAAGCTGAGTGCCATTGTACCTGCCCAGCAACAATACCTGAAAAGTTATGTGGACAGTTTTGAAGCGGCTGTTAAAAGCAAAGACTTTCAGGATAAAACAACAGGATGGAGGAAGTATGCGGACGAGCTCTCCTTTATAGATTTTATGCTGATTAATGAAGTCAGCCGGAATGTGGATGGCTACCGTATCAGCACATATATGTACAAAGACCGGCAAAGTAAAGGAGGAAAAATCAATGCCGGCCCGGTATGGGACTATGACCTGGCTTTTCGCAACGCCAATTATTGCAATGGCAGTGATGTGGGGGGCTGGGCTTACCAGTTCAACCAGAACTGTCCGGATGATTATTTCCAGGTGCCGCTGTGGTGGTATCAGTTTGCCAAAGACAGTGCATACCAGTCCAATTTACGTTGCCGGTGGAAACAATTGCGGCAAGGGTCAATGAGTGACAGCCGGATTAATACCCTGATTGATTCGGTAGTGAGTTTAACCGCCGAAGCAAGGCAACGGCATTTTCAGCGCTGGCCGGTACTGGGCCAGTATATCTGGCCCAATCCGCAGCCTATACCCACAACATATGATGGTGAAATCAATGCGCTGCGTGCCTGGCTGGATGCACGGATTAGCTGGATCAGCAATGCCATACCAAACGGGGGCCCTTGTTATGATTATCCGGCAACTGAGAAGGCAGCTGTGCTGGCCAGCGTCTATCCCAATCCCGTAAGCAGCAGTATTACCCTTGATTTCAAGACACGGATTGCCCAGCGGATAAATGTAAGGGTGGTGGATGCCGCCGGACGGACGCTACTGAACCAGGCATATCCATTGCAATACGGTGAAAACTATTTCCAGGTACAGACAAACCAGTGGCCCGCCGGTATTTTTATTCTTACCTACCAGGCGGAAAGCGGCGAGAAAGGAACCCTGAAGCTGCTCAGACAATAAAGCGCGACACCTTACCTTTGCGCCATGCGTAAACTGAGCATGGCTGAGCTGGGACGAAAATCAGTGGAGGAATTCAAAGCTTCAGCCAAGACCCCTATAATACTTGTTTTGGAGAATATCCGCAGTGCCTATAATGTGGGTAGTGTGTTCCGTACCTCGGATGCTTTCCTTGTGCAGGCTATTTATATCATCGGGTATTCTGCCAAACCTCCTCATAAGGAAATAAAAAAAACGGCACTTGGTGCGGAGGAAACGGTAAGCTGGAAATATTTTAAAACCACGGAAGAGGCTATTGAAGAATTACGGCAGGAAGGATTTAACGTATATGCGGCCGAGCAGGCAGAGGGTAGTTTTAAACTCAATGCTATCGGCTTCGATCCGGATGAAAAAATAGCTGTGGTCTTTGGCAACGAAGTGACCGGGGTGGAACAGTCGACGATTGCTTTATGTGATGGCTGCCTGGAAATTCCACAGTTGGGAATGAAACACTCATTGAACATCGCCACCGCCGCAGGTGTGGTGTTATGGGAATTAGTGAGGGGGATAGTTGGGGTTGAGAGTAGAGCAGAAGCCTGAAAGGCTGAAATTAGTATAGTAAATCAAAGACAATATAAAGATTGTCTTAAAACCCCGGGGTTGAGAGTAGAGCAGAAGCCTGAAAGGCTGAAATTATTATAGTAATTAAAAGAAAATATAAAGATTGTCTTAAAACCCCGAAGGGGTGGCATTATTATCCGGATTATTTTAAGATTACAGGTTATCTATGTCGAAAGTAAAAAGCTACTTAAGCCTTATCAAATTCTCGCATACCATTTTTGCGATGCCTTTTGCATTGATTGGTTTTTTTCTCGGTTTCTTTTCTATTGGAGACTACGCGTTTTCTGTTGTACCTGGTTGGCATGAAACGGTTTTTCCCAATGAATATACGGGAAAGGGAGTCCCGGTAAATGTCGCCAGTATGGGTATTCGACTGACCCTGGTTCTACTCTGCATGGTATTTGCCCGCAGTGCTGCCATGGCTTTCAACCGTTACCTCGACCGTCATTTTGATGCAAAGAATCCCCGTACCGCCATCCGGGAAGTGCCTTCCGGCGTGATCACCCCGAAGAATGCCCTGCTGTTTACGATTGTCAATTGTGTGCTCTTTATTCTTACTACCTGGTTCATTAACCGCATTTGTTTTTACCTGTCACCTGTTGCCCTGGCCGTGGTATTGGGATATAGTTATACCAAGCGGTTCACTCCGCTTTGTCACCTGATACTCGGTGTAGGACTTTCTTTAGCCCCGATCGGTGCTTACCTTGCGGTAACGGGTGAGTTTGCATTACTTCCTGTGTTGTTTTCCATTGCAGTGATGTTTTGGGTGAGTGGTTTTGATATTATTTATGCCTTGCAGGATGAGGTGTTTGATAAGTCAAATAAGTTGTATTCCATTCCCGCATGGCTGGGAAAAGGCAAGGCCTTGCTGGTATCAGAAATGCTGCATCTGCTGAGTGCGGGTGCCGTGGTTTATGCAGGCGTATACGGGCAATTCAGCTGGCTTTACTGGGTTGGGGTATTGGTCTTTATAGGCATGCTGGTGTATCAGCATTCGGTGGTAAAGCCCAATGATCTCAAACGCGTCAACCTTGCTTTCATGACGGCCAATGGCATTGCTTCGGTAGTCTTTGCCCTTTTTGTAATTGCTGATCTTTTCATTCATAAATTTTGATCGTTGGCAAGAATTATTTGTATCGATTATGGCGGTAAACGAACCGGGCTGGCTGTAACCGACCCCTTGCAGATTATTGCCACCGGGCTAACCACCGTGGAGTCAAAGACTTTAATTCCATTCCTGAAAGATTATTTCGCCCGGGAACCGGTGGAACTGATACTGATCGGTGAACCCAAAAACTGGGATGATACAGCTACCCATGCCACTCCCCTGGTGGAAAATTGCATAAAAAATCTTCAACGGAATTTCCCGGGGATGCCGGTGAAACGTGTGGATGAACGCTATACATCAAAAATGGCAAAAGATGCCATGCTCGAAATGGGCCTGAAGAAAAAGGACAGGAGGAATAAAGCACTGGTGGATGAAATTGCGGCGACGATTATGCTGCAGGAGTATTTGAGAAGTCTGTAGTCAATAGTCGGTAGTCATTAGTCATTAGTGTATATGTAGTAGTTTATTCAGATAATCTTACGTAGAAAGTTTTGATGGTTAACTATTGATCCTTTTTTGAGTTTTTTGTTTTGGTTCTTATGGGTTCTTTGCGTCTTCGGTTCTTGGTACTTTTTTTGTAGTTTTGCCTATGATTTTACCCATCGTAGCATACGGCCACCCGGTACTGCGGAAAATGGCGACGGATATTGACGAGAGTTATCCCCAACTGGATAAACTGATTGAGGATATGTGGGAAACCATGTATGCCAGTAGCGGGGTGGGGTTAGCAGCCCCGCAGATCAACCGGGATATCCGGCTTTTTGTAGTGGATACAGAGCAGATGTTTGCCGGCATGAATGCGGATGAACAAAAGGAATATCCGGACGCGCCCGGACTTCGGTCCGTTTTTATCAATGCGCATATTTTAGATCTGGATGGCGATGAGTGGGCGTATAATGAAGGATGTCTCAGTATTCCCCGTATACGGGAAGATATCTACCGGCATGAAACAGTGACGCTTGAATACATGGATGAGCATTTCCAGGCGCATACCACTACTTTCAGCGGTTTGACAGCCCGGGTGATATTACACGAATATGATCATATTGATGGCAAATTGTTTATAGATCATATCTCCACCCTCAAGCGGAAATTAATGAAGGGAAAACTCAGCGATATTACAAAGGGGAAAGTGAAAGTGGATTACAAGATGATGTTTCCCGGTTAGTGCATGAAAAAACTCTGCCTTTTAATTTTATTGACAGGTTGTTTCCTGTCTGCGATTGCACAGGAAGATTCCCTGGACAATGAGCGGTTGGCCAGGATGGTCAGTCTTTCAGAAGTTATCATACGAACCGACTTAAATGTGGCCCGGTTTATCAACCAGGTAAAAAACGATACCACTTTTTACAAAGCTTTCCGCAATCTTCACGTCATTGGATTCACCTCCTGGAACGATATTCGTATTCGTGATAAGCGGGGAGTAACGCAGGCGGCTTTACTGAGCAAAACCCGGCAGTTGCGGAATGCAGGGTGCCGGACAATGGAAGTACTGTCTGAATCCAGCAGTGGTGATTTTTACAATACGGATCATCAGTATAACTATTATACCGCGGAATTGTATGCCGGCCTTTTTTTTACCAATGGGAAAGTCTGCGGTGAGAACAATATAGTGAGAGGCACGGATTTCAGTCCCCGGGGTAAAAGCGGGTTGGCTAAACACAAACAACAACTGAAAACGCTTTTCTTTAATCCAGGCAAGAAAATAGCAGGGATACCTTTCATTGGGGATAAGATTGATATTTTCGACCCGGACCGGGCAGCGTTATATGATTTTAATATTGATTACGGCGACTACGAAGGGCAATCCTGCTACGTTTTTACGATTAAAGCGAAACCCGACCTGGGTGGTAAGAAAGACAAAGTGGTCATTGATAATATGGTCACCTGGTTCAATACCCGTACTATGGAAGTGATGGCCCGTAAATATGACATGAGTTATAATGCGGGTGTCTATGACTTCGATGTGCACATGGAAGTGGAAATGACCAAAGTGGGCGAACTGCTGGTGCCAAAACTGCTCCGCTATATCGGCAACTGGGATGTGGCGTTCAGGAAGCGGGAACGGGGAGTATTTACTGCGACGTTATTCGATTTTCAGTGATAATGATAAGTTAACAGGGTGAAAAGGGCCCTGTTAAGTAAACCACTTTTTAACCTTTCAACATATCAACTTGTCAACCTTTCCCCGCATACTTTCTCCACTTTTCAATCACGCCTTCAATATCCGGTGGTAAGGCCGATTCAAAATGCATTTCTTCACCTGTTGTTGGATGTATAAAGCCCAGTGTTTTGGCATGCAGGGCCTGGCGCGGACAAAGTGCAAAGCAGTTCTCGACAAACTGCTTATACTTTGTATAAATTGTGCCTTTTACAATTTTGTCTCCTCCATAAAAGTCATCACTGAAAAGCGGATGGCCGATATATTTCATATGTACCCGGATCTGGTGCGTACGTCCGGTTTCAAGTATACACTGTACCAGTGTTACATACCCAAAGCGTTCCATCACTTTGTAATGGGTGGTGGCGTCTTTTCCGTGATCCCCTTCCGGGTAGGCTTCAAATAGTTTGCGAAAGCGTTGGTGACGGCCCACATGCGCGATAATGGTGCCTGTATCCTGCTCCATATCGCCCCATACCAGGGCCACATATTGTCTTTTCACACTGTGGTCAAAGAACTGTTTGGCCAGGGCCCGCATGGATTTATCCGTTTTGGCCAGTACCAGGAGTCCGCTGGTATTTTTATCTATCCGGTGTACCAGGCCAAAGCGGGGTAATACATCTTCAGACAATCCGGGTTGTTGCTGCTGCAGGTAATAGGAAACGCCGTTCAGCAGTGTACCGGAATAATTACCACTGCCCGGGTGTACAACCATTCCGGCGGGTTTATTTACCACCATCAGATCGGCATCTTCATAGACAATATTCAGGTCCATTTTTTCCGGAACAACATCGGTCTCCTCCGGACTCATGTCGGAATAAATGACCACATGATCCAAGGGTTTAATCTTGTAGTTTGGTTTAACCGCAAGCCCGTTAACCTGAACCATACCATGGTTCATAGCCTGTTGAAGTTTATTCCGGGTGGCCCCTTCAATCCGGTTAGCCAGAAATTTGTCTATCCGCAGGGGTTCCTGCCCCTTATCTATGGTTATCGTGAACCTTTCATAAAGTTCATCGCTGCTGTCATTTGTATCCGGTAAAAGGTTATCCAGTTCGTCCTGCATAGCCGGCAAAGGTAACGGATGGCAAATTGTTGGTAAATTTGCTTTTTACACATGGAAAAGCAACCTGTCATCTACCGGGATCTCGGCCAAATGCCCTACCAGGAAGCCTGGGATCTGCAGGAGTCACTCCTGAAAGAAAATGTGCAACGGAAATCAGCCGGCAGTGGTTTGGATACTGAACATTATCTCCTGTTTGTTGAACATCCTCCCGTCTATACCCTTGGAAAAAGCGGTAAGAAAGAACACGTGTTGATGAGTGATGAGGAGTTACAGGCAAATCATATTGAATTTTTCCATACCAATCGCGGGGGTGATATCACTTTTCACGGCCCCGATCAGCTGGTGGGTTATCCGATCCTGGACCTTGAAAAATTTTATACGGATATAGGGAGATATCTGCGGAATATCGAGGAAGTTATCATCCTGACATTAGCAGCATATGGAATCCGGGGCGATCGTTCTCCGGGCGAAACCGGTGTCTGGATTGATCCGGATCTGCCTGGACGGGAACGAAAAATATGTGCCATTGGTGTACGTTGCAGCCGGTGGGTTACCATGCACGGTTTTGCTTTTAATGTAAATACTTCACTGGATTATTTCAATAATATTATTCCCTGCGGGATAGTCAATAAACAGGTGACTTCATTGCAGAAGGAGCTGGGAAGGGTCATGGATATGGAAGAAGTGAAAGCAAAAGTCAGGCAGAACTTTGAAAGCGTATTCGGCGTGGACCTCCGGTCAGAAATCACTCTCTAAAAAGAACTTGTGCTTCTCCAGTATTTTACCGTCTTCAATCAATTCGAACCGGAACCATCCGGCATGGAAAAAATTAGCCTTGTCAATTTTAAAGGTCTTTACTTTCAGGTCCTTTAGCTCAAAAAGAAAAGTGTCATCCTCTTCATAAAAACGGATATTGTATTTCTTATTGCCGGCTTCCGGGAGACTTACTTTTACATACCCGTCTTTGTTAGTATACACATACAGGGAGGGGACATAGGCCGGTGTTCTTTCTTTCAGCGTAACCGCGTTGGGAGCATTTATCGAATCACCGGTCTGAAAATTCTTCAGGCGGATAGCGAAGGGACTAACCCGGGTAATGGAATCCGCCTTGAGCAGAGAATCCACCAGGCTGCTGTTGTTCTTCATCAGTCGTTGCAATGAATCGGCTGATATATTTTTTAGCAACCCGGGGGAGATGGCTCCCATTGCGGATGACAGGCTGTCCACTACAGGTCGCCTGGCAGTACTGAAAAGATAACGGCCGCCTTCGAGCATAATATATAAGCGGTAAAACATCCTTTCATTCGGGGCCTTATTGTCCACAAAGCCATTTTGAGGTGTGGTAGGGTCGGCCATGGTCAGAATTGTTTTATATCCTTTTACACTGTCATAGGAGCGTTGAATACTCAATTGGCGGATGTCGGCATAAGGATTCGTCCAACTAACGACAATCCTGTTTTTGCCTGCATTCTTTACGGAGAAACGGGGGAGAGTATCCTGTGCCATAGCCACAGTACCGGCCATAATGCCTGTCAGCAGAAAAATAAACCGGGTCAGTTGCCTCATACGTGTTAATCGAAAGGGTCAGGTTTTTGTGAATAAACAAAGATAGTAATGTGGTGCAGTATTTTCAGAATATTAACGTTCCCTTGCTGAGTGAGGAGTTTCCCTGTAAGCCGCCACTGTGTATCAGGAGGATTTTACTACCAGCAGGAAAGTGATTTTTCAATGCCAGTTCATGTACCGCTTTTACCAGTTTGCCCGTATACACAAAATCGGTGGGTATACCGGTTTGTGTATAAAAGTCATTCATAAATGCCAGCAGGGACGGTGTATGCCGGGCATACCCGCCTTCATGAAAGTCATGGAGTATTGATGGCAGCCGGCTTTTATCCTGCAATAAAAGACGGGTGGCTTCCGGCAGACTGAAATTATTTTTCATTACACTGATTCCCGTACAGTGGATATGTGGTGCACAACGGTTCATGATTCCGGCAAGCATGGTACCGGTACCCGTGGCACAAAGTATATGTGTATAGGCGGTAGTATTGCAATAGTCGAGCAGGGTTGCTGCTCCGGCCGCACCAGCCGGACCATACCCCCCTTCCCCGGCAATGAGCAGGGACGCCTGGTCAATGCATTCCGGTATCTTTTTTTCCCGGTAGGAGGCCCGGTCAGTAAAAATCAGTTGCATACCCCAGTTTCCGGCATCCTGGAGTGTAGTGGAAAGTACGGCCGGCTTTTCACCACGAATAATACCAATGGCCTGCAGGCCGTTCAGGTAGCAGGCCGCCGCTGTGGCATGTATATGATTGGACCAGGCACCGCCGAATGTCAGTAGTGTGCGGAGGCCCGTGGTTTTTGCCTGTTCAAGGTAATACCGGAGCTTAAACCATTTATTGCCGGAGATTACCGGATGAAGTTTATCCAGCCGCAGCATATCCACCTGCAGATCACGTTCGGTGAATACGGGAATTAACAGGCGGTCTGTGGTGATATTTTCCGGATGAATATTCTCCATGATGATTCTTCGCTAAACGAAATTAGTCTAATTTCGCAGCGTCTAAAATATCAGATATGAAACCTTCATTGATTATTCTCGCGGCCGGTATGGCGTCCCGTTATGGCAGTATGAAACAGGTGGAAGGCTTTGGTCCTTCCGGTGAAACCATAATGGATTATTCCATTTATGATGCTATCCGTGCCGGGTTCGGAAAAGTAGTGTTTATAATCCGCAAAGAATTTGCCGAAAATTTCAAGACTATTTTTGAACCCAAGCTGAAGGGGAAAATTGAAACGGAATATGTGTACCAGTCCATGGATTCGTATACCGGTGGTTACCAGGCTGCAGCCGAACGCACCAAGCCCTGGGGTACGGCCCATGCGGTATTGTGTGCTAAAGAAGTGGTGAAGGAACCGTTTGCTGTGATCAATGCCGATGATTTTTATGGCAGAAATGCTTTTGAAAATGCGGCGGCCTTTCTGAATACAGGTTGCAGCAATGAACGTTATGCTATTGTAGGGTATGATCTGACCCGTACCTTGTCTGATCATGGTACGGTAAACCGGGGTGTTTGCGGACTGGATGCGGAAGGTAACCTGGCTACTATTACCGAACGGATTAATATTTGGAAAAAAGAGGGAAAGATTGTCTGTGAAGATGGTCTGGAGCCGGCGGAGCTTTCTGTTGATACAAGAGTTTCCATGAACTTCTGGTGTTTTGATCCTTCCTTTTTCTCCTATACGCAACAGTTGTTTACAGATTTTCTCCAGGCGCATGGCCAGGAACTGAAGTCGGAATTTTTTATTCCGATTGTGGCGGATAAGTTTATACAGGAAGGCGGCAAAGTGGAAATTATTCCGACCACTTCCCTGTGGTTCGGCGTTACGTATAAAGAGGATGCTCCTTTTGTACAGGACAGCCTGAATAAACTGATTACAGCCGGGGAATATCCCAATAAACTGTGGTAATGCATTTTACCGGAAAAGAATAAGGGCTGTATCGGATGATACAGCCCTTTGTTTTTTCTATAGGGGTAAATTCGTTTAGTTGACTTTCACCATGTACACGTAGTCTTCTACTTTTTCCACCTGCTGCTGGAAGTCCAGCCCGGCAATGGAAGAGCGGGAATTCAGTTTGATCCGCTGGTAAGTGGTGTCTTTTTTAAGTTCTTCGAGTACTTTGTAAATGTGTTTACCCTGGATGGCAAAGGAGAATCCTTCCGCGTTTTTCTGACGTCCATTCAGAATACCGATGACTTCTCCTTTTTTATTCAGGATCGGGCTTCCGCTGTTCCCCTGGTTGGCGGTCAGTTCAAGCTGGCAGCTGAGTGTATCCCCTTTATAACCTGTTTTTGAACTCAGGTAACCCTGGCCGTAAACCACTTCATTGCGTGGATAACCGAGGGTAAAGATGGGTTCAGCCAGTTTACCTTCGGACCGGCTGATGGCATAGGGGATGGAATTATAGGGCTTGAAAGATTCATCTTCAATTTTCAGGATGGCGATGTCTTTCTCGGAATCTGCAAATACCAGGCGTGCTGTATATTCACCGCGACTGTTCTGTACGGCTATGTTTTTTGCCCCTTCCACCACATGGTAGTTGGTGACCAGGTAGCCCTTGGTATCAATAATAAAACCGGTACCTCCGGTGGTATAAGTAATGGTATTGTCCGTGTGGCTGATCTTATTCTTTACGTTGTTGATCTCCTTGCCCTGTTCCTTGGTGGTATGTTCGATGCTGTTGATCTTGCCTTTTAATTGTTGCAGTTCGTCAGTCGCTGTTTTCGGGGTAATGGTCCATACAAGCGCACTGATGGTCAGGGTTGTGATACCGGCAATGGATGCGGCAATCGCGGCCACGCGTTTGTACCGTTTCCAGAGATAGACCACTTTAGCTTTGCCGGTCAGGCGGGCAGAGTTGATTTTTCCCTGTTCTGTCAGGTCAGTATGAACTTCCTGTAAAGAGGAACGGAATTTTTTCCATTCGCCGAACCGGTTCATTTGCTGAAGGAAAAGTGTATGTTCCACCACCAGCTGATCTATTTCCCCGTTGGATTTCCGGAGGTTTTCGAAATGCAAACGTTCGTCAGGATTCATCTCCCCACGGATATAGCGTTCCACCGCCTCCAGTACTTTAATATCACCCATTTCCGTTTTCGTTTTTATAATGCGCAAAAAATATTTTCTTCAATCTCATCAGGCATTTATACTTCTGGTTTTTTGCATTGTCTGAATTGGTGTATCCAAAACTGGCCGCAATAACCTGCATATTCTGTTTCTGCAAATAATAGGCTTCCAGTAAACTTTTGCAGGGTTCTCCCAGGCTGCTGATGGCTTTATTCATCATTTCAAACTCCGCGTCTCTCTTTTCATGTTCTTCCAGTTCATCATCAACAGATACAGTGGATTCCGGGTCTTCAATAGGAGGGGCATATCGGCTCATATGTTGTAATCTTTTGAGCCATAGTCTTTTACAAACAGAGTACAGATACGTTTTAATCAGGCAATTCAATTCAAAAGAGCCGGAACGCACTTTCTCGTACAACACAATCATCGCTTCCTGGAATATGTCTTTAGCATCATCTGCAGAGCCGTTGTTATTGATTATCAAGGACTGAACCATGTTATAGTTCTCCTTATAGATCGATTCAACGGCTTTTTTGTCGTTTACGGCCAATCCTTGCAGCAATTCCCTTTCGTTAATCTCTTGTTTCACATTCCCTTATTTAATACGGTTTTTTAAAAATAGTAACCCTTTGCCACCCTAAAAAAAAATTTTAAAAAAACCGGGTTACCTTTTCCTGATTCTGGTATAAAAAGCGAAATATTTCATACAAAACAAAAAATCATTGAAAATGAAGAAATTCTTTGCAATTGCATTCATCGCTGCTACTGTAGTAGCTTGTAACAACAGTTCTGAATCTAAAGAAGGTGCTGATTCTACAGCTATCAAAGATTCTATCGCTAAAGCTGCTGCTACTGCCGATTCACTGGCTAAAGCTGCTGCTGCTGATACAACTAAAGCTGCTGACACAACTGCAGTTGCTGATACTACTAAGAAGTAATTTCTTAGCAGGCAAATCGCTAAAGGCCGTCCCGCACTACGGGGCGGCTTTTCTTTTTTCTGACCCAAAGCCGTGATTCTACGGTATTTCCGGTATCCCACCCTGAAAACCTACCTTTGCGTTTTATTTATACATCTAATATTTACAAGTGAACAAATTTCAAGAACTGGGTATTGAGGAAGGACTGTTACAGTCTATCGAAACCCTCGGATTTACCCAACCCACCCCGATCCAGGAAAAGGCCATTCCGGTCCTGCTTCAGGGCACCAAGGATTTTATCGGGCTGGCTCAGACCGGTACCGGTAAGACAGCAGCATTTGGGCTCCCCCTGCTGCAATTAATTAAAAAAGAAGACCGTTTCCCGCAGGCACTGATTGTTTGTCCGACACGTGAACTTTGTCTGCAGATCACCAGTGACCTGGAGAAATTCAAAAATAAAAAAGCCCCGGTATCGGTTACCGCTGTATATGGTGGTACATCCATCAGTATGCAGATCCGAGACCTGAAGCGCGGTACGCATATCGTGGTGGCTACCCCCGGCCGACTGATCGACCTGATTGAACGGAAAGCCATCAACCTGGAACAGATTCATTATGTGGTACTGGATGAAGCCGATGAAATGCTGAACATGGGATTCAAGGAGGATATCGAGTTTATCCTGAAAAATACCCCGAACCGGCAAAGTACCTGGTTGTTCAGTGCTACCATGCCACCGGAAATCAGGCAGGTGAGTAAACGGTATATGGACAAACCGTTTGAAATCACCATCGGGAAAGTGAATGAAGGGAATGCCAATATTGATCACCAGTACTATGCCACCCAGCACCATAACCGGTATGAAGTGCTGAAACGGATAATTGATTTTAATCCGGGTATTTATGGTATCGTATTCGCGCGTACCAAAGCGGATACACAGGACATTGCGGAAAAACTGACCCGTGAGGGATATGATATTGACGCCATTCATGGTGACCTGACCCAGCAGCAACGGGATAAGGTGATGGGGCTTTTCCGCGATAAAAGCGTGAAGCTCCTGGTTGCCACGGATGTGGCAGCCCGGGGTATTGATGTGCAGGGAATTACCCATGTGATCAATTATGAGTTACCCGATGACGTAGAGGTATACACGCACAGGAGCGGCCGTACCGGCCGTGCGGGTAAAAGCGGAATTTCTGTTTCAATCGTTACGCCTAAGGAATCATACCGCCTGCGCCAGATCGAAAAACTGGTTAAAACCAAAGTCCATAAAATGGATATCCCCAGCGGTAAAGATGTTTGCCGCAAGCAGTTTTTCTCCTTTATTGATAAGATGCTGGGTGCGGATATCAGTCACGGGGAATATGAAACCTACCTGCCCGTACTCCGGGAAAAATTTGCAGCGGTGGAGAAAGAAGAGATCCTGCAACGGGTGGCAGCCCTTGAATTTGACCGGTTCCTGAAGTATTATGAAAACGCTGCAGATCTGAATTTGCGCGACGGCGGGAAAAAAGGAGACCGTGGTGAAAGCGGCGTTCGCGGTGCTTCCAGGTTTGAACAACGGGATACACAAGGAAGAAAGTTTGGCGGTGGCGGATCTTATCAACGACTGTTCGTAAACCTGGGGACGAAAGACGGGTTTTATAAAGCAAGCTTCCTGCAGTTCATATTGGACATGAGTGATCTGAAAAAAGACGTACTCGGCCGTATCGATATGAAAGAAATGAACAGTTGGGTGGAAATAGAAGCCGGTGCTGCAAAGAAAATGATAAAAGCGATTGATGGAAAGAATTACCGGGGCCGTAAAATCCGCATGAATGATGCGGAAAGCGGCGGACGCGGAAAATAATTTAACACGGGTTGTTGGTTTGAATGACTCTAATAACTACATTTGTTTCATGACATCATTGAAAGCGATTTTTGGATTTTATTTTTATTACTTCTTTTTTACAAAGAGGCCGGGAACGCTTTTGTTGAAAACAAACTGAACAACTAAGAAACATCAACATAAAGAATCCCGGCCAAACGGCCGGGATTTTTTTATGATTTCTCCAGCTGTATCAATAGTGGTATCGGGGATAACAGAATCAGAAAAGTAAAAAGTGAAAAAATTTTAAGCGTATGCGTAAACGGGTTTCGATACAGGGGTATGAGGGCAGTTTTCACCAGGTGGCTGCACAGTTATTTCACGGGAAAAAAGTGGAGGTGATACCTTGTGCCACTTTCCGCGATGTGATACGCGTGGCATCGAATAAAAAAGAAAGTGAAGGCGCCGTTATGGCGATTGAGAATTCCATTGCCGGCAGCATTCTTCCCAATTATAACCTGTTGCAGAAAAGTAATCTTAAAATTACGGGAGAGATCTACCTGCAGATACGACAGCACCTGCTGGTTAATCCGGGTGTGCAACTGGAAGATATTAAGGAAGTACATTCACACACAATGGCACTTCAGCAATGTTATGGTTTCCTGGATAAATACAAATGGAAACTGGTGGAAACAGATGATACGGCACTCAGCGCCAGACAGGTGCATCAGCATAAAAGCAAACATGTGGCCGCTATTGCCAGCCGTCTTGCCGCTGAACTGTACAATCTTGAAGTGGCGGCGCCCAATATTCATACCATGAAGAACAACTATACCCGCTTCCTGATGCTCGAACGCGAGGATACCGTATTGCCCGTGACGGATGCTGACAAAGCATCGCTTACCTTTCACACCGATCATTCCAAAGGGAGCCTGGTAAAAGTGTTATCCCGTATCGCCGGGGCCGGTATCAATCTCAGCAAACTGCAGAGTTTCCCTATACCCGGTACTGATTTCAAATACGCTTTTCATGCAGATATGGAATTTGATCAGCAGGAACAATTCGCAAAAGTGCTGAAGGAAATTGAACCGCTTACGGAAGCTGTAAAGGTATATGGTGTGTATAAACGTGGACTGTGGAAATAGTTTTTAAGAAATGAATTTGATAAATGAACGTTGAACATAGGACTATAAAGAAGATAAAACACTCAAAGTTCATTGCTCAAAGTTCAATGTACAATAATTGACAAATGGCATCATTATGAAAGTGGCAAAAAGACTGGACGGAATCGGGGAGTATTATTTTTCGCAGAAGCTGCG
The DNA here is from genome assembly GCA_017303855.1 of Chitinophagales bacterium. Lineage (GTDB taxonomy): Bacteria > Bacteroidota > Bacteroidia > Chitinophagales > Chitinophagaceae > JJ008. Next base: position 20,709 of record JAFLBL010000009.1, on the reverse strand, counting down.
GGAGATCGACGGACTGAATAAACAAGGGAAGAGCATCATTAACCTGGGAATTGGAAGTCCGGATCTGCCGCCACATCCCGATGTAATTAACGTATTGCAGGAAGAAAGTAAAAGAGCGGATGTGCATGCTTATCAGTCGTATAAAGGAGCCGCTGTACTGCGGAATGCCATCAGTGAATGGTATCAGCGATGGTACCAGGTAACCCTGCATCCGGATACGGAGGTATTGCCACTGATGGGCAGCAAGGAAGGGATCATGCATATTTGTATGACTTATCTGAATAAAGGCGATGAAGTACTGTTGCCTGATCCGGGCTATCCCACATATACCAGCGCGGTAAAGCTGGCAGGTGGAAAACCCGTTTACTTTACGCTGAAAGAAAAAAATAATTACGAACCGGACTTTGAAAAGCTGGAGAAAAAAAGCTTGAAGAAGGTGAAACTGATGTTTGTGAATTATCCGCAGATGCCTACCGGGCAATTACCCACGGCCGGGCTCTTTGAAAAACTGGTGGCATTTGGGAAAAAGCACCATATCCTGATCGTGCATGATAATCCCTATTCTTTTATACTGAATGATACACCCCTGAGTCTGTTAGCGGTGGAAGGTGCGATGGATACAGCCGTTGAGCTTAACTCCCTCAGTAAATCGCATAATATGGCAGGCTGGCGGATAGGAATGTTGTGCGGGGCAAAGGAGAGAATCGAAGAAGTACTGCGTTTTAAAAGCAATATGGACAGTGGGATGTTTCTGCCCTTACAACTGGCCGCTGCAAAGGCACTGTCGTTGGGGAAGGAATGGCAGGAGGAAGTAAACGCAGTTTATCGTCAGCGCCAGGAAAAAGCGACGGAATTACTGCAGTTGCTGGGATGTACATTTTCACGGCATCAAGCCGGCCTGTTTCTCTGGGCCCGGATCCCGGACGGGTATACGGATGGCTATGCCGTGAGTGATGAAGTATTGTATGGTGCAGATGTGTTTATTACGCCCGGAGCTATTTTCGGTAAAGGGGGAGAAAAATATATACGTGTTAGTTTATGTGCCCCGGTGGAAAAATTTGAAACGGCTATCAGGCGCATACAGGAATCAAAAATTCAAATGGGAAAATGAACATGGAACGGAAAAAAATAGCCATCGTTGGTGTTGGCCTGATCGGTGGTTCACTTGCGATTCAGCTGCATGAAAAAAAACTTTCTTCCCGGCTGATCGGTGTGGACAACAATCCGGAGCATGCGGAAAAAGCAATGCAACTGGAACTGGTGGACGAGATCATGTCACTGGATGAAGCCATTGCCGCATCGGATGTGGTGGTGTTGTCCATTCCGGTGGATAACATGGTATCATTATTGCCGGCAGTGATGGACAAAATTGACCGGCAGATGGTAGTGGACCTGGGGTCTACCAAATCCCTGCTGGTGGATGTGATAAAGGATCACCCGAAAAGAGGGCGTTTCTGTGCCACACACCCGATGTGGGGTACTGAATACAGTGGACCAGCCGCTGCGGTAAAGGGGGCTTATGAAAACAAAGCCGTGATTATTTGTAACGCAGCACAAACGGATCCTGATGTACTCGGATGGGTCCGGCATATGTTTGGTAAAATAGGGATGCGGCAACTTGAAATGGACGCACAGGCGCATGACCTGCACGCAGCCTATGTAAGTCATATTTCCCATATCACTTCTTTTGCCCTGGCCAATACCGTTTTGCAAAAAGAAAAAGAGGAGAATGCCATTTTTGAACTGGCCTCTGCAGGTTTTGAAAGTACGGTACGGCTGGCCAAGAGTAATCCGGCCATGTGGGTGCCGATTTTTCTGCAGAATAAAGTGAATATTCTGGATGTACTGAATGAACATATTGAACAATTGAAAAAGTTCCGCGACTGTATCCGGGATGATAAAACCGGGGAACTGCGGACTTTGATTGAAGACGCGAATAAAATCAGGAGAATTATTAAATAACCAACATTCAATAAATAAAACGCTTCTGTGATATCCTGTGGGACCGGAGGCATTAATTTTGTAACATGCAAACTACAGAACAAACACACAACGAAACAGTTCAAGCCGCCTGGAATAAACGTCCGCTGATCATCAGCGGTCCCTGCAGTGCAGAAACGGAGGAGCAGGTGATCGCAACGGCCCAACGTCTGGCCGCCACCGGTAAAGTGGATATGCTCCGCGCCGGTATCTGGAAACCCCGTACCAAGCCGGGTATGTTTGAAGGAATCGGTGCAAAGGGACTTCCCTGGCTGCAACAGTCAAAAAAAATAACCGGTCTGCCTACCACCGTGGAAGTGGCAACCGGTAAACAGGTTCAGGATGCCCTCACGTTTGATGTGGATGTATTGTGGATCGGTGCGCGGACAACCGTGAATCCGTTCAGCGTGCAGGAAGTTGCAGATGCACTGCGTGGAGTAGATGTGCCCGTGATGATTAAGAATCCGATTAATCCCGATCTTGAATTATGGGGCGGAGCCGTTGAGCGGGTGGCCCGGGCGGGGGTAAAACAAATAGGCCTCATTCACCGGGGATTCAGTTCCTATGGCAATTCCGAATACAGAAATGCGCCGATGTGGCATCTGGCTATTGATATGAAATTGAAATACCCGGGTATGCCCCTGATAAACGATCCTTCACATATTTGCGGTCGCCGCGATATTCTGCTGGATGTGATGCAACGGGCAATCGACCTGGATTATGACGGACTGATGATTGAAAGTCATATTGATCCGGATAACGCCTGGAGTGATGCCAAGCAACAGGTGACACCGGAACAACTGGCAGCCATGCTGGATAGTATCATCTGGCGGAAAGAGGATGTGAATTCAGATGAATATCACGCGGCGCTCGAAGCACTTCGTCAGAAAATCAATCACCTCGATGATGAACTGATGCAGATACTTGGACAGCGGATGAAAATTGCCGAACAGATTGGTCAGTATAAGAAAGATAACAATATCACCATTCTGCAGACAGGTCGCTGGAACGAGATTATCGAGCGGGCTTCGGTAAAAGGGGAGAAGATCGGGCTGAGTAAGGAGTTTATCACCAAATACCTGGATGCAGTTCACATGGAGAGTATCAATCACCAGAAGAAAGTGCTTGATAGTTAAAAATGGACATTTATAAAGGGGCTCCTGCCTGCCGGCAAAAGCAGGTTGAAAAATGAACATTTCTCTTGTGAAGAAATGCGCCATATTCAACATTTAATGTTCAATGCTCAAAGAAATGGAAAAACAGATATTCAGCTTCTCAGTTTCATCCACCGAATTTTATTTTGCCGGGGGATTCAGTCATCTCCGGAAGATAACAGATCCGAAAGCCACGGTACTGATCACGGATGAGAACATCTATAAGGCTCATACCAAACCATTCAACGGCTGGAATACAATCGTGCTGAAAGCCGGTGAATCGTATAAGGTGCAGAGTACAGTGGATGCCGTGGTGGAAGCCCTGATTGACATGGAAGCGGACAGGAAAACCACATTGGTAGGCGTGGGCGGTGGCGTGATAACGGACCTTACCGGATATATTGCTTCTGTATACATGCGGGGTATCCGGTTTGGTTTTATTCCCACTTCCATTCTCGGACTGGTGGATGCATCCATTGGGGGAAAGAATGGTATTGATGTTGGTGAGTACAAGAATATGGTCGGGGTAATCCGTCAGCCCGCCTTTATCCTGCATGATATGGTATTGCTGCAAACGCTGCCATTACAGGAATGGGAAAATGGGTTTGCTGAAATAATCAAACATGCCTGTATCAAAGACGCAGCCATGTTTTCGCTGCTGGAAGAGAATAACCTGAACAGTTTCCGGCAACGGCCCAAAAAAATAGGTGAACTGGTGAAGCGGAACGCCCTGATCAAAATCCGGGTGGTGCGGAAAGATGAGTTTGAAAAGGCAGACCGCCGGTTGCTTAATTTCGGACATACCCTTGGGCATGCACTGGAAACACAATACGAATTATTGCATGGGCAGGCTGTCTCGATCGGGATGGCCTATGCCTGTCATATGGCGGAGCAACTGACCGGCTTCAGGCAGACCAACCGGGTAGTACATCTGCTGGAGAAATATAATCTGCCCACTTATGCCAGTTTTAACAAGCAGAAGGTTTTCAAGGTCCTGAAAATGGATAAAAAGCGGGAGCGGACCGATATGAATTATGTATTACTGGAAAAAATTGGGAAAGCGGTGGTGAAACCGGTTTCATTGCAGCAACTCGAACAAATTATTCAAGCCTTTTAAAGTGATAGTTACAATTCATCCATCCCGCCTCGGCGGACATATACAGGCACCAGCCTCCAAGAGTTCGATGCAGCGCGCCTGTGCGGCAGCCTTACTGCATAAAGGGGATTCCCTGATTCATAATCCCGGGCATAGCAATGATGATAAAGCCGCGGTGGATATTATTGAGCGACTGGGAGCAGTGATTGAAGACCGTGGCGAATTGTTGCTGATACATAGTAAAGGGGTATCTCCGAAAAAAGAGGAAATAAACTGCGGGGAAAGCGGGCTCAGTATACGGATGTTTACCCCCTTGGCCGCACTCAGTCATAAAGAGATCAGGATTACCGGCTCCGGCAGCCTGATCAGCCGGCCAATGGATTTCTTTGACGAAATACTTCCTTTGCTCGGCGTTTCCGTAGAAAGTCAAAACGGAAAACTGCCTTTGCAATTAAAAGGGCCGTTAATCCCTGCTGATATAGTAGTGGACGGTTCACTGAGTTCCCAGTTTCTGACAGGGTTACTGATGGCCTATTCAGCAGCGGGAGCCGCCGGTGTGACAATCCGTGTAAATCAGCTGAAGAGCCGGCCATATATCGATCTGACACTGGATGTAATGCGCAAATTCGGGCTACCGGTACCGGATAACCGGAACTATGCCGCGTTTGTTTTCCATTCAGTACAAGAACAGGGAAGACAGGCAGCACCGGCATCTGTTGTAAATTATACGGTAGAAGGCGACTGGAGTGGAGGAGCCTTCCTGCTGGTAGCAGGTGCCATTGCCGGTCCGTTATCTGTACGGGGCCTTGATCCCGGTTCCGCGCAGGCAGATAAAGCCATTCTTGATGCACTGATGTCCGCCAACGCCGGTATCGCGATCGATACAAAAGGCATTCATCTGCACCCGGCACCCATGCAGTCATTTAATTTCGATGCAACAGATTGCCCGGATCTGTTTCCTCCCCTGGTAGCACTGGCCGCCTATTGTAAAGGGGTGAGTACTATTCAAGGGGTCAGCCGGCTGGCACATAAAGAAAGTAACCGCGGTTTAACCCTGCAGGAAGAGTTTGGGAAAATGGGAATCCGGATTGAACTGGACGGAGAGCTGATGCGGATCCATGGTGGTAATGGTGTACAGGGGGCTACCGTTCATTCAAGACATGACCACCGGATTGCCATGGCATGTGCGGTAGCCGCATTACAGGCGAATGGAGATGTGGCGATTCAGGAAGCCGGTGCAGTTAAGAAATCTTATCCTGATTTTTTTCGCGACATCGAAGCGCTTGGTGCGGGTATGAAAGGACTGTTTTTTACTTTATAACGGTAAGGTCCGCTTGCCGGTTTGATATGATTGGAAGATTGATTAGTTTTATAAGATAACAATATGAATACAATTGGCCGGATATTCAGGGTCTCCGTTTTTGGTGAATCACATGGTGAGTCAGTGGGGGTAACTATTGACGGCTGTCCGGCCGGGCTGCCACTGGCGGCAGAAGACTTGCTGGCAGACCTTGATCGCAGGAAAGGGGGGACACAGAAAGGAGCCACACCCCGTCAGGAAGCGGATTTTCCTTTTTTTAAAAGCGGGGTCTTCAACGGATATACGACCGGCTTTCCGGTTACCCTGTTATTTGAAAACAATAATACACGTAGTGAGGATTACAACAAATTACGGAGTATTCCCAGGCCTGGTCATGCCGACTGGGTGGCGCATCATAAATTCGGCGGTTATGAGGACTACCGCGGCGGTGGTCATTTCAGTGCCCGGTTAACGACCGGACTGGTAGCTGCAGGTGCCATTGCCAAAAAACTGATGCCTGAAATTTTAATCCGGTCTGTGATTACGGAGATCGCCGGTGAGAAGGACCTGGAAAAAGGACTGCAGAAGGGGATAGATGCCAAAGATTCTGTTGGGGGCATTATCGAATGCCGGGTCACCGGTGTACCTGCTGGTTTGGGAGAACCCTATTTTGATTCACTTGAATCAGTACTGGCACATCTTTTATTTGCCATTCCCGCGGTAAAAGGAGTGGAGTTTGGAGCCGGATTCGCAGCGGCAACCATGTTTGGAAGTGAACATAATGATGCTATTGAAGATATGAATGGCAGAACGCGCAGCAATCATGCAGGTGGTATTGTAGGAGGAATCAGTAACGGGAATGAACTGGTTTTCCGTATAGCAGTTAAGCCAACTTCGTCAACACCAAAAGAACAACAGAGCCTTAATTGGGAAACGGGTGCTGTGGAGCGTTTTTCTGTAAAAGGCCGTCATGATCTTTGTGTGGCCTTGCGGGCTCCCGTGATTGTGGAAGCCGTTACCGCAATTGTACTAGCCGATTTTATGTTGCTTGAACAACGAATTAAACACGTATTGTAATGCCAGTGATTTATCATGTTACTACTGCCGGTGACTGGGCGTCCGCACAATTACAGGGTTTTTATACACATCCTTCCCTGGAGGCAGAAGGCTTTATACATTGTTCTCAGGATCACCAGGTATCGGGTGTGCTGGAACGTTATTTTGCCGGTAAAACCGACCTCCTGAAACTGGTGATTGATACAGACAGGCTGACCAGTCCGTTTGTCTTTGACTGGTCGCCCTCCACCCAGGATACCTTTCCCCATATATACGGAACTATCAATACCGATGCGGTAATTGATGTACAGCCACTGTAGAGTAACAGAACCACTTCAATCATTTTTTACCTGCAGACAGGCGGATTTACGCAACCCCGCAACGTGAATATGCGTATTCCGGACACTTATAAACGGAGAAAAAAGCACAGAAAAAAATCAGCCGTCTTGTTCTGAAAGTGTTGAAACGATTGCTTATTTTGTAGTACATACTTCAGGCCCGGGCAGTAGTAAAGGAAGTAAACCATTAAACCAGCACTGCCACCATCCATTATGAACAAAAAGACAATGTACCCCTACATGCCATTGCTGCTGGCTGCTGTATTGCTGTCTGCGTGCAAAGGAAACGGGCAACAGACAGATACTATGGCGGCCAATCCGGCTGTCCTGAAAGAAAAAATTACCGCACAAATCGGTCTTCAACTGGAGAAAGCGGTGGCAGACAGCGGAAGAACCGGTGATTCGCTGGTACGGTTGTTCCGGCCTGAAATTGCATCGGCCTTCTACAAGGAAAAGTCAAATGCAACATTCTGGAGTAACGGGCAAAGCTGGCATCCTTTTGCCGATTCTTTGTTCCGGATGGTGAAAGAGGCGAGGTTATGGGGATTGTATCCTGAAGATTATCATGCCAGGGCTTTAGCCCTGGTGTATGATACGATCAGGGCGGATACAGCCGCAAAAGAAGCCCGGATGGATGCCCGTTGGTGGTCGGTTGCGGAACTATTGTTAACAGACGCTTTTGTCCGGGTAGTAAAAGATATTAAGCTGGGGCGTTTGCCACAGGACAGTATCAGTTTGCGTAAAGACTCCGTATTGCCGGATGCCTTTTATCTGGAGAAACTGGCTGAAATGGAGAAACGGGGATTAGCCGCCATTTTACAGTCACTCGAACCGGGGGCAAAAGGGTATCATCTGCTTAAAGCCGCCATTCCGGATTTTCTGAACAGGGCGGATTATAAAATGTATACAAAGATCCCCTATCCGGAAAAAGACAGCCGTCGGTTTAATCAGTTTTTGCAAAAACGACTGGCGGAAGAAGGATTAATTACGGATAGTATTGCCGTCGATTCATTGCAGCTGGCCAATGCTGTTAAAACATATCAAAAGAAAAGGGGTATAACAGTTGACGGGAAAGCGGGGGAAGGAACAGTCCGGATGCTGAATACTGACGATAATGAACGGTTTGCCCGGATTGCAATAAGCCTGGATAAGTACAAACAACTTCCGGCAAAAATGCCAGTCCGCTATATTTGGGTAAATACATCTGCAAATTATTTAGAAGTAGTTGATGGTAATGAAGTGAAAATGAGCTCAAAAGTAATTTGCGGAAAACCAAAAACGCGAACTCCTTTGCTGACCAGTGCCATATCTTCTATCATCACGTATCCGCAATGGGTTCCCCCGCAAAGCATAATTGAAAAAGAAATTCTGCCGGCTGTTAAGAGAAACCCGGGTTATCTGGCCCGGAAGGGGTTTAGCCTGGTAGACAAGGAAGGGAATGAGGTAGATCCATATTCCGTTGACTGGTCAAAGTATTCCCGTTCTATGCCTTATCGGGTGGTTCAGGGAAGCGGGGATGCCAATGCGTTGGGTATCATGAAGTTTATGTTTGATAACAAATATGCTGTGTATTTGCATGACACCAATCAGCGTTATCTATTTGCCAATGCGATGCGGAGTCTGAGCCATGGTTGTGTCCGGGTGCAGGAATGGGATAAACTGGCCTGGTATATTTTAGGCACAGACAGTAGTTTACAGGCAGGAAAAAGTGTCGTAAAAACAGATTCAGTGCGGTATTGGCTGAGAAATAAGCAGAAGAGGACCATTCCGGTAAGGAATAAAATGCCGGTATTTATCCGTTATTTTACCTGTGAGGGTCAGAAAGGCAGGGTAATCTTTCACGATGATGTTTATGGAGAGGACAAATTTCTGCGTCAGCGGTATTTTGCGGGTAAATAAGAACCCTGGGGTGTTGCGATCCGGAGTTCGCCGGCTTTGCCGCCTGTGTATAAAAAAACGCTTCCAAAACAGTGAATATTAACTAAATAATTTATTTTAGGATATTAAACATACCCGTTATTTTTGCCGGGATAAAAACCAAACTATCTCTTTATGAAGAAGATAATAGCTGCTATTATTGCATTGTATCTGTTCGTACCTGCAGTGAAGGCCCAGGATGATGAAATCAGGCCCAAAGCGATTGGTGTGAGCTTTTTCCTGAATGATTTTATGACGGCTGACAGGATAAGAACTACATCCCTGACATCAGTAATCAGTGGTAACCGTTTTGCCAAAGTAAAAGAAATGACACCCGGACTTGCTGTTACATATTTCAAAGGTGTCAGAAAGCATGTGGATGTGGCGGCTACACTGGGAGCCTCCTTTATAAAATATCCCATGCCGAATAAAACATTTACTAACAGCAACCTGTTGCTGGAAGGGAATGTATCCGCTAATCTTAAAATGACCACAGAGAAATATTGGGTACAGCCCTATGTAATCGCTGGTGTTGGCTTTCATAAATACATGTCTTATTATGGTGCTTTTATACCGGCCGGATTAGGACTGAAAGTGAACTTTTTTGATGATGCTCATTTATATATAAACTCAACGTATCGTGTACCGGTAACTACGGAGACCGGTAACTACCATTTTCAGCATAGTTTTGGTATAGCAGGCCGGATGGGTAAAAAGAAAGAACCCGTGGTAATTGAAGCGCCTAAGCCTCCGGTTGATACAGATGGTGATGGAATCATTGACAGTCTGGATAAATGCCCGATGCAGAAAGGTGTTGCCAAGTACAATGGCTGCCCGGTACCTGATACTGACAAAGATGGTATAGTTGATGATGAGGATAATTGTCCGACTGTTTCCGGTCTGGCCCGTTATAAAGGTTGCCCGATTCCGGATACTGACAAAGATGGTATCAACGACGAAGAAGATAAATGCCCCAAACTGGCCGGTGTGGCCCGTTACCAGGGTTGCCCCGTTCCGGATGGAGATGGTGACGGTATCAACGATGAAGAAGATAAATGCCCCACTGTAAAAGGAGTGAAAGAGAATCAGGGATGCCCTGTAATTACTGAAGAGGTTAAACAGAAAGTAAGCACAGCGGCAAAAAATATTCTGTTCCTGACCGGCAGTTCCAAACTGCAGGCAAAGTCAAATAAAGGACTGAATGAAGTGGCTCAGATCATGAAGGATAATCCGGCAATGAGTCTGAATGTTGACGGTCACACAGACAATACAGGAAATGATGAAAAGAATCTGGCCCTGAGTCAGAGCCGTGCGGATGCCGTGAAAGCATATCTTGTTGCCAAAGGTGTGGATGCTGGTCGTATTACCGCTACCGGATATGGCGAAACAAAACCTGTTGCCGATAATAAAACGGCGGCCGGTCGTCAGCAGAACCGTCGTTCCGAACTTACACTCAGCTACTACAAGTAAGAACCAAATGATTATAATTACGGGCTGTACATATGTACAGCCCTTTTTTTTGCCGAAAAAACAAATTGTAATAAAATATAATTTGTTTGCCGGGGAAAAAGCATATCCAAATCCCGGCCGGTTTTCTAGAAAACCCTGTCTTTTTTATTCCGGAAAATCCTCTACCTTTGCGCCGCCATTAGGAAAAGCTATAGTGTTTTGGTATGCAGTGTCAGGGTTTTTCTTCAAGTGGTAATCTATGAGAGTCTAATCTACCATATCAGCTGTTTATTCCTGTTCCGGGAACTTCTTTGTATGCAGCTGATTTTCCATTGATCAAAATGCCGGTTTCAGGTTTACCAGCAGTACTGATTGTGCCGGCGGAAAATAAATAACCCGAATACAAATTCATAAAAACTAAAAACAAAACAACAAATCAATAGTCATGGCCGATTTAAAATTTCAAAGAAACTTTGGTATCGCCGCTCACATCGACGCGGGTAAAACCACTACCACGGAGCGTATCCTCCGTTACACAGGTATGATTCACCGGATTGGTGAAGTTCATGATGGAGCCGCTACTACAGACTGGATGGAGCAGGAGAAGGAAAGAGGTATCACTATTACATCGGCTGCCGTTAGCTGCCAGTGGAACTTCCCGACCGTCTTGGGAAAAGCCACTGCAGATACAAAAAAATATTCTTTCAATATTATCGATACGCCCGGTCACGTGGACTTTACCGTAGAGGTTGAGCGTTCCATGCGTGTACTTGACGGACTGATTGCGCTTTTTTCTGCAGTGGATGGTGTGGAGCCCCAGTCAGAAACTGTATGGCGTCAGGCCAACCGTTATGGTGTTCCCCGTATCGGTTTCGTTAACAAAATGGACCGTGCCGGTGCTGACTTCCTGATGGTGGTGAAGCAGGTTAAGGAAATGCTCGGTTCAAAAGCCGTTCCCCTGCAGCTGCCGATTGGTGCTGAAGATGATTTCAAAGGGGTGGTTGACCTGATCAAAATGAAAGGGATTATCTGGCATATGGAAACAGAAGGCATGACATTTGACGAAATCGATGTGCCTGCAGATATGCTGGAAGAAGCCCAGGAGTGGAGAGCGAGCCTGGTAGAGGCTGTGGCCGAATATGATGACAAACTGATGGAAAAATTCTTTGATGATCCGAACAGTATCACCGAAGAGGAAATGCATGAAGCTATCCGTAAAGCCACAGTTGACCTCAGCATCGTTCCGATGATGTGTGGTTCTTCCTTTAAGAACAAAGGGGTACAAACCGCATTGGATGCTGTTTGCCGTTACCTGCCTTCACCGGTTGATATTCCGGATACCGTGGGTACAAACCCGGATAGTGGTGAACCTGAGACCCGTAAAGCGGATCCCAAAGCACCATTCTCTGCACTGGCGTTTAAAATCATGACTGACCCGTTTGTAGGTCGTCTCGCTTTCTTCCGGTGTTATTCCGGACATCTGGATGCAGGGTCCTATGTACTGAACGTAAGAAGCGGAAAGAAAGAGCGGATCAGCCGGATTATGAAGATGTTTGCCAATAAGCAGAATCCGATCGACTTCATTGAAGCCGGTGATATCGGAGCGGCGGTTGGTTTCAAGGAAATCAAAACAGGGGATACCCTTTGTGATGAGAATCACCCGATCACCCTCGAGAATATGTTTATTCCCGAGCCGGTAATCGCTGTAGCCGTTGAGCCCAAGACACAGGCGGACGTGGATAAAATGGGTATGGCCATTGCCAAACTCGTGGAAGAAGATCCCACATTGCGTGTAAATACAGATGAGGAGACCGGACAGACCATCCTGCGGGGAATGGGTGAACTGCACCTGGAAATCATCATTGACCGTATGCGTCGTGAATTTAAAGTGGAAGTTAACCAGGGTGCACCGCAGGTGGCCTATAAAGAAGCCTTCCAGGCTACTGTAGAACACCGCGAAACGCTGAAGAAGCAAACCGGTGGTCGTGGTAAATTCGCCGATATCCAGTTCAGCCTCGGACCCGTGGATGCAGAATGGAAAACAGAGAATCCTGACAAACATTACCAGTTTGTGAATGACCTGTTTGGAGGTTCCATCCCCCGTGAATTTGTACCGGCCATTCAGAAAGGTTTCGAGCAGGCAATGACCAATGGTGTATTGGCCAACTATCCCGTTGACAACCTGAAGATCCGTGTATTTGACGGAAGTTTCCACGCGGTAGACTCTGACTCTATGTCTTTCGAACTTTGCGCCAAACAAGGTTTCCGTGAAGCGGCCCGCAAAGCGAAACCCGTTCTGCTGGAACCGATCATGAAAGTGGAAGTAATCACTCCTGCCCAGTACATGGGAGATGTGACAGGTGACCTTAACCGTCGCCGCGGTATGCTTGAAGGTATGGATACCCGTGCAGGTGCAGAAGTAATCAAGGCAAAAGTACCGCTGAGCGAAATGTTCGGATATGTAACCCAGCTCCGTTCACTGAGTTCTGGCCGTGCTTCCTCTACTATGGAATTTTCCCACTATTCTCCTGCACCTACCAATATCGCAGAAGAGGTGATCGCCAAAGTGAAAGGTAAAGCCAATGCTTAATTCAACTTTCAGCTGAATACAAAACCCCGGCATTGCCGGGGTTTTTCATTTTTGTTAATCTGTATCAATCCCGGTAATCGTTGTGGCATTGTGTTTGCTATAAAAAAGCGGAATCCCCCGTTTTACTCCATATTCCTGAAAAAGGCCTGATTCAACGAGTATGAAATAACCGTATAAGAGATTAAGGGACTGTATCAACGGGTACAGTCCCTTCTCGTTTTTTGTCAGTCAGCTTCTAATCCTCAGCCGGTTTTGAAAGAACAGGCCGGAATACCCAGATTGCCCCCCAGGCACTTGTAAATACCGTAATCAGATAAAATAATAAACTTACCAATATGGCTGTTTCAGTATGGGTTTGAAAAAAGACAGCACCTTGCAGAAAAACCAGCTCCCGTAGACCCAACCCTCCAACCGTGACCGGTAATACTGCCGCAGCAGAAGACAACAGGAATATAAAAAGATAGGCCATCCACTGCTGTTGAATTTCCAGCGACAAAAGAATAAAAACAACCGCTGTCAACTGAACGGCTTGTACCAGTATGCCCATTAGTAAGGTGGGTATAAAACTGTTTTTAAATAACGGGAAATACCGGTGTATCAGCAGGAAGGAACCTGAAACGGAAAGCAGCACCCCGGCAGTTAAGAGTGCCGGCAGGTAAGCCGGCAGTGATATGGTAAATGCCAGGGTGGAAAGCAAAAGGCCAAGACCCAGTAAGCCACTGAAACGATCCAGCAAAACGGCCGCGCTTATTTTCTTGATTGATACCCCAGACCGTTTATTTAATCGTATTACTTTATACGCATCACCACTGATTGAGCCGGGGAGGAAAAGGTTATAAAACATGCCAAGCCAGTATAGCTTCACATTATCGCTGCTGGTCAGGTTTAGCCCGGTCTCTTTAAAATAGGTATGCAGGCGGATAGCTGAAATCCATTTTGAAAGGGCAAACAACAGGAGCGCCGGAAAAAGGAATAACCAATGCGCTTTTTTTAATGCATGGCCGGCCTCGCTGAAATCTATCTTTGCAGCAATAAACCAGATGCAGGCTGCTGATACGGCCAGTTTCAGCAGCAGCCAGCCGGTTTTTCTCTTTGTAGCGGGAGTGCCTGCATGTTGCATGAATAAAGTATATTGGTGCAAGTAAATATAAAATGATGACAAAAAAGGGAAGTCTCTTTTTGTTTTGCCTTTTTCCACTATTGTTGATGGCACAGGTACAACCGTTACGGCAGGGAATGAAAATCACCCGCAGCCTGAAAGTGAAAGCGGGCATATATACATTGACTTCGTCTGCCGATACAGCTTTGCCGGTAATCCTGATTGAAGGAAACAACATCGTTGTCGATTTCAACCAGGCTATTCTGCACGGAGCCGTTAACCGGGAACGACCGGATTCTTTTACCGGGGTTGCCATCCGGATACGTAACTCCAAAAATGTAACGATCAGGAATCTTTCCGCACATGGGTTTAAAGTAGCCTTACTGGCGCGCCATGTTGAGGGTTTGGTCATAGAAAACTGTGATTTCAGTTATAACTACAGGCAGCATCTGAACAGCACACAGGAAAAAGAAGATATATCGGACTGGATGAGTTATCATCACAATGAAAAAGACGAATGGCTGCGGTATGGGGCAGCAATGTACTTGCGCAATTGTTACGGGGCGGTAATCCGGAATTGCCGGGTAACAGGAGGTCAGAACGCGCTGATGATGACGGAGAGCGATCACGGTAAAATTTATAACAATGATTTTTCTTTTAATTCAGGGATTGGAATCGGGATCTACAGGTGCAATGCAAATGAATTCTGTTACAACCGGCTCAATTTTAATGTAAGGGGGTATAGTCATGGCATATATAACAGGGGGCAGGACAGTGCCGGTTTCCTGGTATATGAACAGAGCAATTACAATACGTTTTACAAGAATTCAGCCACACATAGCGGGGACGGCTTTTTCTTATGGGCCGGACAAACCACCATGGATACCGGGGAAGGAGGATGTAACGATAATGTGATAACAGGAAACGATTTTTCGTATGCGCCCACTAATGGCGTTGAAGTTACTTTCAGCCGTGTTTCCGTAACCGGTAACCGTATCGTTGGTTGTGATCACGGGATATGGGGTGGCTATAGTTTTTCATCCGGCTTCAGTAATAATGATTTTGCCGATAACCGGATAGCTATTGCAATCGAACATGGGTTGAACAATCAGATTCTTGATAACCGGATAGCAAACAATAAAGAAGCCATCCGCCTCTGGTCCGGAAAGAAGCAACCGGCGGACTGGGGCTATCCGAAATACAGGGATACGCGGAGCGCCGGGTATATCATTTCAGACAACCGGTTTTCAGGAAATGCTGTGGCCTTAAATATCACCGCAACCGATAGTGTCCATATTTTCCGGAATCATTTTTCCGGAAACGGCCTGATATGGAAAAAGGACTCCAGCGTCACGCATATTGATTCCGGCCATCTGGATATCGTGGATACCACAGTGGTCTTACCAGTCGTGCATCAGCCGCGGGATCCGTTTTCCGGAAATGAAGTACTGGCCGGCCGTAAAAATATACTGATCACTGAATGGGGACCCTGCGATTTCCGGAGTCCCATCATATGGAATACCAACCCTACGGATACATCCGGCCTGATGAAGTTCGATATCCTGGGTCCGGCTGGTAATTGGAAAATCCGGAAATATTATGGGGTAGAGGAGTTATCAGCTGTAAACGGGGTGGTGCCGGCCGTCATTACAGCCCGTAAAACGGCTGGTTCCCGAACGGATATCCGGATTGAGCTGGAATACACCGGTGAGGAGGTCGTAAATCAGTTTGGAGATATTGTAAAAGCAGGTCAGCCTTTTTTATTCAGCTTCAGAAAATTTTTCCAACCGGTAAAATGGGAAACAGACTGGTTCAGATATGATTCCTTGTCTGATCTGATTAAAAGGCCGGAACTCATGTACCTGTTAAACAAAAACCCGGCAATAATGCACGGGATTTCCGACCGGCTTGACTATGCCTGGTGGGGAGGGATCAGATCCGGTGAGAAGCAGTTTCCGCAATTTTTCACCCTCGCGAAAGGAGAGGCCGATTTCATTCCGGGCGATTATGAGTTGTCGGTTACCTGGGATGATGCGGTGAGGGTGTACCTGGATGGAAAATTACTGGTGGATGAATGGCAGCCTTCTAAATATTCATTTGACGAATCCCCTAACCGGAAAATAAGAGTCCATTTAGCTGGAAATCATACTTTTAAGGTTGAGCATGTGGAATTGGGGGGCTTTGCCACCCTGGCAATAAAGCTCCGGAAACTGGATTAATCCACAGCTGGGGAAAAGAGTTTCTCCACAGCCTTTAAAATTCTTTCATAACTATTTGGAAGGTATATCCTTCGCCCTTACCTTTGCACTCCCAAAAGAAAATTGGGATTTTACACAATGTCGCAGCGAATCAGAATCAAATTACAGTCTTACGATCATAACCTGGTAGATAAATCTGCAGAAAAGATCGTCAAAACGGTACGTAGTACCGGAGCCGTGGTAACAGGTCCAATTCCCCTGCCTACCCGCCGGAAAATTTTTACTGTATTACGTTCACCGCACGTAAACAAGAAGAGTCGTGAGCAGTTTCAGCTGGCAACGCATAAGCGTTTGCTGGATATCTACACGTCTTCCAGCCGTACGGTTGATGCGCTGAGCAAACTGGATCTGCCCAGTGGTGTGGAAGTTGAAATCAAAGCGTAGTACTACAGGTATCAACGCGACCAGTTCTTATAAATTGATTTGTATTTAAGTAATTGCTACTCTCTCAACTGAAATTCCGCAAGCAAACCGAAGGGTCTTCCTTCGCAGAAGCTTCGGAGGACAAGGAAAAGAGCTCTGGCTAATAAACATAAAACAAGCCATTCAGGGTTTGTTTACCGCTGGTACTTCCCCATAAAGGAAAAGGTCGGTGGCGAACGGGGATTGACCCTTCGACAAGTCAGGTGACGCGCCGTCCCTGATACTGCGAAGAATGTCCCAATAACCTTGAGGCATAAACTCACAAACATGAAAGGTATTATTGGGAAAAAAATTGGGATGACCAGCATCTTCGATCCCTCAGGTAAACAGACGGCCTGTACGATCATTGAAGCAGGTCCCTGTGTAGTGACCCAGGTAAAGACTGCAGAGTCTGACGGGTACAATGCTCTCCAGCTTTCTTTTGGCGACAAAAAAGAAAAGCACTCCACCAAATCAGAAGTGAATCACTTCGCAAAAGCGCAAACTGCTCCAAAGCGCTTCTCTAAAGAATTCAGAGAATTTTCAATTGAAAAAAATATTGGTGAAACCATTACGGTTGACATTTTCGCCGAAGGCGATAAAGTGGAAGTCGTAGGTACCACAAAAGGTAAAGGTTTCCAGGGTGTGGTTAAGCGTCATGGTTTCCATGGGGTAGGCCAGCAATCACACGGTCAGCATGACCGTCAGCGTGCCCCGGGTTCACTGGGTAACTCTTCCGACGCCAGCCGTGTTATGAAAGGTGTTCGTATGGCCGGCCGTATGGGTAATGACCGCGTGAAGATGAAAGGATTGAAAATCGTGAAAATCTTCGCTGAGAAAAATTACATCCTGGTCAGCGGTTCCGTACCGGGTCATATCGGTTCAATTGTTTTAATTCAGAAATAATTTAAACTTCGGGTGTTGTACACCGTTAGTTTTATAAATACCAGAAAATGAAAGTTGAAGTTTTAAATACAACAGGTAAAGCAACAGGCAGAACAGTGGAACTGCCGGAGGAAATCTTCGGTGCAGAACCTAACAACCACGTTATCTACCTGGCCGTAAAACAATACCTTGCCGCCCAGCGCCAGGGTACCCACAAAGTGAAGACCCGTGCCGAAGTGCAGGGTGCCAGCCGCAAGCTGCACCGTCAGAAAGGTACTGGTGGAAGCCGGAAGGGTAATATCCGTAACCCTTTATACAAGGGTGGTGGTACCATCTTCGGCCCCAAGCCTCATGCGTATGATTTCAAACTGAACCGGAAAGTGAAGGATCTCGCCAAGATTTCCGCTCTCAGCTACAAAGCGAAGGAAAACGCGATCCTGGTGGTGGAAGATATCAACCTGGAAGCACCGAAGACCAAGCAGTTCATGAGCATCATGTCCAGCCTGAAAGTAGCTGATAAGAAAGTGATGTTTGTGCAACCTGAATACAATGATAATGTAGAGTTGTCACTGCGCAATGTACCTTCTGTACTCGGTACGCTGCTGAGCGATATCAACACCTACGATATTGTTAATTCAGAAGTGCTGATCCTGACGGAAAGTGCGGCGAAGATTTTCGCAGACGACGAGAAAGCAGAAGCGTAAGCATCTTTCAGCAATCATCCTTCGACAAGCTCAGGATGACATGCTTTGGCAAGCTCAGGATGACAAACAAAGAGCTTTTTAAAAACAAAAAAAACTGAATTCAGATGAAACTTTCTGAAGTATTGATAAAACCCATTCTGACCGAGAAAGCAAACAGCCAGCAGGACAAACTGCGTCGCTATGCTTTCAAAGTAGCCCGCAAGGCCAATAAGCTTGAAATCAAAAAGGCCGTGGAAACCTTTTACGGCGTTTCTGTTACAGGTGTAAATACCGCCGTTGTGCCTGGTAAAAGCAAAAGCCGCTTTACCAAATCCGGTGTTATTTCAGGCCGCAAACCGGCTTATAAGAAAGCGTTTGTAACGGTAGCGGAAGGGGAGAATATCGATTTGTATTCGAATATTTAATCCTTGCAGTGTCTCCTTCGCTGAAGCTACGGAGACCACATAATGGCAAACAACCGCCGCGAAGTGTTGGAATAAGAATTAATTAAAGAGAACAAAAAATGGCATTAAGAAAATTTAAACCCGTTACAGCCGGAACACGTTGGAGAATTGGTAACGCCTACGCAGAGGTGACTACCAATGTCCCTGAGAAGAGCCTGGTGGAAGCCAAGCCCCGCACCGGTGGTCGTAACTCTTCCGGTCACCTGTCTATGCGTTACAGAGGTGGCGGTCATAAGAAGAAGTATCGTATTATCGATTTCAAGCGTAATAAAGAGGGTGTGGCTACAGTGGAATCCATTCAGTATGACCCGAACCGTACTGCCTTCATCGCCCTGTTGAATTATGCGGATGGTGAAAAGCGTTATATCCTGGCTCCCCAGGGTTTGCAGGTAGGTGCAACCGTTGAGAGCGGTAGTAATGTGGCTCCTGAAGTAGGAAATGCCCTGCCGATGAAGAATATGCCCCTGGGTACCAACGTACACAATATTGAAATGCAGCCCGGACAGGGTGGTAAACTGGCCCGCAGTGCAGGTTCTTCCGCACAGCTGACCAACAAAGAAGAGAAATATGCAATTCTCAAAATGCCTTCTGGTGAGTTGAGAAAAGTACTGATTAACTGCTGTGCAACTGTTGGTGTGGTGAGTAACAGTGACCATAGCCTGCAGAGTATGGGTAAAGCCGGCCGTAACCGTTGGAAAGGTATTAAGCCGCGTAACCGTGGTGTGGCCATGAACCCCGTGGATCACCCGATGGGTGGTGGTGAAGGTAAAGCGTCTGGTGGTCAGCCCCGCAGCAGAAACGGCCAGTACTCAAGAGGTCTGAAAACAAGGACCAAGGGTAAAGGCAGTGATAAAATGATCATCCAGCGTAAGAACGGCAGCAAGCTGGCTAAGTAATCAAACTCATTAACAACTCAACGACATAAAACATGGCTCGTTCGATTAAAAAAGGTCCTTATGTAGCAACACACCTTGAAAAAAAGGTTGATGCGATCAATGAAGGGAAAAATAAAAAGGGTGTTATCAAGACCTGGAGCCGTCGCTCCACCATTACACCTGATTTTGTGGGTCACACTTTTGCAGTGCACAATGGCAACAAGTTCATCCCGGTTTATGTAACTGAATTCATGGTTGGTCATAAACTTGGCGAATTTGCCCCCACCCGTCAGTTCAAAGGACACTCTAAAAAAGAAGGATAAACAAGAAACTTATTAAAATGGAAGCAGTAGCTAAACTGAGAAATTATCCCACTTCGCCGCGTAAGATGCGCTTACTGGCTGACCTGATCCGTGGTCAGAAAGTTGAGAAAGTACTGGCTGAGCTGGAACATAACCCCAAGCATCCCGCAGTGCCGCTGCGTAAGCTGGTACTGAGTGCAATCAGCAACTGGAAACAGAAGAATGAAGGCGGTGATGAAAGTCAGCTGGTGGTAAAAACCATCTTCGTTGACGGCGCCCGTACACTGAAGAGAATGCGTCCTGCCCCCCAGGGCCGTGGTTACCGTGTTCGTAAACGCAGCAACCATGTAACCGTGATTGTGGACAGCAAGGAAAGTAAAAATTAAACGTAATAACGAATAACCTGAATAAACATGGGTCAAAAAGCAAATCCGATTGGTAACAGGTTAGGTATCATCCGCGGATGGGAATCTAACTGGTATGGCAGCAAGAAAGACTATGCCGGTAAACTAATCGAAGATCATAAGATCAGAACCTACCTGAATGCCCGTATCAATAAAGGCGGAATTTCCAAGATCGTTATTGAGCGAACCCTGGGTAAACTGATTATTACCATTCATACCTCCAAGCCCGGTATCATTATCGGTAAAGGTGGCGGTGAAGTGGACCGTATCAAGGAAGAGCTGAAAAAGCTGACAGGTAAAGATGATGTACAGATCAACATTCTGGAGATCCGTCGTCCTGAACTGGATGCGATGATCGTGGGTGATACCATTGCCCGTCAGATTGAGAATCGTATCAATTTCAAGAGAGCGACCAAGATGGCGATTGCTTCAGCCCTGCGTATGGGTGCGGAAGGAA
>JAFLBL010000008.1 GCA_017303855.1 Chitinophagales bacterium | reverse complement strand
AAATAGTGGCGTTTATAACAGCACCCTGGCTGTAACAGGGACGACGGGCTGTAGCGATACATTGCAAAAACAGATTGCAATTGTACTTCCCGAAAAATCAGTCGCGGAGCCTTCTGCGACAATAGATACACTAAAAACAACGGAACTACTAAACCATCCACTGGAAATAAGGGAAAAGGAGATCATCCGCACAATTGAAGTAGTACAGGATTCCGTAACTGTGTTACTGTATGACAATGGGATAATTGACGGCGACAGCATCACCCTGTTGCTGGATGACCAGGTGCTCTTGATTCATCAATTACTGGCCCGGACGCCCCTGCAATTACGGATCCCCGTTTCCCGTGATAAAGAAAGTCATGAACTGACCATGTATGCGGAAAACCTCGGGAGCATACCACCCAATACAGCATATATGGTAATCCTGGACGGAGCAGTAAAATATGAGATTTATATCAGCAGCAGTAAAAAGAGCAATGGGGTGGTTTTGTTTACCCGAAAAATCTAAGTCACTGTAAAAAATCCGCTACCAACCGGTGTTTAAAAAACGGACCAGAATTTTCTGTAAATTTATACCAGAATTAAATGCCGAAGATGAAAAAAACCTTATCCCTTCTCCTCCTGTTATCCGTACTCACGCAATGGTCCAGTGCCCAGCCTCCCTGTAACCCAAGGGGTGATTTTTCCTTTAGCAGAAATCCATGTGCCCCGTTAACGGTTACCTACGCCACTACCGCAACCGGATTCAATACAATCCGTTGGTTTTTCGGGGATGCCGCGGTGGCAACAGGTAATGCGTCTGTAACACATCTTTATGCATCCACCGGCAATTACCAGGTAACACTGATTATGGATTACGCCACTTGTTCAGACACGGTCACAAAACTGATTGCCCTGAACATCCAGCCCGACAACCAATTAATTCAGACAAACGACACATTAATTTGTTCCGGGAGCAGTAAACAAATAAAAACAAAAGCCGGAGCCCAGGTATGCTGGAGCCCTGTAACAGGACTGGATAACCCGAATTCTCCCAACCCGGTCACTTCAGTTACGCAGACTACTACCTACTACCTGCACTCATTGACAACCGGAGCCAACCTGATAACAAATGGCGACTTCAGTGCCGGCAACAGCGGTTTCAATTCACAGTATTTATATGATCCTGGGTCAGGTTATAACCCCGGCGTTTATACGGTTACCAATAATTTACAGGCCTGGCACCCTGCTATGCCCGCTTGCGGAGATCACACAACCGGGACCGGAAACATGATGGCCGTCAACGGAGCGGAAACCCCAAACGAAAAAGTGTGGACACAGACTATCGCCGTACAACCCAATACAAACTACATGTTTTCAACGTGGCTGCAGCACGTCACATCTTCCAACCCGGCCCGGCTGCAGTTCTCCATTAACAATGTAACGCTTGGCCCTGTATTTGTGGCAAACAATTCAACCTGTATCTGGGATCAGTTTTACGCAACCTGGAATTCCGGGAACAACACAACCGCGATCATTTCAATCGTTAATCAGAATATTGTCTATTCCGGAAATGATTTTACACTTGATGATATTGTATTTGCTCCTTTACATTATTCAACGGATAGTGTAAAAATCACCGTTGAGAAACCAGCAATCATTTCTTCCGCAGACCAGTCCGTCTGTATCGGGAAATCGGTACAGCTGAATACGGCAGGGGGCCTTTCCTACATCTGGACTCCCGCCAACGGATTATCAAATACGGGAATACCCAACCCCGTCGCCACTCCGCTGGCCACTACTGAATATATTGTATCAGGCACTACTGCCAACAACTGCACAGGCAAAGACACCGTCCTTGTTACAGTCAATCCCTTACCCGTAGTCAGTATTATCCCCGATACCAGTGTGTGCGAATCCGGCAGTATTCAGTTATTTGCAGGTGGTGGTACCGGTTACACCTGGTCGCCGGCAACCACACTCAGCAATTCCACCATAGCCAATCCGGTTGCCTCCCCGCAGTCCGATACACGCTATACTGTATCCGTTACTTCTGCCGATGGTTGTATCAACTCAGATTCCGTTAACGTAACTGTACGTACCACCAACGGTTTTTTTATAGATCCGGCTCCGGAAATCTGTGAAAAAAGCAGCATCCTGCTCAATGCAGGTGGTGGAAACCGTTATAGCTGGACACCTGCCGGAACTGTAAATGATCCCACGGCCTCTTCACCAACAGCTACGCCCTTATCTACCACGCTTTATACGGTTTTAATAACTGACACGGTTTGTAATAGCAGTAAATCGCTGAATACATTAGTAACCGTAAATAATCTGCCCGCTATTACCGTTTCCAAGTCAAATGATATTGATTGTGTCAACGGCAGCAGCCAGTTGCAGGTAGCCGGTGGCAATTACCAATACCAGTGGACGCCATCAACCGGTCTCTCTTCAGCCATTATCGCCAATCCTCTGGCTACACCTGCAGATACTACGATATATACGGTTACCGCTACTGACAGTAAAGGGTGCGTAAATACTGAGGCAATTACAGTAAATGTGTCCTATACTGGCAAAATGCTTTACCTGATGCCTACCGCCTTTACACCCAATGGCGATGGGAAAAATGATTGCTATGGTATAAAATACTGGGGCCCTGTTCAAGAACTGGATTTCAGTATCTACAACCGGTGGGGAGAAAGGGTGTTTCATACAAATAACCCGAATGCCTGCTGGAATGGATTATACAAGGGTGCCCGGCAGGATGCGGGTGTTTTTGTCTATGTGGTCAAGGCAAAAACATTATGCGGTGATGCATTTAAAAAAGGAACATTTGCATTAATCAGATAAAAAATAACACTATCCGGCTACTGTTTTTATTTGCAACGGCTCTTCTGGGAACAATCACCAATCCACTGTATAGTCAGCGCGGAAAGAACCTTGTCGTTAATGGTGATTTCAGTGCGGGGAATACCGGTTTCACTTCCGAATACCAATATAATCCTTACTCCGGATTTGACCCGGCTATGTATACCGTTACGGCAGACTTAAAAGCCTGGCACCCTTCCATGCCCTCCTGTGGTGACCATAGTTCCAAAAAGGGTAAAATGCTGGTGGTAAATGGGGCTGAAATACCCAACGTAAAAATCTGGTCGCAGACAATCAGCGTCAAGCCCAACACCACTTATATTTTTTCAACCTGGCTGCAGCATGTTACTTCTTCCAATCCCGCACGGCTGCAATTCTCCATCAATAACACACCCATAGGCGCGGTATTTAAAGCGAACAATATGGCTTGTATCTGGGATAATTTTTATTCCATCTGGCAATCAGGGAAAAACACAACGGCCACCATTTCCATAATCAATAAAAGCCGTGAATATACCGGGAATGATTTCACGATCGACGATATCTATTTTGGCGTAGCCGATGAACAACCTCCGCCGGCTGACTGCAGCAATAAAGCATCCGCCCGTTTTGAATTTAAAGTAACTGATTGTTTCAATGCAACATTCAGGCTGACTGAAAAAAAGAACAAACGGCTGACCGGCGTAAGCTGGAATTTCGGAGACGGCAGCATTGGCAATGGCAGTACCCCCTCGCACCGGTATAAAAAATACGGTAATTATAAAGTCACGGCCATCGTCAGCAGCCGGCCATCCTGTACGGATACGTTTACCCGGATTGTACAAATTAAACCGGCAAAAACAGCATTCGGCATCACGGAACAGGGGCAACCTGGAAAAATTGCCTTTACCGCGATACGGAACGGGCATACACTGGCCTGGGATTTTGGCGATGGCCTAAAGGGCGGAGATGAATCCATCGTGGTACATCAGTACACGGAAAGCGGCGATTATATCAGTACACTTACGGCCACCAGTGCGGCCGGTTGCCGGGATAGTTTTCAAAAATCCATCGCCATACTGCTACCTGAAAAAATGCCGGCCGGCCAGCCCGCAATAACGGGTCCCTCAACAGCGGTGGCATTACCCGCCGCACAACTGGAAAAAAGAAACAAAGAGATTATCCGGACAATAGAAGTAGTGCAGGATTCTATAACTGTGTTACTGTATGACAATGGGATTATCGACGGCGACAGCATCACCCTGTTGCTGGATGACCAGGTGCTGCTGATTCATAAATTGCTGGCCCGGACGCCCCTGCAATTACGGATCCCCGTTTCCCGTGATAAAGAAAGTCATGAACTGACCATGTATGCGGAAAACCTGGGGAGTATTCCTCCCAATACCGCGTATATGGTAATCATGGACGGAACTGTAAAATATGAGGTTTATATCAGCAGCAGTAAGAAGAGTAACGGTGTGGTATTATTTACCCGCCGGCCGCCTGACTGAATACACGAGGATCGGTTTCCCGTCCATATCCCGTTTTAATAAGAGGTGAAATCCGGCATTCAGCAATACTTTCTGCGAAGGTAGATTCGGGGTTTCCGTTACGGCAAAAATCTCTTCGCGTGCTGTTTGTTCCCAGAAATAATTCAGCCCGGCTTTGGTCAGTTCTGTTGCATAACCTTTACCCCACTGTGCCGGAATCAACGCATAGCCCAATTGTATTTTCGTGGTATCATACGGCAGGGGAATAATGGCAAATGTGCCTACAAAGTTTCCGTTCCCTTTTTCCTCCACCATCCAGCGTCCCCCTTCTTCCGGTTCCCCCGCTGCCAGCATCTCATTCAATGCCGCATCACTTTCTTCTCTTGTCTTGGCCGGACGAATAAAACGCATAACCTCCGGATCTCCGTTCAACATAAAAAACCGCTCATGATCATCTGCCGTAAGTTGCCTGACTACTAACCGCGCTGTTTCAAATACTATCATAAAACTGATTCATTAACCGAAATCAATACTGTATTCCCTATTCTGTATTCCCTATTCTGTATTCCCTATTCTCTATTTTCCATTTTCCACTTTCCACTCTCCACTTTCCACTTTCCACTCTCCACTCACTTATGTATCTCACTCGTAAAATGAAACTCAATATCCGGATTATTCGTTTTCTCCGTATTGAGGAACCACTCACTCTGTGCCAGGTAAACCGGGTGACCATCTTTATCTTCCCCTGAATTTGATTGTTTGAACCGGAGAAAATCCTGCAGTTTAGCCGGATCCTTGCTGGTCAGCCAGCAGGCTTTGTAAAATGGCAGTGAATTAAAGACTACAGAAGCCCCGTACTCATGCAGCAGGCGGTATTGGATCACTTCAAACTGGAGTTCCCCCACACAACCGATAATTTTTTTATTGCCGCCAAACTGGGTAAACAACTGGGCTACGCCTTCATCGGTGAGCTGCATCAGTCCTTTTTCCAGCTGTTTGGTTTTCATCGGGTCTTTATTCACCACTTCTTTGAATATCTCGGGTGAAAAGGAAGGGATACCGGTAAAAAAAAAATTCTCTCCTTCCGTCAGCGTGTCTCCTATTTTAAAATTGCCCGTATCAAACAGACCTACCACATCACCGGCATAGGCGTCTTCAATTATACTTTTATCCCTGGCCATAAAGGAATAAGGATTACTGAACCGTACATCCTTATCCAGCCGCACGTGATGAAAATATTTATTGCGCTCAAATTTTCCTGAACATACCCGGAAGAAAGCGATACGGTCACGGTGTTTGGGATCCAGGTTCGCATGAATTTTAAACACAAAGCCGCTCATTTTTTCTTCTTCCACATTCACTTCCCGGGTGGTGGTTGTACGACTCCTGGGCATAGGTGCAATCCGGATAAATGTATCCAGCATTTCCTTTACCCCGAAATTATTAATGGCACTTCCGAAAAAAACCGGGGCTACTTTTCCGGCCCGGTAATCTTCCACACGCAGGGCCCCATGTACGCCATCCACCAGTTCCACGTCTTCCCGCAACTGGGCGGCATCATGTTCTCCCAGTTTTTCATCCAGTATTTTATCCTGTATATCCGAAATGGAAATGCTGTCTTCATCTGCCTTTGTATTGGCAGTAAACAGCAGCAGGTTTTTCGAGTCCAGATTATAGACTCCTTTGAATTCCTTTCCGCTGTTGATGGGCCAGGTCATCGGGTGCAGGGAAATGGTCAGTTCCTTTTCAATTTCTTCCAGCAGGTCAAACCGGTTCTTACCATCCCGGTCCATTTTATTTACAAATACAATAACGGGTGTATCCCGCATCCGGCATACTTCCATCAGCCGGCGGGTCTGGTCCTCCACCCCGTTTACACTATCAACCACGAGAATAACACTGTCCACCGCCGTAAGTGTACGGTAAGTATCTTCCGCAAAATCCTTGTGGCCGGGAGTATCCAGCAGATTGATGAGGGTATTGTTATACTCAAAACTCATGACCGATGTGGCAACCGAAATACCCCGTTGCCGTTCAATCTCCATAAAGTCACTGGTCGCGAATTTTTTAATCTTATTGCTTTTCACGGCACCGGCTACCTGTATGGCGCCGCCAAACAGCAGGAACTTCTCAGTTAAGGTAGTTTTACCGGCATCCGGGTGGGAGATGATCGCGAACGTGCGCCGGCGTTGAATTTCGTTATGATATTTCATGTTGAACGTTGCCACCGGAAGAAGTCAGTTTACAGGCTGCTCCGGGGAGGCGCAAAGATAACAAAGGGGGGGCATTTTGCCGCAACTTACCCGTTGTTTCCGGGTGGTATGGGCTCCTCAACTGCCGGTGGACGCTGAAATTCAAAATCGACCACATTTTCAATAGCTTCTTTTTCTTCCTGTTTATGCTGTTTGTAACCAAACAATGCCGCCAGTCCGAATACGGCCACAGCGAGGTAACACCAGATTGTATAACTCACTTTTATCATCATACTGCCAAGTTGGGCAAAACCGGCCGTATCATCCGCTGTTTTCCCCGGCGATTTTAAATCCATATTCAGCTGAATCATCATGGCAATCAGCATGACCGCAGCCAGTAAACCGGCGGACATGGTAATCACCGGGCGCAAACGGGAGGCGGATACACTGAAAACGAGACCGGCAGCGGCGGCCAGCAAAGCTACCAGGGTAAGTATATTGGGCCAATCCTTCAGTCCGCCCGACAAACGCCGGTCTTTTTGCTTTTCCTGATCCGCATTTTTATTCAGGTCCCTATATTGCGGGAAACCATGCATTCTCCATTCCCGGCCGGTAGCCATCCCGATACCGGAATTAGAGGCAATCACTGTATCATTGCAACGGATTTCCGCAAAAGGCAGGAAAAACAGCAGTATACCCACGGTAAATGCTATTGTAGTCGTATACCGCATTTTTAACCATTTTTCCCAACCGGGAGTAGGCGTATTGCCGGCAGTGCTGTCCATTATTTTTAATTTACGGCAATATACTGCAATGGTGGTTTATATGGCCTGATCGCCTCTCCGGAACCGAATTTGCCATCCAAATAAAAAATTGCCCTCCTGTTACATCTTGTGGTAATTTTGAGCCATGCTCCGCCGGTCTGTAGAAATAGTCTTCAGCAGTATTAAAATGACACTGCAGGAATTATGGAAAAACAAACTCCGTACATTCCTGTCGTTGCTGGGGGTAACGTTTGGCATATTCTGTATCATCAGTGTGCTGGCCGTGGTCAACAGCCTGGAACAAAATATCCAGAATGAAGTAAAGGCTTTGGGCACCAATACCATTTATATTGACAAATGGGATTACAGTGCCGGTGGCGGACCTGATTATCCCTGGTGGAAATATGTAAACCGACCTTCTCCTAAATATGAGGAATTAAAACAGATCAAGGAGCGCACCCCCAGTGCAAAATATGCCGCGTTTAAAATCAGTATCTCCGATAAAATCGCTTACGAGAATAACCAGCTGAGCGGGGTGAATGTATACGGTATCAGTGAGGAATTTAATGATATCCAGCCGGTGGATATCGCTCATGGCCGTTACCTCTCCGACGCGGAATTCAGCCAGGGAAGCCCCGTTGCCGTTATCGGCAATGAAATAGCCGAAAAATTTTTCCTTGATCCGGAAAGAGCCATTGGAAAAATGATCAGCTGCCGGGGAAAGAAAGTCACGATAACCGGTGTTATCAAAAAGCAAGGGAAGACCATGATTGGCGGCTGGCAGTTCGACCAAAGCGTCGTTCTCTCCTACCGCTATGCCCGAAATATCATGGATCAGCGCCGGGCCGATCCCCTGCTACTGGTACAAGGACAGGATTATATTACCAGCAAGGCATTAATAGATAACCTGACCGGCACATTACGGGGTATACGCAAACTGCCTCCAACTAAAGAAGAAAACTTCGCACTGAATGACATCAACGACTTCAGCGATGCCATCAGTGAAGCGTTTGTGAGTCTGAATATCGGCGGGTGGGCCATTGCCACTTTATCCCTGATTGTGGGTATGTTTGGCGTGGCCAATATCATGTTTGTATCCGTACGCGAACGGACCAGTCAGATCGGATTAAAGAAAGCGATCGGAGCTAAAAGCAGAATCATATTAACGGAGTTCCTCCTGGAGTCTGCCTTTCTTTGTATCATCGGCGGACTCGTCGGCTTAACCTTTGTCTTTCTCCTTACAAAAATTCTGTCGGGGGCGCTCGAATTCCCCGTGTATATCTCCACCAGTAACCTCGTACTCGCCATCGGCATCTGTGTGCTGGTTGGCGTGATTGCCGGTTTTATCCCCGCCCGTCAGGCTGCCAGAATGGATCCGGTGGATGCGATACGGAGTAAATGATGTGCCGATTTGCCGATTAGCTGATGTGCCGATTTGCCGATATGCCAATTTTCCGATATGCCAATTTTCCGATTAGCCAGTTCAATCATTTATTTTATTCTACCAATGATTTTGATGAAAAAATTATTCGGTTAATAATTCGTTGTATGGATTTTATTTTTTCCATTAACAAGGAAATGTCGGGATATCCTTCAGCTTCTTTACAAATCAACAGCCAATACTCCGTTTCTTCTGCTTCCTTAGCAGCTATTTTGAATTTGTGAATAAAATCTCTCTTGCTTTCTGAATTTTGCGCCTCCCTCGCATTTGCGCCAATAGATGTGCCGGATTTAAGCAGCTGCCGGGCAATCACATATTTTCTCTTTTGTTCCAGCAATTCACAGTATTTCACAATCTCAATTGCAAATTCCAATGTGAGTGTTAAAATAAGATTCTCGCGACCTTGTTCTGTTTTCATATTGATAAACTGATTTATGCATCCAATATAGCAGGATTTTAAATCCAAAAGTTGTTTGTCTGCAACTGCTGCTTTTGAGCCAACTTGCCCCTTTACGAGTAATCAGCTAATCGGCACATTGGCACATCAGCTAATCGGCAAATCGGCACATCAGCTAATTGGCTAATTACCTACTTTTGCCCCATGCCCACCATTCTCGCTATAGAATCGAGTTGTGATGAAACATCCGCAGCCGTATGTACGGACGGGAAAGTGTTGTCCAATTTTATTGCCACACAGGCTGTACATGAACAATATGGAGGGGTGGTACCCGAGCTGGCTTCAAGGGCCCATATGCAGCATATTGTACCGGTAGTGGAGAAAGCCCTGAAAGAAGCAGGAACCGCGCTGGCCGGGGTGGATGCCATTGCATTTACACAATCGCCCGGACTGATCGGTTCATTACTGGTTGGCGGACAGTTTGCCAAATCGCTGGCACTCTCTCTCCATAAACCACTGATAGCCGTGCATCATATGCAGGCGCATGTGCTGGCCAACCTGATTGAAGATCCGAAACCCGCTTTCCCTTTTCTATGTTTAACCGTTAGCGGAGGACATACCCAGATTGTATTATGCGAAAGTCCGGTACAGATGCGGGTCATCGGTGAAACAATAGATGACGCGGCCGGAGAAGCTTTTGACAAATCGGCGAAACTGCTCGGACTGCCTTATCCCGGGGGGCCGCTGATTGATAAATATGCCAAAGAAGGAAACCCGCATCGATTTTCGTTTCCGGAACCACAACTCGCCGGACTCAATTTCAGCTTCAGCGGATTAAAAACATCCATCCTTTATTTTCTGCAGAATGCGGGAAAAAGTAATTTGTACAAGGAAGAGTTTGCGGCAACTGAAGAAGAAAAAAATAAATTTATAGAGGAAAATCTGGCCGATATCTGTGCCTCTGTGCAGCACCGGATCATTACAATCCTGCTGAATAAAGTAAAAAAAGCGGCACAGGAAACCGGCATCCGTGATATCTGCCTGGCAGGAGGTGTTTCTGCAAACAGCGGACTCCGCTCCGCATTTACGGAAATGGGTAAAAAGCAAGGTTGGAATACATTTATCCCGGCTTTCCAGTACTGCACGGATAATGCAGGCATGATCGCCATTACCGGTTATTATAAATTCCTGGAAGGTAAAACTGTACCGCTCTCCGTTACTTCCAACGCCCGGGCTGAATGGTAATACCGCGCAAGTAATTGTTATGGCCAACACGTATTTTCAGTTCAGGCAATTCATTATTCACCAGGATCAGTGTGCCATGAAAGTCACCACCGATGGTTGCCTCTTTGGAGCCTGGGTGGCCGCCCAATTAAAAGATAAAACAACCACGGATCATTTACTTGATATCGGTGCCGGCAGCGGGCTGCTGAGCCTGATGGTACACCAGCAACTGCCGCAAAGCCGGATTGACGCCGTGGAGATTGACACACCCGCCGCCACCCAGGCAGTTATGAATATTGATCTGGCCGGAAAAAAGGATCGTATTTCGGTTCACCATACAGATATACTCCGCTTCTCCCCGGAAAATAAATACGATTACATTTTCAGCAACCCGCCCTTTTATGAAAAGGAACTGAAAGGAAACAATCTGCAAAAAAATACAGCACACCATAATGACGGGTTACGGTTGCAGGAATTAGTAGCCCAAATAAACCGTTTACTGAAACCGGAAGGGCATTTTTATTTATTACTGCCCTTTAAACGCAGGGAAGAAATCAGCAGCCTGCTGAACGATGCCGGTTGCCGTATTATACAGTGGATCCAGGTAAAACCGGCCGTTCACCTGGATTATTTCCGGCTACTGATTGAAGGCCGCTTCGGCAATGAGACAAACAGCCATGCACAACCGGAAGAGCTGAGTATTAAAAACAAAACCGGGGAATACACTACCGCATTCACCGGTTTATTAAAGCCTTATTATTTGTACCTGTAGCCGGCTTAGCGGCCCGCTGCATAATCACGGAGGTATTCAAAACCAGTCGTGAGTTCCCCTTTATTTACAATAGTGGCCCTTGAAATCATTTCTGATCCGTTTTTCATGAGGTCTTCCAGAATAAACTTGATCAGTTGCTCACCAAAATACCGGCTCGCGTCACGTGGCAATTCATTGGGCAGGTTTCCCACCGCCATCAGGTCGATGGAGCCGGGAAGATATGGTGCCGTCTTTTCCAGTGTTTGCTTATCCACTCCGTAAACCGGATCCGCAATGGATTGGTCGCCCAGGTTGATGGGAACCGAACCATCCGCATCATCCGTAATATCGGCGATGGTCTGAATGATAAAATCATCTTTCGGCACGTCTGTCTTATCAAAAAGCCGGGGAATGGTTTTATCCCAGTACACCCCGTTCATCAGGATGTCCGTTTGCGCCGTATAGGGAAGAAAGCGGCAACGATAGTCCTGCGGATGATTGTGAAAGTCTTCCCGGTTATACTTTCCGGTTACTTTGTGTTCGTACAGTTCGGCCCCTTTGATCTGCGTATACACGGGATAGGAAAAACGGCGTCGCAGATAGTCATCATTCTCCACTTCATGGATCCCCATCAGGTTCATTATCTCCAGGATACCATGGGCCACCCGGCCGGAGCCGGTTATGGCGATTTTTACATTCGGCAGCCGCAGTCCGAAATAATTATGGATCAGTTCCCGGAAACTGCGTTGTTTATATACCCGGTCCAGGTTATATAAACCGGTACGCAGTCCGTAAGCCATCATACCATTATGCGCCCCCACCACGCCGGCAAAAAAACCAAACCCGATTATCCGTTGCCCGTCTTCATGTTCCAGGCATTCATAATCAACCAGGGTGATATTCTTTTCCATGACCGCTTTGAGCAGCGGCTGATTATGCGGTTGTTTTTTCTTGGTATGGGAGAAAAAAAGATAGGTTTTACCTGGAATCAGCTGCGCCACCGGCACTTCTTTTATACCGAACAACACATCGCAATCCGACAAGTCATCCTTTACTTCAACACCGGCAGAAAGATACTCCCGGTCACTAAAACACCGATCCGGTGAACTCTGCACAAAAATCTGAATATCAGTACTGTTTTTCAGTATCCACTTACATTGGGCGGGGGTCAGGGCGACCCGGTTATCTGCAGGAATCTTTCCTTCCCGGATTAATCCGATCTTTTTCATATAGCCAGTCTGTTTTGTAGCTGCAAATGTCCAGTATCCCGGGCTGTCAGACAAATTGATTTCGGACAGGTCTTTGGCATAATAAATGTTGTAACTTTGATTTTACGGGAATATATTTTACTTTAAGGTTACAAAACATCCGCCGGTATTTACCAAACCAAAAGGGGGTCGCATGCAAAATCGTTTTTCGTTTCTTTTTTTAGGAATTACAGCACTGACATTCAGCCTGTTATCATGTGATAAGCCCAGTGCAGATACCGACACCCCAACGGGCCCATTCAAATTAAGCTATGGCGATTCTATTATTTATTTGAAGCCGGTTGCAGGCGATTATATAGTTCAACCCGAACAAACCAGGCCCGGTACGTATACCGCATTCCCGGATGGTATTGAAATTGATGACAAAACCGGCGCCATCAATGTCTCCAACAGTGAAACCGGTTTGCGTTACCGAATTACCCATACAGCACCAAATGGCGATTCCACATCTACAATAGTGGTATTATCCGGAATTACTTTCCGCGATCATTTCTATTATCTGTCGGCCGGCGATTCCATTGCCAATCCGGTTTATAATGCAGCAGAGAGCCGTTTATTACCAATAACAGGATCCAGCTTCGATGAAGGAAACCTGGCCAATACCGGTGGCTGTTCTGTAAAAACGGATAATGGTTCCATAAACCTCGCTGAATCCGTACGTAAAGGCGTATTCGGTGCAAACCCGCGCAACGACGATAAAAAAGAAGTAGAAATAAAATACAGGATCAATGATGCCAGCGGCAAATCACTGAATAAACTGAAAGTACTCCTGTATTGGTATGAAACAGTAGCCGATGTGCCGCAGTACGTCTGGGATATTCTGCATGACCGTACCACTGAAGGCGTATTTCTGCGTGGCAACGGAGCAGTAAGCAATGATCCTGCATTGGCCGGACGGCCCCAGAAAGTGGCGAAACCCCGCCCACCCTGCGTTATAATTGTTGCGCATTAATGCAGGCGTAGCATTATTTTTGATAAGCTTTACCGCTTATCATGAAATACCTGTTTTCCTTTTTATTTGTACTGGCTGTACTGGGCTGGCTTTGGGCACAACAGCGTACTGCTGCCGGCGGCACATATTGGACCGTGTACGCGGAGGCTGAAAAAAATTATAAGGAAGCGGAACAAGGCTCTTTCACTAAAAACTATTCGGAAGAAAAAGAGGAAGCTCTCAATCGTACCGCTCTCCGGTTATTCCTCCAGGTGATCCCGTTTTTTGAATCCGGCCGGCTGGATTCTCTTTCCGTAATCACGCATACCCGTATCGGTTCCATCTATCATTATCTCGATTCACTGGAAGCGGCCAAAGAACATTATCTGAAAGCTATCCGTTGGGGCCGGCAAAATACCAGCCTGCCCGACTCCTTTCTTTTCAAACCCTGTCTGTATGCCGGTACGGTTTATTACAGCCTGCATCAGTACGACTCTGCCGTTTCATTTTACAAACAGGCGGAAACGATCAGTGAAAAATATACAAGCCCGCTGACGGATCAGCAACGTCTGTACAACCAGCTAGGATTGATTCATTATGAAACCGGCAATTATAAACAGGCACGTAATTATTTTGACAAAGCACTTTCAAAACTTTCACCCGCAGACCCTGCCCTGAAAGAACTGCGGGTAACCTATCAAAACAATATCGCCTCGGCCCTGCTCAACCTGGAGCAATATGAAGAAGCCAAAGCCATCTACCTGCAGTTATTGCCCTCTCCCGTTTATAAAAATGTGATCCGGCAAAACCTCGGCATGATTGATCTCAGCCTGGGTGCCCCGGCAGACGCCATCCGTTGGTTCAGACAAACAACACCGGCACCGGATAATACGGTGCAGCTGTACAATAAAATGGCAAAGGCTTTCCTGGAAATGAAGCTCCCTGATTCTGCCGCCTTTTACCTGGCGCTCGCCGATACGGAAAACAAAAAACGAAACGGCAATACAAAAAATGTAACGTTTGGACTTACACTGACACACCAGGCAGAACTGGCTTTGTCAAAACATCAGCCGGCAAAGGCAGTTGCGTTATATCAGCAGGCGGTCATTCAGTTTCATCACATGTTTAACGACACCGCATTCAGCAGTAATCCTGAAAAATTCACCGGCGTCTATTCCTATATTCAGCTTTTCAACGCACTTTGTGATAAAGCGGATGCCTTGCAAACACTCTACCAGCAATCAAAAGAAATTACCCCGCTGGCGCAGGCGCTGGATGCCTACCAGGCAGCATTCCGGCTGGCCAGTTATGTGGAACACACCTACGACTCTGATGAAGCCCGGCTTTTTCTTGGAAAAATAAAACACCATATACACAGCAAGCCGATTGACATCAGCCTGCAGTTATATGAACTGACAGGGAAAATAAATTACCTTGAGCAAACCTACAATTTCGATCAGCTGAATAAAGCGTCCATCCTCACGCTGAATGTACAGGAGAATGAATTGCGCACTAATAACAACCAGGAAAAAGGATTAATCACGAAAGAAACGAACATAAAAAAAAGTATAACCCGGCTGATACTGGAAGCCGGCCGGGAGAAAGACAGTACCCGTCTCGGCGAACTCAGATCGGCCGTCCGGGATCAGGAAATAGAACTGGGAAAAATCCAGGATAAAATTGCCGCAGATCCGCAATGGAGTATCCGGGAAGCCGGCGCCAGTATTCCCCCGGTTACAAAGCTTCAGCGAAAACTGGATAATAATTCCGCCTTACTCTCCTATCATTTATCCGACAGGGAATTACTGGCCCTGCTGATAACCAATAAAAAATTTGAGTACTATAAAACCGATATTGATCCGGTATTTTTCAAACGGCTGGAACAATTTAAGAACAGCCTGCAACAGGTGTCACCCGACGAACGGTATGAAGGCGGCAACAATGCGTATGCATTATACCAGGTACTTATTAAACCATTGTATGCCTCTTTGAAACAAAGTTCCCGGCTGATTATTATCCCGGATGATGAATTAAACCATCTTCCCTTTGAAGCCTTGCAGGATGAAAACCGGAAATACCTGCTGGAACATTTTTCCATTCAGTATCAGTTCAGCACGGCCTTGTTCGGTGAAAATCCGGCTTCCGCACGTTTGAGTAACAGCCTGGCTTTTGCGCCGTTTACCCAACCCTATCCGGCTTCCGTAAATCAGGAAGAATTTTATAGCCTGTTGCCAGCCTCTGCTGAAGAAATCAGCGGGCTGAAAGGAAAGATCCTCAGCAGTACCAACGCCACTAAAAAGAATTTCCTGGCTTTTTCCAACAGCTATCCCATTCTTCACCTGGCTACTCATGCCAGCGTAAATAACGATACGCCCTCTCATTCCTATATCGCTTTTTACCCTGACAACAGGGATTATAAACTCTATGCCGGTGAAATCGCCAACCTGCGGCTGGATTCCGTGCAACTTGTCATTCTCAGTGCCTGCGAAACAGGAGCGGGCAAACTTGTAAAAGGTGAAGGGCTGATGAGCCTGTCACGGGCCTTTGCATATGCCGGTTGCCCGGATATCATTACTTCACTTTGGAAAGCGGAAGATAAAACCACGGCTTTTATTACCAAACGACTGCACTACTACCTGGAAAAAGGATACAGTAAAGACAAAGCCTTGCAACAGGGAAAAATTGACTTGCTGAAAAGCAATGAAATTGATCCGCGGCTTAAAACGCCGGATTACTGGGCGCACCTGATTTACATTGGCAACTACGAAGAAGACCGCGGTTCACGCAACTGGTGGTGGATTGCACTGACCATTATCGGGGGAGCCTTTTTGTATAAGATGGTGGGAAGGAAGAATAATTAGCCGATGTGCCAATTTGCCGATGTGCTGATTAACTGATTTGCCAATTTGCCGATGAGCCGATGTGCTGATTAACTGATTTGCCAATTTGCCGATGAGCCGATGTGTTGATGAGAGAAGAAACTAGAAGACAGAAAGTGATTTAATGATTTAATTATTTCCGTAAAATCACTTCATCGGCTCGTCGACACATCGGCTCATCAACACATCGGCTCATCGGCTAATTGCATTATTGATGCAACGTTATTACCGGCACATGTGTATCTTCCCGGTTACGGACAACCACATTATTGATGGTGGTATCCTGGTAACCGTTTTGTCCATCAATGAGTAATTTATAAGTTCCGGCATTTAATCCTACGATTTTAAATTCGCCGTTATCATCAAAAGGAATAGCCGTGGCCGTATCCGTACCAATCACCGCTTTTACAATGGCATCCGCGGCACGGGGTAATACGCGCCCTTCAATACTGCCGGAACGGCTGCGGGAAAATATTTTGATTTGCGATTTCAGGCGATAGCCGTTATTGTTGCCGGAGCCGCTGTTATCCACCTGGATGGAATTGCCCGCGTCGAAATCAATCCAGAACATTACCTGTCCGTTGCTGATATCGAAATTGCTGTCATCCAGGTTGGCAATCACTTCCCGGTCTTCGCTCTTCACGCGGAGGGGGAATGACTGTCCGTCTTTCATCACGCTGTTCTGCGTACCCAATACAAGTTTCACTTTCTTTACCCGGGCGTTAGGCAATGTACCGTTGCTGAACAGGGTATCCAGTCCGTTACGGAAACGCAGGATATTATACACCCCGGGACGGATGCTGAGACTCACCCAGCCGTCATTGGGCAGACTGTCATCCTCCAGTTTTACCTGCAAGGCCTGCAGATCAATAAATACACTGTCAAATACGGGGGTCTGGTGATCGGTCAGAAAAATCCGGACCGTATGCGGCTTATCAGGATTTGAACTGCCTGTTGTTTCCTTCTGACAGGAATACATGATTACCGACACTACCAGGACGGTAAAAAAGAAAAAAATTGATTTGTTCTTCATAACTGTGTTTTTCAGGGTTTACGTTTGTAAATCAGTTGTTTTAAAAAATTGGCCAGCAGGGAGCTGTTGTCCGGTTGCTGTTACTGTAATTGGTCAACACCGGGAGTATGCCTGTAACCGCCGGGCAAAAAAAAACTCCCGTCAGGGAGTTTTTGTACTAATCAGCAATAGGTTTATGACTTATTTTGAACGCAGCCATTTCACATCCCGGATCAGTCCGGTACTTACTTTTCCGTTATAGAGATGATCCGGATTGCCATGTATACTTTCCAGTAAACGGAGCGCTTCGGTATATTCTTTCTGCCGGATAAAAGAAAGGGCCAGGTAATACTCAGCCTCCTCTTTTAATAAGTGAGTCTGGGCTGTGATGTTATAGGCAATCACGTTCTTAAAGGAGCTGATGGCACGGGTATTATCATTTAATTCCAGCGCCGCCGCCCCGTTCAGAAATTCGCCCTTAATGGTCTGCTCCGTACCGGCATCATGCAGCCGGATTACTTCCGCAAAATTTTTATTCTTATACGCGTCTTCCAAAGGGGTTGTAACAGCGGTTCCTCTTACGGTATTGAGTTCAAATGGCTGATAGTTGGCACTGAACAGTTTTCCGGAACTGAGGGACAAATAGTGGTACCCTGCAAATAAGCCGACAACCAGTACGGCGGCCGCGGCAACGGCAACGGATAGTCGCACTATACGCCGTACAGGGCTGAGTTTGCGTACGGGGGCCGTTTTCTCCTCCATTATTTCTTTATGAATGGCCTGTACCTGCCGGCTGAGCCCGTAATGACGGAGGGCAGCGCGGGTGGACAGTAAACGGTCGTATTGCTCTTGCAACCCGGTGTCTGCCGCCAGTTCAGCCCTGAGAGTGTCCTGTTCCGCTCCAGTCAATTCTCCATCGAGGAGGCGGACCAGTTTTTCATCCATTTCAGGTGTAGAATTATCCATGCATCAGGTTTTTTAAGGTTTGTTTTAAAGCCGGATTGGCATTTATCATTTGCTCCAGCTGTTTCAGGCATTTATATTTTTTATTACGTACCACCTGTTCCGTTTCATAATCGGTTCTGTCGAGTATTTCACGCATGGACAGGTTTTCATAATAAAACAATAACAGGATTTTCTTACAGGTCTCTCCCAGTTCGCCTACAATCCGCAACACTTCCGCTTTCCCTTCCCGATCCGCGATATGCTGACTGGTATCCAGTTCCACCCGATCCTGTGCTTTCTCATATTTTTCTTCCCGTGC
The DNA here is from genome assembly GCA_017303855.1 of Chitinophagales bacterium. Taxonomy (GTDB): domain Bacteria; phylum Bacteroidota; class Bacteroidia; order Chitinophagales; family Chitinophagaceae; genus JJ008. Next base: position 139,867 of record JAFLBL010000008.1, on the reverse strand, counting down.
CAGCGCCCGACCTCTTCTTTTCAATTCGTTCAGCCAGGTAAACCGGTTCAGGGAAAATAAAAAGGTTTTAATGCTCGCTTCCCCCCTGAATTTATCCTGTTGTACCAGTTCAATAAAACTGACCAGTACTTCCTGGAAAATATCCTCTGCATCCTGGCGGCTTCCGCTGTTGTTCATGATATACCAGCAAAGTCCGTCAAAATAGTTACGGTATAGTTCTTTTATGGATTCCTCCATCCGCCGGCCGGCCTTCAGATTGGCCACCAGTTCAGGATCGGGGAAGTTTCTGATTACCTCCATGCTTTATACATAAATTTGTGTGTGCGGAATATTGTTTTGTAACCCAATCTACCCAATTATTTTGCAGAAATAATACAAAAACCATTAATCAGCAATGACTTATTTCGAAATATTCGATATCCCGGTACAGTTAAAAGTGGCTACTTCCGGACTTAGTTCCCGTTTTTTTTCCCTGAGCCGGGAATTCCACCCCGATTTTCACACCCAGGCCGACGAAGCCACCCGTTCGGCCATGCTGGAAAAATCGGCACTGCTCAACAAAGCCTGGAAAACTTTTCAGTCGCCGGACGAGACTATCCGCTACGTACTTGAACTGAAGGGCGTATTGGATGAAGACGAAAAGTATCCGCTGCCTCCCGATTTCCTGATGGAAGTAATGGAGATCAATGAAGCCCTGATGGAGCCCGGGGATGCAGATATGGCCGCACTTGGAAAAAGAATTGATATACTTCAAAAAGAGATCTATGAACCGGTTCAGCAGGTGGTGGAAAATTATCAGGAAGGTATTACTTCCGAAGAAGCATTGTTGCAGGTAAAAGCCTGGTACTATAAGAAAAAATACCTCGATCGTATCTGGCGCCAATTGAACGGAATGGCGTAATATTGCACCCGGTTTGCCCGGGTGGCGAAACCTGCCTGCCGGCAGGCAGGTTGGTAGACGCAGCAGACTCAAAACCTGCCTGCCGGCAGGCAGGTCTGCCGCCAGCAATGGTGTATCGGTTCGATCTGGGAAAAAATAATTAGCTCTTACTTTTTGAAATCAATGCCCGGGTGGCGAAATTGGTAGACGCAGCAGACTCAAAATCTGCCGCCAGCAATGGTGTATCGGTTCGATTCCGATCCCGGGCACTACATTGGATTGGCTCCCAAAAACGGGAGCCAATTTCTTTTTAGAACCGCTGGAAGCCCTGTCTGCACTGCATATCAGCGCAAGCACCTCATTTACACGCTTGGTTCGATACGATTTATTTTCAAAAACCAGTTTTTCAGGGCATATCGAACCAATAATCTGCTGCTTTGCCTTCAAATCCGCTCTGGTAAAGTATTTTGGCAGATTTTCCACTAATTCAAGAGCGGAAGTAGCATACTCGTTCAGGTTAAAATCCAGAGAGGAAATTTGCCGTTTTTCTTTCTCAAGTTCCATTACTGCCTTTTCAAACCGGTTCTTTATGTCCCTGTAATCTGATGGATCCAATTGGCCATCCAGCATCAATTGTTGTGCATTTTGAATTCTCTGCTGATTCTTTTTTATTTCAACATCTATTTGTTGGTTGGAAAATGACAGGTCATTGCCAATTTTCTTTGAATAATCGGTAACTATCTTCCTGAAAACCTTAATACCACCCTTACTGAAGGATATTCTTTCCAATTCTTTTACAAACAGATCATTGGCCTCATCTGCTTTAAAGCGTTCATTGCAACCTTTTGAGCAATGGTAATAAAAATACCTGCCGCCATTGCCTTTTGATGCGCTTCCCGTTAACCGCCCTCCGCATTTACGGCACTGCAAAAATCCACGAAGAGGCAGTTCCTCCTTCAATGTATTCTTAGCAGGAAATTTCCTTTTTCTTCCATTTAGCACATCCTGTACCTCATAAAACAATTCCTCACTGATTAAAGCCTCATGTGTGGCCGGAATAGTGGTTTCAGCTTCGTCTTTGTATGCGGGTATAAATATCTTGCCGCAATAGATAGGATTGCGGAGCATATTCCAAAACTGATTCTTGCTCACTTTAAACCCTCTTTTCGATACCGTTTTCCAGCAATCCATTACAGTGTCAATTCCCTTTGCCACTTCTTCAAATGCCCAAATAACATGCACAGCATCTTTGTTAGGTTCAATGATTGGTCTGTTCAATTCATTCCTTGCATTGCGATAACCTCTTGGTGCTAATGTTACATGCCGGCCTTCTTTCATTGCACGGCGCATACCTGCGATGGTATTTAATGAACGCCTGTCATTTTCTACTTCGGGTGCGGCTAAATAAAATGCCAGCATGATTTTGTTTTCAGGAACATTCAAATCAAGTGGCTGCTCAATGCCCTGCGGCTCTATGCCAAATTTGTTCAATTGATTAATCATGGCATAGGCATCTCCTGCATTGCGGCTGAACCTGTCCCATTTTAAAAAAAGAAGTAAGTCAGCACATCCCTTGTTCTTTTTACAAAAGGCCAGGAGTTTGGTGAACTCTGGCCTTTCAAAAGTTTTAGCAGAATGGTCTTCCTTGTAAACAGCAACAACTTCTATTTGCTGATGCTGGCAGTATTGTCTTAATCTTTCTTCCTGATGTTTCAGGCTGTACCCTTTTTCAGCCTGTTCGTCTGTACTCACACGGATATAGAGTATTGCTTTTTGTTGATTCATCGGATTGCTCGTTTATGTTTATTACTTTACAATTTGCTGTTCCTGTAGCTTGTTTATTCCTGTTATACTGTTCATAGGTGATTTGTGCAAACAGGTATAAAAAGTCCCTGATTTTCTCAATCTCACCTTCATCAAATATCTCGCCCTCAGCATCAAAATCAGCTTTGATTTCGGCGATGGATATTTTCTCTTTTTCTTCCTGTTTCATTTCCATCTTTCTCCTTTTCAAATATACATATTATTGATTATCAACAAAATATAATTCGACCCTCCCCCTTTTTTGCATCACTTCGGTGTTGCTTAATTCAATCGCATCTTTGGGCAAGTTGCTTTTACCTGAATAGAATAAAAAGGAGGGTTAATCCTCCTTTTTATCGCCATCATCATCGTCTTCATAGTCGGCGCTAATGTCTTCAATTTCATGAACAGCACTGCGCTGATCTTCATCATCCTTGTCATAACTGACCTCCAGGAAAATAAGCTCATGGTCCTCATCTGTGCCTGTAAGGCTGTTATCCAGATCATTTTCCATAAGAATGTCAACTACTTCAGGCATTGCGCCCACGGGAACTTCGAGTTCCTTTACTTTGATTGTTTTCATAGTAATCTTTTTTTTTGCAAACCTACGATGCCCATAAAGTCTCACTTTCCACTTTCAGCATGTTTCGGTAAGTAGTTAAAAGAAATTGAGACTATTTGTATGTTTTGGGTCTTAATGTCCGATATTGTCTTAAAAAGTTTACCATGAAACTCTCTAATTTTGATCTTCCTGCCATTGATTAAAGTGCCTAATCTGAATTTCCACTAATTGATACATGTATTCCCTGATCTTATAAATTTCTTCATCAGTATATTGATTTCCGTTGACGTTTAATATCTCTTTGCATGTTTCAAGGCTGATCATATCCCCGTCTTTTGAATCTCGTAAAGAATGTTTCTGTTTTGCCATAATTTTTTGCTGGCAAAACTATTGCAGTCTAAAGCTGATTCTAGGTGCAGGATTGTGATTGTTTAACTTGGCAGCATGGAAGAATTCGGGAGTCATTAAGGAGGCATTGGGGAGTTACTCCGGAGCGATAGGGAATTGTTATGAAGTTGTATTGTACTGTATCGTACTAAAATACTTACGCTTAAAGGTTTGTCCTAAAAGATAGAAAAGCTTATATTCGCAATATGCTACGATATGTGTAGTAAATAGCAAACAAAATAAATGCCCAAATTAGCTGTTCAATATAAATACCTCGAAGACTTTATACATAAAGTTCGCTCAATTGGAAGATATTCATTTTCATTGGCTGAAGTCAAAGAGAAATTCCCAATATCAGATAAAGCAATTCATCAAAGCCTTTATCGGTTGAAAGTAAAAAGCCAAATTGCTCAAATACGCAAGGGCTTCTATGCTATTATTTCGCCGGAATATTCCAATCAGGGTATGGTTCCACCGCCATTGTTTATTGATGATTTAATGCGGTCATTAAATAAGCGATATTATGTTGGCCTGCTATCCGCGGCAGCATTGCATGGCGCAGCGCACCAGCAGCCAATGGAATTTTTTGTTATCACTGAAAAGCCAGCACTAAGAAAGATAAATAGTAAAAAACTAAAGTTGAATTTTTATATAAAGAAAGATTGGGGTGATGAGGACATAATAAAAAAGAAAACAGATGCTGGAAACATCAATGTAAGTACTCCAGAACTCACTGCGCTTGACCTGCTGTATTATACCGACAATATCGGCATCAACAACACAGTTAGTATTTTGAAAGAATTATTGTCAGAAATTAAACCAAGCGAATTGACTAATACCGCAAAGCGTTACCCTCAAACAGCAGCTATACAACGATTGGGGTATCTATTGGATAAAGAGTTAGCAAATGAAAAATTGTCAGATGCGCTGATTAAGGCATTAAAGGGTAGAAATATTTTTCCAGTCTCCTTATCGAATCAAAAATCAAAAAGTGCAGAAATAGATGATAAATGGAAAGTAATAAAGAACATTAATATAGAAAGTGATTTATGATAGCAAGGCGATACATTGAAGAATGGAAAGAAAATGCACCCTGGCCAGATAATGCACAGATTGAACAGGACTTGATAATTGAGAGAGCCTTAGTAGAAATATTCTCTGATGAATTATTAAGTTCACATCTGGCGTTTAGAGGGGGAACTGCCTTTCACAAGCTATTTCTGAAACCACAGGCAAGATATTCTGAAGATATTGATCTGGTGCAGATAAAAGGCGAGACCATTGGCCCTATTCTCGACCAGGTACGGGAACGCATGAAATTTTTGGAAGGCAAACCCAAAATTGAGCAAAGCAAACATAACAATACCATTACTTACCGCTTCACATCCGAAATAGCACCAGTGATAAATATGAGATTGAAAATCGAAATAAACACGAGGGAACATTTTAGTATTCTTGGATATAAAAAGATGGAATTTGAAGTGAAGAATTCTTGGTTTAATGGTAGTTGTCAACTGACTACTTATGAATTAGAAGAATTGTTTGGCACAAAAATAAGAGCGTTGTATCAACGCCGAAAAAGCAGAGATCTATTTGACATTTATTGGGCTTATAAACATCACAAAATGGACACAGGAAAATTACTGTCTTGCTATAAAGAATATATGCAATTTGTAGTAGATAAGTTGCCCTCACAAAAGGAATTTATGTTAAACATGGAAGAAAAAATGAAAGACAAAGAATTTACTGGAGATATTCAAATGATACTGCGCCCTGGAATCGAATATGATAATCAGAAAGCGTATGAGTTTATAAAGTCAGAACTGCTTGAAAAAATATAGTAATGAGTATCGAAAGGACAAATAAAATTCCAAAAGGGTGGACAAAAGCAAAGTTGTCAGATATTGCTCACTTTATTAATGGCAAGGCATTTAAATCACAAGATTGGAGGAATAAAGGGATACCTATCATCAGAATACAGAATTTAAACAACCCAGGGGCTTTCTATAATTATATTTCCGAAACGCAGTTTGTTGAACCACAATATAAAATTACTAAGGGCGATCTTCTGTTTGCATGGTCTGGTACTCCCGGAACTTCATTTGGTGCTCACATTTGGGATGGAAAAGAAGCATATCTAAATCAACATATTTTTAAAGTAATTACGTTTAGCGGTATTGATAAAATGTTTTTGTTTTATGCACTTAATTATCTGGTTATCGATTTTGTAATAAAATCAAAAGGTACTGCTGGATTGTCACATATAACAAAAAAGGACTTTGAAGCTACGAGTCTCATCATACCACCTTTGCCGGAACAGAAACGAATTGTTAATAAAGTTGAAGAATTATTCAGCGAATTGGATGAAGCAGAGAAAAACTTAAATACTGTTCAGAAAAAGCTGACGCTATATGTGAATGTAGTTTTAAAAGATGCCTTTCAGGGTAAATTTACTTTAGCCGATAATGAAATAAGTAATTCAGCTTCAAAAAAGTTGGTACAAAACATAACGCTCCTAAAAGAGAATCTCTATCGCACTTTGGTAGACGACTGGACTAAAAAGCTTAAGAAATGGAATAACAGCACTTCAAAAAGTAAAAAACCTACCAAACCTTCATTACCAAAATTAATACCGAGTTTAACAAAAAAAGAGATAGAAGAATTACCTAATATTCCTAATACGTGGGCGTGGATAAAAATTAATGATATTACTCTAGGGGTAAGCTATGGATCGTCCACAAAATCTGAGAAAAAAGGAAAAGTTCCAGTACTCAGAATGGGAAATATTCAAAATCACTTCTTCCAATGGCAAGACCTTGTTTATACGAGCAATAAAGCCGAAATAACCAAGTACAAGCTGAAAAGGAATGATGTATTATTTAATAGGACTAATAGCCCTGAATTAGTTGGTAAATCTGCAATATTCAAAGGAGAACAGGACGCAATTTTCGCCGGATATTTAATTAGGATAAATCAAATAGACAGTATTATCAATGGAGATTATCTCAACTATTACCTGAATAGCCCAATTGCAAGAAGTTATGGGAATAAAGTTAAAACAGATGCTGTAAATCAATCAAACATCAATGGAGATAAACTTATTGGTTATCCAATCCCGATCTGTTCACTTTCTGAACAGGAGAAGGTTGTGAGAGAAATTGAATATCGTTTAACTATAAGTGAGAATCTAAAAGAAACAACTAAGCAAAACTTGAATAAAGCTCAAGTTTTTCGACACAAAATTCTTTCCTTGGCGATGAATGGAAATATTAGCTCTCAAAATAATGCAGACGAGCCAGCAAGTTTATTGCTTCCTCAAATACAGAAGGAGAAAGAAAAATATCTCATCGAACAAAAAGAACTTTACATGAGTATAACAAAAAAAAGACAAAACAGTAAGCAAAAGTTTTCAATTCTTGAAATACTTAAAGCTGCTAATAAGCCTGTTTCTGCAAAAGATGTTTGGCTTCAGTCGGTGCATAGCAATGATATTGAGGAATTTTATGCAGAATTAAAAAGTCTTAAAAATCAAGTATTTGAAATAAAAAAAGATACTGAATCATTATTAACTCTGACTTATGAGAATAGATAAAGTTCACATTAAATCCAAGTTCAAAAACTTGGATGATTTTTCCATTGACTTTGATGAAAAATCAATGGAAACGGTTTTGATAGGTCTAAATGCCACTGGCAAGTCTAATCTTATGGAAGCCTTAGTAGTTATATTCAGGGACCTTGATTTAGATAGACCACCACAAATTTCAAAACAAAAGGAACCATTTGAATATCACATTGAATATGAATGCAGAAAAAACTCTGTTGAAATTGAATACTCACTCAAAAATGGGTATTCTTTTGAAGTGAATTCAGAAAAAATAAATAAATCTACCTTTTATAAGAAGAAAGAAATTTTTCTGCCCAAGCATGTTTTTGTTTATTATTCTGGTGTTAGCGAGAGATTAAAAGACTTGTATTCTGACCATACAAGAAAGTATTATGAACAAATAATAAAGGAAGAAGCTAAGCACACAAGATTTGATAGCATACCCAGAATATTTTTAGTTCAAAACATACATTCAAGCCTTGCGTTAATTGCATTTTATATGTTCAAGGACCAAGAAAAAGAAACCATAAAATTTTTGAATGATGAATTAAAAATAAAAGACTTTGGTTCAGCACTTTTTATTCTTAAACAACCAGACTGGTCAAAATCAAAGAAGGGTGAGGATCGTTTCTGGAATGCAAGCGGCCTTGTCAGAAGGTTTCTAGAAGACCTTTATCGCTTTGCCACGGCGCCAATTTACCACGAAGAAAGAGTGTCTACAACTTACAAAAAGAGTGAGACACAAAGCAGGCTTTATCTTTATATTAAGGATAAACAAACTTTTCAGGATTTGGTGGATACAAAAATGTATTCAGATAAAATCCCTTTGTTTAATGCTTTGAATAGCATTGAAATTTCAGATTTACTTTTTGATATTAAAATTAAGGTTGCTAAAGAAAATGTAAAAGGTGAATTAGCAATGGGTGAATTAAGTGAAGGTGAAAAGCAATTACTTACAGTTCTTGGTATGCTTAAATTTACGAAAGATGAAGAATCCTTGATTCTTCTTGATGAGCCAGATACTCATTTAAATCCTGTATGGAAATGGAAATTTCTAGAATACTTTGACAAAGTCGTAAAACGACCTGAAACAACGCAAATAATATTTTGTACGCATGACCCGCTTGTTATAGGAAACCTAAAAAAGAATCAAGTTCAAATATTCAAGAAAGATGATAAGTCTGGACAAACAATCGCCTACAACCCATTTATTAGTCCAAGAGAAATGAGCGTTTCAAGAATTCTAACAAGCGAATTGTTTGGAGTGCCGTCAATAATGAGTAAAAAATTAGAGGATTTATTAAATAGAAAGCGGTTTCTTCAGGCTAAGCTTACGAAAGAAAACCTTAGTGAAAAGGAACGCAATGATTTTGAAAGGCTTAAAAAATATTTTGATGAGATTGGTATAAACGATGAAACTGTAGATAGCAGATATAATCGTTTTTTGCAATTGACGAGTGAACGACAAGAATTTACTAATAGAAAATATTCAAAACAAGAGGAGCAAGAGCTGGATAAGATTGCAAGGGAAGTAATCGAAAAAATAATTGAGGAAGAAAAAAAGGCTAATACAGAATGAGGTTTATTGATATTAGTAAATTGAAAGCAACTGCTGATGCTATTGGATGGGATGCAACTCGTGCAGCCCATTTTGTCGCAATGCAAGGATTAACAATTCCTCAGCGAAAAGAATATATTAATGACCACCCAGATTGGAATAAATTTCAAGCTGCAATGTTAGGGTTATCTAATAATAAGTGTTGGTATTCAGAAGGGCCGATTGGTAACAATGATTTTGAAGTTGATCATTTCCGGCCCAAAAATAAAGCCATTAATCATGATGGTAGCATTATTAAGCAGAATGGATATTGGTGGAAGGCATATGATTGGGATAACTACAGGCTGACAGGTGCTTTGGCGAACAAACGAAGGAGAGATAGATTAAAAGATTCTGATGATGTAAAAGGCAAGGGGTTTTATTTTCCTTTAGACATAGTAAATGGTGGAATTGCAGATGACGAAGGCGCAGTAGGCTGTGAGTTGCCTTTGCTATTAGACCCAACTCGGCATTATGATGTCTCATTATTAACATTTGATGAAAAAGGGGATGCTATTCCTGCAACGATTGATGATTATGAAATAAATCGGGTGAAATTATCAATACTTTATTACCATTTGGATTTAGAACAATTGTCAAAAGAAAGGAAAATTGCGTGGGATGACTGTGTGTTAGAAATAGAAGATGCTAAGCAAGCAATAGATGATTCGCCAAATGTGGCTGCAAAGGCAGGAATGATGGAGAAATGCTTTAAAGATTTAAAAAGGTTAGTTGTAGAAAATGACAGACCCTACACAAGTGTTCGAAAAGCTTGTTTAATGACATATTCTGAACTATCTGGTTATCATTGGTTAAAAAATTTAGTTAGAACATTATGACAAACAACATTGTAGCTAAAATCTGGTCATTTTGTGACACCCTTCGTGATGACGGGGTAAGTTATGGTGACTATCTGGAGCAAATCACTTATTTACTATTCTTGAAAATGGCTGATGAAAACCTTCAGGCCAAACAAAAGATTGACTACAATATCCCAAAAGGGTGTGATTGGAAAACTCTTTTAAAAACAGATGTTTCACAAGTAATAAACACTTACAGTAATAATCTCAAAAAGCTTGCTGAAGCTGGAGGGATGCTTTCTAAAATATTCAATGGAGCACAAAATAAAATACATGACCAGCACAAACTAAGAAAACTAATTGAGCTGATTAATGAAGAAAATTGGATTTCTGAATCTGTTGATGTAAAAGGCGAAATTTACGAATCGCTTTTACAAAAAAACGCAGAAAGTAGTGGCGCAGGCCAGTACTTTACTCCCAGGCCAGTAATACAAGCTATGGTAGAGTGTATTCAGCCTCAGCCAACACAAACAATTGCAGACCCCTCATGTGGTACTGGTGGTTTCTTTTTAGGTGCATTAAACTATATCAGACAAAACAATAAGAAATTAACAGCAGTGCAAGAAAAGGCACTGAAATTTAAAACTTTTCACGGATGGGAAATAGTACCCTCAACAGCCAGGCTTTGTTTAATGAATTTGTTTTTGCATGGTATAGGGGATTTAAAGACTACTCCTGATATAGAAGACAAGGACAGTTTAAAGGAATCGTTGAAACAGAAAGTTGATATAGTTTTGGCAAATCCTCCGTTTGGAAAAACCAGCAGCGATGTTGTAACAAACGATGCAAAAAAAGCAAAACTAGCAGGTTACCATTATCGCAGTGATATATGGATTACAACAAGCAATAAACAATTAGCTTTCTTGCAACATATTGTCAGTATGCTTATGCCGGAAAATGGTAAAGCTGCCGTTGTATTGCCAGACAATGTGCTGTTCGAAGGGGGGGCAGGCGAAACCATTCGTAAAAAATTGCTGGAAGAAACCGATTTACATACAATCCTTAGGCTTCCAACCGGTATATTTTATGCACAAGGTGTCAAAGCAAATGTTCTTTTCTTTGAAACTAAGAAGAAGACCAAGTCACCTTCTACTAAAGAGATTTGGTTCTATGACTATCGAACAAATATTCATCACACCCCCAAGAAAAACCCACTTAAATTCGAAAGTCTGATTGATTTTGTTACTTGTTATAATCCTGCGAACAGAAAAAAAAGAAAGGAAACTTGGTCGGAGAAAAATCCAGAAGGACGTTGGAGAAAATACAGCTATGATGATATAGTAGCAAGGGATAAAGCAAATATGGATATTTTTTGGCTGCGGGATGATAATTTGATTGACCTGGATAATTTACCTGATGCAGACGATTTAATAAATGACATTATTGAAAACATGGAAAGTGCTTTGCAAAACTTTAAGACAATTAAAGATGCAATCAATTAATGATCTATGCAACTTTATACAGCTAATTCTTTAGCAGAGTATTCTGCCACAATTGCAAATATTTCAAAACTTGAAAGTTTAGTCTGGTATAGAGGCCATTCAAACTCCATGTATCGCCTTGAGCCTACTTTATACCGTAAAAAAGTTCCGATACCGAAATTAACTGAGTCAGAAAAACTAAGAGATTTTAGACTTACTAAAGGGAAATTTATCTTGCCTAATGATATAGGTGCATTAGATGCTTTTAAAGAATATTATTCAAAAGTTACAGATTGCAGTAACTATACTGAAATTGACTACCTGTACATAATGCAACATTATGGTATTCTTACCAGGCTACTTGACTTTTCGGCTGATCCTTATGTTGCCCTTTACTTTGCATTGGCAAATCATGGTTTAACCATTGAAACTCCAATGTCTTCTGGTAATGAAATTGCTGATTTTTTGGAGAATGACGGATGGTCTGAAAAGGGAGCGTCTGTGTATTGTTTAAACCCCATGAAATTAAATATGGGAATTAATGGAAACGAAGAGATTATTGATTTGTCAAAATACGAGTTCAATTCCCTAAGTAATGCAGACTTTCCATTTGCAATTAAAACTGATAATTCTAATCCAAGAATTTTAGCTCAAAAGGGAACATTTATTTATTTCGGTTTCTGGGTCAAATCTCTGGAGGAGTATTTCCCGATTGAAAAGTCGCTAACTAAAATCTTTATCCCAAACTCTTGTAAAAAAGAGATATATCACCAATTGAGGTTAGAATTAGGAATAACGCATTTTACAATATTTCCTGACACAGAGGGAATCTCAAAAGAGATTAATGAAAAAATGATGGGGCTTTTTGATAGTCAAGTACAAGAATTATTCGATACTCACCCCAGAAGTTCCAATACTTAGTCATTAAATCATGAATGTGATAAGAAAATGGAGTTTATACTACTCCAGTAGGTTTCTGTTTACGTTATGCAGAAATGGCATAAATTTTAAATCTGTTTAATTTCAAGTTAGTTTTTTACTATCCAAATCGATGTTTAACGTCACACAATACTGTTTATCAAAGCTTTAGTATATATTCAATTTGTAAATCAATTTAAGGTCTTCCATAAACTGGTTCGATAATTCCCCAATCAGGGGCACGGAAAGACTGTCATATATATGGCAGTCTTTTTTTATTTTAGGATACTATGTTTTATGTATACGCACTTAATAGCCTGTCCAGAAACTACATTTATGTAGGTCTTACTAATGACCTGGAAAGAAGATTTCATCAACATCAAAATGGACAAAACAAAACAACTAAGCCTTACCTGCCTTTTATACTATTTTACATGGAAGCGTTTCAAACCAGAGTTGAGGCAAGACAAAGAGAAATATTTTTAAAATCCGGAATTGGAAAAGAATTCCTAAAAACCAAAATATAAATCCATTATATTAAAATCGGTAGACGCAGCAGACTCAAAACCTGCCTGCCGGCAGGCAGGTCTGCCGCCAGCAATGGTGTATCGGTTCGATTCCGATCCCGGGCACGGAAAGGTCATGATTTAATATTCATGACCTTTTTTTATTTCCTCTTAGTAAATTTCCAGCCAATCCAGCTTTACCTCACCGGACTTCACCCGTATCCTGATTGAATTCGTTTTTGCGTAAACCGGAAGGGTACTGATATCCAATTCCGAAAAGTCCGGCACCGTTACCACCACTTTCTTTTTCCGGTTATTCATCCGTATCTCAAGTACGGCCTCTCCATTAACCGCCGCTACACGGATACGCAGTTTACGCATGCCGTTATCTATACTACTGTAGGTATAGTTCAGCCAATCCTTTTGCTTTAATAACACCGATTGTTCAGACCAGAATTGCTTTTCATCTTTGCTGTCCAGACTGATTTGTACTGGTTCCGTTTTGCGGTAATAAGCCGACTTCCGTGTTGTGTCCGTTACATAATAGGATTTCATAAATCCCTTATGCCCGTAATTCTCCGCCTCTATTTTCCCCGGAATGCGAGTCAGTATAGCGTTACACACATCTTCAAAATAAACGCAGTTGGCCAGTTTTATATTTTCCAGCAATTCATCAAATGCCCTGATACAGGTTGCCTGATCCGGTTTTGGACCCACATTGGAATATGCGGCGATCTGATCCCATCCTGTTGGCTTGTTGAAGGAATACGGCGTATTCTGCGTATCCATTTTCTTCCAGGGCCAGAATGAAAAGCCGATATTATTCGCTTCAAACAACTGTGTGGTACTCCAATAAATCGTATTGCCTTTCTCCCCGGTCTCTCCCACCCAGACGGGTGTATTCAACTCTTTCCGTTTCTGTAAAAAATGACCTATCCCACCCAACAGATCGGGCCGGGCCCAGCAATAGTAATGAAACTGGTAAAATACATTATCATCAAAAGGCTTGTCAAATAAAGACCAGTTGTTGGACCAGTCATAGCCTTCCAATGTAATCATGTGCCGGGTATCCACTTTCCGGATCGCGGCCGTTAACCGTTTGTATAAAGGTACCAGCAGGTGCTTATACTTTTCTGCAGCACCCGTAACCACCGGCAAGGGTTCATTCAGTAAATCATAGGCGGCCACTACCGGTTCGTCTTTGTAACGGGTGGCCAGTTTCACCCAGAGATTTTCCAGCTGATCCTGGTATTTCTTTTCCATAAATAATTCAGGGAGATCGCGGGGACTGTCATCAATATTCTGACCGGTTTGCCCGCCGGGCGCGCCATGCATATCGATAATAACATAAAGTGAATATTTCCGGCACCAGCTGATCAATGAATCGAGTAATTGAAATCCTTCTTCCACAAATTCGGGCTGATCACTCTCTGTCATGAATAACCGGGAATTAAGTGCCGGCCGGACACTGTTAAACCCCAGTTCCGCAATCCGCTTTATATCGGCTTCCGTAATATAATTTTTCCGGAATGCCGTCCAGAACCGGGCGGCTTTCTCTTCGCCGATCAGGTCCGCCACCAGCTTCTCTATTTTACGGGGACGATCCCCTCCAGCCCCGAATTTCCACATATATCCTTCCGGCAACATCCAGTTACCCAACCCAACGCCTTTTAAAAATACTTTTCTTCCTGATTCATCTATCATATCCTGCCCCGCTGTATGTAAGAAAGTCAGGGTGGCCGGCTTTTCCAATTGTGCGGTTAACTGTTGTAACAACAGTAAACTGAAGAGGCCTGAAACGATCTTTTTCACGACTAATTTTTTTGATTGCACTATAATAAAAAATGTCCTTATGGTTTTTTTACCAATGGCAGCCATACCCTGACAGCCCCGCCGGATTGCCCGGCATCGGCAAAAGGCACTACGATCAGATTGGTTCCATTGGTATCTCCTGCTTTATCCCGGTAGTACACGGGATACAACTGCTTCCCGATCCAGGTGGCTGGTAATAACGCTGTCTTTACATCTTCCAGGTAACCACCCGCCTGCAGTGGCATTCTTTTCACTGTATCCGTAATAGCCGAACTTGCAGCAACGAATGAACTGTCCACTGCCAGCACCTGTGGCCCCCGCTGAAAAGCGATCTGACCCGGATAAGATTTACCACCAGACCATATTTTTACCGGCATCTTAAACCGGATACTGATCTGCTCCTGCAGGTTCCAGTTTCTTTCAATCACCAGGTTCTTTCCGGCTATTCCTTTATACGTTGTACCGCCAACCCGGGCGGTAAATGCCTGGCACCAGTCAGGCACCCGTAACACGAATGGAAAGCGGGCTTTTTCCGTGAGCTGCATGGTCAGCGTACTGCCCGCGAAGGCCGGAAAATTATTTTCCAGTTGCAGGGTTAACCCCACTTTTCGTGCATCCGATGTACGTACCGTATCCGTGTAAACAGCCGGCTCATACAACATGAGCGCCGGACTGTTCCCTGCCCGGCCATAGGTAAAGTACGGCAGCAGGGCAATACCCCTGGGAATACTGGACATACAACAGGTAATAAAACAGGTATAGGGTTTCTTTCCCATCAGCGGTGTATAATAGCTTACACAACCTGTTTGAGGATTCTCCGCGCCAATCAGGTGATTATAAAAAGTACGTTCAATCTGTTCGAGATATTTGTTTTCCCCGGTAAGCTGAAACAACTGCTGGTTCAGCTGCATCCAGGTAGTGGTTACACAACCTTCACCCATACTGGCATCGATACCGGCCGGCAAATGACCGGGGTCCTGAAAATATTCATGTGCACTGGCAGTACCGGTGATGTATAACCTGTTTTTAACAATGTCTTTCCAGGCAATCAGCACCGGGGAAAGCAATGCCGCGTCACCGGTAACCCGGTACAGGTTGACCAGTCCCACGAAATTGGAGATCATCTCATAGGTTTTTCCATTGCCCACTTTAGCCACATTGCCCGTGGTGAGCAAAGTGCTGATTAACTTCGGGCCGTTTTTTTGTTCCCAGGCCCGGAGTATATAATAACAAAAATCAAGGTATTTTTTATCCCCTGTATACCGGTACAGTTCAACCATCGGATCCAGTACACTGGTTGCGGCCATGCCCACATGCGTGCCGGCATTGATAATATCCAGTTGGCCGGGTTGTTCTCCAAATGTCCGGCAAAGCAGGTCTCCCATTTTTTTACAGGATTCCAGTGCAGGTTGATAACCACTGATGGAGTAATAGGCCAGTAACCCGTACAGATTATATTTATGACTCCAGACATCCCAACTGGTCCAGTACTGATCGGGTGTATACGTGCCAAGATAGCCATCGTCTTTTTGTGTATGAATTAATCCATACATAATACGGTCCATTTGCTTTTTCAACCGCGGATCACGGGTGAGTTTCCAGGTATTACTGGCCGCTTCCAGGTATTTGCCCACATGTTCACCGGCCCATGGGTGTATACCCGGCCGCCGGAAATAAGAACCCATCAATCCTTCTTCATCCACCTGCAGTAATCGCTGCTCCAGGTTCTGCAACAACCGGGTTTGCAAATAGCCATTTAACTGTTGCTGTTGAAAGGGAATTGCGGTAAACACCGGTTGTATTTTATCTTTTACAACAGGAGTCACCTGGTTGTTTACAGGAATGTCCAGCTCATTGCCGGCAATAAACATTTGATCATATGTACTGAAGAGGGCACTGCTGTCATCATTGATCCGGTATCCAACCGTAAATACGTCTTCGCCTTGCTTCCTAAACGGGGTAAAGTCAACAACCGCCATTTCGTTTTTACCTGCGGGAAGGTATACGGTCTTTTGTTCTGAAAACAGAATCTTCTTTCCCGTTTTATCTGCAACCCAATAATATGCGGCTCCACGGAATCCGTGTTCTGTCAGATTTTTAAACCTGAGTTTCAGTTGTACCCCTTTGCCGCTGATCTCCGCGATTTCCCTGTCAATGGATACATCGTCTGTCCAGCCCAATGGCTCTATCCGGTAAGGACCTTCCCACATACCCATTCCCCCAATTAGGTTGTAGATACGTACAGCTATTACATTCTCCTGATCCCACCGTACTTCATTTTCCGGGATAATATAGAGCCTTGGTTTTTCCCATTGTGTTTCATAGTCCGGCGGGAAGGAACCCGTTTCTCCTATCTTACGTCCATTCAGCCAGGTCTGGTCCGCATCATCAATTTTTCCCAGCATCAGCTTAAGCCCACGGCCATCCTTTGTTTTCAATGTAGAAGGAATCACAACCCTGATTCTGTACCATGCATACGATGAATCTTTTGTAAAACTTTTTGCCAGTTGCTGAAAAGTCCAGCCATTATCGTTGTAACCTGCTTCGGACCATGCCGGATTATCCCCGAAAATGAATTTTGCTTCTTTGGGAAATGTAACAAACTGGGCACCTCCGAAAACGGGTAAAAACAACAGGCTGAGGAGTAGTTTGTGTACGGTACTCATATACAACTTTTTCATATGTTTAATTACCGGTGAGTGCAAGAGCAAGGTTAAGGTACAAAATGATCAGGCTTATTGGTACACTCTGACATAATCCACTTCCATCACGGCCGGAAAAAGGTTATCATCCACGCCCATCTTTCCACCCCAACCACCACCAATTGCCAGGTTCAGAATCAGGTAAAAAGGCTGATCAAAAGGCCATTCCTTCGTAGTCAGGTGTTCGTTCCTTACGGAATAGTAAATAGTCCCGTCCAGCAGAAAATCAATTTTTTCCGCTGTCCAGTCAATTGCATAAACATGAAATTCAGTATAGGGATTGTTAATAAAAATCCCCTTCCCTTTCTGGGTTCCTTTCACATGATTATAA
The DNA here is from genome assembly GCA_017303855.1 of Chitinophagales bacterium. Taxonomy (GTDB): domain Bacteria; phylum Bacteroidota; class Bacteroidia; order Chitinophagales; family Chitinophagaceae; genus JJ008. The sequence goes on along the minus strand of JAFLBL010000008.1, from coordinate 122,484 downwards.
GCAGCTGTGTGAATGGTGCCAAATATGCTGTCTTTATTATATCCCACATGCTCCATAATATCAATTTCGCCGCAAGCCGGCCAACCTGCTTCTCTGATATTCGTACCCAGCATCCAGATGGCGGGCCAGGTACCTACTCCAGCGGGTAATTTGGCACTGACTTCAATCCGGCCATATTGAAATTCCCGAATCCCTTTTGTCAGGAGCTTGGCTGATGTATAATGCCGGTTTTCTTTTTCCTGTTTTCGTGCGGTAATCAACAATTTACCATCTCTTACAACGGCCTGCTGTGTATCCTTGCTGGTATAATATTGCAATTCGTTATTCCCCCAGCCGTGTCCGCCTGCATCCTGTTTCCATTTGCTGCTATCCGGCAAACCAGAATATTCAAACTCATCAGACCAGACAAGTTTACCCTTGCCCGGTTGTGCTGTTGATAGAAAGGAAAGAAAAATAAACGCCGGAGACAGGAGTAACCGGAAATATATATTTAACCTGGTAAGCATTTTAGTAGAATTAATTCGTGAAGAAGTGGCAATACAGAAAATAAAAAGTGGAGGTAAAATCTTAGACAAGAATATACGATCCACTTTTCTTTATTGCTTATGAACTGCTCGCTATATGAGAAAGATGTACAGATTCCGGTTGCAAAAGAGATGGAGGAGCCGCCGAGGCTCCTCCATACTGCTATAACCTTAAAACTGCATACAAATAAATTGACTGCATTACAATTACTGCAGGTACCACGGCACTTTATTGATGCCATCGAAACCGCCAAACTGATCCGTAACCGCCTGGTTGTAATTGGTTTCATTCGTCGTCAGTTCAGAAGGCGGGTATTTCCAGCGCTTGGGATAAACGGCCGGATCATCCGGGTTCATACTGGTTGCTGAATTCAGCGGGAATGCAGGCAAACCGGTACGCAGGAACGTTTTGTAACTGAACAGCGAGTTACCCTGGAAGAAGTCGAGCAGCCATCTCTGCGTAATGATCTGTTGCAGCCTGTCCGCTTTGGTGCCTGCTGTTTTATATGCGGCTTCCCCGGTGAAATATCCATCAATATAACTTTGTGTAATGGCCATACCATGCAGGTTAGCCGGCGTTGCAGATGGCAGCGTCATATAATATTTCAGAATTGCTTTCACCCCGTTTTCATAATACGTCTGAGCGGACCCGCTTAACCATCCTTCCTCGATGGCTTCGGCGATAATAAAACACTGTTCGGCATAAGTGAATTCCAGTTTCGGATCGCCGGAGCGTAATGCCACATAGCGCTTGTTGATAAGTGAATACTTACCGGCAGCCCTGTTCAAGGCCAGCTGATCGGCACTCAGTTCTGTCGGGGCTCCTTCATACGCATTGTAATCATTCTCCAGTAAGCCACCGGTGATTTTATAGGGAGCCGGTTCTGCAAAATAGAATAAACGCCGGTCATTGTTGAGTTTCAGAAAATCGACCACCTGTTTAGCAACGCCAATAACAATCCGGCGGTTCTCCCCGTTAAAAAACGGATGTGAAGCATTGGTGTTCTCTGTATAAACCAGTTGGAAATTATCTGCCTCAGTCAGTAAATTCCCGGCTGCAACAATGGCAGCGAAACGTGCTTTCTGTTCCGTCGTGATCTTCTTACTGATAGTCTGAAGTACTTTCAGCTGCATGGCATTGCAGAGTCTGCGCCATTTTACCGGATTACCGCCATACATCAAATCGCCTCCGAATGTAACGCCGGTGGCAAATGCTTCTTCAGCTGCTTTCAGATCATTCAGTATAGCCGCAAACACGTCGGCCGACTTGTCATACTTCGGTGTGGTATTTCCTTCTTCAGCTTTTCCTGCATCGGAATAAGGAATATCACCCATATCCGTCACCATATTAAATCCGGCACTTGCTTTCATAAACAAGGCTAATCCTTTATAAGATGACTCGGTAGGATTACCGGTTGCCAGTTCCACCATTCGTTTCAGGTTAGTCAGCTTTTGAAAACCGCCAAAGGAACCATACGGATAATAAGAATAGTAATACTGTCCCGGATTGGGATTCGTTTCCAGCATGGCCGTGTGCTTGGCCCATAGATTTCCTGAACCGAAGTCTGTGGGGTTCACATTCCAGAACCGGTAAACGTCTTTCATCAATTGCGCGGAAATCAATTCCGGGGTTACCGTTGTTGGAACATCCGGATTGGTATTCAGCTCATCGAACTTCTTACAGGAGCTTGCAACACTCATGACAATTATTGCAAGGGGTATATAAAATAGCTTTTTCATTGTGGCTGTTTTTAGAATGAAAATTTGAGATTAAAACCAAGGTAGCGCACAGCAGGATCTGAAAAATCCTCTGTACCGCCATCCGGATCTGAATATTTGAAATCCTTCGCTTTTAACAGCACATTTTGTCCGATAAAGCTGACAGACGCGGCTTTGGCAATTTTATGCAGGTACTTAGCCGGTATGTTATAGGACAATGAAATTTCACGCAGTTTAAAGAAGGTCTTGGAATAGGTATCAGCCGGACTGCCATTACCGCCCCAGGCACTGCTGTTGTGCAGGTCGATGGCATACTGACGATAAGTGGTTTTAATATCATTTGGCGCAAATACCCTTGTATCATTAGTGATATTGCCAAATGCATCAAAAGTTACCGTACCTGAAACTACTTTCACGCCTTGTCCCAGGTAATTGGAAGAACCCGGTGTAGCCACATCCAGTGCTCTTTCGGGCGTTACTGAATTGGGGTGGTTGCCGGACTGCCACATATAACTTTCCGTTCTTGTATTCATTATACCACCGGACACACCATCAAATGACAGGTATAAATTGAAGTTCTTGTATCTCAGGCTGGAGTTTATTCCCCATAACCAGTCAGGATCTGTGTACCCGAACTTTGAGTCATAGGAACTATACACCATACGTCCGTTATTAAAAATCATTTCTCCTGACGGACTGAATAACTGTGCCCGGCTGGGCAGCACGTCAACCCTTGCACCTTCAAAAATCCAGGGTTTCTTAGCAGAGAAAACCGGGTCCAATGCCGTATAAATGCGTTTGAAAGTAGACCAGTTCAGCCCCAGATCCAGTTGCCAGTCTTTATTCTTTATAGGCGTTCCGTTAACTATTACTTCCCATCCACGACGGTTGATCACTTCTTTACTGTTCGTATAAATACCTGAGTAACCTGAAGCGGGAGAAATACTACCGGTTATGATGGCATCATACATTTTCTTATCATAATAGGAAACATCGGCCATCAGGCGGTTTTTATAAAACATACCCTGCAGACCCACTTCAATTGTATTAGCGGCTGATGGAGTGATATCAGTCGGGTATAAACTGGAAGGCACACTGGCGCCATTCGTTGTATTCCACGTACTGTTGTTTATGGTATAGCTGCTGTTGATGGCATAAATACCGGGAATATTTTTAGAGACCGCATAGGAAGTTCTCAGCTTCAGCAGATCCAGCCAGCTTCTTGTACCGGGCAGCAGCTCGGATATCACAAAACTGGACGAAAGTGCAGGGTAGAAATAAGAACGTTGTGATTTTGAAAGGGTGGAACTCCAGTCATTACGGCCGGTTGCTTCCACAAAAATCAGTTTATTCCAGGAGATACCAATCCGGGTGAATACGGAATTCACCTGGCGTCTGTAAAGGCTTTGTGAAACAGTCGGGGCATTTACAGAAGCTTTAATAGAAAAGAATCCGGGAATGGAAATACCTCCATTGGTAGCCGCGTTCATATTGTCATCCCGGCTGAAAAATACAGTACCACCGGCGAGGTACTCAAACCTGAATTTCTTATACGCTCTTTCGCCGGATAACAGCATATCGGTGTTGGTACTGAAACCGGAACTCTGTCCCAATACATACGCCCCGGTATTACCGCCGTTCCAGGTATAGGGATTACCCGGTACACCCGTGTTACCCGTTTGCAGGTATGATCCTTTTGACACCCTTAGCTGGCCAACTTCCTTGTAAAAATCAATACCGGAACGAAGCGTCGCTTTCAGCCAGGGGCTGAATTCATAATTCAGGGAAAGATCCGCATTGAAGATATCCCTGGAAATTTCATTGGTTTTTTCATACCGGTCATAATACGGGTTGTTCTGACTGGCTCCTGTATAAGATCCGTTGGGCTGTAATCCATACGTATAGTTCTGCTGAACACCCTTGGTGATCCAGTAGTTGTCTTTATAATCACGGATATCAAAATCTGAACTGGACCAGATGAGGAGGGTATACATCGGGTCGTAGGATGTATATCCGTTTGATCCCACATTAGGAGATGCTTTTTTGGCATAGGACAAATTCGTACTCATTTTAAATTTATCCAGGTTCAGGTCCGCCCCGAATGAATACGTATACTTATTCAAAGTGGAATTCGGGTATTGTCCTTTATTCTGTGTCCAGTTTAAGGAATTACGCAGTGCCACATTTCCTTTGTTATAGCCTACACTGATATTGTTATTGGTGATATACCCCTGCTCGAGGAAGTTTTTAAAATTATTTACACCCACCGGCAGGTAAGGCATATCCCTGAATACTTTCTGGAAAGGATCCCATTGTGTTACGGTTTTCCCATCCATGGAAGTACCCCAGGAAGCATCAGAGTTGATGTTATAGGTGTTGTTTCCACCACGACCATATACAGATTGTTTTTCCGGAATTGCCAGGAAACCGGCAGTAAACATGGTATTTGTGGTAAAGTCAATGGAAATACCTGATTGTGAACTCCGGCCGTTTTTAGTAGTAATCAGCAGAACACCATTGGCTCCACGGAATCCATATAACGCGGAAGCGGTAGCTCCTTTCAGCACACTGATTGACTCAATATCTTCTGAAGAAATATCACTCAGCGTTTTATTGGCATAGGCCACCCCGTCAATAACCAGTAATGGATTTTCTCCACGGATGGTCAGTACGGGAACTGCAGCAAAATCCGAAGAGTTTTTCACCAGCAACCCGGCCACTTTACCGGTAAGCGATGTTGCCACATCCACACCGGAAACTTTTTGCAGGTTTTCTCCGGATACTTTCTGTACGGCATACCCCAATGCTTTTTCCTCCCGTTTGATACCTAATGCGGTTACCACTACATTCTCATTGGTCAGCATAGCATCCGCCAGGGAAATATTGATCTGGTTATTACCGGCAGTTACTTTCACCGTTTGCTGCATCTTACCAACAAAAGAGAAGGTAATCACATCACCCGGCTCCGCCTGGATACTGAATTCACCGGCTTCATTGGTAGTGGTTCCTCTTCTGTTTCTTGAGTTCACCACACTTACACCGGCAATAGGTTCCCCTTTTGCATCGGTCACTTTCCCTTTAATCTCCGCGGGCACCGGAATTTCTTCCGCCGTTATCACGGGTGCGGGAGCCATTATTTGTTTACGGATAATAATCGTTTTTTCGGCAATTGTATACGTCAGATCCTGCCCCTTAAAGCAATAATCAAGAGCCTCTCCCACTTCCGCTTTCCGGATATCCACAGTAACCCGTTTGGCGGAAGAAAGTACTTCATCCGCATAAAAGAAATGGAATCCGGTTTGTTTTCTGATTTCATCGAAAACCTTTTGAAGTGTCAGGTTCTCCCCTTTGAGGGTAACTTTCTGGGCGTACCCGTTTGCACTCACCTGCAGGCAGGCGGCGAATATGAAAACTGTAATAAGTTTCATAATTCTAATCGTTTGTGTTGAAAATCGGCCTCTTTTCCAGCCTGATTTACAAAGAGCAGTTAAATACATAAATTTGTATTGCCTGCCTGTCCGGCAGGTAGGTTTGGGTTTAAGAATAGGCAACCGTTAACAGACGTAGTTTCATTCAGTGCTCAGCCTTCAGCCGGGTTTCCGCCGCAAACGGAACCCGGTTTTTTATTGGGCACCCCATAGAAACCAGCTACCCATAACGGCCTGCCAGATACCAATAATCAGCAGTCATACTGTGTGTTTTTATGGTGAAACAATAATTTTCTTTCCTTCAATCCGGAAATGTACCACCCCGGTTAACGCCAGCTTTTCAAATACCCTGGACACATAATCATCCCTTATCAGCTGACCGGTAAAGTGCAGATTTACATTCCCCTTGTATTCCACATCCACATCATACCACCGGGAAATCTGGCGCAGTACTGTTTTTAAATCAGCACTCCGGAACTGGAAACGACCATTTTTCCACGCTACCGCTTCTTCCAGATCGGCATTATTCAATACGGAAATTTCACCGTTTCCGGTAATCCCGGATTGCTGTCCCGGTTTTAAAAATCGGGCCGTTGGTTTGCCCGCAGCATCAGCCACCGACACTTTTACAAGGCCTTCCAGTAATGTGGTTCTCACAGCCGGTTCATCATCATAGGCATTTACATTAAAGTGTGTGCCTAATACTTCTATCTCTGAACGGCCTGTTTTTACTTTGAAGGGCCGGGTTGCATTTTTGGCTACTTCAAAATAGGCCTCTCCGGTTATCATTACTTTACGATCTGCACCCGTAAATAATACCGGGAACCGGATTGAAGAAGCCGCGTTTAACCAGACCCTGGTGCCATCAGAGAGAGTGACCTGGTATTGCCCGCCACGGGGCGTTGTGATCGTATTGTAAAATGCTTCATCGGACTCAGAAATTTGTTTCCCGTTAATTGTATACACGAGCAACCCATTACTCTGCTTCTCCACCTTAATACTACCCTGACTGGTTAATAATCCGTTGGAAGCACTGTCCAATATAATAGTGGAACCATCGGCCAGTTGCAAAACAGCTTTATCTCCACCAGGTGCTATATCGTTTACAGGTAAAACAGATGGAGCCGGCTGAACGGCTATTCCCGGAGGCGATGTACTGTCATCTAGTAACTGATAGATAGCCCCTGCAATACCCAAAAGTAAAACAGCGGCTGCCGCGTAGTACCAGCGTTTCCGGCGGTTCCCGATAACGGGTGAAGAAGTCTGACGGATATATTCCAGCAAGCGTTGATGTATACCCTCCGTTAACGCTGTTTCAGATTTATCGGAAATCACTTCTACTTCGTCCTCCGCAAAAGAATGATACCATCCGTTCAATTCCTGTAACTCTTCCTTCGTGGCAGTGCCCGACTGGTATTTTTCAATTAAACGAACTATGTTTTCCGGAACCTTCATATGCTATAAGTCTGACAGGCAGACAAAAGCACCTACGGAAATCCTGAAAAAATTTTAAAAATAATTGGGGGGACAGTGTTTCAGAATAAATGCAGGAAGGAACGGGCGGCTAACTTGAGTTGTTTAAGCGCCTTATTAATTTGGTTCTCAACGGTTTTTGGAGAAATATGCAGTTCGCTGGCGATCTCTTTTACGGGCATTCCGTTTTGCCGGCTGTACCTGAAAATGAGTTTACATTTCGCGGGTAGTTTCTCTACTTCATGGTCTACTAATTCAAGAATCCGCTTAAAATGCAGGGAAGATTCAGCAGAAATTTCAGCAACCGGGCTATAGCCAAAACTGCGCTTATAGGCACGCTCCGTTTCTATCTTTTTTATCCTGGACAATACCAGGTATTTGACGGCCGTAGCCAGGTAATTTTCCAACAATTCCACATGCACTTTCTCCCGGTTGGCCCAGAGACTGGCAAATACATCATGGACAATATCTTCTGCAGATTGTGTTTCTTTTAACCGGCTGTAGGCTATGGCAAAAAGTTGTTTGCAATACCGGTTATAGAGTTCAGTAAATGCAGCCTCATCACTCTGACATAAGAGGTCAATCAGTATGCTGTTTTCATATTGTTGATACCCGTTCATTTTAGCAATCGTATCTAAAAGTAAACAAATAAGAGAATTACAACAAAAATACGTTGCAACCGGTCCGGCAAATCGATTATGATTTTAATCAGGTAACCCGGAATCTGTTGCCTGCCAGGAAGAAAATGGTTTGCCTTCATGCTGCGAAACTACTCTCCTTTCGCACACGGTGTTCACCAGTTACAATTTGACAATATTTATATGGCCGCAAAAAAAATGAAAAAAGAAAAGAACTAAGAGAACGTATTTTCCATCGTAGTTTTGAAAACAAAACAGGTGAAATCAGTTTACTGCACGATCTGCTTTATTACGTTGCTCCTTACAAACCTAAGGGCACAAAAAAATGATCCGGCCTGGGATAATACGGTTTCGAAGACATGGCCCTCCCCTTTCGAAAAAATACAACTCATTTCAGGCGTTGACAAATCCGTACAACAAGCCTGGTATTATCAGAGTACAAAGGCTGAAGCACAACCCCTGATTGTTTCCCTACATACCTGGAGCGGCGATTATATGCAGGAAGATCCGCTGGCCCGTGAAGCGTTGCTGCGTAACTGGAATTATATTCACCCCGACTTTCGTGGCGCCAATAACCGGCCGGATGCTTGTGGCAGTCCGCTGGTGATTGCCGATATTGAAGACGCCATCCGCTATGCTGTCCGTCGCGGACATACAGACAGTACCAATGTTCATATCATCGGCGTTTCCGGCGGAGGCTATGCCGCCCTGCTTTGCTATATGAAACTCATGTATCCGGTAAAAAGTTTTTCCGCCTGGGTACCCATCAGCGATCTGAGGAGCTGGTACTGGGAATCAAAAGGAAGAAATGCCCGGTATGCCACGGATATTGAGCAGGTAGCCATGCATAAGCGGGTAATGGACTGGTCTGAACTGGACCGGCGTTCTCCCCTGCATTTAACCGTACCTGTGAAGCGCAGAAAAAATATCCCACTGCACCTGTTTGCAGGTATACATGATGGTTATACCGGTTCAGTACCAATCAGCCATTCATTACTGTTTTATAATAAAGTGGTAACCGCCCTTTTCCCATCGTCGCCGGAACTTCTTATTCCTGAAAAAGTAATCAGGTCACTCCTGGCTCAACGACTCAATCCCGGCGCCGACAGTAACAACCGTTTGCAGAACCGGCTGATACAGCTGGAAAAAAAAGCGGGCCCTGTCCGGCTTACCCTTTTTGAAGGCGGACACGAAATGCTGGCACCGGTAGCCCTGAGTTTGTTGCCGGCAGATACGCAAAAACATACCAGCCGGTTGAAAGTTGTATGTATTGGCGACTCGAATGGCGCGGCCGAAAACGGCTGGCCGCAACAGTTGGGCAAGCTGATGCCCTATTCATCTCTGGTCAATATTTCCATTTCAGGAAACACTATTGGTTTTAATAATCTGGAGCAACCCCGGCTGAATACTTTGGGTAATATCAATCAATATCTTGATTCCGCTTTTTCCAAAACCGGGAGCAATCCCGACCTGTTACTGATCGGATTGGGCACCAATGATGCTAAAGCTGTTTTTGCAGGCAAACAGGATTCAGTCCGGCAAAACCTCAGCAAACTGATCCGGTCTGTTAAAGACTATTGCATACGTCATCAGAAAAAAATACCCCGCATCTGTGTTATCAGTCCGCCCCCGGCCGATAATACCAAAGCTGATCCGGTTAAATACGGCGGAGCCGGAGAGCGGATCATCGCCAACAATATCCATTTCCGGAATATTTGCAATGAACAGCAAATTGATTTTCTCGATATACACACAGCCCTGCTTGCCGGATTGGAAAACCGGACAACAGACGGCATACACCTGACTGAAACAACCCAGTTTGAAGTTGCAGTCATGTTAATCCGTTATATAAATACATATTTCAAAAAATGAAAACAATAACTGCTTTACTTTTATTCTTTATTACGTCGCAGTCTATAGCCATTGCGCAACCCGTAAAAATTTTCCCGGTAAAAGACAGCAACCTGATACTGCCACCTGCATGGGCGTTTGGGGTACTGTACGGGGGGTACACCAATCAGCAGCAAACCATTGACCGGGTTGATGCCATCAAAGCACACGACTATCCGATTGATGCCTATTGGATAGACTCCTGGTTCTGGAGTCATGCGGACAAAGGCATTGGCCCGCATAAGTACATTGATTTTATAGCGGATACTGTGGGCTATCCCAACCGAAAACAGATGTGGAAACACCTGGAGCATCAAGGCATAAAAGGAGGCTTCTGGACCTGGGATTGCATACTGGAAACTGGGAATGAAAAAGCCTTTCACGACTTTAAAACCCAGGGCTTTTTTTCCTCCGTATATATCAATAAAAACAGCTGGCATAATAAAGGTACCAGTACCGCCATGTTCCAGGAAAAAGCGGAACATCCGGGTACGGCCTGCGGAAATATAGATTTCGACAATCCCGCTGCCGCCGCCTATTTCAAAAAACAGATGAAACATTTTTTTGAAGAAGGCGCCGATTTCATCAAGCTGGACCGCACGTCGAAAATCAGTACTTGTAAGGCCATGTTTGAACTGAGCCAGGAGTACGGACTGGAAACAAAAGGCCGCGGCTTTATATTTTCCCATACGGGTGGTATGGAGACTGAAGAGTACAAACGATACCCAGCTAAATGGACAGATGATACCCGGAGCGACTGGACTATTGAAAACCCGTTGATCAGATTTAATGACTGGGTTCCGGCTGTTGCCTTAAAGGAAAATATAGCCATGTTTACGGATCCGGGAAAAGAAACCAGCCGGATTCCTTTCCTGGCCAATGACCTGGGCGGTTTTGATATGGGTTTTACCCAAAAACCGGAAGAAGAATTGTATATCCGGTGGCTTCAGTTTTCCATGTTCAATCCCATCACCGAAGTATTTTGTCAGCCGGAAAATCCCACCGCGAATCTGGCCTGGAATTATTCTGCAAAAGCAGACAGCGTCTTCAGACAGTATGCGCATTTGCGTATGCAATTGTTTCCCTTTATTTACAGCTATGCCCACCGAAGCCGGATAGAAGGGAAACCCATGATTGGAAAAATTCCAGGGCAGTTATATGAATACCTGTTTGGAGAGGAAATACTGTTGGCCCCTGTTTATGAAAAAGGAGTGATCAGCCGTGACGTTTATCTGCCACCCGGCCAGTGGATTAATTATTATACAGGGGAAAGACACAAAGGAAATACAGTGCTGAAAATACCGGTTACACTGGAACAAATACCGCTGTTTATTAAAGCCGGCGCCATTTTACCAATGAGAAACTATGCATCTTCCATTGAAAAAGGAAACAACGACACCCTTCATCTGCATATTTATCCCGGGGCTGACGGTGTATTTACACTCCGGGAAGATGACGGCCTCAGTAACGATTACCTGCAAGGCGGACTGCGAAGTACCCGGATCAGTATGAAACAGGCGGCAAACAAAATTTCCGTAAATATTGCGCCCCCGGCGGGACATTACAAGGGGATGAATAAATACCGGACATGGATTTTACATATCCACGAAACGCGGAAACTCAACACGTTCACTTCCGGAACTAAACCACTTTTACATTTCTATGATAAAAAAAACAAAGTGCATGTTTTTGAAACGGGAAAAGTTACAGTTAAGAACGGCTTCTCAGCAACTTTCAATTTCTGAATCGAGACCGATATAACCTGTACTGAACTATGGTTTTAAAAAACATGATATACGGACTGCACGCCGGGCAGTCTGTTCATCTGTACATTCAGCTTACCTGTTTTACGATCATAAGCAAACTTCTTTACCGCCATCAGTTCCGTATCTGACCAGGTTTCACCGGATTTTTTCCAGAGAAGCAAACTGATATACAGTTTTGTCTGATTCGTATCCGGGGAAGTAAGCGCCCTTGCATTTATAACGGCACTCTTCCTGGCTTCGGGATGAATACCCGTAGCCTCCGCTATATATAATTCGTCCCACTCATTCACGGCTACCATCGCTAACTGGTAGACTCCATTATCAATTATCTGTACCTGGTGCCCCTGAACCACACGCATTTCTTTCCGCATCGTACCATTCAGATCAGGTAATGCATAATGTCCCAGCCGCATTTCAGTAGCAGTATCCGCACTGATCCTGTCAACCCGGAGTATGCCATCCGGCAAAGGGATATCGGCCAGCTGTAACCGGATTCCCGGCTGCGTTTCCACGCTGGCATCCCGGTAATAAATTCCCTGCTCATACTTTTTAAACGCGTAAAGACGAAGCGGCTCCCACTCTTTATTCTTATTGCGGAAAATATAATTCATGGCTACTACTCCTGCCGCACTGTCTGCCTGCCATGGAAAAGCGCTGTTATACGACAAGCGGTTATAGTTCTCACTGGCCCGGAAGGGTTCATTGGCACCGATTGCTTTTACATGGCACCAGGCCCGTATTTCTGCTGCACCAATATTGGGGTAGTCTGTTATCAGGATATGTGAACTATCCTGAAACTTATTATATACTTTTCCAATTTTCATTTCTTTCTCCCAGGCTCCTTCATTCTCCACCGCCGACCAGAACGGGTTTGTCTCCGGCAGCATCAGTGACACAAAAGCCTTTCCCATCCAGAATGCACTGCCCCGGCAACTGTATGGCTGAACAGCCGGTTCAAAAGCTCCATAGAAACCAAGTGTAGGCACATTGTCCTTTAAAAATTCAGGGTGTTGCAGAAACTGAAGTAAAACACCGGAAGAAATACGCCGCATCCAGCCATAGTTGGTAGCCGGATCATTTTCCAGCCCCATCAGGGAAAGAGGTGCCACCGAACCAATCCGGTATGTCATACTGCGGCCCCACATCACCATCGTACCGTCCCGACCGAATAAATATGGATAATTTGCTTTTACCTCGCTGAAATTCCGCATAAATTTTGCGGCATATTCGGGATAATATTTCTTACCGACATACTCGGCCCATACCGGCCCATACATCTGAAAAGCCCACATACTGTAATAATCAAAGGCGGGATTATCATTATACCAGCCATTACCCCGGTAATGATCAAGCGATTTATCAAGATATTCCTGAAGCAGTTTTTCATTGACCGGATACCCCTGTAATTTGAAGAAACTCAGTACAAAAATGTTAAAAAATTTCCAGTTGGAGGGCACGGTCTTCCCGTCACCATAACTGATCATCGTAGCTGCCAGCGCGTCTTTTTGCTCCCGGGTCAACGGTTCAAAAAGAATCTCCGGAATATAAAACATGGACACGGCCAAGGCACCGAACTCCACCAGGATCTGGTTGGGACCACCACCTTTGGCTTGTGGCTTTATATATGTTGGACTTGATGGATCAAGCAGTTTCAGTATATGGAAACGATAATAATCGGCTACCTTAATATTATTCACTACCAGATCCGGCTGTTCTTTCAATAAAGGAGCCGCTATAAATAATGTACGGCAAAGTCCTTCGAGCTTCTCCGTAGCCACCTGGCCTTCTGTACGTGGATAAGATTTGCCCGGTTGCTTTGGAAACTGCATCGGATCTTCCATCCGTTTTACATAACTGAAGGCTCCTTGCAATAAATATAAAGCCGCCTCTTTCCAATGCTTCCTTGTTACGCCGGTATAAGGGCTCTTTACAAAATCCGGCTGATCCACTTTAAAAACAGTATGTCCGCTCACCTCCTTCGAAAACGAGGCTGACTGCACCAATCCTGGCTGGGCGCTAAGTCCCTGGAAAGTCAACAAAAAAATCAACAATCCACTTACATTTTTTTTCATACTAAATATTCAACTAATTAAAACAATCTCCACTCCCACTCTCTACTCTTCATTCATCACTCCCCATACACCCGCACATAATCCACTTCCATCCGTTTCGGAAACAGTGTACCCGAAGGGTCTCCTCCATTATCTCCACCGATAGCCAGGTTCAGCAACATATAATGCGGCTGCCGGAATGGATTAAACCCTGAACCGTCTTTGTTCACCAGTGAATCCACCGCAACCTTATTCAGCAACTGACCATCACAATACAATGCGATAAACGAAGGCGTCCAGTCCATCCGCCATACATGAAACTGCTCTGCCCATGTTGCCGCACCCAAAGAATCTGTAGAAAAAGTATGACTGAACCATTGCGCTTTTTTATCAGCTCCCAGGCAGGCTATATTGGCCAGCAGTTTTCCGCGGTAATATTCCATAATATCTATTTCCCCGTTGCCCGGCCAGGGTTGATTAATGCCCAGGGTCCACCAGGCGGGCCACAAACCCGGACTGATATCAATTCTTGCCCGTAATTCAAAACGTCCATATAACCAGCTCTGTTTACCCCGGGTATGCAAACAGGATGACGTATACTCAATCTTTTCGCGCTGCTTTCTCCATTCCCGGCTTTCCATCACAAATTCCGGGTTCGGCCTGCTTTCTTTCCGGGCTTCGATCACCAGCATCCCGCTTGTACAAAAAGCATTCTCCGGCTGATACCACTGTAATTCATTATTGCGGACAAACCCATGCTCAAAGTTCCAGTTGGCCGTATCCGGTTGCCCATCCCTGTTAAACTCATCAGCCCAGACCAACCGGAAACCACTGGTATCATGGGTATTTAAAAGAGAAGCCGCTGCCGATGACTGACTATACGTCATCATCAGCAGCGGCATTGACATAACAAAAAGCAGGTTTTTCAAAAGGTTAATCTATTTATCCAGTAAACGGATGATATAACTAAAACTATACTTCTTATCCTTTAACCTGTACTCTTCATGCGGCAATGCGCCCCAGCTGTCATCTCCACCTACACCCCGTTGAAGTAAATCGATACTCAGGTATACATTATTATCCGGACGAAGATCTGACGGATGCTGTTGTTTTTTAGTCATGCCCGGATCCAGACTCTCCGTAGAGTAATTCAGGGCACTGAAACAAATGGGTTGTACACCTTCTATGCGAATCCCTTGTCCGTTTGCATTGATCAACGTCAGCCAGCGTACATCGGTTTTATACCCGTTTTCCTGCGGACGGATATAGTTGCCGGTAAACTGATCTTTCACTGTGCTGTTATACTGACCTATAAAAGAAGCCGTTTTCCGGTCCGGATAATTCTCCCATGGGCCACGGCCATAAAATGACAATTGATTATACTCAGGCGCTAATTGTGTGCGCATGCCAAAGCGAGGCATTTCCGGAAGATCCCTGCCTGTAAGATCAATTGACGATGTGACCCGGATGGCCCCATCATTCATGACCAGGTATTCCAGGGTATAGGGTACGGCAATACCGGTGAGCTCAAACTCAACTTTTACCGGCAATCCTTCTGCTCCCTGCTCGCCAATCTTCACTTCCTTCACTTTTCTGGCCTGATGCGCGGAACGCCAGATGCCCAGGTTCGTCTGCATATTGTTCCCGAAGTCATTATCGGTGGGCGCTCTCCAGAAATAAGGTTCCGGAACACGTGTCAGCTGCATACCGCCAGCCGTTTTATAATTCCGTACATAACCGGTACGGGGATCAATTTCTCCCGAAACAGTACCTGCCTGAAAACTTATTTTATCAGCAGCTTTGGTAACAGTCAGTTGTCCGGAAGACGGCGCAGCTGAACTGAAATAATCACCACTGAGCTTAAACTCTTCCCGTGCGATTTCATGTCCGGCCGGAAGCATTTCTGTAGCGGAACTGCCGGAAATAACGGCAAATACATTTATAAAATACTCACCGGGCACCGCCACGATTTCAGCGGGCAGGGCGAGTGTCACTTCCTGCTGTTTACCCGGAGCCGTATTCATCGCGAACTGGCCACGATACACTTCATTGCCGTTGCGTAACAGGGTCCAGTAAAAATTATATTTCTCCAGGGAAGTAAAAGCGAAATTATTTTTAACCAGCAACTGCCCTTTGGCGATATCTTTTGCGGCAAACTTAATATCCTGATAAACTTTTTTTACTTCATACAAACCCGGGTGCGGAGTGCGGTTGGCCGCAATCAGTCCGTTGGCACAAAAATTCTCATCGTTCAGATATTGATAACTGCCAAGGTCGCCGCCATAACCCCAGAAAGCAGTTCCGTTTTTATCCGTTTGTTTTAAGCCCTGGTCCACCCAGTCCCAGATAAAACCACCCTGCATATGCGGACTGGCTTCAATGATATCAAAGTAATGTTGAAAATTACCGTTGCTGTTGCCCATGGCATGAGAAAACTCGCACATGATATAAGGACGCTGCTTCGATTTGTCATCCGCATAGGATTTCATATCGTGAATACGGGGGTACATCGGGCAGACAATATCCGTATTCGCATTTTCGGCCGCCTGCTCAAACTGCACGGGGCGTGTATTGTCCCTTTCCTTTATCCATTTATAGCCTTCATAAAATACAGGGCCATTTCCACACTCATTGCCCAATGACCAGATGATTACCGAAGCATGATTCTTATCGCGTTCCACCATCCGGCGATGACGATCCAGGTGAGCCGGTGCCCATTCCGGACGATAGGCCACGTGCGCCCCCGGATTAAACCGGGCTTGCTTTTCCGCACCCATACCATGGCTTTCAATATTGGCTTCATCCACCAGATAAAGTCCGTATTCATCACAGAGTTTATACCAGAGCGGATCATTGGGGTAATGCGAAGTACGAACCGCATTGATATTAAACTGCTTCATCAGCTGAATATCTTTTTTCATTAGTGCCAGTGTGGGTACATGGCCCAGTACATCATCATGCTCATGCCGGTTGGTACCATGTACCATTACTTTTACCCCGTTCACCAGCAACTGCGCATTTTTAATTTCCACATTACGGAACCCGATACGTGTACCGGTTACGGCAACCGTTTTTCCTGCTTCATCTTTTAATTCTATAACGCAATGATAAAGCGCAGGCGATTCCGCACTCCATTTCCGGGGATTCTTTACCGTACCCGCAAAACTGACGGTTTGTATGTTTTCTGTATTGCGTACAAAATTCTTTTTCTGTCTGAAAATTTCTTTACCGTCGGTGCCCGTAACACTAACTTCAACCAAGCCTTTTGTCAGGGCAGCTCCTTTAAAAGCCCGCAGGTTCACATCGGCACTGAAAACACCATGTGTGTATTGTGCATCCAGTCCCGCTTTGATAAAATAATCCCAGATTGTTAATTTAGGCATGGCAAACAAAAACACATCTCTTTCAATGCCGCTGATCCGCCAGAAGTCCTGGTCTTCGAGATAACTGCCATCATGCCAACGGATCACCTGCACGGCCAGCAGATTTTTTCCTGGCCTGATCAGGGACGTGATATTAAACTCGGCTGCTGTTTTGGAAACCTTGGTCATTCCCGCTTTCTCCCCGTTCACATATACATACGCACAGCCGGTGATGGAACCAAAATGCAGGATGATTTCCTTATCCGTCCAATCTGCGGGAACGGTAAATTCCCGACGGTAGGTGCCAACCGGATTATCGTCCCCTACAAAGGGCGGATTCTTGGGGAAAGGGTATGTGATATTTGTATAAATAGGTACGCCAAATCCCTGTAATTCCCAGTTGGAAGGTACGGGGATATTACTCCATTGACTGATATCCAGATCAGGTTTGTAGAAATCGCGGATACGATCAGCCACCTTGGCGGTATAGTTGAATTTCCAGGTACCATTGAGCGACTGGAAAAAAGGAGAGGCTGAAAAATCATCTTTCTGTACAGCCGCTCTATCTGTGTATAACATAAAGGAAGCATGCGGCGCTTCTTTATTTTCTTCATACAGCAATGGATTCTCCCAGCTGTTTACCGGCGTCTGTGCCAGCAAAGACTGCAGACTGCAAAAACAGATGACCGCGGCTGCTACTAATTTTCTATTCATAATGATGTACTATTGATAAAATAATAAAGTTAAAAAAATTATCCACGATGTAGACACAACGCGGATGCTTGCTTATAAAGCTATAACGACTGCTTACTTGCTTAAGAACTTTTTAGTACAGATCATCAACCAGTCAGGCCGTTTCTGTTTTCCGCTTTGTCATACACCCGGTACCATTCTCCACAGCGGCAATATAATAACTCAGTGACAGGCCGGTTGCCTGCTGATACGCCGGAATAAGGCTTTCAAGTAAGGTTTCGATGGCCTCTTCCTGCATGATATTAATGGTGCAACCGCCGAAACCGCCCCCCATCATCCTTGCGCCTAATACGGCTGGGTTATTCCTGACAAAATCGACCAGGAAATCAAGTTCGGTACAACTCACTTCATACATTTTACTCAATCCGTCATGTGTGTCAAACATTTTTTTTCCAAGCGCGCTTAAGTCTCCCCTTTTCAGGTCACGGCAAGCCTGTAATAACCGGTGATTTTCATCCACCACATACCGGCAACGCTGATAAATCAGCGGATCCCGTGGCAGCACATATTGCTCCAGCATCACGCCCGTTACATCTCTTAATGCCTCCACATGCGGCACCTGTTCTTTTACCCAGGCTACCCCCTGCTCACATTGTTCGCGCCGGGTATTATAAGCGGATGCGGAAAGACGGTGATGCACATTCGTATTTAATAAAACTATTTTATACCCTTTCAGATCCAACGGCACATATTCATAAAACAGGCTCCGGCAATCCAGGTTGATCACATGGTCCTTTTTTCCGAATAAGGAAGTAAACATATCCATGACACCGCAGTTCACTCCGGCAAAAGCATGTTCAGCCTGCTGGGCCAGGTGAGCCATTTCCCCTCTTGTAAGTTGTAATCCGAAAACTTCATTTAACGCAAAAAGGGTGGCACATTCCACCGCCGCCGAGGAGGATAAACCCGCGCCGATCGGCACATCGCCATCCAGCAATAAATTAAATCCCCTTAGTTCAAATCCGGATTTTTTCAATTGGTCGGCAACACCCAGCACGTAGTTTGGCCAATGTTCCCGCACAGGCTCCAGCACCGACAGATCCGCCACAAAAAATGCGGAATAAGCCGCCGCATATATGGTAACCGTATTCGTCTGAACAGGCGCAACCGCCACCCAGGCCGCTTTATCAATGGCAGCCGGCAATACAAACCCTTCGTTATAATCCGTATGTTCACCGATAATATTCACGCGACCGGGTGAGCGTACAACGAGTGGATCGGTTTCGCTTCCGAATAATTCAACAAAGCGGGCAGCCATATTGCTTTCCGTGATTTTCATAACTGAGTTATTTCCGGTCCAGGAAACGGTATCGTTCACAGGCTGCCAGCAGAAATGCCCCCACCCCAAAATTAGCGGTTGAGTTTTTGTCCACCACCTGCCCCTGTATGGCCCTTTCCCCGATCGGCTGCACATAACCTATTTTTCCATCGGGCTGAAGAGCAATAGCGGACAAATAGTTCCATCCTTTCTCCGCAACCGGAAGAAAGGTAGTCTGGTCAAGATATCCGTTATTAATTCCCCATAAATAGCCATAAGTAAAAAATGCGGTGCCACTTGTTTCATATCCGGGTGCCTGGGAATTATCCAGTAAACTGCGGGTCCAGTGGCCTTCTGCCTGTTGATAATTTTTCAGGCTGTGGGCCATACTTTTAAATATTGTTACATATACATCCCGGTGCGGATCGGTAACCGGCAGTTCCTGTAATACTTTTGCCAGGCCGGCAAAAACCCATCCATTGCCGCGTGCCCAGAAATCCTTTTTCCCGGCTGCTGTTTTATGCTTGGGATAGATATATTTTGCATCCCGGTAATACAATTGTTCTGTACTGTCGAACATGATGCTGTTTGCATACATAAACCAGTCATGCATTTTATTCAGATAAACCGGGTCGCCGGTCAGTTTATACATTTTTACCATCACCGGCATCACCATATATAAACCATCCGCCCACCACCAGTAATCATTCTTATCCGTTTTTACCTGGTACCCCATCACTTCTTTTGCCCGTGCAATTTTCCGCTCTTCGGGTTTCAGGTGATACAGGTCAATATAGGTCTGAAAACAAATCTGCCAGTCGCCAAACAAAACATACTGTGGCGTTTCCCCGTAACTGTATTTCCATTCAGCCGGGTTGACAGCAGTAGCCCCTTTCCAGGCATTCTTCTCCGCCCAGCCGGTTGAATAGTTCAGGTAGGTTTCAGTACCGGTCAGTTTATACGCTTCCATATTCCCGGTATGATAAGCGGCATTATCCCAGAAGGAAATACCCGGGTCGGGGTGCCCGTTTTGCCAGTATTGATTTACGGTATGAATAGTCGCTAATACGGTTGCCTTTTGTTCACCTGTACCGGGTAATTTACTGCCGGGCGAACAGGAACCAAACACAACCAACAGCAGTATGATAGAGGCGCTATAATTATTTCTTTCTTGCATGGCTCAGAATATGCATTGCAGCACTTTCACCATCGTGGGGGCGGTTTTCACCACGCCCTCAGCATCGGCCTGTATTACAGGCTGAACAAACAGGTGCAAACGCTGTTCCTTTTTCCAGAGATCCGTATCATACGAAGGCTCCCAGTTTCCAGTGGAACCACCCGGCAGATCCGAAATTCTCCATTTTAATTTCTTTTTGATTTTTGCAGTGGCCAGTGATACCTGGTCTCCTCTCTCTTCATCCCTGAACACTATACCGACATACGTACGGTTGCCCTTTGACCAGCCAATCACCTGTGGCCTGGCCACCGGAATTTTTTTGGTACCCTGACCGCTCAACGTAAATCCCTTGGTACGGAAAGCCAGATCATTGGTGGTCCAGTTCCCCTTCGCCTTATACACCAGCTGATATTGCGGGATATTTCCTTTCCCCTTCCAGTAAGCGGCAATATATACAGCCCCTTTCCCGTCTGCAAACATGGATGTCTGATTAATCAGCTCTGCCTGTTGGAGTACCGGCGCAATGATTTCCGCTGTTGCCTGCGTTACAGGTACAACATACTTTTCACCTGTGGATTTCTCCCAGGTCTGCCCCCCGTCTTTTGATACGGCATAACAGAGATCATGATTGCTGGCCACATCCGGACTTTCTCTCCATACCCATGATACATGAATAATACCGTGCGTATCCACGCAAGCCTGCCAGTAAGCGTTTCGTTTCCCTTCTCCATCAATCAGGTTTTCCTGCAGTCTCACCCATTTTTTACTTACGGGATCATATTTATTGATAAGCAGATTCCCTCTGCCCGATCCGCCATCCCTGTAAAAAAACAAAAGCCGGCCATCAGGCAAACGATAAAACTCCGGATAGGTTACACTTTTTTCGTTTTGTCCGGTCATGGACGTTTCATCACCCATATCAGCTGTGTACGGGGACCGGCTCCTGCAATACCGCAACTGGTTTCCATGATGATCCCAGGCCATATGCAGGTATCCATCTCCATCCAGCGCAATACTGATACTTCGATGCGCATCCGTTACTTTCCCTTTGAATTGGGTGCGGGTAAGTGCCCAGTTACTATCAGTGAGTTGTCGTTTTCCAATTACCACAAAACCGGAACTGTCATAGTAACTGATAAACTGGATACCATGCTGACTGGTCAGTGCGTTTTTCCGGAATACCACCGCATTTACCGAATTACCGGCCCAGGCCAGACCTGCATTTACCAGCTGTACATGCCGGGGAACGGAGGGCTGTGCAATAGCCAGGCAGGATAAAAGTAAACCGATGAATACTATGAGTGGCGCTTTAAGCATCAAAACAGTGTAATAAATGGGGTCAGTAAATCAGGCCTTTCTTTCCTTGTAAATTTACGGTTTTCAGGAAGGCCGGCTGCCAGCGCAACCGGCCTTTTCTGACTTTGCTGCTTAAGAAAATCAATAACCGGGATTCTGTTCCAGTACCGCGTCTTTATTCAGGTTGATTTCAGACAGGGGTATGGGCAGTAACAGGTTCTTACTGCTGATTCCCAGTACAGGGTTTATGGTTTGTGTGTTATAAGCGGTAGTACGTGTTACCAGCTTTCCGGTACGCATCAGGGTCATTCGCCTGTTTTCTTCGGCCAGTAATTCACGGGCTCTTTCATCCAGAATAAAATCAAGCGTGATCTGTGATCCGCTAACCTGGCTGGCATTGGCTCTTGTTCTGAGCACGTTGATGGTAGTAGCCGCCCCGTTGGGATTACTTTGATTTAACTGGGCTTCTGCTTTCAGCAAATAGGTTTCGCCCAACCGCATCAGCATGAAATCCTTAATCATGGCAAAACCAAACTCATCATTGGGATTGAACTCATACCACTTGGTAGTATGCGGACAAATTTTAAAAACAGTATCCGCTCCCGTGTAAGGTACCGGTTGCCCGTAGTTGGCACTAGTGGGATTATTGTAATAAAATTTGCGGCGAAGGTTGTATTGGGAATTGCGCATATCATTGGTCTCATACAGGTCATAAATCACCCAGTTGGTAAGCCGCATCCGGGCAATACCTCTGCCACCGAGTGAATCGCAAAGTTTCATACCGGAGATCTGATAATAGGCGGCACCCCAGTTACGGCGTTGTTGCGGATTATTGGTAATACCACCGGGGATATTAGCCGGGTTCTCCTGTTCCATCACCCAAATCGCTTCTTTATTTCCCTGGTAACGACGCTGATTGCCATACCAGAACATATCGTTAAACGGATCACCCGCCTGTGCCGATTTTATACCGTAACGGGTGGTATGTAATGCAAACTTGCCACTATTAATGATCAGGTCACATTGTGCTTCCGCCAATGCGGGTTTTCCGGCACGGATATACACTTCAGCCAGCAGTTGCATGGCCTGGTATCTGTTGGCTCTTGCGGTGGGCTTGCCATTGGCATTGGTCCGGGAGCCGAAACCACCGGGCTCCGGAAGATTCGTGGCCGCATATAACAAATCTTCAATGATCAGGTTATTGA
This sequence comes from Chitinophagales bacterium, assembly GCA_017303855.1. Lineage (GTDB taxonomy): Bacteria > Bacteroidota > Bacteroidia > Chitinophagales > Chitinophagaceae > JJ008. The sequence continues at coordinate 99,944 of JAFLBL010000008.1, read as the reverse complement.
CACTGTCAAGTGGCGCACGTACAAAATCGGTTTTGGGTTGTGTCAGCGGTTCACGTTGAATGGGTACGCCGCCAAAACAAGTGGCCAGGATATTATACGCATAAGCCCTGAAGAAACGCGCTTCACCATTCAGGCTTTTCTTGTTGGCGTCAGACATGCCCGTCAGATTGGGATCTTCCGCATTTTTAATAATGATATTGGCATTATTAATCATCCGGTATGACCAGCCCCAGGTAAACGAAGCGGCACCATCCGTATTGATCAGCTGATTGTAATCATAGTAGGGAACTTCAATACCCTGCTTCTGGCTGGGTGGTACAAAGGCGATATCGGTACCCGCATGCCATACACTGGGCCATCCCTGCGGATCACTGTAACTGAAAAAAGTACTGAGATGATTGTATAATCCCACCGCCGAGGCTTCAAAGCCGAGCGAATCGGTGAGGGTTACCGGGGAGTAGCTGGAGTACAGTTCCTCATCCAGGTAATTTTTTTTGCAGGCGCTGAAGAGCTGTGTAACAGACACGGCCAGCAGCAGTATATAAGTTATTTTCTTCATTGTTCTTGTTTTTAAAATGAGCAATTAACGAAGGGTTACATTCACACCGAATACTACCTGGCGGGTGATCGGATAGTTGTTGGTCCAGTCACCTGATCCGCGGAAGGAATAGTTGTGTTCAGGATCCCATCCGATCCATTTGGTGAATGTATAAAGGTTACGACCGCTTACATAACAGGTCAGGCTGCCCAGTTTCAGTTTATCCAGCATGGGTTTTGCGAACGTATAACTGAGTGATACGTCTTTAATACGGGTATAACTGTTATCGGAAGCATATCCATACCCCCTTGTATTTGTATAGGAAAGGGCGGGACGACTGTTGTTTTTATTTTCGGCTGTCCAGTAACCGGTTTCCTTGAAAATGTTCATACGACCCGCTTCATCTGCATAGGTCAGGGCTACATTATTTTTCAATGCGCCTTGTACGGTCTGTATGAATACACTCAGCGTTAAATTTTTATAGCTGAACGTGTTGGTAAAACCACCAATCCATTTGGGTGCTGTCTGCCCCAGGATCATGCGGTCGTCAGAAGTGATTTTTTTATCGCCATTGGTATCCTGGAATTTAAGATCACCAGGTTTGGCCCCTGGGTCCCAGGCAGAAGCGTCTTCACCTGCCTGCCATACACCAACCAGTTTATAATCGTAAATAATTCCAATGGGATGTCCCAGATACCAGCGGTTACCCAGGTCATCTTTACCATCACCATATAACTCTACGATACGGTTTTTATTGGAAGAAAAATTCAGAATGGAATTCCATTTAAAATCTTTTGTAACCACATTCTCTGTATTAATCATCACTTCCAGGCCAGTATTTCTTGTTTTACCCAGGTTATCCCATACAAATGAATAACCCGTTACAACCGGAAGACTTCTTCTCAGCAGCAGGTCTTCTGAATTGGTTTCATACAGATCAATGGAACCGTTGATCCTGTTTTTCAACACGGCGAAATCAATACCGGCATTGAAAGTCTTAGACGTTTCCCAATGCAGGTTGGCATTTCCCAGATTGCTGGCCAGTACACCGGTAAGGGCAGCGCCATTGAACGGGAAACGAACCGTTGCGTCAGTTGTAATAGTCTGATAAACGTTGATGGCTTCATTACCGGATTTACCGTAGGAAACCCGCAGCTTCAGGTTATTCAGAAATTCAAACCGATCCATGAATTTTTCGCGGCTTATATTCCAGCCCAGCGCGAATGAAGGGAAGAGACCATATTTATCGGTATTGCCACCCATTACAGAAGATCCGTCACGACGGGCTGTAAGAGTGAGCAGGTATTTACTATTATAGGTATAGTTTACCCTTGCCATCTGTGAAGCGAGGTTGTATTTATCACGGTAAGAACCGGCCGTCTGGGTTGCACCTGCACCCAGATTTGAAAAGGAAAGTTCATCATTGATAAAATTGCTGGCAGAAGCACTCATGGTGAAATATTTGCGTTGCTGTCCGCTGTACAATCCGGTGAAATCAAGATGATGCAATCCGAAATCCTTTGTATAGGTAAGAATATTCTCCACCACATAACTGTTGGTTTCTGAACTGGACACGTTGCCGGAACCAATGGTATTGCCGGTATTGCGGCCTTCATAATATCCGTATCGGGTGGTATAATAGGTATAACCGGTATTCAGCCTGTACTTCAGCCCTTTCAGTGCACCGCCAAATTTCACTTCGGCAAATACATTTCCGTTCAGGTTACTGCTCTTGTCTTCACGGTCGGTATACAGACCCAGCATCGGGTTTTTATAGAGCAGTTCCGGATTCATCGGGTAAATTTCATAGGCACCGGCGGCATTACGGAGTGTGCCGTACGGACTCATGGCTGCTGCCAGATAGAAATTGGAACGGCCGCCACCATAATTATTATTATTAAAGAACAGGGAAGTACCCATACTCAGGAAGTCCGTTATGTTCACATCCAGGTTGGCCCTGAGATTGGCACGTGCATACGAATAGCCCTGAACGGCTCCTTTTTGTTTCAGGTAGTCGCCGGAGATATAATATTTCACTTCTTTATTTCCGCCGGAAATACTCAGGTTATGATCCTGCATAATTCCCTGTTGTGTTACTTCACTCAGCCAATCGGTGGCTTTGCCGGCATTATAATTGGCAATCTCATAGGCATTGGGTAATACATTTCCCTGAGTGGTGGTAGGATAGGTCTGTTTCCACCAGTCTGCATATTTCTGTACATATTCAGCCGGACTCAACGGAGTCATTGTCTGATGAATATTGTCAAAACCCACATACCCGTTATAACGGATTACCGGTTTACCGGACGCGCCCCTTTTTGTGGTAATCAGGATAACGCCATTGGCACCGTTCACCCCATAAATAGCGGTAGCCGATGCGTCTTTCAGAATTTCTATAGAGGCGATATCGTTGGGGTTAATATCATTGGTTACACTGCCCGTTTTACTGAAGGGAACACCATCCACAACTAAAAACGGACCAGTTCCCCCGGTCAAGGAATTCTGACCGCGTACCAGCACGTTTGCTGAGCTGCCGGGTACAGAAGAAAACTGGGTAATATTCACACCGGCTACAGAACCCTCAATGGCATGCAGCACGTTAGTAACCGGTAATTTCTCCAGCCGGGTCTTGGGTACGGATGCTACCGAACCGGTAACGTCGGATCTTTTTTTCGATCCATATCCCACTACTACTACTTCATTTAATTGTTTGTTAAGGACTTTGAGTTTAACCTGGATTTCTTCACCTGCCACCGCATTCAGTTGCAGGGTCTGGTAACCAACACTGGATACTTCCAGCTGATCACCTTCAGTACCTTTCAGTCTGAAAACGCCCTGGGCGTTTGTAATCACGGCTATGGTTTTACCTTTCAGGGATACCGTAGCCCCCACAACAGGTTCGCCGGATTCCGAATCGGTTACAACGCCGGAAAAGATTTTTTCCTGGGCAGCAGCAAAAAAGGGAAGAGAGAGCGCGAGAAGCAGGACCATCAGCGTTCTGTTAGCAGTCCGCCGGATTCCTGAGAAAGTTGACAGTTCTCGGAAATTATTCCGGAACTGCAAGCAGTTCTGTTTTGTCATATGACAGCAATTTTAGTTAGGTAATAATAGAAGGTCTGCTTTACAGCCCTTACATATAGCCCCCAAATATGAACCTGATTCCTGCCGGAAGCGGGGGATTTATTAGTACAAAAAGGGGGTAAATTCGGATATTTCAGAAAAAACAGGGGGTAAAACGGGATCCAGGGAACGTAAAGTGCCCTGAAACAAGAAAATTTCCAAGCTCCCGGGATTATTTATTTATTCCGTATCGCGGGTCAGTTTGTCATTCAACTTATAAATACGGCCATGAATTTTGCGATACTTCTCGATATATTCAGAAGGCTTCATCCCAAACGTGCGGGTAAATTGCTCCCGGAAATACTTTATATCCTTTATGCCGACATAAAATGCCGTCTCATTTATATTATAAGCTGAATTAATAAATAACTCTGCAGCCTTTCGCAACCGGATATACCGGATAAAGGAACTGGCACTTTGCCCGGATATGGCTTTGATCTTCTTATATAGCTTACTATGACTCATCCCCATTTCCTGGGCCAGTACCTGAATGGTAAAGTCATCCTTATCGAGATTATTCTCCACCGCCACGATACAGGCTTCCAGAAATGCCTTATACTCCCCCGAAATATTCAGGTTATGCTGCTGGTGCGTGATTTCATTATAGAAATATTTCTGAAGGTTCTGCTGTTTTCTGATCAGGCTGAGTACCCTGGCCACCAACATGTCCTTTTCAAATGGTTTGGTAATATAATCGTCGGCACCAGCTTCAATGCCTTTCAGTTTGGACTCGGGCGAAAAACTGCCTGTAATTAAAATAAAGGGGATATGATTAAGGGCTGTTGCCTCTTTTACTTTTTTGCAGAATTCAATACCCGACATGCTTTCCATCACCACATCACTGATAATTATATCCGGCTGGCTTTCATTCGCTATTTGAAAAGCTTCTTCCCCGCTACCGGCCTCGTATACGATAAAATCATCCTTAAAGACCTGTACCAGGTAACTCCGCATCTGCGGGTTGTCATCTGTTATTAATATGGAGTGCTTTTCGCTGATTACCTGTTCCAGACCGTCTGTTTGCAGCTTCAAAACCGGCATCGGTTCATCCCCGGCTACAATTTCGTCCAGTATTTCATGTTCCGGTATTTCCGGTCCCGTACCTACCGGAATATTTCCGAAATGCGCATGACCGGTTTGTAAGGCTACAAAAAAACGGGTGCCCTGCCCGGGGGCAGATTCATACCAGATCCGGCCATGATGTTCCTCCACCAATTGCTTCACCAGGTACAGACCGATACCAAACCCGGCTTTGGACGGTGTGTCTTTCTTATGCACCTGGTAAAACTTTTCAAACAGATGATCGCCTGTTTCTGCCGGTATGCCCCGCCCCGTGTCTGCCACTTCAGCAATAACAGTTTGTTCCCCCGCTTTTATGCGGAATTCGATCTGCCCTTTAACCGGCGTATACTTCAACGCGTTGGACAATAGATTATAAAAAACTATTTGTAGTTTTTCCCGGTCTCCATATATTTCGGGCAATTGGTCAGGACATTCAAACCGGTAGCTGATATCCCTGCTTTTTGCCTGTTGTACAAAAAAAGTAAAACTCTCCTCACAGGCCTGCCTGAAATCGAGCTTCGACAACTGCAAATCGCCCGTTTCACTTTCCGTCTTCCTGAATAAAAGCAACTGATCCACCAGGCTGAGTAATCGCCGGGCATTCCTATAAACCAGTTCTATATCCCCGCTATCCGGCTTTTGCCTGCCGGACAAGAGGTCCTTCAACGGATTAATGATCAGGGTAAGCGGGGTTCTGAATTCATGCGTGATATTGGTAAAGAAAGACTGTCGTTTCTCATTTATCTCCTTTTCCTTTTCCGCATTGAGTTCCGTCAGTTTCATTTTATACTGCAACTGAGTCCGCTGTTTCCGGTATCTTAAGAAAAGCCACACCAGGACAGCTGCGGTTACTATATATATAATGTAGGCCCACCAGCTGCGGTACCAGGGTGGCCGGATAACCAACCGGAGCTGTGTTTCCTTATCATTCCACTCCCCGTTAACGTTGGTACTTTTCAGATGCAGGGTATATGTTCCCTCTGTAAGATTATTGTAATTGATATTACTGATATTCCCGGAAAAGTTCCAGTTCTTATCCCATCCTTCCAGGTAATACCCGTATTTTATTTTTTCCGGTGAAGTAAATTCCAGCGCGTTAAAACTGAAATTAAAAACGGCCTGGTCATACGGCACAACCAGTTCCGTAATGCCGGAATTTGTGGAACGCTTTATATACTGAGTAACTTCAGATAACGGCTTGCCATACACGAGAATATGCGTGATATACACAGGCGGCATATAGGAACGGGGTATAATCTCGGATGGCCTGAAATAGCTGAAACCGTTTATACCGCCAAAAACCAGTTCGCCCGTGCTTAACGGGATAGCCGCCCGGTAACTGAACTGGTTGCTCTGAAGCCCGTCGCTCTGATAATAATTTTTAAATACCCTGGTTTTTATATCGAATCTGGACAATCCGTTAAATGTACTCATCCACAAATGCCCGGTACTGTCTTCCAGTATATTGAGTACGCCGTTATTACACAAGCCATCCTCATCGGAAAAACGCTCGGTCAGTTCCCCTTTAGCCCGGTCAAACAACAACAACCCTCCACCTTCGGTACCCAGCCAGAACCGGCCACTGCGGTCTTCATAAATGGATCGTACCGGTCTGCCAATTGAATACGTAGTATGCTTCCGGCTTTTGCGGTCCAGCCGGATCAGCATATCAGAGTTTCCAGCCCACAGATTACCTTGCCGGTCTTCTTTCATTGAAATCAGACTGGATAATGAGGGATCAAACAGAACAAATTTCCCGGCCTTACGGTCATATCTCGATAAACGTCCGTCATTAAACCCGGACGTCCAGATGGTATGCTCATTATCTTCATATAACAGTGAAATATTCCGGTTTTCCAGTCCGCTCTGCTCATCGGTATAGGGTATACGGGTAAACCGGCCGGTTGCTTTATTAAACTGACTGATACCTCCTCCGTATGTAGCTACCCAGATAATACCTGAATAATCCTGCATAATTTTTGTCACGGAATTGTGGCTGAGCGAGGCAGGATTCCCGGGTTCATGTTTGTAATTGGTAAACCGGTTGCTGTTCCTGTTCCAGCTGCTGAGCCCTCCTCCATCTGTACCGATCAGCAGGTTATGATCACTATCCTCACAGAAGGAATACACCGTATTTACCGGAATGGTATTGTTACTGAAAGGCTGACGGGCGATGGTGGTAAATCGTCCTTTCTGTACATCAACGATATTACAACCTCCTTTAATGGTGCCGATCCAGATTCTCGATTCACGGTCTCTCAATATCGTACTTACCGTTTCACTGGAAAGATTATCCGTTCCATCACCCGAGGCTATATAAGAAAATGTATTCAGTACTTTATTGTATACCGTAATCCCCCCGCGATCCGTGCCGATCCACAGGTTATTCTGTTGATCGGATCCGATGGCAGTGATATTTTTATCGCTTAATTCCCCGGCACGTTCTGTAAAATGCCGGATATATTTTTTTCCGGCAACAGCGTAACTATACAAACCGTTCTCCGTTCCCACCCGTATCAATCCGGCCGAATCACTGTAGAGACAATTAGCATAGCGTACTTCACGGCTGACCGGTTTAAGGGTTTGCGTTTTTTCATCAAACAATGACAACCCGTGCCCGGATACAAATACCCAGATATTATTCTTTTCCGTAAACATCCCGGAAACAGTATAATCCCCGGTCGTAGCCGCCCCATTTACCAATGGAATTGTACGGCATACCGTTTCGCCTACGCGCCGGTTCAGTAAGCCCCACCCGGATGTTCCGATAAAAATATTCCCGGCCAGGTCACTGCCAATTGAATTCAGACTGATATTAATTTTTTCAGGCTGGCGACTGTTGTACCTGTAAAAGTATACAGGAGAAAACCGCTGCAGGGAATGATTAAAAATTGCCAACCCTCTGCCGGTTCCCACCCATAATTGTTCATCCCTGTCTTCAAACAAGGTATATATATAATTATGCGGCAATGAAGTGCTGTCGCCGATTTTGTTCCGGTATACCCGGAATTCCCGGCCATCATACCGGTTGAGTCCGTCATAGGTGGCAAACCAGATAAATCCCCGCTTATCCTGGTATATACATCGAACTGAATTATTGGAAAGTCCGTTGGCAATACTCAACCGTTTGACAGTTGTTTGTTCCTGCGCAGCAGCAGGAACTACACCGGCAGACAGCAGCACCCAGACAACCAGCAATCTGTATATAGTAATACTATGGATTCTCCTCATGAATTGAATTGTTACGGCCAGCAGAACCGGCTCTTCACTTTTCCTCCAACGCCTCGTACAAAATTTCAACCGGATGCTGACTTAACCTTCCTGTACCGTCTTTTACCTGGTGCCGGCAGGATGTACCTGCCGCGGCAATAATAGTATCCGGTGCCGCTGCGCGAACAGCAGGAAATAACACGAGCTCACCTACTTGTTGTGATACGGCATAATGCTCTTTTTCATATCCGAATGCACCAGCCATTCCGCAGCAGCCGGAAGGTATCAGCTCTGTGCTGTAATTAACAGGTATTTCCAGGCAGGTTTGTGTGTATGACTGAGAAGATAATGCTTTCTGATAACAGTGGCCATGCACTTTTATTTTCCTTTCTGAACGGGTAAACAGGTTACGGTCTATCCGTCCGGCTTTATATTCTGCTGCTATAAACTCTTCAATGGTAAAAGCTGCACCAGACAGCTTTTTAGCGGCGTCCTTATTTTCAGGCAGAGCCAGGTCGATATACTCATCCCGGAAACTGAGAATGGCTGAAGGCTCAATCCCGATCAGTGGCTTTTCTGTTGATACGACTCCGGAAAGGAATCCAATATTCCGGTTGGCCAGTTCCTTTGCCTGGCGTACCAGCCCCTTGGATAAATAAGTTCGTCCACTATCTGCATGTGCCGGCAGGAGCACTTCATAGCCCAATGCTTCAAGTAATAACACGGCTTTCTTTCCGGTTTCCGCATCATTGTAATTGGTAAACTCATCGCAAAATAAATATACACTCCGCAGTGGCAATACACTTCCTGCCTCCCGCTTCCCGCTATTACTATTTTTATTTTTTGCCTTCTGATAAGCCGCATACCATTTCCTGAGTGTTACCCCGGCCAGTGCCGGCATAGTACGATCCGGATGAAAGCCGGCGAGCCGGTTGGCCATTCTGCGGAAAAAAGGTACCCGGTAAAATGAATTGTACAAACCGGATACAGTAGCGGCCAGTTTCATCAGTTTACTGAAATTGGCAACCAGCTTTGCCCGTACAGGAACCCCGTGCCGGTCATAGTAATGTTGCAGGAACTCTGCCTTCATTTTAGCCACATCCACACCCGAAGGGCATTCCGTTTTACAACCTTTGCAACTCAGGCAGAGATCCATTATCTCTTTTATTTCTTCATGATCAAACGGCCGTTCATCCAGTTCGTTTGTAAGGAACTGGCGCAACAGGTTGGCCCGTGCACGGGTTGTATCTTTCTCCAGTCGCGTAGCCATATAACTCGGACACATTACACCACCGGTGGCCGGCATTTTACGACAGTCACCGGAACCTGAACATTTTTCCGCCAGCCGAAGTATCCCATCATTTCCTGAAAAGTCAAAATGCGTTTGCAGCATTCTCGTTTCCGGCTTTTGCTGAACACGGAGATGCGTATCCATGGCCGGGGTACCGGTAATCTTTCCCGCATTAAATACCTGCAGCGGATCAAATATTTTTTTCACTTTTTCAAATAGCGCATACGTCTCCTGCCCTACCACGGCCGGTATATATTCTCCCCGCAAGCGTCCATCTCCGTGTTCTCCGGATAAGGACCCTTTATATTTTTTTACCAGTTCCACCGTACCGGCCAGAATGCTCCGGAATGTTTTTAAGCCTTCCGGGGATTTTAAATTAATGATGGGTTCAACATGTATCTCTCCGGCACCGGCATGTGCATAATAAGAAGCCTGAACTCCATGACCATCCAGTAAGGCCTGCAGATCGGTAATGTAGTCCGGTAAGTCATCCGTGCTGACCGCACAGTCTTCAATCAGGTTTACCGGTTGCGCATCTCCGCGCAGATTGCGGAGTAACCCGAGTCCGGCTTTGCGCACATCCCAGGCATAGCGGGTTTGTTCGTTATACAAAACCGGCCAGGCAAAACCAAGTCCGGCATCCTTTAGCAGCTGTACAAGGTCAGCAGCCCGTTGTACGGCAGCTTCATGTGTGTCTTCCATAAATTCCACCATCAGGATGGCTGCCGGATCGCCTTCTATAAAAAAACGATTCTTTCCGTATTCCGGATGCCCAATTGTGAAATCCATGATGAACTTATCTACGAGTTCAGCCGCCATTGGCAGCCTGGTCAATGCCAGTTTATTAGCATGCATGGCTTCCACGATGGAATTACAGTGTATACATACCAGTGAGGTTTGTGCCGGCGGCAGGTCTATGAGCCGTAGTTTAATGGCGGTAACAAAGGCCAATGTACCTTCAGAACCGGCCAGTAATTTACACAGATTGAATGCAGGACCGCCGTTAGTCCAGGGTTGCATGGCCAGCAACGTATCCAATGCGTAGCCGGTATTGCGACGATGTACCGTAGCGGCGGGAAACTTTGTCCGGATCAGTTCCTGGTGATGCGGGTCGGCCAGCAGTGTCTGCAGTTCCTGATAAATCCGGTCCTTCTCTTTATTCGCGGAAACAGTTGTGATGTTTTCCGGGGAAAACACTGCTGCAGAACCATCACTCAAAAGGGCATTCACTTCCAGTACATGTTCACGTGCACTGCCCCATACTATACTATGCAATCCGCATGAATTATTCCCCAGCATCCCCCCGATCATAGCCCTGCTGGCTGTGGAAGTCTCCGGTCCGTACATCAGCCCCAATGGTTTCAGATAATGGTTCAGGTCATCCCGGATCACCCCGGGTTGCACCCATACCCATTTTTCAGTTTGATTGACTTCCAGAATCCGGGTAAAGTATTTCGAAATATCCACTACAAGTCCCGCACCCACTACCTGACCGGCGAGGGAGGTTCCTGCTGCGCGGGGAATCAGGGTTACCTGCTGTTCTCTGGCAAACAGAATCAGTTGCTGTATATCTTTTTCGGAAACAGGTATAGCTACCGCAAGCGGGCGTTCCTGGTACACAGACGCATCCGTGGAATAAGCCATCAGTTGTGCCTGGTGCAGGGCACTCCTGTCATAAAATAATAATCCTTCCAGTGAATGTTGCAGGCGGGCCAGTTGTTCTTGCATAATCGTTCTCCTTATTCCTGTTCAAATTTACTCTCTTTGCAGCAGGAATCCACGAATTATACGCATTAACACGCTTGCTTTTACAAAGAAGCGCTTGGTATCTTTTTCCTGTCTTTTTTAAATTGCCTGAACTCTTCTCCATTGAAAAAGGCAATTGCCACTCCCATGGCCTGACGTTTGTTCATTTTATCCGCCGCTTCCATTTTAACCACAGGCCCCTGCAACGCTTCATTTTTTTCCAACTGGCGCTTTAAGCCATACCTGGCTCTGCCCGGACCGAAAAGATACAGGTAATCAACGCCGGCCAGGTGACCGACGATGTCTTTAAAAAACGCCTGACGCTGATGTTGCTGGCGATGTTGTAATGTTTCCTGGTTATCCAGAAAAGCATGACCAAAACGCGCATATACTTTTCCTTCACCGGCAATACGTACTCTCGACTCCACGTCAGAAACCAGCCCTTCCACTTTTTCCACTTTTGCTCCGGTGATATGCACGATAATGGCATTTTCCTGATCCAGCCAGACACCGGCTTTCCGTTCCGGCTTCCTTAACTTTTTCATGCTGTCATTTTTAAACGTGAGGAAAAACAGCAACTCCTTTGCGTAGAAAAGCGGCTGAAGCTGCCTGCGGGTTTTCGGAAGGATATAGCTTCTAAAAGTGTACCGGTTGCTATTTCAACAACCGGTATGTATCCTTGTAATAAATCAGTTTGCCTGATGCGCTTGCCTCCACCGGCATATACACTACAAAAACAGGTACTGCGGCGGGTAGTTGCTCATATACCGGCGCCTGTTTTTTAAAACAGGACTGCAGGAATACCGTATCCAGTTCATGCCCCAGTAAATGAAACCCGAGTTTAAACGGTTCTTCCAGCCGTATACAACCATGACTGAAATACCTTGATGCTGAAAAAAAAGCCGACTTATTATTGGTATCATGCAGGTATACCCCATACGGTGTATTGATATTAAATTTTATGACACCCAACGCATTGTCACAGCCGGTGGATTGCCGGATGGTATACGGGAAATAACCACTGTGAAAAGACGACCAGTTCAGCGCGTGATGATTCAATACTTTTCCTCCGGCATCTGTTACCTGCATATTTTTCGCATCCAGCCAGGAAGGGTTCTGCTTTATTATTGGAAGGTATTCATTGAATACTATGCTGCGGGGAACATACCAGTACGGATACAAGATAGCCTGATCACACCAGGCAGAAAAGCGGGGCGTCTGTGTGCTGTATTTGCCTACTACTGTTTTCATATTCAATACCTGTTGTCCCTGCTCATAATAGTACAATCTGGCAGCTGCCAGGTTAATCACCATAAGTTGCGTAAATGCAAAATGATGAACCCTGCGATAATAATTAAGGGAAAGGGTAAGCCGTTGTACCGTATCGCGGTGATGCAGCCGTACCTGCCGGAACAGTTCCTGTCTCAACAGCCGGTAAAACCTGTCCTGAGGCTCCATTGATTGTATCAGTAGTGCCAGCGACTCACCTGAACGGGCATTGGACAAAGCAAAAAGCAGAACCGTGTTATCGCCCGCTGCCAGTTTATCGGAAACCGGATCGGACATCAGCCAGGGAGATTGTATGTAACCGCGCTGCAGGTCTTTGAATAGTGCAATGGCGGCATCCGTATAAACCCGATCCTGTTTACGAAGCAACACTGTATCTTTTTCAGAATTGTCCATCCACTGATCCAGTTGAGCACCATGATAACGGCGGGCAATCAATCCAAAATAACTGAATGTATCCACGGCCTCTTTCAGCTGTTTCCTCTTTTCCGTAAACACATCCCCTATAGCATACCAGAAAAGACTGTCCCCTGTACGTTCATAAAAACGATCAACCAGAGAAGGGTCAAAAAGAGAGACCCGGTCCCCCTCCTGGCCAGCCAGGTGACAGGTAAAAAGTGTACACAGGAATACAATTCCTGCCGTATAGCAGAACTTGTTCATACAGGGAATTTTGACATCCTGATCCGGTCCGGTCATTTTGCATCCCGGATAAAAAACCGGTAAAAAAGATAAAGTATGCCAGAAGCGTTTTTCCTGACAATTCCGGACAAGGCTGCAAAGAATGCAAGCGCCAGTATCCATGCAACCCGATCCGGAAGGAGTAATTCCGGCGGGATAATCGCAATCATTTTACATTGTTTTCAGTAAGGTAGTATAAAAATGGAGGCGGTTATATGAGTTGTATCAAACAACGGATTGATTCAACACAGAACGGTACTTTTGCAATTGCAGTAATGTTGCTACACCCAATCTATGAGTCGTCTGAAAAAACTGATACACCAGGGATATACTAACCGGAACCGGGTAGTATTGCTCCGGGGAGGCCGTGCTTACTTCGACCGGCTGCAGCAATTGATCAGCCAGGCAAAACACTCGCTTCACCTGCAGTTTTATATTTTCCAGGATGACGATACCGGTGGCCCGGTTAAGCGCGCCTTACAGGAAGCCGCTGCCCGTGGGGTGGCTGTTTACCTGCAACTGGACGCCTATGCTTCCCGTGACCTGCCACAACAATCAGTGGATGAATTACGTGCAGCGGGGGTACAGGTTAAATGGTTTGAACCATTGTTTAAAAGCCGGCATTTCTATTTCGGCAGGCGATTGCATCATAAAGTAGTTGTAGCGGATGGCCTCTGTTCAATTGTTGGCGGCATTAATATTTGCAACCGGTACAATGATTTACCAGGTGATCCCGCCTGGCTGGATATTGCCGTTGGTTGTGAAGGCGAGGCTTCCTATATCGTCTATCATATCTGCCGCAGAATGTGGGGAGAAGATATCACACAGCCGGCAATAGCCTGGAAAGAAATCGATGATGCTGCCGAAGAAATTCCGGAAAAAGAGAGAACAGATGTCCGGGTCAGGCAAAATGACTGGGTGAAACGCAAAGTACAGATATGGCGTACCTACCTGGAGTTATTTAATAAAACGGAAAAAGAACTGCTGATCATGTGCAGTTATTTTTTGCCGGGTATATTGTACAGACGCAAACTGGTTCAGGCCCGAAAGAAAGGAGTGGAAATAAAAGTAGTACTGGCCGGCATTTCTGATGTGAGGGTCGCCAAACAGGCGGAACGTTTTCTGTACGACTGGATGCTGAAAAATAAAATTGCCATTTATGAATACCAGGATACCGTTCTGCACGCTAAAGTGGCTACGTCCGATGACAGGCTGACCACTGTTGGTTCTTACAATGTAAATAATATCAGTGCGTATGCCAGCCTGGAACTGAACCTGGATATACGTAGTAAACCATTTGCGCAGGACAGCAGCCGGATGATTCACCGCATTATTAATGACCATTGCAAAGAAATCACCAATGAAAACTACCGGTCATCCACCCATTTTCTGCAACGGCTCTGGCAACGGATCTGCTATTGGTTTGTCAACACCGTTCTGAAATTGTTTACTTTTTATTTCCGGCAGGAATAGTTCACTCCCCCTTTATCCTGTTGATCAATGAAGTAAAAGCAGTACGGTCCCATCCGGCAAACCGGCCTCTTTGTACCAGCATTTTATTGGCATCCGGGTGTTGCAGGTAATAATAAAACACAAATGGCGCCGCCGGATTACGCCAGCCGATTTGCTGACCAAAACGCAGATCATTAAAGACAAGCGTGTCTTGTCTCTTTTCTATCGCATAATACCCCTTGGCAAAGCGCATCAGGAGCTGAACATCGGTATGTTCTTTCTGCGACTGCAGCAACGGATCATTTTTGGGAATATAATGAAACCTGATGCTTCCCGTTTTATCAAATACGGACCGGTAGCCCACCTGGTATCCCGAATCGGTGGCTGCCACTACATACCACAACCAGTTATTCAGCGGCGTGGGAGTAGAAAAATAGTCTGTATAGGGAATGGATTGATTGGCAAGCGCATTTTTTACTTCACGATCAATTTTTAATTTGTTAAGTCCGCAATACAGCAGGTAAATCAGACTCATGCCCAACCCGATACGGATCCATACCGGTCGCCACCGGCTCTTTCTCCGCAACAGCAGTAAAGCAATTGCACTACAACCTGCCCAAATGGAAAAGAACGGATCGGCAACAAATATCCAGTTATAAGAAATGCGCGCATGATTGAATGGTTCAAACCAACCGGCCCCATACACGTTCATCCCATCAAGCAACAGGTGAATCAGTATCTGTGCGCCGAAAAAGGGCACCCATTTTTTTAAAGGAATATTGTGCGGACGATGCCATTTTTCCGCTGCCAGTGCCAGCAATGGTGTAATAATTGCGGCAAACAGGAAAGAATGCGTAAAGCCCCGATGCGCCAGTAACCCTTCTGATGTATTGGTCCACAAGCCCGCAATAAAGTCAATATCAGGTACACTCTGTGCCAGCGCACCCCATAGGAGAGCCTTCTTTCCCAGTTTATTTCCGGCAAAGGCTTCCCCGATAACTGCACCGATAGCTAAATGCGTGATCGAATCCATTGTTACCGTAAGTTATTCCAAAAAATGAAGCGACTTTATGATTAGCACCCATCCCAAAAAAAATCACCAGCGGTGCAAAGCCTGTTGATGAAAACGCCATTCCGGAGTGTACAGGGTATCAGTGGCTGGTATGGGAAACCAGGGCCCGTGTTCCGGATCGAGCGGATTGACCAGTATATGGATATCCTGTGCCGGCATATAACCCTGGACTAATAAGAATATTTTTTCCCCTTTCTTGTTGATCGCCATATCCGCTACCAGTACCGCATGACCAGGAAAACCGCCTTGTACCAGCACATCCCCGGGTTGAAGTGCTGAAAATGGCGCTACCGGGTGCATCTGCTTTTCCAGCGAAGCGGTCCCACACATCCCGAATACCTGTTGCAGATAACGGTCAAACCCCAACCGGTCATTGCCCCCCTTCCAGATATATTGCCCTTGTTCGAAATCAGTAAACAGGATTGCCTCATATTGCTTAGTGGCAAAAAGATATTCAGCCCGCAGACGCATCACCACATCCGCGCATTGCTCCAAAGGACTTACCGGCCCTATATCCAGCACGGCAAACTGCGCCCGCTGATTGGCCTTGATCCGGCCATCATACAAATAGACTGTCTTATCTTTTTTGCATTTCACAGACCGCAACCAGTTGGTAAATGATCCAGGATGGCCGGGTACGCGGGTATACCCTTCTGGTGTCTGAATTTCCGACAAACTAGCCGGCATTACTGTCGATGCCGGATTAGTCAGGCGAAGCTGCCCGGGCTGCGGAGACTGACAGGCAACAATAAATAAAACGGGGAAAAGCAAAGAAAGCAGACGCATGCCAGTATGAGTCCGCAAAAAGTTTTTTCCATAAAAAAGCCCCGTTCTTTCCGGAACGGGGCTGTTAAATAAATGTTTAGTCTACTCTTTTACAAATTTCTCCTGGCTTACCAGTGTGCCATCAGTACCGCGTACACGCAGTACATACACACCGGCTTTCAGTTTACTTACATCAAGATTCAGGCTGTTACTCATTTCAGTGAGTTGCAGTACCCGTTGTCCATTGATGGTATAAATCTCAATCATTTTTTGTTTGTCATAATTAGCCACATACAGGCTCAGCTGCTGTCGGGCCGGGTTCGGGAACAGGGCCAGTACCGGTTTATCCGTTACAGGTTCCATGATTCCCCCTTCCGCACTGGCAGCCGTACCTAAAGCCACGCGGAGTGTATAACAGCTGGTGGCATTAAACGCACTGCTGTTATTCCCATTTACTCTTACAAAATAAGTACCTGCCGTATACGTACGGGAAATGGTTTCCGCATTTGTACCCGTACGGGTGGAAGACGCCAGCAGAGAAGTTCCGTTACTGCTGTACAAACGGATATTGTAATTCGCAGGCAAAGTAGTTAATGTAATAGTAGCCGTTCCGCCGGTAGTAATCACAAAACGATAATAATCGTTATCCCCGCTTGGATTAATCAGTCCTTTGATATCGGTATTAAACGGAATGGTAGCGGCTCCACTGGCTGTTCCGTTGGTGGATACATCATATACACCCGGACAGGTTACAACCGTCGTAGTGGTAAACTGGGCAGCTGTATAGGAACCTGTAGCACCCGTACAATTGGCTCTTACTCTCCAATCGTATAAGGTGCCGGCTGACAGTCCGCTGAGATTTACCGATGTACCGGCTGTGGCGGTAGCCGCATTAATCCAGGTGGCTGAACTGTTTGCTTTATAATCCACATCATAATTCAACGCGCCACTCAATGCCGTCCAACTCACTGTTGCGGAAGAAGTAGTGATGGCGGAAGCAGCCAAACCACTGACAGTTCCACATGTGGGTGCGGAAGAAAGCGTGGTGAATTGTGCCGTCGCATAAGCGCCGGTGGCACCGGTACAGTTGGCCCTCACTCTCCAGTCATATAAACTCAGTTCCGCAAGACCGGAAAGACTGACGGATGTAGCCGTAGTGGCCGTGGCTGCTGTTGTCCAGGTAGAAGAAGCGGACAATTTATACTCCACGTCATAATTCAATGCACCACTCAAGGCGGTCCAGCTTATCGTAGCGGATGTTGCAGTGATGGAGGAAGCGGCCAGTCCGCTGACGGTTCCACAGGTAGGCGTTGCCGTTAGTGTGGTGGTGAATAAACCACGGCCATGGGTGGCGGCCGCGAGCAGGTTATCACTGGCCCGGTATTGCAACATGTCGGTTCTCACGTTCGGGAAACCGGTTTCCGGATCCCAGATGGTGGAAGCGCCATTGATCAGTTCTGTCTGCCATACTCCGGTTTCAGTGGCTATAATCGCACGGGTATTGTCACCGGGGTAGAACATTACCCAGCGTACCGGCATATCCGGCAGGTTGCCGTCTATCGCTGTCCAGGTAGTACCACCGTTATTCGTTACCCATACATTGTTGACCCCGTAATTGGAAAAGGAAACGATGATATTGTTCTCATCCGTACCAAGTTCCACGCAGGAGATATTGGTTCCGCTGGTTTGCATGGAAGCGCCAATGATTGATGTAAATGTGGGAGTGGCATTGGCATTGGTAGCTTTGATCAGCCTGGGCAGCAAACCACTGCCACCGCCTCCAAAATAAACCGTATGATTTGTATACGGCGAAACTTTCACAGCCGATACGGTGGTTGAACTCAATCCGGTCATACTGACTGCGGAAAAAGTAGAGCCGGATTGCGGATTACTCCAGCGGACAAACGTATTGGCTGCACCACTGCAATACATGATATTGTTCACATCATCATAGTCCGTGGGATTGATAAACCGGCCGGCACTGCTGGAGTAATTTACCGAACTCCAGGAAGATCCGCTGGTGGTACTGCGGCGATACTGATTGTACACATAAGACCCCCATTGGTATTGTGGCTGGTTCTGATCGATATGAACAAAAGCCCCGTCTCCCCCTGTTACTTCCACCGAACTGGTCAGTCCCGCTCCGTTCAGCTGATGCACACCATTGTCCTGCGCACCAGCCAGAAAATAATTGGTACTGGTGGGATTGATGGCTACCGAATAAAACTGCTTAATGCGAAGACCCGTGTTCTTATCCTGGAACGTGGTACCACCATTACCTGAATAGTGAACTCCACCGTCGCAACCTACCAGCACCTGATTATTACTGTTCCAGGTAATGATCTGCTGATCCGCGTGTACATATTGACCGGTAGTACCCACCCATTCGGAAATTTTAGTCCAGCTGGTACCACCGTTGGTGGTTTTATAACAATCCAGACTACCTACAATTACATTATTCGCGTTGTTGGGATCAATGGCTGCTGCCATACAATACCAGGCCTGACCGCTGGTAAATGCCGGTGTGGTACCGGTTGCGGTCCAACTGGCTCCACCATTGGTGGATTTATATATAGTTGTTACTCCCCAGGAGGAATTGGAAGGCAATGCAAAAACGGTATTCCCGCTAACGGCAAGTTCCACATTGTACTGTGCTGTAAATGGCTGAGACGTGCTGCTGGTCCAGGTACCTGCAGTTACCGTAGCCGGATTATCTGTATACCGGTAACCCGAACTGGCGGCTGCCGTATTATAATAGCCACAAACGATATGCAGACGGCCTGTACTGCTGATTTCCATATCCGGCACACGTGTATCCAGTCCGGACGGTGTGATATTGGTCCAGGTACCCGTAGATTTCGTGTAGCGTTGCACACCCTGGGTATTTGAAATCGAATTACAGCTGACATACAAATTTCCACTGGCATCGCAGAGAACTTTACTTACATTCCATAAGTTTTGTGTAGCCGGCATTGGTGCCCAGTTTACACCATGATCCGTACTGATCCAGAGACCGGCACCCCGTACCGCATCAGCGTTGATCGCTTTTTCCCCCGTTCCGAAATACATGATGTTTACATCCGTAGGATCCTGGCAGATACTACCTACAGCCAGGTTTCCAAAAAAATCATTGATCGGTGTCCATACAGTCGGCGTTGCTGTAATATCTGTTGTTTTCCACAAACCGCCATCAATACCGCCAACCCAAACAGTTTTACCTGTAGCATCACCCAAATCTTCCCATACTGCTCTTACACGTCCGGATGTAATGCCATTGCCCGCGCGGGTATTGCCATTACTCGGCCCCGTTACATCACTGTTTGGCCCACGTTCAACCCAGGTAAAAGCAGTGGCACGATTGGCAAGATTTTGCAGGCGCTGCTGACGGGCGGTATATGCCTGTACCAACCGGTTTTTTGGTACAAAGCCAAGCGCCGGGTCCTTGGTCATATTTATTTCATGTTCGAGACGGGCAGAAATACCCGGCCCTTGCTCCTGAACCCTTTCTACCTGGGCCGACAGTTGGTGGCTGAAGACAATAAGGATAAAGGAGAATAAACGGAGGTGTTTACGCATACGATGGTTTTGGTTTATAATAAATGAAAATCTAATATATAAATATTAAACTGAATAAAACACAGAAATGCTGGTTCAAAAGAAGAAAACGGCCGGTACTGAAATTAACTCCCATGAATACTTGAAAATCAATGTAAAATAGACGGAATTCCACTCAGTTAACAATTCAGGTTAAATTCTCATTAAAATACCAGTGTTTACACTTATAATTTTGTATCTTAGGAAATGAGGGAAATCAATATCCGGAAAATTCAGATCATAAAATGAATTTCCGGAAGTAACCAGATTTACCACTGTAAGTAAACCACCATGAAGATTCAATCACCCACCTTTCCGGGGTTATTCCCCTTTAAACTGACGCATGCGGGTTGGCTGACATTCTATTACCTTATTTTCAGTATTACCTGGATTTTACTCAGTGATCTGCTTGCTGCCGAACTTGCCGGAAACAATAAACAACTTTTTGAAAAAATTCAATCGCTCAAAGGCTTATTCTTTGTCGGTTTGTCTGCTATTCTGCTTTACCTGATCAGCCGTAAACTATACCTGGGTATCGCCATCTCCAATCAGCAAAACGAACAACTTCAAAAAAAATACCAGGCGTTGAATGATGCAGCCCGGGAAGGATTTTTTGAAGTGGATTTTGCCGAGAAAAAAGCGAGTTGTAATTCCAAAATGAAATTTTTCATACCCGGTAACGAAACAGAAGCGGCCCTTTTTATAGAAAAGAATATGGCCCGAATACACCCGGATGATATTGAGCGGCTACGGCGTGAGTATGCGGAAGTAAATAAGACCGGTAAACAGACATGGAAATCGGAATTCAGTTTACTCGGCGCCGATGGTCAGTATTATCGTGTCATCAGCAACGTATACCTGATCCGGCAATTCAATCAAGGTGAACTGGTGCGTATCACCGGCGCTATCCAGGACATCAGCGATCTTCGCGGTCTGCAGACTGAGTATTATGAACAGAAATTAAAGCACAAACGGACACTCGCCGCCTCCATTATCAAAGCGCAGGAAAACGAACGTACACGCTGGGCGGAGGAACTGCACGACAATGTATGCCAGATTCTCTCGGTAGCCAATATGTATGCCAATGACATTAATGATCATCCTGAAAACCTGAAACAACTCGGCCCGCAATTAAAGAAACTGATTGCCGAAAGCATCAGTGAAATCAGGCAATTATCCGCCACAATCCGGACACCGGCATTCGACAATGAATCCCTGGCTGAAGCGATACGACATCTTACAGCCAATATAAACCGGCTGCACACCCTCCAGTTCCGGCTTGAAATCAGCCAGTTCCGGGAAGACGCGATGGAACATGAAAAAAAACTGATGATTTACCGTATCGTTCAGGAACAGATCAATAATATTATCAAATACGCGTCCGCCGATACCGTCGAAATATGTATAAAAAACGGGGCGGACAATAAAGTGGAAATCCGTGTGACTGATAACGGGGTCGGCTTTGATCCGTCGGCGGTGAAATCCGGAATCGGTCTACGGAATATCCAGAGCCGCCTGCAGGTCTACAATGGCAACCTTGAAATTATTTCTGCAAAAGGACATGGCTGCTGCGTGCATGCCAACTTTGATGCATAAGCTATTTCCTTCCCGGCAGACAGCCAATTTCTTATATTTATGACATGAACAGAATGGATCGTTTGCTGGGTATTCTAACCTTGTTGCAAAGCCGTAAATACGTAACTGCTGAAAAAATAGCGGGAAAGTTTTCCATCAGCATACGCACGGTTTACCGTGACGTAAAAGCATTGGGTGAACTGGGCATCCCGGTCAGTTTTGAAGCACCAAAAGGGTATTTTGTTGTTCAGGGCTACTTCCTGCCGCCTGTTTCATTCAGTACCGCAGAAGCCAATGCCTTGCTGTTGATTGAAGTACTGGTAAATGGCTTTACCGATCAATCGGTGCGTAAGCAGTATGCCAGTGCCCTGGATAAAATAAGAGCCGTATTACATGGTTCACAAAAAGAAGAACTGGAACGGCTCAATGAAAAAGTCCGTTTTCAGAAACCGGATTGCTTCAACCTGAATTTCGAATATTTACCCACCCTCCAAAATGCCATTGCGGCCAGGACCATACTTGAAATTGAGTATATAAATCAAAAAGAAGAAAACAGCAAACGAAAACTGGAACCGATCGGCCTTATTTTCTATGCCTTTAACTGGCACCTGATCGGCTGGTGTTATACCCGCCGTGACTATCGTGATTTCAGGGTATCCCGTATAAAGAAACTGAAAGACACCGGGCTGCCCTTTAAAAGGAAAACCCATATCGAGCTCAATGAATACATGAAACAATTACCCGTAAATTATTAATTTTTTTCAGGCTGCCATAGGGTTGTCAGTGACCATTGTTTGCTTTGTAGTCTAAAATCAAACAATATGACATTTACTGCATCCTTGCTGAACGAAATGGAAAAAGAAGCCCTGACCACCCGCAAAATGCTGGAGCGTGTACCGGACAACCAATTTGACTGGCAGCCGCATGAAAAAAGTATGACGCTCCGTGCATTGGCGACCCATGTTGCCGAAATTCCGGGCTGGCTGCCCCTCATCCTTTCCACATCCGGAATTGATTTCCTTCAAATGGAATACAAACCGAAAGTGATAGCCACTACGACTGAACTGGTTAGTCATCTCGAAGAATCACTGGCAGCGGGAAAAAAAGCGCTGTCGGAAAGCAATGATCAGCTGCTGATCAATGAAACCTGGACCATGCGCAGCGGCGACACAATTCACAGCACAGACTCCAAACTGGAAAATATCCGGCATTGCTACTGCCAGATAGTTCATCACCGGGCTCAATTGGGAGTATACCTGCGTTTGCTTAATATTCCCATCCCCGGCAGCTATGGCCCAAGTGCGGATGAAGCCTGATCTGACAGGATAAAAGCGGGGTGAAAAGGCGAATTTCTTTCACCCCGTTTTTCAACAATTAATTGTGCTGTATTTATGAGGAGCAAGAAAAAGCTTCCGTATTTTTATTGTCACAATTATATATCATGAAGCTGATTCCTGTTTTATCCCTGGCCTTATTGCTTAATTTCTGTGGCAGCCCGAAACACCAGTTTGTGGCCGGGAAAGAACCGGTTCTTACCGGTGCGGAACAAACAGAGAAATACCTGCCTTTATTACAGGGAAAGCGGGTGGCCATGATGGCGAACCCGACTTCCGTAATCGGGAAAACGCACCTGGTTGACAGCCTGAAAAAACGCGGGGTGAATATTGTAAAAGTATTCGGACCTGAACATGGTTTCCGTGGCAATGCCAGCGCCGGTGTACACGTGGCCGACGAAACCGATCCGGGCACGGGAATCCCGGTAATTTCATTATACGGGGGTAAAAACAAGCCTTCTAAACAGGACATGGCTGATGTGGATATACTGATCTATGACTTGCAGGATGTAGGTTGCCGTTTTTATACCAATATCAATGCGCTGGCCCGGTTAATGGAAGCCTGTTATGAAAGCGGAAAGGAAATGCTGATTCTTGACCGGCCCAACCCCAATGGTTATTTTGTCGATGGTCCGGTACTCGATATGAAATTAAAATCCGGCATCGGCATGTTCCCTATCCCAATCTCTCATGGGTTGACCGTTGGCGAATTTGCACAGATGGCCAATGGCGAAGGATGGCTCAGTAATAAAGTGAAATGCAAACTGACCATTATTCCGGTGGCCAATTACACCCATGATATGGAATATACATTGCCGGTAAAACCTTCTCCTAACCTGAATACCCAGCAATCCATTTTACTCTATCCCTCTACCTGTTTATTTGAAGGCACTTACCTCAATCACGGGCGCGGTACCTATTTCCCCTTTACCGTATTGGGCAGTCCTGAACTGAAAGGCAAATTCGACTTCTCCTTCACACCCACCGGTATCAAAGGCATGTCTGAAACGCCTTTGTTTATGGATCAGGTTTGCTATGGCCTCGATCTGCGGAATTACAATACAGCAGAACTAAGAAAAACTAAACAAATTAATCTGCAATGGCTGATTGAGCTTTACCAGGCTTCCCCCAATAAGGAAAAATTTTTTGACAGTAAGCTCAGTAAGGAAATGGGCAATATTGATAAGCTGGCCGGCAGTTCATTATTCCGTCAGCAAATCATGAACGGCACCCCGGAAAAAGAAATCCGCGCCAGTTGGGAGCCCGCACTTTCCGAATACAAGACCATGCGTAAAAAATATTTGCTTTATCCCTGACTTGCTTCCTGCTGTATAAAAAGCTGAGGACTCATACGCATAATATCCGGTAAAAAAATTACGGGTCCGCCTGCTGATCTCCTTCGTAATTATCAGTTTTGCGGGAAGTAAGTTTTATTGATGCATCCGTTGACAACTGCATTCTGTATACGGTTTTACAAGTTGCCCCATAGACTGCCGGCGCCTGCTTTCACCAGAAAACCTGACCTGCATCAGTTCCTGTACTGATCCGCGGCAATTATTCCCCCGTAAATAAAGGGAACCTCTTAAGCTATATAAAGGTATTTTACAAGGAAGTAGTTGAATCACTACCGGGTATTCATTCAATAAACTACTTCGTAGATTCACGAACAGTGCGAGCTTTACATCAGCAAAAAAGCAATATCCACACCGCTTATAAACGGTGAAAAATGAAAACCGAAAATCCGATCCCTTTTTTACTGAATCGTATCCTTTGAAAAAACCGACCCGTTGAAAACAATATCCGTAAAAACCAACCAACATCCGTCCCATGAAAAACACTTTAAAATCCGGAACCGATGTAAACAAAAAAACTAATCCCATCCTGTGAAACCAATATTAATCCGTACCCGCCAGGAAACAAATGTCACATGTTAAATGAACCGCTATGAAAACATTCAATCAACATGATCAACAGGTACCCTTGAAAACACTGATCAACGCGCTTATCAACGTAAAACTGAATGAAGCCGTTACGAAAGAAAGCTTTATCATCAATGAAGTACAGGCTGGTCTCCCGCTTAACGCCGACCAGTTTACCGTGATCAATATCCTGGATCACTTACTTAAGAATGTACTCCGCGTTACCGGCAAAAGTTGTATCCGCGTCACCGCCAAGGAATACAGTCATGTGATGCTGATTCATATTTACGACAACCACGAGTCAGAAAAAGAAGTGAAAGAAATTGTCTCCGACAACATCCGGACAGAAGCCTCTAAAATCGGAGGATATGTAGGCATAACCCGGAAAGAAAAGAATCAGACCGTAATAGCTTTCAGCTTTCCCAATATTGCAGCAGCTGCCTGAACAGGCATGATTTTCACTTTTCATTCAGAACGAACAACCAGTAGCCGCCGAAAGGCGGCTTTTTGTTACAAGTCATTGCAGAACAATTGATTCCCTTCTGATTTTTTTTACCAATGGTGAATACAGGCCCCGCCTTTTTCAGTATCTTGTCCCCTTTATGCGACACGGAATAACCATTGGCTTACTGTTTCTTCTGTCCCTGTTTGATGCAGCCGGACAAGATGCTTCCGTATTCCGTCCGGATTCTTTACGCAAAGAGATCAGGGCCGTACAGGTACATGGTTCCCTCCATATTGATGGTCACCTGGATGAAGAAGCCTGGAAGTTGGCAATAGTATCCCCCGGCTTCACCATGATTGAACCGTTGCAGGGAAAACTGCCCAATTTCGCCACCGAAGTCAGGGTACTTTATAACAGGCAGTTTTTGTATTTCGGTATTTTCTGCCAGGATAGCGGAGGAAAAAAATCCATCCGGGCCACTGACTTCAGACGGGATTTCAGCCCGCGTCAGCACGATCTGGTCGGACTATCATTTGACGGATTTAACGACCAGCGGAATTCCATGGCTCTTTTTACCAATGCCTATGGCGTGCAGCGCGACCTGTTGAATTTTGATGACCTGTATACCGATCTTGATTGGGATGGACTATGGAAAGTGCGTACCACAAGAACTGATTCTGGCTGGTTTGCAGAAATTGCCGTTCCCTGGCAGACTTTGCGGTATCCGCATTCAAAAGACAGTGTACAACAATGGGGTTTTAATATATACCGCAACCGCCGTCTCAGTAATGAAATAAGCGCCCTGTCTCCCTATCCCCGCTCATTTTCATTTTTACGTATGGCCTATGCCGGTAAACTTGCCGGGTTGCAGCCACCACCTCCGGGTCTCAATCTGCGGATACAACCCTATGTGCTGACCGCAATTGACCGCTATAAAAACTTTACAACCCCGGTAACGGATAAATCCAGTTTCCGTTACGGCGGAGACATTAAATGGGCCATCACCCCGCATAGCATACTCGACCTCACCTTCAATACCGATTTTGCACAGGCCGATGCGGATCGCCAGGTAAATAATGTCACCCGCTTCTCCGTTTTTTTCCCTGAAAGAAGACAATTTTTTCTGGAGAATGCGTCTCTCTTCGGCACCGGCGTAGCACCAGCCGATGATCTTTCGGGCGGTAGCATGCGTATACAGCCATTCTTCAGCAGGCGTATTGGGCTGGACAATACGGGTAACCCAATACCGATTAACGCGGGCGGCCGGTTTGTTAACCGTTCGGCTAAAAATAATATCGGGGCCATGGTTATGCACCAGGAAGGAAATGCCTCCACACCGGCGACCGATTTTGTAATCGGTCGTTACTCCCGCAACCTGGGCCGGCTCAACCGGATTGGCGCCCTGGTAACAGCAAAGAACAATAGTCTTGGCCATAATATTGTGAGTACAGTGGATGGCTTTTTCCGCCTGAGTGAATCGCATCAGCTCAATACCATGTTGTCTCATTCCACCACGAGTGCAACCGGTAAACAGGGATTCTCCGGTTTCGCTCAATATTACTATGTCAATAATCAATGGAAATTCTGGTGGACACAGTCTTTTGTCACAAAAGACTATAACCCGGAAACAGGTTTTGTTTCCCGGAATGATGTTATCGCCACCACACCGGGTGTATTCTGGTACTACCGCGGTAAACACCTGCCTTTGCCCAAACTGATCCGCGCTTTTGAACCCGGTGCCTGGTTTGAAATGTACCACCAGGCGTCAACCGGTATACTGACAGAACGTACGGTTTCTGCCAACCCTGTCTGGTTCAATTTTCAGAAAGGGGGTTTTATCGGCTATATCATCAACCATAACTACCAGCAACTCACGGAAACATTTTCTCCGTTGGGTATCGATATTATACCAGGCAGCTATGATTACATTAATCACCAGGTTTACTATAGTACAGATCCTTCCCAGAAAATCAGTGGCGGATTTGATCTCAACTTTGGTTCCTATTATAATGGTAAACTGAATGCCGGTAATTTTCATTTCCAGTTAGCTCCCTCCCCTCACTTCTACCTGAATGTTCAATACAACCGCAATCAGTTTAAGCAGGTTGGTACACCGGCCATCAGCAAAAATGTGGATTTGTACAGCCTGTCCGGCCGGATCGCACTTAATCCCCGCATGCAGCTGATTGGGTTTTACCAGCAAAATACCGAAAACAACCAGGCCAACTACAATATCCGTTTCTCCTGGGAATACCGGCCGCTCTCTTATCTCTATGTTGTATTTAATCACCGCGGATTCGACAACACGCAGGCCAAACGGCAAACTGAAGATCATTCCATTATCAAACTCAGCTATCTGAAACAATTATAAGTTCCGGAAAGAAAGTCACTGTAAGAAGGAAAGTATGACGGGCGTCATTGTTTTGCACCGGTGAATAATGTAACATTTGATAAGTGACCATACCGCCATTGATGAGGAAAGAATTTTTCACCAAATAATTCTTTTTATGTCTGGCTATTGCTCCTTCAGGTATTTCCATTGGCTGAACCTGTTCTCCATCCTTTTCTGCTTCTCTTCCTGTTCCAGGTTCTTTATGCCGGTCAGGGAAACCAGTACCGACCCGGCTTCTTCCGGCCAGTTTATTTCCGGACAGGCTGATCAGAAATATTTTATCATCCGCAAAGGCAATTCCTATTACCACCTTCAGCATATAGTTGTTGACAAAACAAAAATGGTACTAACCGGGGATCTTTCCGCTGTAGACAAAAACCACCAGTTGTACCTGAATACCCGGAATTCCAACCAGAAATATAAAGACGACCAGGCAGACGCTATTTTGAATGAAGTGCATATTTACGTAACAGACAAAACACTTATTGACAGTACAAAAAACTGGGTATTACCGCTGGATCAGATTGTGCAGATTGAAGTGATCCGGCATGATAAAAAAAGAACCAACTCGAGTTATATACTCGGAGGTATCGGTATCGGATTGGGCGTGCTGGTGCTGGCCGGCGTAATCATCGCCCTCACCAAAAGCTCCTGCCCTTTTATCAGTGTAATGGAAGACGGACAATACGTTTTACAAGGGGAACTTTTTGGAGGAGCAGTAAACCGGCAACTGGAACGAACGGATTATGTACCACTGCGGGCCGTACCGGTCAATGGCCGGTACTGGCTCCGTATCAGCAACGAACTGAGAGAAAGACAATTCACCAATTTCGCGGATCTGCTGATTGTGGAACATCCGGAAAAAGAGCAGATTTATCTCGATGAAAATGGTCAACCTCTTGTTGTCTGTACCGCACAACCACCGACACAGGCATTACTGAATACAACGGATATCCGAAGTGAAATTCTGGCAAAAGACGCGCGCTATTGCGGATTTGATGATAGTACTGCAACCTCCGGAATAAATAATATACAGCTTCAATTCAGTAAAATTAATACGGCAACAAATGCCACACTTTTACTGTCCCTGAAAAACTCCTACTGGTTCGACTATCTCTATGGAGAGTTTACCCGGAAATTTGGAAGCAGCTATGCTACATGGCAGGAAAAGCAAAAAAACAGTCCGGCGGCTGAACAGATCCGATGGTCTGAAGAACAACACATCCCGCTGAGTGTTGCTGTTAAAACAGCTGCGGGCTGGATGGAGATTAAGAAACTCAAATCGGTTGGCCCGCTGGCAAACCGCACAATGGCCATACCGGTTCCATTGGAACTGGTTACAGGCGAAAAGGTTGAAATCCGCTTAACAACCGGCTTTATGTTCTGGGAACTGGACTATGCAGCAATGGATTTTACAGCGACTACAGACTATCCCGTAACCCGGCTCTCCCCAGTCAGCGCAACTGATCAGGATGGACTTTCCTGCTTACCGGAGCTTTCACATGATGACAGTCTTTACCTCAGTCAGCCGGAAGCCGGCCAGTATGCCGATATAAGTTATGCCTGGAATCGCCTGCCCGGCAACGGGAATACCTTCAGTGTATTTCTGCATACAAAAGGATACTATGTTCCCGTCCGTATCTATTCAGGCGATCCTGATCTCGGCATACTGTATAAATTCAGAACACCTGGTGAACTGGCCCGCTTCAGCCTGCAGCAATATAAACAGATACCCAACAACGAGAGTATCATTGCCCTGAATCATTAAATGCATACAATGGAATTACCCTTGCCGGATACCCAGAAACTGAATGAGCCGCTTGCGAACGTTTTCATGAACGAAACGGCTCCTCCTCCCGTAATTAACGGCTGGGAACGCAAATGGGTGGACCTGCGTATAAAGACAAGGTTTCTTCTGACAGCACTTCAATGCTACCATTCGCCCCGTATAGCATTGCAGGTAATTCGCAAACTGATAAAGTTCAAACAGGATATCAACGGCAGGAAGGAAATACGCCGCTGTGTTAAAAACGGGAACCGCTATTTCTTCAGCATGTATATACCGGGATTCCCTTCCGGATTATTTAACCGGTATATCCGCACCGAAATGAATTTTATCCGGCCGCATCAGCAGCCCGTTAATCACCTGCAGGTACTGCAACTGGCCATTACCAGCCGCTGTCCGTTGAAATGCGAACATTGCTTTGAGTGGGACAACCTGAATAAAGAAGAGCCTTTCAATACAGAACAACTGCATGAACTGATTTGCAAATTCAAAAACGAAGGTCTTTCCCAACTCCACCTGACCGGGGGAGAGCCTATGGTGAATATTTCGCGCCTGCTTGAATTAATTAACCGCTCCGCTACGTCTCTCGAATACTACGTACTCAGTGCCGGCCTAAACATCACCCGGGAAAACGCCCTGCGGTTGAAACAGGCCGGCGCAACCGGTATTATCATCAGCCTTGACCATTCCGATCCTGAAATGCATAACCGGTTCAGGGGTTCCGCACAAGCCTGGCGGCAAGCGGTAACAGCGGTAATCAATGCGCGTAAAGCCGGCCTGATAACCGCCTTATCCCTTTGCGTAACCCGTGAGTTCATCAGTAAGAATAACTTATACGAATATGCGAAAATAGCCAGTGAACTGGGTGTCGGATTTGTTCAGTTACTGGAACCCAAGGCCGTTGGGCATTATACCAACAAACCTGTTTTACTGAACCGTGAGCAACTCAACCTGCTGGAGGAATTCTATACCGACATGAATTTCAATCCGGCTTACCGGCATTACCCTGTTTTTCTGTACCATGGACATCACCAGCGCAAACTGGGTTGTATGTCGGCCGGCAAACGGATACTTTACATAGACGCGGCAGGACATATTGATGCCTGTCCGTTTTGCCAGACCCGGAAATATGAAGCCGCAGCTATCCTATCCGGCAGACTGAAAATCAAAAATATTGACCTTGGAAAATGCCCGGAATATCCGGACAAGAGTGCGCCATCCCAGTGGAACGAAAATTAGTGAATAATCGGACTTTTCCTGATAAATCTACTATAGACAGCTGTTAAAAAGGAGTTGATTGACAGTAAGTCATAAAATAATCAGCCTGCAAATACGTTTTTTATACAAATTCAACCCCGTGAAACATCTTTACCTTGCATTGCTTCTTTCCTCTCCCCTTTTTGTAATGGCCCAGAAAAATGTGGACCTGGACAGATACCGGTTAACTGTTCACTATATGTCTCTTCCCCAACAAAGGCTTGACAGCAATTACCGCACTTTCCACGTAGAAGTGGAAGGAACCCGGCTCATGCAACCGCTTATGGAGGAGCTGAGCCCGGAAGCATCCGTTCGCCTGGAAGGCTGGAGAAAAATGGAAAGTGGCGGCCATGTAAGCGTACAGGTAAAGCTGGGTGATTTACTGCCGGAAGGGTTTTCCGTAAAAGAAAGAGTTGAAACAAAGAAAAACGGTAACGGGATAGTGACCGGTACAAAAACATTTTATTACCAGGAAGTGATTTATACATTTGAAGCGGCGGCCACTATTGCCGATTACAAAGGCATGCACATAATGGATCAGGATCTCAGTTCCAGGCAGTATAAGCGAGTATACCGGAGTCCGGAATTCCAGGTAAAACAACTCGCCGAGGGCTATTTTCTGCTCAATTCTCCCTCCATCACCAAAGAACTTTTCCGGAAAGAAGTAATGCAGGCAATGCATACATTAAGTGAAAACCTGACAGCTCAGTTTGGATACCGGGAAGTAGCGGTAAACGACAATATGTGGATCATTGATTCAAAAAAACATCCTGAATATGAAGCCTGGCGTAAAGCCTTCTCCGTAATGAGCGATGTCCTTTTTAATATGGATGCCAATACCCCGATCGATGGCGCACGTGAAAAACTGGCGCCTGTCATCAACTATTTTGAACGGGTCAGAACAGTGTATACTTCAACTAAGAAGCACGACCGGAAAATCCGTTATGCCACTTATTACAATCTTGCCGTATTGTATTATTACCTTGATGATCCGCAGGCCATGATGCGGGAAGCAAACGGATTAGTGTTGAATGATTATGACACCAGGGATGGCAAGGCATTTGAACAAACTGCGGCCTGGCTGAAAAACCTGTTTCAGCAAAATAATATTTACACCCGGCACTTCCCGGTAAATACCACGTTATTCAGGGGCCCCTATGAAAAAGCGGATATCAGTCGTATAAATTAATAAACATTACTTCAAAAAAAAATGAGAAGGGGTTGTATCAGGCTGGCACAACCCCTTCAAAATTCAGGTCCTGCTATACTGGAAGGACCTGCAAAACCTGCACAATAGTGCCAGTAATCTGCAAAGTAAAGATGTACAATCCCTGCGCCGAACCCTCCGCATTTTACACGACATGTTTATACATACTGTAAGCAGATACTTAAAGGTAACACATAAACTACCGGCAGTACTCCTTTTCTACATAGGCATATATTAATGTAATACCCACTACCAGCATGAAGGTAAGTTGGCCGCTACACGGATTACTATGACAGAAATCATGAAAATTAAAAATTGTGGCTCTGCCTGCTAACGTTGAAAAACACGCCGGCGCCAGCTTCTCCAGCTTTGCAGTATAAGTCGCTCGCGGCCATTTTCATCCACCAGCCCCGTATCTTCCCACAGTTTAAAAAGGTCCTGAAACAGTCCCATCGACTGGAGCGTGATCGTGCCGGCATCATAATCTTTAAAACAAAACCAGATCAGAAAAACGGCCTTCCGTTGCTGACAAAAAGCCGACACTTTTTCAAAGTAGGCCTGTTGCCAGGCTTCCGTACCCTGCTGATTCAGTGATAAGGAAGACAATTGCAAATCTTCCGCGATATAGGCCGTTTCCGCAAATACCAACGGCTTCGAAGGATCCAGATCAGCAAAACGCCTGAAATAATCAGTCGGAAATAATGCCGGGTCTGTATTGCCATTGGCTGAGGAACTGACAGAGGCATACGGATACGCACTGAGTCCGATAAAATCTGTAACTGGCAACAATTCCCCCGACAAGGATAAAGCCGCCGGAGTTTCATAAACCATAAAACTGACAAAGAAAGGCAATGCCGGGTAGGCCGCTTTAAAACGGGAATAGCATTGCGACAAAAACGATTTATATAAAACAAACTGTGCCGGATCCCAGCTATCCAGGTTGCTTTCCACCCCGTAGTTAACATAATCCGGTTGCAACTGATCCACCAGGTAGCTGACATAATTTACATAAGCAGTTACAATACGGGGGTCATTAAAACCGGCTGATCTCCAAAAATGCAGCATACTGTCTGTAATGCCGGTAGCTGTATCGGTATAATACCCGGCCCGCTGTTTACGACTCAGATCCAGTGCCGATACGCTCAGCAATATTTTTTTTCCCGGTGCCGTATTGATTTTCCGAAAGTTGACATCCTCCCTCAGTTTCAACGGCATTGGAACTGCGTGAAAAGCCTCTTCATAAGGAATTCCATCATCGAAATGATGTGACACCATATCGCAATCATTCCGTATGAACTGATATGCTTTATTGACTTCTGCCAGGGTAAAATCGGCCGGCCAGGGTGTAACACCCAGGTAAAAAGTCCGGCTCTCTGTTTCATTTTTCCTGGAACAACCGGATAAACAAATCAGGTAAACGGCAGTAAATAATAGATAAGGTCGTTGCATGATTGTCGGACGAAAAATAAGAAGAACAGGTTACTGGTATTCATTTCTCCGTAAGGAAAATAGTAAAAAAACAGACCCTCAAGAAAAACCCCATACGCTCCTCGTATAAGTACGAATACGTATACATAAGTGTTAACATATAAATTGACGTAAATCCTGTACTGAATTTCAATTAATAAACAAGATTTTACGCTCCTTTGATGTTAGAAATACACAAATCCATCCCTGTCATGAAAACCCAGAAGTATATCATCTTTTTACTCTTTTTCCTCTTTTTTATATTCGCCTTTTTTCTTTGGGAATTCAAGAGTATAAACGTGAATAACCGCCAGAATGTGAGCGCGGTGGAGACTACCACACGCTTCACCAAAAACCTGCACCAGTTGCAGTATACCCTGCTTAAACTGGACAATAACTTCGAGTCAAAAGCCATGGCCGGTAAATCCGGTTTAGCGTATGAATTCAGGACCGATTCCACGGCCGTCATGAAACTGTTTAATGATCCGGGTTTTACCGCTATAACAGATGCGCAACTGACATCCGGCTTACTGCAGTTGAAAAAAAACACACAGGATAAACTGGTTAGGCAATCCGCTTTGCTGACCAGCACCGACTCAGCGGCAATGACCGTGTATTTGCACCAGAATGAAAGACTGAACAAGGCAATCAATTCGCAATTAATCGCAGTCAATAGCCTGCAACAGAAATTGTTTGCCGGTGAAATTGGCAAAGTCGAAAACACCTATACCAACCAGTACCTGATTGCATTGGGCTTCGCTGTGTTATCCTTCCTGGTATTCTACTTCTTACTGACTGGCCTCAATTCCCATGTACAACGTCGTAAACAGGCAGAACAACAGGCCCTTATTAATGAACAGAAATATAAAAATATAATTGACGAATCAGGGGCTATTATTTTTACCACCGATATGGATGGCCGTTTTACATTCGTAAATGAAATGGCCTCAAAAGTTACCGGCTACAAAGAAGCGGAATTGCTGGGCAAAACCTACCTGGACCTGGTACATCCGGTCTGGCAGAAACAATTGATTGAGTTTTATGCGCAAGCCATAAAGAAGGCAGAAGTTCAGACACAAATTAAATTTCCGGTAAACTGTAAGAACGGAGAAATAAAATGGGTGGAACAAACCGCGGTAATTGTGACACAAAACGGATCTCCTGCCGGATTCCATTGTGTAACCCGCGACATTACCGAAAGCTATCAGCTTGAACGGGAGAAAAAGTACCTGTATCAGCTCTTTCAGTCCATTATGGAAAACAGTCCGCAGGCGATATATATCAAATCAACAGAAGGCCGGTATATACATGTGAATAAACGATTCTGTGAATTACTCGGTCTCTCCGAAATGGAAATTACCGGTAAATCCGATGATGAGCTTTTTGGCAGCAATATGACCCTGCATTACCGCAACAAAGAATTACAGGTAATCCGGACCAAAGCGCCCAGCCGGATGCGACAGAATTTTAATTCCAAAAATGGGGTACGGAATTATTCCATCGAACTCTTCCCCTTATTTGATCATGAAAATGAATTACTCGGCATCTCCGGCATCGCGTCAGATATTACGGAAACCGTACAGAACAGGAAAAAACTCATTGCCGCACTGAAAAATGCGGAAAGCGCGGAGAAACACACCCAGAGCTTCCTCGCAAACATGAGCCACGAAATCAGAACCCCGCTGAATTCAATTATCGGGCTTAGCTATCAGCTGCTGAAATCGGATATGCGCACCAAAGAACACAGCTTTGTCCGCACTATTCACGGGGCGTCAGAACATCTTCTTGTGCTGATAAATGACATTCTGGATACATCTAAAATCGAAGCTGGCAAACTGACTATTGAACATACCGGGTTCTCGTTCCGGGAACTTTTTGAATTGATGGTTGATCTTCTCCGGCAAAAAGCCGAAGAAAAAAATATCCGCATACTCACCGAAATTGATCCGGAACTTGCAGAACGTCATATTGGAGACCCCCACCGGTTGAAGCAGATTTTGATAAACCTGCTCACGAACGCGGTAAAATTCACTCCACGCGGACTGATCCGTATCCTCTGCAAAGTGGAACACGACGAAGACAACGAGCAATACATTTCAATAAGTATTATTGACACCGGAATTGGCATTGAGCAGGAATACATTGACCGGATATTCACCAAGTTCTCCCAGGAAGACAAATCCACCACGCGTAATTATGGCGGCACCGGATTGGGCATGTTTATTACCAAGAGTCTTGTGGACCTGATGGGAGGATCAATTACGGTCAGCAGCCAGAAAGAAATTGGAACGCATATTAAAATCAATCTCTGCCTGCCAAAAGAAATGGTACCCGTTTTCCAGTTACCGCCCAAAAATGAAATCATAAACAAATCACTGATTAACCTGCGGGTACTGGTTGTGGACGATAACGAAATGAACCGGCTCGTTGCCTCAACCGTTCTTGAAAGTTATGGTATCCAGGTTACTGAAGCAGTTAATGGCGCCGATGCGCTCCGTGTATTAAAGGCCCAGGAAATGGACCTCGTGCTGATGGATATGCAGATGCCGGTAATGGATGGACTTGAAGCAACAATGAAAATTCGTCAGGATATGGGGCTGAAAATGCCGGTGATAGCACTTACTGCCAGTACACTCAACGAGGAAAGGCACCGTTGTCATGACGCCGGTATGAATGACTTTATCCTGAAACCTTATAAAGAGGAAGAAATGATTGCGGTCATTCACCGGAATATACGGGAGCAGGCGTCAACGCATGAACGAAAAGTCAGCTGATCAAACAGCAGGAGAAACCGGTAAGTCTACAAACTCACCGGTTTTTCATTTCAATATCTATAGCGGCCTGTATATCACTTATCATTTTTTCATACGTACGGGTATGCCCCTGACGGACAAAATTCAACTGATCAACTTTCCATTGATTCGTCTTTCGGTACAGGTATTTCTCCATTTCTATTTCCTTTGTACCTGCCGATACACGGTAGCGGATTATATTTTCCGTACGGTACAATACCGCAACATGCGCCCGGTAACGACGTGCATCACGCTCCCGGCTGAAAAAAATATCAAATGTAATAGCTGGTTTCATACACACTGTTTCCATTCACCAAGTAACGCAAACGGCCCGCGGCATACGTAGCTAAACCGGGGCGTTTTATTCATAAATCACCTTCTTCAGATAAAAGCCCCGTGGGTCGGCTTCTATAAATGATTTGCTTTTTACCGTTATTCCTTTCTTATCCGCTATGATCTTTTGCAGGCCATTCGCCGAATTTATTTCGAGCGGCAACGCCATATCCATATTCAGCAGTTTTACCAGATAGGTATCTTCGCCACTCTGCCGGATACTGATTTCAAGTTTGTCCGTTGTATACAGAAATAACTGAAACAATGGTTTCAGTGATTTACCAAAAGCCCCGCTGAACAACGCTTCCACATCCGCTGTTACTACGGTATTATCATACGTGTACCGGGGGTCGGTGGCCAGCTTCATTAATGTGGGAAAAAACAGGGTATCCCCCATCACAAAACGTAATGTATGCATAAAGAAAGCACCCTTACCGTATATATCCCCATGATACGCGCTGTCTGAATCCACTTCCTCCCCTCTTACTACAGGAAATTTATTCTGCGTCATTCGCCCGGTTGTCTGCATCCGTTTCAGGTAGGCCTCCTCTCCGGCCAGTTCACGGGTGGCCATCGCATCTCCAAACACACAAATACCTTCCTGGATCCACATATGAGCCCAGTCCCGGTTGGTAACTTTATTGGCCCACCACTCATGTCCGTATTCATGATGAAGTAACCAGTCAAAATCGCTGTTACCGAGTTTTTCATACCGGTATTTATTACCATACGCAATATTGGTCTGATGTTCCATACCCAGGTGTGGGGTTTCAGATGCCGCAATCCGTTCATTAGCCCAGGGATACTCTCCAAAATATTTTTCCAGAATACGGCTGGATTGTTCAAACAGGTCAAGTAGTTTCTCCGCCTTTCCCAGATTTTCCTCCAACACATAATATTCCATCGGAATTTTCTTTCCGGTAACGGAAGTGTAAATCCGTTTTGCCACTTTATAGTTACCCACATTAAATACCAGGCAATAATTACTGATAGTGTAATTGGTTTTATAGTGCCAGGTAGTCTTGTTCTTTTTTGTGGTTTGCTTTTGAAGCAGTCCCGGCGCCGCTACCACCAGTCCTTTGGGTACGCTGATGATCATTTCGGCTCCTTCATTCGGTTCATCACTGGGGTGATCTTTACAGGGGAAATAAACTTTGGCTCCCTCACTCTGGCAACTTACCGCAATCCAGGGATTACCCAAACTGTCCTTTTCCCACTGAAAGCCCCCGGTCCAGGGCGGACGAACCGCAATACCAGGCGTTCCACCATAGGCAATCTTCACATTAACTTTCCCGGATGCTAACATACCGGCAGTCTGAATCCGTACCAGGTCATCGGGTGTATGAGAAAATGGGGCCTCCTTGCCATTCACCCAAATCTTACTGACTTTCATTTCATGCCAGAGATCAAACAGCAATACGCCGCTTGGTTCTTTCAGCAGCAATTCTGTTTCTGTAAAACCGTCAATCGTTTTTTTATCCGGATTTACATCTAGAACAATTTTAATATGCCGGATATCCATATTAGCCTGTTCAGGTTTGAGCCGGCCGCCCGATTTCAGATTCTGGGCAAATGATACTACGGAAATGAATAAAAGACAAATCAGTAAGCGGATATGCATGAGCTGTGTTTCCGGAAAGTTACTGCAATTCCGAATAAGTCAAATGTCCAATATGCCTTATACTTCGTACTTCGTACCCCGTACTTCGTACTTATTTAATATCTGCTACTCCCCATTTCACCACCGGATGTTTACCCGGCGCATATACCGCACTCAACACTTCAAAATTCAGTGTCAGCTCTTTGAGCCGTTCGAGGGTCTTTACTTCAATTGTATTCTCCCCGGGAAGCAATGTGATTACGTCATAATTACTATGTAAAGTAAACCCGGATTTATTGCTCAGCAATATGGGGCTGTTGCTGCCATTGACCAGGACAATTTTCAGAACGTCTGTCTTTCCGGTATACGTGGCTGCCTTGATAGTAACTGTAGCTTGCAGCAAGGGTACCAGGAAAGGCTCCCTTCCAATCAGCAGGTCTTTATAATTAACAACGGTGCGGCGTTCCAGCAAAGCTTCTTTTACACTCTCTTCCGTACGCTCTTTGGCGAAGACCAGTGTCACCGGACGGTGCCCGCCTTCATTCACCTTAAAATCCCAGTCAATCAGTTTATGGATATCACTGGTACCCATAATGGTAAGATTATTATCAAGGGCAATCTGTAAGGCTTCTTCAGAATAGGTATCATCATTTACCACTTCTATCCCATCGAGCAGTTGCTCACGGATCAGCATTTTATGCATATCTGTAAGCCTTGCAATGCCGTCTTTTCGTTGAGCTGTCCAGTTTGGATGATTCCAGAATACAAAAGCTCCCTGTGCTTTGGCGGCCTTAAATACTTCCACCGAATCCTTTATCAGTAATCCATTGGCGTCTTTTATAAAAATGGCATTGTTATGCCCCGGTGGCATTTTCCTGGTTATTTCCGATCCGTTTACGATAATCAGGTTATGATTCTTTGCTTCCGCCTTGGCCAGTTCAAAAGAACGGTTCCTGTCGGGATGCGGTATATCCGTTTTATGCGGCTGGTATTCCAGGTGCTCGGTCAGAGAGATCACATCAAGACCGTCCAGCAGCGCTTCCATCACCCGGATATCCGGCCATACACTCCCGTCCGAAAGTACAGTATGCTGATGCAGATCCGTCTTCAATGTCTTGTACCCCGGAATATCCGGATAGATTATTTTCCGGCCAATGGCATGACTGTGCTCCTGAGCAATTATACTGTTGCTGATAAACAGCAGGCAAATAAAAAAGAATCTGACCATAACCGGATTTTTTTGAAAGGTAGGTATTCCGGGGGAAAGGAATATACAGGGGATATTACTTTTTGATGAAGAAATCAAATCAACAAAGGCCGCTGTCAGGAGTATCAGCTATAAATCTGTATTTCATCGTCAAATCTGCCCGTTTCATCTATATGCTGTTATTCAACCACAGGAAGAACAACGAGATTTACTTCCAACAATAAAAAGCATGAAAACAAAATTCCTTTTCCCGTTAATAATCGTAGTTCTTTTTTTCTCCTCCGCACAGGGTATAATGGCACAACCGCCACAGGGCGAAGGCCCGGTCGGGCCCCCTCCGGAATTAGCTGTGCAGCCGGACAATGAAGAAAAGGAAATATGCCGTTTACAGCTTGGCTGGATGAAGAAGAAGCTGAGACTATCCGAAGAGCAGGTGGATGCCGCAGAAAAGGCTATAATTGTCTATGTAAGAAAAAGGCTGGCCCTGATGAAAAAAGAAACATATAAGGGCAATAATGATCCGGCCATTCTGCAGGCCGGCATGGAGAGGGATAATGCCTTAAAAAAGATGCTGACTCCAAAGCAATTCAGCAGGTTTGATAAAAACAAACATATACTCGAAAACAGTTTCGAAAATCCGGGAGGCGGAATACCTCCGCCACCTCCGATGTAAATGTACCGGCTACCTGATGGGTACACATGATACCTCCCCCGGATTCCGGCTGGCCGGGAAGTTGATTTTGTTGCCTGTAACTTATCCTGTTCCTGCGAGTGCCAGCTCCAGTTCCACCCGTCCCTTTTCTTCCTTAATACCGGCTGAATAATAGTGCAGGCGTTTACTAAGATCATTGTTGCTGCCATCGCGGAAACGGATGGCATAATCCTCCGCCGGAGAATCATGCTGAAAAACAAGAGATACCGTATGCTGACAATTCAATGTGATATGCAGAAAATGAACATCTCTTTTCCCGGTAAGAATTTTGATGCATTGCTGGAGAATACGATAGAGCGATAATCGTTCCATTTCAGGCACATCCCGGCTCCCCGGAGCCAGGCCAATACCCACCGGTATCCCATACTTATCACTAAGCATCGTGGCATAGGTTTGTAATCCTTCTTTGAAGCCCAGGTCGATGAGCATCGATGGACTGAGCTCCAATGAAATTTCATTCAATCCGGCCAACGCCACTTTAATCTGCTCATCCGCCATTTGATTGAGCTCCGCATCCGGCGGTGAAAGTTGCAGGTACATTCTGCTGGTGGCAAGTGTCTGTGAGATATCATCACGCAGCGATAACAGCAACGCATACCCCTGTTTTTCCCGTTCCATATCCAGCGCCCGTAACAGTTCCCGGTGCTCTTTTTCCTTATCCACCAGCACGGCCGTATGCAGACGTATAAACTGTTTATACAGCGAGATCAGGATAATAACCGTAGCCGCTATTGAAAATAAAAGGTTCAGCATATAAATCAGTTCCAGTGCCGGGTCTGGTACAAAAAAACGGGAGGTCCTGAATTCAGTATAAAAAAAGCTGACAGCAACAAATACAAAAGTCAGCACCACTTGTACGATCGATTTGGCCAGATTGGAATCATACAGAAAAAGATAAAGAAAGCCAACCATGAAAGGGAAATAATACAGCATGGCACCGGAGGAGCGGCCCATATGCAAACTGACCCAAAAGATTAAACCATTGTAAACTATTATAACCAGCAGGATTGCAATAAATGTGGAATAATAACGAAACAGAAGCATGCCCGACAAAAGCAACACAATCCCTGTTGTGAAAACCAGCAGCATCTCCGGATCCCGGAATGGCCAGAGTGAAGACAACAGGATATTGACAATCAACACCACGATGCCAACGATGCAGAACATATTATAGGGTACCGTCCTGCCTGTAACATTCTTACCAAACAGACCTTTTTGTTGAATCATTTCCTTAACCAGTTAACCCAATTTAATGAAAAAACAAATGAATAGTTGTGAGTTTTTGTCCGGGGGAAAAATATAAACTGCAGTTATGCAGGAAACTAAGTATTCCCGATAATCATACTAACAAAAAACGACTATATCAATAACACTTGTTAGTACAAGTCGTTAAAAGCTTAATGAAGGTTGCATCCTAAAAAAACGGTGCAGGGTGCCTGTAACCCGGCTTACCTTTTACTAATTACTAAAGACTAACGACTATCGACTTATATCAGGCTGTTCTTTCTCAAATATCCCAAACATATCATACGGTTTCTTCGCAAAATGATCATTTGCCAAAAAAACCACCAGTACAATATACCCGGCAAAACAAAGCAGAACCAGGTATTGAATCCTGGTCACTTTCTGGATGGGTTGCCGGTCTTTGCGCACGCAGATTTCTCCCGGACAATACTGGGCCTTTTCTTTATAAAACAGGCTGTACATTTTACACCCGATACAAATACCAAAAGCTGATTCAAAGAAGAGAAATATCAGGCAGATCAGGCAGATAATCCCTGTAATGGGACTATAGGCATTTACGATATTAAAAAGGACAAACATGGTCCCCGACAAGATTACCCCGATGATCCAGGCAAATTTTTTCTGCTTTGCTCCTACATACTCGGGATTTTGATTCCGTACTATCCAGCGGCTCAGAATCAGCACTGGTGAATAACGGGGACTGATGAAAACCCGGATCAGAAAGTCTGTAAAAAATATGGTAATTACATATTTCACCGGCACAAAATCTCCCTTGTACATTATCGCCATCAGGGAATAAAAAGTAGCCAGGAACAGGATACCCGCTCCTGCCCTGATTTCACGTTCATTTAGTACAGGAATTGAATACCCGGGCACGGTTTCACCAAAAGAAAAATGCTTGCTCATATTGTTGGTTTACTGGTTGATTAATTTTCATGGAAAAACCAGAATGCAAACCCGGCCACTCCTGAATTTCAGGAACGGCTTTTCCCAAACATATAATTCAACGAAATTGATGGATTAAAAGTTACCCGCCCGGAAAATGAATAGCCCATTCTTAGATGGAAATCTGAATAAACCTGCCCGATCAGCCGGTAATTCAGCCCTGGTACAGCAAGTACTCCGAATTCCGACTTTTTAAACTCTCTGAACTGGGTAATAACCGACCCAATCCCCAATGAAGAGCGCTCCAGTTCCGACATTTTGAATTTTATCAGTTGTAGACCGCCTCCCGCAAATAACTGCAACCGCGTGGAAGGATTCCTGCTTAACCGGTATTCCAGGGTTAGGGGAATTAAATCTCCCTTCAAT
Source organism: Chitinophagales bacterium (assembly GCA_017303855.1). Classification (GTDB taxonomy): domain Bacteria; phylum Bacteroidota; class Bacteroidia; order Chitinophagales; family Chitinophagaceae; genus JJ008. Next base: position 57,544 of record JAFLBL010000008.1, on the reverse strand, counting down.
GTATAGTAATAACTATAACTCAAATAACCTTCTTCCTTAAATTTATACCCTTCGCTGTTGAAATGCGCCCATGAAACACGGGCAGTCAGCCGAGAACTGACCGGCTGGCTGATACTGACCTCATAACCGGTTGAAGTAAAATTTTTCTTTTTCCCAACCCCGTTCCTGAATGCATGAATATCCCGGAAATCAGCTTCATCTATTCCCATATTTACCAAATGAAAACCAGCCCCGATGGAAAAGATATTCTTTTGCCGCTGAGCTTGCAAAGTAAATGATGCCAATAGAAAGGTCACAGCGAAGATTTTAAATTTCATGGAGAATAGGTTGATGGCAAAAGGTGTAACGGCCATGATTTAAAATGAAAAAAGCTGATGCAAATTATAGAAAAGATAGCAGATTTGAATACGGTTGTGCCGTATGCCGATTTGCCAGTCTACAACAACACTATGCTTTTCTATGTACCTGCTATTTCTATGTGTGACTGGCCGGTATATCCAAACCAGCCAGAAGCCCCTGCTTCGTACCCCGTACTTCATACTTCGTACTTTTCCCCACATTCCTATCTTTGCTTCCTAACGACTACTCCCATGAACCTTGACTTTAACCGAAACGAAGACCAGAACAAACTTCTCCTCTCCGGCTTCCGTCAGAAACTGGAAAAAATCAAAGAAGGCGGCGGAAAGAAAGCCGCTGATAAACAACACGAAAAAAAGAAACTTACACCCCGCGAACGGATAGACTACCTCACAGATAAAGGAGCCCCTTTTACAGAAATCGGCGCCTTTGCCGGCTATGAAATGTATACGGAACAAGGGGGATGTCCCGCTGGTGGTACTGTGGCAGGTATTGGTTATGTAAGTGGCCGGCAATGTGTGATTCTCGCCAATGACCAGACTGTGAAAGCGGGTGCCTGGTTTCCGGTTACCGGAAAGAAAAATTTGCGGTTGCAGGAAATCGCGATGGAAAATCACCTGCCTGTTATCTACCTGGTGGATAGTGCCGGTGTATTCCTTCCCATGCAGGACGAAATTTTTCCGGACAAAGAACATTTCGGCCGCATCTTCCGCAACAATGCCCGCATGAGTGGTATGGGAATCACCCAGATTGCCGCGGTTATGGGACCCTGTGTGGCCGGTGGCGCCTACCTCCCTATTATGAGCGATGAAACATTGATGGTGGAAGGTAATGGTTCCATCTACCTGGCAGGCCCCTATCTTGTAAAAGCGGCCATCGGGGAAGATATCGATAATGAGACGCTTGGTGGTGCCGGTACGCATACTGAAATCAGTGGTATTGCCGATTACAAATTCAGTACCGAAGAGGAATGCATGGATCATATCAAACGAATGATGGGCATGCTGGGCGATAAACCCAAAGCGGGCTTTGACAGGATAGCCCCGCAGCCCCCGGCAAAACAACCGGAAGAACTTTACGGACTCTTTCCTCCCGATGGTAAAAACTATGATGTGGTGGATATCATTGAACGAATCGTTGATAACAGTGCGTTCGAACAATTTAAAGCCGACTATGGCAAAACCATTGTATGCGGATATGCCCGCATTGAAGGATGGGCCGTTGGCATAGTAGCCAATCAACGTAAAATAGTAAAAAGCCGCAAAGGCGAAATGCAGATGGGCGGTGTTATCTATAATGACGCTGCGGATAAAGCAGCCCGCTTTATACTTAACTGTAACCAGAAAAAAATTCCGCTGGTCTTCCTGCAGGACGTAACCGGTTTTATGGTGGGCAGCCGCAGTGAACACGCGGGCATAATAAAAGATGGCGCCAAAATGGTAAATGCTGTGGCCAATTCCGTTGTACCCAAATTTACTATTGTACTGGGCAACAGCTATGGGGCCGGCAACTATGCCATGTGCGGTAAAGCCTATGACCCGCGCTTTATTTATGCCTGGCCCACCGCTAAAATAGCTGTAATGAGCGGCGACTCAGCCGCCAAAACGTTATTACAAATACAGGTAGCCTCAGAAAAAGCAAAAGGTAAAGAAGTCAGCCCGGAGGATGAAAACAAACTCCTCAGTGAAATCAGGAACCGGTATGAAAAACAAACTTCCCCGTATTATGCCGCAGCCCGTTTATGGGTGGATGCAATCATCGACCCGGTGGATACTAGACGTGTGCTGGCAGAAGGAATAAAAGCCGCGGATCACAATCCGGATATGAGTGAATTGAAGACAGGTGTGTTCCAGGTATAAGTAATCAATTATAATAAAGTCGACGGTATATTTCAGGCTAAAGCCGGATGATCAGTAAATCTGATGATCAATTCTTATCTTTCCCCAATGAAACCCACCCTTTTCGCCGCCCTGTTTTTGCTCGCTTCAACGACCGTTTTATCCCAGGAAGGTAACCCGTCCATGAAAACGCTTATCGGTGAAAATTTCGCACTTGCCCTGTCTCAATATAAACTGCTCGAAAAAAACACCCCCGATACCCTGATGCCCCGGTTCTTTGATCCGGCCACTGGTAAAGCGGGTACCAGTGATACAAAATGGTGGTGCAGCGGCTTTTTCCCGGGCAGCCTGCTCTATATTTATGAGTATACAAACAACGAAGAGATCAGGCAGATAGCCGAAAAACGCTTACGCATACTCGAAAAAGAAAAATACTTTACGGGCAATCACGATCTGGGCTTCATGATCAACTGCAGTTTTGGAAATGCTTACCGGCTGCTGGGCAAACCGGACTATAAAGACGCGGTGATGACGGCCGCCGCTTCCCTGGCAACACGCTACCGGCCCTCTATACAATCCATCCAGTCATGGAACAGCAGCGAGCGGCTGAAATGCCCGGTTATCATTGATAATATGATGAACCTGGAACTGCTGTACTGGGTAAGTAACAACGGGGGTGATGCCCGGTACCGCGAAATCGCACTCGCGCATGCCAATACCACACTTCGTCATCATTTTCGCCGGGATAACAGCAGTTACCATGTGCTCGACTGGGACCTGGACAAAAAAGAAATCAGCAAAAAACTGACCTGGCAGGGAGCAGCGGATGAATCCGCCTGGGCAAGGGGACAATCATGGGGCCTCTATGGGTTTACAACGATGTATGCGTACTCCCAAAACAAAGTATATCTGGGGCAGGCCAGGAAAATTGCTCACTTCCTGTTGGATCATCCGAATCTGCCGGCCGATAAAATACCTTTCTGGGATTACAACGCGCCTGGTATCCCCGGAACTTTTCGCGATGCTTCCGCAGGTGCGATTATGGCTTCGGCCCTGCTCGAGTTGGGGCAGTATGTCAACAAAAAAGAAAAAAAGAAATTTGTTGCCGCCGCCGTACAAATAATCCGCTCCCTCTCTGCCGAAGCCTATCTGACCCGGCCCGGCGAAAACGGTGGGTTTTTAATCAAACAGAATGTGGGATCTTTACCGCATAAAAGTGAAGTGAATGTCTCACTTACTTATGCCGATTATTATTTCCTGGAAGCAATGCTTCGTTACCAAAAATGGCACCTGAAAAACTAACATGAGCACTACGATCACGATGTATACGGATGGATCTTCCAGGGGCAATCCCGGTCCCGGCGGTTATGGCACCATTCTCATGAGCGGGCAACACCGCAAGGAATTGTCGCAGGGATACAAACACACCACGAATAACCGGATGGAACTGATGGCCGTGATCGCCGGCCTAAAAGCACTGAAAAAAGACGGGATGCATGTAACTGTCTATTCCGACAGCCAGTACGTGGTAAGAGCCTGGGAAGAGGGCTGGCTGAAAAACTGGATCAAAACAAACTTTAAGGGCGGCAAAAAAAATCCCGATCTCTGGCGTGAATTTTACGAACTCTCACACAAACACCATATTAAGTTCAAATGGGTGAAAGGCCATGCGGATAATCCTTATAACAACCGCTGTGACGAACTAGCCACCGCCGCCGCGGATGGGGCCAGGCACACATTGCTAACGGATGTGGGGTTCGAAGAGCAGTAAAGTCGTTGTTTTTTATTCTACCAGCAGCATTTTAACTTCCCGGCTGCTCTTCGTTTCTAACAATAATGTATATACGCCTTTGGGTAGGCCCTCCAGTCCCAGCTCAAACTGATAGTCAGTCCCGGGCAATGAGATCTGCCGCAGCTGTTGTCCGCTTAAATGTAGTAACTGAACTTGCCTCAACGGGGAAGAAGCAATAATGAGGGTCCGGTTATTCGCCGGGTTCGGCTGCAGTTTTACCTTACCGGGCTGCGGATGATACCCGTTGAGCCGTACCACTTTTGAAAATTCAGCCAGTCCGTCCATATTGATTTCACGAATGCGGTATAAAGCGTTTTCGTCCGGATGAGTATCATAGAGTACATATTCTTTTATCGTCCGGCTCTCACCAGCGGCTTTAACCGTATCCACCGGAATCCATTCCGTAGTGGAAGGAAGTAGTTTCTCCGCAACAAAAAACCGGCTGGAAGACTCCGTAGCCGTACTCCAGTGAATACATATTTTATCACCAGCGGGTGCAGCATCAACGTCTACAAAATGTACAGGAACCGTTACATTAAAATAAACGGTAATCCGGATATGATCCACCAGTGCATCCATGGTAAGAGAAGCAAGTCCTGAAGATATATTTGCTGAAACAGCCACGCCGAAATTGCTGCTATTGATATCGGCGGGACTCCATGTTTGTCCCCATAAATCGCTGCTGCCTCCATAACTGGTGTACGCATCGGTGGAAGACCAGGATCCGGCTGCTTTGTTGGTTCCTCCAATCACCCCACCTTTTACCAGCCTTACGGCATTATCAGATACGGAAGAAAGCACTCCCAGTAAAATGTCATATTGTTTTTCCACCTCTACTTTAATACCCGTTATTACGGAGGTGCCGGATAAACTAAAGCCAAAGTTGGAGGCCACCAGGTAATTGGTATTCGCGCTGGAAAGTAATCCCAGGCTCACAGAGACCGTTGAATAACTGTTGTCAGAACTGATTACATTACCTGTATTGACCCAGGCTACTGTACCGGTTGAAGTATTATTGGCAAAATTTCCAGCACTACGCGGACCCGCGCTGCTTTGGGCGTTTAAAGTTGTACTGACCAGACCCCACATCAGTATTAATACTGCTTTCATAAATACGGATTATCAGGATGTAAAATTACTAAACTGATAATAGATCCCGCACTAAGAAAACGGAGATTCAGTAGAACCTACTAACTACAATAAGAATATACCTTTAGTTGAAAACAACAAGACTGATTAGCGGGACATCAGCTTCATCACTGCTTTTCTTTCCATCACTACGTTATACGCCAGTACAATCACCGGCACAAACACCAATGTGGCCAACACAGAATTACGGAAGAAGGGCAAACCCGCTTCATAGCAGAGCATCAGGCCGCTGAATGATTTGGGGTAGTAAGCTTCTGCTCCGGCACCATTCCATACAATGAAATTGGATACCAGGAAAAAGACAGTGGGAGCCAGTAATCCCCCGGCCATCAGACTGCTGTAACTGCGGCCTTTCAGCATCCAGCCAATAACAGTGGATAACAACAGTACAGCATAATGTTTCCATTGACCGGCATAGAAACCCGGATAGTCAAATAGTCCCTGGTTATATAAAACCTGAATTGCTGCATCACTGATAAACAAAGCCAGCAGCGGCAGCAGGAAAGACATGTCTTTTTGTTTGATTATAAACCCGGAAAAAAGAGCAATGGCAATCACCGGGGAGAAACCGGACCATTCAATCTGCGGACCAAAAAAGAATTTACAGGTAGTGGCTACTGCTATCAATGCTATAGTAAACAGAATTAAACGACCGTTGAGTTTCATACCAAATGATTATAATGTGATGCAAAATTAACAGAAATGACCCAAATGGGTATACTACTTATTCACGATTGTGGATACCCTTCCCCGGCCCGGAATACGATACAATCCGTAGCAGCTGCCAGGTAAACTGTTTCTCCGGGGAAAATAACGGCTGAAGGATTCCCGGGTCTCAGCTTTACCAGGTTCTCTTCATCGTCCAGTTCAGCCTGCCCGGCAGTCAGTAAAACGATTTCCACCCCTTCCGGATGAAAGCTGACCGTTTCACCAGCTTTAAGTTCATACATACTCAGCCTGAAATCGGGTACCGGCGTGGAAAACTGCTGTTCGGATTCCTCCCTCATGTCCCCCCGGATAATACAGGGATGGGTGGGCGTGCATTTTACATGTTTGAGCAATTCCGGTACATCAATATGCTTGGGAGTCAGTCCCCCACGCAATACATTATCAGAATTGGCCATGAGTTCCACATTGGCCCCTTCCAGGTATGCATGAGGCAACCCGGCCTCCTGAAATATCCCTTCACCCGCCTGAAGATGCACGAGGTTAAACAAATAAATTGAAAAAATACCCCGGTCCAGGTTTTCCTCACCTGAAAAAGTAGCCGCCGCGCGTGCTGCCCAAAACTCAGGGTTGTCCTTCTTCAGATCGCCGGCTTCATAAAGGGGTGTAATCCTGTCCACCAATGGCCGGAGCAATTGATTCACTTTTTCTACCGGCATCTCCATGATGTGTTTATACAAAGCGGCATAAGAGCCGCTTTTAAACACCGGGAGCAATGGATTTAATTCGGCTACATTTTCAAGTGTAGCCTGCAAAGCTGCTTCGGGCTTAAACCCATGCAGTAACCAGAATTCACCCAGGGCCACCATCATTTCGGGTTTATGATTCGGGTCTTTATAATTACGGTTTGCGGCTGTCAGAGGGATACCCGCTTCATTCTCCCGGGCAAATTCAGTTTCCGCGTCTTTCTTTGAAGGATGCACCTGTATGGACAACATATCCTTTACATCCAGTATTTTCAGTAAATAGGGTAATTCGCCGGCCAGGCTGTCCAGTCCTCCCCGGGCACCTTTTTCAAACTCCACTTCAGCCACTCCCAGCGGGTGTGTTCCCAACCAGTATTCAGCAAATGGTTGTTTTAAGGAATTATCCTGTTTTAATAACGAGGGAATCAGGGAAAATCCTCCCCAGTCGTAGTGCTTAATAACACCTTTTAATGAGAATACACCCTTCATGGTTTTAATGGTTGGTTTTAACTTACCATAAAGATAAGTTATGGCAGCGCACAACGAACTCGGAAAAGAAGGCGAAAATCTCGCCGCTAAATGGCTGGCGGAAAAAGGGTATACGATCCTTCAACGAAACTGGCAGCAACATCCCCATGAAATAGACATTATTGCCAGCAAAGGGAAGTTTCTGCACTTCATTGAAGTGAAAACCCGGAAAGGCAACCAGGACACCCGGCCGGAGACCAGTGTTACCCGTCAGAAATTCAAAAACCTGAAGTGGGCCGCCAATGCGTACCTGCGACAGAATCCGGGGCACCCCTGGATACAATACGATATCCTGGCCATCACGATGAAACAATGGGGAGAAACGGAGTATTTTCTGATGGAAGATGTCTATATATGATTAACTGATTTGCCGATTAATCAATTTGCAGATGCTCATAAAAGATGAATTGTGTTAGCCTTATACTTTATAGTACTTTACAAACTATTCCGTCATGAAATTTTGAATTTTACAGTATAAGTATGCTAATCCGGACTCAGGATTCTTCAATTAATCTGCCTTTTCTCAGGTCGTCAGGTTGGCTAATCGGCAAATCAGCTAATCGGCTAATTGGCACATCGGTTCAATCAGACAACACGCTCCATCATCTTCTCCACCAGCTTAAACGTAGCCGGGCAATATTCCACATTCTGCTTATGGATATGTACAAAATCCCTGAACTTCTTACTCAAATGCGGGAATCCGGCACAATCATCGGGACGGATTGCATAGATAGAGCATTTATTATCCTTCAGGTTGAGAAACTCACATGGCGTCCATTTATTCATCCAGTCTCGTTCACCACCCCGTTCCTGCTTCAGGTATTTCTTTTTGAATTCAGGAATCGTCATTTTGAAATGCGCTGAAATACGCTTCAGGTCTTTCGGATTATAGGTTGGCGTCATGGTTTTGCAACAGTTGGCACAGGACAGACAATCCGTTTCGGCCCAGACTTCTTTTTCCATAGCTGCAATCTGTTTATCCAGCCCGCGGGGAGCGTTTTTTTCGAGCCTGGAAAGATAACGGCGCATACCCGTTTTACGGTTACGGGCTTTCTGATTAAAGGAACGGAGGTTTACAGGTGGAATCTTACTCATAGCCCCGAAGATAATAATTGAAGCCATACCGGCAGCAGGGAAAAGAATTTTCATTCCCCGCCGCATTGGCTATTTTTGTACAAATCAAATTAAGAGATATGAAAGCCCTGTTTTCCATACTGGCCGCCGCCGTGCTAATGGTCGCTGTCAGTTCCTGCAATAATGCAACCCCGGTTGCACCTAAAACTTTCTGTGACACCGCCTGTCTGAAAGACACCCTTAAATTTAAAGGAACTGACCCCAAAGCGCCTTCTGTATTCATCACCACCAGAGATTGCGGCCCCGACAGCATCATCTGGACGTATGACGGCATGGGCTCCGACCGTAAAACCGGGTTTACCTACCTGCTCGGCGCAACCGTGAAAATGAACAAGGACTATGTTCGTTGCTATTTCAACAAGACCGAAGCCGCCTGGCTGATGTTTAATGATTGTATTACCGGCCGCGGATTCCAGATTAAATTACCTTACGACAAAAACGCCAGTTTCAGTCTGAAAAGCAGCGGCATCAACAACCTCGATAAAAAATTTGTGGTCGCGGAAAATCTCGTCGCCAATACCGATCGCGGGAATATTTATGTGGAAGACATGAACACCGGTAAAAAAGCCATGATGACCTTTGGTCAGAAACTGGATATCGACTACGATGCCCTGCACGAATACATCGACTCCGTAAATATCACCAACGACCGTATCTGGGTAAAAATCCTGGTGGAAAAGAATTGGGTGGAGAAAGAGAAGAAGATTGTGCTTGAATAAATGATAGATGTGCCGATATGCCGATAAGCTGATATGCGGCCTTGAATATGTATATGATAGTAAAGCCTTTGTACTTTTTATTATAAATAATTTGAAATACATGTGCTGAAATTTTAGTGTGCCGCCGAATAGCTGCTCATTAAAACTTCTACTTGTGAACGGGGAGACTAACTTTCAGCATCTTCCCCAATTGGCACATCGGCATATTGGAACATCAGGTAATTTTCCAATTCTGTTCATCATGTGGGAACCCTACAAAAAAGGCTTCAAAGCATACCTGCAACTGGAAAAATCCCTTTCGGATAATTCAGTGGAAGCCTATTTACGGGATATGGAACATTTCACCACATTCCTGCAAACAAAGGAACGGCTGGTAAATCCGGACGCTATCGGATTAAAAGACCTGCAGCAGTTTTTAAAATGGATCAGTGAACTGGGCATGTCGGCCGGCTCACAGGCCCGGATGATTTCCGGTATCAAATCATTTTATAAATACTGTTTACTAGAACAGATCAGCCGTAAGGATCCCACTACCCTGCTGGAAGCCCCAAAACTGAAACGGGCCCTGCCCGATGTGTTGAGCTTCCAGGAGATTGAATCCATGATCGGTGCCATTGACCTAAGCAAACCGGAAGGAGCGCGTAATAAAGCGATACTGGAAACCATGTACAGCTGCGGTTTACGGGTCAGCGAAGTGGTGGGATTGAAAATATCACAACTCTATCCTGAACTGGGTTTCATACGGGTGATCGGTAAAAGTGATAAAGAAAGACTGATCCCTGTTGGCAAAAGCGCTATTAAATATATCACGATTTATAAAAACCAGGTACGGGTTCACATACAACCCGCAAAAGGAAATGAGGATATTCTCTTCCTGAATAACCGGGGCAGTAAATTATCCCGGGTCATGATTTTTTATATCATAAAAGACCTGGCCCTTAAAGCGGGCATCAGCAAAACCGTTTCACCGCATACTTTCCGTCATTCCTTTGCCACCCATCTCGTGGAAGGCGGGGCCGATCTCAGAGCCGTTCAGGAAATGCTCGGTCATGCCAGCATCACTACTACCGAAATCTATACCCATCTCGACCGGGAATTTCTTCGTAAAACACTGGAGCAGTTTCATCCTGGTTTCCGGGTATAACCTGATGTACATTGAAAATTGAATATTGAATATTGAAAATTATTTTCCGGGTAAGAAATGCTCAATATTCAATTTTCATTAATGTACCACCACAAACCGCTCCCCGGTCTTTTCTCCTGACTCCTTATGTTTCATTGACAATATATAATTTCCCGCTGCCATTACCGGCAATTCAAGACTGAGTACACGGGCGTTTGCATCCATCCAGATTTCCTTTTGGAGAACCAGCTGACCGGAATATCCATAAACAACCAGTTGATAATACCCTTCTTTTAATGTACCAAAGCTGATATGCAGGGCTGTGCCGGATGTCACCGGATTGGGAAACAGCGCCAGTTTTCTAACCGGAACTGAAAGAGGGGCACTTCCGGTTTCTGTGAATACTGTACGACTTTCAGAATCGGTGCCCATCACCACATTCCCTTTCGTATAAACAATCTGAGAAGGAAGCACCACTTCAGGCATCGCAGGCTGTGGCTCCAGTTTTATCAGCAAGCTGTCCTCCAGATCTTTTTCCTTATTAATCTGAATTACTCTTGGTTCAAAATTGACGGCACTGATCCGGACAGATTGCCCATTCTTTATAAAAGTGGTATCCAGTAAAAAAGCGCCGTTTTCATCAGCTGCCCTCGCCAATCCGTTTCCCGGATCAATACTGGCATAAGGAACCGGCAGCCCTTGCTGATCGGTAACACGCCCCTTTATAAATGACGGCTTTACCATAAATACTTTCTTTTCGGTTGTATCCGTTGCCACGGGTAACTGTGGCCGCCTTACGACCAATCCCATAATCAATTCTACCGGCCTGTTCCTTAGTTTGCCTGTATCATTTACCGGCACTACAACCGGTTTGCCTGTAGTTCGCTGCGCCCCCGCCTCAGATATAAATAAAGCCGGCAGCATGATCTGAAAAAAATAACGGAACCAGGGAATTCTTTTTTGTTGCATTTCCAGTGGCCGTTCAAGCTGGTCATTCAAAAACCGTCCGCACACAGATCCCGTGGCTGGCTTTTTAAAAAACTGCACCAATTCACGGTCACTCATAACCGAAAAATCAACCACCTGCTTCCGGCAGGCCCCGCAAAAACGACCTTTATCATCCGGCGTCATATTGTCCCAGTTCTCGTGACAGGGTTCCGAAACCTTTAACTGTAAGCTGCTGCCCATAAAAAAGTATTTATTGAATAATTACTTTTCCAGATGCAGCCAACCGGAGGATTACACAAGCAGGAGCAACAGTTACCTGCAGGTTATTGACAGTATTTCTAATCGCTGGTTTTCACACAGGAGGTTGCCTTGCTGTCTGGGTTTACAACTAGTACATACAAAAACGGGGCTGACCTCACGGTTCAGCCCCTTATAAAGAACGCTGCAAAAGAGACTATTTAAGCGATGGCGCTGAACCGGCTTCCGTTTCCTGTACAGCTAACGGCTCTTTTCCCTTAGTCAGCAAACGGGCACTTTCCACCAGCCGGATAAATTCTGCGCGATAGCCTTCTTCATCCGTGGTTTTTGCCTTCCGGGCCAGACCAAGCACATTGTCATAACTGGCCGCTGCTTTAAAATCAGAATTACGGAGTAACAGACCGAATTCAGCCACCGCTGCCGCAAAACGGAAATTCTCAGAGGTCTTTGCTATGGAAACCGATTTATCCAGCACCGGGTGAGCAATCATTTTACTAACGTCGCCGTCCGGGGCTTTATAACGGAATTTCACTGTAAGGATTTCATCTTTCGATGCTTTTATGGCTACTTCTTCTTTTGGCGCCTGGTATTTCAACGGGTCCACTGTAGTTAAAAATGAACTCTTCACTCCCACCGGTATTACTTCATACAAAGCGGTTACGGTATGACCACTGCCCAATTCACCCGCATCTTTTTTATCATTATTAAAATCTTCTTTGGCCAGCATCCGGTTCTCATACCCGATCAGGCGGTAACCCTGCACATTAGCCGGATTGAATTCAATCTGGAGTTTCACATCTTTCGCAATGGTAAATAATGTACCGCCAAACTCATTCACCAGTACTTTTTTCGCTTCGGTAATGCCATCAATATAGGCATGATTGCCATTCCCTTTATCAGCGAGTTTTTGCATTTTAGCATCCTGGTAATTACCCATGCCATAGCCCAGTACGGTCAGGAATACCCCGCTCTTTCTTTCCTGTTCAATAAGTGTCTCCATATCCTGATCACTGCTGGCACCCACATTGAAATCACCATCGGTACATAAAATCACCCGGTTATTTCCGCCTTTTACAAAATAATCACGGGCGGTTTTATAAGCAAGTTTAATACCCGCTCCACCGGCTGTGGAACCACCGGCTTCCAGTTTTTCAATTGCCTCCATGATTTTTCCTTTTTCCTTACCAGACGTAGACGGCAGTACTAACCCGGCCGCTCCGGCATAAACCACAATCGCCACTTTATCCTGCTCCCGTAATTGTTCCACCAGCATTTTCATAGAAGCTTTTACCAATCCCAGTCTTTCAGGCCCCTGCATGGAACCGGATACATCAATCAGAAAAACCAGGTTGGATGCAGCCAATTTCTCCATGGGAATTTTTCTGCCCTGCAATCCGATCAGCACCAGTTTATGGTCTTTGTTCCAGGGTGCATCGGAAATTTCAGTGTTAATGGAAAATGGATCATTTCCCGAAGGCTGCGGATATTCATATTTAAAATAGTTTACCATTTCCTCAATACGTACCGCATTTACAGGAGGCAGCTGGCCATTGTTCAGAAATCTTCGCATATTGCTATAGCCGGCCGCATCCACATCAATTGAGAATGTGGAAAGAGGCTGCTCAATGGCCGTTGCAAACTTATTTTCATTGATCACTTCATAACTTTCCCCGTCAAAAAAACCGGACTGCTGATCATAATACGGATAGCCGTTGTTACCACTAATCTGTACGCCGGCTACCCTTCCACTTAACTGTTTCGTAAATCCGTTGTTAGCAACCGGGGCGGATTGAATCTGTGCCACCGAGCCGGTATAATCCATTTTCCGTTGCGTTGCATACCCGGTAACCACTACTTCAGACATCGTTAAGGTTTCAGCTACCAGTACCACATCGGTTTTACCCGTTGACTTTACCGGCTTTTCCTGGGTTACAAACCCGAGCGCTGAAAAAACAAGTGTACCGGATGAACGGGACAAGGTTAACTTATAAGTACCATCTGTACCTGTCATGGTTCCTTCCTTCGTTCCCTTTAATACTACGGAAGCATAGGCCACCGGACTTCCTTTGTCATCCGTTACTTTACCACTTACTGTAATTCCGGTTACCGGGCGAAAAGCCAGCACAAATACCAGCACGGGGGCCAGCAGAAGAAGAATTCGTTTCATAAAAGCGCATTTTCATACCCTGATGCGGGTATTTTAACCTTTGCATAAAGCATCCATAAAATTTTAATTTCCTAATTTTAAGCCCTTGGCGTTCATAAGGCACATATCACACTCGTCACTCACTGACAAAGAACTCGTTACCCTTTATAAAGAAAAGGGCGATATGGCCGTACTCGGGGAACTTTACCAGCGCTATATGGAGCTGGTCTACGGGGTCTGTCTCAAATATTTTAAGGAACCGGAACGGTCGAAAGACAGTGTTATGCTGATTTTTGAGGAACTGGTATCAAAATTGAAAAAGCATGAAGTGGAGAATTTCAGGGCCTGGCTGCATCAACTGGCCAAAAACCACTGCCTGATGCAGCTCCGGACGCCTAAAAACATGAAAACAGTGGAATTCAACCCGGATTTTGTGCAATCGGAAGAAAACCCGCATCTGAATGCTGTACTGGAGAAAGAGGAAAATTACAGGAAACTGGAAGACTGCCTAGGTACCCTTTCCAGCGAACAACAGGCTTCCATCCGGTTGTTTTACCTGGAAAGCAAATCATATAACGAAATTGTGGACCAGACCGGTCTCGAATGGAACCAGGTACGAAGCCTGATCCAGAATGGCCGGAGGAACCTGAAAAACTGCATGGACAAAACCGGGAATGGTGACAACCTGAGTATTTAAAAAAAACAGAACTTTATATCGCCTTATGTCAGACGGGCATACCATAAAAACCTATTCCGCAGCCGATATTGAAAAATATCACAGGGGATTACTGTCGCCGGCAGAAATGCACGCGATGGAGAAATCCGCCCTGGAAGATCCTTTTTTGGCGGATGCAATGGAAGGGTATGACAACGATGCACTGACCATCCCGGCAGATATTACTGACTTAAAAGAAAGACTGGCCCGCCGCCTCAGCGAAGACAATAAAGTAATCGCCTTGCCGGGTAATGATAAATCCTCCTTCCCCTGGATGCGGGCCGCTGTTATGACGGGTGTATTGGCCGGTGCCGGCTTGCTGGCCTATCTTTTTATGTTCAATAATAAAGAGACGACCATTGCCCAGGCTGAACCGGTTAAGAAAGATCCGGAAGTTAAAGCGGCCGGTCCCGTAACGCCTGTGCCAAACAGCAGCCCTGCTGCTAATAGTACAACCGCTACTGACAGTAGTTACTTTGTAAAGCCCTCCCAAATGGCAACTGATGTGAACGATACAAAAAATACGTTCAGCAATACAACGGTTGCCACGCCGGACAAAGTACTAAACACGGAAGTAAAAGATAAAGAATCCGCAGCCCCTGCTCCGGCTGAGGAAGTAGTGGTGACCGGTTATGGTACAAAACGCCAGGACGCCGTCGCCAGGGATGAAGCAAAAGCGCTTAAAGAAACAATGGAAGCTGATGATAATGCGGTCGTATCAAAACAGGAAGCAGCCAGGAAAAAAGCCGTTGCCCCGGTAACACAGCCAAAAACCAATGATATTGCCAACTTTAAAACCAATATCTTTCGGGGACGGGTAACCGATGCTTCCAATTTCGGTGTACCCTTTGCCAAAGTAACCAATACGGAAGACAATGTGGGTACCTATACTGACGCACGTGGATTTTTTAACCTGACCTTCCCCGATACCGTATTGCAGGTACAGGTACACTCGATCGGTTTTGAAAACAGGGTATCACAGTTACGGAACGCATCACCCAACAACCAGATCGTACTCCAGGATGACCGGAAAGTGAACGCACTCGTATTAAGTAATCAGCGACCCAATAATGCGATTACCCGCTCTCAGAATAATATGCTCAAAGTGGAAGAACCGGAGCCGGCAGACGGATGGGAAAACTATGATACCTATATCGCCAACAATGTGGAAGTACCGGAAGAATACCGGGGCAAACCCGCCGCCGGTGCCACTGTAACCGTCTCATTTGAAGTAGACAAAAACGGGGAGCCGGTGAATATCCGGGTGGAAAAATCCCTCTGCGAAAAATGTGATAAGGAAGCGATCCGCCTGATCAAAGAAGGTCCCAAATGGAAGCAGAAAACCCGCACCGGCCGGACCACTATTACCATCCCGTTCAGCCAGCTGTTTTAATCCACAGCAAATCCGCTGTGGAATTTATTCCCTTACCTTCGCTTTTCAAAATTTGCATATTATGAAAAAAGTATTTTTAACCTCTCTGGCCGCTTTATGCCTGTTCGTGGCTGAAGCCCAGCTCAAAACACCTGCCCCCAGCCCCACTCAAACCATCAAACAGGATTTTGGTCTTGGTACTGTTGAATTGTCCTATTCCCGTCCTGCCATGAAGGGAAGAAAAGTATTCGGCGATCTCGTTCCGTTCGGAAATGTATGGCGTACCGGTGCCAATAGCGCCACCACACTTACCTTCAGTGATGAAGTAACCATTGGTGGTAAAAAAATTCCAGCAGGTAAATATGGACTGCTCAGTATTCCTGACAAAACAAGCTGGACATTGATCATCAGCAAACAACTGGATGTAACCAGTCCGGCCGCTTACAAACAGGAAAGTGATGTAGTGCGGGTAGTGGTAAACACGATGAAAACGGACACTAAAATGGAAAGTTTTACAATGCAGTTTGCCAACCTGAAACCAACCAGCTGTGAACTGCATATTATGTGGGAGAACACGGCCGTGTCACTGCCCATCAGTACCGATGTGGAAGCAAAAGTAATGGCCCAGATTGATCAGCTGATGAATAAAGACACCCGTCCATATTTCAATGCCGCCATGTATTATATGGACAACGGGAAAGACCTGAATCAGGCACTGACCTGGTTTGATAAAGCCGTTGAATTAAATCCTTCTGCTTTCTGGATTCATCACCAGCGGGCTAATTGCCTGGCTAAACTGGGTAAGAAAGCTGAAGCAAAAGCCGCTGCGGAAAAATCAAAGGAACTGGCCGCCGCTGCTAAAAACGGTGACTATGTAACCCTGAATGAAAAGCTGCTGGCTGAACTGAATAAATAATACAGTCGATAGTTGAATGTCGTTAGTCGTTAGTCAATAGTAACGGCTAACGACTTTTTATTTTGTTCATTGTCCATGTTATTCCAACAACCCCAAAGGCGCCGATCGGGTTTAACCAGAGAAAGCCCATCTGGAAAAAACCCAGTTTGGTGAAAATAAAAACCAGCAGGACGAGCAATTGCGCGAGTAAAGCGGACCAGAATACCACTGTGCTGTCGGTGATTTGCTTCATAAAGAAAGCAACCAGGAAAACCCCGAGGATTACCCCGTAAAACAGGGAGCCCAGTATATTCACGGCTTCTATCAGGCTGTTGCCGATATTATATGTAAACATGGCTACCACAATACAGAAGATCCCCCAGCCCAGCGTATACCATTTTGAAAGCCGGTATTCATCTTCAGCACTGTGCTCTTTTTTTGAAAACCGCCGGTGAAAATCCACCATCGAGCAGGAAGCCAGTGAGTTTATCGCGGCGGCAATACTGCCCCAGGATGCCAGGAAAATAATGGCAATCAGCAACCCGACCAACCCAACGGGCAAATGATCCACCACAAAACGCAGGAAAATATAATTGGTATCATTCCCGTCTCCTCCGGGCACTTTTTTATTCAGCCAGAACACAACTTTTTTACGCAAACTATCAGACGCCTTTTGCCTTTCCAGTAAGGAGGCCACTGCCAGTTCTGCGTCTCCTTCAGTTCCGGACTCACGTGCAAGCGTATAATCAGTTACCAGTTGCTGCTTGATCAGTCCGATTGAATCATATTGATGCTGCACCTGGCGCAGCGAATCCGCATAAACTGATTTCTCCAGTTTCTTCAGCTGTACATCATTAAAAAAGACAGGAGCTTTATTAAACTGATAAAAAGTAAATACCAGGACCCCGACGAGTAATATCAGGAACTGCATCGGCACTTTTACAATACCGTTCATCAGCAGTCCCATCCGGCTCTCGGTCAGCGAACGGGCAGTCAGGTAGCGGCCCACCTGGCTCTGATCGGTTCCGAAATAAGACAGGGCCAGGAAAAACCCGCCAATGATCCCGCTGAATAAATTATACTGATCACTCCAGTTGAATCCCTTCTCCGTAATACCTGTCGTGATCACATTCAGTTTTCCGAGCTTCCCTCCTACTTCCAGCGCCTCTATAAATCCCACATTGGCAGGAAGCATGCGCACCACCATATAGGCCGCCAGGAACATACCTGTGAATACAATAATAAGCTGCAGCTGCTGTGTATACGCCACGGCTTTGGCTCCCCCGGTAATTGTATAAATAATCAGCAGGCCACCCATAAACAAATTGGTCCATATAATATCCCAGCCCAATAAAGAGGAAAGAATAATGGAAGGTGCAAAGACACTGATACCGGTAGAGAGTCCGCGCTGCAGAAAAAACAACAGGGATGTCAGTGTACGGGTTTTACCATCAAAGCGTTGCTCCAGGTATTCATACGCCGTATATACTTTCAGCTTGCTGAAGATGGGCACAAAGAAAATACTGATCACAATCATGGCCAGCGGTATCCCGAAATAATACTGAACAAAACGCATCCCGTCGGTATACGCCTGTCCCGGTGCGGATAAAAAAGTTATGGCGCTGGCCTGGGTTCCCATAATACTCAGCAATACCATGCCCCAGGGGAGACTCCGGTTGCTCAGAAAATAACCGTCAAGTGTATGCGTAGTACGGCTTTTATACAAGCCATAGGTAATAATGGCCAGCAGGGTTACAATCAGGACTATCCAGTCTAACTGGCTCATGCAAATCGTTTGGTGATCAGAAAGAATAACAGGATCAGGAGCAGCAGCACAGCTCCAACAAACAGGTACCAGCCTGTCCAGCTGCTGAACATAGGAATTTTATCGTTCTCTTTTTCCCGCATATTAATTTCTCCTGGAGCGCAGCCAGCCGGTCAGTACTACCATAATACCGAGCACCAGGCCAATCAGGATACC
This sequence comes from Chitinophagales bacterium, assembly GCA_017303855.1. GTDB lineage: Bacteria > Bacteroidota > Bacteroidia > Chitinophagales > Chitinophagaceae > JJ008. The sequence goes on along the minus strand of JAFLBL010000008.1, from coordinate 39,177 downwards.
CACTCTGATCTTCTTGATCATGATCCCCAGTGCCAGTCCGAGTACAATAGCAAATATAAAAGCCATTTCCCCGCGTTTCACATCCGGCTTTCTTGTCTCTGCCATCAGAATCCTTTTTTCTTATTTAATGCAATGATATTGGCCAGCAGCCGGTAGGCACCTGGTACCCCGGCGGGCAGTTCACGGAAAAAAACCAGGCCCGTATAGGTAAACCAGCCTTTCCCGTATTTTGCTGTCAGCAGACTTCCATCATCGGATTTTTCCCCGGGATCAGCCATACTGATCAGCTTTTCAAATTTACCTGAGGTATCCAACGCATGGTAAATACTACGCTCCTGGATCCAGCCGGAAAAATCTTCCTCATTGATTTTATTCGGAAAATTAAATACAGGATGTTCCGGTTTCAGCAGCGTCACTTTTGCCTGCTCATCGGTTACCCGGTTACGGGTTATGTTAAAGGGATAGGGCCCGATCTTTGCTCTTACCGGCCCGATCTGGTTACTGGTATTGTACTGCACAATCAGGTTCCCGCCTTCATTCACATACTTCATCAGTTTATCAAAATGCTTGTTCAGCCAGGCATGTGTATTATAGGCACGCACACCCGTGAGTATGGCATCAAACTGTGCAAGATTGTTTTTAGCCAGCTCCTTATCGCCCAAAATGAAAACTTCATACCCCATCTGCTCCAGCGCTTCCGGTACTTTATCTCCGGCACCGGTAATATAACCGATCTTTTTATTATAAATCTTCAGGTCGGCAAACCTGATTTTTACTTCCGCTTTATGGAAATAATTAATCCAGGGTATATGGTCATACCGGATTTCATGCTTATCCTGTGCCGCCAGTATATCCTTTCCGGATTGAATGGAAAACTGCAATACCCCGCTTTTTTTATCCGCCAGCGCTTCATACTCCATTTCCATCACCTGGTCTTTTGCAGCCACCTGTATTTGATCATTATTCAGTTTTACATCCCTGATCAAGCCCGCTTCTTCACCCGCTCCCTTCAGAATGCCACTGAAGCCTTTCTTCATTCCTTTTGCCATCAGGGTGCTTTTCAACAAAGCCCGGTCATTGGTTACCAGCTTCAGGTCTTCAGCAGGTGTAACAGTAACCGGAGGAATCAACACCAATGGCTGATACAATTCACCTTTCACCGGATCTGTAAACTTATAAAGAACCGGTATGGTAAACCGGAATGATTCACCATAAATTTTTACCTGCATTACCGCTTCATAAGATGCATCCGCATCCGGCTGGCCGATCTTTCCCTGTTCCGCGACATTGAAAGACCCTTCCTCCATTTTATTCACCAGCCAGTATGGTTGTGAAATGGATTTATCCGACGGCACGAACAAATTTTTTGAGAATAACAGGTTCCTGTTTTTTTCCAGTCTTTTATTCATCAGGGTATCAAACCGGTCCACTGAAATACTTTCAAGGATTGCATCTGTACCTAACCGGTTATTCAACGCGATATTTACCCGTACAGAATCAGTCAGAACGGCAAATTGTTCTGTTGTTGTGGCATCCAGAAACAAACCACTGCATTGTGCAATCAGCTGATGGACTTCCTTCAGTTTCTGCGTTTTCCAGGTATGCTCCGGCAACCGTTGCATCAGCTGATAAAGTTGTACCAACCCCTGTACCGATTTTTCCGGGTGGAAGAGATCAAAACGGGTGATCAATGAATCCAGTTTTGCAGCAATGGCTTCTCCCCCCTTAACCCTGCTCCAGCTTTGTTCAATACCATCGAGCAATTCGTTTACAGGCTGGTCACCCTGGGTAGAACGAAAGTATTCCCATGATTCACCACGACTGGCCGGTACGCCGAAACCCTGGCTCTTATGCTGGCTCCTGCTTTCGGCTGCAATCTCCCCGTAACTTTTACCAAGCAACGGATTATATCCACCTACATCCACTTTAAACTGATCCTCACGGGTGGTATTATTACCCCCGAAATTGAAGGTATTCCAGAGTACCCGACGTGTCTGCCAGGGGCGCACATACTTCAGTTGTTCCGGAAAACGGGAGGGATCAGCCGCGGCCGCAAATGCTTCATTTGCCAGTATGGCCGACGCGGTATGATGACCGTGTCCGCCTTCCCCGGTTGTGGGAAAACGGGTAATGATTATATCCGGTTGAAATTTGCGGATCACCCAAACCACATCGGCCAGTATCTTTTCCTTACCCCATTTGGCAAAAGTTTCTTCCGGATTTTTTGAGTAACCGAAATCAAAAGCTCTTGAAAAAAATTGTTCGCCTCCGTCTGTACGACGGGCCGCCAACAATTCCTGTGTCCGGATCAGTCCCAGCTCAATCCCCTGTTCATCCCCGATCAGGTTTTGTCCGCCATCGCCTCTTGTCAGGGACAGATACCCGGTGCGGTAGAGTTTCTCTTTCGACAACCAGGCTATCAACCGGGTATTCTCATCATCCGGATGGGCGGCCACATATAGTACAGATCCCAGTACCTGTAATTTACGCAGCGCCTGGTACATACCAGCCGATGTCCAGTTTTGAGGAGCCTGCGCCCTCCCTGCCGCCAGTTGCCCCAGCGCAATCAATATCAGTATTACTTTTTTCATATTGAAAGCTGTTGGTGTTATCACCAACAGCAAAAATGTGTTATCAGCAACAGCAAAAATGTGTTTTCACCAACAGCAAAAATGTTATCACTGCACTTTAAACCCATTATCCTTTGCAAAACCCCGTTGCTCCTTCTGCATTTCTTCTATAACCGCATCTTTTCTCTTCAGGTTCTCCTGCATGGCTTCCACCAGTTGCTGACGGGCTTCATCCGTTTTGGCTTGTGCCACATCTTTATAGCTGACATACACACTGCGGATAAATTTAAAATATTTCAGCGCTGCTTCTTTAAATCCGGCCGCCCCTTTGGCATCCGGCGTTTTCATTTCCTGAATTTCATCAATCTTACTTTGTACTTTATTCACCATCCGTTCAGAAACGGCAGCCATGCTGTCCATTTTATCTTCGCCAAAGAACTGCTTCACTTTTTCTTCCGTCATGGTTATATCAGCGGTCAGGCTTTTTTCTTTGGCTACTATTGCCTCACTGAAATTAAAGGCCGCTTTCTTGGAATTGCAGGAAAACAAGACCAGCGCGAGCAAAACAACTAAGATAGGTTTCATAAAAAAGATTTGGTTATTGATACGTATGACCGGCTAAATATAATGAATCCCGGCAAAAAAAGGCTGCCGCAATGCCTGTACCTTTTCGAAAAGAGTACAGGTATCGGGCAGCCTCCCTGTTCATATTATTTTTAAACGGGATCAGTCCGTTTTTTTCGGATCCTCGGAGCTGACTTTTTTTCCCAGTTTCTCGAGTAACTGAAGCCCCAGCAAACCACTGATTCCGCCATTGGCACTATCACCTCCGCCGCCAATCAGTACATCCGGCATGATCTTGACTTTTTCAGCCGCTATGGATTCGATCACTTTCAACTGGGTAAAATTATCCCCGCCCATGGCTTCCACAGAGAGCTTATAGGACTCCGCATTGGATTTACCGATAGCCAGGATTTTTTCTGCTTCGGCATTACCGGTCAGTGAAATTTTTTCCGCTTCCGCTTTTGCCAGCCATTCGATTTTCTCCGCATCCGCCCTGGCCAGCAGCCTTGTTTTCTCCGCTTCACCACTGGCCAGTAATTTCAGGCGATCTGCTTCGGCATTGGCCTGCAGGCGCACACTGTTGGCATCACCGGTTGCTTTTTTTACGGAAGCATCGGCAATACGTTCGGCGATCAGTACCCCCTGGTCGGCTTTCACTATCTCCTTCTGTATTTCAGCAATAGCCGTTTCTTTTTCCAGTGTTTGCCGGGTTTCCTGTGCTTTCTTCTCGGTTTCGTACGTGATCTTCTGTTCTTCAGCCAGTTTACGGTCTGTCAGCGTTTTCATCAGGCTTTCGGGCGGTACAATATCACCGATCAGTGTATCCACGCCGTACACGTTATACTGATCCAGCACTTTGCCGATATGTTCTTTAGCACTTTGCTGTCTTTCTTTACGCGTTCCCAGGAAGGCAATCACATCACTGTCCTGCGCACTGTTACGGAAATAGTTACCAATCGTTGGTTCCAGTACCTGGCTCACGAGATTGTTCATATTACCGAAACGGGCAATCACTTTCGGTGCTTCCGTAGTCGGGATATGAATAATCTGCGATACATCGAGGTTGAACGGGAAACCGTCTTTACTCCGTACGGTAATGGTGGAAAGGTTTTTATCCAGCTGGTGACTTTCACTGCGTGCACTGGCCCAGTTCAGTACCAGGTTGGTGGTAGGCACCATTTCCACTTTCATAATATAAGGGTTGATCGGGTACTTACCGGGACCTAACGGTTCCGCCCATACGCCTTTTGATCCCTTTGTTACAATATTGCCATGCTTGAATTCCACCCCGCTGAGATCCACGCCTTCAATACCTACATAGGAAATCACCACGCCCACATGACCGATGGGGATCTCCGTCATTTTTACCATCTCTATCCGGGCAAACCAGGGATTCAGGAAATAAGAACCGGCTAGAATCACCTGCTCCTGTAATCCTTTCAGTCCCTCATTTTGCAGAAACAGATCCGCATCCTGAAACTTATTATGGCCTTCAATGATCTTACCCGCAATCTGCCCTTCTTCCAACGGCTTACCTTCCGCCGTGGTAACCACCCCTACTGCGTTATCGGGTATCATAGTCATATCGGTCAGTTCCACATCAAACAAAAAAGTATTGATCCGGTAAGAACCCGGCGCAATGATTGCCGTCTGCCGGCCTTTACGTCCTCCGTTGTGCAGAAACGCTTCCGCATCCTGAAATGAGTCGCACTCCACTTTACGACCCAGGATACGGCCGGTCTCCAGTTCAGCACCATCCTTGGCCAGCACCAGGCCGATTTTCCCGGTGGGGATAACCACGAAAGGCTGGAACGTAACGGAATACTGCCAGATCCATTTCCAGAAATATACACCCGGCGGCAGCGTCTGTGCCTGGAAACCGGCTTCACCTTTGGTGGCGATGATACGGCCTTCCGGCAACTCCTGCTGACCAAACAACACGAATTTTTTGGTGATAAGTCCGATACGGTCTTCCGGTACTATAACCAGTCCGAAAAAAACCCGTAGAATGAATTTGTAAAATAATAACAGGAATAAAGGGATGCCTATTATCAGGCTCCATTTGACGATTTCTTGTGTGTCCATTTGTTTTATTGATTAAGGGTTATTGAAATTATTTTTTTTACACAGGCAACAGCCAGCTGCATGCGCAAAAGATGCGCACAACTTGTCGACATGATATAAATCACCCGTTACAGGCCATTACTTACCTGAACGCTGTTTACTCTTTTGTCAGAAGAAAATTAAAGGCGGGGAGGTGACGTGTTGTAGATTGTATGAACAATCTCTGATTCAATAGAAGAAAAGACCATATGGTCCCGATCCGTATACATTGTTTGTAATTGAAGAAGTAAAATTACAATAAAGAAAAATACTGCACAAATAAACCGGAGCAGCTCCCGGATTGAACTGATTTGCAGGCTACTCCGTAACAAAAAAACCGGTTTTGCCTACCCGTACGATAAACAAAACCGGCCCGACTCCCGACTCTCAACTCCCGACTCCCGACTCCCTACTGCCCCGACAAAAACACCGCATTACAAAACATCAGTTTCCCATTCTCCCAGAAGCTGCGGAATAAAACATTATCACTAAGCAGGTTTACCGTTCCATTCCCAATCTGTTGCGCACCGAACAACAACCCGTCTTTAAGCCGGGGTTGCAAAGCTGCACCTACAAATCCGGCAACCTGGTTTTCTTTTTTAATCACCCCTACATTCCATCCTTCTTTCATGAATTCATACAGGTTATCATCCTGCTTGAGGGTATAATAAAAAGCGGGATAGCCGAATGCAAGCGGATGCGAATTATCCAGATCCACTTTCCATACTGACCCGGGGGTATAACCGGAAATAGCTTCCCGTTCACGGTGCTGGTATTCATGCAACGCGTCGTAACCCGGCGCTTTATCTTTCTTCTCCCCTTCATCGGCTTTTTTCACTTTTAAACCGATATCCGCTTTGGCCAGCTGTGCCACGGCTCCTTCCAGGGCCACTACCCTGCCGCCTTTGCTGATCCAGGCTTTAAAGGCATCGAGCTCCTCTTTATTATTTAAAAAACGGTAATTGCCATCCGGCATAACCAACACATCTATTTCATTCCAGTTGGCACGGCTGAGGTCATTTACATTGATCAGGGTAACCGGGTACTCCAGTTCCTGGTCAAAGAAATGCCAGAGTTCACCGGCCGCATTGCCGCCCACTCCTTCACCAGTGGCCAGTACCACGCGGGGTGCCCGGAACGGATGCACCATTTCACTTCCGAAATCAAATCCCTTATCTACAAAGCCGCTGCTGACCGGATACAATTGTACACCATCCGCATTGGCCGTTTCCCGAACGGTTTTCCAGAGTCCGTCGCCAAATTTCTGATTCGATGTTTTCAATACAATCACCGCACCGCGGTCAAATTGCTGCCCGTTTACTTCAAAAGGCTGTTCGGCATAACGCAATAAAATTCCTTTTTGTAATAAGCGCCCGACCGTCTTCACGGTCTTTGTACCATTCCAGGGTATCACATAACCATAACTGGTCTCCGGATTAGTAACGGTATTGCGGATATTGATTGCCGCCCCGGCCGGCAGTTTATCTTTCGAAGCATATGCATTGAGCCCAAATACATAGGGCAGTGCCCAGGCTGTAATATCATACGTAATAGAGTCAGTTAATTTAGTCCGGGGTTCAAATAATACTTTAACCATGGCGGAACGGGGTTGCAGGGCAGATACCAGCAGGTCATTCGCCCCGGCAGTAAAGCTTTCTTCTTTACCACTGAAATAATTAAACCCTTTGGCCGGTACACCTGTGGCGGATGTAAACTGTATGCCATTCTTTGTAAGCAATTGGATCAGCTTTTCAAACCGTTCCTGGTTCCTCGCTTCATATTTTACCACATACGATTTATGCTCGCCAAAGCCGGTACTGGTGGCATCATTAAAAAATTTCCGGTACTCCTTTATCAGCCGTCCTGCATGAAGGGACGCAATTTCCACTGTACTCAATGAAGTGGTGAAATGATGTTGTGCCCGGTCAGTCAGTGTCAGGGTATCCCCTTCTTCCACAATCACGCCAAGACCCGCACCAATACCCCCTTGCTCGTAAGTCATACCAATGCTGCCATTATACGTAGGATAGGTATCCCCGTAAGAGGGATAAAGCAGATCAAATCTTTCCCGTGTAAAATAGAGCCAGCCGTTTTTATCAAAGTACTTTGCATGGTTCTTTCCGATGCTTACCTGGAATTCCCTTTGCCAGCCGGTAATAACTTCATGCAGGGGTTCCGCTGCCGGGGCAAAATAATAAGGTTCATTAATCCCCTGCTCATGAAAATCCACATGTACCTGGGGCATCCATTGATTATACAGTTGAATCCTTTGCTGACTCTCCACCTGTGTCTGCCAGGCCCAGTCACGGTTCAGGTCAAAATTGTAGTGATTGGAACGACCACCCGGCCATGGCTCGCGGTGTTCACGGGCGATCCGTTGCGGGTTAAAGGTTTTACCAACAATTGAATTAAACCAGTTAATGTAGCGGTCACGGCCATCCGGATTCAGACAGGGATCAATCAGCACAACAGTATTCTTCAACCAGGCCTTGGTAGCCGTTACAGCCGGATTAACCAGCTCATAAATCGTCAGCATAGACGCTTCTGAAGAAGAAGTTTCGTTTCCATGTACATTATAACTCAGCCACACAAATGCCGGTGCGTTTTCCTCCTGTGGTGCCATCTTATCACGGCTCAGATTGGCCAGCCGGATATTATTGGCCCGCAGCTGATCGATCTGCTGCAGATGCTCCGGAGAGGCCACCACCGCAAATAACAGGGGCCGCCCTTCATTGGTAGTCCCATAAGTCTGCAGCTTCACCATGGATGGCACAGCCGCAGCTACATGCTGAAAATAATTCACCAGTTTAAAATGTGGTGTATAGCGGGTACCTATCTTATAGCCCAGAAATTCTTCAGGCGATTTTAACTGGGCGCGGGACGTAAAAAAAACAACAAGCAGCAGGACTACAAAAAAGAGTTTACGAAACATAGCGTGGTTTTAAGTCCGGCAAGTTAATAAAGGAATGACGATTCAGGTACAATATTATTACCCAAATAATCCCCGTTTTCTGTAGTTTTAGTACGTATAAACTGATTATAATTATGTTTCATAAGTCGCTCCTTTTTTCGCTGCTGCTGGTCATACTGTCTGCCTGCAAACCCGGTCAGAAAAATGCAGCACCCGCGCTGACCATTGACCCCTATCAGTATACCATCAATAAAAAAGTAATTGCTGAAAACGGAGCCGTTGTTTCCGCTCATCCGCTCGCCAGTAAAGCCGGCGTGCTGATACTGAGATCGGGGGGCAATGCGGTGGATGCGGCTATTGCCACCCAACTGGCACTGGCCGTGGTATATCCCAATGCAGGTAACCTGGGTGGTGGTGGTTTTATGGTGGCACATTTACAGGATGGCAAAACACTGGCCCTTGATTACAGGGAAATGGCACCCGGTGCGGCCCATCGGGATATGTACCTCCATGCAAACGGAGAAGCTGATACGGATAAAAGTCAGCTCGGTCATTTATCCTCCGGAGTACCGGGTACTGTAGCCGGACTCTTTGCTTCCCATCAATATGCCCGGCTGCCATTTGCACAATTGATACAGCCTGCTATTGACCTGGCAGAAAAAGGGTTTATCATCACCGCTTCAGAAGCCCGCAGCCTGAATTACCTGCAGGGTGATCTGAAAAAGTACAATACGGTACCACCGGTTTTTGTAAAAAAAAGTCCCTGGAAAGAGGGTGATACGTTGATACAGAAAGACCTGGCGGCTACATTAAAACGTATACAAAAGAAAGGAGCCGCTGGTTTTTATGAAGGGGAAACGGCCCGCTTAATCGTGGAAGAAATGAAAAGAGGAACCGGTCTGATTACTGCAGCCGACTTAAAAAATTACACGGCAAAATACCGGCCCCCGCACGCTTTTGATTATAAAGGATATAAAATAGTGGGGATGCCGATGCCGTCCAGCGGTGGATTATTATTGCACCAGATGATGAAAATGATTGAAGACAGGAATATCGGCGCCATGGGCTTTCATTCACTGCAGGCGATACAACTGATGACGGAAGTGGAACGCCGTGCTTTTGCCGACCGAGCCGAATATATGGGAGATGGCGATTTTTATAAAGTACCGGTAGCCATGCTCAGCAATGATGTATACCTGCAAAACAGGATGCGGAATTATGATCCCGCAAAAGCCACGCCCAGTTCAATAATAAAACCCGGCGAGCTGCTCCGGGCGGAAAGTGAAGAAACCACACACCTGAGTGTGATTGATAAGGAAGGCAATGCAGTGGCCGTTACCACCACGCTCAATAACTCCTATGGCAGCCGGACCGTAGTGGGGGGTGCCGGTTTTTTTCTCAATGACGAAATGGATGACTTCAGTATTAAACCCGGTGTACCGAATATGTATGGCGCAGTGGGCGGAGAAGCCAATGCCATTAAACCGGGAAAACGAATGCTGAGTTCTATGACGCCAACACTTGTTTTAAAAAATGGCAAACCCTATATCGTGGTTGGTACACCCGGCGGCACAACGATTCCCACACAGGTTTTCCAGACCTTGGTGAATATGCTTGAATTTAACATGAGTACGGAAGAGGCGGTTTATAAACCCAAATTTCATCACCAGTGGCTGCCCGATGAAGTGATGACGGAAAAAGGATTTCCGCCTGCCGTAAAGGAAGCCATGCAAAAAATGGGTTATTCCTTCAGCAAAGAACGCGGCGGCATCGGACGCACCGAATGTATACGGGTACTGCCCGATGGCCGGTTTGAAGCCGTTGCGGATAACAGGGGGGATGATGCTGCTGAAGGGTTCTGATCGGGAGATGGGAGTCGGGAGTCGGGAGTCGGGAGTCGGGAGTCAGGAGTCGGGAGTCGGGAGTAAACAGCCGTGAATGGAAAAAGAAAATCAACATGCCGGGACTGAAAATTCCGGCAATAAAAACAACTTATGAGTATAAGCAAAGACTACCTGGAAACATCTCTCCGCCGGTTGAAATATTATAAAGAGCTTGGGGATAAAACATTTGAACAACTCAATGAATGGGATTTTCATTATCAGCCCAATGAGGAATCCAATAGTATTGCGATCATTATTCAGCATATGGCGGGAAATATGCTGAGTCGCTGGACAAACTTTCTGACAGAAGATGGCGAAAAAGAATGGCGCAGACGAGATGAGGAATTTGAAATAAAACAATACAATAAACAACAGCTGATTGAACTGTGGGAAGCCGGATGGAATTGTTTTTTCAATACACTGGCCAAACTGAAAAAAAAGGAGCTGAAAAAAACAGTCCATATCCGCAACGAACCACTCACTGTTATTGATGCGGTGAACCGGCAACTGGCCCATTACCCTTATCATATCGGGCAGATCATCTTCCTCGCAAAAATTATTAAAAACAAAAACTGGCAGAATTTATCCATCCCCAAAGGCGGGTCACAAGCGTACAATCAATCAGATGAAATAAAAGATCCGGCAAAAAACAAATGAAGAAGGCATGTTCAAAGTACGAAGTACGGCTCTCAACTTGAAACTGCACTAATGACTACTGACACCTGGCACCTGACACCTGGTACCTGGCACCTGACACCCGACTTCTTGCAATCCCCGGAAATATTCGCTATTTTGGCCCGAATCGCCGTTTACGAACACGGATCAATTACTATAACCACCCGACATGAACCGTTTACTGACTGTACTTTTCCTTTTTGCAACGTTTACATTGGCCGCCCAGAACCAGGTAGCTCTTTTTGCGGGACCACAAATGAGCTCGGCCAATTATACAATTCAAAAACAAAAACAAAAAACCGATTATAAATACGGGATGCATGCCGGTGTGGGCATGAAAGTACCCTTTGACGGTTTTATTTATTTTGCCCCGGCGGCCTGGTATAGTTTTAAAGGTTATGAGGCTACACTTTCCATTCCGAATAGTTTACCGGATATCAACGCGATTGACAACAGTACCCGTTTCCATAGTTTTGAACTGGCCGCCCTTCTTCAGTTTGATCTGAGTCCCGAAGCCAATCACTTTTTTATTAAAGCCGGCCCGTCACTTGATTTTATGCTATTTGGAAAAGAAAAATTCAATCTGAATACCAACGGCAGTATAAACAGGAATATAAAATTCGGGAACTATGATTATGGCCGTTACTCCGCCAACCTGATCAGCCAGTTCGGATATGAAAAAGACCAGGGCTTTATCATTTACTTTCAATATACCCACAGTCCGGTCAACCTCAGCAACAGGGATTATGGCCCCAATATCAAACACAAAGTGTTTGGCGTAACCGTTGGCACTTATCTGAAAAGAAAGAAAATAATTATCGATACCCGGGTCCGGGAATGATAACAAAATATGAACCGCGGCAGCTTTTTTAAACAGGTGTTCTCCTCTTTTAAAGAGATGATCGTGCAGCAACCTGCTGCGGATAAACCCGGGCCGGCTGCCGCATTGCCTGCGGAAACCGGATTTACCGACGGACTAACCGCAATGGAAACCGCGTATTGTCACAAAGCCGGCCTCCCTGTTGAAACCGGTCTGCTGCTCAAATCGCTCACCCGCCGGCCAGTTGAAAAACTCGTATTTGAAGACTATGATACGGAGACCACCAAACCCAGTGGTATCTGCAGTGTAACTACAGACGAAGCGGCAAGAGCTATCGTATTCCGGCACCGCGACGAATTACTGCTACATAATCAGTTTATCTTTCTGCATGAAATTCTTGAACAGGGATACCGTGTCGGCATACTTGGCGCCACAACAGATCCCTATGAAATAATCCGGCTCACGGAAACCCATGGCACTAATCACGGCATCATGACCGGGGATATTATTAAAAAACTGAAGAAATGGGATGCCGGCTTTGGAATCCGCATCTTCGGTATCGGATTCAATTTCTGCGAATGCGAAATCATCAATAAAGACATCGACTATATGGCCCTGGCAGAAGAAATCTACCCCTTCTGTCCCGACGTAGTGGATCAGGGCACTACTACTACAACAGCAGATCTCGCTGAGGAAATAAAGAGAACGGGATGCATTTTTTTATGGTGGGATTGACACTTGTTGGTGTTATCACCAACAAGTGTTATCACCAACAAGTGTTATCACCAACAAGTGTTATCACCAACAACGATCACCTGAGGGTAAACCCTTCCAGAAACTTCGTATTAAAATCGCCGCTGCGGAAGCGCTCATCCTGCATCAGTTGCAGGTGAAACGGAATGGTGGTTTTTACGCCTTCCACTACATATTCACTCAGGGCGCGGTACATGGTCTGAATGGCTTCCTGTCTTGTCTGGGCTACCGTAATCAGCTTACCAATCATGGAATCATAATAGGGAGGTATTACGTATCCCGCATAAGCATGACTGTCAACCCGTACCCCATGTCCTCCCGGCTGGTGCAATACGGTTATCCGTCCCGGAGACGGGCGAAAATCATTATACGGATCTTCGGCATTGATCCGGCACTCAATGGAGTGCATCTGGGGAATATAATCACGTCCGGAGATACGATGACCGGCGGCAATCAGGATCTGTTCTTTAATCAGGTCAAAGTTGATCACCTCTTCAGTTACACAATGCTCCACCTGGATCCGCGTATTCATTTCCATAAAATAGAAATTGCGGTGTTTATCCACGAGGAACTCAATAGTACCTACACTTTCATAATTAATTGCTGACGCCGCTTTCTTGGCGGCTTCTCCCATTTTATGCCGCAGTTCATCGGTCATAAACGGAGATGGCGACTCTTCCACCAGCTTCTGATGACGACGCTGGATAGAGCAATCACGTTCACTCAGATGACAAACTGTGCCGTACTGGTCGCCTGCCACCTGGATTTCAATATGCCGGGGTTCTTCTACAAATTTCTCCATGTAGATCCCGTCATTTTTAAAAGCAGCCGCCGCTTCAGCCTTGGCTGTATCATAGGCTTTTTCAAGCTCTGCTTCTTCCCATACAATCCGCATCCCTTTACCTCCGCCGCCGGCAGTCGCTTTCAGGATTACCGGATACCCCATGTCGCGGGCCAATCCTTTGGCCTCATCCACACTCTGCAATAATCCTTCTCCGCCGGGTACTACGGGCACACCCGCCTTGATCATGGTTTCTTTGGCGGTAATCTTATCCCCCATGGCATTGATCATGTCCGGTGTGGGACCGATAAACTTAATGCCATGATCATTACAGATCTGGGCAAACTTGGCATTCTCCGCCAGGAATCCATAACCCGGATGAATGGCATCCGCATTGGTGATTTCAGCAGCAGCCATCAGGTGAGGTATATTGAGATAGGAGTCTCCGCTTTGCGGCCGGCCGATACAAACGGCTTCATCGGCAAACTTCACATGCAAACTATCGCGGTCGGCAGTGGAATAAACGGCCACCGTTTTAATGCCCATTTCACGGGCCGTACGAATTACACGTAAGGCAATTTCGCCACGGTTTGCTATTAGTATTTTTTTAAACACAATGTTGAATTAAAAAGTAAAAAGTAAAAAGTAAAAAGTAAAAAATTACACAAACCCTGTCCTTGAAAGAATTTTCGAGCTGAGAGCGTTTGAATTTTGACTTTTTACTTCTGATTACTATGCGGGTTCCACCAGGAACAGGGGTTGATCATACTCTACCGGAGAAGCATCGTCTACCAGTACTTTTACAATCTTACCGCTTATTTCACTCTCAATTTCATTGAAGAGTTTCATGGCTTCGATAATACAAACCACAGAACCCTGGGTCACATCGGAACCCACTTCCACGAAATTGGGTTTATCAGGAGAAGCCTTCCGGTAGAAGGTACCAATCATCGGGCTTTTAATAGTAACCAGGTTACTGGCCGGTGCCGCAGCAGGAGCAGCGGAGGCCGGGGCTGCAGTAGCCGGAGCCGCCGCAGGCTGAGGAGCAGCAACCGCCACAGGTGCAGCCTGCACAGGAGCAGCTGATACTACCTGGGTTACATGATCTTCCTTCTGCCGGATCGTTACACGGAAATCCTTTTGTTCAATCGTTAATTCGCCAATATTCGACTTGTTGACCATTTTGATCAACTCCTGAATTTGCTTAAAGTCCATGTTTTTCAATTTTGTAGATGTTTTGGTTTATAAAGCCTCGCCCTCTGATAATGAGACCGGATCGTCAGGAATGGCTATAATTGAAAATTGAACACTGAGCATTGACTATTGAAAATTAAACTGGCAGCGCACTGCTTTTTCAATAACCAAAACACAATTCTCAATGAGCATTAAATGAGCCTAACCTGTCAACACCTCAGCCCCGAAAGGGAAGCTAAGGTAAGGAAATCAAAAGGAGAAAATCAATGAATTTTTGCCATTTTTCCCCTAAAATGGGGCAAAATCATACAAAAATGGCCCAAAACCGGTCGGTTTTGAGCCATTTTACTATAAAAACAGTTGACTATTCTTTTACTCTTTCTACATACTCTCCGGTCTTGGTGTTTACGCGGATTAACTCTCCTTCGTTTACAAAAAGAGGTACGTTAACCGTAGCACCGGTTTCTACAGTAGCCGGTTTCAGGGTACGGGTGGCGGTATCGCCCCGCAGACCTGGCTCTGTATAAGTAACCGCTAATACAATTTTATCCGGCAGTTCCACACTCATCGGCAGTTCGGTTTCGGTATTAAACAATACACTTACTTCCTGACCATCTTTCAGAAACTGTGGGGCGTCTACCAGATTTTCCTGTACAGCCACCTGTTCAAAAGTTTCTGTATCCATAAAGTTGTAGCCTGTATCATCCTTGTACAAATACTGGTAGCTTTTGCGTTCTACCCGTACCGGGAAAATGTTATCGCCTGAGTTCCAGGTCTTTTCAATGCTGCGGTTATTATCCACCCCTTTCAGTTTGGCCCATACTTTGGCGGCCGCACGGGCAGTTTTGTTTTCACCGAATTCAACCACGGTGTACAAACTGCCATCCAGTTTGATGATAAGTCCCCTGCTGATGTCTGCTGTTGTTGCCATTAGATTTCTGTTTGAGGCGGCAAAGATAAGGGAGGGGCTCCTGATGGCAAAAGGAAGCTTTCGCTACACATAAAAAAGAAAAACTGGCTTTCTGAAGTATATTCGTTGCTGCTGTTTATGCGGAAAATCCTTGTTATACTCACTTTATTGCTGATCAGCGCCTTCCTGGATCAGGCAGCCGCGCAATTGATAATCACTCCCCACCCCAACGCCCAGGCACTGGCGCAAAGGCTGGCAGGCGATGGCGTAAGTATCAGTAATGTCAGTTTTACAGGCAATCCCCTGATGGCTTCCTATTTTCTGAACAGGGCCAACCGGACTAATATCGGTATTGATTCAGGCATTGTATTGACGACAGGCCGGGCAAAGACGTTTGGCTCCGCCTGGGGCGTGGATGGAAATGGTACCACGTTGGCCACTTCCGTGGAAGCCAGCAGTGGCTGGGGACTCCCCGGAGATGCTGACCTGGGTACAGCGATTGGTAATTTCTCCCTGGAAGATGCCTGCGTACTGGAATTCGATTTCATACCACTCGGCGACAGTATAAAATTCAATTATGTTTTCAGCTCTGAAGAATATGACATCAACTATGTCTGCAACTACAATGACGCATTCGCATTCTTCATCTCTGGTCCGGGTATTCCAGGTATTAAAAACATTGCCCTTATCCCCAGTACAAACACTCCCGTCTCCATCTTTAATGTAAATAATGTACCGGGAGCCGGTTGCCCGAATAATATCCAGTTTTATACAGATAACACAACCAACACTTTTTTCACACACGATGGCCATACGGTTGTATTAACGGCAAAAGAAAAAGTGCAGCCCTGTCAGACCTATCACCTTAAAATTGTATTAGCTGATGCAGGAGACGACATGGTGGATACCGGTGTATTTCTGGAAGCAAGAAGCCTGGTCTCAAATTCATTTGGCCTGACCAACCTGACCCAGACAGACCCCACAGGCAACAGTTACCTGGTGGAAGGCTGTGCCACCGGCGCATTCAATATCACCCGTCCACGTAAAGATCCTTACCCGCTGAATATTCAGTTATCCTATGGCGGTACGGCCACCAACGGAACAGATGTACAGGCACTGCCACTGAATGTAATGATACCGGCCAATGACAGTTTCGTTACAGTAAATGTATTGCCCTTAATTGACGGCCTGCCCGAAGGCATTGAAGTGCTAAAAATATTTGCCCTGGCCGGTTGTGCGGCGGGTACACCCACCGACAGTACCTGGATACAATTACGCGATTACGATATCCTGAACCTGCTTCCCGATACCGCGACGATCTGCCGGGGAGAATCCGTGCAATTACTCGCCTCAGCAGGGTACAGCAATTATCAATGGGCACCCGATCCTACATTAAACAGTACAACCATACGGAATCCCATTGCCACACCGGTTAACAGTATCACTTCCTATATATGTACGGCTACGGAAGGCACCTGTAATGCCCGTGATTCAGTGTTTGTACAAATGAAAAAAGCGGAGTTTGTAAGCAAAGTGGATGTAAACTGCCGCGGGGCATCCACCGGCAGTCTGCAGGTTAATGCCGGAGCCGGTTGGGTGGCACCAGTCGAATATTCACTGGATGGCATCAACTGGCAGAGCAGTAATCGCTTTACCAATCTGATCGTTGGTAATTACCGGGTGAAAGTAAGGGATGCCGGTTGTATTGACAGTGTGGCCATCAGCATTCTTCAATTATACCCGGATCTGCTGATTGATAATACCGGCACCACGGCAGCCAGTTGTTCCGGCAACCCGGATGGTCAGGTCAGTATTACCGCCTCAGGAGGCCTTGGTCCCTATCAGTATTCTACAGACGGACTCCTGTATCAGCCGGCTAATATATTTAACCTGAACCAGGGCAATTTCACCATCACGGTGAAGGATGCCAATGGCTGTATTAACACACAGGCCGTAACCATTCCCCTTAATAATACAGTAACCGTTGATGCCGGCAGCGACGCATTTATCTGTGAAGGAAAAAATTACCAGTTGACTCCTGTTTCTGCTGCAACCGGCTTTGCATGGACACCAGCCGCCACACTCAGCAATCCCGCTGTAAAAAATCCCGTGGCAACACCGGTGATCAGTACTAAATATTTCCTGACAGCCACCGAAGGTATCTGCAGCCAGGTGGATTCTGTACTGATCAATGTATGGCCGGCGCCTGTGGCCGATGCGGGTCCGGATTTCAGTGACTGTTTTGGTAAAACCTTACAACTGAACGGACAGGGCGGCGTACAATATAACTGGCGGCCGGCAGCACTTTTAACCGGCAATAACAGTCAGCAACCCTCATTCAAAGCCCTGGCAAGTACCCGTTTTTATTTATCGGTTACAGATGCCCGTGGTTGCGTATCCCTGCAGGAAGACGACATACTGGTTACGGTAACACCCGCTGTACGGATATCCGCCGGGCGTGATACCGTGGCGGCGGTAAATCAACCGGTGCAGCTAAAAGCTATTGAACTGAGTACAGCAGGCGTGATCCGCTACAACTGGTCGCCGGCTGTTTACCTGAATAATCCTTCAACCGCCACACCGGTTGCCACCCTGCCATCTGATTATACGTATACGGTAACAGGTACTACGGCAGATGGCTGTGAAGGAACAGATCAGGTAACCATAAAAGTGTATAAAGGCCCCGAAATTTATATTGCCACAGCCTTCACACCTGATGGAAATGGCCTGAACGATGAATTAAAAGCCTTCCCGGTAGGTATAAAAGAATTCCGGTATTTCCGGATCTATAACCGGTGGGGACAACTGGTCTTTCAGACCAGCGATCCGGGTAAGGGCTGGGATGGCCGGTTTAACGGGGTCCGGCAACCTACGGGCACTTTTATCTGGATGGCCGAAGCCACAGGATACAATGGTCAGTTATTGGTCAGAAAAGGCACCAGCACACTGATCAGGTGAGCCGGTTCACCGAATCCTTTTATCTTTGACGAATGAAAAAAATCAGTCTGTTCCTGGCCGCTTTATTGCTTACTGCTGCTGTATTTTCACAGCAGGACAGCACCCAGGCGCCGTACAAACGCTTTCCCGGCTTTCCGCCGATCAGTTTGTTACTGCCCGATGGCAAAACTTATTTCACCAAAAATGACCTGCCCAAAGACAAAGCGGTATTGCTGATGCTATTCAACCCTTCCTGTACACATTGTCAGGAAGAAACCGAAGCCATCACCAAACACATTGCGGATTTTAAAAATGTACATATCGTTATGTGTACTCCCATGCCGCTGGATTCCATGCTGGCTTTCCGGGAAAAATATAAACTGACCCGTTATAAGAATATCACGGTAACCCAGGACAGCAAAATGATGATGCCGACCTAT
Organism: Chitinophagales bacterium; assembly: GCA_017303855.1. Lineage (GTDB taxonomy): Bacteria > Bacteroidota > Bacteroidia > Chitinophagales > Chitinophagaceae > JJ008. The sequence goes on along the minus strand of JAFLBL010000008.1, from coordinate 20,636 downwards.
TTCATGATCAGCAGTCTGCCTTACCTGGCTTTTTACAACCGGAAAAAACAATTGACAGGAACACATGAAGGTTCCATCACTATCGAAAAACTGATTGCAAAGTTTAAAAACTGACTTTTGTCAGGTCAGAAACAAGGTGGTTCCGCTACCTTTGCGCCGGCTGTGAAAACGGCACATAAACAAGTAAATAATTTTAATACTTAATAAAATTTTACACATGAAAGTAACTGTTGTAGGCGCTGGAGCGGTGGGTGCTACCTGTGCTGATAATATCGCCCGTAAAGAACTCTGTCACGAACTGGTATTACTGGACATTAAAGAAGGTGTGGCAGAAGGTAAAGCACAGGATATGATGCAGACAGCTACCCTGCTTGGTTTTGATACCAAGATCAGCGGCAGCACCAATGACTATGCAAAAACCGCCGGCAGTGACGTGGTGGTCATTACATCCGGTCTGCCCCGCAAACCCGGTATGACCCGTGAAGAACTGATTGGTGTAAACGCCGGTATTGTAAAAGGTGTTTGTGAAAACATCCTGAAACATTCTCCCAACGCGATCATTATCGTGATCAGCAACCCGATGGATACTATGACCTACCTGGCCCTCCAGTCTACCGGCTTACCCAAAAACCGGATCATCGGTATGGGCGGTACACTGGACAGCAGCCGTTTCAAATACCAGCTGAGTCAGCATCTCGGATGCAGCCCCGCTGACCTGAATGCGGTTGTAGTTGGTGGTCACGGTGATACGACTATGATTCCCCTGATCCGTCACGCTACCTGGAACAGTGCGCCGGTTACTGATTTCCTGAGTGCAGAGCAGCAGGAAAAAATTGTAAAAGACACCATGGTCGGTGGCGCTACGTTAACCGCGCTTATTGGTACTTCAGCCTGGTATGCGCCCGGTGCGGCCGGAGCAGCCCTGGTAGAAGCCATTCTGCGTGATGAGAAAAAACTCTTTACCTGCTGTGTTGCCCTCAATGGTGAATACGGACAAAAAGATATCTGCCTCGGTGTTCCCGTAACCATCGGCAAAAATGGCTGGGAAAAAATTATCGACTTCAAACTGAATGACGCTGAACAGGCTGCATTCAACAAAAGTGCCGATGCCGTTAGAAGCATGAACGATGTACTGAAGACCTTATAATTCAGCGGCATTTCAATTCAGGTTAAGGCTGTCTCCATTTCCATCAACTGTTCTTTACAACAGATGATGAGTATGCAGACAGCCTTACTGTTTACAAATCTTTTCTTTTTGCTAAAGCAAACAAAACCAGCATGCGTCAATTCCTCCTTCTCCTTTTTGTTTTTTGTACGGTAACTGTTAATGCGCAATCGCCTCTTCAGCCGGGTTTCGATCCCGCTGAATATGCGGATCTTTTATCCATTGCCTTTCATGGCAGCAGCATTCCCGATTCAACTGAACGGAAAACAAAAAAAGACCGGTACCAGCTCGAGTTTAAATCCCCGGAAACCGGTTTAAAAAACAGGTGGTCTTTGTTTCTGCGCGACGACAATGTGGCGGTAATCAGTATCCGTGGTACCGTAAAAAACGCGACCAGCTGGTCGGCTAATTTTTATTCCCCGATGATTGCGGCCACCGGGTCACTGCAACTGAATGACAGTACCGTGTTTAATTACCAGTTAGCAGAAAGTCCGGCGGCAGCTGTACACGCCGGCTGGACCATTGCTCTTGGTCACCTGGCACCCGGCATTGTGGAGCATATCAAATCACTCTATACGCAAAAAGGCGTCCGCCGGATTCTCATCAGCGGCCACAGCCAGGGCGGGGCCATTGCATTCCTGACCCGCTCTTACCTGTACTATGAACAACAAAAAGGAACGATTCCAAAAGATATCGTTTTTAAAACCTACTGCAGTGCGGCACCCAAACCCGGCAATCAGTCCTATGCCTATGATTTTGATTATATCACCCGCGGCGGGTGGGGATTTAATGTGGTAAACGCGTATGACTGGGTGCCGGAATCGCCTTTCTCCATTCAGACATTAACTGATTTTAATCCGGCAAATCCAATGGCGGACATCAAATCGATTTTAAAACAACAAAAATGGCTGATCCGGCTGGCCGGGAATATGGTATACAGTAAACTGGAAAGAAAACCCCGGAAAGCACAAAGGAAATACGAGAAATTCCTGGGTCATAAATTATATAAAACGGGCATCCGGAAAGCCCTGCCACAACTCCGTGAACCGGTGTATATACACAGTAGTAATTACATGCGCGCCGGCTCACCGGTTATCCTGATGCCGGACGAAGCCTACCGGCAGAAATTCCCGGGAAACGGAAAAGATAAAGCGTTTATACATCACCTTTATGCCTCGTACTCTTACCTACTGAACCGGGTATATGGCGTGCAATAATCAGTCTGTTGTCAGGGCTTTTTTATTTCATAGCACCAGCGGAATAATCGGCCTTCAAAATCAAAAGGCGTGGTAGCCCTTGTGATATCTTTTATATGCGGGGAATTTATCTTTTCCTTATCCGGTATAAATTTTCTGAAGTTGGTACTGAAAAAGAGTAGTCCGCCGGGCCGCATGGACCTCAGGCAATCATTGATCAGTCCGGCATGATCGCGTTGTATATCCAGGATATCATCCATCCGCTTGCTGTTACTGAACGTAGGCGGATCCATCACAATCAGGTCAAATTGATTTTCCGGTAATGTTTTCAGGTATTGCTTTACATCCGCATGTACAGTCCGGTATTTATCCGGATCGGCAAACCCGTTCAGTGCCATATTTCGTTCGGCCCAGGAAAGATAGGTTTTAGATAAATCCACAGTCACCACTTCACTTGCGGCACCCGCAGCCGCATACACGGAAAAGGAGCCCGTATACGCAAACAGGTTCAGTACTCTTTTTCCCGCAGCCAGCCCCCTCACCTGCTGCCGGGTAACCCGGTGATCAAGAAAAAGACCAGTATCCAGGTAATCACTCAGATTAACGATAAAACGCAAACCACTTTCTACCACTTCAAATTCATGTTGCACCGCATCCAGTTTCTGGTACTGGCCCAGGCGTCCCGGCTTACGCTGCCGCAGTTTTAAAAAAATATGTTCTTTGCCCACGCCCAATACTTCCCCGGCTACCTGCAGACTGTTTTCCATCCAGGTATCATGCTCTTCTTCCGTCATCCCGTGATTCCTCCTGTATTCCGCCACATAGAGCTTTTCACCATACACTTCAATACAAAAAGGGAATTCAGGCAAATCATGATCATATACCCGGTAACAACTCACGCCCAGCCGGCGTGCCTGTTTTCCCAGGTGCCGGTATACCTTGGTGAGCCGGTTCCGGAACATAATTAATTTTTCCCCTTCCTGTATAGCCATGCTTTTTATTTACGAAATTTACTGTCGCAAATATCCAATTTAAAAGCCGATAACTAACCCTTTCAACCTATCAACTTTTCAACCTATCAACTTTTCAACCTATCAACTTTTTAACCTATCAACTTTTCAACCTATCAACCTATCTTCCTATCTACTCCATCGTCGACATAGAAACCACGGGCTCCTACGCAGCTGCCAACGGAATAACGGAGATCGCTATTCATGTCTTTGATGGCAATACGGTCATTGAGCAATATGAAACCCTGGTTAACCCCGGACAATCCATTCCCTATTATATTCAGTCCATGACCGGCATTACGGATCAGATGGTGGCCGATGCACCCCGCTTTGAGGAAGTAGCCGAAAAAGTATACAGCCTGCTGAAGGATACGATCTTTATAGCCCACAACGTAAGCTTTGATTATTCGTTTTTAAAATCACATCTGAAACAATCCGGCTATGAACTGAACAGCAAAAAACTCTGTACGGTCAGGCTGAGCCGGAAAATATTTCCGGGACTTCCTTCCTACAGCCTGGGTAGACTTTGTCATTCACTCGGCATTACCATTACGGAGCGGCACCGGGCAGGCGGCGATTGCGAAGCTACCGTTCAGCTATTTCAGCAACTGATAAAGAATGACCGGGAACAGCATATCAGCAAAAGCCTGCTACGCAATTCAAAAGAAGCCATACTGCCGCCGAATGTACCAAAAGCTCATTTTGACCAGTTACCCTATACCCCCGGCGTCTATTATTTTCATAATGAAAAAGGAAAAGTCGTCTATGTGGGAAAGGCTAATAATATCCGGTACCGGGTCAACAGCCATTTCAGCAACAATTCGCAGGGACGGCAGAAACAACATTTCATGCAGCATGTACACAGCATCAGTTACCAGTGCTGCGGTACTGAACTGATGGCCTGTATTCTTGAATCAACGGAGATAAAGAAACGCTGGCCCGTCTTTAATTCTTCACAGAAGCGCTGGGAAGATGTATACGGCATATACTGTTATGAAGACCAGAATGGATATAAACGGCTGGCGATAGATAAAAACCGGAAAGGACTAAACCCCGTCAGTACATTTCATTATATCGTGGATGGACATGCCCTGTTGCGTAAACTGATCAGGGAATTTGAACTTTGCCCGAAACTCTGTTTTCTGCAAAAAGACCCCGGACCCTGTGACGGGATAGCCGATGGACATTGCCGGGGAGCCTGTACGGGAAAGGAAACCCAGGAAGCCTATAACAGCCGGCTGGAAAAAGCCATTGCATCCCTCCGGGAAGCCCCTTCATTTGCCATCATAGACAAGGGGCTCAATGGTACGGACCAGTCCTGTATACTGGTGATTGAAGGTAAATTCTACGGGATGGGCTACCTGGAAGACGGCACACAAATCCGGGATATTGAGACGCTGAAAGACTACCTCACACAATACCGGGAAAACAGCTTTATCCGGAACCTGGTATTGGGCTATGCGGCCCGGTACCCGGAGAAAATCACCTGGTTCCCTGCCCCGCCTGCTTTGTAAATAATATGGCTGAGGGTACTGGTTTTAACCGGCCAACCTGTATTTTTGACCCCTAATTCAATTTACATGAAAAGAAGAATGTTTGCAGCCCTGCTGCTTGTTTCAGGATCCGTAATGGCCCAGCCCGGCGGGGTTAAACCCGGTACCAAACCGGCACCCAAACCGGCACTACCGGTTTTAAAAACGATGAATGACTCGGCGAGCTATGCCGTGGGCATCAGTGTGGCGAATTTTTACAAGCAACAGGGTGTATCAAAACTGAACACTACCCTGGTATCCAGAGCCATAAACGATATCATGGGCAATAAAAAACCCCTGATAGACGACAATACCGCCAATACCGTCATGAATAATTACATGACCCGGCTGCAACAGGAAAAATCCAAAGGAGCAATTGAGGCCGGGGAAGCATTCCTGGCCAAAAACAAAAAAAGACCCGAAGTAAAAACCACTGCCAGTGGTTTACAATATGAAGTGGTTACAGAAGGAACCGGTGAGCGCCCTTCAGCGGAAGACAGTGTAACCTGTCATTACCGCGGTACATTTATTGATGGCAAAGGTTTTGACAATTCATATGACAACGGCCAGCCGATTACATTTTCGCTGAGAGGGGTTATACCGGGCTGGACCGAAGGACTCCAACTGATGACCGTTGGTTCCAAATACAAGTTTTATATCCCGTATACACTTGGCTATGGTGCTTTTGACTACATGGCAATCCCCGGTGGATCCTGCCTGCTGTTTGAAGTGGAATTGCTGGGTGTGACGAAGAAACAAAAATAAACGAAAACGGAAAATAATACCGCTCCTGTTGTATAGATCAGCAGGGGCGGTTTTTTGTTAGCCGCATCAGGTATGCAGATTTCCTTTCATCAGCCGGATCTGTTCAATAGTGCCCAGCACAATTACCCGCATACCGGGTGTTATATAAGTATCTTCGGGCGGATTGATCAGAAAATTCCCTTCCTTGTCTTTGATCCCGATACAGTTCACACCGGTTCTTTTCCACCCCATCACATCATGCAGTGATTTCTCCCGTAATCCCTGGGGCAGGTCATCAAAACTCACCGATTCCATATGGATGGACTGTCCCTGTTCCCCGGATAAAAAGTCGATAAACTCCACCACATCCGGCTTGGATATCAGGGTGGCCATATGCGTACCCCCGATAAAATCGGGCATGATTACATTATCGGCACCCGCTTTTTTTAGTTTGGCCACGGAAGTGGATTCGGAGGCGCGACTGATAATTTTCAGTTGCGGATTGAGAGAACGGGCAGACAATACGATAAATACATTCTGTGCATCAACAGGCAAGGTTGTGATCAGGGCACGGGCATGTTCCACGCCGGCTGCTTTTAACACATCATCATCAGTGGCATCGCCTGCCAATCTGATTATACCATTGTCTTCTGCATCCACCCGTTGCACCAGGTGCTCATCCCGCTCCACCACGATAAAAGGCACTTTATGAGCCTTGAGTATATTGGCGGCCTGGTTACCGTTCCTGCCGTATCCGCAAACAATAACATGATCCTTCAAACGGGAAATGTCTTTCATAAGTTTCCGGTTTTTAAAATATTGATTCAATTCACCGGTTACCACAAACTGGGTGATCCGGGTAATCACAAACGCGTATGTAAGCCAGCTCGCTATCAGCAGAAACATGGTAAAGGTGCGCCCTGCCTGCGACAAAGGAAATGTTTCTCCATAACCAACCGTGGTAATGGTAATAGTAGTCATATAGACCGCGTCAAAAAAAGAAGCCCCATCAATGAGGATATAGCCAAGGATGCCCGTCACCACAATGATGTGCAGGATTATAAAGGGCTGAAGCAGTTTATAAGTAGCGCTTTTCAAATAATGGCTTTTCACAAATGTAGGGATTGGCTAAAATCCGGCCTATGACTGCCATAAAAAAAGGGGACGGTAAGAATACCATCCCCGTGGATTTAATTAAAAACCCTGAGCATTACTTCCTGTTGACAACCACTTTACTGATCGTCTGCTCACCCGTTTCCACAGCCACTACCCGCAGACTGTAGATACCGGTTGACAGGTTGTCAAACTGTACTGAATTATTGGTAACCGCTGTCATTCTGCGGATGATTCGTCCGCTCATGTCCAGCAGCGTGAGCTCCCGTACGGTATTACTGTTATCAAATACAACCGTCACTTTCCCATTTTCACTCGGATTGGGGAAAACTGTCAGTTTCACCGGCTGTGATTCACCTCTAACGGCTTTTACCACACTGTACCTAGACTGATTATCCAGGTCCACCTGGCGGATACGGTACTGTGAAATTCCCTTATAATTATTCAGGTCGGCAAAATGATAAGTAAGCAGGTCATTGCTGTTACCGCCTGTAGCCTGGGAAGGTATTACAGCAACCGTTTGCCAGCCGGTAAGCCCGGTGGTCCGCTCAATAACAAAGGAAGATGAGTTTTGCTCGGTCATTGTTTCCCAGCGGAGATTTACCCATTCCCGGATGCGATCCGCATTGAACGATTTAAAATTAACCGGCAGCGGCGCACAGGCATTGGCTGCAATTGCGTACTGTTTATTGGCCAGCCCGTCTGTAGTTACTTCGATAATCAGGTTCTGATTAATGGCGGGAGGCGTTGTATTACCGGTATAAGGAATAAAACCGGTAGTCTGATAGGATGTACCCGCAGTAATAGTATGTGAAGTACCACTCTGATCATCGACCAGCGGGTCGGTCGGATCCAGAATACCGTTGTTATTATCATCACGGTACGCTTTCCAGCTCGACGTAATTGTCTGTACGGTATTGATATTCTGAATCCGTACAAAATAACCGCGCGGATTCAGGCAATTCAGTGAAGCCGTTACTGCCGGATAGTTAAACGCATAGGTATTATTACAGATTACGCAATGGGGCGTCCAGCCGGAATTCACAGAACCCTGGGAAGACCATACATCGGCCCGAATGGTAACCCCATTTCCGCATTGCTGATTGGGAACAGTAACGGACAGGTTACTGAGGGTGATCGGGTAAAAACCAAGGGCATCTATTGTGCCTACTGCAACTGTATAGCCGGAACCCAGCGTTACTCCCCCGCCCGGATAATTGGCTGAAGCTATAACAGTCTGCGTGGCGATATCAAATGCAATATTCAGGAACGGAAGCGGGCCGGTGCCATTGAGCCGTAAATCGGCTGCACGGGGCGACTGGTTATTGGAGCAGTTGGCTCCCCAGTAATTCGGATAATCCGCTTCTTTCCAGGCCTGGATCACCACCGTTTTGTTACCACCGTTGTTTTTTAATTTGAAACTCAGATTGAAGGTTGTCTGGCAATCAACGCCTGCCTGGCTCGTGCTGACAATACCGATCACCGCGTCTTTAATTTCGCATTGCGCTTTGAGTTGTTCAGTCATACCAATGACTGAAGCGATCAGAAGTGTAAAAATTAATTTTTTCATGCCCGGGTTTTTTTGTTGGTTACTAATTAGTACTACCCGCATGTTTTATACATACGGCTATTGTAATCAGAGTACTGATCGTCGGGCCTTTATACAGGAAGGATTCAGAAAATCTGGGAAATCAGAGGATGGAGTGGTAATTCGGATGTAAACCGGGATATAGGGATTCTCGTTGGTGTAGTAAACATAGAGAACCGGGGTTAATTAAACAACTTTGTTGCAACTCATTTTCTAATTACTTATATTTCAGCATAGTTAGAAGTGGAATATTATTATAATAATAAGAGTATAATCTTAGTTGTTTTTTCAGAAAAAACGCAGGTACAGGTACGTAAACGAACTAAAATAAAACAGCTAATGCGCTTTTGCCTTTTTGGCCTGTAAGGCCCACTCCAACGCTTTTCTAAACTGCCCGTCTTCAGTCAGATTGGTATTATCCAGTTCAACAGCGTCATCCGCTTTGCGCAGCGGACTGATCTCGCGGTGTGAATCAATATAATCCCGCATTTCGAGATTGTTCTTTACTTCTTCAATACTGATATTGGGATTCTTTGCATAGAGTTCTTTGAACCTTCTTTCCACCCGTACCGCATTATCCGCCGTCATAAAAATCTTCAGTTCGGCATGCGGAAATACCACGGTTCCGATATCCCGGCCATCCATTACAATCCCTTTACGGGCCCCCATTTTCTGCTGCTGGGCTACGGCAAATTCACGGACTTCTTTTATAGCGGCCACATCACTCACTTTTTCTGCAATCAGCAGATCACGGATCACAAACTCCACATTCTCCTCATTGAGATACATTTCACTCCGCTGAGCCGCTTCATTGAAAATAAACTCAAGATTGATATCCTTCAGCGCCGCCACCACTTCCTTCTTCTTATGGATGTCCACATCGGCGCGGATAAAATACAGGGTTATGGCCCGGTACATGGCCCCGCTGTCCACATATACATAGCCCAACTCCTTCGCCAGTCGTTTGGCCAATGTACTCTTTCCACAGCTGGACCAGCCATCAATTGTGATCACGATTTTTTTTGCCGCCATAACGGGGCAAAAATAAATAAAAGGGGCTGTATCTGGTTTTGATACAGCCCCTTTGGTAAAATATAATTTCAACTTAGGCCTTGGAAGGCTCTTCCGCTTTTGATTTGAAGGTAAATGATAAGCGTGTATTATCCGGATCCACATCGGCGATCAGTACATCACCCGCTTTCACATTCATATTCAGGATTTCCTCCGCCAGCGGATCTTCCAGGTATTTCTGAATGGCCCGGTGAAGAGGACGGGCACCAAACTGCTGGTCATAACCTTTATCGCCCAGGAATGATTTGGCTTGTTCGGTGAGCTCCAGACTGAATCCGAGATTAGCCAGGCGCTTCAACACACCCTTCATCAGGATATCAATGATGTTGAAGATATTCTCCTTTGTCAGGCTGTTGAAGATCACCACATCATCAATCCGGTTCAGAAACTCGGGAGAGAATGTTTTCTTCAGCGCCTTCTCGATTACGGCTTTATTGGCTTCATCTTCATGCTCTATCCGTGCAGTAGTGGCAAAACCAACTCCTGCACCGAAATCTTTTAATTGACGTACACCAATATTCGATGTCATAATAATCAGTGTATTCTTGAAATCCACTTTACGACCGAGTCCGTCAGTGAGCTGACCGTCATCCAGCACCTGCAACAGAATATTGTAAATATCCGGATGCGCTTTCTCAATCTCATCGAGCAGGATTACACTGTAAGGCTTACGACGAACCCGTTCTGTAAGCTGGCCTCCTTCTTCATAACCCACATAGCCGGGAGGCGCACCGATCAGCCGGCTTACCGTGAATTTCTCCATGTATTCACTCATATCAATCCGGATCAGGGAGTCTTCTGAATCAAACATCTGGCGGGACAGCGCCCGGGCCAGTTCGGTCTTACCTACCCCGGTGGGTCCGAGGAAGATAAACGTACCAATGGGTTTCTTCGGATCTTTCAAACCGACCCTGTTCCGCTGAATGGCTTTCACTACTTTCAGAATGGCTTCGTCCTGTCCGATAACCATGCCTTTCATGTCATCCGACATTTTACGCAGCTTTTCCGTCTCGGCCTGTACCATCCGTTTTACCGGGATGCCGGTCATCATACTCACCACTTCGGCAATATCTTCTTCCCCTATAGGATAACGTTTATGCTTACTCTCTTCTTCCCACTCGTTCTTGGCTTTCTCCAGGTCTTCCTGCAGCCTTTTCTCCGTATCGCGGAGAGAAGCCGCTTCTTCAAACTTCTGGCTCTTTACCACTTTATTCTTTTCATTCTTCACTTCTTCAATCTTCTTCTCCAGGTCCACAATGGTCTGCGGTACGTTGATATTTTTCAGGTGTACCCGCGCGCCTACTTCGTCCATTACGTCAATGGCTTTGTCGGGCAGCAAACGATCTGTTACATACCGGTCACTCAGCTTCACACAGGCATCAATCGCTTCCTGATCGTAGTTTACGTTGTGGTACTCTTCGTATTTGGACTTGATATTATTCAGGATCTGAATGGTATCGTCCACACTGGGCGGATCAATCACCACTTTCTGGAAACGGCGGTCAAGCGCCCCGTCTTTCTCAATGTACATGCGGTACTCATCCAGCGTGGACGCGCCGATGCACTGAAGTTCCCCACGGGCCAGGGCAGGTTTAAAAATATTGCTGGCATCCAGTGAGCCGCTGGCGCCACCGGCACCCACGATTGTATGCAGCTCATCAATGAAGAGAATCACATCACGGTTTTTCTCCAGTTCATTCATGATCGCTTTCATCCGCTCTTCAAACTGGCCACGGTACTTGGTACCGGCCACCAGGGCGGCGAGGTCAAGGGAAATCACCCGTTTATCAAACAACACACGCGATACCTTACGTTGTACTATACGAAGTGCCAGTCCTTCCACGATCGCGGTCTTACCCACCCCCGGTTCACCGATCAGGATCGGGTTATTCTTTTTACGACGGGAGAGTATCTGCGATACCCGTTCGATCTCGGATTCACGTCCTACAATCGGATCAAGGGCACCGAGCTCTGCCATCTTGGTAATATCCCGGCCGAAATTATCGAGTACCGGTGTCTTGCTTTTGGTGTTGCCGGCCTGCTTGCTTCCTCCCTTGGGTTGAGAATACTTTTTCTCCTCATCAAAATCATCTTCGTTCTCATCCTGGAATTCAGCACGGGGATCGTTTGATTTTACGATGCCCAGCTCCTGCCTGAAAAGATCATAATCCACGTCAAACTGATTTAAAATCTGAGTAGCAATATTTTCCTTGTTCTTGAGAATGGAAAGCATCAGGTGTTCTGTCTCTACCGTAGCACTTTTCAGCGCCTTGGCCTCCAGTACCGTTACCCGTATTACTTTCTCCGCCTGCTTGGTCAGCGGCAGGCTATTGATATTGGCAATATTTTTCCCGGTTTTATCCTTCACTGCCATTTCAATCTCCTTGCGGAGCTCATACAAATCCACATTAAAACTCTTCAGAATCCGGACCGCTGTATTATCTCCTTCCCGGATCAGTCCGAGCAGGAGGTGCTCCGTACCGATAAAATCATTGCCCAGCCGCAGCGCTTCCTCCCGGCTGAAAGAGATAATTTCCTTAACCTGTGTCGAAAAATTATTATCCATTTTAAGATAATTGGTTGTGATACAATATTAACAAATAAATTTGGTTCCCGTAATCCCGTACTTATAAACGGACTGTTGATAATTTAAGTTGCAGGGACTACCCTGAATTTTACTTTGCAGCCGTTATTTACCGGGATTTAAACACTAAGAACTATGAATGTCAAAACCGATACCAAAGAGAAATTTCATGCCATCACTGTGCTGGATCCTGTTTTGTCTGCTAGTATGACAGACCAGATAGCTGAATGTTTGCTTCCTTACCTGCAAAATGACGTTAAAAGCCTTGTCCTGATCCTGAAAAACGTGACAGAACTGGACAGTCTTGCAGCGGAGAAACTGGTCATGGTCCAGCAGAAATTTTACGAAAACAGCGCCTCCTTTGTGATATGTGAATTGCAGAAACCCGTGGAGGATTTTCTGGACAATAATAACCTGCTGGAAATGATGAACGTGACCCCCACCGAAAGCGAAGCCTGGGATATCGTACAAATGGAGGAAATAGAACGGGAACTGATGGACGACGGGGAATTTTAACCCCATACGCAGCAATCCGGCTGCGAAAGACGTCTTACAAATCAATATATATCAAAATCATTATTCATTCATGTTTGCCGTCACCATCCTGGGTAATAATTCCGCCGTTCCGGCCTTCGATCGTCATCCTACCAGCCAGGTGGTAACCCTTGACGGAACCAATTACCTGGTGGATTGCGGTGAAGGCACACAGATCCAGCTCATCCGGTATAAAATCCGGCGGAGCAGGATATCCCATATTTTTATTTCTCATCTGCATGGCGATCATTATTTCGGATTGATCGGACTGATCAATTCACTCAGCCTGCTGGGCCATTCACAGGTACTGCATGTATTCGGACCAGCACCCTTACGGGAGATTATTGAGATGCAATTGAAAGTAGCAGATACGCAGCTTTGTTTCCCCCTGCATATTCACCATATCACGGAAGCCGCTACCTTACTCGACAATGACAAGCTGACGGTAAAATGTTTTCCCACCAATCACCGCGTGGAATGTTATGGTTTCTCTTTTACACAGAAAAAGCTGCCCCGGAAATTGCTGCCTGAAAAAGCGATAGAGCACGAAATACCCGCTGTTTTTTATGAACGGCTTTGCAAAGGCGAGGACTATACAAAAAAAGATGGCGCAGTGATAAAAAATGAATGGGTAACCGAAGCCGCTGAACCCGGCAAGCGGTATGCGTTTTGTGCAGATACCAAATACGACGAAGCGATACTGCCCCATATACAGGACTTTGACACCATCTACCACGAGACCACCTATCTCGATAACCTGCGGGACCGGGCAACATTACGTTTCCATTCCACTACCAAACAGGCAGCCACCATTGCAGTTAAAGCAGGGGTGAAAAAACTCCTGATCGGTCATTTCAGCAGCAAGTATGATACGCTGGAAGAATTTGAATCAGAAGCCAAAGAAGTTTTTCCGGAGGCGGAGTTAGCTTTAGAGGGGGTTTGTTATGAAGTGTGAAAAAGAAGTAAAAATTCAAAAGTAAAAAGTAAAAAATAACAGACCGAAAGATTGACTATTCGTCTTATTTGGGATTGCGTAAATATTTTTCCACTTTCTACCCGCTTAAATTCACTCAGCCATTCGTGCTTTAAGATTTTTTACTTTTGACTTTTTACTTTTCACTTTGCAAAAGCCATTGAAAAAAAAGAGGAAACTCCACCCTCCATCTCGCTTCATTATGCATCCCGTCATTCCGGATTATGGTGCGGATTTGTGCGGAAGACACCGCTCTTAGTTTTTCCATGGCCTGTAGTGTAAGAGGCGCCATCGTCTCATCTTCCTGTTTGCCGGCATAAAAAAACACACGGCCTTTGACTGCTTTTCCCTGCTTTGTAATCTGATCCATTATCGCCGGTGCCGTCCAGAAAGCGGGCGAGAAAATGCCGGCTCCTCCAAAAACTTTCGGGTATTTCAAGAGGGTATACAAGGAAATCAGTCCGCCCATGGAACTGCCGGCAATATACGTATGTGCCTGACCGCGCAGGGTGCTGAATTTCCTATCCACCCAGGGCTTCAGGGTCTTTACAATAAAGTCTGCATATTGACTACCCTCCCCTTTGCCAAACCGCGCATGATCATAGGGGTTATATTCATTGAACCGTTTGGCACCTCCATGATCAATACCCACTACGATACAGGCGCCGGATTTCAATGAATCCAGGTATTCATCCACTCCCCATTCCCCGGAATAGCTGCAGCTGTCTTCAAATAAATTCTGACCGTCATGCATGTACAATACCGGGTATTTTTTCCGCGCATTATATGTTTTTGGCAGGTATACCCATATCCGTTTGTACCTTTTCAGCTGGGGCGAGTAAAACGAAGTGTGTACAATCTTTACCTGCTTACTGGCCGTGCTTTGTTTGGGTTTTGGCGGCACCCTGTCTGCCCACTCTTCCACCATCAAACGTATAACAGTATCGGACTCCAGTTTCAGTAAACGGTTAGATATTGCCTCGCCACCTGATTTACATTCTGCTTTTTCCCAACTGCCACGCGTGACTTTATATTCAAAGGAACCTGCAGGAAGAGTCTTATTTAAGAAATAAACAATCCTTCCCCCAGGCTGTAACCGGTAATCAGGGTCCCGCGGATTCCATCCATTGAAAGATCCGGCGAGATATAATGTATCATCCGGTTTTACCGGGGCGCCGGCCGTTAATTCAATTTTTACGTTGTATTGTGAAAGGCCGTGAGACCATACTAACAGCATGAACTGGAGTAAAAGGGGAATGCGCATGGTTAAAATTAGGCAATTCCGTTATTTGCCGTATGCTCTGCAAATGAGACAGCGCACAAAAAAACCGCAATGCCGGTCATCTGCATAAACTTCTCAGGAGGCAATTGGCAAATCGGCACATTGGCACATTAAGCCCTTCGCTCACCTGTAAACCAATGCTGTAAATAATAAGATTAACCCCTAAGAAACTAAACCGTCTTCATCAGCTCTTTAATCTTCGCCTGATGCTTCTCACTCACCTGCCACACCGGCAAGCGGAACGCGTTCTTACAAAGCCCCATTTCACTCAGATAAGCCTTTACACCACTCGGGCTGCCCTCTGCAAACATGGAGGAGATAATATCGAGGTATTTGGAATGCAGTTTCTTCGCTTCGGCAAATTTTCCTGCCAGGCATAACCGCACCATATCTGAATATTCTTTCGGATACGCATTCGCCACCACCGAGATCAATCCTTCCGCACCACCCGCGATCATCTGCAGGGTAATCGGATCGTCTCCGCTGATCACCATAAAATCTGCCGGCTTGCCTTTGATGATCTGGTTGATCTGATCAAAATTGCCACTGGCTTCTTTGGTAGCAAAAATTTTCGGACACTCACGCGCAATCCGCAATGTGGTTTCCGCCGATACACTCATCCCCGTACGGCCCGGTACATTGTACATGATGATGGGCAACGGAGACGCGGCATCGAGTGTTTTATAGTGCTGATAAATACCTTCCTGATTAGGTTTGTTGTAATAAGGACTCACGGACAGGATCGCGTCATACCCGCTGAGATCCAGTTCGCGGAACTGCCTGGCCACATCCATCGTATCATTTCCACCAATACCCGCCACCAGGGGCAGCTGTCCGGCCACTTCATTTTTTACAAAAGAAAAAACGTCCTGCTTCTCCGCACCATGCACGGTTGCACTCTCACCCGTAGTACCCAAAACCACCAGGTACTCCACCTTACCATCGATCCAGAACTTCAACAGCCGTTTATAGCTGTCCCAGTCAATGGTCCCGTCCGTATTAAACGGGGTAACAATGGCGATTCCGGTACCGGTGAATTTTTTCCGCAATGACATTTTCTTACTTTAATTATGATTTAGTGACTTAAAACAAGTACAAAGTATGAGGTACGAAGTACGGATTACGTTCAATGAAAACCGAAGCGACTTTGATTCATACACCTGACTGCCGCTAAGAACGTCTCTGACTACTAACTACCGACTACTAACTACTAACTGGAATCATGCTTCTTCCCAGAATCCCATCTTCCCAAACTTCTCAATCCGGTTATTCACCCGTTGTTCCACTGATTGATTTTTAAGTTCTTTGATAACGGGCAGCAGGAAATTCTTCAGGATCTGTGCCGATTCATCATAATCCCAGTGTGCACCACCGGGTGGTTCGGGAATGATTCCGTCAATCAGGCCAAAGCCCAGCATCTTATCTGCGGTCAGGCGTAACTGTTCGGCGGCCACTTCTTTTTTATCCCAGCTGCGCCAGAGAATAGAAGAGCAACTTTCCGGGCTGATCACGGTGTACCAGGTATTCTCCATCATGAAGACTTTATCCCCTACGCCAATACCAAGGGCACCGCCGCTGGCACCTTCCCCGATGATCACACAGATCACGGGTACTTTCAGCCGGATCATTTCATAAATATTCCGGGCAATCGCTTCTCCCTGTCCCCTTTCCTCGGCTTCCAGGCCGGGATAGGCACCGGGGGTATCAATCAGCGTGATCACGGGCTTATTAAATTTCTCAGCCAGTCGCATCAGCCGCAGGGCTTTCCGGTATCCTTCAGGATTCGCCATACCGAAATTCCGGAGCTGGCGCATTTTTGTATTGATCCCTTTCTGCTGACCAATAATCATGACTGTTTCATCGCCCAGTGTGGCAAATCCGCCTATCATGGCTTTATCGTCCTTAACGTTGCGGTCGCCATGCAGTTCCACAAAATCCGTCGTCATTTTATCAATATACTTCAGTGTATAGGGACGGTCGGGGTGACGGCTCAGCTGTACCCGTTGCCAGCTGCTCAGACTGCGGGTGATATCTTTTCTTTTCTCGATGACACTTTCTTCAAGTTTGGCGATCACTTCACTGTAATCCACTTTACTCTTCTCCGCTTTCTGCTTCAGATCATCAATTTCTTCCAGCAAATCCTTGATCGGCTTTTCAAACTCGATATACTGCCTGTTTTTATTCGATGGCATAGGCTAATTTATGGCGGCTAAATTAAGGATTAAATCAGAATAAGCCGCTGATGCACAAATACTCGCAAAAAAGCAATTATCCCCAAAAAACAACCACAATCATAAGGAAACAGAGTAAGCCGGCTATCAATAAGCTGAGTATTTAAAAAGGGATTTGTGGCCTCCCGCTCAATCTAAAGTCTTCTTGGTTCTGTGTTTCAGCTCTGAAAAAAACTTGTCCCGTGCCTGACAATATGTCTAACTGCCTCATTTGTAATAATGTATACTTTCTTTAAGAAAATAACAGGAAACGGAAAAATTACATAAAATGTATAATCCTCATTTTCAACTATTTGAGAACCAAACAAGGGCAATAATTATAACCATCTTAGCAGGAGTTTTGTACTTCCTTAGCTGGACCTAAGAACCGGTATTACCGGTAGCCCTGGCCGGGCCAGCTCAAGGCCAGCTCAAGGCCAGCTAAAGGCCAGCTAAAGGCCAGCTAAACGTTAGGTATTTTTCTTTCTCAGGCTGACTGTTAGTCAGTACAACATTTCTGTGAGGCTTCTTGCGGACCGGATCCCGAATCGGTTCGGGACGACCTCCGACGTGACAGCGCACAAAAAAGCCTCACATTTCTGTGAGGCTTCTTGCGGACCGGACGGGACTCGAACCCGCGACCTCCGCCGTGACAGGGCGGCATTCTAACCAACTGAACTACCGATCCTTCGGTGTTTTTTGGGACGGCAAAGATAGGCGCACCCGCTTTTTATTCCAAAAGTTTTTTGCCATTTTCTGACATTTTTTTAGCCCCTGAATTGGAATCCAGCCTCCCGACTCCTGACTCACGACTCACGACTCCCAACTCCCGACTCCCTTCTCCCGACTCCTAACCTACTGTATTTCTTGATTCCAAACATCTCTCCAACCACAACACCGGCCCCGTTTTTGCGTTTAAAAGGCCACTTAGGTTAATGTACAATTAGTAGCTATGATTAAACGTGCGAAAGGGCTTCTCCTGTTCCTGTCTTCCGTCCTGATCGGACTCCTCCATCTGTCTTTTGGCTTTGCCAAAAATACCGGCCAACGGGTCCGGGAAGCGCTCCATATGGGCGATTCCAGCCTCCATACAACGACGGACTCTCTTTTTTTTACCCCGGAACTGAAATCCGTTTACGACAGCCTCCACCTGAACCTGAAAGGACTCAGCCGCGAAGCATTTGACTTTGCAAAAAAAGGACTGACACAACTGACCCAACAAGGCCGTACAATTAATCAATCCATCATTTCCATTGTGGATTTCAGTCTTCCCAGCACGGAAAAAAGACTCTTCATCATTGACCTGGATCAGTATAAAGTACTTTATAATACTCTGGTGGCCCATGGCCGTAATACCGGGCGTGAACGGGCCGTCTCTTTCTCCAATACCCCTTCTTCTTTTAAAAGCAGTCCCGGTTTCTATATTACCCGCGAAACCTACCAGGGCAGTAATGGTTATTCGCTGAAACTGGAAGGACTGGAACACGGAATCAATGACAAAGCCTATGAACGCGGGATTGTGATCCACGGCGCAGACTATGTAAATGAGCAGCTGGCCGCTCAACAGGGCTATATCGGCCGCAGCCAGGGCTGCCCCGCCGTACCGGAAGCCCTGGCCCGGCCCATCATCAACGAAATTAAAAACGGCTCACTGGTCTTTATTTACCACCCCGCCTATGTACAGGGTTCCGCCCTGCTTAACTGACAGCTGTTCATAACTTGCCAGTTGGGGCTCAATGCATTGTGTATCTTTGCACAATTAATATTCCGTTATGCTTAAGATTGGCGTTATTGGTGTAGGACACCTGGGAAAATTTCACCTGAATAACTGGAAAGAAATACCGGGCGTGGAAATCGTTGGCTTTTATGATCCCCATGAAGAAAATGCTAAAGATGTTGCTGAAAAATACCAGCTCCCCCGCTTCCTGGATGCGGATGCCCTGATAGATGCGGTGGATGCCGTGGATATAGTTGCCCCCACTACCTTTCACTTTGAATGGTGTGAGAAAGCGATCAAAAAAGGGAAACATGTTTTTGTTGAAAAACCCCTCGCCAATACCATGGAAGAAGCCCGGCAACTGGTGAAACTGGCTGCAGAGTCGGGTATCAAATTCCAGGTGGGACATGTGGAACGTTTTAACCCCGCCTTCCTGGCCACGAAAGGACTGGACCTGAAACCCATGTTTATTGAAGTACACCGCCTGGCGCAGTTTAATCCCCGCGGTACGGAAGTCAGCGTGATCCTCGACCTGATGATCCATGATATTGATATCATCCTGAGCATTGTGAAGAGTGATGTGAAATCCATCTCCGCCAGCGGCGTGGCAGTCATGACGGAAACACCGGATATCGCCAACGTCCGGATCGAATTCCACAATGGCTGCGTGGCCAACCTCACCAGCAGCAGGATCTCGATGAAGAAAATGAGAAAGGTCCGTCTCTTCCAGAAAGATGCCTATATCGGTATTGATTTTCTCAATAAGAAAACGGAAATTATCAAACTGAAAGAGCCTGCGGATACCAACGTTTTCGCCTTTGATATAGAAACCACCTCCGGCAAAAAAACACTGGCGATGGCCAATCCGGCTGTACCGGAAGTGAATGCCATTAAAATGGAGCTGGAAGAATTTAAAAACGCTATTCTGAATAACACCCGTACACTCGTAAATGAAATGGACGGGCTGAATGCGATGGATGTGGCACACCAGATACTCGCGAAAATCGGACATAACGTTATTACCCATTAATGCGTTCCGGCAAACAAATATCACTGGCCTGGTATGTGTTGGCAGACTACTGCACCGCAGCCCTTGCCTGGTTTACCTACTATCACTGGCGCAGCTGGATGCTGAATGATACCGGGGCCTTCCCGATCGGCTCCTTTTCCTGGATGCTGATTTTACTGGCTGTCCCGGCCGGCTGGTTGATTTTATATACCCTTGCGGGCACATACAACCACCTTTATAAAAAATCAAGGCTGGCGGAATTCACACTCACTTTTGTCAGCAGTCTTATCGGCTGCATCACCCTGTTTATCACGTTTGTCTCCAACGATTATGATCCGAAAAACGGGTATACTTATTTCTATTATGCGTTTATAGTACTATTGGGCATTCACTTTACATATACATTCATTGGCCGCTGGCTGATCCTGCGACTGGTAAAAAAACAACTGCTCAGCGGTTCGGTTTCATTCAATACCCTGATGGTCGGCAACCAGGACAATGCCATCCGTATTTTCCGGGAGACGGAAATGAACCTGCGTGACGGCGGCTATCATTATACCGGTTTTGTAACCCCGGACAGTCATGGTAAAAACGGCTTTCACAAAATCATCCCCAAACTGGGAAGTATAGACGAACTGGAACAGATCATCGACAGTCATGCTATCAAACTGGTGGTGCTTGCGTTGGAGAAGACGGAACAGCCCTTGCTGGAATCCCTGATCAACCGGCTCAGTGAAAAAGACGTGGAAGTAAAACTGCAACCCAATACCCTTGATATCTTGCTCATGGCATCAGCTCCGGCGTCACGGTGTCGGCGACCACCGCGTTGTACAGCCCCGTATGATCGTGCCCCAGGACGACATACTCGACATCATGGCGAATCTTGTGGAAAGCATAATTTCCGGCGA
>JAFLBL010000007.1 GCA_017303855.1 Chitinophagales bacterium | reverse complement strand
TTCATGGGGTAAAATACCCCCAAAAATGCCAGGTTTCGCTGAAATCGTTTGAACCCTAAAATCGGCTGAAACCCTTATCTGATAAGACTTTCAAAGAACTAAAATTTTATTGTTTAGGACGGCAGTGATGAATAATGAGTAATGAGTAATGAGTACAGGGGGAAGTATAATTACTGTATTGAGGCTTTTCAAAGCGGGTTGTGTCAAAACTTACTTCAGTACTGGGCAGCAACTTATTACTCATTCCCTCTCTAAACCAAAGGGCCGCTACTCTTCAGCAACGGCCCTTCAAAAAATTTAAAACCCAATTAATTCATCTTGATTTCCTCATCATGTTTATCGAAAAACTTATACTCGGTCAGGTGATAGTTGGTGTCCTGTTCCAGTCTGGTCTTCTGGCCGTATTTACGTTTCCATTTGGCCATTTTCGTACTCCAGGGCCAGCCCTTGGTCAGGTAGGAATAGAGGATCGGGTGTACAACCAGTTTCAGGTTGCCGTTTTTATGTGTGATCAGGTAACTTAAATTCTTTTCGATTTCATCTTCCAGCAGCAGGGTAGAGGAGATTTTGCCGGTACCGTTACAACTGGGACAAACTTCCTGCGTATTGATATTCACTTCCGGTTTCATCCGCTGACGCGTGATCTGCATCAGGCCGAATTTCGAAATCGGGAGTACCGCGTGTTTGGCACGGTCGGTACTCATGAACTCTTCCATTTTTTCGACCAGCCTGCGCTTGTTATCGGGCAGCTTCATATCAATAAAGTCGACCACAATAATACCGCCGAGGTCACGCAGCCGGAGCTGACGGGCAATTTCTTCCGCTGCCTCCAGGTTGGTTTCAAGTGCATTCTGCTCCTGGTTATTGCTCACGCTTTTATACCCGCTGTTTACATCGATTACATGCAGGGCTTCGGTGTGTTCAATAATTACATAGGCGCCGCTGTTCAGGTTTACTGTTTTTCCAAAAGAGGACTTCACCTGTTTCGTAATACCAAATGAATCAAAAATGGTAGCACCATTCTGATAATAGGAAATAATATCCGCTTTCTCAGGGGCAATCCGTTGAATATAGGTCTTGGTATCCGCAAAAATATTTTTATCGTTTACCACGATGCGGTTGAAATCTTCATTGAGCAGGTCACGGAGAATACTGGTTGTTTTGGTTTGTTCGCTCAGGATCTTGGCAGGAGCCACGGCCCCTTTCAGATTTTGCTGAATGGACTTCCACATTTCGACCAGGGCGGAGAGATCTTCGTGCAGTTCGGCCGTGTTTTTGCCTTCTGCCGCGGTACGCACGATCACACCAAAATTCTTTGACTTGATCGCTTCCACGATTTTCTGCAGCCGTTTTCTTTCTTCAGAAGAGTGGATCTTCCGGGAAACCGCCACGATATCATTGAAAGGGGTAAGCACCACAAAACGACCGGGCAGTGAGATTTCACAGCTCAGCCGGGGGCCTTTGGCCGCGATGGGCTCCTTCAGAATCTGTACGAGAATATTCGGCTTGCCGCCCAATACTTCATTGATCTTGCCGGTTTTTACAATCTCCGGTTCAATCGTGAATTTGCTGAAGTCCAGTCCCTGTTCAGACTTGTCGTGCATACAGAGGTTGGTAAACTTCAGGAGAGATTTGGCATAGGGACTCAGATCGGTATAATGCAGAAATGCGTCTTTTTCAAAACCCACATCCACAAATGCCGCATTCAGACCGGGGATCAGTTTTTTCACTTTTCCCAGGTACAGGTCGCCCACAGCAAAACGTGCATCCGTTTTTTCGTTATGCAGTTCTACTAGCTTTTTATCCTCCAGCAAAGCGATTTCAACGCCCTGAGGAGCCGCATTAATAATTAATTCTTTGTTCATTACAGCTGGATAAATGAAACACCTTAGTGCTGTAAACACCAGTTGCCAGGCCTCCGTACGGAATGCGGGGTTGATAGTACCTGTAGGATATTTGCGGGTTAAATGCGAGGGGTGCAAACATTATACGGCGAAACAACCGGTGAACTGAATAAGAGTAATAAAGTTGATTAGTTTAAAAGTTTAAAAGGCATCGTCGATCAACTGATCTTCGGTCCTTTTAAACTTTTAAACCTGTCAACTTACTTATTTCTCTTCTTATGACGGTTCTTTCTCAGTCTTTTTTTACGCTTATGCGTCGCAATTTTATGACGCTTCCTTTTTTTACCACAAGGCATACTCAAATAATTTAAATACGTGTTATAATAATTTTACTTATCCCGTTTTTTCAGGTCTTCAATCCGCTGGCTTACTGCCTGCCGGATCTCGGCCTGTTTGATCACCAAAAGACTTTTCTCATACCAGCTGATGGCCGTTTTGAAATTGTTTTGTCTTTCGTACAGATCCGCCATCAGCAGCAGGGCCTCCATATTACCAGGTTCAATACGGATAACCGTTTCGAGCCGGCTGATCGCTTTATCTAATTGTCCGGACAACATGGACCCTTTTACCAATGTCAGTTGTGCATATATATTCGTACTGTCTTTTTGCACCACTTCCCTGATTTTGGCGATTCCTTCCATCGGATTGGCAGAAATACCTCCGAAAAGGTATGTTGCACCCAGGCCAACTTTAGCGGAATCGTTATCCGGATTAATCGTCAAAGAACGTTCAAACAAATCTTTCGCCTGTAAGGCTTTCCATTGTCTTCTTCCCGCTGATTCATCCATTTGCAGGTCATCTAAAAATAAGCGGGCTGCAAAGGTCAGGCTTTTTTCGGAATTTTCCAATCTGGCTGCTTCCGCTTCATACCAGGCATAGGGTTCAAATACCCGGGCGGTATCGCGCCAGAAATGTGAAAGCTGGTGAAATACAGCTAATTGCTGGTTTTTAACATCTCCGCGGGTGATTGAATTTTCCAGGCCATTGAGCCGGGTTACCTGTTCCTGACTCAGGTTTTTCTTAGCCGTAACTAACAGACTATCAATAGTTACTTGAGCTATGGCTGGTCCATGATCATGTCCATCATCCGCACTGTGTTGCTCATTTGCCGTTGCAGACACAGGCTTATGTGCCGGTACTGTTTTGGCAAAAACAAAAATAAATAAGGTCAGCAAAGCTGCCGCGGTGAGTGCGATCCATTGAGGTTTCTTCACAAAGCTAAAATTTCAGGAGGCAAAAGTACCTCAAACGGCCTGATAAGCGGTTATAATACCGGGAATATTTCGGAGATGTTTATTCCGCATCTTCCCCGGGACCGTTATCGGGCTTGGGTTCTTTCAGTTTTTTTACCTCTGCAACAAATTCTTTTGCAGGCTTGAAGGCAGGAATATAATGTTCAGGAATATGAACGGCAATGTTCTTCTTGATATTACGTCCGATTTTTGCAGCTCTTTTCTTGGTAATAAAACTGCCAAATCCACGAATGTAGATATTCTCGCCACCAGCAAGGGTGTCTTTTACCTCTTTAAACATAGTTTCAAGCGTAACAAGCACATCTACCTTGGGTATGCCTGTTTTTTCAGAAATCTGATTTACCAGGTCGGCTTTTCTCATTTTTGATAGGTTTATTTGGTTTACAAAGACCAATTTATGACAAAATTATATGATAGTCAACTAAATAGGAATATTTTTTTTCTTTCTTTTTCTGCCGGAAACCCGAAATACCGGAACTTTAATCCCAAAACCGGCCGAAATACACATTTTTCATGGAAATAATGCCTTCCTCTGCCTTGAAAAAGGCTTTTGTACGTGGTTTACTGAAATGGAACCGGGAGCAAAACACCCGGGAGATGCCCTGGAAAGGAGAGAAAGACCCTTACCGGATCTGGATCAGTGAAATCATTTTACAGCAAACGAGAGTGGAGCAAGGCTGGGATTATTATAACCGGTTTATTAAGTTATTTCCGGATATACAACAACTAGCCAAGGCGCCGGATGAAAAAGTTTTTAAATGCTGGGAGGGACTTGGATATTATTCGAGATGCCGGAACCTGTTGGCCACCGCCCGTTTTATTGTAAAGGAAAGAAACGGGGTATTCCCCGATCAATATGAAGAGATACTTGAACTGAAAGGTATCGGTCCGTATACTGCCGCCGCAATAGCCTCTTTTGCTTTTCAATTACCCTATGCTGTGGTTGATGGAAATGTTTTCAGAGTACTCAGCCGTTTTTTTGGTATTGAAACAGCCACCGATTCAACTGCAGGAAAAAAGCTTTTTACCCGGCTGGCAGAAGATTTGCTGGATAAAAGAATGCCCGGTGAGTATAACCAGGCCATTATGGATTTTGGCGCTGTGGTATGTAAGCCGGTTGCTCCTTTATGTGAGGAATGTAAACTGAAAAAGAACTGCGTGGCATTAACCACCGGTCGTGTTCAGGATTTGCCGGTGAAAAACAAAAAAGTAAGGGTACGGGACAGGTGGTTTATGTATTTTATCCTGGAGCATAATGGATTTATTGCTGTACGTAAGCGACATAAAAAAGATATCTGGCAGGATTTGTACGAGTTTCCGATGCTGGAATTACGTAAAGCGCCTGTCCGCAGAAAAGGCGGCTACCCGGAACTAAACGCATGGCTGGGCACTGCAAATGTGATAGCAGCATATCCACCGGTGGTATACCGGCAATTGCTTTCCCATCAGCAGGTCTATGGTTATTTCAGTGTATTGCAGACGGATAGCCGGCCGCCTGGCGAAAGTGACTGGCGATGGGTAAGGAAAAAGCAACTCACTGAACTGAGCTTTCCCGGGCTTATCAATCAGTATCTTGAAAAAAAATAATACCTGTTAATTCAGATACTTGTTAAATTGAACCGGGAAACAGTGAAATTGTTGTTTCCCCTGTAAAAAGGATTTAACTTTAAGACGATTGCCGCACGCAGATGATTTTATAACCAAACGAAAAATGTATGAGAGGCGTAAACCGAGTCATGCTGATTGGAAACCTGGGAAAAGATCCCGATGTGCAGCACCTGGAAGGGAATATTGCTGTCGCGAAATTTCCCCTGGCAACAACGGAAACTTTTAAAGACCGTACCGGTAAACTGGTATCCCAGACGGAATGGCATACTGTAGTTTTATGGAGAGGATTGGCGGAACTCGCACAGAAATACCTGCATAAAAGCAGCCTGGTATATATTGAAGGCCGTCTCCGTACCCGTAGTTGGGATGATAAAGACGGCAACCGCAAATTCGCCACGGAAGTAGTGGGAGACAATCTCATCATGCTGGATAAGCGGATGGAAGGCGGACCCGGCGGAGAAGGCCAGGGACCCGAAGGCATGGATGGGAATGATATGCCCCTGGGGGATTCTTCCGGCAACCTTCCCTTTTAACCATAAACACTAAATACAATACCTTTGCCGGTACCAATGACAGGGATCCTGTCCTTGATGCTGGCTGCACACCGCAGTAAAGCCAATAACCTAAAAATCTTGTATTGGGCATTCATCCGCATATTCTTTCAATCGCTCACGATCTGCTTTTTTTCCTGCTGTCCGTTAATGTGCAGGGAACCGCTTTTTTATCAGTAACACTGGCGGTATTACTGGTGATCACTTTTGCCATTTCAGGATCCGAAGTAGCGTTGTTTTCACTGAATAAAAAAGACCTGAACATGCTAAAAACAAAACAGCATGGTTCGGCCAGGCGGATTGTGGAACTGCTGGAAGAACCCAAAGAAGTCTATGCCTCCCTGCTGATTGCCGGTACATTTATCAATATCAGTATAATTGTACTGGCCAATTTCCTGCTTTCCGAAGTAACGGGGCTGAATCAGCTCGGCGGTTTTTTTGCCTTACTGATAAAAGTGGTGGTGATTGTTGTGGGTCTTGTTTTCTTTGGTCGTATACTGCCCAAAGTATGGGCTACGCAGAATAACCTCCGCTTTGCGTATGACTGGTCATTCCTGGTGGAAGGGCTGCACCTGTTGCTCCGCCGCCTGAGTAAATGGATTGTAAAACTGGCGGATGGAATCGGGAAAGGACTGGGCGCCGATAAAACGGAAATACTGACGATGCAGGAAATGGATGAAGCCATTGATATAAAAACGGACGAGGAGGCTTCGCCGGAAGAAAAGAATATCATGAAGGGCGTGGTAAAATTCGGAAACATCACCGTACGCCAGATTATGCGCAGCCGGCTCTATGTAAACGGCATCAGCTATAAAGCCGGATTTGCGGAACTCGTGAGCCGGGTGGAAGAACTGCATTATTCCCGCCTTCCGGTATATAAGGAAAGTCTGGACGAAGTGGTGGGTATCCTGTATACCAAGGACCTGATTCCCTACCTGAACGAGGAAGAAGGTTATGACTGGCATGCCCTGATGCGGCAACCTTATTTTGTTCCGGAAACCAAACTGATTGAAGACCTGCTCCGGGAGTTTCAGCAAAAGCGCATACACTTTGCCGTTGTAGTGGATGAATTCGGAGGCACCAGCGGTATCGTAACGATGGAGGACATCCTGGAGGAAGTGATCGGGGATATCCGCGATGAATTTGACGAAGAGGAGAACGACAGCTATAAGCTCGACGATTACAATTATATTTTTGAAGGAAAAATCATGATCCATGACATGTGCCGGATTATGAAAATTCCGATGAATACGTTTGATCACGTAAAAGGCGAAAGCGAATCACTGGCCGGACTGGTACTGGAACTGGCCGGCGAACTGCCTACCGTGGACTGGGTATTGCCCTGCGGCGATTTTGAATTTGCCATCATGCAGGCGGAAAACAACCGGATCCAGCTGGTAAAAGTGACCATTAAACCGAAACAATAAAACGGATGAATTCCCGATTCAGCATTTTTTTACTGGTACAAACCCTGTTTGTTTTTGCACTGCTTTCCTGCAACAGCGAGTACAGCGCAGGGAAGAAGAAGGGTTATTTTAAAATTGATTTCCCCGAAAAGAAATATAAGCAGTTTAACCAGCCCGGTTATCCCTATACGTTTGAATACCCGGAATATGCCCGGGTAATCAAGGATACCACTTTTTTTGACGACAAAGCGGGTGACTGGTGGATCAATATCGATTTCCCCCGGTTTGACGGCCGCATATATGTAAGCTATAAACCGATTAATGCGGAGAATGTGTTTGATTCGCTGGTCAGGGACGGATTTAAGATGGCGTATAAACAAAATGTGGATGTATCTACCGGTATTGAAGACAGTCTGATTCAGACGCCCAACGGGGTGGAAGGTTTATACTTTTCTTTAAAAGGAAATACCGCCACCGCCAACCAGTTTTTCCTGACCGATTCCACCCGGCATTTTTTCAGGGGAGCACTTTATTTCAATGCCGTACCCAACGAAGATTCGCTGGGCATTGTGAATGAGTTTCTGAAAAAGGATCTGCTGCATCTGATCAATACGCTGCGGTGGACTACTCCTGTTGGTGTTATCACCAACGAGTAATCCTGTTGGTGTTATCACCAACAAGTAATCCTGTTGGTGTTATCCCAACAAATAATCCAGTTGGTGTTATCACTAACAGGTCACAACTATGACTATTAAACGCTATATCCTTGCAACAGCGGTATGCTGTATGTTTTCAGTTTCTATGTATGCCCAGGAAGCCGCGGCTGTGGATTCATTGCGGGCGGCAATGGGCAAGGCAGTTACCCTGGAGCAGAAATTTCCCCTGATGGAAGAACTGAGCCGGGTGCTGATGAATGTAAATCCCAAACAGGCGGATGAAACGGGAACACAGCTCATTACATTGGCTGAGGAATCGCGCGACCGGAAATACATGTTCAAAGCCTATTTGTCCAATGGCACACGTTGTTCCTATATGGCCAGTCAGAAAGTCTATTCGGATAAGGCACTCAGTTTCTATAATAAAGCGTTGGAACTGGCCCGGCAGAACAGGCTGACAGAGGAAACGGGAATAGCCCAGCAACACCTGGCTATGTTTTATCTCCTGATACCGGATAAAGAGAAGGCTTTTTCCTATATCACCCAGGCTTCATCACTTACGGCTACGCTCTCCAACGACAGCCTTCGGGCAGAATCCTTCAACATATTCGGACAGGTATACCAGGCCAAAAACGAGAATATACTGGCCCTGCGCAGCTACCTCAATGGTCTGCGGCTGGCGGAAGAGCTGAAAAATTCACCCCTGATACGGAACTGCTATCTCTATCTTTCCGACTTTTATGCTGATATAGAAGATTATGACAAGGCAATTGACTATACAACCCTGGCGTATAAAATACTGGAGTCCATAAAGGAAAAGAACGTGCCTTACCAGAAAGTGATTTATACCAATAACCTGGGCAATCTATTTGCAAAAAAGAAGAACTATGATATCGCCATCAGTTATTTTGAAAGGTCGATCCGGATGGCGGATTCCCTCAAATTTTCCACATTGAAAATTCCCGGGTATGTGAGTCTGCTCAATCAGTACCTCCGTATGGATGAGCCGCAGAAAGCGTTGAATTACCTGAATTCAAAAGAAGGAAACGAGCTTAAGAAATACCTGACCAATTTCGGAATGTCGGCCGTGATTGACCAGGCTTATGGAGTGGTATATACCGGACTTGGCCGTTTTGACTCCGCCGGCATACTGCTGGAAAAAGCAAGACCGATGTTTGAAAACGGCGGCAATGAATACAATAAAGTGGGGTTCATAGCCCAGTTGGCTACCTATTATAACAAGTCGGGCAATTATAAAATGGCAATCAGCCATTATCTCCAGGTAAAGGATATCAGTGAGCGGAACGGCTGGCTGGAAAACGTGGAGAAAGCAGCCAAATACCTGGATACCTTGTATAGTAAAACCGGTAATTTACAGGAATCAGGGAAATACAACGCGCTTTATTATCAGTATAAGGATAGTATCAAAACCCTAAAAAGGGAAAATGAAATGAGGAAAGAGGAAGCGGATGATGAACAACAACGGCTGATGAGAGCGCAGAAAGAAGCAGAAGAAATTAAAAAAAGACGCAATAATATCCAATACCTGGCCATTGTGATTGGTATCATCAGTCTGTTTGTGTCTATGGTGATTCTCGGCATGTTTAAAGTGTCGGCCGGTGTCATAAGGGCCGTCGGTTTCTTTGTATTCCTGATGTTCTTTGAATTCATCTTCCTGATCTTTAAAAAGAATATTTACTCCATTACCCAGGGTGAACCCTGGAAGGACCTGGCGTTTATGATCGCACTGGCCGCCATCCTGGTGCCGTTGCACCATTGGCTGGAGCATAAAGTGCTGCACTACCTGACCTCGCATAACCGGCTGACTTCGGCTGGTTTTCATCTGAAGAAGCGGATATTCGGCGGCGGGGGGGAGTAGTTGGTGAAAACACCAACAACTGCTGGCCTGGTACCGGGGGCATGCAGGTGTTGTCATACACATGCTGTACCTTTGAGCCAAATTTAATCGCTTGATAGTAATCGACAATATTCTGATCAGTGAGGATGTGGTGGACAAACGCTTTGTCTGCGACCTGAATAAATGTAAAGGAGGCTGCTGTGAAGAAGGTGATGCCGGGGCACCGGTGGAAGAAGAGGAAATGCAGATCATCCGGGAAGTATATGACCAGGTGAAACACCTGCTGCCCCCGGATGCGATCCGGGAAATTGACAGAACGGGACTCTTTGCCAAAGACGATGAATTTGGCTGGGTGACGAATACCATTGGCAGCAACAAGGGGATTTGTGTTTTTGCCTTTCATGATGAAGCCGGTATCATTAAATGCGCGTTTGAACAGGTGTACCGGGAAGGCAAAATCAGCTGGAAGAAACCGATCAGTTGTCATTTGTATCCGATAACGGCTAAGAAAGGTACCAACGGGGACTATGAACGGGTGAATTATGAACCACGTGAAGTATTGTGTAAACCGGGTTGTAATCTCGGGGAGGAATTAAAAGTTCCGGTGTACCAGTTTCTGAAAGAACCCCTGATCCGGAAGTACGGGGAGGAATTTTACAATGCCCTTGATTCCATAGCTAAGGGCGATTGGGAGGAAATTGATTTTAAAGAGAAATAACCGCAGTATGGGTAAAGAAAGGTTTGCAGATTTTATGGCGAAAGCCACGATTAAGGCGGGGGACCGTGACCACCGCCGTAAAATCAATTTTAATATCGGCAAATACAATGCGGTGGTGCCGGCCGGCAAGCAGCAATTCAGTGAACTGCACCTGGCCCGTGAACGGGCGAAGAATATCAAATGGAAAGCGATTGAAAACCTGGATAAAGAGCTGGAGAATTTTGAAGCGGCCATCACCCGTCGCGGGGCCAAAGTAATCTGGGCCGAAAACGCGGCTGAGGCACTGGAAGCCGTTAAAAAAATATGCGAAGAGAAGAACTGCAAGACATTGGTGAAGAGTAAGAGCATGGTAACAGAAGAAATTCACCTCAATGCATTCCTGGAGAAAAACGGGATTGAAAGTGTGGAAACTGATTTAGGTGAGTATATTCAGCAGCTGGATGGCGAGCCGCCGTATCACATAGTAACACCGGCCATGCATAAAAGCAAAGAGGATGTGGCCCGTTTGTTTTCGCATAAACTGGGTACAGATCCCAAAGCCACACCTGAACAACTGACCCTGGTAGCGCGTAAAGTATTGCGTGAAAAGTATGTGCAGGCAGAAGTGGGTGTTACTGGTGCCAACTTTATCATTTCCGATATCGGCGGAGTGGCCGTTACAGAAAATGAAGGCAACGGACGGCTGAGTTGTTCCATGCCGAAGACGCATATTGTGATCGCCGGTATTGAAAAAGTAATTCCTTCCATGCAGGACCTTGCATTGTTCTGGCCCCTGCTTTCCACATTTGGTACCGGGCAACGGGTCACCGTCTACAATACCATTATTACCGGTCCCCGGCAGCCGAATGAAACCGATGGGCCGGAGGATATGTATGTGATCCTGCTGGATAATGGCCGGACCACAATTCTCGCCAATGAGAAAATGCGGGAGAGTTTATACTGTATCCGTTGCGGTGCTTGTCTGAATGCCTGCCCGGTTTATAAAAATATCGGGGGCCATACGTATGGCGCACCCTACAGCGGACCCATCGGTTCCGTGATAACCCCGCATCTGCAGGGACTGGATGAGTTCAAACACCTGAGTTATGCCTCCTCACTCTGTGGCAACTGTACGGAAGTATGCGCGGTAAAAATTAACCTGCATGAATTGTTACTGGAAAACAGGCAGGAAGCCGTACAGGGCGGACACAATACCTTTACTGAAAATATCGCCTGGAAAATGTGGAAGCAAGCCATGCTCCGCCGTTCCTGGATGAATATGGCCAATGGCTCCACCAAGAGCTGGGTGGTTAACAGCCTGATGAAAGGCTGGAAAACAAACCGTGGCACTCTCGACTTCCCGAAAAAATCCTTTAACCAGTTGTGGAAGGAGAAGATGAAGTAGTACGTTTTAAGTAATTGCATGCTGCTGTTTACCGAAACCATAACACCACGTATCCGTTATATAACCGGATTTGTCGGTGATGAACTTTTTGGGAGTCCGTTCTTGCTAACGGATGATATCGGGACGTACAGACGGTCTGCCGGCCCGAAGATAAATTACAGTGCGACAGCGATTGAGAATCAGGAAATCAGGATTCATCCGGTGTCCCTGTTATTTGAAACGGATGTGCGTGAACAACAGGTAAAATGTGTATCGGCGGATAACCGGACCATCTTTTTTACAACAAGCGGTTATTTGCCCTTTGATATTTTTGCCGCCACTTTTTATCTGATCAGCCGGTATGAAGAATACCTGCCATATACACCCGATTTGTATGGCCGGTATCCGTTTTCATCGTCACTGGCTTACAAAAATAATTTTCTAGGAAAACCACTTGTGAATATCTGGTTGAAGGATTTTGCGGCCCAGCTGAAAATAAAATTCCCCTCCCTTGTCTTTAAAGAAAAAACAACAAGGTTTCTTCCCACTTATGATATTGATGAAGCATACGCGTATCAGCACAAGGGCTGGGTACGGAATACAGGCGGATTACTGCGTGATTTTTTTACGGGAGGTACCGCCAGGGTCCGGGAGCGGCTGCTCGTACTGACCGGGAAAAAGAAGGATCCGTATGATTCTTTGGAAGGGATGCGGGAGATCAACTCGTTGTATCAGTTGTCGCCGGTTTATTTTTTTCTTGTAGCTGCCAAGAATGCGGGCGTTGATAAAAATATTCTGCCGCATAAAAACAGCATCAGGACAATGATAAAAATGCAGTCCGCCTTGTATGCTACGGGGCTGCATCCTTCCTGGCAGAGTGGTGATCAGGAGAAAGGGCTGCAAAAGGAGAAAAAGACATTGGAAGAAATAACCGGCAATCCGGTAACCCGTTCACGGCAGCATTTTATCCGCTTTACGCTTCCCGGCGGCTACCGCAGGTTAATCGAAAACGGGATTTCGGAAGACTATTCCATGGGCTATGGCAGCATCAATGGTTTCCGTGCATCCGTTGCGGCCTCTTTTTTATGGTATGACCTGGAAAAGGAAGAGACGACCGGGCTGCGCATTTTCCCTTTCTGTTTTATGGATGCCAATTCATTTTATGAACAGCACCAAACGGCAGCCGCCACACTGGAGGAAATGAGGAACTATTACCAGTCGGTAAATGAGGTTAACGGACTGTTCAGTATGATCTGGCACAATACATTTCTCGGTATGGATAAACGCTTTGCCGGATGGCGTGCGGCCTATACGTCTTTCTTACAACAGGTATGTATACCCGAAAAATAGAAATGCCCTGAAACTGACTTTTACATGCCTTCCGTTTCCGGCTGCTCGGGTGGCGGCACACCGGCTTTAAATGCCCTGTTCACCAGGTACACCCCAAGCAGCGTTACCGCACCTCCTATGGTGATGAAGATGGTAATTTTTTCTCCAAACAGTATCCAGCCGAAAACCACCGCTACGATCGGGTTGATATACGCGTAGATGGAGGCCTGCTCTGTAGGCAGATTTTGCAGGGCATACAGATAGCAGATGAAAGCCGTTAATGAACCAAACAGTACAAGAAAACCGATGGCGGCCCAGGATTGCCAGGGAATTTCTGTAAAAGGCGTAAAGGGTATCAGCGGGGCCAGTGTACCGTTGTCCTGTGTGATACTAAACTGACTGCCCGTTTTGGCCAGCAGTAAAAGACATACGGATGAGATGACCATCTGCAGGCCCAGACTGAAATAAGGATTGAAGCTGGCGGCCTGTTTCTTGGTATAAAGTGTAGCGAAAGCCCATGTCCAGGTGGCAATCAACGACAGAAGAATACCTAATCTGAATTCCGGGTTCATAAAGTCGGCCATATGTTCATAAAAGATCACACATACACCCGCGAATCCGAGTAATAAACCAATGATGGCCGGCCTGGGTATTTTTTCACTGGAGCTGAAGAGTCCGATAATAACCAGCCAGAGCGGGAAAATAGCGCCCATGATGGAACCGAGACCGGCAGATATATATTTTACACCCCATGTACTCAGGCCATTGCTCATGATGAAATTCAGGAAACTCAGTACCAGTACGGGAATCCATTCTTTGCCTTTGGGAAGCGGCACCCCTTTATATAAAAAGTAACTTACATAGATCACCCCGGCTGCGAGTTGCCGTATACCCGCGAGTTGCAGAGCAGGCATATGTTTTACACCTTCCTTAGAAGCTATCCAGGTGGTACCCCAGAGAAAACAAACAGCGGCCAGCGCAAACAAGGCTTTGGCGCGCGTACCTTTCTTATGAATGGTGAACGGATTGAAAATGGCCAGCTTCCGGATGGTATCGGAAGAAGACTGGACAATGGTTTTATGAAAGTCAAAAATGTTCATGATTGGCCATCCGTGGATGGCTAACGATTAAAAACGTGGTTGAGTTGTTTCAAAATGGCGCAACAACCAGTTGTTCTCAATGTTTGAAATGCCGCAAACCGGTCATGATCATGGACAGGTTGTGTTTGCTGCAATAATCAATGGAATCATTGTCACGGATCGAACCGCCCGGCTGTATAAAGGCTGTGATACCTGCTTCATGTCCCAGGCGCACACAATCATCAAACGGGAAGAACGCATCGCTGGACATGACCGCGCCATTCAGGTCAAAACTGAATTGTTTCGCTTTTTCAAGCGCCTGGCGGAGCGAGTCGATCCGGCTGGTTTGCCCGCAGCCTTTTCCAATCAGCTGCCTGTTTTTAACCAGGGCAATGGCATTTGATTTCAGGTGCTTGCAGATAATATTGGCGAAAATAAGATCCGCTTTTTCTGAAGCTGTTTCCTTGCGTTTGGTGGTTTCTGTCCAGTCGGTGAAATTGCCGTTGTCTATATCCTGCACCAGTACGCCATTTAACATGGATTTGTACTGCACTTTTGCAGCAGGCTGTTCTTTCAATTGCAGCAGAATCCTGTTTTTCTTGGATTTCAGAACCGCCAGTGCTTCGTCCGTGTAAGCAGGTGCGATCAGTACTTCAAAGAAAATTTCATTGATGGCGTCGGCTGTAGCATTATCAATGGTTCCGTTACAAACCAGTACACCGCCAAACGCGCTTTCCGGATCACCGGCCAACGCGGCATCCCAGCTTTCTTTTACCGTGTCGCGTTGGGCTACCCCGCATACATTGGTATGTTTGATGATAGCAAAAGTGGTATCGGTAAACTCGCGGATCAGTTGCATCGCCGCATCGGTGTCCACAATATTGTTATAGGAAAGCTCTTTTCCATTGAGCTGATCAAATAACTGGCTAAGGTCGCCATAGAATACGGCCGACTGGTGCGGGTTTTCTCCATACCGCATGTTTTTGGGTTGCGGTACTGATTCCAGAAAATAAAGACTGTCGGCCGTGGCAAAGTATTTGGCAATCGCCACATCATAATGTCCCACCACTTCAAAGGCTTTCGCGGCAAAACTTTTCCGTTGATCAATGGTGGTGGTACCTTCCTGTTCTTTCAGCAGGGTTTCCAGCGCCGCGTAATCTTTTTTCGCCGCAATCACTACCACATCCCTGAAATTCTTGGCTGCCCCCCGGATCATGGAAGGACCGCCAATATCAATTTTTTCAATGATCGCTTTTTCATCCGTAGTGCTGGCAACTGTTTCTTCAAAGGGATACAGATCCACAATCACCAGGTCAATTTCCGGGATATTGTATTGCTTCATCTCCTGCATATGGGTTTCGTCATCCCGTTTGCCCAGGATACCGCCGAAAACGGAGGGATGCAGGGTTTTCACTCTTCCGCCGAGAATGGAAGGATAACTGGTCAGGTCTTCCACCGGTACTACTTTTATACCCAGTTTTTCAATAAACTGCTGGGTGCCACCGGTAGAGTAAATCGTTACTCCCAGCCGGTTCAGTTCCTGTACAATGTTTTCCAGTCCGTCTTTGTAAAAAACAGAAATAAGCGCTGATTGAATTTTTTTGTTCATACTGATTGAAGATTGAAGGCAGGCGTTCGAAAGAGGCCGCAAATTAACTTAATTCAGGGTCATCACAAAAGCGCCTTTCTCCCGTACATCAAAAAAGGGGATACCGAGCGAGTCGCAATCTTTTTTCCAATAGGCACTTTTTCGAACGGGGACGGTGGCATCAGCCACCACCTGCCTGATCCGGAGGGCATTGGCCAGCCCGGACATATACAGGCGGGGATTTCCGGATAAAATCAGCAAATCAATCACCTGACGGCTTTCCGGAGGACATTCCGGATACGAAACAGGTTTGTCCAGCCATAAAATATTCATTCCGCCAAAACGGTAACAGGGAGAATAGTACAGAAAACCGGCCTGCTGCTCGCTTACCCGGAACAGGGTTCTCGCCGGGTCGAGGTAAAACCGCCTGGATTTTTCATTTTGCAGTAATGTACTGTCTCCCAAAAAAAAGGTATTCCGTCCGCTTATAAAATCAATGGCTTTGTAGGAGGCTGCCGAATAGACAATTATTTTTTGCTGACTACCCGCTGTGATAAAAGAAAGGGTTCTTTCGCCCAGGAAGAAGAGTAAAAAGAAGAGTGCAAATCGCATGGCAGGTTTTGATTTCTCCTGTAATCCGGCAGCGCCGGCAATGAGCAGCAGGGTCAGACAGATGGTTTGTGTGGTGCTGATCTGTAATCCTTTCCAGACGGCATAGGGAATGGCTTCCACTTTTTCCACGAAACTGTTCATGAGTGTTATGGCGTTGCTGATTAAACGTCCTGTTAAGGCGGCCAAAAAGGGACTGAACGTGATACAGCAAAGGAGTATTTCTGCCAGCAGTATGGCACTGGAAAGAGGGACAGCAAAAAAATTGGTAATCAGAAAGGAGACAGGGAACTGGTGAAAATGACAGATACTGACGGGCAATGTCAGTACCTGTGCCGAGAGGGTAACCGCATTCATTTGCCAGGCATAATCCAGAATTTTATTTTTTATATAAAGCCAGTTATAAACCGGTTTCATGAACAACAGAATACTGAGTACGGCGGCATAGGACAGCTGGAAGCCAAGATCCCAGAGCCAATAGGGATTAAAACAAAGCAGTCCGAAGGCGGAAGCCAGCAACGTATTGATTACAGAGGATTTGCGGCCAACGGCTTCACCGGCTACCAGGCAGCTGAACATCAGCGCGGAGCGGAGCACAGAAGGTTGCGCGCCGGCCAGTAAGCTGAAGGCCCAGAGACAGGCAATTATCAGCAGCGGGTGCAGCCACTTTAATTTTTTATGGTGCCGGAGGGGCCTGAGCAACAGCAGGAGCAAACCGTAGATTAATCCGAGGTGCAGTCCGGATATGGCAATAATATGTACCACACCGGTATTGGCATACGCCTGCACCAGTTCAGGATCCAGGTCGTTTTTATAACCGATCAGGAGTGCTTCGGCGAGGCCCGCTTCCCGTTTGCCGGGTATATAACGGGTAAGCACATCCGTAATATAAGCCGTTCCGGCTAGCAGTTGTTTTTTCAGCGGATGCTCATCATTGCCTGGAAGCAGCTGATAGTCGCCGGGCTGCAGGTACAGCTGGTGGGTGATGCCCTGAAACAGCGCATACCGGGCAAAATCAAAGCCCCCGGGATTGCCTGTATTTTTGATGAGTTGCGGTATTTTCCGGAAGAGGAGTATAGTTCCATGCCGGAGTTTTTCATTACTACTGTCTTTTTTAAAATAAAGCAGAAGCTGCCCTTGTACCGGAAGGGTAGTTCCCTGTTGCAAAAGATACCGGATCCGGGCCGTTGTTTTTACCGATTTCGGTTTTTCCACGGGAGGCTCTTCAAGTACGGCAATAAAGCCGCTGCTGTCTGTAAAATGCTGTCCAAACCATCCGGGCTGCTGCCGGATATCCTGTTGCTCACAACGCCATCCGCCAATGGAAAAGAACAACAGGAAACTGCAGCCGCCAGACAGTATTGAATAACGGAACCGTTGTTTCAACGGCAGTACGGTATATAGCAGCAATACTACAGCGGCTATTGCAGTTAATAGTTGCCAGTATAGTACAGGAGGAGCCAGGTACCATGCCGTAAGTACGCCTCCGCAAAAAGGGAGGAGGAGCCGGAGAAAAGGAATCCTGTTCCAGGGATATCTGCCATACAGAGCCATGGGGAAAATTAGTCAGCCTGCTGATGGCAGGCAATACCACTTTCCGGTATTTCTGTATTTATTGTTTTTGCAGCAGGGCGATCTGGCCCAGGTGATAGATTGTATGATCAATAAGTCCGTGCAACAGGTACCCGAAGTCATACGAACGATAATCGACTTTCTGCTGCAGAAAGTCATCCTCTTTTTCTTTCAGACGGGCAATGATCTGCTCATGTACTTGCCGGATTTCACGCAGCCCGTTTGCCCAGGTATGGATAGAAGGATCAAGCTTACGCCAGTCCAGAATTTCCATTTCTTTCGGGTCATCCTGGCGGCCTTCGATCCGGCGCAGGGTAAACTCTGCCCAGGTAATCATGTGCCAGAGCAGGGCCGGCAGGGAATGACTGTTACTGGTTTCGGGTAAGCTTGTTTTTTCCGCCGGACAATCGTCCAGTATGGAGAATACGGCGCGGCCATACCAGGGATCTCCGGTCAGCGTGTTTTCCATACGGTTGATGATACGGTTAATGGCTGTTTGCATATTTATGAATTGAATGTAGTACTGAAATTTCCGGCCGCTTTAACTTTCTTTTCTACATACTGCCGGTAAGCAATCCGTAGTATTTTACTGTGCAGCCAGCCCGGGAAATTAAAAATGGAAAAAGCCCTTTGTTGTATCGGGAGTTGTTCATTTTCTTCCAGTTGCTGTACTGTTTTTTTAAATTCAGCTGTTCTTTTTTTCTGGTCCGGCATAAAGAAAGTACGGTGCAGGCATTGCACCAGTACGGTTTCAAATACCTGCTTCTTTTTTCGTTTATAAAAGTAAGTATATGTGGCCCGGTATTGTGATTCGAATATTCGTGGATTGCCAATATTCCAGGCGATCAGCAGCAGCAGCAACTGCCCGACAGCTACCTGTTCCTCCCGTGTGCCTTCCGGAAAACCGGTGATCGCTCTCCGGGTAAAATAAAGCGCGTCTTCATATTGTTCCAGTGCGAAGGAAGCCACACCGAGAGAAAAATTGACGGTACTGTTCAGTTCGGCATTGAGTGAAGGCTCACTGCGTTTATGCCCGCTTTTCATAAAATCAACCAGCTTTTTAACTTCATCATAGCGGGCCGTTTTATTATAAATTTTATTCAGTGACAGGAATTTGATGGCTTCAAAATAGGCCCGTTGGGTTTTATTCGTAATGGCGTTATTCAATTCGTCGCTGAAAACAGCAGATACATAGTTGTACGACCCGTTAAGAATGCCGGCATAGTTAATCATGTACAGCAATTCGATGTAGAACTCTCCATGAGTGGCGATATATTGCTTGTTTCTCTTCCACTCTTCAAACTGGTTTATCAGCAGCACCAACGAACCGGCTGTATCATTGAGCAGGTACAGCAGGGTGGCCCTGCTCATGGCATAATAGTTATTGTACCAGAAGGAGTGATCCTCTGTTGCGAAATCCGTTTGCTCCACCCGATGCAACAGAATCCGAATTCTTTCTTTCAATGTATCGTCCTGGCTGAGATGAGATTTCTTCCGGAGCAGCAGGGACTCCATATAAATATCCCGCAGGGTGATCAGGCCGGCATATTCACTATAAGTGATTACATTTTTTTTAAACATGGCGAGCATTTCATCATAACCTGAATGCGCATGACTCATGATGACCATTTTTTCAAATTCGGTTTTCAGCAGCTGGAGCAAGGCGAAGGATTCGCTCTTCCTTGCTTTTTGCATCGCTTTTTCCCAGACCGCATAAGCTTCAGCAAAGAGTCCTTTTTTCCGGTAAATACGGATCAGTTGTATACTTCCGTACAGTTCATGCGATGGATCCTTTTTGGCATCATAGCGCACCAGCGCTTCGCCGATCTGTTTTTGCAGGTAATGTTTCTGTGATGCAATATTCTTCTTGCTGATAGCGGGATGAAATTTTTCCAGCAATGCTGTTTCATCATATTCTTTTTGCCGGGCAATGGCGTCGAATAACCGGATATACAGGCGGGCACTTTTATCCGGCAGAAAGTTGCGTTTAAAAAACAGTTTCTCACTGCTGTCCAGTGAATGTATCAGTTGCCAGAGAAATCCGGAAGTTGGTTTCATAATAAGTATTGCCAAAGACTGGTTTGAAAATACTCAAAACGGTTGAATGCGCCAAATTAATATGGTATTTATTTATTTATAAATAAATGAAAAACAATTAGTTATAAATAAGTATTCGATTCAGGCGGGTGATAATGCCTCTTATTTATCTGAAAGAAATAAACAAGCCGGAGAAGGCAGGAATATAGATTTGCAGGAGTACAGATTGTTTTCCGACAGTAACTATTTTTTAATACCCGTTCAACCGCGGGGGAATTCCATCCAGACCCATTAACCATTAACTAAAAAGGGTGTATCAATTGCTGATACACCCTTCTTATTTTATTTACTCAGGTACATACTCCTGTCTTTGTACAATTGCCGGAAATACGGATCGCGCAGGTTCTTGATAAAGCGGATCGCTTCGCCGGTTGATTTCATTTCCGGGCCGAGTTCTTTATTTACCCCCGGGAATTTACTAAAACTGAAAACCGGTTCCTTGATGGCAAATCCATCGAGGAATTTTTCTTCCGGTATATCCTGTACTTTCATTTCCCCCAGCATTACTTTGGTAGCGTAGTTCAGGTAAGGTTTGTTATAGGCTTTTGCAATAAACGGTGTGGTGCGGGATGCTCTCGGATTGGCTTCGATTACATACACTTTGCCTTCCTTGATTGCAAACTGGATATTGAGCAGGCCTTTTACATTCAGCTTTAGTGCAATTTTTTTGGCATAGTCCACCATGTCCTGTACTTCCAGCGGGGTGAGGTTGAAATACGGCAATACCGCGTTACTGTCGCCACTGTGAATACCGGCCGGTTCAATATGTTCCATGATGCCCATCACGTGAAATTTCTCGCCATCACAGATCGCATCGATCTCGGCTTCCTGGCAGCGATCGAGAAAATGATCCACCAGGATTTTATTACCGGGAATATGTTTCAGCAGGCTGATTACCGCCTTTTCCACTTCATCATCATTGATTACAATCCGCATCCGCTGTCCGCCGAGTACATAGGAAGGACGAACCAGTACGGGATAGCCCACTTTGTTGGCTACTTCAATGGCTTCATCCACATCCCAGGCGGTACCATAAGCGGGATAGGGGATATCCAGTTCTTTCAGCATATCACTGAAACGACCGCGGTCTTCGGCAATATCCAGGCTGTCGTAAGAAGTACCGATGATTTTAATCCCTTTCTGCGTCAGTTTCTCGGCCAGCTTCAGGGCGGTTTGTCCACCCAGCTGAACAATCACTCCATCGGGTTTTTCATGCTCGATGATTTCCCAGAGATGTTCCCAGTATACCGGCTCGAAATAAAGTTTATCGGCCATGTCGAAATCGGTACTTACAGTCTCCGGGTTGCAATTCACCATGATGGCTTCATAGCCGCATTCCTTAATCGCTAACAATCCATGTACACAGCAATAGTCAAATTCAATACCCTGCCCGATCCGGTTGGGTCCGCTGCCGAGTACAATGATCTTCTTCTTATCGGATACTTTGCTCTCGTTGTAATTGCCGCCTTCAAATGTAGAGTAGAAATAAGGCGTCTTCGCTTCAAACTCAGCTGCACAGGTATCCACCATTTTATATACGCGGGTAATGCCGGCGGCTTTCCGCTTGTTGTATACATCTTCTTCATCGCCGTGTTCAAGAATGCGGCTGATCTGCTCATCACTGAAACCATTTACCTTGGCTTCTTTTAAAAGAGCCAACGGCAATGTATCCAGATCATATTTGGCAATCTCTTTTTCCATGTTGCAGATCTTCTGAATCTCATAGAGGAACCAGCGGTCAATACCATTGGTGGCCTTAGAGATGGTACCTACTGAGATACCCGCCATCAGGGCGTCTTTGATCCGGAAGATCCTGTCCCATTTCGGCGTTTTGATATACTCCAGCAACTCTTCGGCATGCATCATGCTCTTGCCATAATACCCGAGACCAACGGCATTATTCTCCAGGCTCTGGCAGGCTTTCTGGATTGCTTCGGTAAAGCTCCGGCCGATCGCCATTACTTCACCCACACTTTTCATCTGCAATCCAAGCGTATCATTGGCCCCTTTGAACTTATCAAAGTTCCAGCGCGGGATTTTTACAATTACATAGTCCAGTGCCGGTTCAAAATAGGCGGATGTGGTTTTCGTGATCTGGTTTTCCAGTTCATCCAGGTTGTATCCAATTGCCAGTTTGGCGGCAATCTTTGCAATGGGATAACCGGTGGCTTTACTGGCAAGTGCGGAAGAACGGCTTACGCGGGGATTGATTTCAATGGCGATAATCTCTTCGGTATCGGGACTCATGGCAAACTGGACGTTACAGCCGCCGGCGAAATTGCCCAGATCACGCATCATCATAATGGCGGTATTCCGCATCAGCTGCATGCCGGTATCACTCAGGGTCATGGCCGGTGCCACGGTAATGGAGTCGCCGGTATGCACACCCATGGGGTCGAAATTCTCCACGGTACAAATGATACATACGTTGTTGGCCGAATCACGCAGCAGTTCCAGCTCAAATTCCTTCCAGCCGAGTACCGCTTTCTCCACCAGCACTTCATGTATGGGGGAAGCCTGGAGACCGCGGTTCAGTGCCTCATCCAGGTCTTCTTTGTCGTGTACAAATCCGCCACCGGTACCGCCCAGGGTAAAGGAAGGACGGATCACCAGCGGGAAGCCGATCTGCTGGGCAAATTCTTTTCCTTCAAGAAAGGAGTTTGCCGTTTTGGCCGTAGCCACGGGTACACCCAGTTCGATCATCCATTGACGGAATTTCTCCCGGTCTTCGGCTTTATCAATGGCTTTAATATCCACCCCGATCAGGCGCACATTGTATTGTTTCCAGAGGCCCAGGTCCTCCGCCTCCTTGGCCAGGTTCAGGGCAGTTTGTCCGCCCATGGTTGGCAGTACCGCGTCAATATCATTTTCCTGCAGAATCTGTTCAATACTTTCAACCGTCAGGGGCAAAAGATAAACCCGGTCTGCCATCATGGGGTCTGTCATAATGGTGGCCGGGTTACTATTAATAAGTATGACTTTAATACCTTCTTCCCGTAAACTACGGGCCGCCTGGGTTCCGGAGTAGTCAAATTCACAGGCTTGTCCGATAATAATGGGTCCGGAGCCGATAATAAGCACCGATTTGATCGAATTGTCTTTAGGCATTTTTTGTTTTTAAAATGGTGAGCTGGCAGTAATCGTGCTGAAAAAACAAATTGCGCAAAAGTAGGGGAATCGGAGGGTTTTGGCCGATTGTTTATGGGAAAAGTTTCCCTCTTTTTTATCAGGGCAGAAAAGAAGCCGGTTTGACTATTTTCCGGTAGGAAAGCGTGAAAAGTTCATCGTATATATTTTTCTTTTGACTCATATCAACTACCAGTTGTTTGAGTTCTTCCGGTTTTTTGAAGAATTTCCGGGTGGTAAAGGTTTCCGTTACCGCACGAACCTGCAAGGTGTCATGGTGCCGGTTAAATGCCGCCAGATAATAAATGGTTTTTCCCGGCCCGGGTTCTGTGCTTTTGCCCGCTACATTCATGAAGTTTTGTTCCCCGGCCTTTGAACTGAA
Organism: Chitinophagales bacterium; assembly: GCA_017303855.1. Lineage (GTDB taxonomy): Bacteria > Bacteroidota > Bacteroidia > Chitinophagales > Chitinophagaceae > JJ008. Next base: position 225,284 of record JAFLBL010000007.1, on the reverse strand, counting down.
TCCCGTGAGGTAAGCCGTATCCGGCATAATCATATCGCCTTTTACCGATTTCCCGTACCGGATAATGGAATACAGCGAGTCTGATTGCCGGCTGATTTCAAGCGCTTCAATGCCGAAGAAATCACTGCCGTCTTTTACAATACCATACCAGAACCCGGTGAGGCTGGTATCCACTGCTTCCACAGGCCCTTTTTCCAATGGAAGATTGGATTCGAAGGGACAGGCGTAAAGCATTGATATTAAAAATAGTATGCTAAGAATTCTGATCATAAGTATATAATACGATTAAGTAACCGAGTGTATTTTATACAAATCTAGGCACTTTGATTTCATACTAATTGCCTGAATATTCGTATAAAAATATATCCAAATAATGGGAGTAAAACGGTTCAATCAGGGTTATTCGAGGTGGCGTTTCAATACTCATTTTTTAAATTGAATATATTTTTTAAATTCACTTTTATATAAACTTTATTATGAAAAATTCTTTTAATCGCTTTGGGGTGTCAATTTTTCTTTTTTTTGCTACAGTTATGTCGTGCAGTAAATCCGCAAATGATGTTTCTGTTACTGCTCTAAAATCTCTCGAGACAAGGTTTTTTAAAGAAAACTTGTCACAAAGTAATCACTTAAAGTCTATTGTATCTTTTCTTGAAAGAAAAAACAAAATAAAGGGGTTCGTTGAGAAAACAGTTGGTTTGATTGGCTTCCCCCAATGGGATAAATCTATAATCTTATCGGATGGAAAATTTAGAAAGGGGGCATCTGATAGTTCTGAGCTTATTTCTGTAACACTTATACCGTTTGTAAGGGACTCACAGAATTTTGTTAATTCATGTTTACAAGTGTTTACATCGCCAACGGATACTTCATATGAATATTTTAGTGATTGGCAATATAGGGATACAATAAGTACGGGATTGCTTGGTCTTGAGCAGACGCTTGTTCTTTTATCTTTAGACAAAAATGTTTTCGGCGATCGAATTTATAAGATACTTGATTCCGCTGCTTACACAAAACATGTGCCGAGAGTACACTACGTTAAAATCAACTCGGTAGATTTAATTAATAAAAACCAGAATAGTACAAGCTTAAATAAAAGCGCAAATTACGGATGGGTATCTTTTACAGTTTGCAGAACGGAGTGGGTGCCAATAAATGAAGGGCAACTTAGCGGATGCCCTCCAGGACCCGACTGTCCCCAGTATACTGATCAGTTAGTGTGTTCAGATGTTTCCTATTATGTTTATATTGATGATGGGGCCAGTGGTAGTGGTGGAGATGGGGGTGCTAATTCCGGAGGAGGAGGAGGAGGATCGGGGTCAGGCAGTACGCCGCCAACATGTCAAATATCAATTGCCAGAACATCAAACGCTTTACCGGGTTGTGATCCAGGTTGGATTCCCGTTTCAATTGGAGCAGGCGGAATCTATAATCCAAATTTAGGTGCCGCCGTTTTCAATAATTTCATGGTTAACTCAAGTGAACAAAATAAAATAGATGTTTGGAGAAATAATAATATTGACACATTAGGAATTGATAGCTGTCGTAGACAGCTATTAAAAAAATTGATTGACGTTTTACCTTCTAGTCCTCTTGGTGCTTTTCTTACGAAATTGGATAAAGCAGTGGGTCTTCCAACAAGTGTTGATAAGTTTTATTTGCATTTTTTTACTCGACCATTACTAGGCCAAAATGCTTTTACAGACCACGCCTCATATGATCCAGTGACAAATGAATTTCATGTAGATATTACCTTAGATTCAACTACTGCGTTAGTTTCAACGGATATTTTTGTAGCAAATGTATTATTGCATGAGATAATTCATGCGTATATGGCATATATCTGGAGAAAGTTAAATTCTGGGGCTTCTATTGCAACAATTTCAGCATTGACACAAGGGACTGTTTTTGAGGCCTACATTGATACGTTAAAAAAGCGTGACCCTCTTAACCCCACTATGAATCAATGGCTTTTGGAAAGTTTTCAGCATAATTATATGGCAGATCAGGTTTTAAAGTATATGGCAGATATTATTAAGTTATTTCATAATAATCCCAATACTCCAGATAGATATTATTGGTATTTGTCTTGGGCAGGATTAACAAGAAAGTCAATAAAAACCTGGCATTATCATTGGCCTAACTATCCCAATTGGCCACCATCTAATCCAGCTCCGATAGATGATAGCACGCGAGGTTTAAAATATGCACTAACGCTACTCAGAATAGATACATTATATAACAAGGTTCTGTATGATGAGGAATATTCAACTTTAAATGCGAGAGGGAGAAGGCCTGTTTCAGGCGGTTGTTATTAGTCAAAAATTATATTATTATGAAATCTATCTTTGTTTTCTTTATTGCGAGTACATTTTCGATGCACATGTTTGCGCAAGATCGTTTTTTGACTGAAGTCGATAAGGCCCTTAGAATGTTGGAAAGAAATATTACAATTTCTGACTGCGACAGTCTTAGTACTAACTACCAAACAGTATTATACTCTGTCATGTTGGATTCTTCCGGAGGCATTTTTTGTATAAATATTTTGAACACCCACAACAAATGTTATCAAAAGGAACTTGAACGTATTTCATGTCTTCTGAAATTGAAGTGGGTTCCAGCAAAATCAAACTATTCTATGATCCTGATTCCCATTATTTTGTTATCCCCAGAGAGTGATGGTGGTGAAGGGTGTAACAAGGAGATGTCAGATAATTTGTATTTATTTTTCCAGCGAAACAGTGAAGTTCAAATATTGCCGGGCATTTTGGTATCAAAACCTCTTTCAATCACTTATTATCGTACTCAGAAAAAGTAAAAGGATTTACTAAGTCTAATTATTCATATTGGTGCTTTTTAAAGAATTTTATGTCCTAACTTAGTTTGAATTCTTCAAATCAGTCAGGCATGAATGTTAGGTGTTATCGGATTTTAAAGCGGGTTTATTTTTGGGTTGTATACGGGGCTATATTCGTTTATGCCTCTCCGTCAGTTGCCCAGCAGGTTCTGCCGGACTATCCCAAAAATTATTTCCGTAATCCGATGGGGGTTCCGATGGAGCTCTCCGCCAATTTCGGTGAACTCCGTCCGAATCACTGGCATATGGGACTGGATATCCGGACACAGCAAAGGGAGAACCTGCCGGTATACGCGGCGGCACAGGGGTATATTGCCAAAGTTGGTATTCGCCCCCAGAGTTTCGGCCGGTTTATCGTGATCAATCATCCGAACGGGCTCTCCACACTTTATGGTCACCTGAATGATTTTAACCCGGAACTGGAAGCCTGGGTTACGCAACAACAATATCAGCAGGAATCCTGGGCCGTAGAACTGGATATTCCAAAAGAGAAATTTCCGGTGAGTAAAGGCAGTTTCCTCGCCTATTCCGGCAATACCGGCGGATCGCAGGGGCCTCACCTGCATTTTGAAATCATGGATACACGGACAGAGAAGCGACTGAATCCGTTACTATTTGGTTTCCCGATAGAAGATAAAGTACCACCCAGCCTGGTGAAACTGGCCATGTATGACCGGAGCCGTTCGGTCTATGATCAGTCGCCCCGTTTTTATCCGTTAAAAAATACGGATAGCGGTTATATCATCCCTAAAATTCCAGTGATACTGACGGGGCTGTCAAAAGTCAGTTTTGCCCTCCAGATGTTTGACCGCTTATCCGGTTCCAATAATCCGAATGGGGTATATGCGGCCACATTATACCTGGATGAACAGCCACAGACGGCATTTATTCTCGACAGTGTGGATTATGAAGAAACAGGTTATATGAATGCGCATGTGGACTACCGGCTTAAATACAACGGGGGTGGATGGGTTCAACATATTTCGATGATGCCCGGTGAACATGGAGCTGTATATAAAGCAATCAATGGGAATGGTGTTATAGCCTTACAGGATACCAGTCTGCATGCTGTCAGGATTGTAGTAAAAGATGCCAATGGCAATAGTTCAACCTTGAATTTTCAACTGCAATACAGCGACAGCCTGGCCGCCACCCTGAAGCAACCGGTGGCGATACCCCGTTTTGCCCCGAATACAGCCGATCTGTTCGTACAGCCCGACTTTACACTCCGGCTGGCCCCCAAAAGTATTTTCGATTCCGTACGTATTTATTATTCCCGCAGTAATTATTCCGCGCCGGCTACGGCGGTAACGGCTTTACACCAGGTAAATGATGCCGATGTGCCGGTACAGGCGCCATTTATGGTTTCGATGAAACCATTCCGGGAAGTGCCTGCCGGTTTACGGGAGAAAATTGTGATACAACGAACCTACCGGAGCGGACGTACAGTTCGCAAAGCCAGCTGGGAGCAGGACTGGATGAAAGCGGAGTTTGATGATTTCGGTTATTTCCAGGCCTTAATTGATACCCTGCCACCGGTGCTGGATGAGTTGGGGAAAGGAGATACCATTAACCTGAGCAGTGCCAGCCGGATTGTTTTTTCTCCTACCGATAATTTTGGGGTCATTCGTAGCTTCCGGGCCGAACTAAATGGTCAGTGGCTGCGTTTTACCAACGACAAAAGCCGGAACTGGATCTATATTTTTGATGAGCGATGCCCGTATGGTACGTATGAACTGCGTGTAACTGTTGGCGACCTGGCCGGTAACAAGGTTACCAAATCCTGGTGGTTTAAACGCGGACCCTATACGGCACCGCCAAAGAAAAAGCCGGCTAAAAAAACGGCCATAAAAAAGAAAGCTCCGGTAAAAAAGAAAACAACAGCAAAGAAAACAACGACCGTTAAGAAGAAGCGGTAACCAGTATGATCACACTAAAAGAAGGCAGCAAGGCTCCCGCATTTACGGGACTTGACCAGAACGGGAAAAAAATTTCATTAAAGGATTTTAAAGGAAAAAAACTGGTACTCTATTTTTATCCGCAGGATATGACACCCACCTGTACGGTACAGGCCTGTAACCTGCGCGACAATCACGCCTTGCTGAAGAGAAAAGGATTTGAAGTAGTGGGCGTGAGTCCGGATGAAGTGGCAAAGCATAAAAAATTTGAAGAAAGAAATCAGCTTCCCTTCATCCTGCTGGCCGACCCGGAACATGCCATACTGGATTTGTATGGGGTATGGGATCAGAAACAATTGTACGGCCGTAAATACATGGGTGTTTTACGCACCACGTTTGTCATTGATGAAAAAGGAAAAATCCTGAAGATTTTTACAAAGCCGAAAAGTAAAATGCATGCGGAAGAAATACTGGCGGCACTGGCCGGTATACGCTAATTCCTGTTCTTTTTCAATGAGGGTAAGCAACCTGCATCAGGCACCAGACGATTAGTGCAGCAGAACAAAACCATCAACATGAAAAAGTATTTCAACTTTCTCACAGGATCATTAATGATTCTTACTGCCACCGCACAGGAACCTCAAAAAGAAAAATCCGCCGGCAAAACCGTCCGTATTTTTAATGCGGGGAAAACCATCAATGCCCGCACTACGGAAACCACCGGGCTGGGTAAAATGGATTTCAATATCACGCATAATTTCGGCGATCTGGCCGGCAGCAATGGCGGAATCAAACGGTTCTTCGGACTGGACAATGCGGCCGATGTGCGGATCGGATTTCATTTTGGCCTGGGAAAAAATACAGACCTCGTTATTGCCCGTGCAAAAGGGGCTGGCCCGGTGCAGCAATTGTATGAAGTGGGCATTAAACAAAAACTGATACAGCAGATGGAGAACGATCCGTCCCGGCCACTGTCCATCGCCGTGTATGCCAACCATGTTATCGCCGCACAAAAAGCCAACAGCACGCCTGATCAGGAAAACAGTTTTGACAACCTTGGAGATCGTTCCAGCAATATTCTCCAGCTGATGCTGGCAAAGAAAATCGGGCATGTGAGTCTCCAACTGAGTCCTACTTACCTGGGACGCGGTTATGCCGTGTCGTATGATCCGCAGAATATATTTGCCCTGGGTGCTGCCATCAAATTGCCGCTGGTGCCCGGTAAGCTCAACCTGGTGACTGACTATTTCCTGGTATTCCGCAACCAGGCGAGTAAGGATGCTTATGCTGTAAATAACAATATTAAATTCTACAATCCCCTAGGAATCGGTTTTGAGTACCAGACAGCGGGACATTTGTTCCGGATGAATTTTACAAATGCAACGGAGATCCTGGAAAACCGCTTTATTCCCCGCACCATTACTTCATGGGGCAAAGGGCAATTCAGATGGGGATTCACCGTTTCCAGGGCCTTTACGCTCTGGCGGAAATAGTGACGGCAGATCAGCGGATGCAACCCGTTGGTGAATTCCATTGTCCATAACACATGCAGATAAGCATTAAAGAAAATTCATGGCTGGCCCGTCTCGCCGCGGCGAAACTCCGTTCACCGCAGGTGGCCATGGTACTGGGCTCCACCATTCATTTGTATGGAACCAGGTCCGTTGATTTTCTGAAAGATCAGGCCTGGGTCTGTCATGAACTGAAACATGTGCAGCAGTTCAGGCAATATGGATTTACCGGTTTTTTGCTGCGTTACCTGGTTGAGTCAGTCCGCAAAGGCTACCACAATAACCGGTTTGAATGCGAAGCACGAAAAGCGGAGCAGGACAGGAGTTTATTGCAGCTGTTTACGATCCGATAACCCATTCCACTTCCCCGAAATTAAATTCCTCTTCTATGGCATGCTGCACCAGGAGTCGTCCGTCAGGTGTAACCCTTTTTACAAGGGCTTCAAAGACGCGGTTTTCTTTTTTCAGTTTCACGGGTTCGCCGATTTTATACAGCTGTGCAAGATAGTCTTGATAAATGACCGGAAAACCATCGGTACATAGTCGACGGTAGGCTGCGTCCAGAAAACTGCAAAGTTCCCGGGCTAATGTGCAAGGGTCGAAGTTTTGCCCCGTGATTTGTCGCAACGAAACCGGGTTGGGTAAGCCGGGAGAGAAAAAGACCTGGTTGATATTGATACCGATACCCACAATGGCCCAGTTCCAGTCGCCGGTTCCGGAAATACTATTTTCGATCAGGATGCCTCCTGCCTTTCTGTCCTGCCAATAGAGGTCATTTGGCCATTTGATCCTTGTCTGATCGCCGGCATATTTGCGGAAAAAATCGGCCACAGCCACTGCCACACAGGCACTTAGGTTAAACTGTCCGGAGGCGGTCAGTCCACTGGGATTTATCAATAGACTCAGGGCAATATTGGCGTCTTTTTCTGTCTCCCAGTGTCGTCCCCGTTGTCCTTTTCCGGCCAGTTGTTCATGTGCAAAAAAGGCCATGCCGTGCGTACCCGGCTCCTGCCTGTCCGGCAGGCCGGCAGACCGGATTTGCAGGCGGGCATAGTTGTTGGTACTGTCAACCGACTGCAGTTCAATGAAAGGCAATCCTAAGGGAGCAACGGGGGATGGTTGTGACAATTAATTGCTATTTTTGACAAAGTAAAGAAGTATTGTGAAACAGGCGGACCTGGCGGGATAAAAGTTCCCGTTGAACAAGCAGGAAAATCCGTTTCATCAACTGCAGTAAGCAGGTAACTTTAATCTATAACAACTACTATTTGGAACAATTGGCAGTACTGACCAACCGTAAGAAAAAAGAGCCGGCAACAAGCCAGGCAAGTGCAAAAAGGTTAACGAGGAATTCAAAAATCATCAAAACCATTATTGCGGCGATCCAGGCAAAGAAGGGGCAACATATTGTCTCGCTGGACTTGCGTAAAATAAACGAAGCGGTAGCGGATTTCTTTATAATCTGTGAAGCGGGAAGTCAGCCCCAGGTCCGCGCCATTGCGGATCATGTACAGGATCAGCTTTTGCTGGTCTGTGGTGAAAAACCTTATCATCATGAGGGTTATCACGGACTGCACTGGGTGTTGATCGATTATGTAAACGTGGTGGTACACGTGATGCATCCCGAAAGCCGTAAATTCTACAGACTGGAAGAAATGTGGAGCGATGCCTCGGTACTGGAACACGACGAATAATGTTAAAATGTTCCGCCGGCCAAACAAATTGGCGGATTATTTATTAAACAGCAGGAATACTGCACACTGAATTATATGTCACAAGAACAAAACAGAAACGAAAGAAGACCGCAGCGATTTGATGGCAACCGCCCCGGCGGAGATGATCCGAACCAGGCGCCTAAAAAAGGGCCCCGCTTCAGCATCTACTGGGTATATGCGATCATATTTGCCGTGCTGATCGGGCTGCAGATTTATGGCCCGTTGTCACCCAATACCACGGAGATTGATCAGCAAACATTTACCACCATACTCAAAAGCGGAGATATACAGCAATACCGGATAATCAGTAACCGCAACCTGGTGAAAGTGTATCTTAAACCGGAAAGCCTGAATAAATACGACTCTATTCTGAAGAGTAAAGGCGTAACCGCCAAAGTACCCAAGGAAGGCCCACACATGACAATGAAAATTGTTTCCGGCGATTCCTTCCAGGACGATATGCGGAAATTTTATGCCGATAATCCATCGGTACCTATGGTATGGCGCGCGGATACCGAAAAGGATTGGTTTGGAGGAATACTTCAGTTTATTCTGCCTGTCTTATTGTTTGTCGGTATCTGGATCCTGCTGATGCGTAAAATGGGCGGCGGTGCCGGTAGTGGCGGTGGTCCCGGTGGCATTTTCAGTATCGGTAAATCAAAAGCCACATTGTTTGATAAAGGCACCAAAGTCAATATCACGTTTGCCGATGTGGCCGGACTGGATGAAGCCAAAGTGGAAGTGATGGAAATTGTAGACTTCCTTAAGAATCCCAAGAAATACACCAACCTCGGTGGTAAGATACCAAAAGGAGCTTTGCTGATCGGTCCTCCCGGTACGGGTAAGACCCTGCTGGCAAAAGCCGTAGCCGGAGAAGCGCAGGTGCCTTTCTTCAGCCTGAGCGGTTCCGACTTCGTAGAAATGTTTGTGGGGGTGGGTGCCAGTCGTGTACGTGACCTGTTCAAACAGGCCCGTGAAAAAGCGCCTTGTATCATCTTCATTGATGAGATAGATGCAATCGGACGTGCCCGTGGTAAGAATGTGATGATGAGCAACGACGAACGCGAAAGCACCCTGAACCAGATGCTGGTGGAAATGGATGGTTTTGGTACTGATGTGGGTATTATTGTACTTGCGGCCACCAACCGTCCCGATGTACTCGACTCCGCGCTGTTGCGCCCCGGGCGTTTTGACCGGCAGATCACCATTGACAAACCCGATCTGAAAGGCCGTGAAGATATTTTCAAAGTACACCTGAAGCCGATTAAGATCTCCAAAACACTCGATATACATAAACTGGCCGAACAAACCCCCGGCTTTGCCGGTGCGGATATCGCCAACGTATGTAATGAAGCGGCGCTTATTGCTGCCCGTAAGAATAAAGAGGCGGTGGACATGGCCGATTTCCAGGATGCGGTGGATCGTGTAATCGGCGGACTTGAAAAAAAGAACAAGATCATATCTCCCGAAGAGAAAAAGATCATCGCGTATCACGAGGCCGGTCACGCCATCTGCGGCTGGTTCCTAGAGCATGCCTACCCGTTATTAAAAGTAACCATTGTACCGCGTGGTACGGCCGCACTCGGGTATGCGCAGTACACGCCGAAAGAACAATACCTCTATAATACGGATCAGCTGAATGATCAGATCTGCATGACATTGGGCGGAAGAGCCAGTGAAGAAATTTTCTTTGGCAAAATTTCCACCGGTGCCCAGAACGACCTTCAGCAGATTACCCGGATTGCCTACTCCATGGTAACGGTATATGGTATGAATGAAAAAGTGGGCAATATCAGTTTCTATGATCCGCAGCAGGAAACCGCTTTTACCAAACCCTATTCGGATGAAACGGCCCGGCTGATTGATGAGGAAGTAAGAAAGCTGATTGATTCGGCCTATGACAAGACAAAGGAACTGCTTACCCTGCGTAAAGGTGAAGTGGAGAAACTGGCCTCCGCGCTGCTGGAACGGGAAGTCCTTTTTCAGAGCGATGTGGAAGCGCTGATTGGCAAGCGTCCGTATGAAGAAAAAAAATCACTCGGTGTGGAGCATGAACAGGTGGAACCGGCATTAGGACCCTCGGCTATTTCCAATCCTCCCGCACCGGAAGATAACACGGCAGGTGAACAGACCGGCAACCCCGGATGGACGCCTGTTGCTTAATTATTTTGTATGAATGTTTCTCCTTCCAAAGAAAACATACTGAAAAAAATCCGCAAGGCGTTGAGTCACTCAACGCCTTTGCCTTTTCCCAACAGTGAAGGGGCACAACCGGTATTTCAGCCCCTGCAACAGGAGGCGGAAGTGGAATTTGCCGAACAGTTTTCCAAACTGCAAGGCAAGTTTATTTTTTGTATCAATCGTCAGGAACTGGCCTTTCAGCTGGGCAGCCTGGTGCGTAAGCAGGACTGGCAGAAAGTGTATTGTGTGGAAGATAAACTGATTGAGGGTTTGGTACCGCAGATTGAAGACCGGTTGGTAAAAGCGGATCTGGCTCATTGTGATGTGGCCATTACCGGTTGTGAATACCTGGTGGCACGGACCGGTTCAATTGTATTAAGTGCTTCCACGGCCAGCGGACGCAGCACCAGTGTGTATGCTCCGGTGCATATCTGTATTGCCTACACCACGCAGGTGGTATATGATCTGAAGGACGCGCTGCAGGCGATAAAAGATAAATACGGGAATAATCTTCCATCGTTAATCAGTTTTGCCACCGGCCCCAGCCGTACAGCCGATATTGAAAAGACATTGGTGGTAGGGGTGCACGGACCCAAAGAAGTCTATTTATTCCTGGTTGAAGCATAAGTCAGCCGCCTTTTGTACTTTTAGGTATGACTAGCCATATGGTTTCCAATCTGTTTGTTTACGGTTCTCTCCGCAGTGGTTTTCAGAGCCATGCGTATGAGTATATCAGTCGTTTTTTTACCCTGGTGGGCAATGCAAAAGTGAAAGGAATATTAGTGGATATGGGGGATTTTCCGGCCGGTATTCCCTGTGAGGAGGAGCGCTATATTACCGGTGAACTTTATCAGATTAAAAACAGTCACGAATTTTCCTGGGCCATGGGACAGCTGGATGATTATGAGGGCGTGAATGCGGAAGAGGAGCATGAACACCAGTATCGCCGGGCAGTAACCGAAGTAATTTGCAATGATATGCCCCTGGAGGCCTGGATCTATTGGTATAACGGTGAAACCAGCGGAAGACCGGTAATTGCGTCAGGAGATATACTTGAATACCTCAGGACCAGGAACGGCTAAGCCGATTATCCGGATTAATAAATCAGTACCGTTCATATTTTTAATGCCCGTGGCTAAAAAAATTTACTTTCTCTCCGACTTCCATCTCGGTGCCCCCGACCATGCAAAAAGCCTGGAGCGGGAGCGCCTGCTCGTGAAGTTTCTTGATGAAATAAAAGACGATACCGCTGAGCTTTTTCTGGTGGGCGATATGTTTGATTTCTGGTATGAATACCGGACCGTGGTACCCAAGGGCTTTGTACGGTTGCTGGGCAAACTCGGTGAATTTGCCGATGCCGGCATTCCCATGCATTTTTTTGTGGGCAACCATGATATGTGGATGAAAAACTATTTTCAGCAGGAATTCAATATGCCCGTGTATTATGCCCCGGTGGAATTTGAACGCAACGGGAAAAAATTACTGGTGGGACATGGCGACGGACTCGGTCCCGGCGACCACGGGTATAAGCGGCTGAAAAAATTATTCAGGAATCCGCTTGCGCAGTTTCTCTTCGGAATTTTTCCGCCGATGCTTGGCATGGGATTGGCTAATTATATGAGCCGCCGGAGCCGGGCACAGACCGGTTCCACGGAAGAAGTATTCCTGGGAGAGGAGAAAGAATGGCTGGTGATTTATTGTAAGGAGAAACTGAAGCAAAAAAAGACCGATTTTTTTGTGTTCGGGCATAGACACCTGCCCATTGATTTTCGTCTGAATGATAACAGCCGGTATATTAACCTGGGCGACTGGATCCGGTACTTCACCTACGCGGTGATGGACGGGGAGCAAATGGAACTGAAAGCATATACCGGTAACGGCGATAAAATTTACCGCAACGGATGAGTAAAGCTGTAACGATACTTTTTTTTCTACTTATAGGCAGCGGGGTCTCTGCACAGACCGATACCGCTTTCAGCCTGGTAAAGACGTATAGCGGGGATATTGCGGCGTTTACCGTGGACAACCTCGATAATATTTACATCCTCGACAGCCGCAACCAGGTAAAAAAATACAATGCGGCCGGGGATTCAGTGGCCGTGTACAATGATATCCGGAAATACGGGCGGGCCACACTGATTGATGTGTCGAATCCGTTGAAAGTACTGTTGTATTACCGTGATTTTGCCACCGTGGTGATGCTGGACCGTTTCCTGAACCCGGTGAATACGATTGATCTGCGCAAACACAATGTGTTCCAGGCGAAAGCCATTGCCCAGTCGTATGACAACAAAATATGGGTATATGATGAAGTGGAAAGCAAGCTGAAGAAAATCGGGGAAGACGGCAAATTGCTGCAGGAGACGCCGGATTTCAGGCTCTTGCTGGATAAATCCATCAGTCCGGTGAAAATCGCCGATGAAAATAAGTATGTCTATCTCTATGATTCCACCGCCGGCATCTATGTATTTGATTATTTCGGTTCCCTGCGGAATAATATACAGATCCTGAAATGGCAGAATGTAAAAGTGGCCGGGAACTATATTTTCGGATCAAAGGGGGATACGCTCTACCGGTATGAGATCAGCAGTTTTCTCTATGATGAATGGAAACTGCCCGCTGCATTAGCCAATGCCGTATCCTTCAATTTTACGGGTAGCCGGTTATATGCGTTGCAGCCGCCGGGCAAGACAGCCGCTTTTCAGTTATCTGTTTACCGCCTGCGTAAATAAGTTATCCCGCTGATTTAATAATTTTGCCTTCTAATTACTCCGCATGAATGATTTTCTGAATGAGATATGGTTCGATAATTCTATCCGCACTTATCTGATTGTTTGCGGGGTTATCCTTTTTGCCTGGTTGTTCCGGCCGCTGCTTTCCCGATATTTTGCCGGTTTGTTATTCGGCGTGGTGCACCGCATCTGGAAGAATGTGGACAAGCCCGCGTTTACCAGCCTGGTACTGAAACCGCTTGGTTTTTTTCTGCTGATCCTCGTTTCGGTGGCCGCTTTATACAAGCTCAATTTTCCGCACCGGCTGGACGAGACGATATACAATTTCACGATTAAACAGATCATACACAGTATCGGAACCATCATACTGATTGTTTCGTTGTTCGGGCTGCTGTTACGGATCATTGATTTTATCGCCCTGATCCTGGAGAAGAAGGCGGATCTAACGCCGGATCAGTCCGACAACCAGCTGATTGTTTTCTTTAAGGACTTTTTCAAAGTGATCCTGGTGATTATCGGGATCATGCTGGTGTTGCGTTACGCGTTCGGTCAGGATGTGGGCGGTTTGCTCACCGGTCTGAGTATCGTGGGTGCGGCCATTGCCCTGGCTTTACGGGAAAGCCTGGAGAACCTGATTGCTTCCTTTATCATTTTCTTTGACAAGCCCTTTGTAACCGGCGACCTGGTGAAAGTAAATACCATTACCGGCACGGTGGAACGGATAGGCCTGCGCAGCACCCGCATCCGTACGGATCAGAAGACGTATGTAACGGTGCCCAATAAGCAAATGGTGGACAGTGTGCTGGACAATCTCTCACTCCGCTCACATCGCCGGGGTGACCTGAAGCTGGAAATCGGGTTGCAAACTCCGCCATCTACCATTGAAAAACTGGTGGAGGGGCTTCAGAAAATTGTAGGGCGTAAAGAAGTGGAAGAGTTTAATGTGAATGTGTCAGAGATCACCAGTCAGGCCATCGTGATCGTATCCGATTATTATACGGCTCCCATTGGTATTAAAGAATTTTTTACCATCCGCCAGGAGATCAACCTGGCTGCGTTGAAGTTGCTGGAAGAGATGAAGGTGGAGATTGCGGGGGCGAGTACGGACGTGAAGCTAGTTAGTAGCCGGTAGTTAGTAGTCAACAGCATCCGTTGTTGCCCTGTAATACTCCACATATTCAGGCCCAATTGGGGTGGTAGTTTTATATAGATTTATTTCTATTACCGTGCCTAATATCCAATTCTTTAAAAAGATTGTTCATGCACGGTATCTGTGTCTTACAGTCAGGATGCTGGCAAGTTCCTCCAGCTGGCCGGTAAGGCAAAAAAGATTTCTCCCGACTCCTGACTACCGACTCCCGACTATTTCGTTCCCTCCTGAGTCTCGCCATACGAAAGTTGAAAAAATCACCGATTCACGATATTTTCTCAATAGCAGTCACTCGCCGCGGACCCCGGAGGCCGGCGAACGCAATGCTTCTTATAAGGTATCGTTCCCTCCGGGGTCTCGCCATAAGAAAGTTGAAAAATGCACTGGTTCATGATATTCTTTCAATAGTAGTATCCTGCCGCGGACCCCGGAGGCCTGCGAACGCAATGCATCATAGAAGGATTCGTTCCCTCCGGGGTCTCGCCATATGAAAGTTGAAAAATGCACCGGTTCACGATATTCTCTCAATAGGAGCCACCCCCCCGCGGACCCCGGAGGCCGGCGTCTTGGCGTCTTGGTATCTTGGTTCTTTTTCCTGTAATGTATATGAGTGAAGTACGAAGCGCCGTCCTTTGTACCTCGTGCCTTTCACTTCGTAGTTGAGTTGCCTTCCTGCCGGGTATGCTGTCACATGGGGCGTCTTGCGGAATTTACGAATCTTCTGTGCTAAATATTCACCCATACTTTTTACAACTATGCAATGGGAGTAAACTCAACCGGGCAAAAGTGTATTTGGGAAACCACTCTGGCTGTTCTTGCTCCTTCATCTTTGACAACTTCTTCGGCCTTGCCAATTGGGCCAACAATCATGTTTTTTTCAAATTGTGGAAAGTTTTGAATATCAACATCAAGTCAGGCGGCAAATGGCCCACTACCTAGCAGACTAGTTGAAGATTGCACCCGTGTACAATATGTCTTCTACCAACCCCATGGTGTTAAATTTAATAAACATTTTCATTCCTTTTCCAAACTTACTACCACCATATTTTCCGGGATTAAAATCAGTTATTTCTGCAATCAAATAATTATCTATTGGCTTGGAAAAAGATAAAAAAAGCTTTGATTCACTTTGCCATTTTACCTGTTCTAAAAAACTGGAGATATAAGGGGTAAAATAATACTTATCATAATATAAGTTGGGATTAGTTATAATTTTTTCATCCAAAATATATTTCTTCTCTTTTAATCTTACTTCAAAACCTGAGATATTTAAAAAACTGATTTTTTCATATAAGCCAACCTCTACAAAAAGCTGTTTCTTTTTTGCTGCGTGAGGAAAAAATAGCTTTATCTTATCATTAACTGCATAGTTAGTTCGGATATATGAAACGACTGCCAAATACTTACACCCTTCATCTTGCTGCGCATTGGCTTCATGGAAAATTGAAAAAAGGAGTATGTAGAATAGTAGCTTATTCAAGTAACGCATGTTTATTGTTTTTTAAGAAGGTCAGGTAATGGAATTATAATAACATATTGCCCGGTCGGGATTTTTCCAGAATTTAAAGCCTCCAAAGCTTTATTACTAAACGGCAAATATTGATTCCAAACTCCACTACTGTTAGTAACACCTTTAACATCATAAATTACTCGTTGTCCATAATCCTTTCCCATCTCCCTTCTTATTTTATTAGTAAGTATCTCATTGGGTCCTGGTGAAACTCCAGTAGAGTTCTCCACATTTGAGTACCAATCAAGATTACCGCCAGCATATAACGTATGACCCCTCTCATGAAAAAATGTCAAAGCATAGCCGTATGTCGTAGAATTCAAATCCTTTGAAGTTTTATCAATGCTGCTTTGAATTTCAATACTATTTATTAAAATTGTATTAGTAAAATTACCGTTTTCATCTAATTCAACACTAGTTGCGCCACTAGGATTATCTTTAACAGTAATCATTGTCGAATGGTCAAGAATCTTTGTTAGTTCTTTTCTCGCAGATTTGCTGCCAACACTTTTCCCCTTTGCATTAGTTGCAACTATTGCTTTACCATCATCGCCTTTGGTATAGCTTACATTTCCAGCATCATCTACTGAAAGTGAGAGACCTGTTTTAGCCTGAAGGTCTGCTATAAGAGCATCGTTTGCTTTCTGATTATTGTCTCGCAAATGTGCAACATTAACAGAATCACCATTTATATCAATAAAGACAATTGGATTGTTTAAAGCATACTGATAAGGACTTGAACAAAGGTACTTTTCAGCAAACCTATCCTGTGCAAAAAACCTCCCAATCTGCCCATCATACATCCTCGCCCCATAATCCATCCACTCCAGCCCACTGCCATCGCTGAATTCGGCTTTTTGTTCTTCCTTACCGTTGTACTTCAGTTTGTTTTCAGGGCTGCCGAAGGCCAGGGCTTTGGAGGAGAGGCCGGACATTATCAACCCGAACGGATAATAACCCGCCGGCTGGCAGGCAGGTGCGTCTCTTCCAAAATGGCCCCACAGTTATGCGTTATTCCGACGTACCGGGTGGTCGGGACAGGTTTACAGGTTGTCAAAGAACCAGCCTGCCGGTTGGCAGGCACGTCGATATTTGCCTACTCATTACTGGTATAAATATACAAATATCCACTTTTCGTAACGGCAGGAATTTGAATTCCATCCGTCGTATAGTTTGCATTGGTTAAACTTACCTCATGCTTTTCCAGATGTGAGATGTGGGACGTGTGATGACAGTAGTGGCGTTTCATACGAAGCGACGTACGTCGAACCTCTTACCTCGTACTTGAGTTGCCCTCCTACCGGGTATATTGTCGTCTGTGGCGACATGTAGAATGACTGATCATTTGCTCTGCGGGGACGTTCCACCCCGCTTTTGGCAAGTACTCACTTATTCTGGATATTATCAGGAATTGGAAGAGAATCTAATTTTTACTAAATATCCGGCTGATTATGAAATGCTGAGAGGATCACAATTTTTTATCACTAATTTAAAACACTCTCAAAACAAACAATCCGGTTACTCCTAAATATGGGAAGTATTATATTGGGGTGTTTATAATAGCCCGAATATTGAAAAACACCACATCCACACGAATTTAGTATCAAACTACACTTTCTTTCATTACCCAACTTTACTGATTATAATACCAGTCCACAAAAGAATAACCGGGAGCGCCATAGATATCACAAAGTATGTTATGAAAAGATTATCAGTTTCACTATGATGAATTTTCAAAAGTAATTTATATCTGTCATTTCTAAAAATTAAAAAATAATTTACCATAAAACAAGGAAAAACATACAAGGTAATAAAAAGCAAAACATTGTTCACATAAGTTGACATTTCAGGCACATCAAATTTATAAAAATACATATGCAAAACATACCGCTGAAGTATAGTAAGCAACAGTAGCATGTTCATTGACATTGCAAGTGTCATAAGTATCATACTGCCCACCTTCCATGTTTTCATATTGGCTGGTTGAGACTTTATCCTATAAATGCAGTTTGCCCAAATTCTATAATATAATCTAATCATGGTTAGAATTATTTGTTTTATTTAAAATAATCTGTCCATTTTGTAATCCCAATATCATATAGATTTTGCATATGAATATCATTCTCTGCATTTCCATATGTGGGGACAATATTTTCCAAATCGGCACATTTTTTATGGAATTCTGCCCAAATTTGAATTGACGAAATGGCAAATCCCGCTCCCATTGAAAATTTTGATACTGCGAAAACTGCTGAATTGCCATACCCCGACAGCGAAAGGCCATTACTGATTACACCCGTAGTTCCAACAGTTAAACTGGCAGCATCAAGTATATTTACATTTTCAATACCCCCAACTTGAATTTGATTGGCAACTTGATACCCTGACAATAGCGTATTTGTTACGCCAAGGCTAAATCCAGCACTTTTAATTATGTTTGATTTTAATATATATTTTTGGGCCTGAACTGAAATAGGTGCTTTTGTTGGCAATGGCCGAGTTTTCCCTTTAGTCGTAACATATATATTATGATTATAGGTTGATTCCCAAGCGCCATAGCTTTGATCAACTTGACCTACTAATAATGTTAAAAAAGGAAATACATTTGACGCTGATTTTGATTTTTTTGAAGCGTCACTTGAAATCGCCACTTTAGGTGTTATAATATTATTATTATTCGCGTTTTGTATCTGCCCTTTGCTTTTTCTTCCTTTTTCAGGATCTTGAGGATCTTCTCCTTCTTCGTCATCTTCGCGTCCAAACATGGCCTGTCTTCTCTTTAGTGCTTCATACGTTGCATCTTCTGCACTTCTCCCGTCCGGGTCAATAAACCGAAGAGGATTATTAAACACATAATTATATGGAGATTGACTTTTCATCTGTTCAACCAATGGATCCACCACGCTCCACCTTCCCACCTGCCCATCATACATCTTCGCCCCGTAATCCATCCACTCCAGTCCGCTGCCATCGCTGAACTCGGCTTTTTGTTCTTCCTTGCCGTTATATTTCAGTTTGTTTTCAGGGCTGCCGAAGGCCAGGGCTTTAGAGGAGAGGCCGGACATCATCAACCCGAACGGATAATAACCTGCCGGCAGGCAGGAGTCTTCTCAAGTACCGGTCCCCGGTTAGTCGGGACAAGCCTGCAGATTTTCAAAGAACCAGCCCTCCAAGAGTCGAGCACGCCAATCGCACTAGTATTACTTATTCACATATAAATATACCGTTTTTCGGAATGATGATAACAGGAAAAGTACAAGTGTATTATGATTTTCTTGTTCCGTCTGTCTTACATTCTAAGCGCCGAATTTCGTACAAATCAGTTGCCAGGTTGGGATCGAAATTTCGCGTCAAGAGCCCCGGAGGGAACGAAATATGAAGGATTGCATTTCGCCGGCCTCCACCCTGCAACTGACCCGGCGGAGTTGCACTCCTGCCGGGTATACTGTCGCCTGTGGCGACGGTCGGAATGATTGTCTATGCGCTCAGCGGGGGCGTCCCGCCCCGGTATAAGCAATTACATGCGTATTCCGGATATAAGGAAGAATTGAAGAATAATTTTTGACAACTACTAACTGGCGAGTCTTACAGATGGGGCGTATTATAGTCTTACCCAGTTGTTAAAGCTACCATCTGACAGCTGGTTCGACTTGCAAAAAGCCTTTACCGATAAGCCGCTCTGTTGCTGCTGGCCAATTAGTGCAAAAAATCTCATCTTTGCTGCGGAACTTCCGGCTCTTGATTGATAAATTTTCTCCCATAACTTTTTGCAGCTAAAGTATGGGGACAAAGTGAACGGGGGAATATGTACTTGGCCGGAGGGATACTGTAATAGTGAGTATTATATGTTCAATAAAAATAATCACACTATAGCTTTATTATCTAAACACTTTACAATTGTCCTCAAACTTCAACAGATACTTTTTGCCCTTTGTGTTCGCATAGCCAATTAGACTCGAATATATAACAGGTTGACCCTTGCTTACGACTACTTTCCTCATATTATGATAAACATATTGGCAAGAATCTGATTTTACAACCACAGAATACATGTCGCCCAGATTATAAACCGCGACTACCGTACCTTCATTTATACTTTTTACTTTGTCATATTTTGAATATAAATAAACCCAATGAGCATTATACATTCCATATTTTTCATCATCTCTATCTCTACTATCCGTAAAGGCATTTTCAAGGGGTGACAGTCCTGTAAACTTTCTACAATAACAAGAAGTCAATAATGCTACTAACAGGATAAAAGAAATGTAGATCTTCATTTTAAAGGATTAACATAATTAATTCAATTCCTCTTTCTGTTGGCATCATATTCTTGTGCCGCTGATAATGCCATTTTGTCCGCATCAATTTCTTCTTCCCTCTGGTCGTGAGGAATAACTGATGATGTTTGCACATACTTTCCATCAGGTCCTTTCTTAACATCTCTATTGTTATATGTGGACTGTAGTGTGGTATGTGTTGCCTCATGAGTCAGCAAATACAAATAAACAATTTCATTGGTTTCCTCAATTGAATAACCGTCTGTCGATATTCCAGCTTTGCCGAGTTTCGAAACTACACTGATTCTATTTTCATCATTTACTACAATTGCAGCATTATCCCATTCACTAGATTTATAATTATTGCCACTTTCCTGATCAAACTCAAATGCCACCTTTTCAGTATTCGGATTATGCTTTCCATTCTTACTCCGATAGTTATAATCATTTAAAGTAGTAGTCTCAGCACCAGCTGTGCCCATTGTCTTAGTAAACTTACTGGTCGATTTAGAGCTTTCAATGTAAAAATGTATTTTTTGAGTTTTATCATCTGCCATTTTTTCCCAAAGAATCTTACTTACAGATGATTTGCTCATAACCTCTTGTATTCTCTTTGTATCCGGGCTGTTTGGATTACCTATTTCATTACCATCAAAGTCTATATAATTCACAGTATTGTTAATACAATATGTAAAAGGAGAGTATGAAATATACTTTTCACTCAATAAATCAATCACACCCCATCTCCCCACCTGCGCATCATACATCCTCGCCCCATAATCCATCCATTCCATTCCGCTGCCGTCACTGAATTCATTTCGCTGTTCCTCTTTGCCGTTGTACTTCAGTTTGTTTTCCGGGCTGCCGAAGGCCAGAGCTTTGGAGGAGAGGCCGGACATTATCAACCCGAACGGATAATAACCCGCCGGCCGGCAGGTATCTCCTCAAGTACCGGTCCCCGGGTAGTCGGGACAGGCCTGCAGATTATCAAAGATCTGACCCTCCAAGAGTCGAGAACGCCAATCGCACTATTATTACTTACTCACATATAAATATACCCATTTTCGGATTGATGATAACAGGAATAGTACTTAAAGCAGGTACTGTTCTTGTTCCGTCTGCTGTGGTGGTTTACGCATTGTATACACCATTATTATTCGAAGTTTCGACAACGATCCAGTTGAAAACAGCATCCACCGTGTGGTCCTGGGTGAAAAAATTATTTATTCGCCGGTAGTCACTAAGAAGCGAAACGAAGCGGTATGCTGTACTCGCTGCTTGCTACCTGTAAGAAGCATGGTATCGAACCTTACACCTGGCTAAAAGAAGTTTTACGCGTCATCGCCGATCACCCTGTCAACCGGATAACTGAACTTTTACCGCACCGGTACGAAAAATAATTTACTACGGAATGATGTTGTTGGCCGGAGGGTTACAATAAGGCAATTCGGATTTGTTGTTTGTAGTTCCATAATCAGTGAGTTTTAGGTTTGCCTGCCGAAGAAATGGCATAATAAAAACCACCCATTGCTGGGTGGCTGATTTGAAATATTCGAAGCTGGCTCGTAACGATTAATTGGGCATTCTTTTTTTAAAATTCTCAAAATAATACACCGATTGTCTTAGGTACTTAAGCTTTTTCAGTTCCTTTGATTGAAGTGTGTCATCTTTGACCTTTGCCTGTTTTATGTAGTACAAATATGTTGTATTGTACTTTTTGTATCCTCCCATTATATCTCCTACTTCAACTTTTATGAGCTGGGAGTTATGAAAGTAGTAAGCCACGACTGTTGATTTAAGAGTTTTATCTAAAGTTACTGAGCCCATAAAGGCTTTTAGTTCATTATTGACAGTATCGACCACATAGCAATCTCTGTACCTCCCTTTCACATTACCTTGCTCTATCCGGCCTGTGTCCAGTATATTGTGTAACTTCTTTGAGTTATTTATTGAAGCAACTATACTGTCAACCTTTGAGTAAGTGAGATTTTCCTGGCTAAAGGCAACGTTACTACATATAAAAAATGCACAAGTCACTATCAATTTTACAGGATGCATAGCATTTGTTTTTCAAGTTAAACTCCTCAATTAATATAGCTGCCTCACAACGGTTTACTGTGAGGGTTTTAGCTGCTCAAAGTTTACTTTTTTATCTTTATCAGTTGTTTTATATAGCCCTATTCCCGATTTACTACCATCACCTATAACGGCCAATATGTTTTTTTCTTGTGCTGCACTTGTCCATGTTCCGTTTGTTCCCTCAGCTTCATTATATGCAGATAAAATGGCATTGCCGTTCTTGAAAAACTCTTTTGCCTTAGCTGGGTCAGTTATTGCAAATGCATATCTCGCATCTCCTGCCTCAACCATTACAACAAAATCATTATTCCCATCGTTCAATGCAGTGCTCAGACTAAACAAATCACCTTTCTTGCCATCGACAAATACAGAAGGTGGACTTCCTGTACCATCTTGATTGGCATGAGTGTGATTACTGCCTGCAAGCTTTTCGTCTTTGCCTATGTCGCTTTTATCAGTAATGCTTATTGCAGTCCCCTGCTTTACTCCATTATAATCAGGCATCTGGGAGCCGGGTTTTTGGTCTTTCTTGGCAGAAAATTCTCCATTTTTTTCTGTAATGAAAAATCCTTGTTCTTTATTGTGGTAATAAGGTTTACCCGGTGAAATATTTTTACCCGACGGTTCAAGACTATTTTTCCAACTTTCATTAGACCTGCTATCAATTGTCTTTGCCATCTTGTTCAATCTTTCAATAGGGTCACTGGGTGCCATTCCATCAGGGTCTGTGAAACGTATAGGATTGTCAAAAGCATAAACATAAGGAGAATAACGCCGCATCTTGCCTGATAACGGGTCTCTTGTCATCCACCTCCCAATCTGATTATCATACATCCTCGCCCCGTAATCCATCCACTCCAGTCCGCTGCCATCGCTGAACTCGGCTTTTTGTTCTTCCTTGCCGTTATATTTCAGTTTGTTTTCAGGGCTGCCGAAGGCCAGGGCTTTAGAGGAGAGGCCGGACATCATCAACCCGAACGGATAATAACCTGCCTGCCGGCAGGCAGGTGTGTCTCTTCCAATACTGGACCCCGGTTATGCACCACCCGCTGATTAGCGGGGCATGCACTGCAGGTTATCAAAGAACACATCAAACTTACTCTCGCTAATTAACCACATATAAATATACTCATTTTTCGGGATGTTGATATTTGGAATAGTACTTAGGTAAGGTGTTGAATTTTTCTTGTTTTGTTTGCGTTACATACCGAGTGCCCTACTTATTCTTTTTCAGAAGTGGGATGGGAATTTTGTGTCAAGAGAACCTTGATGGAATGAAATACGAAGTATTCCGTTTCGCTGGTCTCCGGTGTCCGCTGCTGCTGACTACTTATGAAAAGATACCGTGAACCAGTGTGTTTTTCAACTTTCTTCTGCGAGATCCGGGAGAGAACAATCTGATATGCAAATTGTATAAGTAGTTGAACTCTGCCGTTGTAAGGTAACCATTCCTTGCGGCAATATAATCAATTCATTTAATTGATCAATTAATCAAAAGGTCAAAAAATTTAAGGCTTTGACATCCATTGTATTTTTCAAATGGAAATTGTATAATGTTTTCCAAAATGCATTTCTCGATTGACACAAGTAAGTCTTTTTCTGAGAGAACGCATGATTAAAAAAACAATTCTGCCATAAATATAAATATTTTCATGACCTTAAATAATTCAAAAGCACAAATAAAAATATTAAGAAAAATGAAGCAGAATAAAAGAGTATCAAATACCTATTCTTTGATTGATAAATATGTCTATTGGACATTAGCTTGTGCTTTGTTATATTTCTCTCTAACAAATAAAACACCGTTATTGCAACCAGACAGAAAAAAAATAACATTGCATAGCTTGTCAATTTCACTTTAGTAATTATTAAATAAGGTATTGACAAAGCTATTGACAAAATAAATGCTATGATTTGATTTGCCCTGTATATATACCCTCTGCCGGATTTATAATACCTCGCTTTGTATAGCATGTAAATGAGTGAATACTGTATTTTTTCCATCAATAGGAGCATTTTAAATTTCTACCACCAATCAAGAAAATCGTTTAACCCTAAAACTATTTCTCCAACAATAACAACACCGACCCCAATAGGGCCAGTAGCTGCTATCGGTCCTCTTGCTAATGCCCATGCTCCCTTTACACCCGCCTTAACATAGTCTCCATTTTTAATATCCATTGCAATATCAACACCGGGTGCATATTTACCGATAGCTTTTCCAACGGGTGATTTATCCAATACATTTGTTACAACTTGATCCATTGCCTCTTTACCAACGGCCTTATTTGCTACAACCTGAGCCCCTACAGACATCCCCTCTGTAACATCTCTTGCCAAGCTAAGCCCATCTTCAGTTTTATCAATGATATCAAGAGCCTTATCCACGCCTGAGGGTTGAGAATCTCCATCTGCTTTTCCTGGTTCATCATTTGCAGGGTCTCGAGTGGTTGTTGTAGGCTTACCATAATCTAATTGCGTAGCAGTACCATCTGCGTTTAATTGATATGGCTTTGTTTCCGGGTTTGCATCAGTATATCCTCTCTCTACTTTTGCTGTTTCTCCAATGTACTGAACATTTGAATAACCTTCATTTCCATTGTTGGCTTTCATAGTCGACGCCCAGACTTTTGCATCTTTTTGATTCTTCACATGATCATTCCAAACATATCGATCTTTACCATACTCATCCGTAAACCTGATCCAGTCTGTCGGAGCCATTCCATCAGGATCAATATATCTTAATGGGTTATCATAAGCATAATTATAGGGAGAATAACGCCGCATCTTTTCAGTCAGCGGATCAACTGTTTGCCATCTGCCTAACTGTGGATCAAAATTTCTTGCACCAAAATCATACAGCTCTAACCCGGATCCGTCTGTAAACTCCTTATTGTTAATCTCTTTCCTGTTATATTTATATTTATTCTCAGGCCCACCAAACCCCAACGCCTTACTGCTTATTCCCGCCATTATCAACCCGAACGGATAATAATGTATCTCTTCCAATATCGCCCCACGGGTATGCGTTATTTGCAGGTTATCAAAGAACCAGCCTGCCGGCTGGCAGGCACGTCGATATTTGCCGACTCATTGCTGGTATAAATATACAAAGATCCGCTTTTCGTAACGACGGGATTTTGAATTTCATCTGTCGAATAATTGCCATTGGTTATTCTTGCCTCGTGATATTTCAAATGTGGGAGCGGTCTGAGACAGGAAATATGTACTCGGCAGTTACTTTGCAAAAACATTATCTTTAGCTGAAAATTTTATTCGACCATACAGTTTCCAATTGCATATTCATTAAATTTTAGGCATAAAAAAAACACTCAGTAGAGTGGTTGTGTTTTGAAGTATTTAAAAGATTTCTGTTTCTCAGATACAGGTAACGATTGGCTAATTAATCTTTTTAAAACCAACTACTTTGATATGTTGCCCTCTTTTTTATTTATTGAACACTATGGACAACGGGACTATGGACAACGAGGTCTTTATTTATTTTAAACTAAGCTACTTTGGCACTTCCTCGCAATTTTCTACACTATTAGATTTGCAGCTAACAAGAGTGTTACCCTTAAACTCAAGTGTCCATTGTAAGGGATGGCCAAAAAAAACCTCATTTTCATTCTTGACTATATCAACTTCAAGCTGTTCATTTGAATATGATTTGTCAATTGATATAAACTGAACATCTGGTTCTTCACCTTGCAACCAAATCAGAACTTTATTAACATAAATACATCCCAAAATTCGGTTCTCCTTAAAGTTTGGCCTTCTATCCCCAACGAGATAGAATACTGTTGTATCAGATACCTTATTACTTGAGATAATAATATCACTTCCATCTCCAACCTTACTGTTTATAGCAATAAATCGAGTTATTTTATCAAGAAGAATACTATTATTTATATGAAACGTAGGAAAATCTAAAGTTTTCTTTGCATTACATGAATAAAGGCCAAACAAGAAAATGAGTACTAATTTCATAAACTCTATTTTTTTATAAAGTCTCCATTATTTAGAATCTTCTGCGAGTTGTATTGTACAAATGCTTTAAACCTTGGGATATAAATTGTGCTAACCATTTTGGGGTTTATCGTTTCATATATTGCAGCAACGGTTGCATCCGTGTTATCTATATTCAAGGTATTTCCATTTTTGTCAAATCCTGAAGGTTGGGGATAAAAAACAAATCCCTTATCGCTATCCGGATGGCTATGTGTACCTTCATAAGGATAGATACCAGCCTCTAATTTATCCTTTACCAAACCAAAATTAACTTTAACTTTTTCGGGGTCATGGCTGGTATTTAAAACACTCTCTATTCCCTTCCCGTCAGTAAAATTGGTTAAATTAAATTCCACTTCTGTGTTGTCGGCAAAAAATTTAAATAGCTGTAACGCCCCGTCTGGATTATTTCTTATATTTAAGGAACTGTTACCTGTTTCATTATCTGTGGTCAGGCTTCCCGTTATACTTTTACTAACGGTAAGTGGAGTTTCATCTTCTTTCACATCTCCATTATTATATGTCGTATAAATCTTATCGTCAACATCATCTGTTTTACGAATAAGTTCTAATTTACCATTCCGCTTTAATTTATAGTCATCAGTCGGAGCCATCCCATCAGGGTCAATATATCTTATTGGATTATCGAAAGCATAGTTGTAAGGCGAATACCTTCGCATCTTCTCACTTAAAGGATCAATATGATTCCACCTCCCAATCTGCCCATCATACATCCTCGCCCCGTAATCCATCCACTCAAGCCCGCTACCATCGCTGAATTCATTTCGCTGTTCTTCTTTGCCGTTATATTTCAGTTTGTTTTCAGGGCTGCCGAAGGCCAGGGCTTTGGAGCTTATCCCCGCCATCGTTAACCCGAACGGATAATAATGCGCCGGACGGCAGGCAGGTGTGTCACTTCCAATACTGATCCGCGATTATGGGTTATCCCGACTTATTGGGCGGTCGGAACAGGCTTTGCAGATTATCAAAGAACCAGCCTGCCGGCTGGCAGGCACATCAAACTTACTCTCGTTACTTACCCACATATAAATATACCGGTTTTTTGTGATGTTGATATCAGGAATAGTAGACATGGCATGTTCAGTACTTTTCTTGTTCGGACTGCGTTACATTCAATGCGCTATACCTCGTTCAAGTTAGTTGGCAGATGTGGAATCAATATTTCGTGTCAAGAGCCCGCGGGGAGTGAACAACAAGTATTGCGTTTCACCGGCATCCGTACATTTTCCGAGCGGTCAATAAAAGTACAGTCGGCAAGCTGAGCAATTTGTTCTTTAGACAGGTTGTCTTTCTGTTTCCGGTTTACCACTGTTACTTTTATCGTTACCCTCATCCTGCCTAATCCATCTACTCTTACACCGCCCAGTATTTCGATTAACAGCTCTTCTGTTTGGTAGGTAAAGCAGTGTGGGTTTGTTGTGTTTAGTTCCATAATCATTAAGTTTTAGGCATAAAAAAAACCACTCGGTGATGAGTGGCTGAGAAACTTGAAATGCTTTTTTTGTTAACCTCCGGTTATTACCGGGCTTGTTTTTTACAGCTTCGTTGAAGCTGATAGTTAGACGGATAGCTGAGAACCTAATAACTGGCTATTATAGTTTCCCCTTTTTATACAGTATCAAAAGAATAAGGACAGCAAAGGAAAGAATGAGATAACCTACCAAAGAAAGATACCCTTTTCTAACTACCACTTTGTCATAACTCATTTGCTCAAGTTCCTTTTTTCTAATAACATTAGCAAGTAGTAGGAATATTGGGATAAAAAACAAGCCCATTTTTAAATACTTAACAGGTCTTGTTTCATTGCCCCCGCCGGGAATAATATCATCAACACGATTTATTAGAATCAAAATTTGAAACAAGTGAATATATAACATCATCGCTAATGCGCACAATGTACTAAAGTATGGAATCCTTCTAGTCCCTCCTGTTGAATAATACCTATAGAATAAAAAAGCAACAAATTTAATAACCTTCATAATTACTACCATTTAAAAAACCAATCAGTGAGTCCTGTAACGTCAGCCACTGCTAATGCTAAGTTTACTACCGGATTAGTTTTGACGAAAACCATTGCTGTTTTAAATGCTGCTTTTGTAATATTTCCAGCTGTGGGGTTATTCCACGCATCTCTTACAGCTAAACCTGCATCAACTACACCTGTCGCCTTCCCTACAATATCTACGGCTGTCATTACATTCCCTGCTGTGTGTGCACCCTGTGCTACTTGGATAACTTCGTCTACATTATCCATTGCACCAGCAGCTTTAACAGACACTTCTCCAAACTTTTTTGCTCCAACAGCAACAGCAGCAGTTCCTGCATCTATAACATCGGCTGTTTTATTTAGTGCATCAGCATCTGACATTTGTCCTGAACCACTGCCACTACCATCCCCATCACCGCCTCCAGTACCAGAAGGCTCCTGATTTGCTTTATCAGATTCTGTAGTGGTGGGTTTAGCATCTTTACTTTTGTTGTCAATATAATGCCACTTACCCCCTGCATCTAATTGAATAGTACTTCCATCTTCAGCCTCATAAATTGTTCCTCCATTTCCAACATATTGGATATTGGGGTCTTTTACATCTGAAGCAGAGTTTACTTTCGGGTCCCAATAAACGTCTCTGGTCTTTTTATTTTGTACCCAGTCAGTAGGAGCCATCCCATCTGGGTCAATATATCTTAATGGATTGTCAAAGGCATAATTGTAAAGAGAATACCTCCTCATCTTTTCTGATAAGGGGTCAACAGTATGCCACCTTCCTATCTGTGGGTCATAGTTTCTTGCACCGAAGTCATAGGTTTCAAGGCCTGCACCATCGCTGAACTCTTTATTATTAAGTTCCTTTCCATTGAACTTGTATTTATTCTCAGGGCTCCCAAAACTCAATTCTTTACTACTTATCCCCGCCATCGTTAACCCGAACGGATAATAATGTGTTTCTTCCAATACCGGCCCTCTTGTATGCACAATCTGCAGGTTGTCAAAGAACACATTAAAGTTACTCTCATTGCTGACATAAACAAATAGGTAACCGCTTTTTGTAACGTTAATATTTTGCAATCCATCCGTCCAATGGTCTTTTACTACTCCGCTGCTGCCTACACGGCTGCTGCCGCCGTCAGCGTACTTAAACTGGTCATCCAGTAATATATAGTTTTTATATGCCTTGGGAGCCATGGTGCCAGACTGACCTGGCAGCCGCTATCAAAGCTTCCAGGGAAGCTATCAGCAAGTATGAACGCAATGGAGCTGTGCCATCAGTGGAAGTGGCTTCTAAGATTGCAGAAGTATTTGAGGTTACTATTGATTACTTAATCGGCAAAGACCATAACATGGCCGTTGATAAAAAGACATTGAAGCAGATGCAGGATATTGACAATCTGGACGACAGCAATAGGGACAAACTTTTCTTTCTTATTGACAACGTCGTTCAAAACTCTAAAGCAAAATGGGCTTTTTGCTTCTTTACTAATTATACACAACAGTGTTAAGTAATACTGTTTTAATAGCTCCTGATGGATTAAATACAAAAAGAATTTTAACACCACCGCCCCGTCTACGACCTCTTGGTAATTCGTTTTTTGAATTGAGAATTTCAATAAGTAATGTGTTGCCAATAACCTTTGAAAAGGTCAGATATAGTTTGGAATCGTTTTCCTCAATCGTTTCAGCTAAGAGGCCAGATTTGAATGGTTCAAAATTATACGCCTTATAATAAAGCCTATCATCAGAAACGATTTCTTTACTAAGCCCTATACTATCAGGAATTATTTTGTCTTTAAATTGTCTAATTTCAATAAACTCAACCCACGGAGATACATTCATATCTAAAAATTTGAATTTTTTAATTTTCCAAAAACTAGTATACTCTTTTATTTGCTTGTTAATCGCTGTATTAGTTTTAAGGTATGTTAATACAGTAAAGTATTTACACTCGTCATTGGACTGAGAAAAAAGACATGTTGATACTAACAATAGAATATATAGCAGGAAGGTTTTCATTGCTTGTGTTTTTAATTTTAGCTTTTATTTATTAAACGGCCGTTGTTAAGTTATCTGTCATCAATTATATACTTATCTAATGGGAGTTGGTTGCTTATAAGTCTATTGTATGACTCCATACTAAAAGGAAAATATTTCCTTCCGTCAGGCCCGTTTAAAGGGTCATGAAGAATATTTTGTCCGTAATCGTTTACACCAAGCTCTCTTCTGATTTTATTGGGCAAACGTTCACGGCCGGGGTCACCTGGTCCAGTTCCGTCATTCAAATTTCCCCCTTTATAAAGTGTGTGACCTAGCTCATGAAAAAAAGATAGTGCAAATCCAAAAGTTGTTCGGTTCAAATCACCTGAAACATTCTTACCTGACATCGTACTTAATATCTCTTGTGGGTTAAACAAAATGTCATTTGTAGATTTTTTTCCATTGTTATCAACCATGGTACCCCCGGTTGTATATTTTACATTCACGGTATGTTTTTTAGAGTTAATAACTTTCATTAACTCTTTTCTGGCTGTTTTACTTCCAGCTTTTTTACCATTGGCATCATTACCTACTACCGCTTTCCCATCATCTGATTTTGCATAAGTAACATTCCCGTCTGCATCCTGCGTTAGAGTGAGGCCACTCTTAGCAGCTAAATCAGCTATAAGCGCGGCAGTGCTTTTGCTATCATTTTTTTGTAAATCTGCAACATTCAATGTATCTCCTAATGGGTCATTATAACGAATAGGATTATTTCCCATGGCAGCGTATGGGCTTTCCATTACATTAGGTTTGGGGTCTATCTGCCACCATCTGCCTAGTTGTGGGTCAAGGCTTCTAAAGTCTGTTGCATATAATTCAAGCCCACCGCCATCAGAAAACTCTTTGTTTTGTAACTCAGAAACTTTATTAAATTTCCTTTTGTTCTCAGGGTCGCCAAAGTTCAATGCCTTGCTACTTATACCTTGCATGATAAGTCCGAACGGATAATAATGTGTCTCTTCCAAAATCGCACCACGGTTATGCGTTACTTGCAGGTTATCAAAGAACACGTCGATATTTGCCGACTCATTACTGGTATAAATATACAAATATCCGCTTTTCGTAACGACGGGATTTTGAATTTCATCCGTCGTACTGTTGCCATTGGTTATTCTTGCCTCGTTATTTTCAGGAGTGAAATGCGGGATGTGAGATAACAGTAGAGACGTTTCATACGAAGCGCAGTACTTCGTACTTCGAACCTCGTACTACGTACTTGAGCTGCCTTCCTGCTGGGTATGCTGTCGCATGGGGTGACTTGCGGAATGGTTGATTAATTACTCTGTGGGGTATTCTGCCCCGCTTTAGACAAATACATGCTAATCCTGAGTATTATCAGGAAATGGAAGAAACCTTAAAACAATACTACCCGGGTGGTGCTAAATATGGGGAGTATTTTACTCATAGTGGGCGGTATTGCATGGGTAAACCTCCTTGCAGATTTTAATTGAATCTATTGCCTTGTCCAAACAAAAACTACTGAATCAAGTAAATTCAGAAGCCTATTTTTTATCTGTATCCCTTATGAAAATTGAATAATTAATTCTCAACTGTCCTATTAAATACAAACTATTACAGTTCTTTTCCAGAATCATTAAGTTTTAGACATAAAAAAGCCACTCATTACTGAGTGGCTGTAATTTGAAGTATTGTTAATCTATGATGCTTTCAGGCAGGTGACAATTGGTCCACTACCCTATGTTCTGAAGTTAAAAAATCAAATATGTTCTATGTTACCTATAGCTTCAGTCTTGTGATCCTTTCTACTTTCTCATTGAAGTTTTTTAAATACTCTTTTGTGAAAAAACTATCAAGCTGATTATATGCGGAGACGTAAAAATCTTGGGCCTTAAGATTCATATTCCCGTATGACACACTTGTTCCATCTCCAAAAACGCCCTTTTGAATGTTGTTTTTAACTACATACCCAGCAGAATCCTTCTTAAAATGCTCAAACTTGAACACCTCCAATTCAGTTCTTTTTCCAGTGGCATCAACAGAATAGTATTTTCTGTCAACAAACCCGTACTCATCTTTGAATTGAGTTAACAATATACCACTTGCGGGTATTTCGTAAACCCTTCTTCCATTCTCATACTTAACCGGTTCACCAATCTGAGGCGTATGAATCACTTCTTGACCGTTTACATTCTTGTACTTGACAGGAGTGCCGTTTTGATTAAAAAGAATATTAACCTTCCCTATAAAGTCTGAAGGGATAAGATAGGTTTCGGGTTCTGGTTTTTGATTACAAGAACATAGGATCAAAAGATGCATTAAGCTTATCAAATATGTTAGCATAATTCTATTTTTCATTCTATATTATTAAAGCACCTATGCAGTTCAAGAATTATTTGACTGAGTTTATTTTATAGGTTTCATTATCCTGAAGCATCTTATTCCAATCTGCAATAGAATATGTTTTTGCATCTTTACCCGTTCCTACCACTACTCCCATAAACTCTCCTTTTTCATTTATTGCAACTGTAAAGTTAGCACTTCCCATATACCTATTATTATCACCCGGTAAACTCGTAAATGGGTTTCCCTGAGCAGGACTCGCTATAATCATTAATTGCTGCCCCTTAGTATCACCAATAAACATTTCTGCAGCAGGAAAACCATCACCTTTCATTGTTGCATTGACAGTTAAAGTGCCCGCTTTAGTATCCTCGACGATACTGATTGTGGACTTAACATCAATGTCTGGTGAACCGTCTAATAACGGCAAAGCACCCGTCATTTCTGCATCTATAGTTGCACTGTTCTTGGTAGGACTACAGCCAAAAGTTGCATTTACTTCTCCATCAGGTGTTGCTGTTTTTGTTCCTAAAATGAAATGGTGTGACTCGTCACTCCATGTCCGTTCTCCAGTTAATGTCCCTTTTGCTGGGTCTACAGTAAATGTCTGTTGAACTCGCGAAGTAACACTTCCTCCCTCACCTTTTCCTGCTGCGGTTGAATAACCTCTATTATCTCCTTCAAAGCCTCCACCAAAGGTTTTGAAGGGAGCAAATGAACGGATATGCACTGGGTAAGGATACTCACCATCTGGATCAAAAAAAAGAATTGGATTGTTAACTGCATAAATATACGGTGACCACTCAAAAAGTTTATCTGCTTTCGGGTCTCCAGTAGTGAACCTCCCAATTTGCCCATCATACATCCTCGCCCCATAATCCAGCCATTCTAGCCCGCTACCATCGCTGAATTCATTTCGCTGTTCTTCCTTACCGTTGTATTTCAGTTTGTTTTCCGTGCCCCCGAAGGCCAGGGCTTTGGAGGAGAGGCCGGACATTATCAACCCGAACGGATAATAATGTGTCTCTTCCAAAATCGCACCACGGGTATGCGTTATCCCGACGTACCGGGTGGCCGGGACAGGCTTGCAGGTTATCAAAGAACCAGCCTGCCGGCTGGCAGGCACGGCGATATTTGCCGACTCATTGCTGGTATAAATATACAAAGATCCGCTTTTCGTAACGGCAAGATTTTGAATTTCGTCCGTCGTATTCTTGCCTCGTTATTTTCAGGAGTGAAATGCGGTATGTGAGATAACAGTAGAGACGTTTCATACGAAGTGCCGTACTTCGTACCTCGTACTTGAGTTGCCCTCTTGCAGGGTATACTGTCGCCAGTGGCGACTTGCGGAATGACTGACGATTAGCTCAGCGGGGGCGTTCCGCCCCTCTTTACTTACTAACCCTGATGAAATATGAGAAGCCCGGCTGCGGGAATTTGTGCCCATCCTTGCACAGTTGGACAACTGAATGAAAGAACAGTATTTGCAAACCCTTCCCAAAAGTGCCATTGGCAAAGCACTTGGCTAAAGCATTGAACAAAGGGACCTGTTATACGAATATGTAAACGATAGCCGGCTTCATATCGACAATAATCCGGCTGAAATCAGTATACTCCGATTGCCCTGGACCGGAAATATTATTAATTCGCCGGCTACCATGAAACCGCACGCCGCAATGATATGCTGTACTCGTTGCTTGGTACCTACAAAATGAATGGAGTGGAACTTAATGCCTGGCTCAAAGATGTTTTACGCGAAATTGCCGATCGCCCTGTCAACTGGATAGCGTAACTTTCACCCCACAGTTACTAAAAATGGTTGACCATGCAAAGATGTAATTGGCCGGAAGGATACATTTTAAAATAAATTGACTCTTTGAACTGGCGTTGCTTCTTTTATTTAATTTCTTGATAATATTTTTTCTTTCAATAAACAACCCTTTTGTGTTTATTGACCTGTATTGGGTTGTTTCTCCTGTTTTACCATCCCTGCCATTTCTAATAATATTGATTTGGCCGAAACTCATTAAATATGGGTAACGGATTGAATGAGCTGGTAATCCGTTAACAATATCCATATCTGCTATTTCAAAAATATACTTGCCTTTTGCTTTAATTTTCTTGAAATTCTTACACTTACGTGAAGTATCAGCCAATGATATAAAAGTAAGTGTATCAAGAGTATTTATATCAATGCCATGTAGTAAGTAATATAACTCAAGCTTCTGTATGGCTAATATTCTGATACTTCTTGAATATTTGTTATCCTGACTCATGACAAATAAAGGGAGAAAAAATAGAAATCCGATAATATATATTTTCTTCATTGTTTAGTTTGACAAGTCATTAATTACTTTCTTTTCAAGCTTTTGGGTTTCCTGATTAAACTTAAGAATGTAAAATTTACCCGTAACTCCTTCTCGTTGAAATACTGGTTCTATAAATCTTTTATCAATTTCTTTCGCTTTATCATGAGCAGCCTCATAACTCTTAACTTCAGGAGAATTAGGGTCAGAAATAGTCGTAGGACCACCAATACCCGGAGATAATTCAGCCCCTATGTAAGCCTCAAGAACTTCATGCAACACACTTACTCCTTCTTTTGCATTATAAAAGGCATCGCAGGTCTTCAACATATCAGTATTCATGCTTTGATTTGCAACTACTTTCTTATCTTTTATTTCACTACCATTAAAGGCTCCACCAGTTGCAAATGGCAAATTATCTTTATCATAATTTGAGGATGTAGCATATATTTTAACATCAATTATTTCTGAAGTTGTTGCTAAAAGCAGCTTTTCGTCAGCCTCCGTTTTAGCTTTTCCGGTTGCACTTACTTTGCCTGTTGATTCATCAATTGTTAACTTAAGAGAAGTCGCTTTTTGAAGCTGGTAAAATGCTTCTTTTGCCTTGTCCCCTGTAATAATTACATCATTTGGCCCCATACCGTCGGGGTCAATATATCTAAGTGGGTTATCAAAGGCGTAATTGTAAGGACTATGCCTTCTCATCTTCTCACTCAATGGGTCTAACACTATCCACCTCCCAATTTGTTGGTCATACATTCTGGCTCCAAAGTCAACCCATTCCAATCCACTTCCATCAGAAAACTCTATTGACTGTTTTTCTTTGCCGTTAAATTTATACTTGCTATCAGGGCTTCCAAAATTAAGTGCAGTAGAACTGATACCTTCCATTATTAACCCGAACGGATAATAATGTGTCTCTTCCAAAATCGCACCACGGTTATGCGTTACTTGCAGGTTATCAAAGAACACGTCGATATTTGCCGACTCATTACTGGTATAAATATACAAATATCCGCTTTTCGCAACTGTTAAATTTGGTCTAGTATGAATAGTGGTACTACCACTGCTTCCCACTTGCTCAAAGCCGCTGTAGCCTTCACCGATAATATTGCCATTCGCATCTTTGGCTACTTTAAACTGCTCATCCAGCAATACCCAGCTGATATAGGCTTTGGGTTTTGTGCCTACAGTACCCTGCTGGTTCATAAAAGCATTCAAGCCACTGTTAATCCCACTTACCGGATTTTGCAACTCCATAAGGCTGGCCTTACCGCCATTGATACTGGAAAGTCCGCTTGTCAGCTGAGCAAACAGATCCGTCAATACATCCGCAGGATTGTTCCCGGGAGCCGCTCCGCTATTCCAACCACTGCTCACACGAATATTATAACTATCCCCCGCCATTACTTTCAGCAGCATATTGGGTCCTACTTTCTGGCTACCCGCCGTGTTTTTCAACCGGGCTACTTTTGTGTTGGAAGGGTACAGATTATCCGTAAACCAGGTGGGTTTGTCTGTCTGTGTATTGATGAGATTCGAATAAACTTTCGATTCCTCGTTGATGGCAGCCGGCTCCATCGTGGCTGCCGGATATGCCGTGCTGAGCATTTCATCCGTTATCAGCATCCTTACATTTCCCAGATGATCTTTCAACATATAATCCAGGTTCAGACTTTTCAGAGCACCGTTGCTTTCAAAAACCGGTCGTATTCTTCCTTCTTCAAAACCAGCAAACTGAAACTTATCTGTATAGCCAAGGCCAGTCTGTACTGTTGAGTTGTTATATGACTTTGTTTCATACACCGAACCGCCTATATATGTTGTAGTTGTAGTGATGGTTAAGCCTGTATATGTAACATTTTCATAAACCACCGTCGCATTTGTTTCAAGCGTGATTTTCTGCAGTTTTACTCCGCCCGCATCATATACATAATTTATAACCCCTTTGCCATTAACTGTAACCGCTTGCGGCAGATTCAAATGATTATATACAATATTGTTGATTCCTTTATTCTGGTCAGTATGCATATTCCCATTAACGTCATATATATAATCATCAGTTCCCGAATTAGAGCCATCTTTAAAATCACCTAGTTTATTATCACCGGCTACTACATCAGTTACTGACCTTAAGCGGTTGGATTTATTATCATTCAGATAAGTATAACTAAGATCATCCATCTTCAGGCTACCTGTTATTTTTACTCCCCATTGTTGCATGCGCTTAATGTTTCCATTGTCATCATACGCTGTTAACGGGTCAAGACCAGTCCCCCCCATTATTACATTAAAATTCAGGCCGGCGTTCTGATTAAAACCCCCATTTGTAAACTGACTGAAATCCGCTTTTAGTATCCGGTTAGCCGCATCGTACCTGAAATCATACTTCCGCTTCTCTCCATCGCCCTTGCTTTTCCAGACCATACCGCTGATGTTACCATTATACTGAGCCGCAGCATAAGATTGACCTCCAACGAGATTATTCGCCTGTTTGTCGTATCCAAGGTCAAAACCAAAATAATTACTGCTGTTTGCATCCCGTGCATAAGCCCGGTTGATCCCAAGCATCCAGCCCCGGATATTATAATCATAAGTCTGTGACTCAAGCGGAACAGTGCTATATACGCCATTTTGATCTTTTTTTCTACCCAGCTTCTTTTCTTTCAGCTGACCCAACTTATCATACTCATTGCTTATAATCACCACTTCCGGAATACTCTTGGTTATTCCATTTATAGTGGACGTAACGGATTTACGTACTTCCGAAACACGGTTCAGTTCATCGTAAGAATATTTTGTAACCTGGATGTGTTCGGCGGCTGTACCCGGCCCAGCCTTTTGTTGCCGGGCTACCATTACCAAAGGCTGCCCCGCCCAGGTATATTGAGAACTGACCACATCCACGCCACCCGAAATATTGGTTGACTGCACCTGTATTACTCTGTCTTTTGCATCATAATAAGTAACAGTGTAAATAAAATTATTCGACCCCAAAATCCTCGTTTGGGTCCAGCCAATTTTCCCTTTAATATTCTGCATTTTTTCGGGATTCTGCGGATATGGCCAACTTCCAGTTGAAGTGTAAAAATGATTGTTCCAGGTTGACAAGTAATCACTCAAAGGAGCTGGAAGGCCGGTATAATTATCGTAATGAATACTGGTTAATAACGTATAAATTCCAGTAACAGGGGGATAGGAAATTGAATTGTAGGCATTGCCAAGATGCGTGATAAAAGACTCTGAATTTTGCAAAATTCCGGTTTCAAAAGGACGGTTATAATTATCGTACTTAGTAATAAGCCAGTTGCCGGCACTTCGCATTTTGCCATCCTGCGTCATTACTATTCTGTCCAACTTATCATAAACCATATAAACGGCAGCAGCCCCGGGTACTTTTTTCATAATCATACGTCCACGTTGATCATATTCATACCGGAATGTCTGTTCGTCAGAAATAATTGCATCAAAAACCCACCCATTTTGACGCAGCTGCTTTACACCCTCAGGTTGCACTACGCAACGTAACAGTCCAAGCTGATCGTACATGTAAATTGTTGTCATCCATCCCTCATAACCTAAACCACTTCCATCATCAGCGTTTGCTGTTAGCTGAACTTTTTTTACAAGTACATGCCCCTCCTTATCTTTAAACTCAACAATCTGCTTGCCGTGCTCATCTATCGAAATGGTTTTAGTCAGGCAACCAGCTGGATATATTCCTGCATTATTTAAAGTTTCAACTGAGTAGGATGCAAAGTTACCTGCTACTTGATTTGCAACTTGCCAGATCTTAATATCATCCAATCCAGTATTTTGAAAATATTTTATTTCCACCCCTCTTCCTCCATTTGCAGCTCCAGCCCAACTGCTTCCAGGAGCCAGTGTTTTAACGGACCTGTTTAATGGGGATGGTTCAAATATAGTTTTTCCATAAAATACTGATTCTCCCTGATCTGCATATTGATTCTGCATAAAATCAAGCTGCTGTTGAAATGGATTTAGTTTAAACATTCCATTGCTTTCTGTTGATGCAAAGGGAAGATACTTGAACTGTTCGCGCCCAAGTTCGTCATACATCAGCGGACTTACCATATCCATAACAGACTGACCCGTCGCCAACGAAGCTTTTGTTGCAACAGTCTGAAGTGGCCTGCCCAGCCCGTCATAATATACAATTGTCTGTTTTACATCTGTATGCGGTTTTGCAACCATAACCACAGGATCTGTCACTGGCATTACAGCTTCCCATGTGTGAATGGAATTTACAGGTATTGTAGAACTATAAGGACTCGTGTTTTGGCTAAAAACTATAAGATCATTTATTACTAAAAAGAGAAGTAAGCAAGCCAGCTTTATATATTTTACCAGACGGTTCATAAATATGAATTAAATCTTGTTGTTATTGTGTAATAGCGGATATAATCTTCTGATCCATCGGTTCAACTGAAGGTGAAAAACATCCGATCAGTGTTCCGTCTTTGTCAATTAAAAACTTACAAAAATCACCTCTGACAGGAGCATTCATAGTTCCATTCATGGTGATATCCGCCAGCCACGCGAAAAGAGTTGTTTTATCGGGGCCTGTTACATTCCCCTTAGCAGCTAAGGGGAAGTTTATAGCATACTGTTGTGTGCAATAGGCCAGAATTTCTTCGTTGCCCAATGGCTCATTTCCAAAACTATTACTCGGAAACGCTAATACAACCAGGCTATCAGAAAATTGTTGCTGCAACTGTTTTAGCTGTGACAGCTGGCCTGTTTTTTCTGAAGCCGTGGCAATATTCACGATCAATATTTTTTTCCCTGCGAACTGACTAAAACTCCTATTTTGACCCGCATTATTTATATATGACACATCATACAGGCTTAAGATATATAGAAGTATTGCAAAAACTGTGTTCATGGTTTTATGTTTTATTCAATAGAAAGTGTACATGACGTGTAGCTTAGTTCTGTATAATCCTGACTGTCGGTTCCATCCGGCCAGTGATAGTGATATGTGCATTGCCACATTTTACCTCTTGGTGTTGCAACGAAAACAGAACTTGTATAGATTTTGAATCCTTTGACACAATTACACCCAATCTGTTTGTAACCTTCCCCGGTACACACGGGTGATACGGAAGAATATATTTGGCTGTATGACCCATCAGACCAACCGTATTTATATTGGATATTCCAGGTGCCATCCGCGTTCTGAGTTGACCCGATGCAGATTTTTGTACCCAGTTCGCACCCGCAACCAACATTCTTATAGCCTTCAGTAGTACAAACAGTTTGTGTATAGCAATTGCCATATTTATTTGCATAAGCCTGGCCGTTAACACTTATATCAGACAGTGCCCGCTGATTGGCTTCTGCCACCGAAACAACAGAAAAGTATACTCCGGCCGGCACTTCATAAAGTACTGTTGATCCCTGGTAGCCCCAGTTGCAATTCTGACAAGTAAAACTCGCTAATTGTTGTTCATTAACGAAAACACCCATTTTTGTCAGGTAGTTAATTGTGTATGTGTATTCATTCTTTTTGACAACATTGCCATCCGGGTCAAATACATGTATCAACCTGCCCATGCCATCGTATTCAAATCTTGACGTCCTGTTTACCGGATCTGTAATGGACGTAACGCCTATCAGGTGCTTATATGTATACGTTGAAACCTGTACACCCGGCAAGCCAGTACGTATTGCATTCAACGCATCCCTGAGCGGCTGGCCATCCAATGTTTGAATGGCTGATACACCGCCCGGCAAAAAACCTGCTACAGTATTATAACCGGCACCAGATATTTTAGCAACCGGATATATATAGTTATATCCCCAGATAACTGTGCTGATGATTCCGTCTTTACCGGTAAACTCACAAATATTTCCCTTTTCGTCATATCTTGAAATTGTGCCTATCTGCTCAAGGGCATTTGCCTGATTATTTGCATCAGTTCCCAACGAGTGTACTATGCTGCTTATCTTATAATCATTGGCAGTCACATCCTTATAGTAATTGTTTTTCAGCTCGCTTGTAGGGGTACTCCCATTGAATGTTTTAACGCTAACGATCGGGTTTATAATATTTTTAGCTGTCATCTCCTCGTAAATACCGGGAAAATCATCGGGATACTTATACTCAGTTTTTATTGACTCGTCCTTACTGTTATTTACTTCTGTTCTGCTGAGTTGTAAATTCTCAGCATCGTCGTAGTAGTTAGTCGTTAATGTAACTATCGGATTTTGCCCATTCTGATCATATATGCTCTCCTTTTTTGTATCATTATAAATCCAGTAAGAAGGGAATTCCCAACGTACCATATCAAAGCATTCAATATTGTCATCTAATCTGCCCATTACAACACCATAATTCTGGCAATTGGGGTCTCTGCTGCATGACGAATCTGTACTTTCATTCATAAGCCATGGGCCTAATTCGAATTTTCTGTTGATTGTATACCCCCATACAGATTTAAACCCACGGCTATCCAAAGCGTAAGTCAATTCCGTTTTTTTCACAGGTACAAATGATCCATTCACATCTTTTTTAAACTGATATATTTCAGTTGGACTACCATTGGCATAATTACTGAAAGCTGTTGACGGTGCATTTAAGATATCATTGCCAAATATCACCTGCCCACGCTGATCACTGATCGCCCTGAATTTTGTTTGTGTGCCTCCTCCTTCAAAATTCTCTCCTATACTCTCCACAACATATTCATAACTGACTGGGGACGATTTATAATCGTATAACCCTTTTAGGGAGCCTGATGTAATGGCAGTACGGGAGCAGTAATTAATTCCGGGTGGTATAGTATTGTTATCCCAAAAACATACACTACGGGTTTCATAATTCTTTACATAATCAATTGACTGTACCAGATTGCTTGATGAAATATTCAATGAGTTTAAGTTGCCGTAATAATACCGCTTTACAATTGGTACATTTCCTTCATTACTGGTAAGCACTGACTTTATCCTCAACCCACCCGTTATGGTATTGGTAATCGGCTCGGTAATTGTTCCCGATAAATATTTTAACTCAATCTGAGCGGTAATAGTGTTACTCCTTTGCCCGATTAATGTAACAGTATATGCTGTTGTATTGGTTTCCGAACCAATCAGATTAATATATCTGGTAACTGACGTACCGGGGCTTATCAACTCATCAAAATGGCTTCCGGAACTATTTGTGATGGTAACTCTCCCAAAATCATGAATCGGGTCATAGAAATTGCCCGGATCTGAATTTAATACATTAATATTTAACTCGACCGTCTGTGTTCCACCAATATAAATTACGGAAGTTTTCGTATTAGGTGTCGTGTTATTCAGACCAGTGGCGCTGCAATTCAGAACATGTTGGAGTCTGCGACCACCATAGGGATTAACGTACGAATTTGATTCATAAACAAGGCTATCTGCTCCGCCAGTAGGGTAGGTGATTTTCGATAAAAGACCCTTTTGTGCAAATTTACCTTCTGGTTCCCGGTTTGCAGTGCAATACGGAAACCATCCATTTAACTGTGAATTAGAAACGGAAGGTCTGGGTAACAAGCTGTTATTATGCTGCCCGTTAAAGTATCCCCAATGATCCTGAGAGTACGAAAGCCTGCGCGGTCTGCTTTCCGGATCAAGATATGTGAAGCGATGAATTTTTCCCGTGACACCGGATCCAGGGGCTGATTCTGTTAGTGTGTTTAAATAGGGCGCTTTATCTATTCCAGTCTCTGTTTCGCCCTGGTATTGGGATGCAACAGAGGATGTGATATGCTGAAAATTAAGGCTAAATGTCCTAACCGTGATATTATCCATTGTATTTACCAAACTTACCTGGCTTATCAGCTTATCATTACAATCCTGACGATCTGTGTATGAAAAATCGACACGTTGACTGGTATTTAAGCATAAAATATTTTGCAGTAAAACACCGTTAACCATTGTTTTATTCACACATGTTGGTTGCGCTGTTGCCTGAGCCTGTGCACCAGGACATCCCTGGACATTCACAGGACATGTAAGCTGATTTTTTGTTCTTGGCTGGCTGTATGTAAAAACTGATGATTGAGATATTCCGCAATCATAAGTATAAGAAACTGCAGAATAATTAAATACGATTTCCTCGCCGGATACATGTTTTATACGCTTCAGATACCAGGCAGTTGCCGTATACCCATCAAAATTCTTTGCACAATTACTTAACCGCTTATTGCTCTCTACTGCACCGTTGCCACCAAAATAAAATTCCGTGCCATTCGCGTCTACAATTTTAAAGTTCCAATCTGTTCCAGTAAAATTGAAATAGATTTTTTGATTACTAAATGTTTCCTGAACAGGATTCATGCCGGCATCAAATACAAAACTGCCACCGCCGCCCGGGTAATTAAACGTAAATAAATCCGGTTCGCTGTCAAATCCACTGTAAAACCAGGCATCCGTTACATCTTTCATGAATTTATAGGTTTCCCAATTATTTCCAAATGTTCCCCAGGGGATTTTCCGGGTATGTGTTTCGTCAGCAAATCCACGTACAGTACGTGTAATAACACCGCCGGATTTCATCACCCAACCCATGCCCGCGCGGGAAGCAATTTCATCAACTTTGATTCCGGAAGATGAATAATTTAAACTAACAGGTACGCTAATATTTTTGCCTTTTACTTCAAAAAGCGGTATTGAAATATTTGGCGCACCGGTATTCTGACTTACTTCTATACCTCCATATTTAGATAATGCAGCTGCATTGGGTGCGGGAGGCAGAATATCCACCATTTTCTGAAAATTGTCAGGGTTTGCTACTCCCTGTGACACTACTTGTTGATTAGAATTTACCGCCAGTAAAAAAAGCAAACAAAATTTGGCATATATACTTTTCATATTTCTCATTATTCATTTTTCCTTTCAAATACTACTAGTTAATTATTTTTATCGTTGATTTATTATTTTAAATTATAACCAACTCTTACCACCACCGCTTGTCCTCTCGGGACCTGATCATAACTCAGAAAATCCCAGAGCAACATCAGTTTTGTATTCTTAAAAAACTTCGTCTTTATCGGCACTTTCCGGCTCACCCCGATCAACCCACTCTGCTGCCAGGCGGCCCCCATCCGGCTTCTCCCAGAAGGGGAAGGTATCGTAACTGAAGAAAGACCCGGCCGATAGTTCATTTCAAAACCGCCGCTGATCCACCAGGCGCCTTTGAGCTTCCAGTCGAGAAAGCTTCTGGCCCCGGCACCCTGGTGACTGATCCTGATGTTTTGAATATTTTGTCCCCAGCCCATTGACCATGATCCACCCACACCTATTATCTTTTTTTCCGATAATCTGAAACCGATACTCAATCCAATATCTGATCGCACGGGCAATATTCCATTTGATCGCTGAGATTGAATATTAGTGCCGATTTCCAATCGCTGAAAGAAGGATTTTGTTTTCTGATTGTTTGGCTTAAAACCTTCCGGCATCTCCATATCACTGCTGCCGCCCCCCATGTTCATTACTTTGTCTTTCAACTGTGAAAGCTGCCCCTGCGCGGACTGCAGGTTTTGCTGAAATTGCGCCTGGGCATTGGGGCCACCTGCCGTTATCTGCTGTTGAATCAGTGCGTTTACCTGCGCTCTGGTTTGCAGACCGGCGAGGTTGGCTCCGGCTCCGGGATTGTCCGGATCACCGGGCATACGGAATAAACTGGCCATCTGACTGTTCTTACGCATGAATTCCCTGAACTTCCCGTTTTTGGCCAATAACTCCAGCGCCTTCCTGCCCACCTTTTTGGGGTCTTTTAAGGCTTGCTTATATTCATTTACCTGCTGTGCATAGTAATAGACCTGTTTGTTGATCTTCTTCAACTTACGGAACATGCCCAGTTTGCTCATCTGCTGTTTCAGATACTCTTTTCGCTCTTTCAGAAATGCCTTAATCTCTTCGGCTTTATGCAGTTGGGCTTTCAACTCATCCATTTTCCCAGCCGCTTCCGTGAGCTTTTCCTTTAGTTCCTGTGCATCTTTTAAATATTGCGGATTGGCTTTCAGAAAAGCCAGCGAAGTGGACAGGCTGTCCACCTGGGGTATATATTGCTTTAACGCGGATCCCTTCATTCGTTCTTCCAGTTCCTTGTACCGGCTTTTCGCTTCCGCCATCATCTTTTGCGCCGCCACCGAATCAACTTTGGATAATTTCTTTATCAGTTTATCTTCCTGTTTGCGGAACTGACGCAGTGTCTTTTCAGCTTGCTTGTCCAGTTTTTTAGAAAGATTGCCTGAAGTTGAAGAAACGACATCCAGGTATTTTTTGGAAACCAGGCTACCGGAAGATAGAGAGTCCTGTGAGGATGCTGCCTGCGTAAGTAGAAGAATAAAGAGTAGAAAGGCAATGAACTTTGGCATATAGATGGATAAGGCTACTAATACGAT
Source organism: Chitinophagales bacterium (assembly GCA_017303855.1). GTDB lineage: Bacteria > Bacteroidota > Bacteroidia > Chitinophagales > Chitinophagaceae > JJ008. Next base: position 180,290 of record JAFLBL010000007.1, on the reverse strand, counting down.
TTGCAAAAACGAAGCTGAGTTAAAATGCCCAGATAAAAAATACCACTTTCGGGTTATTGGTTGGTGTTATAGAAACCCTTATATTTCTTTTTTGAGGGTCTAACCATCAACCATACACGGTTATTGCACACAAACCTAAGCTTGTGAAGCATATTGGAAATGGGAAAAAAACGCCGGAAAAATGTTTTTTTCCCATGGTTTAATCAGAAAACAATCGTATGGAACCTTCCCGGGGAAGAATGTTTACTGTAAAATAATGTTGTAATTGAATAATCAGCTACACCGCAATGAGGTTGCGGTGAGCAGCCCGTACCTGTTGTTGCAGATAATCCTGAACCAGGCCAACATATCTGTAAAACTCACGCGATCCTGGAGCATGACCGGATATACGTCTGACAATATTCTCTTCCACCCCCAATAATAATAGTGTGGTGATGGCTGTCCGCCGCGCACTGTGAATTGATATATGATCGCAAAAGCGGTAACTTCCCCCATCATTGCGCTTTATCTCAACAGCCTTCCCGTGACGGTGGCGGATTTTCGGGAAAGCGAAATCCCAGCCTGCCCGTAACATAATTTCGCGGATCTGTAAATTCAGGTTAGTGGCAGATAACCGGGGCAGTACAAATACGCCAGTGTGACGTTGCCAGCGTTTGATAATGGCCACAGCGTAGTCCGGTACCGGTAACCGCAACTCAACCCCGGTTTTCCGGGTATGTACCACCATCCAAACACCATCATCCAGATACAACAGGCTGTTTTTACGGACCTGCATCAGATCACTGTAACGTAATCCGGTAGTACATCCTATAATAAAAATGTCCAATGTTCTTTGCAGATGTGCAGGAAGTGTGCAACGGAAACCGGTATCCGTTATTAAATAACGAAGCTGCTCCGGGGAAAGAACAACAGGATAATGGGGAAAAACAGGCACCCGGAAACGCTGATAAAACGGGCTGACCGGTAAACCCTGCTCCACTTGCAGGTAATGAAAAAATGTTCTGAGTACTTTACAAACGCCTGCCACATAATCATCAAAGCAATTTCGCTTATATAAAAATGCTGTGAACTGGTTGAAAAACCGGTTCCAGTAAACTTTCTCCTTCCTGAGATGAGCTAATGAAAAACGGCGAAGCATGGTAACAGAAACGGGTAATCCCGTTTCAAGCTCAAACGCCTGCAAAAGCCGGTATACGGCTTTGTATTGAATAATACTGCCGCTGCTCAGCTTTTTTCCTGATGGAAGTCTCCGAGACCCGGATGCAGACCTCCGGATAAATTTTTCAAAGGCTGTTAAAAGTAAAACATGGGTTGCTTTCATGGTTTTTATATAAAATAAAACCAATTCCCGGCAATTACAATTGCCTCTGGGAAAAACACAACAACTCTAAATAGCACGTTAAATGGCCTGAAAAGCAGTACAGGTTCTGCCGGAAATAATCAGAAAAACGGGTATATTTATGTGTGGGTAAGTAACGAGAGTAAGAATGATCTGTTCTTTGATAATCTGGGGAGCCTGCCCCGCTAATCAGCGGGGTGGTGCATAATCGGGGTCCGATTTTGGAAGAGACACATTATTATCCGTTCGGGTTAACAATGTCAGGCCTCACCTCCAAAGCCCTTGCCTTCGGTTCTCCGGAAAACAAACTGAAATACAACGGCAAGGAAGAGCAGCGAAATGAATTCAGTGATGGAAGCGGACTGGAGTGGATGGATTACGGGGCGAGGATGTATGACGGGCAGGTGGGGAGGTGGCATGTGGTGGACCCGTTGAGTGATAAGATGAGACGGCATTCGCCTTATAATTATGCTTTTGATAATCCGATACGTTATATAGACCCGGATGGCATGGCCCCTACAGGAGACTTGTACAATTTAAATGGGGCTCTTATTGGAAACGATGGCATAGATGACGACAAGGCGTACGTTGTCAATACAAAGGATAATTCTCAGCTTACCCAAGAACAAGCACTTGTTGCAACTACATTAAGTAAAGTAATGCCCGGAGCTGAGTTGGGAATTCGAGAGCTAAGTGTTTCAAATTCTGATTTATTGAAACTCGCAGCAGTTACATATGCTGAAGCAAGTGAAAAGGCAAACAATACGGAAGAGAAAATGGGAATTGCTTCGGCATCAATGAACAATTATAATGCAAGAGGTGGAAAACAAACTCTTAGTAAAACTCTTTCAGAAATATCTAATGCTACCTTTGATGGCAATGTACGATATGGAGATTTTAATAATGCTACCAATGAAGAGAGAAATAGAAACTCTGAAATGACAACCTCGGTATCAGCTGCGATAAACGCTGTTTCGGGAGGAAAGGATTACTCAAATGGTGCAACAGGATGGGATGGAAGGGATTTGAAGACCAATAATCATCGGACTGGATTAAATATTGTCGATCCTTCACATGATATTTTCAAGGTCGGAGATAGCCCTCTAAAGAAAAATGAAAATGGAAGCCCATATAGACGGCAAACCACAGCCGCATACGGTCAAACAGTTTTTATGAAAATACATCCTCGATTTGTAAAGGGAGGAGGTCGAGCTTATTAAATATAATTTATGAAAGCAGTAATTATTGCAAACATGCTACTACTTGTAAATAGCAGTTTGTTTGGGCAATACGAGAATACTTTTAGTGCAATAACAAAAACTTCTTTTTTAAAGCCCATGGATTTTTCTTTGAACATATATAGAAGTGACACAATTACTATTGGAGGTGCTATAAGCACGGTGCCATATAGTTATTTGTTAGTTGGAAAAGACGTTAGGATTGAATATGTATACTCCAAGCAATCTGAATTGGACGACTCTTCTTGCGGGCACTTTCTTATTAATGGCCAGAAATATTTGTTGAAAGGAAAATTTGAAAGCGATTTTGCTTGTGACATTGATGTTTATTCTTTAAAGCTCTTTTCAGGAAAGTTCAAAAATCAGCAATATATATTGGTTAAAGGTAATAGCAATGGTAGCGGAAGTAGTACGACTTCTGTTATTTGTTTTTTATTTGACATATCAAATAAAAAGAATATTACATATTACCCTTTATGGTCAAAATATGGGAGCGAGAACTGCTTCCAAGATTTTAACGGAGATGGCCATCTTGATTTTTTAAGAATACGCAATTTAAACTTGTCCTCCAGCAGCAAAGATTTAAAAATTGACATAATGTCTTTGATTACTGGTAAGTTTAAACCATTTGAGGAAGGGAAGAGATTTATTATCGGTGAGTATAATGGCAATAGTTTTTTGATTAAGAAAAAGAGATGGTTTTAAAACCGGTAATATATCTAAATAGTTGGTGGCAGTAAAATGCGGAAAATGAACAAATTCCAGGATGCAACATAGCATCCTGTTTTGTTTTTTATTTTACCATGCCTAAAACTAAGTATATATGGAAATAAACGTATCCCACCTGCCAACCACATCTTGGTGTAATAGACTATTTTTTGTATCGGTGCGTGAAAGTTCCGCTATCCGGTTGACAGGATGATATGCAATAATCCGTAAAACTTCTTTTAGCCAGGTGTAAGGTTCGATGCCATGCATCTTACAGGTACCGAGGAGTGAGTAGAGCATACCACTTCGTTTCTCTTCTTAGTGACTGCCGGCGAATAAATAATTTTTCGGCCCAGGGTCACACGGCGGATGCTGTTTTCAACTGGATCGTTGTCGAAACCTCAAATAATAATGGTGTATATAATGCGTATACCACCACAGTAGACGGAACAAGAACAGTACCTGCCCTAAGTACTTTTCCTGTTATCGTCATTCCGAAAATGGGTATATTTATATGTGAGTAAGTAATAATAGTGCAATTGGCGGACTCGACTCTTGGAGGGTCGGTTCTTTGATAATCTGCAGGCCGGTCCCGACTACCCCGGGACCGGTACTTGAGGAGACACCTGCCTACCGGCGGGTTATTATCCGTTCGGGTTGATAATGTCCGGCCTCTCCTCCAAAGCCCTGGCCTTTGGCAGCCCGGAAAACAAGCTGAAATTCAACGGTAAGGAAGAACAAAAAGCCGAATTCAGCGATGGCAGTGGGCTGGAGTGGATGGATTATGGGGCGAGGATGTATGATGCGCAGATAGGGAGATGGCATGTGGTTGATCCGCTTGCGGATAAGATGCGTAGGTGGTCACCTTGCAATTATGCATTTAATAACCCGATTAGGTTTATAGACCCTGATGGAATGACACCCGGCGATTTTTATGACCAAAACGGAAATAAAATTGGCACTGATGGGCTTAAGGATGAAAAAAATTATGTAGTTACTTCGACACAAGATATTACTCTCATTTCATCACGACAGGCAAAAGGTCAGACAACTCAAACAAGTGAAATATCATCGGAAATAGAATTAGCAACCAGTAACCAAATTGCAGCAATGAAAGGTGCGGTAGATAATTCTAACAATCCTAATGTTTTTGTCGGCGATACTAAAGGGGGCTTACATGAAGAGGGTGGAACATTAGGTGTACATGAAGGTAAAAAAAGGGCAGTTGCCGGAACTCCTGGAGCAGCTTATAAAGATGGAGATTCTAAAATACACGTTTATGCAGACAAGCCAAATTTTAAAGGATTTTTAGGACAGTTTGCTCGTAGAGTTGTTCGGGAGATGAGTGACAAAAGCGAATATCACGTTCATCCAATAGGAGATGAGGATGTGGATTTTGTACAATCTCCATCTGATGAAGATTTGAAAAGAGCAGTCGAACTAAGAGAAAAAGGATATACAGGAAACAACTATGTTTTAGGCGCAGGGAATAATACGGCTTACATTTATTCAGCTGGAAATGAAAAAGAAAAAGCCAAAGTAATTGCTACATTTCCGCTAACAACTCTATTCTCGTTAATAAAAAAATAATGCTTTATGAAGTTTGCGTCATATATAATATTATTATTTTGTGCTAATTTAAATACTTGTAGTAACAGGCATATTATTAAAAATAGAATAGAAGTTAGCTTCACAATTGACGATGTTAAACAACGAATCAAAGAAAACTTAATTATTAATTTCATTGGAGACAATGACACTTTTTCCTGTGTTATAGATAAAACGGATTATATCAAAATTCCAGATTTAATATCTGAAACTTATACTATTATTTTAATATTTAATAAAGATACACTAGAATTTCGCGATGTTAAAAAGACGATTCTAAAAAATAGTAATAATCGCTGGGCTTTTGGTATTGATAACAAGCCTTTCAATAACCTACTGGGTTTATTAAGCTATGAAGAAACCATTGTTGACACAGCCACAAAAAAAATACAATATTGGCAGTTTTATCCAACTAAAGGAGATGGAATACAATTTGTAAACAAATTAAGATAGTGGTTTCATTAAAATCTGCTTTGGGGGGCAAAGTAAATCCTCCATTATAGGGCCGCTTGTAGTTTTGTAAGTTGTATAAGCTAAGACTTAATCGGACAGTTGAGATTTAATTTTTTCAATTTTCGAAAGGGATACAGATTAAAAAAATAGGCTTCTGAACTTACTTGATTCAGTGGTTTTTGTTTGGATAAGGCAATAGATTCAATAATAATCTGAAAGGAGGTTTACCAATGCAATACCGCCCACTATGGGTAAAATACTCTCCATATTTAGGACCAATTGGGGTGGTAGTTTTATATAGATTTATTTCTATTACCGTGCCTAATATCCAATTCTTTAAAAAGTTTGTTCATGCACGGTATCTCTGTCTTACAGTCAGGATGCTGGCAAGTTTCTCCAGCTGGCCGGTAAGACAAAAATGATTTCTCCCGACTACTGACTACCGACTCCCGACTATGATCTCCGCCAACTCCTTATCAAACATCCCGTACTTCCCGTACTCAACGATACGGCCGGTTTCAACGCCGTTTTTCAAAACAATAATCGTCGGCACATTTTTTACCTGCAGCGTTTCCGTCAGATTGCCCAGTGTAGTCTTGTTGCGGTCTACCCCGATCAGGGTAATCTGGCTGTCGGGGAAACCGGCGGCATCAGTAGTCGCGTACAGTTTGGGAATTATGAAATGAGAATCTTCGCACCAGGTGCCGATGAATACAAGCAGGCGGATGGAATCTTTTTTAGCGGCAAGGGCTTCCCGGGCATCGGTACGTACGGTAAAGCCTTTCAGACTTTCCGCATACCATTTAAAGCTGCTGTCGCTCAGCAATACCTGCCGCGAGATAATGCCTTTCAGGCTTTTTTCATTGGGACGTTCCACCAGGGTTTCAAACTGGTTTTGCGCAAAGGCCATGCTGCTGAACAACAGGCTGAAAGCAAAGAATATTTTTTTCATCACTGGTTATTTATGGATTGATGGTTGATTACCCTATTGAACCGGTAGGATAAACAACCGGTCTGCAAATCTACAGGCAGCTGCTCAAAAGATGACAAGAGAATCGTTAAAGTTGCAGGTCTTTTATAAAGTTGCCCGGAGCTCCAGTAAAAAACTCCTGATTTTCTGCAACGACTGAATGGCGGCAAAACGTTCTTCCGCTTTTTTATTCTTTTTCAGGTAGTCCTTGGCGCCTTCGATCGTGAACTTCCGGCGGCGCAGCAGGTCATAAATCATCAGCAGATTCTTGATATCCACCGGGCGGAAAAACCGGTCACCCTTGCGGTTTTTGCGGGGCTGCAGAATATCAAATTCCGTTTCCCAGTAGCGGATCAGGGATTGATTTTCCCGGAACATGGTCGCTACTTCACCAATGGAATAATATTGTTTTTTGAAAAGAATTTCGTCTTCAGGCACCTGAACCAGGTCGGCACTCAGTGCATTTTCTTTCAGGGAACGGCGTCCCCTTTTACCCGCGGTTACCTTTTTTACAACCGCAGTGGCTACAGTTACCGTATCTTCTTCCTCTTCCTCCGCAATTACTGCCGCTTCTGAAACGGGTGCCACGGGTTCGGGTTCCGGATCCGGTTCAGGCGATTCCGGCAATACAGGCGCTTCTTCCGGCAGCGGTTCTTGCAGGAGACTGATTTTTTCTTTTGGAGTATATACCGGTTCAGGTTGTACCGGTTCCTCCACCGGGCCAAAATCAAACGAAATCTGTGTAAGCTGTTTTGCCATAGTCAATACTGTAAAAATAGCAAACAATGCCGGGCAGAACAGGCATCCGGAGAAGCTGTGGAAAAACAAGTGGTAAACAGGAATTAATCGAAACTCTGGTTGCTGGCGGCTGCTTTTTTCAGCAGGAGATCAAACTGTTCGGGACTAAGGTCATTATAGAAAAAGTAAATAGGGTCGATTTCCTGTCCGTTCTTATGCACTTCATAATGGCAATGCGGTCCGGTGGACTTACCGGTACTGCCTACCCAGCCGATCACTTCCCCTCTTTTTACCGTTTGCCCGTTCTTTGATTTAACCCGCACCATATGACCATAGAGCGTTTCATACCCATAGCCGTGGTTAATGATGACGTGATTTCCATATCCGTTGCCCCGGTTGCCGGCCATGGTAACTGTGCCATCGGCCGTGGCATAGATGGGGGTACCGGTGGGGGCGGAGAAGTCAAGACCTGCATGAAATTTGGTGGTTTTATACACCGGATCAATCCGGTAACCGAAGCCGGATGCCACCCGGTTCAGGTCCTTATTGCTCACCGGCTGTATGGCCGGGGTGCGTGCCAGGAGGTTGGCTTTATTTTTTACCAGTTCATCCACTTCCTCATATGATTTTTTCTGGACCGCGATCCGGCTGACCAGGTTATTCAGGGTATTATTGATGGAGGCTACCAGCTGGTGATCCCGGAGTTTTTCCACTTTGGCTATTTCCAGTTTTATCTCCAGTTCTTTGGCCCGGGCACTGTCCGGAATGGGATTGGCTTCAAAAATGGCCCGGTACACGTCATTGTCCCGTTTTTCCAGTTCTTTCATCTGGTTCTGAACGGATTTCAGCTCATCCAGGAGGTCGTAATAATTATCTTTCAGGTTTTTATTTTGCTGCTGGAGAATGCGTTCTTTCGGGGAACCCACAAACTGAAACGCCACATAGGAAATAAGTCCGGCCGTAACAAGGGCGGCGGCTACAAACCCGAAAACACGCAGTAATTTCACCCGAAGGGGTGTCTCCAGTTTTTCATACCGGAGCGTATTGGTGTTATAGTAGTATTTTATTTTTTTCATTGCGGCAAGCCGTAGGCCCGTTATTCCTTAATGCCACCTGAATAATTTACCTTTGCCCCGCTTTAAAGGGGTGGACAAATATAGCCCGAACTAAAGCAAAAATCAACCCAATTACATTTGATTATGATGACCAGCGCAGATATACGCACCGCTTTTCTGGAGTTTTTCCGGTCCAAAGGACATGAAATTGTACCATCCGCACCTATTGTGGTAAAAAACGACCCGACCCTGATGTTTACCAACGCGGGGATGAACCAGTTCAAGGATTATTTCCTGGGCAATAAACCGGCTCCTTATACCCGGGCGGCTGATACCCAGAAATGTCTGCGGGTAAGTGGCAAACACAATGACCTCGAGGAAGTAGGTGTGGATACCTATCACCATACCATGTTTGAAATGCTGGGCAACTGGAGCTTTGGTGATTATTTCAAAGCCGAAGCTATTGAGTGGAGCTGGGAACTGCTGACGGAAGTGTATAAGATTGACAAGAGCCGCCTGTATGCCTCCGTATTTGAAGGCGATGAGAAGGAAAAATTACCTGCTTCCAAAATCGCGCTGGATAAATGGAAGGCCATTCTGCCCGATCCGGCTACACAGATTGTATTTGGAAACAAGAAAGATAATTTCTGGGAGATGGGCGATACAGGACCCTGTGGTCCCTGCAGCGAGATCCATGTGGATCTGCGTTCCGATGAGGAAAGGGCCAAGGTACCCGGCCATCTGCTGGTGAATAAAGACCATCCGCAGGTAATCGAGATATGGAACAATGTATTCATGCAGTTTAACCGCAAAAAAGACGGCAGCCTGGAACCTTTGCCGGCTACCCATGTGGATACAGGGATGGGACTGGAGCGTTTAGTGCGTGTATTGCAGGGCAAGACCTCCAACTATGATACAGATATTTTCAGTGGTACGATAGAATCAACAGAGAAGATCACGGGTAAACAATACGACCGGGGTGACAGCAAACAGGCCGTGGCTTTCCGCGTGATCGCGGATCATATCCGGGCCATCAGTTTTACCATTGCCGATGGCCAGTTGCCCTCCAATACCGGTGCAGGTTATGTTATCCGCCGGATTCTGCGCCGGGCAGTACGTTATTATTATTCCTATCTCGATTATAAGCAACCCCTGCTGACGCAACTGGTGCCCGTGCTGGCAAAGCAGTTTGAAAATGTATTTCCGGAATTGCAACAGCAGGTGGATTTTGTGAGCAAAGTAGTGCGGGAGGAAGAAGATGCGTTTCTCCGTACACTGGAAAAAGGACTGAAACGGGTGGATGACCTGATTGCACAGGGAAGTATTTCAGGAAAAGACTCCTTTGAGTTATATGATACGTATGGTTTCCCGCTTGATCTCACGCAGCTGATTGCGGCTGAAAATAAACTGGAAGTGGATGAGGCCGGGTTTAAAGCGGAGATGCAGCAACAGAAAGACCGGAGCCGGGCGGCCACAACCGTGGATGCGGGCGATTGGGTGGAACTGAAAACAGGCAGCAATATATTTACCGGGTATGACTCACTCGAAGGTGTAACCGAAATACTGAAATACCGGAAAGTGAAAGCCAAGGGCAGGGAAGGGTACCAGCTGGTGCTGGAGCAAACGCCTTTTTATGCGGAGAGTGGCGGACAGGTAGGGGATAAAGGAGTACTGACCATCAGCGGCAAGGATATTGCCGTGATCGATACAAAGAAAGATAATGACCTGATCATTCACTTTACCGAAACACTGCCGGCGGAAATCAGTGGACCGGTTACGGCAAAAGTGGATGCAGGGAAACGGAAAGAAACCACCCTTCATCACTCCGCCACACACCTGCTGCATGCCGCTTTGCGCCAGGTACTGGGTACCCATGTGGCACAGAAAGGTTCATTGGTAAATGAGGAAAGACTGCGTTTCGACTTCTCGCATTTTGCTAAAGTAACGGACGAAGAACTGGCACGGATCGAAACGATCGTGAATGAAAAGATCCGGGCCAATATACCCGTTGTGATAAAATCATTGCCCAAGGAAGAAGCCTTGAAACTGGGCGCCATGGCTTTGTTTGGGGAAAAATATGGCGATGTGGTGCGTGTGGTGATCATGGATCCCGGTTACTCAGTAGAGCTATGCGGCGGTACCCATGTGGGTGCTACCGGCGAACTCGGTCTATTCAAGTTCACGGGCGAATCGGCCGTGGCTGCGGGTGTGAGACGGGTGGAAGCGGTTTGTGGTAAACAGGCGGAATTATATGTGAATGAACAATTGCAACTGATCAGCACCCTGAAAGAAGCGCTGAAGAACCCGAAGGATTTGCAGAAAGCGGTGGAAAGTCTGCAGACGGAAAATACCGAGCTGAAGAAACATGCCGAAGCCATGGAAGCCCGTCAGCTGGTCGGGATAAGAAACGAACTGCTGCAGAAAGATGAAATCATTAACGGCGTTACGTTTATCGGCGATATCGTGGAAGTCGGCAGTGCCGATGCACTGAAGAAATTATGTTTTGACCTGAAGAATCACTTGCATGATTATGTGGCGGTACTCTGTGTCAATATCGGCGGCAAACCCTTTGTGGCAGTTGGTATTTCCGATCCGGTAGCGGCAGCCCGGAACCTGGATGCGGGTAAAATCATTAAGGAACAGATTGCCCCGCTGATAAAGGGCGGCGGCGGCGGACAGAAAACCCTGGCAACTGCCGGCGGTCAACTGGCTGAAAACCTGCCGGCTGTCATTGATGCGGTGAGGAAATTACTGTAATCAGCCGATACGGTAATCCGGATTAATCGTCGTCCTGTAATTTACGGAGCTGTTTTTCCAGTTTGCGGTTTTCTTTGTAGACCCGCAGACCCCAACTGATCACCAGCAGGCAAAAGCTGATTATGGTAAAGGAAAGGATGTATTGCATAGGTTAAGATTCAGATTAAAGTTAATCCGGCAAATCTCAGGTTTTATATAATACAAGACAATACCACTTTCAGGTTAGTAAAACTACGTTTCGTATACATATGCACGTTATAATTGAAACAGAACGGCTATTGCTGCGGTTATTTGAACCCGGGGATGCACAACTGATCTTCGATCTGAATGCAGATCCGGAAGTAACCCGTTATACCGGTGATCCGGTAACCGACCTGAATCATGCCCGGGCCGTGCTGGAAAATGTGATTCTTCCGCAATATGCCCTCTATAACCATGGACGCTGGGCGGTACATACAAAGAGCAATATGGAATTTATAGGCTGGTGCGGATTGAAAAACCGGCCTGAACTAAAGGAGATCGACCTTGGCTACCGCTTTGCCGTATCTGCCTGGGGCAAAGGCTACGCCACTGAAGCAGCGTATGCTTCCATCAAATACGGCTTTGACAAGCTCCACCTGCCCCGTATCGTCGGCCGTGCCATGCCCGGCAATACCGGCTCCATCAACGTGCTGGAAAAATGCGGGATGAGGTTTATTGGCGAAGAATTTGTTGATGGACACCTGGCGATGACGTATGAATTGAGAAGTTGATAAGTTGAAAGGTTGATAAGTTGATAAGTTGATAAGGATGTCTTCTAAGGAACCTGAGGTTTCAGCCGACTGGAATCCAGACAACTAAACAGCTCAACGCCTCAACTGAGAGTTATATAATGTCAGATGTAAGATGTCAGCTCTAATTGAACCTTCCTTATCAACTGTTCAACTTATCAACCTTTCAACTTCTATACTTCACCAATCTTAACATTTCCGAAACATTTCGTATTTCGGATTTTCTCTTTATATTTGATCTACGAAGATTAACGTACTTAAATTATAAAAAATTATTGTTATGCGTATGACATCCCTGAAATCATGGTTATTGCTCGCTTTGTTTGCCCCGGTTGGTCTGCTGGCCCAGAAGGAGGACCAGGAGAAGGGCAAGGTAAAAGAGAAGGAAAAAGAAAAGAAGGAAGTGCAGCAGATCATTATCACCCGCAAAGGGGATAAGAAAGACAAAATAGTGGTGGAAATAAATGAGGACAAAGTGACGATTAACGGGAAACCGGTAGAGGACTTTAAAGAAGGCGATATTAATGTGATGATGAAAAAAATGAAGGATATGGAATCCCTGACCTTCACGACCGGATCTCCCGGACAGAGCAGAAAAATGAATAATAATGTAAGGGTGATGACCACCGCTTCCAACAGGGCCATGCTGGGTGTAACCACGGAGACAGTGGAGAACGGGGCTAAAGTAAATAACGTAGCGGAGGGTAGTGCGGCGGAAAAGGCTGGGCTGAAAGTGGGAGATATAATAACCAGGATCGGGGAGGATAAGATTGAGAAAGCGGATGATCTTTCCACGGTGATCAAAAAATTTAAACCCGGAGAGAAAGTAAATGTCACCTGGCTGCGCGAGAATAAAGAGCAGAAAGCCACAGCCGAACTGGGCAAATGGAAGGGCATGGATATTTACCAGGGTGGTGAATTTCCTGTTCAGGAATTCAGGATCGAAAATTTCAATAACGGCATGAACGATCTGATGCCCCGGTTGAGAGAGCTGCAGGAAGGCGGCCGCGCATTCGGTCCCGGTTTCAGCTGGAACGGCAACGGGCCAAAAATGGGTCTGTCTGTACAGGATACCGATGACGGCAAAGGCGTGAAAGTAATTGAAGTGGATGATGAGGGCAATGCGGCCAAAGCCGGTATTAAAGAAGGCGACGTGATTTCCGAGTTTGATGGTAAAGTGGTAAACAGTACGGATGAAGTGGTAAAAGCGATGAAAGAAAGTAAAGAAAAGATTTCCGTTATGGTAAAGCTGCAACGGAATGGAAAGACCCAGCAGATTGAAGTGAAAATGCCCCGCAAACTGAAAACCGCCGATCTGTAAATACTTTTCAGCACGAAGTAATAATGGCTGTTCGTTGTGCCTGACTCCTTCAAAAAAAGAAGAAGCCTGGTACGGGGAACAGCCTTCTTTTTAGCCCGCTACTGGGGTAAATGGGCTATTTTTGCCGTTCTGAAATGGAAAACAGCGGATCATACGAAATTGTAGTTGGACTGGAAGTACATGCCCAGCTACTAACCCAAAGCAAATTATTCTGTGGCGACTCTATCGCTTATGGCGCTGCTCCCAATACGCATGTCAGTCCGATCACCCTGGGCCATCCCGGTACGTTGCCGAAAATGAACCGCCGGGCTATTGAGCATGCCATCAAAATGGGACTGGCCTGTCATTGCGAAATTGAAAAGAAGAACTATTTCGCCCGCAAAAATTATTTCTATCCCGATTTGCCCAAAGGCTACCAGGTATCGCAGCACACCACGCCGATCTGCAAGGGCGGTTATGTAAAAATTAATACCGGCGAAGGGGAGAAAAAAATACGACTGAACCGGATTCACATGGAAGAAGATGCGGGCAAAAGTCTGCATGATGTGGATGAGCTGAATACCGCCATTGATTATAACCGTGCCGGAACACCATTGGTGGAGATTGTAACGGAGCCGGATATACGCAGCAGCGAGGAAGCGTTTGCGTATCTTACGGAAGTACGGAAACTGGTCCGCTATCTCGATATCTGTGACGGCAATATGGAAGAAGGCAGTCTGCGTTGTGATGCCAATATTTCCGTACGGAAGAAAGGTGATCTCAAACTGGGTACCCGGGTTGAGGTGAAGAACCTGAATTCCATCCGCAATGTAAAAAGAGCCATTGATTCGGAAGCGGAACGGCTGATTGGTATACTGGAAAGAGGAGAAAAGGTATTGCAGCAAACGCTCAGCTTTGATGCTAATACCGGGCAAACGGTTTCTATCCGCGATAAGGAAGACGCGGATGATTACCGGTATTTCGCCGATCCGGATCTTACGCCCTTCCACCTGCAGGATGAATTTATTGAACAGTTGCGCGCGGCTATTCCTGTTTTGCAGGAAGAGAGGATACTCCGGTATACAACGGAATTGTCACTGACCGGGTATGATGCTTCGGTACTGACGGAAGACCGGGCTGCAGCGGATTATTTTGAAGCCATTATACAGCATACACCCAACAGCAAGGCTGCGGCCAACTGGATGCTAGGTCCGGTAAAATCGTGGATGAACGAGCATAACAAAGAAATCTCGGACTTTCCCCTGCCGGCGGAACAGCTGGCCCGCGTGATCAGGCTGGTGGATACCGGAAAACTCAGTTTCTCCATGGCTTCTTCCAGACTTTTTCCTGTATTACTGGAATCACCTGATAAGGATCCGGAAGCGCTTGCCACAGCGAATAATATGCTGCAGCAATCAGATGCTTCGGCTATTGGTCCGGTGGTGGATGCCGTACTGGAGAAGCTTGCCGATAAAGTAGCGGATTACAAAAAAGGCAAAAAGGGATTATTGTCTTTGTTTGTAGGTGAAGTGATGAAACAGACAAAGGGTAAGGCCGATCCCAAACTCACCAATGAAATTCTTCTCGAACGATTAAAATAATGATAATGAGAATGCCCCTGCTGGCAGCACTGGTTGCGACCATGCTGTATGCCTGTAACAGTACTGCTGATGTAAAGCGTTTTGAAGTGAAAGGCACGATAAAAAACAATCCCGGGAAAATGATTTTCCTGGAAGAAGTGCCGATGGCCACGATGCAGCCCATGACGGTGGATTCAGCTGAAATCGGAACGGACGGTGTCTATAAACTGAAAGCCGCTGCCGGAGAAGCACGGGTGTTTAATATCCGGCTGGACCGGAGCCAGTACCCGGTTGCCGCGGTGATCAATGATGTTTCATCCGTAACACTGGATGCCACATTCAGCAAAGAGAATACACAGTTTGTGGAAAGCTATGAAGTGAAAGGCTCCCCGGTGAGTCAGCAGTTAAAAGAATACATGACGGAGTTCAATACCAAACTGCAGTCGGTGTTTGTACTGGCACGCCAAGCGGATTCCTTACGGCAGATCAATGCCCCGGATAGTTTGTTTGCCCCGCTGAACGCGGAGGGCATGGCGATCTCCGGTCAGTTAAAAACCTTTACAACTGCGGCTATACAAAGCAGTAAGAACCCGGCATTGACAATGATTATACTTGGGTATTATCAGAGTACGGCCAATAACCAGGGGCTTGGTCTGCAGCCGGTCACCAATGAAGAAGTAACAAAAATCGTCAATGATATGGCCGGAGCCTATCCGAAGCATAAAGGCGTGGCGAGTATCAAGGCGATGCTGGAACAGCAGAATAAGCCCGCTGCGAATATGGTAGGTCAGACGGCACCGGAGATCAGCTTGCCGGATCCGGATGGGAAAGAGGTAAAGCTCAGTTCATTCCGGGGTAAATATGTATTGGTGGATTTCTGGGCCAGCTGGTGCAAGCCCTGCCGTATGGAGAACCCCAATGTGGTAAAAGCTTATAACCGTTTCAAGGATAAAAACTTCACCATACTCGGCGTATCCCTGGACCGGCCCGGTCAGAAAGAAGCCTGGCAGCAGGCCATTGCGGCTGATAAACTGACCTGGACGCATATCAGTGATCTGCAATTCTGGAACAGTGCGGTAGTGTCATTATATGGCATACAGGGTATTCCGTATAATGTATTGGTGGATCCTGACGGAAAAATAATAGCGGAGTCGCTCCGTGGGGAACAATTGGAAGCCAGGCTGGCGGAGTTACTGAAATAAGCGGGAACCCGTCGGCTTTACAGGGAATTATAGAACTGTACAATCTTTCTCAGATCGGTCAGGGATTTATATTTTGGCGAAGTTCTGTCAATATACGCGCCTATATCCGTTGCTTTATCGCTGAATAGTTTTGTAAAGAAAGCCCGGTTTTTTTCCAGTTTGGTATACTCGTTATTCAGCTTCACCCAGTATTCATTTTCCTGGCGTTCAAATTTGCGAACTGAACCCGCCTGTCCGTATTGGGTATCTTCACGCCAGGTCAGCACCAGTTTCCGGAACAAACAGGCTTTACCGGTATCAATCAACTGGTAAACGGTGGCGCCTGTTTTATTGATGATATCCGCGCCTCCGGTGAGTACAACGGGTTGCATTGAGTCGCCAATAAGTTGTAGTTGAGAAAACGCAATCCGGGCAACGGGTGACAGGGCTACCATTTCTTTACCGTCAGGGGTCTGGTAGAGCAACTGGTTATCGAGCAGGTTGTATTTTACTTTTACTCCTTTATAGAGAATGCCTTGCAGTGTTGTAATATCCGCTTCGCGGTATTCATCATTAAAAAAAATGCTGCCTTCGGATTGGTATTCCATTTTCAGGTAAAAGGGCATGCCGTTGATGTCATTGGCAAAAGCGGTACCGCCACGTACGTTTTCCAATAAATAATCCTGAGAAGCGGCGGGTTGAAGCCGGATGAACAGCAGGAGCAGGAGTATGAATCTGATATTCATAAGTAAGGTATTTTTGGGTCTGTTAAGGTACACGATTCCTTGTAAAATAAAAAAACCCGGCACCTGCCGGGTTTTTTTATAAGGATCTTTTCTATTAATCGATCAGTGCATTGTAACGGGATTCTTCTGAGGGCGTTGGCCAGTAATAAGCAGAGGAACTGGCAGGTACGGCAGATACAGAAAATCCGGGAACTGATTTGGCCGGGAAATCAAGACCGAGGCGCAGGATATCAATACTGCGTATACCTTCTCCGAGGAATTCAATATTTCTTTCCTGGAGGATAGCATTGGTCAGAGCAGTGGCATTGGCAAAGCTTGCGGTAGTATAAGTAGTTGCGGCATCTGCACGGTTGCGTACTGCATTGAGCAGGGCAACGGCTCTCGCGTCTACCGTATTGTTAGTTCTTACCAGGGCTTCAGCCAGGCTCAGTAAAACTTCCGGATAGCGGATTACCGGCGTCCAGTCCAGGAAGGGGCCAGGATTGGTGTACTTCGCTAACCATTGTTTACCGCCGTTGGTAATCACAAAGCTTCTGCGCGCATCGGTTGCTGTCCAGCCTGCATCAGCTATAACTCCGGAGGGATTCAGGTAGAAGATTCCGTTTGCACCACCCACACCCAGGGGCATATAATAGAAACCTAATTGGTTTTGTGTGCCGGGAGGATCTACGGTGGTGAAAGGCATGGAGAACATGGATTCGTTGGTGGTATACGTGCTGTAAACACTGGCCAGGCTGGCAGAAAGTGCATTGGGCACACCTGTTGCAGCAACAAACGGTGCGGCCGCCGGAACCATTTTATTTGCTTCGGTAATGGCGGCTGTATAGTTCTGCATACTCATATAGACCCGTACTTTAAGTGCTATTGCTGTATTGCGATGTGCACGGGTGGTATTAAGGATGGCAGTACCATTATTGAGCAACAGGTTTTGTTCTGCGTAGTTCAGGTCAGCAAGAATCTGCTGATACACTTCGCCTACAGTACTTCTTTTCAGATTATTGTATCCGCCACCTTTAATGGCAGTCAGGCGTAAGGGAACACCTGGACGGGCACCATTACCATCCCAGTAAGGACGGCAATAGAACTGGAGCAAGGAATAATAGGCAAGAGCCCTGGAGAAACGGGCTTCCCCGTTAAAGCGGCCAGCATCTGCACCCGCTACCGCGTTTCCTTTTGCTTCCATACCTTCCAGGAATACGTTTACCCTGTTGATGGTGGTGTAACAGGCTGCCCAAAGGTTATTCACTTCATTGTCGCCGGAAGTTTCAGAAAACTCCCAGGCCGCACGTGCCGTTACACGGTTACCGTCATTGGAGAGGAAATTCTCGGGGCGGACATCATTATAGATGAAATAACGACCACCTAATAATTGTCCGGATTTCAGCCCGGAATAAATACCCATAACCTGTCCGTCAATACGGGGCTTTGTATCGAAAGCGGTTGCATCAGACAAAGCGGTCTGAGATACCGGGTTCAGGTACTTGTCTTTTACACAGGAACTGAATCCGGCTGCCAGGACCAGTGCTGCGGAAAAGGAATAAATATATTTTCTCATTTTCATTTTTTTTATTGTCAGAAATTAGAAACCTACACTGAGACCAACAGTTACAGTCAGCGCATTACCTACGGTATTACGGTCTACACCCTGGCTGGTATTGGAGTTACCATTGGAGGATACTTCAGGATCCGGACCCTGGTATTTTGTAATCATCGCCAGGTTCTGACCGCTCAGATAGAAACGCATACTGGAAATACCGGCTTTGGAAGTCAGGCTGGCTGGCAGGTTGTAGGCCAGGGTCAGACTGCGCAGTTTCACGAAATCGCCTTTTTGCGCGTTTTCGGAAATCGGCTGAGCAGATCCGTTAGACACGTTGTCGGCATATACCAGGCGGGGGATTTTTGTCACATCGCCGGGTTTCTGCCAACGGGTCAGCACTTCTGTAGTGCTGTTCCAGAAACGCTGATCCAATACAGTGGCACGGGTACCATTGTATACGTAGAAGTCGAACTGGTAAGTCAGCAGTGCACTGACTTCGAAATTGTCGAAGCGGAAATTGTTATCAAATCCGCCGAAGTACTTAGGTGCTGTATTTCTCCAGACTTTCTGATCCAGACCGGGATTGATAGCCGGAGCTACCTGGCCATTGGAGCGATAAGTCCATCTGCTTGCAACAGGTGCCTGGTGGTTGTACAGGATCTCTGCACCATCAGCACGAACAAAGATTCTTCTGCCGGTTGCAGCGTCAACGCCTCTTGTTTCCACCACATAGATCATACCCACGGGATAACCAACGCGTGTAATGCTGGGTGTTTCCAGTGAAGTAGCTGTTGTGATAAAGGGTACACCCGGAGCGAGTGCGGTGACTTTGTTTGTATTGTTAGAAATATTCAATGAAGTGTTCCAGTTAAAGCGTTTGCCTTTTACCGGGGTGGAGTTCAGGGTGATTTCAACGCCCTTGTTATACATGGAACCAACGTTCTGTAATACCGCGTTCGGCATACCGGTTGAAGGGGCATTGGGCACACTCAGCAGTAATCCATCGATATTGTTTTTGTAAAAGGCAAATTCACCGGAGATCAGGTTATTAAACAGGGCAAAAGTGAAACCGATATCTGATTTCTTACTGGTTTCCCAGGTAAGATCCGTATTACCGGCCTGGCTGAAGGCCAGTGAAGCGCCACCGTTGTACAAGCCTGAACTGAAGAAGGAGAAAGAGGAGAAGTTGCCGATACCGGATATATTACCCACTTTACCATAACTGGCCCGGAGTTTAAAGGAGTTGAGCACTTTGGACAATCCTTTGGACCAGAAATTTTCACGGGATAAATCCCAGCCACCGGAGTAGCTGTAGAAGTTACCGAATTTTTTACCGGCGGCGAAAGCGGAGTAACCATCATTACGTACGCTACCACTGATAAAGTATTTCTTTTTGAAGTCGTAGTTGATACGGCCGAATTTGGAAGCCAGGTAGTTTTCGCCCAGTCCCAGACCTGCCGTCAGCGGTGTATTGAAACCACCCTGAATTACGGTAAAGAAGTCGTCACTGAGTGTCTGACGGGTAAGACCAAAGCCTTCAAAAGTGCTGCGTTGTTGCTCTGTACCGAGTAACAGGTTTACAGAATGGGATCCGAAGGTTTTATCATACTGCAGGGTACTGGTAAGTGTCCAGCGCTTGTCCTTACTGAGGGTGCTGAAAGCTGTACCACCAAGTGAGAAACCATCTCCCTGAAGCTTAGTATAAAAGTTTTTATTATCAGTGTTCAGGTAGTCTACGCCATAAGATGTTCTGAATGTGATATCCTTCGTCGGTTTGATCTGGATATAAGCATTACCCACAATCCGGTTGTTTTCAGTTGTGGAGTAGTTATTGTCCAGCATTGGTTGCGGGTTCCAGAAAGTTGGTACTTCCACATTGTTCATTTTGCCAATAGCATTTCCACTGATATTGTAAGAACCGTCATTGTTGTAAACGCCTACGTTTGGCGGCAGTGACAAGGCCAGACGGCCTACACCAGCGGAAGCAAATGCGGCACCAGGCAATGAGCCGGAGTTGATCGCGGCTTCATTTAGTTCATTGGCATAAGAACTGTTAACGCCCACAGACATCCAATTATTTACTTTATGATCCACATTGAAACGGATGGTCTTTCTGTCGAAATCATTTTTACGGATCATACCCTGCTGATTGGTATAACCAATGGAGAAGAAGTAAGATGTATACTCATTCGCACCGGCCACATTCAGGTTATGGCTGTGGGAAACACCCTGGCGGAAAATTACATCGGCCCAATTGGTATTGATGAGTTTGCCGTCATTGGTGTAAGAAGGCAGATAACGGGGAGCTGCACCAACGTTGGACAGACCTTCATTCTTGATCATCATATATTGTTCGGCATTCAGCATGGACCAGATACGGGTGGGTTGTGTAAAGCCTACCCAGCCATCATAATTTACTCTGGCTTTCCCTCTTTTTCCTTTTTTAGTAGTGATGAGTACTACGCCATTGGCCGCACGGCTACCATAAATGGCAGTAGCTGCCGCATCCTTCAGGATTTCCATACTCTCAATATCGGAAGGGTTGATGTTGGACAAAACGTTAGAGGCTGCCAGGGTCTGGCTGTTGTCACCGGTATAGGTAACCACACCGTCAATTACAATCAGGGGATACGAACTCAGGTTAATGGAGTTGGTACCACGGATCCGGAATACAGGCGGGTTATTCAACACCCCGTTTGCCGTTGTAATCTGCACACCGGCCGCTCTTCCGGCCAGTGCCGCATCAAAGCTGGGAACAGGTTTGTCAGCTATTGCTGATCCTTTTACTGTGGCAATATTACCGGTTACATCAGATTTTTTCTGTGTACCATAACCCACTACCACTACTTCCTGCATTACTTTGTCTTCTGCCTTCAGGCTGACATCAATGGTGGTTTTGGAACCAATCAATACTTCCTGGGAGGTCATATCCACGGAAGAAAAGATCAGGGCTTTGGCCGAAGCCGGAACAGAAATGGTGTAAATACCGGTTGCACTTGTACTGGTGCCGACGGTTGATCCCTTAACTAACACGGATGCGTTGGCGATTGGATTGCCTTTTTCATCAGTGACCTTACCAGTAATGGTTCGTTGCGCATTTGCCTGTATGGCAAAAAACACAACTCCCATAAGGAGTAGATACAGTTTTCTCATGTGCGTTTTGTTTTAGTATATAATGAAATCCAGCCCCATCGAAAGGGGGCTTGAAATTAAAGAACCTTAGACGAAATATTCAAAAATTGACGGATTTTTTGCCCGCTTTTTGCAGGATCACCACACCGAATGTTTCCGGCAGCACTGCCCGGACAAGTCTTTGACAATTAACCAGTATTAAATGCTGCACTTTATCCCTGAAAAATACCGTCCCGCCCTCTGTAAAAATAGGGAAATCGGCTATTTCCTGATGCGGATAAAGGAAATAAGAATGGCCGGTAATAAAACCAGGTTGGTAAAGGTGGCCGTTACCAGTGTCAGCGATGTCAGCCAGCCCAGCGCCTTGGTACCCCCGAAATCGCTGAAAACGAAGATGACAAAACCGGCAATAAGTACCAGGGAGGTATAAATAATACTGATTCCGGTACTATGAATGGTTTCAATAACAGTCTTTTTCAGGTCGTATTGCTGTTGAGGCAATTCCTGCTTGTAGTTGACCAGAAAGCGGATGGTTACATCTATCGCAATACCCAGCGCCACACTGAAAACCAACACAGTAGACGGTTTTAGCGGTACTCCTGCCCAGCCCATTACACCTGCCGTTATCATCAGCGGAATAATGTTAGGTATCAAAGAGCAGAAAAGGATACGGACCGAACGGAACAGGTAGAGCATACAAACAGCAATCAGCAGGAAGGCCCAGAAGATACTATCTTTTAAACCGCTGATAATGAAGCGGCTGCCTTCCAGAAAGGTAACACTGGTTCCCGTCAGTTGTATATTGAACCGGCGCTTTCCCCAGGTTGTATCGTCCTTACTGGCTTCCCGGGTTGCCGCATCGGCGCTGCGGGCGTCAATACTGTCCGCATTAAAAATCCGCTCCGCCATGTCCTGTATACTGTCGAGCATACCGGGTAAACGGTGGCTGCCGATATCCGCCATATTCACACTGATTCTTGCCTGCTGTTTGGTACTGTCCATAAAACTCTTCACCAGCATAGCCAGTGAACTTTTACTGCCCGTACTGTCGCCTTTAAAACTCAGGTATTGAGACAAGGCCATCAGGTCATTGCTGGAAGGCATGCTGTAATTGGCAGGATCGCCATCAAAAAAAGCCTGTTTGGCAAATTTCAAGCCCTCGGCCAGACTCAGGGGCCGGGCAATATCGGGTATGCCTGACAGGAACCGGGAGAATGTATCAATCTTTTCCAGGTTGGCCGGATTACGAACCACCCCCTGTTTTCTTTTGGTATCCACCACTACTTCCAGTGGCATTACGCCTTTAAAATTCTTTTCAAAAAACTTCAGGTCGGTATAAATCTTATCGGATTTTGGGAGATCGTCCACTATAAATCCTTCACTTTTCAGCCGGAAAATGCCAAACAGGGAAGCAATGACAAGCACTCCGGTAATTCCATAAATCAACCGGCGATGGTTCAGTGACCATCTCTCGAGACGATCCAGCCAGCGGTTCAGCCGGGGATTATCGAGGTATTTGGTATGCCTGGTTTTAGGGGCTGGTAAAAAGCTCAATGCAGCCGGAATCAGGATCAGGGAAATCAGGAACAAGGCCATGATATTTATTCCCGCCACCACGCCAAACTCTTTCAGAATCTGACTTTGTGTAAGCGCAAATACGGCAAAGCCAATAGCTGCGGCCACATTGCAGAACAATGTTACAATGCCCATCTTATCTACCATGGACACCAGTGATTGTCGTTTATCACCGGACTGATTCCAGGCCACATGAAATTTATTGAGAAAATAAATACAGTTCGGAATACCGATTACAACCACCAGCGGCGGAATCAGGGCGGTGAGCAGACTGATCTTGTACCCCAGTAATTCGATCGTCCCCATACTCCAGACCACGCCAATACCAACTACCAGCAGGGAAAGAATGGTGGCACTGATGGAACGGAAAAACAATAAAAGAATCAGGGCTGATAAAGCAATGGAAGCAATCAGGAAAAAACGCATTTCTTCCTGCAGCATCATAGCGATTTCTGTCCGTATGTAGGGGAGCCCGCTTTTATAAATAGTCAGGTTCTGAGCCTGTCCGAAAGCATCCGTTATTTTATTGATTTCCTTCACCACGCCTTCCCTGGCTTTGGAAGCCATCAGGTCTTTGTTAACCCGCAGTCCCATCAGCCAGGCATTGGTTTCAGGATTGTACATCAGGCCCTGATAAAAAGGGA
Organism: Chitinophagales bacterium; assembly: GCA_017303855.1. Taxonomy (GTDB): domain Bacteria; phylum Bacteroidota; class Bacteroidia; order Chitinophagales; family Chitinophagaceae; genus JJ008. The sequence goes on along the minus strand of JAFLBL010000007.1, from coordinate 156,959 downwards.
GACTCCTGAATAACAGGGCTGCACTATCTATCTCCTCCTGTGAAAGTGCCCTGTCCGGGAATAAAGGAACAGCTTTAAACTTTTCTTCTTCGGGATGCTTAACCAGGTTGATGGCTGTAGGAACGGCCAGTACGTCTTCAATGCCTTTTACTTTTTTCAGATCGCGGAGCAGCTGATAGTAGGCATTAAATTTTTTTTCATTGAAAAACTGATCCGTCTGCACGCCAATTACCAGCAGGTTGCCGTCATCGCCGAATTTTTTCCTGAATTCCTGATAGGCTTTGTATTTGGGATTATCGAGCGGTATGGCCCGGGTAAATTCATAGCTTAACTGCACTTTGCTGGCGTGATAGCCCATAAAACCGGTAAAAGCCAGTAAAAAAACCAGGAGTGCAATTCGATATTGGAGAATAATTTGTCCGAGCCGGTACCACATAAGGGAATCAGGTATAGTGAGGCTGCAAAGAAAGGCAAAAAAGCCCAATAGGGGCATGACTCTTTGTGATACTTTTGGGGAGTGAGTATCCGGCTTTTACTTCTCTTATTGTGCGGCAGTGTGCTGACTATGGCACAGCCTGGTCCGGTGCCCCCTGGTCAGTGGCGGGAGCACCTGCCCTATAACAGTACCATTGACCTGGCTACCGGTGATGGTGCCGTGATAGCGGCTACCCCATACAGCCTTTTCCGTGTACAGCCTGCCACCGGGGAAATCAGCCGCTACAGTAAGATAACCGGGCTCAGTGAAACGGGGATCAGTGTGATCAGTATGGATGAAGCTGGGACCCGTTTGCTGATTGCTTATCAGAACAGTAATCTGGATATACTATACCGCCAGCGTATCTACAATATCCCGGATATAAAAAGAGACAACAGCGCCGGCGATAAAACAATATATGCCTGCTGGCCTCTGGAGAATAAGTTTTACCTCTCTACCGGCATTGGTATTATTGTGGTGGATGCAGCACGTTACGAAATCAGCGACACCTGGCAGATCGGGAACGGGGGCAACCCGGTAAAAGTAAACGGGTTTACCGCGGACGCCGTTTATTTCTATGCTGCAACCGAACAGGGATTGAAAAGACTGCCCCGCAACAGTACTAACCCTGCCGACTATGCGAACTGGCAAACGGTCAGTGGCAGCAATGGCCTGCCGGCCGGCGCCTGTCAACAGGTACTCAACCTGGGCGGCTCCATCATTCTGCAGCAACAGGATCGGTTGTATAAATTGGAAGGCAGTACCTGGACATTACTTTATACCGATGGCTGGCCGGTGGTGAATGTTCATGTCAGTGAAAATAAACTACTGATCAGTGCCCGGCAATCCAATGGTATCAGCCGTATACGTATACTGCAGGCGGATGGTACTGTGGTCCGCACACTGGAGAACAGTGCGGCTGTATCTTTTCCGCGAAAAGCATTGCTGCTGAACAATGAACCCTGGGTGGCGGATCAGTATGCGGGGTTGTCCCGGTTTGGCGCCACTGCCACCTTTACCAATTATACACTCAATGCACCGCAGGCTGCCGGAAGTGGTGAAATGCTGGTGTATAACCAGGTTTTTTACGCCTCCTCCGGTGCGGTGAATGATGCGTGGAATTATCAATACAACGGAGACGGCATTTTCAGGTTACAGGAAGGCGAATGGACAAATATCAACCGGTATCGTTTTCCGGTGTTGGATTCCCTTCTGGATATACTCTCCCTGGCAGCTGATAAAAGAGATGGAACTATCTGGGCCGGTTCTTATGGCGGAGGGCTGATCCATATGAAAAACGGCCCGTCGTTTGAGTTGTTTAAACAGGGATACCTGGATGCCACAGTGGGTGATCCGGGGAGTTACCGGGTGGCCGGACTTATGTTTGACAGCGGGAATAATCTCTGGATTTCCAATTTCGGCGCTGCACAACCGCTGAAATTGCGGAAAGCGGATGGCAGCTGGAAAAGTTTTACACTGCCGTTTCCGCTTTTTGAAAACGCGTTGGCGCAGATTATAGTGGATGACTTTGATACAAAATGGATAGTAGCTCCGCTGGGAAACGGACTGGTTTGTTTTAATCATGGCACATCACCGGACAATACCGGCGATGACCGTTGGAAAAAATTGGGTAGGGGAACCGGCAACGGAAATTTGCCTTCTGACAATGTGCAGTGCCTGGCAAAGGATAAATCCGGTTTTATATGGGTAGGTACGGATAATGGTATTGGCGTTTTTCAATGTCCGGACCAGGTAGTAGCCGCCGGGTGTGATGCTGTCTGGCCGGTAGTACCTGCGGGCAATTTTGCGGGGTATCTATTTCAGGGGCAAACAGTGCGGAGTATTGCAACAGACGGCGCGGATCGTAAATGGGTGGCGACTCCCGCGGGTGTTTTTCTGATCAGTGCCAGTGGCGAAAAAGTGCTGGAGCATTTTACAGAAGCCAACAGCCCGCTGCTGAGTAATGATGTATTGAAAATTGCCATTGACGGCCATTCAGGAGAAGTATATTTTGCAACCCGCAAAGGCACCTGCTCCTACCGGGCCGAAGCCACAGCGGGTGGAAGCAACAATGAGGAGTTGCTGGTATTTCCCAATCCGGTGCCACCTGGATTTGCAGGTACCATTGCCATACGGGGCGTGGTGAATAATGCCATTGTGAAAATAACAGAGCTGGATGGGAAGCTGGTATACCAGACAAGAGCCCTGGGCGGACAAGCGATATGGGATGGAAGGAATTACAGGGGGCAACGCATTTCCACCGGCGTATACCTTGTATTGGTACAGGAAGAGGGAGGAAAAGAAAGAGCGGCCGCCAAAATCTTTTTTATCAACCGCTGATGCCGGATAAACTACATAAAACAAAGGGGCTCGTGCTGCGGGCCGTCAAATATGGAGAGACCAGCCTGGTGGTTACCATTTTCACTGAATTATTCGGTGTGCAGTCCTATCTCGTAAACGGCGTGCGTACTTCATCCAAAAAAGGCAGCGGGAAAGCCAATGTTTTTCAGCCGGCCGCAATGCTGGACCTGGTCGTATATCACAATGAACTGAAACAGCTCAACCGGATAAAGGAATTTAAATGGAGTGTGTTGTATGACCATATTTTTTCGGATGTGCCTAAAAACGCGGTGGCCCTGTTTATGGTGGAGTTACTCACCAAATGTCTGCGGCAACCGGAGAATAATCCGGACCTGTTTCATTTTACTGAAGATTGTATGCTGTACCTCGACAAAAGCCGGGGAACTGTGATGGCCAACATGTCTTTATTTTTTGCGCTTCATTTACCGGTGCATTTTGGTTTCCGGTTATCCGATAATTATTCACCAGAAGATGGCTATCTGGATCTCAGGGAAGGCGGCTATACAAACCAGCAGCCCGGGCATCCTTATTTTCTGGAAGCGCAACAGGCACAGGTTGTATCGCAGTTGCTGAAAGTAATGCAGCCGGATGAACTGGAAGAAATTAAACTGAATCATGATTTCCGCCGGCAGTTATTACAACAGCTGGAAAATTATTATGCCCTGCATATCCAGGATTTTGGTACGCTGAAAACCGTACAGGTATTGAGAGCGGTGCTGAGCTGAGCTTTACAGTAACCGTTCCGCGCAGGAGAAATCATCTTCCATCCGCACTATTCCCGGCCGGGTTCCCTTTGCAAATGATCCCAGTTCATTGCCCCATTCCAATGCGTTGGCGCCATTGCGGGTGGCCCATTGCAGTAAAGTGGCTTCAGGAATATGCGGGAAATGCGTGCGTATGGCCTGTATTTCTTTGCTGATATTCAGCTGCCAGTTGCTGCTGTAACTATCCGTCCCTAATACAATCTGGCAATCATGCTTCATCAGCAGCTCCACCGGCGGCACTTTGTTTTCAATATACAGGTTAGCATTGATGCAAAGACAGTAAACCAGTTTTAAGCCATTGGCGTTTGCGAATGCATTGGCCCATACCATATCTTCTTCGGGCATAAACGTGTTGTGGATCAGGAAAATGGTTTGTCCGTTTGTGAAATGCGGCAAAACCGAGCGGATACTGCTCTTTCCGGTTACGGTGAAAGGAGAACCTTCAATGCCGATTGCTTTAAAAAACCGGAGGTATGCTCCGCCACCTGTTTTATAGAGTTCATCTTCGGCCGGATGTTCCTGGTTATGGATGGAGATGATCTGACCAGCCGTAGCTTCATTAATCATCCGGAAGCTGGATGTGGAAATACTGTATGGCGCATGTGGCACCAGTGTGGTGCGATGCGGGAGGGGACTACTCTTCAGGGCTTCTGCTAAATCCCGGGCCACACCGGAATAGTGGGCTATTCTTTCATCCGCTTTTTCTTCGGTAAAACTCAGCACTTCCACAAAATTCTGCCAGCGGATACGACTGCGTTTTTTCACCGCGGCTGTATCTGCCGTATTGCCTATATCACCAACGGCTACGATGCCATTGTCTTCCATCTCTTTTTCCGCACGGATGATTTCCGCTTCAATAACTTCAGGGGCAAAGCCTCTTTTGGTAACTACTGAAGAAAGGAAGTCAATCAGGCCTGTATGCGGAGGGATCACATTTTTCAGGTGACTGAGTTCAAGGTGGCAGTGGCAATTGATCAGCCCGGGACTGAGGATACCCTTTACCTGTTGTACATCCTCCCCGGCTTCTTCTGCAGGAACGATGGCCTCTATGGTGCCGGTTTCATCGGTGATCAGGACGCTGTTATCCAGGAAACGGGTGCCATCAAACAAGCGGGTGGCCTTGAACTTTTGGTAACGCATGGCGTAAAATTCTCAAAATCAAAAGGCAATCCCAAAAAATTATTCTTGTTACCTTTGCCGTCCTTTAGCGGGAACGGTCTGTTCACCGGTCAGGAATCATTATTATGTTAGACAGATTAGAAGCCATCAAAGCACGATTTGACCAGTTGGGAGTTGCACTCACCAACCCGGAGATTGTGGGTAACAATAAAAAATTTGCAGAAACCAGTAAGGAATACCGGAGCCTGGAAAAAATTGTATTGGCCTATACGGACTACAGGAAGATACTGGATGATATAGAATTTTATAAAGAGGCGCTGGCCGGTACGGATGAAGAGTTACGCGAACTGGCCAAACTGGAAGCACCTGCCATGGAGGAGAAGAAGCTTCAGCTGGAATCGTATATCCGGCAGTTACTGATACCCAAGGATCCGCAGGATGAAAAGAATGCCATACTGGAGATAAGAGCCGGTACGGGGGGTGATGAAGCCAGCTTGTTTGCCGGGGATCTGCTCCGGATGTATATGCGTTTTTGTGAGCGGAGAGGCTGGAAGACGGCGGTGCTGAGTGAAAATGAAGGAACAGTTGGTGGTTATAAGGAAGTGCAGCTGGAAGTAACCGGCGATGATGTATATGGTACATTGAAATTTGAAAGCGGCGTACACCGGGTACAGCGGGTACCGGATACGGAGGCCTCCGGCAGGGTACATACATCCGCGGCTACGGTAGCCGTGATGCCTGAAGCGGAGGAAGTGGACTTTGAGCTTAATCCGGCTGATGTGAAAATGGAAACAGCAAGAAGCGGGGGCGCCGGCGGACAGAATGTAAACAAAGTGGAAACCAAGGTAATGCTGACGCATATTCCCACCGGCACCGTGGTGGTATGTCAGACGGAACGGTCGCAGCTGGGCAACCGGGAGAAAGCGATGCAGATGATGCGTACAAAATTGTACGAAGAACAGGTAAGGAAGCAGGAAGATGAAATTGCCCGTCACCGGAAAAGCCTGGTAAGCAGCGGGGACCGGAGTGCTAAAATCCGAACGTATAATTTTCCGCAGGGGCGGGTAACTGATCACCGGATCGGCATGACATTGTACAACCTCGATGCGGTACTCAATGGCGATGTAAATGAACTGATAGATGCGTTACAGTTTGCGGAGAATGCGGAGAAACTGACCAAACAACAATAATCGTATTTCAATTTCTTTAAGGGGGGGGCTGGATTGTATGATCCGGCCCCCTTTTTTTCGTCTACTCTTTTTTTGCCGGCCGGATATTCTCTGTAACTTACAGGGAACTATAACCGGTATTAAACTATTTAATTTATTTGTATGCTTGAACAATTACTCGATCTTGTCAAAAATTTCGGAAAGGAAACCGTTGTGGAGAACCCGGAAATTCCGAATGAACAGAATCATGAAGTGCTGGCCGATGCCACGAAAACCATAACCAGTGGATTGCAAAATGTAATGGCCGGTGGCGGCTTGCAGAATATCCTGGATCTTTTTAAAGGTAACAGCGGCGCAGGTGCAGGTGGCGGATTATTAAAGAACCCGATGGTAAGTATGATGATCGGGCACTTTATCAGCAAGCTGGTAGGGAAGTACAATATGAGTCCTTCTTCTGCCAGTTCGGTAGCCAACAATCTTATTCCGAATGTGCTCAATGGAGTAATAACAGAAACCAATAATCCTGAAAATCCCGGATTTACACTGGATGGTCTGCTGGGCTCACTCACAGGCGGTGGCAGCGGCGGTGGCACCCAGTTACAGGATCTGCTCAGTCAGTTTACCGGGGGGGCGGATACCGGCAATTCCGGCGGCGGACTTGATATCCAGGACCTGATTGGCAATTTTACCAAAAAAGCACAGGACAGTTTTCAGCCATCTTCCCAATCAGGTGGCGGCGGACTGATGGATATGATTAAGGGATTTTTATCCAGGTGATTGATTAACAGTTTATAAAAACTGCATCAGGAGTTTGGCACGAATTTTTCAATATTAGGCTGAGACGCTTTTTATCTGTTCTTTGTCATTTGATTGTCAGTTACCCGTTTTCGTAAGATAAGCATGAACTAACAATTGTTTTTACTTGTTTATGCAATAAGTGTTGTCATTGCATCGTATTAATTAGCAGTGTGATGGAGAATTTTACGAAGAAGAGAGGGAGTGAAATTCCGGTATATTTTCTTTTAATGTTTCATTAACACCGGCATTCATACTATTGGCAGTACATTTGCGTTATAGATATAGAAATTCAGAACTCATTATAAAGACAGTCAATTTTCTCATAAGCAGTTAGTTTTGGTTGCGACCCCTGTTTCCACAGGGGTCTATTTTTTTATAAAGTACTTCCTGCTGAAAAGATAGCCTGCATAAGTTCCCACGGCATCTGCCACAATATCCCAGAAATCAAAAGACCGGTTGGGGACACAATATTTCTGAAAGAACTCCATACCGACTCCGTACAACGTAGCCAGTATTGTAATTCCAATAAACAACTGCCCCCATTTTTCCTTTTTCTTCTGCAACCGCATCAATCCCCAGCACCAGCATACAACCAACACGGCAAAGAGACCGGCATGTACCCATTTATCAAACTGAACTTTGCTGAACCAGTCTTCTGTGGGAAAAGCGGAGCCGGGTAAAGTCAGTAAGAAACTTACAACAAAAAGCCAGCCCAGTCCGGGCAAGAGGAAGAATGTCCGGCGTATCATGCACAAAAATTTCTTGTATATACGAAAAGAGGTTTCATTGTATGATTGTATCAGTGTTGAACCTTATACAGGTTACTGATGAAAACCAAACAGATCACTTAACCGATAGTATCCGGAAAATTAAACGGGAAAACAGATGGCTGAAATCAGTCAACCATTGACTGGTAGGCGGCTGCATCCAGGAGTGCTTCCACATCGGCCGGATTATTAACCGTCATTTTTACCATCCAGCCTTCACCATAAGGATCGGAGTTTACCAGTTCCGGAGCGCCACCCAACCCGGGGTTGAGTTCGGTGATTGTTCCACTAACTGGTAAGAACAGGTCAGACACGGTTTTTACAGCTTCCACCGTTCCAAAAACAGCACCGGCTTCCAGGCTTTTGCCGATTGTGTCTACTTCCACATATACAATATCACCCAGCTCACGTTGTGCATAATCTGTAATACCGATAGTGGCAGTAGTGCCATCTAAGCTGATCCATTCATGGTCTTTGGTGTAGCGGAGGTTAGCGGGGTAACTCATAATCAATGATTTTGAGTTGCAAACCTAAGGGAAAAACAGGGAAATGAAAAAGGGCCCGTATTTCAGGCCAGTTATTTTCACCGGAAAATTCAGGCCGTTCATGGCAGTATTTGCACCATTTGTCGGGAAAGGCTTTTTACAACCTGCCCACCCACGGTATATTTGTCCTTCAAATTACAAAAACCATTAAGAATGAGAAAGTTAGTCTTGATTTTTTTGAGCACGCTGACCTTATCCTTTGCCGGAACTGCTCAAAAAATAGCTGGAGAGGTAAAAGATGAGCAGGGGAAGGGACTGGAAAAAACCACAATTTCATTATTGCGTTCAAAAGATTCATCCGTAATAAAGCTGGGGATCACTGCCCGGGATGGCAGTTTTGAACTGGAAGCCGCAGCCGGTTCATACCTGATCAGTGCTTCACATATCGGGTACACAACCCGTTATTCAGCTGTTTTTGTGCTGAAGGAACCCATACGTATACCCGAAATTATACTGGAAAAAGCGGCGGCCTCCCTGCAGGGAGTAACCGTAAGTTCTCAGAAACCGGTGATAGAAGTAAGAGCGGACAAAACAATCCTGAATGTTGAGGGCACCATCAACGCGGTAGGAAATGACGCGCTTGAATTACTGCGCCGCAGTCCCAGCGTAATGGTGGATAAAGATGACAATATAAGTCTGGCGGGCAAAAACGGGGTACAGGTATATATTGACGGGAAACCATCCCCGCTTTCCGGTACTGATCTGGCCAATTATCTGAAGAGCATGCAGTCTTCCCAGATTGAAGCGATTGAAATTATCACCAATCCCTCGGCCAAATATGAAGCAGCGGGTAACGCGGGGATTATAAATATCAAATTAAAAAAGAATAAAAGTTTTGGTACCAATGGTTCCGTAAATGCGGGCTATACACAGGGCGTTTATGGAAAAGGTACCGCCGGTATTAACCTGAATCACCGGAATAAGAATATAAATGTGTTTGGTAATTACAATTACAATAAAGGTAATTACCTGATGAAAATGAATTCTGAACGGACGCAGTTCGATACGCTGTTTCTGCAGAAAAATGAAATACTGTTCCGCAATAATACCCATGGGTTTAAGGCCGGTATGGATTATTTCATTGACAAATTCCGTACGATCGGTGCCGTGGTAAACGGGAACCTGGCCAGCAATGACCTGAATACTTCCGGTCCGATGGATTTTATCTATTTGCCCACGGGACAAAACGACCGTGTACTCAAGGCTACCAATCACAATGATATGAAGCGCGATAACCTGAACGCGAACCTGAATTACCGGTTTGCAAAAACGGGTGGCGCGGAGCTTAACCTGGATGCGGATTACGGATTTTTCAAAATCCGGTCCAACCAGTTTCAGCCAAACTACTATTACCTGTCCAATGGCACTACGGAAATCAGCCGCGCCATTTACAATATGATTGCGCCTACGGATATAAATCTCTACTCGGTTAAAGCCGATTATGAAACCAACTATAAAGGCGGAAGACTGGGTTTTGGCGGAAAAATCGGTGTGGTGGAATCGGATAATGATTTTCAGCGCTACGATGTGTATACGAACGGGAAAGTGCTGGATACCCTGAAGAGTAACCGCTTTAAGTACAAGGAGAATATCAATGCGGTGTATGTAAATTATATTAAACAGTTTAAGAAAGGGGTGATGATCCAGGCCGGCCTGCGTGCGGAGAATACCCATTCCGATGGCAACTCCACCGGGTTCAAACAAGTAAGTAATGTGATGGTGCCTTACGATTCCACATTCAGCAGGGATTACACCAATCTCTTCCCCAGTGCGGCGATCACGTTTAATAAAAACCCGATGAAGCAGTGGACGGTCTCTTATTCCCGCCGGATCGACCGGCCGGCTTACCAGGACCTGAATCCGTTTGAGTTCAAACTGAATGAATATTCCTTTATGAAAGGGAATACAAGGCTGCAGCCGCAGTACACCAACAGTTTTGATATCACCCATGTATACAAGTACAGACTGACGACCAAACTGACCTACAGTCATGTGAAAGATATCTTTGCCCAGATACCGGATACGGTAGACAAGACAAAGAGTTTCATGACCAAAAAGAACCTGGCCACACAGGATGTGGTAGCGCTGAATATCAGTTATCCGTTCCAGTATAAATGGTACAGTTTCTTTGCCTCACTGAATTCGAATTATTCTCATTATGTAGCCGACTTTGGCGGAGGTGACCGGAAAGTAAATCAGGAAGTATTCTCCCTGACTTATTTTATGCAGAACAGTTTCAATCTGGGTAAGGGCTGGACCGGTGAAGTGAGTCTGCTCTATATCTCTCCTTCCGTATGGCAGGGGCTGATCCGTTCGGATGCGATGGGTAATGTGGATGCCGGTTTACAAAAAGTGATATTAAAAGGGAAAGGCAATGTGAAAATCGCGATGAGTGATATTTTCAGAACCATGAAATGGGGTGGAGATACCCGCTTTGCCGGCGTCACCAACCGTTTTTCCGGAAACGGGGAAATGCAACAGGTAAAACTGAATTTCAGCTACCGGTTTGGCAACAGCCAGGTAAAAGCCGCACGTCAGCGAAAGTCAGCCATTGAAGAAGAAAGAAAAAGAGCAGAAGCTGGTGGCGGACAGCAGGGGGGAATGGGAAATCAGTAGGTAGTTAGTAGTCGGTAGTTAGTAGTCGGGAGTGAACAGCCCCTTCTATGGTGTAGTAATGAAAATTGAGCATTGAAAATTGTGTATTCCATTTGAAAGGAATGTTCAATTTTCAATGCTCAATTGCTTTCAACTTCGTACTTCGCACTTCGTACTTCGCACTTCGTACTTTATTTGTGTTTCTTTCTTTTGATCAGCTTCGCTTTTACAATCACAACATTTTCGATTGGCCGGTCACGGTCGGCGGCTTTGCTGGTGGGTACGGCGGCGATTTTATCTATGACTTCAAGGCCTTTCACCACTTCGCCAAAAACGGTGTAGTTCTGATCGAGATGAGGAACACCACCAAGGGTTTTATACACTTCCCGTTGTGCAGCGGGAATTTTTCTTTTCAGACGATAAGTTTCCACTGAGTCAAGACCGGCTTCGGTAAATACTTTTCCCTGGGTAAGATAGAACTGACTGCCACTGCTGGCTTTTTCCGGGTTATTATCCCGGGCTGCGGCAATCACGCCCTTTTTGTGAAAGAGCGTGGTACGAAATTCAGCAGGTACACGGTAAGTTGGCCCTCCATTACCCAGCAGTTTTCCAGAAGGGGCCGTTTTACTATCCGGATCGCCTCCCTGGATCATGAAATTTTGTATGACGCGGTGAAATAATACGCTGTCATAAAAGCGGGTCTTGACCAGTTTCAGGAAATTGTCACGGTGCAGGGGCGTGCTGTCCGATAAACGGATTACGATATCGCCCATACTGGTTTGCAACAGCACATCTCTTTTCTTCCGGTCTTTCTTCGTCACAACAGAGTCAGCCTGAGCAAAACAACTGACCGTGAATAATAGTAAGGCTAACAGGGACATTGCTTTTTTCATAACAGGTATTCGTTGGTTAAAATCCGTTTTCTTCAAAATAAAGCAGGACATGGTCTTTCAGAAAATTTTCCTGGTCCATCATGTGCATTTCGGGCATCGGCTTCAGCTGTTTGAAATGCGGCCAGCCGTCTGCATCCACGCCTTCCAGTTCATAGTATCCGCTTTTGGATAACAGGGAACAGACAGCCACGTGCATAAGGTCCTGTTTCTGTTCTTTGGTGAATTTTTCTTTGATATCCCCGAATTCCTGGATACCGATCAGGAATAAAATGGTTTCCATATCGGGTTTTTTACCGAAGCGTTCCACCAACCGGGCTTCCAGGTTCCACCAGCGTTGCTGCAGGTCGTCATTTGCTAACATCCGGCAAAGATAATGGGGCAGGGGCCTTTCGCGTGGGTTAAAATTGCCGGGAGGAATCAGACCGGGATTCGGGGCGCAGCGGTTATCTTTGCGCAAAATTTCAGCATTATGTTACAATTACAGGTATTGCGGCAAAATCCACAGTGGGTTAAAGAGAAACTGGCAGTAAAGCATTTCAGTGATCTGTCGGTGGTGGATGCTGTGTTGTCGCTGGATGAGGAACGGAAAAAGCTGCAGCTGGACTTTGATAATAACCAGGCGAAAGTGAACAGCACGTCCAAAGAGATCGGGATGCTGATGGGAAAAGGACAAAAAGAGGAAGCGGAAGCTAAAAAGCAGGAAGTAGCCGCGTTAAAAACCATGCTGGAGCCGATTTCAGTACGGCTGGCAGAAGTGGAAAAGCAATTACAGGATGAACTGGTGAAACTTCCCAACCTGCCATCTGATCTGGTGCCCGCCGGAAAACATGCGGTGGATAATCTGAATGTAAAAGAGGCAGGAACCAAACCTGCATTAGCTGCAGATGCGGTGCCCCATTGGGACCTGATAAGGAAATATGATATTATCGATTTTGAAACCGGGGCAAAGATTACCGGCAGCGGTTTCCCTTTGTATAAAGGCAAAGGCGCCAAACTGCAGCGGGCATTGATTTCTTATTTCCTGGATTATAATACAGCGGCTGGTTATACGGAATACCTTCCCCCGCTGATGGTGAATGAAATGTCGGCTTACAGCACCGGTCAGTTACCGGATAAGGAAGGGCAGATGTATTATATGGCCGCCGATAATTATTACATGATTCCGACGGCGGAAGTACCGGTCACCAATATTTACCGCGATGCGATGCTGAAGGAAGCCGACCTGCCCATTAAGATGACGGCCTATACTCCCTGTTTTCGCCGGGAAGCCGGTAGTTTCGGGGCGGATGTCCGCGGGCTGAACCGGTTACACCAGTTCGATAAAGTGGAAATCGTACAGCTGGTTCATCCGGATAAAAGCTATGAAACCCTTGACAGCATGGTCACGCATGTGGAAGGTTTATTGCAGGCACTGGAACTGCCGTACCGGATTCTCCGGTTATGCGGTGGCGATATGAGTTTCGCGTCTGCACTGACCTACGATTTTGAAGTATACAGTGCCGCGCAACAAAAATGGCTGGAAGTAAGTTCTGTCAGCAATTTTGAAACCTTCCAGGCCAACCGGATGAAAGTGCGGTTCAAAGATGAAAAAGGAAAACCGCAGCTGGCGCATACATTGAATGGCAGTTCCATGGCCTTGCCCCGGATCGTGGCGGCATTGCTGGAAAACAATCAGGTGACCGACGGTATCAATATGCCGGCAGTACTACAGCCCTATCTCGGATTTGCCAAAATTCAGTAGTGCTGCTTAAGCGATTGCATTTACGGAAGCGTTAACATAATCATTTGTGAAAAGGCAGGGAATCATTATTTCCTGCCTTTTTTGTATGCAGTTTTGCTGCACTAAAACCTACATCATGAAGAAACAATACATTTTATTGACAGCGGGAATCCTGTTTACCGGTATCATCAATGCGCAGTTTACAAAAGGCGACCGGGTATTGGGAGCGGGATTGAGTATACAGCATAACGCTTACGAATCCAATGCCAGCTCTTTTTCCTATACCAGTAAAACCAATAACGGAAATATCTCAATTGATCTCGGGTTCGCCAACAGGCAAAACCGGTTGAGCGGTTTTTATCTCAGTGGCGGCTATGGAAAATCAAAAAACGAGTATGCGTCTCAGCCTTCCTCAAATTTCAATTCAGAAAGCTTCGGCGTGGGGGGAGGCTTTTTTACCAGGAGGTATCAGCCGATCGGGAAAAATTTTTTCCTGTTTGCGGAAGGCCGGGCGGGCGTTGATTACGGGAAACAGAATAATTCCAGCAACAGCCTTGTGGAGCGAAAAACTTTAAATGTAAGTGCTGGTCTCTTTCCGGGTATATCCTATAAAACCGGCAAACACTTTTTACTCGATTTACGGTTTGGGGATTTTGTCAACCTTGGGTATAACCACATCACGGATAAGGGTGTTGGGAATACGAAAACCGAGCAAACGAATTTCGGGTTCAGCAGCAGTCTCGGCCTGGGCTATTTAAGCAATATGGGAATTGGCATCCGGTGGATTATGCCTGGGGGGAAGAAATGAGTGGTGAGTGGTTGTGCTTAATATTAAAAAGGGTGATCCGGTAAATGGATCACCCTTTTTAATGCACTTATAAAGTTGAAATTACGGTTGTGCGAAACTGTTACGTGCGCCGCCGGTTGCAAAAACGGCGAGCATACGGGATTGTTGTCCCAGGCTGAACATATACATACAGGCATCATCCGTATAATCCATATAGTTCATAGTCATTTCAACAGGGGTGCCGGTACAGGTACTCTTATGGCCGGCTGCGGGGCATCCGTAGTTGGCTGTATTGTGCAGCGGTGTATCACCAACCTGGTCGTTGCCGCACGTAGCATCGCCCCAGATATGACGGAGATTCATCCAGTGACCCACTTCATGAGTGGCGGTACGCCCTTTATTGAAAGGTGCGGCCGCGGTACCCGTTCTTCCGGTGGCATTGTCATCCAGAACCACACCGTCTGTGGCAGAAGCACCGCCGGGGAACTGGGCATAGCCTAAGATACCACCTCCCATATTACATACCCAGATATTGAGTTTGGTAGTGGGACTGGTAGGCGCAATACCCTGAGCGCTTTTCTTCATGGCATCATTGGTACTCCAGCTGGTTTTGGTGGTAGAGCGGCGGTTTACCGCATCCAGTACAAAACGGATACCGATATTACCGGCTTTTACTGAGCCATAAGTAGAAGTAGCATTATGATCGGCATTGGTACCGGCAAAATCCTCATTCAATACGTCAATCTGCGATTGCAACTGCGCAAGAGAAACATTCTGTGCCGCCGTACGGTAAAGCACATTAAAAACAACAGGGATTTCAATTACCCCGTTTACCAGGCGATATTGCAACGGATTAGCGACCACCTGCCGGGTGAACTCCTCAATTTCATTCATCCGTTTTTGTAATGAAGGATCTGCTTTCAATTGTTCATCAAGCACATCAGCAGCGGCGCAATGCCGTTGTGATGCAACCACATCTTCATCGGGCAGACTTTCTTCTTTTAAACCTGATTTGTTACAGCTCATCATGAATAAAAGGCTGCCTGCTAGTAAGACAAGAGATTTCTTCATAAATAAATAGTTTGGTTTGTGTTAAAATGACCAATCAATTTATTTTAATTTTTTGTCATGTCTGGTTTTTTCTCTGCACTATTATTGCAACCTGGTTACTATTTGCAAGTCTTACGGGGATTTACGTATTTCCGTATATTCAGGAATGCGAAACAAAACCATTCCCTGCGTAATTGTACTATGCTTTCTTTTTGCCTGTTCACGTAAGACGGCACCGGAGATACCAGCCCGTACAGGAACCACCCGTTCAATAGATGTATCCGCAACCCTAACCGGTGATGCGGAACGTGGAAAACAATTATTCGGGTCCTCCTGTAAGCGATGTCATGGGTTACCCGAAGCCGGCCAGTTTTCAAAAAGCCGTTGGGAAGCCGTATTGCCTTCCATGGTACAAAAGGCGAAACTGGAGCCACAGGAAGCGGCGGATGTAAAGGAGTATGTGATGACCCGGCTGATCAAATAATATCAGGTATTTAGCTGCCTGATTTTTTTGTGCATCACCCAAAACCATAGCGGTGGAATCAGGGAGAGTAACATCATGCCCGGGTAACCGGTGGGCATCTGAGGTGCCTGATCATGATGACGGAGCACCTGGTATTTGCGGCTGGCGAGATAATGATGATCTGAGTGACGGCTGAGTTCAAACAACATCAGCCGGCCGATGATATGATCACTGTTCCAGCTATGTTCCGGTAATGCTCTTTCATATTTCCCATCACCCGTTTCTTTTCGCCGCAAGCCGTAATGCTCGATATAATTTACCGTTTCCAGCAATATGATACCAATCCCGGCGGCGGCCAGAAAATACAGACAGATCAGCCCGCCAAACCAATAATAAATGCCGGCAATCAGGGCCAGTTGAAACAAGTGTCCTTGTATCATTTCATTGTGTAATGAAATGACCGGTTTTCCCTTTTTCCGTTGTTCCCCGTTGGCAATATGCCAGGCACTGATATAACTGAAAACAATGGTTCGGAAATAAAAAAGGTAAATCATTTCACCATAGCGGGCACTGCTGGGATCTTCGGGAGTGGCTACCCGTTTATGATGTCCTTTATTATGTTCCGTAAAAAAGTGCATATAAAGCGAAGTCAGCAACAGGGCTTTGGCGAGAAATTGTTCAACACGATTGACCCGGTGACCCAGTTCATGCGCCACGTTAATACCAAAAATGCCGCACAACAAGCCCATGACCCAGATCCGGCCGATGATATCAACAAGTGAAAGCGAGCCGGACTGCATGGAAAAAAGAAATTTTACCAGCATCACATACTGCAGTACTACAATCAGGTATAAGAGATAATCATAGGTACGGTCATTCCGGGCCAGTTCTTCTTCAGCTGCATTCATATTGGCCGGGTCGGGTTTGATGAATAATTCGGCCACCGGAATAAAGACCCAGGCCCAGGCAAGTGGCAACCAGACCTGCCAGCCGGTAACTTCAAAGGACCGCCAGGCGCCTAAGAAAATAATAAAAGGGGAGAGGTATTTAAAGGAGCGGGTTGTCACCTGTATTTATTTAACAATTCAAATCTAAAAATAAGAACGGATTTTCATCGTTTAAAATAAACTAATCCGCGATCTCTTTTAAACATCGTAACTTTCTTACAGTCTGAACTTAAAATATAGGTAGCATGCCCGCAAAGAATCAGTTAAGAAACCAGCACCTGATGTGGAGAGCCGGTTTCGGTCCCGCTGTGGAACAATTAGGAGACCTTGACAAGTACAGCCCCCAGCAGATTTATAAGGCATTGGTAAAAGCCTCGGCCAAAAAGCCGGACTATATAGATGTGGCGGATGATTACCTGAAAGGGTTATTAATGGGTATTGAAGAAGTGGGCCGGCAGCAAAAAAAAGAACTGGACCCCGATGAACGGAAAAAAGTACAGCAGAAAAACCGGGAAGGCGTACGTAATCTCAATATGTATTGGTTATATGAGATGGTGAATACCTCGGCGCAACTCCGGGAGAAAATGGCTTTCTTCTGGCATGGTCATTTTGCCTGCCGGAACCTGAATGTGTTTTACCAACAGGGATTGCTGGATATTCTGCGCCGCAATGCACTGGGCAGTTTTCGTACCATGCTGAAAGAAGTTTCCCGTTCGGCAGCCATGTTGAATTTTTTAAATAACCAGCAGAATAAAAAAGATCATCCCAATGAAAATTTCGCCCGGGAAGTAATGGAACTTTTTACACTGGGTCGTGGTAACTACACGGAAAATGATATTAAAGAAGCCGCCCGCGCTTTTACCGGCTGGGGAGCCAACCTGAAAGGGGAGTTTCAGTTCAGGAAGTTTCAGCACGACTTTGGGGCTAAAACAGTGCTGGGCAAGACCGGCAATTTTGACGGGGAGGAAGTGCTGGATATTTTACTGGAACAAAAGCAAACAGCCCTGTATATAACACAGAAGATTTACCGGTTTTTTGTCAATGAGCAGCCGGATAAGGAAAAGATCGGGTGGCTGGCAGACCGGTTTTACAACAGCAATTATGAGATCGGCAAGCTGATGGAAGATATTTTTACCAGTGACTGGTTTTATGAAGAGAATAATACCGGAGCCCTGATAAAGTCGCCGGTGGAACTGCTGGTAGGCATTCAACGGATGCTGCCGATGAAACTGGAAAATGAAGAAGCCCTGATGCTGTTGCAGCGGGTGTTGGGTCAGATCCTGTTCTATCCGCCTAATGTGGCAGGCTGGCCGGGTGGCCGGAACTGGATTGACAGTTCTTCACTGATGATGCGTATGCGGATTCCCCAACTGATCAATGATGTGGATGAAATGAATGTGAAAGCCAAAGATGACGATGATACCATGATGGGCATAAAGAATGCGGATAAAAAAGCCCTGCTACCCGGAGGTATGAAGAAGCAGCAGATCAATGCGCGTGTGGACTGGGTGCCTTATGTGAAGCACTATGAAAGTATTCCCCGGGAAAAACTGGCAGCAGGAATCAGCAGTTACCTGCTTCAGACAAAATCCGGAGTAAGCCAGGAGCTGATAACCCGTTTTTCGGATCAGACTGGCCGCGAGCATTTCATTAAGACAGCTACGATACAGATTATGAGTACGCCGGAGTACCAGCTCTGTTAACGCAAGTACGGAATACAAAGTACGAAGTACGAAGTACGGGAAGCGGATCGGGAGGGGTTTTGATTTTATAATGAGAATAAACAGTTTACCATGCATTTCAACAGAAAGCAGTTCATACAGGCCGGATCGTTGGCCACAGCCTCACTGATGTTGCCAAAGTTTCTTAAAGCCTTTGAAGGATCCGGATTGGTATTACCCGGGAATAAAGTGATTGTAATCCTGCAGCTCAGCGGCGGGAATGACGGGTTAAATACGGTGATTCCCTATCGCAATGATTTATATTATAAAGCCAGGCCGCGACTGGGAATTACAAGAGACAAAGCATTAACCCTGACTGATGAAACCGGTTTGCATCCGGCATTACCGGCATTTAAGGAATTATATGATGACGGGTCATTATCCATATTGAATAATGTGGGGTACCCCAATCCGGATCGTTCACATTTCCGCAGCATGGATATATGGCATACTGCCAGTCAGAGTACGGAATACTGGAACCAGGGCTGGCTGGGCCGCTACCTGGATGCGCAATGCCAGGGTTGCGATAAACCCACACAAGCTATCGAAATTGATGACGTACTCAGCCTGGCTCTGAAAGGAGAGCAGGTGAAAGGTATTGCAGTAAAAGACCCGAGGCGTTTATATGGCACAGCCAATGAAAAATTTTTCCGCGAGGTTTTGAAAAATCACAAAGATGAAACCGGGGAGCAGCCCGTGGATTATTTATATAAAACCATGGCAGAGACCTTGTCCAGCGCGGATTATATTTTTCAGCAAAGCCGCCTGCATCCTACCAATGCGGAATATCCGAAGACGGACCTGGGCAATAGCCTTAAAATCATTGCGTCCCTGATATTCTCGGAAATTAATACCAAAGTATACTATGTGTCACTGGGTAGTTTTGATACCCATATCAATCAGGATGGACAGCAACAGCGGTTGTTTACAGAAATGAATGACGCGGTTAAAGCCTTTGTAAAAGACCTGAAACAACAGCACCGTTTTGAGGATGTGCTGTTGTTTACCTTCTCTGAGTTTGGCCGCCGGGTGGAACAGAATGCCAGTGCCGGTACGGATCACGGAACGGCGAATAATATGTTCCTGATAAGTGGCGGACTGAAACAAAAAGGCATCCTCAATGCCATGCCCGATCTTGCCGATCTCAATGAAGGCGATCTGAAATACAACGTGGACTTTAAGAACGTATACGCTACCGTACTGAAAAAATGGCTGAACGCGGATGACCAGCTTATACTGAACAGGAAATTTGATTACCTGAACTTTATTTGACAGAACGTGGTAGTTGAACGATGTGCCAATTAGCCAATTAGCAGATTAGCCGATTGGCCAATGAGAAGCGCGCAGTGTACTGCGCGCTTCTGCAGACGAATTATATACCTCCGCATTCTCTGCGGTTTAATTGTATTCCACCGCGCTCTCTGCGTACTCTGCGGTTAAATGTATTCTTCCGCGCTCTCTGCGTACTCTGCGGTTAAATGTATTCTTCCGCGCTCTCCGCGGTGTTTATGCAATTACTTTTTTGTTTTTTGTGTGGCCACTTTATACAAGATAAATGTCATAGCCGCAAAGAAGCCAACACCCAATGCCATATATCCGCCGGAACCAAAGATGCCGGTTACGCGTTCTTCCATATTCACGGATTTCATGGCGGCTTCAAAGAAGACGGTGAGGATTGCGGCAATTACGCCAAACAGTGCCCCTCCGGCCACCAGTCCGGTAGCAAACAGGTTCCCTTTGCGCAGGTCTTCTTCCTCTTCCGGTTCACTTGTTTTTTTCGCCTTTCGGTCGGCCACACCCCGGATAAACCCTCCAATGAAAATGGGTAAAGTGGTTGACAGGGGCAGGTAAGTGCCCACGGCAAAACTCAGTGCTTTTACACCACAGAGTTCAAGTACAATGGCAATAAACACTCCAATGAGTACAAACTGCCAGTCGAGATTGAATGAAAGAATGCCTTTTATCAGTGTAGCCATCAGGGTGGCTTGTGGTGCAGAATAGGTTTCTCCAATGGCATGTTGCACACCGGTTGCCGCAAGGGCGGTGGAAGGTGTATCCAGAATTTTCACTGTCCAGCCGATAACAATAGAAGAAACAATAGCGCCGATAAACAATGCCAGCTGCTGGTATTTGGGTGTGGCACCAACGAGATACCCGGTTTTTAAATCCTGGGAAGTGGCACCCGCATTAGCCGCAGCCACACAGATCATACCGCCTACCACCAGGGCCATTGGTTCATATATTTTACCACTCCAGCCCACCCCGATAAATACCAGGCAGGTCGCCATGATCGTAGCGATGGTCATGCCACTGATCGGGTTATTGGAAGAGCCGATGAGTCCGACAATACGCGAAGACACGGTAACAAAGAAGGCACCGAAAATAATCACCAGTACACCGAGCAACAGCCGGCTGCCGATATTTTCTCCGGGTATAATGGAGAGCAGGGCCATAATCAGTATCAGCCCAAGACTTCCCAGTCCCACTACTTTTATACTCAGGTCCTGCTCGGTACGGAGTACACTCTTTCCGGCCGATTTATCTTTTACTGCACCAATACTTTCTTTAAAAGAAGAAACGATAGTGGGGATGGTTTTAATCAGGGTGATAAAGCCACCTGCGGCTACAGCTCCCGCACCGATTTGCCGGATATAAGCCCGGTATAAGGCTTCTGCAGAATCACTGAACGTATGTGTTGCGGCGTCCCAGCCGAATTTTGCCGGGTTGAGACCCAGCTTTGTTAACTGGGCAAATGTTGCATCGCCGGGTACCAGTGTGGCCAGTAAAGGAATCAGGACAAATGAACTTAAGACCCCTCCCGCTACCAGTATACCCGAAATTTTAGGACCGATAATGTATCCCACCCCCAGGTATTCAGGTGTTATTTCTCCACTGACCCGGGCAGAAGGGAGGTATTTGTTTTTAAGTTGTGTAACATATACCGGTACTTCCGCAATTACATGAAACACTTTTTGCAGAAAAGCATATGTGATGGCCACGCCCATTCCCAGGAAAGCGGTTTTAGCGAGATCGCCTCCTTTCTCACCGGCCTTCAGCACAGACGCACAGGCGGTACCTTCCGGGTACGGAAGGGATTCATGTTCTTTTACGATCAGTGAACGACGGAGCGGAATCATCATTAATGTACCCAGCATACCCCCGAGAATAGCCAGGGTCATAATGGTGAGATAATTAAAATAACTGCCACTGTCAGGCGAACTGAGAAACAGGAAACCGGGTAAGGTGAAAACCACACCGGCTGCAATACTTTCGCCGGCACTGCCGGTAGTTTGAATGATATTGTTTTCCAGGATAGTTGTTTTTAAGAACAACTTACCCAGCGCGATGGATAATACGGCTATGGGTATGGAGGCGGATACGGTAAGACCGGCTTTCAATGCCAGGTACACTGTAGCCGCACCGAATATAATACCGAAGATGGCTCCGGTTACAACAGATTTGATCGTGAATTCCGCCATACGGGCCTCGGGTGGTACAAAGGGGCGGAAGGTTTTTTGCTGATCAGCCATATGCAGTTGTTGTTTATAGGTGGAAGATACTGGCTGTTGGTGAGAACACCAACAGCAGACTGAAAATGAGTAATGAATAATCAGAAATGAGTAGCTGACTGAGCAGCTTTAAAGAAAAGACCCCTCCGATTTCCAGAGGGGTCTTTTCTTTAATACTCTTCGCAAATTACTCATTACTGATTACTCATTATTCATTCAATTCACTCCCTTCTCCTTCATCACCCGGTTCAGCCATTTCAATAACACAAACAGAAAAAGGGCGGCTCCGCCGAGGAGAATAAAGTTGAGCCAGAAATAATCGGTCTTGTCTTCATACTGATCCCATTTGCTGGCGAGAATGCCACTGAGTTTATTTCCAATGGACGTAGATAGAAACCAGCCACCCATCATCAGGGAAGTGATGCGGACCGGACTGAGTTTAGATACCAGTGACAAACCCATCGGGCTGAGGAATAATTCGCCGATAGTGACAACACCATAGCTGCCCACCAGCCACCATACACTTACTTTTTCCGTGCCGTTGTGACCGGCTTTTACAGCCGCCACCATTACCAGTACTGATAAGGCGGAGATCAGTAAGCCGAAAGCGATCTTGGTAGGGGTGGAGGGTTCTTTTCCTTTTCGTCGAAGCCAGGTAAAGAAAGCCACTACCAGTGGCGTGAGTACGATAACCCAGAAAGGATTGATGGATTGAGACAGACTGGGCAGCCAGGCTTTTACAACAGCGCCTTCTGCCGGTAATTTTTCCGGAGCTACATTCTTAAAATATGAAGGGTATCCTATTTCCCTGATTTCCTTTCCGTCGGCATCGCGCAGTTTACGAAACTGATGATCCAGGCTGGTAACTGAATCCAGTTTGTAGGTTGTGTTTGCGGGTTTGTCCGTTTGCTTTAAGGCCGTGAGCACATTACCCGTGACGCCACTCACTTCGCGATCTGTATACCGGCTGGCCCATGTATTGAGGGCTGATCCGTTTTGTTTGAAGATGGCCCAGAATAAAATAACCACTGCAAATATGGCAAGCATGGCACCCATGGCGGGACGTTCATCTTTACTGCTGCGCAGCAACAGTACTGTATAAAAAACGCATACGGGAATACAGGCGAAGATGAAAGCGTCGGTGGAATTGGAATCAAAAACATATCCTTCCGTGCCTTTGATAAACCAGCCGATTACGCCAAATATGATCGACGGGAGTATAACGGAAGCCAGAATCTGCCAGAGCGGCATGTCGCCGGGTTTCAACGGCTTGCGTACGTCATACGCTTTATAATGTTTGGTGCCCACAATAAAAGTGATCACCCCGATAAACATACCCACACCGGCGGCGGCGAAAGCGGCTCCCCAGCCGATCATAGTATATAAGGCCGCGCCAAAAAAATTGCAGATAAAAGCCCCCACATTAATACCCATATAAAAGATATTATATCCTTCATCCTTCTGGTGGATATGCTCCGGCGTGGAATACACATTGCCCAGCAGGGTGGAGATATTGGGTTTGAAGAAACCATTACCAACAATAACCAATGTCATTGATATATACAGCATGGTCAGGCTATGAATACCCATGGTGCAATAGCCGACACCCATGAGCAAACCGCCAAGAATAATTGAGCGGCGGTAACCAAGATAACGGTCGGCGATTAATCCGCCGAGGAAAGGGGTAAAAAACACCAGGGCGATAAAAGTGCCGTACAGACTGGCTGATTCTTTTTCATCCATATTGAATCCGTCGGCTGCATCCTTCAGGTATAATGTAAAAATGCCGATCATCAGGTAATAGCCAAAGCGTTCCCACATTTCAGAAAAGAAAAGAAAGGGCAGGGCTTTCGGGTGTTTCTTCCACATACATGAATCGTTTAGTCCGGAAAGATAGGCAAGGAAAGATTAAGGAAATAAAAAAAGGTGGCCATAGCGGCCACCTTTTTAATACGATGCAGGGTGATCAGTCAGCCCCGGTTTTATCCCGCACAATCTGGTTCAGCGATTTGATGCGGGAGTATATTAAAATACCACCTATAAATGCAGCAGCTACAAGAATCAGGAAGAACATTTTCTTATCGGTAAAGTCATCCCAGAAACTGGTCATTACACCGGCTACTTTACCACCGATGGAAGTGGATAAGAACCAGCCTCCCATCAGGAGCGACGTCAACCTGGCCGGAGCCAGTTTGGATACCAGCGAGAGACCCATCGGGCTCAGGAATATTTCGCTGATTGTAAAGATGAAGTATGTCAGCCATAGCCAGAGCGGTGAGGCTTTATGCGTATAAATGGAAGGCACAGACATGATGGCGAATACCATTACCAATGCGGAAAGGCCGGAAATAAATAAGGCCATTCCGAATTTGGACATAGTGGTTGGTTCTTTACCTTTTGATCGAAGGAAGCTGAAGAAAGGCACAAAGAAAAGGGTCAGCAGTACAATGAAAAGCGGGTTAATGGATTGGAACAATTCAGTATTGGTGAGTTTTACATCTTTCCCCTGTGGTCTGTTTTCCGGGGGCACATTTACAAAGTAGGGATCCGGGCCCATCGTCTGTATCACTTTTCCGCTGTCGTCTTTTACTTCACGCATATACGGATCCAGCTGGTTTACCATTCGGGGCGTGTCGGTTACCTGCTGCAAGGGGAAAATGGCTCCTGTAATTTTAGCAGTCGTGGCAGAGGCTTCACGGTCAGTATGCTTTTCCGCCCACAAGGTAAGACCGGTGGCATTCTGATTATAGATTGTCCAGAACGCAATAGCAATAGCGAAGACAAACAAGAGGGCGCCGATACTTTTTTTATCCTGCCCCTTGGCGCGTACCCACAGCGACACATAAAAAGCGATTACCGGCAGACAGGCGAAAATAAACGCGTCATTCGCCTGTGTCCCCATAAACGGCGCACCGAATATTTTGGTCGGCAGTATCCAGCCGATTACTGCGGCTACAATGGCCGGAAGAAAAACAGTAGTAAAGATGGTTGAAAGCGGCATGTCTTCCGCCTGTACAGGTTTTTTAACATCTGCTTTTTTTATATCCTCATTATTGACAAAACCGGAAAGAATGACAAGACCGATGATGAGTCCTACACCGGCAGCACCGAATGCATAGCCCCATCCGTACGCATTCCGGAGCCAGGCAGCAACAAAGTTGCAGATAAAGGCTCCGATATTAATACCCATATAAAAGATATTATACGCATTGTCTTTAAGCGGCTTCAGATCCTCCCTGTTATAGATATTTCCAAGTAAAGTGGAAATATTGGGTTTGAAAAAGCCATTTCCGACAATAATCAGTGCAAGGGATATAAACATCGCGGTATCTCCCGGGATGGAAAGCCCGAGATAACCGGCTGCCATCAGTGATCCCCCGAGAAAAATGGATTTAATATAACCCAGGTAACGGTCTGCAATAAGACCGCCGATAAACGGAGTAAGATAGACCAATGCGATAAAGCTTCCGACAATATCAGCCCCGATTTTTCCAGAAAATCCTTTGCCGCCGGTAACAGAATCGGTCATGTAAATAAAGAGGATTCCCACCATAAGGTAGTAGGCAAAACGCTCCCACATTTCCGTAAAAAAGAGTACAAATAGCGCTTTCGGGTGTTTCCCCGCTCTTACTGATTGGTTCATACAGTAGTTTTTAGTTTATTAAATCAGAAGCCTGCGTAATAGTAACCCCCAAAATACAGAAATTTAACCACCCGCAAATTTTTTAAGTTTATCTTTATATCCCTTATCCGGATTACACAAATACCTAGAAACCAACTTACCGACACATGCGGATTTTATTATTAGGGTCAGGAGGCCGGGAAAATGCACTTGCCTGGAAACTGGCGCAAAGCCCTCTTTGTGAAAAACTGTTTATCGCCCCCGGAAATGCGGGCACATCCCGTTTTGGAACCAATATTTCTCTTTCGCTGAGCGATTTTGATACCATCCGTAAAGTATGCCTGGGCGAAAAAATTGATATGGTGATAGTGGGTCCGGAAGAGCCCCTGGTAAAAGGCATCACCGATTACCTGATCAGCAGTAAAGGACTCGAACATCTGGATATAATCGGCCCTTCACAAGCAGGTGCCCGACTGGAAGGAAGCAAGGCGTTTGCCAAAGACTTTATGATGCGCCATCATATACCCACCGCGGCTTACCGCGAATTCACACTGGATAATTATGAGGAAGGGGTGACGTATCTGCAACAGCATCCGCTGCCGATCGTATTGAAAGCGGATGGACTGGCCGCCGGTAAGGGAGTGGTGATTTGTGAAAACCATATTGAAGCCATTGCCGAATTTGAACTGATGATTCAGCGGGCCAAATTCGGGGAAGCAGGGAAGAAAGTGGTGGTGGAACAATTTCTAAAAGGGATTGAAATGTCCGTATTTGTGCTTACCGACGGTAAACACTATGTGGTACTGCCCGAAGCCAAAGACTATAAGCGCATCGGTGAAGGCGATACCGGTCCCAATACCGGGGGGATGGGCGCCGTGAGTCCTGTGCCTTTTGTGAACCCGGAACTGATGCGGAAAATCGATGAGAAAGTGATCCGCCCGACCGTTGAAGGATTAAGGGCAGATGGTCTCGAGTACCGGGGCTTTATCTTTTTCGGCTTTATGATTACGGATAATGAGCCGTATATGATCGAATACAACTGCCGGATGGGCGATCCTGAAACAGAAGTGGTGATTCCCCGGCTGAAAAACGATCTCGTGGAATTGCTGCGTGCCGCGGCCAGTCAGCAACTGCATAATGTAACCATTGAAACGGATCCGCGCACAGCCTGTACCGTAGTGGCGGTAAGCGGTGGCTATCCCGGTGATTATACAAAAGGATATGAGATAACCGGCACCGATAGTATCAATACAGACGACAGCATCCTCTTTCATATGGGAACTATTGAAAAAGACGGGAAGATCCTGACCAGCGGTGGCCGTGTGCTCTGTATTACTTCGTATGGCCGCTCTGTATTCGACGCGGTGGAAATTTCAAAAGAAGAACTGGCAAAAGTACATTACACCGATATGGTTTTTCGCCAGGATATCGGGTATGAATTTGAATAACCCGTAACAGTCCGCTTTATCTGCTAACGAAAGTTTACCTATGGACGTACACTACCACGATTACCTGCAGCTGGAAAAAATTCTCAATGCCCAGTCGCCGGAAAGTATAAAACATCAGCTGCCGGCACATGATGAAATGCTGTTCATCGTGATCCACCAGGCCTATGAGCTTTGGTTTAAACAATTGCATCATGAAGTGGATTCGGTGGGTGCCATTTTGCGGCAGCCCGCGCTGAATGATAATTCTCCTGAACTGCAAACTATCGTACACCGGCTCAGCCGTTGTGTCACCATCCTTCGGGTTTTGGTGCACCAGGTGGATATCATGGAAACCATGACACCTATGGATTTCCTCGATTTCCGCGATATGCTCCGGCCGGCATCGGGTTTTCAAAGCTGGCAGTTCAAGGAACTGGAAGCCAAACTCGGACTTAAGTTTGAGCAACGGCATGGCAAGGAATATTATACGTCCCAGTTGAAACAGGAACATGTGGCTGTAATTAAGGAAGCGGAAGCGGCCAGTTCATTACTGCAATTACTAAACGAATGGCTGGAACGTATGCCCTTCCTGAAAGGAGGAGCCGATGCGGAATTCTGGCAGCATTATAAAGAAAGTTACCGCTCCAGCCTGGCTGAAGCGGAAAGGAATAACCTCTCAGCCTTTGACCAGGTCTTTGCCGACGGACCTGCCGATTCTACCCGGTCATTATCGCCGGCAGCCTGCCGCGCTGCATTATTTATTATGCTTTACCGCGGTTACCCGTTATTGCAATTGCCTTTCCAGTTGCTTAATTGCTTATTGGAAATTGATGAACAGCTCAGCGCCTGGCGTCACCGGCATATGAATATGGTGCACCGGATGATCGGTATGCGTATCGGCACAGGAGGCAGTACGGGAAAAGACTACCTGAAAGCCGCGGCGGATAAACATTATATTTTTAAAGAAATTGCTCAGCTCAACAGCTTCCTGATGGAGAGAAGGAAGCTGCCCGTGCTGCCGGAAGATGTGGAGGCGGTGTTGGGGTTCAGGCATGGAGGGTAGTGGAGGGTAGTGGAGAGTAGTGAGTGGAGAGTGGAAAGTGGAGAAGACTAACGACTAAAAAAGGGCTGTACCTGCTTTAGGACAGCCCTTTTTTACTTTTTTCCTTCGCTGAACTCAGGATGACAATCCTCCGCTGAGGTATAATCTTAATTGAGGGTATACCGTATTCCAAGTCCACCCCAATTGCCGACAAAGCCACGGTTGTCTCCGAATTCGAAGGAGGGTTGCCAGTCGAGGGAGATATTGATGGGGGCGCCGCTGAATTTATAATCCAGACCGAGTACGCCATCAATACCAATATAACTGCCATTGCCATACCGGGTATTGTAAAAGCCAACGTGGGCGCCGGGGCCGATATACCATTGCAGTCCGCCAGCATTATTAATGGCACCATGAATTTCATATAAGCCGGTAATACGGGCACCCTGTCTCCAGAAATAGCCAATACCTTCCAGGGCATTATTACCATTTACAAAATGTTTCAGGGAAATACCCCCGCCATCCCAGACTTTAACCCCCAGGGCAGTCTGATAAGAAGACTGGGCGCCGGATTGCCGGGTCATCAATAACATCATAGCTAACGTGCAGAGGCTCGTAACAAAAATCTTTTTCATACATTGATTTTTAGTGGGTAAACAATTCCTGACCCTGTTCGCCATTACTGTGCCAAAATGCATTTTTGGGCACGAAAAAATCAGGATTTTATTTCTTGTTTTTTGGTAATCAACAGGTAAGCGGCTACCAGTAAAGCCACTGCCGCACTCATCAGAAAAGTAAAAGAGGAACCTAAGCCGGTCCATACGGCCCCGGCAATCATGCTCGCAAAAAGGGCGGCAATACTTTCTCCAGAAGTAAAAAAGCCAATGGCAGTTGCCGTATCCTGTGTGCCGGACAGGTTCGTGATCCAGGCTTTAATTACCCCTTCGGTAAAGGCGGAATAAAAACCATAAAGCGCGAAAAGGCTGAAAATAACAGGAATGGAGGGTGTGAAAGCGAATCCGCCGTACACAATACCAAATAGTGCCATACCAATAATCACCACATTACGGAAGCCGATTTTATCGGCCAGCATGCCGGCCGGATAAGAGATAGCCGCATAAAACAGGTTATAAAAAACATACGCGGCAATAGTAATACTGTCACTGTCAAATGTCAGTCCATTTATATGCAGCACCTGCTGTCCGATAGCTTCTTTGGTAACCAGCAGCAGGAAGATATCCGAGCTGTTGAACAGGGCAAATAACAATAAGGCGGGCACCACTTTTTTATAATCCCGGTTGGCGATTGTCCAGTATTTCAGAAAAGAGAAAAAGTTGCCTTTTCCAAGGGTGGATACGGGTTGTTTTTTCTCTTTGAGGAGGAAGATCAGGAAAACGGAGAGTATGCCGGGTATAAAAGCGAGTGCAAACAGGATTTTGTAAGCGCCCGGGTACAGGGCGAGATAAAAAAGTGCGATCAGCGGACCGATCGCCGCTCCAACGGTATCCATGCTCCGGTGAAATCCGAATACACGGGCTTTTGTTTCCCTGGTGGCTTCAGCTGAGAGCAGGGCATCACGGGATGCGGTGCGAATACCCTTGCCCAGTCTGTCAGTGGTACGGGCCAGAAAGATCCAGGCCACGCTGGTAAAAAAAGCAATCATGGGTTTGGAAACAGCGCTCAGGAGATAGCCCAGTTTTACAAAGGGAAGACGAAGTCCTTTTTCGTCGCTTAATTTTCCAAAATAGCCTTTGCTGATACCGGCGGTAAAATTGACCACACCTTCGAGTATCCCGATCAGCAGTACACTGAAGCCTATTTCCTTCAGGTAAACCGGGATTACCGGGTAGAGCATTTCACTGGCAATATCGGCCAGTAAACTTACCATTGACAAAATCCATACGGTGCGGGATATGATGCGCATGGGTTGAAGGTAAATGAAAATAATGTTCTGTTTCCGATGTATTGAATACCTGGCCGCTTAATGCGTAAAGCCAGAAACTGCACAGGGTACTCTTGTAAAAGAATATATTTTCGGTTATTCAAAAAAAACCTTGTCTGGCAAGGGTTTTGCCTTGTAAATTCAAATTATTTCCTTCAACTTTGCCACAACCTGTCTGCCCGTCTTTTCTGAACCGGCGGACATAACGCAGGCAGGTAAATCCGAATACAAATACATGGGACTTTTTAACTGGTTTACGCAAGAGATCGCTATTGACCTGGGTACTGCGAATACCCTGATAATTCATAATGATGAAGTGGTGGTGAATGAGCCGAGTATAGTGGCGCTGAACCGTAATAATCCCAAAGAAGTGCTGGCCGTGGGCAAGAAGGCCCTTATGATGCATGAGAAGACACACGAGAGTATCCGCACGGTACGTCCCCTGAAAGACGGCGTTATCGCCGACTTCAATGCCGCGGAGCTGATGATCCGTGAACTCATCAAACTCGTTTATCCCAAAAAGCCCCTGTTTCCCCCGAGCTGGCGAATGATGATCTGTATTCCTTCTTCCATTACCGAGGTAGAAAAACGTGCGGTACGTGACAGTGCGGAACAGGCCGGCGCCAAAGAAGTATACCTGATTCATGAACCGATGGCCGCTGCCCTGGGTATCGGTATCGATGTGGAAGAACCCGTGGGAAATATGATCATTGATATTGGCGGTGGTACTACTGGTATTACGGTAATTGCCCTGGCAGGTATTGTATGCGATCAGTCCATCCGGATCGCCGGTGATGAATTTACGGCCGATATTATGGAAGCCCTTCGCCGTTACCATAGCCTGCTGATCGGTGAAAGAACCGCCGAGCAGATCAAGATCCAGGTTGGTGCCGCGATGAAAGAGATCGATAATCCGCCGGATGATTTTGCAGTTAATGGCCGTGACCTTGTGACCGGTATTCCCAAGCAGATCATGGTAAGCTACCAGGAAATCGCGGAAGCCCTCGATAAAAGCATTTTCAAAATAGAGGAAGCCATTCTGAAAGCACTGGAACAAACCCCGCCTGAACTGGCTGCCGATATATATCGCCGGGGTCTCTATATCACCGGTGGTGGTGCCTTGCTGCGCGGACTGGACAAACGGCTCAGTCAGAAAATCAAGTTGCCGGTACATGTAGCTGACGACCCGTTGAAAAGCGTGGTACGGGGTACAGGTATTTCCCTTAAAAATTACGACAGGTATCCGTTTGTGATGAGATAGGCCACCCCAAACCCTGCCTACCGGCAGGCAGGCCCTCCCGGGGAGGGGATTAAGATCATCGTCCGGAAATTTGTTTCCTTTCCAATGTTCAATACAGCTATCCGAATAATAATGTTTTCAGGAGTGCTTCCCCTGGGGAAGACTTGGAGGGACATTTATGCGTAATGTATTTCTCTTCATCAGCCGGTACAGAACATTTTTTACTTTCCTGATTCTCCAGGGAGTGGCGCTCTGGTTTTTATTCAGCTATAACCGGTTTCACCGCGCCCGTTTCCTGGGTGTGGCCAATGAAGTGACGGGCAGGGTGAATACACAGTACAATAAAGTGGAAGATTATTTTGAGCTCCGGGAAGAGAACCGGAGAATTCACCGGATGAATGATTCGCTGCTGAACCTGCAGGCACGCAATTTTATGCGGGCAGATACCAGCCTTCAACTGGTACAGGACTCGGTACCTTTTGATACACTGGGACATTACCGCCGTTATCATTTCCGTCCGGCCACTGTTGTTTATAACAGTGTCAGCAGCCAGAAGAATTATCTGCAGATCAACCGGGGATCCAATCATGGCATTAAGGATAATATGGCCGTACTCAGTTCAGACGGGAGTACGGTAGGCGTGGTGGTAGGGGTTAGTCCCAACTTCAGCCAGGTGATGAGTCTGTTGCATGTGCAGCAAAAGGTAAATGCGGCATTAAAGAAGTCGGGCGACTTCGGTACCATCGAATGGGATGGGAAAGATCCGGGATTCCTGACCCTGCGTGGCATTCCCCGAAGTATTGAAATCAAAAACGGTGACACGGTACTCACCAGTCCCTATTCCTTTAATTTTCCCCCGGGATATATCATCGGTACTATTGCGGAAACGATTACAGATAAGAGTACAAACTTTTATGTGCTGAAAATAAAACCTGCCGCCCGTTTTTATAGTCTGCAGCAGGTATTTGTGGTGGAGAACCTGCAGTACACGGAGCAAACCACCCTGAATCAGGATACAAGGAAACGTATTGAGGACCCTAAAAAAGCATCAGCGAAGTGAGCGATTTCCTGAGAAATATGATCCGGTTTGCCGTATTTATACTGGTGCAGGTCTATATCCTGAACCGGATACCGCACCTGCATCGTTTTATCGCGCCGTATATATATTACCTGTTTATACTCTGGCTGCCCTTTAGTGTTTCCCGGCAATGGTTACTGGTGATCGGATTTTTCACCGGGCTTACCCTGGATTATTTTACGGTAACTCCGGGTTTACATGCCGCTGCCTGTCTGCTGATCGCTTATGTACGACCCATTATGATCACGTTGCTTACGCCCAAAGACAGTACCGAATTCAACTACCGCGAGCCCTCTCCCAAATCCATGCAGTGGACACCCTATATCGTCTATGTGGTGGTGCTGACTTTACTGCATCATACCTATATGGTTTTCCTGGAATGGCTGAGTGTGGGTCATTTTCTCGATTTTATAATAAAAGTGATTGCCACCACCGGCATCAGCCTGCTGCTGATACTCGCAGTAGAATTACTATTTCCACGTAAGCTGAAATTCAGAACCAATACTGCGTAAGCGCAATGGTTAACTTTTTCAAAATATTTCACCGGAATTCATAAATAGATTTGGAAACCGCATTTTCAAATTCGTACATTGTGCATCGTTAATTATTCTCGTCTACACCTCCTCTCACATTTATTTATAGCGCCCGATGTCTGTTTTTAATCAATCCAGAAGCCGTATTATCCGCTTCATTTTTATTGTGGCATTTGTGGTGATCGTTGTGCAGTTGTTTTACCTGCAGGTGATCTCCGGTAAATACCAGCAACTGGCCCGTGACAACGCGGTCTTTGCCAAAGTGGTTTATCCGGAACGTGGAATCATCTTTGACCGGAACGGGAAGGCGATCCTGAATAACACGATTATCTACGACCTGATGGTAACACCGGCGGAAGTGAAAGGACTTGATACCCTTGAATTCTGCCGGCTGATTGGTATGGATACGGTTGAGTTCAATAAACGGATACTCGAGGCTAAATTTAAGAATACAGCCGTGCGGCCATCGGTTTTCAAAGGGTTGCTCACCAAAGAAATGCAGGCACGCTTTGAAGAGAACAGCTGGAAGTACCCCGGCTTTAACCTGGTGGAACGGCCGCTCCGTTCTTATTCCTATAATGCGGCCGCTCATATCCTTGGCTATATCCGGGAGGCGGATACGAAGGATATAGAGAACTCAGGGAATTTTTACCGGCAGGGTGATTTTATCGGAAAGACAGGACTGGAATCCTATTATGAAAAAGTGCTGATGGGGCAACGGGGTGTGCAGCATATGATTAAGGATAACAAGAACCGGCTGGTGGGGCATTTTGAAAACGGGGCTTACGATACAGCCTCTGTAGCCGGCCGTGGCCTGCGGACATATATTGATATTGAGTTGCAGCAAATGGCCGAACAGCTTATGGCCAACAAAGTAGGCGGCCTGGTGGCAATTGATCCCAAAACCGGGGGTATACTGGCCATGGTGTCTGGTCCTAACTATAACCCCAATGATTTAACCGGACCGGATGGCAGTAAGAACTACAGCAAAATGGTGCTCGATGTAACCGGTCCGATGCTCAACCGGGCTATCGGCGGCCGGTATGAGCCGGGTTCCACGTTTAAACCGCTGGGCGCCCTTGTTGCGTTAAATGAAGGAGTCATCACCCCTTCGTATGGCTATCCCTGTGGTGGTCGTTATACACTCTGCGGTCATGGTAAACCGGCTTGTACGCACGCAGGTGGTGGTCACGCGGCGAATGTGCGTTTATCCATTGCAAACTCCTGCAATGCCTACTACGCGCATGTATACCGGCTTACGGTCGACAACCCCAAATACGGAAATGTTAAGAACGGTTATCTGCATTGGAAAGAATACATGAATACATTCGGACTGGGGGTCAGACTGGGACTGGATCTTCCCAATGAAAACCCCGGACTCATACCCGATACATC
This sequence comes from Chitinophagales bacterium, assembly GCA_017303855.1. Lineage (GTDB taxonomy): Bacteria > Bacteroidota > Bacteroidia > Chitinophagales > Chitinophagaceae > JJ008. The sequence goes on along the minus strand of JAFLBL010000007.1, from coordinate 122,997 downwards.
AGTATATAATAAAGAAAATGCCAATCGCTGGACCTCCTGCACCAACCTCACCCTGGGGATCGGTCAGGATAAAATGCTGACCACTCCGCTGCAGATGGCCAATGCCATGTGCATTATAGCTAATAAAGGCTATTATTATACACCGCATTTTGTAGAGAAAATTGACGGGGAAACAGATGAGGACAGTTCATTAATGAAAAAATTCAGGGTTAAACATGATGTGCTGACCCATATTCCTGACACTGCGTTTAGTGCGGTGATTGAAGGCATGAATGATGTGGTGAAATTCGGTACGGCACGGATTGCACAGATTCCCGGAATTGATGTCTGTGCAAAAACAGGTACTGCGGAGAACTATACCATTCTCGATGGCCGGAGAATCAAATTGCCCAATAACTCGATGTTTGTCAGTTTTGCCCCTAAAGACAATCCCAAAATTGCCATTGCGGTCTTTGTACAGAATGCGGGCTTTGGCGCCACCTGGGCCGGTCCTATCTCGCGTATTTTGCTGGAAAAATTTCTCAACGATACACTGATGACCAAAAGCAAGGCCGATCTGGAACGGATTTCAAAAGCCAACCTGATGCCCGCGTATTTTAAAAGGCTGCAGTATAAGGAAGATTCCATCCGGTCATACAAATGGTTTCAGACAACAAAAGACAGTACGTATATCCGTAAATACACTACAGGCGTATTCCCTGAAAAAAGTAAGCCGGCTAAAAAAAATCCGGTCAGAAAACCCAATGAAATACTGGCTGTGTTGCCGGAACGGACAAACTATTTGGCAACCGGTAAAAGCCCGCAGGCATGAGACAGCAACAACCCGCTATATCAAAAGGCATAGACTGGAGTCTTGCCTGGATTTATCTCCTGCTGGTGGCCATCGGCCTCACGGCCATTTTTGCCGCTACCTACAAAGAGGGTGATCCGGTGCTGCAGAGTTTCCTGGGTTTCAAAACGGATTACAGCAAGCAGTTTTACTTTTTCCTGTTTTCATTTGTGCTGGGCTTTTTTATTCTGCTCACCGACAGTAAATTTTTCTCGGCCACGGCCAACCTTTTATATGCTATCGGCATTCTGATGTTGCTGGTTGTTTTCCCGTTTCACTCGCCGATCAAGGGTACGGAGTCCATCATTAAACTGGGGGCGTTCAATTTTCAGCCCGCGGAATTGTGTAAGATTTTTGTAGCCCTGGCCCTGGCCAAATACCTGTCGCGGCCGGATACGGATTTTACCAAAACAAGGGCACAACTGATCGCGGCCGGAATTGCCTTGTTTCCCGCAGCGCTTACTATCTTACAAAGCGAAACCGGGCTGGCCCTGGTGTATTTTTCTTTCTTTTTAGTGATGTACCGCGAAGGCTTACCCTCCGCCATACTGGTTATCGGTTTTTCCGCAGCCGTTTTAATTGTGGCTACGTTGCTGGTGGAAAAACTGACGCTGGCCATCATCCTGACGGGCCTGGCTTTACTGGTTATTTATTTTACACGCAGGCAATGGAAACGCAGAACCGCATTGCTCACACAAATCATCTTTATCTGGCTGATATGCGTGGGCATCCAGTTTTTTGCCGTACCGATGGCGTTTAAAAAAGTGCTTAAACTGTACCAGGTAGAGCGCATATACAGCACCGTTGGTATTGATGTGCCGGCCGAGTATATGGAAGCGCACCTGGAGGAAATCGCAAAGAACAAGGACAAGAAAAAAGATATTGATTATAATGTACGTCAATCCAAAATTGCCATCGGCAGCGGCGGATTTTTCGGAAAAGGGCTGTTGAGTGCCACCCAGACCCGGTATGATTTTGTGCCGGAACAGCGGACGGATTTTATTTTCTGTACAGTAGGGGAAGGCTTTGGTTTCGCCGGCAGTTTTGTCTTACTGACACTGTATATTATTTTACTGCTGCGGATGATTACCATTGCCGAAAGGCAGCGGAGCACCTTCAGCCGGGCGTATGCGTACGGGGTGGCGGCCGTCATATTCTTCCACATGGCCATCAATATTGCCATGACGATCGGCCTGGCACCGGTAATCGGGATCCCCCTGCCTTTTATCAGTTACGGAGGTACTTCGTTGCTGACCTTCACCATAATGTTGTTTATTCTGATCAGATTGGATGCGGACCGGCAAATGGTATTAAGATAAATTCCAGGAAGCCAAAGAAGAACCAAAATTTAATACCCCCAAAAGCACCAATACCCAGCCATCTTCCTTAGAAGGGTTTCGGGGCTTGTGATTTGGTGTTTATTGGGTTTCCTGGCTATCGTGGTACTTGGTTCTTTCTCCTCTGGTTATCTTTGAACTTATATGAAAATCATTCCTCTCTCCGAAGGCACATTCACCATCGACAAAACCAAACGTTTCGTTCCTTTTGATGAATCGGAGCATCAGTTGCATGAACGACCGGCGGGCAGTTTACTGGTGGAGATACAGCCTTTTGTGGTAATTACGTCCAGGGATATTTTGTTGCTGGATGCCGGACTTGGTTTTGAGAAAGACGGTGTATTGCAACTGCACCGGAACCTGATGGATAATGGCATTAATCCGGGGGATGTGACGAAGGTACTGATGAGTCACCTGCATAAAGACCATGCCGGAGGGGTGGGGGTGGAAAGAGACGGCCTGGGAGCCCGGCTATCATTTCCCAATGCACTTTATTATGTGCGCCGTGATGAACTGAATTTTGCATTTGAAACCGGATTCCCATCATTTATTCCCGAAGAACTGGAATGCCTGCGCGATAATCCGCAGGTGGAACTGCTGGATGGGGATGGGGAGATCGATGGATATATTCACTATGCATTAACGGCCGGCCATTCCCCTTTTCACCAGGCATTCCGGATCAGGGAAGAAGGACAAACGGTTTTCTATGGTGGTGACGAAGCCCCGCAACTGCAACAGATGAAGCACCGCTTTGTGGCTAAGTATGATGCAGATGGAAAGAGAGCGATGGAACTGCGCCGCGAGTGGTGGCAGCAGGGAGAGGCTGAGGGCTGGACTTTTTTATTCTATCATGATGTGAAGCATCCGGTGTTCACTTTCGGTGTCTCCCGCTAGGGGACACTGGGATAAAAAAAAGTCCCCTTACGGAGACTCCTTTTAGAAATATTCAGCAAAACAAATCAGTTAATCAGCAACCAGCAGTTTATTGCGGCGGATGCCGCCGCCCTGTCTGCGTTGCATCCGGCGTTCTTCCATTTCATTACGAACCACCTCCACAAACTCTTTTTCAGCAACGAATACCTTATTCGCCCTTTTTTCATCCATCACTTGGCGGAACTCATCCCTGAACTTCACCCGGACTTCCGCCGCTTTTAACTGGAGTGTTACTTTGTCGGCTCTGTTTTCCTGGTGTACTTTACGAAGCTCAGTGATATAACGGATAAAGATAGGACTGAATTTTTCAGATTCGGCTTTTGTCATATTCAGCCGCTTCTGAATATACTGTTGCATTTTTTCCTGCAACTTACCCATGCGGGGATCGGTTTCGTCTTCCTGGGCAAAACCAGTAAAACTGCCGGCGATCAAAAGGGTTAATATGAGTAAATATTTTTTCATGTTTTTCCGCTTAATTCATAAATAAGGTTTCTTCTGCGCCAGCGTCTGCATCAGCGGTTTCGTCAAGGAATTGTTTCAGTTCTGTTTCAGGAATATCTTTCAATAATTCGCTGGCTTCAATGTGCGTATCCGTTGCGGCTGTTTCTTCCATACTCAGACCGGCTTCGTCAAATTGTTTTACAAATTCATTCAGTACCGTATCGCTGGTCTTCCTGATTTCTTTCAGTATGGTTTTTTCAAACTTCGCTACTGATGAACCGGATGAAGTGCCTGTACTATCCTGCCCCAGGTATAAAAAACCCAACAGCGCAATCACGCCCGTTACCACCGCCGCGGCCGCATACCGGAACCATTTACGGCTGCCACCCATGGAGACAAGTTTCGCGGCAGTTTTATTTTCGGTTACAGGCACCGTTAGATTGTCAAAATAACCGGCCGGTACACTGAATGGCATATCTTTCTTCAAACCGCTCAGCAGGGGAGAAAGGGTTTCCAGCTCTTCACCGGCTGCCTGCTGGCCATGCATGGCTGCTGATACCAATGAATCTTCCAGTCCTTCAAAATAGCCCTGTGGCAGATGATACGGTATTGTTTTTCCCGCCTGGCTCAGCAGGGGAGATAAATGACCCAGCTCTTCAGCAGCCGTACCCGCATCCATCGCCCGGATCTTTCTCAGCACCTGGACTGCCAGCTGGTCAAAATACCCGGCCGGTACGGCGTAGGCATTTTGCTGGCTGTAATTGGCCAGGGGGCTTTGTAAGTCCCTCAGTTCCTGTACTATGTTATCTTTCTGTGTCATTTACATTAATTCAGACGGTGGATGACCTTCAAGGTTTAATGATTCAGTATGTAATCCTCAACTTTTTTGACCGCATGGTGATAACTGGCTTTCAGGGCTCCTTCACTGGTTTCCAAAACCCTGCTCATTTGTTCATAAGGCATTTCATCATAATACCGTAATGAAAATACAACTCTTTGTTTTTCAGGTAATTGCTGAATGGCCAGTTGCAGTTTCCATTCCAGTTTATTGGCATCGAAATGCTTATCGGCCATGATTTTATTGCTCAACCCGCTTTCCACATCGCTCAGACTGACGGAGGATTTCCTTTTTTGTTGCTCCAGGTAGGTCAGGCATTCATTGGTGGCTACCCGGTAGAGCCAGGTATACAACTGACTGTCTTCCCGGAAATTCTCCAGTCCGTTCCATACCCGGATCAGCACATTCTGCAGTACATCATTGGCGTCTTCATGTTCCACGACCATGCGGCGTATATGCCAGTACAGCTTTTCCTGGTACTTCCGGATCAGGCTGGTGTACGCTTTTTCTTTGGTTGCCGGCATGCGGAACTGGACCAGTAATTCGCTGTCGGAGGCAATGGTTGATGACATGGATGTTCGGGCTTTGGGTGACTTAGAATATTGGGATACAGAAATGTTTAAACGGAACGGGAATAAATATAAGAAAAAAGGTACTGAATGTCAATGTGTCGATAAACGAACAGGACAATCAGTACCAATATAAAACGGTTAAACCTTGCTGTATATTTTACCCTTTCCGGCTGATGGCTTTTTCGGCAGCCGCCACAATATCGGGCACATCCAGTCCATATTTTTTGAGGAGCTGTGTAGGTGTACCGCTTTCGCCGAATGTATCCTGTGTGCCGATATACTCAATAGGAATGGGGAAGTTGCGTGCGGCCAGCTGACCGATCGCGTCACCCAGTCCGCCTATTACGTTATGTTCTTCCGCTGTAACTGCACATTTCGTTTTCCGGATCGATTTCAGTACCGCTTCCTCATCCAGTGGTTTGATGGTGTGAATATTGATTACTTCCACACTATATCCTTTTTCTTCCAGCTGGATACCTGCCTGTATAGCACTCCATACCAGGTGACCACAGGCAAAAATGCTGATATCCGTTCCTTCGGAGAATTGCTGGGCTTTACCGATTTCAAAAGGCCGGTCGGTAGTGAAAATTGGCCAGGAAGGACGACCGAAACGGAGGTAAACCGGACCCTCATATTCTGCCACAGCCATGGTGGCTGCCTTGGTTTGCGCATAATCACAGGGTACCACTACCGTCATACCGGGCAGCATTTTCATCAGCCCGATATCTTCGAGAATCTGGTGTGTGGCACCGTCTTCTCCCAGGGTAAGACCCGCATGAGAGGCGGCAATCTTTACATTCTTACCGCTATAGGCAACAGACTGACGGATCTGATCGTAGACCCGGCCGGTAGAAAAGTTAGCGAAAGTGGTAGTAAAAGGAATTTTGCCACCAATGGTGAGGCCGGCTGCGACGCCGATCATATTGGCTTCGGCAATACCACACTGGATAAAGCGATCCGGAAACTCCTTGATAAACTGGTTCAGTTTCATGGATCCCAGCAGATCGGCAGTCAGGGCGATAACATTGGGGTTTTTGCGGGCTGCTTCCACAATACCATCTCCGAAACCACTGCGGGTGTCTTTGTTTCCGATTGATTGAATTTCCTTTAACGACATAGCTGATAAATTGTGTCGCAAAAGTAAGGTTGTATGACCAATAGGCAAAGGATAAAACCACAGCCAGGGGCTGATGTTTAATTCAGCTCTCCGTACTGGCTGCTGAATACGGTTTCATCCGCTTTCAGCCGCTGTTCCCATTTCCAGGCGGTGGACATAATGTCTTCCAGGCTGTATTGGGGGTTCCAGCCCAGTTCTTCCCGGGCCAGGTCGTTATTGGCATAAATGGCCACTACATCACCCGGACGGCGGGGGCCGATTTCATAATTGAGTTTTTCGCCACTGGTTTTTTCAAATGCGTGGATGGCTTCCAATACAGTGATGCCGCTGCCGGTACCCAGATTGAACACTTTGCAACGTTCGGTTTGTTTACCGCTTTCGAGGTATTGTAGGGAAAGGGTATGCGCATGGGCCAGGTCGCAGACATGAATATAATCCCGCATATTGGATCCGTCGCGGGTAGGATAATCATTGCCGAACACATGCATTTTTTCAATCCGGCCAATAGCGGTCTGCGTAATGGCAGGCACCAGGTTCTGTGGTTTACCCAGGGGCATTTCTCCTATAATACCAGAAGGGTGTGCTCCGGCCGGGTTAAAATACCGGAGCAGTATATGCTTTGTCGTAACCGCTTTGGCAAATTCGTTGATAATCTGCTCACTCATTTGTTTGGTATAACCATAGGGCGATTCGGCCGGTTTCGGTGTAGTCTTCTCCGTTACGGGAATTTCATCCGGCTCTCCGTATACGGTGCAGGATGAAGAGAAAACAAAATGGGGAATATTGAATTCCTGTACACATTTCAGCAGGTTGATCAGGGATACCAGGTTGTTTTCAAAGTACATCAGGGGCTGTGCCACCGATTCTCCCACGGCTTTATACGCGGCAAAATGAATAATGCCGCTGATATCCGTATTCTCCTGGAAAATCGCGAATGTGTCATCAAAATTGCAGAGATCCACCTTATAGTTCTTAACTTTTTTTCCGGTGATTTTTTCCACGCCCAGCAGGATATTGGGATTGGAACGGGAGTTGTTATCTACAGAAATAACCTCATATCCGTTTTCCACCAGGTCCACAATGGTGTGTGAACCGATAAAGCCGCAGCCGCCTGTAACAAGTATTTTTGCCATAAAAATAAAATCCCGACAAAAGTCAGGATTTTATTTGGTAAAAATACTAATGGCGATCAGCTCAGAATAATTTTACGATAAAGTATACACCGCCGGCCAGCAATCCGCTGATCGGTATGGTAAGTATCCAGGCCCAGATGAGGTTGATGGTAACACCCCAACGAACAGCCGACAAACGTTTGGTTGCTCCCACACCCATGATGGCACCGGTAATAGTATGCGTTGTACTCACAGGTATCTTCAGGGCTTCTGTAATAAACAGGGTAAGTGCGCCGGCTGTTTCAGCGGCTACACCTTCAAAAGGAGTAACCTTGGTAATCTTTGTACCCATGGTTTTAACAATCTTCCAGCCACCACTCATGGTGCCGAGACCAATGGCCGCATAACAGGCAATGGGTACCCAGTTGGGCATATCATGAAAATCGGTGATGGTGCCACCTGCGATCAGGGCGGCAGTGATTATACCCATTACTTTCTGTGCATCATTTCCGCCGTGACCGATACTGAAGGCTGCGGAAGAAATCAGCTGAAGCCGTTTGAACCACTGATTCGCTTTGTAAGCATTCAGTTTACTCAGGTACAGGGAGAAAAAAGCCATGGTGAGCAGGATAATACTCAGCAGAATCCATTTGAAATTCTTGGAATAAAAAATCACCTGGTTGATATAACTCTCATAGTGTGTTTTCTTCGCCAGTACCGATTGTTTGAATTCGAGGTTGAAAGCGAGAAATACAAATACAAAAATGATGACGCCTACGGAGAATATTTTGGACGTCCAGCCTTTTTTAAAGGAACTTAAAAACCAGAGTGACATGATAAACGCCATCAGCATACCCATCAAGGGAGCAAAGAGGATAAAGCTGGCAGTTTTCAGAATTACCGGGGAGTTAACCGCACTGAATCCGCCGGCAGCAATAGCCGCACCGGCAAATCCGCCAATCAGCGTATGTGAGGAAGAGGAAGGGATGCCCAGCCACCAGGTGAGCAGGTTCCAGGCAATAGCGGCAATCAGTCCGGAAAAAATCACCCGCATCATTTCGCCTTCCAGAATATGATCGGGTTTCACTGTTTTTGCCACTGTATCGGCTACCCCGTGATCTTTGAAAATGAAAAAGGCTGCTGAGTTAAAAACCGCCGCCCAGAGTACGGCCTGGAAGGGGGTGAGTACCTTGGTGGAAACCACCGTGGCAATGGAATTGGCCGCATCATGGAATCCGTTGATATAGTCGAAGATCAGCGCCAGGGCGATGACCGTTATCAGGAATGGAGTCATAAGTGTAAATCAGGTGTGGAGTAATAACGTTTACGCGTACTTGATAATGATGGACTCGATCACATTGCTCGCGTCCTCGCATTTATCGGTTACAATCTCCATTACCTGGTAGATTTCCCTTTTCTTGATGACTTCTTTGGCATCGGGTTCGGTGGCAAAGAGGCGTTCAATACTCATATCAAACACATCGTCGGCCTGGTTTTCGAGGCTGTTGATTTTTACCAGGGCTTCGGTGATCTTGCGCATGTTCTTCATGTCGCGCAGTTCGGTTACCGCGATCCGGATCTGCTGACAACCCTGTTCGATCAGTTCGGCGAATTTCTGCATACCCATATCATTGGGATTTACCCGGTAGAAATTGATCTTCTTGGCAGACGCGTAGATATAATCCGCGATATCGTCCAGTGAAGTGGCCAGGTAGTGAATGTCTTCCCGGTCGAAGGGCGTGATAAAGTTGCGGCCCAGTTCAGTAAACAGGTTATGGGTCAGTTCGTCGTTGGCATGTTCAAGATCTTCAATCTGGGTGATAACGGCAGCCCGTTTGTCAAAATCGGGTTCAGCCACTACGGCTTTGATCAGGGTACCCATTTTGGATACATTCTCCGCTACATTTTCAAAGAGTTCAAAAAAAACGGTGTTCTTCGGCATGAAGATCTTGAGGAATGAATTAAGTCCGGCCATATTAGTTGTTTTAAAGTGGCTTCCCGGACACCCGGGTTGCTAATTGGCTGCGAAAATACTGGGTGACAGGGAGGTGGGGATGCGGTGGGGGAGAATTAATAATTAGTTAATATAGAAATAATTTTAGCCTAACAATTTAGTAACATATTGCGCCACTTTTAAAAATGTACGCACATGATTTTGCTGAGAAAAATGACGATACAGGCGGCTTTTTTGGCGTTTTTATTGATTTTTACAGGCTTTTCGGGCTTTTCACAGCGATATCTGTCAGATATTGATTCTTCCTTTTTTATAAAAGATACCGTCAGGCCGATAATAAAAAGGTTTGAAAATCTCCGTATTACGGGGTATATCCAGCCCCAGTTCCAGGTGGCTGCCACTGAGGGGGCTGCTTCATATAATGGTGGTAACTTTTCCCCGTTTTCCAAAAGCCGTTTTATGTTACGCCGGGCCCGGGTTAAAACAGATTATATATTACCATCAAAGCTCCGGTATCCTGTCGCCTTATTTTCTTTTCAGATTGATGCCACCGAACGGGGCGTGGTAGTAAGGGATATGTTTTTCAAACTGTTTGATACAAAGACCAATCGCTTTTCCATGACCGCCGGTTTATTTGCACGACCCTTTGGCTATGAAGTAAACCTGTCATCCGCGTTTCGCGAAACCCCTGAACGTGGAAGAATGTCGCAGATATTAATGCCTTCCGAACGCGACCTGGGTGTAATGGTATCACATGAGCCGCAGGATCAGAAGAAAAAACAAGCCCGGTTTAAATTTGATGTAGGTTTATTCAATGGACAAGGTTTATCGGGTACAACCGATTTTGACAGCCGGAAAGACCTGATCTCCCGGATGTTTATCCGTCCGGATACAAAGAAAAAACTTGAATTGTCGGGTGGACTTTCCTTACTGGCCGGTGGCTGGCGCAATGGGACAAAGTACGTATACGAAACCGGTAAACTGGCCAATGGTGATCCTTCCTTTATTGTAGATTCCACTGCAACTAACCTGGGAAAAACGGCCGCACGTCATTATTACGGTGCCGATCTGCAGGTAAAACTGAAACATGGATGGGGCGAAACGGAATGGAGATCGGAATACTGGTTTGGTAAACAACCGGGCACGTCGGCCACAACCGTAAATCCGGGATCACTTCCGGCGGTAAACGGAGTTCCGCTGCCTACGTATATCCGTCAGTTCGATGGCGCTTTTCTTCTTTTCCTTCAGAACATTGTCAATAGCAGACATCAGCTGATGATCAAGTACGACTGGTATGATCCGAATACCAATGTAAAGAAAACACAGATCGGGAAAGCAGGCACCAATTTTACGGTAGCGGATATAAAGTATTTCACGGTCGGACTTGGCTATTCGTATTATCTCAACTCGCATACCCGTCTTATACTGTATTACGATATAGTTAAGAATGAAATTACGGACCTGACCGGTTATAAGACGGATCTGAAGGATAATATCTTCACCTGCCGGTTGCATTTCAGGTTTTAGCCGAATCATTTGGCTTGGTGACTTAGGTCATTTTCCGTGCTACAGATTCATCGTCTATTTGCGATGAACAATCTGTATGTATGCAACGTACCAGCATTGAAATTAATTATTCTTCACAGGAAGGGGTTATCGCCCGCTATGCCAAAGCACTCTCGCATCCTGTCCGTGTGCGCATCCTACGGTTCCTGGATTGTCAGTCCTGTTGTTTTACCGGCGAGTTAACAGAAGAGATCCCCATGGCACAATCCACCATTTCCCAGCACCTGAAAGAGCTGAAAGAGGCCGGCCTGATCCAGGGAGATGTAATGCCGCCACGGGTAAAATACTGTATTAATCAGAAAGCCTGGGAAGAAGCTCAAAAAGCCTTTGCAGTATTTTTTGACAGGTAATCTATATATAATGAATATAAAAGTACTGGGCCCCGGTTGCCCCAAATGCAAGACCACTTATAACAATGTACTCGAAGCCCTGAAACAAACCGGGGCGGAGGCGCAGGTGGAAAAAATAGAAGACATAGAAGAGATGATGAAATACAATGTCCTGACCACTCCGGTGCTGATGATAGATGAGGTGGTCCGGATAAAAGGCAGAGTGGCCGATATTAAAGAGATCAAAGAATTACTCACCCAATAATCATTTTATGGAATATGTTCAATCATTGGTGAATGAAATCTGCCCGACCAGTTCACAGGCATGGGTAAAACGTGGTGCTATTTTAGTAGACGTCAGAGAACTGAATGAAGTGGAACAACTGGCTTTTGATGTGCCGGCTGTTGTCCATATTCCTTTAAGTGAATTTGAAATCCGGTACAAAGAGTTAGCCATGGATAAAGAACTGGTCATTGTCTGCCGGAGCGGGAGCAGAAGTCTGCGGGCGGCCGGTTTTTTAATTAACCATGGATTTGACCCCATAAAAGTGGTGAATATGAAACATGGTATGATCCGGTGGGTACAGCGGGGATTTCCGGTAAAAGGGGACATTTCAGGAATCGTTGATGCAAATGCAGGGGGCTGTTGTAATCATGGGGGAAAAAAAGAATCGGGTTGTTGCTAATATAAAATCCGCATCATGTTTGACTGGTTACAATCATTTGCCGACTGGTTGATATATACTGTTGCAGGTTTGTCTGCCCAAACCCATTTGGGGCAGGCCTTGAATTTCTTTGTATTTGATACCCTGAAGATTTTTCTGCTGCTGTTTTTTATCACTACCGTCATGGGGGTCGTTAATTCCTATTTTCCGGTTGAAAAAGTCAGGAATTTTCTGAGCCGGAAAAAAATGTACGGGCTGGAATATTTATTCGCGTCCGGGTTCGGGGTTATTACCCCTTTTTGTTCCTGTTCCTCTGTGCCGCTTTTTATAGGCTTTGTAAAAGGGGGCATTCCTTTAGGAATAACCTTCACTTATCTGATCACAGCACCTTTGGTTAATGAAGTGGCGATTGCCATTTTCCTCGGAGCCTTCGGTCCTAAAGTAGCGGCAATTTATGTGGCTACCGGTATTATTCTGGGTATACTTGGCGGGTTTACACTAGGTAAATTAAAACTGGAAAAATACCTCACTCCTTGGGTACAGGGCGTTATTAGGAACGCAGCAACAGAGGATAAACTGGAATCGGAAAAACGAAGCCTTCGCCAACGGATGCCGGGTATTCTTAAGGAAGCACTTGATATTGTAAAAGGCATTGCCATTTATATCGTTATCGGAATTGCGGTTGGCGGGGCGATGCATGGTTTTCTTCCTACCGGTTTCTTTGAAACTTACATTAATAAAGATCAATGGTACGCAGTACCACTGGCCGTGATCATGGGCGTGCCGATGTATAGTAATGCTGCGGGTGTGATTCCGGTGGTACAGGTACTGGTGGCCAAAGGCGTGCCGTTGGGGACAGCCATTGCATTTATGATGGGCGTCATAGGTCTTTCGCTTCCGGAAGCCATGTTGCTGAAAAAAGTAATGACCTGGACATTGATCGCCATCTATTTTGGTACGATTGCCTTTTTTATGATTCTATCCGGATATCTGTTTAATTTTTTATTATAAAATACGATATATGAAAACATTTCCCAGGCTTGTCCTGTTGCTTGCGCTGATTGTTTTTGCAGCCTGTAACAGTGATGCACAACAAACAGCTAAACAAACAACAGCAACGGGTATTCAGGTTATTCAGTTTCATTCCGAGCACCGTTGTGTAACCTGTTTAAAGATTGAAAAGCTCACCCGCGGTACACTGGCCGCTAATTATCCGGCTATATCCTTTTTCCTCTATAATGCAGAGGATAAAAAAAATGAAAAAATTGCAGAACAATTTGAAGCATCAGGAACGGCTTTATTTCTTTATAATCCCAAAACAGGGAAAAAGAAAAACCTGACAGCATTTGCCTTTATGCGGGCCGGGAATGAGACCCTGTTTGATACAGAACTAAAGAAATTTATTGAAGAATTCTTAAAAGGGTAAACATGGACTGGTTGAACGAACTGGCCATGAATCAGGAACTTCCGCTGCTGGCGGCCTTTGCCCTCGGATTACTGACAGCAATCAGTCCCTGTCCCCTGGCAACCAATATCACCGCGACCGCTTATATCGCAAAAACCCTTTCCAGCAGGAAGAAAGTCCTCCTGAGTGGTGGATTATATACCCTTGGCCGCATGATTTCCTATACTACCCTGGCGGCCTTTATTTATTTTGGGGCCAGCAAATTTCAGATCTCAAAATTATTCCAGGCGAATGGTGAGAAGTTCATTGGTCCCATTATGATTTTAATCGGGTTGGTAATGTTGGGGGTGATTAAGTTCGGTTTTCTTTCAAAAGTCAATATCACGGAGAAGTTTTCAGAAAAATTTAAAGACAAGGGGTTGCTGGGTTCTTTTTTGCTCGGTCTCATTTTTGCATTGGCTTTTTGTCCGTACAGTGGTGCTTTGTTTTTTGCTATGCTGATCCCTATGACTATTTCTGCGAGTGAGGGGCTTAGCCTCCCGGTAGTATTTTCAATTGGTACAGGTCTGCCGGTTATTTTTTTTGCCTTTGTGATTGCATTCAGCCTGGAAAAACTGGGCCGTTATTTTAAAGCCATCACCAAAGTGGAGAAAGTAATGAGGGTGCTGGCCGGCGTGGTCTTTATACTGACGGGACTTTATTATCTGAATATTTACCTGAAAATTATTTAAGATGACCGTACTAACTATTTCCCTCGGTTTTCTTTTTGGTCTTTTCCTGCAATATGCAAAGGTCAATACCTATAACAGCATTTCCGGTATGGCCGTGCTCGAGGATTTCACAGTTGCTAAGACCATTGCCGCTGCTATTGGTATCGGGGCCATCTGGCTCAGCATTGCTATTGGTTTGGGTTATGCGGATTTTCATATCAAACCCTTTCTGGCAGGCTCGGTTATCATTGGCGGACTGTTGTTTGGCACCGGCATGGCCATTCTCGGGTATTGTCCGGGTACACTACCTGTCTCACTGGGACAAGGTTCTGTGGATGCATTGATTGGCATAGTTGGCGGTTTTGCGGCTTCATTACTTTATACCGTGTTAAGCCCATCTATACATGGAGCGCTGGGTCCGGATCTGGGTAAAATAGCGCTTTCGACGGCAATGACTGCTGGTACTGTTATCTACTCTTTATTGGTTGGTTTGATCGGCATGATATTGATCGCTGGTGCATTCTGGCTACAAAGGGTAGAGAAAAAGAAGGAACTGAAGTGGTTTGTTTCTGCGACCGGGATTGCTGTAATAGCGGTTACCATATTCATTGTATCAGACCGGGTACTGGGGGCTTCTACCTTTTACCCCTATATTGCGGACCAGCTGACCGGGCTTACGGATAATGATTATTACATCAAACAGGTTCAGCAATCCGGTTTCTATGAAATGAAGTTTCTGGCGGGTGCTTTTCTTTCCGGCTTGGCGTATTCATTATTAAAAGGGGATTTTAAGATCCGGCTTTTGCATGATAATTGGATCCGGATGAAAGGGACTGCTCCGGAAGGTCGCATTTTCTGGGCCTTCACTGGTGGTTTTCTCTTACTCTTTGGAGCAAGACTGGCCGGTGGGTGTACCAGCGGTCATATTATATCCGGCGGGATTCAGTTTGCGGTCAGCAGCTGGGTATTTGCAGTTTTTGTTTTCATTGCATTTCTGCTTACGGGAAGGGTATTTTTCCGCATTATGAAATAATCAGGAAAATGAATTATTAATAGTATAGTAACATAAGCGGATACAAAAGTTACAATACATCAGAGTAAATATGTATTCCCATTTATATTGACTTGATACTGAACTACTGAATAATACAATTTAGCCGGCAGTTAACATTACGATAATATTGCGATCATAATTGGTTAACACGGGCGTAACATACCGGTAACCTGCGCGGAACACCTTTGCAGCAAATTAAGTGTTATGGTCCGCAGGTTGCAAATGATGTTGATTTTCCTCTTTACCGGTCTTCTGGCTGCGGCGCAGCAATCCACCAAATTAACCGGTAAGGTTACCAATACGAAGAATGAACCGCTGGCAGGCGTTACCATTCGGGTAGCCGGGGCGGCCGGTGGCGCCACAACCGAAGTTGATGGACATTTCAGTCTGACTTTATCGCCAGGGAAAAAGTACACGCTTACATTTACAGCGGTAGGCTATACCAAAAAGGAAGTAGCCGAAGTGGAAGTGAGCGCCGGGCAAATCAATGAACTGAATATAACCCTTGAGGTAGAAGAGAAAACCGGGGATAATGTGGTAATCACCACCAAAGTATCCACCGCCCGTAAGGAAACAGTAAACTCCATTATCGCTTTTCAGAAAAACACCAATACGGTTGCATCTGTCATCTCTGCGGAATCCATCCGCCGGTCACCGGACAGGAATACCGGTGAAGTACTGAAACGTACTCCCGGCGCCAGTCTTCAGGAAGGAAAGTTTATCGTAATCCGTGGTCTGGCCGACCGGTACAACCAGGCCATGCTGAATGGCATATTGCTGACAAGTACCGAACCTGACCGGAAAACATTTTCCTTCGACCTGATTCCCGCGGCCATGATTGATAACATTGTAATCAACAAGGCCTTTGTACCTGAATATCCGGGCGAATGGGCCGGCGGACTGATCCAGGTGAATACAAAAGATATTCCCGCAAAGAATTTTTTCAATATTCAGGTGGGAACCGGCTTCAATACACAAACAGCGGGACGGACTTTTTATAAAGACGCGAAGTCGTCTACCGACTGGCTCGGATTTGATGACGGTACCCGGGCATTACCGGCAACCTATACCCGAAAAGCGGCTTTTGATACCTTGTCACCGGCGGCCAGAACAGCCATTGGCAAACAAATGCGGAATGCCTGGACCCCCACTGCATCTTCCGTACCGTTTAATTATTCGTTTCAGTTAAATGGCGGATTCAGCGGTAAGCTGCTGGGTAAAAAAATCGGCGGTACATTCGGAATCAATTATAACCGGAATAACCGTTTTGTTGATTTGATGAACCGTTCAAATTCATTATCGGGAAATGTGTTCAGCATGAACTATGATTATAATGATGACCGGTACGTACAGGAAGTTACCGTTGGCGCCCTTGGCAGTTTCTCCATGCAAATAAATTCACTCAACAAGATTTCTGTAAAATCCATTTTAAATGTGAACGCGCCCAGTTCTGTAACCCGTCGCAGCGGAATAGATTCCACCCGGAAGGATGATATTACCGCGACCGAACTGGCGTTTAAACAAAACACGTTTTTTACCGTGCAGGCAAATGGGGATCACAGTCTTGCCAGCGCGGTGAAACTGAAATGGTACGGCGCGTTTAATATCCTTGACGGGTATATTCCCGACCAGCGCCGGATCACCTATTTTCGCAAAACCGGCACACAAAATCCATTTGAATTATTACTTTCCAATAACCTGTCGCAAAGCAGCGGCAGCCGTATTTACCAGAGTTTATCCGATTATATCTATACAGCCGGTGGTGATCTGACGTATAATTTCAATCTCTTTAGTCAGAAACAATCCGTTAAAGGTGGGTATATGCTGCAGATAAAGGATCGTCTCTATGATGCCCAGTTATTTGCTAATTACCTGCCTTCCGACAACCCGGCCCTTCGTCTGCTTGCCCCGGATAAAGTATTCGCACCCGAAAATTTCGGTAACGGCACCGATAATATGATTGCCTTTAACGCGCTGAAAGGAAAAACCTTCCGTTATCTGGCGAATACCATACTCAATGGTGGCTTCCTGCAAATGGATAACCAGTTCAGCCCGGCATTTCGTGTGGTTTGGGGACTCCGCGTAGAACATTTTGATCAGCTGGTGGGCAGTGTGAAAACCTGGGATCCGCGTCATACCTATAGTAAAGTAACCGATTTCTTACCCGGACTGAATGCCACCTGGAAAGTCAATAATAAAGTTAACCTTCGCCTCTCCGGTTCACAAACAGTAATCCGTCCGGAGTTGCGCGAGCTGTCATTCCTCAATATTTACGATTTTGAACTGAATGCTTCTGTGCAGGGAAATCCGGCACTGAAACGTACTAAAGTGACCAACCTGGACCTGCGGTATGAGTGGTACCCCAAGGCCGGTGAAGTACTGACAGCCGGTTTGTTTTATAAAAAATTCAACAACCCGATTGAGCAGTTATTCAATGAAGGATCCGGAGGCGCCAGCACGTTCAGTTACCAGAATCCGGAGGAAGCTACGGCTTACGGAGCGGAAGTGGAACTGCGTAAGAAACTCGACTTTGTACAGGTTTTAAAGAACTTCACTTTCCAGGCCAATGCTTCCTATATCAACAGTAAAGTAAAAGACCAGGGATTCAGTATTGACCGGCCGATGCAGGGACAATCGCCCTATGTAATGAATATCGGTTTACTCTATGATATTGAAAAAGCCGGAGTTAATGCCACCCTGTTGTTCAACCGGATTGGTGAGCGGATCTACCTGGTAGGAGATCTTACTTCCGGAGCCGGTTCTCCCGATATCTATGAAGCGCCCCGTTCCCTGCTGGATTTTCAGTTCAGCAAAAAACTGCTGAAGAAAAAAGCCGAACTCCGGATGAGTGTTTCGGATATCCTGAATACAACGCAGTATTTCTATCAGAACAGCGATGGTCATAAAAAACTGGATAAGGGAACCGATGCCTACCGGTTTACCAGGACCAATGGAACAACGTTCAGTTTCACATTCAATTACACTTTATAATACTTTAATTACTTAAATTATAAAAATGAAAAAGTACATTTTTTTATTGTCAGTAATAGCAGCCATTACGACTTCAGGTTGTCGCAAGATTGAAACTGACGGCGAAGTTATTTTTGTAAACAATGGTGGAGGTACCGGAAATAATACGGGTGCAACTATTACGCTTACCGGACGTATTAATGCTGATACCACACTCCGGAAAACAAATACCTATATTCTGAAAGGCCTGGTATATATGGTTGGTAATCATACCATGACAATTGAAGCCGGTACGGTTATCAAAGGGTCATTCAGTGGCACAGATGTGGCCGCGCTGATCATTACACGCGGTTCAAGCATCAAAGCAATCGGTACCGCCAGTGAACCGATTATATTTACATCTGCTGCACCCAATCCACAGTCCGGTGACTGGGGAGGAATTGTTATCTGTGGTAAAGCGCCGATCAATACCAGCTTTAATGGTACTGCCGGCCTGTTCCAGGTAGAAGGCGGTATTGATAATGCCAATGGCGATGGTCTGGCAGGTTCAGGTGATGCCGTGGTTCCGGCTGCGATTCCCAATGACAACTCAGGTACACTCTCATATGTGCGTATCGAGTATGCCGGCTATGCCTTTCAACCCGATAAGGAAGTAAACAGTCTGACACTGGCGGGTGTGGGCAGTGGTACCACCATTGATCACGTACAGGTAGCGTATGCTAAAGACGATGCGTTTGAGTGGTTTGGCGGTACCGTTAATGCCAAATACCTGATCGCGTATAAAACACAGGATGATGATTTCGATACGGACAACGGATACAGCGGTAAAGTGCAGTTTGGCCTGATTATCCGTGATTCACTGATCGCCGACATCTCCAACTCAGAAGCTTTTGAAAGTGATAACAATGCCAGTGGCACAACGGCATCACCGAAAACCACGGCCATTTTCAGCAATATAACGGCTATTGGTCCCCGTGCTACATTGACAAATGTGGGCAGTTCACTGTACCGTGGTGGTGCTCATATCCGTCGTAATTCAGGTATTGCCATTTTCAATACAATCTTCCTTGGCTGGCCCCGTGGTGTGGAACTGGATGCCGGTACCGGAAATTCAGTAGCGCTGAATGTGGAAGACAGTACAATCCGTCTCCGCAATATCACGATTGCCGGATGTGCCACACCTACACGTTTCAGTGGTACGGCAGGGGCTACCATCACCAATGATGCGGCCTTCACTACCTGGTTTACCAACAGTTTCTACGGAAACGATATCCTGACCAATACATCAGATGTGAAACTGATCCAGCCCTTCAATTACACAGCTCCGGATCCCACCCCATTTGCCGGTTCAAACGGCAACCAGAAAGTGCTGACGGGTGGCGCATTCACCGACAGCAAATTCACCGGCGATACTTTCTTTGAGAAAACCATCACTTTCCGTGGCGGTATTGCCCCGGCCGGTGAACTGGCCAGCTGGTGGAAAGGATGGTCTAAATTTAATTTTAACTAGGTAATCAATAACCATTAATCCTGCCCGGGCTGTACAATTTGTACGGCCCTTTTTTATTAAAAAAGCGAACCCCGATTTTCAGTCCGGACTATCCGGTTAATACAACGGTAATGTAACTGTAACAGGCAAGTAATACTTACTGCAGATATTTGCAGCAGTTCATATCCGGCAGCAAAATTTTGGTTTTTAGTAAGTAGACCGGAAAGTTTTCTCAGCAGTCAGTATCCCCGCACGTCTGTGTGGGGATCTTTTTTTGTCAGCGAGGATGAATTATTCTAAGGAGGAGATGTGCTCCAATAATAAATTTGTCCGTTTTACAGGAAGAGAGAACAGGTAGTCGAGGGAGTCTGTTATGCTGTTTGAATAATCCCGTTGAATGGCGGGCTGCGGGTTGTTCAGCCAGGCCTCCACCTGTTGCGGAAAATCGGGACCGATGCCTGCTGCTACAGGAACCCCCATTTTGCGGAGAGCTGCCGTGTTACATTGTTGTTCGTATTGTCCGGCTATCGGAATAGCCAGTATTTTTTTTCCAAGGTGAATGGCTTCGGCTGGTGTCTCAAATCCGCCACCGCAGATGATACCGGTACAATTGATCAGGCTTTCTGTGAACAGGGCATTGTTTACGGGGATAAAAGTCAGGTTTCGGTCGCTCCTGATCTGACGGGTTTCCCAGGAGAATACCTGGAATCGTTGTCCGGGAAACCGGCTGAAAAGAGCTGTCAGTTGAGCCTCACAATAGGAGGGAAGGTAGATGGTAATATAGTTTTTGTCAACAGGGCCGGCGTTGACGATTTCTTTTTTAATCACTGGTTGGAAAATATGGCTGTCATATTTTTCAAAATGATACCCGGTCTGAAAAGGAGCTTTAACAAAATGGGTCAGAATCCATTCTCCCGTTCTGGATTTTTTCTCCGGCCGGGGTGTTTGTAAACTGGAAAAGGAAGCCTGGTGCCCGAAATGGATGGAGGGTATTTTTTTCCGGGCACAAGCGGCTGATGTGATATAATCAAAATCATTTAAAACAAGATCATACTTTTCTACCGGAAGCTCCCTGATTTCTTTTTTAATACTGACGGGGTTGATTTTTTTCATCATTTCCCAATAATCAATACCGCCGTTGCAGTTGTAGAATAAACTGATGCCTTTACTTCTGAATTTTACGGGGCCGTCCAGTTGCAGATGGGCATTACTGCCGCTCAGAAAAATATCCACGGTACCATATTGCTGCAAATGGGGGAGCAAACTCATTGCCCTGCTGATATGGCCGTTTCCTGTTGCCTGTACGGCATAAAAAATTTTCATATGGTGGAATTACAGTGAATTAATGAACATGTTAATTTCATCAGTTACCACATTCAGGGCCGGGATTTTCTTATTCATCTGTACGACAGTGGCTTTTTCATAATCGGTTTCATTATACTGGTAGATACTCCAGTTGTTTTGCTCATATTCCAATGCCGTCAGGTTTTCAATCCAGTCGCCGCTGTTGAGATATATTACTTTCCCTTTTTCCGTTACAATTTCTTTTTTGCAGGGTTGGTGAATATGCCCGCATATGACATAGTCATATCCTTTTTCCACCGCCAGTTCCGCGGCGGTTTGTTCAAAATCGGCAATCCAGGCAACGGCTTTCTTCACACTGTTTTTTATTTTTTTACTAAGGCTCACGGGGGAGCGGCCTGTTTTCTTAAGGCACCAGTTGATACAACGGTTCAGCAGAATCAGCCAGTCGTACCCGAACCCACCCAGTTTTGCTATGAATTTGGCGCCACCTTTCGTGGTATTGTCAAATACGTCGCCATGGAATATCCACGTCATTTTACCATTGATCTCTACCAGGAGTTTATCGGTAAGCTGAAAATTACTGAGCTGTATGCCGCTGTAACGCCGCATCATTTCATCATGGTTACCGGTGATGTAAACCACCCGTGTACCGAGGCTGAGCAGATTCAGAATTTCTTTAATGACCTGCAGGTGAGCGGCGGGAAAATAACGTTTGGAGAATTGCCAGCCATCTATGATGTCGCCATTCAGAATCAGCAGGCGGGGAGAAATACTGCGGAGATAGTTTACGATTTCATTGGCATGACAACCATAAGTTCCCAGATGCAGATCGGAGAGTACGACAACGTCCGGATTTCTTTTTTTCAATGTTTACGGGGTTTGTCAAAGTACCCAATACTATATTATCAACATGATACGCCCATGTTAAAAAAACATGATGGAATTGTAAACGGCAAATGACCCGGTAATACAATATATGATTTCGGGAGGAGTACAATGTTATTTATCCTTCATAGTTCATTAACGATTCGTTTACGCTGTGGTAAGAACAACTTCATGTACACGACTCACCTTAGCGGCCTGATAAGGAAGTATAAAAACTAAAACAATTACTTATGAATCTACGAACAGCACTACCGGGAAAGCGGTTTGGATTACTGGTTTTCCCACTCCTGCTCTCCTTGCTGACAATGGCACAGCAAACGGTAAACGGGAAAGTATTTTCAGGTGAAAATAATTCACCGCTTTCCGGCGCCACGGTTGTGGTAAAGAAGACCGGTAAAATGACTACTACATCCGCAGACGGATCGTTTGCCATCCAGGCGGCTTCCAATGACAGGCTCCTGGTCAGCAATGTGGGTTATGTAAACAGGGAAGTCAGCGTATCAGAGGCCGCTGTGGTTGCCTTGCAACCGGATACCCGCAACCTGGGAGAAGTGGTAGTAACGGCTTTGGGTATACGAAAAGAGAAAAAAAAGCTCGGATATGCTATACAGGAAGTGAAAGGAGATGATCTTACGGTTGCCAGGGAAACCAATGTCGTGAATCAGCTGGCCGGGAAAGTTGCCGGAGTAACGGTTGTGGGAAGCCCTTCCGGTGTTGGTGCTTCAGCCCGGGTAACGATCCGCGGGGAACGATCTGTGGACCTGAATAAAAATCAGCCATTATACGTAGTGGATGGTGTACCTGTAAGCAATTCGATTACCGGGGCTTCCGGT
The DNA here is from genome assembly GCA_017303855.1 of Chitinophagales bacterium. Lineage (GTDB taxonomy): Bacteria > Bacteroidota > Bacteroidia > Chitinophagales > Chitinophagaceae > JJ008. The sequence goes on along the minus strand of JAFLBL010000007.1, from coordinate 100,653 downwards.
CGTGGCAATATGGAAGTGGATTTCGGAAACGGGGCCGGCTTTATCAATCCGGACGATATTGAGTCAATGAGTGTGCTGAAAGGTCCTGCCGCTTCCGCATTATATGGTTCAAGAGCCGCCAACGGGGTCATTCTCATTAAAACCAAGAGCGGTAAGAAACAAAAAGGAATAGGTATCGAAGTCAGCAGCAATATAACTGCTGAAACAGCTTTGAAATTGCCCGAATATCAGACCGTATATGGTCAGGGAAACGGAAGTGGTGGTGCCTTTGCGTTTGTTAATGGTGGTGGCAGCGGACTGGCAGATGGAACGGATGAAGGATGGGGGCCGGCCTTTAACGGGCAGTCGTACCCTCAGTTCAATTCTCCCCGGACACTCAATGGGCAGCTGATAAATTATACCGGGGGTGATCTGAACGCACCTGCCGGCAGCATAATTACGGCTACACCCTGGGTGGCGGATAAAGACAACCTGAAAAATTTCCTGGAAACCGGCACTACGTTTACGAATAATGTGGCCATGACAGGCGGCAATAAAGACGGTGATTTCAGGTTAAGCTACACTAATCTCGACCAGAAGGGCATTGTGCCGAATACTGACCTGAAAAGAAATACGATTTCTGTTTCTGGTGGCTATAACCTTACCAATAAATTATCAGCAAAAGCCTTTGTAAGTTATATCCGCAGTGAAAGTGACAACCGGCCTTCTATCAGTTACGGAACGGAAAGTATCATGTACCTTTTTAACTGCTGGCTGCCCGCATCCGTTAATGTTGGTGACATGAAGCGTCTATGGCAGGCCGGGCTGGATAATCAGAAACAATACAGCTGGAACTATAATTATCATGACAATCCTTATCTGACTGTTATGGCCAATACCAACGGACAATATTACGACCGGCTGATCGGAAACGTGGTCTTAAAATATGAATTCACTAACTGGCTGAACCTGCAATTGCGTACGGCAACGGACTGGAGCAATGAGCGCCGTGAATTCCGTCGTGCGTTCAGTACACAGCGTTTCCCGTTTGGTCAGTATCGTGAAACAGGCATTGTCAATGAAGAGCGCAATTCTGATTTCCTTTTTACCGCGAATAAAAACATTAATGGTGATTTCAGTGTTAGCGGAACATTGGGGGGAAACCAGATGCGCCAGACTTCCCGCTGGAAGGAAGATGTGGCCGGTCAGCTTAATATTCCGAATATATATAGCCTGAATAATTCGCGTATAGCCCTGGTAGTTGAACAAAACAATGTTGCCAAACGGATTAACAGTTTATACGGTTCAGCCGGTGTTTCCTATAAGAATAAGTTATTCCTGGATATTACAGGACGGAACGACTGGAGCAGTGCGCTTACACTCCCGGAGGACCTGAAAGCATTCGGTAATGAGGTGAATTCTTATTTTTATTCATCCGTAGCGCTCAGTGCAATTGTCAGCGATATGGTAAAGCTTCCGAAAGTAATCAGCTTTTTAAAACTGCGTGGCAGTTTTGCCCAGGTTGGGAATGATACGGATCCATTCGCATTCACACAAACCTATAACCGTAGTGAGCCCTTCGGCGCGTACCAGATTTACGGGGAAACCAGCTCGCTGGCAAACCTTAACCTGAAACCTGAAATCAGTTCCGCTTATGAAACAGGCGCCGATATCCGTTTCTTTGGCGGTCGTCTCGGCCTGGATATTACCTATTATCAGAGCCGTACCAAGAATCAGATCCTGAATATTCCTTTATCGGGTGCGAGCGGTTATGATACACGTAAAATCAATGCCGGGCTGATCCGTAATAACGGAGTGGAAATCATGTTGAATGCAACACCGGTTCAGAAAAATGATTTCAAATGGGATGCATTTGTAAATTTTTCTGCTAACCGCAGTACGGTACTGGAACTGAGTGATGGATTGACCAACTATGTAATGGCCAGTCGGAGGGTTAGTGTGGAAGCACGCGTGGGTGAACGCATGGGTGACTTATATGGCATTGCCTTTGCCCGTGTGCAAAACACAGACCCTGCTGGCAAATATTATGATGCCAGTGGTAAATATGTCGGGCAAATGGTATTTGCGGCCAATGGACGCCCGGTTGCTACAACAAACCGGATCAAACTGGGTAACTATAATCCCGATTTTCTGATGGGTATTGGAAACAGTTTTAGCTACAAAGGAATACGGCTGAGTTTTCTTTTCGATATCCGCAGTGGTGGTGAACTGTATTCTGAAACACAAACGGTGGGACGTGAGGGAGGTATCATCACTGAAACACTCGAAGGCCGGGCCAATGGCTATGATCTTACATTGGAAGGAAATGGCGTAATAGGTCAGGGAGTAGTGCAAAATACGGACGGCTCATTCAGTCCCAATACAAAGAAAGTAACAGCCCGTGAGTGGCATACTGCATGGACGGGTGGCCGGAGCATTGCGGAAGGCGTTATGTATGATGCCTCTTTCATCAAACTCAGGGAATTGCAGCTTAGTTACACAGTGCCGGATAAAGTATTTGGTAAGTTGCCTGTACGCGGATTGACGATCAGCCTTGTGGGACGGAACCTCTTCCTGTGGGACAACGTGCCCCATATTGATCCGGAAACCATGTCGTATTCCGGGGGTACAGCTCTTCCCGGTATTGAATACATGAGTTTGCCTACCACCCGCAGCTATGGCTTCAACCTGAGTTTTAAATTATAATTCATTTCTAAAGAAAGTAAAATGAAACTGATAAAATCTGTTCTTCCGGTACTCGGATTAGCTTTGATGACCGGCTGTACGAAGGACTTTTCCGATACGAATACCAATAAAAACAACACCACTACCGTTACCCCGGACCTGTTGCTCAGCGGGATTATTAAAAGTACGATGGACCGTCAGGTTAGTGAAGCCTGGGGGATTGGCAATATTGTGGCTCAGCACCATGCCAAAATTCAGTTTGTAAATGAAGACCGCTATGGATGGAATGAGCAGAATGGTATTTGGAGTACGGTGTATGGTAATTACAGGAATCTGCAGAATATTTTCACATCGGTAAACGGAGATGAGAAGAACCCGTATTACGGGGTGGCCCTGATCATGAAATCCTGGATGTTTGCGATGGCTACGGATGCATACGGCGATGTGCCGTACAGTGAGGCTGGAAAAGCAAAAACTGAAGGGCTGTATCAGCCGGTCTATGATAAACAGGAAGATATTTATACCGGCCTGCTGGCTGATCTTAAAAAAGCCAACGAAGTATTAGCCACCGCATCGGGAACATTCACCGGCGACCTGTTATATGGAGGCGGTAGCAGTGCTTTACTAAAATGGAGGAAACTGGCGAATTCCCTGCGTCTCCGTTATCTCCTGCGCCTGTCAAAGAAAAAGAATGTAAATGCGGACATGCAGGCGATAGTTGGCGATGCGGCGAATAATCCGGTATTTTCCGGAAATGCGGATAACGCAGAACTGAAATACCTGGCAGCCGCGCCTAATCAATGGCCGTTGTATGGTACAAGGGTGGGTTCCTTTGATGAATTCAGGGTTAGTAAAACACTGACGGATCGTTTAACTGCGCTGAATGATTCACGTATACGTGTATTCGGCCGCCCTACGCAGACATCGGTAGCAGCCGGAACACCGGTAATACAAGGTGTACCAAACGGATTGAGCGATGTGGATGCCCTTGCATACAATGGTGGAGTACAGGGCGTGTCCAGGGTGGGTTATACATTTGCCTGTCTGGTATGTAACGATGCAGGCCAGGCTGCTCCTGATCCCTCAGCTGCAAGAGCACTGCTGATGACCTATGCGGAACTTCAGTTTATTCTGGCTGAAGCCCGGCTGAAAGGAATGATCAGTACCGGGGATGCCGATACCTATTATCAGAATGGCATCAACGCCAATTTTGCCTACTGGCAATCGGTAGTACCCGCCGCATACAACCTGAATGTGGGAATGCCAGCCGGCTACCTTACTCAACCGATGGTGGCTCTTTCAGGAACCAATGAGGAAATGCTGGATAAGATCGCTTTGCAGAAATGGATCGCCCTTTATTTTAACGGACTTGAAGCCTGGTTTGACTGGAGAAGAACCGGAAAACCGGCCATTGTTCCGGGTCCGGCTAACCTGAATAACGGGAAAGTGCCGGTACGATATATTTATCCCTTATCCGAACAATCATTAAATGGGGCAAACCGTGCAGCGGCTGTACAAAGGCAAGGCGCTGACGACCTGAATACAAGGCCGTGGATTGCCCAATAACTACTAAATTACTAACCAGTAGCTGAAGGCTGAACTTTTTTAGCATGAGCAATAAGTGAGCAGTATGTAAACAAAGCGGAACTTGTCCAGGTTCCGCTATTTTAACTTTATTATTATGACGAAAGCAAAACTGTTAACATCCCTTTTTATCCTGGCCTTTTTACCCGGATGGACGCAAAAAGAAAAAACGATTCAGACATTACAGGTGCCGGGCAGAAACCAGTATGCTTTAATAAATGAACAGGGCATTTCTGTTTTACCCAGTGGCAGGTATGTGCAACCGGCCGGTGAATTGATCCGGATAACTCATGATCCATTTGGAATGGCCCTGTCGCCTGACGGAAAGAAAACAATAACCCTGCACAATGGCGTGTTTACGATTATTGAGAATGCCACACTCCTGCATACACGGGTTCCTTCTTATGATGGAAAAATTCCCTCACCACTTTCAAAAGGCTCTTTTCTGGGCGTTGCTTTTGCACCGGATTCCGGAATAGTGTATCTCAGCGGTGGTGATAACGGGGCTGTGATCGTTTATGATACGGAACGCATGATACGTCTTGACTCCATTTCGCTCAATGGTATCGTGAATGGAAACTTATATGATGATAGTTTTACGTCCGATCTGCTGGTGAACACGGTAACGAATGAATTACTGGTACTGGATCGTGGCAATTTCAGATTGGTAAGGATTGATCTGCGTACAAATAAAATTTCAGCCAGTATACCCGTTGGCCGTCAGCCCTTTGGGTTATCACTGAGTCCGGATAAAAAGCTGGCCTTTGTGGCCAATGTAGGCATGTATGCCTATCCGCTTGTGGATGGCATGGATTCCGCCAACTACCATAAGATGATGATCAACTGGCATCCTTATGCGGATAATTCACCTGCCTCCATACATGGTACAACCATTGATGGAAAGAAAATTCCCGGTGTGGGAAGTCCGCTGGCTCCTGAAGCCATGAGTGTATTCACTATTGATCTGGCCAGTAACAAGGTCATTGATAAATTCAAAACCGGTCACCAGATCGGACAAATGGTCGAAGACGCGGAAGTGGTAGGTGGGGCGAGTCCGAACTCCATTGCCGTAGGGAGCCGCTATGCGTATGTGACCAATGCCACCAATGATAATATCTCCGTGATTGATTATAAAGCCCGGAAGATCGTTGCGCATATTCCCATCAAAGTGGATAAACGTATCGACCGGTACAGGGGCCTCCTTCCATTTGGTATCACTTTAAGCAAGGATGAGAAAAAACTATATGTGGCCTTACTGGGTTTCAACGCAGTGGCCGTGATCGATGTGAATACAAGGCAAACGATTGGTCTGCTCCCTACAGGATGGGGCCCTGCCAGAGTATTACTCAGTCACGACGAAAAAGAACTCTATGTGATCAGTTGTCGCGGCCTGGGTGCCGGACCAAATGGTGGAAAGGATTTTGTAAAACCGGTGCAGGGCACCTATATCGGTGATATACAGCTGGCGACATTTCAAAAAATTCAACTGCCGGATGCCAATCAACTGGCAAAATATACCAGGCAGGTACTTGTTAATACTATGCAGGCAGTGCATGTTAATGACAATGGGAGAAATCCGCTGCCTGCATTGCCAAAAATCAGGAAGAGCCCGATTAAGTATATCGTGTATATCACCAAGGAAAACAGGACCTATGATGAAGTGCTGGGACAAATGAAAACCGGTAAAGGGGATCTTACCCTGGCACGCTTTGGTGTAAATGTAAATGTGTATGGTAAAAATGACACGGTAAAAGTTGCCAATGCCAACGTGATGCCCAATCACACTAAACTGGCAGATGAGTTTGCCTTTAGTGATAATTTTTACTGCGACAGTGATGCTTCCATTCACGGCCATCACTGGATGATGGGAGTGATCCCCAATGAATGGGTGGAAACAAATTCGAGCGTGAGTAAATCTGCTTCCTATTTTTCAAAAGCACCCGGCAGACGATTTCCGGGAAGTACCGGAAGTATGGATCCGGAGGATTATGCGGAGATCGGTGGCTTGTGGGAAGCACTGGAAAGAAATAAAGTTTCATTCTACAACTTCGGCGAAGCCAATGAAACGGCCCATGTACGGGAAGAGTGGCACGATACGCTTACCGGTGCTGCCCATGCAGTGATGGTGCCGATGCAAAAAGCACTGTGGAGCCGTACCTCACATAATTATGCCGGTTATAATACCAATATTCCTGATCAGTTCAGGATGGAACAGTTTGAAGCGGAATTTGCACGTATGTGGCTCAACGGAAAAGAGAAAATGCCGCAACTGATCACCATGCAGGTGCCAAACGATCATGGTTCAGGTCCGCGTCCGGAAGATGGCTACCCTTATGTACAATCCTATATGGCCGATAATGATCTGGCCGTAGGCCGCATTTTGCATTTCCTTTCACGTACTCCGTATTGGAAGAATATGCTGGTGATCGTTACCGAAGATGATCCGCAGGGTGGCGTGGATCATATCGATGCCCACCGCAGTGTGCTGATGATGGCCGGGCCTTATGTAAAAAGAAACTATGTATCCCATGTTCATGCTAACTTTGGTTCGATCCTTAAAGTGATCTATAATATCCTGAATATCCCGTACGTGAATCAGTATGACGTTACGGCCTCATTGTTACAGGACTTCTTCACCGATCAGCCGGATTACACACCTTATACCTTTGTTTACCCGGATAAACGGGTTTTTGATCCGGAGCAGGCCATGAGAAAATACAACCGGCAGATTGATTGGCGTAAAGTAGAGAAAGGACCGGATATGGATGATGAGGATGATCTCAGGAAACGACATTATAAAAACAACTGACAACATGAGATACTCCCTGCTTTTATTATCGCTTGCATGCTGCCTTTTTACTATTGAAACAGTAACTGCCCAGGAGAATTACCGGCTGCCCAATGGCTGGGGTTTGTCACCGGCTGGCCGTTCACTGCCACTCGGTGATCTGCCGCTGAATATCGCCGTCAGCCGATCTAAGAAATGGATGGCGGTTACCAATAACGGGCAAAGCGTACAGAGCATCCAGTTGATTGATCCCGTAAACGAAAAACAACTCGATGCGGTAGTGATCCCTAAATCCTGGTACGGATTAACCTTCAGTCCGGATGAAAAATTTCTCTATGCCAGCGGCGGCAATGACAATATGATCCTGAAGTACCGGATTGCCGGTAAGAAACTGGTGCTGACTGACAGTATCTTACTCGGGAAAAAATGGCCGGAGAAGATCTCGCCGGCCGGTATCGAACTGGATGCATCCGGTCGCATACTCTTTGTCGTGACTAAGGAAGACAATGCACTTTATGTTGTAGACCTGGCTACTAAAAAAATAAGTTTTAAACGCTCTCTGGGTGAACCTGCATATTCCTGCCTCTTGTCAGCTGATAAGAAGGATTTATATATTTCGTTATGGGGTGGAAAGAAAGTACTGTTATATAATCTCATGAGCCGTACAATCAGGGACTCTATCGATGCAGGGGAGAACCCGAATGAATTATTGTTGTCAAAGAACGGGAAGATATTGTTTGTAGCCAACGCCGGTGATAACTCGGTATCCGTGATCGATATCGCAAAGCGGAAAGTGGTGGAAGTACTGAACGCTGCTCTTTATCCAGATGCGCCAACCGGTTCTGCCAGTAACGGACTTGCACTCAGCGAAGATCAGCAAACACTTTTTGTGGCCAATGCCGATAATAACAGCCTGGCCGTATTTGATGTAAGCAAACCTGGATTCAGCCAGTCCAAAGGTTTTATTCCCACTGGCTGGTATCCCACCAATGTTAAAGTGATTGGGAAGAAAATATTTGTCAGCAATGGCAAGGGCTTCTCTTCCCTGCCCAACGCAAAAGGGCCTGACCCTACAAAGAAAGATCAGGAAGTGAATTACCAGCAAGGCGATTACCGTGCACAACAAAGCCGGATCGAATACATCGGAGGTCTTTTTAAAGGGACGTTGAGTATTATTGATATGCCTTCTAAAGAAAAACTGGCTGATTATTCGCGCAGTGTGTATGCCAATACACCTTATACTAAAGAACGCGAAACAGTATCCAACGGAGAAGCTGGAAGTCCCATTCCCATGAAAGTCGGGGATCCTTCGCCCATCAAATACGTATTTTATGTGATCAAGGAAAACAGAACCTATGACCAGGTGCTGGGAGATATGCCGGGAGGAAATGGCGATACCAGTCTGGTATTGTTCGGAAAAAATATCACACCCAATCAACATAAGCTCGCTGCAGAGTTTGTATTACTCGATAATTTTTATGTAGATGGTGAAGTGAGTGCAGACGGGCATAACTGGAGTACTGCGGCCAATGCCAATGATTACCTGGAGAAAACCTGGCCTACCAGCTATGGAGGACGGGGAGGCAGTTATGATGCAGAAGGTAACCGGGAAGTTTCAAATCCCGACCGGGGATTTATCTGGGATTACTGTAAGCGAGCCGGTGTAAGTTTCAGAACCTATGGCGAATTTGCCGATGACTATAAAGCCAATTACAAAACACTGGAAAATCATTTCTGTCCTTATTATACAAGTTGGGATGAATCAATACGGGATACCACCCGTTTTTATCAATGGAAACAGGAATTTGATTCACTTTATCTAGCCAATGCAGTACCGCGGTTTAATTCACTCCGTTTTATTAATGACCACACTGAAGGACAACGGCTCGGACGTCCCACCCCCTTTGCACATGTAGCGGATAATGACCTGGCAGTAGGGATGTTCATTGAGTATTTATCGAAAAGCCCGATCTGGAATGAGACCGCCGTATTCATAGTGGAGGATGATGCACAGAACGGTCCGGATCATGTGGATGCACATCGTACAACAGCTTACGTAGCCGGAGGTTTTGTAAGAAGAAAATTCATTGATCATACTATGTACTCCACGTCGTCCATGCTCAGGACCATCGAACTGATTCTCGGATTACCGCCGATGAGTCAGTATGATGCAGCAGCAGAACCGATGTGGCGTTGTTTTTCCACAAACCTGGATCTTACTCCATTTACCTCAGTACCGGCATTGGTGGATCTCAATGAAAAAAATAAAAAGAATACACCGAGTGCCCGGCTCAGTGAAACATTCGATCTCAGTAAGGAAGATGCTATTCCGGACCTGGTCTTCAGTGAAGTGATCTGGAAAGCGGTAAAAGGAGAGGGCAGTAAAATGCCGGCGCCTCGTCGCAGTGCTTTTTTATCGACCACAAAGTAAACAGTAACAACTTTTTTTATGATTCGTTTCTCTCTGTTTTTGTTCGCAACTGTAGTACTGATGCAATCAAATGCCCAGGAAAAACCAGCAGAAAAGGATTCGGTTCAAAAAATGCTGAATGAAGTGGTATTAACTGCGTTGCGGAGTAAACAGGAAAATCTCCGTGTTCCATATTCAGTAAGTACAGTCAGTACACAAAACCTGAGTAATTACAGTCCACGTAGTACACCCGAAGCCCTGCAGGGACTTACCGGTGTATTCATACAAAAGACAAATCATGGGGGAGGATCGGCTTTTGTGAGGGGATTAACCGGCAATCAGGCGCTTTTACTCCTGGACGGTGTGCGACTGAACAATTCCACCTACCGGTATGGACCTAATCAATACCTGAATACAGTAGATATGTATTCTATTGGACGCATCGAAGTGGCCAAGGGTACTGGTTCTGTACAATATGGGTCGGACGCAATGGGCGGGGTGGTACAATTATTTACCCGCGAGCCGGCCTTTGCCAATACAAATAAAAAATGGGGTGGCAGACTGACCGGCAAATTCATGACGGGCGGCATGGAAGCCACCGGCAGGGGTGATGTATCCCTTACCGGCAAAAATGTGGCTCTTCTTGGCGGAATCAGTAAGAAGCACTTTGGCGACCTGATCGGTGGTGATACTACGGGTAAACAGTCGCCTTCCGGTTACGACGAGTGGGGTATGGATATAAACCTGAAAGTCCGGCTAAAATCAAACAGTACGCTGCAACTGGTAAGTCAATTGTTACAACAACAGCATGTGCCGGTTTATCATAAAGTGGTGCTGGAAAACTTCAAGCTCAATGAAATGGACCCACAGCAGCGGTTTTTCAGTTACCTGCGATTGAAAACTGAACGCTCTTCAAAAGTCTTCCGGGAATCCGAGTTTACGCTTTCCTTACAGGAAGGGACAGAAGGCCGCAATAATCAGAAGAACGGAAGTACTGTATTAAGGAAGGAACGCGACAGGATCAGCACTGCCGGCTTTACAGCGGATATCCGCTCTGTATTAACCAAGCATTGGTCAGCCTGTTCGGGTGCGGAGATCTATCTGGATAAAGTATTCAGTACACGGTCGGATATTAATGCCGTTACCGGCGTGACTGATCAGAAACGGGGTCTTTATCCCGATGGGTCCACTTACGGCAATTACTCACTCTATACGTTACAACATATCAACCTGGGTCGTTGGTTTATCGATGCAGGCTTGCGTTATAATCGTTTTGAAATTACGATCCGTGATACCAGTCTCGGTAAAGTGAATGTATCCCCATCCGCTTTAGTTCAGAACGCCGCCATACTGTATTCTATGAGTAAATCAACAGCTCTTTATTTTTCGTATAGTAGCGGTTTCAGGGCTCCCAATGTGGATGACATGGGTACGTTGGGTATTGTGGATTTCCGGTATGAAGTGCCAGCCAGCGGATTGAAACCCGAACGTACTGCACAGTCAGAGCTGGGGTATAAATGGCAGGGTAAAAAGTTCAGTGCTACTGCTGCCGTATTCTACATGGATATAACTAACCTGATCACCCGGATCCGCGAAGCCGGACAGGTCATCAGCGGCTATCCCGTATACCGGAAAGAAAATACAGATGCTGCTTTTGTCCGGGGAGCAGAGTTTTCATTTGCAGCACAGTTTACAAATACGCTTGATCTCAAGGGAGGACTTAGCTATACCTATGGACAAAACCTGACCAGGAACGAGCCCCTGCGCCGGATACCACCTTTTAATGGGCGGTGGTTACTGACTTACCGGAAAGGACAGCACTGGTTTGCTTCAGCTGAGTGGCAGTTGGCGGGTGCCCAGCACCGGCTGGCACAAGGTGATAAAGAAGATAACCGAATACCAGCCGGAGGCACACCCGGATGGAATGTATTCAACCTGTACGGCGGTTACCAGGTAAAACATCTTTCCTTTTCGGCCGGTTTCCAGAATCTTTTGAATGAAGATTACCGCACCCACGGCTCAGGCATCAATGGCGTGGGCCGGAGTGCATGGCTTTCTGCTACAGTTGTATTTTAATAGCTGCTTACACAGAGTTAAAGGTTTGTTCATGATGGCTTAACAGCCTTTCTGCGGCTTCCATCTACCTTGCTGCAAACAATTTACAATGTCAATCAAACTGGCTGTTTTTGACATGGCAGGTACTACTGTCATGGATCGTAGCAATGTGGCCCTTGCTTTTATCAATGCATTTGCCAAACAGGAACTGGACATCACCGAAGCAGATGCCAATCCGCTGATGGGCTATCATAAACCCCTGGCTATTCAGCTTATGCTGGAAAAACTGGGAATGGAACCGGATGCCGGACTGATCGAAGAGATCCACGCGGACTTTGAAGAAGAGATGGTTGACTTTTACGAGTACGATCCGGTGGTAAAACCTATGCCAGATGCCGAAGAAGTGTTTCTGCAATTAAAAGAAAAAGGGATCCGCATTGCGCTTAATACCGGTTTTTCCAAACGCATCGCAGAGACCATTGTACACCGTTTTCAGTGGAAGGAAAAAGGATTAGTGGATGATTTTATTGGCAGCAATGAAGTGGCCATGGGCAGGCCCTACACGTATATGATCAGTGAACTGATGAAAAGGGCGGAGGTCGAAGAGGCCAAAGATGTGATCAAGATTGGTGATACACCCGTGGATATTGAAGAAGGCCGGAATGCCGGATGCCATTTAGTAATTGCCATGACTACCGGTGCCACCAGCAGAGATGTACTGGAAGCGGCACAACCCGATCATATACTGAATCAATTGTCCGATATACCCGCTATTCTTCAGTAATGAGCAGTGTTTCCCTGCAGCTCAGCCGCAAAGAATGGCAGGTATCATTACTCGCGGCGCTTTCTGCTTTCTGTGTGTACACTTGTATGTATGCCTTCCGCAAACCTTTTACAGCGGCTGGCTTTACAGGTGTACAGTTTGCCGGGGTGGATTACAAAATATGGCTGGTCATTGCTCAGACCATCGGCTATACCGCCAGTAAATTTTTCGGGATCGGCTTTGTCGGATCCATGCAAACCGACAGGCGGGCGCCGGCGATCATTAAACTGATCTTCATCGCCTGGATCTCGCTTTTCTTTTTTGCCCTGTTCCCGGCGCCCTTCAATGTATTGTTTCTTTTCTTCAATGGATTTCCATTGGGGGTGATCTACGGTCTCGTGTTTAGTTACCTGGAAGGAAGACGCACTACTGAGTTACTCGGTGCTGTTTTATCAGCGAGTTTCATCTTTGCCTCAGGCTTTGCCCAGTCGGCAGGAAAGTTTGTGCTGCTCGAATGGAATGTGTCTGAATACTGGATGCCCTGGATCACCGGGCTGCTCTTTTTTCCGGTACTTATATTATTTACCTGGTTGCTGGATAAAACACCCTTGCCTGATCAGCGGGATATGTATTACCGGACAGAGCGGAAACCCATGAGCAAAAAACGCAGAAAGGACTTTATTAAGACGTTTTTCCCGGGACTGTTGTTGCTGATCACTTCCTATATCATGTTGACGATAATCCGTGATTACCGGAGCAATTTTGCCTCCGATATGTGGAATGAACTGGGGTATGCCAATAATGCATCGGTATTTACCCAAAGTGAAATTCCTGCTTCATTAGTTGTGTTGTTCCTGATGAGTTTGCTCATCCTGATCCGTAAGAATATCCGGGCCCTCCTGGTGAACCATATTGTCATCATCAGTGGATTTCTGTTATCCATTATCAGTACATTACTCTACCTGGAAGACAGTATCTCCCCGTTCTGGTGGATGACGCTCAGCGGGGTAGGTTTGTATATAGGTTATGTCCCCTTCAACTGTATGCTGTTTGAACGACTCATCGCGAGTTTCCGTTATATCAGTAATGCAGGCTTTATTATTTATGTGGCCGATTCATTCGGTTATCTCGGCAGTACCGGCATCCTCTTTGTCAAAAACTTTACCCGGATGGAATTATCCTGGACGGCTTTTTTTATGCGGCTGGTACTGATCGGATCAGTAGCCGGAATAATACTGGTCATCTTTGCAGCATTTTATTTTAAACGAAAATACCGGAACAGTTCTGCTCTAAAAGGTACAGATATATGAAAAAACAAGCTATAGTAATCGGCGCAGGTATTGCCGGTCTGGCCTCCGCCAGAACACTGGCCCTGAAAGGATATAAAGTACAGGTGATCGAGCGTAGCAACAAGGCCGTAGGCGCATCCATCCGAAACTTTGGTATGGTATGGCCGGTTGGTCAGCCGGAAGGAGACTGGTATGAAACCGCGATGCGTTCCAGGAGTATCTGGAAAGAATTATGTACGGAAGCGGGTATCTGGTATGATGCTGTTGGCTCCCTGCACATGGCCTATGCGCCGGACGAATGGCAGGTGTTGCAGGAATTTGCTGCAGGGACAGATCCTTCAAGAGGCTGTGAAGTGCTTACTCCCGCGCAAACCACTGCAAAATCCGGAGCCGTGATTACACATCAGCTGCAGGGTGCTTTGTACAGTCCGGATGAACTGATCATTGATTCACGGAAAGCCATAGCCGAAATACCGGCCTGGCTCGAAGCCAAGCACGGTGTGGAATTTACCTGGGGACGTGCCGTTACTTCAATACAATATCCCCGTGTGCAGCTCGGCAACGAAACCCTTGAAGCCGACCTGGTGGTTGTTTGCGGCGGGGCTGATTTTGAAAGCCTGTACCCTGAAGCGTATGCTTCCGCACCGTTGACTAAATGCAAATTGCAGATGATGCGGATGGCTGGTCAGCCGGACAACTGGCGCATCGGCCCGGCCCTTTGCGGCTCCCTTTCACTGATCCATTATAAAGGGTTTGGTTCTGCACCTTCACTTCCTCTTTTACAGAAACGGTACGAAACGGAATATGCGGAATACCTTAAATGGGGCATTCATGTAATGGTGGCCCAGAATGAATCCGGCGAACTGACGATCGGCGATTCACATGAGTACGGCAATACCCATGATCCGTTCGATAAACAAGCGATCAATCAGCTGATCCTTGACTATCTCCGGCAGTTTGCCCGTTTTAAAAATGAACAGCTCATCCAGACCTGGAACGGCATCTATCCAAAACTCACCAATGGCGAATCGTTTTTAACCCTGAAACCGGAAGAAGGAGTCCTGATATTTAACGGACTGGGTGGTGCCGGAATGACCTTATCTTTTGGGTTGTCGGAAAAAATTATGAATGCTTTTTAATCGGTAACCATGAATGAATCACTTCGTCAGTTGCGGCAGGAGGGAGATATCAATTTTTCGGCAGCCCGGCAGGACTGGTACGAACAACTCGACACCCCTACCCGGGAATGGCTGAGCAGGGATGCAGCAGTATTCCTCCATCAATCGTTGTCCACGCCCTGCCTGAACATGATCGAATCCTGCGAGGGCATTTACCTGACCGATACTAACGGAAAGCAATACATGGATTTTCACGGCAACAGCGTACACCAGGTGGGTTACCGGAATCCTTATGTACTGGAAAAACTCCGGGAACAACTGGAACATTTGCCTTTTTCTCCCCGGCGCTACACCAATAAGACTGCTGTTGAACTGGCAGAAAAACTGGTCAGTCTCTTGCCAGCATCGCTGAGCCGGGTTTTATTTGCCCCCGGTGGCACCAGTGCCGTGGGTATGGCGCTGAAACTGGCCCGGCGGATCACAGGTAAGCAGAAAGTAGTATCGATACAGGGTTCATTTCATGGCGCTTCGCTGGATGCTATTGCTGTGGGCGGAGAGGAGCAGTTCCGGAAGTACATGGGACAACTTTTCCCGGAAACCTTATTTCTCCCACAGACCGATACCTATCGGAACGGGGTGGCACAGGAAATACAACTTATAAGGCAACTGGATGAACTGCTGAGCCGGCACGCTGATATCGGAGCTTTTATCGCGGAAACCATCCGCAATACAGATGTACAAATTCCCTCCACCGCATATTGGCAACAGGTACGGGAGATCTGCGATAAGCATGGAGTACTGCTGATACTCGATGAGATCCCGATTGCATTTGGCCGTACCGGGCCACTGTTCGCATTTGAAGAATATGGAATTGAACCTGATATTCTTTGCCTGGGTAAGGGGCTCGGGGCCGGTGTGTTTCCCATGGCGGCTATTGTAACAAAAGAGGAATACAATATTGCAGGAGATATTTCGCTGGGCCATTATACCCATGAAAAAACACCCCTGGGTGCTGCGGCGGCTATGGCAATGATTGACTATACCATCAATCATCAGCTGGCAGATAAAGTAAAAGCCGATGAACAGTTTCTCCGGCAGGAATTATCCTTGCTCAAAGAAGAATTTGCATTGGTTGGTGATACCCGGGGCAAAGGATTATTGTGGGCCGTCGAGTTGGTCAGAGATCCCGTCACAAAAGAGCGGGCATTGGATGAGGCTGAAGCCGTGATGTATCATTGCCTGCAACAGGGATTGAGTTTTAAGGTTTCGCAAGGGAATGTCTTGCAGTTATGTCCGCCCCTGATTATTACCCGGGAGCAGCTGAAAAAGGCAATTCTTATTATTAGACAGGCTTTTATTTCCCTGGACGTACAATAGTCATTTCATATACGTAAAACAGGAATTTTGAGTTTCCCTGGAAATTCCTGCTTTTTAGAAACAGAATGTAAATATCCCTGAACGGCCCCGGTATTCACCGGGGCTTATTATTTTTGCAATATGACAAAATATTCCTCCCTGTCCCTGTTGTTACTTATACTTTTATTTTCATGCGCCCCCCAATCGCCCATTGCCAAACAGCTCGCCGGTTGCGACAGCCTGATGATTACTTTTAATAAACCGGGTACCGATTCGGTATTGAACATAGTAAGCACTACCGATACAAGGGCTATCGCCAAACTGGCCGGTTATCTTGGCGGTAAGGAACAACCCAAACCCGACTGTGGTTTCGGCGGCAATATGCTTTTCTTCAAAGGCGGGCAGCAGGTGTTGCCTGTTGTATTTCAGTCTACCAAAGACTGCAGTTACTTTATGTATGAAATGGACAGTAAACTGCATTATACCGAAGTAGGGAAGGAAGCGAAAAAGTTTCTGGAGAGTCTGAAGGAAGGGAAGAACTGGTACTGAGGGGGAAAGAACCAATAATCAATGCAATCATAAAATCACATATCAGTGAGTTTTCTCCAAATAATAACCTACTCCGGTATATTCATCTTTGCCATCAGCGGGGCGTTGAAGGCACGTACGTTTAAGATGGATGTGTTTGGCGGGATTGTAATAGCGTTTGTTACGGCCTATGGCGGTGGTACGCTGCGTGATCTGCTGATTGGCGTGAAACCGGTGAACTGGATCAATGATAATTTTGCACTGCTGCTGGTATTCAGCGGAACAGCGTTTACTTTTTTACTTAAAGAGAATGCAAAGCGTTTCCGGCGAACCATTTTTTATACCGATGCATTCGGACTTGGATTATTTACGGCCTGGGGTATAGAGGTAGCCATGCGTAACGGATTGAATGAAGGCTATGCACTGGTGATGGGTGTTATTACAGCCACCTTCGGCGGACTGATTGCGGATATTCTCTGTAATTCAGTACCCAACCTGCTCAAGAAAGGTGAATTGTATGCCACGGCCTGCGCAATCGGCGGTGCCGTATACTTGCTGCTGAAACAAGTGCCCTTGCAATACCATAGTAACTTAACTGTCTGCGTGCTGGTGGTGGCCGGTATCAGGATCTATGCGAGCAGGAAAAAACTGATGTTGCCGGAAATATGATTGATGTCAGAACCATACGTGGATGAACTGTTCTGTACGGTTAATTCCTGACTGTCAGTAAAAGTGAACTGCTGATTGTTTGGTTACAGTCCTATTGATTTGATTTTTTTTCCGGTACTGTTCCGGTGAAATCCCCATGACCTTTGTAAAAAGTCTGGAGAAATAATATTGATCCAGTATCCCAAGCTCCCTGGCGATTTCTTTGATCCGGAGTCGTGTAAAAAGGAGGAACTGGCAGGCTTTCTGTACTTTCAACTGATTGAAATATTCAATGGGCGAAAAGCCGGTCTTCTTTTTAAAGAGAAAGGAAAAATGGGAAGGCGATAAATTGACCACAGCAGCTATTTCTTCCAGCGTAACCGACCTGCCGGTCTGGTTCTTCAGGTAGTCAATTGCAAGATCAGCCTGATCTTTTTGCTGACCGCCACCAGGCTGCTGTTTTTCATTATACAGAATACTGGTCATGAAGTGCCACAGACACATGTTGGTGTAACAGAGGTTGTCATGACTGTAACCTCTTTCCAGTTGATCATACATTTCATGAAAAAATCCGATGCTTTTTTCGGGGTGTTGCAGGAATGATTTGAGGCCTTTTTTTTCTTCCAGCTGATTGACGAGGGAAGTGGCTGCCCCTCCCTTAAAATGGACCCAGAAAATTGTCCATGGATTCGCTTCATCGGCCATATACGTATGTGGCGTGCCGGCCGGAATCACAAACATGTCGCCGGCTTCTGCCGTGAATGTCATTTTTCTGATTGTAACCTCACCACGTCCTTCCTGACAATAGATCAGAATATGCTGTTCAGCCCCTTTTGCCCTTTCCCTATAGTGAAATGCTGCCTTTGGATAAAAACCAATATCCGTAACAAATAAATTGCGGATGATCGGCTCATCCGCACAACGGGTGTGCAGGATCTTCCTGGGAATAACAATGGCCTTTTGTCCCTGGAACCCTTCTTTCTTTCTTGTGTGGGTCGCCGGCATATTTACAAAAATAAGAATCGTAAAAAAATCCATCAAATCCCGGTAATCCTCCATCACGCTTTTTTTAAGCTGCAGTAATTTTAGTTGTATTAAAAGCGATGCAATATGAATAAGGGTGTCCTGGCATGGGTGGAAGAAGTGGTAATCCCTACTTACCCGGTTGGTAAACCGGAAAAAAATCCAATGTTCCTCGAAAAGCGGGTGTACCAGGGAAGCAGCGGGGTTGTTTACCCGCACGCGGTGATCGATAAGATTGCTGACGAAAAAGTGAATCAGTCTTACCAGGCGGTCTTTTTGGAGAACCAGTACATCCGGATCATGATCCTCCCCGAATTAGGCGGGCGGATACAACAGGCATATGACAAAATTAAGCAACGTCATTTTGTTTATTATAATCAGGTGATCAAGCCAGCGCTTGTAGGACTGACAGGTCCCTGGATCTCTGGGGGAATTGAGTTCAACTGGCCCCAACATCATCGCCCTTCCACCTTTGAGCCGGTTGATTTCACCATTGTGGAGAACCGGGATGGAAGTAAAACGGTATGGGTTAATGAAGTGGAGCGGATGTTCCGGACAAAAGGGATGGCGGGCTTTACCTTGTACCCGGACAAAGCCTATCTTGAAATACAAGGCAAACTGTATAACCGGACCCCGTTTCCACAGACATTCTTATGGTGGGCGAATCCGGCAGTAAAAGTGAATGACCATTACCAATCTGTTTTCCCGCCTGATGTTCATGCCGTTTTTGATCATGGTAAACGCGATGTATCGGAATTCCCGATTGCAAAGAGCGAGTACTATAAAGTGGATTATTCACCAGGCACAGATATTTCCTGGTACAAAAATATTCCGGTGCCGACTTCCTATATGGCTGTCAGTTCCAGGTATAATTTTATCGGGGGCTATGAACACGATACCCGGGGTGGCCTGCTACATGTGGCGGATCATCAAATTTCACCCGGTAAAAAGCAATGGACCTGGGGATATGGGGAGTTTGGACAGGCCTGGGACCGGAACCTGACTGATGAAGACGGGCCTTATATCGAACTAATGACTGGGGTTTATACCGATAATCAGCCCGATTTTTCATGGTTGCAGCCATACGAAGAAAAAGCATTTGTACAATATTTCATGCCTTATCAGGAAGTGGGATTGGTGAAAAATGCCACTAAGGAGGCGGTCCTGAATATTGAGTTTGAGCAGGGGATGGCAATTGTTAAACTCTATGTAACGGCCGTATATGAACGTATCAGCCTGGCATTGTTGAAAGGCGGTCAGGTACTCTATAAAGAGGAAACTTCTATCTCGCCGGCAACGCCACTGATAAAAGAGGTGCCGGTCAGAAAAGATTGGCAACCGGAAGAACTGCAGGTAACAATAACTGATCTGTCCAGTGGGGCTGTACTTGTTACCTATCAGCGGGACCCTGTAGAAGATCCTGTTATCCCATCACCGGCTATTGTTGCAAAGCGTCCGGAAGAGACAGAGAATAATGAACAACTCTATCTTACCGGACTCCACCTGGAACAGTATCGGCATGCCACTTATGTTGCGACGGACTATTATGAGGAAGCATTACGAAGGGACCCTAAGGATATACGCAACAACAATGCATTGGGACTATGGTATCTCCGGAGAGGAAAATTTAATCAGGCAGAGGGATATTTCAGGCAGGCAAAAGACACGCTCACACAACGGAATCCGAATCCGCTGGATGGCGAGGTTTTTTATAACCTTGGCTGGGCCTTGATATTACAGCGCAAAACAGATCAGGCCTTTGATGCTTTTTATAAAGCCGTATGGAGTGATGCCTGGCAACAGGCGGGTTACCTGAACCTGTCCAGGATAGCCGTAAAGCGAAAGCAGTTTCCTGAAGCCCTGCAGTTTATCGACAGGTCCATCATCAGGAACTGCCATAGCCATACAGCCCGGCATCTTAAAGCCTGCATCCTGCGTAAATTGAAACAGGAAAATACTGCGTTGGCGTTCATCGGGGAGTCGTTGGAAATCGATCCTTTCAATTATGGTTGTCTTTTTGAAAAATACCTGATATACCGGGATGCCGGTCATCCGGAGACCAGTGCGGTAGTGGAAACCTTTATGTCCCTGTCAAGGAATTGGGCTCACACTATCATTGAGTATGCTCTGGATTATGCGCATGCCGGTCTGTACCGTGAAGCGGACGATTTGCTGGAACTTTATTCAATCCATACAAGGTCGGTCTACACGCTGATACCCTACTATGCCGGTTGGCTGGCATATGAAGCAGGAGATACGGAGAAAGCCATTGACTGGTTTAAAAAAGCGGCGACCTGTTCGACGGATTATGTGTTCCCGAACCGTGTGGAAGACCTTGTGGTCCTGGAGACAGCCATTTTGCTACATCCGGTTGATGCAAAAGCATTTTATTATCTGGGTAATTTCTGGTACGATAAACGGCAATACATGGATGCAATCCGCTGTTGGGAACGTTCTGTGGAACTTGATGACAGTTTTGCCACTGCTCACCGGAACCTGGCACTTGCATACCAGAATAAACTTAATGATACAGACCGTGCCCTTGTTTCGCTGACCCGGGCATTTCAGGCAGATCCATCAGATGCACGTGTGTTGATGGAGCTGGATCAGTTATACCGCAAACAGAATCGTCCGATTCCGGAAAGACTTGGTTTTCTCAATCAATACCTTCCGCTGGTACGTAAACGGGATGACCTGTTGCTGGAATTTATCGCCCTGCACAACCAGACCGGCAATTTTAAGGAAGCCAGTGAACTGATCGCCTCCGCTGTATTTCATCCCTGGGAGGGCGGGGAAGGTAAAGTCGTCCGGGAATACCTGACCTGTAATATTGAATTGGCCAAGAAATGTATAGAGGAAGGAGATCTTTCGAAAGCCCTACGCCTGTTGGATGCAGCTTTGCATTATCCGGTAAACCTCGGGGAAGGCAAATTGGCCGGGGCACAGGAGAATGATATTTTTTACTGGAAAGGGCTGGTCTGTGAGAGGATGAATAACCCGGCAGAAGCGGTCTGTTTTTACCAACGCGCTACAACCGGCACTACTGAACCGTATCAATCCGTTTTTTATAATGATCCGCAACCCGATAAAATTTTCTATCAGGCCCTCGCATGGATAAAACTCAACAACCGGGAAAAAGCCCATGAAATGCTCAACCGCCTGATTGATTTCGGAGCAGCACACCTGCATGATCATATAAGGATTGATTATTTTGCAGTTTCCCTTCCCGATCTGCTGGTATTTGAAACCGATCTCGATCAGCGGAATAAACTACATTGTCTTTATCTTATGGGGCTGGGCAATCTCGGCCTGGGAAAATCCCGCCGGGCGAAAGCCCTGGATTATTTTAACCAGGTGCTGGCTGAAGACTGCAGCCATACGGGCAGTATCGTTCACAAACTGATGGACAGGTACACGTGCTGGCAGGTGGAGTGATCCTGAATTAATGAATGGCTAAATTAATGTCAATGAGAATAGGTTCTGTATTGCTTATTATTATCCTGAAGCTGTTGGCTGAGGCGTCTGTGCAAGCACAGTCAGATACGGCAAAGAATCATGTGTTCATAGATGCGGATGTTCCCGTTCAGCAAATCTATTCCGGTCATCTGAAACTGGGTGGCACGGACCCGGCCGGCAAGCCGATCGAGGTGAACAACTATTATATAAGTATGAACAGAAAGCCGGTCATTCCTGTAGCCGGCGAGTTTCACTTTTCACGTTATCCGAAAGCATATTGGGATGAATCCATCAAAAAAATGAAGGCAGGTGGTATAACAGTGATCTCTACCTATGTTTTCTGGAACCTTCATGAAGAAGAGGAGGGGCGCTTTGCCTGGAGTGGTGATAAAGACCTCCGGTCATTTATTGCACTCTGCAAACAGAATAGTATTCTGGCGATCGTGCGGATCGGTCCGTTTTGTCATGGAGAGATCCGGAATGGAGGGCTGCCTGATTGGTTACTCGGCCGCCCGCTGAATATCCGTATGAATGACCCCTTATATCTCCACTATGTTGAACGATTGTATAAAGAGATCGCAAAACAGTTAAAGGGGTTATACTATAAGGATGGAGGGCCGGTTATCGGTCTGCAACTGGAAAATGAATACCAGCATAGTGCAGCACCGTGGGGATTAACCTATCCAGGTCAGCCCAATGATATGACTGCAGCTGAGAGGGATCGTGACATAACAAAAGCGGGTGTTTCGGTGTCGGGGGAAGTGAATCCTTATGCTGATCTGGGCAATGATCACATGAAAGCATTGAAAACACTGGCAGAAAAAGCCGGCCTGATAACACCTTTATATACGGCAACCGGATGGGGCAATGCAGCTATTGTTGCCAATGAATCCATACCCGTCACTGCAGCTTATGCCTATCCATTCTGGACACCTAAGCGGGATTTGTCGCCGTTTTTTCTCTATAAGAATTTGCATGTCCAGCCTGATTACTCTCCGGTAAGATATAATCCGGTTGATTATCCCGCCTTTTCTGCTGAACTGGGTTCGGGGATCAGTCTTACTTACCAACGCCGGCCTGTAGTGGTACACCAGAGCTTCGATGCAATGATCAACCGATGTCTGGGAAGTGGCGCTAACGGAGTAGGCTACTATATGTATCATGGAGGATCCACTCCGAAAGGGAAAGCAGGGTTTATGAATGATGAGGCTTTTGGCTTGAATAAAATATCCTATGAGTACCAGGGACCGATCGGGGAGTATGGACAGATCCGGGAGGGTTATAACCGGTTGAAATTGCTGCATTTCTTCTTACAGGATTTCGGAGATCAGCTTGCCCCGATGGGGGTTGTGCTGCCGGAAAGTGCATCCCGGCTTAAGCCGGATAATATTCATGATCTGCGTTTTGCTCTGCGGAGTGATGGCAAAAGAGGATTTATATTCCTGAATAATTTTCAGGATGACACCACCTTAACGGATAAGAAAGATATCCGTGTTACCATTAAAACAGCAGATGGTACAGTGAACATACCTGAAACCGGGGGATTTGACTTAGTAAACGGAGAGAATGTGATGTTACCCTTTAACTTTAATCTCAACGGGGCACAGTTGCACTATGCCACGGCACAATTGCTCATGAAAGAGGATGGCGACCAGCCATACTTTGTTTTCTTCACTCCGGAAGGCATCCAAGGTCAGTTTTTCTTTAAACCGGGCTGCCAGGTGGAAAACAGAACAGGGACCACAGTCGAACAACAAAGTTCAGCAATCCTGGTAAAGTGCAGGGATGAGGTTTGCGAATTTGCTGTTACAGCAAACCGGCGTACAACCACCATCCTGGTTATTAAGAAGGAACTGGCACTTAAGTCTTACAGGGTCTCGATCCGGGGAAAGAAATACATGCTGTTTACCGATGCACTTGTATTGGAGAAGCCTTCAGGTGTCGATCTGTTAAGCGAGGGTATGAACAGGATGAAGGTTACTGTTTATCCCCGGACACTCCTGGTGCCCAAATTGGATCACGGCGTGATCACAAGTGCTGCGAATGCTGTTTTTACCGAATGGAAAATTACCCTTCCTGCTGTTGAATTTAAAATGGAAACAAAAGAAGTCAGTTCACGGAAGATCGCTGTATCACTTCCTGCTTCACTGCCCCGGGGAGTGAATGATATCTATCTTACCGTGAATTATACCGGGGATACAGGTATGGGATTTATCAATGGTGAGCTGGTAGCAGATAATTTCTATAATGGTATTCCCTGGCAGATCGGCCTTCGTAAATTCATCACTGCTCCTGTCCGCGCCGGTCAGCTCGTATTATACTTCCGGCCAATGCGGAAAAATGCTTCTTACTTACTGGATCTTCAGCCGTATCCGCAGTATATACCGGATTTTGGTTCATCAAACAGTTACCTGAGTATAAGCGGGCTTTCGTTTACGCCTCAATATAAAAATTCATTACAATTTTAACTAGTCTGCCTTGAAACCAACCATTTCCAACAACAATATCACAGGAGGTGAAAGCCGGGTTGATACCGTTTATATCCTGGGCATTTCCTTTATTTCTGCCCTGGGCGGATACCTGTTCGGGTTCGACTTCGCCGTAATTTCAGGAGCCCTGCCTTTCTTACAAAAGCAATTTATGCTGGATGCTTATTGGGAAGGGTTTGCAACAGGAAGCCTGGCATTGGGTGCTATTGCCGGCTGTCTGATTGCCGGAACCGTTTCTGATAAATGGGGAAGGAGACCCGGATTACTGCTGGCTGCCGCTGTTTTTGCAATATCTTCCCTTGGGATGGCCATCTCACCAACGCGGGATTTTTTTATTGCATCCAGGTTCAGCGCAGGTATTGGTGTGGGAATGGCTTCCATGTTATCGCCCATGTATATCGCGGAGATTTCGCCGGCACAGTTAAGGGGAAGAATGGTGGCGATCAATCAGCTTACAATTGTTATCGGTATCCTGGTTACCAACCTGGTGAATTATTCATTACGGAATGAAGGTGAAGCGGCCTGGCGATGGATGTTTGGTCTTGGAGTAATCCCCTCTGTTTTATTTTTCATTGGAACATTATGGTTGCCTGAAAGTCCGAGGTGGCTTGTGAAAGCAGGCAGGATGAAGGATGCAGGTAAAGTACTGTCCCGCATCGGTGGTGACCAGTTTGCTTCGTCGGTGATTGCAGATATCCGCGAGTCACTGAAGGGGGTGACCCGGGTAAAGATCACGTCAGTTTTTAGCCCTGCTGTTTTCCCGGCAGTTTTGTTAGGGATCAGTTTGGCCGTTTTTCAGCAGCTCTGCGGGATAAATGTGGTTTTTAACTATGCTCCCAAAATCTTTGAGAGCATAGGTGCTTCGCCTGATGACCAGTTGTTACAAACAGTATTTATCGGGGGCGTTAACCTGTTCTTTACCCTTATGGCTATGCTGCTGGTGGATAAACTGGGGCGTAAGCCTTTAATGCTGATTGGTGCAGGCGGACTGGCGGTTACGTATATTGTTGTGGTGCAGTTGCTGGGTTCCGGTTCATCGTTGGTGGCCTGGAGCCTGCTGACTGCGATTGGAGTCTATGCCATGTCACTGGCTCCGGTTACCTGGGTGCTGATTGCTGAAATTTTCCCGAATAAAATACGAAGTATGGCGACCACGATTGCCATCGTCAGTTTATGGACCGCTTATTTTATCCTGGTGTTCAGCTTTCCCGCATTGTTTGGAAAATTAAAGGATTACACATTTTATATTTATGCGACGATCTGTGCAGTTGGTTTCTTCTTTATATGGTTTAAAGTGAAAGAGACCAAGGGCCGCTCCCTTGAAGAGCTCGAAAAACTGATAGGCGACAAAAGCGGTCACCAGCGGAAGTAAAACGGATCAGCTTGTATATGGTGTTGAACTGAAAGCAATCCTAATCCTTCTTTCTCTCCAGTGTAAACCCGATACTCGTTCCCACATTTTCCGTGCTCCTGACATGGATCGTTTGTCCATGCGCTTCGATGATGTGTTTGCAGATCGCGAGACCGAGACCACTGCCGGTTACGTCGATACTGCGGCCTTCTTCGGTGCGGTAAAAACGCTCAAATACCCGGGCGATGTTTTTTTCACTGATACCGATACCGTCATCGCCGATTTCTACCAGGATATGTTTGTCGTCGGTTTTGTACATACTGGCTGAAATACTGCCCTTCCGTTTGCCGTATTTGATCGAGTTCTCCACGAGATTGATCAGTACCTGGCGGATTTTTTCCTTATCGGCAAAAACAGTCAGGGGTGATTCGCAGCCTTTCTTGATAGCACAACTGATCTGCTGCTGCTCAGCCTTTACAGCCAGGCTGTCATATACTTCTTTCACGAGATCCTGAATTACAAAATTCTGTTTGTACAGGATCAGTTCACCTCTTTCCAGTTTGGAAATCTGATCCAGATCCGTAAGCAGGTGCGTGAGCCGGTCAACATTTTTAGATGTTTTTTCCAGGAAGCGCTGATTTACGTCGGGATTATTCATGGCACCGGACAACAGGGTATCCACATAACCCTGGATGGCAAATACAGGCGTCTTGAATTCATGTGAAAGATTCTGCAGAAATTCCTTTCGGAACTGTTCATTACTCCGCAGCAATTCAAGCTCCTCTTCATTCCGCGTAGCCCATTCTTCCACATCCTGCCGCACATCATCAATACTCTTTTGCGGCAATACATATTTGTAATAGGTTTCCTCCCGCTTCGTGGCCTTGGTCTTATAAATGAATTTGTAAATAAGCTTGATCTTCCGGTAAATAAACCGCTCCAGCATGAAATATATCAGGAAATACCCGCCGATAAATAAGACCAGAAAAGAACCGGCCGCCCATAACCAGGATTGCTCCACGATATACACCATGATACACTCCGGTATAGCCAGCACCAATGCGGTAAAGGCGGCGATTTGTTTAGGCGAACTGTTTTTGGCTGAAAACATATACGAAAATACGAAGAAGCAAGTACGAAGTACGAAGTTAGAAGTACGAGGGCTACTAAAGCAGCAATAGAATTTTATTCAATGACTGGCGTATATGGCTCTTCGAACCTCGTACCTCGTACTTCGTACTTAAAACGGCAGCTCCGGAATATCACTCAAAGCTCAAATTTATACCCTACTCCCTTCACGGTCGTAATGCAATCAATCCCCAGCTTTTGCCGGATCTTACGGATATGTACATCTATCGTACGGTCACCGACAATTACATCATTGCCCCATACGGCATTTAATATTTCATTGCGCAGGAAAACACGGCCGGGTTTGAGCGCCAGCAAATAAAGCAGTTCAAATTCTTTTTTGGCAAGAATGAGTTCCTGCTCATCCACTTTTACAATAAAACGTTCAGGGTCAATGGTCATATTACCCACATTCAGTATCCGTACTTCCGTTTTATTGAGCCGGCGGAACAGGGCATTGACCCGGCTGATAAATACTTTGGGACTGACGGGTTTGCTTACATAATCATCTGCACCGGTTTCCAGTCCCCGGATCTGTGTGCCTTCGTCGTTTACCGCCGTCAGAAATATGATGAGGGTTTCCTTAAATGCGGCTTGTGCCCGGAGGAGTTCACAAACCTCCACCCCGGTTTTTTTGGGCATCATTACATCCAGTACCACCAGGTCCGGGTTATGTCGGCGTGCTTTCTCCAACGCTTCATCCCCGTCTTTGGCCGTCACCACTTCATAGCCTTCATTCGTCAGGTTATATTTCAGGATTTCGAGAATATCCGGTTCATCATCAGCGATCAGTACTTTCCGGGCCTTGGTTTCCATGCTGGAAAAATATTTGCGCAAACCTAAAGGTAAATTGCGTGGCAGTGAAATTTAACGGGGCTGCTTTACACAGACTTAATGATAACTTAATATCTGTGAAATACCGGAATTGAGCCTGCTTTTTGTTTTTTTAACATTTTGAAACCGGCCTCCGGGCCTGAAATGCGGTCTTTAAGCCGGTATTGTGGCTATGCACTTTCAGTCAGGCTTAGTACCTTTACGTTTCGTTTATGATTTCCTGTAACAGATACTTCCTGATCGCCTTATGCCTGCTGCGCTTTTCGTACTCCGAAGCCCAGGCTAATCCGGTTTTTGACACCCTCCACATTCCGGCTACCTATAAACCGGAATTCAGACGGCAGTTGAATCATGATGGCATTGACGGCGAACAAAAAGAAATTCTGCAGTCGGATGGTAAAGCCGACAAGGAATACAGTCCCAGCGAAAAACCGGAAATTAATCAGCTGCTTACCCGCTCCCTGGTAAATAAAACGGACTGGTTGCAGTATTCCATTGAAACCGATACGGGACTGGATCACCGGCTGAAGGTTTTCTACCTTACCGGACTGGAAAGGTTATTGAAATATTACCGCCAGAACTGGCGCCAGCCCGGCGACCGCGGTATCAATCCATTGCACCTCCCCATGATAATAGACGCGTATGAATCAGGTATGCAGCTGGAAAGGAAAGGTGCTTCCATCGAACAGGTTGTGTATGATCTGCCCTATGACGCGGGAACCAACCTGATTAATTGCGGTTTGTTTGACAAGAATCCCGGACTGCCGGCTGCAAAAAACAGGCTGGTACTTAAATTGTACAACCTGCACCCGGACAGGGTCTTCCCCCTGTTACAACAATATCCCGATGTGCCTTTTGCGGATAGTCTGCTTCGGGCAATTGATAAGCGAAAGTATGCCCGGCAGTTTTATGATTATGCCGCCGCGGGCAATAAACTGGGCGCCCTGATCCGCAATATACAGGATGATATATTTATAAAAACAATCGCCACCATGGCCCTGAGCCGCAGCGGTCAGCAGTATTTTCCTTTCCTGGATAATATTGTAAACGGACGCATGACCCTGCGCGAAATAGATGATGCCAAAGACGATTCCCTGTTGTATTACCGCTTATTGGTAAAAACACAGATGGACTATGCGGGCCGGGCGGTAAATAAGGACACGGCTTTTGAATTCAGGGCACTGACTCAACGATTGGAAATTAAAGCCGCTGATTTTATCAATATCATCAACGGGCTGCACAATGAACGGAACCATGATATCCGTTTCCGCAGTATTCAATCCCTTTCGCCGGCGGAGTTGTATTACCTGGCCGTAACCTCCGACGGGGCCATTTATACTTCCAGTTTTGTGAAAGGAGTATACCCGCTGATGATGAAAAAGATCAATAACCGCGGCGATTCCCTGCTGATCCTGCTCAACTTTGATAAATACCGGAAGTTTATTAAAATGACGGCGGGTTTTAATACCCTGGATCATTTCCTCGCTTCCTTTGCCCGATCGGATAACCCGGAGCAGGAAGACCCGGCCAATACACTGATGCGGGCATTTGTAAACCGGCTGGAACAATCCGACGGACTGGAAGACGGGGTGGATGTAGCCGATTCGTACGCCAGCATTTCCGAAACACTTAAGCCTGTAGCCGAACGTATGCTATTGAATATCCGTGATAATTATGAACGGAATCTGGCCAGTGGTAATAAAAAAGGGATTGCGATTTATCATATCCTGGGCACCCTTTTTGAAAGCGCCGACAGTACAAAAACGGTGGATCTGACAAAAGAGCTGGGCGTGCCGCCTGTTTATGAAGTGCCATTTACCGCTTTAACAGAAGACAGCGGCCGGGTAAATCTGCAGTTGTTTATTTACGGGGATAAAGACGGTATGGGCGTATTCCCGACCCTGCTCAGCATGTTCAGCAATGCCAACTGGAAAATTGACCAGAGCAATAAACAATGGGTAACCATCCATTCGGCCAAAGGTAAGCCGGTATCTTTGTATATGAACCGCCCCCTGCCGGAGGAAACCAATGAAGACGCCCTGGCCCAGGAAGCGCTGTGCAAATACCTGGACGATAAAAAAATTATACCAACGGTAACGATTAACCGCGGACATAGTTACAACGCGCCTTATACGATAAAGCAGATGTCCACCGCGTCAAAAATCGTATTCATGGGTTCCTGCGGCGGGTATCGTATGATTCATGATATACTGGAAAAAGCCCCCGAAGCGCATATTATCGGTACCAAACAGATTGCGGATGCCCCGGTGAATAATCCCTTTCTCCGGCTGATTATGGAGAAACTACGGACCGGCAGTGATATTAAATGGATACCGTTTTGGGAAGAGCTGGGCAGGATCGTTACCGACAAAGTAATATTTGAAGATTATGTACCTCCGTATAAAAACCTGGGCGCCCTCTTTATCAAAGCCTATACCCGCTCCATGGGACCGGGAAATGAGAATAATCAGTAAACAGGCATAGGTTCGCCGCGGTAAGATTAATTTTGCCTTCTTTAATTCCTTTGGTTTGACAGCACCCAAAAAAACATTTTTCGATTTTGCACTCCTGAAACGGGTGTTCAGGTATGCGGCACCGTATAAACAGAAATTTTATATTTCGGTGATGCTGGCCATTCTGCTGGCCATCATTACACCCGTACGGCCGATGCTGGTACAGCTGACGGTAAATGAATATATCGCCAACGAAATGGCCGGTATGCTGGTGCGGATAACGCTGATCCAGATCGGGCTGATCCTGGTGGAAACGGTGATGCGGTTTTTCTTTTCCTATATCACGGCGGTACTGGGACAGTCGGTGGTAAAAGACATGCGGATTGCCACCTACAAGAAAATCATGCATCTCAACCTGTCGCAGTTTGACAAAACCCCGATCGGCACCCTGACCACACGCACCATCAACGATATTGAGTCCATCAACGATATATTTTCAGATGGACTGGTACCCATTATTGCTGACCTGCTTTCCATTGCCTGCGTACTCACGTATATGTTTATCAGTGACTGGCAGCTTACACTGATAGCACTGATTCCATTTCCGATCATGATTATCGGCACGTATTATTTCAAAGAAAGCATTAACCGGTCTTTTCATAAAGTGAGAAATGCGGTAGCCGCGCTGAATGCATTTGTACAGGAGCACCTGAGCGGAATGGCTGTGGTACAGGCCTTTGCCGCGGAGGACAGGGAAATGGAAAAATTCAAGAAGATCAACCGCGATCACCGCGACGCGAATATAAAAGCCATTTTCGCGTATTCCGTTTTCTTTCCCTTGGTGGAAATCATCCTGGCTTTGTCGATCGGACTGATTGTATGGTGGACTTCCAAAGAAGCGTTGCAGTTGCAGGAGAGTCAGCAGGGAACCGTGATCTCATTTATTTTATGCATGAACCTGCTGTTTCGCCCGTTGCGGATGATTGCGGATAAATTCAATGTATTGCAAATGGGCATTATTGCCAGTGAACGGGTGTTTAAAGTGCTGGATAATCCGGATTTCACCCCGGAGAGTCCCGCAGATGCGTATAAACCGGCATTGGTAAAAGGGAAAATTGAGTTTGACAAAGTCGTGTTTGAATATACGCCCGGTGTTCCGGTACTGAAAGAGGTTTCGTTTAGTGTCAATCCGGGCGAGACCATTGCCATTGTGGGCCGTACAGGCAGCGGCAAAACCACCATTATCAGTCTGCTGAACAGGCTCTATCATATACAGCAGGGCTGTATTAAAATAGACGGGGTGGATATTGAACAGTATGACCTGGATACACTGCGGAAAAATGTGGGGGTGGTGTTGCAGGATGTATTTTTATTTTCCGGATCGGTGATGGATAATATCACGTTGCGCAACCCGGAGATTACAAAGGAAAAAGTAGAGCAGGCGGCGAAACTGATCGAGATGCATGACTTTATCATGCGGCTGCCCGGTGGTTATGATTATCATGTAATGGAGCGGGGTGCTACACTCTCATTGGGGCAACGGCAATTATTGTCCTTTATACGGGCCATGTTGTACAACCCGTCCATCCTGATATTGGACGAGGCCACTTCATCGGTGGATACGGAGAGTGAGCAATTGATCCAGCATGCGATTGATACATTGATTAAAGGGCGAACTTCCATTGTGATTGCACACCGGCTTTCCACGATCCGGAAAGCACATAAGATACTTGTACTCGATAAAGGAGAAGTAAAGGAAATGGGTACGCATGAAGAGCTGATGCGGCTCAACGGGCATTATGCAAAGCTGCATGAAATGCAGTTTGAAACAACGGAAGAATGAAACACGCGTTAATAAAATAAAAGGCGGCCCGCTTAAACAACGGGCCGCCTTTTAGTGTCCGCATCAGGCAATACTGGCTGAAATAAATGTTCCGTCGGCGCGGAAAAAGGCTTTCAAGCGTACGTTACCCAGGAAAAACTTCACTTTCCAGGTATTACCATCCTCCGCCTGCCATTCCATGCGGGTGGCACCGGGGTAGCGGGCGGAAAAAGCGGCCTTTACGGAAGCAGGCAGATTCGACGGAGGCACCGGAGTGGGATCGTCGGCACCACGGCGGCCGGCCAGGGTACTGCTGTTGTCATCAGCATTGGCGCTGATCGGGGACTTTTCACAAGAGGTAAAGAAAAGACTGGCGCCTAATACGGCAACAAAAAATGTGTTTTTCATGGCTTTAAAAATTAGATGATGAAATCAGTTACATTATATGGTCAACACAGGCAAAGAAGTTGTAACCGGAGCGATGGGTTTCTTTATTTAAACAGGCTGGTCTGAATAGCAGGGTTACACTTTCATAGTATATTAATAATCAATTGCATATGGATTATTTACCGATAAATCTGTCATGCGCAAAATATAGTTCCGAAGATTGCTGTTGAAGCCTGATTATTTCAAGGTTTTTCACCCTCCCCCCCTTATCTTTGCGCCAAATTTCGGAAGAGGTATGTGTAACCATCGTTTCAAATCCTTTACTGTAGCGGTTTTCAGCGTATTTTTCCTCCTTTTTGCCGGGCCGGCCCTGGCTCAGGAACATGGAGAAGAACATACAGGACAACCTGCTGAACATAAAGAAGCCGGTCATGAAGAAAAACTGAATGTGGGCGAAGTGATCTTCGAACACGTACTCGATGGACATGAATTCCATTTTTTTGGCGTATCCGTACCCCTGCCGGTACTGGTTTATTCAAAAGAAAAAGGCTTCAAAGCCTTTATGTCTTCCGCTTTTCACCACGGTGAACACCCGCACGAAGGCTATATGATCCTGACCAAACACAATATTGAATCCATGGGTCTTGATCCTAAGAAATTCAAAAGCGAGGATATTTATGCCGTTGGTGCCGATGGCAAACCCGATACTACAGTAAGTGTATTTGATTTTTCCCTGACCCGCAACGTGGTTCAGATGATCCTGGCCCTGACTGTTTTTGTTGTATTGATGCTGCGTATCGCCAAACGTTATAAAAGCGGTGTGGGTGTAACTTCAGCTCCCAAAGGATCACAAAGCCTGATCGAACCGGTCATCACGTTTGTACGTGATGAAGTGGCCAAGCCCAACCTGGGACATAAATACGAGAAATACCTGCCCTACCTGCTCACGGTATTCTTCTTTATTCTGATCAATAATATCTTCGGACTGATTCCCGGTTCGGCCAACGTAACAGGAAATATTGCCTTTACAGCGGTACTCGGTCTGATCTCTTTTGTGGTGATCCTTTTCAGTTCCAATAGTCATTACTGGGGCCATATTTTCAATCCTCCGGGTGTACCCCTGGGTGTGAAGTTCATCCTGGTACCGGTGGAGTTCCTGAGTGTGTTCATCAAGCCCTTCGCCCTGATCATTCGTCTTTTCGCGAATATGGTAGCCGGGCACATTATCATTATTTGTCTGATCTCCCTGATATTCATTTTTGGTCAGCTGAATCCGGTAGCCGGATGGGGTGCTTCACCGCTCTCTATTGGTTTCACTGTGTTCATTTACCTGATCGAGGTACTGGTGGCCTTCCTCCAGGCCTTCATCTTTACGATGCTGACGGCGGTATTTGTAGGACAGGCATTTGAAGGAGAGCATCATGAAGAAGCGCATGCAGCGCATCATTAATTTGTATTTTTTAACAATCAATAAAAAAGAAACATGGATTTATTTCTTTTAGCAGAAACAGCTAACGCAGGTGGTGCCATCGGTGCCGGTTTAGCGGCTATCGGTGCCGGTATCGGTATCGGTCAGATCGGTAAAGGTGCCGTTGAGGCAATCGCCCGTCAGCCGGAAGCGTCTAACGACATCCGCGGTAACATGATCCTGACTGCAGCCCTTGTAGAAGGTGCTGCCCTGTTCGCGATCATCGTGGGCTTCCTCGCAATGGTATTATAATATCATTGCTGCGAAAAAAATTACTGCATCCAAAGCACAGGGCGGAGGATGCAGTATTTAACTGAACACACAAACATTATATAAACGAGATCATTTTATGGAGTTATTACTTCCCAAATTAGGTTTGTTAGCCTGGACCCTGCTTGCCTTCCTGATCGTTTTCTTCCTGCTGAAGAAAATGGCCTGGCCCGCTATCATTAAAGGTCTGCGTGACCGGGAAAACAGCATCACTGAATCGCTGGCTACTGCGCAGAAAGTGAAAGAGGAAATGGCCCTGATGAAAAGTGAGAACGAAGCCCTGCTGGCCAAAGCCCGCGAGGAAAGAGCCCAGTTGCTGAAAGAAGCCCGTGAAACCAAGGACCGCATCATCAGCGAAGCCAAGGAACAAGCCAAGGTAGAAGCCGGTAAAGTAGTGGCCGAAGCACAAGCCGCGATCAACGCCCAGAAAATGGCCGCCCTCACCGAGGTTAAAAACCAGGTAGGTAAGCTGGTGATCGAAGTAAGTGAGAAAGTACTGAGAAAAGAACTCGGCAACAAAGAAGCCCAGGAAGCCCATATCAAGGGACTGGTTGACGGCGTGAAATTGAATTAATCAAATTTAGTGATGTACTAATCTGTAAGGACTTTTCCCTCACTCATTATTCATTACTCATTACTCATTAATATGCAGAATCCCCGTTTAGCATCAAGATACGCGAAATCGATACTTGATCTTGCCATCGAAAGAGGTGAGCTGGAGAAAGTGTATGCGGATATGCAATGGCTGCAGGCGGTCTGTAAAAGCAACCGTGATTTTGTGAACCTGCTCCGCAGTCCGATTATCAAAAACGACACGAAAAGAAAGATCATGGAAGCGGTTACCGCTACAGGTAATATCAGTGAACTGACAGCGGGTTTTAACCGGCTGCTGGTGTCCAAGAACCGCGAACGCTTTCTGCCGGAAATCATCAATGCGTTTATTGCCTCCTATAAAGTGCATCATAAGATACGTACCGTACAACTGACCACGGCTACTCCCGTTACCGAGAGCATGCGCCATGCAATCGTGGAGCAGGTGAAGAAATCGGCCGGTTTTGAGAAAGTGGAACTGGAGGAAAAAGTAAATCCGGAACTGATCGGTGGTTTTGTACTGCAGGTTGGCGACCAGCTGGTGGATGCCAGTGTGGCCTATGACCTGAAAGCCATTGCCAAACAATTTGAGAACAACGATTTTATTTATAAGATCCGTTAATATTTAAAGTATAAAAAGACAGATATGCCTGAAATTAAACCAGATGAAATAAGTGCCATCCTGCGTCAGCAGCTGAGCAACTTTAACGCCAGTGCCGACCTGGAAGAGGTTGGAACAGTATTGCAAATCGGTGACGGTATTGCCCGTGTGTACGGTCTGGGTAATGTGCGTTATGGTGAACTGGTGGAGTTTGAGAATGGTGTCCGTGCCATCGCACTGAACCTGGAAGAAGACAATGTGGGTGTGGTACTGATGGGAGAAACCGGCGGTATCCAGGAAGGAGCCAAAGTTAAACGTACCGGCCAGATCGCTTCTATTAAAGTGGGAGAAGGTATGGTGGGTCGTGTGGTGAATACCCTCGGTCACCCGATCGACGGTAAAGGCCCCATCACAGGAGAGCGTTATGAAATGCCCCTGGAGCGTAAAGCCCCCGGTGTAATCTTCCGTGAGCCGGTAAAAGAGCCGCTGCAAACCGGTATCAAAGCGATCGACGCGATGATTCCGATCGGCCGTGGTCAGCGTGAGCTGGTGATCGGTGACCGTCAGACCGGTAAAACCGCGATCTGTATCGATACCATCATCAATCAGAAAGAGTTTTTCAAAGCAGGCAAACCTGTTTACTGTATATATGTAGCGATCGGGCAGAAAGCATCCACCATTGCCGGTGTAATGAAAACCCTGCAGGACAATGGCGCGATGGACTATACCATCATCGTGGCCGCTTCCGCTTCTGATCCCGCCCCGTTACAGTTCTATGCGCCGTTTGCCGGTGCAGCGATCGGAGAATTCTTCCGTGATACCGGTCGTCCGGCCCTGATCATCTATGATGATCTGTCCAAACAAGCCGTGGCTTACCGTGAGGTATCCCTGCTGCTCCGTCGTCCGCCGGGCCGTGAAGCCTATCCCGGTGACGTATTCTACCTGCACAGCCGTCTGCTTGAAAGAGCTGCGAAAGTGATCAGTGATGATGCGGTCGCTAAAAACATGAATGATGTGCCCGACAGTATCCGTCACCTGATTAAGGGTGGAGGTTCACTGACCGCCCTGCCGATTATCGAAACACAGGCCGGTGACGTATCCGCGTATATCCCGACCAACGTAATCTCCATTACAGACGGTCAGATCTTCCTGGAAACAAACCTGTTCCTCTCCGGTATCCGTCCCGCGATCAACGTAGGTATTTCGGTTAGCCGTGTGGGTGGTAACGCGCAGATTAAATCCATGAAGAAAGTAGCCGGTACCCTGAAACTGGACCAGGCCCTCTACCGCGAGCTGGAAGCCTTCTCTAAATTCGGTGGGGACCTCGATGCGGCTACCAAGAACGTAATTGATAAAGGCGCCCGTAACGTGGAAGTGCTGAAACAACCGCAGTACTCTCCGTTCTCTGTTGAAAAACAGGTGGCCATTATTTACCTCGGTACAAACGGTCTGCTGAAAGATGTGGCCGTGAAGCGGGTGAAGGAATTTGAAGACCACTTCCTGATGGAAATGGAAAACAAATTGCCCGATGTACTGGCCGAGTTCAAAAAAGGAAACCTGCCTGATGAAGGCATCAGGAAAATGGTCGAACTGGCCAATGGACTGATTCCGCAGTACGCTAAATAACTGATTTTTTGATCTGCTTATAGAGGGGCTGTACCTGCGGGTATAGCCCCTTTTTCATAGAACCGATGCTGACCAGCATGATACAACCGGAGCAACCGGGACATTATTATTCCCGGAAAAGAGCAATGCTTCTTATCGCCGGATTAACGGGACTGCTTTTAACGGGCAGTCAGTGCGGCACACCTGCCGGGAAAAAAACGGGTATAGCTGACCGTATTCCTGCTATCATCACTGATTCCGTTTATCTTTATCCGGGGAATATTTATTCGGAAGAAAAACGGGAGCTGGGCCGTTTTCTTTTTTACGATACCCGTCTCTCTGTCAATAATACCCGCTCCTGCGCCAGTTGCCATGATCCGCGCTTCTCCTTTGCCGATAATTATAACCGTTCCATCGGGGCGTTCGGGGATCTGCATCAGCGCAACAGCCGGCCATTGATAAACCTGGTGTTTAACCCCTATCTCACGGGTGCCGATACGGCGGTGCACTTTCCGGAGTTGCAGATGAACCGGCCACTCATGAGTGAACACCCGGTGGAAATGGGTGTAAAGGGAAATGAAGCATTTATACTGCAGCGGTTACAGTCAGATACGCTCTACGGGTATTTATTCAGCAAGGCGTATCCTGCAGACCCGTCTGCCTTTTCAATGGAACATATCCGCCTGGCCATTGCCGATTTTATTAAAACACTCATCAGTGCGGAGACAGCGTACGACCGCTATCGCCAGGATAGTGTCCGTTATCCGTTACCTATGGCGGCTATGCGCGGAAAGCAATTGTTTTTTTCAGACAGACTGGCTTGTTACCGCTGTCATGGCGGAATAAATTTTGCCCGGCCTGAATTGAAAACAGCAGAAGGTAAAACCGATTTTTATTTTAATACAGGATTGTATAATATTGACGGGAAGGGGAGTTACCCGGCAACGGATCACGGACTGGCAGCCAGTACCGGTAATCCGAGAGATGAAGGAAAATTCCGGGTGCCAATTCTGCGCAACCTCATTTTCACGGCACCGTATCTGCATGATGGTTCGGCGCAGACATTGGAGGAAGTGATCCGTGTATATGAAGAGGGTGGAAGAAATCTGACCCGTGGCCCCAATGCCGGTGATGGCCGGAAGAATCCGTTAAAAGATCCGTTGATAAAAGGATTTGTACTGACAGCCGGTGAACGAAAAGACCTGATACATTTTTTATATAGTCTTACTGATTCAGTTGTTTTAAATAAAAAGGAAAATGCAAACCCGTTCCGATAATGTGAAGCGTACCCTTGTGCGATCCGGCTGGCTGGCTGTTTTTGTCGGCTGTATGTACCTGCTAGGTGCCTGTGGAAATGCCGGCCCGAAAGAAAAGAAGATAGCCGGATATGATGAGGATGCCCGGAACGCGGTACTGTTGCCCATTGACAGTTTCAGTCGCGCCCCGTTTATACAGGAGCGGGTTACTGAGATAAAAGCAGCCCTGGCCCAACCCATACCGGTTTTGCTCTGCGGTGACAGCCTCAATCCGCAACAGCAGATGGCGCAACTACTGGCCCTTCGTGATTCGGTATTTACCCAGTTCCTGAAAGACCCGGTAACGCGGCTTCCATTCCGCAACGAAATTTTCGGCGTGTACCCGGCACGGCAAAGTGACCTGGTAACGGTTAAGCAACCGTATACTTTGCAGTCCACATTCCGGGTGGAAATGTATAATTACGCCATCAACAATACTTCTGTGGCACTCGTGGATGTACAGCAGCAGCAGGTACTGACCAGTTACTATATGAGTAATGTACAACCGGATATCTCCCGGCGCTTAACCAACCTGGCCATACAGATAGCCATCGAATCGCCGGAAGTGCAACAGGCACTCGGGATAAAACCGGAGGAGAAAGCAGCCCTGATGGCGAGCACTAAAACAGCGCTTAATCATTCCCGTTGTGAACGCAGCCGGCATCTTTGTGTAGCACCCACTTTTGTAAAAGGAGATAAGGCCTTATGGGCTATTGTGGATCTCACCGACCACCGCCTGGTGGGTATCCGCTGGACCAATGTGGGCAATGCAGGGCCGGCCGCACCCATGATTACGGAGAAAAGACTGCAGGATGATAAAATAACTTCCTGTTTTTGTGAAGTGGAACAACCACTGAAGAAGAATGGTTGGGATATGAAGTATATGCTTACCAGCAGTGACGGTTTGCGTATCAGTGATGTACTGTTTAACGGGCAACCCGTCCTTCGCAGTGCCAAACTGGTGGACTGGCATGTCAGTTACAGTGGAACGGATGGGTTTGGCTACAGTGACGCGGTGGGCTGTCCGTATTTCAGTCAGTCTGCTGTGGTAGCCTGGGAAATTCCCAAAGTGGCCGAACTGAAGGATGAGGCTGGTAAAGTGATCGGGTTTGTACTGGAACAAACATACCGCAGTGAAGGCTGGCCCACACCATGCAACTACAATTACCGGCAACGTTATGAGTTTTACAATGATGGACGATTCCGGGTAGCGGGTGCGAGTTTTGGCCGGGGCTGTGGCAATACAGGCACCTACCGGCCAGTATTCAGGATTGCATTTGCCGGGGATAAGAATGATTTCTTCGAATACAAGGAAAATGACTGGTCTCAGTGGAAGACGGAGCAATGGCAGGAGCAGGGTAGTCTGACCAGTTATACAACGGAAGGATACCAGTATAAAATCAGCGGCGGACAACAGGGCTATTTTGTAGAGCCCGGAAGAGGACAGTTTGGCGACGGAGGCCGGGGCGATTTTGCATTTATGTATGTTACCCGGCATCTGCCCGGACGGGATGAAGGTGAAAATGACCTCGTAACCATCGGTCCCTGTTGCAATACAGATTATCACCAGGGGCCCGAACAATTTATAGAACCGTCACCGGAAACGATACAGCAGTCTTCACTGGTGCTCTGGTACGTGGCACAAGTGCGTAATGATGACCGCAAAGGCAACGAATATTGCTGGGCCGAAAATGTGCTGGAGAATGGTATCTGGACTACAAAAGTGTATCCCTGCTTCACCGGTCCGATGTTTGTTCCCGTAAAAAAATAAATCCATGCTGACACCCCGTTCCACTCTATATAAAATCGCGGCAGGATTATTCCTGTGTGGTCTGCTGGTTTCCTGTAAAGAAAAGGAAGTGGAATTCACCAATAATGTTTGTCTCACGAACCCGCCTTTTGTAACGCAGCTTGGGTTTAATGCCCGGTTTTCATTTTTCAGTACCTCCGAAGAGAAAGTGATGGGCCTGGTATTACACCAGTCGGCAGAAGCCGGCGGAGCCAATGTCAGTATCGTGAAATCGTACCAACATCCTTCCTGGAAACAGGCAGGATGGCTGGCGCCGATTCAGCTTGATAAGAAAGGGAATATTTATACGGCACCCGCTCCGTTTATTCATGTATTGAATAATCCGGTTAAGGCGCAGAATACGGTTTGGAAAGTAGACGCGGTAACCGGTGTCATGGAAAAATTTATAGAACTGCCCTTGCCTGATTCTATCGGAAATCAGAACCCGTTTGGTATTATAGGGATGGTATTGCTTTGTGAAACCAATACTTTGTTTGTGTCCACCATCAGCGGGAGTGACCGTCAGCATGAACGGGGTGCGATCTATGCCATTGACCTGGACCAAAAGAAGATAATTGATCAACTGACTGCTACAGACGCCATGGGTTTGGGCATTTCCTATATCACCGGTTCAAGGAAACTCTATTTTGGAACGGGCCGGTCCAGTGATATTTATGCCATTGAGATTAACAGTAAAGGAAAATTTTCCGGGAAGCCGGAAAAGGAACTGACTATTGAAGGACTTGGACCTGCAGGCGATGATCGTGTAAGGAGAATACGGACAGATCAGCTTGGAAATCTGACCATTCATGGGATGGAGTTTAATTACAACCTTATCCCTCAACGGGAAAAAAAGGAAACCATTTACAAATTTGTGTTTGATGCATCGGCCAACAGCTGGATATATCAGTAAGACCAGATCTTTTTTTGGCTTCAGCATACAATCTTTTCAATAAGGGTAGAAATACAACCGGCTGTTTTGCATGTCCCTCATTTTATCGTACAAATACTAATTGTATAAAAAGACAAAGTATAATTACCTGTTTTTTTTTTACATTTTGGTGTCTGCTGTTCATTTAAAGCGGGATTGGTATTTTTACGATTAATAAATCTGCATATTTTACAAGAAAATACGTAAAATACTTGCAAGTATAAATACCGGGTATTATGTTTGTCTGCGAATCGAAATTATCCTAAGGAAGACAATAAATCCGTACAGACAGATCCAACAGGCGCCCCTGCTATGCCATCCTGCTCTCGGCAACATTGTTTTCCCGGAAAGATAAAATAACCCTTACCGTACACAATTGAAAACAATGAAACGCTTTTTTCAGACTTCCTGCTTTCCCCCCAAAATGGGTCCAATCTTATTTGGCATTTCCCTATTGTTTGTTTTTATATCGCACCCGAAAATTGCCAGAGCTCAGACGATGAGCCTGGGAAATACTATTTGGTGGGATGTGAATAACAATGGAATACAGGATTCTGGTGAACCCCGTGCCGAAAGTATACAGGTCCATTTATATCAGGATAATAATAATGATGGAGTGGCAGATCTTGGGTTTACCTCAATCAGTACATATACCAATTCAAGTGGACGGTACAATTTTACAAGTCTGGCTCCCGGCAGCTATTTTGTGGTGGTGGATGCAGGATGGGGATATTACCGCAGTACCGTGTCTGGAGGTGATCCTGATAATAATATTGACAGGGATAATAATGGTTTTTTTCAAAGTGTTTCGGATTACAAAATTTACAGCCAGACAATTACGCTCACAGAAAATGAGGAGCCCGATGGCACTGGAGCCGTCAATACAAATACCAACAATACCTGTGATTTTGGTATCTGGAAGGGGAATGGTTTGGGTGATCAGGTTTGGCTCGATAATAATGGCAATGGAATCTATGAAGGGGGTGAACCCGGGCTGGCCAATGTTACGGTCAGGTTGAAAGATAACAGCGGGAATGTACTGGCCACAACTGTAACTGATGCTAACGGTAAATATTTTTTTTATGATCCGGTTCAATACGGCGTGGTGAATTACCAGCTTGAATTTATTACACCTGCCGGCTATCTGCCCACGACTGGCAATACCGGTAGTGATGATGAAAAAGACAGTGATGCGGTATCAGGCATTATTTCCGGTGTTTATGTTCCGATTGGAGAGTGGAATAATTCATTTGATGCGGGTTTTGTACCCGCTCCGACCATATTGCCTGTAAAGCTTACCTCATTTGATGCCTGGCGGAAAGAGAAAAATATACAGCTCCGCTGGACTAGTGTATCCGAGTTCAATACAGATCGATTTATTGTGGAGAGAAGCACCGATGGTATCCATTATTCCGATGAAGCTATTGTGTTTGCAAAAGGAGCAGCCGATACAGAAACCACATATCAGTTTACAGATGATATTACTTCCCTTCAGGTACCCGTAGTTTATTACCGGCTTTGTATGCTGGATAAAAATGGCAGTATGTCCCGCTCTTCTGTGAAGATAGTCCGGCTGGAAGATCAGGCTGTGGAAGCACCGGCTATACGCCTTTTTCCCAATCCCGTGATTCATGAGATGAATATTACAATTCCCGACAGCTGGATGCAGAAGCAAATTGCAATTGATGTATATAATGCCGGGGGTGTGGTGGTGGCCCGGCTGAACAGTTCCGGTTTCAGTCAGTTAGAAATACTTAGACTGGATAAACTATCACCCGGCTATTATATTGTTAAAGCCCGGTGCGGTGAACAGTCTGTAACGCAGAAAATTATAAAGCAGTAATCAGTAAATCTGTTCAGTAAGGCTGCTAAAGATTAGCAGCCTTTTTTATTTTACAATTTTCAGGTCTGAAAGAAGGGTATCTTAATTATATTACGGGAAATACGGTTTTTACTTAATAATCCTCGGAAAAATTGCAAGTAATAAAAACTGCGTATTATGTTTGTGTCAGAATCGAACGAATCCTAAGAAAACAATCTAAATCCGACCCTGAAACAAACCTTTCTAAAAAGAAGTCATCCGCTTCTGTCTGTTTCAATGTTATATCCCGGTTTTAATTATAATCTCAGGTAAAGCTGATAGCCATTCGATTTTACCTAATACCCAAAAAAGAAAACCTTGAATAGTTTTTATTCTTTTATTATTGTTATTTGCTTTACAGTAATAGTAAGCTCTTTTTCATCTGTGGCAAATGCACAATTTACCACTCTTACCAACGAAACCCGGGTAAATACAACTACATCAGGCGATCAGATTGGATATTGGTGGACCGTTCGCACATTATCCATTCAGCTGGATGGAGGATACATTGTTGTCTGGATTGATACAGATGGCCTTGATGGTTCTGCTGAAGGGATTTTCGGGCAGCGGTTTAATGCCAGTGGCGCTAAAGTGGGAGTTGAATTTCAGGTTAATACCACCAGTACAGGTGATCAGTTTTCTCCAGCCATAGCCGTGGCACCCGATGGCAGTTTTGTAGTAGCATGGGAAGGCCCGGGTAACAGTATAGATGTGTGGGCAAAACGGTTTACAAAAGAGGGTGTAAAAGTTGCAAATGAGTTTTTATTAAATACAACTATTCCCGTAAGCCATCGGCCAACTACATCTTTCCGTAGTCAATTACTTTTTGTACCGGTGAGGCAAAAGTTCCGCTATCCTGTTGACGGGGTGATCGGCGATAACGCGTAAAACTTCTTTAAGCCAGGTGTAAGGTTCGATACCATGCATCATACAGGTACCGAGCAGCGAGTACAACATGCCACTGCGGCGTGCAGCTTCATGGGAGCCGGCGAATAAATAATTTTTCCGGCCCAAGGCCACAGGCCGGATGCTGTTTTCAACAGGATTGTTGTCGATACTCAGCCGGCCATCGTTTACATATTCAGATAACCTTTCCCAACGTTCAATGCTGTAGCCAAGCGCTTTGCCTATGGCACTTTTGGGAAGAGTTTGCACATACTGCTCTTTCACCCAGCTGCCCAGTTGCGTAAGGACGGGTACAGCTTCCCGCTGACGGACTTCCCGGATTTCATCTGCAGTGAGTATGGTGTCACGACAACGCCTCTCAATCTCATAGAGTTTTTGTATCTCTTGCAT
This sequence comes from Chitinophagales bacterium, assembly GCA_017303855.1. Classification (GTDB taxonomy): domain Bacteria; phylum Bacteroidota; class Bacteroidia; order Chitinophagales; family Chitinophagaceae; genus JJ008. The sequence continues at coordinate 56,800 of JAFLBL010000007.1, read as the reverse complement.
GGCATGAGAAGCACGGGCTTCATCATTATCCATGGCCTCATTGAACATGCGACGGGCATGCGCCATGCAATGGATCAATGTGATGCCTGCCTGTCCGGTAGGCAGGCCCGGCCTTTTGGCGAACACCTCATAGCCCACATAACCATCGGTTTGCAGATAACCCGTAAAGTTTTTCAGTATTTCTAGAGGGCCTTCCCGTCCGCGTCCTTCCTGATAATCAAAAAAAACGGTTTTTTCAAGGCTGTTCTGATATACCCAGTAATAACCCCGGTGCGTCTCTCCCTCTTTCTTTTTATCAAGTACTTTGATCGGCGTTTCATCGGCGTGCAGATAATTACTTTGCAGCACTTCTGTTTTTAGCGACTCAAACAATGGGGTGATCAGCTGACAGGTGTTACTCACCCAATCGGTGAGTGTGGAGTATGCCAGTTTAACGCCGGCTCTTTCAAAACGCTGCATCTGACGATGCAGGGGCAAGTGATCCACATACTTATCAATAACGATCTGTGCCAGCAGTCCTTCACCGGCCATGGCCTTTTCCAACGGACGGGAGGGCAGCGCACCAATCACAACACCTGTATTGTCAGGTTTGGCGTATTTAGCCCGGCGGTATTGTTTTACATACAACTCACCCGGCTCGTATTCCAGCACCTCAGTAACTTCATCATCTATTTTATTGCAGCCAGTGAGGTCTGCAGCCGGTTCAATCAGGATCACTTCCCGGCGAAGACTTTCCGGCAACTTCATACGACCCGGATGCACCAGGGGCTTTGTCTCCACATTAACTGATGTCCGCGTATAGCTGATCTTTTTAGCGTCCACCACACTGCAGGCGGCCACTTCTTCCGCCGTAATATCGAGCGCCAGTTGTGAAGGGATGCTTTGGGGGATAAACCGTTCGTGCCTGGAACCAAAAATCATTTTCTGTAACTGTGCCAGCTGTTGTTCCAGGGCGATGATCCGCACCTGGCTCTGTTCGTAAAGTTGCAGAAGTTGTTTGTATTCAAGCGTGGCTGACATGAACACAAAGATGTTCAACTGACAGCTATGCCCAAAATGTTATTCTCCACGGTTTAAAACCGTTCGTTGATATCTTTTCCGGTAACGGATCGTTTGCAGGGATATCCCCTGTAAAATAAAATGCAATTGATCGGTGGTAAGCTCAAGACTCTTCGCATCCAGGTCAAAGGCAGGTACTTCGAACGCACTCTGCTCCAACCGGCAATAAAAGATCGTGAACCCGCCCTGCTCGTATACCAATAGCTTTAAGTGCGTACGCGGTTTATTGATAAAAATAAAAGCATCGCCTGCAAGCACCTGCCGCCCCAGTTCATTGGTAATGATCCCGCAGAGCTGATTAAAGCCTTTACGCATATCGGTCTCCTTGCGGTAAAGATGGTAAGACCGGTGAGCACCCAGTAACAGCAGCCCGCTCATGAAACCAGCTCTTTTAAAAACCCCGCACTTACCGGCTGATATATTTTTATTCCCCGGATCTCAGCAAACAATGCACCTCCAGGGGTCGGCTGAACATAAACGGCGGCAAAAGATCCTTCCGGTCGGACACCTTTGTTTTTATACCGCCTCATCCAGTTATTAAAGCTGCTCTCAGGTAAACTATTTGACTTGCAGAAGGCCTTTACAGATAGTCCACTCAGTTCTTGCTGGCTGATAAGTTCCAGGATCGCAGCTCTGCCACGGAACTTACGGCTCTTGACTGCAAATTTTTTTCCATAACTTTTTTGCAGCTAAGCGATGGCGGCAAACTCAACCGGGAAATATGTAGTTGGCCGGAGGGTTACTCAATTACGAATACATTGTTTTTGAGAGCAACTTCTAAATCGTTATCATTTAGATACATAGATTTGGCTTCTTCAATCAGGACCATTGCTATATCAGAAAATATTCTGCAATCACGGCTTTCTTTTGCGTTTGATAAAGTACTTTTTGCTATTGCTTGACCGATTCCCAAGTGATAGAGTTTACCGGCATTAGCACGTAGACACAGTATGGTATCTGATAAGCTTTCTCTATGTGTTAATTGGCCAAATGCCATACAAAGGAATTGCTTCCAACAGGAAAACTGCTTGGTTTTATAGTTGCCTTTGTATCGATTAACACAAGTATTAAAGACCTTATGAGTAACAAGTTCCATTACCTGGGAGAAGATATATTTGTCCTGATTTATACATATTGATTGTCAATACGTTAAAACAAAACTATAGTCGCCAAACTTCAAATCGTTTCCATTCGAAAAACGCTAGAACCCAATACAGACATGAATTTCAGAGAACTTATTTAATCAATATTGAACCATAACATTTATCTTTGCAAGTGGTTTTACGGGATTTCCTGAACACGGAATGGATTTACAAAAAATCGTGTTGCCTTTTTGGTTGTCGGCTGATTCTTGATTTGTTTATATGAAAACATACATAAAATTCAATATGAAAAACAGTACAGCGTCCTTATTTCTGTTGCTTTTTACAGCCGGGTTCACTCAGAAGTTGGCTGCTCAGGCCTGGAAGGCATATAATATTGTTTCCGGGAATCCAAATAATGTTGTGAATGAAAGCAGGTATATAACGGCTTCCACAGGAGCAACTGGGGTCTCCATTGCCACTTCAAACGGAATACCTGCAGGAAATAATAACCTGCCATATGGTGCGGCATTTGACCCCACAGAAGGGAAATTGTATTATTCAAAAGCGGGCACCGTAGCCAGTACCAGTGTATTTAATGTTTTTAATAATACCGGGGCTTCTTCAACAAACACAAATCTTTCCACGATTGCCGGGGGTGAGTTTTTCAGAATGGGCGTTGGGCAGGACGGGAATGTATATGGCACATTAGCCAACTTTGTTGCTAATAATTCAGATGGAATACCCATGTATACCCAAAAACTAACCCGTTATAATCCTACCACCAATGTGTTTTCTGTTTTAGGTAATCTTCAGTGTCCGGCGGCATATGCATCCCTGATGCCCGTTCCGTATAACACAGGGGATTACTGGTCTGTATCCCCTGCTGCCACCCCTTCCTATGCCGCGTCTATTGGAAATGCCAATTATGGTGACATGGTGGCTTCTCCTGATAATACCATGTATATAACAATCGGAAAAAAAATTCTTACGATTCCCAATTACGCCTCTTTATCCGGGACCGCCCAGATTCCCACGGTGGAACTGGGTAATGTTTTGCCTGCAGGTGTTGGCTTCAGTTTTGGTTCAGGTTTTGGCACATATGGGATAAGCTGGGATTATAATTCTGGTAATCTTTTTTTAATCAGTTCACGTACATCCGATGGCCGAGACGGCAGTTTCCTGTTGAATCCGGCCACTCTTGCCCTGGTAGGGGCATTCAATATCGGTCCGAGTGCGTCATCAAATTTTGCGGATTTAACTGAAGTTTTAAGTTCAGTAGGTGCCGCCAAGCAACTAACCGGTGTTCAATGGCTTGGGTATAATAACAGGTACCGCCTTACTTACCGGATACGGATTGAGAATATCGGAACCTCCATCCTGAAAAATGTACAGGTGGTTGAAAATCTCCAAACGGCATTTCCCGCTTTGACCATCTCCAACGTTACAGCGTCATTTATCAGCAATCCCGCCAGCCTTGTATTAAATGCTTTGTACAATGGCACTACAAATACAAACTTATTGGATGGGACAAAAATATTATACGGGCCTTTATATAACGGAGCAAACCTGAATGGGGGCGCGGGTACTATTACGGCCGGTTCCAATTCTGCCACGATTGATGTTACATTTGATGTAGACGGTGTAGCCACCAATGGTACCACCACATATAATAATACGGCAGCAGCCAATGGAACTGCTTTTGACGGAACATCTGTAGCGGATAACAGCGATAATGGTACAGCAGTGGAAAGCGGTACGGCAAATTTCAAAGCGGATGAAGCCGGGGAAGGGGATGCCACCCCGATAAAATTCGGCAGCACCGTCAGTGGTACCGTTTGGAATGATGCAAATGGCAGTGCGAATAATACATTTCTCAATATATTCACCACCGGGGAAAGCGGGACCAATGCATCCGGGTTAAATGCAATACTGACAGACCCTGTTACTAATTTAGTCATCGCCTCTGTGCCCGTTGCGTCAAACGGAACTTATACTTTCAACAATGTGCCTTCCTTTGCCAATTTGCAGGTCAGGTTAAGCACAACAGCCGGAGTTGCCGGTTCTGCCCCGCCTGCAGGTTCCTTGCCTCCCGGGTGGACCAGTACCTCACCTTTGAGCACGAATGCAACTGGAGATATAAATACCGGTACATATAGTGCGGCGGATGCCATCCGCTTTGGGGCATCGGATGATATTAATAATGATTTTGGAATCGAACAACTGCCCGAGAGCAATACACAGTCATATACAATTGCAACTCCGTCTGTCGGTTCGTCCATTTCTTTAAACGGAACAGGTGCACCCGGTAGTCCGGGCCCGCTAACCGGGAGTGACCCGGAAGATCAGCCCGTATCCGGTTCGCTGAGTGGAAAAACAGTTGCCATAACACAATTACCGGCCAATTCAGAGTTGTGGTACAATGGTGTAAGGATTTTACTGGGAACAGATGGGATTAATCCTCCTTCTGTATCAAACCCATTTGTTATTTCCGGGTATAATCCGGCCTTGTTGGAGGTTCGTATTACTGGTGCAACCCTGGGATCCATGAGTACAGCGTTTAACTATGCATATGTTGATGCTGCCGGTAAAATTGATCCCAGCCCGGCAATTTATACGGTTAACTGGTCAGGGGCGCTGCCTGCCAGACTTCAGTTCACGGTTATTAAATCGGGTACTACTGCCCTCCTAAAATGGATAGTATTGAATGAACATCATGTGTCTCAGTATGAACTGGAACGTTCGGCAGATGGAAGAACTTTTACCAGTATATATACCGTGACACATTCAGGAGCTCCCCAATACAGTTACCGTGATGAGCAGCCTTTAGCCGGGGTTAATTATTATCATGTAAAAATAACCGACCTGGATGGACGGATCAGTTATAGTGAAGCAAGGATTATCATTTTCGGAAATAACGGGCAAATCGCTGTCTTTCCCAATCCTGCACTTTCTGGTAATACCGTTCATTTTCAATTGCCGGAAAGCTGGCAGGGCAAGCCTCTTGATATAGAGCTTATCGCTCAGTCCGGACAAGTATTAATCAGAAAAAAGGTTGCACAGTCTTCCACAATGGAAAGTATTGGTTTGACTAATATTCCTTCCGGCTATTACCTGCTGCGGCTCAGAAACGGCCGGCAGCCCGAGGAAATAAGAAAATTTGTGGTGCAATAAGTTGTTTAATACCCTCATCTGCTTTTTAACAGGAAAGCGCCAGGAATGGCGCTTTTTTTATTGAAGGGAATATTTGAATTGAATTTCTGTTTTCTGTATCTGGGGTCATATCTAAATAAGTATTTATTTGAATAACTGTAAACCAATATTGATCATAAAAATGATAGGAAAAATACGATACCTTATGCAATATAATCCCCGAATAATTTGCATGTATAAAAACTGTGAATTCTGTTTACATCAGAATCGAACAACAACATACAGTTTTGGTTTATTAAAAATAACTATTTATTCGTTTTCTTTTTTCTTTTCAAGTTTTCGTCTGTGGGATTCTCCTTTTAGCTCGATGCGTTGGGTATTATTAAGTATACGGTCCAGTATGGCATCGGCCACCGTAGTTTCACCGATAACTTCATACCACTGTTTAACGGGAAGTTGGGAGGTAATTAAGGTTGATCTTTTCCCATGCCGGTCTTCAAAGATTTCCATAAGCACGGCTCGGCCTGATTGGTCAAATGGTTGCAACCCAAAGTCGTCTGGTATGGGTACATCCTGCTTTTCAATTTTAGCCAGTTCCCTGATGGCAGAGCCGTCGGCTTTAGCCATTTTTAGTTGTAAACGCCATAGCTATTCGTCATGCGGCAGGTCATTATCAGCCGCTGATGACCTACCTTTCTGGCAAGATTCAATATGGCACCACATTATTTATAGGCCTGCTCCGGATGTGACTTGTGCTCTATTACCACCTGTATAAAGGCAGCTACTTCCTCATCTATTTCTTTACCAAGGTCAATAAATTTATCCGGTGTCCAGTCACTCAGATAGCGGTGAGAAGACGCCAGGTGATCGTCTGTTGTGGTATAATTATACTTCCGGTACTGGCGGGGATACGAAGATATACGTTCATATTTGTAAAAAGTATCAACCCGGTCACGGCTGAACTGCAACTTTACTATTTTACCAATATACCGGTAAAACTGTGTTAACTGATAACCATGTTTATAGAGGTCCTTGTAATCCTTCCATAACTGCGCAATCGTCATCCCTTTTTTCCTGAACCGTTTTTCCTTATCAGGCATCAGCCGGTGCAGTTCATCGAAGCGATGGTCCGGACCAGGCATTTGGGTGCCGCCAAACAGCAGGTCCAGATCGCTGTCACTCAATGCGTTGATATCCTCAAACGTCAGCTTTTCGTCCAAAAAACGGCGGATATAGCACTTGGCCGTATTACGCGAAGTATCGGTCTGAATACTTTTAAAACATTACTCTGCCCTTGTGCAAAAAGCCGCAGAATCTGTCTTATTTTAGAAATAAGGGTTGTTTTATTTCCATATGAAGCCTGTTTTTATACCCAACTTCCATCAATTATGACTTTTAAAACAAGCCGAAGTAAGCCGGTTTAGGGGTGGTCAGTTTGGAGCGAATTGGGGTGGTCAATATTTGGGAATTTTCCAGCCAACGGGCAGATCGCCAGCCGTAAATCAACCAGCGGCAGCAACCAGACAGAGACCATCCATACCGCCAACCTGGCCCCAGGATTCTATATCAGCAAGGTGAGTTGTGAAGGCCAAAAGGCACAACAGAAAATTGTACAACAAAAACAGGGAACAGGAGAAATAATAGTACAATAAGTAGTATAGAGTGATTTACGGTATTTATAAAAGAAGGCGCCAGAAATGGCGCATTCTTTTATTAAAGGAACATTTGATTTGGGTTCTTTTGCCGGGGTTGGAATCTGAAAGGAGGAATAGTATAAATGTATGTAAATCAATACTAATCGTATTTCTACTACGAAAAATACGGTATTAGACGAGAAATAATCCTCGAAAAATTTGCAAGTAAAAAAACTAAGTATTATGTTTACTACAGAATCGAACGAATCCTAAGAAAACAACGAAATCCTACCCTGAAACTACTTCTCATAAAACGGAATATTACTTCCGGTAAGTTTCAAGACACATTTTACGGGTTTCATTGCAATCTGAAATTAGTCCGATTCACACTCTACTAATTAATCTGTAACCCTGAGCAATGAAAACAACTTCATCCCTTTTAAACAAGGTCATCCGTTTGTTCTTAGCTTCTGCTGCTGTAATCAGTAGTTTATCTGTAGTTGCCCAATCCGGTAACGGAGGAGGAAGCAGTCAACTGTCAAACGGACTCAAATTTGAGAATTATTCCCTGGAGGCCGGAACAGATCTGGAAATTGGTGCCGAATATCGGTTTGCTTCAGTAAATGATACCACGGATGCCATTGTACGGATTGACAGCCTGATCAACGGGGCAAAAGTGAATAAGATCGATGATAACAGTAATGGTACAGGATATAAAGCCGCTTTTCAGCCGGCTGTGCAGAGTGGTAATACCACTGGTCGCTCTTATGCCGTATTTACTTTCCGGTTTGTTTTTAAGAACAGCAACACGCCTGTGTCATTACAGGAAGTAAATGCCACCGCACTTGACCTGGATGGCAACAATACTTTAAAAGAGTTTGCCCGTATCCGCATTGGTAATGGCGGCAAAATGGCCTATATGTCCACCACTTCAGATATCACGGTAGCCAAAACCAATACAACCGATTTCCAGGGCGAGAATATTCTGGGTGTGGAACGCAACGGTATAGATACCGCTTCTTACAATAATATGTTTACGGCGAGTAATACCGGAATCAGCTCTTTTTCTGTGGCGTATGGTACGGTAAAAACAACCAGCAGTGCCACTGTGCGGCAGTATAGTCTTTACCTGAAAGGCTTTTACTATCCGGCGTCCACTTTACCGGTGAAACTGAGCTCTTTTACCGCGATGCTGGTAAAGAATACTGTTAACCTGGCGTGGGTAAGTGCGCAGGAAATCAATGTCAGTCATTTTGAAGTGGAGCGCAGTACGGATGGAGTTAATTTTTCACAGGCAGGACTGGTTTTCGCTTATGGATCTGCGGCAGATAAAGCCAGCTATCAGTTCAATGATAATGTAACCGGTATACAACATCCCGTAATTTATTACCGCCTGCGTGCGGTGGATGCAGATGGCAAAAACGAATATTCTGAAACAAGAATTATCCGGATTGCACCTGCACAGCAACTGATCAGCCTGCAGACCTTCCCTAATCCGGTTATGAATGAACTGCGGGTGTCTTTACCTGCTGACTGGCAGAATAAACAAATTACCATCGAAATACTGCGCGCCAATGGCCAGGTAGCCGGTCGCCAGGTGGCAGATGGCCGTAGCCAGACGGAAACAATTAATATGAGCAATCTCTCTTCCGGCTTCTATATTGTAAAAGCCAGTTGTGCCGGTCAGACCGCCCAGCAGAAAATAATTAAACACTAAACCTTAAACGCTAAACTGATTTTTCATAGGGGTTCCATACCGTCCTGCCGTTGCAGGACGGTTTTTTTATTAGAAAGGGTTTAGTAGCTTAAAAAATATAGTTAGTAAAATGTTGAAAATGAGATATATAGAAATGAACATTGCAGAAAATACGGATTTACTTACGAAAATATCCCCGTAAAACTTGTAAGTAAAAACATTTAGTATTATGTTTGTTTTGTATTCGTACAAACCCTGAGAAAACAACGAAATCCAAACTTTGAAAACAACCTGAACCGCCTGGTTCATTAGTAGATTGTCTGCGTTTCGTAGTTACTCATTCCGGTTTACGTGCTGTTTCAATCCGTATAACAAGAGAACTATGAAAAAACTTTACTCTTTTTCAGCTCCAAAAATTTTAGTTGTATTGAGTTGTCTTTTTCTGGCAGGTCAGCCTTTACGTGCACAATCCTGTACCGGCAATCTGCTCACGAATTCCGGCTTCGAAGCCGATTTGACTGACTGGATTAACTGGGGTTCCGTTTCTATATCGGGGCTTGTACACAGTGGTGCTAAAGCCGCGTATGTTCCGCCAGGTATTGAATCGGGGGGCAGCTATGAATTAATGGGTGTTGCGGGTAACACTTATCAGTTGTCTGCCTGGGCGAAAACAACCAGCCCTGCCACCTGGTCTTCAATTGAACTCAGTTTTTATGATGCGGGATGGAATACAATTGAATACCGTGAAGCAAGGGTTACCTCCACTTCCTATCAGCAATATACGATCAATGCCGTGGCGCCGCAAGGTACCGTATGGATAGCCGTACGCTTCTGGAAAGAAGCCCCGGGTGGTTTCTTTGCGGATGATTTTTGTCTGACAACCGCCGCGGCAGGTGTGTCACTCTCACTCGGCAACAGATTATACTTCGATCAGAACGGGAATGGCCGGTTTGACGGCAATGACTGGGGAATTGACGGGGAAGTAATCGTAAGCTTATATGCCGACAACAACAATGACGGATCAGCCGATGGTCCTGCTATTGCATCCACCACCCCCGCCAACGGGGGCTATTATAATTTTACCGGGCTGGCAGCGGGCAGTTATTTTATCCAGGTGGAAAACACGCCTTCCTGGATGTTTCTTTCACCTGTAAACGGTGGTGATCCTGATAATAATATTGATAACGATAACAACGGTATCAGCCATAATACAACTACTGGTATAATAAAAGGAGGCACCATCACACTGAGTAGTGGCGATGAACCCGGCGCGCTGAATTATAACAGCACGTATGATATCGGTGTATTTAAGTTTAACGGACTGGGTGATTATGTGTGGCTGGATAATAATGCAAACGGGGTACAGGAACCGGCTGAGCCCGGACTGCAGGGTGTAACTGTAAACCTGATTAATCCCGCTACTAATGCCGTTTTGCAAAGCACGACCACCGATGCGGCCGGGTATTATTTTTTCAATGATCCGGTTGGCGCTTTTGGCATGACGACCTACACGGTGGAGTTTATAACTCCGGCCGGTTATAAACCAACCACTGAAAATAGTGGCGGGAATGATGAACTGGACAGCGACCCGGTAGCCGGACGCATAGTCAATGTGGATATACCAATCGGTACCTGGAATAATTCCATCGACGCGGGATTTGTACCGGACTTTGTCGTGCTGCCCGTACAGCTGACTTCCTTTACTGCCATGGCGGGAAAAAACAAAACCGTCAACCTGGCCTGGACAACCGAACAGGAAGAGCAGCTCAATTATTTTTCCATAGAGCGAAGCACCGACGGTATTCATTTTGAAAGTATCGGGATTGTTTTCTCTGCAAAACCGGCCGGCAGCAGGGGTCGTTATACCTTCACCGATCAGGTGAATATGTTACAGACGCCGGTTATCAGTTACCGGCTCAGGTCTGTAGACAATAATGCATCCGTACAATTATCGGCAATACGACAGGTAAGGTTTGAAGCGGAAACAATTCGCCTGGTTATATCCGTATTCCCCAACCCCGCATCCGGTGAAATACGTACACGCATTCCTCAGGTACTGGAAAATCAGCCTGTCAGCGTAGATATAATTGCCATGAACGGACAAGTAGTCCGGAGACAATATCTGGCTGTTGCTCCACAGCTTATCATGACCGATATTTCATCCCTGCAACGAGGTATTTATACCGTAAGGGTAAGCGGAGCGGGACAAACCGCCACACAACGGGTGATTAAAAACTAATGTATCGTTCAGGAACTGCCTTGCAGTTCCTTTTCTTTAAATATTTTGGTTTATATCATAAACTACTTTATGTTTGTGTCTCAAAACCTGCCGACATGAAAAAACTAATGAGTATTCGATTGCTGGTTATCAGTCTACTGTTTTCGCCGTCACTGCTGGCACAGGTAACCATTAAAGGGGTGGTGAATGACAACCGGAATAATCCGGTAGTGGGAGCGAGTATCAGTCTGAAAGACAGTTATGATGGCACCACAACGGATACAACCGGCCGCTATTCCTTTAAAACAACGGAGAAAGGGGCGCAAGTACTGCTGGTTACCGCCATCAGTTATAAAGCATGGGAACAGCCGGTCAAACTGGAGAGCGGTGTACTTACGATTGATATTATATTAAAGCAGGAAATCAGCGAACTCACCGCTGTGGTTTTATCGGCCGGTACTTTTGAAGCCAGTGACCGGAAACGGGCCGCGGCAGTGCTCGACCCGATTGATATTGTAACCACGGCCAGTGCCAATGGTGATATTACACAGGCATTAAAAACACTGCCGGGTGCGCAACAGGTTGGAGAGAGTGAAGGGTTGTTTGTAAGAGGCGGCACCGCCGGGGAAACAAAAACATTTATTGACGGCACGCTCGTCAATAATTTTTTCTTCAGCAGTGTCCCCAATATTGCCCAGTTTGGCCGGTTTTCCCCCTTTATATTTAAAGGTACTGTCTTTAGTACCGGCGGGTATTCCGCATTATATGGACAAGCACTGTCTGCGGCATTGATCCTGGAATCTATTGACCTTCCCGAACAATCATCCGCCAATCTCGGTCTCAGTGTGATCGGGGGTAGTGCGGGCTATCAGCATTTATCAAAAAACAAAAAATCATCCTTTGGCGCCAGTTACAGTTATACCAACCTGGCACCGGCTTTTGCCATCATCAAACAACGTCAGGATTACTCCACAGTGCCTTATTATCATAACGCGGATGCCAATTTCCGGGTAAAGACGTCTAAAACGGGGATGCTGAAATATTACGGATACTTCAGCAACAATAAGCTGGCTTTTACCGTGAACAGTATTGATTCAATCGGGTACCTCGACCGTTTTGCACTGGCCAATACCAACCATTTTCATAACCTTTCGTGGAAAGAAAACCTGCAGGGAAAATGGAAGATCAATGCCGGACTCTCCTATTCGAATAATAAGGATGATATCCGGAGTGCCATGCAGACTTTGGCCGGTAATGATGTACTGCTGACCAACCTGGAGGCCAAAACCTTTAAGCTGGATATGAAAGGCGATTACTTCAATGCCAAACTGGTGCTGGAAAAGAAATTCAAAGGCATGAGCGGCATCCGTTTTGGTTCGGAATATAATTACAGTAAAGACCGGTCCGTTTATACAGGGTATAACGGTCAGGAATATCCCGGAAAGTTCAGGGAAACCGTTGCCGCCGCTTTTGCCGAAGCCGATATGTATGCCACCAATGACCTGGCACTGAAAGGCGGTTTGCGGCTGGAACATTCCGCGCAGCTCAGTAAAGTAAACCTGGCACCCCGTTTCTCACTGGCCTATAAAACCGGCAAAGGAAGCCAGGCTTCGCTGGCCTATGGCATTTTTTACCAGAACCCGGAAAGAAGATACCTGCCTTCCCTGCAGCCGCTTTCCTTTATGAAGGCCACCCATTATATTCTTCAGTACCAGAAAGTCCTGAATCAACAGTCATTCCGTACGGAAATATTTTATAAAAAATATGATAACCTGGTAAAAACCGGCCATACCGGTTTTACGGAAGCCGCGTTGAATAATGACGGATTTGGTGAAGCAAAAGGAATTGAACTCTTCTGGAGGGATAAGCGGACGATTAAAAATTTTGATTACTGGGTTTCGTATTCCTTCCTGGATACGAAGCGGGATTTCCTGAATTTCCCAACGGCGATAACGCCCAATTTTGCGGCGAAACATACCGGCTCTCTGGTGATGAAAAAATTTGTGCAAAAAGTGAAAACCAATTTTAATCTCTCGTACACGTACAGCAGCGGTCGTCCTTATTATAATATACGTTATGATGGCGCGGCATACGCATTCACGGACAGGGGTACGATTCCTGATTTTCACAATGTGAGTTTCGCGTTGAACTTCCTGCCGTCGGTTGGCAAAAAGGACGCGAAATCATTTGCGGTATATGTGCTGCAGGTAAGCAATATTTTCAATATCCGGCAGACCTATGGCTATCAGTACTCTTATAACGGGTTACGGAAAGAAGCCATTGTGCCGACTTCACGGATGTTTGTATATATAGGCGCCTTTATCAGTTTTGGCGTAGACCGTACCGATGACGTAATTAATTCCGGATTATAATTTTTTAACCATTAAAATGAATACGATGAAATCAGTAATGCTCTTTATCCTGGCGGCCATGCTGCTGCAGCCGGCTTTCTCACAAAGTGAAAAATATGTGGGAGCCATGAAGAAAAATATTGCCGCTATCGACAGCGCGCTTAGTAAAAACGAGTTCAGCAGTCTGACAGACATAGCGGCCGGCTTTGAGCGGATCGGCGATGCGGAAAAAACACAGTGGCTTCCTTTTTATTACGCGGCTTATTGCCGGATTACACTGGCTTTTGTAAAAAACGAGGTATCGGAAAATGATATTATAGCGGATAAAGTGGACGAGCTGATTGCGAAAGCAGTAGCCCTGGAGAAAAACAACAGTGAACTCAGTCTGCTGAAAGCCATGAATACCTCGCTTCGGATGCTGGTGAATCCAATGCAACGCTGGATGGAATTCGGACCGAAAATGCAGCAATACAGCCAGGATGCCATGACTCAGGATCCGACCAATCCGCGCCCGTACTGGTTCAACGGGGTATCATTAAAAAACACACCGGTTGAATTTGGTGGCGGTTGTGGAAATGCAAAACCGTTGCTGGATAAAGCGCTTGAATTATATGCAGGATTTACCCCGGCCAGTGAGCTTCATCCCAACTGGGGAAAACAGGTATGCGAAAAAGAAGTGGCCGGATGTAAATAAAACAGATCTTTACCGGGTACGGTTACGCAAGATACGTACCCGGTTTTATTCATAGGCGGATAAAGGGGATGCTAATTGTAAATAGTCAAAAACACCAGTATGCAGGAAACTGAACATTTCTCCGGCAAGGAAAGCCTGGAACTGATCACCAGTATGATCAATAAGGCCAAAGATGTTAATCACAGTACAGGGCTGACCTCTATTATGTGGGGACTGGTCATTGTCACCTGCTCCCTGGTACGGATGGCTGAAATCCATTATGGATTCAGCATGCCTTTTGATATATATCTGCTGACCGTGATTGCGGTAATCCCCACAATTTATTTCTCCATTAAAGAGAAAAGAGAAAGCCGTGTGAAGGCGTACAGTGATAGTTTTATTGATAATACCTGGTTGTCATTTGGCATTGCGATATTTCTCTTGTCCTTTTGTCTGAATGTAGTGTTTGCGGATATCCGCCCCATGCATGAAGAATATACAAAGCTGGCCGGTCATGCCGCGGCCTTTAATTTTTACGACTATACTTCCTCTTTTTTCCTGTTATTGTATGGGCTGCCCACCTTCATTACCGGTTCCAGTATGAAGTTCCGGCCTATGTTCTGGGGCGGACTGGTATGCTGGGTCAGTTGTATTATTTCATTGTATACACCGGTAAAAACTGACTTGCTGCTCACGGCTGTATCAGCCGTCTTTGCCTGGTTTATACCCGGATTGATTTTAGAAAAACGCTACCGGAAAGCCAAACAGGAATTAGCCCGTCAACATGTTTAAAGATCTGGACCCCATATTACATTCGCAGCTGCGGCTGGCCGTTATGTCACTGCTCATCAGTGTAAAGGAGGCGGAGTTTACTTTTATAAAGGAGAAAACCCGGGCCACTGCGGGCAACCTGAGTGTACAGATTCAGAAACTGAAAGAGGCCGGATATATTGATGTACAAAAACAGTTCAGGGATAATTATCCGATGACTACCTGTAAAATCACCAAAGCCGGTATTAAAGCCTTTGAGGAGTATGTGGCGAGTTTGCAGGATTATCTGGGAGGACGGTAATGAGTAATCAGTAATGAGTAAGAGTGGAAAAATCTTTACAGATTTGAAACTGTCTCTAAACTGTTGGGACTTTACCCGAGCTACTCATTACTGATTACTCATTGCTCATTAAAAATGAGAAGGCCCTTTAGAAAAAGGGCCTCATCTCTTTTGGATACTCTAAGTGTATGAAATAGTTCAACAATTTTTATTGGGAAACCGGGTGGGTTGCCGGAGCGGTTGCAAGGCAAAACCCGGGCGTTGTTGTTTTGCGGGAAACATTTTCTCCACGGCTCTTCTGATACGTTGCACTTCTTCTTTCAGGGCTTTGTTTATTTTTTCTTTCATGGTAGTCGTTTAATGGTTGTGTTCATGTCAGCCGGCGGTAACAGGTGCCGAGTATATTACTTTATTACTCTTACTGATCATCCGTATCCGGTAAGTGACTTTTTCCCCGGTGCTTTTTTCAAAAAACAGGTATTGATCCTCCGCGGGTTTGTCTGTGCCAAATACCAGGGCGGCTACTGTGAAATGACGGCCATCCGTGCTTTTCTCAATTTCAAAAAGGTTGATGGCCTGGTTGTCAGCTACTGTCCAGTTCAGTAAAACTTTTTGCTTTTCCACGGCGGCTTTCAGTTCCGTAAAGGAGGGTTGTGCCGTGTCAGGAATGGTGTTGGTGGTGCTTGTAAAAGGGTTTGCCGCAGAAGCGGGCGCCTGCGCTGTGGCGGTCAGCTGCAGGAAAAGGGTAATTACGGTTAAAACTTTAATTGTCATTTCTCAGGCTTTAAATTCATTTGTTAGCCCACAGAAATATTGGATGCTTCGGTTTATTTGTTCCGTAATTCCGGATAGGCTATACAAACCTGGGAAAAGAGACGGGGCAGGTACGGCTATCGTAGTTTTACGTGGTTAAATGTGGTTTTCCGAATCGCAAACAAACCTAATGTAAGAACGTAGATAATGCAAGTATTTTCCTGAAAATATTTTCATAAACCTGTAAATACTTCATTTGCAGGGGTGAACCTTTAATACCTTTGGTCGTTAACTAGGAACAATGAGTGAAGTCATCCGGGTAAAGCAGCTTACAAAGGATTTTGGCGATTTCAGGGCCGTAAATGATTTGTCATTTACGGTCGGGCAAGGCCAGGTATATGGTTTTCTGGGGCAAAACGGCGCCGGGAAGTCTACCACAATCCGGATGTTGCTGACCCTGATTGAACCAACAGCGGGAGAAATTGAGATTTTTGGCATGAATCTCCGCAAACACCGCCGTGAGATACTGCGGCAAACCGGGGCAATAATCGAAAAGCCGGATCTTTATAAATACCTTACTGCAAAAGAAAATCTGCGCATTTTTTCACGACTGAGTGGCGCAAAAGTTACTGAGCAGCAGATCATGGATCAGCTGGCCCTTGTAGGACTGGCAGGCCGGTCAGATAGCAAAGTAAAAACCTATTCACAAGGGATGAAACAGCGGCTGGGTCTTGCGGCCGCACTGATTCATAATCCCGGACTGATCATACTGGATGAACCTACCAACGGGCTGGATCCACAGGGAATCGCGGACATGCGCAACCTGATACTTCATCTCAGCCACGACCTTGGTAAAACCCTGCTTGTATCCTCGCACCTGCTGAGTGAAATGGAAATGATTGCCGATCATATGATCATCATTCATAAAGGCAGGAAAGTGGTGGAAGGCATCGTAGACGAATTACTGAATCCTGAAAAATCAATGGTGGAACTGGTGACTGCCGACCTGCCGGGTACGCTGAATTTGCTGCAACAAACAACGTGGGCGGCAATGCTGAAAGAACCGGTTAACGGAACCCTTCGGCTGGAAATGAATAAAGCGGCAATCCCTGAATTCAACCGCGACCTGGTGGAACAAGGAATCGCGGTCCAGAGTCTCCGTCCCATGAATACCCTCGAAGATTATTTCTTATCCTTAACCAAAGCGTAGATGTTTATTGACCTGCTTAAAATTGAACTGTTCAAGATATTTAAACGGCCCCGTACGTTTATCGCCTTTGGTGCTATAGCCGTAATCATCTTACTGGTGCAATTCGCCCTGAAAGTAAACGGTAAAGACTTTGTCCAGTTTTATACGGATAGCCAGGCCGATACCTTTGATATTCCGTATGAGAAAATACTGAACGGTTATTTTGTTTGTGTGGCGGTGCTTCACATGATCCTGATCCATGTGCCCCTGCTCGTAGCCCTGATTGCCGGGGATATGATTTCAGGCGAAGCCGGACTCGGAACGCTCCGGCTGATTGCCGGTAAACCCGTTACCCGCACCCAGCTGATCCTGGCCAAGTTTTCGGCGAGTACTGTCTATGTCATCCTGCTGCTGGTCTGGATGGCCGTATTCGCCCTTTTGGGTAGTATGCTCATTTTCGGTACTGAGGACCTGGTGGTATTCCGGGAAACGGACATGCATATCATGAAATCCGGGGATGTGTTGTGGCGTTTTTTCGCGGCGTTTGTTTTTGCAGCACTGGCCCTGACCACCATTGCGGCCATGGCGCTGATGTTCTCCGTATTTTCTGAAAATTCGCTGGGCCCCATCGTAGCCACGGTTTGTGTGGTGATTGTATTCACCATTGTACAACAGTTACGGGTACCCGTATTTGAGGAAACCGTCAATCCCTGGTCTTTTACCACGCACATGCTGGGGTGGAAGGGATTTTTCTATGTGGATAAAAACGCGGAAGGGGCCACCATTGCCGGGTCGGTGGAGAACCCGGGATCGCTGGTGCGCAGCGGACTGATCCTGACCGGTTATATAGTGCTTTTTCTGCTGATCAGTATCCGCGGTTTTAATAAAAAAGATATTCTGAGTTAATATACGACTATGAAAAAAATGCGTGTCTTGTTCCTGTTGTTGTTCCTTGCGGCACCTGCACTGTATGCCCAGGAGGTAAGAACCCTGCTGCAGCAGGTAAAAGCCAAGTATGATAAAGTGAATGACTATACTGCTACCGGAAAAATGAAAACGAATGTGATTTTTATAAAAGCGCCGGTAGCAACGGTAAAAGTCTATTACAAACGGCCGGATAAACTGAAGATTAAAAACGAAAGCGGTGTGTCCTTTATTCCCAAAGGATCAGCCAACGTAAATATGAATAATGTATTGGGTTTGTCCGACTATGAAGCGGTGGATGGAGGTACGGAAAAGATTGCAGGCATCAACTGCCGGGTAGTGAAGATTTTTCCCTTAAGTGATGACGAGAGCATTACCCGCTCCACGCTGTATATTGATGAAACGAAACTCCTGGTCATGAAATCGGTGATCAGTACCAAGGAAAACGGCACGTATGAATTGCTGATGAGCTATAAGCAATATGCTGAATGGGGGTTGCCGGATAAAGTGGAACTGACATTTAATACAAGGGATTATAAACTACCTAAAGGCGTGACCATTGATTATGACAACGGTTCCGGAAAAGACAAGCCGGAGGATGCAAAAAATAAAAAAGGAAAAGTAGAAATAGCCTACTCTTCCTATATCATTAATAAAGGCGTACCGGATTCGGTATTCAACTGATCGCCTATTCTTCTATTATTTCGTCTTTGGCATTGGCCATCATGGCGGAAGTGATTTTGCGGAGCGGATTTTTCCGGTTTTCAAAATAACCCTTCCGGCGGTTGATGATATCAATACATTCAAACAGCGCCGTCATAAACGAAGATGTGTCGGCCTTATCTTTCCCGGCAATATCAAACGCGACACCATGATCGGGTGAAGTGCGCACCACGGGGAGACCGGCTGTGAAATTCACGCCTTCACCGGAAGCCAGTGCTTTAAAGGGAATCAGTCCCTGGTCATGGTACATCGCCAGCACCGCGTCGAAGCGTTCAAAACTGCGGCGGGCAAAAAATGCATCGGCACTGTACGGTCCCACCACCAGCATATTGTTGTTCTTGGCTTCTTTTATGGCGGGTTTTATGATGGTTTCTTCTTCATTGCCGATCAGTCCCTCATCGCCGGCATGCGGATTCAGTCCGAGTACGGCAATCCGCGGCTTGTCAATGCCGAAATCCTTCTGAAGACTCTGGTTGATCAGGTTCAGTTTGCTGAGAATTTTTTCTTTACTGATATGCTTCGCTACTTCACCTACGGGTACATGTTCGGTCACCAGGGCTACCCGGAAATCGCCGGCGCAAAGCATCATCACCACATCGTTCACCCCGAACATTTGTTGCAGATAGGGCGTATGTCCGGTAAAACTGAATTCAGCGGATTGTATATTCTTTTTGTGAATCGGCGCGGTTACCAGTCCTTCAATCTGTTTCTGTTTCAATGCAGCCACCGCCGTTTGTAACGAAAGCACGGCATATTTGCCACCGGTGTCGGTCAGTTGTCCGGGAGTAAGCTGCAATTCTTCTTCCCAGCAATTAAACAGGTTTACCTGTTTGTGATTGATACGCGTGAATTCTTTGATGCTGGCGTAATTCAGGTTGATTTCCGGGTATATTTTCCGGTAAAAGTTGATGACTTTATTGGAAGCAAAGATGACCGGAGTGCAATGATCCAGGATACGGGGATCCGAAAAGGTTTTTATGATCAGTTCAATGCCTATGCCGTTCAGGTCACCACAGGAAATACCGATCAAAGGTTTGTTGGGAATGCTCATGTGCCGTTGATTTCTGCAAAAGTACTGAAATCAGGGAAGCCGGCGGAGGTATAAACGGATAAAACCGGTCAATTGACCGGTTTTATCCGTTTAAAAAGAATTCTTTATAACTGGTTCTTCAATACTTTCCTGATCAGGGTATTCCCTTTAAAGGACACGCGCAGGATATACATACCCGCGGGCATTGTTCCGGTGTGATCAATAGTTATACTGTTTGTGCCGTTATACAGCGGACGGCTGACAGTTCTGATTACTTTGGCACTGGCATCAAGCAATTCGATACGGGCTTCTCCGTTTTCCGGACTCAGTACATCAAACTGAAGTTCGTTCCGGAAGGGATTGACCACTGTACCCCAGCCGAAGATGATGTTGCCGGTGTTGAGTTGAATGACTCTTGAATATTTTAAACTACGGGTACCATTAAGTACGCCAATACGGTAATAGACTTTATTGGAAACGGCGTCGGGGTCTGTAAAGGCGTAAGTATTCGTTTCCAGATGCGGTTGCCGGTTGCCGGCAACAGTATCAATGACAGAAAAGGATCGTCCGTCCGCACTTCTCTCTACCAGGTAAGAAACAAGACCTTCTTCCCGGCTGCTGATCCAGTTGATCGTGGCATATTGATTCCGGAGTGTGCCGGATACGGAGAGCAGATCCGTTTTCAATACCGGTCCGCAATCCGTCATTACATCCAGTGTGATATTGGTCGGATCAGAGAACTGGCAGTTCGCATCTGCGAGATTGGTGGCTGTTGTACCTACCACCACACGGTAGAGGTTGCCGTCGTTAGCGGCGGTTGTCATGGTTGCAGGAACAGTATATGAAACTACATAACTGTAAGCGCTTCCGTTCCATACAGGAGTGGCGGTGCCGCTGGCTCCACCTATATCGACCCATGTACTGCCGCCATTGGTGCTGATCTGCCATTTGTAATTGGTATAGTTATTAAAATAAGAACTTACCGTATCATAGATAGTGATTACATTGTCTTCACAAACAGCAGGGTTGTTGGTTGGGGAGTAACTCATCCTGGGCAGACAAGTGGCAATACTGATATCATCAAGAGCCCAGTCATTGCCTCCTCCGCCAGGCGCATTATTACGGATCGTTAATGTAAAACTGGTTTCTGCAGCACCGGTTTTATATACAAACCCTTTTTTTACCCATCGGTTAGCCGTATCCGATTGCTCCGGGGTGATACCGCTTCGTGCCCCGTTGTGTTCAATATTCCCGGTCGTATAATAATCTATTCCGTTTATCTCAAAAGCCAGGTTGGGTTTTACACCGGAAGAATCGCTGGGTCCTGACGGAATGTATCCAACTGTACTGGGTGTCACCCCGTTGGAATCACATGAACAACGTGAACAGATATTTTTTACCCAGGCCGATACTTCATAATAGGTATTCGGGCAGAGACCAGTAGCCGAATACTGAAAAGCCGTATCGGTTTTGTAGGATGAGTTTACCACCAGCATATAACCACAAGGGTTGGTGGCACTGACCGGTTGCGTGGTATCACAGGGCAGGTTTCCTTTATATGGATCTGCAGCGCCTGTATGATCACCCGTGATATCCCATACCGCAAAAAGACGATAGGTGCTCATCGGACCTCCGGCATCCGGATCGGGGTCGGGTTTATTCAGTGAAGCGTTTGTGCTGAATTCAGAACTGGTATTATTGGCAATGCCATAATAATAATCACCGGGTCCGGTGCCCCGGGCAAAAGGGTTATAAATATATCCGGGTACATAAGCCGAGGTTCCCTTGTTCCTGTTGAGCGGGGCCGGATTGACGGGAGTGCCAAATGTACCATTGGATTCCACACCTACTACGTTTACAGCAGAAACCGCATCCGGACATACCTGGAGGGTGTCAGAAACTATAAGGCTGTCCCGCTTGAAATTATAGGCACTTAATATTCCGGTAGCCGTATCACGGTAACTGATGGCCCCGCCACCCCAGTTGATCTTTGTACCAATAGCCGCATATACTTCCACCCGGTATGTGGCCATGATAATACAGGAAACGCCAAATACGGAGGGCTTTGATGTATTCCGCAACATGCCTCTTTTGCTGTCAGTGGCATTCATGCCGAAATTGATCCGGATTGCGGTATCCAGGGTGGATGGTATCTGTATGGCAGCTGCCGCATCCGCGTCTGCCGCTGTAGTGAATACTTTGTAATCCTGCCCTTCATTTGTTTTTAAAGCAAGAGCTGCGGTGGCTCCAGGCAATAGTCTGTATCCTTTGTTGTTCAGTAATGTATCATAGAATGCAAGACTATCAGCAGCTCCTCTTAATCCGGACCAGGTGGGATCGCGCAAGACAAATGTGGCCCTGATTTCAAGTGTGTCTCCCACATTGATTGTACCTCCGGCAGTACCTTTGGAAATATTGATATAACTTTTACCAAAGTCAAATAACCCGGGTACTGCCGCATCCGTAATACAAATATTATATTGCCAGGCAGTGCCGGAGCCGGTTGGGCTTGCCGTATTTGAATAGATGCGGATGTAATAGGTCGTTCCAATAGTAAGTCCGGCTCCTCCAACCGTATATGCGGTATTCAATGACAAGGTATTTTGTTCAGTGGCGGTCACACATCCTCTGTCAATTAATCCGCCACAGGTTCCTTCAAACAACTGAATGGAAGGATTATCGTTCATGCTTCCCCCCATGCCACTGAGAGAAATAACGGGGAATGCTGTTGTAGCGGTAAACTGATACCAGACGTCCCCTCCGGGTGTACCACAGCCACTGGGTACAGCGGGCGAAGAAGCCGTGGCATTTTCCAAAGTGCCTTTCAGGTTGGTACAGGTGGCACCTTGTGTCAAAACAGTGGCACTGGTACACTCATCATTCAATTCGTACCAGGTAATCCGGGTACGAAGGGTGTTGGTGGCGGGCGTCTGATTTTGCTGCACATTACTTACGGCACCCGGAGCCGTAAGTATACAATAGGCGGCAGAATGAGTTTGTGTACTACCGCTTAAATTCCGGTATTCAGCACTGATACCTGCTTTGCTCCAGCCCGCTCCGCCTAATGTACCCCAGGTACTGTTGTTGGCGGAAGTCCAGAATGCCATTGTTACCGTATTGGGTAATGTAGTAGTTAACCCGGTAATTGAATGCGGGTTGGCATTTGACGTACTTGCAGCGGGGCCTGCATGTATCGCCCATTTTTTATTCGGATTAGTTGGCCGGTATGCATACATGGCACCTGTAATTGGATTTGTTCCCGAACTGGCTGTTACAACCGGATTGGCCGCCCAGGTACCGTTAAACCGGCACCAGAATACAGCATACCGTTGGTTAGAACCGGAAGCAGTGATAGCTGTTGCATTCCAGGTCTGGCCACCGGTTGTTGTTATTGAAAGTGTGGGGGCAGTACTTCTGCAATGAGCAAAAATAACGACCAGGTCACCTGCTATCAGGCCGGCAACCGGAGGTACGGTTACACTGCCTGCCGCCAATGATCCTCCGTTTGCAGGATTAGCTGTTGAACCTAATGGGGTTTGTGCCATCAGGCCCGTATGCAGGCAAATACTAAATAACAGGGGAAAAAATCTTCTTGCAGGAAAAAGGTTTTTCATGGTAAGGACACTTTGGATTTGTTTCAATGATTGGACTACAAAATAAGGATGTTTACCTGTAGCCGGCAATAGAAAAACACCTAGCAGGCGATAGGGGTTTTTACGATAAAAAGTTGAGTGCAACTACGGAGTGTACTTATTATTTCTGTACTATTTTGCATCAGCATCCACTGTCCAAAAACCAACGAAATGAAAAACCTCTTTTTTGCACTGACACTATTGGTGTCACTCAATCTGTTTGCACAGGCACCGGCAAATAACAACTGTGCCAACTTTGTCCTGCTGACCAGCAGTACAACCTGTAATACACAATCCGGTACCATTGCCAATGCCACATTGGATGGTACACTGAATGCTTCCTGCGCCGGCACCGAGCGGGCCGATGTCTGGTACCGGTTTGTTGCAAAATCGCCCAATCCGACTATTACATTAACTGTTACCGGGGCCAATTTTGTTTCGCCGGGCATGCAGTTGCTTTCTACCAACTGTAATACAGGAAACCTGTTCTGTGGTACCACCAGTATCGCCGCCACGGGTCTTACCGTCAATAACACGTATTATTTACGCGTGTACACTACAGCGGCTTCCACACCTGCTTCGAATGCGGGATTTGATATTTGTATCACCGATCCGGCTCCGGCAAATGATCTTTGCTCGAATGCAACCAACCTTACACCAACGGCCTCCTGCGGAGCCACCACGGGACAAACACTGGGTTTTGCCACGGCAACCGGTAGTCCGGCCAGTCCGTACGGAACCACTTATGATGTATGGTACCGCTTTACCACACCCGCGACGGTTAATACAGTCAATATTGCACTGTCCGGTATCCCGGGCGCCACGGATATCAATACCAGTAATAATACTTATATTGAAGTGTTTAATGCCAATGCCTGCGGATCGGTTACAGAGGCTAATTCACTGGGGGTTTCCAATGCCAATACAGGACTCACCTTACTGAATGCCGCGGCCAGCACACAATATTATTTCCGGGTATTCACCAGGGTTAATCCAACTAGCAATACATCCCGCTGGAGTTATTCCATCTGTGTTTCTTACCTGGCGGCACCCGCTAATAATGAATGTGCCGCCGCCATTGCATTAACACCCGGCGTTACTAATACGGCCGGACGTGTAAACAATGCCACGGCCAGTGCCGGTATTCCGGCCGGTTGTGCATCGGGTACACCGGATGACGATGTTTGGTATTCGTTTGTAGCTACACACAACTATGCCAATGTTACGCTGGGCAACAATTCCGTTCTATCCCGCAGCGGTATGATGGTGCAGCTTTTTTCAGGTACCTGCGGCGCACTGACCCCGGTAGCCTGTGGTCAGGACGCATTATATGCCACGGGACTTACGCCCGGTAATACCTATTATGCACGGGTGTATTCGGCAGATGCCGCGGGTACTCCGGTGGCAGGGCCTTCCGGTTCCGGCGCCGGACCCAATTTCAATATTGCCGTTACACCGGCTCCCGATTCCAACCTGGTAGCGGGCCGGAATAAGGAAATCTATACCAGGACCATTTTGTCCACACCGTCTGTTCTGGCTGATCCCTGGGAAGTGACGTACGCCCCCGATGGTAATCTCTGGCTGACGGAGTCCAAAGGGTATAAAGTGTTTAAAATAAATCCGGTTACTGGTGAGCGTAAAACAGTGCTTGATATTTCGCCGGGTAGTACATTTTTACCGTTGGCCGATCGTGGTTTCAATGCGGTAACCAATATTAATGTAGCCGGAGGTCAGGGTGGTCTGGCTGGTATGGCCCTGCATCCTGATTTTCTGGATGCCGGAAGTCCGAAGAATTTTGTATACCTGTCGTATATCAACCGGTTCACCGGCGGTGCGGCACCCAACGGGCTTTTCTTTACCAACAGGCTGGTACGGTTTGAATACGACGAACTGAATCAGCAGCTGATCAACCCGGTTACTATTTGTGATACCCTGCCTGGAAGCAGTGATCACAATTCCCAGCGGATGATCATTGCCCCCGTCAGTGGTACGGATTATTTGTTTTACGCCGAAGGAGATATGGGTGCCGGCCAGTTTGATAATCAGCTGCGGCCGATCAAAGCACAGGATACATCTTCTTATGAAGGGAAAATCCTGCGGTTTAACCTGGAGGCAGACGGTGATGCCGGATTGATGGACAGATGGATACCCAACAATAATCCCTACAATGCATCATTGGGTGTACAGAGTGCGGTCTGGTGTATCGGCATTCGTAATAACCAGGGGTTTGCTTATGACAGCGAAACCGGTTTGCTCTATGGCTCTTCTCACGGGCCTTACAGCGACGATGAAATCAATATTATCCAGCGCTATAAAAATTACGGCCACCCGCTTGTAATTGGCTTTGCTGATGACAATAACTATGCAAATTGTACGGCGGGTACGAATAACACAACCTCCAGTTGCCCTGTTATCACTTCAGAAATTACAAACAGGAACGACATAAACAGCAGCGGTTATGCGCCCTATGTAGACCCGCTCTTTTCCGCGTATGTATCCAGTACCACCATCACAAATATCTATACACAGATATGGAGTCAGGCGAGTTTGCCCAATAATGGATTATGGCCTTCGGAAGGATGGTCCGGACTGGATATCTATAAACATACGTTGGTCCCTGGTTGGAAAAATTCACTGGTGGCCGCATCTTTGAAATGGGGCCGGTTTGTCCGGATCAAACTGGGTGCCGGCGGTACTACTACGGCTCCTGTTTCGGATACGGTAAGTTATTTCGGCGGACAAAACAGGTTCCGCGACCTGGCGTTTAATCCCAACGGAAAAGATTTGTATGTGGTAATGGATCGTTCCACTACCACTTCCGGTCCAAGCAATGCTTTTCCGCTGGTACCGGCCTGCCAGGGCTGTTTACAGAAATACAGTTTTCTCGGCTATGCGGATGCAACCGGAAAAAGCAGTATTCCGGCCAGCATCCCGGTAACCGATGGGGTAGTGAATACCTGCAATACCGGAACTCCGGTTACCATTGATGCCTCAAATAACAATTTGTGGGTTCCGATTACAGGACCTGATGGTAATATAATGGCGGAGATCAATGCCATGGGACAAAACCTGGGCGCTGTTACCTCTTCTTTTTATCAGCATTCCGGATCCCTTCGTTCTAAAAACGGCTTAACTTATCTCGACCGTAACATTACCATTAATCCGGCCGTAACCAGTTTTGGTACACCGGTTAAAGTAAGACTCTATATTTCCAAAGCCGAATTCGATGCACTGGATGCCAATGGCGCCAGCGGTATTGTTGATCTGACCAGTCTGCAGGTGCTGAAAAATAATGATGCCTGCAGTCCTGCAGCCGTGGCTGCCACATCACTGATTGTCCCGGATTTCAGGGAATCATTTGGGGCAAACGGATATATGCTGCAATTTGAAGTAAATAGTTTTTCTTCCTTCTACTTCGGATCGGCCAATCTTACCCTGCCGCTGGACCTGATTACATTCAAAGGTAACTGGCAACAAAATAATACGGAAGCGTTACTGAAATGGCAGACGCAAAATGAATCAGGGACCGCGTATTTTGTAGTGGAAAGAAGTACAGACGGAATAACATACAGCCAGGTGGGTACCGTGCAGGCCGCCGGTAACAGCAACCAGATACTCACGTACAGTTTAACGGATAAGGAGGCAGATGAACTGGGCTCCCTGATTATCTACTACCGGCTGCGGATGGTGGATGTGGATGGAGTAAGCCGTTATTCCAGCGTGGTGGTACTTACGCTTTCTTCTTATACCGGTACAGTTGCTGTATCGCCCAATCCGGCCACCGATGAAGCAAGACTGACTATTATTGCACCGGCTGACGGCAGGGTACAGTATCAGCTGGTGGATAACGCCGGTCGTATCTTGCTGAAACAAACAGTACAGGTGAAGAAAGGGGCAGTCAGTACAGTAATGTTATCGTTACAAAATCTGAGTGGAGGGGTATATTATCTGCATTTAACAGGTGCCGGCATAAACCGGAATCTGAAAGTGCAAAAGTTCTGATCTGTTTTAAATTACTTACTAAGCGAGGGGTCTTCTTTTAAGAAGACCCCTCGCTTTTTGCTTATTCGGGTAGAGAAATCAGTGCGACCGGGATGTATGGGGTACTTATTTTTCTGTGCAACCCGGTTTTTTTTGAAATATATCTTCAATATATTGATAACAATAAATGTGAAGTGTGATGTATTACAGCTGTTTACTGTTCAAAAACAAGTAGTGCATCGTTTCTACGTAAGTAGTTGTAGGTAATAACACCGATTGCCTTTTTCAGTAATTACAGGGATATTTATAGTTGCAAATTATCAATATTCCTATCTTATGAAACCCCTTCTGTATTTTCTGATCACCGGCTGCTGCTGCCTGTTTGTTCCCGCAGCTTTTTTCCCGCTTACAGCCCAGGTTACCGTTATTCCATACGGAAGTACATGGAAGTATTGGGCCAATACACAAGCTAATTATCAGTCCAACTGGCAAACGGTTGCATACAATGATGCGGCCTGGCCTTCAGGTGCTGGTGAACTGGGATATGGAGACACAGATGAAGTAACCTGTATCCCTGCTGCATCACCACTATCCGGTACCTTATGCGCACCTACGGGAAATAAATGGCCGGCATATTATTTCAGGAAAGTGGTAAATATTCCGGATCCTTCCGTTTATTCCAATTTCACCATTAATGTGGAAAGAGATGATGGGGTTGTTGTCTATGTAAACGGAGTGGAGGCAGGAAGGGATAATATTGGCGCTGGTGCGGTGAGTTATGGTACGGCGGCTACTTCAGCTGTGGAAGACGATGTAGTAAGTTTTACCGTAGCCACTTCCGCTTTTGTTTCCGGGAACAATACCATTGCTGTTGAAGTGCACCAGGCATCCGTATCGGGTTCTCCACCTGTATCCACCAGTTCAGATATTTCCTTCAATCTGCAGCTGCAGGGCAATGACGCTTTTTCTGCCAACTTATTAAGAGGACCCTATCTGCAATCAGGTAGTCAGGACGGCATTACTTTACGCTGGCGTACATCGGTTGCTCAGAATTCTAAAGTTGAAATAGGTACCGTTTTCGGAACTTACCCGGTGGAAGTGAATGACGGCACTGCGGTTACGGAACATATTGTCAGGGTAAACGGCCTAAGTGCCGATACAAAATATTATTACCGGATTGGCAACTCTGCGAATATGCAGCTGGCAGATGCCAACCAGTTTTTTACCACATTGCCTCCGCCTTCAACTACGCGTAAAATCAGGGTGATCGCCTTTGGCGATTGTGGCCGGGGAAATATCGCCTACCAGGATGATAACCTCGCCAATTACCTGAATTATTTATCCGCCAACAGTATTGACGCGGCGGATGCCTGGCTACTGCTGGGAGATAACGCGTACGATGCAGGAACTGATGCGGAATTTTCGAGTAAATTCTTTGGTATCTATGGGTCCAATATGCTGGAAAATCATAAACTCTATCCGTCACCGGGCAATCATGATTATGGAAACAGCAGTGCGAATAAGGCCTTACGTAATATGGCTTACCATAACAGTTTTACCGTGCCGCAAAGTGGCGAAGCAGGCGGAGTTGCCTCCAACAAACAAAACTATTATTCATTTGATATCGGCAATATTCATTTTCTCTCCCTTGATTCGTATGGAACGGAAAGTGACGGAACAAGTATCGAGACTGCCGGCAGCAGCGCATTGAAAACATGGCTGACCAATGACCTGGCGGCAAATACAAAAAAATGGACCATTGCCTACTGGCATCACCCGCCATATACCAAAGGAAGTCATAATTCGGATGCGGAAAGCGACCTGGTGAATATCCGTCAGAATTTTATCAGCTTCCTGGAAACAAGAGGGGTGGATATGATTGTGTGCGGACATAGTCACAATTATGAACGCGGCTACCTGATTAAAAACTATACCGGTAACTGGGCCTCCTTTAACGCAGGCACCCATGCCGTCAGCAGTTCCAGTGCAACCTATACCAACGGTTCCACTTGTCCGTATGTATATAATTCCTCACCGGCGAATCATGGTACCGTTTATGTAGTGTCGGGATCGGCAGGAGCCAGTGGTACTATGAATAGCGGATTCGGAACAGGACCTATGCCGGTAGCACTCAACGATGGCGGTGTATTTTATTTTGAAGTGGAAGATAACCGCCTGGATGCAAAAATGCTGCGGCGTAATGGTACCATTTTCGATCAGTTTACCATTATTAAAGATGTGAACCGTTCAACTGATTATACCCTTTCGAACGGTTCTTCACAGTTACTGACGGCTTCCTGGCCCGGCACGTATAGCTGGAGTACAACTGCCAGTACCCGTGCAATAACAGTGACTCCCCCGGTAAACGCGGTAACCAGTTATTCGGTAACCGATAATTACGGATGTATAACCGATCAGTTCAATATTACCACATCCGGAATACTACCGGTATTGTTTAAATCAGTTGAAGCCAGGCGGGCCGGCGAAAAAGTGTTGCTTAGCTGGAATGCAGTAACTGATAAAGCCAATGAAACATTTTTCATTGAACGTTCGGAGCATGGAAGATCATTTTTCAGAATAGGCACACTTGTATCAGGAATCCAGGGAGATTACCGGTATCAGTTTACTGATGAATCCGCTTTGTCCGGTCTGTCTTACTACCGTATTGCAATCAACGGACCGGGAAATGAAATTTTATATTCCCCGGTGAAGAAACTGGAACCGTCTTCCATTGCCGGTTTCGACATCAAAGTCATTACTGGAATTGCCGGGAAGCTGTTACTTGAATTTACCATCGGGCAGGAAGATCAGTATTCCGTTTCAATATATACAACCAATGGCATACGGGTGCAAAAGGAAGATCGCCGGATGCAGGCGGGTACAGCTCAAAGAGAATTCAACCTGTTGCCGGGCATTTATATATGCGAGATTAAAAACAGTAAAGGCATTGCCGTACAGCATAAAGCGGTGGTGCAATAAAAGCGGATGAAAAGAAGCCTTATTATATTATTATTACTGACGGGTGCCTGCAGTGCCCGGCTATCCGCCCAGGTACTGCGCGCTTTTACACCCAGGTATTATAATGCTTCTGTAAAAGGCAATATCACTTTCGTTGCCAATAATATTATTACTTCCGCAGGGGTAAGTACTACAGAAGCGCCTCCCGGCGGTACAGCTGTGAATAACGGCAACACAGGGTCAAATATAAATATCACCGGAACCACCTTGATCCCGTTTGGTTCATCCTGGAAATATTATTCAGCCGGTGCGGCACCGGCCGGCAGCTGGAAAAACCTGGGCTATAATGATGCGGCCTGGTCAGCCGGTAACAGTGAACTCGGTTATGGCGATGGAGACGAAGCCACCTGTATACCTTCCGGTGGGGGTGGTACCCTTTGCCTGCCTACCGGCAATAAATATATAACCAGTTATTTCAGGAAAACAATCAACATTCCCAATCCTTCTGCCTATGGGGCATTTCGTTTTGATGTGGAAAGGGATGACGGATACGTGGTATATGTAAACGGGGTGGAAGTAGGCCGTAACAATATGCCTGCCGGTGCCGTGGTGTATGCTACCACGGCTTCATCGGCTATTGAAGATGCCGTGATCAGTTTTACAATTGCCACTACTTTTTTCAGTGCCGGTAATAATGATATTGCTGTGGAAATCCATCAGGCCAATGCCTCCAGTTCGGATTTGTCCTTTAACATGGAATTGTCCGGCGTAGATCCGCTGATATTCAATTCTTCTTCTGCTGACCTGTCCCTGCCTTCCTGTTCACAGGTATTATTTGCCGGTTTGTACTGGGGCGCCACACAGGGTACCGATGGAACGAATACTTCCTGGATTACCGGCGAAACAACAGTGAAGCTTAAATTGCCGGGGGCAGGTGTTTTTACGGACCTGGTATCCGGTCAAACAGATTACCATAACGGAACATTGGTCCCGGGATTACCGCATACGGGTTACCGTTGTTTTACCGATATTACTGCTTTGGTGAGCGCCACGAGTCCGAACGGTACCTATACGATAGCGAATGTTTGCAGCCCGGCTGGAATTGTAAATGCCGCAGGAGGCTGGACTATCGTTATTGCTTATGCGGATCCGGCTACCATCGTCCGTAACCTGTCCGTTTTTGATGGTTCAGCTATTATGAACGGGGGAGACCCTTCCCTGCATATTCCCATCTCCGGTTTTTTAACGCCACCAACCGGTCCTGTCAGTTGTGAACTGGGTGCCGTGGTGTTTGATGGTGACCGGGTATCTACCGATGAATATTCATTCAAGCAGAATTCAAATCCGCTGATAGGTACCTATACCAGCCTTACACCGAACGCGACGGCCAACCTGAATGATATGTGGAACAGTACCATTTCAAAATATGGTGCGGTAGTAGCTACCCGGAATCCGGCTCATAATAATACGCTCGGATATGACGCGGATATTTTATTGGTACCCAACCTGGCCAATATTGTTTTGGGAAACAGTCAGAGCTCAGCCAGTATCCGGTTCAGTTCTCCTTCTGAAAACTATATGCTGCAGGTGGCCACCACGGCTATTTCACAGTACACACCCACTTTTTCCATGTTAAAAACCTCCACCGATCTGAATGGAGGAGTCTTACAACCCGGCGATGTATTGCGGTACCGGGTGGACTACCAGAATAATGGAAATGATGCCAGTATCAATACAATCATTTATGATAATATTCCAACCGGCTCCACATATCTGCCCGGCAGTCTTGTGATCGACGGACTATCAAAAACAGATGCCACAGCCGACGATCAGGCGGAATATGATGTGGGGAATAACCGGGTTCTTTTCCGCCTCGGCACCGGTGCCAATGGCAGTGCCGGTGGAGAACTTGCTATCGGGGCTTCCGGGTATATTACATTTGACGTGTACACGGCTTCCTCCTGTGAAGTATATGCCTGTAATAATACATTGCGTAACAGTGCGCGTATTGATTATACGGGTAAACTATCCGGAATAGATTTATTTGATTCCAGCGGCGTGCTGGTCAGTGGATGTGAAGTAATCGGACCTGTGGTTAATACTATAACCGGAGACTGCCAGCCTGTTGGAGATACTATTCTTACAAATATATGTCCGGTTACAAATGTTACCATTCCGGTTGCCCGTTATGGTGGTTATCAGTTTTTTACCGGGTATCCTTTTTCCGGGGCTACTGCCTTTAATCCGGCTACGGCAATCACTTTTACGCGGGTGATCTTTGCCTGGTACGACGGCCCTGGCTCCTGTGACGATACCGTCAGTATAAATATTTATATCACCGCCTGTCCCGATATTGATGATGACGATGATGGTTTGCCGGATTACCTGGAACTGAATAACCCGGTAGCCCTGCAGGATCATGACAGTGACGGTATACCCAACTGGAATGACAGCGGGTATCCGGGCTTTACGGATAACAACGCGGATACATTTAACGACAATTTTGACCCGAGTGCCGATTCGGACAATGACGGGGTGGTAAATTTTTATGACAGTGATTTTCCCGGTTACACCGACAGCAACGGCGACGGTGTAAATGATAACATGGATAAGGACCTGGACGGTATTCCCAATCACCTTGACCTGGACAGTGATAATGACGGTATTCCGGATACCGTGGAGAGTTTCGGCGTGGATGCCAACGGGGACGGCCGTATCGACAATTATTCGGATACGGACAACGACGGCTTCTCCCAGAATGTGGATGCCAATAATACGGGGGTCAGCGGATCGTCCACCGGTCTTGGCGGACTGGATACTGACGGTGACGGATATCCTAATTACCTCGATCTCGATAGTGATAATGACGGTATTCCGGATATAACCGAAGTGTATGGAACGGATCTGGCAAACAGCGGCATGGTAAGCGTATTTACAGATACGGATGGTGACGGGTATGCGGACGCCATCGATGCCGATGTGGGAAATGACGCAGTGGCGGAAAACGGAAGTGCGGCGTTGTTACGTACCGGTGCCGACGGTAATAATGACGGTCGTTGTGATAGCTGGCCGTATAAAAATATGGATGTGGACAGTAAGCCGAATCCGTATGACCTCGACAGTGATGGTGACGGCATTACGGATGTAACGGAAGCCGGTTTTCTGGATGGCAACTGGGATGCACGGGTGGATGGAGCAGTGAATCTAAACGGCCGCAATATACTGCTGGCGGCACTTGGAAGTCTGCCTTTACCCAATGGCGATTCAAACGGCCGGGCTGATCCGTATGATATTGATGCGGATAATGACGGTATACCTGATAATGTGGAAGGGCTTACAACGGCCGGGTATTTATTGCCGGCAGCAACGGATACCGATGCGGATGGAATAGATGATGCCTATGATAATTTTG
This sequence comes from Chitinophagales bacterium, assembly GCA_017303855.1. Lineage (GTDB taxonomy): Bacteria > Bacteroidota > Bacteroidia > Chitinophagales > Chitinophagaceae > JJ008. The sequence continues at coordinate 23,281 of JAFLBL010000007.1, read as the reverse complement.
CCGGTTTCGGCGGAGATGGAATTCACCCCTGCGACATTGACGGGGATACAACGCCTGACTACCTGGACAGTGATACAGACAGTGATGGCCTGATAGATATCGTGGAAGGAAATGACCTGAACCTGAACGGGCTGCCGGATGACCTGGTAACATTGACCGGAATGGATACGGATGATGACGGACTTGATGACCGCTTTGATAATAATAACAGCAGTGCGGAAGCCACATCTGCTTATATGGGCAATGGGGGTACAACAACCGGCGATCCAACGCCTGGTTCCATCACTACGGTACAGCGCACCCCAGTCGCTTTTGGTTGTCCGTTTGAACGGGATTGGCGTTGTATACCGTATGTGTTGAGTTGTGAGTTTATTTCTTTTACTGCCCGGTTGCAGGGAAACCAGGTCAGCCTGAACTGGTCTGTACTTTGCCGGCAGAATCCGGACTATTTTGTGCTTGAGCGTAGTACAGACCGGCAACATTTTGTACAGGTATCGAAGATTGCTGCGCGTCCGGCACTGAATGAAGTGGAAGATTATACAGATGTTGATCTGCCGGGAAATCCGGCTGAACCCATTTATTATTACCGGTTAAAATCCGTTATGCGTTCCGGAACTATATTGATCAGCCCGGTTGTGGTCATAAACCGTGCAACTTCTGGCAGTACGGCCCTGCGGGTAAACCCTAATCCGGTGAAAGATATGCTGCAGTTATACATTCAGACAGATGTGGCTGGTCAGGCTTCCTTCGATATAACGGGTAGCGCAGGCAACATCCTGTTCCGGTTTAGTGAAAACCTGGTAAAAGGCGATAATCTTATCCGGTATCCGCTACATCATCTGCTTCCGGCGGGTATATACTTTATACGGGTATATAAGGGCGGCTATGCGATTACCACCCGGTTTTATAAGCTCTGAATACCAGCCAATCATTTCTTTAAAAGACCAGAAAGTTCTCAAAGGACTTTGCATTTTCCTAAACAGCCTCTGTTTTTTTGTAAAATCGTCATCCCGGGTAAGTAACTCTTCGATTTGCTTATAGGAATTATACTTCATTTTTATTGAAAATGTCTCATTCGATTCCGGAACTAAGGTTTTCTACTCATATTTGTGTAAACAATTCAGCAGTTCCGCTAAGTAGTTTCTTTTCTGCTCTATGTGTTAACAGGTAGATAAACTACTTAAGGACTTCAGATACAGATAATAGCTGTGAGCTGACTTGTTTTCAAGCTGACATCCTTTTAAAAACCACAAATATGTTCTCTAATTGCTTTTCCATTCGTCGAATCGGGTTTTCCTTTTTGATTTTATTATTGTCCGGGTACGGACTGCTTGCTCAAACCACCGGCTTCAGTGGTACGGGGGCAAATATTGACGTTAAGTATCATCGTTTTGAGTGGACTATAAATCCTGCTGCCGGTAAAACAATAGCCGGTACCGTGACCACTTATTTCGAAACGAAAGTGAACAATGTTTCACAGATAACATTTGATTTTACAAAAGCATCCTATAATAATGGCAGCCTCGTGGTAAAATACCATGGCAGTACTTCGGGTGTAACGGTTTCCTTTCCCACTACCGGAAATGTGAATATTCTCCGGATTACCCTGCCCGTTACATTGGCTGTTAATACCCTTGATTCCGTTTCTATATCTTATTCCGGCACACCACCCAATTTCGCCACGTATGGGGAAGGTGTGGATCTGAAGACGACTATAACGGCTCTGGGGCCCGCCGTTTACTCGCTGGCGGAATCTTATGGAGACGATGACTTCTGGCCTTGTAAGGCGGATATGCAGGATCGTATTGACTCTGTTGACTTCATAATTACTACCCCGTCTGCTTACAGAGCTGCGGCAAACGGTAAATTAATCAGTGATGTGGTGTCTGCTCCAAACAGGATTATGACCTACAAACACCGTTATCCGATTCCATCTTATCTGGTATCCATTGCCGTGGCACAGTACAGTGTATATAACAGAACACCGGTTACCATTGGTGGTACCAGCGTGCCGATCGTATATTATATCGGTTCGGGACGGACCCCGACTGCAGGTAATTTCACTACAATGGATTATTGCCGGGACCAGATGGTGGCCTTCAGTTCTGTGTTTGGCGATTACCCTTTCAAGGATGAAAAGTATGGTATGTATGAATTTGGCTGGGGTGGTGGTATGGAACACCAGACTTTTTCAGCCATGAGCTGGAGTTCCATGACCAGCTGGTCGGTTATTGCCCATGAACTGGCGCATCAGTGGTTTGGTGATAAAGTAACTTTTTCCACCTGGAATCATTTATGGCTGGCGGAAGGATTTGCAAGGTACAGTGAGGCCCTTGCGGCGGAACTGGTGCCGGCGATGGGTCAGAATGCAGCCACAGTACGTAGTGGTTTTAAATCAACTGCCAACAATGCAACATACAGAGGCTATTCCTGCTATATACCTGATGCTTCTATCGTAAACTCGAATACAATCTGGGGTAGTGCGTATGGTACTACGGTATATGAAAGAGGTGCCATGGTGGTTTCAATGCTGCGGATGCTGCTTGGTGATGCAAAGTTCTTCGAAGCCTGCAGAAATTATTTAAATGATCCCGCCCTTGCCTACCGTTCTGCCACGACGAATGACCTGCGTATACACATGCAGAATGCCGCCGGTGGATATGACCTTACTCCTTTCTTTAATTCCTATGTAACCGGCAACGGATACCCGATGTATTCTACCGGAATCGGCTGGGCTAAATCTGCCACCAACCGGATTGCCTTACAGGTTACAGCCCAAACGAAAAGTACCGGTTCTACTGTTGGCTACTATTATACGCCGATTGCAATCCGTGTGCAGGGTGCATTGGCCGGACAAGATACAGTTATAGTAATTTATGATCAGAATGGCCAGCTCTCCAGAGCGGGAAATGGTATTGAAACTCCTGTTGCGGGTAATACAATCGGTTTTGATCTTTCTTTTAATCCGGTAACTGTTACGTTCGATCCGTTTTCCCAAACACTGGCGACCGGCACTACCAGTCCGAATGCCATCCTGGATGTCAACCTGGTTGATTTTGTGTTGCAACAAAATCCGGTTGGTAATAAACTATCATTAACGGTTTCAGTAACCGATAATGATTTACACAGTATTCTTCTGCAACGCAGTCAGAATGGTACAGACTTTACAGATGCCGGTTATATGACGGAAGAGCAGGGCAGTGGTCAGTTGAAAAAATACAGCTTTATGGATGCCACTCCTTATCTGCCTTCCACATTCTATCGTGCCAAACTGGTTACTGCTACGGATAGTAAGTACAGTAAAGTGGTACGTGCCGATCAGGATCTGCTGACTTCCGCAGCTGTATATCCCAATCCTGCGGATAAAGAAGTGATGGTGAAATGGACTGCGAATACAGGTACAGCCGCGTCAGTAAGCCTGGTGGGGATGGATGGTAAAATCGTGCAGCGGTATACAACTGACAAAAACTACCTGCAATTATCAGTAGCTGAATTGCCGGTGGGAACCTATGTGGTCCTGGTAAAACAGGCGGATAAAACGTTGTTGAATACACCTTTAATAATCAGGAGGTAGCCCTGGGTCTTTAATCATCTTTATCATCCTATGCCAACTCTGTATCTATGAAAAATAATTATATAACCACCCTGTTGAACCGGCTTCTTTTAGCGGGTATCTTTTCCGGAATCCTTTTTCCCGGAACAGTGTCAGCGCAACCGGCGACCGTGACTTATCCGTTTGCGGTTGGCCGGACCAGTTGTACCAGCGGAACGCAACAGATTCACTTTTATACGTATGACGCCGGCACAAATGCCCTGTCCAGTATAACTGGTACAACTGGTGTAACAGGCAGGTATACCCCGCAGTTGCGTATTGGCACCAGTGGCTCAAGCGCCCAGCGGTTTACCTCCAACTATGCCAGTGTTTCGTATAATCCGGCTGATCATAATATTTACTACCTGTGGACGGCCCTGACCGCTTTTTCGGGTTCCGGGTCAGTGCCCCGCACCTATGTCTGGAGATGGCCGGTTGGTACGATGCCTACTTCTACCTCACCCAGGCTGGATACCTTGTGTTCATTTCCGGCCGATTTGTTGGGAGTGGCTTTTGATAATACCGGGAGTTCCTATGTAATTGAATTTTCACCGGAACCCAATGGAGTGCCGCATAAAGCCTATCTGCGTTCAATCGATTTCGGAACAAGGACGATGGGAAATGTGGATACATTAGCCCTGACAGGTGGCGCGGTCATCTATGAGTCCGGAAGTGGTGATGTGGCCATTTCTCCATCCGGTCAGATGTTTTTCGTGGTGAACAATAAATTATTTACACCCAATTATAAGTCGTACACAGGTACCGGGGCAAATCTCACTTGTACCTATATAGATACGGTGCAGGTGCCTTCGAATAATTTCGTTGGTCTGACCTATGCCCAGGGAGAAACAGTAGCCGCTTTTTCGGGTGGTGTGTGTCCTTTCAGAGAAGTAGATCCGATGACAGGTGATACCAGTATTATCAATAAGATAGGTACGGTATATTCTGCAGCTGATATGGCCTCAGTAGTAACCGGTATTGGTGTATCCAAAAAACTGGTTTCCGTTGTTCCCACAGGTACCCCTAACCAGTATGATGTGACTTATGAAGTGTATGTGCAGAATTACGGGAATACGGATATTGCCAATGTACAGGTTACAGATGATCTGACGGCTATTAACGGAGCAGCTAATGTATCGGCTGTAACCACCAGTTTTGTGTCCAATCCGGCCGGACTGGTACTAAATGGAGCATTCAACGGAAATTCCAATAAAAATTTGCTAAACGGTACAGGTACATTGCCCAATTACCCGGTGGCAAATAATAATTGTGTTATACGTATTAATTGCAGGCTGTCCGGTATTATTAACGGGTATGTATATTATAACAGTGCCATTGCTACTGCGGTTGGATATAACGCACAAAGCCTGCGTGACTCTTCAACCAATGGTTCCATTCCGGATCTCAACACAAATGATAAACCGGATGATGTGGGGGAAGGTCAGCCAACACCACTGATCATTTCAATTACCGGTAGTTCACTACCCTGTACTTCATTGGCGAATGTACTGTATACGCAGAATTTTGGTTCAGGAGCAGGACTCTCTACTGCAGTACCGGCTCCGGTGCTTGGCTCCGGTGTGTCGCTGGGTACAGGTGTTGTTGCTTATACCGGTTCAGTTACACAACCTATTGCCAATGACCGGTATACACTCTCTGATAACGCACAAGCCGGTAATACCAGTCATTTTATCAGTTTAACGGATCATACAGGCAATCCGAACGGGAAGATGCTGCTGGTGAATGCGGATGCAGACAATACGGTTTTCTACAGAGGTGCTTTCACCTCACCGATCTGTGCCAATCAGCAATATTCACTTTCTTTTTATGCGGCATTTGTCGGAAATTCTACGTATCAGACAATCTGTGATGGTTTCGGTGGATTTAAATATCCCAAAGTGTTGATCAATATCAGGGACCGTGTATCAGGGGTGATCATTTCCTCTTTATCAACCGGCGATATATTCAGCACCAGCTGGCAACAACTGGGTATTAAATTTACCAGCCCCGCCTCCTATACCGGTATCACATTTGAAATGATCAATAATGCACCGGGTGGTTGCGGAAACGATATTGCGATTGATGATATTCAATTTGGCTCATGTGACCCGTTGCCTGTCGTTGGACTCAATCATATTAATGCCGGTTGCCTGGGTACCAGTGCCTCCTTTAGTACGGTACTTTCAGATCCGGGCGCACTCGGATCCACTCCGGATTACAGGTGGCAGGTAAGTGCGGATGGTGTAACCTGGACCGATATTGCTGCAGCACCTAATGCTTCAACCTATACTATTGCATCCGTAGGGGCAGGTGATGTGAATTTATATTACCGTGCACTGGTTGCTGCCTCCGGAAACCTTGGAAATCCGAATTGCCGGTATCCCTCACCTTCCTTCTTCCTGGTGGCGGGTTGTGATATAGATGACGATGATGATGGAATTCCCGACCTGGTGGAAAGTGGTGGTGTGGACCCGCTGGATGATGATGATGCCGATCATATTCCCAATTACAGGGATACGGATTATCCCGGATTTACCGATGCCAATAGTGATGGGGTGAATGATAATTTTGATACGGATCTTGATGGCATCATCAATGAGCTGGATCTTGACAGTGATAACGATGGTATTCCGGATGTAGTGGAAGCAGGCGGTGTGGATACAAACGGCGACGGACGTATCGACAACTATGCTGATACGGACAATGACGGATTTTCACAGAATGTGGATGCCAACAGCAGCGGAAAAGACCTTTCAGGTAATGGATTAGACGTGCCGGATCTGGATGGCGATGGCATACCGAATTACCTCGACCAGGATAGCGACAATGATGGCATACCCGATGTGGTAGAAGCTTATGGAACAGACAGTAATAATAACGGTGTAATTGATAGCTACTCGGATACGGATAATGACGGTTTCAGTGATAATGTGGACGGTGATGTAGGCAATGATGGCACAGCCGAAAATGCAGCCGCTACCTTGATGCGGACAGGTACAGACCCTGATAATAACGGAAGGGCCAATACATATCCGTATAATAATATTGATGGTGACAGTAAAACAAACCCGTATGACCTGGATAGTGACGGAGATGGCATTACCGATGTAAAAGAAGCCGGATTTATTGATGGCGACTGGAATGGTCGTGTAGACGGTGCAGTGAATGCCAGAGGCCGGAATGTAATACTGGCTTCCCTTGGCTCATTGCCGATTCCCAATGCTGACGCTACCGGCAGACCGGATCCGTTTGATATCGACAGCGACGATGACGGTATTCCGGATAACCTCGAGGGACTTACCACATTGGGTTATCTGCTTCCTTCCGGAAATGATACAGACGGTGATGGTATTGATAATATGTATGATAATTTCTCCGGATTTGGTGGTGATGGCATTCACCCGGTTGATACCGATGGCGATACCACACCCGATTACCTGGATGCGGATACTGATGGTGATGGACTGACAGACCGTGTGGAAGGAAATGATTTTAATCTGAACGGATTACAGGATGATGTAGTGACACTGACAGGTGTGGATACAGATGGTGACGGACTGGATAACCGCTTTGATGCGGATAACAGTTCCGCCCAGGTTACTTCCGCCAGAATGGGTAACGGTGGTACTATAACTGGCGACCCGACTCCGGGATCACTGACTATGGTGCAGCATACCGCATTTATGTTTGGCTGTGCGACAGAAAGAGACTGGCGTTGTTTGCCCTATATTCTTAGCTGTGAGTTTATTTCATTCAAAGCCGTATTACAGCAACATACAGTCCGGCTTAACTGGACCGCCTTCTGCCGCCAGGAAGTGGATTATTTTGAAGTGGAAAGAAGTACGGATCAGATTCAGTTTAGCAGGGTTAATACGGTGGCAGGTAAGCCGGTACTCAATGAGAATGAATCATATGCGGGAACAGATGATATTACCGGTATCAACAGTCCGGTCATTTATTACAGACTCAGGTCGGTGATGAAGTCAGGACGTGTAATCTACAGTCATGTCATTTCAATCCGCCAAACGGGCTCAGCTGCGGCAGAAATGAAAATTATGCCCAATCCGGTTAAGGAATTACTTCAGGTTTCCCTGAACGTTCAGCAGAATGTGGTGGCGACAGTAGTTATTTCAGACGCCAATGGCCGTATCTTATTCCGGTATAACGAACAGTTACTGAAAGGCAGCAATACGCTTTCCTATTCAGAAGCCGCTGCTCTTCCGGAAGGCATGTATTTTATTCGTGTGGAACTGGAAGGCAAGATGATGGTTTCTAAATTCAATAAGCTGAAATAATACCCCGGTCTTTACTTGTTAAAAGATTTTCTGACTCCCCCGTCTCGGGGGAGTTTTTATTTATACTCCGTAGTTGAACTACGTTTATTTACGTATAAATCAGACAGGTTTAGTATTTACCACAATTGGCAAAATGAGGAATTTTGCCGTTGCGGTGGTATGCACATGCATGTAACTTTATACAAAATTTAAACACATGAAAAAGTCTGCCGTATTAATCGTTGTGAGTGTTTTACTGATCAGTTCAGCCTTTACCAGTAAGGATCCTGTTTCCGGTGCGCGTGATAATAGTAATACGGAAAAACTCCGGCCAGTTGTTGCCGGCTATGACTTTTTCCGCATTCACCGCCAGGGTCGCTTTGGCGTTACCGCTACCTGGGGGTTCACAGCTACTACCGAAACCGTAACCGGTTTTGTAGTGGAAAGAACATACGATGATCCTTCCGATCCGTATGCCAATTGGGAAATAGCCGGTCTGCCGGTTGCTCCCGGTCAGCGTTCTTATAAAAGCACGGATGTAAATGTGGCTCCCGGATTTCTGAGTTACCGTGTAAAAGCGTTTATCGGCGGAGCCAATCCCGCTACCGTGTATTCCGGTATTGAAACAATTCATATTGTGGCGCATTAACCGGTCTGTCTGTATGTCAGACAATGACTAACATGCAGGAATAACCGAAATTGTACCCACCCTACCCAAATCTGTACCTGTGAAAACGAGTACGTATATAGTCCGGCTACTGCTGTTGTTTGCCTGCCTGCCTGCGCGGGCACAAATAACATTTCCTATAATCAAGGCAAATTTTGGCGTGGAAGCCGATTTGCGTTCCAATTACTTTAACGGGCTTATCCAGTCCGGAAACGACGACTGGTTCCTGCTCCCCGGAACACCCGGCACCGGACAATTTATGGTGGATACGGCCGGCGCGGCTGCGATCCTTGCCGGTTATATCAGTAATCCGGACAGCCGTAAACTGCCTTTTTTCAGAAGTATGCGTTATCCCGCTTATTCAGTGGTGAATAACCGGCTGCTGGTGGATGCATATTTTGTCCGAGACTATCATGGCGACGATTCCACGGTTTTTGCTTCCGGCTCCAATAAAAACGGCATGAGTCCTAATGACTGGAGCTGCCCGGTGTCGCAATCAATACCGGATAAGAATGAAATCCTGGACATGATGATCCATGTGCGGAAGGCGGGTCCCAATATTGCGGACTCTATGTGGTTATTCGGCGGTATATCAATTGAAAATACCACGGGTAACCGGTACTTCGATTTTGAAATGTACCAGACCGATATTTACTACGACCGGGCTACCCGGAAATTCTATAATTACGGACCGGATGCCGGACATACCCGCTGGCAGTTTGATGGCGCGGGAAATATGTCTGCACCCGGAGATATTATCCTGACAGCGGAATACAGCAGCTCGGCACTGACCAATGTGGAAGCCAGAATCTGGATAGACCGGAATGACCTTACCACCGTAACTCCTGTCGGATTTAACTGGACCGGCAGTTTTGACGGAGCCAATTCGGGTGCTCAATACGGATATGCCGGGATTCAACCCAAAACAGCCGGTGCATTTTATACCGGTTTGCAAAGTGGCAACAATACATGGGCCGGGGCATTTTCACTGGTACTGGGTGATAACAGTATCGTGTCAAATTATACAGCCCGTCAGTTTATGGAGTTTTCGGTCAACATGACCAAACTCGGACTGGACCAGGCAAAGATTTTTGGCGGCGATGATTGCCTCATGCCTTTTCGCCGGGTAATAGTAAAAACAAGGGCCTCCACCTCCTTTACTGCGGAACTGAAGGATTTTGTAGCGCCGTTTGATTTCTTTATCGCTCCGGCCGCTGAAATTGAAACGGCTACTCCCATGATCTGTGATACGGGAAGTGTCAGTAATATTTATGTGATGAACCCGATTCCCACGTCTATATACCAATGGTCTACGACGAACGGACATTTTCTGGGTCCCACCACAGGGCCATCTGTTTTTGTAGATACACCCGGTGTATATATTGTAAAACAATACCTGCAGGCTACCTGCGATGCATATGCGGAGGATACGATTGTGATCGGCAGTATCGGGGACTGTAATGTACTCGCCCGGAATTTATACGATTTCAGCGCTGTTAAGGCAGCTGAAGAAATAAAACTCAGCTGGAAAGTGCTCGAGAATCAGTTTGCCCGGGGCTTTTATGTGGAACGCAGTACCGACGGAGTGAACTTTGAATCCATTGCCACCGTGCTTCCTCAAACCGGACGAACAGGTCAGGCGGATTATGATTATACGGACCGGACCGGCCTGATATATAACGGCGCGCTGTATTACAGGATACGGTTCGCAGAAGCCGGAGGTATTCAGCAACTCAGCCAGGTACTGAAAATTAATCCGGCAGGCAACAATGAACAGGAAATACGTGTATTCCCGAACCCCGTACGGAACCAACTGCAGCTGCAACTCACTACGCCACAAGCCACAAATGCGGCAGTACGAATCTATAATCAGACTGGTAACCAGGTTCATCAGGCAACGATGCACCTGCAGAAAGGACAGCATATACTGGGACTGGATTGCCTCAGCAACCAACCTGCCGGTGTATACCAGGTGGCCGTGAATATGAACGGCCGGATATATACAACCAGCGTGTTGCACATTAAATGAGTTATTTTAACAAGGATGGATAAACCCCTTCTGTACCGGAAGGGGTTATTTTTTTTCTACTTGCCCCGCTAATCCGTTTACATTTGCACCTATGTACACCCTTAAAAAGTCACTGGGACAGCATTTTCTCAAAGATGAAAATATCTGCCGGAAAATTGTTGCGGCCCTGCAGGAACATCCGTATGACTGTCTCCTGGAAGTGGGACCTGGCGGGGGCGCACTCACAAAATACCTGGTGCAATTGCCGGGTATTGATTTTAAGGCCGTGGAACTGGATGAAGAAAAAGTAAACTACCTGCTGCAAACCTATCCCGTCCTGCAGGATAAAATCATACACCAGAGTTTTCTCGATATTGATCAGCCGTTTAACCAGCCATTTACCATTGTGGGTAATTTCCCCTACAACATTTCCACCCAGATACTGTTTAAGATACTGGAGTGGCGTACAGAGGTGGAATGCATGGTGGGCATGTTTCAGAAAGAAGTGGCGCAACGGGTTGCGGCTCCGGAAGGAAATAAAGTATACGGGGTATTGAGTGTGTTGGTGCAGGCCTTTTATGATGTTGACTATTTATTCGATGTAAACGAACAATGCTTCAATCCGCCCCCCAAGGTCAAAAGCGGGGTCATCCGCCTCCTGCCACGGAAAGTGCCGCTGGAAATAGCCGATGAAAAGAAATTCTTTCTCCTGGTTAAAACAGCCTTCAATCAGCGCCGCAAAACTTTGCGGAATGCGGTAAAAGGACTCTTTGATGCAGCAATTCTCGGGGATGAATTGTTTAATAAAAGGGCAGAGCAACTTTCGGTTGAACAATTTGCCGCCCTTATTTGTAAAATGAGATGAACAAAGTAATAATTACAGGCAGAGCCCATACTTTACTGACTGATATATTGCAAAAGAACGGATTTGAGGTACTTGATATGCCTGAAATCAGTTATGAGCAACTGGCAGAAGAGATTACTGACGCGGCAGGGTTGGTAGTAACCACGAGAATTCCGGTGAATAAGCAACTGCTGGACAAAGCTTCCCGATTAAAATGGATAGGCAGGCTGGGAAGCGGTATGGAACTGATTGATCAGCCTTACGCAGAAAGCCGGGGTATTCAATGTATCAGCAGCCCCGAAGGTAACCGGAACGCCGTGGCGGAACATACCCTGGGTTTATTACTCAGCCTGTTAAACCATCTGCCCCGGGCACAGGCAGAAGTGAGAGCGGGCCATTGGCGCAGGGTGGAGAATACCGGGACAGAGCTGAGCGGGAAAACCGTTGGGATAATCGGGTATGGAAATACCGGCAGTTGTTTTGCCCGGTTATTGGAGCCCTTTCAGGTTACCGTACTGGCTTATGATAAATTTAAATCAGGATTTGCCCGGACATATATTAAAGAAGCCAATCAGGAACAGATTGCCCGGTATGCGGATATTATCAGTTTTCATGTACCGTTGACTGAGGCAACCACCGGTATGGCGGATCAGGATTTTTTCCGGTCCCTTAAAAGAAAACCGCTGATCCTGAATACATCAAGAGGTAAAGTGATAGCGCTTACCGCACTGATTGAGGCGTTGGAAAATAAGCAGATCAGCGGAGCAGGACTGGATGTACTACCCAATGAAAAATTATCCACCTATACTGAAAACGAAAAAGCAGAACTGGACAAACTGCTCGCCAGGCAGGATGTAATCATTACACCTCATATTGCCGGGTATAGCCAGGAAGCGGATTATAAAATGGCCGCAGTTTTGCTGGAAAAGCTGGGATTCAGCATCTCCTGATTTTTGTGTATATTCAATATTGTATTTTTTCACTTCTAATTTTCCGCCTGATGCGTAAAAACATTGCGGTGATAACCCTGGCAATAGTTACCGGGGGGATTATTTCCTCCTGTTCAAAATCATTGGAGAACAGGCTATCCGGTACCTGGGATCTTGAAGTAGCCAGCAAGCGGCTGAGCACCGGCACCGTACCCTTTACATCCGGGTATGAAAACGGAATATTTCATCTTGACGATAACGGACAAGCCCGCTATGTGGAAGGTACAGATACCCTGACTGGCTACTGGCGTGCCGGGAAACACAATAAAGGAATTTTCAGCAATGATGATGGCACCTGGCAGGCCAGGGATATGCGCTTTCTGCTTATAAATGTATCCAATACATTATTGCATCGTAGCCTGGAATGGCGTTTTGATGATATTCACCTGTATAACAACGGAAAAAGCCTCCGGACTGAACAATTTGCCCTTGGTCATGACCGGGTATATGAGTTCAAAAAACGCTGATTGTTAAAAATCAGGCCGCTTATTTCATGGTTTAAAAACTTTTTCTACCTTTACAACTGAATTGCAACGCTTCAGTCAAAAGCTGAGGCGTTGTTATTTTTTTATTTTATATAAAGGAAGCGACTATGAGTACATTACAGTATGTCACAAAGGAAACACTGGAGCAGATGAAAGCCGACCTTCAACGGATGAAGGCCGTGGATCGTCCTGCCGCCAGTAAAGCGATTGCCGAAGCCCGTGAAAAAGGCGACCTCAAGGAGAATGCGGAATACGATGCGGCCAAAGAAGCGCAGGGTATCCTGGAAGCGAAAATTGCTGCCATGGAAGGCACAATGGCCAATATCCGGGTTCTTGATGAAGCGAATATTGATACCAGCAAAGTATCCATCCTGACCAAAGTGACCCTTACCAACCTGAATACAAAAAAACAGGTAACTTATAAAATTGTCAGCGAAAAAGAAGCCGACCTGAAAGCCGGAAAAATTTCCGTGACCTCACCCATCGGTAAAGGCATTTTGGGTAAAGTAGTCGGTGAAACAGCCGAAGTACAGGCCCCCGCCGGTGTGCTGAAATTTAAAATCGAAGGAATTACCGCCTGATTGTTTTATTCAGGCTATGCAACTGAAAAAAGTCTTCGTAACAACGAAGACTTTTTTTATACAACAAACTAGCTTTACCTTCAACCCTAAACCCTCAACCCATGACCCTCTTCTCCAAAATAATCACCGGCCAGATCCCTTCTTATAAAATTGCGGAGAATGATAAATTTTTCGCGTTCCTGGATATATTTCCCCTGCGGGAAGGACATGTCCTGGTTGTTCCTAAAACGGAAGTGGACAATTTATTTGACCTGCCTGCCGCCTATCTTCAGGAAATGCTGCTGTTTGCCCAACCCATTGCAAAAGCAATTGAAAAATCGTTTGACTGCAACCGTTGCGGCATAAGTGTAATCGGACTGGAAGTGCCACACGCACACATACACCTGATACCCATCAATACTGCCAATGATCTTAATTTTATGCAGGAGAAGCCCCAGGCTACGGCAGAAAAACTGAAAGAAGCGCAGGAAAAAATACTGGCCGCCCTGTAAGTTTATTTTTTGATGACCCTTCCCGGATTGTTTTTTATAAAGTCTTCCCAACCCTTGCCCGCTTTCGCAATGGCTTTGCCGGCTACGGATGAAGTCTGGTAATAATGACATAAAGCCACGGCCAGTGCATCGGTGGCATCATAGTATTTCGGACTGTCTTTGAAAGATAATATTGTCTGGAGCATTTTCATCACCTGCTCCTTATCCGCATTCCCGTTGCCGGTTACCGATTGTTTTACTTTCTTGGGGGAATATTCAGTAACCTCCAGTCCATGCCGCATGGCCGCCGCAATGGCCACTCCCTGTGCCCTGCCCAGTTTCAGCATACTCTGTACATTCTTGCCAAAAAAAGGCGCTTCAATCGCAAAATCGGTTGGTTTATATTGAGTGATCAGGCCGCTGACCGTATTGAAAATGAGTTGGAGTTTTTTATAACTGTCTTTTACTTTACCCGGTTTTAATACGCCGAGATCAAGCAAACTGATATCCTTTCCGGTAACTTTTACCAGTCCATAACCCATTACAATGGTTCCGGGGTCAATACCCAATATTATTTTGACAGGCTTTTCCAGCGGGGAATGTATTTTTACAAGATTAATGCAGCTGCACCGAAATAAAAAAAACGATTTTTTACGGATCGTCATCAACTATGTTCTCGGCCCTGTTTTATTCCTTTGGCTTTCCTGGTCCATATACCAGGAAATAAAAAGCCAACCGGATATTGAAGGCGCCTGGTTGCATATGCGCGCTTCATTCAGCGGAGTACTTCTGCTGAATTTTACCGGCGTGATGCTGCTGATGCTCCTCAACTGGGGACTGGAAGCCCGGAAATGGCAGATCGCTGTTAAGCCGGTACAACCCGTTTCTTTTCTGAAAGCCTTCCGTGCCGTACTATCCGGTGTTTCATTCAGCGTTAGCACGCCCAACCGCGTAGGAGAGTACCTGGGACGCGTACTCTATATGGATGAGGGCAACCGGCTCCGTACAATTGCAGTGACCGTGGTCAGCAGTATAAGTCAGCTGATCATTACGCTGCTGATCGGACTGATCAGCCTGATTGTTTTAAAACCTGTTATTGAACAACAACAGCTCGTTTCCGGGCTATGGCTGATGGTCCTGATATATGGCGTGCTGACGGCCACTGTACTGCTCCTGTTGTTTTATTTCCGGTTGCATTGGCTGGCCCGTTGGTTGTCACGGATCCCTTTCCTGAAAAAACAACTGTACCTGTTTGAAGCGGTGGCCGCATTTGATGACCGGGTACTGCTCCGTATGCTGGGTCTTTCTTTTCTCCGGTACCTGGTTTTTATTATACAGTATTACCTGCTCTATATTTTTTTTGATGTATCTCTCAGCTGGTGGGAATGCTGCTGGACGGTCAGCCTGTCCTTCCTGCTGATGGCGGTGATCCCCACTTTTGCCATTGCCGAACTGGGAATCAAAGGGAAAGTGGCGTTACTGATCACGGGTTTATTCAGCAACAATAAAGCCGGTATATTTTTCACCACAGCGGGTATATGGTTTATCAACCTGGTAATACCGGCCATTGCCGGCAGTCTGCTGATCCTGGGGATCCGTAAATTATATAAAGAAAAGGAACCCGTTTAAAGTTCCGCCAGTCTGAAGAATTCCTTTGGACGAATGCCCTTTTCCGTCTGCTGCAATGTACAGCATTCATATACCGGATCATGTTCGAAGAATAATACGTAGTCGCCTTCCAGCGCTTCTTTCAGAAAAGCTGTTTTTTCGTTGATGGTGGTCAGGGGAAACATGTCATAGCCCATTACATAAGGAATGGGAATATGCCCCTGCGAGGGAAGCAGGTCAGCCATATACACAAGGGTTCTCCCTTTGTATTGTACCTGTGGCAGCATCATGCTTTCTGTATGCCCGCTTACAAAACGGACGGAAATATTTTCCGCAAAACCTGTTTGTCCCAACCGGCCGTCCATGCCACCGGCTACTTCAATCAGTTCAAGCTGACCGTTCTCCTGTATGGGTAAAATATTTTCCTTGAGGAAAGAGGCTTTTTCCCGCGCATTCGGATATACGGCCCAGTCCCAGTGTTCCTTATTGCTCCAGCACTTCGCATTTTTAAACGCGGGTACCAGTTGATCGCCTTCGCGTTTGATAGCCCCGCCGCAATGATCAAAATGCAAATGGGTCAGAAATACATCCGTGATATCATCCGGGTGAAAGCCATACGCCTTCAATGATTTTTCCAACGTGTCATCGCCATGGAGATAATAATGACCAAAAAACTTTGCATCCTGTTTATCGCCGTTCCCTGTATCCACCAGGATCAGCCGGTTCCCGTCTTCAATCAGCATACAACGCAAAGCCCAGTCGCAAAGATTATTTTCATCAGCGGGATTAATCTTATTCCAGATCGTCTTCGGCACAACCCCGAACATGGCTCCGCCGTCGAGTTTGAAGTATCCTGTATTGATTGTATAAAGTTTCATGGTTGTATTTTTAAAGTTCAGCTCCCGGCTCCCGGCTCCCGACTCTTCCCTTGCTTCAGCGCCGCCGCATAGAACAGCAAAATTAATCCAAGAACAAAGAAGATCATCAGGGCAAAAACAGAATTCCGTTGTGAACCGGTGATTTCATTGATAAATCCAAAACTGAAAATCCCGATTACAGCGGCTACTTTTTCGGTTACGTCATAAAAACTGAAAAAAGAAGCCGTGTCTTTTGTTTCCGGCATCAGTTTGGAATAGGTGGAACGGCTCAGGGATTGAATACCTCCCATGACGAAACCCACCGATGCGGCCAATCCGTAGAATTCATACACTCCGCCAACGGGCAGAAGATAGCCTACATAGCAGAGAAAAATCCAGAAAACCACAATGCCGATCAGGGTATTGATATTGCCGAATTTTGATGACAACCAGGAGATCGTAAAAGCACCGGGTATGGCGATCAGCTGTATCAGGATGATCGCGATGATCAGGTTGTCAGTGGGAATCTCCAGTTCACTTTTTCCATACAATGCCGCTACCAGCATGACGGTCTGCACCCCCATATTATAAAAAAAATAAGCACCGAGGAATCGTTTCAGCGGAGGCAGGTGTTTGAGCTGGTTCCAGACTTTCTGCAGCTCATGATATCCTTTTGACAGGATCTGATGCTTCAGGTCGCCGGCACCGGCAGGTACCGGGTTGGGCAAACGGCGCAGGGCAAACTGACCGAAACCCCACCACCATATTCCTACCAGCAGAAAGGAAGTTCTGAACTGAATGGTGGATTCCTTATCACCTCCCAGGATTCCAGGAAAGAAAACAAAAACAAAACAGATGACCTGAAGTGTTACACTGCCGATATATCCGTAGGTAAATCCTTTGGCACTGATCCGGTCACGGTCTTCCGGTGCTGCAATTTCCGGCAGAAAGGAGTTATAAAATACCAGGCTGCCCCAGAAACCAACACAGGCTACAATCATTGAAAGGACGCCGACCACCAGCGTGTTTTTTTCAAAGAAAAACATGGAAGCGCAGGCGATGCTTCCCATGCTCATGAAGAACAGCATGAATTTTTTCTTATTGCCTTTGTAATCCGCGATCGATGAGAGGAGAGGAGAGATCACGGCCACAATCAGCATGGCAAAGGCCAATGCATAATTATAGAGGGAGGTGTTTTCAAAATGCCTCCCGAGAAAAGTAACACTGGTTTTTGATAGCTCTTTATTATCAACCGCGATCGCCTCAAAATAGGCGGGGAAAATGGTGGAGGTAATGACAAGATTATACGCTGAATTCGCCCAGTCGTACATCGCCCAGGCATTTACTACTTTTTTCGGAGCCGTCTGCATGCATGCTTGCTTTGGGTAAATATAGGAAAATTGACCTTGCGCATAAAAAAGGGCCATACCTTTTCCGGTACAGCCCTTTTTTATTTTTATAAACAGTACTTATTTTACACCCGCCGCATCAGCCGGATAAGTGAATGTACGCAGGGGTTTAAATGTTTCATCGGTCAGCTGAAACTGTAACGGGGCCCCGTTCAGTGCTTTTGTGGAAATGCCTTCACTGATTTCCAGCATGTCTTTTTCAGTAAAGAGATTCATCTTTTCCGGGTTTACCACCATCCTGGCCACAATACCCTGCTGCTCATTTTTGGTCAGCTGGAAACTGAATGTGCTGGCCGGGTTAAAATAGGATTCCATAAACGCGGCCATGTCTTTTGCGGCCGTTTCTCCCACACCATCATCAAATACTTCCACGTTGCCGGATTCGTATTTATTGCCCCAGCTGGGCAGTTCTTTTTTCTGAAACGCGAAATGCTTAAAGCCTTTGAAGGTATCATCTGTAAGCGTAAGATTGACCGGACTTCCGGCAAAAACGCTGTCGGAGATCAATACCGTAATCGCATAAAAGGCATCGTCGCCTACGGTGTTCAGTTTGGATTTATCCGCCACCATTTTCAGCAAAACGGTATCGCCGGGTTTCGTCAGCTGGAAACTTTTCTTTGCCTTGTCATCCGGGTTGGATGTATTCAGGGCTTCGTCAAAGAGACGGGCTGTTTTTTCCGCCTGTTCTTTACTGATGCCTTCTTTATAGTAGACTTCAATATTGGAGGAACTGACTTTTTTGCCATAGTCAGTACAGCCGAATAACACAAGGGATAACAGGAAAAGCGGGGTCAATTTTTTCATATTGCGGGGTTTGGTGCAGAGGTATGAAAAAAATGAATTAAAAATCTACCCTGAAAAGGGGATTTTTTTAACTTTTCAGGTAACCGGTAGCCAGTAAGACAAGGAGAAGAATTCCCCCGATGATCCGGTAGTAGCCAAACAACCGGAATCCATGCTTTTGTAAAAAGCCTATAAAGAATTTGATAGCCAACATGGCAACTATAAAAGCAACCACATTGCCGATGGCGAACAGTTTCAGATCGGCGGCATCAAGGGATTTATAACCTTTCAGCATTTTATAACCTGTAGCGGCCGCCATGGTAGGCACGGCCAGGAAAAAGGAAAATTCCGCGGCCAGTTTACGGGTCAGCTTCTGCTGCATACCCCCGATGATACTGGCAGCGCTGCGGCTCACTCCCGGAATCATCGCCACGCATTGCCAGAGCCCGATTTTAAATGCCGTGGGAAAACTGATCTGCTCTTCTTCCGTAACCGGATGTTCCTTGAAGACATTATCTATAAATAATAAAATGACGCCACCCAGTATCATGGTGATCGCTACCGTAAGTGAGCTTTCCAGTAAGGTATCTATATAGTCCGACAACAGGAAGCCCAGACCCAGAGCCGGTGTAACGGCTACCAGCAGTTTCAGGTAAAATTGCCAGCCTTTTTTGCCCTGGGTAAAAGGCGCCATAAACTTTTTCCAGTACAATACCACTACGGCTCCTATTGCGCCTAATTGTATCCCTACGGTGAACAGCTTTGTAAAATCATTGTCTTCAACCCCCAGTAATTTGCCGGTAATAATCATGTGCCCGGTGGAAGAAATGGGCAGAAATTCAGTCAGGCCTTCCACAATGGCGATGATAATGGCGTCGAGCGTACTCATGGGCGGGGGCTTTTATTGGCGTGCGTGTAAAGATAAAGATTGAACTATCCGTATAAAGAAAAAGGCTGATCAATTCTGATACAGCCTTTTAATTATATACTAAAACGGGCTTATGCCGCTTTCGGTTTTTTGAAAATAGCAAATATTTCCAGGGCCAGACCGGCCAGGATCAGGATCGGGGCAATGGTAATCCGGGTGGAACTGTACACCGCGTCTTTGTTAAAAACCGTGGGATCCGTATTGCTCTGTCCGCCGGACATCAGAAACATACCCAGTGCTATTACCAATACACCGGCCAGCATCCAGATATAATTTTCTTTGCTGAACATGGCGGGACTTTTTACTTCACTCATTTGGAGTCATTTTAGGAGGTGCAATATAGATAAAAGACGGGAAGTGGAAAGAGGAAAGTGGAAAGTGGGAAACAACTCCCTCTCTCCACTTTCCATTCTCCACTCTCCTAATACAAGTCATCCAGCTTCATTTTCAAATATTTAATCACACTGCGATGGGTGCTGAACACGGTAATGGCCACACCCAGAAGAATCAGACCGGCAAAGAGCATGACGAGGCTGGTATTATCGTGAATGGCTTTTAATTCAGGGATAAATTTTTCCAGTAAAACCAGAAAAAAAATCACGGCACCCGTGGCAATTACGCCACTGATGGCGCCATTAATGACCGCTTTAATATTCATGGGCTTTGCAATAAACCAACGGGTGGCCCCTACCATCTGCATGGTCTTGATCAGGAAACGGTTGCTGAACATGGCCAGTTTGATGGTATTATCGATCAGTACAATCACCACCAGGGCCAATACAATCGCCACGATGAGGATGCCCAGGCTGATATTCCTGAGATTGGTACTCATCTGGCTGATCAGGGCCTCGGGATATTCCACATCACTCACATAGGTCTGGGCTTTCAGATCTGTCTTGATGGCGGTCAGGGAATCCGTATTCAGGTATTCATTCTTAACCTTAAAGTCAATGCTGTTGGGCAACGGATTTTCAGTGAGCACTTCAGCCCAGTCCTTATTTCCATCGGCCAGGTATTTCTTTTTGGCTATTTCCTTGGTTATATAAGTGTAGCTCCGGATATAGGGTTTGGCACTGATATATTGTACCAGGGCCAGACTGTCTTTGGGATTCAAATCACCACGCAGATAGGCGCTTACGGTTACATTTTCCTTAAAATGGTCGGAGAGTTTGTTGGTATTGATGACAATCAGTCCGATAATCCCCAGGAAGAATAACACCAGGGTAACACCCAGGATGGACATAAAATAAGACGGTTTCCCTCTCTTGATCGACGCTTTTCCGGCTTGGGACATGCAAAATAATTTACAGATGAATGGATTATGGCAAAAATAACAGATTATACCCATACAGCCCCGCCTTTTACCAGTCCGTCAGACCTGTCATCCGGTCATTTTTCAGTCAATTGTGTTCCGGGCAATCCGGGCAGTAAATCGTATTTTTGCTACCCGTTAAAAACGGCCGGATATTGGGCATATTGCCGCTTTCCGGAAAGATATTGTTAAAGGTTATCAGCCGCAAAGGCGTTAAAAGAAATACAGATACATGGAATACCAGTTCAGGGAAATTGAAAAGAAATGGCAGGAACAATGGAAACAGACAAAGGCCTACCAGGTTAAGAATGATTTCAGCAAACCCAAGTTTTATGTGCTGGATATGTTTCCCTATCCCAGCGGAGCCGGTCTGCATGTGGGGCATCCCCTCGGGTATATCGCATCTGATATCTATAGCCGTTATAAAAGACTGAAAGGATACAATGTCCTGCACCCGATGGGCTTCGACAGTTTCGGACTGCCGGCGGAACAATACGCTCTGGATACCGGTCAGCATCCGGCAGTAACCACCAAAAAAAATATTGAAACATTTAAAAAACAGCTGGACAATATCGGTTTCTGTTTTGACTGGGAACGGGAAGTACAGACCAGTGATCCGTCCTATTACAAATGGACCCAATGGATCTTCCTGCAATTGTTCGGTTCCTTCTTTAATCGTCAAACGGCTAAAGCGGAATCCATAGACAGCCTGCTGTCCGTTTTTGAAAAAGAAGGCAATTCCGCACATCCCTGTCCTGGTGATGAAAAAATAAAATTTACCGCAGCGGAATGGAAAGCCTTTGACGAAAAGCAACAACAGGATATCCTGATGCAATACCGCCTGGCTTTTTGCGGCTATGGTGAAGTAAACTGGTGCGAAGCCCTGGGAACCGTGCTGGCCAATGATGAAGTAGTGAATGGCGTGAGTGAGCGCGGCGGTCACCCCGTGGTGAAAAAGAAACTCCGTCAGTGGTACCTGCGAATCACCGAATACGCGGACCGGCTGCTCGAAGGACTCGATCGTATTGAGTTCAGTGATGCCATGAAGGAAATGCAGACCAACTGGATCGGGAAGTCGAGCGGTGCGGAAATAGACTTTGAAGTTAAACTTGCCGACCGTAGCCTTGGCGAAAGTGGGAGTCAAAAGGAAAAAGTAAAAAACTTACGGGTATATACTACAAGGCCCGATACCATTTTCGGGGTTGACTTTATGGTGGTGGCGCCTGAACTGGATATGGTGGAGGAACTGAAATCGGCTGAACAGGCCGCTGCTGTGGATGAATACCTGACTTATGTGAAGAGCCGGAGCGAACGCGAACGCATGGCCGAGAAAAAGATCAGCGGCGTTTTTACCGGGGCGTTTGCCATTAATCCTTTTGATGGCCGCGAAATTCCGATCTGGATCTCCGAATACGTACTCGCCGGTTACGGTACCGGTGCCATCATGGCTGTACCCTGCGGCGATGAACGGGATCACAAGTTTGCACAACATTTTAATATCCCCATCACCAATATCATCGGTTCCTATTATAATGGCGAAGAGGCCAATCCCACCAAGGAAGCTACCCTGGAAAATTCCGGTTTCCTGAACGGCCTGCTGATGAAAGATGCCATCGAAGTGGCCATCAACGCCATAGAAGAGAAGGGCATCGGCGTACGTAAGAAAAATTATAAAATGCGGGATGCCGCGTTTAGCCGTCAACGTTACTGGGGCGAACCTTTCCCGATCGAGTGGAAGAATGGTATTGCTTATCCTTTAGCCGAAGATCAGTTGCCGCTGGTATTACCCGTGGTCGACAAATATGGTTCCGGTCCGGATGGAGAAGGACCGCTGGCGAATATTAAGGACTGGACTGATCGGGAACTCGAAACCAATACCATGCCCGGTTATGCCGGCTCCAGCTGGTACTTCCTCCGCTATATGGATCCGCAGAATGACAAAGCTTTCTGTGACCGTAAACTGTCTGATTATTGGAACCAGGTGGATTTATACATTGGAGGTACCGAACACGCGGTTGGTCACCTGTTGTATAGCCGCATGTGGACCAAGGCACTTTTCGATCTCGGACATATCGGTTATGATGAGCCGTATAAAAAACTGGTGAATCAGGGGATGATCCAGGGAAACAGCCGGTTCGTATATCGTATTGCAGGAACCAATCAATTCGTATCTGCAGGATTGAAAGATAAATATGAAACAAATGCTAGACATGCAGATGTGAATTTTGTAGACGGCTTTGAGCTGGACATTGAAGCTTTTAAAAAATGGCGCGATGAGTATGCCGATGCGGAATTCATTCTCGAAGATGGCAAATACATCTGTGGCGCAGAAGTAGAAAAAATGTCCAAGTCAAAATACAATACCGTGAATCCGGATGACCTGGTCTATAAATATGGCGCGGATACCTTCCGCATGTACGAAATGTTCCTCGGTCCGGTTGAACTCAGCAAGCCCTGGGATACCAAGGGGATTG
>JAFLBL010000006.1 GCA_017303855.1 Chitinophagales bacterium | reverse complement strand
CGGCCATCAGCACAATCAGTTTGCCATCGGGCAGCAACTGGATGGTTCCCCTGTTTACCGCGGACGATAATATATCTTCACCCGGTAACACGGACAAAGGCTCATTCCCCAACCGGTAACCCATCCGGTCCGCCAGTTTCGTAATCAGGAAAGGACTGTGCAGCAACCGCTCCCTCGCTTCCTCCGTCAACCGCCCCCACTCATGACCGGGCAACACCGCTATTTCGCTGCTTTCCTCTTCATACTTATTATCGGCGGCCCAGGGCAATACCCTGAAATTTTTGCCCGGCAATAAATAACCGTACTCCTTCTTACCGTTCAGGACTATTTCATCACCCTTTTGTAACCGGCGCCCGTGAAAACCGCCTGCTACGGCTTTCAGGTTGGTACTATAACTGCCCAGCCAGTCTTCCAGCTGGAAACCTCCCGCAACGGCGATATAGGCTCTCGCTCCTTTTACAGGCCGGTGAAACTGCAATGCGTCATTTTTATTAACCACAATACCTTGTTGCATCGGGACCGGTTCGCCATTGATACTGGGCGAAAAATCTGCACCACTGAGGGCAATCAGTGCCGGCCGGGTAAACAAAATGACCGAAGCGGGAAAATGCAATTCAATACCGGCTTCTCCTGGCGCATTGCCCACCAGGGCATTGGCGAGCTGCAGGGCATACCGGTCCATGGCCCCGGAAGGGTTGATACCACTGGCCAGGAAACCAAACCGGCCCAGGTCCTGAATAGTATCCAACAGGCCTGCTTTAATAATGCGCAAACTCATATTTATCTATTGCAAAAAACTGTACACGGTCACCCGCACGGATCAGTGTTGGTTCCTTCCGGTTTTTATTAAACAACTGTACAGGACTATTGCCGATTACAGTCCATCCGCCGGGTGAGGCAAACGGATAGATGCCTGTTTGTTTTCCCGCAATACCCACACTGCCGGCCCTTGTTGGCTGAGGTTGCGGTTTCCGGGGTATACGTATCCGTTCGTCCACTTCGCCCATATAGGCAAAGCCGGGCAGAAAGCCCAACATATATACCCGGTACACCGGCGTTGTATGCAGGATAACAAGTTCCTCCACACTGATTTCTTTTTCGCGGGCCAGCCATTCCAGTTCCGGTGCCAGGCTCGGATCATAACAAACGGGTATGCGTACCAGTCTGCCGGTCTCCTGCTTTACTGCTACCGGTAAATCCAATAAAGCCTGCACTCTTTCCATTACATATTCCATAGCCGTTTTCCCCGGTGAAATATGCTGCCGGATAAACAAGGGATCAAAAAATACGGTCAGGGAACTATAAGCCGGTACCGTCTCCGAAAAACCCGGAAATGACTGTTGCCGGAACTGAGCTGCCCGGGCTGTTACTTCACGATTGATTTGTTCATCCATCTGGTTGCCCCAGTCAATGGTCAGCGCCCCGTCGCCCAATGCAAAAATTTCATATGGCTTGTTGCCTCCGTTCATAATTATACCCTTTGAAGATAATGCAACCGGGCCAGCAGACGAAATGTGGGAGCCTCATTCCGTACCTTTACTCCCGATGAGCCGCATAAACCGACGAGACAGCATAAATCTGATTTCCAAACTCACATTCCGCCGTGTATGGAACGGGCTGAAAGTGCTGGCCAGTTACCAGGTCAGCAAGTGGACCGGTAAGCCGGTACGATGGGGCTACCCGGTTTCCATTTCGTTTGAACCCACAACTTCCTGTAATCTCCGGTGCCCCGAATGTCCGAGCGGCCTGCGGGCCTTTACCCGGCCTACGGGTATGTTGCAAAAGGATTTTTTTACAGACACCATCGATCAGTTGCATAAAGAACTGCTCTACCTGGTTTTTTATTTCCAGGGAGAGCCTTACCTCAATCCGGCTTTTCTCGATATGGTAAAATACGCGGCAACAAAAAAAATTTATACCGCTACTTCCACCAATGCGCATTACCTGACCGATGAAAATGCAAAACGAACCATTGAAAGCGGACTGGACCGGCTTATAATCTCCATTGACGGAACCACCCAGGAAGTGTATGAACAATACCGCGTGGGCGGGCAATTGAATAAAGTACTGGAAGGGGCCCGCAACATCGTGAAATGGAAAAAAGAATTGCAAAGCAGTAAACCCTTTGTGGTGTTTCAGTTCTTAGTGGTGAAACCGAATGAGCACCAGATAGAGGAGGTAAAAGCCCTTGCAAAAGAAATCGGGGTGGATGATGTGTGGCTGAAGACCGCCCAGATTTATGACTACGAACAGGACCCCAATCAGCTGATTCCGTCCATTGATAAATTCAGCCGCTACCGGAAGACAACGGACGGTTACGAGTTCAAAGGCAAACTCGCCAATCATTGCTGGCGGCTCTGGCACGATCCCGTGATTACCTGGGACGGACTGGTGGCGCCCTGCTGTTTTGACAAGGATGCCCGGCACCGGATGGGCGATTTAAAGAAAAAAACCTTTAAAGAAATCTGGAAAAACGGAGAATACAGTAAATTCAGGGAACAGATTCTGAAAGGACGAAAAAATATTGATATCTGTTCCAATTGCAGCGAAGGCACCCGTGTGTGGGAAAACTGAACCTTATCATGTACCAAATCACCCATTTATGCATTTACCCTCGCATATTTCGACCCGCCTGCAGTACCAGCACAAAACCCTCGTGGACATTATTGACGGTCTGTCGGAAGAACAGATCCGGCGCCAGGTGATACCGGGTAAATGGTCCATCTTTGAACAGATTGTTCACCTGCAAACCTATCAGCATACATTTATAGACCGGGTAAAACTCATCCTGCAGGATCATCTCCCCTTCTTTGATCGCTATACCCCGGAAGCCGACCCCGCCTTTCTGGACAATTGTGGCAAGACCTTCCGTGAAATCATGCAGGACATGATCACTACCCGCAAGGAAATGGCCAACGAAATGCTCCATTTCAGCGAAACCGATTTTGCCAAAAAAGGAATCCATGCCCTGTTCGGAGAACTGACCTTGCAGCAATGGATCAATGTCTTTTTACTGCACGAAGGACATCATTTGTTTGCGATACTGATGTTGTCGGGGGAATTGAGGAAAGGGTGAATAGTGAGTGGTGAATGGTGAGTGGGGGGTTTAAAGCAGAAAAAATTACTCTGGCAGGGTATTTTCTGAACAAGGAAATATTTAATATTTCTTTTACTAATAAATTAATTAGCTGAATTTTTTTAAAAAACAAGCTGATCGGAAAGCAGTTTTTTCGGCACTCGGACTTTTCCTTTTTTTAAGCCTGGTACATCCCACTCACCATTCACCATTCACCACTCAGATCTTCTTCATCTCCTCAAAAATGGAAGTATAAAACGAGGCAAAGCCTTCAAAAAAACACTTGATGGAGTCGGACAGGAGCTTCATAAATAAGATAGTTTAATGGTTGACGGTTCGTAATCTGCGGTAAAAAAAAGGAATTTTTTCATACCCGCCTATACCACAAAGAGGTAGTTTTTTCCCCTTTTGCTGCTTTAATACTGTTAAAAAAGGGTAAAACAGACCCATTTCTGAAAATAAATTTGGTTTATTCGATGTTGCAACATTAATTTTGCGGTATCATTTAAAACAACAAAAAATAATACCATGAGCGATTTAAGAACAAACGTAGACCAGCTGAACCAGATGATCCTGGAAGGAAAAATCCTGGAAGCTTTTGACAAATTTTATGCGGACGATGTGGTGATGCAGGACAATAACTACCCTGCCCGTGAAGGAAAGGCCCTGAACCGTCAGTATGAAGAAGCTTTTGTTGGCGGCCTGACAGAATTCCGCGGAGCCAAAGTAATCAATACCCTGATCAGCGATGACCTGGCGGTAGTGGAATGGTGGTTTGACTACACCCATAAAGATTACGGTGTAAGAAACTATACCCAGCTGGCGGTACAACGCTGGAAAAACGGCAAGATCGTAGAGGAGAAATTTTATTACAACAATTAATTGGTTAAGGTTTATTCAATAAGTTTTGGGCCGGAGTATCCACTTCGCCCAAAACTTTTTACTTTTATGGTACAGACACCAAACATGGGAATTGAAAAAGACATACAACAGTCGAAATTCCGGAATGCCCACCAGAAAGCCAGCATCAACCTGATTTATACCATGGCCTGGGTAAAAGATAAAACCAAGGAGATTTTCGATGCCGAGGACATTACTTCCCAGCAGTTCAACATTCTGCGTATCCTGCGGGGCAGTTTTCCCCAACCGCTGTCCACCTTACAGATCCGGGAGCGCATGCTCGAAAAAATGAGTGATACCTCACGGATTGTTGACCGGTTAATCCTGAAAGGCCTGGTAAAAAAAGTAGTCTGCAAGAATGACCGCCGCCTGGTGGATGTAATCATTACCGATAAAGGAAAGAAATTACTGGAACGCCTGGACAGCCGCCAGGATGAAATGGACCAGGTGCTGGGCAATCTTTCAGAAAAAGATGCTAATATTCTCAGCGATCTGCTCGATAAGATCCGTGATGGAGCTGAATGATGTAACTTTGACGGATTGATCATCCGAATCTGATTACACCATGAAACAAAGACCGTTCCTGTTCCTCTTGCTGTTTAGTTTACTTACGATTAACGCAGTCGCCCAGCCTAAATATGAATTCCGTGGGGTATGGATTGCCACGGTTAATAATATCGACTGGCCCAAAGCCGGCGAAACCAATCCCGAAAAACAAAAAGCCGATTATATCCGCCTGCTCGATCTGCATCAGCGGAATGGAATGAACGCCATGATTGTGCAGGTTCGTCCCGCCGCGGATGCCTTCTATCCGTCTCCTTACGAACCATGGAGCGAATGGCTGACCGGTACACAAGGCAAAGCGCCTTTTCCGGCATGGGATCCCATGCAGTTCATGATTGAAGAAACGCATAAACGCGGGATGGAATTTCATGCCTGGCTCAATCCCTACCGGGCCGTACACAATACCGCCTCTTCCTCCATTGCTTCCAATCATATATCCCGTATTCATCCGGAATGGTTCCTGGTATATGGCGAAAAAAAATATTTTGACCCCGGCAATAAGGAAGCACAGCGTTTTGTGGTGAACGTGGTACGCGATATTGTAAAGCGTTACGACGTAGACGCGATTCATATGGATGACTACTTTTATCCGTACCGGATTCCCGGAAAAGAATTTCCCGATTTTGCGTCCTATACAAAATCGGGTAGTAAATTATCCAAAGACGATTGGCGGCGGAGCAACTGTGATTCAATAATACTGGCCCTCAGCCTGGCTATTAAAGAAGAAAAGAAAGGTTGCCGGTTTGGCATTTCCCCTTTTAGTGTATGGAGAAATAAAGACAAAGACCCCGAGGGCAGTGACAGCCGTGCCGGGCAGACCAACTATGATGATCTCTACGCCGATATTTTATTATGGTTAAAAAAAGGCTGGATTGATTATGTCACTCCCCAGCTTTATCTTGAAATCGGTCATGATAAAATTGCCTACGAAAAGTTGCTCGAATGGTGGAGCCGCCACAGTTATGGCCGGCATATTTATATCGGGCACGGCATCTATCGCACATCCGAAAACCAGCCCAAATGGAAGAATCCGGCCGAACTACCCAACCAGATCAGCCTGCTGCGCCGTTACCCCAATGTACAGGGCAGTATTTATTTCAGCAGCAAATCCTTTGAACGCAATCCCAATGGCTGGAATGATTCCCTGCAGAATAACTATTACAAATACCCTGCATTACTGCCACCCATGCGCTGGATTGATAACGAAAAGCCCTGGCCACCGATTGTTACCCGCAGTATCAGCAACGATTCCATTATTCAGCTGGATGTAAAACCGGATCCGCGTAACCGGGTAGAAATAAAATATTATGTGGTATACCAGTATGCCGCCGATTCACACAGCGAAACATTTGGCAATATACCCCGCTATCTCTCCCGGCTGGTCACCCAACCCGGAGGTTTCCAGCTCAAAGAAGCCCTTTCTTCCAATCATTTTTCGTACCGCTACGTCATTACCGCCGTTGGCAAGAATAATAACGAGAGTGAAATGAGCGAAATCGCGATCCTGGTGCAACCGGGCGGAAAATGGGGGTTTTATAACCCATGAGTAATGAGTAATGAATAATGAGTAAAAGGAGAAAAGTCATTACAGAATGGGTACTTTTCCCAAAGCAGGGTGTTCAACTCTTTAGTTCAGTACGGTCAGCTACTCATTACTCATTATTCATTTTCCTCAGATACCAATAAAACGAAAACCCCATCACCCAACTCTTCTGCCAGCTTTCCGGGTGCTGTATATTCAGCAGGCTTTTGGAGAAATCGAGCCGGAGACCATAGCGGGATTCGATTTCATAGTGAGCCGAAATCATCCAGCCCAGTTCAAACTGCCGGTAATTCTCTGCGGATTTGCGATGAATATGTCGTTGGGTTGCGGGTCTTCCGCCTTTCCACGCCATTGAACCATTAAAACCATAACCCAGGTAAGGACCGGAAGAAAGAATAAACTGATGTTCTTTTTCACCGGGGAATTTGTAAACAATCATAACCGGCAGTTCAATATAATTAAGCCGGATCTTAACCGAGTCCTTTTTCCTGGTGGAGTCCGTCTCATGCATATTCGCCCCCTTACCTGAATAATACGGACCGGTATGAAGAAACCATTGTTCCTCCAAAGGAATTTCAAACAGAAACCCGCCATTCAGCCTGGTAACCGCTGCACCTGTGATCCGGCCGTCAGGCTGATCCCACCGTTCCACCAGGTTTGATCTGTTGAGGCCGCCCCTCAGTCCGGTTCTTACCTGGCCATTTAGCTGAAATGAAGAGATAAACAGCAGAAACCATACGCATTTTCTCATCCGTACCTTTTGCGTTTGACAACACATACTACCCTTCCGTTGCCTGTTGTTAAAATGACGAGTCTTTCCTTTTCCTTTTTTACCTTTGCGGGGCTGTCAGAAAGCCTCCTCAACCGGAGTCTTCCCGACAACTAACTACTAACTTCTAACACTAACTGGAAATTATGCCTGGCTACGAACTCTGGAGTGATCTCGAAAAAAAAGAAGTAAATGATGTACTGGAAACCGGCATCCTGATGCGCTATGGATTTGACGGACCACGCAAAGGCATCTGGAAATCCAAAGAACTGGAAGCCGCTATCTGCGAAACATTCGGCAGTAAATATGCGCAGCTGACCTCAAGTGGTACTGCTGCGCTGACCACTGCAATGAGCGCTCTTGGTATCGGGTACGGGGATGAAGTGATCACCCCGGCTTTTACATTCGTAGCCTCTTTTGAAGCAGTACTGAGTGTGGGTGCCGTACCCGTACTGGTGGATGTGGATGATACCCTTACGCTTGATGCGGCCGCCGTTCGAAAAGCCATTACACCAAAAACAAAAGCCATTATGCCTGTACACATGTGCGGCAGCATGGCCGACCTGGATGCGCTCCAGGCAATTTGCAAGGAACATAACCTGATTTTACTGGAAGATGCCTGTCAGAGTATTGGTGGTTACTATAAAGGAAAAGCGCTGGGCACCATTGGTGATGCCGGTACATTCTCTTTCGACTTTGTAAAAACCATGACCTGTGCCGAAGGCGGGGTGGTAATGACCAACCGCGAAGACATTTATATAAAAAGCGATGGTTATACCGATCATGGACACGATCATCTCGGGGTGGATCGTGGTGCGGACCTGCATCCGTTTATCGGGTACAATTACCGCATTTCTGAATTACATGCAGCAGTAGGACTGGCACAGATCAAACGGCTCAATGAATTCCTGGCGATCCAGAAAAATAATCATGCACAACTGAAAGCCATACTGTCCACGGTTCCTGAAATCAGCTTCCGCCGTATTCCCGATCCGGCCGGTGATAGTTGCAGTTTCATCAGCTGGTTCCTGCCTACAGAAGAGCAGACCCGGGCCGTGGTCGCTGAATTAAAAGCACAAGGCATACTCGCCGGCAATTTCTATTGGTTCGACAACAACTGGCATTATATCCGCAAATGGGATCACCTGAAAAATGCGGTTACACTCAATGCCCTCAGTCCTGAACTGAAAGCCCGTGTTATGGAGCAAGCCACTAAGGATTTCTCCGCCAGTCATGCAGTGATGAACCGGTGTATCTCCACTGCAATCAGTTTAACCTGGACAGAAGCACAGATTAAAGAGAAGGGAGAGAAGATAGTAGCGGTAGTGAGAGAAGTCCTTAGGTGATAGTCATTAGCAGGATGCTGAATGAGTCATTCTCATGTTGCAAGATTGCATTGTTAGTAACAACTCATACCCAATGTCCCCATTCACCCTGTAGGAGTGCTTTGTCGGTAAAAATCATACCCTATGTCACTCTCACCCCATCGGGGTGCTTTGTCGGTAAAAATCACACCCAATGTCTCCCCTCACCCTGTAAGGGTGCTTTGTCGGTAAAAATCATACCCAATGTCTCCCCTCACCCCGTAAGGGTGCTTTGTCGGTAAAACCATACCCAATGTCACTCTCACCCCATCGGGGTGCTTTGTTGGTTGACAAAAAATAAGCGAACTGTTGTACAGCACCCGTTTTTTTCTAAACCGGATCTGTAAATATGTATTGCTCATTATAATAAATCCCTTCTTCATCCAATAACTGCCGGTATTCATCTCTGAACGGTATTTTCCTGTGATGCTCTTCCTGGTTTGCTATATACCTTGCCACAACTGATACAGTTGATTTGTTGTATGTAAAGGCCCCATACCCCTCCTGCCAGGCGAAGGTTCCGGAACAAAACTCCATTTCATTAATCCACTTAGTACTTTCCGATTTAACTGATCGGATAAGTTCAGATACCGACTGATGTGGACGCATGCCAATCAGCAGATGAATATGATCAGGCATGCTGTTTACCTGCAGCATTTTATGCCCATGGCGCTGGATGGTTCCTGTAATAAACTTGTGCAATTCCTCTTTCCATGTCGGGGATATACATGCTCGCCTGTATTTGGGAGCGAAAACAAATTGATAATGAATTTGTGTGTACGTGTTTGCCATAACAATAAGGTTTAATGACGCCAATTTATAGGAAGAAAGGTTCCGTTTATTGTTTGTCTGCATTTTGAGAGAAATTTTTTTCCGGGGTTTTCATATGAAGCCATGGCATTACGTAACTTTTTCGTAAACCAACAAAGCACCCCTACAGGGTGAGGTGGGCATGGCGTATATCGTTTTTGTTACCGACATAGCACCCCTACAGGGTGAGGGGGCATAGCGTATACCGTTTTTGTTACCGACGAAGTACCCTTACATGGTGAGGGGGCATAGCGTATATCGTTTTTGTTACCGACATAGCACCCCTACAGGGTGAGGGGGCATAGCGTATATCGTTTTTGTTACCGACAAAGCACCCTTACATGGTGAGGGGAGACATTGTGTACACCTCATGTTTACATCGCAGGTCAATTGGCTAATCGGCACACCTGCATATTGGCTCATTTATCACATTCAACTATTGACTAACGACTATCGACAAACATTACCTGCCGTTCTTCCCCTCCATCCTGTCCACATACTCCCTCGACCCCAAGCGAAACCGTAATGGTACAGCCAGCACTTTATCCAGCTTCAGCTCATACCGGCAGATAAATCCGAGATTATTGATATATGTACTTCCAGTCGGCATATTTAACAAAGTAAAAGCCGGGGGACGGGTATTATCCAATGCGCCTGGGAAAACTGGCCGGCTAAACTGTGACCGGAATGGCATCGTCATCTGTTGATAATGAACCTTTTTTAATCCGGCAATGGTAATGCCAGGCGCTGGATGCCGCTGCCCGTAAGTGCCTCCAAAAAACATTAACAGGAACACAACAAGAAACCCGCATACTCGTTGCACCATATTTATTTTCTTTACGTTTAAATTTACGGCATTATTTTTGTGCAAAGGCGCGACCCACGCATAAAAGTAGCATACAAGTTAACCAAAAAAGGAGTCATCGGTTCAACAGGTTCAGGCAGCATGCTGCGACCGGAACCGGGAAACTCCGGCGAAGAACACCATGGCCCTGAGTCAGAGTTTACAGCAAAAATTATTGCAGAAACTGTCACCCCAGCAGATTCAGTTAATGAAACTGTTGCAGGTGCCTACGGCCAACCTGGAAACAAGGATTAAAGAAGAACTGGAGGAAAACCCGGCACTCGAACTGGATGAAGAAGGCCACGATGAAAATGCCGATGACCTGAAAGATGAATTCAGCGAAAGTTCCGATGAGGACTATGAAGAAAGAGATGGCAGCGAAGAGGACTATAATGATATTGATGTAAGCGATTATGTGCAGGACGGCGATGATGAAGTGGGCGATTATAAACTCCGCGACGACAACTACCCTGAAGAAGACGAAGGACGGCAACTCCCTTATAAAACAGAAGCCAGTTTTTACGAAACCCTGATTGACCAGCTCGGTCTGCTGCACCTGGAAGGAAAACAACAAACCATTGCCGAACAGATAGTAGGCAGTATTGATGAAGACGGCTACCTGAGAAGGGAAACGTCCGCTATTGTGGATGACCTGGCTTTTCGCCAGAATGTAATGGCCACCGAAGAAGAAGTGGAAGCGATCATCCGGCGGATACAGCTTTTTGATCCGCCCGGTGTGGGAGCCCGCGATCTGCGCGAGTGTCTTCTTATTCAGCTCCAGCGTTTAAAAGATGAAGGGAAGCCGGTAGACCTGGCCATCAAAGCCATTTCAAGATACTTTGACGAGTTTACCAAAAAACACTATGAAAAAATTCAACGCGGACTGAATATCGATGACGAACAACTCCGCGAAGTGATGCAGCAAATCATCCGGCTGAGTCCCAAGCCCGGTGGCAATGTGGGGGAGATCAACAAAGCTGAAAGCTATGTGGTGCCCGATTTTTTTATCCTGAATAATGCCGGCAAACTGGAACTGACACTCAACAGCCGCAATGCACCCGAACTCCGGATCAGCGAAGGCTACCGCGATATGCTGAAGGATTATGAGCGGGGTTCTAAAAAAGACAAACGGCAGAAAGAAGCCGTGCTTTTTATCAAGCAGAAAATTGATTCCGCGAAGTGGTTTATTGACGCGATCAAACAACGGCAGCATACCCTCCTCAGCACCATGGGTGCCATTATGGATCACCAGTACGAATTCTTCCTGACCGGGGACGAAACGGAACTGCGCCCCATGATCCTGAAAGATATTGCAGAAAAAACCTTTCTCGATATCTCCACCGTAAGCCGGGTGGCGAACAGCAAATTCGTTCAAACCGAATTCGGTACGTATCGCCTCAAATTCTTCTTCTCCGAATCCTTAAGCACCGACAGCGGTGAAGAAGTCTCCACCCGTGAAGTAAAAAAGATACTGAGCGATTTTATTGAAGCAGAAGATAAAAAACACCCGCTGAGCGATGAACGCCTTACCGAACTGCTGCAGGAAAAAGGTTACAATATTGCCCGGCGTACTGTGGCGAAGTACCGGGAGCAATTGAATATACCTGTAGCGAGGCTGAGGAAAAGTTTATAAGGTAAGAGGTTGAAAAGTTGATAAAGATGGGCACCCCGCTATTTACAGCAAATAATTCTAAGCAGGGCCCTTGTTAACTTATCAACTCATTAACCTGTCACCATTACAAGCCCTGCCACCTAAAACGGGAGATCTCCCCCCTCCATCTGACCTTCTTCAAAATGGACATCATCTTCCGGAATGCGGTCAACCGTACCGGCACCACCTGCTGCTTCCACTTTCCAGGCTTTCACATCCGTATACCAGCGGCCATTGTATTCGCGGCTTTCCACATCAAAGGAAATACTCAGCAGGGAACCCGGCCTGAGCACGGATTCGTTGATTTTATCTCCCCAGATAGATACACAGATTTTCTTCGGGAACTGACCTTCGGTCTCCACAATAATGTCCTGTTTCTTCCATTGCCCGTTTTTCCCGTTACCGGTCTGCAGGGGTAGCAGCTGAATAAGCTTCGCGTTTAATTGCATGTCATCTTGTTTTCGGGCGAAAGTTACGGAACCACAGACAATAATAATTGTCTCATACCCGTTGGAGGGTATTTTTAGAAAAATACATTGATTTCCCTGTAAAAACAGGAAGCAATACTGTATTTTACACGGCTTTTATTCCCTAACCCCCTGAACATGGTCTTCGCAAGCCTTATTTTTCTGTTTCTTTTCCTGCCGCTGAACCTGCTACTGTACTACAGTTCCAACAATGCGACCTGGAGAAACTGGGTATTAATCGTCTTCTCACTCGCTTTTTACGGATGGGGGGAACCGATCTGGATTTCCCTGTTGATTCTCTCTTCCATGGTAGACTGGGCCAATGCGATTTTTATTGACAAACACCGGGGCACAAAATGGGCGAAGATCGGGGTCACCTTCACGGTGGTACTCAACCTCTGTCTGCTGGCTACGTTTAAATATGATCAGTTCCTGGTTGACCAGGTTAACGGTCTGCTCGGTACACAGTTTGAAGCACCGGGCTATGCATTACCGATCGGTATTTCCTTTTATACTTTTCATACTATCTCGTATGTGGTGGACGTATACCGGGGCGATATCAAAGCGCAACGCAACTTCCCCAACTTCCTGATGTATGTATCACTGTACTCTTCCCTGGTAGCCGGCCCCATTATCCGCTATGCGCATGTGGCTACGGAAATAGACAGCCGGAAAGAAAACTTAAAGGATTTCAGCCTGGGTATCTCCCGCTTCTGTATCGGGTTGTTTAAAAAAGTGGTGATTGCGAATGTGGCGGCCGAACTGGTGCGCAAATACATGGGCGATAACAGCGACCCGCTGACCATGACCGAACTGCTCAGTCTCTCCACCGCGGAAGCCTGGTTCGGCCTGATCATGTTTGCCATCCAGATCTATTTCGATTTCTCCGGGTATTCCGATATGGCGATCGGACTCGGCCGGATGTTCGGTTTTCACTTCCGGGAAAACTTTGAGTACCCCTATATTTCCAAATCCATCAGTGAATTCTGGCGGCGCTGGCATATTTCCCTCGGCAGCATCTTCCGCGATTATGTATATATCCCGCTGGGCGGAAATAAAAAACACGTGTACTTTAACCTGCTGGTCGTTTGGTTTCTTACCGGTATGTGGCACGGGGCCAGCTGGAATTTTATCTTTTGGGGACTTTATTTCTTTGTCTTTATCGCATTGGAAAAAGCTTTTTTACAGAAATGGCTGGACAAAGCCCCCGCTTTCCTGGCACATATATATGCCCTGGCCATTATTATTCCAGGCTGGGTGATCTTTTATTTCACTGATACGGCACTGTTATATGCCTATGTACAAAAACTATTCACTTTCTCCCCCGCGGCAGACGGTTATCTCGATATCAAAAACACACTGACGATGCACCTGTTCTGGCTGATCATGGCAATCGCATTCTGTATGCCCGTGTATCATAAAGTAACCGCCTGGATCAACAGGAAAAGCAGCCGGGCTACCTTGTATGACGGGCTGACGGTTGGTTTTAATGTACTGCTGCTGTTTATCTGTGTGGCGCAACTGGTGGGAAAAAGTTATAATCCGTTTATCTATTTCCGTTTTTAACCCATGAGTGAAAAAACAAACAGGACAATCCAGGTGGTCAACGTGACGCTCTTCTGCAGTTTACTGCTGATTGGCGGCATTGTATCACTGTCCATGAAAAAGAAAGACATTTCAGAAGCTGAAAACCGTAAACTGGCCGGCTTCCCGGTGTATTCCGACAGCGCGCTCTGGAGTGGTGATTATTTCCGGGGAATTGAAATGTATTATGCCGATAATTTTCCTTACCGGGATGAACTGATTAATGTATCCACTTCCTTCCGCGATAAGCTGGGTTTTGAATCCACGGATATTAAAATCTATACCCCGCAGAACAATGCCGAAGCCAATGAGAAACCGGCAGCCGATACAGCTAAGAAAGAAACCGAAGGTCTCCGGCCCGACGACGGGGCCGTGGGGGAAATGAAGAAGAATCTTTTTGTATTTAAGAACCGGGCCTTTGAAATGTTTGGTGGCGGACCGGCCATGGGAAAAGCCTATGCCGATGTGATCAACAGTTATCACCGCGCCGGCATTCCCGGATTACAGGTATACAACCTCGTTATACCCGTAGCCCTTGAATTTGAACTGACCGAAAAATATAAGAAACTCCAGAAGCCTAACCGGCCGGCCATTGAAAATATTTACAATCACCTTGATCCGGATATAAAAAAAGTATGGGCCATTGATGAAATGCGCAAGCACCGCGAAGAGTATATCTATTTCAATACCGACCATCACTGGACCAGTCTCGGGGCCTACTATGCCTACCGTGCTTTTTGCGAAACCGCCGGACTCAGTCCCGTTTCACTGGATACGGTACGCTCCAAAGTAAAGCCCGCTTTTCTCGGTTCATTGTACCGGCTAACCCGTGATCCCAAACTGAAAGAAAATCCCGATTCCGTCCGGTATTATCTGTTTAAAGATTCCGTTCGTTTCTCCATTGGCAGTGTAACCAGCCTGAATTACTGGGCCAAATCAAAAATGTATGGAGAAGGCGCCAGTGGCGGCAATAGTTATTCCGTATTCCTGCAGGGAGACCTGCCCATTGTAAAAATGGAAACGCTGCACAAAAACGGCCGGAAGATTGTTATCGTCAAGGAATCCTACGGCAATGCCTTTGCGCCTTTCCTGATCAACAACTATGAAAAAGTGATTGTGGTGGACCAGCGTTACTACACCGGCGATTTCATGGGCATGCTCAAAGCCGAAGGCATCAATGAACTCTTATTCATCAACAATATTTTCGCGGCGCATACGCCGTTTCATATTGATAAGATAAAGGGGTTGAAACAAGTAAAAAGTAAAAAGTAAAAAAATCCGAAACCAGGAAGACTCATTAAAGTCAATCCGCCATTATTACTTTGAGTTTTGAGTTCCCGGGTATTTACAACCTGAGGTTTTTCTTCACCCATTCCACTTTCGGCTTCAGTTCCCTGGTGTATTTATCCCCGGTGGCATAGCCTACTGATTTCAGGAAATGATAATAATCCTGCTTGGGGTGTTTTTTCTGCCATTTCAGGTAGCGTTTATCCTGCCAGGCTTTATAATAAGCGATACAGGCGGTTTCCGAGGTGAATTTTTTACATTTATTGCCTTTGATATAGAAGCCGAAAAGATTATGATAGCGGAGGCAGCATTTTTTGCAGGCCAGCCAGCCGGTTTCCTGGATACACTGACCCATTACAAATTCCGGGTGCAGGATACCAGCCGCCTTAATGGAATCGTACATGGCCTGTAGCCTGACTTTATTTTTTTGCTGGGCAAAAGCGGGAGTAAGCGAAAAGAGAAGGACAATGGCAAACAGTAATTTCTTCATACTGAGTTAGTTATAAAATTCAAATGGCTGCAAACCGGGATGTATTGCCAATATACAAAAACCGCACCCTTTTTTTAATAATCCCCTTACTTTGCAGTCCTAAACAGGTTTATGCAAGCAGTAACCCGATCAGCCGGACCCACTATTGACCCTACCGGAAACAGTACTCCGTTCATCCTTCGCGTGCTGGCCGGTTTCATTTCCGTGCTCTTTCATCCGGTATTTGTGCCCTTGTATGTAATGTATTTCCTGGTATATATCCATCCTTATCATTTTACCGGGTTTGAGGGTCGCGGACAAATGATGGTAATGATTCAGGCCATGGCCATGTATCTGTTTTTCCCGATGGTCACGGTTTTGTTGTTAAAAGGATTGCGCTTTATAGATTCCATTCAGCTGCGGCAACAGAAAGACCGGATCATTCCGTTGGTCGCCTGCGGTGTATGGTATTTCTGGATCTGGTATGTCTGGAAAAATCTGCCCGACTATCCGGCCGTTGCCGTACAATTCGCATTAGCCATCTGGATCAGTTCCTTTACAGCATTAATGGCCAACGTAAAAATGAAGATCAGCCTGCATGCCATTTCGATGGGCATTGCACTCACATTTATTATTCTGCTCGGATTACGCGAAGACCTCAGTTACGGTCTTTATATCGCCATAACCATATTCCTTACCGGTCTGGTCTGTACGGCCCGCTTACTGGTATCGGATCATACACAGGCTGAAATCTACAGCGGCCTGGCACTTGGTGCCGCTTCGGCTTTAGTGGCGGGTTTGTTTGTGTAACGTAAATTCTATAGAAAGTTTTTCTCTGCCAGTTCTTCTCTCCTGTAAATTAGGAGCATCAGCTAACGACTATTGACTATCGACTACTAACAACCAACTCTGCCGCCCTTTCCGCCACCCGGACCGCCAGCTCTTTCAGTTTGTCACGGGTGCCCGTTACTTCAAATTTCTGCAGAATCTGCTTATTTTGTTTAAGGTTGATGGTTACCGTTATATTGTTGCCGTTTGTTTTATATCGCCCGCTCATACTCCAGGCATCCGGCGCATTGGTAGCGGTTACATACACTATCGCACTGGTACTTCCCCGCATAGCCAGCTCATTGAGCTGAAGATTGACCAGTTTGCTGAACTCCAGGTCATCATCGGCAATGGCTTCATCGCTGTTCTGAAAATTGCTGGCGGCGAACAGTGGCTTCTCCTGTGGCAAAACAATCTTTGCCATCACTTCCTCATCCACCAGGCCAATGGTGAAATTGGTATTGGTGACAATCTGCGGCTCCTGCCTTGCCCCGTTTTCCCGGGATAGTTCCGTGACGGTTTTTTCCGCCGCATCAAACCAGCGGCCCACACTCAGCAAGTTTCCATCTTCCAGGATATCCGGTTGTTGCTTGATGGCTTTTAACAGGGAATACGTTAGCAACCCCTGCGAATAACGGCCAAGCTCATACGCACTCTGGTTGCTGGCCGAAGCCGACAATATAAATAACCCGGATTTCTCATTGAGTTTGTCAATGGCTTTGATCTGCCGGGCCGTTTCATCATTCCGTGCGGCCAGGTAGCCCTGGTCTGCCTGTCCCAGCTGAACAAAATCC
This sequence comes from Chitinophagales bacterium, assembly GCA_017303855.1. Classification (GTDB taxonomy): domain Bacteria; phylum Bacteroidota; class Bacteroidia; order Chitinophagales; family Chitinophagaceae; genus JJ008. The sequence goes on along the minus strand of JAFLBL010000006.1, from coordinate 237,317 downwards.
CTGATCGCCTGTCCGCTGTTGCAGGCGTCAAAAACAAGAATCCGCTTCTGCGCTTTTAATACCTGCGGTCTCATCCATTCCGCCAGCTCCGCCGTGCTGATCCCCACTTCCTCCATGGATTCCGCCGCACTGAGCTTTGAGGCGGCCGATGTGAGGAAATAAAACTGTTTCTTCTCTCCTTCCATCACACCATGACCGGCAAAGAAAATCAGGACAATATCATTGGCCCCTGCTTTCTTCCCGATATCCTCCAGGGTTTTCCGGATGGCCGCTTTCTCCGGCATCGCCATCCGGTCGGAGCCGGTGGTGAGGTTATACATAAACACATGCTCTTTCCCGTCGCGGTTTAGCAGCTTGCGTGCCGCAATACCCAGTGCCGCTGAAATATCCGCTGCATCCTTTGCCGCGTATTTTAAATCCAGTTCTTCTCCTTTATAGTCACTAACGCCTACCATCAGGGCAAATAAGCGGGGTGCCGCCGTCGCTGCTTTCGCTTTTTCTTCGTTCAGTATCAGTCCGCGCGAGGAAATACTGTTACTGCTGCTGAATGCTTTTACCAGCACCTGGTTGGACTGCCCGCTGAGTAACAAATCCGCAACAGCGGCGCGGGGCAGCCTGAGTTCATAGGCATCCTGATTACGCTTCAATCCGGCTGGGGAGAAGCGCTTGTATTCAATTCCGTTGATCAGCATTACCGTTTCACCAAGCCCGCCTTTGCGGGGCTTTACTGAAAAAATATAATGCGTGGCGTCGGATTTATTCTCTACCAACGGGCTTTGTCCGCATATATCCAGCTCCGACAGTTTCCGGGTTTGTATTTGCTCTCCCTGCATCATCCGCGATACAAGACCCGGTACCCAGAGCTGGTCTTTCAGACTTTCCAGTTCGACAATCTCTTTCCCGCAGGTGAAATATAAATAGCGACGAGCCAGTTCCGTGCCGTCAAAGCGTCCCTCGCCATCCATTACAATATAATCCTGTTCGCCGGCGATAAAATGGGTATAGACCAGTCCGCCGGTTTTTTCATCATAAATATTCAGTGCCCCGTTTACACTTATCAGGAGCCTGTCTGTACCCGGTATAAAGCAGGCGTCATCGCCATCAAAGCGACCGAGGTGACGGCCATCCGCAATCCGCCACAACCGGAAATACCGGCCATGGTCCGATAACAGGTATTGCCTGTCAGGTGAAATCGTCAGCCTGGCAAAACGGTACTTATCCACTTCCGGTAAGAGAGAAGCCGGCGTGAACAAAGCTTCCTTTTTCCAGCTATGACGATCCAGTACAAAAACGCGCATAAGGGTATCTGTTACCATCAGTTTCCCCGCGGCTTCATCCAGCCAGGCGGCCCGGTAAATATCCTGCCCTCCCCCGGTAAACGCTTCCCGGCGCAGACTGGTATCCCCCGGTTGCAGCAGGAATACTTTTACCGTTTTATCCGCACAAATCAGTTCCCTGTCATCCGAACTGAAGAAAAAAGCTGACGGATTGCGGCCGGTAACAGCAAAGCGGTTTACCGGTTTGCCATCCGCCGTGGAGTAAACGGTGATCGCCGATTCATTTACTTCGGCTATATACTTTCCGGAGGGACTCAGTACCGGTTTACTGAAAAATCCACTGCTGCTGGCCCGGGTACTGCGGGTTCCTTTTTCCAGATCAAAAACGGAAAGTGTCTTACCGCCGAAACTCACCAGTTGTTTGCCGTCACGGCTAAGCATCAGGTAGGCATCCACGGATCCGGCATCGCCTTTTGAATCGGCCAGGAGCTTTCCCTGCGGCAGGCTCCAGGCTTTAAGCCGGTTGTCGGCGCCCATGGTAAACAGGATGGAATCAGAAAGATTGAATACGGCTGCCAGGGCCCAGTCGCTGTGCCCGTTAATATTCAGGGTGAGCTTCCCCGTTAATAAGTCAATCACTTTAATCCGTCCGTCACGGTACGTGATCGCAGTATAGCGGCCGCTGTTTGACTGGGCTACCGATGTTATTTTTTCATTGTGAATCCCGAAACGGAAATCCATTTTTCCCGTACGCATATCCCAGCTGCTGATATCATTATCATAAGACCCGACAACAATTCTTCCCGTTTTTTCATTGAGGGAAAGAAAATACAGATCATCCGTATGTCCTTCGAGCCGGTAAAGCAGCTTGCCTTCCGGATAGGTCCAGATACCGGCCGTATTATCAAAGGAGGTGCTGATCAGTTTTTTACCATCAGTTGTAAAACGGATTTTCGTTACCCAATCATCATGCCCGTTAAATACGGACAGGGCACGACCCGTTTGCCTGTCCCATATCCGGATAGTATTATCATTAGCAGCCGTGGCTACGGTTTTGCCATCGGGACTGAATTGTGCATCAAATACGGAGTTGGTATGCCCTGTATAGGTGGCCAGTAAGGTTCCGGTTTCCACATCACGGAGTGCGGCTGTATTATCCCATGAGCCGGATAACAGCTGCCGGCCATCCGGTGAAATTTCAAGACTATGTACTTTATCCGTGTGCCCGCCGATCAGCCGGAAAGTCTTTTTATCCATAGATAATATATAGATATTCTTCGTGGCAGCCAGGGCCAGCCAGGGTTGCATACCGGCAAATTCAAGTGCCCCGGGAAAACCGGCATCCGTGACATAGCTGTTGACCAATGTCCATTGAGTAAGATCCCACAGACAAACCGTTCCCGATTGATCGGCTGTTGCCATCCATTTGCCATCGGTCCGGATATTTACCAATGTAAGTGCAGTCTTATGTTCACTTAATGTCTTATAAAGTATACCGGTTTCAAGATCCCATACCCGTAGCAGTTGATCCAGTCCGCCTGAAACCAGATACCGGTTATCCGGCGTAATGGCCACATCGGTAGCCCCGTCATGCTGAAAAGTCTGTACCAGTTTCCCGCTGGCCGCGTCCCAGCATTTCACCACGCCATCCAGGTCCGCACTGATGGCATACCGGCCATCGGGACTCAGTTTCATGGCCTCCAGTTTATTGGTACTGGATACAGGCAATACCAGTTTTGGTTGCTGTGCGGTGACCCGGACAAACAGGGAGCAGATAAAAAACAGGGAAAGCATCAACCGGCTAAGCATGGGAAAATTTTTGAAAAAATAGTGAATAATGCGGGATGAAGCACTACCCTTAGCAGGGTAATTTGGTGAAAACAACAGGTGGCCGGCAGAAAAAAAACAGAAAGCCCGGGAAAAATAATCCAAAAAATATTAGTTTTTTCTTGCTAAATGTTTTAGTTTTGAATGTTAATTAGTTTTTACACCCGCGGAACACGGTTCCGCTAATTTTGAAAAATGGCAAAACAAGAAAAATCAACAGATATGTCAGCAAACTCCGAAAAACTGAAAGCGCTCAAGCTTACTATGGATAAGATTGAGAAGGATTATGGCAAGGGTAGTGTGATGATGATGAATGAACGGGCCGAAGTAGAACAGGAAGTGATTTCCACCGGATCCATTGGCCTGGATGTGGCCCTGGGTATAGGCGGTCTTCCCCGTGGCCGCGTGGTAGAGATCTACGGACCTGAGTCTTCCGGTAAAACGACAATTGCCACCCATGTCATTGCCGAAGCCCAGAAGAAAGGCGGCATGTGTGCTTTTATTGACGCGGAACATGCATTTGACAGCAGCTATGCTAAGAAACTGGGCGTGGATGTAGACAATCTGCTGATTTCTCAACCGGATTATGGTGAACAGGCCCTGGAAATCGCTGATCGCCTGATCCTGTCCGGTGCGTTGGATGTAGTGGTGATTGACTCTGTGGCCGCCCTGGTTCCCAAAAGCGAACTGGAAGGAGAAATGGGTGATAGTAAAATGGGACTGCATGCAAGGCTGATGAGCCAGGCATTGCGTAAGCTTACGGCCACCATCGCCAAAACAAATACTATTTGCATTTTCATCAATCAGCTTCGTGAAAAAATCGGGGTAATGTTTGGAAACCCGGAAACCACCACCGGGGGTAATGCCTTAAAATTCTATGCTTCCGTTCGTCTTGATATCCGTCGTACGCAACAGGTAAAAGACGGCGATGAAGCCATCGGTAACCACGTAAAAGTAAAAGTGGTGAAGAATAAAGTAGCCCCTCCTTTCCGGGCAGCTGAATTCGATATCATTTTCGGAGAAGGTATTTCCAAAAACGGGGAAATCATCGATATGGGTACCGAACTGGGTGTGGTACAAAAAAGCGGCAGCTGGTACAGCTACAACAATGATAAACTGGGACAGGGCCGCGACTCGGTAAAACAACTCCTGGTGGATAACCCGGAACTCGCCAAAGAGATTGAGGGTAAAATCCGGGAAAAGATCAAGGAAATGCAGGCTGTATAAGCCACATTGTCTATAAATTTAATGGGTTAGTAAGTGTGGGGCTGTATCACTGATACGGCCCCTTATCTTTTCATACAATTCAACCCAACCTTCTTCAAATCAACACATAAGGTGTTCGGCCCAATCACACAACTGATGCCTGTACCGCTTCTTCACAAAATTTTTACACATAAAATAATCATTTCAATGTTTAAACATTGTATATTTGTTTTACGATTCGCAACCAAGTTGGTTACCGGATCGTTTTAGCAACTGTATGACACAAGCAAACACATCGAAAAATCCTGTCCACCTGCTGGCGGCTGCCGTCCTGTTGGTTTCCTTCTTTCTTCCCTGGGTAAAATGGGAGGATAGTAAACTGGCGGGCATGGAATTTCCTGCCGGGAACTTCTTTGCTGTTTCCGCTGATAAATTCGGACTGGACAATCCCTATCCGCAATTCAGTTTTACCTTTTACATTTTCTGGCTGATCCCGGTTCTCACTTTGTTGGCGGCCTATCTGCATGCCAAAGGGAAAAAAGCCGGTCTCATGGCCATTATTGCCGGTGTACTTTCGCTTTCACTGGTTACTGTATATATTGTATTCAGCAATACACTGCTGGACCTGGGTGTCGGCAACGGGCTAACGGGTATGTTACAACCTTTCCTGTACATACAAGCCATTGCAGCTATCTTGTTTATCGCCTCCGCGCGTTCATTTTCCCCGTTTTTAAAATTCTTTTTTATCCTGATTGGCCCGGCCCTTTCCTTCGGCAGTTTTAAATATATCAGTCATGAGCTGGAGAATTCCACTTTTTCCAGTACCAAAAAAGAAAAACCCGCCTATACAGTAAATGCGGATGAACTGATCCGTGAGTTTGTAACAGGAGATAGTGCGGCCAATGCCAAATACACGGATAAGATACTCGTGGTAAATGGAGTTATATCCGAGCTGGAAGCGGTGGACAGTACCGTAAATGTAAAATTCACGGACAGTACATCAGGCTCCTATGCCATCTTTGATTTCCAGGCGGAAGATGTGGCCGCCGCAAAAAAACTCACTGCAGGCGAAACGGTTTCCATCAAAGCATCCTGCAGCGGTGGTATTTTCAGCCGGCTGCGTCAGGCCACGGTAATCTCTTTTAAACGTTCTGCTATTAATAAATAAAATGTCAACAAACCAAACAAAAACAATAAACATGAAAAAAGTATTCCTGATCCTTTCACTGGTAACCGTATCCGCTTCTGTTTTCGCACAAGTGAAAAAAACAAGTTCTGCCACGGTTTCTTTTGATGCCACTACTCCCAAAGACGCTTTACCCAAAGCCGATAACAAAACTGTAGTAGGTGAACTGAACACCAAGAACGGCCAGATCGGTTTTGAAGCCACTGTAAAGAACTTCGCCTTTACCAACGAAATGATCCAGGATCATTTTAATGGAGAAAAATGGCTGAACTCCGCCAAATTCCCCACGTTCACATTCGTAGGTAAACTGAGTGATCTCTCTAAAGTAAAGTTTGACAAACCCGGTACCTACACAGTACCTGTAAGCGGCGAACTGACTGTAAAAGATGTAACCAAACCCGTAAACACAAACGCTACCATCGAAGTGGTTGCCGGCGGTGCCATCAAAACCAGCGCGTCTTTCACCATCAAACTGGCCGACTACGGTATCACCGGAGCGCCTATTGATGCAGGTAAGATTGCCACTGAGCCTAAAATCACAGTAAGTGCAGAATTGAAATAAGGCAATTGCATTGTTCTGACATAAAAAGGTCCGGCTTCCTGAAAAGGAGCCGGATTCTTTTTACCCATAATAATTTAATAACCGCGGAGGTCGCAGAGAGCGCAGAGGATACAAGTAAACCGCTGAAACTAACTCACAGGAATTCCCTTATCTCCCCCTCTTTCACTATTAATCCACTCACCACTCACCCCATAACAGTTACCTCACAAATAATTCATACATTCCCTACATGAACACCCGTGAAATGCAAGACAAAAAAAACATCGCCCTCGTAGCGCATGATCATAAAAAGAAAGAACTCGTGGAATGGGCTGTCTACAATAAGCAGGCCCTGAAAAAACACCAGCTCCATGCCACCGGCACCACCGGCACCCTGCTGGGAAAAGCCCTCTCCCAGGATGTCCATTGTTTTCTCAGCGGTCCGCTCGGTGGAGATCAGCAGATCGGCGCGGCTATTGCCGAAGGGAAAATTGATGTGCTGATCTTTTTCTGGGATCCCATGGAAGCACAGCCGCATGATCCCGATATCAAAGCCCTGCTGCGGGTAGCGGCCACCTGGAATATACCCGTGGCCTGTGACCGGTCCACTGCTGATTTTCTGCTCACTTCCCCGCTGATGCACAGTGAATACACGGCTTTACTGCCGGACTATTCAGCATATACAAAAAGAAAGCTGAAATAAGAACGGCTTTTTTGTGCAACGGTTCATCCGGCTGAATCAGGTTGATTAAATTGCAGTATGGCCTTTAAACTGCATAGTCCCTTTTCACCCGCCGGTGATCAGCCCGGTGCCATTCAGCAACTCACAACTGGTCTGCTGGAAGGCGAAAAATTTCAAACCCTGCTGGGTGTTACCGGCAGTGGTAAAACCTACACGATTGCCAATGTAATACAGCAGACTCAACGGCCAACCCTGATCCTGACACATAACAAAACACTGGTGGCCCAGTTGTATGGTGAATTCCGCCAGTTCTTCCCGGAAAATGCCGTGGAGTATTTTGTTTCCTACTATGATTATTACCAGCCCGAAGCCTATCTCCCCGTTACCGATGTTTATATCGAAAAAGACCTGAGCATAAATGATGAACTGGATAAACTCCGGCTGCGGGCCACTTCCAGTCTGCTCAGCGGCAGAAGGGATATCATTGTGGTGGCATCCGTCAGTTGTATCTATGGTATGGGTAACCCCACGGATTATGAAAACGGGATTATCCGGATCAGCAAGGGAGAAACCATTTCGCGGCAGGCGTTTCTGCATGCGCTGGTAAATTCTTTATACAACCGCACCACGCTTGAGTTTAACCGCGGCACGTTTCGCGTAAAAGGCGATACCGTGGATATCAACCTGCCTTATGTAGACTATGGCTACCGAATCACTTTCTTCGGTGATGAAATTGAAGAGATCGAAAGCATCGACGTGGTTACATCCAAACGCATCGCGAAAATGGAGAATGCCGCCATCTTTCCGGCCAATCTCTATGTAGCCCCCAAGGATATTCTGCAACAGGTATTGTACGAGATACAGGATGAAGTGGCGGCACAGGCGGAGTATTTTAAACGGGAGGGAAAATATATTGAAGCGCAACGGCTCACGGAACGGGTGAACTATGATATTGAAATGATCCGTGAACTGGGGTATTGTAACGGCATTGAAAACTATTCGCGTTTCTTTGACCGGCGTAACCCGGGCACACGTCCCTTCTGCCTGCTGGATTATTTCCCGAAAGACTTCCTGATGGTGATTGATGAAAGTCACCAGACCATTCCGCAGGTGAGCGGCATGTATGGCGGTGACCGCAGCCGCAAACTGATCCTCGTGGATTATGGATTTAGGCTGCCCTCAGCACTGGATAACCGTCCCCTGAATTTTCATGAATTTGAATCACTCACCAACCAGGTCATTTTTGTGTCGGCCACACCGGATGACTATGAGCTGGAGAAATGCGGAGGTATCGTGGTGGAACAGGTGGTGCGTCCGACCGGCCTGCTTGATCCGCCTATTGAAATTCGTCCGAGTGTCAACCAGATTGACGACCTCCTGGATGAAATTGACAAACGGGTGAAAATGGGTGACCGGGTGCTTGTAACCACACTCACCAAACGAATGGCGGAAGAAATGGACAAGTACCTGCACAAAATAAATATCAAATCAAAGTATATCCACAGTGAAGTAGATACATTGGAGCGGGTGGAAATATTAAGAGAACTCAGACTGGGTAAAATTGATGTGCTGGTAGGAGTAAACTTACTGCGGGAAGGACTTGACCTGCCGGAGGTTTCACTCGTAGCCATACTGGATGCCGATAAGGAAGGATTTCTCCGCAATGAAAAATCACTGACGCAGACCGCGGGACGAGCCGCCCGTAATGTGAACGGACTCGTGATTTTTTACGCCGATAAAATGACGGACAGTATGCGTAAAACCATTGATGAAACCACGCGTCGCCGGGAAAAACAGGTAGCGTATAATATTGAGCACGGCATTACACCGAAAACCATCAGCAAATCCGCCAAAGATGTATTTGCCCAGACTTCCGTTCTTGATATCAAAGGATATGACCCCGCCGATCCGAATGCCATTGCCCCTGATGGAGAACTGGTAACTGTGGCAGCGGAGGAACAGGCCGAATACAAAACCATACCCCAACTTGAAAAAGCACTGGGAAAAGTGAAAAAAGAAATGGAGAAAGCCGCACGCGATCTGGATTTTATGGAAGCAGCACGGTTAAGAGACGAAATGTTCCTGATGCAGAAGAAACTGGAAGAAATGAAAGCCTGAGATATAATTTCTTCGTAGCGTTGCGTGGTAGCGGGTACAATAACTTTGTACAGGCTGACAGCTGTAACGACTCGTAAATTTACGATATTCCTCTGCGTATTACTGCCCGATTTACTGAAATAGACTGCCTGAATCTTGGCTTTCGGAAAATACCCTTATTATCTTAGCACTGTTATCCGAGAAACCAATTTATTAAAATCCAATACATCTATTATGAAAAGACGCGTTCGTAAAATCGCCAATTTCTTTGCCTTTAACCTTTTGTTCTTCGCGCTGTACCTGAATTTTATTCACAGGGATAAAGCCATTGCCGCCACCACACCCGTAAAATCATCCACTGAAGCATTCAGCGGTACGGTTATGGTTGATAACACTACAGCACAGGAAAAGAAAACAGAACCGGCCGTTGCCGTTATCTCCAAAGATCAGAAACCCGTAGTAAAGACTGAAGACAATACTGCTCTCCGTCTTTCTATCAACTAAGTCTCATAGCAGCGTTAACATTATAAGCAAAAAAAGAACCGGCTTTCGCCGGTTTTTTTTTGCTTATATTTTTTATTCAGCGCCCCGCATCCCCTGTTCTTGGTACTTTTTCACTTTCCCTTACCTTAGTGGCATGGATAAACGTGTATTTCTCCTCGACGCCTTTGCCCTGGTGTTCAGGGCCTATTATGCCCTGATCCGTAATCCCAGGCTGACTTCCAAAGGCAAAAACACCAATGCCCAGTTTGGTTTCACCAATGCCCTGGTGGAACTGATCAATAAACAGAAGCCTTCACACATGGCGGTTTGTTTTGATACATCCGCCCCTACTGAACGGCATACCGATTTTGCCGATTATAAAGCCAACCGGCAGGAAACACCCGAGGATATACTTCTGGCTGTTCCCGATATCAAAAAAATTATTGAAGGATTTAATATTCCCATTATTGCCAAAGACGGTTTTGAAGCGGATGATGTGATCGGTACGCTGAGCAAACAGGCTGAGAAAGCCGGTTATGAAGTGTATATGGTAACACCGGATAAAGACTACGGGCAACTGGTGTCTGAAAAAATAAAAATTTATAAACCCGCCTACCAGGGCAGTGATCCGGAAATCATGGGACCGGAAGAAGTCTGCGCCAAATGGAATATCAAAGATGTAAGTCAGGTGGTGGATATGCTGGGTATGATGGGCGATGCCGTGGATAATATTCCCGGTATACCCGGTGTAGGAGAAAAAACGGCGGCTAAATTCCTGGCCGAATACGGGTCATTGGAAAACACATTGGCCAACGCCGATAAGATAAAAGGTGCCATGGGTGAAAAAGTGAAAAAAGGAATGGAGATGGCTGTGCTTTCGAAAAAACTGGCTACCATCATTACCGATGTACCTGTGGAATTTCATGAAGACGACTTCCGGCTGAAAGAATGGAATAAGGAAAAACTGACAGAGATATTCGCTGATCTTGAATTCAGAACCCTGGGCAAACGACTCCTGGGGGAAACCTTCAGTGTGGGAGGCGCGGCGGAGAGCACCACGGCAAAGGAAATACCCCAGGGTGTACAAACCGATCTGTTTGGCAATATCATTGAAGCCCCGGCAACCAAATCTGCGGTTACACCTTCGGGTGACGAGGCACCTTCGCTGAGTGTGGAACACAATATCAATAATACCCCGCATGTCTACACCGCGGTGGAAGGCGAAGCCGCTATAAAAGACCTGGTGGCTGTTTTACAAAAACAAAAGGAAATCTGTTTTGATACAGAAACCACTGGTATCGACGCCAATGAAGCGGAACTGGTGGGACTGAGTTTTTCCATTAAACCCGGAGAAGCCTGGTATGTGCCTTGTCCCGCCGATCAGGCAGCGGTAAAAGCAATACTGGCCCATTTTGTTCCTTTGTTTGCTGATCCGGAAAAGATATGGATCGGGCAAAACACCAAGTATGACCTGCTGCTGCTGAAATGGTACGGGATAGAACCGGCCGGCAATATATTTGATACCATGCTGGCGCATTATGTTATTGAACCGGATGGCAAACGCAGTATGGATCTGCTGGCTGAAAAATACCTGGGGTATGAACCGGTACATATCGAAGAACTGATTGGCAAAAAAGGAAAGACCCAGGGTACGATGCGGGATGTGGAGATTGAAAAAATCAAGGAATATGCCGGCGAAGACGCGGATATAACCCTGCAGCTGAAACATATTTTTACCCCGATGCTGCAGGAGAAGGAAGTGGAGAAAGTATTCAACGAAGTGGAAAATCCATTGGTAAAAGTATTGGTGGATATGGAGTATGAGGGAATAAAAGTGGATGTGGATTTTCTGAATGACTATTCAAAAGAACTGGAGAAAGACGCGAAAACAGCCGAAGAAAGCGTGTACAAACAGGCGGGTGTACGGTTTAATCTCGCTTCACCCAAACAGCTGGGCGAAGTATTATTTGATAAACTACAGCTCGATCCTTCCGCTAAAAAAACAAAGACCGGCCAGTACCAGACCGGCGAAGATGTTCTGTTAAAACTGGCGGCCAAGGGACACCAGATCGTGGATGATATCCTGACCTTCCGCGAACTCAGCAAACTCAAATCCACTTACGTGGATGCATTGCCGCAACTGATCAACTCAAAAACAGGAAGGGTACACACCACATACGGACAAGCGGTGGCGGTTACAGGAAGACTGGCCAGCAACAATCCCAACCTGCAGAATATTCCGGTTCGCACGGACCGGGGAAAAGAGATACGAAAGGCATTTGTGCCCCGTGATAAAAATCATATCCTGCTCTCTGCCGACTATTCCCAGATTGAACTGCGGATTGTGGCGGCCATCAGTGCGGACCCCAATATGTGCCAGGCATTTAAGGAAGGAACGGATATTCATACCGCTACGGCTGCACGGGTATATAATGTGGGAGTGGATGAAGTAACCAAAGAAATGCGTTACAAAGCCAAGAGCGTGAACTTCGGCATCATTTACGGACAGGGTGCATTTGGCCTGGCCGATAATCTCGGCATTTCCCGTACGGAAGCCAAAGAAATCATTGATAACTATAAAAAGGAATTCCCGGGGATACAGCAATACATGGACAATACCATCAACGCGGCGCGTGAACTGGGTTATGTGGAAACACTGATGGGAAGAAAACGCTGGCTACGTGATATTAATTCCTCGAATTTTACAGTCAGGGGTTTTGCAGAACGCAACGCCATCAACTCGCCGATCCAGGGCACTGCCGCGGACATGATCAAGCTGGCGATGCAAAAAGTACATGCGGCCATGAAAAAAGCGAAAATGAAAAGCCGGATGATTCTGCAGGTACATGATGAACTGATCTTTGATACACTGAAATCCGAAGCCCATGAACTCAAACCACTGATTATTGAAAATATGGAGTCCGCCCTGCCTTTACCCAATGAAGTACCGGTTATTGCGGAATGCGGGGAAGGGAATAACTGGCTGGAAGCCCATTAAAAACTAACAAAAGTCAGGTGAAATAGTCCCCCGGTTCCATAAGTTTGCACTCTTATGCAGCCCACGATCTACTATTGTTACGACGCCTACTGCGGTTGGTGTTACGGATTCAGTCCGGTGATAAAACAGCTGGCTGAAGAATGGAAAAACCGCCTGGCATTTGAAGTGTTGTCCGGGGGAATGATACCGAAAGAAGCGGCAAAACCGGTGAGTTCCATTGCCGGTTATATCAGCGAAGCCTATAAAACCGTGGAAGAGCGGACCGGTATCCGGTTTGGTGCGGATTTTCTCTGGCATATGTTCAATCCGGAACAGAGTGACTGGTTTATGCACTCTGAAAAATCCGCTACGGCCCTTTGTATTTTTAAGGAAATACATCCTGATCTCCAGGTGGCCTTTGCTGCCGACCTGCAATACGCCCTGAATTTTGAAGGCCGTGACCTGACTGACGACGAAGCTTACCGCCACCTGCTGATTAAATACGGTATTCCGGAAGACACGTTTTACTCCCGGCTTAACAGTGAAACCTATATAGAAAAAGCACACTATGAATTTTCTTTGTGCAAACAACTGCAGGTAAGCGGCTTTCCGCAGGTATTGCTCCAGGTGGCCGACCAGAAGTTTTACCTGTTGTCGAAAGGATATACCGACTACGAAACACTGAATAAACGGTTCCTTGCCGTATGGGAAGAGATAAATAAGGATTCCGTTAACCAATAAACTAATTTTTCGCATGATCTTAACAGTTACACTCAACCCCTGTATCGACAAAAGTTCAAGGGTGGAGAAATTTAAACCCGAGAGCAAACTCCGTTGCAGTGAAGTGGTGAATGAACCTGGCGGCGGCGGCATCAATGTGAGCAAAGCATTGCAGAAACTGGAGACCTCTTCCGTGGCGTTATTTCCCGCGGGCGGGCACAACGGGAATATGCTCTGTTCCCTTCTGCAGGAAGAAAACATTCTTTTTCACGCGGTTGATACCAAAGTGGAAACCCGGGAGAACTGGATCGTCTTGGAGACTTCGACCAATAATCAATACCGTTTCACATTTCCCGGACGTGAAGTGCTGGAAGATACCATCAAAACCATGGTGGATCAGATCCGTTCTTTTGCGCCCAGTTTTGTGGTGGCCAGCGGTAGTCTGCCTCCCGGTCTGCCGGATTATTTTTACGGTCTGATTGTAAAAAACGCGGCAGCTGTAGGTGCTAAATGTATTGTGGATACCAGCGGTCCCGCCCTGCAGGCATTGAAGGGCAGACATGCGTTCCTGATCAAACCCAATATCGGTGAGCTTTGTAAAATGCTCAATGTGGAATGGCTGGATAAAGACGAAGTACCGGATGCCGCACAACAGGCCATCAGAGACGGCTTTGCTGAAATCATGGTAGTTTCGATGGGTCACCTGGGCGCCTGGCTGATCAGCGGAGATAAACGATATTTTGTAGAAGCCCCGCCCGTGGAAAAGAAAAGTACCGTTGGTGCCGGCGATAGTATGGTGGCAGGTATCACGTATTCGCTGCAAAAAGGAAAGACATTAAAAGAAGCGATTCAGTTCGGTGTGGCTTGTGGCAGTGCCGCTACCATGAATGATGGTACACAGCTTTTCAATAAATCCGATGCGGAACGGCTTTTCGCCCTCATCAATGAAAAATGATATTCAGCACCGCGATGACCTGCTGCAACTGGTAACCCGGTTTTATGAAAAATTGCTGGCAGATACCTCCATCAGTTACTTATTTACTGATGTCACCCGTATTGACCTGTCTCATCATTTACCGGTATTGGTGGATTTCTGGGACAGTATCCTGTTTCAGTCAGATACTTACCGCAAAAATGCCATGCAGCCACACCTGGACCTGCATGCAAAATCGCCGTTGACAACAGCCCATTTTGATACCTGGCTGCAGTACTTTAAAGAATCAGTGGATGAGTTATTTGAAGGGGAGAAAGCGTTTCAGGCCAAGGAAAGGGCAACCAGCATCGCAACGGTGATGCGGATAAAAATCAGTCAGTTGGGGCAGCAACCGGCTACCCATCCCTGAAATAACGCATTTATCCACTATTACCGGTTTTATAAAATAAGTTTATTAGCTTACCAGTACAAAAACCACTGATATGAAAAAAAACCTGCTGTTACTTTTTTGTGCGGGCTGCACACTCACTGCCTGCATGAATGAATCAAAAAAAAATGAGCTCACCCTTTCGGATACCAGCCAATTGAATAAAACGGCGGCTCCTGATTCAGCCACAAAAGCGGCTAACATGATGGCCTATGGCACTCCCGGGGCCATGCATAAAATGATGGCTTCCTGGGATGGTAACTGGACCGCCACTATCAGATTTTGGGTAAAACCGGAATTGCCGCCGGATTCCATCACAACGGTTTCCGTCAATAAAATGATCAACAACGGACTTATTCAATACAGTACCCACAATGGCAGCTGGGCCGGTATGCCTTTTAATGGCGTAAGTCAGACCGGTTATGATAATCACCGGGGCATTTTCTGGAGTACCTGGTTTGATAATTTCGGCAGCGGGCTTACTTACCTGGAAGGCACCTGGGATGAAGCCAGCAAAACCATCAGTATGAAGGGTAAATTAACAGATCCCGAAACCAAACAGCAACTGGATATGCGGGAGACCTTAAAAATTACTGATGAAAACACCCAGTTTATGGAGCAATTCATTACCCATGACGGGAAGGAAACGAAAGCAATGGAAATTACATTCCGAAGGAAAAAATAAAAGGCAGTGAACTATCACTGCCTTATCGCTTATAATTTTTTTCATATACCGCAATCCAGTCATCGGGACTGATCTTTGACACCAGTTCCCCGATCAGCTGAAAAGGAATATCCTCCTGTTTTTTATAACGGATACAGCTTTTTCCCATATCCAGTTTTTTGGGTGAGGCTTTTGCATGCGCCGTAGTAAACCATTTCAGCAAGGACGGATCTGCATAGATCCCCATGTGATAAAAATTCACGCTGTTCTTTTGTGAAGCCAGCCCTAAAAACGGAAGAGGAAGTTTGGGGTCACAATGATAACCGGCGGGGTATTTACTGTGCGGTATCACCCAGCCGATCATTCCATAGTTCATACATTCCTGGAAGCCTTTAGGCAGGTGTTTTTTGATCACTTTCCTGAACTCATTTATGGTTTTCTGCCTGTCTTCAGGCAATTCAGCCACATAGGCTTCTACGGTACTTGCTTTAGATTGCATACTATATTTTATTAATATAATTTAAGAAATCAGGCGCCGCCAGGTACAGAATGCAGGCCGATCCGGTTGCCTTCCGTATCCAGTATAACCGCCATATAGCCATATTCGGGGGAGATTTCCATTTTTGGAACGAGAATCTGTCCGCCGGCAGCTTCCACTTTATCCAGCACCAGCTGCAGGTCCGGGTTTCCGTTCAGGTATATCAGGGGACCGTCTGTAGCCGAGGGTTTATGAAAACCTCCGCTATCCACAACGGCACCTCCCACCTGGGTCATCATATCATTGAGGGGAAACATCCGCATCCGGATATTGGGCATATCCATTACTGCGAGGCTGACTCCAAAAACGGTTTCATAAAAACGGGTGGCTCTTTCGAGGTCATTGGCCGGTATTTCAAACCAGCTGATGGCATTATTCATGACGTTTATTTTGGCATAAGTTCCTGCTTTTTTTGCAAACTCCACCCCCATTCATAAAAAAACCGCTCCCTGGAAAGGGACCGGTTCGTTGCTTATGCTTATGCTTATACGAAAAACTATTGTTGGCCACCACCGCCACCGCGGTTACCATCACCCCCGCCGCCACCGGGGCGCTGGGGTCGCATGGAGGGCTGAATTTTTTCTTTCCAGATAGTGTACTGTTCTTCGGTTAATACCGCTTTCAGGATGGCTTCCTGGGCATCTGTGTACTTTTGTCGCTCGGCCATCATGGTTTCACGGTCAGGTCGTTCCCCGCCGGAGAAAATCTCCTGCATACGGGCATCCTGTTTTTTATAAAGTACCACCAGGGCCGTATCCACTTTGGCCAGCAGGGCAGCATCCAGTTTAAAAGCACTGTCCAGTTTATGGTGAATACGGGCTACTCTTTCTTCCGGAGTCTGGCGCTGAAATCCGCCCCCACCGGGCTGGGCATAAAGGGCTGCTGACAGGGAAAAACTGGCCAGCAGAAGGAAAAACATCTTTTTCATTGACAAATTTTTTAGGTAAAGGAAAGTTCTGGTTTATAGGACGGGGAATCACGCAAAAACGTTCGCCCGCCGGAAACTTAATTTGAAATTAACTGAATTGCCGGAACTCAAGTATCTTGCAGTCCCTAATTATTAAAAAAGATATGGAATACAGTAAATTAGTCGCCGTGACCGGTCTGCCGGGTTTATTTGAACTGATCAACAGCAAAACCGACGGTGCCATCGTGCGCTCCCTGGATGATAAAAGCACCCGCTTTGTTTCCAGCCGGATACACAATTTCTCCCACCTCGAAAGCATCGAAGTATATACCGTCAGAGATAATGTGAACCTGGTGGATGTGTTTACCGCCATGGATCAGGCCGGACAAAAGCTGCCGGACGATAAGGACGCCGCTGCCGTTAAGAAATATTTTGAGAAAGTATATCCCGACATGGACTTCGAAAGAGTGTATGCCAGCGATATGAAGAAAATGGTAAAATGGTTTGCCGTACTCAAAGCCGCTAACGTTGAAATCAAACTCAGCGAAATGCCCGAAGAAGAGGAAGTAGTGGAAGAAGCACCCGCTCCCGCCCCGGCCGCGGAAGAAAAACCGGTTAAAAAAACAAGGGCTAAAAAAGAGCCTGCAGAGAAAGAAGCCGGTGAAGAAAAACCCAAAAAAGCCCCTGCTAAAAAGAAAAAAGCAGAATAAATAAGCGATTGGCAGCAGTCCTTTACTGCACAAGGGAGCCAGCCTGAAATAACGGGATGGCTCTTTGCTTTTAAATAATACCGTTATGCAACTCAGTGCCGCAATTCAAAAGTTACCCCGGACCTTTTTACCGGAAGATTTTGTAATCAGTCAATGGGAACAACTCGAGCCCTATTTTATCAACCTGGGAGAACGGGATATCCAATCCGTAGCCGGGCTGGAACAATGGCTGAAAGATGCCAGTGAACTGGAAGCTGTAATCAGTGAAGATGCCTGCTGGCGCCAGATCCGCATGACCTGTGATACGGAGAACAAAGAACTGGAAGAAGCCTTCACCTTTTTTATGATGGAGCTCCAGCCGAAGATCCAGCCCTGGTCGGATAAACTGAACAGAAAACTGGTTGCTTGTCCGTATACCAGCGAACTGGATGCGGAAAAATATTTCACCTACCTGCGGAATGTAAAGAAGAACATTGATATTTTCCGCGAAGCGAATATTCCGATTAATGCAGAACTGAATGTGATGCAACAGCAGTTTGGCGTGATTTCCGGAAAAATGTCGGTAGAAGTTAACGGGCAGGAATATACGCTGCAGCAGGCCGCTCGTTTCCTGGAAGATGCCGACCGCGGTCTCCGTGAATCCGTATACCGGAAAATAAATGAACGTCGCTTACAGGATAAAGAAGCCCTCAATAATCTCTTTAGTACCCTGCTGGAAAAACGCCACCAGGTTGCCCTGAATACCGGTCTGCCGAATTACCGCGATTTTCGTTTTCTTGAACTGGGTCGTTTTGATTATGCCAAAGAACATTGCTACCAGTTTCATGAAGCGGTTAAGCTGCATGTAATGCCGCTGGTGAATCAGCTGTACGAAACGAAAAAACAAAAACTGGGCCTCAGCAGTCTTCGTCCCTGGGATATTGATGCAGAGCCCGCCGGAACTTTGCCGCTGCGTCCGTTTCAGACCGGCGCGGAACTGACTGAAAAAAGTATACAGTGCTTTACTACAATGAAGCCCTTTTTTGGCGATTGCCTGGTGAAGATGCGGGAAATGGGAAGACTGGACCTGGAAAGCCGGAAAGGCAAAGCACCGGGCGGTTATAATTGCCCGCTGGCGGAAACCGGAGCTCCTTTTATATTTATGAATGCGGCCGGTACCCTGGACGATGTTACTACCATGGTACACGAGGGCGGTCACGCCATTCACTCCTTCCTGGCGCATGAACTGGAACTGACCGGATTCAAAGAATACCCGACAGAAATAGCCGAAGTCGCCAGTATGAGCATGGAGCTTTTTTCCATGAATCACTGGCAGGTATTTTTTGATAATACCGCCGAACTGAAAAGAGCCAAAGAACAACAGCTCGAAAGAGTGATCACCATCTTCCCCTGGATTGCCACGATTGATAAGTTTCAACACTGGGTATATGAAAATCCCACCCATACGGAAACAGAAAGAGCTGATAAATGGCTGGAGATTCTGAACGAATTCTCCTCCCCGGTGATTGATTTTTCCGGACTGGAAGAATACCGCCGTTATGGCTGGCACCGGCAATTGCACCTCTTTGAAGTGCCTTTTTACTATATCGAATATGGCATTGCGCAGCTCGGCGCCATCGGATTATGGAAGCAATACAAGGAAAATCCGGAAAATGCGGTAAACAATTATATCAACGCATTACGCCTTGGAGGCACTAAAACACTGCCTGAATTGTTCAAAAGTGCTGGTTTACAGTTCGATTTTTCACCAAATGCCATAAAAGATCTGATGGAATTTGTTA
This sequence comes from Chitinophagales bacterium, assembly GCA_017303855.1. GTDB lineage: Bacteria > Bacteroidota > Bacteroidia > Chitinophagales > Chitinophagaceae > JJ008. Next base: position 218,360 of record JAFLBL010000006.1, on the reverse strand, counting down.
AAAATGAGCTGGATAGCCTCTGAGCTCCAAAAAATACCATGAAAGTGGTATATCATTTTTTCGGAAATGTGAAACCAGCTTGTTATTTTTGATTCAGAAAAATAGATGCTCCATTGCATTAAACAATATTACTGCTCGTATCAACGCAGTAAAAATAGCTACTAATCAGAGCCTTAACCTAAAGTCCCGATGTTTCTACACCGGGGCTTTGTTTTTTCCTAAAGAGCTAAGACGATTTTGAATCCGGAACAACCCCAAAGAATAAGTTAGTAGTTCGAAGTTAGTAGTCTGTAAGTTGTACTAATAAGGACCAGTATAAAGTGATGCAGATTTCCTACCCCTTGCAATTTTTACAAACACCCTCCACCACTACTTCCACATGGGCGGCAGTATACCCCTTGGGCAATTTAATTTCGGGAGTAACCACATCATCGAGGCAATAGGTATTGCCGCAACTATCGCAGACAAAATGGATATGATGATCATGATGATGGCCTCCGGCACAATCATCCTTACATAATGCATAGCGGATGGAATTATCTGCCGTAGGTATTGTATGGATAATTCCTTTTTCCACAAATGCCTGCAATGTCCGGTATACCGTTACCCGGTCAAATTTTTCACCGGCTTTCTTTTCAATATCCCCATGGGCAAGGGCACCGGGCTGTTCCAGGAAGAGATGCAGAATTTTGCGGCGGCTTTCAGTAACACTCAGATCACTCCGCTTCAGCAACGAGGCAATCCTGGTTTCTATATCCTGTGTATGATGTTTGTGAGGCATGTGTTTCGTAATTTATTCCTTCAGTAATTTCTTTGCATCACTGATCATTTTTTTCACTTCATTGTATTTGATGCCATCATAGATTTTGCGGACATCCCCGTTGCGGTCCACCAGGGCCCAGAACTGGGTATGCAAAAACTGATCTTCCAGTTTCTTCAGGTTATTATTCGGATCATCAATGGTATAACTGACACGGGCCGTGTTATATAAACTGTCTTTACGACCGGTCAGAAAAACCCAGCGGCGGGTGTCCACCTGCATGGAATCGGCATATTTTTTTATCTGTGGTACAGAGTCCGTTTCCGGATCACAGGTATGCGAGAGGATCAGGAAATCTTTCTCATTTTTCAACGCATTGTACACTTCCTTCATGTGGGTATTCATTACCGGGCAAATGGTTTTACAGGTGGTAAAAAAATATTCCGCCACATATACTTTTCCGGCCACGTCCTTTTCCGTAAACGGCTGTCCGTCCTGGGTGGTAAAACGAAATGGCTTTACAAAACTGATCGGCATCACTTTCGGGGTACTATACCCCGGTATAATCTGCGCCAGGGCAAAATAAAATCCAATAGCCAGGGTTATAAAAAACAAGGTATATATCCAGCCCTTCTTCGACATAATGAGTAATTAAGGCTCAAAGTTACGACCCGATTGGCGCAAATCGGAACCGGAACGAATATTTTGCAACTATGTTGCTTTTTGCATACCTTTGTATGCTCACATGAAAGGAAAAATAAACTGGGATGCGTTGGGAATCGGGGCCTCACTGGCCTGTGCTATTCATTGCGCCCTCCTGCCCCTGTTTTTTACCAGCCTCCCTTTATTCGGCTTCAATATCATCCATCACCTGGGTTTTGAAATTGGTATGATCGGTCTCTCCCTGGCTATAGGCTTGTATTCACTCTGGCATGGCTTCAGAAAACACCACCACAGCCTGCTCCCGATCGGTCTATTTGTCGCTGGTTTTATTTTCCTGGTATTAAAACAGTTTTTCCTGGAATACCATAACTGGCTCCTGGTACCCGCGGTATTGCTGATTGTAACCGCCCATATCAATAACTACCGCTCCTGCCAGGTACACAATCATGCACACGCGGATGATTGCGATCACTGAAAAGTCAACAATACGTTTTCCTGAAAATTGGTGAAACAAGGTTATGCATATTGCATCCGTTGCTGCAGCTTTCCATACACTACATACGAAAGCAAGAGGCCAAAAGAAGAGAATACGATATCAAAGTAATCAAAGGTCCGGCCAAATACCGGTATCAGTTGCAGGTATTCATTGATCACCAGTAAAGCAAACCCCAACAGACAGACAATACGCAGATCAGCCAATCCCTCGAGGCGGAAAATCCTGGCCAGTAAATACTGACGGCCGCTGAAGAACCAACAGGCACCAAACGGAATCAGAAAGGAGCCCAGGAAATTGGGTGCAATACCCAGAAAGAAATGCATGGGTTGATCAAAATGGAAAAAAGGCCGGATAAACAATTTTATCGTCCAGATTAACAGGGCACCGGTAATAACCATCCATTTGCTGAGTTGCTTTAATTCCATAAGCCGTGTGGTATATGCGTCTAAAATACAGGTTTCATCAAATAAGTCCATCCCCGGAGGCGGGTATTTTACCCATTTCTCCAGGTTCTGTACAAATAACGAACCAGAAGGAATAACGTTACAGCCAATACTATGTAAAAAATAAGGGTATAAGCTACCGGTTTATTGCCGGCCCAGCCCAATTGGAAATAGATTCCGGCTGTAGCAGCGGCAATGGCCCAACATAAAGTCAGGGAAACGGAATTCAGGATTTTACTGAAAAACCGCTTTACATCATCATCCCATCCCTGTTCCATAAAAATAGTATTGAATGTACAAGGTACTACTAATTCATAACCGTAATTACCTGTTCAACGAATCAGGAATTGCCTGAACTCCGTTGAATCACCGTTAAACACATTAAAATCAACCGGGGATATGATCCCGTTTACCCGGCCCTTGTCACTGTGTTGCCAGAGTACCCACCCCCTGTCGATCCGGGGCTGCTGCGGCTGGTAATAATGCGCTACCCAGAGCGGGTATTCGTCAAATTCATCACCCAGATTCCGGTTATAAAAATCAACATTGGTATAGATCACCGGCTTTACCCCATAGTGTGCTTCCACCATATCCAGCCACTCTTTCGCTCTTTTCTTTAACACATTCACCGCGGTGCCATTCAGCTGCTCAATATCCAGTACCGGGGGAAAATCGCCTGCCCCTAATTCCACTTTATCAATAAAATGCTGCGCCTGTGCTTTTCCGTCCCTTGACGGAATAAAAAAATGATAGGCCCCCCGGACCACTCCGGCCTCCTGCGCTTTTTTCCAGTTACGCCTGAACTGCGGGTCTGTATAACTGATCCCTTCTGTAGCTTTAATAAACGCAAAGCCCAGCTGAATATTTTTCACTTTCATTTCCTTCACCCCTTCCCAGGATATCAGGTGCTGGTATTTGGACACATCTATGCCATGTATGGAATACCCCCCGGGAATAGAAATGCCAAAAGCCGGGTAATGCGTATACCGGGCTTCCCGCAATTGCCACCATTGCCAGCCCCTCCAGGCGGCCACACTCAACAGGGCGAGTACAACCAGGATGAATATAAAGCGGCGGATTTTTTTCTTTTGTCTGGCGGTGGGCATGCGGTGTGAATGTTCTAAGAATGTTTATTGGGATGGGGTAAGCTTAGCTGCCGAAGAAGCGATCACGAATGAATAATCGTAATGAGTAATGAATAATGAGTAAGTATCGAAAAATCTTCAACGTCTTTTACTGGCCGATTTTCGGCCTGTTCAAATAATTTTTGCTTTTTCTACCGTCAGGACACTCATTACTCATTACTCATTATTCATTATTCCACAATCCTCAGCTTTGCATAATTCAACATGATTTTCTTTTCTCCGTTATGTTCAAACTTCACAGTAGCTATCGGGTTATGTGCGGCTCCTTCCATTTTCATTACTTCGCCGAATCCGAATTTCTGGTGCTCTACTTTTTGTCCCGCCTGCAGGTTTGAAGTATCGCTGGCTACGAAATCCGCCGCGGGTGTATGTTCCACCACTTTTGGCTGCGCCGGCTTCGGCGGCAGATAGGAGGGTGTGGAAGATGGCTTCTTTGAAGGAGGCGGGCCGTATCGTTTTTCCGCATCATTCGCATCGGTACTTTTTCCTTCATTGCCCCAGCCCTTCATCCGGTTGAATGCGGATCCGCCACCCCAGTGGCTGGAGGTTTGATTCTTACTGCCACCACCGGCAAAGCTGCGGTCGAGATAGTCGGATGGGATTTCTTCAATAAAGCGGCTGGGTTCATTCTGTACCAGCTGACCGAACCGGTAGCGCGTATTGGCATAGGTTATCCAGAGTCGTTGCTTGGCCCGGGTCACCACCACATAAAATAAACGACGCTCTTCTTCCAGTTCTTCGCGGGTATTAATCGCCATGGCATTGGGGAAAAGCATTTCCTCCAGTCCGGCGGCAAACACACAACCAAACTCCAGTCCTTTTGCCGCGTGTATCGTCATCAGCTTTACGGTATCCGCATCCGGATCCTTTTCATCCGCATCGGTAAGCAAGGTAATCTGCTGCAGATAGGACGCCAGGCTCTTGTCTACCACTTCGCCGTCTTCATTATCGGGACTTTCCGTCCACTCTTTGATGGAGTTCAGTAACTCCTGGATATTCTCATAACGTTGCACCCCTTCGGTGCTCTTATCATTAAACAGTTCTTTTACCAGGTTTGTCTGCTTACCCACATGAAACGCCACTTCATAGGCATTCTGTTTGGTAAGCATACTGGCAAAACTTTTTATCATTATCACAAACTCTTCCAGTGCGGCAAGCGTACCGGCCCTGAATCCATAGCGGGCCGCCTGTTCCATTACTTCCCATACACTGATATTGTTTTCATTGGCCGCCAGCAGCAGTTTATCAATAGTGGTTTTGCCAATACCCCTTGCCGGGTAATTGATAATTCTCTTGATGGCTTCCTCATCACGGGGGTTTACAATCAGGCGCAGGTAGCCTACCATATCCTTGATCTCCTTGCGCTGATAAAAGCTGATACCTCCGTAGATGGTATACGGAATACCCATCCGGCGAAGGGATTCCTCAAAGGCCCGGCTCTGCGCATTGGTCCGGTAAAGAATGGCAAAGTCCTTATTGCTGTAATGATTCCGGAGTTTTTGCTCCTGGATCGTATCGGCTACAAATTTTCCTTCCTCATTATCCGTCATGGTACGGATCAACCTTATTTTTTCCCCGGTGCCATTATCGGTAAACAGCACTTTCTCGATCTGTCCCTTGTTGTTTTTAATCACTTCGTTGGCTACATGCAGGATACTCTTGGTGCTCCGGTAATTCTGTTCCAGTTTCACCAGCTTTACTTCATCATAATCCTTCTGAAACTGTAAAATGTTTTCAATCGTGGCGCCGCGAAAGGAATAAATGCTCTGGGCATCATCGCCCACCACGCATACATTTTCATGCATGGCACCCAGCAGTTTGATTACTTCATACTGTGCCGGGTTGGTATCCTGGTACTCATCTATCAGGATGTATTTAAACTTATGCTGGTACCTGGCCAGGGCTTCCGGTACGGTCTTCAGTAATTCATAAAACTTCAGGAGCAGGTCGTCAAAGTCCATAGCCCCGTTCTTAAAACAACGTTTTACATACGCATCATAAATCTGTCCGATTGCCGGTCGGTTGGCCCGCATATCTTCCTGTTGCAGGCCATAGTCATTCCGGTATTCAGCCGGACCCACCAATGCGTTCTTGGCGGAAGAAATGCGGTTATATACCTGGTTGGGTTTATAATGCTTGTCATCCAGGTTCATTTCATTGATTACCGCCTTTACCACACTTTTTGCATCATCGGTATCATATATTGTGAAATTGCGGGGATAGCCGATTTTCTCCGCTTCAAACCGGAGTATCCGGGCAAATACGGAGTGGAAAGTGCCGATATAGAGATTACGGGCTTCCCCATTGCCCAGGATTTTCTCCACCCTTTCCTTCATTTCTTTCGCCGCCTTATTGGTAAATGTAAGGGCCAGAATATTGAATGCATCCACCCCGTGTGCAGCCATCAGATGGGTAACCCGGGTGGTGAGTACTTTGGTTTTCCCGCTGCCCGCCCCGGCCACAATCATGATCGGCCCGTCTTTATGTAATACTGCCTCCCGCTGCCTGTCATTCAGGCCACTTAAATAATCCATCATGGGCGCAAATTACGTTGATGACCCGAGATGCTGAAACCGGATCGCCCCTGTGAATAAGTATTTTACTGAACAGTGATTTTCCGGTTCAACAGCGTATCCACGGCATTTGTTGACTGATCATGCAGCGGATCTGTCCCTGTTTCCACTACAATCACCTGGTATTCTCCGGCAGGCAACTGCCGCATTACCGCAGAAACCGTTGAACTGCACTTGCATTTGCAACCGGGCCTGAACCAGTATTCCGTAATGGTGATCAGGGATTGTTGTTGCCGGGCACTCACGGTTACTTCCCGGCAGCAGAGATGGCTTACTTCACGGGTGTATAAGAGGGAATCACCGGCTACATGCAGTAAAGGAAGGCCCGGTTCCGCTGATTCCGGAAACGAACGAAAACTGTCGGGTGTTATGTCCGCTTTACTACGAATGGCTTTTTCAGCACAGCCCTTTACCTGCCAGCTGAAGGCGGAAGCAGCAATGTTTCCTGTTTGTGTTTGTTGTGATGATTGCTTCTGATTACAGGAATAAAACACTGTGCCGGTAACCAGCAGGAGAAAAATGTTTATTGATTTCATACCCGGATTTTTTACTCTTTCATATTCAGCATGGCCGGATTAAAGGTCAGTGCCAGGAAATACCCGGTCCGGTAAACAGTGTTGTAATCATTAGCAGTGAGCTGGGAGAAACCAACCTTATCCCCTGTTTTCCATCCTGACATTTTCTTTATCTGTGTGCCGGTTACACCCAACGAAATACATACCGGATCATTCTTTCCTAAAAAAGTACTCAGACCCAGCATGATATTCAGTTTTGCATTATCGCCGCCCACTGGAATACCCGCGCCAAACGTACCTCCCCAGCGAAAACCCTTATCACGGGGTGCATAAAAATGAAGGTAGGTAACCACCACAGGCTGAAACTGATCAGCCGGTTCACGGGCGATCACACTATCGGGCCGTACAAAATAATGCCAGCGGTTCTCTGCATAGGAAACAAAACTGAATCCATAGGTATTCCTGAACCGCAGGGGTTCTTTTTTAAAAATCGGCACAAGCCGGCGGAGCGTGTCTCCCGAACCGAGATTAATAGCGGTTGCGGTAACAGTATCCACCAGCGGAATAAAATCAATTTCGGCCATGATGGTTTTCCGGCTGATTTCCAACGGCGCCAGCCGGACATAACTATCACTCTTAATCTGTCTGAATAAAGTGGATATCCGGCTCAGCAGCGCGTCTGGTGCGGTTGTACTTCCCACGGCAGCTCCTGTAGTTACCGCTTTCATTTTTTTCTCCGCTTCACTCATCAGTGAATCCGCTGCCCTGGAACTGATATCCAGCAGATCAAAAGAACCATAAGTGGTAAACAACGCAGTATAGCCCGATTTAACCGCTTTCACCGCATTTTTCAGATTATCCGGATTATTGTTTAGCAGAATAACGGACGGATCCGTATCGGCACCAGGAAACAGGGATGTTGTTTTTTCAACAGCAGATTTTTTTATCTCCGTTGCGGGACTTTGAAGCGTATACCGGAGTTCCGCCAGCTCTTTCCAGAGTACTTCACAGTTTTGTTCAAACAGCATGGCCTTATTCCATTGGCTCAATGCCAATGCATATTCATTGTACTGTTGGGCAAATTTCAGTTTGGCGGCTTTTTGCTGAGCGGTTTCTGTAAACCGGTCATTGCTTTTTTCATCCCCGCCCGATTTTGTGATCGTATTGATACCAAACAGATCCGTGTCAACCGGTGTTAAACCGCTGACCAGTTTCTGTGCCGGGTTGCCTCCTATTCCCGGAATTACCACCGCTTCCGGAGTTTCTTCCCGGTTGATGTATACAATGCGGTGCCGGTAACTGCTGGCGGCATTTACGAGTTGCAGATTTACCCGTTTGGTTTTTGCCAATGGCAACACGGAAACAGCCACCGTATCGCCCTGCTTTTTAATTTTATAATAGCGGACATTTTCTCCTGCAAGATCATACCGGATGAAGTGTTGCTGGGCGGACGAAACGATGCTGCATACAAACAGCCCCAGTAGCAGCCGGAAGGCTTTCATAAAGGGATTATTTAGTGGAACAGACAAGTTAACCGTTGAACCTGCGGATTGCAATGACCTGTGTCAATACCCGCGGTGCTTTTACTCATTGCCATTTCACGGTCTTCCGTTTACCTTACTCCGTACAAATAACCGGTGCTTTATGATGCTGCATATCTCATTCAGCGGGATGGACAGCTTTGTCTTGCTTCTTTTTTTCCTGTCCATCCTCATCTGGCTGATCGCGTTGGTGGCTATTGCCAATGGGCGTTTTACGGATAACACTACAAAAATCTGCTGGTTTTTTATCGTCCTTACTTTAAACATTGCCGGTGTGTTGCTTTTTATCGGGTGGGGCAGAAAAGAAGTGGCCGGCATCAATCTAAAAAGCAGTTGAACTCCTCCTTATGTCAATACGAATAAAATTTATATCCGCCCCCCTAAGCAGCATGGTCCTGTTGCTGCTTTCTGCTGTGCTGTCGCAAAAAGCAAACAGTCAGACCGCATTGGGTCAGCTGGAACAATGGGCGGGCCGGCGGGCCAGTGATTATGCCGTACCGGTGCCCAGTGCTCCCGGTGGCAGTAGCAGCAACGGCAGTTACCGTGTACCCTTTCAAAAAACAGCAGAGCAAAAAGCAGAAGAAGCCCGGGATCATTACCAGAAAGCACTGAAAGCGGTTAATGGCCGGGATTGGGAGGATGCCATTCGTTTGCTGAAAAAAGCACTGCGAAAGGATCCGTATAACACGACCTATAGCAATAAACTCCGTGAAGCAGAAGCCGGACTGGAAAATGAGCGGCAGCAGAATAAAGCTTACCAGGAAAAATTAAAAAAACAGGAAGAGGAACGAAAAGCGACAGCCGCTGAAAAACGCCGGCTGGAACTCATCAAAGAAGAAGAAGAGCGAAAAGAGCAGGCTGTTTTGCAGGAAAAAATCAATGCTGCGGAAAATGCGATCAAATCGTTTAAAAAGGATATTAAAATCGCCCGTTCAAAAATCAAATCATTCTCGAAAGGACTGGCGAACAACGCCACCGAACTTTCCAAATGGAGTAACGAGATGGATGTGTCCATGAACAATATCATTGATAATGCGGTACCCTTTATCGGCAGCATCTATATCAAATATTGTTTTGTGGATATGCTGAACCCGGTATTTAAAAAAGCCTTATTTGAAAAATGGAGTAAGCTTTTTGAAAACTCAAGTCCGGCTATTCAGAAATGGCTGGTTGCAGAAAGCAAAGCCGCCAATGTGAATTTCAGCAAAATCCAGGATTATGCGGACCGGCTCGGTATGGGACTCGACCTGGGCGAACATGTACAAGGCGTTTTGCAGGGAAATCCGGATAATGTAAAAAACGAACTGGAGACCCTCTTATTCCTGAACAGCCTGCTGGAAACCTGTCATATTACCGCCTATGATGACCTGGTAAAAAGACTGGCTCCTTTTCCGCAAAGAATCGGTACGGAAAAAATCATCCGGATGCCGGGCGATTATTTCGAGCTCGCAAAAATTATAGGGGTCACTTATACCAACCTGGCGGTGATCGGGTACAGCTGGCACAGTATAAAAAAAACAGGCGCAGACAGCGATCAGATGTACAACCAGGTACAACTATTGGCCGCCGGTATTGAACAACGGCAACAGGAAATTGATTGCCTGGAAAAATGTATTAAAAAATACACCCCCCGTTGCCTGGAAGCCTGCACTGGTAAAACCAAATGGTCAAAGCCGCCACCACCCCTGCTATTCGAAAACAGAAACTGGTAAACTATGTACCGCACCCCTGCTATATCCACCATTGTACTACTGCAATTATTACTGCTCACCATGCCTTTATCAGGTCAGTCGCTGACAAGGGATATGGAGTTCAGCGTGGAGGAATTCCGCATTAACCGGTCCCCGGTAAAATCACAAAATGACCTGTATGAATATTACCTGGTACCTGCGGCGTCGGCCGGACGTTATGGTTTTGTACATGCAATAACCGGCGATACCGCTATCGCTTTCCGCTATGATACCGTCAGCTATTTTAATGAAGGGCTCGCCGCAGTATGTATCGGTGGTCGCTGGGGTTTTGTGAATCCCTATGGAAAAGAAATCATCCGTTGCCAGTATGATTCAGCTGATAATTTTTCCGGGGGGCTTTGTATGGTTATGCGGGGGGCCTTGTTTGGGTATATCAATACAACCGGAAAAGAAATCATTCCCTGTACGTTTGATGAACTGGCCTGGGCTTCAGACAATTTATTGTGGGCCAGAACAAAAGAAAAATACGCCTTATATAACAAAGCCGGTCTGCAACTTAGTCCGCCCCGTTTTGACGCGGTAAGCTATTTCAGGGAAGACCGGGCCTGGGTAAAGATGAATGATAAATGGGGCATCATTAATACAGAAGGCGTGTTATTGATCACGCCCAACTATGACTGGGGTGAACCTTTCGGGGAAGGAATGGCTGTGATCAGGCAGGGCGATGGTTTCGGGTACCTGAACAAACAGGGAGAAGAAGTTATCCCGCCCTATTATGATGATGCACAGGATTTCAGTGAAGGACTGGCGGCGGTTAACACCACGATGGAAGGGGGTATACATTCCTGGATCTATATCGATAAGAAAGAACATATCGTCATCTCCAATATCGGAAATGGTATTACCAGCGCCGGTCGTTTCCGGAATGGGTATGCCCGTGTTTATAAAGGGGACAACAAAGCCGGTCTGATTGATAAAACCGGTAAAGAAGTGGTGCCTTGTGTATATGAAATGATTGGCGATCTCAGTGACAGTCTGCTGGCCGTAAAAACCGGTGATAAATGGGGCTATAGCAATCTGCAGGGAGAACTGGTAATCGCCTGCCGGTTTGAAGAAGCAGGTGATTTTGAAAACGGACAGGCCCTGGTAAAAAGCGGGGACAGTTACTTCATTAATAAAAAAGGGGAATTCCTGAGAGCCGCTAACCAGCAGGAGGCAGCGCCTTATGAAAGCACAGACGAATACAGCCGGCATACGATTACCATTGACTATATCAACAGCCGTGGTGAAAAAATGATAAAGGGAACAAAAGGTACACTCAGCACCCTTTTCTTTAATGGCATGACACCGGTTCAGACCGGCACCAAGTGGGGTTTCATGAACAAAGAGGGCGTGATGAGCATTTCCTGCCGGTATGACAGCGCCGGTGCTTTTGCGGAAGGACTGGCCCCGGTACGTAGCAATGGGAAATGGGGCTTTATTTACCAGGATGCCGATACACTCACCGGCTACCGGTTTGACTACGCGTATGGATTTAATAAGGGTATGGCCATTGTAAAAATGAACGGGCGGTATGGTTACCTGGATAAAACAGGCAGCCTGGTTATTCCCTGCCGTTACGATATGGCTTATACATTCAAAGACAGCCTCGCACTGGTTCGCCAGGACGGTCAGTTCGGCTTTATAAACAAAGCCGGAGATTGGGTTACGCCTTCCCGTTATGAAGATGCCTTTGATTTCAGCGAAGGATTAGCTCCCGTGCAACAAGGAAGCCGTTGGGGATATATTGATAAAACCGGCAATGCGGTCATTGCTTTTCAATATGAAGCGGCCGGCCCATTCCAAAACGGACTGGCCTGGGTCAGGGCCGGCAACCAGACAGGATTTATTGACCGGAACGGACAGACCGTCATCCCCTTCCGATACAAATCAGCCAGCTCATTCAGTCAGGGAACCGCATTTGCAGAAGACCCCGATGGTGAAATGCTGCTGATTGATGCCAGCGGCAATGAACTGTTCTCCGGAAATTTCAGCAGCGGCTTCTATGAGGACCTGGCGGTGATTACCGGCGAAAACGGAAAAAAAGGATTCATAAACCGGCAGGGAAAAATACAGATCCCCTGTCAGTTTGATGATGCCCTCATCTTCAGGGAGGGACTGGCCGCTGTAGCCGTAAATAATAAATGGGGATTTATAAACAAACAAGGGACCCGGGTAATTCCGTTACAATTTGATATGGCCCTTGTCTTTAATGAAGGACTCGGTATCGTGGTTACTAAATAAAAATAAATGAACAGGCAATGAAAAAATACAATACCACCGGGCTGACCGGACTGTTTAGGCTGATCGCCGTTATTACGGGCATCCTTTTTCTTACTTTATTATTTATCCGCTGTACAAGCCAGGAGACTGTGCCCGGTGAAAAACTGCTCGGGATAGTATTTAATTATGAAAAAAGCGAAGTCGTATTAACCGTTATATCGAAAGGCTGTACCGGCAAAGCGGACTTCAGCTTTAGTGTAAAGGGCCATGTAGTTACCGTAGTACGGAATAAAAAAGATGAATGTAAGGCCATGCCGGAGGCAGTGCAGTTTACGTATAGCCTGAAAGAAGCCGGTCTGGATGCCAGTAAAGAATATACAATTGGCAATACGTTTATGGCCAATCCCAACCTGGCGGCCATTCCATAAAGCAGGCAGCGTTTATTTAACACGCTTACTCGCCAGGTACTTCTCGTGTATAATCGTGCCCATGGGCTTGTTATATACTTTTCCTTCCACCCAGGAAATGATATCCAGGTAAGCAAAGGCTCTGGTCTGGAAACGGTTATGCTCGAAGTGTTTGATTTGTTGAAGGAATTTTTCAAACTCCGGTTTAAGCTGTCGCGTGGGAATGGTAATGGAATGACGTAAGAACTTAAACATCGCTTCTTCAATCGCGGTCAGGTTTTTCATTTTGGCCATAAACCGGAATACGGATTTGGTCAGCGATTCCATCAGCATGTCATTGCCCAGTTCATAGTGTGCCAGCAGGTGTACCAGACGGGCATAGCACTGCAGGTCATACCGGAGGTTGTTTTTATCGTAGATGATTTTCTGGAGATAATCAATAGTGGTATTAAAGTCGCCGCTGCCGAAATACAGCATGGCGAATTTATAATTCAGCACCAGTACGCGGTGACTGTCGAGGAAGAGTTCATTCTCTTCCAGTTCTTTTTCGATGGAAGGTATCAGGGCCAGGCCTTCTTTGAATGTACCCTGCATGAAATGCTGGTTGATTCTAGCCTGGGTACTGTAAATAAACACCTGTACACGGAAGTTATCATTCTCTTTTACGCGTTCCGTCTGGGCCACTTCATCCATCAGCTTCAGCGTCTTTTCAAACTGCCGGTGGTTGCGCAGGTCAAAGTGCGCATTGAGCAGGTTATGGATGCCTTTGATATAGTGACCGGTTTCCACGCGTATCATCAATGGCATATCCTGAAACAGATCCACCCATTTCTGTGTATAGCGGTAGTATTGCAAAAAATCCTGCCGGATAAACGCGTACCAGGTATAACTCTGATAGAGGTACATCCGTTCATAAAAACCGGTTTCCTTCCAGGCGCCGGAAGGCAGGTTTTGCGCCATAAAGCGACGGATATCCTTTTCATCATATTCATCGCGGGCATGTCCGTGCTGTACAAACCAGCTGAATAACTGAAGCGCAAGGTTGGATAAACGGGCCACTTTATCAATATGCATGTTTACCTCATTGGCTTCCTGTGAGAGCGCATCCGCCCGGGTATGAATATTCCGGGTGATATGAAGTCCCTCGATTCGTTTCTCCAACGAGATCAGCTGAGGTAGAAAATTGAATTTCTGGTTATTCCGGGCTATTTCCTTGGCCCGGTCAATAATCCGCAGACTTTGCATGAAAAGCCCTTTTTTATAGAGAATATGGGCATAATCAAATTGTTCATTTAGTTGTAAATCAAGACTTTCTGCGCTTTTCAGGAGACGGAGACTGGCCAGAATTTCTTTGTAGAGATGGGTTTTCAGGTTCGCCAGCTGTGGTTTGGTCACATCATCCATCCGTTTCAGCAGCCCTTTTTCGTCATATTCCTTCAGTTTATCAAGGCTATCGAATAAACGAACGATTTTCAGGTCTTCTTTCCCAGAACTGCGCTTGATATATAGCTTGAAATGGCGTTTCTCGGCCTTCTCCAGGGATTTTATCAGTTGAAATAATATGTCGTTTGAACGGTTGGGCATCATAAAGAGTTTTTGCTGAAATCCGCTGTCAGCAAGGGTTTCAGCATTCTCCGCGGGGCTTAGACGTAATGAAACCAAGCCATATTTGGTTTTAGTGACCAGGAAATGCTGACTACATTTGTGTCAGAAGATTAAATCATACGGCAGCAATCGTCAGAAGGGCAAACGTCAGAGGTCAAAGTTAAAGCCGATAATCTTCAAAAAAGCTGATAATCGGCGCGAAAAGTCAGCAAACAACTCTTACTTCGAAGAATTTTCATATGGCAAGCAATCGTTAGAGGTCAGTCCGTTTCTACGGAAGGGCCTTTTTTGTTTAAAGGCCTGCTAAAGTAGTGATTAATTCAGATCAACAACATATCCCGCCGGTTTTTTTTACTATTATCTATCCACAACCCCTGTGTATTAAATATCCTCTGGCTGAATCACTCCCGCCTCTCCGGCCTTTCATTTACCTTCACGCCCAAAAGCAGTACTATGGCGATCCGCATATTTATAACCGGGGGTACATTCGACAAGGAATACAATGAAATTACCGGGCAGCTTTATTTTAATGATACACATATGCACGACCTGCTGGATATGGGGCGGTGCAAAGTACCGGTGGAGATCCGCACCCTGATGATGATCGACAGCCTGGAAATGACGGACGAGGACCGTGATCTGATCGTACATCAGTGCAATAACTGCGACGAAGAACGAATCGTGATCACACATGGAACCGATACGATGGCCGATACGGCCGTCATACTCGCTCAACGGGTGAAAAATAAAACGGTAGTCCTCACCGGTGCCATGATCCCCATTAAATTCGGCAGTTCCGATGGTCTCTTCAACCTGGGCAGTGCCCTGGCTTTTGCCCAGACCTTACCTGCCGGTGTATATGTGGCTATGAATGGCCGTTATTTTCAGGCGGACAATGTGCGCAAGAACAAGCAAACGGGGATGTTTGAGGAAGTGAGGGGGTAAATGGAGAGTGGAAAGTGGAGAGTGGAGAGTGGAAAGTGGAGAGTGGAAAGTGGAAAGTGGAGAGTGGAAAGTGGGGAGTGGGGAGTGGGGAGTGGGGGTGATATTACTAAAGACTAACGACTACAGACTATCGGCTAAAAAAGGGGTTGTATCAATGATACAACCCCTTTCCGGTTTAAGGACCCTGGATTTCTTTATCCTATTTTTTCAGATTTAAGCTGCGGTTGAGAGTGAAACCCAGTGACCAGTTTCTGAGTTTCAGATTGGTGGTATTCCGGGCCAGCTGATCGATGGCGGAAGAGCTGGTGGTATTGCCAATATAAAACTGGAACAGGTGACCTCCGGTATTGAATTCCATACCCAGTGATACGAGATCGGGTTTATAGTTGATAATATTGCCGTTTTTGTCGATCAGGTTCTCATACATGTTCAACTGACGGGCGTATTCAAACGTGATATTCTTATTGGAAGACAGTTTGTATTTACCACCCAGTCCGATTGAACCGACCAGGTTGCTGTTATTGATTCCGTAAGGCACCACGTTAAAGTGAATCAATGTCGGCATCAGTTGCAGTGATAATTTATCAGAGAACTTGCGGGCGATCAGTAACTGGTGCATAAAGGAATATTTATTCCAGCCCAGTGATACGGAAGCGTCTTTCGCTGCATTAGCATTGAATACGGAGTACCAGCCTACGGAAACCGGAATATTTTTTGCTCCTGTCTGCTGACGGAGAATTTTAAACTTGGCAAACCCTTCATACCTGTTTCTGCCGGCAGCGGCTACACCCACACTCATAAATTTGGTGGGAGAATAATCGAAAGACAGATAGGTATAAGCCAGTCCGGAGTTCAGACCGAGTAAACCGGCCATATTATCCTGGGTGGAACCACCTTCCGGCCATACGGGGCTGAAGTGGTGGGAGATCAGGAATTGCAGGCTGCCGGGGCTGTTCAGCTCTGTGCTCTGCATATTGATAATGCGGGTAGAGTTAAATGTAGCCCGGGTAAATTTTTGTTTCGGCGCTTCTTTAGCGGGTTCGGCGGTTTCCTGTGCCATGGATACAACCCCAAAGCCCAGACCGAGTATTATTGCGAATATCTTTTTCATGAGATTAATTTTTTACGGTGAAACTTATTGAGGCTGTCCCTGGTTGATCCATTCTTTGAATTTGTTCGCTGTGCAGGATGATATACTCAGTGCGCCACCGGGGTGTCCCTGGCTGCCGCCGCTGTTTACCATGGTTGACAGAGTGGTTTTTGTAGCCACCATTTTGTTATAATCCAGTGTTACTGCAATACCGCCGTGACAAGTGGATCCTTTACAGGTTACATTATATATAGGAACGATGTCGGTGGTATAGCGCAGGTTACCACTAACGGTACAGCCGGCTCCGTCATCATAATACCCCAATTCAGCACCCTGGGCCAGCCACTTCTTAATAATTACTTTTTCAGAAGCGGAGAAGTCGATAGCGCCTCCACCGGGGTGTGTTCCGCCATTTACCCATGTATTAAATAAACCAACCCGGCCAAGGATGGCATCATACCAGATTGTATCAAGATGAGAGAACTGGAGGGCGCGCTGGGCCATACCGTTGTTATGGCATCCGCAGGCACCACCGGTAACGATCGGCACTACTTCACTTCTGAATGAAACCCTCGGAAGTGCCTGAATATCTTCTCTGTTCTGGTAACAGGATGATAACGCGTAGACCAACATGGTGGTTATCATGGCTGTTAATAATATTTTCTTTTTCATTGTATTGCTGTTTAAAATAAAGTAATGAGTTAGCGTCTGATAATCGTACCTGATCTTTTGTATTTGAAAATACCCTGGTTGTTATTTCCATATTTCCATACGTCAGGAACATTAGGATCGGCAAAATACCAGGCTTTGATCAGGGCAATTTCTGCGGGTTTATAACCGGCATCATCCCATGACATATTGCCACTTACAGAAGCTTCCACACCCGTTACCTGGTTAATATAAATTAACGTTGAGTCTATCCGGCGGATAAAGCAGTCGGTTGACAGCATCGGGTTACCTCTTACATAATAGGTTTTCAAAGTTGTGGGGTCAGTATATACCACACTGGAGTTTGTTCTTACACTCTTCGGATATTTAATATCCATGATAATATCATCATAGTTCTGCAACGGGCCACGGGTACTGAGTGCAGAAGTAGGAGTGGAAACCGTTTTCCAGGGTCTGAAACTGGCATTGGCCAGGGTGTCCGCATAGAATGTTTTCACACTGTCCTTATAGGCATTCCATACCTGGTCGCGTTTAGTAGTATTGGAAAGCTGACAATACAAGGTTACTGCACTGGTCAGCGGGTTGATAAAGGTATACTGAGTGGTATCTGAAGAAACCAATCCGGCGATCAGTCCTTTTCTCGCCCATCCACCGGTAGCAGTAGCCTGGTTGTGACAGTTGGCAGAACCGCAACCGTCAGCGATCAGGCGGATAGAAGCGGGTCTGAAATCTTTCAGATCAGGTCTTTCTTTGGCGCCATTTAAAATCCAGTTATACAGGATGCCTTTATCGGATGTGCCCATTTCGTGGTTGGAGGCAACCGGCGGCATGGCTTTATCAAAATCATTGGTGGTTACATACTCCCACAGTTTACTACCGGTGGGATTACCGGCAACAACGTACTGCATGATCTGTGCATAAGTATCAAACTTCGGAGGAATGTTGCCACCGTGACAGTTTGATGTACCGCAATATTCATGGATAATTGTCTGAACACCGCGGAATTTGATCACATCATTGATACCCGGAGTGCCATCGGAAGGCGAAACGGTGTTGCTTTCATAAAATGAAGCATAAACAGTAGAATCCGCACTGCCCGTATAAGACCTGTCAAGATCTTTTACCAGGTCGCCGGCCTTTCTGCACTGGAAAACAGAGGCAGTAAGAAACACTCCACAAATGAAAAGAACCGCCGTTTGGAGTAATGAAACCTTTTTCATAAAAAGCGAGTTTAGTTTGAAAATTGATACTTGAGAAAAGAGCTTTTCGTAAAATGAACATTCAAAATTATTCATGCTTCAATGACAGTCTCATGACAAGCAACTCCGGCTTGTATGACTTTTGTCACATTTATAACTTATCCTGATCATCACATAAGCAAAAGTGATAATACTCACACAAATAGCTGACAACCGTCATGGAACAGTCAGCTGGTATCGGACTAGCTTGCATTCGCTTTCTGCTTTGCTCAAAGACAAAATCTTACACTTAAAATTTTATGTTTATGAAACATGTACAATCAAAATTCGTCTGGATTATCGCCACGTTTGTCCTTTTAATCGGTTATGTGGTCAGTTGCACAAAAGGAGATCAGGTACTGGATACACCGCAGGTTATCAATAGCGGCACCGACCTGGTTGCAGTAAAAGTTACCACCGCTCCGACATTGGACGGTGTGGTTGATGCCGCCTGGGATAACAGCCCTACCCTCGAGTTCAGCACCACCGTACCTGAAGTAACCGGTGATGTGTTCAGAGGCTATACCGGGAATATCATTCCCTGGGTAAAAATGAAATCGGCTTATGATGCCAACAATATTTATTTCCTGGTACAATGGGCGGACCCCACTCAATCTTTAAAAAGAAACCCCTGGTATTTTAATCCCATTACCAAAAGATGGGCGCAGGAGTTAGGTACATTTGATTTTACCACCAGCCCCTACCGTACTCCATTTTATGAAGATAAAATGGCCTTCCTGTGGAATATCAATAATTCAGTAAGCGGATGGAACAGCGGAACCTGTTATAAATCCTGCCATACCGGTTTACCTGCTGCCGATGCATCCAGCAGGCACTATACAAACTATCCTTCAGAAAAAATTGATATGTGGCATTGGAAATCCGTACGCGGTGGTGTAAATGCCGCCAATCAGATCCACGACCAATACCAGAATAATGCTTATCCGAACGGCAGAAAATCTGATCCTGGTGTGGATGTTTATCAGAATAATACACAGAGCCTGGTTATTACCGGATCTTCTCCGGCTGTTTCAGTTTCCGTTCCCAAATACATTATCCCTACCCGTACCGATTATGGCTGGATTATGAATTCTGAAGTAACTGCCGGTACAGCCAAACTGGTAACCGCAGTTGACGCAAACGGGGTACTTACCCTTAGCGACGCTTCTACCATTGATCCTAATGTTGGTACAGACTATCAGCGCGTGGGTTCCGGCGTTGGACCCAAAGCAGTTCCGGGTCTTACCCTCAACGATTCTTATACAGGCAGTATGGGAGATATTCCTTGTAAAGCGGTGTACAGTTCAGGTTCATGGACTATGGAGTTTAAAAGAGCACTGAAAACAACCGATACTGAATACGATGTTGACTTTTCTTCATTGGAAGATCAGTATTTCGGCTTTGCCATCTTTGAAAATGCCCAGATCGCACACTCTATTAAAGCCAACCTGGTATTGAAATTCAAAAAATAGGCAACATCCATTCTGAAATCTTAAAACACAGATTATGTTATATAAAAAAACCATACTGTGGGTAATCACAGCCCTTATAAGTACCGGGCTGCTGAGCGGATGTTACAAAGACAAAACACTGGTTTCCGATACGGGTGAAGAAATTACCCGCACCGTGAGTTTTGTAAACGATATCATTCCCATATTCAATAAAAGCTGCAACAACAGCGGCTGCCATAGTGCCGGCGCTAAAGCACCGGATCTTACCGTGGCCAACGCTTTTACTTCTCTTAATGCAGGTAATTATATAAACCTGACCAACCCACAAAGCAGCGAATTGTACTTATGGATGACCGGTAAAAAAGGTACACCCATGCCTTTAAGCGGCCCCGACAAGGACTATAATGCACTCGTTCTTGCATGGATCAAACAAGGTGCATTAAACAATTAAAAATTGATTTATGAAAAAAATGAAAAATATACTACTGTTGCTGTCCCTCGGTCTGCTGGCCGGCAGCATACAGGCACAGGACGCACCCGCGGAAAAAGCGCCTGCAAAATCAAAACCGGTCAAAAACACCTTTGGCAGTGTCTGGCTGATGGATAACCAGACTTCCCTGGTGCCTATTAAAGGAACGCTGGAATTTGATATTCAACACCGGTTTGGCGTGGTAAATAATGGCGCTTCAGATCTGTTCGGTCTGTTTGCTCCTTCCAATATCCGGCTGGGCGTGAACTACGCCCCGGTAAAAAACCTGTTTGTCGGTATTGGTATTACCAAAGAAAGAAATCAGCTGGACCTGAATGCCAAATACGCCCTGCTTCAGCAGACCACCGATAATAAAATGCCGGTGAGCGTAACCTATTTTGGTAACGCGGTGGTGGACACCAGGAATAAAAGCAATTTCCGGTACGATGTACACCGTCTTTCCTATTTCAATCAGCTGATTATTGCCCGTAAAGTCAGCGAGAAGTTCTCTCTGCAGGTAGCACCCAGCTTTTCCTGGTTCAATAATGTGGAAGCCTATGTTGACAAAGACGGCAATATTCAGAAAAAAATGAAAAACGGGCACCTGGCCATATCCACCCTCGGTCGTTTAAAAATAACCGAGAAGTCTGCTATTATCGCCGGTTATGATCAGCCACTGACCCAGCATACGACCAATAACCCGCACCCGAATATTTGCTTCGGTTTTGAAACCACTACCAGCTCTCACGCATTCCAGGTATTCTTTGGTAACTATTATGGCATCGTGCCTCAAAGTAATAATATGTTTAATAAGAATGATTTCCGGGATGGACAGTTTGTAATTGGTTTTAATATAACCCGCCTCTGGAATTTCTGATCATTTCTTTATAATATATATTATAGCTGTAAAACCAGTCCGGCCGGACTGGTTTTACAGTTTTACTGATTTACGCCCTCCGGTAAACCGTTACGCCTGTGACATTTCTCACTTTGGGTCTTGACCTCAGTCATGAGACTGTCAGCGGGTTGTAAATAAGTTGCACTACATTTTTTTATCTCCGGTATATAATATTATTAAACATGGGAAACAACAAACAACCTGCAGACCAATCACGCCGCCATTTTTTCTCTTCACTCCTGGGCAAAAAAGAAAATGCCCCACAGGAAAAAGTGAAAATGCTGACACCTGACGGCAAACTGGTGGAAGTGGATAAAGCCGTGCTGGACCAGATTACGGCGAAAAAGAAAGCCACAAATGAGGATATCTATAACTGGATGGAGAATCCTTCAAAGTAAACCACAAGCATTTACGTATTTACATCTAATACTATAAAATGAAACAGGAAGAAACCATTGATAAAAGCCGGCGGGATTTTTTAAAAACCGCTGCTATCGCCACCGTTGCCACTGCCACCTGCGGCAGCCTGGCCTGTTCCTGCTCTTCGAAGAAAGCGCCGGCCGGAGATAAAGTGAAACTGTTATCACCAACGGGTGAAATCGTGGAAATAGATTCCGCCTACCTGAATCACCAGGAGCACATGTCCATTGTATCCAAACTGGAAGCCCGGGAAGGTATTGCGGGTAAAAAGTTTGTGATGGTAGTGGATCTCTCTCAATGTAAAAATGCACGCAGTTGTATCGCCGCCTGTCAGAAATGGCATTACCGCCCCAAAGAACAGGAATGGCTGACAGTAAAACTGCTGAAAGACAGTGATAAAGCCGCTCCTTACTGGTTTCCGAAACAATGCTTCCATTGTGATAACCCGCCTTGCGTGAAGGTTTGTCCTGTAGATGCTACATTCAAAAGACAAGACGGCCTGGTACTGATCGACAATGACCGTTGTATCGGTTGTAAGTTCTGTATGGCTGCCTGTCCCTATTCCACCCGTGTATTTAACTGGGATGAACCCGAACTGCCGATGGACATCCGCGACCTGGCTTATTCGCCAGAAACGGGTATTCCTGCAAAAGTGGGTACTGTGGAGAAATGTGATTTCTGTCCGGACCGTGCGCGTGAAGGTCTCCTTCCTCCTTGTGTGGAAGCTTGTCCCAATGGCGTATTCTATTTTGGTGATGAAAATGAAGACACCGTAAGCAATGGCCTCGAGACCGTCAGCTTTACCAAACTGATTACCGACCGTGCCGGTTACCGCTATATGGAAGAGCTGGGTACCAAACCCCGG
The DNA here is from genome assembly GCA_017303855.1 of Chitinophagales bacterium. GTDB lineage: Bacteria > Bacteroidota > Bacteroidia > Chitinophagales > Chitinophagaceae > JJ008. The sequence goes on along the minus strand of JAFLBL010000006.1, from coordinate 196,214 downwards.
GTATATTACCTGCCGCCGAAAGACAGGGCCTTCCCCGTGGAAAAAGGGTACCAGGATGCGGACTCCGCTATCCAGGAACGCTTTAAAGAATACAAGGATATTCTTGGTAAAAAGGAATCAGCTGAATAAGCCGCTTCATTGTTCACCCTGTCAACGAAACATTAATTATGGAACTCAACTCTTATCAAAAAGAAGCTTTCGATTACCAGCGGAAGAATATAGAAAAATACGGCGGACGGGCCTGGGGCTGGACCATTTTCTATGGTCTGTGTATCCTGGTGGGACTCTATGCCCTGTACCTGCAGATTGCCAAAGGACACGGTATTACCGGTATGCGGGATAATGTGGTTTGGGGTTTATTTATTGTAAACTTCATCTTCTTTATCGGTCTCAGTTATGCCGGTGCCATTATTGCCGGTCTGCTGCACTTATTCAAAGTAAAATGGGGCAAACCCATCATCCGGCTGGCCCAGTTTATGACCCTGATCTCCGTGATTGTAGGCCCTATTTTTATCCTGCTTTGTGTAGGCCGTTTTGACCGGATGCATCACTTGTTTATTTATCCGCGTATCCAGTCGCCGCTGACCTGGGACGTAATGGCCGTGGTTACTTTCTTTACCGGCAGCGTACTGTTCCTGTGGCTGGCTTTAATTAAAGACCTTTCCGTGTACCGTGATGCCGGACTGAATATTCCAAAATGGAAACAGAAAGTATATAAATTCCTGGCTCTTGGTTACCGCGGTGCGGCCAGTCAGAAAAGACACCTGATTATTTCACAAAACCTGATGGCGGTAATCATGATTCCGCTGGCCATCATGGTGGCGTCTATCCTGTCCTGGATCTTTGGTATGACCCTTCGCCCGGGATGGCACAGTACCATCTTCGGCCCCTACTTCGTACTGGGTGCGGTTTATTCCGGTTGTGGTGTATTGATTGTGGCCATGTGGTTTTACAGGAAATTATATAAACTGGATTATTATTTCACTGATACGCATTTCAAATACCTGGGATATATTATGCTGGTACTGGCTGCCGGTTATGGTTACTTTACCTTCTCCGAATATTTCACCGACTGGTTTGCTTCGGAGAAATGGGACAGCGAACTGATTCATAAATTATTCAGTACGTCTGAATACGGCTGGTGGACCATGTTTGCCAACGTTGCCGGTATTGCCCTTCCGATCCTGGTGGTAGCCATTCCCGCCACCCGCAAGCCGGGACCGATTTCGCTGGTGGCTTTTGTAATGGTGATTGCCATGTGGGTAAAACGCTACCTCATCATTGTGCCTACACTGGAAACAACCTTGTTGCCGATGCAGGATACACGTGCCAATTATGTAAAGTACAGCGCCACCTGGCCTGAATGGGCTCTGACCATCGCCGGTATCGCTACTTTCCTCTTGTTCTTTACGGTAATGTCCAAGTTTGTAACGGTAGTACCGGTATCCGGACTGGAAGACACCCATACAGAGCATGAAAAACATGTATTGCATCACGACTAGTCCTTCACCTCATTGAACACCTGCATAAATGAAATGATATGAAACGAACAACATGCTATAATACAACCTGTACCGCAACCGGACGTCTGTTGCTCCTGACAGGCTTTTTATTCTGCCTGTTACAGTCAGGATTGATAATGGCGCAGTCAGATACTGCGGCAGCACCTGCAGATACAACGGCTGTGGCAGCAGAAGAAGCGGCCGCTGAAGAACTGATTTCCCCGTCTGTGGAACTTATCAGTATACAAAAGGGAGACAGTTCAGTAGATCTGAAAGCCACGGTGAAAGCCAAAGTGGATGGAAAACAACGCAAGCTGTACGGACTCAAAATAATTTTTTATCAAGTCACTGATTCAGCAGAAACCGAAGTAGGCAAGCTGGTTACCGACCGGAATGGTATTGCTTTTCTGAATGTAAAAGCCGGACAGGTAGTAGTAAATCCCGATGGAACGATCCGTTATAAGGCGGTGGTGAGCGGCCCCAAAAACATGGAAACCGGCGAAGGAGAAGTAACCGTAAAAAGAGCCATGCTGGTACTAACGCCTGTAAAAGAAGAAGGGTTATTATCAGTACAGTTGCGGCTGGTGGATCTGTCCACCGGTACGGAAACACCGGTACCGGAAACAGCAATCGGTGTATTTGTAAAAAGAAGTTTTCTCCCGCTCAAAATAGGGGAAGGAACCACCGATGAAAACGGGGATGCCACCGTGGAAGTAGCCAAAAATCTGCCGGGCGACCCGCTGGGCAATATTACCCTGCTGGCCAAACTGGATGAAAATGAAACCTATGGATACTTAGAAACCGCTACCACACAAAAATGGGGTATTCCGGTATCCAACCGTATTGAAGATCAGCCCCGGGCGCTCTGGAGTTCTCATCCGCCTATGTGGATGTTAATTACTTTTATTATCTTAATGACGGCTGTCTGGGGTCACTATGTCGTAATTGTGTATGAACTGATCCGGCTCCGTAAAGAGCAGCCACAGATAACTGATGCAACCCAACCGTAATTTTTCACATCTAAATAGTAAAACAATGAACATGAAAAAGAATGTAACACTCTTTATGTCTTCAATCTTTGCAATAGGATTGCTGGCCTTTGTGCCAAAAAACACAGCCCAGGAACCCTGGAATGTACCCGATGCAGCTAAAAACAAAGTAAACCCCCTGAAAGGTGATGCCGCTTCCATTGCTACCGGTAAAGCCCTGTACAATCAGCATTGCAAATCCTGTCATGGAACAAAAGGAAAAGGCGACGGCCCGAAAGCCGCTCAACTGGATACAGACTGCGGTGATTTCACCAAGGCATCATTCAAGAGCCAGACAGATGGCGCCCTGTATTACAAAACAGCGGAAGGAAGAAAAGACATGCCTTCTTACAAAAAGAAAATTCCCGATGCAAATGATATCTGGGCTGTAGTAAACTACATGCGTACATTCTGATAACTCAGATAATAATTATTAAAAAAACTGTCCCAAAAAGGGCAGTTTTTTTTGCTGTAGACCTTTGGGCCAGTTAGTAGTTAGTAGTCCGGTCGAATCATCATTTCGCTCCGAAGTTTAACTGTAGTATAAACAAAATGTCGCTCGCCCTTCTTTCCCTGGCGGCAAAGGCAGGTCGTGAGTCGGGAGGACGTTTGAATCATCATTCTCCTCCCATAGCGGGCTTGGGCTAGTTAGTAGTCCGTAAAAATCGCCATTTCAATCCTTAGTGAAAAAGACGAATCGAACGGACTACTAACTACTAACTGCCGACTGCTGACTCCCGACTACCTCCCTCCCGGTTCCATCAGTTTGAAAAACTGATCCAGTTCAGGCAGAATCACAATACGGGTTCTGCGATTAGCGGCTCTTCCTTCTTTGGTACTGTTATCGGCCAGTGGTTTATATTCGGCACGTCCGGAAGCGGCCATCTTGCCTGGTTCCAGTCCGTATTTTTTCTGTAAAATCCGGACCACGGCGGTTGCCCGTTTTACACTCAGGTCCCAGTTATCGGACAATACGCCTCCTTTATAAGGTATATTATCCGTATGACCTTCCACCATAAATTCCATATCCGGCTGATTTTTCAGTACCAGGGCTACTTTCCCCAATACCGTTTGTGCTTTATCGGTTACTTCATAACTGCCGCTTTTAAATAACAGCTTGTCGGAAATATCGATATACACCACACCCTTATCCACTTTAATATTTACGTCTTCATCTTCCAGGTTGCCAATAGCCCCCTTCAGATTCATCACAAGAGCCATATTCAACGAATCCTTATGCGCCATCTGCTGCTGCAGGTTTTGTATGTAGGCGTCTTTGGCACCAATATTCTCCATTGACTTTTTTATACTCTCTGCCTGCTGTGAGGAAATAACGGAAAGATTTTCCAGTTGCTTCAACGCCTGGTTATTATTGGCTTTTAAAAAATCAACCTGGTCGCTGAGATCCGACACACGGGTGTTCAACAATGCTTTCTCTCTTTCCAGGGCTTCTTTCTGCCGGGCCAGCGTTGCTTTTTCTGTACTGCATTCAGACAAATCTGATTCAGCTGTTTTATACTTTGCTTCCAGCTTTGCATAATCAGCCTGTGCTGTTTTAAATTTTTTACTGCTCACACAGGATACCAATAAAAGAGGGGCTGCTGCAACAAGAACCAGTTGTTGGATACGCATAAAATTGTATTTATTCAAAAAATAAACATGGGGCGAAAAGAAACCCGATGCCTTAACGCTGCAAAGATACCCGGCATGTACACACAAAATTTATAGTAATTGTTAAGAATATACGGCAAATGCATGGCAGCAAAATTTCATTTGTTGCGAACAAACACTGAACTTAGCAACTACATTGAAACTGCATGAAAGATAAACGCCAGGCTGCGGTGGGATTTATTTTTATTACATTACTGATTGATGTAATGGGATGGGGACTGATCATTCCGGTAATGCCCAAACTGATCAGTGAACTGAAAGGCGTTTCCCTGAGCCAGGCCAGTTCCTATGGCGCCATCCTGATTTCTGTTTACGCTATTACCCAGTTTATTTTTGCTCCTGTTATCGGCAACCTGAGTGATCAGTATGGCCGTCGGCCGGTATTACTGGCTTCCCTGATTGGTTTTGGAATTGACTATATCATTCTGGCCCTGGCACCTGATTATGGCTGGCTCTTTGCCGGCCGGATAATTGCGGGCATTACCGGTGCCAGTTTTACTACAGGGGCCGCCTATATTGCCGATGTGAGTACCCCCGAAACAAGAGCCAAGAATTTCGGACTGATCGGTGCTGCATTCGGTCTTGGTTTTGTAATAGGGCCCGCCCTGGGTGGCTTGCTGGCCGGATTAGGGACAAGGGCACCCTTTTATGCGGCGGCAGGATTATGCCTTTTAAACGCCTTATACGGCTATTATATATTACCTGAATCACTCACCAAAGAAAACCGTCGTCCCTTTGACTGGAAAAAAGCGAATCCGCTGGGTGCATTACAACTATTGAGGAAGTACCCGGGTATTGACAGCCTGGCTTTATGTTTCTTCCTGATTTACCTGGCGGCACAGGCGGTGCAGGGCAACTGGAGTTTTTTTACCATGTACCAGTTTAAATGGAGTGAAAGCATGGTAGGCATTTCTCTGGCGGTAGTGGGCATACTGGTGGGTGTGGTACAGGCCGGACTGACCCGTGTTATCAACCCGCGGCTCGGCAATGAAAAATCCGTGTATACAGGGTTGTTATTATATACAACCGGATTGGTCTTATTCGCCTTTGCACGCGAAGGCTGGATGATGTTTCTTTTCCTGGTGCCGTATTGCCTGGGTGGTATTGCCGGGCCTGCCTTACAATCCATACTGGCCACACAGGTTCCGCCTAATGAACAGGGTGCCCTGCAGGGTACGCTTACCAGCCTGATGAGTCTGACTACGATCATTGGGCCGCTGATTATGAACAACCTGTTTACGTATTTCAGTTCACCCAAAGCACCCCTCTATTTTCCCGGTATTTTTTTCCTGCTGGCCGCTCTTTTTATGTTATGCAGTGCATTGATTGCGTGGGTGGTACTTCGCCGGGGGCTGTCAAAAAGTAACATACGTTCGGATCTGACCTAATTAAACTCATACGCATTTATGATGTAGCACATTTTACGTAGTTTCTGATATGCTGACATTTACAGTGTTGAAATACTTTCTTCGTTTCAACGTCCCGATTGCCAGCCAATTTTATAATCTCCTATTAAACTTGCGATTTATGTCACAACAATCCAATTTTTTTGCCATGGAGACAGCGCCTGCAAGAGCAGAGCTGGAAACATGGGTTAAGCAAATGGCTTCTTTCTGTGAAGCTTCTAAAGTACACTGGTGCGATGGCTCTAAAGAAGAATATGACAGTCTTTGTCAGCTCCTGGTTGATAAGGGCACGTATATCAAACTGAATCCTGAAAAGCGCCCGAACAGTTATGCCTGTTTCAGCGATCCCAGTGATGTGGCCCGCGTGGAAGACAAAACCTTTATCTGTTCCCTGCGTAAAGAAGATGCAGGTCCCACCAACAACTGGATGGAACCCGTAGCGATGAAAAAGAAACTGCAGGACCTGATGCAGGGCTGTATGAAAGGACGCACCCTGTATGTGATTCCTTTCTGTATGGGACCATTAGGTTCCCCGTTATCCCGCTATGGTGTACAGATTACCGACTCCGAATATGTGGTAACCAATATGCGGATCATGACGCGCATGGGTGCTGAAGTACTTCCTTACCTGCAGAAGAAAAGCTATGTAAAATGTATGCATACCGTTGGTGCGCCGCTGGAAGGCGGACAGGCCGACAGCAGCTGGCCCTGCAACCCCGATGTAAAATATATTTCTCACTTCCCCGAAGAAAGACTGATTATTTCTTATGGTAGCGGTTATGGCGGAAACGCCCTGATGGGTAAAAAATGTTTTGCCTTGCGTATCGCTTCCGTAATGGGACGTGAAGAAGGATGGCTGGCTGAACACATGCTGATCATGGGTGTGGAATCTCCGGATAAAAAGAAAACCTATGTAGCCGCTGCCTTCCCGAGTGCCTGCGGAAAAACCAACTTCGCGATGCTGATTCCACCGAAGGAATTTGATGGCTGGAAGGTTACCACTGTTGGTGATGATATTGCCTGGATCCATAAAGGAAATGATGGTGGTTTATATGCCATCAATCCTGAAGCCGGTTATTTTGGTGTGGCCCCTGGTACCAACTACAAGACCAACCCCAATGCGATGGAAAGCATTAAAGCCAATACCATCTTTACCAACGTGGCCATTACCCCGGATAAAGATGTATGGTGGGAAGGACTGACCAAAGAAGTACCTGAAGGTCTGACCGACTGGCATGGTAAACCCTTTGATCCCGCTGCCGGCAAACCCGCCGCACACCCCAACTCCCGTTTCACCGCACCTGCTTATCAGAACCCCGCCATTGATTCAGATTGGGATAACCCCAATGGTGTACATATTGAAGGTTTCATCTTCGGCGGACGCAGAAGTACCGGTGTTCCCCTGGTCTACCAATCTTTCAACTGGAACTTTGGTGTATACCTGGCCACCACCATGGGTAGTGAAATGACCGCTGCCGCTTTTGGTGAAATCGGTAAAGTACGCCGTGACCCGTTTGCCATGCTGCCTTTCATGGGATATCACATTGGTGATTATGTAAACCATTGGCTGCAATTCGGACGCGATCTGCCCAATGCACCCCGGATTTTCGGTGTGAACTGGTTCCGCAAAGATGAAAACGGACAGTTTATATGGCCGGGATTCGGCGACAATATCCGTCCGCTGAAATGGATCGTAGAACGTATCCGTGGTAACAGTTCCTCCGTGGAAAGTCCCATTGGCTGGATGCCCCGTTATGAAGATATCGACTGGACCGGACTTGATTTCAGCAAAGAAGAATTTGCCAAAATCATGACCGTTGACCGCGAGCCCGGCAAACAGGAACTCCTGTCTCATGAAGAGTTATTTGAACGCATGTATGATAAACTGCCTAAAGAATTTTTCTTTATGCGCGAACTGCTCCTCTCTGCCCTGTGGCGCTCCCCGGAACATTGGGGACTGCAACCGGAGAGGCATTGACCTCTGGCTGATTGCTTGACAATTACTCCCCCGGACCTGCCGGCATCTTTATGGATGCCGGCGGTTCAGGGATTTTATTCATTTAATCAATATAATCTATGCCAGTCTGGTTAAATGATCTCTTCACCAAAGCCTCCATTGCACAGTCCGTGGTAATCTATGGACTGGTAATAGCCTCGGGTATCTGGTTGGGCCGGATTAAAATTGCCGGCATCTCACTGGGTATTACCTGGGTCTTATTTGCGGGGTTGATATTCTCTTATTCAGGTGTAGAGATCGATCCTTCCACGGAACACTTCGTGAAGGAATTCGGCCTTATTCTTTTTGTTTATTCAATCGGTCTGCAGGTGGGCCCCGGTTTCTGGGCCTCACTGAAGAAAAACGCAATGACCAATAACCTGCTGGCTCTTGCCATTGTGAGTATCGGAGTGATCATTACCGTTATACTCTACCTGATGAGCAGCAACAGCATTGCGGTAATGGCCGGTGTAATGAGTGGTGCGGTAACCAATACACCCGGACTGGCAGCGGCCCAGGCGGCTGTAAGTGATATGCACGCGGTGGGTACCGATAAATCGCTGATCACACTCGCCTACGCGGTCGCTTATCCTCTCGGGGTATTTGGCATTATCGGGGCCTTACTGATTTTGAAACGTGTATTCAGGGTAAATATCGAAGAGGAACAGGAACTGCACCGCAAACTGGGTTATCTCCGGGGCAACAGGCCCGTGTCCATGCACCTCCAGCTGGAAAATAAACAGCTGGTGGGTCAGCCCTTGCGCAAACTGTTTGACCTCCTGAAAGAACCTGTTGTCGTTTCCCGTATGTTTCATGCCGGCGAAATCATTACGCCCACACCGGATATACTGCTGGAAGAAAACGATGTATTACTGGTAGTGGCTACCAAGCAGGAAATGGAACAATTGAAACTGCTGATCGGACCTGTCAGTTCGATGAACCTGAAAAACGCGAAAGAAAGTGACCTGATTTCCCGTATAATCGTGGTGACGCGTACAGAAGTTACGCATAAGCGTCTGGGCGATATCCCTGAATTACATCAGCAGGATTTCACCCTCACCCGCCTGGCCCGTGCCGGTATTGAAATGGTGCCGCATGGCGATATCTTCCTGCAGCTCGGTGATAATATAAAAGTAGTGGGAACAGAAGAAGGGGTAAAAGTAGCTACAGATGCATTGGGTAATTCACTGAAAAAACTGGAAGTCCCCGACCTCGCCCCGATCTTCTTCGGTATTGTACTGGGTGTGATTCTCGGCAGTATTCCTTTCCATTTTCCGAATATGCCGGTCGCGGTTAAGATCGGTATGGCCGGCGGGCCGCTGATCATTGCTCTTACACTGAGCCGTTTTGGCAACCTGTTTTACCTGAACAACTATACCACCAACAGTGCCAATCTCATGATCCGGGAACTGGGTATCAGTTTATTCCTTGCCAGTGTGGGTCTCAGCAGCGGCAAAAATCTGTCCGTAGCTTTTGCAGACGGCAGTGGCTGGGGCTGGATCGGAATGGGTGTTATCATTACCACGGTACCCCTGCTGATCGTAGGGTTCATTGCCCATAAGTATTTTAAGAAAACCTATTTCGAAATCTGCGGCCTGCTGGCCGGCGCTTCTACCGATCCGCCAGCCCTGGCTTTCGCCACCAAACTGGCCGGAAACGATATCCCTTCTGTTACTTATGCCACCGTATATCCGCTGACAATGATTCTGCGGATTGTGGCGGCGCAATTGTTAATATTGTTGCTGATGTAGCTGGTTGATGGAGAGTGGAGAATGGAAAGTGGTAAGTGGAGAGTGGGGCATATAGAAGTATGACTTTTTAAGTAAAGAAGCTTTCCTGAAAATCGGAAAGCTTCTTTACTTTAGACTAGTTTCTACTTTAAACACCCACTTACCACTTTCCACTCTCCACTCTCCATTCACCATTCACCAACCCCTCCACCGTCTTCTTCTCACTTCCCACAAAAATCCGCTTCCCGCTGATTACGACCGGGCGCTTCAGGAATGTATATTCTTCCAGTATGTATTTCCGGTAATCTTTTTCGGTAAGTACCTTGTCTTTTAAACCAAGAGCCTTGTATTTCAGGGCCCTCCGGCTGAACAGGGCTTCATACGAACCGGTCAGGGCCTTCATTTCATCGAGCTGGGCCGGGGTGATTTTTTCTGTTTTAATATCCTGCAGGGTAAACCCCTTTTGCTCCAGGGCGGTCTCTTTAAGTATGGCCTGGCAGGTGCTGCAGGTGCCGAGATGGTAAACTTTTTTCATATCCCATTATACATTGAAAGCCGGGAATGGTTCACTCCCGTATAAATTGCTTTACTTTGTGACCCAAAACCGGATTTTTATGGGCAAAGATGAAGTTTTTAAAGACGAAATAGAAAAAGCCAGTGATTTTAAGTTTGGCGCCAATGTAGCCAAGGTTTTTGATGATATGGTGAACCGTTCCGTTCCTTTTTACGGGGAAATCCAGCGGATGATGGCAGAGCTGGCAGCGGACCATGCAAGAGAAGAAACCTTTGTGTATGACCTGGGCTGCTCTACCGGTACCACCATGATCGGTATGAATACCATGGTGGATCAGAATATCAAATTTATCGGTGTTGATGACTCTCAGGAAATGCTGGATAAATGCAAATCCAAACTGATGGAGCTGGGCTTCTCCCGCCCCTATGAATTACGTTGTGAGGATCTGGGCCAGAGTGTTCGTATTGAAAACGCATCGGTCGTGGTACTTTGCCTCACCCTGCAGTTTGTCCGCCCCATTTACCGGGAACGGCTGCTGAAAGATATTTACAACGGACTCAATCCCGGCGGCGTACTGATCCTGGTAGAAAAGATACTGGCCGAGGAAAGCAATTTTAACCGCGACTTTATTAAATACTACTACAATTATAAACGCCGCAATAATTACAGCGAACTCGAGATTTCACAGAAAAGAGAAGCATTGGAAAATGTGCTGGTTCCTTATAAACTCAGCGAGAATATCAATCTCCTGCGTGACCAGGGATTCGGGCATTGTGAGGTTTTCTTTAAGTGGTTCAACTTCGCTGGATTGGTAGCTGTAAAAAAATAACTTTTAAAGAACCAAAGTATAAAGTTCAAACCATCGCTTCTTAGTTACGAAGTTGTAGCTTGAAATCTGATTATTATTTATCGTTTGTTGTTTGATGCTTTATTGGATCCTGGCATCTTGTTTCTTGTAATTTTCACACTATGGTCTCAATAGGAAATTTCTTTTTCAAATACCGTAACTGGATCTTTATCCTGTTCTACGCTGCCTTGTTCATTCCCTCCTGGCCCTTGTTTCCCCAATCAACATTCGGGGAACAGTATTATCTTTTCCCGATTATCCTCGGATTGATTGTTACCTGTCTCGGGCAGCTGATCCGCGGTCTCACCATCGGACTGGCCTATATCGTTCGCGGAGGTAAAGAAGGAAAACCGTATGCGGAAGGACTGGTAACAGAAGGCATTTTTACCCATTGCAGGAACCCCCTGTATGTGGGAAATATCCTGATGCTTCTCGGCGTGGGTATACTCGCCAATTCCCTGTTTTATGTGGGCATCATGATCCCGGTATTCCTGTTCATTTACCAGGCGATTGTGCTGGCTGAAGAAAATTTCCTGCGCGGAAAATTCGGTCCCGGCTTCGATGAATACTGTAAAAAAGTAAACCGCTGGTTTCCCAATCTCAGTGGCATTGGCAAAACTTTTGGCAGTATGGCCTTTAACTGGAAGCGCTGGATACTGAAAGAACATACCACCCAGTTTATCTGGCTGATCGGTATTACTCTGATCCTGTTACTCAATTACCCCGAACTTACGGGCCATAGCGAAGCCTGCCGCAACCTGTGGCTGGGCATTGTGCTCGGAGCCCTTTTGCTGGTATATGCACTGATACGGTATCTCAAGAAAACCGGGAAGTTCAGGGAATAAGCCACTACAAGTTTTGAAAAGCAGCCCCGGGCTGCTTTTTTTAGTTAAAAACCGAAAACCGGCAATACCCCCTGATCCGGCCTGCATTTTCCCGGTTTTCCGGTGATTCCCGGGCCAGATCAGTTTCATAGCTCAGTTTCCGGCCTTCGTAAACATAAGCCCGGAATTCTTGTTATTTTTACATCCTAATTCGAGTGATATGATCAAAACAGGCAATCCCATTATCAGCATTTATACAGAAATGACCCCGAACCCGGAGACCATGAAGTTCGTGGCTAACAAACTGTTATACCCGGGCAAGAGCATTGATTTTCCGGATGCCGAGAGTGCCAAACCTTCTCCCCTGGCTACGGAATTATTCGGTTTTCCCTTTATCCGTGCCGTTTTTATTGCCAGCAATTTTGTGACCCTGTCCAAAACCACCGATACGGATTGGAATGATGTAATTCCGTCCATCCGCCAGTTTCTGAAAGATTACCTGGAAGAAGGTAAGCCGGTAGTGAATGAAGAGGAACTGGCTACGGTAAAACAGGTCAGCAGCAATGAAGTAACCGCAGACGATGATGATGTGGTAAAAAGAATTAAAGAACTGCTCGATAATTATGTTCGCCCCGCAGTGGAAATGGATGGCGGCGCCATTCAGTTTAAAAGCTATGAAGCCGGAACGGTTAATCTCGCCATGCAGGGCTCCTGCAGTGGTTGCCCTTCTTCCATGATTACACTGAAGGCCGGTATTGAAGGCATGATGAAGAGAATGATTCCTGAAGTAAAGGAAGTAGTGGCCGAAGCGGAATAAACAAGTCTCAGTTTTTTTCAGGTACAGATACCAACGATAGGAACAACCCCTGGCAATTGTCAGGGGTTCTCCTTTTTCAGGGCCTGTTCCTTTCGGATCAGTTCCATAACGGTTTCAATTTTAAAATCCGCGTTGCGCCGGATGGCATCTATACTGGGAAAGGAAGTTATTTCCGGTTGTACCCCGCGTCCGTCTTTAGGTGTACGGCTGTCAATAACCAGCCGGAATAAAGGCAAACGAAAGCGTACGCCTGTACCCGGCAACGTAACATCGGGAATCAGCCAGGCCGAGTTTCCATACGCCCCGCCACCTGTTTCTTCGCCAATCACGATCACATTTTCCTGACGGATCAGTGCAGACGTAAATAAGGTAGTGGCCGAAAAGGAGTTTCCTCCCGTTACAATATAGCTCTTGCCCGTAAAGTGATTGTTTTTCCGCGGACGGAAATAATGCCGTTCGAAATAACCGAAATGATACTTCTCATCCTTTCTTTTACGGGTAAAAAATCCAATAAATACTTTATTCCAGAAATGATTCTGGATATAGCGGTAATAAGGACTCCGTTTCGTAATGGCGTATAAAGAATCGCCTACTTTAAACCGTTGATCCGCGAGGTATTTTGTCAGTAATGTGGAGTTGCTTACACTCCCGCCGCCGTTGCCGCGTACATCTACAATGAGGTGCGTGATATTATTTTCTTTCAGTGCCCGGAATGACTGACGGAAAAACTTCCGCAATCCATACCCGCGGCCAAAGGTGGAAAGCGACATCATCGCGGAATGATTGGCGGTATCAATCCGGAGCAGCCGGATGGTACTGATCTGTTGCCGTTTTCTTTCTTTCTTAGAAGGGCGCGGAACCTTTGCCGGTGGCCGTACTGCCATTCGCCCGACCGTATCCGCTGCCGGATTATATACAGGAATAGTGATCAAAGCCGGCTTACCCGTACTGTCTATATATTCCAGTTCATATTTTTCACGCGGGCCATATAAAGTAGTGTACAGGGAACCGAAATACCCCCGGTTGCTCAGTGTCTGGTATTTATGCGTCAGGTTATACCCGTCTGTAGAGATATACCTGAACATGGTATCGGTGAGTTCCTTAACGGTTTTGCCATTGACTTTTGTAATCATCGTGCCGCGCCGCAGTATCCGGTCATTACGGTTAAGATTAGCCGTAACCAGCATCGTGTCATTCCAGAGTTTCATGCTCAGCGGAAACATTTTGCCCAGCCGTACCGTATCGCTGTATTTTGACCATGCTTTTGAACTGCGTACGGTGGTATGTCCGCAATTTATACGGGCCGTAACATAATTCAGGACTTTCCTGAACTCCGGCTCAGTCAGTGAATCATTCAGCTGACTTTGTCCCCAGGCAAAGCCCGCGTCCATGCTATCTTTGGACGTATACCAGTATAAACCGGGATGATGCTTTTCAAGTATGGAACGATAGAGCTCATAGTCGCGCTGCAAAACGGCCGGAGCAATTTTACGGGTCGGGGATACGCCTGACCGGCCTGTTCTGCAGGCAGTCAGAAAAATTGCAACCCATAAAACCAGCAATAGTCCTCTCATAGGATTTACTACATCCGTTTAGGTAAGATGATTCCAGCCCTGGGCTGTTATGGCATGTTTGCCTCCTCCCTTGGTAATAATATGCGCCCCTAGTTCAGGCTCCGTCATATACCCCACCACACTGATCTGTTCGTTGAGCACCAGTTTCTCGTAGTCAGCCTGCGGAATAGTGAACAACAGTTCATAATCCTCTCCGCCACTTAACGCACAGGCGGTGGGATCTATTTCAAATTTATAGGCAGCGTTTTTCATCTGATCCGCTACCGGAATTTTTTCCTCGTATAACACACAACCCAGGTTGCTGTCTTTACAGATATGCAGAATTTCTGAACTCAGTCCGTCACTGATATCCATCATCGCAGTCGGGAGAATATCGTTTGCGGCAAAAAACTCCACGATATCTTTCCTTGCCTCGGGTTTCAGTAATTTACCAATAACAAATGATTCGCCTTCCAGGTCGGGTTGTACCCCGGGACTTTCCATGAATATTTTTTTCTCCCGTTCCAGGAACAAGAGGCCTACATAAGCCGCACCAAGATCGCCACTGACACAAAGCAGGTTGCCTTTTTGCGCGGTACTTCTTTTTACAAATTTATCGGGAGCCACTTCACCCAGCGCCGTTATGGATATTACAAAGCCTTTCTGTGAGGAAGTAGTATCGCCACCCACCAGGTCCACCCCGTATTTTTCACAGGCCGCGTATACGCCTTCATAAAATTCATCCAGGGCCTCGAGACTGAATCGGTTGCTGATCCCTATACTGATCACGATCTGTGTGGGTACCGCGTTCATGGCATAGATATCACTCAGGTTCACCACCACACTTTTATAGCCAAGGTGTTTCAGCGGCGTGTACATCAGATCAAAATGCACTCCCTCCAGCAGGAGATCAGTGGTTACCACCGTTTGTTTCCCGAAATGATCGATCACCGCGGCATCATCGCCCACGCCTAATACGGATGAAGCCTGTTGTAATTCAATATTCCTTGTTAAATGATCAATCAGGCCAAACTCGCCCAGGCTGCTGATTTCTGTTCTCTCTGTACTCATAATTCTATTTCGTTGTTGATGACGGCAAGCAGTTCGTCGTGAATTTTTCCATTGGTGGCCAGCACGCGGTGCTGATATACTGAAAAGGGACTGCCGGTAAAATCTGTTACTTTACCTCCCGCTTCTTCCACCATCAGGTATCCGGCCGCACTGTCCCAGGCTTCGAGTTTATGTTCATAAAATCCATCAAACCTTCCGGCAGCCACCCAGCAAAGATCTATGGCGGCGGAACCCAGCCGGCGTACCGGTACCCCTTTCCGGATCAGCCGGTCAAATATTTCAAGCGGGCCATTGGGCATATTGATATACGTATACGGGAAACCGGTGACCAGGCAGGATTTGATCACGGCTGTTTCCTCACTCACCCGGATCGGTTTATCATTCAGTGTGGCGCCCTTTCCTTTCTCTGCAAAATAAAATTCATTGAGGTGCGGATTATAAACCGCACCCATAATCATTTGCCCTTCCTTTTCAATACCAATCGACACACAGTTGAGCGGAATACCATGGGCAAAATTGACCGTACCGTCAATCGGGTCAATAATCCATTTATAGGTCGAATCCTGCTTTATTTCACCTGTTTCTTCAGCCAGTACCTGGTGATCCGGAAACGCAGAACGGATTACATCCAATATGGCTTTTTCAGCAGCGTGATCCGCCTCCGTCACCAGGTTATTGACTCCTTCTTTATTACTGACTTTGAATTCCCCGTTGAAAAACCGGAGTATTTCTGCTGCGCCGGCTCTGGCAGCAGTGATAAGGGCGGGTTTAAGCATGGGCAAAGATAGAACGTTTTGCGGGAAATGAATGCCGCCCGGCTCTGCGGCTATTTTGCACTCTTGTTAAAAACTTCGTACTTCGTGTATTAAGTTGTCTGCTGGTTGGAATTGTCAGTTATCATAGTGAATTACAATGTTAAACACTTTCTGGAACAGTGTTTATACAGTGTCCGGTCCGCCTTACTAAAAACAGGCGGAGAAGTGATTGTTGTGGACAACAGTTCCCCGGACAACAGCCTTGCCTATCTGCAACCCCTTTTCCCGGAAGTGCAGTTTATAGCGAACCAGGAAAATATCGGTTTTGCGCAGGCCTGTAACCAGGGACTGGCACGCAGCCGTGGTCAATATGTATTATTCCTCAACCCGGATACCATTGTACCCGAAGATTGTTTTGAAAACTGTATCCGTTTTTTTCAGGAACACCCGGAAGCCGGTGCCCTGGGCAGCCGGATGGTGGATGGAAGCGGTACTTTTCTGAAAGAGTCCAAGCGGGCCTTTCCTTCTCCCCTTACTTCCTTATACAAACTTTTCGGGCTGGCTCGTTTATTTCCACGTTCGGCTCAGTTTTCAAGGTATCATCTCGGTCATCTCGAGGAACATAAAAACAATGAAGTGGATGTACTGGCCGGCGCCTTTATGATGATCCGCAAAACAGTATTGGATAAAACCGGTGGTTTTGATGAACGCTTCTTTATGTACGGGGAAGATGTGGATCTCAGTTACCGTATACAAAAAGCCGGGTATAAAAATTATTACTTTGCCGGCACTACCATCATTCATTTTAAAGGCGAGAGCACGAAGAAAGGCAGTATGAACTATGTCCGGATGTTCTATTCGGCCATGAGTCTTTTTGTAAATAAACATTATGGCGGGCGGCAGGCGGGCATTTTCAACAGCCTTATTCATCTTGCCATCTGGTTCAGAGCGGCATTAACGGCCCTGGGTCAGTTTATCCGCCAGATAGGGCTGCCCCTTTTAGATGCCGCATTAATCCTGCTTTCCTTCTGGTGGATCAAAGAAATCTGGACCAGCTATGTACGTCCCGATATTGAATATGAAAACCAGCTGCTCTGGGTTGCCATTCCGGCATATACCGTCTTCTTCCTGGTAGCAGCCTGGTATGCCGGCCTGTATGACCGCTGGTATAAATGGAGTGAGCTGATGCGTTCATCCGCCATTGCGGGAATTACATTGCTCGCTGCGTATTCCCTTTTACCGGAACAATACCGTTTCTCAAGAGGAATTGTATTATTCGGCGCCATACTGGGTTTTCTGCTCCTGAGTTTACTGCGGTTGTTGCTGGTTCGTCTCCGTGTAATCAGCACAGATAAACAGAAAGAGGAACACCCCACTTTTGTAATTGCCGGTTCGGAAGCCGAATACGATGAAGTGATGCAATTGCTGGAAGAGTCCGGTGTACGGCAACAGGTATTGGGTCGCATTGCTGTAAATAAAGAAGATCAAACCGCCATTGGTTATTATAAAGAGCTTGGTCAGTTATCCGGACTGCTGCCCTTCAGGGAAATTATTTTCTGCCAGGGTCAGTTGTCTTTCGCTGAAATTATTGCTCAGATCCAGTCATTACCGGCCGGTATCGGGGCCCGGTTTCATAGCTCCGGCAGTCATAGCCTGGTGAGCAGTGATTCCAAAGACAGTTCCGGAGAGGCCGTATCCAAAGAAAATGGTTATCCGCTTGCAGATCCCTATTACCGGCGGTTAAAGAGGCTGGCAGATGTAGCGGTTTCCCTGGCCGGGATACTTAGTTTCCCGGTACAACTGGTTTTGATAAAAAAGCCATTTTCTTTCCTGGCCAATTGTTTTGTGGTTATAGCCGGAAAAAAAACATGGGTGGGCTATGCAGGTAAGGGATCGGCACTGCCCGTACTTCGTCCCGGTATATTGGCCTGCAACGGGGTGCCTTTGCAGCAAACACAACTGCTGAGTAAGGAAAGTATGCAACTGACAGACTACTGGTATGCGCGTGATTATACGGTTACAGCCGACCTGAAAATGATTCAAAGGGCGTGGCGCCGGCTGGGCGGTTGAAACGAATCAGCGGACAAGGCTTATATTCGCCTTTTCTTAACGAGTAACACGTAACTTTAATCCTAACCGACCAGCTACGAATGGCCACAATTATTGATATAAAACTGCCCAAAGCCATTGCCGCGGCGCTTCGCCTTCCTCCCAATGATCCGCGCAGGCAACAACTCCGGGTATTAAAAAAACTACTGAAGAAAGCCCGGTTCACCGAGTTTGGCCAGCAATACCATTTTGATGAAGCCCTGCTGAGCAAGCATCCCGGAAAGAAATTCCAGGAACTGGTACCCATTCATGATTACAATAAAATCTATGAAGAGTGGTGGAAGAAAACACTGGATGGCGTACCGGATGTAACCTGGCCGGGAAAAATAAAATACTATGCCTTAAGTTCGGGCACTTCTGAAGCAGCCAGTAAGTATATTCCGGTAACCCGTGAACTGCTGCGCAGTAATACCATAAATTATGTCCGCCAGCTGATCAGCCTGATCAAATACGAAGACGCGAATAAAAAAGCGATGACCAAGGGCTTTCTGATGCTGGGCGGCGCCACCGATCTGCAAAAAGGAAAAGCCGGCTGGTATGCCGGTGACCTCAGTGGTATCCTGGCCCGCAAGCGACCTTTCTGGTTCCAGACATTTTATAAACCCGGCGGACGTATTGCGGCACTGAGCGACTGGAATCAGAAGCTTCATGAAATTGTAGAGCACGCGAAAGAATGGGATATCGGGTATATCGTGGGTGTACCGGCCTGGTGCCAGATGTGTATGGAAATGGTGATTGAACATTACAAAGTGAAGCATATCCATGAGATCTGGCCCAACTTCAGCTTCTTTGTACACGGAGGAGTGGCTTTTGAACCGTATAAAAAAGGATTTGAAAAACTACTCGGTAAACCGATCGTCTATATTGAAAATTATTTATCCAGTGAAGGCTTTATCGGGTACAAAACCCGGGAACACGCCAAAGGCATGCAGCTGATCCTGAATAATAATATCTTCTTTGAATTTGTTCCCTTTGATGATAAAAATTTTGACGCTGATGGTAAAATAGTACCGGATGCGGATGCAAAAATGATCCATGAAGTGGAAGAAGGTAAAGAGTATGCCCTGCTGATGAGTACCAATGCCGGCTCCTGGCGCTACCTCATTGGCGATACGATAAAATTCACTGATCTCGAACGAAGCGAACTCGTGATCACCGGCCGTACCAAACATTTTCTCAGCCTGACGGGTGAGCACCTGAGCGTGGACAATATGAACAAAGCCATTGAACTCGTAAGTGACGAATTCAATGCCAGTATTCCGGAATATACCGTGGTGGGCTTCCCGTATCAGAATTTCTTCGCACACCGGTGGTATATCGGCACCAATGATAAAGTAGATCCGGCTTTACTGAAGAAAAGAATTGATGAGCATCTTTGTTCACTCAATGATGATTATGCCGTGGAAAGAACCAGTGCCCTTAAAGAAATATTTGTGGAAGTATTGCCCGAAGAAACCTTCCTGAAATTTATGGAACTGAAAGGAAAACTGGGCAGTCAGCATAAATTTCCACGGGTAATGAAAGGGAAAATGCTGGAGGAATGGGAGGGGTTTCTTCAAAGCAGGAAAGTTCTTTAAAGTACGAAGTTAGAAGTACGGTTATTAAGAAAATCGTGGGGACAGGTTGAATTTTCGGTAAAAATCTTTATAGGTTGCGGTGTAAAACCTTAATCTATGCAGGATTTGAAAGAACGCACTTTTGCTTTTGCAGTTGCTGTTGGAAAGCTTGTTCAAGAACTTCCCTATAGCACATTAAATAAAGCTTTTACAAGTCAGTTAATAAGACCAGCTTCTTCTGTTGGTGCAAATTACAGAGCCGCAAGAAGAGCTGAATCTGAAGCAGACTTTATTCATAAACTAAAAATTGTAGAAGAAGAGATTGACGAGTCGGTTTATTTTTTGGAATTGTTGAAAAGATTTAATCCTTCATACGACAATAAAACAGATTATCTGATTGATGAAGGAACACAAATATTAAGAATCATTGTTTCATCAATAAACAAAGCCCTTTCAAAATAGGATGTGGCTCTTCGGAGTTTCGTACTTCGTACTTCTAACTTCGTACTTTTTATGATTGAAATTATCGCAAAAGGATTCTCCATCGGACTGCTGCTGAGTATTACAGTGGGGCCGGTATTCTTTTCCGTAATAAAACACAGTCTTACCAACGGGCATAAAGGCGGACTGGCATTTGCCTTTGGCGTTTCCGCCAGCGATATTACCCTGGTCCTGATCGCCAATGTATTTACCGAATTATTTCTGCGTCTCCGGGTCTATGAAAAACCAATCGGGATTGCCGGCAGCATACTGCTGATGGTTTTCGGATTGTACTTTCTGTTTTTCAAAAAAATAAACGTGAATGAAGACGGCAAAATGGTTTTCAAACACCGGAAACGGGACCTGTTGAAAATCTCACTCTCCGGTTTCTTTATGAACCTGATGAATCCGGGGATGATCATTCTCTGGTTTACCATCTCCACCTCCCTGATCAGCTTTTCGGCCCGGCACAAAACCATTATTTACGTAACCGCTTTATCCATTGTACTGCTGGCCGATCTGTTCAAGGTATTCCTGGCCGGCCGGATCCGGAATAAACTCACCCCGCATAATATTCATATCCTGAACCGGATCAATGGTGTTATACTTATTATATTTGGACTGGTACTAATCGGCGGAATACTCATCTATGGCAACTGGACACACTGACAAATCTTCCCGCAACTTTTTACAGAAAACCTGGAAATGGACCAAACGGATTTTCCTATGGCTGTTTATTCTCCAGTTTGCCTGTATTATCCTGTTTCGCTGGATCAACCCTCCGATTACCATGACGCAGCTTGTGAGCTGGGTTTCCGGCCACGGACTGAAACGGGATTACGTGGACTACAGCGAGATGTCATCTCATGCCAAGCTCGCTGTTATTTCCTCCGAAGACCAGCTGTTTCCCGACCACAATGGTTTTGACTGGAAGAGCATTAAAAAAGCGATGAAGTATAATGAAAAAAAACCGGGACGTATCCGGGGTGCCAGTACCATCAGTCAGCAGGTGGCCAAGAATGTTTTTCTGTGGCAGGGAAGAAGCTGGGTGCGTAAGGGACTGGAGACCTACTTTACTTTTATGATTGAAACCTTCTGGAGTAAGGAACGGATACTGGAAATGTACCTGAATGTTGCGGAGACGGGTGACGGAATTTTTGGCATTGAAGCCGCGGCGCAATCCTATTTTAATAAACCGGCTAAAAACCTGAGCCGCCAGGAGGCCGCGATGATTGCGGCCTGTCTGCCCAGCCCAAAACGCTACAAAGTAAAACCGGCTTCCGCCTATGTATTAAGCCGGGCCTCCTTTATACAACGGCAGATGAATAACCTGGAATCCGATCCGGATATACAAAACGTAATCGGTACCGCACCGGTTAAAGTCAATAAATAATCAGCTGATATTTTTTACTGTTATGTGTGGGCGGATAGGAGCCGCAGTTCACCGCAAGCATATACGTGTAAAGACCTGCGGGCAATCCCGGATTCATCAGCAGTTGCACACGGCCATCGCGTTCTGCATCTTTTACCCTCAGTGAGGTATATACATCTTTCACCCAGCCTTTGTCATTGAAAAAAGCTATCCGCAGCGTGTCCTTAAAATCCGTTGTGCTGTTGCGGATAAAGGAATGATACATTCCCGGCATCTCCACGGCAAAAGGCAGGCTGACAGCGCCTCCTCCATCCAGCTTCAACACTGGTTTTTCCGTTTTAAACTGCAGTTGCGGGAAGGAGACAAAAAAAGAATCGTAACGGTATCCGAAAGTTCCGGCGGGCGTTTGTATCGTGTTTTTAAAATCCCGCCAATTATACGAGTCGAAAAAACAGACGGGTTGACCCAGCAAAAACATATCCAGGGCGATATAGTTAAACTGATTCTTTCTCCCTTTATAATAATTAAGTGAATAGGCCAGTTGCATACCACCTGCATGAAATCCGTATTGGGAAGCCTGCTGATAGGAACTGTTGAATACCGCGGGTAAACCACCGGTTTTTGCTTTCATCTGCTGCGGCCAGTCCTTCCAGGCATGCAACTGTTTTTTCACCGGTTGCCAGGGTACTATATCCGCTATCATTATCACGCGGAGCAAAACTACCAGCACAAGCGTAACCGGCAGCAGCTTCAGTAACAGCTTCCGCCATTTATCCTGTTCGGCTAAAAAAGCAAATGACAAAACAATCACTGGTACCAACGCGTGAAAGGGCCAGTTGGCTTCTACTTTTCCCCGGAATGAGCTGAGAAAAAAGAACAGGTAGGTGCCGGCCATGGTAAAATACATGGCCCATTCCACCCGTCGTTCCGGTTTGTACAAAAAAGCCGCGGGTAATAATAGGAATCCGGCCAGCGGACCCGCGAGTAAAAATTGTCCGGCCAGGTAACTGAGACTATAACTTATTTTATACGGATTCACATTGCTTTCAAATAAATGATACCGGAAACTCACCCAGTCATGCTGGTACTGCCAGTACAGGTGCGGCATATAAAGTAAGAGTGCCAGGGCGCCGGCCACGTATACTTTGTAGTTTTTAAACAAATAGCGGTCAGACAGCAACGTGAACAATAACACCAGTACGCCATGATACTTGCTGTATATCAGTGCCGATGCAGCAAAACCCAGGTTCAGCGTATTGATCCAATTGGCTTTTTGGGTAAACAGTTTATAGAGGTAAAAAAACAACGCGGTAAAGAAAATAAGCAGTGTATCCGGAGCGGCCATATATCCGCCGAGTTGTATCAGGGCCATGGATAGCAGGATGGCGTAAAACAGGAATGGGTTTTTTGCCGGTAATAATTTCTCCAGGAAATAAACCGTGAGGATATTAAATAAAAGAAAAAAGAAACGGATACCAAAGGCGCCCGGGAAAAGATACATTCCCGCTTTTACAAAAGCCGCCACAAAAGGCGGATGATCAAAATATCCTCGGGCGGGAAAGAAAGAATAAATGCGGTAATAAGCTTCATCATCGCGGAGATCCGTAAGCGCCGCCTGCAGTATACCCAGTACAATCCAGATGCCATAGAAGAAGAGACGATGCTGTTGCTGAAGTATTTTCTTCATGTGGGAACCATTAAAGCAGTTTCACCAGGAATTGCTTTTTCAGCGTGCTGGCACGGGTAGCATGATTGATAAACTTCAGGTCGGGCATGGTGATATGGTATTCCGGAAATTCTTTCACGATTTCATAAGGGCTGCCCGTCTGTTTGAGTTGTTCCAGTTCCTTGTCAGATATAAATACAACCGATGGCCGTATAAATTCCTTTTTGCAGATCGTATCAATCGACGTGATCCGGATATAGCGGTCAAGATAAAACTGACCCACCGGTATATAGAGATTGCCGCTTGCAGCCGGCAAACCCGGCAGGTTACGATTGAGGTAAAACGCCATGTGATTGCCGGACTGGTACTGCAATGCATCCGGATAAAAAACTCCGCTGAGAAACTGACCGACAATTAACACGGCGAGGGCTGAGCGAAGCAGAACGGATTGCAGCCGCTCCGGCTTGATAAAAAAGGGAAAGAGCAGGAGTAACAGCAATAAACCACAGAGCACGGCAAAAGCAAATACCGAAGTAATAGCAGGCCGGTATACTACAAAAAGCAGGGTAATTCCTGTTAGTATAATAACAATGATCAGGTGTTGTAACAGGACAATGAGCCGTATTTCTTTTTCTTTCAGCTCCATTACATAAGCGGCGGTAAGAATAGCGAAGAAAGGGAAAAGGATATTGGTATAATAGGGCAACTGGAAGCCGGAAAAAGAAAACATCAAAAGGGCAGGTATGCTGCCGCAGAGGGTATACCATTCCTGCGCGTTTCGCTGTGAGGCTATGAAAGCCGATCTGATTTTCTTATACAATGCCACATACATTAAAATCGCCCAGGGCAGAAAAGCCCAGAGGAGCGTATGTAAAAAGAATAAAGGATCGCCCTTCCCTTTGATCGGACCGGAATTGAAGAAACGGCCAAACTGGCTGTCCCATAAAAAGAAACGGATACCGGATACATTCGTGGTTCCGAAGACCAGTTTTTCCGGATGCTGATCAAACTGGTACCAGAGACTGTATAATTCAGGGGAAATGAAAATTACGAGCAGTACCAGGGCCAGTAACCAGCGCATGTGAAACAATTGTTTCCAGTCCTTCCTGAAAAGCAACTGACCGGCCACAGCCCCGCCAATGGGAACCAGCGTAAAAGGTCCCTTGGTCATCATGGCCATAGCGGTAAACGCACAGGCGGCAACGAGGTGCCGGCTGAAAAAGGAACGAAATGAATTCGAGAAATGATACACGGCGGCAATGATCATTCCGGTAAGAAAAGGTTCGGCCCGCACATCGTTATTGGACGCGAGAAAATGCAAAGAGCAGAGCAGCATCAGTGTAGCCCACAAAGCTGTTGTTTTATTGTACTGCTGTTTGGCAAAAAGATAAGTATATAAAGCACCCAGCAAAGCAAATAAGATACCCGGCAGTTTATAGGCCCAGGTATTTATACCGAATACTTTAAAAAAAGCCGCGGTGATCCAGAAGGGGAAATGGGGTTTATCGAGCCAGTCCTTATCCTGGAACTGCAGGTTGAGGTAATCATTGTGCAGTACCATGTTCTTGGTGATCATGGCATAGATACCTGCATCGGGGTCAAGGAGGGGAACGAATAATCCACTGAAATTAATCAGGACGGCCAATCCGATAAAAAAACGGAGCCAGGTATGTTCTTTGGGTGTCTGCATAGCTGCTGCTTGCACCAAAATTAGCGGATTGAACGCATTAGCCGTCAATCCGGTGTGCCTGTTTATAAAATAGCATCCACGGCCCGGATGGCATTCTGCAGCCGTTCATTATCATTGCCACTGATAGTGGCCCATGGAACAGACTGGTTCATCAGTATATCCTGGTAGATATGATAGAGTTTGGTCCGGGTATGCAGGTCGGGGTATTCGCGCAGGTCATCTTTTACCCAGGGCAGGTCAATATTGCAAAGCAGGTACAGGTCATAATTCCGTTCACTGATCTGCTCCAGGATGTACCGGTGGCAGTGATTAAACACAAACTCACACCAGACTTTCATTACATACATATCCGTATCTATAAAGAGTGGAATATGCCCGCCGGCTTCCAGCATTGGTTCCGACTGCTGTTCCAGCCGCGCTGAATACTCCTCTTCCAGGACCAGCTGGCCCTTGGCAATAGTGAGCAGGTCATCATACGTATAATCCGTGCCATTTGTATGCAGAAACTCCCGGGCAAACTCGGGACACCAGGCTGTTTCGTAATGCTCAGCCAGTTGCCGGCAGAGTGTGCTCTTGCCGGTACTTTCCGGACCGATGATGACGATTTTTTTAAGCATGCTTTTGTTTTGCCCTTTTGGTCCATTCCATCAAACCAGCCATTGCCATAATGAGCAGTACAATATAATAAACACTGGTGAAAACAAGTCCTTTTGCAAAATAAAGCGGCACGGAAGCAATATTCGTGGCGATCCACCAGTACCAGCTTTCCACTTTTTTCCTGGTCATCAGCCACATGCCGGTAAAAGCGGTGGCAGAAGCAAAGGCATCGGCCCAGGGAATGGCCCCTTCAAAGAAATTCTCTTTAAGATAGACCAGGGAAAAATAGATGGTCACATAAAAAAACAAAAAGAACAGGCCCTGGTATAAAAGCATCCTTTTATCGGACCAGGTGACATGCAGCACCGTATCCTGTTGATCGTTTTTTTTCATCCATATATACCAGCCATATATACTCATGACGGTATAATAAAAGTTCACGCTTGCCTCACCAGGCAGGTGAAACTTAAAACTGAGGTAGATATAAATGATCGTATTGATCAGTCCGACCGGGTACACCAGGATATGCTCCTTACGGCTGAACCATACGCTGGCGATGCCGGCGAATACAGCGATGTACTCCAGCCAGGTGGTCTGCCGCATGCCGTCCCAAAACTGCTGGAAAATATAGTTTATCTCCATGCTCTGTTTGTTGGTGTTATCACCAACTAACTTTGTTGGTGATAACATCAACAAATTACTTATTTTCCCTTTACAATGTGGCCGGAAGGAAATTCACTTTACTATAATCTGCTTATTTATACACTGGGGGCTTCCTCGCTTGCCTTCCTTTACCACCTCGTATTGTATTTTCAACGCCGGGAAAAGCTCCTTTTACATTATTGCATCTACCTTTTCCTTCTATCCGCCTTTTTATTCAGCCGGATACTTATGACACATAGTGAACAGGGAACCGAACACCAGACCTGGCGGTTCCAGTTCTGGGATGAACTGCTGCAACTGCTTTTCTACTACGGGTACATTGAATTTATCGGCCGGGCACTGGGGATACATCCTTCCACACACAAAAAGCTCTATTATTTCTGGAAAACGCTTTCCTGGACGATCCTGGCCATTGCGTTTATCCATATCGTCCTGATGTCAACAGATATCATTTCCATACGTAACAGGTATCTGTTCAGGGGGTCGAGACTATTGCTGATTGGTGTATCACTCATTGTATTATTGAATTACGCCTTTACCAGAAAGACGGTTTTCCAGCGGTATATACTCACCGGAGCATTGCTCTTTCTTGTAACCGGCATACTTGGTTTTGCTTCTTTTGTCTACAATTTCCGGATCTGGAATATTTATGCTCTTGGCTTTACTTTTATTGGAGAAGTAGCAGACGTGCTCCTTTTCTCCGCTGCCATGGGTTACCGGCTCCGCCAGACCTATGAGGAAAAAGAAAAAGCGATGAAAGAACTCGAGGAACAACGGCAGATGCTGATGCAGAAGGATATTGAACGGATGGAAGCCATCGTGGAAACACGCTATCATGAGCGCAACCGGATAGCGCGGGAACTGCATGATGAAATCGGTTCCTCTCTCAGCAGCATTCATATTTTCAGCACCGTGGCTTCCGACCCCGGCAAGATGGCCGGTATGGTGGAGAAGATCCGGGACACATCGGGGCGTATTATGGAAAATATGAGTGACCTGGTTTGGGCCATCAATGCGGAAACGGATGACATGCAAAGCCTGTTGCGCCGTATCCGTCAGTTCGGCGCCTCATTACTGGAGGCCCGGAATATAGAACTGGAAGTGCCGGGCGATACCCCGCTCCCGGGCTTTTTACTAAAGCCTGAAGCCAAGAAAAATATCCTGCTGATCTGTAAAGAAGCGATAAATAATATTGCCAAATACAGTCAGGCCGGGAAAGTGATCATTTCAGTTACGGTAACCGGTCAGCAGTTCAACCTGAAGATCCGGGACAACGGAAAGGGCTTTACAACCGGCAAAACAAATGGCAACGGACTAACTAATATGCGTAAACGATGTGAAGAATCCGGCGGACAATTTTCACTTGAATCGGTGTCAGGTTCCGGCACGCGGATCAGTTGTGTTTTCCCTGTTACTACTATTAGTAATTGACCGGGGCATGCAATATTCCTTAATTTGCTGTTATGGCTGAGATAAACGTGCTGATATACGATGATAATGCCGACCGCAGGGAAAGCCTGACGGCCCTGCTCTCTTTATCCGGCAACCTGCATTGTGTGGGAAGTTTTCCCGACTGTTCTCATGTTGCAGAAGAAGTCGCCAGCCTGCTACCCGATGTGGTACTGATGGATATTGACATGCCCAATGTGGACGGTATTGAAGGCCTGAAGATTATTCACCACCGGTTCCCCGGGGTAAAAGTGCTGATGCAAACCGTTTTTGAACAAAACGAAAAAATATTCGAAAGCCTGCGGCATGGTGCTGCGGGTTATATTCTCAAAACAGAACCACCGGCCCGCATCACTGAAGCTATTCACCAGGTATTTGAAGGCGGGGCCATCATGACCCCTTCCGTAGCCGTGAAAGTATTGCAATACTTCCAGCAGGAACTGCCGGTTAAGGAACCGGTTCAGTACGATTTGTCCGAGCGGGAAAAAGAAGTATTGAAGCTGCTGGCCGACGGTAATAGTTACAAAATGATTGCGTCAAGCCTTGCTATTACCTATTACACGGTAAATGCCCACCTGAAGAAAATCTACGAAAAATTACAGGTACACTCCGCCAGCGAAGCCGTGTCTGTAGCCCTCCGGAACAGCCTGGTGTAAAAAGGTTGCATCCTACATATCACTATTATTAGTAATTGACCGGTATGCTGTAATTCAGCAATTTGTGCAGGTTATCAAAGCGCCTGTCATGAAACAATCCATTCTCTTCCTGCTTCTTTCCCTTTACTCCTTACTGGCATCGGCCCAGAAGCCCGAAGACCTGCAAAAAATGCAGGACAGTATGATGAAAATGATGCAGCAGTTTGAAAAAATGATGAAGCAACAGCCCGGGCAGCCGGATAAAAGCAATCCTCAGAATCAGAGCAAACCCGCTACGAAAAATCTTCCATCCGCTGTTGTCAATGAAGATGAAGCAGTACCCCTGCCCCGTCGTAATAGTAAATTACTGTCCGCGGTTCCGGTTAAAACAATGACAAGAGCCGAACTGGTAGCTTATGTAACCGGACTGCAGGCCAAACTGGTAAAGCAGAAAGGCAATGCAGCTGAAATAAACACAGCGCAAACCGGGATGAAAAAATATCCGCCGGATGCACATCATGCACTGGCGCTTATATTTTTCACAAAGAAACAGGAAGTACCGGCCCTGTATATACTTTGTTCCGTAATAAAAACCAATCCGTCGAATGCGCTCGCCATGAGTAACCTGGCAGCCATACTCAATCATGCCGGTTTCCCGCATAAATCCATTCCGGTTTCCAGACACCTGTTGCCACAGGCACTCAAAAGTGCTGTGGTAAACAATAATCTCGGGCAGTCGTATTTCCAGCTGGGCGATATGGATAATGCCATCCGGTTTTTATCAGCGGCCATCTCCGTTGAGCCATTTCATATTGAAGCCAATGCCACGATGGGTTATATCAACGAAGCCCGGGGAAATACTGCTGCGGCGGCCGGTCATTACAGCAATTCCATGAAAGGCGGATATAATAAAGCCGCGGCAGAAGGCATGAAACGCAGCAGGCCTTCCGATGATCTCAGCGATAAGCTTCGTATGCCGCCCCGTATGAATTACCCGGAGATGGACGACAACCTTGCCTTCTCCTGTCCCTCCGGTCCGGTTAGCACTTATGAAGCGGCGGTAGCATTCAATGCCCGCATGGTTGCCGAAACTGAGGCCTGGAACCGGGCCCGTGCCGATTATGAAGAACGGGCGGGTGGTGATATGCAACAGAATATTATGAGTATGGTACAGACCCGGGGTAGCGGGCGTACTATGGCGGTTGGCCTGAATCCCTTGTTTCATAAAGCACAATTGATCACGGCTAAATCGTACCGCACGTATACCGATGAACTGGTACGGATCGAAAATGAATTTGAAAAATGGCAGAAGGAATTCAGTATCGAATGGGCCGCCCGTTTTAAAGATGCCTGCAACGGACTGGACCCCGATGCCTGCTGCGCAAAAGAAACCAGTTTGTACAATGCAAAGAATGCCGCCTATATCAGCCGTTATAACCGGTATTGTGAAGACACCTGGAACAATGCCCGCTGGCATTACAATACAATCGCCTATTGGTACCCGTATGTAAAGAATGTACCCTTTGGTGCCCGCGACCTCATTACAGCCCGGGGCATTTTGCTGGGTACGGCTTCCAAACTGACCAGCGTACACGTGGTGGAGTACACCTGCAATCAAACTATTGAACGGACTGATTCTTCCAATAAAAGAGACAACTTCAAAAACATTGATTGTCCCGTCAGTTTCAAAATCCCGCTCGGAGTCGGCGATGTTACGCTGAGTTGTGAATCATTAAGTGTGGATCTGGGCGAAGGGATCATAGGTGGATTTGAATATGAATTCGGTTCGGGGCAGACTACGATGTATATCGGCGTTGGCGTACAGGCTGAGGCCGGAGTCCTGAGTGTGGAAGCCAGTGCCACCCAGTTTATCAGTTTCGATAGTGATTTTAATGTCACCGATATTGGCAATAAATTATCCGTAGGCGCTTCCGCCATGGAAATCTCCTCCACCCTCGGACT
Organism: Chitinophagales bacterium; assembly: GCA_017303855.1. Lineage (GTDB taxonomy): Bacteria > Bacteroidota > Bacteroidia > Chitinophagales > Chitinophagaceae > JJ008. The sequence continues at coordinate 166,321 of JAFLBL010000006.1, read as the reverse complement.
GGAAGGACTCAGTGCCAGTGGGGATGTAACTTTTGGCGTAAACAGTGGACTGAATGTAAGCAGCAGTGCGTCGGCTATGGGGCAAAGCATGTTTGCCGGTGAAGTACAATTATTATAACCCGCATTCTCAACATCAAATCAGATTATATGAAACGTTTCGTCTTATTAGTTTTAATCAGCCTCAGTCTCCTCTCTTCAGCTCAGGATAAAAAAGGTTGTGATACGGTGGAGCCGAAATACATGACCCGTATACCGGGGTTTTATCTCTCCAACTGTGAACAAAGTGAATACAAGACGTATAAATTCTCTTATAAAGCACTCTCGAATGCCGGTGAATCCAAAGAAGTGAGCGGCCGTTTTTATCGCCTTACCTATACCAAGATCGCCGGCGAAGCCAGGAAATTCAGTGGTGGCCAGATCCGGCTTAATTACCACAATGCCGTTGTGAAAGCCAAGGGCAGTTCCCTTTCCGTGAGACAGAATTTCTTCAAGATGAAACAGGAGGGGAAGATCGTCTGGTTTAAGGTCGACAATGCAGAGGATGACGATGACCAGGGATTTGACATTTATATCATCGAAGAGGAGAACATGAAACAGGATGTGGTAGTGAATATGAGTGAGGGAATGGAACAGGAAGGAAAATTCGCCTTGTACGGTATTCTGTTCGATGTAGGCAAATCGGTCATCAAACCGGAATCCGCACCAGCTTTGCAGGAGATCGTTGATTACCTCACGGCCAATCCCACCGTAAAAATATATGTAGTTGGACATACCGATAATACAGGCGTCTTTGCCAGCAACATCACCTTGTCCAAAGCCAGGGCCAAAGCGGTAAAAGATTACCTGGTGACCAAAGGAAAAATTGCTGCCGCAAGGCTCGGATCGGATGGTGTAGGGTCGCTTTGCCCGGTGGCTGCCAATAAAACAGAAGAAGGGAAAGCGTTGAATCGCCGGGTAGAAATTGTAATGCAATAAACTAAAACTGAAAACAGATATGAAAAAAAGCGTTTTTGCCATTTTCCTTTTATTATTCTCACTATTTGCAGTTGCCCAGGAAAGCAACCGTTGCGATACGGTGGAACCCTCTTATATTTCCCGGATGCCCGGGTTTGTGATCAGTAACTGTGAATACAGTGAATTCAACGAACAGGATTTCTCGCCTGAATTTCCCCGTGGAAAACTTACCTCCTTCCGTAAAGGCGGGTTATACCGCAGGATCAGTTATGAAAAAGATGAAACAGTAAGCAGGGTGGTGAGTGGTGTGCAGATCCGTACCAATTACTTAAATGCAGTCCTGAAGGCAAAAGGGAAGTCGCTGTCTGTTAATAATGATGTGTTTCAGCTCCGCTATGAAAACAAAGATGTATTCTTCCAGGTAGATTATGCAACTGATGATAATGACAAGGGATACGTGTTACGGGTGATTGAAGCAGAGGCAATGAAACAGGATATTGAGATCAGTTTCAGTGATGCCATGAAATCGGACGGGAAGATCGCTCTTTATGGCATTCTGTTCGATACAGGAAAATCCGTAATTAAACCGGAGTCCGCACCAGCCTTAAAACTGATTCTGGATTATCTGAATGAAAATCCTGCCTTTAAAATTGTAGTTGTGGGCCATACAGACAACACAGGTGTTTATACCAGCAATATCGCTTTGTCCAAAGCACGGGCAAAAGCGGTGAAGGATTACCTGATTGGCAAAGGGATCAGTGCGGCAAGGCTATTGTCAGAAGGGGTGGCTTCACTTTGTCCGGTGAGTACAAATGAAACGGATGAAGGAAGGGCAAGGAACAGAAGAGTGGAAATTGTGAAACAATAGCAGTTTGTGATAGCACCAACTGTACGCGAACAGTTGGTGTTATCACCGACTGTACCGCTTCCAACCCCTCAGGTATTTAATTCCTTTTGATGTCTGAAATCTCGTCGGCACCTGCTGCCAGTTACCTCCTGATGATCGCCACACCAGGAAGTGCAAATGCGGATTGAATGCATAACCGGTCTTCCCGCTTAATGCAATCACCTGCCCTTTCTTCACCGTATCCCCTACATTCACCAATGCCCCGTTGTATTGCAGGTGCCAGTAGCCGGCTCTTGACCCATCGGGATGCTGGATAATAATATTGTTTCCATCTGACCGGTATTTTTTATCCAGCCCTCCTTTCTTTCCATCTTCTTTTACGCGTACCACTACTCCTTCACGTGCCGCACAAATCCTGGTGCCTCTTTTCATATTGAAATCAAGAGCAGCCCGCTCCTTATGGGTGAACCGGCTGAAATAACCCTGGATCACGCGGAAGGGCTTGCCTTTTTCGAAAGGCAGCGCATAGATATAACTGGTATCGTCTTGTATCACGCCCTTTTGTAACAGCTTTACCTGTTTACGTAAAGGATTCTTGCTGACGGAGCAGGCTGAAAGTGCCAGGAAGGAAACACACAGAAGCAACTTCATATAGTAAATGTAGCTGTTGGACGGAAAACCAACAACTCACTGACTTATACACCGAATTTTAGCTTACCGATCTCCACCACTTCCTTCGCCTCACTTACACGAAAGTTAATTGTTTGCTTTTTCTGTGTGGGCTTTCCGAAATCAGTATAGAGATCCGCTTTTATAGCTGTAGGGCCACCCAGGGTCTGTCGACTGTCGCCGAAGAGGTTTACTTCAACAGTATAATCCCCGTTCATGGCTTTTTTCAACATAAACTCCTCGGGTCCGTATCCCTGTGTCACATCCTGCGTGATACGCCCGCCAATGGCCGTACGGGTGTTCTCATAGGAACATTTTTCCTTCCCCGGATCCGTTACCCAAAGATCCATATCACTGTTGTCCGTATTCCAGCTGATCACAATCCGTACATCTACCGGCATGGCATAAATCAATCGCTGATCTATTCCTGCTGTGGATACTTCCCGCGGATGGGCACTGATCACCGCGTTCATCTCATTTAACGCTACCGCCTGTATATCATGAAAGCGGTTGTCCCAGTATCCGAGAATCAGCTGATAAAATAACTGCACCGCTTCCGCATACAAACCGTTCTCGTTACAGGCAAGGGCCAGGTCGCGGTATGACTGCGGTTCTTCCTCCCGCATAGCCAGTATATCCCGGTAAGCTATCAGAGTCAGTTCTTTTTCCCCCGCTTCCATCAGCTGATTGGCCATCATGCGCAACAGGGAAGCGTCTTCAAGTTTCAGTTCTGCCACATTACTCAATACACGTACACCAAGAGCCTGTAGTTTTTTTGCAAAAAAGAAACGAGCCATGTCGATATAAAAAGAAGGCTGGGTACCATACTGTTCTTTCAATGAAACATACCTGGTTTCATATTCATCCGGCCGGGTCTTCTCTATTTCTTTCAGATAGGGTACATCGGGTTTCCAGTCTTTCAGTTCAATAGATCCGGGCTTTTCGGCAACGGTTTTTTCCAATTCATCTGTTGCGGATTTTTTATCCTCTTCTTTTTCATCTGATAACCATCCCGATGTTGCTTCTAACCGCATTTCAGAAATTTCTGCCTGCGGCGAAGGCATCAATTGACGGTCAGCCTGAGCTGTGCCTGGTGTAAAATGATGACTGACCACTGCGGAGTCGGCTGCCACAATTCCATTATCAGCAATACCCGCGCTTAGTTGCACCCGGTTTACCTGCAACTCTTCTTCATCTCTCTTACTACGCTTTGCCGGCTTAAAATCCGTATGCCACCAGTCTTTCAGTTCCTGCATGGTTTCCACCGCAGCCAGTAAGGGTTCCTTTTTCTCCTGCTCCTCTCGGCTTTTCTTTTGCTTCAGTAATGCATAGTATTCCTTTTGCAATTCTGCCGGCGGAACAATTTCCTGTTCCACATAATCCTCCACCCGGTCCAATACAATCAGGGAAGTGTTTGACGTAACCACAGAAAAGGATTTCCCCAACCCGGTTATCTGTTCTTTGAATTTTTCAGGTTGCAGTTCCAGTTCACTGATCTTCATAGTTGCCCAGAGGCGTTTTACCTGGTCTGTTTGCGTACTGTCTGACTGACGTACAGTAAATCTGCGGGTACTGCTGACCGTATTATTATATCCCAGGTGTACGGTAATCTCCGCTTCGGGCTGTTTCAGTTTCCCTGCAAAAGACAGTCCTTGCTGTAATGAACCTTCCGATGAGAATACCAGGTCTTCCACCGCTGTGGAATCGGCTTCCATCCGTATAATGTGCAACGGAATTTGCTGTAACTCCAGTACCGCCTGTTCCACTGTAGCGGCGGAGAGGTTTATAAATCGGCCGCCCGACTCCCGCGCCATCCATTTTAAATGCGCATAATCAGCAATAGCGGATGAACTGAGACTGATAACCGGTTTACCGGAAAATAAGAGCTCTTTTTTCCCGAATGTACCCAGGCCATCTGAAAAAAGCAGGAGCTGTTCATAGTCGTATTGCCGCAAATCAACTGCCCCGAACTGTGTACCGCCATCATAGCTAAGCTGATCTATGGCTTCCAGCAATGCATCCGTATTACCGTTGCGGATGACGAACTCCTGTTTTTCTTCCAGGTATATATGAAAAGGAATAAGGCTCACGGTACAGGTTTTACTGCCGGCGAAATACTGCTTCAGCAATTGCTTTTCTTTTTCCAGGTTCCTGCTTTTTCCGGAGGCAGATACATCCCAGAAGATGCCCGCCGATGCGGGAGCCGCCTGCTCTTTCCACTCCGGCCGGAGTATACTATTTACATAGAAGTACCGGTTGCCTGAAAATTGCTCTGTGAGTACCACTGTTGAATCAATACCGGTACGGGGTATATGTATTTGTATCGTCTGATTGGCCGGAAAGTTTTTTTCGGTACGGCTGGCTACCCATGCATTCTCCCATTTTTTAAACCGGAAATCATCAAAAGCGGTAATCGCTTCCGGTACGGCTTCATTTTTTACAACGGTTATTGTAAAGGCAAAATCAGCAATGGGTTCCGCCGTATACAATGGCAGTTGAAAAATATTTCCCTGTGCATCAAACGGCAATACCTGTTCCATTGCAATCAGGATATGGCGGCTTCCTTTTGCGGGAAGCGGATAAATCCTTGTACGGAAATTATTACCCTTTGTTTTTTCCACCAGCCCCGGATCCACTTGCCGGCGTATCGTATTCTCAAATGCCTGGCGGGCTTTTGCTTTTTCCGCCACTACTCCTTCGCGCATTTTACCTTCTATATCCAACCCATAACGGACAATCTGTTGCCCGTCGGCTAATGGAAAATCAAATTCTCCTTCCAGCTCCCGGTTATTGGGATTGTAAAATACCATATCGAATGTGGTGGTGGCAATATTGGCGGAAACCTTCACCTCAATATGCAACGAACTGATCCGTATGGCTGCCGCTGCTGTATCATGCAGAATACGCAGCGTTGGAATTGCTGTAGGCAGGGGTTCCTGCTGTTGCACTTTTTTGACCTGGGCACAGGAAAAAAACAGGCAGATGATTGTAACTGCCGTCAACACTAATCTGGACATAAAAAAGGCTTTGGTTTATACTGAGATGTGGGGAGCTGCTTTTTTACACAAAAAAAGTAACCGGAACTCCCATGCAGTGTGCATACAGCCCTAAATAACTGTTAAACCATTCAGCGACGGGTACGGTAAAAGCGGTAAGGACTGAGATAAATAACGCCATGCTGTGTATAAAAACGGGTGGCCAGTCTTGTATAATGTCCGGCGGCATCTCTTCCCTGCACTTCAAAATGAAGGTGCGGGAAAGCGGAAAAACCGGTGTTACCGCTCAGTCCGATGGGTTGGCCTTCCTGTACACTATCCCCCTCCTGTACCAGTACCCCGTTTTTTTTCAGGTGCCAGTACCAGGCTGTACTGCTGTCGGCATGCAGGATAATGATATAGTTCCCGTCGGCCAGGTTTTCCGGTTTTAATCCTCCTTTATCGGAATCCTGGCGTACAGCAGTCACCACACCGGCCCGGGCGGCACAGATTGTGGTTCCTTTTCTTATTTTAAAATCGAGGGAGCGCTCTCCTTTATGGCTGAATATTGTTTCATATCCCTGGATAAGGAATACTTTTTTTCCGGTAACAAAAGGAAGAGAGTAAATATAACTGCTGTCGTTTTTGTACCGGCCATTCAGCAACTGTCTTGTGGTATACCGAGACTGGGCATGAGGAGCCAGGTACAAAAAACACAGATAGCTGAAAAAAAGAAAACGCATTACCGAATATAATTCAAATACCGATGCGGGCGGGCTGAAAAAAGGGCTGCACCATTGCTGGTACAACCCGGTTAATGCTCAGGGTTACTGAGATTTTATTTTATAAAAATCTTTTGTGTAGCCGCCCCTGCTTTCAGAAAATAAATTCCTTTTGCCAGCCGGCTGAGATCCAGCTGCTGCGTTCCGGCTATTGCCTGTTGCTGCTGCACCAGTTTGCCGCTGTTATCGTATACATACAGGACTACGGGAGCAGCCGTTTGTACCGTAAGGATCCCGTTGGTTACCGGATTCGGATAAGTAATCAGCATCGCGTCTGATCCGGTGATTACCGTCAGCACTTTGCTGAATGAAGTTCTTGCATCCAGATCGGTTTGCACCAGGCGGTAAAAATTGGTGCCGGGCAACGGGTCCGTATGTACGAAGCTATAGGCTTTTTCCTGGTCCGCATTACCGGCGGCGGCTACCGTACCAATGACTGTCCAGCTGCGGCCATCCGGACTGTGCTGTACCGTAAAGTAAGCCGTGCCCGTTTCATTGGAAGTAACCCAATTCAGCTGCACCTGCTTGTGCTGTTCACGGGCCGTAAATGATTTCCAGCTGAGCGGTAGTATACCACTTACGGTGATGGTGGCCGCTGCGGATGATACACAGGCTGAACCGGAAAGTTTATCGGCCAGTACACTGACAGAATATACACCCGGCGAATTGAATACAATGGTGGTGAATGTCTGATCGGATCCGTTACCGAAACCCGAAGCCGTATAACTGGTACCATCACCTGCATTCTGAATACTGTATAATGAACCGGATTCTGTGGCTGTAATTGTATAAGTAACGGTTTGTCCTACGGCAATAGTAGTACTGGAGGGGCTGATTACCGGTACGGCAGGTGCGGTACAGGTAACCGTAGTGGTGGTGCCACAGGTTTTATTCAATGTACTGCCGGTAGCCTGGGCACCAGCAGTAAGTACACCTCCCGCATATAACGGATTGGAAACGGAAAGGGTAATTGTCCAGTTGGTGGCTGCAGTAACAGCTGCGGAACCCACTTCGGCTCCATCCTGGTACAGGTATACTGTACCGGTAAAAGAGCTGGCAAACGTGCCGCTGACAGTACCTGCTTCTGCAGCATAACTGCCGGTTATTGTAGGACACACTGTTGTCTGTGATCTTGCTGTGGCAGATGTACTGTTGCTGCTCACGCCACAGCTTCCATTCTGTGCAGTGGCATAATAACTGCTGCCACCTGTAAGTGCACTCACTGCTACTGACCAGCTGCCACCCGCCTGTACGGTTGTAGTACCGATCAGTGTGGAAGGAACTGCATATACGCGGATCGTTGTACCTGTGGCCTCGGTGGATGTACCACTGACGGTGGTAGCACCGGTTACCAGGTTACCCTGTGCATCTGTATTGATAACGGGCACGGTGGTAAAGCAGGTAGTGGTTACCGTTGCCGCGTTACTGATACATTTGGCGGAAGCCTGTGCCCGTACTGTAACCACATCGCCTGTTTGTAATACCACATTGGAAAAACTATATGCGCCGTTTGCAGCTACGTTGACGGAAGCCACGATAAACCCGTTTACCAGCAACCGTACAGTACTTGCTGCCGCATCGGTACTGCTGCCGCTGACGGTATTGGTACCCGCATAGAAAACTGTCTGGGTGATAGTGGGTGTAGCCGTTGTAGTGCCGATCAGGCAAGTGGCAGGCCAGATTGGCGCCGATTCACATTTGCCGGTTTCAGTAATGGTAAACGCATAACTATTGGTAGTAGGCATATCGGGTGCACCTCCACCACAGGGATCTGCGGTACCACCATTACTGGAGTGCTGGTATTCCCATACGGTGTTACCAACCGGATTGGCTGTACCGTTGTACAGGGTTTTATATGTGGTAGTGGCATCATCGGCAAATAAGGTAAGACTGCCGTTATAAGCAATGGTATAAATTTTAATCCGTGCGCCATCGGGTTTTGTACCTCCCGCACCGCGGTTGGACAGACAGTTCAGCACAAACGAAGAAGAAGATGATATATTCGCCGGGGCACAGGTGGTAACTGCCACACTGTTGCTCACCATACACATACTCTCTCCGGTTGATTGTGCTTTGGCGGTAATAACATCGCCACTGACCAGGGTGGCTACCGTGAAGCTCCAGCTTCCTCCTGTATTACAGGTAGTGGTACCCTGACTGATCCCGTTTTTATATACAGTGATTGTTGCAGAGGCCGGCTTAGCCGCATCAAGACGGGTCCATGTACCAGTTACAGATACATTCGATCCGGCCGCAATACCGGTTGTTACAACAGGTGGCGCCGTACAGATATCCGGATAGCCGCCGCCACCACTGGTGATATCATCCAATGTTACAGCAGGTGTATTCTTACCCACATACTCCCAGGCATCCGTGGTATTGGGAAACAATTCATCATTGATTCCATAGATATCCGAACGGGTGCCCTGAAAGGCTGAACCGGGATTGGTATTGGTGGTGGTAACAATTCTGAAGGGCGTGGAACTACTGAGGCCTAATGCATTCAACGCACTGAGCGGTACATAAAAATCATAGAAATAGTCCGCATTACTGTTATCCCGGCTGAGTGCTACGGAAATAATGGAGTTGGTATTCAGACTATACGTATAACTGGCGGAAGGATTAATAATGCCATCTACATTATATATTGAAATATTAGAGCCGGTTTGAAATGCAATTTCAATTTCAAAACCCGGATTCCCGTTGCCACTATTGGTAGGGGCCACATAATTGGGATCGGCAGAACTGCCGGTTGCCCCTAATTTCATATCCGTGTCGATCAGGATATTATAGGCTTTTGCCCCGTTTACAATTCCACCAATCCGGAAACGGAATAAAAAGTTACTCCCGTTATTAAACATATAACAGCCACTTCCATCCGATGTTTTTACGATATCTGAATAGCCATTATCCGGGCCGGTAGCCAGGTCCGCCGAAGGTTCAGCGGTAATGGGTTTGATAATTTTATATCCTATTTCACTTTGTGTTATATCACTTGTTGTAAAACCTGCAGTAGTAGCTGATGTCCAGCTGTTCTGATCAGGATTTAAGACAACTGCTCCCGGGCCACCGGCGGGTCTTACTATGAGACCGGGGGACTGAGCATTTACAGATAAATGAAGTAAAAGGAATGTGGCTAATGCAAAAAATGGCTTGATAAGCGGATGGTGGTTGAACATAGATCTGGATTTTGAAGCCGAAAACTAAGTACAACCGATTCATTACGGAATTATATAGCCGGATTTTTATACGATTTAAGCAAAAACCGTTAGCGAACAGTCAGAGAATACGGTTAAACTTTTATGCTCGACAGGTTTATTGCACCAGTAACCTGGCTACCTGCTGCTTGTTGTTTTCAGTAATTAATACAACATACAAACCGGCCGGTATCGCTCCGGATGTTTCCGTTAAATAGATTTGATTGACGCCGTAATTCAATGTCAGCTTTTTCCAGAGTACCTGGCGGCCGGAAAGATCTGCCACACGAAGGATTGCCGGACCGGATGCAGTGGCCGTTATTTCCACCTGTGCGGGTAACCCTGCTTTTACCGGATTCGGTATTACACGCAAACCGGCAGCTACGGATTTGTTGCTTTTAACAGCAATAACCCTGCTGTAATAACTATACCCGTTTTCTTCCGTAACCATAACCCGGTAGTACAAAACGGGACCCGGGTCATAGTTCATATCCGTGTACCGGAATGTTCCTTTATCTCCCGGAAAAGCAGATAAACTGTTCCGGTGAATACTGACAAACTCTTTCTTATCCACAGCACGTTGAATCGTGATATCCCGGACTTCATTAACTGTACTGAGGGTGTATGATAGTTGTACATCTGTCCCGCTGCGTGCGGCTGTAAAAGCGGTTATTCCGGAGGCAAGCGGCACACAGTTATTATCGGCAAATCGGCTGATGATTACAGTATCACGGCCCCCTTCCGCACAGCCATCCAGCAATGTCTGAATAACAATATAAGTACCCGGAGAATCAACAGCTACTGAAGTCGGGCCATTGCTGAGTATATGTCCATCCATTGTTGTGAATGTATAAGTGGAAGTGGGCAGCGGATTCAGTACCCATATATTCGCTACATTCTGTTCCTCACAGAAAAAAGGAATATCCGCTGCCAGATCAACCTGCGGAATAGCTCTGAAACTGAACGGACTGGCAAAATCGGTTATAGAAGCGGTGAAAGAAGTGGAGGTTCTTGTTTTAATCAATACTTTACCAAAGGCCAGGTTACACATGGAACCGGTGGTAAAACTCATCGGATCGAGACCGAGCTTGGTCAGGTTGACTGAAAACTCCATGAACTGAATAGGATCATAAGTAAGAGAGCCGATATCACCTGATTTTATGGTGCCAAAAGGTCCGGTACTGGTTGCCGCTGCATTCTGCAATCCCTGGTAAAAAGCGCCACCTGTTTTAGGTACAATACCGGCATAGCCGTAAGTGGCACCGGCACCATCTCCATCGAATGAACCGGTCCATGAAAAAGCCTGGGGAGTAACGGATGTCAGTGCCGTTTTCTGTACCCAGATTCTGGCTTCTATCAAACTCAGTCCGGCATTGCCGTATTCCGCGGTTAAAATAATATCGCCCACTTTTACCGTACTGCCATCCGCTGCAAATTGCCAGCTGGTATGACCTGCATCGGGACCGTAATTTTCAAACTTCTTCGTGGATCTGTTATAGCTGATATCTGTCTGGTATAATTCAAAATCAAAGTACCTGTCGCCGTTGGTGCCCATTATCGCTACAGCACCAAAAAACCAGAGAGAATCACCTGCCTGTGTTCCATCACGTCGTACATGCAGGTAGCCGTCCACTATATCATTCTTGGCGAGTACCGGGGAGATAGTTGTTACCCAATCAGCCGGACTTTGTCCATTCTTACTGCCGCCGGTAAAACTGGTGGAATCGGTACCATGATAATCCCTGATAAACACCGCATCATAGTAAATGTGATTGTTGATTACACTCAGTAACGGGTAACGCATACCGCGTACAAATGAATTAAAACGGGAAGACGGGTTGCTGCTGTACCCGTTATAAATCGCTGTGGCTCCACTGGTATCTATTACAAAATCACCGGTCAGGTCTTCGCTTCCGGGATAATGGAACCAGTCGTCATTAGCTGGCAGTGCTGTAGTGTTGAAGAAGTTGCGTTGCAGATCGGCATCCACCCCAAAACCGGCCCGTATAATAGGACTGGTAATCTGGCCTTTGCTGTTGAATGAACACAGCAACAGGGCTGATATAACTAAGATGGCTTTCACAGGGATGAAACAGATACTAAGTACGTCTTTTTATCGGTGCATACCAATGATTGCCATCACTGAAGACACGGAGATTTTTCTAAATATGTACTATCCCTTAAAGCAGACGGGGGTAAACTCTTTGTTTAAAAATTACTGCCGGTCCATTGTACCGGTATAAACTATTAATGTACTGTCGTCACCCGGGCGAATCCTATGAGCAGGATCAGCTGTCAGTTATTCGCTGCTCATTTATGTACGCCGCACCGCACCGGTAGATTACCAGGGTAAAGAGAATATGTGATGTGATCTGATCACCATTAAATCAGGGTTATGAAAAAGCTGCTTGTTCTGATGATTGCATTGCTGGCCGGCAGTGTACTGTCTGCCCAGGAGAGCGACAATGCAGTCTTCAAAAAATCGTTTCTCGCTTTCCACACAGGTCCTTCTTTTCCGATAGGTAATTTTGCCAGTAATAATCCGGGCAATGAAGAAGCCGGTATGGCAAAAACCGGTTTTACTATTGGTATGAATTACGGATACAGGTTTAATTCCAATTTCGGACTGGAGGCTGCTGCCTTCTACAACCAGTATGGCAGCAAAAAAACAGTAATGACTTTTGATCTGGGCGATGGCACAGAAAGTCTTGAACTGAGTCTTGACAAATGGCATCTGTACGGACTTACTATTGGCCCGTCCATGGAATTCAGTCCGGCCAAAAATCTCAGTGCCGGTCTGCACGTACTGGGCGGAGTGGCCAATGTTCGTCTGCCTGCATTCTATTTAGATGGAGAAGACATGACAAAGGCTGACTGGGGTATCGGCCCTGTGGTACAGGCAGGTATCAACCTGAAAATGGACGCCGGTAAACAGGTTTTTCTTTTCGTTAATGGCGACTTCCAGTATATGCGTCCGCAATTTAATATACTGGATTTCTGGACCGATGATATGGAAAAAGGGTACCAGAAAATTTATGCACTGAATGCCACTGCCGGAATCGGGATCCGGTTCTGACCGGCAGTATGTGAGAGAGGAAACCCCCGGAGCAGTGCCGGGGGTTTTTTTGCGTACCAAGTACGTCCCTCCATTCGACATCGCATTCCTGGCACCTGGCACCTGACACCTGACAACAGATACAACAGGATGCTCCCCCTCACACAGTTTTTTACCTTCATACATACTACAATTGCGATTGCCATGTATTGCTCTGCCCGACACAAGATCCGAATGCCCCTCTTGTTACTGATTTCTTTCACTTTGCTCAATTTCCCTGGCCTGCTGGCACAGCGATGGATGGAAAACCTCGACCGGGGAACTGTGGCCGTACGGGTAAGCAGCACAAAAATTTTTCTCAGCTGGCGCCTGCTGGGTACTGAACCGGCTGCCACCGGTTTTAATATTTACCGTGACGGTGTAAAATTAAATGCCACACCGCTGAGCCTGACTAACTATACAGATAATACCACAACGAATGGCCAGTACAATGTAAAAGCTGTTGTAAATGGCACGGAAGACAACCGGGGTAACCCGGTATCCGTCTGGGCCAAACAATACCTGCAGCTACCGCTACAGCCTCCTCCAGGCGGTACCACACCGGATGCCGTGGCCTATACCTATACCGCCAATGATGCCAGCACCGCTGATCTCGATGGTGACGGGAAATATGAAATCATCCTGAAATGGGATCCTACCAATTCAAAAGATAATTCACAGTCCGGGTATACCGGTAATGTATTCATTGATGCCTATTCCCTGAGTGGCACGCGCCTCTGGCGTATTGACCTGGGACGGAATATCCGTGCCGGTGCCCATTATACCCAGTTTCTTGTTTACGATTTTGACAACGACGGTAAAGCTGAAATGGCTTGTAAAACGGCCGATGGTACAATTGACGGAACGGGTACTGTAATCGGCAATGCGACGGCTGATTACCGGAACAGTAACGGGTATGTTTTAACCGGTCCGGAATACCTGACTGTATTCAACGGGCTGACCGGTGCCGCCATGGATACAAAAGCGTATACACCCGCCCGTGGTACCGTAAGCAGCTGGGGTGATAGTTATGGCAACCGGGTAGATCGTTTCCTGGCCACTGTGGCTTACCTGGATGGCGTAAATCCCAGCATGGTATTCGGCCGGGGCTACTATACACGGCTGGTACGCAGCGCCTGGGATTTCAGGAATGGTACATTGCAGCAGAAATGGATTTTTGACAGCAATACCAGTGGTAACAGCGCGTATGCCGGGCAGGGCAATCATCAGCTGACGGCTGGTGATCCGGATGCTGATGGCAAAGATGAAATCTGCAACGGCTCCAGTGCCGTGAATGATGATGGTACCGGTTTTTATGTTAACGGATTGGGCCATGGCGATGCCCTGCACATGAGCGATATGGATCCTGAACGTCCCGGGCTTGAAATATGGCAATGCCATGAAGAACCGGCAAAGTATGGCCAATACGGACTTGAATTCCGGGATGCGAAAACAGGTACCCCGCTCTGGGGAGTGCCCGGCAACAATGCCGATATCGGAAGAGCATTGGCTGCGGATATTGATCCCCGTTATAAAGGATATGAGTGCTGGGGTGCTACGGGACGTTTATATAACTGTCATGGGGATTCAATCGGGCCCAATCGTCCCACCATGAATCATACAGTGTGGTGGGATGGAGACCTGCTTCGTGAATTACTGGATGGCACCAAGCTGGAAAAATGGAATTATACCACGAACAGCATGAATCGCCTGCTGACTTTATATTTACCTGAACTGGGCAGCGGGGAAAGCAATAATACCACAAAAGCCAACCCCTGTCTCACCGCGGATATACTTGGTGACTGGCGGGAGGAAATTATACTGCGCAGCGCGGATAACCTCTTTCTGAATATTTATACAACGATTGATACAACGAATTACCGGTTTTATACACTCATGCATGATCCGCAATACAGACTGGCGGTTGCCTGGCAGAATGGCGCATACAATCAACCTCCGCATCCTGGTTTCTACCTGGGAGAAGGGATGAGTACGCCGCCTGTACCCCAGATAAAACTGGTGAATGATATTATTACTGCTACCGGCAATCCCACATTGAACAATAATGCCATTACCATTTCCCCGAATCCGTCCGGTCAGGATTTCACGATAACACTGAATGGCACATTTTCCTGGAAAGTAGTTGATGCCGCCGGACGCTTCATCGGAAAAGGAAATGCGATCAACCGGTTTACCACCGGAGATAAATTATTGCCCGGTCTGTATTTCCTCGTACTCACACAGAAAAATAAAAGCATCACGCGAACGCTGATCAAACAATAAATACAAAGTACGAGGTAAGAAGTACGAAGTATGAAGTACGGCGTTCCATTCGACATCGCTTTACTCACATCTCACATCCCACATCTCACAACTCACTTCTGACTATCTTTACAGTTCAATAAAAACCTTGAACGCACCGGATACAATAACAGACGCAGGCACTACTTCCAGGCAAAAGATGCGTATCGCCGTATCCGCATTTTATTTCAGCATGGGATTCAGCTTTGCCTCCTGGGCCAGTCGTATCCCGGATATAAAAACAAAACTGCAGCTCAATGAAGCACAGCTGGGAACAGTACTGCTTTGTCTGCCCCTCGGCCAGTTACTGATGATGCCTTTTTCGGGAAGACTGGTCACTAAATATGGCAGTAAAAAAATACTTTCTTTTGCGATATTGCTCTATGCGCTGGAACTCACTAATCTCGGCTGGGCCTCATCCATGTGGCAGCTGGGACTCGCCCTGTTCATATTCGGCATTGTGGGCAATATGTCCAATATCTCGGTGAATACACAGGGAGTACTGGCCGAGCAGCAATACGGGCGACCGATTATGACTACTTTTCATGGTATCTGGAGTTTTTCCGGATTTACCGGTGCCCTTGTCGGTTTACTGATGATGAACCTGAAGATTGCCCCGCGGCCGCATTTCATCATGGTAGCCAGTCTCGTTTTTATTATTGTATTCCTTTCCCGGCAATACCTGATCGCAGGCTCTTCTTCCCCGGCTGTCACAAGAAAATTTTTTTCCAAACCGGAAGGCATCCTGGTTAAACTCGGCATCATTGCTTTCTTCAGTATGTCGGCGGAAGGCACTATGTTTGAATGGAGCGGGGTCTATTTCCGGGAAGTAGTGAAAGCCCCGGCAAGCCTCGTGATACTTGGTTACGCCAGTTTTATGATCATGATGGCCACCGGCCGTTTCATGGGCGATAAACTGATTGCCCGGGTGGGGCGTAAGAAAACACTTCAATGGAGCGGTATTATGGTCTTTACCGGCCTAACCCTTTCCGCATTATTTCCCTGGATTGTAACCGCTACAGCCGGATTTATTATTGTTGGTCTTGGCGTATCCTCCGTTATTCCTACAATCTACAGCACGGCAGCCAGTACATCCAGGCATGCACCGGGCATAGCGCTGGCCGGTGTTTCCAGTATCGGCTTTCTCGGATTCTTATTCGGTCCTCCCCTGATCGGTTATGTAGCACAACTCTTCAGTCTGCGGGCCTCCTTTGCCGTAGTGGCCTGTTTCGGTCTGCTGATCACCATTATGGTAACCAAACTGAATATCTTCAATCACTC
Organism: Chitinophagales bacterium; assembly: GCA_017303855.1. Lineage (GTDB taxonomy): Bacteria > Bacteroidota > Bacteroidia > Chitinophagales > Chitinophagaceae > JJ008. The sequence continues at coordinate 150,221 of JAFLBL010000006.1, read as the reverse complement.
AAAATAAGTTTGTATGAAACTTGATCTTGCCGCCTTCCGTCCCCTCAATGTGCAAAGAGCCACAAACGGTTTTAAATGTTACGACAATCAGCCCCTGACCTACTGGACCACCGCACTTGCCGGTGAAGTGGGCGAACTCTGCAATATGATCAAGAAAATGCAACGGGTGGAAAGAGGCGGAGTGGATGGTGGCAGCAGCTATACCGCTAAAGACATTACCAAAGAAATGCTCAAAGAAGAAATCGGCGGTATCGCCATCTATCTCGATCTGCTGGCTTCCTTACTCGATATTAGTTTAGAAGAAGCGATCATTGATACGTTTAATAGTAAGTCGGAGAAGTATGGCTTTCAGGAGAAAGTTAGTAGTTAGTAGTTCGTAGTCCGTTCGAATCGTCATCCCGGGCAAAGCGAGGGATAAAGGATGCCCCATGTTTGTTCACTGTGATTCCGACCGAAGGGAGGAATCTTGTATTCCCCTTATCTCCCCACCACCACCTTGTCATTCCGAACGCAGTGAGGAACCTTATATTTCCGCACAGCGGCCAATTCATGTGTTCAAACTTCATTGGACAATACAACTTGTCTGTTACGATTGGTCTGACAACTAAAAAGAAACATTACATTGAATACAAGATTCCTCCCTCCGGTCGGAATCTTTGTTCCCGTTCCAATGAAAGCCCCTGACCCCTCGCTATGCTCGGGGTGACAAGACTACTAAGATGCATTTCGTTACTCGCTGCGCCCGGGTAGCTATCGAAATTTCACATCAAGGTAGAACCATAGCATTAACGAAATGCCTCTCGCCCCTCTTTCCCTGCCGGCTAAGGCAGGTTAATAGTCCGGTCAAAGCGTCATTCCGCTACGGAGCGGGCTGTTTTGTCATCCCGGGCAAAGCGAGGGATAAAGGATGCCCCATGTTTGTTCACTGTGATTCCGACCGCAGGGAGGAATCTTGTATTCCCCTTATCTCCCCACCACCACTTTGTCATTCCGAACGCAGTGAGGAACCTTGTATTTCCGCGCAGCGGCCAACTCACGTGAACAAACTTCATAGGACAAATCAACTTGCCTGTAACAATTGGTCTGACAATTAAAAAGAATCATTACGTTGAATACAAGATTCCTCCCTCCGGTCGGAATCTGAGTTCCCGCTTTAATGAGGGCCCCTGACCCCTCGCTTCACTCGGGGTGACAAGACTACTAAGATGCATTTCGTTACTCGCTACGCTCGGGGTAGCTATCGTGATCTGGCTTTATAGTTTAATCGTAGCATATACGAAATGCCTCTCGCCCCTCTTTCCCTTGGAAAGGGGGATAGAGCTAGTCGGGGTTATTGATGGTTTAAGCCCGTTGGGCTATGCTGCCCGTTCAAATCACCATTTAAATCCATAGTGAAAAAGACAATTCGAACGGACTACTAACTACGAACTGCTAACCAGCCTACACCGAAGCTGAATGACGACTCGAACAGACTCCCGACTCCCGACTACTAACTACTAACTAACTACACCTGTTCTTTCATTTTAATTTATCTTTCCCCTATGTTACACAAACTCCTCCCACTCCTTCTTTTACCGCTTTCCGGATTCAGCCAGTCATTTTCCCCGCTGTTGAATAAAGAGACCGAAACCGCAAAAGAACAATACTCCCAATGGTACCAGCTCCTGCATGCCAACCCCGAATTAAGTACACAGGAAATAAATACAGCCACCTACCTGAAAAAGGAACTGCGTTCGATGGGCTATTCAATTGTGGATTCACTCGGCTTTCACAGCTTTGCCGCCGTATTGAAAAACGGGAGCGGACCGGTACTCCTGTACCGTTCCGATATGGACGGATTGCCGGTGAAAGAAGAAACAGGTTTATCCTTTGCCAGTAAGGCAACTTTCAAAAAAGAAGGACAGGAAATACCGGCTATGCATGCCTGTGGACATGATATTCATATGAGCAGCTGGCTGGGCACGGCCAGCCTGATGAGCCGCCTGCGTAAACAATGGTCGGGCACCCTGATCCTGCTTGCCCAATCAGCCGAAGAAACCGGACAGGGCGCTAAGCAGGTCGTGCAATCACCAGCCTTTCGTCAGCTGCCCGGCCCCGACTACCAACTCGCTTTTCATGATCACGCTGCCCTGCCTGCCGGACAGGCGGGATTCTGTGACGGCTTCTCCATGGCTGCGGTGGATATGATGAATATCACCATTTATGGTAAAGGCGGACATGGTGCGGCGCCGCACCAAACCATTGACCCTGTTCTGCTGGCTGCGCAATATGTTACAGCCGTGCAGTCCATCGTCAGCCGTAACCTTAGTCCCAACGACCCGGCCGTTATTACCATCGGCGCTATTCATGGCGGTACTGCCGGTAATATTATTCCGAATGAAGTAACCCTGAAACTCACGATCCGCTCGTATAGTGAAGCTACCCGGCAACTGATCTTCGACCGGCTGAAAACACTGGGTAATCACCTGGCTGCCGCCGCCGGACTGGAGAAAGATAAAATGCCGGTATATGATTTACTGGATATGTCTATCCCGTCTGTATACAATGATCCTGCTCTTGGAAAATCGTTGCGGACTATCATCACAAAAGAAATGGGAGAGGCCGCCTGTACAACCGTACCGCCGGTTATGATCGGTGAGGATTTCGGCGTATACAGCCGGCAATCAACCGCCATTCCCTCCTACCTGCTCTGGATCGGTACAGTGGCTCCGGAACGGATGGCAAAATCCACCAGCGGAAAGGAAGAATTGTATTCACTGCACTCTTCAAAATTTGCCCCGGCACATAGCCTGACTATTCCGGCTGCCGTAAAAATGATGAGCAGCTGTCTCTTACACCTGTTTAAAACAAAACCATAATACCAGTTCCGTCAGAGCAGCCGCCTGATTTTTACAAGTACCATAAATGCCAGTGAGAGGGCTATCAGCCAGGCACCGATAATAAGAAGTACATCCATCCAGGCAGGTGGCGGCTTACTCATTCGATAATCCGTTTAAGCCGCAGTTGCGTTACCTGTGATACAACGAGGGGAAATTTCTCCACCACCACATTGCTGGTATCCAGACCAAACCCTTTTTCTTCAGATAAGCTTACTTCTTTCAGCCAGAAATATATTTTCATTACGATCTTCTCAAAGAAGGGAAGTTCATTGTCCTGGCTCAGGTATTTCTCCATCACCACAAAAGAGAAATCACCGGTTACATTGCCATGATCCAGGCTTTCATAACGGCTCTTCACATTTACTTCCCGGTTGCTGACCAGGTCTTCAATTACTTTACGGAAAAGCAGGTTGATACGGGGCTGTACCCGGAAACCCAGTTTGAAGTCCACCCGGATAATATCATTGGGAATAATATGCGTGACTTTATATTCCATCGTATACGGTTCGTCTACCGTATCCACATGGATCAGCCAGTAGATATCCGCACGCTTTGGTCGCCGGTTCAGAATTGAGAACATGACTTTGTGCTCAATCTCTTTCGGATTATCCGCACTGGTGAGGTATACGAGGTGCGTGGCATACTTGGCTACGGATTTATCATTGCTCAGTTCCTGTATACGGGGAATATAATGCTCCAGCCGTACAAACTCCACATACCGGTTCTTGATCTTACGGGCCCGGTACCAGGCAAACATTACCAGGAATAAAAGACCGCCTACAATTAATGTTACATAACCACCATGCTGAAACTTATCCAGGTTGGCATAGAAAAATACAAACTCTATGCTGAGATAAACCATCAGGTAACAATAAACCAGTACTGATTTTACCCGGTGCAATACCAGGAAGTTGGCAAACAATACAGAAGTCGCAATCATCGTGGCGGTAATGGCCAGTCCGTAGGCCGCTTCCATATTCGATGCCTTTTTAAAATAGAGCACAATACCGATACAACCGGCAAACAAAAGCGTATTGACGGCAGGTACATACAGCTGTCCTTTTGTTTCGGTGGGATAAACAATTTTCAGCTTGGGCCAGAGGTTCAGCCGCATGGCTTCACTTACCAGGGTAAAGGAACCGGAGATCAGGGCCTGGCTGGCAATGATGGTAGCCGCCGTGGCAATACTGATACCAAAGTACATAAACCAGCCGGGCATGATACCATAAAACGGATTGAATCCTTTTTCAATCATGGCAGGTGAAATCATATCACCCGCATGCATATGAAGTAACCAGGCGCCCTGCCCGAGATAATTCAGGATCAGGCAGGTTTTTACCAGGATCCAGGAGTAGCGGATATTCCATTTACCGCAGTGCCCGAGATCCGAGTACAGGGCTTCCGCCCCGGTAGTACAGAGAAATACACCGCCCAGTATATAAAAACCCTGGTGATAGGTAGTCAGTAATTGAACCGCATACCAGGGATTAAACGCTTTGAGCACCGCCCATTGACCGGGCAACTGGGATACACCCAGTATTGCCAGCATGGAAAACCAGACCAGCATGATCGGACCGAAGAAGCGGCCGATAAACGCGGTACCAAACTGCTGCATAAAAAACAAGAGCGTCAGGATGCCGATCACAATATAGACCACCGTCATCTGGCTGATATGAGAGAAAGCCGGCACCTGTTTCAATCCCTCAATAGCGGATGTAACAGAGATCGGCGGGGTAATCATTCCATCGGCCAGCAGGGCAGCACCGCCCGCCATGGCCGGCAGCACCAGCCACTTCTTACGGCGACGTACCAGCGCAAATAAGGAGAAGATGCCTCCCTCTCCTTTATTATCGGCACGCAGGGTGAGTATCACATACTTGATCGTGGTTTGCAGGGTAAGGGTCCAGATAATACAGGAAAGCGCCCCGATGATCAGTTCTTCCGTGATCATCTTTCCGTTGGTGATGGCATTTAATACGTACAGCGGGGAGGTTCCGATATCCCCGAATATAATTCCGAGTGCAATCAACAAACCGGCCGGACTTGCTTTTTTCAATGAGACAGACATGATGTAAAAACTTTCAACACCAAATGTAGATATGCGCTATACAGCCATGAAATATCCGGGCGTTTTGGGGGTGAATCTTTATAAAATCTTTATACGCCTGCGACGTATTGCCTGAACACATAGGTTCATAGAAACACATAGCAACACATAGACGACTCATAGTGCGCACTTTCGTGGAATTTGTATCTTCACCATATGCCCCGAACGGCCCCGCATAAAATTGAGCTGAAGAAACAATACCTGTTTAGTATTCTTTCCGTACTGGCAGTATCGGTGATCTGTTACGGACTTACGCCCTATCTCGGTTACCGTGTGGTGGCACTGATCCTGCTGGTTACCGTGTCGCTGATTGCTATTTCATTTGATATCTGGCCCGTGCTTTTATCTGCAGCGTTGTCTGCCTTTATCTGGGATTTCTTTTTTATACCCCCGCATTTTACCATACATGTAAACTCGACAGAAGATGCAATACTGCTGATCATGTATTTTATCATTGCGCTGGTGAATGCGGTGCTTACCTATAAAATCAGGCAGGTGGAGAAACTCGCGCGGCTGCGGGAGGAAAAAGCAAAAGCCATTAAACTGTACAATACCTTTCTCAATTCCTTATCGCATGAACTGAAAACCCCGATTGCCGCCATTATCGGGGCTACGGACAATCTGCAGGCCGGAAACGAATCGCTCAGTGAAGAAAACAAGGAACAACTGGTGGAGGAAATCGCCAAAGCTTCCTTCCGGCTGAATCAGCAGGTAGAGAATTTATTAAACATGTCACGTATCGAATCCGGCTTTCTGAAACCCCGGCAGGACTGGTGCGATATTTCAGAGACCATTCATGAAGTGGTACGCCGTATTGAAGAAAATAATCCGGCCCAGCCTGTCAGTATTCAGCTGCATCCGGATCTGCCGCTGTGCCGGCTGGATAAAGTAATGCTGGAAACAGTATTGTATAATCTGCTTATCAATGCGGTGCGGTATTCAGGGCCCCGGTCCGCTATTGCTGTTATAGCCGCCTGCTATGCGGATACACTGGAACTGACAATTGAAGACAACGGTCCCGGCTTTCCGACAGAAGAAATCAACTATGTTTTCCGAAAATTTTACCGCGGTACGGATAATACCACCAGTGGCACCGGCCTGGGATTATCCATTGTAAAAGGATTTACAGAAGCCATGGGCGGTACGGTGGAACTCAGTTCCCCTACCGGTGGCGGTGCCCGGTTTACACTACGATTTCCGGGAGCGGCATCCCCGGTTAAACTACACTGATATGAACAAACCTGGTATACTTGTTATAGATGATGAAGCACAGATGCGGCGGCTGCTGGATATTACCCTGCAGACAAACGGGTACCTGGTCACCTGTGCAGCCACGGCCAAAGAAGGGCTGATACAGGCCGCTAATCATCCGCCCGACCTGGTATTGCTCGATCTCGGTCTGCCTGATAAAAGCGGTCAGGATGTATTGAAATCCTTGCGGCAATGGTATACCAATCCGATCATTATTTTATCCGTTCAGCATGATGAGGAAGCCATCATCACCGCGCTCGACAACGGGGCTAATGATTATCTCAGTAAACCCTTTCGTACCGGTGAGTTGCTGGCCCGTATCCGTTCTGCAATCCGTACGTTTAATACAGAGGAAGGAGAACCCGTCATCGGGGGACCGGATCTTGAGATTGATCTTACTGCACGAACGGTAAAAAGAAATAATGAGCCCGTTAAACTGACACTGACGGAATACAGTCTGCTGGCCCTGCTGGCCCGCAATGAAGGTAAAGTACTGACGCACCAGTATTTACTCCGTGCAATATGGGGACCGGGTTTTATCAGTCAGTCGCAATACCTGCGGGTCTTTATCGCCCAGCTGCGTAAGAAAATAGAAAAAGACCCGAACCGGCCTGAATATATCCTTACAGAATCCGGCGTCGGTTACCGGTTTATCAATAACAGCTGATTCATGGTGCTTACTCATTGTTTCCACCCCTTCTGCAGTTGTATATTCAGGACAGGAGATCGGAAAAATGAAAAAGCTGCTTCTTATTCTAACCGGCCTTTACTGTTTTTTACCGGCAGCAACACAAAACGGATTATCCGTCAATGCCGGTATCAGTATTCCGCTGATGTGTTATAAAGCAAAGGATGCGGACAATCCCAACTCCGGGTTTGCCGCTACGGGTCTTCATATTGATATCAGCTATACACATGCCGTCAATCGTGTAGCGGGATTCAGATCAATGTTGTACTATGCAGGCAATCCGGCCGGCAATTTCCGTGTTCCATCAAACGGCGCTTACCGGATGGCTGGTTGTATGATTGGCCCGTTGGTTACCGGAACTATCAATGAGAGATGGTCAGCGGGCTTTGGTCCATTGGCAGGCTATAGCCGCGTATGGACACCCGCGTTGCGGAGAGAAAATCAGCCCTGGTTATATCAGCAGGCCACAGGATGTTTCTCCTGGGGTGCTGTAACAGATCTTAACTACAGGATCAATGAAAAAAACAGTCTGCATTTCAGTACCAGTCACCTGAATATGAAACCAGCGTTAAAAGTATATGGTAATGAGTCCGCCAAAAAAGAACAGCATATTGTACTGTTAAACGTAAAAGCTGGTATCAGCCGGACCTGGTAAGCAGTTCAACGTTCTGCCAGCATATTTATTTCCAGCTCAAATCCCTGTCCGGGGTTAGTATGTATACTCACACTGCCTCCGAATACGGAGATCCGGTTCCTGATACTCTGCAGGCCAATACCTGTATTGGTTTTACGCGGATCTGCTCCTTTCCCGTTATCTGCAATGCTGAAAACAAAATCACGGTCTTCCATACTGAGCGTAAAGGTCACGGATGTGGCGCCGGCATGCTTGATTATATTGGTACATTGCTCCTGGGCGATGCGGTAGACAGCCAGCTGCTGTTGCTCACTGAGCAATTCTTCCCTGTACGTTTCATGCTGAATTGAAGGAGTAATCCCCGCCTGCCGCAACATATTATCACATAAACTGACCAATTGATTGATCAGTGATTCCCTCTTCATATCCGGGGTAACCAGTTCATGCGCAATCCGCCGGTTTTCATTGATGGCCAGTTCAATATTGTCGAGGCTGTTTTTGAGTATGGCAGCTGGATCCTGCGGATTGTCACGGAGCATCGACAATACTATTTTGGTACCCACCAGTATCTGGTTTACATTATCGTGCAGTTCAATCGCGATCGCATTTCTTTCTTTCTCCTGGGCTTCAAGGGCTGCCGCAATCATCTGTTGTTGTTCCTTCTGTTGCCGTTCCTGCAGCGCTATTTCCAGTTTTTTCTTTTCGGTGATATTGCGGATAAAAACAGAAATACCGTCTTCCGACGGATAGATATGATTTTCCTGCCATAAATCCAATGGTGCGAAATAATCAACATTGCTGGTATACTTCTGCTCTTTCAATGCCTGGTGAAATGCATTATAGGTAGCCGAGAACATGGCATCCGGAAATTCCGCCCACACGTTTTTCCCGATCAGTTCTTCCGGTTTGCGCTGAATCAGTTCACCGGCCTGTTTATTGAGATAGGTATAACACCAGTTATTATCCAGTGAAATAAACGCGTCCGTAATCCGTTGTATAAAATTCCGGTACTTTTCTTCACCCTTCCGTACTTCTTCCTCGGCCTTCCGTTGTTCAGTTACATCCCTGAAAAATACGGCTACTCCATCAGGTGAGGGATAGATACTCGCCTGGAACCAGCGGTTAATGGAAACCGAATATTCTTCTATATACTTATTGTTGCCGGTTCGCAGCGCTTCATCATAGGCTTTGAAAAAAGGCCGTTCCAGTGCCCCGGGAAACTCCTCCTGCATTTTTTTTCCAGGGAGATAACCGGGAGGCCGTTGCAACAGTTTTTCTGCTGCCGGATTTATATACTTCACCACCCAGTTGCGATCCATTACCAAAAATCCATCGGAGATCCGTTCCAGCATGGTCTGGTATTTCTCTTCGCTCTTCCGGCTGGCTTCTTCGGCTTTCCGTTGTGCCGTTTTATCGCGAATAAAAATGGCGGCCCCGTTTTCAGAGGGATACATCACTGCCTGCATCCAGCGGTCAGCAACAATTGAATACTCTTCCACTTCCACCGCTTCATTGGTTTCCAGGGCCCGCAGGTAGGCGTTAAAAAATGGCCGGTCTATCGCTTGCGGAAATTCTTCATTCATTTTTTTGCCCTGCAGATAACCAACCGGCTTCCCAAACATTTTTTCAGCCGTCTGGTTGGCATAAATAACCCCCCAGTCCCGGTCCACAATGAAAAAACCATCAGAGATACGCTCCATAATGGTTCTGTATTTCTCTTCACTGGACACCAGTTTTGCTTGTATGGAAGCTTTCTCTGCTTCAATATTGCGTTGCCGTATTGCCGTTTCAATGGCAGCCGGTAATCTGGCCAGCCTGTCTTTAAGAATATAATCATCGGCGCCTTCCTTGATCACCTGTACTGCATAGTCTTCCTGCATGGTACCCGATACCATGATAAAGGGAATCTGCATACCCCGGCCACGTACGAGCAGCAATGCTTCACGGGCATCAAAACCGGGCAATGAATTATCGGCCAGTATCACATCCGGTAGTTCATGTTCCAGCCTTTGCAAAAACAGATCCTTAACAGCTACCTGCTCAATATGGCTGTCCGGGTATTCTTTTTTTATTAAACGCCGGATCAGTTCCGCATCAACCGGACTGTCTTCCATCATTAAAATGTTCAAACCCTTTTTCATAGCAATTCGTTATTCAGTCTGGTGGCTGATTCAGCAGCAACCAGTAAAATCCCAGGTTCCGGATCGCTTCTGCAAAACCTTCGAAGTTCACCGGCTTTACGATATAACTGTTGGCCCCGAGTTCATAACATAGTCTTACATCCGGATGTTCCTTGGAGGATGTCAGTATTACGACTGGTATATTATGTGTCAGGGGATTTCCTTTTAATTGTTGCAACACTTCGATGCCGTTTACCTTCGGCATCTGTATATCCAGTAAAATCACTTTCGGATAATGCAGGTTACCTTTATTGGCTTCATACTTCCCCCGGCCAAAAATAAAATCAAGGGCTTCCTCCCCGTCTTTTACATGCACCAGGTTATTGGCCATATTGTGTTTCTTCAATGCGCGTATAGCCAGCTCGGCATCGTGCTGACTGTCTTCTGCGAGAAGGATTTCGACGGTGTTGAGGGGAGACATATAGTTAGGTTGAAAGGTTGATAAGTTGAAAGGGCGAGTGTACTAACGGCTATCCACTTCCTCCGGGATGGTAAAATAAAAACACGCCCCTTCGCCGGTCTTTCCTTCTGCCCATACGCGCCCGCCGTGCCGGGTGATGATTTTATCTACCAGGGCAAGACCCACGCCGGTACCTTCAAACTCCTCTTCGCTATGTAGCCGGCTGAATACCCGGAAGAGTTTATCCCGGTATTTATTATCAAATCCTACGCCATTGTCTTTTATATAAAAAATCTGTTCCCCCTTATCCAGTTTAGCTCCGATCTCAATTTCAGGAGATGGGCTTTTTGATGAATATTTAATAGCGTTGGAAATCAGATTAATCCATACCTGGCGCAGGGTAGTCGGGTCCGCTTCCACAACCGGAAGAATGCCCATATTCCAATGAATAATTATTTCGGAATGCGCCTTACTCATTTCCGCAATAATTTCCTTTACCATGGCGGTGCAATCCACCTGACTCTTATTAATTTCCTGCCGGCCCAGTCGTGAAAAAGCAAGCAGGTCATCAATCAGGTTGCCCATTTTCAGGGTGTTGGATTTAATCACCCCTGCAATACGTCGTCCTTCTTCATCCAGTTTATCCCCGTATTCTTCTTCCAGTATGGCGGTAAAGCCAACGATTCCCCGCAGGGGTGCCCGCAGGTCATGCGATACAGAATACGTAAAGGCTTCCAGTTCAGCATTGGTACGACGAAGGGTATTTTCCAGTGCTTTCCGGGCACTGATATCTCTCACGGAAGCAATTACCATCAGTCCTTCATCGGTACGGATCGGGGAGAGACTGATCTCCACCGGGAATTCCTGTCCGTCTTTTTTTACGGCAAAGAGTTCAAGTCCCGCACCCATGGAGCGTACGCTGGCTTTTTTCATAAAGCCATTACGGTGATGCCCATGCGCAGTATGCAGGGATGCGGGAATGAGAATTTCCACCGGCTGGTCAATCATTTCCTTCTGGTTATATCCAAACAGCCGTTCCGCCTGGTGATTAACCATCCGTATCTTCCCCTGTTCATCAGAAATGATGGTAGCATCCGGGGCTGCCTGGAGCAGGGCGCCGAAGCGACGTTCACTGGCTTCTCGTTGAAGAATATCGCGTCGTATACGTCTCACCATCATGATACTCAGCAACAGTACTGCTGTCAGTAAAGTGTACAACAGTGTATTCAGTTCGCGGATTGTACTCTCATTTGCCGACTTGCGTTGTTGTAATAAAGCCTGTTCCACCTGTTCCATATGCAGGCCCAGTTCCCGGATCTGATCCGTATATCTTTTCCCGACCCCGCTTTCCACCATTTCAATAGAAGCGCGTAAGGCTTCCAGTTTCCGGGTTGCCACCATGCTGTCGGAAAAATGAATCCTCCGGCCGATGATATTTTTCATTGAATCCAGTGACCGGAACTGTTCCGGATTATCTTTCATCAGTGAATCGAGTATCCGGATTTCCTCATCGAAATGTATAACCGAACGTTTCAGCGGTTCCAGGAAATTATCCTTGCCGCTGATCACATATCCCCTTGCCCCTGTTTCATTATCCAGGGCATTCATCACCAGTCGTTGAATATGCTGTATGGCTTCCTGTGTATGATTCACCCATTCGGAAGTATTCTGTACGCGTTGTGATTGCCGGTAGCTGATAAAAAAAACGGCGGCGATAGTACCGCAAATAATAACGGTACCGATGGTCAGAATCCGTCCCGGTGAGAATTTAGTCATAGAAGGTTTTGGAATAGCAAACAATGGTTACCTCAATCCGTAAAAAAAATTCTGCTTATTAAATTAATAAATAGCAGGGGAATAAGCTGCGTTTTACCTGTGATTATGAGCGGATTGTTAACTGAAAAAAATTAAAATACAGGTAAACCATTAGATGATATTTTAAGAAAAAGAAATATGATGAGGAGTGGGGGGAATAGAAGATTCGAACGGACAGCATAGCCCAACGGGCTTAAACCATCAATAACCCGGGTGAAGCCCGGGGTAAGGAGCCTCAATGATCCGGCAACCCTGAAAGGGTTGAACAAAATTGGCCGCTGCGCGGAAATACAAGATTCCTCCCTTTGGTCGGAATCACCGTGAACAAACATGGGGCATCCTTTATCCCTCGCTTTGCCCGGGATGACAAAACAGCCCGCTTCGTAGCGGAATGACGATTCGAACGGACTACTAACTTCTATCTACTAACTTCTATCTAATCAACAGCACTGTCCCCCTTTCCACCCGTTCCGCTTCCCCTTCCAGCTGATACAGACAGGTCCAGACAAACACATTACCATCCTGCAATTGTCCGTTATAGCGGCCATTCCAGCCGGCATTGGGATCTTTTGTTACAAACACTGTTTCGCCCCAGCGGTTGAAGACACGGAATTCAAATCGTTTGATATTTCCGAAGAGGAAAGGATGCAGGATATCATTTTTCCCATCGCCATTGGGCGTAAAGGCAGAAGGTACATAGAGGCCCTTCATACATTCTTTCGGATTCACGATTACGGAATCGCGTCCCATACAATCTGACTGATCCGTTGCTTCCAGCCAGTAGGTACCCGGTTGTGTAATGGTAATTGCCGCAGCTGTACTGCCGGTACTCCAGTGATAAGCACGGAAAGGCTTGTCTGCAATAAGCTGAATATTTCCGTAAGAACAGATGGCCGTATCGGCAAACAAAAAGCCGGAAGGCAGGGGCAATATGGTTTTTATAATCACCGTATCGTAGCCCTTACAGCCATTATAATCCGTAACCTGTACGGCATATATACCCGTACCTGTAACCCGGTATGTCTGTGCGGTACTTCCTGTATTCCAGGCATAGCCGGCAAAACCTGTCCCGGCATCCAGCAACCGGCTGGTACCCGTACAAATTGTAGTGTCCGGATCCAGGGTTACTACCGGTAAAGGATATACGCTGATCAGCCGGAAGGTATCCCTTGATATACATCCATGCACCGTGGTACCCGTTACCTGGTACTGACCGGCGGTCTTTATGGTCAATAACTGACTTTGTGCACCGGCACTCCAGTTGTATTGTGTAAACCCAGCGCCGGCATCCAGCACCAGACTGTCGCCTGAACAGACTGATTTATCAGCACCCAGTTGTATGGGTGGCGAGGTATGTACGGTAATACGTACCGTATCATAGGCAAAACAACCCGGCGTTTTTTCCGCCCGGATCATATAGGCGGTATCGGTTAATGGATTCACTACCACATTTTGGGTTGACTGTGCACTTATATTATACGCTGGTGACCAGGTATAGTTGATAAATCCTGATGGGGCATTTAACTGAATGGTATCCGCATTGCATTTGGTACGGTCGGGACCAATACTGATCGGCACCACGGCACTGGGACTGACATTGATCGTATCCGTCATCAGGTTGCCGCAGGAGTCGGTGATATTCACCCAGTATTGGCCGGGGCCATTAATGGTCAGCAGGGAATCTGTAGTCCCTGTGCTCCACAGGTAGGTTAGGTATTTATCACCGGCATGCAACAGAAGGGTATTATTCGGGCAAATAGTAGTATCGGGACCAAGGTTGAGAACTGGTGAAGAAGAAGCGGCAATGATGCGCAACGAGTCTTTCACCGGGAAGCAACCGAAGTTCAGCTCGCCGCCGATCGTATAGTTGCCAAATGCGGGGAAGCGGACTGTCACCGATGTATCGGTCTGATTCAGCACAATCACTCCCTGGCTGATCTGCCAGACTACTGGTTGCCCGCAGGCCCTGTTGCGGTGCACTTTATATGTATAGGCATTGCTGAGATTACAGATGGCAGCAGGACCTGACACTTTTATATAACTGCAGGAGTCCACATAATCGGGGCATTTGTACCGCATCTCGGGATAATAGGTCCGGCCGGCCACAACAAAGTCAGCAAAGGGATAGGTGGATACAGATGGGGCAAGCCCGGTTATGGGTTGTGTCAGCAGACCGGTGAAATTTTCGCGGGTCATCGGTTGATCATAAAGTATGCAGCTGGTCATCGGTTCTGTACCGGAGGAGTCCAGTTTACGTACCACAATTTTTTCTGAGTAAGAAGAATAGTATTCCAGCAGGTTACCGATTTCATTTCCCGCCATTACCAGCGATTCATCACTGTCGGGTTCCATATAGGTATACTGTCCCAGTTGTACAGCCGCATGGTGTTTGGACCATTTCACATTAAAGTTCGAGTCCAGTCTGGCGAGTTTGGTCTGGTTGGAAACATAGGGCTGCAGGTTAAGGGGTTCAAAGCCGGCGGACAGCAGGTAATAATTTTTACCGGACAGCCGTTTCAGCACCGGTTTCATGGCATAGTATTTCCAGGTGGCGTTTATTGAATTCACCGAGCGGATGGAGCCGCTGGTATCCAGTCGCAGTATTGATCCGATGGTATAGGTGCCGGGTACTACAGGACTGCAAACGGTAGCGATCAGCAGGGTACTATCTTCGGCAATCATATTACCCATTGTGATGCTGCCACCGCTTTCATAATAGCCGTTCATCCAGATAGTGTGTCCGTCGTTATAGTCCAGTTTCATCACCAGGCTGTAGTTGGTATAATCGGCCGCTATGCGATAGCTCATATAGCCATTCAGGTAGATGGCCCCGTCCTTCACCAGGAGATGTTGAAGACCGCTCAGGTACATTTCATCTCCCGCACTGAGTTGACGTTGCCAGATGGAATTGCCGTTTGCATCGAGTCGGCAGAGAAAGAGGTTTTTGTAAAATGTATTTCCCACCAGCATCACCCCGCCATCCGGCATGGCTTCAATGGCGTGAATCAGGAATGTGGTAGGCAGGTTATTAGCCGGGGGTATCTGTAATTTTTTGGCCCAGCTGATACTGCCATTGTTATTGAATTTCGCAATGAAGTGGGTATTCGATTCAGTGGATCCGGCTGCATAATAGCCGTTGCCCACGGGTACTACGGCAATCTTATCCAGGCTGGTAGCTAAGTTCAGGTTGCTGGTGGAGTCCAGTATAAAGGACCATTCAATACAGCCGGTAGCCTTGGTTTTAAACAGGTAACCGCGCTTGGGATGGTTCAGAATACTGCTTTGTTCGCGGGTACCGGCATATAAGAAGCCCCCATCTGCAGTACGGGCAAAGCCCCGGATATACTCTATACTGGCGGGTCTTCCATAGTACATTTTCAGGTTATTGGTATCCGGGGGAAACTCACCCGCCTTAAAATAGTAACAGACAGCGGTATCGGTACAATCCCCGTTATAGGCCACCAGTTTAACCTGGGTCAGTCCCACATTAAACCAGTAGTTATTAACCGGTGTATTCGGTGACATGGGCGTGCGGTCCACCCAGAACTGGTAACTGGTAGCGTTGGTACTGGTATTTACAAAATTGAAACCATTCGGTTGTGTCATGGTCAGCACCGAATCATTACCGGGATAAAAAGAAGCCGTAACTCCGCAGAAATTCGTTGGTCGTTCCGCAGCGGGTGTTTGCTGAGCCTGCAGTAAAACGGAGAAACCCGTAAAGAAAACTAATATGAAAAAACAACGCTGAAGCAAGGATCAAGGTTTCAGGATTAACGAAGAGTAAAAGTAGTAAAAAAAGTCGGGAGTGTGGGATAGTCGGGAGTTAGTAGTCTGGAGTTAGTAGTCCGGTCGAATCATCTTTTTCACTATGGATTGAAATGGCGATTTGAGCAGGCAGTATAGCCCAACGGGCTTACACCATCAATAACGTAAAGTGCCACAACGATCCGGCAACCCCGGAGGGGTTGAACACAATTGGCCGCTGCGCGGAAAAATACAAGGTCACTCGCTTAGCTCGCGATGACAGGCGGTGGGGGAGAGAAAAGTAAGATTTCTCGCTCCCTGCCCTCCGTAGTAAGCCGAAGCCATGGACGCTCGAAATGACAGTCCGCTCCGAAGCGGAATCCCGATTCGACCGGACTACTAACTGCTAACTTCCGACTACTAACTTTACACATGCGTTCTTCCCGCAAAATCGCCACCGGCACCGGCCTGGCCGGAGTTATTTTGGCCCTGGTACATGTTTTTCATGGACTGCACAGTCTCAGCAGCAGTTCCGGCCCCACCTACATCAAACCCTCCGACATCCATTTCGAAAAAGTGGAGTTTATCTACTCCGACAGCCTGGGCCACCGCGACACCCTCGATTTTGCAGAACATCTCCGCAAAGGCGATTCACTGAAAAGAAGACAGTATAAACTGGAAAGGGCGAGGGTGGATACGGTAGTGATGGGGAAAGTGGGGGGAAAGAAGTATTAAAGAACTTCAGTAAAAACCCACAAACGGCTATCCGCTTTTGACTGCCTTACGCTGTACCTTTACCCCATGGCCGATGTACACGATAAAGCCACCCGGAGTTATAATATGAGCCGGATAAAGGGGAAGGACACCAAGCCTGAAATGATTGTCCGCCGCTTCCTCCATGCCAACGGATTCCGATACCGCCTCCACGTTAAAGATCTGCCCGGTAAACCGGATATCGTGTTACCCCAATACCGTACGGTGATATTTGTTCATGGGTGTTTCTGGCATGGGCATGAGGGGTGTAAGTACTTCAAGTTGCCGGGGACGAGGACGGAGTGGTGGAGGGAGAAGATTGAAAAGAAAATGGAATTGAGAAAGAATTTAAATATCAATAAAATTAGACCAAATTTAAACTACCCCTTTTTTATCTTCCTATATAAAACACTTACTAAATTAAACCAATCTTTAAATTTCATATCAACGTATTTTCCTGAATAATAATTAGAACAAACTTCTACTGCCTCTAAAACCCTATTGCTCTCTAGTAAAGGTGTTAATTTATTTATAAGTAACTTATCTGAAATTTCATATATAGAGTATTCATCATTAGTTTGATTTACAATGTCCCGGTCGAAAGAATCAGGTAAGGGAGTAAACAATGTATTTAATTGCATAAAATAATCTACCAAATGATCTCGTTTGAAAACTATTATTTTTTCACCATTTGTTAAATAACCTGAAATAAATTTTTTGTTGAAATTTGATTTTTGCAATGAAAGCCTAGAGTATAGAGATACATTACTCTTTGCATTTAGCCTATCCTTAATTTTATTATGATTCCAAGCAACAAAAACATCATTATCTATGTCGTAACCCAGAATAATAAAAGGTAATTTTGTTTTAGATATTTTTTTAAAATGATCACTTTGTGGCAACTGAACCCTTGTTACATCTGGTGAATTAATAAAATAAGCGGGAGAAATGTTTTTAAGGAAAACATAAAAATGATTGCCATAAATACTTATTAAAAAAGGATTTCCATCTTCATATGTGAAATCTTCCTGTAAAATTAATGTTTCTATGAACTTCAATTTAAGTTCCTTTGCAAGTATATTTCTCATTGTTATAAGCTAAGTGCTTGATGAAGTTTTGAATTTGTATTCACAGTTTTCAAACTTTGACAATACGAAATGTCACATTCAAATTTAACATTTGTGATCTCATTGGGTATCGATGCCGCCTCGATTTTGGGAATGCACTCAGATTCGTAAAACTTCAAAGAGTCGAGTGCTAAATTAAAATCAAAATACGTTTGACTTATCTTGCAAATGTCGGACCCTAGTGTTTCTCCAACAATTAAATGAATTTTTTTGCTTGATTCAATTGAAATACTCTTTTTATTTATTAATTCAACTAAATCCATAATACTTTTCCCTACACCCGATTGAACAGCATATAGAGAGGCAATGAGTAGATGTGAACTAGAATTAGGATTTAATTGCTCCAATGAAAAAAAGTGTTTTCGGTAACATTTAGATGTAGATTTTACTTCGATTTTGTCAACACCATCATTAAAGTCAAACTTATCACTAGGTGAAACATGCCAAGCATTAATTAGATATTCTGGATTAACAGAACTAGCTATTATAAAAAGTTCAGCCCAAATTCCTTGAATTGATTTCGAACCAGCTTTTTTGAACTTGCTAAAAAGATTGACAATTTTATCTACTTCATTTTTTAATTGAATAAATGTTGGGGAATCTCCAATTTCTTTAATAAGAATATAAATAACTTGAATGAAATACTCTTGCAAGTCAGTTGTTTCAGATAATAATTCAATTATAGTAAAATAATCAGAAATATTTTTTGAACTTGTTAGTCTCAGTTGACATTTACGATTAAATTTTACAGAAATTAATTCGAGGTTGTTATCAAGTACATTAACTTCATTCTCAGGCGTACAACGAACAAAAAAAAGTGGGCGACCATCTTTAGTTATTCCAATTTTATGGTTTAATGAATTGGGTATAGGCTCAACTGAAAATAAGTTTTCTGTTGTATTATTATTACTAGATAAATTTGAATATATTTCGATTAAATCAATCATAGTATGCTAATAAATGAGTGAGTGAATACTTCCGGATAATGAATTCCCAAAGTATAGAGTACTTTGCCACCCCATTTGACAGAGGATGAATTGTCTTTAATTTTAATTTTGTGAATTTGAATACATAACGAGTCATCAAACCTAATCGCTTTATCTCCTGGATAGACTTGAGCTCCTGAAGTAGATCGACCTGAAAAAATATTACTCAATTTAATTTTGCCATCTTCTTCTATAATCGACGTGCCTTTACTTTTTGAAATATCATAAGCAAAACTCATTTCAAAAATATAAGCATATTCAATTCCTTTTTTATCTGCCAAATATCTTAAATACTGTATTGTAGAGGATTTACGTAAAGCATCTGGCATATTAGCAATTTTAAAATCTTTTAAAAAATTGACAACTTCAGAAATGCTCAATTTAGCATATCGATGATTTCTATCATCAGTCCCAAAATTCGTATAATTAGTAAACTCTATTGTACTTAAAAACTGATTAACGAAATTTACATTCTCCTCGATATGTTGCAGAGCATTAAATTGACGCCACCCATTCAATTTGTATTTAACTAAGTCATTCGATAATATATTATTTCTTGTCGGATTCATATTACTACTAAGGATCATTAGCTGTTCTAATTGCTCCAATGTGCTTTCTTTTAACTTATTTCGCATTATTTCTTCATGCTCCACATATTCTCGGTATTCTAAAATCGAATCATTAGGCAAATAAACTCGACATATATCAAGATAATTCTGTTTGTAACCGAAAAATCTGCACCTCTGCTGAATTGTATCTGCATTTGATTTCCCAAGACTATTTCGGGGCATATAAGATACTGCCAATCCTTCAACTGTATATCCCCTATTTAACATTTCTGCACCAACTAAGATATGAGCAGTAGCATTACTCCAATCAATTTCGTTTGTCTTTTTTTGTTTACCAGCACTATCTTTCCCAATTACAAGCTCAATATTGGTATCAAGAATAACCTGTTCGATTTCTTCAATAACTGTATCAAAATCAGGTGGAGCACTGATTCTCCTGACTGCTTCGTTATATGCATTTTTAAATTCATTGACTAATTCAATCTTTGACGGATCATTACCATCGAACTTAAGCCGTGTAGACCAACTATTTATCAATTTTTTAACCCAATCATGAAATTTTTTACTTGCATCTTGCTCTCTATCAGCATGAATCATCATAGATAGGTACTTTTCCCTACCCAAAATGTTAACATATAATGCAACACCAGCTAAAAATATCTGAAGCGCTTCAATTAAACTCTGTGGAGAATCTTGTAATGGATTATGCTTGTGATGATAAACTTCGCTGTCTGGTATTGTAATTATCAAGTCAGTATTGTCTTCAAAGAAAACTTTTCCCCCCGTATACGATTTACCAGGTGTTAATACAACATGAAATTTAGGAGAGAGCAAGTCCATCATATTGATCAATAATGGCCCTTGTGGTGTTGCTGTATACTGAATATAAGAATGGTTTGGTAGTGTGGACTTCAAGTTTAATATACTAGAATATGTACTACTGAATTCATCATCTTCCCAATCTTCAGATTTACTATTCTTTCTTGCATAGGTATTTAAACTTGCTTGATCTGCTTCATCATCAATAATTAAGACACCATTATTTCCAAGTGACTCTTTTAATTCCGGTGTATTGAATATTTTTGTTAGTTCATCAATGTGTTTGTAATGCTTTAAAACAGTTATAAGAATAGTTGGAGATATCTTTAGACCAAGTGCGTTTTTAACTTGACTATGGATATTATCATCAATAGTCGGACTCTGAAAGACTTTATAAATTCTTGAATTTTCCTCTTGAGTTAATAAATCTTTTTTTAACCTTTTTGTAGTTTGTTCTAATAGGTTAACTTTAATTCCAGCAAAATAAATAACAATTCTAAAGCCATTATCTGCAGCAAGTGCTGTTAATGTAGTAAAAGACATGGTTTTTCCACTTTGAACATATCCTACTGCAATTCCTGTGGTGCTTCCAATTGAATTATTAGGGTTATTGCATTTGGACAATATTGCATGGGCTTCTTTTAATAAGTTGTCTTTTTCTTCTTTATCCAACTTGGTTAAACGGCTCAACAAATCTAAAGTTTTACTACCCAATGCAATACTCCAATCAACACTTTCATTTTTTATTATCCTAATTTTTTCAGTCATGGATTATATATTTCTAATAAAATGATTGAAGTTCAACCTAACATTCCCAGCATTCTTAGTCCCTTGGGAAGGAGCTCTTAATTCTGCTAATACTAAAGCCCTAATTAACGCAATGATAGGCATATAATCATCCTGTCTTTTAAATTGTTCATATCGTTGAAAAAATGGATGCGCTAGGTTTATTTTATAGCGTATTTTCTTAGTAAATAACTCATCTTCCTCTATTGCCATTCTATATAACTCTGACAAAAGTCCATCGTTAATAAATTCTAATTTCAGTTTATACTTTTCATTGTCTATTTCAAAATGATCCTCATGACTTTCAATAACAGTAGATTTCTCAACAATTTGCTGGTTTTTAGTATCAATAATCTTATTTTCAATCTCCCTCAGAGATTCAGTAACTTTATCTTTTAGATTTTCCTGTTTTATACTTTTTTTTAGAGTATCAACTATTCCCTTTGCAACAACTTTATTTGTTTCAATTGTCTTAGGTTTTATGTACTTTTCGGCTTGTGTATACAAATCAAATGATTTAGCAGATATTTCAAACTGAATTGCTTCAATCAATGCCTCTAAATCTTCTTGCTCTTGAAATGATCCCTTATTAAAACTAACACTAAATCCATCGAGTTCAAGTTCACCGAAGATCCTTTTGTATCTAGGAGAACCTGTTTGACCACATAGTGACTTTGGCCTGTATTTCTCATCATAACTACCTTCAATCACCCTTCCTCTACGAAATAATGACAATCCATTATACTCACTTGTACTCATTGTATTAAGTATAGCTATAAAACCCTTTGCACTGTATTTGCCAATACTAAAATCTATATTTTTCTTCCAGAAAATCTCTTTACCATTAGGATCATTATAAAACGGTGCACATAGAATTTCAGGTTCAAAATAAGTTAATTGCTCATCATTCAATAAGAGAATCATCTCATTACTTCTTATAAATTTTCTATAGATACTTGAAAGATGTTTCTTAATCTTCTCGATTTGATTATGTGTATTTGGTGCGTTTTTTGTTAGTTGATGAAGTCTGATTTTTGTATAATGAGAATTTGAATCTACAGACTTGGACTGAACAGGTAACTCTTCAAGTTTATTTTTTTTAACCTCATTCAAATCAAATATTACTGTTCTTTCAACACCCTCTCCTAGGGCTGACGTACTAAGTTCCCATGATTTTGAAAGCCAATTAGAAGCAGTTTTTAAGCCCATTCCAAACTCATTAAGCCCAGTTACATCTGAATGTGTATTTGCTACTTCTAACACTCGCACAATATTGACTTCATCAATTCCGGCAGCATTGTCATTAATTTCAATTAAATCGTTGTTTTTATCAATCCTAATTGAAACTGTAAATTGATAATTCTTATCAACTTCAGTTATCTGCTTCTTATTACTATAGTAAGATTGCCAAGCATTATCGACATATTCAGCAATAACATTCCAGATTTTGTTTTGAAAATTTTCAAACTGACCATAAAAATCAGGTTTGAATTTTATTGAAATTTTATCAATTTTCTTAGTCATGAATTAATAATTTTTGTGCTATTGCTTTAACTACGCAAACATTAACTGCATTACCAAACGCTCTAAAAGCCTTAGAATTTGTTGACGGCATTTCTTTCAAGTGATCCATACATTGAAGTTTTGCTGCCTCTCTGGTTGTCATATATCTACCTAACCACGGGAAAATTGGAATTTGTGTTGTTGTTAAGACAAGTGCGGGTGAAAAATTTGGCATTTTAACCCTAATACCTGAAGGCCTAAATTGTACGATTTTATCAGATATAATTAATTCTATATTATTTCCACAATTCCATTCAAATTTTTGATGGCTATTTTCGAAATCAATAATTTTTGGAATCCACTTATCTAACCATTTCTTGTTTTTAGAATAAAATTCTCTATTTGCCCTAATGTAGTACTTCTTCCAATGCGGAAATTCCTTTTGATTTATACCTTGGGAATAAGATGGCAAGCAATCTATAGTTTCATTTTGTGATGTTCCAGATATTTTAATTCCGAATCGGCCTCTATATTTAACTAACTCATTCCTTTTTAATAGTGCGGGTGCAATTCCTTCAAAAGGATAGTCTGCACCAAACTCCATAGCCCAGATTGGAAATCTTGGAACTTCTTCTGGTTTAATGTTGTTTAAAAATTCTTGCCAAACATCAAGATGTCTTTGAGTAATTGGTTTAATGCTATTGAATTCTTTTGGCTTTTTATCTATAATAGAATGAATAGAAAGTTCCCCTTTATAATTACCTTCTGGGAAAGAAAATCCAGATAATCCTCCTTTTGATTTTCTACGACAGACAATGTAAATTCGAGATCTATGTTGTGGGACTCCAAATGTATGTGGCGACATGACCTTGTCAGCTAATTCATATTTTTTTGATAACTCTTTAGAAATATAGTCCCAAGTATTCCCTTTATCATGTCCTTTTAAATTTGGAACATTTTCTAAAAAAATATATTCAGGTTTATGATAATTTGCGATTTCCATAATTTTATCAAAGAAATTACCATTTGTCTCATCATCTAACCCATTTTGTTTACCAGCCTTTGAAAATGGTTGACAAGGGAACCCGGCACATATAATGTCATGAGCTGGTATCTGTTTAACTGAGATACTATTTATATCACCATTACAATAAATTCCATGGTTTATTTTATATATTTCTCTGAGTTCAACATTTAATTCACTAGCAAAAACACACTTATGGCCCAAATCGCTAAGTGCATAATGAAATCCACCTAGACCAGCAAAAAGATCTATAAACTTCAACTTTCTCATTTGATTCTTCTTTATTATCGCCCTTTAGATATAATGCCTAAAATAGAATAACTCGAACAAGTTAATACGAAAAATTCTGCTATTCTATCATTATTATTATGAAATTCAATTAATCATTTGATTTATTTTATATATTACTTTTTTGAAAATGCCTTATCTAATTCCTCAAATAAATTAACTGCTTTTTCAAATTCGTTTTTAACACTTTCATATAAATTATTGGTAATTATTCTTAATGCATTGTTTTCTTCTTGATTCAATTTAGGATATTTAAATTCCCCTTCTTTAGTGTGCTTATTTATTTTATCCCTCCTAATTACATATTGATCTAATTGATTGTTGTTATTACATATCATATACAAATGTTCTTCCCAGGTTTTATAGGTATTATTTTCATCTTTTGCCCTTTTGTTGCAATTTGAACAAACTGGAACAATGTTTCCAGGATGGTGTAATCCAAATTCGTCTTTATTAAACATTATTAAATGTTCAATTTGTAATTTATTTTCTTTTTTGTCGCAATAAGCGCATCTGTTTTCAAATATCCTACATTTTATTGTTTCCCAAATCTTACTTCCTCTTGATGAGCTTGTATTAAATGTTGTACCTAAATAATTTCCACCAATTTTTGTTAGAAATGCTCTCACCGCTGTATTTGCAGCGTCAGACGCGGTATTGTATACTGCCATTTTTATTTTTTAAATTCTCTTGTACTAAAAAAATCTGAGACTGAAATATTAAGAGCCTTAATTAATCTCTCCAATATCTCCAATGATACATTTCTCCTCCCAGCTTCAACATCTGTAACATAGGTCCTATCCACCTCTGCCTTAAGTGCTAAAGCTTCTTGAGATAGCTCTAATTCCTTACGTAGTTGTCGAATACGTTGGCCGACTTTTAGCTTTATATCCATACCTGGAAGGTCCGGCTTTGTGGCTTTTAAGTCAACGGACTTTAAGGGTCATTTTTGTAGTTTTGATAAAAGACTAAAAATGGAGAATCTCAAACTTTCATACTTATACAGAGACGGTGGTAACTACAAAAACTACAATGAAGTAGTTTTTTCAAATAAAAAATGTTTGAGAGTAGATGAAATTATGAATCTCATTCAAAGGCTATTAATAGATGAGATATGGTTTTATGCTGATAAATGGGGATTACCAGACTTACACTTTAAAGAGCATAATTATGATTACAATATAGATGTTGATTGGCACGAATTCGAAAAAATTGAAGGCACTAACGAACCAATAACCGATATAAGGGACATTGAGGACTTTCTTAATATAATTAGTGGCTCATAAATAAAAACGTAACAAGAAACATATTCATTCCTTGAACATAAGAACATTGACTAGTTTTTACTTTTCCGAAGTTAGTTTCAAATCTGAAACTCCCCCACCCACACTCCATCCGCCACCCGCTCCCCCTTCTTATCCCTGAACGACATCCACGTATGTAACGCATACCCCCGCCCCTCTATCACGTTCATCAGTAACCGGGCATCCAGCAAACCCTGTCCGTCGCCGCGTAATCCGCCGTTGTCGTTATAGATCAGGTAATTGGTTTCGGGGCAATAGGCTACGAGGATGGCCTGGTCGGTGGCGGCGGCATTGCCAAGGCCGGTATTGTCGGTCCAGGTAAAACGGAGCTGCTTGTCTTCTGTAAAGGCTACGGCGGGATTGGCGGCTTTCTTGAGCTCGCCACGGGCAATCTCCACCTGGGTATAATCGAGATAGAGTTGGGGGTAACGGCCACCAATAGCCTGAGAGAGGAGACGGCTGAGGGCGGCGTTCTTGGCCGTCTTGCCATAACCGGACTGATAACTGATATTGACCAGCGGCCCCATGGCGTTGATAAAATTCATACCGATGGCGAATTTTTCCTGCCACTCCTTCTGCGCATCAGTAAGCGGCTTGCCGGAACGCGGGGCGGGGCGGGTTCGCATATAGGGAATGCCATTCCAGGTGGCACCTACTACCGGGCCTATTTTCCCGGAAAATTCATTGAGGATTCCTTTGTGACGGGCCATAAGAAGGGTTGAGGGTTTAAGGTTGAGGGTTTAGGGTTTAGGGTTTAGGGTTTGGGGAGGTGGTTAAATCTGTTTCAAAACAAATTTATGAGGTTCAAAACGGAATTTCCGGGGCCAGGTACAAAAAGGACACATTTTGCACATTAAAGTACATCCAGGTACAATCGTGTATAAAAAAGTACAAAAAGGGATATAGGTGAATACACTACACGCTAGTATTCAATAATTTACAAATACAATGTGTTTTTCACCCGTTCCCTTTTTCACTTCTCTTTCCATCGGGCTGGCTTCCTCTCTGCTTCCGGTCTTCTTTTACTCATAGTATAGATTTGAGCGAGAATCAAGCGATATTTCATAGACAATCCCCCAGTAATTTGCGCTCAAGTCTCGCTTGAGTCTCGCTTGAGTCCCGCTTGAGGTAGGAAGGAGAATGGGAACAGGATATAAGCTGGAGACTATTTGTTGGTGTTATCATCATCAAATCTCATCACCGTTGGTCCCCCCTCCGACATCCAGGTGGCAAATATCTCGGACGCTTTCCACTCCTGCCCGGCATAGAGGTTGGGGCGGGCAATCATGTATTCCAGAAAATCAATCACCTCCTGGCGGGTGCAGGTGAGCATGGTATTGAACAGCATCTTGCCGGCACGGGAACCGCTTTTGATGGGCATGTTCATGGTGGGTTCATTTTTTAAAAAGTAACCGGCAGTGAAACGGATGTCGGCCACCAGGGTGTCTATCAGTTGGTCTTCTGTGCTTTTTTCCCAAAAGGAGAAAACAGAATAGCGGTTGTACAAGGGGGTATCATACACATTTTTCAACCCGATATAATGGGCGGACAGACTCACGAAAAGGCCGGGGTACACATTTGTCTTATCCATCAGCAGGTAGATCAGATCGCCTTCCCGGGGCAACACCCCGCTCTTTTTGTAGTTAATAGCAAAATAATAGTAATCGCCCTTGATCAGCTGACACCGGCCCGTGCCGATGGTGGCGGTATCGGACTGCTTGTCGCGGTAAATCCCTTTTAATAAACCCACTTTCTTTTCGGGCAGGCTTACCCCATCCGGCAAATGCAGCTGCACGAGTTTTATACTGTCGTTCAGATCCACCATATAATCCGTAACCGGAAAGGCCCGGACCTGCCGGACTGTGTCCTGCTGCGCTGTACTGTGCAATACGATCAGCCAGCTCATAAAAAAGAATACCTGCTTCATAGTAAAAATTATGGGTCAATATAGAATCAAACCCATTGTTTTTTGTCCGGGCAGGAGGGTATTTTGGCGGCAGGTACGAACTGCTTCGGCATGTACCACAGGATAATTATCTGCTTTACTGAGCAGAATCATACGGCTTTTCCTCCCTAAAATTTGGCATCGCCTGCGGCCCCATTTTACCTTTAGTAAAATACATCAGTATGAAACGCCTTATACCCCGGCTGGCACTGCTGCTGGTTGCAGCATTTGCCCTTGTATACCTGATGAGCGCCTTCCGCCCCCATAGTGATACACCCGGCCCGGCCGCTATCGTAATCAAAACCCTGCAGATCGTCAATATCACCAGCAATTCCGCGGATTGTATTTTTTCCGTGGAGGACCCGCAACACCTGCCCAAAACACTGGGCGTCTGTATCGGTAAAGGCCCAAACCCCACTACCAGCAATACCCGCTTTGGCCTGGCAAAAGCCACACAGGGCCCTGTTAAATACCGCTCCACTATGACGGGTCTCTCCCCCTCCAGTACCTACCACGTAAGAGCCTATGCAATGGCGGGAAGTAATACGGTGTATGGGAATGATATTGTGTTTACGACAGCGAAATTGGTTAAGTAGAGTTGTGGGTTGTGAGTCCGGTCGAATCGTCATCTCACTTCTGAATTTGCTCTGAGTTTATCGAAGGGCAGCGAGGAATAAGAGACACGTAATATTTGTTCACTGGGATTTCGAGCGAAGCGAGAAATCTTACTTTTCTTTCCCCCCACCGCCTGTCATCGCGAGCGTAGCGAGTGACCTTGTATTTCCGCGCAGCGGCCAAATCACGTTACATAGATCATAGCCCAATACAAATTAGATATAACGACAGAGATTTCGATTGAAGAGAACCTTTCCGTTCAAATACAAGATTCCTCCCTCTGGTCGGAATCTGAGTACACGTTCCAATGAGGACCCCTGACCCCTCGCTTCACTCGGGGTGACAAGTCTACTAAAAAGCATTTCGTTACTCGCTGCGCCCGGGGCAGCTATCGTCATCTCGCTCCGAAGCGTAACCGTAGTTATAACGAAATGCTTCCCGCCCCCCTTTCCCTAGGAAAGGGGGGACAGGGGGGATAGGCCGCAGTCCGTTCAAATCGTCATCTCACACTTTTCATAAAATGACGACCCGACCGGACTCCGGACTCCCGACTCCCGACTCCTAACTCCCGACTCCTAACTGATTTCCCTACCTTTAACCCCATGGAAGAATATCAATCCGCTCCACAGGAGGAGCAACACCTGTTTGATAATTTCGAACAAACCACAATGACACAGGCCGGATCGGGGAAACGACTGGCCAACTATATTATCGACCTCGTGACCTTCTATGTATTCATGTACTTCTTCAGCTATGTGATCGTGGAAGTGAGCCTGGACCTGGCCATCATTATGTATAATGATCGTGAGAACGGCGGTAACCCGATACTGGGACAACTGATCACCCTCGTGTTTTACGGATTATATATGGGACTGATGGAAACCCTGTTCCGCGGCCGTACCCTCGGTAAACTGATTACCGGTACCATAGCCGTGAATGAAGATGGTTCGCGTATCAGCGGCGGTACTGCCCTGCTCCGCGGTCTCAGCCGTGCTGTTCCCTTTAATGCCCTGAGCGCATTGGGTACTCCCTGCTACCCCTGGCATGATAAATGGAACAAAACCTATGTAGTGGAATACGCTGATTTTTCGGCTAATAAATAAACAGCCGCTTTTACCACAATTTCCAATCCGCCAGCACCGTCTCATTCCGCGACGTGGGCTTTTGCAAACCATTGGTGAGCTGCTCTACCCGGGCACCGACAATTGTTTTGAGTTCACTGATGCGTAGTGAAGGATATTTCCGCATGGCTTCCAGAATGCAATACGTAAATACGCCGTTCTTCAGGTCATTCCGCTCCAGTGCAAACTGGGTGCCCGCGGCAGCGGAAATGATGGTGGCCCCGGTGCTTCGGCCTACATTGACAAAGAGATTCTGCATCAGCTCAAAACTGTTTTTTAACCCGAGATGCTTTTCATCTTTCTTATACGCTACCGGTGTAAAGCCTTTTACCAGTGAATCCGGACTGCCCGCAATGGTAACCAGTTCCTCTTTGTCTACTTCCCCGCTGTGACAGGCATCTATCAGCATCAGTTTGCGACGGGCCGGAATACTGTCGAGCAAATCCTCCAGCTCATCATAACCCAATCCGTTTTCTTCGGGCTTCTCAAAATTCACGGCCCAGGTGGAGAGATAATAATCAAAGTCCTTACTCAGCATACCATGCCCTGAATACGCGATCACCACTTTATCATTCTCACTGGTTTGTTGCAGTTTTTGTTTTAAGGCTTTTATATTGCTTACCGTTACCTGTTCATTGAACAGCGTATCAATAATAATATCGGTTTTATATTTTTCCCTGAGCTTGCGCGACAGATCCCGGATATCCTTACTGCTGTAACGCAGGTTATACCGGCTGTCGGCAAACCGGTCAATGCCGATGCCGATGAAATGAAGTCTGGAAGTGACGGGTTGGGCCGGACTGTATTGCACCACCAGCGGGGTTTTATAACTCTCCGTACCATTGATATCAATTACCGAAGTCTCAATAAAATTTTCACTGCCGGATAGTTTTACCTCAATTGTTGTATCCAGGCTGTTCTTTCCCGCGGCTTTGATACTGATGCCCCGTTGCCCATACAGCGGCACACTGTTGATCCATATATTGAATCGGTCAAGTGCAAAATCATTACCCGTGCCTTTGATCCGCAGCGATAAACGGGGCTGGGTTTGTACAAAGGAGATTTTATCGCGTTGATCAAAATCGGCTGCCGGACGGCTGAATCCATCGCGGAAAGAAGCGGTATCAATATTGAGTTTCTTTATGCGTTTATAATAAGCCTGCCGGTACGACCGGATCATCAGGGTATCATCACTGCCCAGGGCTTCGAGTACTTTATCGGGACGGTTATAGCGGATATCAAACTGCCCGGCCGGGAATACCTCATTGCCGCGGCGGAATGCAACGCGGCTGACCCCGTTTTTGGAAGCGGCATAATACTGTTCCGGGGTTACCGCTACATAATCGGTACTGTCGAGTCCGATCAATGTGGCTTTTGTCTGCCGCGTTACCGCATCGCGGATAATAATTTTCCCGTCAATCCCCGCACTAATCAGCCGTTGCTGATCGGGTGTAAAGGAAACAAACTTGGGCGTATAATCATGCTGGTACATATAAGCCGGCTCTTCCTCATCCGCCAATGTAGCGTACTCCCACATTTTTACCGTTCTGTCATTCGAGCTGGTGATAATGTATTTGCCATCGGGCGACCAGCCAATGGACTGCACCGGGTAATCATGCGCGCCTTTCCAATGGAGTAATTTTCCGGTGGCCAGATCCCATACAATGATCAACGTACCATGCGTAATTGGATCGGGAAATCGACAGGCGGCAGCCAGCAGTTTATTATCAGGACTGAATTTTAAGCGGTATATCCAGGCATTGGGACGTACGATCCCATCCTCATTATAAGACATAGCTCTTTCCTCTTCATCCGCTGAATTATTTTTTCTACGACTGCTGCTGTCGGGATCCACATAATTGAAATTACGGAGCATACGACCGGTGGCCAGATCCCAGAGATATATATCGGGACCAATATCGCCGGTAGCCATCCATTTTCCATTGGCACTGAAATCAATGGTACATACGTAAGATGAATCGGGATAATCAGCAAAAACGACAGGCTTTTTATCTTCCGGACGCATCATGTACAGTTTATGATCTGCCAGCTGCTGATAGAACAGCATACCCTCCCGGTCATTATACAGCATATCCCCTATATGGTTAATGTTCTTTTTCGAAAGGGTTTCCTTTGCCAGGTCATATATCAGCAGACTGGAATCTGTGGCATTAAAAACCTTCGATCCTTTGTTGTCTATATTCAATCGCCGGCTAAGATCTATCCGAGGTTGCAGGGTATACAATGAACGTATGCCGATACCATGTACCGTTTCCCAGGCGCTGACCCGGTTCGGATATTTTCCGTCATCCTCATTTCTTTTTACCGGTGTGGTTATAATAATCTTCCGGTACAGACTGTCAAACACCAGTTCATCCACCGGGTTAATCCTGCTGGGCAGGTCTTTTACCAGGTTGCCTGTTTTGATATCCCAGGCACGTATGCTGTGATCATAACTGCTGGAAACAAGATGCCGGTTGTCGCTACTGAAGGCAAGGCTGTTGACCCATTTGCTGTGTCCGGGCAGTTCCCGGATAAGCTTATGGTCTTTTACCTGGTAGATCCGGATTTGCTTCATCAGGTTGCCGATGGCGATATACTGTCCGTCTTTACTGATGCTGATACACTTTGACAATCCCCTCTTATCCGGGTAAAAACGCAGCTGCTTTCCGGTGGCAATGTCCCAGTAGCGTACACCCGCTTTGTCGTCGGTGTCATCATCCAGGCTGATGATTTGTTTATTGTCCCGGGTAATACAGATATCATTAAAATCAAATTCCCCTTTTATCTGCCGCAGTTCCGCCCCGGTGGCTGCATCCCAGATACGGATAGTTTTATCCTTTGAGCAGGTTACCAGCCATTTTTCATCAGAGGAAACGGCAATCCCTGTGATTACAGATGTATGTCCTGAAAACCGGACGGCTGTTTTGGGTAATTCAATAGTGGGTACCTCCGCTTCTTCACCGGCTTCCGGTTGCAGTGATTCAACAGCTTCCCAGCGCAACAGAGTATTGTCTTCCATATCGGCAAAACAATATTTTCCCGTAGGAGAAAAAACCGCCATGCCTTTCTCCGCTTCCCGTTCAGGATCATTTTCCGTAGCACCATAAAAGCGGGAAATTATTTTACCGGTCGCCACATCCCGGAATACAAGAGTATTGGCTCCTGTTGTTAACAGGTACTTACTGTCCGGACTAAAGGATACATATTTGGCATAGGTGCTGTAATCATAAAAAGTGGATATTTCCAGTCCGAGTTTGGCATCCCAGATTTTCACTGCCCCGTCACTGCAGGCACTGGCAAAATACTTTCCGTCCGCACTCCAGTCCACCCGTACCACATCCCCGTTATGCCCGAGTTGAATAACCAGTTCGGTGGGTTGCTGGGCCGCCAGCCGGAATACCTGTAATAGAAAAAAGACTGTGATTAGCTTTTTCATTCCAGAAAATTAGCCGAATCTGTTCATTGTTCCAATACCCGGAAGAGGGTAGAAGGGGTCGTCCCCCTATCTCACTATCACCTCATCAATAAAAATATGACTCGGGCTGCCTGCACTTTCATGCCATGCCGGTAAGGGGCCACCGGTGAGGGCGGTGAAACGGAGATAACGGGCGGTGATATTTACTGCCGCTCCCAGTTCCTGATCCACGGGGCCTTTTACATCGGTACCCTTCCTGTTTTTTATAGTGGTTAAAGGCAGATAGGTAGTACCATCCACACTGTATTCCACGTTTAGTTCTTTGGGAAAAACAATCCAGGGGCTTACTTCCTGCAATACATGCACACCCACATATTTCACGGGGCGGATACTTTGCAGATCAATCACCGCTTTAAAATCCTGCGCATAATAACTCTGCCAGTCACCGGTCTTCCAGTTCTCATTGCCCATAATGCCATCAATCAATGCATCCTTACCACCGGCGGTATACATCGGGTGCACCTGGCTTTTAATATCAATACTGATATTAGAAGGAACTTTGTAGAACACCCGGTAAACACGCGGACTGCTGATGCCATTCTTAACCGCCCAGGCATAAACCGTATCTGTCTGACTCAGTGTAAATGGTTTTTTATACTGCGGAAAACTATGGACCTGCGGCATGGTCTTCCTGATCTCATAATAAATTTTCGCAGCCGGATCAATATGTGCCAGTTTTACCTGGGCCGTGGTTTTAAACTTATAGCTGTCCATATCAAAATACGGAACGGCTACAAAGTTTTTATCTTCTATACGACTATGCGGCATGGTCTGTTCCGCTGTGCCTCTTTTCAGGGCCGGTTTATCAGACATGGTAAACAGGATCTCTGCCCCTTCAGCAAGATCGCTGTGGCGGAAAAAGCTGGCGGTGTAGTCTTTCCCATTGAGCTGCATACTTTCCACATAAAAATTTCCGGGTTTGTGGTTTTTAGCTTTGAGATAAATATGCTTCCCGTTTTCGAGACTGATATCAATTTTATCAAATAAGGGTGTCCCGATCGCATACGTATCACTGCCAGGTGTAACCGGATAAAAGCCCATAGCACTCAGTACCAGCCAGGCACTCATTTGTCCGCAGTCTTCGTTGCCGATCAGTCCGTCCGGGTTATTGGGATAAAATTCCGTACAGATCCGGTGTACAATCTCCTGGGTGCGCCAGGGCTGACCGGCATAGTTAAACAGATACGCCATGTGATGACTCGGTTCATTGCCATGCGCATACTGACCAATCAGTCCGGTTACATCCGACTGATCGCGGCCACTGAGTTTGCGTTCCGTGGTAAAGAGTTCATTTAATTTCTGTGCAAAGCCGGCCTGTCCGCCGTACAGTTTTTTCAATCCGTCAATATCCTGCTGCGCGGTAAAGGAATAATGCCAGCTGTTGCCTTCGGTAAAAAAGTTATTGACTTCCGTGGCATCATAAGGCGAATACCAGAAGCCCTGTACTTTGCCACGTATATGTTTAACCCGCGGATCAAAGAGGTTGCGGTAATTCAAGGCCCGTTGACTGTATCGTTTATACACGGCTTCATTACCGGTCATGCGGGCAAATTCAGCAATACACCAGTCGTCATATGCATATTCCACCGTCTTGGATGTACTCTCGTGATCATCTTCATTGCTCACATAGCCCTGCTTCATGTAAGCCGGCAATCCAAAACGATTACTCTCCGCATAGTCCGTCATGGCTTTTAAGGCAAGTGCTTTATCAAAACCCTGTATGCCTTTTTTCCACGCATCGGTAATAACAGGTACAGCATGATACCCGATCATGCAATAGGTTTCATTGCCGCTGAGTTCCCATACAGGCAACATGCCCCCGGCTTTATACTGGGCTAAAAAAGTATTGATCCAGTCATTGGTCCGTTGCTTATTGAGTAAGGTATGCAAAGGATGCAGCGCGCGGTGTGTATCCCAGAGGGAAAACACACTGTAATTGGTAAAGCCGTCGGCCTTGTAAACTTTCAGATCCGTGCCGCGGTATTCCCCGTTTATATCGGTGTATACATTCGGGGCCAGCATTGTATGATACAAGGCGGTATAAAAAGCCACCTGCTGTTCCCGGGTACCGCCTTTTACGGCAATACGCCCCAGTTCTTTATTCCAGGCGGCATCGGCCTCGCTTTTTACTTTTTCAAAATCCCAGTGCGGGATTTCGGTTTCCAGGTTCAGTTGTGCATTCTCCATGCTCACACCGGAGATGCCGATACGGAGTTTCACCTGCTTATTCCCCTTCAACGCAAACCGGAAATAGCTTTTAATATTCTTACCCCCCGCGCTGTTGATATTTTTTTGCAGTTCATCATTTACGCCTACGCCGTAGGATTGTATGGGCTGATCAAATTGCAGGTAAAAATAGATCACCTGGTCTCTGGCCCAGGAGCGGCTTCTGCGCATGCCCTTTACCGTGGTTTCGTTGAGTATTTCCAGGGAGGCGTCCAGTACTTCATCCCGGTGTTGCAGGTCCAGTAAAATACTCCCTTCTGTGGCAGCCGCGTCAAATGTATACTGGTGCATACCGGAGCGGATGCTGGTGCTGAGTTGTGCCTGGATATTATGTTTATCCAGTTTTACGGCATAATAACCCGGGGCGGCCTGTTCATTTTTATGGGAAAAAGGAGAAGCATAGTTTTTGTTTTTCCATTTTACTTCCCCGGTAAAAGGCATCACCAGTATATCACAGTAATCGGCAATACCGGTACCGCTCAGGTGCGTATGGGAAAATCCATAAATCGCACTGTCAGAATAATGATAGCCCCCGCAGCCGTCCCATCCTTCCAGCCTTGTATCCGGACTCAGCTGCATCATCCCGAAGGGCATACTGGCCCCCGGATACGTATGTCCATGCCCCCCGGTGCCGATAAAGGGATTGACCAGGGAACTAAACTGAGCGAATAATGTGCTGCTAATAAACAACAGGAGCAGGAAGAGCCGTAACCGTTTCATATATGAGGATTTGCTGCTGCGAAGTAACGATTAAAGTTTGAAGGAACGGGAGGGTGGAAGTAGTTAGTAGTCGGGAGTCTGGAGTTCGTAGTCCGTTCCAATCGTCATTCCCCTTCGTAGCGGGCTGTTTTGTCATCCCGAGCAAAGCGAGGGATAAAGGGTGTCCCATATTTGTTCACGATGATTCCGACCGCAGGGAGGAATCTTGTATTCCCGCGCAGCGGCTATCGTTGTTCAACCCCGTTGGGGTTGGGGGAGACATTGGTGTCACCCTACCCCGGGTTTCACCGGGGTTATTGATCGTTTAAGCCCGTTGGGCTATGCAGTCCTACCGAATCGAAATTTCATTCCAATATGGAGCCGTTATAAAATAGAAATGCAACTTGCCTGTTTCGATTGGGATGATAACTGTAGTGAAACATTCCTCTCAATACAAGATTCCTCCCTGCGGTCGGAATCTGAGTTCCCGTTCCAATTAGAGCCCCTTACCCCTCGCTTCACTCGGGGTGACAAGACTACTAAGAGGCATTTCGTTATACGCTACGCTCATGGTAGCAATCGAAAACTCACTTCAAAGTAGAACCGTAGCATTAACGAAATGACTCTCGCCCCTCTTTCCCTCTGAAAAGGGGGGCAGGGAGCAAGTCGGGAGCCTGCCTGCCGGCATAGGCAGGTTAGTAGTCCGTTCGAAACGAAATTTCACTCCACTGTGTAGCCGTTATATATACGAAATGCTGCTCGCCCCTCTTTCCCTCGGAAAGGGGGGTCAGGGGGGATAGAGCTAGTAAGAAGTTAGCAGTCGGGAGCCTGCCTGCCGGCATAGGCAGGTTAGTAGTCCGTTCAAATCGTCATTCCGCTACGGAGCGGGCTGTTTTGTCATCCCGAGCAAAGCGAGGGATAAAGGATGCCCCATGTTTGTTCACGGTGATTCCGAACGCAGTGAGGAATCTTGTATTCCCATTTGAACAAAATCTCACCCGAAGCTTAACCATAGCAATAACCGAAATACGCATCCACTTCTTCCACCAATATTACCCTTTCATTAATTCTGACCCGTATCCACAACTGTGGATAAGCAACGCCCGCCTTCATTTGCTTATATTAAAAAATAATCACATCTTGTCCGTACTAATCTTATTAACCAAAACCATTACCATGAGAAAATGCTTCTCTTACCTGCTGCTGGCAGGGGCAGGACTATTGTTTGTCCTTACCTCATACGCACAGGTGATTATCAGTTCCACCTCAACTGTGTACACACAGAATTTCAACACACTAAAAGCTACGGCCGGTACTTCCACCACATTACCAACCGGATGGAAACTGCTTGAAACCGGTACCGGGGCCAATACGAGCTACGCCTCTGATGCAGGCGGCACGGCTACCGGTAATACGTACAGTTATGGAACTGGTACCGCTACCGAAAGAGCATTTGGTGCACTCCGATCCGGTTCTGTTGCCCCCACCCTGGGTGTGCAGGTACGTAACAGTACCGGCAGCACCATTACATCCATCACGGTAACCTATACCGGTGAACAATGGAGATGCGGGGCTACCGGGCGGGTTGATCAGCTGGATTTTCAATACAGCAGCAGTGCTACTTCATTATCTACCGGTACATGGACTGATATCAATACGCTTGATTTCGCCTCTCCCAGTACCACCACTACCGGAGCCAAAGACGGAAATGCGGCTGCCAACAGGGCTGTAAAAACGGCGGTGATCACCGGACTGAGTATTGCCAATAACGGGACTTTCTGGCTTCGATGGTCTGATCTCGATGCATCGGGTGCCGACGACGGTCTTGCGGTTGATGATTTCTCATTACAATTAAACGGCAGTGATGTTACAGCTCCCACAGCCACGACTTTCAGTCCGTCCAATAATGCAGTAAACCAGGCCCTCAGTGGTAACCTCGTAATCACATTCAGTGAAACCATTGCAAAAGGAACTACGGGAAATATCACCGTGAAAAGAACAAGCGATAATGTGGCCATACAGACTACTGCGGTTACAGCTGCTGCAGTTACAACCAGCGGATCCACCGCCACCATTCCATACAGCGGTTTAGCCTACAGCACGGGTTACTATGTGAACATTGATGCAGGTGCCTTTAAAGATGCGGCGGGAAATAATTTCGCCGGTATAACAGCTACCACTACCTGGGGCTTTACAACAGTAGCGGCTCCGTCTGCTACAGTATCTGTAAATCCGGTATCGTTAAGTTTTGGTACCGTTACGGCCGGTTCAGCTTCAGTGGCGCAGACATTCACTTTCACCAGCAGTAATCTGAGCAGCGGACTTACCCTGACGGCTCCTGCTTCTTTTGAATTATCAAAAAACAACAGCACGTTTACAGCGGCAGTAACCTATACACTGGCAGAGGCACAGGCGGGTCAGACCGTGTATGCACGATTTGTACCGGCTGCAGCCAACACCAGCTATAGCGGCAGTGTGAATTTCAGCAGTACAGGTTTAAATACAAACCCCCTCGCCCTCAGTGGTAACAGTAATGTGAGCACGGGCGCTCTCAATCATTATTTCGGCAACCTGCACTCGCACAGCAGTTACTCCGATGGTAATGCGGATAACACTACCAAAATACCGTCAGATGATTATACCTATGCCAAGACGTCTTTATGCATGGACTTCCTCGGTATCAGTGAACATAACCACGCCACGGCGGGTATGAGTATCTCCAACTGGCAACCGGGACGGGCACAGGCCGCGGCGGCCACCACTTCCACTTTTGTAGGTATGTATGGTATGGAGTGGGGCACCATCAGTGCCGGTGGTCACGTA
The DNA here is from genome assembly GCA_017303855.1 of Chitinophagales bacterium. Classification (GTDB taxonomy): domain Bacteria; phylum Bacteroidota; class Bacteroidia; order Chitinophagales; family Chitinophagaceae; genus JJ008. Next base: position 112,457 of record JAFLBL010000006.1, on the reverse strand, counting down.
ATCATTTATGGTGTGGATTCCCTGATCGGATGGGAGGCCGGCAACTATGATATTTTTGTAGACAAGTTCACTTACCAGGGTACCAATGGTTTGTTTGACCGGATCAACCGTCATGGTAATAATGCCATTGCTTACCTGGCGCATCCCAATACCGGTGACTATAACGGACTGGTCAGTACTTATAATGCGGCTTCTGATGAAGCAGTGGTTGGTTCTGCGGTGGAAAGTGGTCCTGCCTTCTCTACTAACACCTCGTATACGGATCCGGCTACTTCCATGTCCTACCTCACCTACTACCGCAATATGCTCGCAAGAGGTTATCATGTTGGTCCCACCATTGACCATGATAACCACAATATGACCTTTGGTCATACCGCCAAATCAAGATTAGTGGTGATGTCACCCTCACTGAGTGAAAGCACCCTGCTGGATGGAATGCGTAAAATGCGTTTCTATGCATCGCAGGATTGCAGTGCCAAGATCAGTTTCACCGCCAATACGGAGTCAATCGGCAGTATCCTTACCCGCAGCGGTGCGCCTGTACTGGAATTAAGCACTACGGCATCCACATCGGCCATTACCTCTGTTACCATTATGTACGGTGTACCCGGAAGTGGCACAGCCGCCACCGCGCTGACCAGCTTTACATCCGGCAGCTTTACGTATACGGATAATGCACTGGCTAATGGCGCCCAGCGGTATTATTACCTCGACATCACCGAAGCCGATGGTTCACGTATTGTAACCGCCCCCATCTGGTATACCCGTAATGATGCGGCCCGTATGAGTCCCACTCCGGTTACTTCCTTCTTCACCATGAATGAAACAGAGAAAGTAATTCTGAAATGGACAACGGAGAATGAAGAAATGGCCCAGCAGTTTGAAGTGCTTCGTTCGGTGGATGGCGGCAAAAGCTTTATCTCCCTGGGCACCGTATATGGAAAAGGTTTTGCCTTCAATACCAACACCTATACCCTGAACGACCTTCAGCCCTATGAAGGCATTGCCACTTACCGCCTGGTACAGCGTAACCAGAACGGTGATATCCGTTTTACCGATATGAAAGTGGTAGACCGCAGCAAAGCACCGGTGACATATTTCACTGCTTACCCCAACCCTGTGTCTGATCAGTTGCAGGTACGGGTAACGGCCATGCACAGTGGAAAAGCCCTCGCGGAAGTCTTTGATATGAATGGCCGTCGTATGATGAGCCAGTCATTCAATGCCAGCACCGGCACCCAAACCCTCAGTATGAACCTGGGCAAACTGGGTAACGGCACTTACCTCTTAAAAGTAACCGTGGACGGTAAGACCGGCACGCAGTTGATTAATAAGTTTTAATTGATTTTCGCCTCACAAAGCCCTGTCTGAAAAGACGGGGCTTTTTTTGTAATGCGAGTCGGGAGGACGTTCGAATTGTCATTTCGCTTCGGAGAAAGCTAGTTAGTAGTCGGCAGTTAGTAGTTAGTAGTCCGTTCGAATCGCCATTCACCTCCGTAGCGGCCTGTAGGGTCAGTCGGGAGGACATTCGAATCGTCATTCCCCTTCGAAGCGGGCTGTTTTGTCATCCCGAGCAAAGCGAGGGATAAAGGATGCCCCATGTTTGTTCACTGTGATTCCGAACGCAGTGAGGAATCTTGTACTTCCGCGTAGCGGCCAATTGTGTTCAACCTCTTCGGGGTTGGGGGAGACATTGGGGGCGCCCTACCCCCGGGCTTCACCCGGGGTTATTGATCGTTTAAGCCCGTTGGGCTATGCCGCCCGTTCAAATCGCCATTTCAATCCATAGTGAAAAATATGATTCGACCGGACTACTAACCTGCCTGTGCCGGCAGGCAGGCTCCCGACTAGCTCACCCGGGGTTATTGATCGTTTAAGCCCGCTGGGCTATGCTGTACGTCCGTATCGCAATTTCACTCCAATGCGTAACCGTAGCAAAACGAAATGCCTCTCGCCGACTCCCGACTCCCCACTCTTCACTTTCCACTTTCAACTTTCCACTCTCCACTCACCTAACCACCACCTCCACCATCGGCGCCAGCCGCACAGCCCACTTTCTGTACTCCGCCCCGCTGGGATGCAGCCGATCCGCAGCCAGTAAACTGAGATCATTCCGTGCTTCGCGGGTGGAAGGAGTGATATCGAGGTATTTGCATTGATATAGATCGGTGACCTGCCGGTTGATGGCATTAAACCAATCCAGTTCCTGCCGGATACGGGCCGTATCACTGCTGGCTGCAAAAGGCGTTACACTGTAATCCGGGATGGATAAAACAAAAACATTGGCTTTTCTGCCACCGGCAAGCAGGATGGACTTTTCCAGCAGGCCCGTAAAGCGCTGCCGGTACCCGGTGGTATCATGGGTCTGGTACTGATCATTCACGCCAATTAATAAACTCACCACATCATAAGTGCCTGGGTTCTGCGATTCCACCTGGCTGATCAGGGTCTGGGTGGTCCAGCCGGTAGTGGCAATATAAAAGGGTACACTGCAATTAATACCCGCGAGGCGCAACAGGTTTACGGTTTGCGTCGGGAATCGTTCTGCCGCATCCACTCCCTGTCCGATTGTATAAGAATCACCAAGGGCCAGCCATGTTTTCACCGGTCCGGACAAAACAGGAGGCGGGTCAGGAACCGGTACCTTTTCCGGCTTGTTGCAGGCAAGGAGAACGGTAAAAACGAGCAGGAATAGGGACTGCGACATATATTAATTTACGTAGAAATACAGAAAAAGTTCATCATCCCGGCAGATAACACAGGTCATATCCCTTTTTTTCAGCGTTTTTTATCTTTACACAAAGATTATCGCCTATGCAGATTGTTGTTCTTGGTGCCGGAATGGTTGGACGGGCTATTGCCCTGGACCTGGCCAAAAATTTTAAAGTGACCAGTCTTGACTTCAATCCGGCCAATCTGCAGGAATTGCATAAACGTAACCCGGCCATTGAAACGAGGGCAGTCAACCTTACGGATTATAGTCAGTATCCGGTATGGCTGAAAGCCGCTGACCTGGTGGTGATGGCGGTACCGGGGTTTTTTGGCTATAAGACACTGGAGGCGGTGATCCGGGCCGGTAAAAATGTGGCCGATATCTCTTTCTTCCCTGAAAATGCACTGGATCTCGATGCACTGGCCAAAGAAATGGGCGTGACCGTGATTGCCGACTGCGGTGTGGCACCGGGTATGAGCAATCTGATCCTCGGTCATCACAATGCGGAAATGAAAATCACCGCTTTCGAATGTTATGTTGGCGGCTTACCCAAGGAAAGAAAACCACCCTTTGAATATAAAGCTCCTTTCTCTCCGGTGGATGTAATACAGGAATATATCCGCCCCGCCCGTCTGATGGAAAAAGGAAAGATTGTGACCAAACCGGCATTAAGCGAACGGGAACTGATGGACTTTAAAGGAATCGGTACCCTGGAAGCCTTTAATACGGATGGTCTCCGTTCACTGGTGTATACTATGCCGCATATCCCTGATATGAAGGAAAAGACCCTGCGTTATCCGGGGCATATTGACCTCATCATTGCACTTCAGCAAGCCGGCTTTTTTGATACCACCCCGATCCGGTTTAACCAGACGGAGATATCCCCCCTTGAATTTACCTCCCGTCTCTTATTAAAAGAATGGAAACTGGAACCCGATGAAGAAGAGTTTACGATTATGAAAGTAATTGTAAAGGGAAAAGATAAAACCATCACCTGGGATTTATATGATCAGTACGACCCGGTAACCAGGACCTCCTCCATGGCCCGCACCACCGGCTATGCCTGTGCTGCTACGGCAAGACTGATTACAGATGGATTATTTAAAGAGAAAGGCGTATTTCCCCCGGAACTGGTAGGCGATAAAAAGGAATGCTTTGATTTTGTAATGAACTACCTGAAGCAACGCGGGGTGAAATGGGTACTTACTGAAAGTTGAGCATTGAAAATGTTCAATACTCAACGCTCAATTTTCAATGTTCAATAGAGAAGGCATCACCATCCCTTAAAAACGGCAGCTTCTCCCTCACCGCATTCAGTTGTGTTTTATCCAGCGTGATGGTATGAATGTCTTCTACATCCTTCTTTGTATATAACAACTCGCCCAGCGGATCAATCACCATACTGTCGCCACTGTGAAAGATCGCATTCCCGTCATTCCCCACCCGGTTTACTCCTATTACATACGACTGATTCTCGATAGCCCGGGCAACCAGTAATGTTTTCCAGGCATGACTGCGTCGTTCGGGCCAGTTGGCCACATAAATAAGCACATCATACTCAATATTGTCATCCTGAGCGCCTTTCGAAGCGTCAGCGGAGAAAGGCGCGAAGGACCTGTTCCTCGCCCATACCGGAAACCTCAGATCATAACATACCTGCAAATTGATCTTCCACCCTTTTACCGAAGCAATCAATCGTTTATTTCCTGCTGTATAATGCTGATCCTCCCCGGCAAAAGCAAAGAGGTGACGTTTATCATAATACCCGAATTGCCCGTTGGGAAGCATCCACACAAGCCGGTTGGTATACGTTGCGTTACCCGTATCACAGGCGAAACTCCCCAGCAGCACCACCCGTTTCTCCATGGCCACCCGTTTCATCCAGGCCACTGTTTCCCCCTCCATTGTCTCCGCCAGTTTCTCCGGCTGCATGGTAAACCCGGTGTTGAACATTTCGGGCAGCACCACGATCTCGGTCTTCTCCAGAATGCCCATAATCTTCTCCTCCAGCATGCGGAGGTTGGCGGGTTTGTCTTCCCAGTGGAGATTGGTTTGTATGGTGGTGAGGGTGAGTGTGGACATGGGGTGTAAATGTCAGGTAAAAATAGACTGTATCCGTATTTATACAAAAGGGAATCATCAGCTGCTTAAACTGGTCTTTTCCTTCAACCGGGCAAACATACGGTCTGTTTCCTGATCCTGATAGGTCTGGGCCCACAATACATAACGGTAAAATTCCTTGCTCCCCGGAGCGTGGCCACTGATTTTCCGGACTACCTGTTCGGGCATCCCCAGGCTGAGCATGGTGGTAATAGCGGTGCGCCGCATGGTATGGGTACTGGCCAGATCGCAAAAGCGGTAACTTTTTCCAGGCTGGCTTTCATTTTTCAGTTCAGTTACCCGGCCTCTTCTTTCCCTTGTTTTACTAACCGGCTGAGTAAAGCCGGCTGTTTCAAGAAGTTCTTTTATATATCCGTTCAGGTTTACCTTATTAAAAGAAGGCAGCAGTTTCTTCCGTTGTTTTTTATACTTATCCAGAATTGCTACGGCATAGTCCGGGAGACGGATGAGCGTATCAGTAGCTGTTTTTTGCGAACGCACTGCCAGGTAATACTGACCAGAAGTCTCACGCAGGTTGCTTTTATTCAGTTTCAGCAGATCAGAAACACGCAGGGCAACTGTACATCCAAATACAAATACATCTTTTATTTCCCTGAGCCTGGGAGAAAGGCTTTGCTCAAAGGGCTTATTATAAATCAGAAAATTCAGCTCTTCCGGGAGCAGGGGATGAATGGCAATCTCTTCATTCCGTACATAAAACAATTTATTAAACTCACCTGCTCCGGGAACCAGTTCCTTATTCACATAATTCAGAAAAGCCTTAATGATTTTAGTGTTTTGCCCTACATAATTATCATAATGCCCGCAATCGTCGTATAGATAATCCGTGAATTTTTTAAAGAATTTCTTCCAGTAATTTTTTTCCGTGGCCAGCTCACGGCTGTTCAGCCGTCGTAACGGCCTGATTCGCAGTGTAAATCCCTTATCGGTACAGAATGACTGCAGTAACTGCCGGGTATACCCATAATTAGCCAGGGTGCCCACCGAAATTCTCTTCCCATTGGGCTGTAACCTGCGTCCTCTGCGGCTATGATTGATAAAATCATCAAAGAGCATGAAAAAATCGAGTTCCTTTGCAAGACGTGGCATAATAAACAAAGTTTGAGGGGGGTAAACGACCCTCTGAATTTACTAAAAAACGTGTAAAAAGGCATAAAAATTGAGTAAATTAGTTGAACCCTGTATTCCGTGAAAAGCTTACTGGTAAGGCGTTTCAGCGGCAAATGAAGTAATTTCTATTACTATCCGTTCGGAATGGCAATGCCGGGACGGAAGTACACTTCATCATCTTCAAGTTATCGTTATGGGTTCAACGGCAAGGAGAACGATAATGAAGTTAAGGGAGACGGCAAGCAGCAGGATTATGGAATGAGAATCTATGACCCACGATTGGGAAGGTTTTTAAGTGTTGACCCGATTGCAAAAAAATATCCTTGGTATACACCTTATCAATTTGCAGGTAATAAACCAATTGTAGCCGTAGATGTTGATGGATTGGAAGACCAATGGACTGCAGATGGTAAACATGTCAGTGGTCCATATTTAAAACATCCAACTAGTGGTCAAACTTTATACAGTCGCCCACCTACCATAGATAATCCTATTGTTACTTATTCAAGAGGATCAGTTGTTTCTAAAACCGCTAATCCTTCATATCAGTATATGTCTTGGATAGGCCTGCCAATGGGGGCAACAATTACACCTTCAAGCAACGTAAATGCTGTATTTAAGAAAGGATTTAGTAGCTATCTTCCCAAACGGTTTATCGACCATTATGAATTAGGTAAAGGGCAGACATATACAATGAATCAACAGGAGATGAAAGATGTTAATATGCTTCCAGTTGGTATTCAAGGTAGGAGTGCTGATGAAGCTGCAAGATTTGCTAGTATACTTTCAGGGCTAAAGCCAGGGCAAAGCACAACAGTAGATTTGAATGTTTTAACAGGGGCAGCAACTTCTGGCACGCTTGGCAATTTCTATGCAAATTTTAGTGGTGTATTAACACGAACAAAGAATACTGATGGTTCATTAGGTTGGAATTTTACAGGGACAATACAAATGAATGATTTTTGGGATTTTGACCCGGACCCAACAATGAAAAAACGACCAGAATTAGCAGAAAAATTAGTTCGCCTTGCTAATAAATATTTGGAGGGTCAAGCATTTAAAATTACTTCCGAACGAGTTTCAGTAACGCAAAATAGTACGCAGGCTACAACTGATTACAATAACGGGCAGTATCAAGTTGTGCCTAATCGAGTGGCTAAGGCTAAGCAAGATGCTTCACAAACAACCTCGGAAGATTAAATTTATTTAGAATAAATATCAGTATGAAAGTAAATTTTTTTAAAGCGGCTATATTTATTATTCTTATTTGTATAATATTAATAAAAACAATCACTACTATTCGCGAAAAAAAAGCTATTCGCGTTATAGAGGATAGAACAGGGTTGAAGATGCCAGTTAGGGCTTCATCTTTAAAGTATGAGATAAATCGAATGGTTGATGAAAGTAGCTACCCATACGTTTTCTTTGCAAAATTCACGACTAGTAAAGATGATTATTTGGCTATGGTAAGGCCGTTACTAATAAATCGATTAGATACGAATAATATTATTTATTTAAAAACTTCAGGTTCTATATTTTGCAATAAGGACTTTTTTTGGGGGTTTGAAAATTTTAAAGAAGTGATCTATCCAGCTTGGTGGGGTAACCCACAGCAATCAGATTTTTCCCTGTTATTTGCAAATGTGTTAAGCGATAACCCTGAAACAGCAATTGGAAGGATAGATAAATACAATGGAATGATTGTCACTTATTTTAAAGAGCCGTTTTGCTTTATTTTAGTTAATTGCTGGCCAGTACAAGTTGAATAATGTAAAGCCGCTACGGCTGTAGCGGCTTTTTTTTATTATATGTTTTATGTGTTTTCTTCACTTTTTTATATTATAAAACACTACCGGCATCTATAACAAGATGACTTCATCAGTTAGCCGATGGCTTACATATCAACTTTAAATTTATTGAAGCTAATACTTTACATAAACAAGGTCTTTTATATGATTCATAAACACAAACACAGTTAAAATGGAGATTAATAAAATTGAAAGAATTAATTTCCAATTTACTTTTTGCTTCATCGCTAAACTAATGAATACATAAATTATTACAATAGATATGAAAAATAATGGGAAATAATTGCCCAAATAATAAGCAATATTAGCGTTTAAAATATTATAAAGAAAAACATTAATACATATTAAAGAAAATGTAAAAACAATAGTATATAAAACTATATAAAAAAACTTATTCATTATTCACTCCTTGATTTTCCTGTTTTAGATGCTTTGTTTGATTTTCCGCCAAGTACATTGTCACTACCTGATTTTGTTGTATCAAATTTTTCATGATCCTCTATTTCTTTTTTTAGTGTTTTTAATAGATAATTTAAAGAAAAACCATCATCCTTTGCTAAATTTAAATATAAGTTTAGAGTTTTATATAAATAAGGTGCAACATCGTTGTCAATTGAGCGATGATTCGACCCTGGGGATTTAACATTATATCCTTTTGTTTTTTTTGATTTGAAATCTAAAGTCTCCCCACCAATAGCTTCAGTTGTTTGATAGAAATTTATTGCATTTTTAACGTTGCCATATACATTATTATCATCAATCCCCATTATAATAGGAATACCCTTTATGTCAAAATAGGTTTTTGCTTCCTGGGTATCGAATATAGCAATCAAATCTACGCTTACATCTTTGTTTTCTTTTAATAATTCGATAATGTTATCCCCACCTTGGCTATGACCAATTAAAATTACCTCTCCATTGGGGTTAATGGTTTTGAAATTTTTTATTGATGTCAATACATCATTCTTAGTGTTTTCAGTTGTTGAAGAAGCGAAAACTGCCACTTGAACTTTGGGCCTATTGTTAGATAAGGTTGTGAAGAGCCCTAACCCTTGTGTATCTATATCTAATGATTTATCTGTTTTAGCTGCATTGGTTGCCTGAGTATTATTATCAGGAGGATCGCCGCCATATCCTTGTAAAACTAATATTAGTGTTTCTGTATTTGGGTTTGTAGTTACCGGTTCTAGTCCATCAATATCAATTGTTGCACAAGGATTGTCACCGCTAAAATTATAAGGGGCAAGTGCAGGGAATTTTTTTTGGAGAGGATCCAAACTTAAAAACTTCCCAATCGCCGGATTATAAATTCTGAAGCCATAATCATATGCCGTCAGACTGTTCATGTCCTTATCCTTCTCTTTCCCATTAAACCCGTACCTGTAGCCGCTTTGCGGTTCATACTTCCGTCCCGGCATCGCCATTCCGAACGGATAGTAATCCGTAGCCGTTTGTACATCCGCTGTAAAATAATGAACTGTGCCTGTACTGCCGTTCTGTGTCTGTATTTTCTTATCACTGATTGTAACCAGTACATTACCCAGATGATTGTTCAGTTCATAGTTTACTTTACCCAAATCCACCCCGTCTGCCAGGCTGGAGCCAGCCGTTGGTACTGGCGCACTGGCCGGGACTGCCATATTGGGCAGGTACATGCCCAACCGGGAGCTTCCATACAGGTGCTGTTCGGCCCATTGTACTGCCGCCGCATCGGTCCGGTTATAGACAGCCATGGTATTGCCGCTGGCGTCTCTTACATAGAAAGTGTGTTTTATTGTTCCTACTGATCCTCCGGTACTTACCTTCTTGTAAATGCGGTTACCCGTTGCATCATACTCGTACTCAATCGTGGTGGATGCGGCATCATTCTTTGTAATCTTACTGATTTTACCGTAAACCGTCCACTCAATTTTGACAATATTCTCCTTGGTATCCTTAATAAGGTTGCCAATCTTGTCATACAGATAATTGTCTGAAGCCTGTTCGGGCAGCCGTTCATTCAGAACCTGTGCCTGGGTAAGGGTGGTATGGCTGTCCATATCGTCAGCATAATTGCCGGCAGGTACCGGATCCTGTACATATCTCAGCCGGTTGTTCAGGAGCTTACCTGCGGTATTTTTGGGATACTGGTAGGTCAGGTCATCCATGGATAACTGCGAAGCTGTTCCATTCCGCAAGTAACGCAGGATATTCCCGTTTGCATCATAGGAAACGTCTTCCTTATACTCATCAGTGGCCGCGGCTATATTCAGGTATGGATCCACGGATCCACCCGGTACATAACTGGTCTCGTGCTTACGCATTTTAACTATCCGGTTCAGCTGATCATAACTGTAACTGTAGGTTTTGGCTCCGCCCAGCTGTGCAAGCTGAACCGTAGTGGCCCTGATATTTCCGTTAAAGAGGTCTTTACCGGTTCCGGCAGCAGCGGGTATCACTTCATTCCAGGGGAGGAGACTTGCCGCGTAAATGGGCTTGTATTCCCCGTTGAAATAACTGATGCCATAGCCCATCGCATCCCGTGCTACCGACTGATAGGTATTTCCGGCAAGGGTCGGATCACCATCCCGGCTGATATCCACCGTTTCATTGATTACCGGTGCATTGATATATTTTAACCAGCCCTGGAGCGTATAAGCAAAATCCGTACCCTGTACTTTCAGTCTTCCCAGTTCGGTCCGGGCCAATGGTCCATGGAGGTAATATTTATAGGAAGCATCTTCCTGCCATACCAGGCCATCGCGGCTGGTACGGGCCGAAGTAAGGCGGTTATCCGTATCATATACGTATTCATAAATAAACTGGTCGCCCTTATTCTTCTGGTACCAGACCCTGTTTACTTTTCCGGCCACCAGGTCAAATTCGTAGTCCATCCTCTTCAGCCCCTGTGTAGCGGCATCTGCTTCCTTCAACCGGGTATTCTCCTGCCATACCGTTTTGGCATTACCAAGGATATCGTAGCTGTAATGGGTTGCCGCATCATACTGAGCCGCACTGGCATACCTGATTTTGCGGAATATTGTGGCCACCACTCTTTTCCGGCTGGTATAGAATTGTTGTTCATTGGTAACCGTCGTATTTGTTACCTGGGCCAGGTCAGCTTTGTCATAAATGGTTGTTGTTATCTGTGCATCCGTTCCGCTGGCATACCAGGTGGTAAGGAGTGCGTCCACTTTTGTATCCGGTACCGGGCTCGCTCCTGTTTTCTCTCCAACTTCAGCTATCCGCCCCAGCACTGGTTCATATCGTGTATAACTGTACCTGTTTGCAGCTCCCCCGTTTGCCGGTGTTTTTTGTTCCTCATTCTGCGAAATAACCAGTCTGCCCATACGGTCATACCAGAATTCAGTTGTTCCTCCATCCGGACTGAACTGTTTCACCACCTGGTTAAAACTGTTATACTGATAGGTAGTGGCCAGTGTATGGGGAGGTACTATAAACTGATTCCGGTCAGCCCAAAGGGTATTGATCTCCGCTTCACTGAGGTAGGCAACACCCTGCGGAGGAATCGTTTTCACCAGATTATCACTTTGATCATAGTAGTAGAGGGTATAGTGATACTCATACAACTTGGCCTCTGACTCCAGTCTGGGTTTTGCGGAGAGGCATTTGGCGGTATAATTATTCCTGTAGACACGCTTCACCTCTTCGATATAGCGGTTATAAATAACCGTTGCATTTGAGAGTGCGTTATAGAACTTCTCTTCCATACACTGACTCAGTGTATTCACATCCGCTTCAATGGATAACGGAGTTTCGCATATTCTGCCAAATTGCCTGAAATTATTGAGATTAGCTGTACACTTCAAACCGAAATCATAGTATGATGCATAGGCATGACTGAAACCGGTCCGGTGATTCATATAGTTACGGAACAGGGTTTCATAATTATCATGCGTAACCGCCAGTCCGGGATATTTGGCCGTAAAATCATTCTTCATCTGCTCATACACCGTACAGGGCAGGCAGGGCTTAGCGTCCCCATTCATAAACAAGGGAAGCTCAACCGGCAATTTCATGATTCCGTTGCATCCATTACAGGCATCAAAAAGCTGTTGCAACTCATCGTCTTCCAGGTTATAATACGGGGCATAATAATCCTTCAGGTATTGGTGTACGCCAGGAACCGTATTGGCATATCCCTTTGCCTGCGCTTCAGTACGTAACTGTGTCAACCGGGTACATACAGCTGCGCTGGCTTCTGTTGCAAATGTTTTCTCCAATGCGGGCACTTTCCCCCAGGGATAAGGATCGCTAATCAGGTCGTACGCACAGTTGGGAGTCAGGCTGCCAAATTCTGTAATCAGTACAGATTCAAAGCTGGGACTGGGGTTCTGGTCAGCAAAGGGATGTATACTGGTATTGCCTTGCTGTGCCGTACAGCTGTTCTTACATATAGTTATCAGCTGACGACGAACCCTTTCCAGTTTTTGCAAATCGGTAGTACAGTTTTTAAGTTGCGCCATCCATGCGTCAGCCATCGCTTCACACTCGTTTTTACAAGATGCAAGAGGATAGGCCGTACTGTTGGATGAATTGTTCAGCACACTTCCCTGGATAGCATTAAAATCCGGTTCAAGATAATCCTGGAACCGACGAATTTTCCCCTTATACTGGTTATATCGGGGATCCGTGCAACAATCACCAGCGGGGCAGGATGTACCACAGGAATCATCTGTACATGTAATGCTATAATTCAATCCCCAATTCAGATCGCAAACGGAACCGGTACGCGGGATTTTATAGGTAAAACAGTTCTGTGTGGCGCAAAACTGTGCTTCAAAATAAACGGTAGGATTATTCGGGTAACACATTGAATTAGTAGCCGTAACAAATACACGAACTTTTTTCCCTGCCGGTATAGCAGGCCCGGTGTAACAAAGTGTGATATCCCAGGTATTGGTGGAATTGTTAATCGTTTGGGTTACTGAATAATTATTATCTGTCAGCGGACAGGTCCATCCGGTAGCCGGACAATCTCCATATACTGTTACTGCAGATGAAATAATTGTTGTATAACTAATCTGCCAATTTGGAAAAACCTGACAATTTGGACCTGGGGTACCCATACTATGGTATATAGTTCCATAATCGGAAATTATTTGTATACTCAATCCTGTAATTGCATCATTAAAACCACACACTTCTCCTGTCTGGTAATTAATTGTGTAATCAACCCCTTCAACAAAACAATTCTGTGCGCAATCACCCACACTGCAACTCACCGGGTAAAACTCCACATCAATATAACCGGTCGGTTCCCAGTAACTGTCAACATAAGGCGCTATAATTTTACAGGTGGACTGTCCTGCACAGAACTGCACGGAAAATTCAAAGTAATACATCCAGTTAAACATGATTTTACCGGGCAGGGTTACGACCTGGCCGGGTTGTAAAACCGGGCCGGTATAACAAACTTCGATCTGGGATCCCTGGTTACCCGGAACATAAGACCACATAAAATCCGCCTGTGTGGGGCAGTACTGAAAGTCTGCCTGCGCCGGCGATCCCTGTGTAATTGCCGGTGCCGCCTGTGTTGTATTCCTGCCCGCAAGCTGAGTACAAACAGCTTGCGTAATACTGAAATTATTGAACATGTCCTGCACAATCAGTTCCTGGCTGCCAAATCCAGGTGTAAACACAATGTCCTGCATTGTGGAAAAACCGGTACTGTTAATGGTCATAACTACTGTTAATAAAACAGGCCAGCTGAGTGTTTCATTTCCACTTTTGTATTTTATGATAATTCTCTTTGTACCGTCTCCTGCTGAACTGTTTGGCACATCTGCCACCGAGAAATCAGATACCGGCGGGGCCGTACAATTGGTCCAGTCAGCCGGATCAGTATTATCTGAGGAAGGAATAAAGCAATTACTACACTGGGGAAGTGCCTGTTTAAGCGCCAGCGTATAATATTTGTGTTTTAGCTCAAGGTACCATTCTTTATAAAGCAGCCACTCTTTATAATCACTGCGACAGGGGTCAGTAACAGATTTCGTACAGGCATCCCAGCTTACCGCCGGCGTCTGGTTACCGCAGTATAATAAAAAGTCTATCGATTGAAATATGTTTTTAGTTGTCTGTGTTGTCAGTTTCAAAACGTTTACTGAATAGGCATTCAGGTCTGCCTGAATCTGGCTGGTATAGCCATACGAATATCCATAGCCACCGGGTTGGAAAAACGGATCTGCCTGGACCAGTTTCAACGGGTTCGTCCGGTCAAAATAACCCGCGGCAATGGCATCAACCGGGTCATTCATATTTTCCAGGGTTGAGTTAAACAACTGGCTGGAAGAATTCATAGTACACCAGGTATAATAACAATACTCGGGATGATAAGGCGCCAGTGATATTGCCCACGCGTCTTCGAATTTGAGGATAAATTCCTTTAAGGTAAGCTGAGAAGGGGGGACCATATTACCGCTTTCATTTTCCACAAAAGCCGGTTGGCCGTTTTCATCAAAATAGTTCACCTGATTATAATGGCTGAGCACATTAATGGCAGGATCCGTCAGGGCATAACTTCCATCATATTCGGCATACTGACCTCCCGGTGTAACATCCGCCTTAATCACATCCAGGATTTCAGCACAGGGGCTGACTATACATTGTGCACTGATAGTAACACAGTTTTGTTTAATAGTATTAAAAAGGGTGGTAGCAAATGCCGATTCTGCTGTGCCAAAAGGGAGCCCTTCTTTAGTATAAAAAGCCTGTATTTTGGTTATAAACTCAGCAGCCGTGGCTGGCAGCGTTTTACAGGCTTCACAATCGCTGTAGCACTCTTCCATATTTTCCTGCACAAGCTGTTCCAGCAGGAAATAATTCAGTTTCTTAATGTCTGTATTATTGGTCAGGTAATGCTCCGTGTAGGCGTCCAGCGTTTCCTTATTTACTTTCAATTCGAAATATGCTGTATACTCCCCTACCTGCTGCAATGAAACATTAAAGAAGTTACTGAGCTCTGCAGGGTTCGCACAAGAGGTGTTAAAGGGCGTGATATTTTTTACCTCTGTTTTATTTAATTCGTTACCGCACTCATCCCGCAGGGTAATGAGCAGGTCATAACTACAGGTATAACAAAGTGTGCCGCCGGAATAGGTTTCAGTATATTTTTCCGGGGTAAACTTATAGGTAAACTTATAATTACCGGTACTGGAAACCAGGAAGGTATTGGTCGCTTCCAGGCTGCTTTTGGCTACATTTATCTGGAATGAGGATGGCGTTATCATGATATCCTTTACCACGGTAGTAGGTTCGGGGGCAGATGACAGTGCTTCTGTATTTGCCGGTGGAAGTCCGGCCAAAGCCGTTGCGACCGTTTTCCCTTCACTATTCTGATAGGATACACTCACCTGCTTGTTTGCGTCCACTACCATATTCTTCAGGTAATTGGTATGATCTCCGGCTTCAGCACCGAAAAGACGATCCAATTCATATTGGGAAGGTTTCCCGTAATAAAATTTGGTTTCACGACCCGTACCCAGTTGAAAAGCGGCGCCCACACCACTTTGTGCCCTTACCCTGCCGGTATTATCCGGTGTGTACTGGGTTACGGTGTATGGGAAGCCCTCAGATTTCGGAATGGATTTATTCCATGGTTTTGCCGGATCATTCATGAACGGATTATTGGCCGAATAGTACTTTTCCACACCGGAACTGCCGTTCAGAGCGGACGAAATGATGCCGCAATTTGCGGTTGGTATATCCTTATAGCTGACTGGCTTAAGACTGTTGTTGACATTAAAAGACCTGTAATACTTCAGTAAATTATCTGAAACCGGTGCTGGGAGAATGCTCATAGACGGGCGGCCCAACGCATCATAAACGGGCTCGGCAATCACTGATACATTATCCTGGTTATTCAGCGTTACTGTCTGCCGTGAACGCAATGCCCCATCAAAATAACTGATCACTTCCTTTTTCTTTCCATCCTCCGCATATACGGCATTATACTGCCAGTTCATATTCATTTCATGCCAGTCAACATCCACTATTCCCTGGTTAAAGAAACTGTACACCGATCCGG
The DNA here is from genome assembly GCA_017303855.1 of Chitinophagales bacterium. Taxonomy (GTDB): domain Bacteria; phylum Bacteroidota; class Bacteroidia; order Chitinophagales; family Chitinophagaceae; genus JJ008. The sequence goes on along the minus strand of JAFLBL010000006.1, from coordinate 96,676 downwards.
CCAGGGCTTTGGCAGTATAATTCCAGTTACCCTCCAGCCGTAATCCATCGCTGCTACGATATTGCACCCCTCTCATCCTGAATAGTATAAAACCATCATTATAATTCAGGTTATAAATAAACGACGCAGGTGTTGGCGGAAGATTCACCCGGCTGCTATTGTTCCGGAAATATGATTCAAGTGTTGTTACGGGAAGTGTTTGCTGCCCGGCCGTTCTTGCTGCACTTATTGCAATTCCGGCTGCTGAATTTTTATCTATATATGTCCATTCCAGGTCCATCGATTCGGCCCCGGGGTAAGCGGTAGGTGTCCAGTTTACGGTAAGTTTCTGTCCGTTTGTTGTATACTTCAGTTCATCAGTGCTGACTTCATTAAAATTATATTGTCTGTCTACAATCAGTTTATTCGTAAGAGAAAAAATAGGAAATCCGGATAAGGGCGTTAATGCCGGTGCTGTAATTCCTTTAAAAATGAGATCCACCCGGTAAGCGCCATTGAATTTATATTCCGCAATGGCTTTATACGTAGCCCCGGTAGCGGGGTTAAAGTTGACCTGCAGATCAATATTCGGAAATGTTTGGGTGATTGCCCCGGGACTGGATGGATTTCCATAACAAAGTATGTCAACCCGGCAGGTAGCAGTAAAAGTAAGGTTCTGAAAATATTTATTGGCAACATTTGCAAAATCAATCTCAAACAGCACAATATTCTTTACCCCATTGGCTGTCTGCCCACTCCAGGCTCCGGAAGTGAACACCGGATCTGCATTACTGATCACTGTGTTTAACGGCAGCGTTATCAGTTCTGTACCTCTTTTCGTTACTTCACGCGGCTCTTCAACTGCCCGGCTCTGTATAGTTAAGACGGTAAGCATAACTATAACAGTAAGGGTCCTTAACAGGTTACTTTTGTTTCCAGTATAGTTTCTCATAAACTGCCGTATTATAAATTTATCGGATAAGGTTCTTTAGAAAACGGTTTTTTTATAGCTACCCAATTTTCCGTAAAAGATCATATTCCCATCTTCTGCAATACTGTAATATTCATTCCGCAGAAAATTTAAATCACACTTTTTCAACAGGCTCAGTATCTCGAATTCCAGTACATATTCCGTCACATTCATTTCCATATCCATTTCATCATCGCTTGTGGCTTCCGCTGCTGTTTCAGTTGCGGGTTCAGGATCCTTGCCACTCTGCTGTTTCAAATTTTCCTCATTCCCTTCCTGATAATCCTGGTAGGGCTGGCTGGTATAGTATATCCGGAATTTTTTTATAACGTAGCTGCTGTTATCGTACACGATATCATACCTGTTTACCGCATCCATCAAACCCGGGATTATCGTAATTTTTTTGTCAGTCCCTTCATTGGATAACGCAGCAGTTGTTCCGTCTTTTATCAGCAGCTCTTTCAGTTTATCAGGCGCCATCAGCTGCAGGGCTTTAACCATGGAATCCGCCCCGGCCGGAAGCTGGAGGGTAATTTCCTTTTCCGGGTGGTCTATCATAAAATAATGCTGGCCGATCTGTACCCGGTCCAGTGAATCAAGGTGAAACCACAGGTTATCACCAGCCTGCTGAAGCGAAAAGGCCTGCTGTTCTTTTATGCCTTCATCAAAAAGGTTGTCAAAAAGCCTGATTTTCCCGGACATTGACACAGAATCGTTATTGTTGGCCGTGGCTATTTTCTGCAATTCCAGCCATACATCTTCCAGGGTGTTTCGCGCTTTTTCCTGTTGTATTTTATCGGCCTCCCCGGAAGGAAAAGCGGCGATAATCTGTTCGAGTACGGTTTTGTCGTCATTTACCGGCACTCCCGCAATAAATGCCAGGGCCAGTACCGGCAGTACAAACAACAGCCATTTTTTATATCTGAATGTTTTTTTCATAACGATGATTTACAAATTTTTAAAGGGGCAATTTCTTTTTAACAGAACTTCTTGTCTCTTTAATAGTACTGATTCCTTTTTCTGTTTCTTTCTTTACACGGATCAGGGTTCCTTCATCATCATATTCATAGAAAGTGGCAAAATTGTTCTCGTCCATTTCTGCCATCAGCCGCAGGGATGAAGCATCGTATGCAAATGATTTCAGCTGGGCATCATACGGGTGAATCCTGATATCATCCAGGTTAATGTTGCTCCCGCCCAGACTTACGGTGAAATTGCCTCCGGCCGGCATTGTGAATACCACTTCAAATCGTTTCCAGCCTTCAACTACATGTATTTTGCTGTAAACAGACGGGTTAACGGCATTATCATTTACATTGTACGACGTACCATTTATGGTCAGGGAAAGCCCGTTAATGGTCGCACTACGGGGTACATTTCCGTCATTTATCCATCCGCTTAATATGTATTTCTTTGACGGAACCGGCTGAAAGCCGAACCGCAGGTAACCATCCGTTATTTTATACATATAATTTTCTATTGCATAAATAGTGGCGGGTTCATTTAACAGCAACGGCTTCTGAATAGTGGCAGTACCGGTCAGCCGGAGAGAATACCGCCCGCTATGCGACCGGGTATTATCCAGATAGGCAGACGCTCCCAGTGATTTTCGGAAATTAAAGTGTTCCTGTATGCCACAACTGTCAGCAGCAAAGGGTACCCCGAGATTGAAGTTGTAATCTTCAAAGCCATCATAGCCGATTTCGCGGTACATGGCATTACCTGAAACAGCTACCGGAAGTGATTCCATATATCCATGCTGTGCTGCACTAAAGCGATTCAAGGCATCCATATTCTCAATTTCCTGGCCCTTCCGGTTAAATTTGGTCGCCAAAGACGTCCATTGCCACCGGCTGTCACTACTGTTTGGAACCCAGCTGCTGCCTGTCCAGCTCCAGTAACTGGCATAATCAGTAAAGTGCCCCGATGTACGCAATTGGGTGCCTGTAGGATCGGCAGGGTTGCCTTTATTATTCTGACGCTTTACATCGAACAATAATTGAGTTTTCACTCTCCAGTTACCTTTCACACCTGCGCGATAAGGATTAAAATAATTACTGGCAGTCTGGCCAGAACCCGGAGCCACAGCATTTATCTGTTTGGCCACATATTGCCCGGATGTATTCTTCATTACAAAATAACCCGCCGGAGCAGAATAGCCGATACCCTCTCCTACTTCAATATTCTGCCCGGTTATATTTCGGGTAGAATACAGAATGTTGAGGTTGGCATCTGATGCAGCCGTTTGAATCTGACTTAAAGTATTATCATATACTTCTGCGCCAAATGCGCCTTCCTGGCCGCCATCATTCCGGTTGTATCCCAGAAATTCAAAGGTGTAAGTACCCGGGTTTAAACAAACCGGGTAAATATGCCAGTATTGGAAATTCGTTTCAACATCCGTATTCCGGAAAACAACCTGCGTACCATTAATTTTAAACTGAAACCGGTTGTCAGAAGCAATACCGACATACAATGTTTTTGTAGTACTGGTACTGAAATTATAGGTATATCCCAACCATCTGCCGTAGGTACCGGTTCTTGGCAAACAACTGGGCACTGCTTCTGCTATCGGAACCTTTGATCCATTAGTTGTATCCGAAACCGGAATGGCTTTGGCAATACCAGACCCATCCGGCAACGACGTATTAACCCAAAAGGCACACCGGTTCATCGGCCCTGTTGTGCAATTATTTGCACTTTTCCAATACGTACTGGTCAGGGTCTGAAAAGTGCCGTCGCCCGAAATATTATAGCCTGAACTATATAGTTTCGTACCTGAAATTGAGTAAAATGTTTGAGTGGCTTTCAGGGCCGGCGTTAAATAATTTAAAGTTGGTGTAGCGGTGCCCGCGTTACTATTTACAGACCAACAGCCCGGGTCTGTAGCACATGGCTGATTAAGCGGCATCTTCCAGTCATCTTCATAATTAACTGCACCGGCCTGGAGTACTTTAGCAGAGGCATTGAAATTAAGAGAAGATCCGTTAATCGGGTTTTGCATAGTTACTACAGAACCAACAGACGCCATGGCCAGATTTCTCCTGCCTGAACGGGCAATTTTTACATTGGCGGCAAAGTTGGATTTTGACTGCCCGTCTTTATCCACAAGAAAAAGCTGTCCGTTATTATAAGGATTAATCACCCAGTACCTGGATGATCCGTTCAGATCTATAATCTCATCACCGGCTGTCAGCAAGCCATTAAAAGTAGTGTTGATGATACCATTGGCTCCGGTAGCAAAACCAGCCAGATATACACCTTCATTCCGGAATGAGGATCCCATACCGTCATACACCCAGTGTGCGGGGTAATTAAAGGTATAGGTATTGTCATTAAACTCATTGTTAACCCGGGATAGCAATACCTCCCCGGTTTCTGAATCCCACAAAAGATTTTCCGCCACACTCGTACTGCCATTGACTGTTTTTACAGATTTTTCCAGTATGGCATACCGGTTTACCAGCTTTATTGTAGTAGAGCCGCGGTATAAGCGTTTCTCATAATTGGGTTTAGGCAGCGGCAGTTTTATTGAAAACTTCGGAATAATACCATACATGGTTACCCCGAAAGAAGGATCCACGGCCACACCCATGTTTTCCATCAGGCTTTCATTCATTTCGGTAAACATGTCTATATCCATTCCGACCAACGCGTTTGACGTAATCGTTCCGGTCCTGTCAATGACTGAAACATTATTATTCAGATCCTGTTTTTCAGCCGCCGGGTTATTTACTTTATAATAGTATTTAGCTGAAGAAATTTCATTCCCGTTAACTCCATATACAGCTTCCCCTTTGGGTTTACCGTTCATGTCATTATTCTCCACGAGGTAACCCTGGGAAACCGTAACCCCGGCAGTGATTTTTGCGCCAAACAGGCGTGGCAGAAATGTAATCTTGGGTTGCTTTCTTTCCATCGGCAGGTCATCTACCTTAACCGGAAAATCCTTAGATGTATAAAATTCATTTACTGTAGTCCCGTTTAAACCCACTGAGCCATCAGCTCCCAGGTTTTTAATAGTTACCTTACCGTAACCGACCGATGCAGATGGGAAATAGGATTCACCCATCGGTCTTTCCAGGTAGAAGTATTTGGGCAGTCCGAATAAATGCTTATCAGAATAATTAATCGGCTCCCTGAAGGGGTTTTCATCAGCACCCACTGAAGGTTCGTATGTGGCAACTCCTGAAGAGATGATTTCTGTTGCTCCGCCTGGACCTGTCGCCTCAGTTGTATACTCGTACCGTTGGCCATACATACCGGTTTCGGCGGCTGTAACGCCACTCATCGCGGCCCATTGATCATTTATTTTAATTTCTTTAACCCGGAGTCCGCCTCCCAACTTTCCTTTCAATGTACTGTTTATTCCAGATGGTGTACAAAGTCTAACCCATGACTTTGATAAATTAACCTGGTTTCCAAATCCTTTTCGCTTAGCCCGATGGTCAAAATTTTCCACCAGGTCTTTAAATCTTCCAAAAGTTGCACCAAGGGCCTTTATTGCTTTTACAAATCCGGCTTCGTCTGCATTAAGATTGTCGTACTCCGGAAAGGCATAACGCGGCAGATCGAGTCTTAGTTTTTGCCAGGCGGCTTTCGCGATCGGGTTATATCCGTTCACTTTACCAACAGTAATCTCCACTATATCACTCCCGCTCCCCGGATTTGCTATTGTATACCCTGCAATATCCGCATAACCGGAAACATATTCGTGGTGACCCTTGCCGTCCAGATCAATCAAGGCTTTATAGGAAAGCGATTTAATTCCATCAAAATAACGCTTCTTTAAATCCGCGTTTGTCGTGGATGCAGGCAGTTTAACATAGAGTTTATCGGTGTTGGCAAAGCCACTTGTGGCGCCATTGCTTCCAATTCCTGTAAGAAAGCACATCTGCGCCGCTCTGCGGTCCTGTACAAAAGCATAGTCATCGCTTTCATACTGCACCTGTATTATACCCCCTGAAGGAAGTTCGATTTCATTCAATTGCCAGTATGATGCAAATTCATCCGCATCTGCTTTGTTCTGCGTGGCATACGGGAATTCAAGATTTGTAAGTCCGTTCGGATTCGCCGATTTTGGACGATAGGTACCCCATCGGTCACTTTGCATGTCCTGGTAGGTCTGATTTGCGGGAATCTTGTATTTAAAACTGTAACTGTTATACTTCCCTTTTGTATTATTCCCATAACTGAACCAAATACCTTTAAGCGTCAGTTTGCCGGCGCCGGTTTCATTATTGGGCAACTGGCTGATCAGCGGGTAGGTTTCATCGTATACAAAATGCACTGTTTTTACGGGTACGGCATTGACTCCATTCTGATACAGGTCGGATTTTGAATACAGCCGGATTTCTGAAAGACGCCTGAGTTTTACAGACATATCCTTACCCCCGTTTTCTCCTTGTACACCTATCCCGTCTTTTCGCTCTTCTGTATAAAACTGAGCAACCATTGTTTTTGATTCAATAGAATGCACAAACCACAGTTCTTTTTTACCCCATGTATAATTAGCCTTGTCGTCATCCTGAATACTCCGGTAACCTTCGTTGTAGTTCGCTATATTGTTGTTACTGTTCTCATTTGAATAGGGCGTACGCCATTTATAGTAAAGCGGTGTTCCATTCTGATCGCTTAACTGGGAGTAATTAAATTTGACCGCAGTGCCCAGGTCGTCATCCGTAATGCCGTTATTCGTTAGGTCAACATAGTCGGGTGAGAGAATGGCAGAAAGCAGATGGCCGGTTGTATAGGCGGGTGTGGTATATCGGTGAAAATAATTATCCTTTCCGTGAATATTGTTCTGGCTGTTATCTGACCCGGGTGTATACTGTGTAATACCTTTATCCAGGGCCAGGGCATTATAAGGGGCTGCAAAACTCACTTCTTCCTGTGTAATGTTATAAACGGGAACGCCGTAAACCATACGCTGGCCGTCGTCCTGTGTTATGGTATACTCAGATATGTGATGCCCTTTCCGGTGATCAGCGGTACGGGATACCAGGTTCTTCATATACCCCGGGGTTGTTAACAGGGTATTTTCCCTGTAATTGACAATTTGCTTATCCAGTGCATAGCCGGCTGCCTCCGATGCTGTCAGATAAGAGATTGCATGGTTTGCCTTGTCCCTGACTGTTCTTCCCTGCTGAATACCACTGATATCCGCTCCATTCTTTACACGTACACCGTTCTTCGCCTGACCATTCCCAAACGCCCATGCGGAAAACCCATTTTCAAGCCGTACTGCTACAGGAGCTGTGTTCCCAATGGCATTGAAATACGCTTCATCCTGGCGGTTTTTCTCACCTACCCTTTTAAAATAAAAAGCCTGGTTAGAAGGATCTGTGGCCGTGGGTTTAAAATCACCCACATCCAGGTAATTGTTTTTAGATTTCCATTTGCCTGAAATGGAACTGGTTTTTTGCAGCTGAAGCGGAATACCCAGATGAAAAATATTGCCGAATCCGGGCTCAAGACCGATATTGGTACTTTTATCTTCATCCAGTTTATGCGGTTGAAAATAGATACCGGTACCTCTCAGGTATGGTCTGAATTGCATAGAACCGGCGTTACTGGTAACGCTGAATAAATCCGGAGTAAAAACCGTAACACCAAGATTTGGCAGACGCTTGAAATACGGAGACTCCTTTTCCATATTATAATCCAGAATCGCATCTTCTTTTGCTTTGGCAATATGCCCGTTCATAAATCCATAAGCCGGTGCGGTATTGATCTTTTGCTTTAATTCCTGTTTGGAATAGGTACCCTCTATACCCGGAATTACAGAGGCTCCGAATAAAGTAATTCCCAAACCGAGCGAAGCTGTAAAGTTCTTTGATATCATCGGGGTCTGTACCAGGGCCGGTGGCTGAAAGGCGCCGAAGTTTATAGATGAGGAAGACCCGAACATGCTGTTAATATCTTTTGATCTGTTCAGGATACGCTCCATTTTGGCGACTTTGGAAACACTTTCTTTTATATCGAAGATCTCACAGTTAACAATGCTGTTTATCAGTGTTTTTGTTGCATATTCCTTGGTAGCCTGTTCGAGGTTTTTCTCAGCTTCCCGTTCCTTCTTTGTTGTTACTTTATAATTCACTTCAAAACTGGCGTAGGGGTTTACGCCAGACTGATTATCCACATTCAGTCCAAGACTTACACTCGGGTCTGCAGAAACACTCAGGTTTTTTGTCATTGCGTCTGAGTTCTGGTCTGATGTGTTAAAACCCGTTCCTATACCAACCATGCCTTTGTATCCGGTATAATTGTTATGCAGAATGCCGATTTTGACTTTCATACTTCCTTCAAGAGCTTTTTTCTTCCCGATTTTGATTTTCGGCAACCTGTTCCCAAATAATTTAATTGACGCGTTTACGTTACCCCCAACAGTCACATTCGGCTTCTTATTATCCTCCTGGGTAATCTGATCTCCTTTAAAATCATCGGGAAGGCCGCGAAGCTGCCGGTTAATAGCGCCTGGGTTCAGGCTCCAGCCAAACCCAACCCAACTGGCTTCTTCTTCGGGTCCGGCACCTGAATGATAGGCCAGGTTGATCGGATAACCCCCAACATCCAATAGTGGGATATTGTATGAGAAATCCCCCGAAAACAAATCCACCATATTGGCAGTCGATGCCGGCTCGAAGGCACTCATCTCCGGTGTTGTTGGCCCGGAAGTAAGGGCATATGCGCTGACGGGGAAAAATGTCTGTACCGAAAATACCAGTAACAGTGTCCAGGCTGCTGCTTTTTGCTTTCTTGTTGATTTACTCATAACCATACAGGGTTTTAGTAGCGTTCTTGATATCAGTTAATGCATATCTGAAAAAGAGACTATCGGCAAATAGTTTATTGCCCAAAAAAATTATTTCAAGTGAATCGGAAGTGCCGGTTATTCCTGAGCGATCAAACAGTACAGTAAACTGATGCAGATCCTCTCTCCCATTTGCCATTCGTTCGCTTAAAACAGGATGAAGCGTATCGGTTCCTGTTACCATCCTGAAATACCCGGCAGATTTATAATTAAAAAAATACAAGATGCTGTCAGTGGTTTTTTCCGGGCTGCTTTGAACCGTAATAATGAAGCGGTATACGTCACTGCCTTTCCCTTCTTCCGGTTTATCAGGAACAAACTGGCTCACTACTTTATTACCGGATACTTCTGCTTTCTGCGTCAACCGGTTCCCCGCATCCTTAACAAAGTCTGTCAGCTTGCTGCCCTCTGTATTATCCTTACAGGCAGCTATAAACAGCCATGCACCTATTCCAAAAATAAAAACCAGCTTATTCCTCATCTTCAGTGTATTTAAAGCGAACTGAAAGTTTTCTTCCATCAGGCATAAAAACCTTTAACAGGTATTCATTGTCATCCTCCATCCCAGGTACTTTTTTCAGGTCAATGGTGATATTGTTATTCCCGTTCTGCAGCTGTGCTTCAGGCAGATACTTTATTAGCTTATCCGGGTTTGATAAATTGCTGATTTCATATTTCAGTTTTCCGGCGGTAAATGAATTGTACAATGCAAATCGCAGCACCGGGCCGGTAGTTAAATAACCCCCGTCGTCTGTTTCCTTCAATTCCCGGAAACTCTTCTCATTGGAGGTTGGTTTTTCGCATTGCACAGTGAATTCCCATACTTCTGAACTGTTCCTGCTCCCTTTATTATCCGCCGTTACCTGCCATACATAAGTTGATCCTTCCTGCAAATCCGCCACGGCAGCCGGGAACGGGAATACCTGTCCTTTGATATGCGTTTGCAGTATTATTGGCAGATTAATCAGAAGCGCTTCTGCCTGTGTCTGACCGGCTTGCTTCTTCACCAGTTTTAAAGTATAATCTGTGCCGGGAATCAATGGCAAAGAAGGATGCCAGGTGAACTGTGGACGCTTCTGGCACAACTCATCTCCATTGTCCGGCAGAATCAGTTCCAGCGGGGTAGAAAGCATGTTTGTTCCCATGAAACAATTATCAAACACTTCATTGAGGTTATTCTTGGAGGTAACCGTATACTTAAAGCAATACTCCAGTTCCCCTTCAGGCATCATACCGGTTTGGCGAAGAAAATTTCCTTCTTTTCCGGGCGCATAATAGACTACTGCACTGCTGAATTTTCCGGCCGGTATGGTATTGCTTCCAGGCAGCAACTGAACCGAAGAAATATAGATTTTAACAACCAGTATGTTACTCATCTGGTCCCTGACTTCAATATCCAGGTTCCCGGTAAAAGGCTCCCTGCCTGTATTGATAACCTGAACAGCAGACAGCCCTCTCATATCCCTGCCCAGCGCGGCATTGAACACGAAATTTACCTGGCTGCTGACATATAATGTACTGCAGAGGAGTAAACCTAAAATTTTTCCTTTTCTGATAAATAATCGGTTCATACGTATTATTATTTAATGCTGTATTTGATACCACACCCGAGGTTCATACACTGACGAAACAATGGGTTGGCAAGTCGTAAATTTGCTCTTATATCGGTATTTACATCTACCTGAATTCTCTTCCATACCTGACCGGAAAAACTTGCACGGATCCCCATGTTCGTATAGGCATCTTTGAGATATCCATAAACAACGGAGATGCCGGCTGAAACCGCCGGATTAACCCTGAATGACCCGCCCAGATCCGCATCGAAGCGGGTATTATAAAGGAGATCATTCATTTCCTGTGAAACCCTTGTAAAATTGAAATTGGCAAGTAATAAGTGTTCCTTGTATAAAAATGTCTGGTTAAGTATCAGCGTATAAGACGTACTGGCCATGCTTTGTTTATCCGGCACTCCGGTAAGCGGAAAAATATCCCTTTGCAGACCCAGCGAAACAAATGAAGTATTGAACAAACCGAAGATCCGTTTATTGACAAGACTAATATCTCCCGTCAGTGTCCTGTTTTGCTGACGGATATTGCGCATTGTGTTGGCCAGCCAATACCGCTTATACCCATCATGCCAGCCTGAACTGAACTGTATGTACTGGCCTTTTTTAAGTTTATATCCAAAGCGGATTTTCCAGTCAGCTGAAGACCATTTGGAGTCTGTAAAGCCAGGCACTTTATATTGCCGGTAAGTGCCTTTTGCATAACTACTCAGCCGGGAAGCTTTCTTTTTTACCCGCAGCATCATCCCGGTTTCATACCCGTCTGTGGCGGTATAATTACTCACCACTCCGGCGTAAGTGCCGATTATTTTATTAAAATAGGCCGCATGCGTTAAGCCAATTCGCTCATCCTGTCCTTCTGCTTTAATTTTTAATGAAATGTTGCTCCAGTCAAAATAACCTGTTTCCTTACCCAATAGCCGTCCGCTATTGTCCATTGAAAACTGCTGAGGACTGATACTAAGTGATTTTGACAGTTCTGCACTAAGCCAGTGGTTGCCGGCCACTCTTTCTCTTGAATAAAGACTGACAAGCAGCTGAGACTTTTTTATTAATTCCGGAGTCTGAAGCGGATCAACCGGGCTGCCGGCGTTTTTAATATTCGTTAGTTTGATCCCCTTATGATTTTCAGCAGCCAGTCCTTTCCGGTAATTCAGGTGCCAGAACGAGGGTTTTGAGCCGGATTGTTGTGCGAGAATACTGTCGGGTATATTCAATTGAAGATCATTCAAAACAGGCAGAAGACGTCCTGTTGAAAAACCTATAAACTTGTCCTTTATATTGATTTCAAAACTTATGCCCTTTGATAAATAGGGACTGACATAATTATCAGTGAAGGGTAGTGATTGTCCCCCCAATTTCAGTTGTGATAAAACGGTGAATAGCTTTTCCAGGCCTCCCAGCTTATAACGGGATGCCATTTTTCTGACCAATGCTGCCGGATTATTTAAAAGCTCATTGTACTCTTCTGTTGCCAGTACATATAAACCTTTCATTTCCGTGATAACACCTGATGAGTCAGCTGAATGTACAGTTTTTATCAGTTCTCCCAGGCAGATTTCCTTTTGCTTCAGCTCCTGTATTTTCAATTCAATGTCGCGTAATAATGAATCTTTTTCATGCTGATGGATACTTGCGTTTTCCAATGCCGCTTTTTTCCCGACAGCATCGGAAAGTAATGACGGTATATCCTGACCATACAAAAGAGCGGCAATTTCTTTCGGGCTTTTATCCGTGTATTCAAGGGGATTAAGCACTTCAATCAGGCTGTCCGGGATCCTGCTTCTTAGCCCATCCATCCTTTGAATAATTCCATTCCGCAGATTCTGTTTGAATGAATTGCTTAATGCCGTAAACTTCTTCCCGCTATTGGTAATGCTCTCCGGAGAGAGATTTTCTGCCATTTTTTTCCATTGTTCCTGGTATTGCTTCAGATCAAATGAAACTTTGTACCAACTCCCTGGCATACGATCAAGTATTGACGGAGAAGAACCCCGTACCACGTATTCAGCAAGCAGGGGAATACCCGCGATACTTATACCGGCTGTTTGTGTGGCATTGTACTGCTTCAGCGACCGGGTAGTAAGTGAATCACTATTAAATAATCCGGCTGAAGAATAATAACCTGCTTCTGTTGTGAACCCGTTGAGCCTGATCCCGGGTTTGAAAAATTTTCTCAATAATGGAACACCGGGTAACGCAGCTACGGTCTTGCTTTTAATGCTATTGAATTGGGGAGTTGACGCTGAAGAAGTAACAATTTGTGATCTTACTGGCGCAGAGAAATGTATCAGTAAAAAAAGGAGCCAGATTAAAGGCTTTTTCTTACCAGAATTGAATTTTGAAGGAAAGGTTTTTACAGAAATACTCATCCGATTGTTTACTTGAAATAACCGTTATTGTTCTGTCAACCGGAAATGAATATAGATTTTATTTCGAAATAAATACTTGATGTGAAAAAATATTTTTAACCGTTATGTATACACTACATACTAAAATGTGGTTTTTACGGTCGTTTTTTTTGAATGAACAATGATATGCAATAGCTTATAAAAAAAGCAGCGACCCCCAACCCGGGCCGCTGCCAACCATTAACCATTGCGCTTAACCTAAGCTATTTGAAAATATTATAACGGAGCAGTACCTCATGGGCATTGGCTCCTTTATCAAATACATTGATTGGTGTTTTATAAATATCAAACGAATAACCCATGGTGAACTTCTTATTGATGTTTACACCGGCGGAGAGTATAAAACTCTGTTTGGCGCGCAGTGCAAGTCCCCACCAGAAAAGCTCGCTGTGCTCCACCCGGAAGCCGCCCTGAAATTCCAGCGGGGCATTGGGCAGGTAGATAAACAGGAAATTGGGGGTGATGCTGGTTTGCGGATCCACATTCCATTTATAGGAGCCATGGAAATAATAGTGACGGTACAAACGGGCTTCTTCCCCACTGCCGAGTACGGCTGTATTAAAACCGAGTTTGGATTGTACCAGTTGCGCTACGGACACACCCACCTGCAATTTCTTACCGGTATAGCTGGCGCCGAATCCCGCATCAAACTTGAAGCGGTTATCAGCGGTACCCAGGGCAGGATCGGATCCAAGCGTGGCACTGAGTTTTGCCCGGTCAATGGCATACTGCAGACCACGGGCTTCAATACCCAGACTGAACTTTGCGCCATTGGCCATCGGAATATGCTTGGCAAACTGCAGCGCAATACCGGTTCGGGAAGTAGGGCCGGTTTTGTCGCTGTAAATATATCCACCGAGACCGATCTTTTGTTCCGGTAATTCAAAATTTCCGAATACGGTACCGGTACGCGGACTGCCACTGATTCCGCTCCACTGACTGCGGTAAGTGGCACCCACCATGCCTTTCATATACACACCGGCGGTGGAAGGATTGTGAAGCACTCCCTGCAGGTCATACATGGAGGAAGACTGGAGCTGCTGCGCCTGCGTGGTAACTACGGCACCAATCAGCAGCAGGGTTATTATATAATGTTTCATGTTGTGTCGTTTTGGTTTGATTAACGTAAGATGGTTACATCGCCTTTAACTGTTACGGAAGCATTATTGATCAGCCTGTAAGTGATTACATAGTAATAAGTGCCATCCGCGACTGGTTTGCCATTGTATGTTCCCGTCCATTTATTCTGGTAGTTATCATCTTTGTAAACGATATTACCATACCGGTTAAACACGGTTACAAATACCTGCTTCGTACAACTGCCCCCATTATTCGTAACCACCCAGGTATCATTCTGTCCGTCACCATTGGGTGTAAAAGCATCCATTACTTTCAGACAATAGGGAATAACGGTTACCACCATATTATCGGTCGAAGTACAGCTTTGGTTATCTCTTACTGTAAGAGTATATGTGGTATTCGTAGTGGGTTTTGCCACAGGAGAATAGGTATTGGCACCTGTTACGTTTGTTACAGGCGTCCAGGAAATCAACTGGGTAGCAGCTGGTCCATTACCTTCCAGGGTTACTGCATCACCATCCACAATAGTTTTGTCCGGACCGGCACTGATTACAGGATTCGGTTTAGTTCTGATCAATACCGTTTTATTACGTGTACATCCGTTCAGAGATGCCGTTACTGTATACATCGTATTGCTGTTAACTGTTGCAACCGGGTTCGCAATATTAGTTGCACTGAGACCGCCGGCTGGCGTCCAGGCAAATGATGCACCTGTGCCATTGGTGGCAGCCAGCATGGGAACCGGTGCGCCGGTACATACCAGTGTATCCACGGCAGGGGTACTGCTCAGGGTCAGGTTATCATTAAAACCAACAGTTACTGTTTTTGTAAGGGAGCCGCAGAAAGCATCTTTAATCGTAATCGTTTTTACACCCTGTGTAAGTCCGGTGAATGTATTGGACGCCTGGTAAGCGCCTCCGTCAATACTATATGTGTAAGGTGCTAGTCCGCCTGTAGCAGTAACCGTCACACTACCTCCACTGGGGTTGGTACATGAAGCATTAACAACCGTCTGAGTACTATTCACATCCACATTGGCTTTATCTCCGTATTCGAGGATATTATTGCTGAATGCTGTTACTGTAAACAGTTTCCTGTTGATAAATGAAATTCCAGCAGGCACTTTTTTTGGAGCAAACGCCATACTTACCTGGTTGGATCCGCTGGCCGGATAATCAATTCTCCAGGTCGCACCGCCATTATTGGTAACCAGGAATCCACCGGCACAACCTACATATCCGTTGTTGGCGTCATGGAAAACTACTGAGTTGAAGTTACCGACAGGGAATATTGTAAGGGCATTACCTGTTATATCCTGCCATGTATTACCACCATCCAATGAACGGATAATCACTTTGCGGGGGAAGCCATTACCTACGAGGAACAGGGTGTTGGCATCCAGTGCAAACATATCATTGTAGGTAATTTGTGGCGTAACGCCCGGGAAGGGAAGCGGAAGTTTAGCCCAGGTCAAGCCTGCATCAGTTGTTTTCCAGATCGTATCCCTTGTTCCTGAAACATAACCAACAGTACGGGTAGGAAATTCAATATGCCGGAAATTCTGGAATAAGGAACCTACTCCGAAATTACTGTATACACTCCAGGTCAGTCCGCCGTTGACGGAACGATAAACTTTTGGCACCCGGTTGGCTGTTGGTACAGAGAAACCGCTGTAACCACAGGCCCATACGCTATCATTTCCTACTGTGGCCACATCCCAGGCCTGATCATTCGGATCAGCATACATCGGATCCATTACAGCAGCCGGTGTATTGATATTGGTGGATTTATAAATCGTACCGGTACTTGTAGCGAAGTATGCCGTACTCGGATTGCCGGGGACGTAAGTACCTGCATTAATACTTATGTTCAGTGCAGCAAAATCGGAGCGTCTTACTTCGGTCCAGGTTTTACCAGCATTATTGGTAATGGCAATAAAGGCAGAACCTGCGGCCATACCATTGTTACAATCGGCAAAGTCAATTTTGTTAAATGAACCTACGGCATCCATTTCATAGTTACTGTTCCAGCGGCCACCAGAAATGGAATCAGATACCACCCCGTTTTGCCCGCTGACTACTACTTTACCGGAAGGCAGAATATCAATTGCTTGTCCACCGTATTCACTGTAATTTCTGCCAGTAGGCAGGAAGCGCTCGGTAACCCATGTACGGCCGGTATCCACAGAAGTCATAAGCCTGTTTGCCGGTGACAGCAGTGGTGAGTTTACAGGAACCAGTATTTTACCATTTGCAGAACGGGCAATATTGGTGGGTCCTGAAAATGTGAATATGGGGTTCACCGCAGGAATAGTGGGATATCCGGTAGGTGGGTTTGTGAAGTTTAATAGCTCATAACGCCCTCTTTCCTTCTGTCCGGTAGCCACATTCAATGTACTGTCATTTCTTCCGGTATAAACCCGCATAACCAGATTGTTACTTAAAGACATTAATAACACAATTGAGTCATTAATTACATTCATTGCATTATAAGAAGCAGTGGCTGAATTCACTGTTCTGTATAAGCCAGCTGATCCACTGCAGGGAATCGTACCTGTTAACGGACTACCTGGGTAGCCTGTTCGTTCTTTGGTAACGGAATAATCACTGAGGGTTCCGTTATTGTATTTCCATACCAGTGAGGCATGTTGGGCGCCAAGCGAAGATGTTTGACCGCCTGTGGGTAAACAGGTAGTCGTATTCACTGCGGGTATCTGAATCGTAGGTCCACCACTTGAATGTTGAGAAGACCCGGCAATGTACCCGGTATTGTCATTCAGAAAAATGATACGGTTGATTTCTTTTCCTTTACCCGTTACTGTATGCAGCTGAGGTGCGACATTGGGGTTGTTGATGTAACCAATACGCGTTACCGTACCGCCACTTGGTGAAACCAGTGAATCCCAACTTGCTCCTCCGTTCAATGTAACATATACTTTGGGTATAGAATCCAGCGTGTTCCACTCACCACCTATATAGCCCTTATTATCATTTACAAACCAGGTTGTATTTATTTTCCGGGCATTATTATAAAGTGGAGTTCTGATAAAGCTCCAGTTAGCTCCCCCGTCAACAGATTTAGCCATACAACCAGCGCTTCCAACTGCATATACAATGTTGGAAGAAACAAAATGTACATCCGAAAAAGTAGTACTTACCTGAAGTCCGGCTGCATTCATAAAAGAAAAGTTGGCATAACTCCAGGTGGTACCTCCATCAGTGGTATAGGCAATACCCCCGTTGGCTCCAACGGCCACCCCTTTGCTGTTATCAGCAAAATCTATATCAGACACGCCAAATCCGAATTGTCTCGGATTGGCAAAACGCCAATTTTTTACATCATAAAAACTCTGCTGACCCGAAGCCAGGAGGGAAGAAAGGAAAAACAGAATTACCGGCAGGCAATGAAGTAATTTCCTTAAGCAGCTCTTCTTCATTTTGGTTATTTTTAGTTTGGTGGAAATGAAATGAGTGACAAGGTTACCCCTGATAATGATTTCTATTTGTAGAATTAATTCTACTGCTATAGCTGCTGATTTATCGGAATATTGATTCCTGAATTGAACATGCTGAAACCACTAACATTTGTAAGCGTACTGCTGCTGCTTTTAAGTGGCTCTTCTTTACATGCCCAGGATAAATCCAACAAAGGCAAGGAGTTCTGGCTGGGCTATGGTTATCACTGGACCTTTGATGCTGAAGGTCCTCCCTTTAATACACAGGATCTGGTACTTTATCTGAGTACTGAAGCTGCCGCCACTGTTACCGTTTCAGTTACCAATACCACCTGGACCCAGACCGTCAGCATCCCCGCTAATACGGTAAATGCAAGCATCTTCATTCCTAAAACGGGAGCTGATGATGCCCGGATATTCAATGAAGGACTGCTGAACAAATCCGTACACATTGTAAGCGATACTGACATTGTTGTGTATGCTCATTCCTACAATACAATGACCTCGGCTGCTACTATGCTAATGCCGGTTGAGACCTATGGCTATAAATAC
Organism: Chitinophagales bacterium; assembly: GCA_017303855.1. GTDB lineage: Bacteria > Bacteroidota > Bacteroidia > Chitinophagales > Chitinophagaceae > JJ008. Next base: position 78,852 of record JAFLBL010000006.1, on the reverse strand, counting down.
TACTCACTGAATTATTCGCAATCCACTTCGGCTTTCAGTCCGCCTACCAGCACAGCCAATGTCACGCAGAACGGACCAGCCTGGTATTCCTGGTTTTATGTGATTGCGGCTGAAAATAATACCCGGATTCAGATTACCCCCTCTGATACTACACGTAACGGGTGGCTAAAAACACAAACCTATACCGTTAACCTGAATAAGGGTGAAATCTATACTGTTATGGGTAAACTCAGCCCTGGCAATGAATTGTGGGCTGCCAGTAAGGATATGAGTGGAAGTAAAGTGGTGTCTGTCCCCGGGGCTGATGGGGTTTGTCACCCGGTTGCTCTGTTCTCCGGAAGCAGTGGGATCCGCCTTTGCAGAATGGATGGTGGTGAAGTAATGCAGCAACAGGTATTTCCCACACAGGCTTGGGGTACCCGGTACCTCACCTACCATATGCTGAACAACACAAATACGGACATCAACGCTCCTTTTAAGAATTTTTACCGGGTTGCAGTAGATGATCCGTCTACCGTGGTCAGAAGAAACGGAACCATATTAACAGGGCTGATCAACAATTTTTATTACGAGTTCCTCGATAGTACAGGGGGTGATTATATTGAATCGGATAAACCGGTGCTTATGGCGCAGTATACACCGGGAGGCAACCGCTGTTGGGCGGCAAGCCAGACTGCCTACGGTGATCCTGAAATGTTTTATCTCAGCCCGATGGAACAAGGTCGTAAAGACGTTCTCTTCTACGCCACCCGCAAAAGCACTATTGATTATAATTATGTTCACGTAGTGGTACCAACGGCCGGACTAACTTCTTTGCGTCTCGATGGAGTGGCGTTTGACCCGCTGAATACCCGAACACATCCGAATCTGCCTTCCTATTCAGTAGCCGTGGCCCGAATTCCCGGCGCTGCCGCACAACACCGGCTTCTTTGTGATTCTATTTTCACCGGTACTATGTATGGAATTGGTTATTTTGAAAGTTATGGATATAATGTGGGTACATTCATCAATAACCTGAACTATTACAGTGCTATAAAAAATGTATTCAGCAGTTTACCGGTTGATTCCTTCACCTGCCCCAAAACACCGGTACGTCTCTTTGTAAAAATTGGTTATCCCGCTACTTCCATTCATTGGAAACTCAGTCAGGTACCCGGGCTGCTCCCGAATGCAGATTCCGTTATTGCTAACCCGGTACCGGTTGCAACAGAAGTTATAAACGGAAGAACGTATTATGTATATACCCTTAATCAGGATTTCACTTTTGCCAACTCCGGTACATTCTTCATACCGGTCTCTTATCAGGCAACCGTTATTGAAAACTGTAACCAGACTGAAAATGCCCAGGTAAAAGTAGTAGTGAAGCCCGGACCCAAAGCTGACTTCAGCTTCCCTTCCCCAGCCTGCCTGATCGATACTATCCGGTTTACCGGTACATCCGTACCAGGTATTTTCAATATCAATAACTACACCTGGTTCTTCCCCGATAATACCACCGCCTCCACGGTTAATGCTATCAAACATTTTCCCGCCCCGGGAAACTATGATGTACGCTATCGTATTCTGGCCGATAATGGCTGTGCTGGTGATACTACCAAAACGGTGACGATCCTCGAAAATCCGACTGCCACTTTCAGTATCTCAGGTAATATTTGTACAAAAGATTCCGTCCGCATTACTGATGCTTCTACCGTTCCTGTCGGAACAATCAGCAGCTGGCAATGGGATTTTGGCGATGGCAATACTTCCGTCCGGACGAATAACACTCCCTTTTACCACAAGTACAATACTGCAGGTAACTTTATTATTTCCCTGATCACCACTTCTTCCAATGGTTGTAAAAGTGATACCACTTTTGTTCCGGTTACGGTACTCGCCCGTCCTACTGCAAACTTCAGTACCGGTGGTAATGTCTGCCTGGGTGATTCTATCCGTTTTACAGATCTGTCTACCCCCATACCGGCCGGTACACTGACCAGCTGGCACTGGAACTACGGCGACAACAACAGTGAGATCCGCAACAACAACACGGCATTTTATCATACCTATACCAGCACCGGAAACTTCAATGTAACCCTGATGGTAACGGGAAGCAATACCTGCAGCAGTGATACATTCCGCCTTACGGTGAATGTAAGCAGTAAACCGCCTGCCACATTTACCGTTGCCGGTAAACCCTGTTTGGACAGTTTATTCAGTTTTACTTCATCCGTGGCGGCCGGTGGTACAAACCCGCCGACCTGGTACTGGAATTTCGGCGACAACCAGACGGGCAGCTCCACTGCTTCCAACAGCATTACCCATGCTTATTCAACTGCCGCTCCTGCTATGGTAGTGAAACACTGGGTGAGCTATGCAGCAGGTTGTGCAAGCGATACAGCTTACGGAAACCTGCCCGTTATCATTGCCAACCCGGTAGCGGCATTTACCATAACCGGTGATACACTTTGTGAGAAAAAGCCCATCACGCTGAACTCCACCGTAACGGGTTCGCATTTCTGGAACTGGAACCTCGGACCCACCACGTCGAATGCAAGGCCTCCTTTCACACACAGCTTTGCCAACGCGGGTACCTATAGCATTCGTTTATTCCTCTCTAATCCTGAGGGCTGCAATTCAGCACCGGTCAGCCAGTCCATTACAATCAATCCCATTCCCGCCATTAATGCGGGTCCGGATAAAATGATCAATGCTGGTACATCCACCACACTGGATGCCAGCATCGCCAATGCAGGTAACTATAACTTCCTGTGGACACCGGCCACTTACCTGAGTGCCACCACTATACTTAACCCGGTTTCCACTCCCGATAACAGTACATTGTATACTATCGAGGCCATTGATAAACTCAGCAACTGTATCGGTACCGACCAGGTACTGATCAGTCCGATTACCGGCTTATATATTCCCAGTGCCTTTACGCCAAACGGAGATGGTAAAAATGACAGTTGGGAAATTCCGGGACTGGCCCTGTATCCGGATGCCCGGGTTACAATTTATAACCGTGGCGGGCAGGCATTGTACGACCGAAAAGGGTATACCGGCAATCCCTGGAACGGAAACTTTAACGGCGTACGGCAACCGGTGGCTGTGTATGTGTATATGATTCAGCTGAACGATGCGGCGAAGCGTGTTTTAAAAGGAACGGTGACCATTATCCGCTAACCGATCTCTATTCATTCCGGAAAAATGTTTGCATATAAAAGATATGGCCCGCTGCTTTCCGTTTTACTACTATTATCCGTCACGGCTTTTTCTCAAAACAAATCCAATAAAGGAAAAGAATTCTGGCTGGGTTATGGCCATAATGTATTGTTTGCACAAGGCGGCAACAGTCAGCAACATGTACTCTACCTGAGTGCGGAAGCCCCGGCCAATGTTACAGTCTCCGTAAATGGTACAGCCTGGAGTCAGACCGTATCCATACCCGCCAATACCGTAAATGCATCGGTCATAATTCCCAAATCAGGCCCGGAAGATGCGCGGATACAAAATGAAGGACTCTTCACCCGGGGTGTACACATCGTCAGTGATACCCCGATCGTGGTGTATGCGCATCAGCAGGGAAGTGTTTCTTCCGGCGCCACCATGCTGATGCCGGTGGAGACATTCGGCTATACGTATTACTCGCTCAACTTTACCCAGATATCCAATTACCCCGACAGCTATTCCTGGTTCTATATTATTGCATCGGAAAATAATACACGTATTGAAATTTCTCCCGCCGATTCTACCGAAGGCGGCTGGCTGCCCGGACAGGTGTATTCTGTCAACCTGAATAAGGGAGAACTTTACAATGTATTTGGAAAAAAGACTGGTGCTTATACCGGCAAGGATATGAGCGGAAGCAAAATCGTTTCTGTTGCCGGTGCCGATGGTAACTGTCACCCGGTTGCCGTATTCTCCGGCAGCAGCCGCAATATTATCTGCACACAGGGCAATGGCGGGGAGGTAATGCAGCAACAGATTTTTCCGGCCAATGCCTGGGGCACCCGTTATCTCACGTATCATACCATCATGAACGCGAACGGCGACATCACCACACCCTTTCTCAATTATTACCGGGTGGCGGTACGTAAACCGGGTACCCTTGTACGTAAGAATGGTGTTCCGATGACCGGGCTCATCAATAACTTTTATTATGAATATACCAGCACAGGTGGTGACCTGATTGAAGCAGACGAACCCGTGCTGGTATCACAGTATATGGTATCTGTCAATGAATGCAGCGGCAATATTACTTCCCCGCTGGGCGATCCGGAGATGATCTTTCTGAGTCCGGTGGAGCAAGGAGTGAAAAAAGCCTATTTCTATGCCACCCGCAGTCAGGCCATTGATATCAATTATGTAAATATTATTCTGCCACAAACCGGTGTCGCTTCCCTGCGGATTGATAATACGGCACCCACGGCTGCGGAAATTATTCCACACCCGGCTGATCCGGCTTATGCAGTTGTGATCCGTCGTCTCTTTGGTGCGGCTGCGCAACACCATATCAGCAGCGACTCTTCTTTTATAGCCTCTGTATATGGATCAGGTTTTGTAGAAAGTTATGGTTACAATGTGGGTACCCTGGTAAATAACCTGAACAGTATCTGCAGTTTCAGCAATACGCTGAATACAACCGGACAGTCCGATTCATTTACCTGCCCTAATTCACCTTTCCGCATCACCGCGAGACTCGCTTACCGGGTCAGCAGTATTCACTGGAAACTCAGCCAGGTACCGGGTCTCAGTCCCGGTGTTGATTCCTTCATTATAAATCCGCAACCAACCGATTCTTCGTTTATACACGGGCGTAAGTACTACACATACACGCTGCAACAGGATTTTACTTTCTCCGTGCCCGGTACCTATGCCATTCCCATTACCTATACCGCTCCGGATATCGATGCCTGCAATCAGTCGGAAACCACCAGCTTAACCATACTGGTAAAAGCTGGTCCAGGGGCCGGTTTCAGTGTACCCGATCCGGCCTGCCTGGCAGATAATATTCAGTTTACCGGTACCCCCACAGGCGGGTTTACGATCCGGGATCATCGCTGGACTTTTGCGGACAACAGTACGGCGCTTACTCAAAATACGGTAAAACAATTCGTCAGTGCGGGTAATCAGTCCGTCCGGTACCAGATCATTTCCGATAATGGTTGTACCGGCGATTCCACCCGTATTATCACCATACATCCCAATCCGGCAGCGGATTTCACAATCAGTGGTCAACCTTTTTGTACAGGCAAACCGGTGCAGGTTCTCGCTGCAGTCGCTGGCATCAGCAACTGGAACTGGGATCTGGGTAATGGCAACAGCAGTTCCGCTCCTCCGTTTATGCATTTATATCCGGTTGCCGGTGATTATACAGTCCGGCTGGTTACAGCCAATGCGGCAGGTTGCTATTCGGTTCCGTTTACACAAAACATACATATAGCCACCACACCGGTAGTAAATGCCGGTGCTGATACGGCGATACGTGCCGGCAGTGCTGTAGTACTGAATCCGGTAGTGCTTCCGGCCGGTACGTACAATTATCTGTGGTCGCCGGGTACGTATCTCAGCTCAGTCAGTATACTGAACCCGGTCAGCACGCCCTTATACTCCACCCGTTACCGGCTTACAGCCACCGATATAGTCAGTGGTTGTACCGCGGAAGATGATATACTGGTATCCGCTGTTGCCGGACTCTTTATCCCAACCGGCTTTACCCCCAATGGGGATGGGAAAAATGATAGCTGGGTCATTCCGGGACTGGCTCTTTATCCCGGCTCAAGGGTACTTATTTTTAACCGGGGCGGGCAACAGCTGTTTGAGTCGAAAGACTATACCCGTCAGCCCTGGGATGGCCGCTATGCGGGACAGGCCCAGCCGGCCGGTGTATATGTATATATGATTGAACTGAATGACAGTACAAAGAAGCTGGTAAAGGGGACATTTGTCCTGATCCGTTAACGAATAGAATTAATTCTACAAAAACACAAAGGAAAAGATGGAAATTAGTACCCTTATTACACCTGTTACAACTGATAACCTGGAAAAAATGCCTCCGAAAATTCTGATTGCCGACGACCATAGCATGATCCGTAAGGGGCTGAAACTACATATGCAGTTTACACTGGGCTTCACGGATATTGAGGAAGTGGCCACCTGCAATGAGCTGATGAAGGAGCTGGTGAAGAATAAATACACGCACCTGATCCTGGATATTATTTTATCAGACGGCAATACCCTGGAAGTAATTCCGAATATCCGCCGCGTATACCCGGAAATGAATATACTCGTCTTCTCCATGCAACCGGCCGAGATCTATGGAGAAGCGGTGAAACAATACGGAATCAGTTACTATCTCTCCAAATCCGTAGGCGAAGAAGAGATGCTGCAGGTGTTGCAGAAATTCATGCAAAATGAAGTGCCGGTAAAGCGGAATGACATCCATCACCAGGACAACCCGTTTAAAACACTCGCGCCCCGCGAACTGGAAATACTGCATTATGTGCTGAAAGGCATTGGCACCAAAGAGATCTCCGAAAACCTGAACCTGAAGATGAATACAGTCTCCACCATCAAGACCCGTATTTATGAAAAAACCAATGCGGGCAATATCAAGGAACTGCTGGAGCTGGCCACCCTGTACAATGTGAATTATTAATCAGGAATCAGTAACTTGTTGCGGGGCTCCCGCTATGATATTGCGACATCTTTCATTGTTACTCTTACTTGTAGTTGCTGTACGGCTGAACGCGCAGGTAACGGCTGATTTCCATATCCGTCAATACGGCACGGAAGACGGATTGCCCTCCAATGGCATCAAGGGATTGCAGTGGGACAAAGACACCCGCTTTCTCTGGATCGCCACCGAGGCCGGTATTATCCGTTACAACGGGGTCTCCTTTAAACCCTTTACGGGAGAAGACAATCCGAATATCACCAATGAGCGGATCCTTTTCCTGATCCGCAACAATGCCGGGAAAATTTATACTGCGGACAATATGGGCAATATTTTCTTTGTGAAAAAGAATAGTCTTGCCTTCCTGAAAAAAACAATGATTGCTGGCAACCAGGCCAGCAATATCATCACACTACCGGTATCCGATGTGTTTTATCAAAAAAATCATTCGCTGAAGAACGGCACTTTCGCTTTGCAGTTTGATAATGTAATTCCGGTTTCCGATACCGCCACCCTGATACTCCGCAATACCGGTCTTTTTTACTTCAGCATCTCCATGCCGCAACCGGAACGGGCCGCTATGCCCGGAGAAAAAATAAGCTGGGCATTCAAATCGGGCGGAAACCTGTTTCTCTCCAACAAAGAAAACAACTACTGGCTATACAAAGGAGAAAGTCAGCCCTATGAACAACAGGCGCTGATCTATCGCAACAGTCCTGCACAAGCTGATCCGGCAAATAGCATACTGATATGGGACAACGGGATGGATTTTCCCATTCTTATAAACCGGGAAAATGCATGGAAGATTGTATTTGAAAACGGGAAACTCTATGCCGATCTCGTATGCGACAAAGTTCCCCAGGATGCCCTGATCCGATATGCGCAATACGATGAGACGTTAAAGACCTTGTTTCTGGGTACGGATTCAAAAGGTATCATAATCATCCGTGAAAACGCGGTAAAACCGGTGCGCAAAATACGCGCGTCCAGCAACGAACGGACTTCTTATTACTCACAGGTGGAACTGCCCAATGGCAATGTGATGACTAACGAAGGACATGTCCTGGGCCCTGGTACAGCTCCGGTTTCATTCCCATTCAACAATGGTTTCAGCATCAGTACTTACCTGCAGCGTGATACTGTATTCTGGTTTATACAGACGGATAAGGCCAGCGGTCTTCATTGTCTGCACAAGTATAATTTCAAAACAGGCAAACTGACCGCCTATAAGAAAATTGCTCCGGGCTATGCCCAGCTTGTAATGGCCGAAACTGAAGATCTGCTCTACCTGGCAAATGAGGCCGGTGTTTTCCGGTTACAGGCAGACAGTCTTGAAGTTGTTTATAAATACAGCAGTAATGAACGACTACGGACCCATTTTGATATGAAAGAGATAGGTCCGGGTAAACTCGCCATTGCCAACTGTTATGCCTTATTACAGTTTGATGTGCATACCCGAAAACTGGATACGCTGTATACAGACGGCAACTATTGTGTACGTACCATCTGGCCGTATAAAGACTATGTTTTCTTTGGTACCTATGGCCACGGTCTTTATGTATTAAAAAACGGGAAAGTAAAATCACTGCCGCTCGATAAAAACCGTCACCTCCTGTTTACTCACTGTTTTATAGATGATGGTAAAGGCTTTTGCTGGATCAGCACGAATCGTGGTCTTTTCAAAGCGAGTATCGCGGATATGATTCATGCGTATGAAAATAATGATCCGCAGGTCTATTACCACTATTTCGGCAGAAACGACGGTATGGATATGACAGAAATGAACGGGGGCTGTGTGCCCTGCGGACTGACGATGAAGAACAGAACCATTTCTTTTCCCACGATGGAGGGTTTGCTTTGGGTAAATCCGTTAACAGCTGTTCCCGTACTTCCGGATGGGGAAATTTATATAGATGAAGTATCGGTAAACAACAAACGCCTCGATCCGCAGTTGCTGGAAAAAGAACCGGTAAACGCGTACCGGCAGGACATGCAGATCAGGCTCGGATTTTCCGCCTGGTGCAACAAGGAAAATCTGTACCTGCAGTACAAACTGAAACAGGAAACGGAATGGAAAACCGTGAACATGGACAATGGCGGCAGCATTCAGCTGGGTAACCTGGAGAGTGGCCGGTATACATTGCAGGTGCGCAAGCTGAATGGTTTTGGCGCGAATAATTATACGAATCGGGAATTCAGTTTTACGGTTCCAGCTCCCTGGCACCAGCAATGGTGGTTCTATCTGATCTGCATGATACTGCTTTTCACCGCCATGAGTGTTTATTTCCGTTACCGCACCCGGCAGTATGCCGTACGTCAACGCCGGCTCGAAGACCAGGTAGCCGAAAAAACGAAAGAATTGCAGGAACAGAATGAGATCCTTGAAAAAAACAACAGTATCAAGACACGCCTCATTTCCATTATCAGTCATGATATCGTGACTCCGCTGAAGTTTCTCAATGTTGCCGGCAAAAACCTGATTGATAAAAGAAATCTGATGAGTGAGGACCTGCAGGTGGAAACGCTGAAGGAAATCACCAATACTTCACAGGAATTACAACTGCTTTCCACCAATATCCTCAACTGGATCAAATACCAGAATGAAAACAGACGACTGGTCAGGGAAAACTTCAACCTGCAAGAAATGGTGGCGCAGGTACTGGGATTATTGCAATCCCTGGCAAGGCAGAAAAAACTCATCATACTGAACAATGTGGAGCCTGGTCTCGAGATCCATCAGTACTACGAACCCCTGAAGATCCTGATCTATAACCTGCTCACCAATGCCATTCACTTTACGGAAAAAGGCGCCATAATTGTCTCGGCCGTAAAAGAAAACGGCCATATCACCGTCTCCGTAAAAGACGAAGGCATCGGCATGAGTCCCGAGCAGATCCAGCGCCTGATGGCTGAGGAAGTGGTGATCACTTCCGCCAATGTAGACAACAAGAAAGGGCACGGACTGGGCTACCTGATTATTAAGGATTTGCTGAAGACAATGGATGCGACGCTCGATATTCAGAGTAAGAAAGGAGAAGGGGCTACCGTATCCATCCGGTTTTCCATGAAATAACTGCGCAGCAAAAAACTGTTAATACGCATACAGCTGACTAAAGTCATATTGTACAAGACTACATAGTTTTCTTACTCCGTGTAGTTTTGTACCCGATTCGGGTAGCATTGATAAACTAACCACCTTTCTTATGAAACAGATTCATCAAATCACCTTTATTTCTTTCCTTTCTCTCCTGACTGTTTTCCCCTTTGCTGTTACTGCTCAGAAGAAAGTTCCCGGGAAAAGCCTTGTTCTTACTGCAGGAAGGGCCACCCACTTTACCGGTGATATCAGAGGACTGGGTGTACAAACGGAGTATACTGTTTCTGTTAAAAAAAACTGGTTCTGGACAGCCGGCATTGGTTATAACATACACAATGATAAAGGAATACCAGTGATATTTGACTACAATGGCCGTACCTATGATGAGACAAAAAACGAAACCAATGCCGGAATTCAGGTTACCGGGCATTGGGGATATAAACTCCTGAACCAACCAGCTGATCTGCTAGGGGTTAAAATAGGGGGATTACTCAGGTATCAATCTTTATCGGCTGCAACTTCTGTATCTATTCTTTACCCGGCCTTAACAAATCTTCCTTATCCGGTATATGTCTTCGATAATTCTGATCCACAGGTTACATTCGCAGCAGGAGTCAGCGGGCAATTATTTTATACGCATGCGCTCAGTTCCAAATTGGGATTAGGAATCCTGGCGGGATATCAATTCGACAGTAATGGCGATAACATTTCGCAGATAAGTCTCTCTATAACGCGTTTCCTGAAATAGACTTTTTAAGTTAAATTTACGTTTTGCGAACAGATTACCTGTACACCTGCCTTCATGAATGGAAATCTATATACACTTTTTCTGACTGTCTCAATATTGTTCTCTTTATCGTCAGCCGGACAGGACAGTCTGCCCCGTACACTATTGGTGAACCAGTACCGTCCCTCCAAAAAGATCAATCTGAAAAATGATTGGGACACCTATTATATCACAGCCACGGGCAAAAACACCGGTAAGATCATTTCAGCAACGGATTCCTCTTTTCGCCTTGCCCGTTATTACAAAAGCGGTAAAGACAGTAGTTATACCAAAAAAGTACGTTTCAGTAAGCGGCACCCGGAAGGGTTGAAGGTTAAAAAGCTGGCGCTGTACACAAGAGATACGGTAGAACTGCAACTGAAAGATATATTAGTGGTTCGCAAGCCCTGGTTCAATAACCGGGGCTGGACACTGATCCCTGCTTATTTTTTAGGTGGTGCTATCCTCGCAGTTCCCTTTCTTCCGGTAGCAGCCATCACTAAGGGCAGTGCCGGTGTACGTAACTGGCTGCAGTTTGAAGCGGTGCTGCTGGGTATTTCAGGTCCTTCTCTCTTTATAGGGACAAGACACCGGAAGTTTGCTATTGGAAAAAAATGGAAGCTGGTGCTGCAGTGATCAGGAGAATTTCTCCACCGCCTTGCGGATCAGATCGGTTTCAAATCCCCTGGCTACCAGGAAATCCATGGTTTTCTTCTTCCGCACCATATATTGATCAGACTTCAGAGAAGCATATCGTTCATCGGCCATTTTCTGCAATACAGTCATGTACTCGTCTTCATCAATCTGCTTCATCGCTTTTTTGATACAATAATCACTTACCTGTTTCTGTTTGAGTTCGTATTTGATCTTTACCCGTCCCCAGCGCTTCACCCGCCATTTACCTCCGGCAAAGGCAATGGCAAAACGTTCTTCGTTCAGGTAATTCTCTTCAATCAAGGTGGAGATAATCTCGTCATGGTCTTTCTTCCAGACACCGAGATCATATAGTTTTTCCTTTACCTCACTGTGCGCCCGCTCCTGGTAAGCACAGTAGTGCTTCAGCTTTTGCAGCGCCTGTTCCTTGGTAAGGGATTTTTTATACATGGGGTAAAGATAATACAGGCTTGGCAGGCAGCATGACTGTCACCCTGAGCTTGTCGAAGGGTTGCCGAAGAACTAAACCTGTGTCTTCAACGTATCCTTCAATCCGCTCGTGGCCTTTTCCACTACTTTATAAACAGCCTGCACCGGTACATCACGGCCATTAACCGTAGCCGAACCCTGTACAGTAAACACAGTTGGCGTTACGGCCTGTACGGAACGTTTGTTGCGAATATTACTCCGGGAAGTACTGATACCGGCCTTTTGTTGCGGCGAACTGAAACTGCCGTCTTTTTCCATAATCAGTTCATCGCTCACTTTTGTGGTGACATCCGTTTCATATACACCATCGCCATCCATATCCGCCACTACGGAAATGGTACGGAGTGACTGGCTGTTCTGGGATGCGGTGAGTTTTACAATTCCTTTGCGGTTGCTGTCATCGCCGTTCTCCGGATTATTATCAAACACACTGGCCGTTTTATTGGAACGTGATGAATTATAATCCCTGGCCTTCCCGTCGCTGCCATCATTATCCGTATCCGGTGCGGCTATACTGGATGATTTATTGGAGCGCGATGAATTATGATCCTGCACTTTATTGCCGCCATTACCGCCGCCGCCATTACCCGGATCAGGAGCAATACCACTGGCTGTTTTATTGGAACGGGTTGAGTTATGATCCTGCGCTCGGCTGTTACCAGTTGAAATAAACAGTGCATCATTAATATAAAGTTTCTGTTCCACCGTAATTGTATAACTGCCGGCGTCCAGTGCAGTAAATTCAAATTCACCCTGCTCATTGGTGGTACGTGATCCGATATTTCCACCCGGATTCTTTCCTCCTTTTACGGAAATGCCACCGATCGGGTTGCCGGGTCTGGCCATGGCAGATACGATACCCCCACCCGGTAATGCACCACCTACCAATTCAGCCACGCCGTCATCATCAATATCTGCAGCTGCCAGCGGAATTGTTTTAAGATTCGAACGCGGACTCCAGATTTCCGTTTCAGCAGCAGGAGCCGCTTTCCGGTCGTTGGACTGATTTGATTTGGTTTTTGTTTTTATCAGTGCGGCCGCAGTGGCAGCATCGAGACCGGTTTCCGTTGCCTGCATATCAATACGCACCAGCAATGACGTACCGCCCGTTTCAACGGTACCCATGATATCGGCCGATTTTGCCATATAATACTGATATCCTTTCCGGGTGAGATAAACGCCGCTCATGGCAACCACATAATTTCCATCCGGCACATTGGCGAAAAAGAAATTGCCTGCAGCATCCGTTACCGTACTGGCGATCACAGCCCCGCTATGCGGATCTTTCAGGTAAACATCAAGTCCTTTTAATCCATCTCCTGACTGACCTGTTGAGCCTTGTGTGCTACGGCCATACAGGGGATTATTACCTGCATTCTGACTTTCATTATACAACGGGTTGTTATGTCCGCTTACCATTTCCACATTTTCACCAGCCAGTTCATTACCTGCAAAATATGGGTTGTTTTGTACGTTGGATAACCTCACTGCAGAGACACAGGTATCACAACCATTGCCACTGCCTTCGCGGTAAAACGGTTGATACTGACGACGGCCCGTGGCCAATCCACTGCCCTTGTCCCTTCTGCCGGATGCCTGTCCGCTGCCAGGCTCTCTTGTATAAAGTGTAAGTACAGAACCGGAGCCCGGATTATTTACCATTAGTCCGGTAGCTGCATACGATGCAGCTGCTGCCCCGCTGCCGCCACCTGCCAGTTTGGAAACGGTTCTGTTCGTTACAATACCCGTAGTACTTTCTGTAGCCCAGCCAATATTTCCGGAAATAATATTTGCTCCCTGCGATACCGCACTACCCGCTGCATGCAATCCCTGGTTCACTTTTTCTCCAAATGTGGCACCCTGCGTTTGCCGGGCCCCGCTGGCTCCTGATTGCAAACCCTGATTAACTTTTTCTCCAAACGTAGCCCCCTGTGTTTGCTTTGGCGTCGTAACGTTCATCGAAATGCGGTTAGGCATACCTGATGAAAGGCTGCGCTGAAAAGCTGCCGCATCATCAGGGCAGGCAAATGTCATGACACTGGTACTGCCATCGGGATTCGTTGTACGATGGATTACCGGACCGCAGTTCTCCCCGGGATCCGGCATTTCCACTACATCCGTAATAGTCACTTCTTCGGTTACTACTCCGGCTGAACGCCGGCCGGTTGGTAATCCACTGGCGGCATCACGGGTGGACAATGTTGATCTTCTTCCTGTAGGTAATCCGCTCCCCGTTTCCCTGGATCGCTTGCCGGTAGCCTGTCCGCTGGCCGCATCCCGGGGCGATTTTATCGTATAACGGATACTGATGCCCGCCATCAGATCAGATATATTTCGTGAAAGTTTGAGTCCTTCAATTCCACTGCCCCGGCGCAGATCAAAATTCTGCACCTGCGCTTTGGTATTCATATAATCCGCCCCGAAACCAAATGACCAGGTATCGGATTTGGTACTGTATTGAATACCCAGCCCGGTCTGAAATCCGGGGTAAATACTTTTCGTGGTGGCTTCATTGCGGTAGATGGAACGTGTAGCTCCTTTTTGCTGAATATTCACCAGCCCTCCATTATTGATAAACAATCCGCCTTTTGCATGAGCAAACAGCTGTACACTCTTCCCCCAGCGCAAAGAAGGACCCAGCAACAAATACATACTCTGCTGCGAAGATTTATTGATCACCAGCTGATCCTGCGGAATACTGTTGCGTTTTAAAAAATCATTGATCAGGGCATCATCGGCCACTGAACTGCTGAAACCGGACACGGCCCCCAATCCGATATTGCCGAAAAAATAATCAGCCCCAAATTTTACTCCCGCCCCGCTTCCCCTGAACAAGAGAGAATCCGGCGCTTTTTCCACCGGTGTTGTATATACCGGTGAAAAGTAAATACTCATACCACGGGTATGATTACTACGGGATGAATTCTGATTAAAAGCCCTTGTTTGCTGTGATAATAAAGGCGTTGACAATAACAGGCTAACGGCCAAAAAGGCCGTAGAAGTGGCGTTGGTTTTCATTGATGGAAGATTTACTGGTAGTAATGTACGGGTTTTTTTTGCTAATTGCAAGCTGGGGGGGGGAAGATGAGTTATGAGTAATCAGTAATGAGTAGCTGTTGAAGACCCTGAAGATTTTGGAAAAGGTTGAAAAACGAAGGGAGAATTGAGCGGCCTTCCGGAACCACCTACCGTCAGGGATGTTCGCGACTACTAACTACGAACTTGTCCTTCGCAGTTTCAGCAAAGGAGGACTATTCCTCCAGTCGTTCCGTACATCCGAATTCATGCTTCAGGTAATCATCATAATGATCGGCCTGTTCAAATAATTCACGGAAGGCGGCCGCTCCGTTTTCCTTGGTCATATCCAGGTCGTACATGATCCGGCTGAGAACAATATTCTGCTTTACACAACTGAGCACAAGTCCCTTTGTACGGTTATTCTCCTGTAATAAATACTGGTAAAGTGGTTTAATCTTTGACGGATCGGAAGGCATCTGGCAGAGATAGGCATCACCGGCAATAAAAAAGTTCTCGGCATTATAGGTAATCTTTATTTTGGCTGATCCCTCTTTTACACTCCAGTGATTCACGCCTTCACGGGCCAGCCGTACATCTTTGCCCAGTACGGTCAGAATGTCTTCAATGGTTTTAGCAGCTCCCACCGGTTCCGGTTCCTTTTCAGGAATTACCGGCAGTTTTACTTCCGTACCACAATTGGGGCAATATTTATCCGCATCTATATTCGTATTGGTAACCAGTGAGCCGCAACTGAAGCAACGGGTGGAAGCCTGTCCGCGGCTGCCCTGGTACAACTGCAGTGCTTCACGCAGGTATACAACCGGCAGCGCAAACCCGAGATTATCACCCCCGCGGATGATAAAAGAATTCACCCCGATTATTTCACCGCTCATATTCACCAACGGACCACCACTGTTCCCGGGATTGATAGCGGCATCTATCTGTATAAATTTAATGCCCTCCCGGATCCGGTCTACTTTGGATATCACTCCCTGCGTAGCCGTATAATTTAAACCAAACGGATGACCGATAGCGACCACCTGGTCTCCGTCTTTCATTTGTTCATACAGTCCCAATGGCACCGCCGGTAATTCAATATTGGCCGGTGCCGACAGAAAAGCCAGGTCATGTTTACGGTCGGTATACCAGACACGCGACAATGCTTTATCAAATGTTTTCCCCGCAATCGTCACTTCTGCATTCTCCGCCACCACATGATCATTGGTCACGATCAGGTCAAACTCTTTTACATAAAAACCGGTGCCCGTACCCGTGGCCGTGGCAATCTGTATAATAGCGTGCTGGTATTTCTCAATAATCTGTTGCGGATCCATTGGCATAACACTTCCCTTATTTGGGCTCCATATTTAAGAATTCCATCTCATTGGTATAGGTGAGATTAAAATTAACCAGGCTGTCAAAACGCAGATTCTGGACCTTGAAATCCATCAGCGGATACTTTTCTTTCCAGTTGTTTTGTATCGCATATATCTTTTCGCCGATCGCCTGCCGGTCAAACTGGTTGGCCGCGGGATCATAATACGCTTTTGTATAGCCGAGTGCGGTAAAATAATCCGGGTAATTGACCATCATGTACAATTGGAATAATTCAGTAATCACCCGGGGCAGGCTGTAGGAGTACTGACAATAGGCAATACCGTATTCGGTAATCTGACTGGCAATAGCCGGATAGTTATTATCGCGGTACCAGACCATGTTCTGATTAGCCGCATGTATGGCATCGCTTACCGTTTTATACGGTTGCGGTGTTACAATGGAAAAAGTGTATTTGGACCGGAACAGGTACCCGATTACTTCGTCATGGGTCAGTGCTTTTATTTTCCTGAACTCTTCAGTCATATCCCGGTTCTTTTCCGTAACCGGCCGTTCGTCTTTTCTGAAATAAATACCGATGATCTTCTCCAGTAAAGTCAGCAATTTACCCTCCGGTGCAATCATATAATCTATCCGGCAGGTCAGGCTCAGCAGCATATAGGCGATGGCTCCTGAAAATTTATCCGCATCCAGTCCGGCAATGGTATCCAGGGTTTCCCCGATCCATTTCTGCAGGTAGGTATATTTTACTTCTTTTTCCGCCGGCGAAAGGGGAATCACATGTTCATTATCGGTGGTTACGAGGCTGGAAAAATCCTGTATCAGCAGGTCATCCTGTTTGTCGCCCTTGGTGGCCAGTTCTTTGAGTCCGTAATACAATTTACTCGGACTGGAAGCCGTGGCTTCGGTATCAAAACGCATACAGAGGTTGGCGTCCTGGAGTGCAAAGCGGCTGTAGTAGAGGCTGAAATTCATTTCCAGCAGGCGTCGCATTACCGGTACGGAAGGCTCGGGCATCCGGGCCAGGGTTACTTCGGCATTCAGGGCCGTTCCGTTAAAACTGCCCCTGACGATTTTGGATCCCTGGTACAATTCAAAACGGCCTTCCGATCCGTTGCGCTCGTAGACCACATTTCCGGCATTATCATCGCGGAGGTAATCAAAAAAGGCATCCAGGCTTTCGGGAAACTTCTTTTCCTTATAGAGATTATCCGCGTCGGTCCAGCGGGTGACTTTTGCCGGCGGCTTATTATTATCCGAATAACGGCCAAATATCACCCCGGGATCCGGGTTTTCCAGCGGTTTTTTCTTACCCCAGCCAAATAGTTTTTCAAACATCCCATTCATTTTAGAACAAGGTAATAGTACGACAAGATAGGGCATGAAGACCAGATTGTCAATGAAAAAAAAGAGGAAACAAGTATTCCACAGGGCGGGAGAATTGATGCCCGTATGGTAAAAATCAGTAGTTTCGCCACATTCAATTCATATTATGAAATTCATAGCCTCCTCATCATCCCTGCTGAAACAATTACAGCATATTTCAGGTGTAATCAACGCCAATACGGTATTGCCGATTCTGGAAGATTTCCTGTTCGAAGTAGATAAAAACAAGCTGACCGTGGTGGCCACCGACCTGGAGACCGTTATGCGTGTACAGCTGGATATTGAAGCCAAAGACAGTGGTAAAGTGTGTATTCCGGCCAAAATCCTGATGGATTCATTGAAAAATATCCCGGATCAGCCCCTGACTTTCAATATCGACAAGAATTTCGCCATTGAAATCACCAGCGATAATGGTAAATATAAAGTGATGGGCGAAAACCCCGATAACTTCCCCAAGGAACCCGCAGCCGATGACACGACTTCCTTTACCATGACTGCTTCCGCCCTGGTAACCGCCATCAATAAAACCCTGTTTGCCACCAGCAACGACGATCTGCGTCCTGCCATGACCGGGGTGTTTTTTGAACTGGATAAAAAAGGCCTGCAATGTGTGGCTACCGATGCCCACCGCCTGGTGCGTTATAAAAGATCCGATGTGAAATGTCCAAAAACGGACTCTTTCATCGCCCCCCGCAAGCCCCTGAACCTGTTAAAATCTGCGATTCCTTCTACCGATGAAGAAATCACCGTAAGCTATAACAGTAATCACCTGTTTGTAAAACATGGTACTACCCAGATGAGCTGTCGCCTGATCGACGCCCGTTTCCCGGATTATAAAGTGGTGATTCCGGCAGACAATCCATACCGCCTCACCGTAACCAAGAGTGATTTCCAGAGTGCCCTGCGCCGCGTAAGTGTGTTCAGTAACAAGAGCACCAACCAGGTGGCCCTGAGTATCAGTGGCAGCGAACTGCAACTGGCCGCCCAGGATGTGGACTTCAGTTTTGAAGGAAATGAGCGCATGAAATGTCAGTACAACGGCGAAGACCTGATGATTGCCTTCAACGCGAAATTCCTGATCGAAATGCTCAACGCTACCGAAAGCGATGAAGTAAACCTGGAATTATCAACGCCTACCAAGGCCGGTCTGATCAAACCTACCGACCAGGATGAAAACGAAGACCTGCTGATGCTGGTGATGCCGCTGATGTTGAATCAGTAATAGTAATAAACAAACATTACACAATTACATATACATAGCTTTAAAAGCCGCTCCTGAAAAGGGGTGGCTTTTTTGTTTAATAAATGCTGCATCGTACTTCGTACTTATTTCTTTTCTCTCCATATTATCCATTCCGCTACCATCAGGTTCAGTCCCCACCCCACCCAGGCCACCACCCGGTATACATCCATTGGCGGCAGTTCCACGGTATTGGTAATCGCATATTTCCAGGCACGCAAGGTGATAGCCGATAACGTAAGCGCATAACTCCGGATCATGAACCGGCGGTGGGCACTGAAATCTTTTTGCTTTGCCTTGATCAATGCCATAGCCGTGAAATAAAGCCAGAGCACCGCCAACAACACAAAAGCAATACGTGAACTCAATCCGCCATTGGCATAAAAGCCCATCAGCAAACCGGCCGGTCCGGTAATGAGCAATACATCCACTACGTATATATAACCAAGGTTGCGGTGTAAACGGGGATAGTGCTGTTGTATCGCTTTGGAAAACTGAGTAAAGCCCGCGAGCAGCACCCACATACTCGCATACACGTGAATAAAGAAAGCGATCCGCCACTGGTCAATAGTTATATATTGTTGTTTGATCCGCAGGAAACCCACATCCGTATTGTACGGCAGGTAGGCCACGGTGATGACCGCCATCAGCCAGGTAAAGAAAGCCAGGGTGAGCAGGAGGAGCCCGTTAAATATATTGGAGCGGCTGATAATTTGTCTTATTTTTAAAAAGATAACTAAATCTATGCAATTAAATATGAAAAGCAGTCTGGCGCTGCTCGCCCTGCTCACCTTATCCCTGTTCTCCTGTAAAAATAAATCCGGAACCGCTACCGGTGAAAAAACACAAACAGCAGACAGTCTTGCCGCCGGGCAGCCTGACTTTCGCCTTGGGTCCTTTACCGGTCCATTTGGAGATAATAAGATCACGATCCTGGTTTCCGTTATCAATGGCGATACGGTAAAAGGACGTTCCGTGGTTGGAGGTAATGACCGGCCCTTCTCCGGTATGATCACAAAAGAAGAGAGCCGCTGGCATTTTCATGCGGCCGAACCTGGTGATCATCCCGATGATGGCGTCTTTGATCTCTATCTCGATCCGGGTTTACCGGGTCTGCTGACGGGTAACTGGAAGGCTAATGATAAAACAAGACCCGCCAAAACCTTCTCGCTGGTCCGGAAAGAATTCCGTTATGATACCACCGTGGGTGAATACCCGCAGGCCTCCGCCCGTTTATTAGTACCGGAAGACGTGGAAAACATGATGAAGGAAGACCTGAATTACATGCGTAATGAAATCTATGCCCGTCACGGTTATTGTTTCAGCCGCAGGAGCATGCGGGATCTCTTTGAAACCGAAAGCTGGTATATTCCGAACTCCGCCGATATCCGGAATGCACTCACAGACACAGAAAAAAAGAATATCGCCCTGATCAAACGCTATGAAAAATATGCGGAGGAGTATGGGGATGAATATGGTAGATGATAATATAATCGTATGGCAACAACTGATACAGGCATCTTTCAACGATTTTCAGATCCGGCACTGGCGCATGCACTGAAAGACAAACTCGAAGGTTTTGGAATCAATGCAGTCGTGGTAAAAGACGCGCCGTTACTGGATGAAGTCTGGGTAGGCACGTCCAGTCAGCAGGATTATTATGTAAAAATTGCAGGTGCAGATTTTGTCAAAGCCCATACTTTACTGGAGGACTATTACAGAAAGGAAATTGAATCGATAGAGCCGGGTTATTATTTATTTGAATTCAGCACGGCGGAACTGCAGGATATCATCAGCAATCCGCAGGAATGGGGACCGTTGGATTATCAGCTGGCTAAAAAACTGCTGAATGAAAAAGGTATTGTCATTCCTGAAAGCAAGAGCAGTATTCTGGCGGCGGGGAATTTGGAAACCCTCTCCAGGCATTCTGATGGCAGCAGCCTGAAACTCATCGGGGCGGTTTTTATCGGATATGTCACAATCTCGCTGGTTTCCATGATCATAACACAACGATATAATTTTCCTTACAGTTCAATGTTGATCCTGCTTGCCGGCTCGCATCTGGCCTGGGGACGAAAGACACTGCCGGATGGAAGTCGTGTGTTTTTGTTTAACCATGCGGACAAACAGGCGGGTAAATTTATTTTTGGAGCTGGTGTGTTTTTGTTGCTTATAATTTTTGTTTTCCTGATGCTGTATATGAGTGGTTTCTCTTTTGACCCTTTTGAATTTTCATTTACACAGGTTTTTTAATAATCGGGGCTGCATTTGTGGGTTTCGATAATAATGCCACCCCTTCGGGGTTGGATCGCCGGATTTCAACTTGAATCTTGTTTCTATAAAAATGTCAGCCCTTCGGGCTTTATCGAATCAATGAGAAGATTCTTATCTGTTTTAAATGATCAAATAAAAACAGATTAAACTCATTGATCAATTCCTCCATCAACCGATACATTTTCAACTTTGCAGCCAGATAATGCTCCCCGGCATTCGGATCAGAAGCCCGAAGGGGTGGCATAATAAAACCGAACAACTATTTCCCTTCTCTGTCGTACCACTCAAACAAATATTCCTCTTTAAAATCAACTGCAAACTCCCTTAAAAGTTCAAGGTACTCCTCACGAAATTTATTATTCCGATGATGCTCCTCCTGATTCAATATATATTGATATACATTCTGAACAGCATTATGAGAATATGTAAACGCTGAATACCCCTCCTGCCAGGAAAATTTACCGGGCAACCACTTTTTCTCATTGATAAACTTAGAAGAATTATTCTTAACATCTCTGATCAGGTCAGACAGAGCCATATTGGGCTTTAATCCCACAAAAACATGAACATGATCTTCCACGCCATTTACTATAATTGACTTATGGTTCTTTGCCGTAATGATTCCTGACATATATTTAAATACTTCTTCCCGCCAAGGCCGGAGAAGAAGATTCTCCCGCCGCTTCACCGCAAACACCACCTGTACATACATCTGTGTAAATGTTCCCGCCATACAAATTGCTTTAACCACTACCTGTGGCAACGGAAAATTAAAAACCCGCGGCTGCCCGGCCATGGGAAAAAAACCATTTTCCTTCGTATCTTTTCCCGAAATACAACGCCATGTGGAATGATATTATAGGCTATTTCCAGGACCTCGAACAACGACCCGTTGAACGGCTGGCAATACTCGTTGGCGGACTGCTTTTCTTCTGGATACTGGAAGGCGCTATTCCGCTCCTGCCCCTGCGCTATAAGAAAAATAAACTCCGCCATGCGGGGGTTAATTTTTTCTTTACCGTACTGCACCTGATCCTGCATACCGGACTTGCATTTATCATCATCCGGCTGTCTGACTGGTGCCTGCAGCAACAATTCGGTCTCGTGTACTGGTTCCATACCGGTGTACTCCTTACCGTTATCATCGGGGTGCTATCCCTCGATTTCAGCAGCTGGCTGGTCCACCTGGTCATGCACAAGAACAAATACCTCTGGCGCTTTCACCTCATCCATCACAGCGATACCAATGTAGATGTTACCACCGGATTGCGTCATCATCCGGGCGACAGCCTCCTCCGCGGTATCTTCTTTATGCTGCTGATCCTGGTTTCCGGTGCACCCATGTATGCCGTTATGATTTACCAGACACTGGTGGTACTGGCTACCGCATTCACCCATGCCAATATCAATCTGCCCAAACCAGTGGATAAAGCCCTCAGTTATATACTCATCTCCCCCAATATGCATAAAGTGCATCATCACTGGAAAAGACCCTATACAGACAGCAATTACGGAGCTGTGTTTTCCATCTGGGACCGGCTGCTGGGTACCTTCTCTTTTCTCGATACCAAAGAGCTGAAATACGGACTCGACCGGTATTACCCGGCTGAAAAGGATGAAGACATACTCACATTGCTAAAAAAACCATTTATGCAGCCGGACGACACGATCAATAACACTTAACCGAATAAACATGTATCACAGATTATCCCTCTTTCTCCTTGCCGGTTTACTGTTCAGTATGGCTGTATTTTCCCAGGATCGTACCAGCTATGTGGCCGCTAAGTCCGGACTCAGCATTCGTGAAAAACCGGCTGTCAATGCCCCGGTGCTTGGCAAAATTCCCTATGGTACTAAAATAAAAACCATTGAAGCCGGCGAGGAAATGGTGCCCGTCGTTACAGAAGGTTTAACCGGATACTGGGAAAAGGTCAGCTATAATGGTAAGACCGGTTATATCGTGAATTCCTACCTCTTGCCGGTAGCTCCGCCCAAACTGGCCGTAGTGAAAGAGATGAAAGATTATTTTAAACAGGTGTTTCAGCCGTTTGGTGCCCGGCTGGTAGTCAGCAGCGGCGAAAGAAACAATATAGAAGAAGGCGGCTATGAAAATATAAAACAACTCTATAAGAATGGTGCAGAATGGCACCAGTTTCAGGGCTATGAATATGGATCTGACACCTGGTTTCTGCCCAACTTCTCTGTACAACAGGGCTTTATTTTGCTGCGGCTGATTCCTGAATTTAATATGGTATTTAACGAGACTGCCGAATTTCCCGGCGAAAGCAAAACCTTTAAAAAAGGAGAGATTGAATACAGGATCACCGTGGAAAAGGAAATGTTTGGCGATAGTCCCTGGTATAAAAAAATCCATATTGAATTTGAAGAAGGCGCTTTTTACAATCTTGATATTTTCCAGCTGGAAAATGACCTCGTGATTTTTTATGGTTCAGGTGTGTAAGTTCATGTTCGCCAT
Organism: Chitinophagales bacterium; assembly: GCA_017303855.1. Taxonomy (GTDB): domain Bacteria; phylum Bacteroidota; class Bacteroidia; order Chitinophagales; family Chitinophagaceae; genus JJ008. The sequence goes on along the minus strand of JAFLBL010000006.1, from coordinate 55,459 downwards.
TCCGGTTCATTATTTCCGGTAAATTTGTCCCATGAAGAAAATCGCCATGATCCCCGCCCGCTATGCGGCTACCCGTTTTCCCGCGAAGCTGATGCAGTTACTGGGTGATAAAACCGTTATTCATCAGACCTATGCGGCCACCGTGGCTACCGGATTGTTTGATGAAGTGGTGGTGGTAACCGACAGCGATATCATCTATCAGGAAATAACGGGATTTGGCGGCAAAGCCGTAATGAGTAAAAAGGAACATGAAAGCGGCAGCGACCGGATTGCCGAAGCGGCTGCGGATATGGACGTGGATATCATTGTAAACGTACAAGGCGATACCCCCTTTGTAAAAAGAGAGCCCCTGGAAAAACTGCTCAACCAATTCAACGATCCCACTGTACAGGTAGCGTCCATGATGCAGGTACTCACCAAACAGGAAGAGATTGATGACCCCAACTTTGTAAAAGTGGCCGTTGATAAAAAAATGAATGCGCTTTTCTTCAGCCGCAGTGTGATCCCCTATCCCCGCGACAAACAATTCCCTACTACTTATTACGAACATATTGGCGTCTACGCCTTCCGCAAACAGGCCCTGCTCGATTTCACCAACTGGCCCATGACCCCCCTCGAAGCTGCTGAAAAAGTAGAATGTCTCCGCTATCTCGAATACGGTATTCCCATGCGTATGATCGTGGTCGACTACATGGGCGTGGAGATTGATACACCGGAGGATCTGGAAAAAGCCGCTAAGTTAGTTAGTAGCCGGTAGTTAGTAGTTCGTAGTCCGTTCAAATCGTCATTCTGTTCTATAGCAGGCCTTAGAATAAACGACCTCATACTCATTACTCATTATTCTTATCCCCCCGTATCTTACCTTTGTGCCAAATCTGATGTATGGCATTCCGCAATTTCAAGATGATCGGTTATGTGATTTACGGACGAGGGTCGTTCAACCAGCTCGATGAGATCCTGGCCCCCAACCGAAAGGATGGCAAGCCCATGATCTTCCTCGTGGACCATTTCTTCGAAGGCAAACCCCTCGTATCCCGCATCCCCCTCCGGGGCAATGATAAAGTGATCTTCGCCGATGTGACATACGAACCCAAAACGACTTATGTAGATAAACTGGCAACAGAGCTTAAGGAAGAGTTTGGTACCGTTTCGGGTGTAATCGGAATCGGTGGCGGCTCTACAATGGATCTGGCCAAAGCCGTTTCACTGATGATGAACAACCCCGGCTCTTCTGCCGATTACCAGGGCTGGGACCTGGTGAAAAAGCCCGGTGTATACAAAGCCGGAATTCCCACACTCAGTGGTACCGGCGCGGAAGTATCCAGAACCACCGTACTTACCGGACCCACAAAGAAACTGGGTATGAACTCCGACTTCACGCCCTTCGACCAGATTGTGCTTGATCCGGAACTTACCAAAGACGCACCCGCCAATCAACGGTTCTATACCGGGATGGATTGTTATATCCATTGTATTGAAAGTCTCGAAGGCACTTACCTGAATGAATTCAGCAAGAGTTATGGGGAAAAGGCCCTGCAGCTCTGCCGCGATGTATATGTAAATAAAGAAGGCTGGGATGAAGAATCGGATGATAAACTCATGATGGCATCCTATGCCGGCGGTATGAGTATCGCTTACTCACAGGTAGGGGTGGCCCACGCCGTTAGCTATGGCCTCAGTTATTTACTCGGCACCAAACACGGTATCGGCAACTGTATTGTGATGAATCACCTGGAGGAATATTATCCTGCCGGTGTAAAGGAATTCAAATACATGGTGGAGAAAAACAACATTGATATCCCGGTCGGTATCTGCAAAGGCCTGTCCGATGAGGATTTCGAAAAAATGATCAATGTAAGCATGGGCATGAAACCCCTTTGGGAAAATGCCCTGGGCAAGGATTGGGAAAAGATTATGACGAGGGAGAAATTGCGGGCGCTGTATGAGCGGCTGTGAGCGAACGGATGAGTAATGAGTAATCAGTAATGAGTAGCCCGGGAAGAGAATCATTTTACAGATGCCGGTTGAAAGAGGAAAATGCAAAGGTGATTAAAAAATTAGGAGTGAGTTGGCTGCTCTTTATAAGGTTGAAACTTTCGGGCCCCGCAGCTTACAGCTGCGGGGTTTTTTTATGTCGCTTTCAGCGACGTAACGAAATGTATAAAGGGTCGCTGAACGAGGCTTTCAGCCTCGTATGTACTTGGTGGCAGTGACAGGTTGCTCCCTTTTCATAAAAGACCGCCCCCTATTCTCTATTTACTATTAACTATTTTCTATTTCCCGATTGCGCAATTTCCCTTTCCCGATTGCGTCATATTATAATACTTTACGCAATTATTTTTACGCCCTAAAACAAGCAAGATTCGAAATGGCAAAAAATTCACTCAGCACCGGTATGCGTGTTATTCACCGCTACCTGGGCTTTTTCCTGGCCGGGATCATGGCCGTTTATTCACTCAGTGGTATTGTACTGATTTTCCGGGATACCGATTTTTTGAAAAAAGAGAAGCAGGTCGTTAAAGAACTTAAACCCAATCTGGAAGCAAAGGAACTGGGACAGGAGACCCGGATAAAGGAATTGAAAGTCACCAAAACAGAAGGTGATCTCGTGTATTTCAACAACGGGTCATACAATAAAGCAACCGGCCATACAGAATATAAAGTGAAAGAACTTCCTTTTGTCATCAGCAAACTTACCGGACTGCACAAAGCCAAGTCATCCGAGCCGCTGTTCTTCCTGAACGTTTTCTTCGGAGTGTCACTTTTCTTCTTTGTGATCTCTTCCTTCTGGATGTTTATGCCCAAGACCAGCATTTTCAAAAAAGGAATGATTTATACCATTGCAGGGATTATACTGACGCTGATTTTACTTTTTGTGTAAATGAAGGATGCGGATAATGTGGTGTTTAAAAAAGTACTTGGCTCCAATGGAGAAAAGCCTGTTTATTCTCTGATAAACTGTAATAATCTGGTAAACTAACGATCAGCAGATAATTATCAACAAATTCTGTTTACATTTAATCTGATTAAACAGTCCCGCATGCCCATCAGCACCGCCACCACCAATCACCGTACTCCTATTGCCGAAAATCGTCTGCTCTGGATATTATCAGGACTGATGCTCGTGTACTGGATCTATGGCTGGTTCAATTGCCTGATACTGGAAGACTGGGCGTTGGAAAATGCACTGGTTATTATCTGCCTGGGTATCATGATTGGCTCCCGTAAATGGCATAATCTAAGTGATGCCAGCTATCTCTGCATTTTCGCTTTCGTCATGCTGCATCTCTTCGGAGCCTTCTATGCCTATACACAAAATATAGTTGGCGAGTGGATCCAGAATACCTGGAACCTCTGGCGCAATCCCTATGACCGGATCGTGCATTTCAGTTTCGGTTTCCTGATGGCTTATCCCTACCGGGAAATCCTGATCAATAAATTTAAAGTAAGTTCTAAAGCCGCCTGGTTCATACCTGTCGAAATTGCTTTCTCGCTCGGCACCATCTTCGAAATGATCGAATGGGCCGTAGCCGAATTTGCCACCCGTGAACTCGGTGAAACCTATGTGGCCACTCAGGGCGATCCATGGGATGCGCATAAGGATATTGCCCTGGCCGCGTTGGGCGCCGCTATCGCCATGGGAATCGTTTATCTGATTAAGCCCTTTTTAAAAAGAAAGTAGACCGCACTTCTTATGAACAGGGAAGAGCACAAAGCCTCACCCCCATCGTCACATCTGCCAATCTGCTAATTTTCGAATTTGCTAATTTGCATCACATCATGCCCCCTTCCCCAGATAAATATCCCTATCATCATCCACTGGATTCCTTCTTATTCCCCGTGCGATCGGTAAATCAAAAAAAACTGGCTGAAGCTGTATCGGGCAAAACCATTCTTATTACCGGTGCTTCTTTTGGCATCGGGGCTGAACTGGCTGTACGTATAAGTCATTACCCGGTTACACTAGTATTAGTGGCCAGAACAAAAGAAAAACTGGAAGAAATCAAAAAGCAATGCGGAGAAAAAGCGGTTGTGCAAATTTATAATACCGACCTGCGAGATGAAACGGCTGTAAATGAATTGATCACCGGCCTGAAAGTAAAAGAAATAACTGTTGATATACTGATCAGCAATGCAGGGCATTCCATTTACCGGAAACTGGCTGATTCATTGAATAGATTTCATGACACCAAAAGAAGCAGTGCCGTTAATTTCACCGGACCGGTACAATTAATACTGGGTGTCTTACCCGGATTAACAGAAAAGAAAGGGATTGTGGTGAATGTTTCAACCGTCAGTCTTTTTCTGCCACATACTGCAGGCTGGTCCGCTTATCATAGCAGCAAAGCTGCATTTGATCACTGGTTACGCTGCGCCGAACCGGAGATGAAAGCCACAGGTGTTTCCCTCTGCCAGGTGTACCTCCCGCTGGTGAGAACACGCATGAGTATGATCGTGGAAGAAAACCATAAACGACCGGCAATGAGTTCTGCCAAAGCCGCTGATGTTATTCTGCACAGCATCATCCGCCGCCGCAGAAAATACCGTCCCTGGTGTATTGTCATCCCCCGCATTCTCGATATACTTGCACCGGACCTATGGTACCGGATTCAACAAAACCGGCTTAAAAACAGGAAAACATGATTCAGCTCGCTGTTCAACTGGCCAGGCTGGGATTCTTATCCCCGGCATTGCTCTGGTCATTGTACAGGGCAAAAAAAAAGCATGGTGAAAATATTGCCTGGCTGCCTGAACTGGCTGCCCGCCTTTATCCGGATAAAACGGCACTGACAGATGGACAAATCACTTATACCTTTTCTGAACTCCGGTCAGTTACCACCGCACTCGCTGGTTACCTGCAGAATTCCTTTCCGGTAGCTGAGGGTAATGTAGCTATTCTCGCCTGCAACAACAGCAGCCGGCATATTAGCTGGTTGTATGCTTTTCAGGCAGCGGGTATTCCCTTATTGCTTATACATCCCAAAACCACAACGGCCGATATACAACATATCCGGAACAGTTATCCCGAAGCAGGTCTTTTCTCAGACGAGGACAGCCATCTCCATGTAGCAAACAGTTTCTGCCTTGAACAAATGTTTTCCCATGCAATGGAAAAAAAATCCGGCGGGTTTATATCCGCTCCTGCAGCGGCGCTTATTTTTCCCAGCTCCGGCAGTACCGGCCGTCCGAAAATGATTCCTAAAAAACCCGGCGCTTTCTACTGGCTGAACGCTTTTGCAGACCTGGTGCAGTACACGGGTATTCACAGGGGAAATGCCGTCTTTATTTCCACACCGGTCACTCATGGTTTCGGTTATACCTCCCTGCTGTTTTCCCTGGTATTGGGAAAAAAAGCGGTGGTGTCTTCAGAAAAAGACGGCAACAAACTGGCGTCGCTTCTCTGCCGGGAAAAAACGGATCTGTTAACGGGTGTACCTTCTTCACTTTATCAGTTGTCACTGGCCTTGTCCGGAAAAAGCCATCCGGTTAAACTTATTATCAGCGGAGGAGCCCCGCTGAATGAACAAATCTTATCCGTTCTCTCCACCACGCTCAGTAAAAACCTGTTTAGCTTTTATGGCAGCACAGAAGCCAGTACTTCCTTTATTGCCAGTTATACCGATCTGTCTGTCCACATACATGCGATCGGTCGCCCGCTCAGGGGAATACGATTCCGCCTGGCATCAACAGCCGGAGGGGCTGATGAATTATGGATCAACTCTCCGATGGCTAATCTGTCACCTGGTGTATGGTATGGCACTGGCGACCTGGTGGAAAAAACGGATAGCGGACTGATAATCTGGCGGGGTCGTAAAGACAATATGATCATTAAAAACGGACTGAATATTTTCCCCGTTGAAATAGAAAATGCAATCATACAACTCCCGGGTATCCGTGATGTGCTGGTCACCAGCGAAAAGGACACAATAACGGGTGAAAAACCGGTAGCCTGGATATTACTTCAACCCGGATTCACTTTTGATGAGGAACGAATACGTTCGGCACTCCGTCAGCGACTGGCACATATTAAAATACCCGATAAAATTATCCCGGTTACGGGCTTTACAGAAACACCCACCGGAAAAAAAACCGGGGTTACAACCTTCCCCTGCTCGTGATAGCTTACGTATTATTCCAGACCATCGGCCCATTGGCACATCGGCCCATCGTTTCTAGCTGTTGGTGTTTTCACCAACAGCACTTTGCCATCTTCCAATAAATCTCTACTTTCCCTACATGAACGTCCGCCTGAAACCCGAGAAATACCTGAAGTATTTATACCTGCCCAACCTGTTTGCCACTAAACGGACCGGCGAGATTCTGGCTGTAAACCCGACCACCATTTCGCAACGGGAGGATTCGGAGAAAACTGTTGTATCAGTGTATGATTATACACCCGAAACCCTGCATGAAAAAAGATCGGAACAGGTAAAAGATACTTTCCAGTATAAAGAGACTAACAGTATCAGCTGGATCAATATCGACGGTATCCGGAAGGCAGATGTGGAAGCGGTGTGTGAGAAATACGGTATTCACTCCCTGATCGTGGAAGATATACTGAGTGTGAATCAGCGGCCGAAAATGGATGAAGTGGAAGGCGTGATGTATTGCCTGTTGAATATGCTCTACTTCAATGAAGAAAATAAAACCGTAGAAACTGAACAGATCAGTATCGTTCTCGGTACCAATTTCGTACTTAGCTTCCAGGAAGATCCGGCCCGCGATGTATTCGATCCCATCCGTCACCGGTTGCATATTACAAAAAGCCAGGTACGGCAACGAACAGCCGACTACCTGCTCTATTCCATGCTGGATACGGTGGTGGACAGTTACTTTCTCATTATGGAAAAGCTGGGAGAACAGATCGAGTTACTGGAAGAAGAAGTGGTACGTAAAAGTAATAAGCGCTCCCTCGCCCGGATCAACCAGTTGCGCAAAGAACTGATCGTGTTGAAACGAAATATTGCCCCGGTACGTGATCTGCTCTCCGGACTGATCCGCAGCGAAAGCGAACTGCTGGACGACCGGACTACCAAATACTTTAAAGACGTTTACGACCATATCATCCAGGCCTTCGACCTGAGTGAGAACTACCGCGATGTGATGATGAGTGTACAGGATCTTTACCTGAGTAATGTAAACCTCCGCCTCAATGAAGTAATGAAAGTAATGACCATCGTGACCTGTCTTCTGGCACCGGCCACCGTGATCGGCGGTATTTTCGGTATGAACTTCGATATCATTCCCTATTCACACCACAGCTTTGGCTTCTACTTCGCCGTCGGACTCATGTTCGTAATACCGCTGGTGATGTTGTATGTGTTTAAACGGAGAGGGTGGTTCTGAATGGTTAACAAGTTAAAAGGTTGAAAAGTTGAAAAGTTCGTCAACGTGGCGCTGGTTTTAGGAATTGAGCAAGCAATTATATTATTATACTATGTACGTTTTCAAACGTACTTATTACCCTTTCAACTTTTAAACCTTTCAACTACTCAGGCTACTTCCCGCAACCCCTCACCGCCATTCCTGCCCAGGTCATCTTCTTCCAGTTCTATGCGGCGGGTGATATCGTTGAGAGAAGACAGACGCTGTACGGTATAGGGAATAGTATCTAATCCCGAAACAAACCGTTGTATATAACTGTAAATACCAATCAGGCTGCCGGCTTCCATTCCTGCACCGGCCGCTTTGTTAGTAAGCAGCAATGAAAGACCAATGACCAGCATTACCAGTATTTCCATGATGCCGAAATTCCAGGCTTCCTGGTCACTGATACGGATCTGCCATTTACGGAGATTATCATAATGCTGACGGATCAGGTGACTGTTACCGGTGGATATAATATTCACCTGCTTTTCCAGTTCATCATTCTTTTGCTGGTTCAGCAACCGCATTCTTTTCCCGTATAAATAACTGAAGCCGATAACAGGTAACAATATACCGAGGCATACCAGGACCACCGACGTATCATAAAAAAACAACAGGATAAGAGAGCCAAGTAAACTATAGATTGCTTCAATAACATAGACCAGGTCAAATTCCAGGAAATCCACAAACTCCCGCGCCAGGTTGGAATGCGCACTCAGCCTGGACACATCTTCTTTGCCATAACGACGGGCAAGGAATTTGGTAACCAGTGACGTATAAATAGCAGAATAGGTTCTTGTATCGAGCCGGTGACGGATCATTCCGATCAACAACCAGCCCAGGTGTACCGCAGTAAGCAGTATCAGGCCTTTGTAACTACCCTTGATCAGGTCGTTTACTGCCATACCCAGGAAAAAGGGGCGCATCAGGCTGCCCAGCATTTCAATGGAAAATAAGAAATAGGTCAGCACCAGCCTGTAGCGGTGCTGCATCATAATTGTTCTGAGTACGGCAAAACGGGACATAGTTCATCTGTTTAGATAAAAGCCAAATCGAATGGGTCAGTAAAATCTAATGGAGTGTAAGTATGAGACCGGAGAGGTTGTAAGACGTTTAACCGGCTACCGATTTCTCCCGCAAATTTAGCGAATTGCCGGGTTGTCCCGAAATTTTTCCCCGGCAGCCTTTTGCACCGCATTGACAATCAAATGGTTCCATGTGCTCGTCTAAAAAATGAGCATAATCGAGGGTGAGTTCCTGTCCTTTAGATATATCGGTAAGTGCTAATACATTCAGGCCGTCAAAGGCGGTATTGGCATCACAACAATGGTTCTGGGGCGCCCATTCAGCCGGGTCATCATCCCATAATATAAAAACCTCATCACTCACCGGATACGCATAACGGCGGAAATGCAGTTTCTCCTCTTCATTCCAGTTCTTTTCCACGAATCGTTTGGTGATGATGCGCTGGGAACGGCCCTCACCTTTAAAAATGACTTCTCCTTTCCGGATGGCCCGGTTGGCATAAATACCATACCCGGCAATCGAGTTCCCCTTCATGATAAAGGGCCTGGTCTTCCGCTGATGACGGGCAATACCTTCCGCAATCATGTGACGCAGAAAACCGGACTGGCCGATCCCATCAAACTTTATGATAAAATCGGCAGAACCTTCATAACCGTCTTTGTAAAAGACTGAACAGGTGAAATTGATCTCCAGGAAATAAATCTCCTGTTTATCGTTTACCCTGAAATCCAATCGCGCATATCCCACCCCGTTAAATCCTTTGAAGATCCGTTCCGTCGCCGCCCGTAATTGCCGGTCAAGCACTTCATCCGTACAGGGTACATTGCAATCGGGATGCAGTTCCGATGTCTTTAACGCATACGTTTTAAAGGCACGCCCTTCCGGAAAAAGATACTCCACCGGGCGGAACACGGTGCAACTGTGTTCATCGGCATTGGCCGCTACCAGTACGGTGAATTCGCGGCCCGCTATATATTCTTCCACCAGCAGGGGTCCGTACTCTCCGAGAATACTGATGCATTTCTGCTGCAGTTCAATTTTTGAATAGACCAGTGAATGTTCATCAACTCCCAGGCTGTCACCGGCTTTGGCGGGTTTTACAAACAACGGGAACTGCAAATGTTTCACCGCTTCCTCCACATCATTCAGTTCACTGATCAGCACATAGCCCGGTGTCTTCACGCCTTCGCAATACGCGAGGTACTTCATCAGCTCTTTGGGCGGGTCATATAATTTGGAAGTAGGACCTGTAAAAGGCAGGTTCAGGATTTCCAGTGTATAAATCACGTCAATACTGGGTACTTCCCATTCCAGGTAACCTTCGCAGAGATTGACAAATATATCATAGCCTTCTTTGCTGAGTTCTTTCAGCTGCCGGTAAGTAGTGAGCTTGTTCAGGAAAACCGTATGTACTTCATGCTCCGGAATCAATACCGATAAATCCCTGGGCGGGTCGTAGTTTTTATAATCCACCCCGGTGGTGGAATAGTCCGGTTGCAGTACACATACTTTCATGGCTTGCTAAGGTAATGATCAGGGTAACACAAAACTTATTTCACGGTAACGGGTTTGGATTTCCGGGCAGACTGTTTTCTTATACCCGCTTCTTCCCGCAGCATACTTCTGCGGAGGGCGTCTTTCAGAATTTCCGTTATTACCCGGGTAAAAGAGACCCCGGACGCTTTCAGTATGGCCCCGATTGAGGTATAATTTTCATCCTCGCTCAAACCGCACTGGGCATTGGCTTCGAGCATATACAATTTACCGGTTGCCGTATCCTGCCGGATATCTATCCGGGTATACCCCATACCTCCGCAGGCTTTATAGGCATCCAGGCTCAGTTGTTTCAATTGCTGTACCAGGTCTCCGTGTACCGGGCGATATTCATAAAAGTTTCCCTGCTCCGGCATCGGTGTTTCATCTTCATAAATTTCCCAGAGCCGGTCGAAAGACAGGAACTTTTCCGTTTCAGGCAGGGATTCATGAAACACTCTTTCCACCGGTTCATACACGATGCAATGTTCCGGATCATTACTGGAGCCGGTTATGAATGTGGTATACTCCGGACCGGTTATAAACTGTTCTACAAATAAACCATCCGCGAGCAGGTTCCAGCCCCGGTATCCTTTTTTGATTTCTTCAATCCGTTCCGCCAGTTCTTCTTCTGAATTCACCACATTTTTTACAGAAACACCCATACTGCCACCGGAAACTGCCGGTTTTATGATCAGCGGCGTACCCACGCGCTTACAGATCCCTTTCACGGAACCCTTCTTTTCCGTAATCACCCGCCAGCCGGCATTAGCCACACCGGCTTTATCAAACGCCTTCTTCATGGGAATCTTCGAGGTGGTGATGGTATAGAAATGAGCATCTGAACCGGTATAGATCAGCCCGGCTTTTTCCAGTTCATGAATCACCGATACACCCGGCGTACCGTTTACTTCATCCCCGTCACAGAGATTCAGCACCAGCGGGGTTTTATTTCCCGACTCGCTGGCAATGGAGGCAATAATGGTTTTAAAATTATCCATCGTCACCGGTTGCCATTTCCATTCCGTATTCAGTTCGCTGAATACACGGGTATACTCTTTTATACTCTGGGTAAAATCGTAATAGTATTGAATATTCGGGTCTTCCGATTCCAGGTGCGGAGCCAGTACCCATACCAGGTAGGGCTGAAAAAGGACGGAGGGTTCTTTACTGTTCATCGGGTATCAGGCAACTTTTTTGGCGGCTTTCTTCGCAAGACAGGATTGTATAAAATCGGTAAACCGGTATTGGGATACCTGCTCGTTTGTAAGAGAGGCGGCTCCCTTTATTTCACCAAGACAGGCGGGCGAACCGCAATAGCAATGAAACGACTGGGTCATACTCCATTCGGAAGACGGATAAAAGAAACAACATTCCGTGCCGGCCTTAATATCTTTCAAAGCCACCAGTTGCATCAACGTGGTATCAAAAAACACATTCGGATCACAACTATGATTAATATACTGGAGAAACTCAGGTGTAAGCGTGATATGTTTCCCCTCATCCACCTGTACGGTTAAATAAGTGGGCTCAGCGGAAATGGTACCTGCGGAAAAATCGGCTATCACATCACCGGCCTGCCAGTCACGCAGGGTGAAAAATGCATTTTGTCCATTACCAATTTGCTGACGTATTTCAGCAATATCATGTTGACTGACTAAGCGCCATACAGGCATTCCGGTTGCATTCATAATGGTTAATAGTAAGTAGTTAAATGAAGTTATAGATAAAGTTTATATCCTGCCCGTAAGTGGGATTAAATGTGAATAATTACTGACTTTGCCTGTTGCCTGGAAATGGCTACAGTCCTGCATTCCGGCTGATCAATACGTGGCTGTTCAGCATTGTCTTACTATCTTTGTTCCCCTTTTACCAATAATGTTGACGTACCGCTTTATCATAGTATACTTATTAACGGCAGTTTATTCCTTTACCGGCAATACCCAATGCACCCAGACCGTTACTGCATTTCCATACCAGGAGAGCTTTGAAAACAATACCGGTGCCTGGACCACGGGTGGCACGGCTTCTTCCTGGGCCTGGGGCACTCCGTCAAAAACAGTTATCAATACCGCTGGCGACGGAACCCGTTGCTGGATGGCCGGCGGGTTAACCAATACGAATACCTATTCCGATGGTGAGGCTTCCTGGCTGCAAAGTCCTTGCTTTGATTTTACCAGCCTGCAATATCCCTGGCTGAGTATGAAGCTGTATTGGGAAACTGAACAGCAATGGGATGGAGCCTCGTTTCAATATTCGCTGGATAATGGTAACAGTTGGGTTACTGTGGGAGCCGCCAATGAAAAAGGAGATTGTCTGAATAAAAACTGGTTCAATACACCGGCCATCAGTGCCTTGTCGCCATTGGCAACAAGATTGCAGGGCTGGACGGGCAATGGTAAATTAAACGCAGGTGCCTGCCGGGGTGGCAACGGAAGTAAAGGATGGGTGCAGGCAGCCAGAACCTTACCCGAACTGGGCGGGGAGCCCTCTGTTATTTTCAGGTTTATATTCGGTGCCGGTACCACCTGTAATAATTATGACGGGTTTGCGATGGATTCAATCCATATTGAAGAAGCACCGCCGAATAATGCCGGTTTCTCCTGGGTTTGCGACAGTACACGAAAGGTTCGCTTTATAAACAGTTCGGAACTATGTCCCTCTTATCAGTGGAACTTTGGCGATCCGGGATCTGGCACAAATAATACTGCTGTACAAGCCGATCCGGTACATATTTTCAGTGCGCCGGGAACTTATACGGTTTCATTAACCGCCAGTGGTCCGGGTAATGCGCCATCCACTATTACTAAAACCCTGACCGTAGTGGAAACTGCTGCCACTGTAGTAAAACCGGCTTCCTGTGAAACCAATAGCGGCGGGGTACTTTCAGCAACCGTTACCGGAGCGGGCACTCAACCCTTTTCGTATAACTGGAACAGCAACCCGGTACAATCCACTGCTATCGCCGGTAACCTGGGTACGGGTACCTATACAATAACAATCAATGGCACTGATTTCTGCAGTATACCGGTCAGCGTCTTTCTCGATCTTGATACCAGTTGCCGGGATATAGTTTTCCCTTCCGGGTTCACCCCGAATAATGATGGGAAGAATGATTGGTTCGGGCCACTGGGTTCAGTAGCAGCCGTAAGCAATTACCGGTTGAGTATTTATAACCGATGGGGAGAACGGGTTTTTTATTCTGTAAACCCGAATGAAAAATGGAATGGATTATCCAAAAGCGAAAGAACGGAATCAGCGGTCTTCTCCTGGTTTTGTGAATACCAGTTACCAGGACAACCAAAGAACAGTAAGAAGGGAACCGTTGTATTAATCCGTTAATCCGTTGATCTGGCGATTGCCGCTTCACGGGCAGCCAGCACCAACCGGATTTCACCGAAACTTACTTCTTCTCCCAACTCCTGTTTTACCGGGGTAATGGATTTGCCATCTGACCGGGCCAGTGCCGCTTCAATTTTATTTTGTTTATCAGCCGGTACCAGTTCCTGTATATCAATTTCACCTGCCACTACATAACGTGCCAGGTGACCCTCAATAGTAGAAGGCGACAGGTTTCTTTCCCGGGCAATATCCGCGATCTTTTTTCCCTGCCGGAACAGCAGGAATGATTCCAGGTAAGTATCTTTTTTTCCTTGTGCCTGCCTTGTAATCCGGGGCGATCTTGCCTTCTTTTCTTTCACTGCCGCTTTTTCATGTATACGGGTGGTAAGGCCGTTTTCGTTACAGTATTCCAGGATGATTTCAAGGAATACCGGACCATACTGCCCGGTCTTCACTTCACCCATACCCGTAATTTGCCGCAACTCTTCTTTGGATTGTGGCAGATAACGCGCCATCTCATCCAGTGTAGTACCGGATAGCACCAGGTAAACCGGTAATCCCTTCCGGGCACAGATGAGATCCCGTTCTTTTTTTAAAAGAGCATATAAAGCAGGATGCGGCATATCGGAATCCGTAGTGCCGGCAGATGAAGCCGCATATACATTGACCGGAAAATAGGGCAGCAGAAATTTTTTCCGGTGGATATGCCAGGCGGCCACATCAAAACTTCCATCAAACCCTTTGCACATATAAATAGTTACCGACAAACGGGTAAACAATTCTTTCAGCAAATCATTCAGGTCTTTTGCCAATAGTTTACTGTCGGTAACCAATCCGGCAGCCTTGATATATTCAATCAGTTTCCGGGTTTCTTCAATAAAATGTACCGCGGCTTTACCGGTCCGTTCCGCAATGGCAGGATTCGATTCAGGTTCGCCGGGCTCTCTGAACTGCCCATCCAGCCATTGATGAAAGCGGAGCGCTGTTTCCTGCACCGGTTGTAACTGACGGAGAAATTCCGCTGCCCAGGGAATAGCTTCCTTTTTGAAAGAGTCAGGATGCTTTTGCAGTAATTCCCGGATGGCTTCTGTTATTTTTATGGCCGGCAGGTAATCAAAAAATTCTTTGAGAGACCTGAGCTGGTAGGCCTTTCTTGCTGCAGCCAGGGCGGTATGCAGCTCATCGGAACTGGCCGCCTGCCGGGTAAAATCAATGATACGGGGATCCGTAAGCAGGCTATTGTCCCTGATTTTACTTTTCAGCACCATGCCTTCCAGGCTGCTGCAACGGCTCAATGCCACATAGACCTGTCCCGGGGCAAAAGCCTCACCCGCATCTATAATCGCTTTTTCAAATGTCAGTCCCTGGCTTTTATGTATCGTGATCGCCCAGGCCAGCCGCAGGGGAAACTGGGTAAATGCGCCCAGTACTTCTTCCTTCATCTGCTGATTGGCTTTGTCCAGGCTGTAACGGATATTTTCCCATTTCTCTTTGCTCACTTCAATTTCATCCGGCAAATCGGGGCAGGTGACCCATATCTTGTTTTCTTCCAGCCTGGAAACGGTACCGATTTTACCATTATAGAAACGCTTCCCTTTATCCATACTGTCGTTGCGGATAAACATTACTTGTGCCCCTTCTTTCAGCAGCAATACCTGGTCGGCCGGAAAAGCCTGTTCCGGAAAATCATCTTCCAGTTCGGCTTCATACCGGAATACCGGTGCATTGAGTTGCTGCAGTTGGGCCGCATTGATATTCCGGGCCTGTTCATTATGCGTGGTCAATATGATATACCCGTCATCATGCTGCCGGCGCATCACCGGCTGAAAACGGCTGCCCAGTATCTGTTTTCCTTCTTCATTTAAAGCGTTATTCCGGACCTGGTTCAGCACTTCAATAAAGGAAGCATCACGTTGCCGGTATATTTTATCAAACTCAATATATAATGGCGGCTGCTCTTTTACCACCTGGCTATCAAAAAAATAGGGACTGTTATAATATGCATTCAGGATTTTCCACTCCGCGTCTTTCACCACCGGGGGCAACTGAAACATATCCCCAATATACAAAACCTGCACCCCGCCGAATTTCTCCTGCGGTGCATGCCGGACAAAGCGCAATACCGTATCCACTGCATCCAGCAGATCGGCCCTAACCATACTGATTTCGTCGATCACCAGCAGTTCCAGTTGCTGCATCAGTTTTCTTTTCTCGGCATTCAGCCGGAGGCGACTGACCAGGCTGTGTTTATTACTGACTTCCTGGCCGCTGAAGCCAGTGCCTTTATTCACAGGTAAAAAGGGGCCAAAAGGCAATTGAAAAAAAGAATGCAGGGTTACCCCCCCTGCGTTGATCGCTGCCACGCCGGTCGGTGCCACTACGGCCATTTGCTTATGACAGTTTTCACGGATATATTTTAAAAAAGTCGTCTTACCGGTACCCGCTTTTCCGGTCAGGAAAATATCCCGCCCGGTCTGATTAACCAGTTCTGTCGCCAGGCGAAACATCGTATTTGACTGATCAGGAGTAAAGGTCATAGCAGAATGAAGCTTCTATAGCACTGACTGGTGAGAAAATTAATCTATATCCGGCAACGCACAAATTAACGCGAATTACCCGGGTCACGAAAATCGCTAATAAAAACGAAAGAAATGGGAACCGGAATTATTTTGGGCCACGAAAGACATAGCTGACACCAATCCACCAAAAACTGAACTTAACCCTTACTAACCCTTATCAACACCTGTGCTTTCGTGGCAATATTTTAACGGGTTTACTTATAAATGAAATAAACCCGGCTGTATAGTTTTCTTGTCATTGTAATTCGTATAATCAAACCCCATACGGTACCACGGGAGCCGTACGCCTCACTTTCGCTTTTGACGTACGGCTTCGTGGCCATTAACTACGCTTCAGGCTGACGGCTGCCCAGCATCAGTAAATCATTCACCTGAATTTCGGTGATGTACTTTTTCTCGCCTTCCTTGTTGTTATAGCTACGGTTGATGAGTTTTCCTTCGATAGCTATTTCCTTCCCCTTGGTGAGGAATTTCTCAACGATCTCGGCCAGTTTGCCCCAGGCCACCAGGTTGTGCCACTGGGTTTCTGTTACCTTTTCACCCTTCGTGTTGCGGTAGCTTTCCGAAGTAGCCATGGAAAACCGGGCCATCTTCCTGCCCCCGTCAAAGGTTTTGATCTCGGGCGCATTGCCCAGGTTACCGATCAGCTGCACTTTGTTTTTTAATGCATACATAGTTTTTCAGTTTGTGTTCCGGGTATTTCACCGGAACGGTTTACAATGGTTTTATCTCAGTCCCCGGTGGACGTCACACCGGATGACGGGACAAATATGCTATCGCCATGAGCCCTTACCCGGTTTTTATCCGTTTATTCCCGAAACTAAATGTGTAAAACCCATTTGTACACGGATCGTGATTTGTACTTTTCATCCACCTAAACCTTGACTATGAATATGCTTCGAACCGACAAGCGGGCCTGCCAGGCCTGCGGCAATCCGATACAAGGACGAGCCGATAAAAAATTCTGCAATGATTATTGCCGGAATCATTTCAACAATGATTTAAAATCTCGTGATACATACAATCCCCTCATCCGCAGTATCAATAACAGCCTGCAACGCAACCGGAAAATACTGGCCGGTATACTGGAACAAAAAGGGGAATCGGCAAAAACCAGCCGGGATAGTCTGCTCCGCCAGGGCTTCCATTTTAAGTACCTGACCCATATCCGAACCAGCAAAAACGGCCGGCTATACTACTATTGCTATGAATACGGGTATTTACCATTAGAGAAGGACTCCTTTTTAATTGTAAAGAAGAAAGAAGAGTAAATTTTTGCCTTTACTTTTGCAGCATGCCAAAACCCGTAATCTGTATCGGCGCCGCCCTGGTCGACGAACTCTTCCATGCCACTTCAGAAATGTTGCTGGCTACCACCAATGATGCTACTGTAACCAAAACCGCCGGGGGAGTAAGCCGGAATATTGCGCAGCAACTGGCCCTGCTCGGGGTACCCGTACAACTGATCAGTGTGGTAGGCAATGACAGCGACGGTGACTGGCTCAAAAAAGTAAGTCTCGATGCCGGTGTAAAACTGGACGCCATGATCACCAAGGAAGGACTCACCGGCAAATACACCGGCATCCTGAATGTGGACGGTTCGCTGTTTTCCGCCTTTCTTACCAACGCCGCCATACACCTGATTACACCCGAACATCTGCAAAACCATATTGAGCTGATGCGTTCGGCCTCTTATATTCTCGCGGATGCCAATATCAGTGTGGACACCGCCGAATGGCTGATGAATTTCAGTAATGAAAACAGGATTCCGTTTATCCTGGAGCCCGTGTCCGTACCACCTGCCCGGAAGTTCCGGCATGTGGAACTGAAAGGCCTCTTCCTGATCACTCCCAACGAGGATGAATTGCCGGTGATGTGTTCCGAACAGGCCAGTATGACCCAGATGCAGATTGAAGAACTGCTGGAACGCGGGGTGGAACAGATCTGGCTGCACAATGGGAAAATGGGATCTGCTTTATATAAAAAGGAAAAAGCGATTACCCTGCATGCACCTGATATCGAAGTGGTGGACTGCACCGGGGCCGGCGACGGTTCATTAACCGGATTTATTCTCGGCAAATTCCTCGGCAAAGACGATATGGACTGTCTTAAACTGGCACATACCCTTTCGGCCGAAATCCTGCAGGTAAACGGGGCCATTGCCACTCACCTGAACCAGGAAAAACTGCTCAGCCGTATCACCAACTATTATCCTTCCTGATGCATACCTACCTGGACATATTACCGGAAGTAAAAGAAGCTTTAGCCGCAGGTAAGCCGGTCGTGGCACTCGAGTCTACGATTATTTCTCACGGTATGCCATACCCGCAGAATGTGGAAACAGCCCTGGCTGTTGAACAAACAGTACGCGACCACGGGGCTGTACCGGCCACCATCGCTATTTTCAATGGGAAATGTTATGCCGGCCTCACCGCTGAGCAGATCCGGTATTTCGGACAGGCGGAGCAGGTATGGAAAGTAAGTCTCCGGGATATGCCCTATGTACTGAGCCAGCAGCTGTACGGTGCTACCACTGTGGCGGCCACCATGCGTATTGCAGCCATGGCCGGTATCCGCATCTTTGTAACCGGCGGTATCGGCGGGGTACACCGCGGGGCGGAAACATCCATGGATATATCAGCCGACCTTACTGAAATGGGACAGACATCCGTGGCTGTAGTCTCCGCCGGGGTAAAATCCATTCTCGATATCAACCTTACCCTGGAATACCTTGAAACTAAAGGCATACCGGTGGTTACCTACGGACAATCAGAATTTCCCAGCTTTTACTCCCGGAAAAGCGGATACGCTTCCCCGTTGAGACTGGACAGTCCGGCCGCTATTGCCGCCATGCTCCATACCAAATGGAACCTGGGACTTGAAGGATCCGTACTGATCGCCAACCCGGTACCGGCCGAACGCGAAATAGTGAGTGATGAAATGGAAATTCATATTCAGATCGCCCTGAATGCCGCCAAAGAAAAAAAGATCAGCGGTAAAGAAGTGACCCCCTTTCTTTTAAAATATATTGCCGGACATACTAAAGGAGAAAGCCTCGAAGCCAATATTGCCCTGATTAAACATAATGCAAAAGTGGGGGCGGAGATTGCTGTAGCCTACGCTTCATTGTAAGTATGAAGTACGGGTACTAAGTACGAGGTACGAAGTACGACCCTCCATCAGTCATTGTATTCCTGACACCCGGCACCTGTATTACCTGCTTTCTTTATATTGCAGTATATGAGAAAAACTCTTTTCTTCCTGTTCTTGTCTCTTTCCCTGCTGGCTGCAAATGCCCAGGATTCCATAAAAAAATTCACGATCCTTTATACAAACGACCTGCATGCGCATCTTGAACCGCAGATAATCCCCTGGATCAGTAAAACCCGGCAGGTGGGAGGATTTGCCAATATTGCCACCCTGGTAAAACAGGAAAAAGCCGCCAACCTGCATACAGTTTATTTCGATGCCGGTGATTTTTTTACCGGGCCCTATATCAGCTCACTCACAAAAGGAGAAGCGGTGATCGATGTGATGAACCATTTATCCATTGACGCGGCCTGTATCGGCAATCATGAATTTGATCATGGCTGGCAGAATGTACCCCTACAACTGAAGAAGGCCACCTTCCCGGTACTGAACGGCAATATTTTCCTGAAGAAAAAGAAGAATAAACTGATCTGGAATCAACCTTATAAAATCATTACCGTAAACGGTATACGTATTGGTGTTATTGGTCTGCATGGAAAATTTGCCTTCTATGATACCATCGCGGATGAAATGATCCGGGGCGTGGAAGCGCGGGATGAAGAATACTACCTGAGAAAATATATCGCTGCATTGAAGGGAAAAACAGACCTGATCGTACTATTGGTACACCAGGGAGTACCCGGTCGTCAGTCTTCTGCCGGTGGTGCCGATGTGGCCCGTAACCTGCAACGGGATATTGAACTGGCTCAAACCGTACCCGGTATTGATATCCTCATTACCGGACATGCCCACCAGGGTACAATACAACCCCTTGAAGCAAACGGAACCCTGATTGTATCTACAGATGCATTGGGTATGGAGCTGGGTAAACTGGAGCTGAACTATAACCCGGCCACAGATAAAATTACCGGCTACCGGAATAAACTGGACTATCTCTTTGATGATGCTGTGCCTGATGACAGCGCCACATTATCGGCCATCCGGTACTGGAAAGAAAAAGTAAAACTGATTACTGAGGAAAAAATATGTACCATACCCGTCTCTTTAACCCGCTCGTACGGCGATGAATCCACGATGGGAAATATGGTGGCCGATGCCATGCTGCATGCCTCCCCCGGAGCCGATCTTACCCTGACCAACAGTGGCGGACTAAGACAGGATATTGATGCGGGACAAGTAACGGCAGGGCAACTGATCTCCGCATTCCCTTTTCCGAATACTATTGTAGAAGTAGAACTGAAAGGAAAACAAATCAGGACCCTGATGGAACACGGTGCCGGACTTACCAATGGAATTCTGCAGGTTTCAAGAGGCGTGGAAATGCAGTATGATGAATCAAAGCCAATTGGTCAGCGTGTAGGTTTGATTCAACTCAATGGAAAACCACTGGACAACGATCGCGTATATAAAGTGGTTACATCAAATTTCCTGGCCGATGGCGGTGATGGCTTTGTGGAATTTAAAAAAGCTATATCGGTTAAGAAAACCGGTATCGAGATCGTTCAGACGATGATAGCCTATCTCCGTTTATCGCCCACGTATACACCGCAACTTTCCGGACGGATTACCCGGGCTCATTAATGTTTATTCAATAAAGTCAAACATCCACCATCCGGTCTTTCAAGTACGAAGTACGAGATACGGCACCTCCATTCGGCATCGCTACTGACATCCCACATCTGACATCTCACATCTCAACCCACTACTGTCTTCTTCGCTTTCTTTGGTTCTTTTACAGCCTCAATGGTGCCGCCGTCGATCTTGTCACGCAGTTCCTTCACCGTCATATTATACACCACACTGTGCCGGTTCTGCACGCGCTGCACCAGGTGCACATGCGCGATAAAATCCTGCACAATCTGAATCTTATCACTCGGGGTTACCACCAGTAACTGCAGGTGCAACTGCTTGCACAACTCCATCAGGTACGTGGCTTTTTCCTCGTCCTGGTTACTGAAACTTTCATCCACCGCAATAAAACGGAGACTCTTGCTGGCACGTCCCTCCCGGGTAATGCCAAACTGGTAGGCAATAGCCGAACAGAGTATCGTGTACGTCAGCTGCGCTTTTTCCCCGCCGGATAACTGACCCATCTGGCGATAGGTTTTCTTGGTTTCATTGTTGCTCCGGTATTTCTCATCCGCCCAGAACTCAAACCAGTTCCGTACATCCATCACTTTATTACGGTACGTATCACTGGCATCAAGCTCCGCAATCAGCGGTTGTATCTTCTGTGTGAAATGGAGCGCCTTCTCTTCAAAACTGCTCTGTTGCCAGTTGGCCGCCTGGGGCAAAGCATCCAGCAACTGATTCCTGAATTCCCGGATCTCGGAACCCGCCTGTACCGGTTGCTTTCTCAGCTGCACATAGGTATCCGGCATCCGGTTGAAGTTGATGCCGCTGAGCGACTGATTCAGTTTTACAATACTGTTACTGATCTCCCGCTCCCATTTATCCAGCTCTTCATTCAATCCACCGATCTTATAGGTAATGGTATCACTGATATAGTTTTCAAAATCGCGTTTGTATTTAGGGAGGTTCTCCGAACTCAGTTTGTCCATCCATTCAATATACTCATTGGCATACTGCGCGTCTTCCGGAAAGCCCACCACATCACCACTCCAGTCCGGGTATTTCTGGGTTATAGCCCCCGATGGATTTTTAATTAGCAGGATAGCCCGGTTCAGTGCGGTTTCCGCTTTCTGCAAACTGATCTGCAGTTTGTCCAGTAAGGCCTGTTTGGTATCCCTGAAACTGCTAAACTGCTGGTCCAGGTTCTCAACGGTAATCTGGCTCATAAATCCGGACTGCTGCTGCTGAAACTGCAGCAGTAAATCTTTCTCTTCCGGTTTTATCTGCTCCACCACCACGATCAGCTGATCCAGCTGCTGTTGCAGGGTTTCCAGCTTCTGGTTCATTACCCCTTCTTCCCGTACCAGTTTATCCTGCTGATCCTGTGCCGTATGTTTCCGGTCACGCGTATCTTCCAGTTGCTTCTTTAATTGGGTCAATGCCTTATTCTCTTTCGTGAGGGCATTCATCTGCTCCAGTACTTTGTGAATACCGCGCTGCAGACCGGCAATATCAAGCTCTTCAAATCCCGCATGCTCCTGAATCCGGCTACCCGCATAAAACTGATGCTGCAGTCGTTTGCCCTTATTGCTGCAACGTTCCATGATCTCCGCCGTTTGTTGCAACAGATCAGAAAGCGCATCCCGTTTCGCAAAGAGTGCCTGCTTTTTCTTTTCATTGTTCCAGCCCAGTACATAATGACTCGCGTCATTCTTTCCGGGACGGTCATCCTTCTCATGCCGCTGACCATTTTTGATAAGGCCGTTCAGCGTTACGGCTTTGCTGTACCGGTCCAGGTTTTTATCATCCTCAATACAGGCATAATTAAACTGCCGGATCACCTGCTGCTCCACCCAGTTGCCCAGTTTATGATCCGGATGAAACTCCAGTTTATCATGCACGGTTCCCTCTTCCGGATGCTGCACCAACGCATTATCCGTTACATGCTCATACACCAGTCTGGCCCGCAGGTTTTCCCGGTTTACATATTTATTTACTTTCTTATAGTATTTATCGGGCACGAGTAAACGAAGACTGAAATGGCGTAATAACTTTTCCACGGCCGGTTGCCACTGCAGTTCATCCGTTTTAACCTGCATCAGTTCCCCGGCAAAAGGAAGCTCATGAGGTAAAATGTCCAGGGCTTCACTGATATGCGCACGGATGCTGATCAGGTAGGCCGGAATATTATTTTTACTCACCAGCAGGTTATTCAGTTCCTTCTCCACGATATCCTTGTCCGCCACAGCGTTATCTTTTTTCCTGCGGGCATCATACTCGTCTTCGTCATTCAGCCGCTTCTCGGTGTTCAGTGCAAGTTGCTTACGCTGGTTTTCTTTCTTTATCCGCTGATACGCCGCTTCATCCGGCACTGTTGCTTCCTGTAAATGCAGCGTAGCGCACCAGCTGGTAAACTCCTCCAGTCTTGCCGTAGCGGTATTTTTCTTTTCTTCCAGCTCCTGTTTTGATTTTTCCAGTTGCTGCAATCGCTGACCGGCCTGGTTCTGGTCTATCTGGTTCAGTATCGTCCGTTCTTCTTCTGCCAGTTCCGCCAGCTCCTTTTTATGCTGTGCAATTTTCTGTGCCAGCTCTTTTCCCTGCTGCCGGATGCTGTCCGATTCCGTACGGAGTAATTCGTGTTGCGTATATTTTTTCCAGATACGCGCGGTATTGAGCAGTGTTTCCAGTTCTTCCTTTTCCTGCTTCAGTTGCTGAAACTGCAGGTACTGATCCTTTACCGGTTGCAGCATTTTCAGCTGCTCTTCCGCTTTTTCAATATTGCGGCGGGCATCCAGCAGGGTGGAAAGATGTTTCTTTAAATCCTGGAACTGCTCTTCCATATTCCGTGGCTCCAGCATATGGGTACGGATAAACTCATCCAGGTTGCCCAGTACTTTAATCCCCACGGTCTGGTTAAACAGGTGCAGGGCCTGAATACTCTGCATACCCAGTACCTCCACAATACGCTGCGCGTAACGGCTGGCGGCATCAAACCATTCCACAAATTTGCGGCTGCCTTTATTGTACCGCTGATCAATCGCTTTCTTCCACGCGCCGCCAAGGTCAAAGGGTTTGAAATCTTCTTCAATCTTCAGCGCCTTATGGGCTACGCCAAAATGTTTTTTCATTTCGCCATTCACAAAATAGCGTACCTGGAACAGGGTGACCACCTGCTCCGCTTCGTTGGCGAAATTGACCAGAATGATGCTGTAGGCTTCGTCTTTATTTTCCCGCAGGTAAAGCGTCTTGGTGGAGCCGGTACTCTCACTGGTAATGGTACCATAACCCCCAAGCACATACGTATCTTCCGTACGATCGCCTTTCTTTTCACTGCCGCTGCTCTGGTTATAAAACCGGTACCGCTTCTCCGGTACAATCAGGGTCAGCAGGGCATCCACAAATGTGGTCTTGCCGCTCCCGTTCGCCCCGGTAAGCAGGCTCGTTTCACCACCGGGATGTATGGCATGAATCGTATCATCAAAAGTGCCCCAGTTAAACACTTCCATATACTGGAGACGGAAACCACTCTTCTGGTTATCGGTACTAAATACACTCAGCTGCATGCGTCAATCGTTTAAGGGTTGGATACTGTCTTTACTTTCTCTTTGTGCTGCTTCAGTTGCTGGTAAAAACTATCCAGCTCTTCCGCATCCACCCGGGCTTTAATAATCTTCTTAATCCGGAACCGTTGTTCATCGGCTATTTCATGATCATCGGTCATGGCCAGGAAACCATATTCCGCGGTTTTATCAATCAGGCGGTCAATCTCTTTCAGGAATTTTACCCGGCTGGCATTTTCCTTAAAGAACAACTCCGCGTACTCTTTTATCTCCCGGCGTTTTTTTACCAGCTCACGATGGTTGCTGTCACCTGTTTCAAACTCCGCCATCATCTCCCGCAGCAATACCAGCATGATACTCTCCTCATAGGTCAGTGCCCGGCGGATAATCCAGCTCACACTGGCATCTTCTTCTTCCGGATTTACATGGAGGAGATAGGCATAGCCGTCTTCTTCATGCAGGATCATCCGCAGACCCAGCTGTTGCAGGAAGGCCGGGATTTCCACTTTGTATTGCAGCAATTTCTCCCAGGCGGTCTTGTCGGTATAATCGAGCGGACCGCGGAGTAACTTTATAAAAACGGAGGTATACGGTAATATTTTCTGTTGCATGGTAATCGTCTATTTACTGAACAGGAGATAGGGTACTTCGGCAAATTTTGTCTGTTCGCTGTTCAGCGGAATGAGTTCGGTTGTTTTTTCAATGATCTGTACTTTTCCTTTTTTGTCTTTTATAAAACTGTAATAGCTTACTATTTCTGCCAGTCCGTTATCGGGCGGATGCACTTCCAGTATTTCTTTCAGTGTAGCCGTGGTCTGGTTCTTCAGCACGGCTTCCACATGCTGCCACAATATTTTTTTATCGATAAAAGCGGTATTGAGCATTTTGGAAAAACGTTCCGGATCGGCAATCACATTCTCCTGGGCCAGTGGTTGTTTTACGGCAGCCGTTGTTTTCTTTTGCTGATAGGTAAGCTTGCGCTCCATCACCATTTTCACATCGGAATAAAAGGCCGTTCCCATGGAGCAATCCACCTGTTCTTCATCCATCAGGTCAAACACCAGTTCTTTTATACCGGCTATCTGTTTGCGCAGTCTCCGGTGTTTGGCAATTTCTTTCTCCGTGATAATACGGCTGAGTTTCTCGGCCATCTTATCATTTGCGTCGTATACTGTTTTTCCCTGTTGCAGCAGCAGGTGTTTTACGTTTTGTAAAAACAGGCTGTCGGCGCTGATCTGGCGCTCCTCAATCAGCTGTATCAGTTGTTCCGTGAGTTCTTTCCAGTATTGCTGGCCCGTGCGGGATATCAGGAAATCCCAGAAAGCATAGAAGCTTCTGCCCTGCGGGCTCTGACGCAAGGCATCATACGCTTCAAAGGCAAAGCCTACAATAGCGCCCTTGCCCTGTTCGGCCTTGGTGTGTTGTTCCACAATGGCCCGGTGAATCTGTTTAAAATTATCTTCCACTTCCCGGAAATCACTGATCAGTTCATAACAGAGCCGGGTAAAAAGTTCAAGCCGCTCACTTACCTGGGCATTGGTATAATTCTCCGGCGCCACCCCCATTTCAATCGCCTTGATCTCTTTATCAATTTCGGCGCGCTTATCTTTTAATAATTCAAGACGTTTTTTGCGGTCGTCCTCCGTATGCTCCACAATGTCCTGAAGAGAATTGAACAGCAGTTTAAACCGGCTCTCTGTGCCCACGTGTTTACGCACCTGCAGACTGTGCATCCACTGGAAAACTTTTTCCGTATGCGCACTCAATTGATAGAGAATCGTGCCTTCCGCATCCTGAAAATCCTGCAGCAGGCGTTTTTGTACCCAGCTCATCAGGTATTTGCGGCTCCGGGTTTGTTCATCCTCCCCGAAGGCAATCCGGGCCTCCTCAATATCCTCGGTACCGTCTTCATGCAGGCTCAGCGTCTCGGCCAGCAGCTGAATCAGCGACTCCTCCGGAATCACATGCCGGTTATCTTCTTTAAATACCTGGTATAAAAAAGGTAAAATCCAGTGCGCATTGCGCAGGCGCAGCATTTGTACGGACGGACTGGAGTTGTAAATCTGTTGTAATTCTTCCGGGTTCACTCAGCAATTATTGTAATGGCACAAATTAGGGGAAATGACGGGTTAAAACGATCATTTTTTACAATGAAATCGTGCTTTGTGGACAATCCGCCTATACCGGACAAAACTGTGGATTTTGTGTACAAAAAAAGAAGGGGGGTAACAACGGATTGATGGCGAAAGTATGCATAGCAGAACAGGATACGCCTGTGACTGACCCGCTGATCATCACTAATTCTAGTAGTTTTTTGAATAATAAGTATTCAGGTCATACCGGTTTTTATTTAATCTGTATATATTTAAAACGAAACCCATTTAACCCTTTTTATGATGAACGCTTCCCGCAGGCGCCTGCTGAAGCTCCTGGCCCTGACTGCCGGAGCCGGTTCCGCACGTGCCATTTCCGCTTCGCCCGCCACCATCGACCAGACCCTTGATGCCTTGTTCAGAGAACTGGCGGATACCGTAAAACTGACCCTTTACCGGCCTGAAGACCTGCTGGAACTGGAACTGGTATTTACCGGGTACAAAAAAACGCCGGGGAATAACAGTCTTCAGAAAACAAGCGGCCCCCAGTTACTGATTGTCTATTTCACCCCGCAAAGTCTCGCGGAAGAAGCGTTCGAAGAAGGAGGTGAAGCCGGTTCAGCCAATTTTGAAAACAAACAGACCGGCCCCGTAAAAGGGAATGAAAAGAATTATATGCTGACACAGGGACCGCGTTACCCGGCCCGTTCCTATCTCTCCGGAAGATCAAGACTGGTGTTTGCCATTCCGGCTTCCGTGAGCAGTATTCCACTGACCGTGGAAGCACTCCTGAATTGGGATAAATACACCCCTGTGATCAGTAAACGGGCGGCTTCCCCGAAAACCCTGCCCGTCTTTAATCTGAATGACGGCCAGGATAACTATAAAAATATACTGATCAAAGAAGGCCCCATCGGGCAAGCCAATATACCGGACAATAAAGCGGTAAATACACAACCGGAGCTGAATAAACAGCCCGTACTGAATAATCCGAATATCCGGATACAGCAACTGCCGGCTAACAATGCAGAACGGCAGGTACAACTGAATAATGACCGGCGGGCGGCTACCAAAACCGAAGAGAGGCAGATACAAAAAACAGAAGCACCCGTTACCCTCACCCAGACAACGGTGAATCCGCAGGTAATTGCCATCATGGACGAGCTCCGGAATGGGAAAACACCCCGGCCCGTGCATCCCGAAGAAACCTGTATTGAGTTTCCTTACCGCTTATTCATTTCCCCCAATGAACACAGTGCCTGGAATCATGAAACCACATTGAAAAGCCGGCCCGTTGGCGGCATATCGCCAGGTACCTACTATGAACTCTGGCATACCCGGCTTACCTGCAGAAACTGTTCTGGCGGAAAAGATCTTTCCGATATTCTCAAACCCATCCGCTCGGTACGGGCGCTATGGGCCACCGATATCAATGGTGATTATAAAGTCAAGCCCACCCGCGACAGTTCATTTATCACTTCCTTATATAATGATGACCGCCACTGTATCGTACACGAGAGCAGCAACTGGGCCCTGCCCGGCGGCTTTGTCCCCAAACCCGTACTGGTAAATAACCTGATGCTGAGTTCGCTTGGTGCCTGGTTTGATGCGGAGATGGAAGTAAAACGGACGGAACTCGAATCGGCCGGTATTATCGGCAGTCTCAACCTGCTGAAATGGAAACATATTGCCACAATGGCCCGCGATCACTATGTGGAAGTAGTCTATGCCGGTAATATATTCCCCTTTGGCCATGAAGCCTCCCTGGTACGCATTACCGAACGGAAACCCCAGGGCGGATATGCGGTTAACCGGCAGCGTTACTTCATCGTGATCACGGAGGAGGAAAAGAAATATGATCCCTATGATCCGAAGACAGGTGCCTTCCGTTCCTTTAATTTCTCCACGATAAAATTCATTACCACCGCCACCCCCACCATTGATCCGCCCAAAGGATTCTGCAATGACCTCGGTGCCCAGCCCGATCAGCAGTTTATTCCGGTGGTGGGCGGAAAAGAATTCCGTTTTAAACTGGTGGGCTACGACCTCGATGGAAATGAGACCGACTTCCACATGCCTGTTGTCTTCCTGACCACGGATATTACCATCAAACCGGGCAGCAATGATATCAACAGCAACCAGGTCAGCAAAGTGATCAGTTGTTATAACAAAATGGTGACCGGGCGCGACATCTCTTTCCGCGGACAAAAAATGTCCCTGGCCCGGAGCAGCCAGCCTGGTGATACCACGGTGGAAGTACAGCGGATTGATTTTACCGCCCTGCTGACCAGCAATGAAAAACCGGGCTTTACTCCTTCCTGTAAACAAGTCGATATCTATATTGAAGCACTGGAAAATATCACCGGCGAACGGAAAGCCGTCAGTGTAACGCTGGTGGATGATGAATCCAATAAGCCCGCGAATCAGCGGAAAAATAAAGGAGCGGTGTTTGCCAAACTGGTGGCAGAATCCGCAGTAGCATTTGGTGGCAGCAAGAGCAAACTCAAAGGCGGCATGATGCCCGATTTCTCCGTCAGTGGTTTATCTAAAACATTCGGGGCTGTGGGTGGAAAGCTGGACGATATCATGAACAGCCGCTTCGATCCGAAAAGTTTCTTTGATGAGGGCGCAAAACTATTCGGTACCATCGGACTGGGTGATATTATTAATGTAGCCGATAAGGTAAGCACCAGTATGAATGGACCCAGCCTCAAGACCGCTTTACCTGCCCTGAAAAATTACAAGACCGATAAAGCGTATGTTACCGAATACAGCTGGAATGCCGCTACACTTAAGACCTATGATTTCGGTGTAGGTAAATTCAAACCGAAGAATGCGGCGGCAGGCAACGTGGTGATCGAAGCCAAAGTGCAGCGGTTCAAAGACAGTTCCAAAGGCATGCTGTTTGAACTGGATTCGCATATCGGGGCCTTTGATATTATCCTCATGGATATTGCGGCTGTGCAGTTCAAGCGGGTTGGTTTTAAAGTCAACTCCTCGGCCAAACTCGACTTCTCCATTGATCTCGACAAAGAGCCCATTAAGTTTCTCGGGGCCCTTTCCTTTATCAATGACCTGCAGCGTTTCATTCCTGCCGATGGATTCAGTGATCCTCCATTCCTGGATGTAACCCCTTCGGGTGTAACCACAGGATACACACTCGGATTACCGGATGTACAGCTGGGAATGTTTACCCTGCGGAATATCACCCTCGGTGCCGCGATCCGTTTACCATTTGACGGCAGTCCGCTTTCCCTGCGTTTCAATTTCTGTGAAAAACAGCAGCCCTTCACCCTTACCGTATCTGCCCTTGGTGGCGGTGGCTTCTTCGCCATAGAGTTTGATATGAAGGGACTCAAAGCCATTGAAGCCGCGCTGGAATTCGGAGCCGCAGTATCCCTCAATCTGGGGGTAGCCAGTGGTGCGGTAAGTATCATGGGGGGCATCTATTTCAAAATGGAAATAGAAGAAAACGGAAAGAAAATTCAGTTGACCGGTTATGTGCGCGTAAACGGCGCCCTCTCCGTTCTCAGCCTGATTACGGTATCGGTGGAGTTTCTGCTCAGTCTCTCTGCAGAAATGAAACCTGCCGCCAATGGCGAAACGAAAGTGAGCCGTGTATGGGGTGAAGCCACGCTAAAAGTGAAAATCGAAATCCTTTTCTTCTCCAAAACAGTTAAACTAAAAGTGCAGCGCGAATTCGCCGGTGCCGGTGCCGACCCGACTTTCGGTATGCTCATCAGCGAAAACGAATGGCTGCAGTACTGTGATACATTCGCTGCTTAATCACCCTTCGGCAAGCCTGCCTGTCCGGTAGGCAGGCTCAGGGTGACTACAACAGCCCGGTGTCATGGTGAGCTTGCCGAACCATGACGTAATGCGAAACCATAAAAACTTTTCAACTTTTCAACCTATCAACTTCTCTCCATGTCCCAGAAACTAATCTTCACCACCTCCCCCTGGAAAGACCAGACCCGCAACAAGTGGATGCTCTCCTGCTTTATCAGTATACAGCTCGATGCCGGACAGCGGACCAAACTCTCGGATTTTCCGGATATACTGAAATGGATGGAAAAGCTGGACGAAGCCGATTTCTTTATTCAGTGGGACAGCAATAAACCGGTTGCCGCGGAACCCGTTACCACAAAATGGAATCCGGAACTGTACAAACAACTTTTTCACGGGGATATACAAGTGAAAACCTTTGCCCTGCCGGATATTTCAAAATTTATCATCAAATCCTATCCGGCCCTGCATATCCATAATTTTATACTGGATACCTATAAAGAAGTGGGGAATCTGAAAACGGATGAATTGCCCACCGCCGCTTTTTTCACCAACCAGTTTACCAAACTGAATGAAGTATCCGCTGTACAGGTAAAAAACACCAAACCCCTTACCGGCAATGCCAAAACAGCGGTGCTGAACGATTTTGTGATCAAGGGCAATGTGGCCGCTAAGTCCACCCGGGATACCCTGCGTACCAAAAAAGCAATCGGCTTCAATGCCGCGGCCAGTCCTAAAACCGACTTTGGTCAGTTCCATAATTTTCACCTGAAAGCCGATACCAATAAATTACGCGAGATCAAACCCATTGCCAAACCGGAGTTTGAGTATCATGATATGTTATCCATTCTCACGTCTTACCCGGTTATTATGCGGAAACTGGGACTGGTGATTGATTTTGAACTGGCAGCACCACCTCCCACCGCTTCTGGCACCGTACGGATACTGCCCGCAAATCTTGGTTTGGAAAATGAAGCCACTTTGTCCAGCCCCGCCACCGCCTTTTTATTTACCGGAAAAGGATTTTATGCCGCTCCCAAAGCCGGCAGTTATATCGATAAAGGATACCTCACTATCGGCACCCCCGGTTTTGAAGTAGTACAGATTGATACCGATGGGGCCGCGATGAAACTGTCCAGTCATGTGGATACCGTTAACCTGAACTTTGGTAAGAAACTGGTGGAACGCAGTAATTATATTCGTCCGGTCAATAAATTCAAACGGAATAAAAATATCATGCTCTTCAACGCCGGTAAGGTCAGCAATCTGAATCAGGCCCCGGCAGATGATGATGACGATGATGATGATCCCGAAGAAGGACTGCCTTCCCTGCGCAGTGCGGGAATCGGTATCCTGAAAAACGGACTCGCCGAAACCATTTTACAGAAATTTGTACGCAGTGTGGACCTGACAAAAATCACATTTGCCGCCACCGCTATTCTCAACAACCAGGCCCTTTTAAATACCGTGGCAGCAAAAACGCAAACCACTCCACCTGCTGTTACGGGTGATCCGGCAAAACCTTCTCCTGCAAAACTCAAAACCGGTCTCGTGAAAAAACAGATTCCGGCGGCGCGTATGCAGGTCTTCAATGCCACATTTGCCCAGCGGGAAATGATACCGGTTCCCACCGAGTTTCTGTATGCCGATGACCTGGTATTCGGTTATCGCCTCGATATTGCTTACGAAGACAAACCCGATACCTGGTACTCCCTGCACAAACGGAAAATGAATTATGCCTTTGCGCCGGTCAATCTGCCGGCGATACCGATTCCGCTTGACGCTGCAGATGAAATTGATGAAGGATGTATCCAGTTAGCCCTGACTGAAGATGATGAAGATGGCGATGAGAAAAAACTGAATGAAGTAATGGCCCGCTGGGAAGGCTGGAGTTTGTCTGTTCCGCGTGTAGGCAAAGGGATCAATAATTCAGGCCCTGAAGTAAGTTCAGATGATGACGAAAAGAAAAAGTACCAGCTGGATAAGGAAACCCCTTTCCGCCTGCAGGTGGATATCAAACCCGCTCCGAAATCGTTGCCACGTTTACGTTTCGGAAAAAAATACCGGATCAAAGTCCGTACCGTGGATATTGCAGGCAATGGCGTTCCGCATGATACAATGCCGGAAAACAATGCGCAGTGTGTCCGCACCAATATTGAATACCGCCGCTTTGAACCACTCAGTTCACCCGTATTATTACAGGGTGATGAAATAACGGGTGGTGATAAAAAAATGATCCGCGACCGCGATGGTGAATCCCTGCAACACATGGTGATCCGGAGTAATGAAGGAATTGATACCCGGAGGTATGAAGAAAACAATGTTACCACCGTAGTGGTGGATGGTACGGCAAAAGGCACGCTTAAATATCATCATGAAGCCGTGCGTTTTCTCACCGCACCCCGCGGATCACAGCAACTGGCGGAAGTACATGGTATGTTTGATGAAGCCATGACTGATCCGGTAAAAGCTAAAGAAGCATACGCGTTTATCACCAGCCGCGATAAGGAATACAAAGACGATGGCAAGACAAAAGCCGTACAGATCCCCGTGGAAACCGGCCAGGTGGATATCGATTATCTCGCAGATCCGATGGCCGCAGGCGTAGTCTTTACCATGCGCTCCAATACCAGTTTTGAAACAGCCTGGAAAAAAGGACAGACCCGTAAGTTCAGTTTCCATTTTGATGAGGAAGTAACAGACGGCGTGGCCGGTAAAAAATTCAGCAATGACCAATGGAAAAATCCCCGTTCAGTAAAAATTAAACTGGTGGAAGGGAATGGAGAGCCCTTCTGGAAAGACAGGGTCTTTACCATTCAGTTGCCCAAGGCCGCAATTGTGGAAATCAGTTATGCCAGCTTCTGGGCACCGGAAGCACTGGAACGTTATTCCGCTTTAATGCCCAGGTTACAGGCAGGTCCCAATGGCGTGAAAGTAAGAGAAACGGCCAATAAGGGACAGCACTGGATGTTCAGTCCCTGGCGGAAGATCCGGCTTGTACATGCCGTTCAGCAACCGCTGGAAAAACCGGTAATGACACAGGCTTTCACCCGGGTGGAACGCGAATTCAATGATGGCACGGCTACTATTTTCTCCGCGATAAAAGTACATGGAGCCAGTACTGAAAAACTGGATCTCAGTGCCAGCTGGACCGAATGGATAGATGATTTATCCAAACCCGAACCGGTACAGCAACCCTTCCAGACCCATGTGGAAACCATCCCGGTTATCTACAATGATAATATGCTGGAACTGCTTAAAACGGAAAAGACCGTGAATGCGAAAGCAGACTGGCTGCCACCGGTGACGCATCATTTCGCGGATACCAGGTACCGCCGGGTGAGTTACCTGCCATCTGCGACTACCCGTTTCCGTGAATATTTTACCGGCATTATTGATACGGCCCGTATAAAAGGAGAGACATTGCCACTTGGCCGGGACGGAGATATACTGGAACTGGATATTCTCAATACCGCCCGTCCATCGGTACCGGTGCTGGAGTATGTGGTACCGGGCTTTATCTGGGCCAGATCACCGCGTCGTGAACGCAATCCGGTAAACGTACGCAATGGCACCATACGGGTTTATATGCGCCGCCCCTGGTACAGCAGTGGAGATGATGAACGTATAGCCGTGATTCTTCCGCCGGACGGAATTGAACCGGAACGTCATCCTGTCTATAAAAAATTCTGTACGGTCTGGGGACTCGATCCCGTATTTGAAACGGCACCTTTCCCCAATGGTTACAGCAATTATCCCCGGAAGAATCATTTAGTGGGCACGGATGTAATCTATGATACGGTTAAACTGGCGGAGGAAGACGTGCCTGTACAGGTAGCGGCCTATAAAGTCTTTTTCGACAAGGACAAGCAATTATATTATGCGGATATCCGGGTAGATGCAGGAACGGCTTATTTCCCCTTTGTGCGTTTATCCCTCGCGCGCTATCAGAAAAACTCCTTGCGGGAGAACGGACTGGATTGTTGCCTGAGTGGTGCCGTGCAGGCCGACTGGATACAGCAGGTTCCATTGCGGCTGATCAGCTTTGAACCGGTTGCGGGTGGCATTACCATAAAACTGGAAGGACCGGCCGCCTTTAAAGCCGGTGGCCGTGTGCGTATTAATATTACCATTGAGAAAGCCCTGGTGCCCAAAACCGGTGAAGCCTTTATCGGCGTGGATGTTCCCGGTGAGCAATCCATAGTACTCAGCCGGGATTATAATCTCGATGCCCGCCAGGTTGGTAACGGCACTATTAATTTCAACGAAACAATCCGGCTCACCGGGCTGGCTCCGAATCAGCCATACCGGGCCGTCGTTCGTGAATATGAGCTCCACCCGACCGATCCCCTGCTTATCGCACCGAATATCCAGGGCAAAGCCCCGGATTCAGTGGGAGAGAAACTGGTGTTTATGGAAGTGTTTGAGGGTTGAGGTGTTGAGATGTTGAGGTGTTGAGGTGTTGAGGGTTGAGGCGTTGGGTTGTTGAGTTGTTGAGATATATTCGATCACCCCATCGGTGTGCTCTGTCGGTAACATCATGTACGAACTATCCCCTGTCACCCCATCGGAGTGCTCTGTCGGTAACATCATGTACGAACTATCCCCTGTCACCCCATCGGTGTGCTCTGTCGGTAACATCATGTAAGAACTATCCCCTGTCACCCCATCGGGGTGCTTTGTCGGTAAAAGTAACCCCAGATGCCTCTCCTCACCCCGTAGGGGTGCTTTGTTGGTATAGAAAGTACTGCTTTACAGATTTTTCATCCCATTAAACCTCTTCACCACTCTTCCTTCTCCGTCTCCAGAAAAATCGTTTCCTCATAAATAATCTCTGCTTTAAATTCCGCCTTATTTGCGTTTAACTTCTTCAGCGTACTGCTCAGCATATACCGGATGGCTTTGCGGCCCGGTTCCGATTTATAATACTGCTCCCGGCACAGCGCATCAGTGCGGAACGGGTAATATTCACAAAAGATCAGCCGCAGGGGCCGGCGCTGTGCAGTCATACGTGTGAGTCCGGCATGATGACTTTCCAGCCGACGCTTCAGGTTGGCAGTAAAGCCTACATAAAGCAGGTAATCCTTTTCACTGAAAAGAATATACACACAATAAGGTAATGGCATTTGCATACTTCAAATTCCGCCATCTTTTAAAAAAGGCCAAGGGAGAATAACCTGAATTACCAGTTATTTTCCGGGCAGGAGGATTGTTTTTTTCCCGCAAAGAGAAGTGGGTTTACACAAAGAAACAGTACAATGCGACAGAAAGATATTTTCGAAAATGTTCAACTGTATTCTGTGTAATCTATTATCCTATGTGACTATGTGTGAGACCCGTTATTAACCGACAGCGCATCCCGATGGGGTGACAGAGAATCATTGGGGTCATTTTGCTTACCACCACCAAAACATCCTTACAGTATCAAAAAGATGCATTCTGGCTAATTTGCTAATTTCCCCACTAGGGGTACCCGCTCATCCGGTTGTTATATAATTAAACAGGTTTTGGGCGTAGCTTTACTCATAGCACCGGAATACAGGACTTTTAGCATGGAATTGCAGGACCACTCCATTACAGCCCTGCTCGCCGCCAGGGACGAAGCGGCATTCGAACAGGTTTTTAAACAACACTTTAAAAGCCTGCACGCATATGCCTGCACCATACTCAACGATGAAGTCGAAGCAGAAGAACGCGTGCAACAGGTGTTTTTTAAACTATGGGAACGGGCCGGCAACCTGAACTTTTCCAGCTCCGTGGCCGCCTATCTCTACCGGGCGGTACACAACGAATGCCTTAACTACCTGAAACATGAAAAAATAAAAGCCGGACACCAGCTCCATGTTGCGCATCGTATGAAAAATGAATCCGTGAATACTGAACCCATGTCCAGAGAACTGGAACAACAATTCCGGGAAGCCCTGCAGGAACTGCCGGAACAATGCCGCACCGTCTTCCAGCTGAGCCGCTTTGAAGAACTCAAATACCGGGAAATCGCGGATAAACTGAATATTTCCGTGAAAACCGTGGAAAACCATATGGGCAAGGCCCTCAAACTCCTTCGCCTGAAACTGGTGGATTATTTACCCTTCTTCTTCATTTATTTAAACCTGTAATACCCTGGAAAAACAATTTTACCATATTAATGATGAAACGCTGG
The DNA here is from genome assembly GCA_017303855.1 of Chitinophagales bacterium. GTDB lineage: Bacteria > Bacteroidota > Bacteroidia > Chitinophagales > Chitinophagaceae > JJ008. The sequence goes on along the minus strand of JAFLBL010000006.1, from coordinate 19,230 downwards.
TGAGCTACCTCCTGGGTGAACTCTCTCCCGATGAGGCCGAACGGGTGAGATTATGGATTGAAGATCCGGCTAATCAGACCCGTTATAACCAGTTTAAAATGATCTGGGACAAAAGCCGTGAACTGGCCGCCGTTTCCACCATGGATGAAAACAAAGCCTGGAATTCATTCAAAGCCCGGATAAAAAACAACGATACCATACCCGCTCCCGTAGTACCACTCTTCAAACGTTTTTACGTGAAAACGATCAGCGCAGCGGCTGTCATTATTCTCGCTATCGGACTCTTCTGGTGGAACCGGCCCGCTGCGGAGAAAACACTGGCCGCCGGTGAGACCGTAGTTATTGAAAAACTGGCCGATGGCTCTGAAATCACACTCAACAAACAATCCACCCTGCATTACCCGACGGCTTTTAAAGGCAAGACAAGATCCGTAGCCTTAAAAGGGGAAGCCTTCTTCAATATCACCCCCGATAAATCAAAACCCTTTATCATTTCAGTGAATGACATCCGGGTAACCGTTGTCGGCACGTCCTTTAATATACGCGAAGACAGCAACTATGTGGAAGTACTGGTGGAAACCGGCACCGTGATCGTAAGCCGTGACTCGCAAAAAATAACCCTGCAGGCCGGGGAAAAAATAAACATGCCCTTTACCGGTGCAATAGCCGCCAAAGAAAAAGTAAGTGATAAGCTGCATAATTATTACCGCACCAAAGAATTTGTATGCGATGATACACCGCTCTGGAAACTGGTACAGGTGCTGAATGAAGCCTATAAAACCAATATCGTATTCGGCAAAGAAGAACTGAAAGACCTGCGGATGAATACCAGCTTCTACAACGAATCCCTCGACCAGGTACTCGAGGTCATCCGCCTTACTTTCAATCTGACCGTGCGCAAAGAAAACGGAAAAATCATCTTAGAATAACCAGGCCATGATACGGAGAAAAAAGCTTTTTGCAGTGCTGATCCTGTTGCTGTGTACGGTACCGGTCCTGTACGGACAAACGGTACTCAGCCGCACACTTTCCCTTGAGGTTAACCGCCAGCGGCTCGACCAGGTTCTCGAAATCATCAGCAATAAAACCGATTGTTATTTTTCCTACAGTTCCTCCATTGTACGGAAAGACAGCCTGATCAGCCTCAGCATACGCAACAAAACAGTCAGGGAGGTGCTCAGCCTCATATTTAATAACAGTTTTGAATTCCGCGAAAGCGGCAGCTATGTAATCATCCGCAAAGCCCCCATCCGCCTCACGATGATCACAAAAAAAGCCGAACCAGAGGACAAGATCTATACCGTAAGCGGATTTGTGTACGACGAACAATCGGACGCCGCCATACCCGATGCCAGTGTGTATGAAAAAAAAATGCTGGCTTCAGCACTCACCAATGAATCCGGTTTCTTTAAACTAAAACTGAAAAACAGTAAAAGCAACACCGCCACCCTTACGGTAAGCAAAGAGTTTTATGAAGATAATTCTGTGGTGATACAACCTGGCCGCAGCCAGGAACTCAGTATCACCCTGATGCCGCTGCTGCAGGAAAATGACCGGGTTACCATCAGTCCGGAAGATTATTTAACGCCCGATTCCGCAAAGACAGATCATCAAACGGACAGTGCCGCAAGAAAACCAGTGCTTTCATTTGCTGATTCTTCCAAAGTGGAACGGACCGGTATGGGACGATTCCTGCTGTCCACCAAACAAAAAATACAAACCATCAACCTCGGAAAATTCTTTACCACCCGCCCCTTCCAGGTATCGCTGGTACCCGGCCTCGGTTCACACGGACAAATGAGCGGACAGGTGGTGAATAAATTCTCCCTGAACGCCATCGGCGGTTATACAGCCGGTACAAATGGTGTAGAGATCGGGGGCGCGTTTAATATTGATAAAAAAGAAGTGAAATACTTCCAGGCCGCCGGGGTATTCAATGTGGTGGGAGGCATTACCCGCGGTGTGCAGATCGCCGGGGTCAATAATACCGTACTCAATAAAGTCTATGCCTTCCAGGCCGCCGGGGTCAATAATATAGTAAAAGGAAATTTTTCCGGCGTACAGGTAGCCGGTGTTTACAACCATGTAATGGATAGTGTGAAGGGCTGGCAGACAGCGGGTGTGGCAAATTTCGCCAAAAATAAAGTGACCGGTGTTCAGGTGGCCGGGGTAATCAACTTCAGCAACCGGGAAATGAACGGCGTGCAGATCGCCGGTGTAATTAATTATGCCAAAAAATTAAAAGGCGTACAGTTCGGCGTTATTAATATCGCCGATACCTCAGACGGATACAGTATCGGGCTCATTAACATCATCCTGAAAGGGTATCATAAACTCAGCATCTCCCGCAATGAAATCATGGATGTAACAGTGGCTTTCAAAACCGGTAACTCAAAATTCTACAGCATACTCCAGGCCGGTGCCAGTCCGCGGGAGAATGATAAAATCTATTCCTTCGGCTATGGTTTGGGCAGTGAGTTGCGGCTGAATAAAGCCCGTACCCTGACGATTAATCCCGAGCTTACTTCCGATTACCTCTACCGCGGTACCTGGGATTATTTAAACCTCCTGAATAAATTTCACCTGAACCTCAACGTGAAACTGAATAAATACATTTCCTTCTACGCCGGACCTTCCTATGCCTTATTTATTTCCGATCAGCATACTGCAGTACCCGGTTATCGTTTTGCGCTGCCGGCGGGCGGATACAAACTCCATACATACAGCAACCGTGTTACCGGTTGGTTTGGCTGGACGGCAGGAATAAACTTTTTTTGATTTAACAAAAACAGGATAGGGGTACATACTTCCCTGGTTGTTATCAGAGTAATAACCAACAGAAGTATAACCATGAAGCGTAAAAATCTTATCCCGCTGTTTTTTGTTTTTTTGTTTTCCTTAACATCTGCCGCCCAGTATAAAGGACAGTTGCGGGGTATGGCCGTTGAACAATTACTCCAGCAACCACTCACCGGCGCCACCGTTACGCTTTCTCCCCTGAAGCGCACGGTAATCACGGATGCGGAAGGTCTCTTTCGTTTTACAGATATTCCCGTAGGCACGTATGCAGTAACGATCAGTTATGCCGGGTTCAAAGAAGTGGTACTGGAAAATATACAGGTCAACTCCGGTAAAGAAACCGTACTCTCCGTGCCGATGGAAGCAGTGATCAAAGCAGAAACCGAAGTGGTACTGCAGGTAAACAGTAAAAAGAACAAACCGCTGAATGAAATGAACGCGGTAAGTGCCCGCGCTTTTACCGTAGAAGAAACACAGAAATATGCCGCCGCAGTAAATGACCCCTTGCGTATGGCCGTGGCTTTTCCCGGTGTGATGGCCGGTGATGACGGTAATAATAGTATCATCATCCGCGGTAATTCGCCCGTGGGTTTATTATGGCGCATGGAAGGACTGGATATTCCCAACCCCAATCACTTTGCCCTGCCCGGGAACAGCGGGGGTGGTATTTCCATTCTCAGTGCCCAGGTACTTTCCAATTCCGATTTTGTGACCGCTGCATTCGCCGCTGAATATGGCAATGCCGTCAGCGGGGTCTTTGATCTGCATTTGCGCAAAGGCAATAATGAAAAAAGAGAATACAGTTTACAGGCCGGTGTACTCGGACTGAATGCCTCCTTCGAAGGTCCTTTTTCTAAAAAATACAAAGGTTCCTATCTCGTGAATTACCGCTATTCCACCCTCAGTCTCCTCACTAAACTCGGAGCCATTGATAATAACGGCATCACCAATTTCCAGGACCTCTCGTATAATATAAACCTGCCCGCGGGACGCGCCGGTACATTCACCCTCTTTGGTTTCAATGGCCGCAGTGATCAGTTCTATGAAGCGGAAACCGATTCCAGCAAATGGGAGAGCCGCTCCGACCGGTACTCCTTCGATTTCTTTTCGCATGCTTCCATGAATGGTATGACGCACACGATCAAGGGCAACAAGTGGAACCTGAAAACCGGTATCGGTCTTTCCGGCACACGCACCGGTTTCAAAGAACATATGTTTATGGATGACCTTACGGAAGTACCCACCTGGCTCGATAAATACAATACAAGAAAATGGGTAATGAACTCCACGCTCAATTATAAATTCAGCAAACAGGTATTACTCCGCGCCGGCGTGATCGGTACGCTGGTAAAATATACGGTGAACCAATCCCTCCCCGATCATGAAGGTGAACCGCTGATCCAACGGGTAAATACCAGTGGCAACAGTTCCCTGCAACAGGCATTCGCGCAGGTACAGTATCGTCCCTCCGATCAGTTTACCCTCCAGGCCGGTATGCATTATATGCGGGTGGCCTTGAATAAAAGTAATGCCACCGAGCCGCGTGCTTCTGTGCGCTGGAATATTAATAAACGTAGCGGACTGGCATTTGGTTATGGACTCCATAGCCAGGCACAGACATGGGGATTGTATTTTGTACAACAGGAACAGCAGGATGGTTCAATAGTACTGCCCAATAAAAACCTCGGACTTACACGCGCCCATCATTATGTATTGTCGTATAATTACCGGCTGGCACCCAACCTGCAGGTGAAAGCCGAACTCTATTACCAGGATCTGTTCAATGTGCCGGTATCCGTGTATGACAGCAGTACTTTATCAGCGCTCAATATTGAATTCAATTATCTCAGTGATCCGATGATCAACAAAGGCCGTGGCCGCAACCAGGGACTGGAAATTTCCATTGAGCGTTACCTGCATAATAATTTCTATCTCACGCTGACCAATTCATTGTACCAGTCGAAGTACAAAGCCCTCGACGGCATTGAGCGTAATACAAGGTTCAATGGCAATCATATCAGCACGCTGATAGCCGGAAAAGATTTTGTGAACGAGCGCAAATCAAAAACCATCGGGCTGCATATCAAGACTATTTATGCAGGGGGCTTACGTAATACGCCCATTGATGCCGCGGCTTCTTCCGCGGCCGGTTATGCCGTTTTCAAAGAGAAGGAAGCTTTTACCCTGAAGAATCCCGCGTATTTCCGTACGGATATCCGCGCCAGTATCAAATGGAACCGTCGTCATGTCACCAGCACTTTATCGCTCGATATCCAGAATGTCAGCAACCGCCAGAATGTATTTGGCCAGGGCTGGGACAAGGACAAAAATAAAATCGTCACCTATTACCAGATGGGTTTATTGCCCATTCTCAATTACAAAATTGAATTCTAATCATTCCTGAATCAAAAATCATAGTCATGAAAAAAATCAGCTTATCCTTTTTGTTAATCGCCTTTTTAGCCTTCTTCTCTTCCTGTGAAAGAGTAGTAGGGGAAGGGCCTGTAGTAACGCAACAAATTTCACTGACCGGTTTCTCACAATTATCAGTCGGTGTTCAGAGCCGGGTAAATTACAGTATCGGTCCCGTTTATAAAGTAGAGGTAACCGCCCAGCAGAATATCATCGACGTGTTGCGGATAGATAAAACCGGTAATGAGCTCACGGTAAAACTAAAGCCCGGTGTCTGGTTAAAAAACAATGAAGACATACTCGTCAATATCACTGCTCCGGATTTAACCTCCGTCAACCTGAGTGGTTCCGCCAATATCACAGTAACCGGCCCTCTCCTCGCCAGCAACCTCGACCTCAAAGTCAGCGGGTCAGGCAATATTGAAGTGCAGCAGGCCACCCTCAGCGACAAACTCACCGGTAAAGTCAGTGGTTCAGGTGCCATCACGGTCAGTACCGGCAGTACGGTCAATGAAACACTGCATGTCAGTGGCAGTGGCAATATCCTTCTCACCGGCATTCAGGCCCAGAAAGCCAATACTGACATCAGCGGTTCAGGCAATATCAAAGTAAAAGTGGCGCAGACACTAGATGCCCATATTTCCGGCAGCGGCTCCGTGTATTACCTGGGCAGCCCGGTAATCACGAGTCATGTGTCGGGAAGCGGGAGAGTGAGGGCGCTGTGAGTTAGTCGGGAGTCGGGAGTTGGGAGCCGGGAGTCCGGTCGATGCGTTATCTCACTTCGGAGGAGGCTTGGGTCAGTTAGTAGATAGTAGTTAGCAGTTAGTAGTCCGTTCGAATCGTCTTTTTCACAATGGATTTAAATGGCGATTTGAACGGGCGGCATAGCCCAACGGGCTTATACTATCAATAACCCCGGGTGAAGCTAGTCGGGAGTCGGGAGTCCGTTCGAATCGTTTTTTTCACAATGGATTGAAATAGCGATTTGAACGGGCGGCATAGCCCAACGGGCTTATACTATCAATAACCCCGGGTGAAGCTAGTCGGGAGATAGCAGTCGGGAGCCTGCCTGCCGGCATAGGCAGGTTAGTAGTCCGGTCGAATCGTCTTTTCGCTTCGGAGTAGGCTAGTTAGTAGTTAGTAGTCCGTTCGAAGTGATATCTCGCTCCGAAGCGTAACAGTAGTATATACGAAATGCTTCTTAGTAGTCTTGTCACCCCGAGTGAAGCGAGGGGTCAGGGGGTCCTTATTGAAAGGAGACTCTGATTCCGACCGCAGGGAGGAATCTTGTATTCAGCGGAATCAACTTCTTTAGTAGTCATCCTATCGAAACAAGTAAGTTGCATTGTTCTATGAAGTTTGAGCTGGAGAACTGGCCGCTGCGCGGAGAAATACAAGATTTCTCGCTTCGCTCGAAATCCCCGTGAACAAATATTGTGTATCGGTTATCCCTCGCTACGCTCGGGATGACAAAACAGCCCGCTTCGGAGCGAAATCCCGATTTGAACGGACTACTAACCTGCCTATGCCGGCAGGCAGGCTACTAACTGCCGACTTCTAACTAGCCTCAGCCCGCTTCGGAGGAGAATGACGATTCAAACGTCCTCATAGCCCAACGGGCTTAAACCATCAATAACCCCGGGTGAAGCCCGGGGTTAGATGACCCCAATGTCTCCCCCAACCCCAACGGGGTTGAACAGCTATTGTTGCTACAATGAAATACAAAGTCACTCGCCTCGCTCACCATGACAACAGCTGCTACCCGACTTTTTTCAACACCATATAAAACTCCATAAACCCCTTCTTCACCGGCAGCTTCTTTTCATTGTAAAACTGCTCCAGGCTTACCGGAATGCGCTGACGGATGATGAGCTCTTGCTGCCCATTTTTAAAATCCCCTTCCAGCATCATCCACTCTCCGACTGTGAGGTAGGAGAAATTTCTGAGCTCATGGCGCTTATTGTCTTTATTGATTTTTGAGGTCTTCTTACCGGTACTATACACGGTTTCAACCAGGGTCTCGGTTCCTTCCACAACATAGTCCACATAGGGAACGGCAAGACTGTATTTACCGGTCTCATAGTCAATCTGCAGATCAACGTTGGACAGAAAGCCCTTGACCCAGTTCGAGTCGGAGGTATAGCGATTGAATTTTTCAAGGCGACCGGTAATACCATCCCGGCCAAGCAGACCGGTGGGTAATACAACCGTATCAATCTCATCATGTTTGCTCCAGGTGTTTTTGGTACCACTGTTAATCCAGCATTCATAACGCTGTACATTGTTTTTATCGGGCTGGTTTTTGCGGATGGCGCCTCTTACTTCGTTGGACAATTCCACAAAACCTGAATTAAGCCGGTTCACAATCACATGATAATACACCCGGTTCTTGCCCTTGCCGGTACCGGTGCTGTCATTAAAATTCAACGAGTACACAAACTGCCCTACCCAGCCTTTTTTGATCGAAGGTTTATAAGGGATATCAGGCATTTTAATTTCAGGAAGGGGTTTGTCCTGGGCTGATACATAATTACCGGTAGTAAGCAGCAGGGCAAGACTAAGAAGACCCGTGAAAAATTGTTTCATATTGATTGTTTTATTTTTTATTAGAGAAAGCATTTATTTAACCCTGTATAAAGTATAGTGCATGGAAGGATTGTCCTGATCGGACAGATAGAGCAGGTACCCGTTCTTCACCGCAATCAGCTGTGCATTGTAGATAGTTGTCTTTCCTCCCAGCCGGTTCGTGGCCGTTACATTCCAGTCAGTAACGCTGAAGTTGCCCTTAAAGTCCTGGCCACTGAATTGCGTACCGCCATTGTTCATACTGGCTCCGCGGTAACTGCTGCTGTAAGTACCGTTATTATTAAATACAAATTCATCGGTTGAGGAAACCGCACTCATGCCTGCATAGGTACCGGAGTAGGCATTGTAGTATTCCACTCCGCCTCCACCGCTTCCACTCCATTTACCTACGAGATCTGCAGCGGTAACGGCAAAACGATTTGCATTCAACTTAGCGTCGAGATCATTGGGATGAGGAAATTGTTGCTGGTAGCTTTGCTGATCGGGAGCAATCACCACAATCGGACGGGCACCACCACTGTACACGATCTTGATGGCGACATAACAGGACCGGCCGGTTTGCTTATTCACCGCATTCCCTTCCATAAAATAAATCACCGGGTACTGCACCCCCGCCCATTTCTGCGGACTGGCCACATTGAAATAAGGTGTTACATATTTACTCCAGTAGTATTCCGGTGCATCGATAGTCTGCGGACGGGCATCATCAAGCGCCGCATCAATATAGTGTAACCGGATTTCGGTACCGTTGCGGACCAGTTGCACATAATTATCCATGGCAGTTCCCAGCCAGCCATCATCAAACTGTGTACGGGGTTTACTCATGCGTGCAGTATTATTGGCAGGCGTAATTACGGTGGAGGGTTGCGGTACAGGTGTTATTACCGGACCTTGTACAAAGCGGTTGGTATCCGGTGTAATACCGGCCATAAATTCCTGGATCACCGGAATATATTTTTCACTGGTAAATACTGCGGCTATGTAATAGGTAAGTGCGCCACGCGTCACAGTGGTCACGGAGATCACAAAGGGCTTTTTACTGTAACTGCCCCTGGCCGATCCCATTATCATATCCCAGCCATCCTGCGTTTGCTTTTCCTTCGACTCCGGTTCAGCAACGCCCTGCGAAGGATTACGGGCAAAGAAATCCCAGTTGGCTGCAAAATCTTTCTCTACATCAGATTGCCCGGTTACGGCCGGATAGAGATACAACTGACAATACTGTTTACCGGCACTCTGGGTATAAAGCAGTTTGCCCTGCGTTTCCTTCAACAGAAAATTCTTCGGGGCGGTATAGGAGAAAATATCAAAGTTCTTTGTGCCCTGTGCCCCGCTGACGAGGGAGAGGCTGATCAGGAAAAGACTGAAGGCGATTGATCGGGCAGACTGCATACGGGTTGTTGTTAATGGTTAAGTTGACTGATCCGGTTACTGCTACAAATCTTCCTCTTTTCCCTGACCTGTACAATCCCCCGAACCCCTGCTTTTCGCATCCCCCGAACAGGGGATTTTTGTAAAAAATTGGGAATATCCTTTTTACTCCGCTACTTTTAATTCAATAATTCCCTCCATTTGAAAAAGTTATTCCTGCTTACCACAATGCTGGCTGCGCTTCACAGTGCTGCACAAGGCGATCCTGTACGTGACAGTCTGCGGAGGCTGCTCGCTAACAGGGCAGATGACACGCTGAAGGCGCTGCAGTATTACCAGTATGGAGAAACGTTTGAAACGGAAAATGCCGACAGTGCCTTCTTCTTTTATAAAAAAGGGAAGACACTGTCTGAGCAATTCAATTATACCAAGGGTAAATCAGCCTATGTCAGTTATTCCATTGTGCTGCTGAATAATCAGGGCCGTTTCAAAGAAGCCCTGAAGCTTTGTACCGATCTGTTGGCGGAACTGGGCCCCGGTGGCAGCAAACAGGAACTGGCGGCGGCCCATATCAATACCGGTAGTGAATGGCAATACCTGTCTGATTTTGAAGCGGCGGCAGAAAATTATCTCAAGGCCTTCAGACTTGCTGAGGATATCGGAAATAAACGCTTTCAGCGGGTGGCCAGCAATAACCTGGCTTCTGTTTTTAATTCACTGCAGCAATACAATAAAGGATTGGACTATGCCCGGAAATCGCTGCTGATTGCAAAGGAACTGAAAGATGACTATGCGGTCGCGTCTTCCACAATTAATATTGCCACTTCTGAATCCTTCCTGAAAAAATATGATCAGTCACTCGCCCTGTTCAAAGAAGTGGAGCAACTGGGCATTAAAATGGAAGATGATATTATCATCATGGATGGGTGGCTGGGAATGGCCGACAATTTAGCCGAACTGAATAAAGGAAGCGAAGCAGAACGGTATTACCGTGATGTGATAGCCAGGTCGAAAAAAATAAATGCACCGGAATACGAAATGTATGGCTGTATGGGGCTTTCAAAACAATTGTTGAAAGTAAAAAATTACACAGCGGCCGGACCGGTTATTGATGAAGGAATAAAACTGGCACAGCAACTGGAAACAAAACTGGAATTAAAGGATCTCTATCTCCGGGCTTCTGAACTCAATGAAGCCCTGGGAAATAATGATTCGGCCCTTCAATGGCATAAGAAGTTTACAGCACTCGGGGATTCTGTGCTGACTGAAAAAAACACAGCCGCCATCAACCTGATGGAGATAAAGTTTGAGACGGAGAAAAAGGAACAGCAATTAAAGTTGCAGCAGGCTACGATACGGCATCAGCATACGCTGAACTATATACTCGGCGGGGGTATCCTTACCTTATTACTGATTGCAGGACTCCTGTACCGCAACTATCAGCAGAAACGCCGCTTGCAGCAGCAGCAGATCAATAAACTCGAACAGGAAAAATTATTACTCGCCACACAATCCATTCTGAAGGGACAGGAAGAAGAGCGCAGCCGGATGGCCAGGGACCTGCACGACGGGCTTGGCGGATTGCTCAGCGGGGTCAAACTACAATTAGGGGCTATGAAAGGAAACCTCATCCTATCGGAAGAACATGCCCGGGTATTCAACAATGCCCTCGGCAAACTCGATGAATCCATCAGTGAAATGCGGCGCGTGGCACACAATATGATGCCCGAAGCCCTGATGAAACTCGGACTGCAGCAGGCTTTGCAGGATTACTGTGATGGCCTCAGCGAAGGACAGTCTTTCCGTATCAATACCGAGTTTCACGGACTGGAGCAGCGCATGAGTCCGTCTACTGAAGTAGTGGTTTACCGCATCGTGCAGGAGTTACTCAACAATGCCGTGAAGCATTCAGGCGCCAATGTGATATTGGCCCAGGTAATGCGGCAGGAGAATGATCTCAGTATAACAGTAGAAGACAATGGACGCGGGTTCAGTAAGGAAGAAGTGGTGCAGGGCGCCGGGCTGAAGAATATCCGTTCACGGGTGGATTATCTGCAGGGCCAGCTCGATATACAGTCCGTGCCCGGCAAAGGAACATCGGTTCATATAGATTGTACAATTGACAAGCATGGATAAGATCCGTTTACTGGTGGTCGATGATCACCCCATGGTGCTCGAAGGCATGAAGAGTATGTTGCAGCAGATCTCCTTTGTGGATCTCTGCGGTATGGCAGCCGATGCCTATGCCGCCATGGAATTAATAAAGAAGGAAACGCCGCATATCGTGATCACCGATATCAACATGCCCGAGATCAGCGGCATCGAGCTCGCCTTAAAGATCCGGCACGAGTTCCCCGATGTGAAAGTGATCGCCATGAGCACCTTTAAAGAGCGCAGTTATATTTCACAGATGATCCAGAACGGTGCGGCCGGTTATCTCGTCAAGAGTGCTTCCCGCGAAGAGATCGAAGAAGCCATCCTCAGTGTACACGAAGGCAAGTTGTACATGAGTCTCGACATCAACCTCTCCCCCGCCGACAAGACCGAATTAAATAACATACCCGTCCTCAGCACCCGCGAAAAAGAAGTCCTGCTCCTCATCGCCGACGGCCTCACCAATCCCCAGATCGCGGCCAAGCTCTTCATCAGTCTGCATACGGTTGACAGTCACCGGAAGAACCTGCTTACGAAGTTTGGGGTGAATAATACGGCGGGATTGATAAAGCTGGCCGTAAGAAACAATATGATATAGCAAGTACGAGGTACTAAGTACGAAGTACGAAAGCATTTCGTAAACGAGATGCTTTTTATTATAATAAAATCTTGTTCAAAGGACCGGCTGTTGACTCCCGACTCCCGACTCCTGACTCCCGACTCCCGACTCCTAACTCCCGACTCCTGACTCCCGACTCCTAACTCCCGACTCCCGACTCCCGACTACTATCTCCCGACTACTAACTACTAACTTTCTTCCCTATCACCGGCTCAATCATATTCATTCCTTCCGCCAGTTGCTTCACTCTTTCCACCGGTTCGTACCAGGGATGCTGGGCCAGTTTGAATTTGGAATGATGTACGGGTATAAAGCTTTTGGCGCGGAGGACCTTTACTTCCTGTATCACTTCCTCCGGGGTGGAATGGATATAGGGCCAGTTTTTATTGTATTGTCCGCAATCCAGCAGGGCCAGGTCAAAGGGACCATACTGCTCGCCGATGGTTTTGAAATGAGGACCATAGCCACTGTCGCCCCCGAGGAAAAGCCTGGCGGATGGCGTTTGCAGCACATAAGAAGTCCAGAGCGATACATTGCGTTTAAACGTGCGGCCGGAAAAATGACGGGCGGGTGTGAGAGTAATCGTAAAGCCGGGTGCCAGGTCAATCGTATCATACCAGTTGCGTTCTGTAAGCTGAGTATCCGGCCAGCCCCAGTAACGAAAATGTTCCCCCACCCCGAGACCGCAGATCACCTGTCCGGTTTTATGTTTTAATTGCTGAATGGTTGTATAATCAAGGTGATCCCAGTGATCATGCGTGATCAGCAGAAAGTCAATCGCCGGCATATCCGCAGCCTGGTAGGTATTCGTCCCGGGAAAAGATTTTAGTGAACCCGGTATCGGCGAAGCATTGCCGCTGAAGACCGGGTCCACCAGGAAGCGTTTGCCGTCCAGCTGAATAAAATAAGAGCTGTGTCCGAACCATACCAGCACATTCTCTGCAGGATCCAGGTTAATCAGATCGGTTTGCACAACAGGAAGCGGCTGCGCCGGACTCGTCTCCGGATGTTTTTTAAAAAACTCCCACAGGATCTTCGGCATGGTTTGTCCCTCTGCCAGTGCAGGGGTGGGAACGGGATTCTGAAACTGACCGTCTTTATAATTCGGCAGCTGACTATACTGTAGCTGTAATGATTTCCCCGGCCTTCGGCCAAATGATTTGAAAAAGGACATGAGTAAATTAACTATTTCAGCAAAGGTGCGGAACACGGGTATGCGGGACAAAGGCGAATCGGTGAGTGGGGGGTGAAGGGCGGTGAAGCAATACTTTTCGCTGTATTATCCTTCGATACGTCCCGCAATAAATGCGTTTTACTGCCAAGAGAGATTTCTATTGCGGGACTACTGTCACTCTGCTGGCCCCGCCAAATGGAAATACAGATGCTGATACCGCCAATACAACTTGACAACGCGGTTATAATACAGACGAGGCTGGAAGCCTCGTTGAGCGGGCATTGGGGCAATTACCGGAATCGCTGAAAGCGACAACATACTCCCTCAAAGCTGAAAGCTTTTCGGGAACCGCGATTACTAACACACAAACAACCGGGATCCAGAAAACACGCTATCTTGCAAACTCAACAACCGTCCGCTATAAGTAACCCCTCCCTTATCTCCTCCTGCTCTTATTCCCATTATTCAGCAACGCCAGCCCCACCGATCCAGCCCGGATCTTATTGACAATAATCAGTGACTAAAAAAACCGGTGACCCTGCAGGCCGGCGACTGGCCATTTAAATCAGTATGTTTCCAGCGGATCATCAGATATGTCTAGTACTAATGGAATGAGTGTGTAAGAAAAATATTTTTTGAACAGGTCCGGACTACGGTTCTTAACCCAAAGCTTTTCATCCATATACCAGTTATTCATCTGATCTTTAAACAAAAGATCCCAGAACAACTTAATCCACTCTTCCATTTCTTCTGCCGTTTCAAAGTCCGGAATCAGATACAAACCTGGTTCCTGAATTTCTTCCGGATTCACAGTGGGGTCTATGGACCGGACCCAGTCGTTAAACGGTTGTTTTTGAGTAAGCACAATAGCGGCTCGATTAATGCTATCAAAGAAAACGGGGCTTGCCATAACACAATTGAATTAATAAATAGAAACAGTTTTTGTATTCCACTAAAGAGAACAGGCTGAACTAAGAATTATTTTCTTATTTGTAGAATTTATTAATTACAAACTCTTCAACCCACCAGGGAATTAATTCTGCTCTTGCGATAAACCGTTTATTACTATCTATTTCAGCAACTGGTTCTATGCTCCTTTCTTCTGTTGAGTTATCAAAAAGAAAAACACGATAGCATAGCGGTATTATTGCTGGAAGAACCTGAAGTGATTCATGATAGCGTTTGATTATTTTTGAATCCGGAACGGCATGGCCTCCCAATTGAACCCGTTGATGTACCCTCGATATATTAATTTCCGGATCAGCCGTACAAATAAAATACAAATAGTTTTTAAACCCAGCCGCTTTACTTTGCCGCAACAAATCAACTTTAGACGGATGACTCATTACTGTTTCAAAAGTGAATGTCTCTCCTTTCTCTAACAAATTCAATCTGATAAAATCAGCTGCCATAGCGGCATCATAAGGAGATGTTTCGTTGTTAACCAGTAACATGCCATCCGTAAAATGAAGATTAACGGCTGTGTTTTCCTGTTGCGCTTTTGCCAACCAGCTTTGTCCTTCGCCGTTCAGGTAGGATTGGAATGAGGCTTCAGTAACGGTTAAATCATAAAGTGCAGGAAGATTAAGTACTTTTTTTTCCTTTAGAATTTTCTCGATATCGTCCGCATTTACAAAAGGCCCACTATAGAAACGCTTACGGACTTCCTGTAAAATGGTGCTTTTCCCACTTCCATTAGGTCCGGCCATTATTCGCAGCCGTTTATTTGGAGATGACATGCAGAACCGTTTCGGGTTTATATTTTATATAAAAATATTCCCGCTTTATGCGTGGTTGAAGAATCTCGCTGATACCAGAATGACTGACTTTAATAAGTACATTATTTTTCAAATATACCCTCGATAAACCCCTGGCTCTTGCTTCAGCAGCGGCATTGTTACCAGCTCTGTTTGCAAGGCTGCGGATTTTTTGATAAGCAACAGGGCTATCTTCCAGCTGAGAGAAACTCAATCCGTTGGACGGCTCATAAACCCGCCTTCTCTTGCGCAGGCCAGAGCGGGTGATGATACGAGCCCTTTTAGTAATAACAGATTGAGATTTCATTCAACTAATATACAAAATTCCTGGCTTATTTGTTTAACTGCTGAAAATCAGCACAATAAGGTCTTGGACCCGATCTTGTTTAAACCGACTGAACTCGCTTTTCTAATTAAGGTCAACAACTTCATACATACCCATCCGTTGCTGAAAGCGACAACATACCCCTTCAAAGCTGCAAGCTTTGAAGAAACAGGCATCTATATCTTTTATTAAACTCTCACAGAGACAATTCCCTTTCCTCTGTAGTTTTCAGTTTGTCCAGTAATACCTGATGGTGCGCCCAGGGTAATTGTGCAGCAAGCTGCTGCACAATTATAAGGCTCTGTTTTTCAGCGTCTTGAGATTATGCAGCCACTTGCTGCATAAATAGAGGGTAAGCCGTAGCAAAAGCCCTCATATATTTAATATTCCTTACAGAATACCCCTTCAAAGCTTGCAGCTTTGAAGGAACCGCATTTACCAACCCGTTTTCACCCCCCATTCACTTAACCCCCGTCTTCACCATCCGCAATTCCTTTCCCTCCGTATCCACATAAAAAACCTCTCCCTTCTTTTCCACGAGAAAATAAGGCACGCTGATACCGGAATTACCATAACTGCCCAGACGGGAGTTGTCGTTGGTGCGGCCATTAGCCATCATGATCTTATCGTAATAGCCGGTAAGGGGACGTAGTTGTTCGAGGCTGTAGACAAGGGAGCCCTTCGCGGTAGTAAAGATCATATACTTCCCGAGAGGGAGGCCCGTAAAGAAAGAGCGGCTGAGGATCGGGTTATAACCATAATTGCTCACTTCCCGTCGTTCGGTAAAGGGATCTTTAAGCACCTGTTCTCCTTCCAGTGACCAGAGCGTATAGAGCGTCTCTCCTTCTTTTACCAGTTGTACCAGCGGGACATCTCTGTAGCGGTTCACCGTCACGATCTGTTTGTATTGATAGCCGAAGGGCTCCTGTATGCTGCCATCGGAGCGGATGATGGCATTCAGCCCTTGTTTGTTCAGCGCCACCCCCAGCGGCCGGCCCTTGTAATAGGAAGTCAGGAGTGAAACGTACTGTAGTTTATCGGAGAAAGAAAGGATCCGTCCGTTGTATTCCGAAAACCCGTCTTCTTTTTTCGGTTCCGGTTCCTGGGGCATATCCATCAGTCCCACGGGGGCAGCATCCTCAATGTATTCCTGATCTTTATCCAGCTGCAGTTTTCCCTCGCGGGTCCAGAAATAGCCCTGTCCCCTGGAAACGAAGTACAGCCCGCGGCCGCTCTCAAAATCGGTAAATTCATAGCGGGCAGCCGTAAGCGCTTTTCCTGTCTTTATATGCATCCAGCCCCACTTGCCCTTGCTGCAATAAGGCACGGCGAAATAGTAATCCGTTTCCGGCTTCAACGCCTGCAGTTCCTTCATCATTGCCTCCCCGTCTTTCCGGATTTTCAGGATCACCTGTTTGTAACCAGGCGTATTCCGGATGGGGTCCAGGTCCTTGTCTTCAGCCATATGCAGGGTATCGCTATAGCCCAATTCCACCGAACGCAGCAGCCATTGGTTGGCCAGCGCGGGTTGTCCCGACAGCGAAGCAATACAGGCCCCGTTGTAGAAATGGATATTGTTCATGTCACACTTCAATGCCACGGCCTTTTTAAAATACACGAGGCCCTGCTTAAAATTCTTCTGATCATAAAACAGATTGGAGCTGTCGATCAGTCCTCTGCAGTTTTGACCGAAGGAGGTTGATGCTGCCAGGAGGAGGAGGAGGATAAGGAGTTTTGGTTTCATGGGGGCAAAGGTAAGTTGTAAGTGATAAGTAGTAAGTTTTAAGTAGTGGACTAAACGGGTTGCTTTGGGCCTGTTTGTTGGTTTACGAGGGTTCCGTAAATGGAGAGAAAAGCTGGTTTTAAATCTGCAGCTTTTACCTGCTAACAGGCTGGAAAGTGGGGATCCGGATATACAGCATTCCGTATTACAGGTATGGGATTGAGGAGTATCCGACGAAGTTGATGGTGGTTGGGGTGTATCGGATTATAGGGGTGAATAAGGGGTTGGTAGAGGTGGAAAGAATCTTGAAATGAACCTACCACAAATGACAAAAAATAAAATAAATTTATTGTCAATATTTCTACATGAAAGACATCATCCGCCTGAATATTTCGCTCAATGATTCAGCGCCACTGATCTGGCGCGAGCTGGCTGTTAATTCTGATATTAGCTTTGCCGAACTCCATCATACTATACAGATTGCCATGGGATGGAAGAATTACCACCTGTTTGAGTTCAACACTGAAGGGTACCGGATTGGATTGGTCTTTAATGATGGAATTGAGGATGGTTTAGATATAAATAATCTGCTGGATGCCGATACAACCCTGCTGCGGGATATTATCAGCAGTGTGGGAGAAACCATTCAGTATGAATACGATTTCGGAGCAAACTGGGAGCATACGATTGAAGTACTGGATTTTGACGATGCCATTGCCACCGACAGTTACCCCGTTTGCCTGGACGGGGAAATGGCCTCCCCGCCGGATGATTGCCTGAATATTCATCACTATTATTATCTGCTTGATGTCCTGAACAATAAAGCGCACCCTGACCATGGAGATATCGGCTCCTGGATCTCCAGGGATTTTGATGCAAACGCATTTGATATTGAAGAAATCAATAAAGATTTGAGCGCAATTGACCGTTATATCATCCAGTGGCGGAAACGCAATCTGTAATAGGGTTGGCTTATCTTCCGGGAATTTGTTTCACTAAAAACCGGCTGCACTTGTTCGCACTGTATAACTCATACTTCTCTTACTGTCTCGGGTTTATTATCGTGCTGGAGATATTGAGTGGCGGGGTGTCTTGCAGAAGCAATGCGGTTATATCAGTATAAAAAAATCAGGCGGGCTGCTGCAGTTAATTATGGTGAACACGGAAAACGGACAGACGGTTGAATATCCTGTCCTTACATTAAAAAAGCAAAAGATCTGGCTCCGTGCCGACTGCGATTTCCGTAACATGACCGATACCGCCCTTTTCTACTTCAGCACCAATGGCAAGACCTGGAACCAGGCCGGTGCTCCCCTTCCGATGAAATACACCCTGCCGCATTTTATGGGGTATCGGTTCGGGTTGTTTAATTATGCGCCGAAGGAAGTGGGGGGATGGGTGGAGGTGGATTGGATGAGGGTGAAATAAAAGAGGTTGAAGAACCCATAAGTACATAATACCAAAATCTAGATCCGATCCTAAACCATGACGCTTAGTTTGTGCAAGTAAATAACTGATAAAATAATGTGTATCAGTTTTCATTATTGTGGAAAAAAAGGCTGTATGGTATTTAAAAATAATACAATATAAAATAAGAATTTTAGAATGTATTTCAGTAAACCAACTATTAAAAATATATTTTTAATAGTTATTCATTTTATTATTTATCTACAAAAACCAATTCAGTCAATAATTTAGACTGCTCAAACTAATTAAATGGAGCATAAATGGATAAAGATATTCATGATGGGACCAGGCGATGTAAGAATATTTAATAAAGATGGAAATCAACTAACTATTCTAAAGCCTCGTATTTCAGTGATCCTTAGAGGAAGACAAATAGAAATAAAGCAAATAGATGAAAAAGATGCTTATGGCTATTGTGAGTTTCTATAGGAAATCTACAAAAAGCTTTACATGCTGATAAAATACCAACCATCACACATTACTGGCAGGCTTTGTGCAGTGGTCGATCCGTGATTCCTAAAGTTGGGCTGCCAAAGCTCCTTCCTGGGGTTAAAGTTCTTTTTTTAGACCAAATTCAAAAGAGGCCGTGCCAGCCCTTATGTCGCTGGGTTTTATTCTGTCGATGAGAAAATATTTTGATGGCCATTGCACGAAACCCGATGTTAGCGGCATTGCATTTCTTTAATCATTATAAGTTTTCGTCGAATAGTTCGGATTATAATACTCCCCATATTTAGGACCAGTTGGGTCGTTAGCTACGTTAAGATTTCTTTCTTTTACTGATACTGTCAAGCAGCTCTTTGAATCGATTGTTCATACCGGATATTGGGTGTTTGATTTGTG
>JAFLBL010000005.1 GCA_017303855.1 Chitinophagales bacterium | reverse complement strand
CACAAATCAAACACCCAATATCCGGTATGAACAATCGATTCAAAGAGCTGCTTGACAGTATCAGTAAAAGAAAGAAATCTTAACGTAGCTAACGACCCAACTGGTCCTAAATATGGGGAGTATTATAGAGCTACGTCTCTGCCCAAAAGATGCTCAGATGACAACTTTCACGTACAAGGAATTAGTGGGTATAGTATCACAAAATGATTTTAATAACATTATCAATTATTTTGAGTATGATGGGTTTGGAAGATTGAAATTAATTCGGGATGGGTATGGACGGATCATTAAGCTGTTTTGTTATAATTACGCAGGTCAACTTGCTGATTGTTCTATTCCTGTCCTGTATTATAACACTCCTCAGAGTCAGACTTTTACAAAAAACAATTGCGGCACCTGTAGCCAGGGAAGTCAGGTTTTGTACACGGTGGCCGGAAATACATATAGTTCTCCGGTAAGTGTGGAAGAGGCTAATCAGCTGGCATTAAATGATATTGCGTCTAATGGGCAGAACTATGCCAATACAAATGGCACCTGCACATCCCTGAACACTGTTTATTATACAAATAATACAACCCAGGCCAACTATACTGCGACGTATACCAGTCGAACGACAGGTCAGGTATTTGCTTTTCCCGTTCCTGCTAATGGGTCTGGTGTTTTGGGTTGCCTGCCCACTGATTCGTATAATGTAACGATTGCAGCACCAGGTGGAGTTCTGCCTCAATTATTATTCACCCATTCCTGCCGGTTTTCTATTTCTGGTTTATCGGCTACTTTTTACAAAGTTTCTATTCCTGCATGCAGTTCACTGACAATGGATTATGACTTATACTAAAACTTATTTTATGCGTATTTTCTTTTCTATTATAATTCTATTTGCTTGTTTGCCTTCATTCTCACAACAAAGCCCGTTTTCTGGAAGTTTGCCCAAAATAGAAGGAGGCTCTATTCAGCTCAGTTCATTTTCCGGGAAGAAACTGCTGGTAATAACACTTCCGGTTATTCAGTCTTCATCTGCTGATTCATTGTTGTTCGCGTTAGATACAGTAAGTTATGGCAGACAACAAACTCTGCAGGTAATTGCTGTTCCTTCTTTTGAGGATGGATTTAGTTCAGCGTATAAAGAGCAGTTAAAGTCCTGGTACCGGTCAATACTGAGAGCACATGTTATTATTACTGATGGGTTACAAACGCGTAAATCTTCAGGTGCTCAGCAGCATGCCATGTTTAAATGGTTAACACATAATGAGCTTAACGAGAATTATGATGTTGATGCAGATAGCCCGGGTATGAAATATTTTGTTTCGGTTGACAGAGTTCTGTACGGCGTATTGAGTCCACATTCTACATTGTGGGGCAGGTCTGTTCAAAGGACGTTGGCTCAATAGAGGCTTCTTTGCAATGAAGAGTTTAATGGTTACCGCTGATTTAAAGTTTAAAATGACCTTCATGAATACCAGTTTAAAATATAAGACCCTGCTTTTAAGTATAGTTTGTTTTACGGTAATAAACTTGTCTGCGCAGCATGTAGGTACTGATTATAGCGGGAATTTTCCGTTGAACTTTATCCGCACCTGGGATGCGTTGGCTCCTGAAACAGACGCGAATACCCTGATGAACCGGGAATTAAAAGCAGTCCGGCAGACTACGCAATATTTTGATGGGCTGGGGAGGCCGTTGCAAACTGTAATAAAGCAGGGATCAAAAGCAACCGGTGCAGAAGCAAGGGACCTGTAAGCCCGGTGGAGTATGATGAGTTTGGCAGGGAACAATACAAATGGCTGCCTTATGTATCTGCAACGGCTGCTGATGGAGCTTTTAAAATGACTCCGTTTTCGGAGCAGGTTAGTTTTTATAATGATCCGATCGGTGTTTTGAAGAATCAGCAGGAGAATTTTTACTACAGCATGACAGTTTATGAACAAAGCCCGTTAAGCCGGGTGGTAAAACAAATGTCCCCCGGGGTTAGTTGGGCGGGTGCTGAAAGAGGTGTGGAGCAAAAGTATTGGCTGAATACCCTTGAGGATAAAGTTAAAATATGGAATGTGTCAGATGCACTGGTTAGTTTAGGGGTTTATTCAATTAATACAAGCATCACTCTGGCTGGTGAATATTTGCCCGGCACACTTTTCAAAACCGTAACAGTAGATGAACAACAAAAACAGGTAATTGAGTTTAAGGACAAATCAGGTCAGGTTATTTTAAAGAAAGTCCAGCTTACCGCCTCAGCAGATGTGGGAGATGGTAACGGATATCCGGGCTGGTTGAGTACCTATTATATTTATGATGATATGGGCAGCCTGCGCTGTGTGGTACAGCCACAGGGGGTTCTTACTCTTAACGGTAATGGATGGCAATTGGGAAATAATGCTGAACTCTTAAAAGAACAATGTTTTTTGTACGAGTATGATCATCGCAGGCGAATGATTTTGAAAAAAGTACCCGGCGCTGATCCTGTTTTTATGGTGTACGATAACCGGGACCGGCTGGTACTGACACAGGATGCCAATATGCGTGCTCAGGGGAAATGGATGTATACGGTTTACGAGAATAGCCTGAATCGTCCGGTTGCCACTGGGTTATGGGCTGATATACATGACAGGGCATTTCATCAGAACCTGGCAGGAACAAGCATACAGTATCCGGATCCTATTGGTTCTGCTTTTGATGAATTAACACGGACATTTTATGATGATTACAGTTGGCGGTCTCTATATAATAACCCGCTCAGTGCCAGCTACGACGCATCGTGGAATAGCTACCTTTTGGCGGCATCTGATATTAATGCCCCATATGCCCAGGCAAATATTACTACTTCCGCACTTAAAGGAATGGTAACCGGTACAAGAGTAAAAGTGCTGGGCAGTTCCACGTACTTATACTCCATCAGTTTTTATGACAATAAGGGTCGTGTAATACAAATGCAGTCCACCAATATAAGCGGAGGTACAGATATTGCAACCACCCAGTACAGTTGGGCCGGCCAGCCGCTGGTAATGATCAGCAAGACAGAAAAGGCAGGATCCGGGCAACAAATCTCTGTTATTGTAACCCAGAACAGCTATGACGATCTGGGAAGGTTGGTAAAAGTCGAAAAAAGGCAAAGCAATAGCCTTGTCAGCTTAGGAAGCATGAGTGCCTATAAGACAATCCTGGAAAATGAATACGACAAACTGGGACAGTTATCTAAGAAAAAGTTAGGGAAGAAAGTGGATGGTATTACACCATTGGAAATCCTGCAATATGATTACAATATCCGGGGCTGGATGCTGGGAATGAACCGGGATTACCTGGGATTGCCGGGTCAGTCAGGTACGGTTAAATTCGGCTTTGAACTAGGGTATGACAAACCCATAAATACGGCCGGCAGTAATTTCTCCACTCCCCAGTACAATGGCAATATCAGCGGCATGGTTTGGAAATCCGACGGGGACGATGTGCGCAGGAAATATGATTTCAGTTACGATGCGGCCAATCGCCTGTTAAAAGGAGATTTTAAACAGGATAACGGAGGTTCAGCCTGGGATAATACTCAAATGAACTATTCTATGCAGATGGGCAATGGTAGCGACCCCTGGCTTGCCTATGATGCCAATGGGAATATTAAAGGCATGACCCAGTATGGCTGGAAGCTGGGCGGTTCTCCAACAACCCCGATTGATAATTTGTCGTATAATTATTATGACAACAGCAACCGCTTGAAGAATGTTATTGATGCAAGCAATGATCCAGCTACCAGACTTGGGGATTTCAGGACATCAGCATTACATACCCAGGTAAAAACGGTAAACACCATTGATTACACATATGACCTGAATGGCAACCTTAAAAAGGACCTGAATAAGGATATCGGAACAGCTACAGTTGAAGGAATTGTCTATAACCACCTGAACCTTCCGCAAACAATAACCGTACAGGCATCAGCAACAGCAATAAAAGGCACAATTACATATACCTATGACGCTGCAGGCAATAAACTGCAAAAAACGGTGACAGAAACCGGCCAACCCACCAAAACCACTCTCTACATGGGCGGGGCAGTATATGAAAACGAGGTGCTCCAGTTTTTCGGCCATGAAGAAGGCCGGATGCGACCGGGAACGACAGGTTTCAACTATGACTATATGCTCAAGGACCATCTTGGGAATGTTCGGATGGTGCTGACAGAAGAGCAGAAGCAGGATTATTATCCGGCGGCCACATTGGAGGGAAGTACTACAGCCGGTGATAACAGTATGGTAAACCATGAAAAAACTTTCTTTAATATTGTTGATGCCAATATTGTAGGGGAAAATGAGGCCAGTGGCTGGATACCTGAGACGGTAGCCAATACTAAATTATACTATAATCATAATGGTATTCCTCCTGTGTCGCCCAATCCTGGTTATCCGCCGAATGTGAGTCCAACTCCTGCCACCGGCAGTACCAAATTGTATAAGTTAAATGCCACAACAAACAGAACCGGACTTGAGTTTGTGGCCAAAGTGATGGCCGGCGATAAAATTGATATACTGGGTAAGTCTTATTATTTGAATACCACCAGTATAACCAACGCCAATTCTACAGCCTTAAGTGTATCACAATTGATGACCAGCCTGTTACTAGGTCCGGGCAACCCTGTCGGGGCTAAAGGGGCAACCGCCTCAGAGCTGAGCACATTGAATAACGGGGTCATCCCTTCTTCATTTATAAGGGGCAATAACGATGAGCCCGCTACCACGGTTCCCAAGGCATTCATCAACTATATATTACTGGATGACCAGTTTAAATACGCCGGCGGCGGCAGCAGCCGTGTAGGCAGCAGCGGAGTAGTAAAAGACCACTGGACGGATGGATTGCAAAATATTAACGTTACAAAAAGCGGTTACCTATTTGTTTATGTCAGCAATGAGAGTAACTTTAATGTGTTCTTTGACAACCTGCAGGTGGTGCACACAAGAGGGCCGGTATTGGAAGAGACACATTATTATCCGTTCGGGTTGATAATGTCTGGCCTCTCCTCCAAAGCCCTGGCTTTCGGCGGCCCGGAAATCAAACTGAAGTACAACGGCAAGGAAGAACAACGAAATGAATTCAGTGATGGCAGTGGGCTGGAATGGCTGGATTATGGGGCGAGGATGTATGATAATCAGGTTGGGAGGTGGCATGTGGTTGACCCATTGAGTGATAAGATGAGACGACATACTCCTTATAATTATGCTTTTGATAATCCGATAAGGTTTATTGACCCAGATGGTATGGACCCTATAGATTATTTTGATATGGAAGGTAATTACATCGGCACTGATGGAAACGAGAAGGATACAAGAAAATTTGTTGTTACGAACAAAGACGATATTAAGAATATTAAGAAAGGGCCAACAGCTTTAGGCGCAGTGACTTCTGCTGTTCCTCTGGTTTCAACTACGGCATTAATAAAAGGTATAGATGTACTTGATAAAACGGTAAAGGGTGGTGGGTTAAATGAAGAAAGCGCTCTCGTGATGAAAGATGGAACAACAGTCGATGGAATAACCGGACCAGGTCCGGAATTTAAGGACGGCGTTGTTATTGCCGGGGCAAACCTTCCCCAATTACCAGCAGGTAAGACACCTCAAGATATTGAAGTGGCAATTCACTCACATTTGACAGAAGTATTGGTGCAGGGAGGGGATTATTATCCCATGTCTGCGAGCCAGCCATCTGATGTAGATATTCAAAATTTTCCACAATTTGAAAAAAACATGATTGTTGGTCCAATTGGAAAGGCCGAAGAAGTTGTCAAAGATGAAGGGGCAAGAACAGCAAGAGTGGTTCCCCAACGTCAAAACGGTATTGTAATATATCAAGGAGGATATGCACCTTTGGAATTAACAAAGAGTGCCGTACAGAAAATCTTAAAGCACAAATAATAAAATGATAAATTCTGGCAAAATACTTTTGTGGGGTTTCTTTTTAAATTTGGGCAATCTGAATGCCCAAAGCAATAAGGATTTAAATTGGATTTTCCTGATAGATGAAAAAATAAAAATTACTTATACAACACCTGAGTTTATTGTTACATTGAGTAATGATAGTACATATAAATTCCGGAGCGAATACTATCCCGGAAATCTTTCAATGAAAATGGAACATTTTGAGCAATTGCAATCCAATAATATTAAATCTATAAGAATTAATATTCTATACTATACGAATGATAGAAAGCAAAGTGTGTATCATTATTTAGTGAATGTGCCAAAAGGGTTTTTCCTGGAAAGGTTTTTGATTTTTAAAATCTATAACTTAAGTTTAAGAAAATACAAAAAGAAATTTCGCCCTCATTTTTCAAATTCTGAATACGCCGTTCAGTTTGAATCCTCAAATCAGCAGGTTTTAACTCCAAAGTGAATTGAGGTTTTTAGTTCTAACAGGCTAAGGGGCGAGTCAGCGTTTCTCAACCACTCATTGGAGTATCCCTACGGCCAAATGAATATTGCCGGTTGAGTTTACTCCCATTCCTTAGCCGCAAATATTATTGGAGACTATTTAGCACAGAAGATCCGTAAATTCCATATGTAACCCTTTGCGACAGCATACCCGGCAGAAGCGCAATTCAAGTACGAGGTACAAAGTACGAAGTACGGCGCTCCGGTTGAAACGTCGTTACTGGCACCTGGCACCCGGCACCTGACAACTCCCTTCGAAGTACGACACTCCAAATGAAACGTACTTACTCACATCTCACATCCCACAACTGACAACTGAACAAGTACGAAGTACGACGCTTCGTATGAAACGTCGTTACTGGCACCCGGCACCTCCCTTCGAAGTACGGCGCTTCGTATGAAACGTACTTACTCACATCTCACATCCCACAACTGACAACTGAACAAGTACGAGGTACGAAGTATGAAGTACAACGCTACGTATGAAACGTCGCTACTGGCACCTGTCACCCCCATATAAACTAAACTTTCACCTTAAAGTATAGTGCAGGGTTGCCGGAACGAAACAGGAATTGATCGAGCCACTTTCTACTCCGCCATCTTCATCACACTGATCACTTTCTGCAATGACTTATTCTGCAACCGGAGGAAGTACACGCCGGCCGCCAGCCCGTCATTATAAATATCTATGTTATACGTGCCGGCCGCATAGTCCTGGCTGGTGAGAACTTTCACCACGCGTCCCAGCGAGTCTATCTGCTGGATCATGGTATGGCCGCCGGTGGTGGAGAACTGAACCGTGGCATTGATCGTATAGGGGCTGGGCCACATTTTCAGAATCAGTTTCTCCGCATTGTTATTAGTATCATCCGGATCATCGGCCACACCACAGGGACCGGTGATCAGCGGGAGTGACTGGAAGTTGCGCAGCATAATAGTATCCAGCGCCGGTTGTTTGACACAGAACCATTGTTCCATTACCGAGGCATAAATACTCCGGAAATCATACTGGAAAGGAATGTTATTGACTACCTGGATATCTGAAGGGATTTCGGGACTGGTACCCAGGATTCCTTTTTTGGCATTTTTCCCAAAGAGAATTAATGGAGCCGCAGCGCCATGGTCGGTACCCCGGCTGGCATTTGATTTAATCCGCCTTCCGAATTCGGAGTAGGTCATTCCCATCACACGCTCTTCCAGCCCCATTAATTCGAGGTCATCCTGAAAGGCACTGATGGCACCGGAGAGGTCTTTCATCAGTTTGGCGTGGGTGCCCGTGGTGGTATCACTGGCGTTTACCTGTTTTTTGTGCGTATCAAAACCACCCATGGATACGGTATAGACCCTTGTTTTCAATCCGCCCTTGATCAGCCGGGCCACAATTTTTAATTGTTCGGCCAGCCCGTTCTCCGTGGGATAAGTGGCCATTGTGGCTGCCCGCTGATAGGCGGCACGTATGATATCGGAATAGATTTTTGTTTTTTCTGAAACCACCCGAAGAAATTTCAATTCTTTATTGGCCGGCGCCGAATTCAGCGGATAATCGGAAAAAGGATTGGCGAACGTATAAATTTTTTCAGGGTTGGTAATAGAGAGCCCCATGGAATAAATATCGCCCTGTACCATCTGTGTAGGAAAATTACTGATCTGGATGGCCAGCGGATCCGGCATCGAAGTAGTCGGAAACGCGTCCGGATAACCGGGATATTCCGTTTGCAGATAACGACCCATCCAGCCGGTCTTTACTCGTTCACGCCGGTTATTCCTGGTGTCCGCCGTATTCCAGAAATCCGTGGCCCGGAAATGCGAGAAATTCGGATTATCATAGCCTACTGATTGTACAATGCTGATCTTGCCTTCATTGAACATATTCTGCATGGCGGTCATGGCCGGATGCAAACCGGATTTATCGGTACCGTCGAGTCGCAGCACCTGGCTTTGCGGAATGGCCACATTGGTACGCGCGTTGTAATAATTGCCGTACACGTCAAGCGGTATTATCATATTGAGACCATCGTTGCCGCCGGATAACTGCACCAGCACAAACACGTGGTCTGTATCGGTAAAAGTCTGCTCCAGCAGACGGGCAAGAGGGCTTTCCGCACCATTGGTGGTGAAGGTAAACCCGTTTACAAGGGCCGGCATGGTAACGGCAAGGGGTACACTATTGCGGAGAAAATGTCTGCGGTTCATGTTTTTCGTTTTACAGGAATAATCGGTTTAACACAAATGGAACTCGGGTAAATTCATCAGGAACTTAAACAGCTCACGCAGTGACGCGTTGATCACGGTATTGTTGTTGCTGTTCCAGGCATTGGTCCAGATCGTATCGTCCGCCGTATTATTGGTTAAAAAACGGGTTTTTACATAGGTTTTTGAAGCTGTTGATAAGGGATACCGAAGCAGCAGTGCGGTGATATCCGTAATCAGCCGGTTCGGATCTGCCGGATTGGCCGAGTAATTCGCGAAGCCACGAAGATCCAGTACTCCATCATTGACCAGCGCATCGGTATAATCCGCCCGCTTGGGTAATGAGTTGCTGTTGACCCAAAGCTCATAATGCATGGGTTCCTGGTAATAGGAAGGCCAGCCGGATACATCAGGCGGCTGAAACAGCTGTTGCTGCATTTCCGCTGCCTGCCGGTAGATTTGCTGAAAGAACGGATATCCGGTAGTATAATCGGTATAAACAGGATAGCTGACGTTGAACTCCCGTAATGTACCCACGATCATGTCAAACGGGGTCTTGATATAGCAGGCCTGATTCAGTACATCAAAGAAATGTTCGCTTTTAAACAGTACGGACAAGGCCGGTTTTATATCATAATTATTGTTCTTCAGCACCGTGGCCATCGGAACAATCACTTCCGCTTCCACCGTATCGGTGATGTCATAATATACAAACCATTTATATAGCTTGCGGCAGATGAAGCGGGCGGCTTCGTCCGTATTAAATATCATGGTCATCAGCGCGTCCAGTTCCTGGTCGGGATTGGTACTGCCGCTTATGCTGGTATTATTGTAAAAAGCAGAGAAGGTTTTGTTGGTCGTATCATGGGCGCTGGTATCAAGATATACACCAAGGGGGATATCGGTAATGCGCCAGCCGGTAAGCACCCGGGCGGCCGCTATCACATCGTCTTCGGTATACAAAGAATCATTGCCACGGCCAACGGAGAAGAGTTCCTGCAGTTCGCGCGCATAGTTTTCATCGGGAGCCTGTTTGCTGTTGAGATAACCATTGAGGTGTATCAGCATGGCCGGGTCAATGGTGACTTCCCGCACCAGTGTTTTAAAATTGCCCATGGCATTCGTGCGTAGCAGGTTGTGGTGCCGGTACAGCATGGCCGCGTCGCTTACTTCCGATTCCTGGATGGAGAAATGATGATGCCAGAAGAGCACCATTTTTTCCTGGATACTCCGCTGCTGATTCAGGATCAGTCCGGTCCACCATTTTTTCAGGCTTTCCACCCGTCTTCCGTTAATTGAACCTCGTATGACCGGATCACTGGCTATATTGGGATCATTCACCCAGGTCTGTCCGATCACTACGCCGAGGTCATCATAAAATACGCCCTCGTCTTCCAGTAATCCATAATCCCGCAGGGGAGGTGCTGGCGTAAAACTGGTATTCAGCAGTTCATCAATAGCGGCATCCGGACTGAGTCCGAGAAAATAATCCACATCCGCTTTTTTTGCACCAAACATCGTGCGTTTCAGCAGGTGTGTTACCTCGTTCACTGTCCAGGTGCCGCTGTAAGGGTTGAGTCCGGCAAACAACTGTTTACGGCTTACGCCGTTGTTCTTTTTGCTGCGGACAGTCCTGTTGGCCGTTTTAAAAAAATCTCTCCGGTCCATACATTTGGTTTATGGTTATAGTGTATCAGCGGATCAGGACAAAAGTTCCTTTCTGCTGATGCGGTTTATTTTGAAGGTCTTTATAATCGATCAGGTATATATAAACACCGACGGGTTGTAATTCGCCCTGCCGGCGGCCATTCCACCGCTGTTCTATAGCAGAGCTGCGGAAGATGACTTCACCGTTACGGTTAAACAACTGCATCCGGAATTCATCCGGTACTTTGCCCAGCGGACCAAAGAAATCATTGAGGCCGTCACCGTTGGGTGTAAAGGCACTGGGTACGGCTACCACGGCATCATTGAGTACCACCACGGTAAACTGGTCACTTACCTGACAGCTAAGTGGCGATTCATTGGTGGCGGTATAGACCGTGGTTGTAACCGGGTTGGCAACCGGATCATTACAACGGGTGCAGCTAAGGGTGGAGTGTGAATTCCAGGTGATGGTACCATTGCCATTACTGTGCAGGGTAAGTTGCTGACCCACGAAAATGGTATCAATCCGGCGAACACCCTCGAAAGGATTGCCAAGCGGTACGGGGTTATATTTTACAATGGCGGAATCATTGCCGCAGATATCCGGCAATGTATCCTGAAAGGGAATAAAACTACTGATTGTACATACGGCAGAATCCTGTTCGGTCAGTTCTGGGATTTTCAGTTTTATCACGGCAAAATCCGCATCACCCTGTGCATTACTCAAATCACCGTTGCCGGAATCGGAATCGCCGGCGAGGTAGTATTCATCTTTTACCGGGTGACGGACCATGGAGCGCAGGTGATCGGTGCCGCTGCCGCCCCAGTGTTTTTTCCAGGCCAGGCTGCCATCGGGTCTGAGCTTCAGGGTAAAAAAATCACCTTCACCCAGTGAAGCACTGGCATCTCCGTCGTCGGAATAGGTAACGCCACCGATAATATAACTGCTGTCCTTATCGGTCAGTATGGTTTTTGCATAATCCGCATCACTTCCCCCGAACACACGTTGCCAGTTTAGTCTTCCTCTTTGTGATACATTAATGATCCAGTAGTCCTGGCTGCCTTTTGCACCGGACACATCCCCGTCGTTGGACGTGGTATAACCGGCCAGGGTTAAAGAGCCATCGGCACCCTTGGTCATGCAATAGGCCACATCATTCTGTGAGCCACCGTAAATTTTGCTCATTACTTTATTCCCGTTTCCGTCAATTGCCAGCAGCCAGACATCATAGTTCTTCTGGCTGGGCGGAATATCGCCATCCACTGAATTGGTAAAGCCGGTGGCGAAAATGGTACCATTGATCACTTCAATATCGAAGAGTTCTTCATTTTTGGTGCCGCCAAAGCATTTACTCCAGAGCAGGTTACCGGCCGCATCCACTTTCATCAGTACGCCATCGGTATAGGTGCCGGTGCTGTGGTTGTTGCGGATATCACCGTCATTGGATGTAGAGGAGGCGGCGATCAGGTAGCTGCCATCTCTCAGGGCTTCAATATGATTGCCTACATCAAGACCTGTACCTCCATACCGTTTCTGCCATTCCAGGTTGCCGGTGCCCGAAAATTTAAGCAGCCAGATATCCTTGGTACCGCCATAGCCGGCAATAACGCCTCCGTCTGTGGAATTGGTTTCTCCCAGTACGAGGTAACCTCCGTCGCTGGTTTGTACCAGGTCGCGGGCCGATTCATAACCCGTACCTCCAACCGATTTTTCCCATTGAATCTGTCCGCATTTGTCCAGCTTTACCAGCCAGAGGTCCCAGTAATCGCGGTTAGGCTGCGGGGTTATATCGCCGTCCCTGGAATCGGTATAGCCGCCGGCAATCGTACCGCCGTCGGTGGTTATCTTAATGGTATAAGGGATATCGACATTGCCGCCGCCGTATTGATTGCCCCATTGTTGCGGGGGAATGCCGGGTTGGGCAGAAAGACTGTCGGTCAGCAGCATGAGCGTCAGGGACAGGATTGGATATAAGAGTTGATGGCGGTTCATAGTACAGGTAGTCCGCCTTACTATGCAAGTATTGTGCTATGTTACTGTTTTGGTAAAAAAGTTTTTACTAAACAGGCATGAATTTTTACTCAGCGGTTTTCCTGTTGGAAATACCGGCAACAATGCTGTAAACCACAAGTGGCGCATTTCGGGCTGCGGGCCAGGCAGGTATAGCGTCCATGCAGGATCAGCCAGTGATGAGCCTTGTGTATCAATGCTTCAGGAAAATTTTTCACCAGTATTTTTTCCACGGACAGCGGGGTACTGGCGGTTTGCGGCACCAGGCCAATGCGCTTACTCACGCGGAAAACATGGGTATCCACGGCCATATTGGGCTGCTGATCGATGACGGAAGTGATAACATTGGCGGTTTTACGACCCACTCCGGGTAATTGAACGAGTTCATCCACCGTCATTGGTATCTCCCCGTTGAAAAGCTCCAGAACTTTATTCGCCATGCCAATCAGGTGCCGGGTCTTGTTGTTGGGATAAGAAATACTTCTGATGAGCGGAAAGAGTTC
Source organism: Chitinophagales bacterium (assembly GCA_017303855.1). Lineage (GTDB taxonomy): Bacteria > Bacteroidota > Bacteroidia > Chitinophagales > Chitinophagaceae > JJ008. The sequence continues at coordinate 315,427 of JAFLBL010000005.1, read as the reverse complement.
ATCGAATGCGGCAAGGGAAAGGGACTGCACATCCGGGTATTGTTTAAAAATGGCCGGCGTGGTCAGGTTCACCCGCTTGTCGGTGCATTGGGCGGAGAGTATAACGGCAACCAGTAACTGATAAGGGTTGTCGTAAAATAATTCGGTTTCTGCTTCCGGCGCATGCTCCTTAAAATAAGCGATGACGGCTTCGTAACGTTGCTGGCGGGTCATGCTGCAAGATAAGGGAAAGAGAAATGTGAGATGAGAGATGTGAGATGTGAGGTGTGCCGATTAGCCGATTAGCAAATTAGCCGATGTGCCGATTAGCAAATTAGCGGATTAGCTTATGAGGAGCCTCTGCGCTCTCCGCGTTCTCCGCGGTTAATTGTATTTCTCTGCGCTCTCTGCGTTCTCCGCAGTTAATTGTATTTCTCTGCGCGCTCTGCGTCCTCCGCGGTTAATTGTATTTCTCTGCGCGCTCTGCGTCCTCCGCGGTTACTTGAATATTTTTTTGGGCAAAAAAAAAGCACTTGTCGAGTGCTTTAAATTTCTTGTTTAATCGTTGGTTTATTGTACAGTCTGACCGGCTGTCTCGCGGGCATAGTTCAGTACGTTGAGTACTACTGCGGTGCGGGGAGTTTCGGTGATTTTATCGAGGCGATACATGGAGGCTTTCAGCACTGCCATTTTTTCGCGAAGGGTCCAGTCTTTTTCCAGGGCGGCTTCTATAGCCGTTGTCTGGTGCAGGTCTGTTTCCTTATACAAATACAATAAAAGATCCTCGGGAGTAAAGTTTGTCATGGCAAACCAATTAATTTGTCCAGAAATTAGATGTTGTCCGTCAATTTATAACCGTGTGAATCGAATGTCCGGTTATTTAAACGGGATGGAGATGCCCTTATTGTGTCGGTTTCCTTAATTCTTTGTGTTATCGGGTTTTTCCGGTACCAGGAAAATCTCTTCGTTGTCCCTTTTCATCAGGTATTTTTCCCTGGCATAGCGTTCCAGGGTGGCAGGATTTGTCTTAAGTGCTTCTAATTCTTTGCGTTCTGCGGCTATCTCGGCACTATAATAGGCCTTACTTTTTTCCAGTTCCCGCAGTTCGCGGCGCCGTTCGAGCTGGGTAAACACGTCATTCTTGTCCAGAAACAGGATCACCACACAAAAAGCGGCAAAAGCAATCAGGTATTTACTTCTGAGCCAGGCAGGTATGCGGGCGAGTAGTTTCATTGGTTTTTTTATTAAAAAGGTGCTTTAGTTATGCTTCGGCAGGCTCAGGATGACAATGATTTGTCATCCTGGCTTCGGCAATGCTTCGACAATGCTTCGGCAAGCTCAGCATGACAGTGATTTGTCATCCTGAGCCTGTCGAAGGAAGCCTGTCGAAGGGCGCCTGTCGAAGGGCGCCTGTCGAAGAAAGCCTGTCGAAGGAAGCCTGTCATGGTGAGTTTACCGAACCATGACAGGCTTCCTGAACACCTGCTATACAGCAAATTACTTACCAAACTTAATTTTTCCTTTCGGATAAACACCGGTGCTGCCCAGTAACTCTTCAATCCGGATCAGCTGGTTGTACTTGGCCATCCGGTCAGAACGGGAGGCAGAACCTGTTTTGATCTGACCGCAATTCAGTCCTACAGCCAGGTCGGCAATGGTGTTGTCTTCGGTTTCACCACTACGGTGACTCATGATCGTGTTGTAACCATTGTGCTGGGCGAGGGTTACCGCGTTGATTGTCTCGGTAACAGTACCGATCTGGTTTACTTTAACCAGCAGGGCATTACCGATCCCTTTGTCAATACCCTGTTGCAGGCGTGTTACGTTTGTTACAAACAGGTCATCGCCTACCAGCTGGCATTTATCACCAACGGCTTCTGTCAGCATTTTCCAGCCGGCCCAGTCGTCTTCCGCCATACCGTCTTCAATACTGCAGATGGGGTATTTTTTTACCCAGCTTTCCCAGTACTTCACCAGTTGTTCGCTGGTCATTTCCTTGCCATTGCTTTTATGGAAAACATATTTTTTCTTTTTACCGTCCCACAGTTCACTGTTGGCGGCATCCATGGCGATTTTTACCTGTGTGCCGGATTTGTAACCAGCCGCCTCAATGGCATTCAGTACGGTTTCAATAGCTTCTTCGTTGCTCTGGATATTGGGAGCAAATCCGCCCTCATCACCCACATTGGTGCTGTATCCTTTTTTCTTCAGTACACTCTTCAGTGAGTGGAAGATTTCCACGCCCCAGCGGAGACCTTCACTGAAACTCGGTGCACCTACGGGCATCACCATAAATTCCTGGAAATCGATTTTATTATCCGCGTGGGCACCCCCGTTCAGGATATTCATCATGGGGATGGGAAGTACTTTGGCATTGGTACCACCGATATAACGATACAGCGGCAGACTGGCTTCTTCCGCAGCGGCTTTGGCTACGGCCATACTTACAGCCAGGATGGCATTCGCGCCAAGCTTGCCTTTATTGGCCGTTCCGTCCAGTTTAATCATGAATTCATCCACACCGGCCTGGTCAGCCACATCATAACCGAGCAGTTCGGGGGCGATGATATCGTTTACGTTTTTTACCGCTTTTAATACACCACGGCCTACATATTTTTTCTTGTCACCATCACGCAGTTCCACTGCTTCGTGAATACCGGTACTGGCACCACTAGGTACAGCGGCCCGGCCGATGGCACCTTCATCTGTTATTACATCAACTTCCACAGTGGGATTACCACGGGAGTCCAAAATTTGTCTCGCGAAGATTTCTGAAATGTAGCTCATATATTATTTGTTTAAGTTAGACTTGCCATTTCCCTTTTCAGGGGCCGACAAGCAATCGTTTATATCTCCGGAACCCGGAAGGATTCCGGAGTTAATCAGTTCTCTTTTTGGGTCAGATTCCGGAAGATGTCTTCCAGGCGCTGATTTTCGCTTTGCAAAGAAACGATGTTGAGGTTGTGCTGCAAAGCCAGGGAGAGGATTTGTTTGCGCAACTGATCAGAATCATGTGTGGCTAACTGCCAGTTGTTCGCGTCCAATTGACGAATACTGGTAGCTGCAGTCAGTGTTTGCATCAGTGATAATTCCGCTTTTTCCCCAAAGGAAACATGCACCACGGCAGCCGCTGCTGACTTTCGGAGATTCTGCAGGCTGTCATTCGCCACCAGTTCTCCTTTATTGATAATAATCACCCGGTCGCAGATGGCTTCCACTTCCTGAAGAATATGCGAAGAGAATAAAACCGTCTTATTTTCCCCCTGTTTACGGATCACTTCCCGGATCTCAATGATCTGGTTGGGATCAAGACCCGTTGTGGGTTCATCGAGAATCAGCACTTCGGGGTCATGGATGAGTGCGGCAGCGAGACCTACCCGTTGTTTATAGCCTTTGGATAATTGCCCGATTTTTTTACCGGCTTCTGGCCGCAGTCCCACCGTATCGATCACTTTTTCTATGGCCTGTTTACTATCGGTCAGTTGATGCACTCCCGCCAGAAATCCGAGGTATTCCCGTACATACATATCATAATACAGGGCATTCAGCTCGGGCAGGTAGCCGATTTTCTTCTTGGTTTCCTCAGGCGCTTCAGTCACATTGGTGCCACATACCCAGGCTTCACCACCGGTAGGTTGCAGGTAGCCGGTAATGATTTTCATGGTGGTGGACTTGCCGGCACCATTGGGGCCAAGGAATCCGACGATTTCGCCTTTATTAGCCGTAAAAGAAATACGGTTGACGGCTTTTTGCAGGCCATATTCCTTGAGCAGGTTTTTGACTTCGATGGACATACTGCAAACCTACAATAAAAATGATATTGCTTAATTTGCATATTTACGCATTCATAAACTTTCCGGATGACGACAATTCTGATCATCATTTTTGTACTGGGCTACCTGTTCATCGCTTTTGAGCACTCCTTTAAGATCAATAAAGCGGCTACCGCCTTACTGACCGCGGCACTCTGCTGGTCGGTATATGCGCTAGGTACTGCCGATAAGGAAACGGTGGTACATCATCTTACAGAACACCTGGGTGATATTTCCGGTATCCTGTTTTTTCTGCTCGGCGCCATGGTGATCGTGGAATTGATAGATGCCCATGACGGGTTTGAACTGATTACCCGACGGATTCAGACTACGGATAAGAAAAAGCTGGTATGGCTGCTGGCCTTTATCACTTTCTTTCTGTCGGCGGTACTGGATAACCTGACTACCACTATTGTCATGGTCTCACTGTTGCGAAAACTGATCGGCGATCGCCGGGAACGGTTGTTGTATGCCGGGCTGGTGGTTATTTCCGCCAACGCGGGTGGTGCCTGGTCACCTATCGGGGATGTAACCACCACCATGCTATGGATCGGCGGACAAATAACCGCGGTGAATATTATACTGAAAGTATTGCTGCCCAGCCTGGTCAGTATGCTGATTCCGGTGCTGCTGATCAGTCATCAGCTAAAGGGAAATGTAGCGCAACGGCCGGAAGCATTACAAAATAAAAACTTCACCTATAGTGCGGGAGAAAGAAACCTGGTTTTCTGGCTGGGGGTGAGCTGCCTGTTAATGGTGCCGGTATTTAAAACCATTACGCATTTACCTCCTTATATGGGTATTCTTTTCGGACTGGGAATTATGTGGGTATGCACGGAGATGATACACAGTAAAAAAGATGAAAGGGATAAAGGGGTGCTTTCCGTCAATCATGCCCTGCGTAAAATCGATACGCCGAGTATTCTTTTTTTTCTGGGCATTTTATTATGCGTAGCGGCACTTGAGTCCACTGAAATACTGCATGCGGCAGCGGCCTGGCTGGATAAAACCATTGGTAATATATCCGCAATTTCCATTACGATCGGATTGCTTTCCGCATTGGTGGATAACGTGCCACTGGTGGCCGGAGCACAAGGTATGTACAGCCTGGAGCAGTTTCCAACAGATCATTATTACTGGGAATTCCTGGCCTATTGTGCCGGAACCGGGGGCAGTATACTGATTATCGGATCCGCGGCCGGTGTGGCAGCAATGGGATTGGAAAAAATTGATTTCTTCTGGTATGTAAAAAAAATAGGCTGGATTGCACTGCTGGGTTATCTGGCCGGCGCTGTTGTTTTTATCCTGCAACAATTTTTTGTTTAATTGTACTTCAAACTTCGTACTTCATACCTCGTACTTCGTACTTAACCCTACAGTCCTTCAAACTCATACAAATCATCCAGATCGGCTCCGGCTTTCATTTCCACTATGGGTTTGATCAGTCCGTCATGCAGATCATACACCCAGCCGTGCAGATCCGGGCGCTGATCCACACTCCAGGCCCGTTGAATCATAGCGGTTTTAGCCAGGTTAAAAACCTGTTCTTTTACATTCAGTTCCACCATCCGGTTTACTTTCTGCTCTTCATCCGGAATGGCTTCCAGTTCTTTCCGGTGAATCCGGTAAATGTCTTTAATATTCCGCAGCCACATATTCAATACCTGGTTAAAATCGCGGTTGGACATGGCCGCTTTTACCCCGCCACATCCGTAATGCCCGCATACCACCACATGCTTTATCTTCAGGTGGTTGACGGCATAGTCCACCACACTCATCAGGTTGACATCCGTATTCACTACCAGGTTCGCGACATTACGGTGGATGAAAATTTCACCCGGCTCCGTTTGTGTAATCTGGTCCGGAGGTACCCGGCTGTCGCTGCAACCGATCCACAGAAACTCCGGTGACTGTACATGGAGCAACCGTTCAAAAAAGGCAGGGTCTTCGGCTTTTTTCCGCGCCGCCCAGTGCTTGTTGTCATGTAAGAGGACTTCGTATGGTTTCATTTTCCGGTATTTACAGGTAAATTTCTGCGTTTAACCGCTCTTGTTCAAATCTTTATTGGGGCTAAACAAAAACGACTAAAAACTGTTAAAGATTCTTTAAGTTTATTTTAATTTAATTGAGTCTCAATTAGTTTGGACGGGATACCTGAAAACACTATTTTGCGCCACCTGAATGAAAAAGAAAGTCAAGAACAATTCAAAAGTGCATAAGACATCAGCTCTCCTGATGATCCTTACCTTGCTCTGGCTTACGGTCAGTGCGCCTTTCGTATTGTCTTGCCGTCAAACAATGGGCAGTGATTACAGTAGTTCCTCCACATTGCCCGGCAGCGATAATGAGGAAGAATCCACCAATCCTTTTGGAAATAATACCGAAGAAAAAGTACCGAATGCCGGTACGTTTTCGGAAGAATATCTGCATCATACCGAGCAGGATGCACATACATTCATGCTGCGTTCGGCTTTTGGTAATACGGAAAATGCCCGGCTCTATGTGGCTTTTCACGGTGAATTGTTAGTACCCCCTCCAAATTTTTCCTGATAGTAATGACCCGTTGCTACTGATGTAAACGGGAACAAACAGCTATTCCATCAGTGGGACATCTTCCTGTAGCAGGAATGATGGATTCTTCCGGGCTGTAAAACTTATTCCTGTAACCGGGAAACAGCATATTTATAATTTAACATGAAACAACAAAAGAATTTATTCGCAAATCTTGGTGCTGATTTGCCCTCCGGTCTTGTCGTCTTTCTCGTTGCACTTCCTCTTTGCCTGGGTATTGCTCTTGCTTCCGGCGCTCCTTTTTTCAGTGGTATCATTTCCGGTATTATCGGGGGTATAGTAATTGGTATGCTGAGCAATTCCCCGTTAAGTGTAAGCGGACCAGCCGCGGGCCTTGCCGCCCTGGTGCTGGGAGCTATAACCTCTATCGGTGATTTCAGCCTGTTTTTGTGTGCCGTATTTATTGCCGGTATACTACAGATGTTGCTGGGCATGGCTAAAATGGGCGGTATTGCCAACTATATTCCCGGCAGCGTAATCAAGGGTATGCTGACCAGTATCGGTATCCTGATCATCGCCAAGCAAATCCCGCATGCATTCGGCTATGACAAAGATGAAAAAGGAAATATCACCGAACTGATGCCGTATGGTAATGAAGACCTGCATGAACTGCTGCAGCCATTGCAGCATATTGAAGTGGGTGTATTTCTGCTTTGCCTGGTGTCCATTCTCATTATGCTGGCCTGGGATAAGCCGTTTATTAAAAAGAGGGCGGGCTTTGTTCCCGGTGCCCTGGTGGCGGTAATTGTGTCCGTTGTCATAAATGAAATCTGGATTAAAACCGGCAGTGCCCTTGCGGTACAGAATGAACACCTGGTACAGATCAAAGCCGCTTCTTCGGCCAGTGAGTTCTTCAGCTTTTTTACCCTGCCGGATTTTAACGGCTTCATGAACGGCACAGTAATCGTTTACGGTATTGTGATCGCCATCATTGCTTCGCTGGAAACACTGTTGAGTATAGAAGCGGTGGACAACCTGGATCCGCAGCGCCGCGTTACCAATACCAATAAGGAGTTGTTCGCACAAGGTGTGGGAAATACCGTGGCCGGATTGGTGGGTGGTTTGCCCGTTACCAGTGTCATTGTGCGTAGCAGTGCCAATGTGAACGCGGGTGGTAAGTCAAAGCTGTCCACGATTGTACACGGAATGATGTTGCTGATTTCCGTTATCCTGATTCCCGGTTTGCTGAATAAAATCCCCTTATCCGCATTGGCGGCCATCCTGCTGCTGACGGGTTATAAACTGGCCAAACCTGCCGTGTTTAAAAGCTTCTGGACGGCGGGTAAATTTCAGTTTATTCCGTTTATTGTTACCGTTGTAGTTATAATCGCGGTGGATCTGTTTGCCGTATTCCCGGCTGTCAGTGGTAAAGGATTGCTGGTTGGCGTGATGGCCGGTATCGTAGCGGCTACCGGTTCCATCCTGTATGGCAACCTGAAGAATTCTTATTATTTCCATTCGGAGAATCATCGCGACGGAGATGTAATACAGGTGCGTTTATCCGAGGAAGTATCTTTTCTGAACAAGGCGGCTATCCGCCAGACACTGGATCATATGCCCGAGAACTCCACGGTAGTGATAGACGCGTCCACTACCAAGTATATTGATTATGATGTACTGGAACTGATCAAGGAATTCAGGGATATCAAAGTGCCGCTAAAAAATATTAAGCTGACCCTGAAAGGGTTTAAAGACGCCTATAAAATTGAAAATTATTCACAAGTACAGTCTGTACATTAAATAACTGATTAAACCATGAGAGTACATACAAAAGAAACACAATCACATCTTACACCGCGCATGGCCCTCGAAATTCTGAAAGAGGGGAATGACCGGTTTGTCAAAAACCTGAAAGCCCAGCGGGACCTGCTCGGCCAGGTAAACGCCACACGTGAAGGGCAATGGCCATTTGCCACTATCCTGAGCTGTATGGACAGCCGTACTTCCGCCGAACTGATTTTTGACCAGGGACTGGGCGATATTTTTTCCATCCGGATCGCCGGCAATATCGTGAATACGGATATTATAGGGAGCATGGAGTTTGCCTGCAAGGTAGCCGGGTCCAAACTGATTGTGGTATTGGGACATACTAAATGCGGGGCGGTAAAAGGCGCCTGCGACCATGTGGAGATGGGCAACCTGACCGAACTGCTTTCCAAACTTCAGCCGGCCGTTTACGAGGAAAAAACTACGAAAGCGGAACAACGCAATTCCAAAAATCCGCAATTCGTGGAGAATGTGTCATCTATAAATGTAAACCGCAGTGTTAAAAGCATTATCGAACGCAGTTATATCATCGAGCAAATGGTGGAGTCCGGCGAAATCGGCGTGGTGGGAGCCATGTACAATATCGATACGGGCCTGGTGGAGTTCTATAATGACGTACAGTTCATCCGGGATGAGAAGAATCCCGAATTCAGTGTGGCGGAATTGAGGCATTAAACGGCCGATAAATACGGATAGATATTACCGATATGGATAAACGATTTGATGCGACTCATGTGCTGCACCAACTGAAGCACTACCTGCCGGCGCAACAGGCACTGAAGGACTTTATCCATCATAATTCCCTGCATGCATTCCAGCAGCAGCGGTTTTATGAGGGAATCTTCACCGCTTCCCGCATATTCGGCTACCAGGTACACCTGCAGCTGGAAGAGTACCGGGAAATGTACCGGACCGGCCGTATCCGCGGGGATGTGATGGAACGGGTAATAACGTGGCGGAAAGGAGAAGCGTTCATCCCGGAATGGAAAAAGAAAATGCTGTCGGAAGAGTATGCGCCGGCGTTTGAACCGCGTATCGGCAGGTTGCGGGCGAAATGGAAGCGTTTTTACGGCATCGACCTGGATAACCTGGTACATCCGTTGCTGTTCCGTATACTCTGCAGTTTTCTTGACCAGGGCATCGCCCTGAAAGAACTGCCGGTGGTAAACCGAAACTTTACCACTACCATACGTGAACTGGAAGCGAAATCACTGGTGAGTTTTTTCCGTACCCGGAAGATCCGGCAGCTGTTTTTGTCCGGTGATTATACCCTGGAAGGCTTGTTGAAAATGCTGGTTGGCGGTGAGATTTATTTTGAACAGTATTTATTTGATCAGCAGTTTGCGCATCATGGCTGGAGTGGCTTTGTGAGTGCCGTGGAGGATAATCCGCATACCTTGCCCGACAGAAAACAGATCACATTCAGGGAATTGGTGGAGTTTGAGCTTTTGCTGGAACTGGATGCACTGGATAAGGAGTTGGGTACCGGCTGGAAACCATTGACCACACATCTATCCACTCCTCCGGCCGATTTGTTTGCGCCTGTTCCGCCGACAGAATACCAGGAAGTAATTGCCTGCTGGCAGACCGCATTTGAATGGAGTTATTATGACAGTGTGTTGCGCGGCATGCTGATGGCAAAACCGAAACCACTGCCTGCAGCAAAAAGTATGCAGGCCATTTTTTGTATTGACGAGCGGGAAGATTCAATCCGCCGGCATATTGAAGCCGTGGATAAGCAAGCCGAAACTTTTGGCGCACCCGGCTTCTTCGGGGTGGAGTTTTATTTTCAGCAGCAAGGCAGTAAATTCTACGATAAATTATGCCCGGCCCCGGTAACGCCGAAATACCTGATCAAAGAAACGGACGCCACCCTCGAACATCAGAGCGATCTGATCTATACAAAATATACGCATGGCATCATCTCCGGCTTTTTTCTGAGTATCGGTTTCGGGTTCTGGGCATTTGCCAAAAAACTGCAGCTGCTGTTCCGCCCGAAAATGAGTCCGGCCATTTCCAATGCGTACGGGCACATGGATAAAAAGTCAACACTGTCTATTGAAAACCGCGATCCGTCGGATACGGAAAACGGGCTGCAGATCGGGTATACCGTGGAAGAAATGGGGCACCGTGCGGAAGCTTTTCTGCGGGGTATCGGATTGATCCGTGATTTTGCACCACTGGTTTACATCGTGGCACATGGCAGCAGCAGTGCCAACAATCCCCATCATGGTGCCCACGATTGTGGCGCCTGCAGCGGAAGACCCGGCGCTACCAATGCGCGGGTACAGGCGTTTATCCTGAATCATGCAGGGGTACGAAAGCTGCTGGCCGGACGGGGAATTGATATTCCGGGTACCACGCAGTTTGTAGGTTGTATGCACGATACCGCGGCGGATATAATGGACTATTACGATGAAGAAGTACTGACGGCAGATAACGGTAAGGCACACCTGCTGAATTTGCAGCGTTTTGAAACGGCCCTGAACCTGAATGCCAAAGAGAGAAGCCGCCGCTTCGCCTCCATCAATACACGGCAGGAGCTGGAGCAGGTGCGTAAAGCCATTCATAACCGGTCGGTTTCCCTGTTTGAGCCAAGACCCGAACTGGGACATGGTACCAATACTCTTGCCATCATTGGCAGGCGGCAGATCAGTAAAGGATTATTTCTTGACCGGCGGGCATTCCTGAACAGTTATGATTATACCACGGATCCGGATGGTTCCATACTGGCAGCCGTAATGCGGCCCATCGGTCTTGTATGTGGCGGTATTAATCTCGAGTATTATTTTTCCCGGGTGGATAATCTGAAACTGGGTGCCGGCACCAAGCTCCCGCACAATGTGATGGGCTTGTTTGGCGTGGCCAACAGCAGCGACGGGGATCTGCGCCCCGGACTACCCTGGCAGATGATTGAAGTACATGATCCGGTCAGGTTGCTGGTAATTGTGGAACAATCGCCTGACATCGTACTGAAAGCGATTCAATCAAGCCCCGGAGTATTTGAGTGGTATAAAAATGAGTGGGTACATATTGTGGCATTACATCCGCAGGAAAAGCAGTTTTATTATTTCAGAAACGGGGCATTTGAACCCTATCAGCTGCTGACGGCTGAAAAGGAGATCAGCACCATTCACAATATGGAAGAATTTATCGAAGGCGCGAAAGAAATGGAGACGAATCATATTGTACATGCCACGGAGGAAAATCTGCCGGTCTATTTGCTGGATTAAGGAAAAATAATTTAAATGGGTCAACTACTTGTATTAGCCGTATTGGTGCCGCTGCTGGCTTTTTTCGCCACCCTGGTCTGGCAAAATAAAAATGAACAGCCGATCGCCTGGATTGTGCGGGTTGCCAAAGTGCTCAATATCGGGCTGGCGCTGCTGTTTGTGAGCTGGTGGATGCTGGACGGGTTAACTCCGGTAGATTACCAGCTGATCACGCTGTATAAATCGGATCATTTTGTTTTTGCCCTGCATTTTTATTACGATGAGGTCACCGCGGTATTCAGCCTGACAGGTGCGGTACTTTTTTTCCTGGTAGCCACATTCAGTAAATATTATATGCACCGTGACCAGGGATTCAAACGGTACTTCAATACCATCCTGCTTTTCTCAACCGCGTATAACCTGATCATTCTTTCCGGCAATTTCGAAACCCTCTTTATCGGGTGGGAGATCAAAGGGATCTGTTCTTTTCTGCTGATTGCGTTTTACCGCGACCGCTACCTGCCGGTAAAAAACGCTTTTAAAGCCGTATCGAATTACCGTATCAGTGATGTGTCCCTGATGCTGGCGATGTGGATGATGCACCACCTCATGCAGCAGAATATCAGTTTCCCGCAACTCGGTCTGGCGAAGGAAATGGCATTGACAACAGCCACTCCTTTTATGTCTTTATTTATTGTTTGTATGATGATTCTGCCGGCCGTTGTGAAATCAGCCCAGTTTCCCTTTACCACCTGGCTGCCAAGGGCGCTTGAAGGACCAACCGCTTCTTCCGCGATCTTTTACGGATCACTGAGTGTACATATTGGTGTATTCCTGTTATTACGTACGCATCCGTTCTGGGAGGACATGCTGTGGGCTAAAATACTGATCATCATGATCGGAGCACTTACGGCCATTACCGCTACGATAATCGCCCGCGTGCAGCCTACAGTGAAAACGCAGATAGCCTATTCCTCTGCTGCGCAGATCGGTCTTATGTTTATTGAAATCGCATTGGGTTTTCACTGGCTGGTCCTGCTCCATTTTGCCGGCAATGCTTTTTTACGTACCTATCAGTTACTGGTGTCACCATCCGTACTGAATTACCTGGTACATCACCAGATCTTTCACTATACGGCACCGGTACATAAAGCCGTTAACCGCTGGAAAGCCACGCTCTATATTCTTGGAATAAAAGAATGGAATCTGGATACCTTGTTATACCGGACCGGTTGGAAACCTTTTAAGTTGCTGGGCAACCTGTTTGGCTTCTTACAGCATAAAACATTTATCAATACCATGTCGGTTATTGGTGTTTTCCTGTTCATTGCAGGGTATAATAAACCGGATTCTTTTCAGCCGGGCATCAGCGGCATGACCCTGCTGCTGATGGCTGTGGCGTTGTTGCAGATTCTCTTTTCATTTTCTTCACGAGGCAATGCCATTACAGCGTGGAGATACCTGCTGAACGGCCATATTTTTATCCTGGCCGGAATCCTGTTTAATGCGCCGCATATTTACAACATTGAACTGATTTTTTATGCAAGCGGGGTGATACTTGCTTTCGGGCTTGGGTATTATAGCCTTAAAAAAATTGAACGTATCGACAAGGATATTACCTTATCCCGTTTTCATGGATACGTGTATGAACAGGAGAATACGGGTTTCCTGTTTCTGCTTTCCGCTATGGGTATGTTGGGTTTCCCGATCACGGCGGCCTTTATCGGCATTGATGTACTCTTCACTTATGTACGTAGCGATCAGTGGGGACTGATCGCCCTGCTGGGACTCTCCCTGTTTTTTGTAGAGCTGGCCGCTTTCCGGATTCTGCTCCGGATCTTTTTCGGCCCGCATAAAAAATTATATCACCCGGTGGCTTTCCGGAGTACCTGAAGTGCCGGTTTACAGCAGCAACCCCGCTGCCCAGTTCAGGCTATTGATTGTTTTGACATATTTTGTTTTCAGTTCGGTTAATTTCCGGAGTGCTTCCAGTTTTTTGTTCTCCCTTGTATTGACAAGGAAAAGGGAACTTTCGCCGTTGCGGAACCGTATTTCCTCCCCTTGTTGCAGTGCCTGGTAATTAGCCAGCGCGGCCTCCTGCAAACTTACCTGCCGGCGCAGTGTCATCAGTTCATTATAATAGGTTTTTACTTTTGTTTCCAGCTGAAGTTGTTTATAATCTCTTTCGATCCTTGTCTCCGTGATTTTCAGTTTTGCTTTGCGGTATTCTCCCCGTCCGGTCGAAAACCGGAGCGGCAACCCAACCGATAACCCATAACGGAAATTGTTTTCAAATAAAGGGCCGGTAGCGGTTTTCAAAATCGTGTAGCCCTTGCCAAGCTGGTTGTACCTGAAATCAGCTACCGGTAAGAGTTCCTGGAATTTCAGTTTTCTTTCCAGTTGCAATACATCCAGTTTGTACCGGTACATACCGAGTTCGGGATGACTGATACGGATCGTTTGCAACAGGCTGTCCAATACCGGAACCGGCAGCTGCTGAACGGCTATTTCCCCAATGGAAGTAGCGGGTATTACTTCTTCCGGTAACTGGTATGGGGCTTCTGTGTCTGTCCACAGATACACAGACAACTCAAGCCCTGCATTGCGAAAGGAAAGGGATGATTCCTGCAGCAGCAATTCCATACTTTGTAATTGGGTCAGGGCTTCGGTGGTATCAATAGCGGGTCTTTCACCCAGTTGATAGCTGGTCCGGACAAATGCCAGCCGCCGCTCATTAATCTGTACGGCTTCCCGGAGGATCAGGTAATCCTGGTACTGCATGGACCAGTTCCAGTACGCACTTGTAATTTCCCGGAGCAGGTTGTTCAGCATCAGCCGTTGTTCTGTTTCGGCCGCGGCACGGAATATTTTTGCCGATTGCAAGGCCGCTCTTCGTTTATCCATCAGCAGGTTCTTAGCCAGCGGCACACTGATGCCGAAATAGCTGGATTTCCCGGTGGTTTCCTGCGGGTCTGTACGAGTGCCGGACAGGTATTCCAATCCGGTATTCAGTTCCACGCCAAACCAGGTAGGAATAGTCAGTTCCGGCCGGTTGTATTGGTAGTAATTTGTGCCATTGAATGTTTTTTGTGCAGCCGAATTATACAATAATGGATCAAAAGCGCCTCTCGCTATTGTAATATCCGCAGCGGATTTGTCAATGCCAATAGCCGCCAGCCGGGCAACCGGATGATTTTTCCTTACAATTTCGAGTGTCTGTGGCAGCGACAATGTTTTTTCATCCTGTACTCCCCGCGCACTGGCTATCGAAGTAATAATAAGCGTAAGCCCGAGAAAGATAAACAGCAATACTACTTTTTTACGGTCAGTATGACGCTGCCACAGCCAGGCGTATGATTTATTTTTTCTGATTGGTTTCATGTGTTTGTTTTTTTTCTGTTTTTTCGCTACCCGCCTTATAATAATCGGGAGGGAAGCCGTTTATATTCCGCCACAGTTCATACCAGATGGGTACATCTTTCAACAGTGCCATACCCTGCACGCCCGTACCCATCCTGAGCTCACGGGGCCAGGGTTTATCCTGCGGGTCCTCGGTAACCAGTATGCGAAAAAGACCGTTGGCGCTGACCGCATTTTCCACCGCAATCACTTTCCCGCCAAAAGTTCCATAGGAGCTGTTGGGCCAGCCACTGAAAACAATCGCCGGGAAACCGTCAAACATGAACCGCACCGGCTGCCCCTGTGATACCAATGGAAGATCCACGGGGCGGATAAATAATTCAACGGCATACTGTATATCTGTTGGTACAATTTCCACAATCATCTCCGCCTCTTTTACAATTTCACCGATACCCGCTTTTCGTGCTTTGGTAATCTGCCCATCCTGCGGAGCGGTGATATAATAGAGTCCGTTGCGTATGGCATAATTGCTGTACTGGTTTTCCAGTTTGGCAATATCCCCCTGGCCGCTGGCTATCTGTGAAAGCGACTGAAACTGATCCCCGCGGGCTTTGGCCATTTTCTCCATGTATTCCTGCTGTACCGCGTTTACTTCAATAGCGGTAATCGTCATTTCCTGCCGGGTATTGGCCAGTTTGTTTTCCGCGCTTACTTTTTTGGCCAGGCCGTTCTGGTAGGACTGGTTGCGCTGTTCCAGCTGTGTAAGAGATACCAGGCCGCTGTCATACATGGCTTTCTGCCGGTTGAATTGTTGTGTGGCAATTTTAAAATCATTGCCGGCAGCCAGCGATTCCATGCTGTCACTCTGTACTTTCAGTTGCAACTGCTGCAGCTTATTCCGCAATTGATCCAGTTTTAATTGCAGGGCTTCATCCAGTGCAATGAGTTGTGAACCGGAGGTCACCGCTTTATTCCGGTAATAGTCCACCGATTGTGATTTAGCCGTTAATTGTTCACGTGTCCTTTCCAGTAAACGGGGATCCAGGTAGTCGTCTTTTATTTCAGCAAGCTGCAGAATGGTGTCACCGGCTCTTACAAAATCACCTTCCTTTACAAACCATTTTATGACGCGGCCGGGAATAATGGTATTCAGTTGCTGCGGGCGTTGTTCCTGCCGCAATGTGGTTACGCTTCCCCGGGCCCGGATATTCTGCGTCCAGGGCAGGAATAGCAGAATGAGTAATACAGACATCAGTCCGTAAAACCAGTAACGTACCCGGCTTCGTTTATTATGCCGGTATACTTTGCTGAAAGAGGACCATTGCTGCTGCAATGGTTGTGTCTCATTATTGTTCATTGGTCGGTTTCTTTTTTTGGTTAACAATACAGCCGTCAGGGGTTATTTCAATCACCTGGTCGCATAAGCGGGCAAATACCGGGTCGCTGCTTACGACCAGGATAGTTGTCTGCGGATATTCTTTCAGCAGGAGTTTGATGATCCGGCCACGGTAGGGTTCTTCAATATGTGTCCATGGTTCTTCGAGCAACAGCAGCCGGGGATGACCCACCAATGCGCGAACCAGTAATATTTTACTGATGACATTGCGGGACAAGCGTTTTCCGGTGGGGTCCAGCCAGGTATCAAAACCGTCTTTTTGTGTACGGAGAAAAGTGGTCAGTCCTACGGCTTCAAATAAGTGCACCACCTGTTGCATGTCTGTATCCGGATTGCCCATCGTGATATTCTCCAGTAATGTGCCATGGAATATATCCTGCTGACTCAGCAAAATACCGGTCTGCGCCCGCAGGGAGGATAAGTCATAATTGCCAACCGGCAGACCGTTCAGCATCAAGGCTCCTTCAAATCCCTGGTATGAACCACTGACCAGTTTCAATAGTGTGGATTTCCCGGTGCCTTCTTTTCCGGTTATACATACTGTTTGGCCGGGCTGAATGCTGAAACTGATCTGTTGCAAAACAGGTTGTTCATCGTCATAGGAAAAGCGCAGTTTGGCGGCTTCCACGGATAAGCCCTGTTTTTCATCCGGCAATACATAACTTCCGTTTTTTTCCACCGGCTTGTCGGTGATTTTTGCCAGTTTATCCACCGAAGTCAGTACATCATATACACTATCGAGATTGCCGATCAGCTTTTCCACGGAGTTGATAATAGTCAGAATAACAATTTCAGCGGCTATAAACTGACCGATATTCAGTTGCTGACTCACGAGTAACAGGGAGCCGATGATCAGCATGGCCGCGGTGATTAACACTTTAAAGGCAATCAGTACTTTGAACTGGAACTGCAGAATGGAAAAATGACTGTTCCTGGCATCGAGATAGCCGCTTACTTTTTCATTTGTTTTAGCCAGGTTGATCCGGGATCCCTTGGAAAACTTAAAGGATTTGATCAGCCGGCCCAGTTCTTCCAGCCAGGCGGCCACCCCGTATTTATAGGCACTTTCTGCCAGACTGGTTTGTAAGCCTTTATTACCTGTATAATACAGGATGAGCCAGAGAATCAGCAGCAGGATGAGTCCGAACAGGATGAAAGCCGGGTGATAAAAAGAGAGCAGCAACAATCCGAAAACAATCTGGATGGATGCGGTGGGAATATCCAGTAATAGTTTGGCCAGTCCTTTTTGTAATGTGGGAATTTCAAAAAAACGATTTACCAGTTCAGGCAGATAATAGGCATCCGTTTTTTTCATGTCCAGCCGGGGTATATGAACAGCCAGGTCAAAGGAGTAACGTACAAAAATTTTCTGTTGAATTTTTTCGATCAGCTGCATTTGTCCTACCTGGAGAACACCGGTGCTGAATACGCCGATAACCACCAGGCTGATCAGTATCACCAATGAGGTACTCATTGATCCGCCCAGTACAAACCCAATGATGGCCTGTACACCTACGGGAAGGGAGAGCTGAATTAAGCCGTTCAGAATTGCATAGAAGTAAATAGCGGATATTTCTTTTCGCTCCAGTCTGACCAGGTTCAATATCCTGGCAACCGGGTTTGATGCGGTGCGCATACGTTCAGTAATTATAGAATGATAAAATCAGTAAAGTGCGGATACAGCGTATCCGTAAAAAAGGAAGATCAGCAGTTTGGAGGCGGTGTGTGCTGTTCCAGGCAGGGTGCTGGTAATATTTTTTCAGCAACATGGAAAGCCGTGTTCAGTTGCTGGCTGAGCAGATCTGCCAGCTGATGATAGGCCGGGTTGATTTTTTTATCTTTTTGAAATTCAATGGATGATTTCTCCGCATGTTTTTCTTCATCCATGGTAAAGACTACAGAAGCCGGGTCGTCAGTAATACAGGCATTTACCCCGGGTACTATCTGTACTGTGGCAAAAATCAGTAATATAAACAAGGCGATCCGTTTCATTGATGCTGCAAAATTAGTCGTGGTAATAACATGGCAAAGTCCGGATTGTTTAAGAATTGTAAAAAAACCACCGGTTCCTCCTGACAGGATTTCACCGGTGGTTGCTGTTTAACTTTTTTATCCGTAAAGGTTCGTAAAATTAAACCTGGTTGAACGCCAGGCCCAGTTTTCGTTCCTGTAATGTTTCCCTGATTTCATCCAGTATAGCCGGGTCATCAATGGTAGAGGGTATGGCATAGGGTTCTCCGTCCGCAATCTGGCGTATGGTTTTGCGTAGTATTTTGCCACTTCTGGTTTTGGGTAACCGTTTTACAATGGCGGCATTCCGGAAATAGGCGACTGCGCCGATTTTTTCGCGGATCAGCGATACTAATTCCTCTTCTATCTGCTCTTCGTCCAACTCACGGCCATCTTTCAATACAACCAGGGCAACGGGTCGCTGGCCGCGTAATTCGTCCGCAATACCCATAACGGCACATTCGGCAATGGCGGGATGTGAGGCTACCAGTTCTTCCATTTCTCCGGTACTCAGCCGGTGACCGCTTACATTGATTACGTCATCCACCCTTCCCATGATATAACAGTAACCGTCGGCATCCAGGTAGCCGCCATCACCGGTCTGGTAGTATCCGGGAAAATGCTGAAGATAGCCGGCTATAAAACGATCGTCATTATTCCAGAGTGTAGGCAGGCAGCCGGGTGGCAGGGGAAGTTTAGCGGCGATATAGCCTTCTTTTCCTTTCTCCAGTTCCACCCCGTCATCGGATAGTATGTGAATCTCATAACCACATACGGGTAAGCCGGCAGAACCCGCGCGCGGATCCTGGTGTGCCACCCCCATCATGATCCCCACCATTGGCCAACCGGTTTCAGTCTGCCACCAGTGATCAATAACCGGTTTTTGCAACAGGTCTTTTATCCAGTGATAGGTGGGCGGGTCCAGTCTTTCCCCGGCCAGGAATAAATATTTCAGCCTGCTGAGATCGTATTTTTTCAGCAGCTCGCCTTCATGGTCTTCTTTGCGTATCGCCCGGATGGCGGTTGGCGCTGTAAACATCACGTTTACGTTATGCTCACTGATCACCCGCCAGAAAGCACCGGCATCGGGTGTACGGATGGGTTTTCCTTCATACAGTATGGACGTGCAACCCTGGAGCAGGGGGCCATACACGATATAGCTGTGGCCCACCACCCATCCTACATCACTGGCTGCCCAGTATACATCGCCGGGTGCTATATCATAAATATGATCCATGCTGAATTTTAACGCCGTGGCATAACCGCCATGATCGCGGATAATACCCTTGGGTTTGCCGGTAGTGCCGGATGTATACAAAATATATAAAGGGTCAGTGGAAAGCACAGGGATGCATGCCGCGGTTTCTCCGGTCAGCAAACTGTTGAAGTCCACTTCGCCCGCTCCATCCAGTTTGTCATACCCGGGTGTGCGCTCATAAAAAATATGTACCGGCGGTTTGTGGGTGGCTTCTTCTATGGCCCGGTCCACCAGCGGCTTATAGGGAATGATCTTATCAAATTCCACCCCATGGCTGGCGGAGATTATGGCTTTGGGATGAGAATCGTCAATCCGCATTGCCAGTTCATGCGGGGCAAAGCCGCCAAATACGACCGAATGAATGGCGCCAATACGGGCACAGGCCAGCATCGCAATCACGGCCTGCGGTATCATGGGCATATAAATCACAACGGTGTCGCCCCGGTTTACACCCATGCGCTGCAGACCACCGGCAAAGCGTGCTACCAGGTCCAGCAGTTCCCGGTAGGTGAATCGCTGCATAGTATGTGTTACCGGGGAATCATAAATCAGGGCCACCTGTTCTCCGCGGCCATGCTCCACCTGGTAATCCAGGCAGCCATAACTGATATTGATTTCCCCGTCGGCAAACCAACGGTAAAAACCTTTGTCCGTCTGCGATAAAATTGTCCGGGGTTTTTTATACCAGTGCAATGCCTCGGCCTGCCTGGCCCAGAACGCTTCTTTGTTTTCAATACTCTCCCGGTAAATAGCGGTGTATTTTTCCATAGTGCAATTCGTTGCTACAAATTACAACCGGTAAAGGAGGGAAGAGACAAAGCTATACCAATTAACCAGAATTTTTGTTTATCCGGTTGCCGGTACTAACTGAAATCAGGATGATGGGGAGATCAGTTCCTGTACCTGTTTCAGTAACTGTCGGGTGCTGAAAGGTTTGGTAACATAGAGAGACGCACCGAGGTCATATCCTTTTTGTATATCCGATTCCTTGCTCTTGGCACTCATGAAAACCACTTTGGCTTCTTTCAGCTTTTTACTGCTCTTGATATGTTTACAAATGGCATAGCCATCCACATCGGGCATCATGATATCGAGTAATACGATATCCGGTACCTGCTTGTCAACAATTTCCAATGCCTCTGTTCCGTTCCTGGCCACCATTACTTCAAATCCGTTCTTCTTCATCAGGAATTCCAGTGACATGAGAATATAAGGGTCGTCGTCTACTACCAGTATTTTCTTCATTCCCGTTCGCTTGAATAAGGTTGTTGTTTAAAGATTCGGTAAGGTAAAGATAAACCGTGAACCTTTCCCTTCTTCACTTTCCACGCGTATTTTACCGCCGTGCATTTCAATGATCTTTTTACAGATAGCCAGTCCCAGTCCGCTACCCTGCGGTTTTTTCAGTGTCTGGTTCCGGGCCTGGAAAAACTTATCAAATACGAGTTCATGCAATTCGCCTGCAATTCCTTTACCATTATCTTCCACCCACACCTGCAGTTCATCCTCACCGGCATGTACGGCCACGGTAATCCGGCCGGTTTCTTCATCCACAAACTTGATGGCATTGGATAAAAGATTGTTCATGACCTGTTGAATCAGCGCCGCGTCGCAACGGACCAGGAACATGCTGTCGGGTATACGGGTACTGACGGTAATCTTTTTTTCCATGGCCAGGGCGGAGACAGATTGGATACTGTCTGCAATCAGCGTATTCAGCAGTACCGGTGTCAGGTTCAGTTTCTGCCGGCCGCTTTCATATTTTTCCAGGTTCAGTACCTGGGTAATCAGGTGACTCAGCCGTTCCGTCTCTTTGATAATGCCGGATAAAAAATGGTACCGTTGTTCTTCTTCCATATCCGGATTGTCATGTACAATTTCGGCCATGGCGCGGATGGAGGTAAGCGGTGTGCGGAGTTCATGGGTAACGGTATACAGGAACTCATCCTTAATCGTATCCATATCCTGCAATTGTGCATTGACCTGCGTAAGCTGATCCGTGGCTTTCTGCAATTCACCTGATTTACGACGGAGCTCCTTATTCAGTTCTATCATCTGCTGCGATTCACGGAGGATATGCATCACTTCACTAATCTTCAACTCCTCTTCCTTGGTTACACTACTTACCATGATACGGGCCGAAGCGGAACCAATCACGCCACTCAGTACTTTTTCGGCAAATGTTACCAGGCGGGGATCGGCTTTTTTACCTTCCAGGGAAATTTTATTCCGCTGGGCATAACTGGCAATAATTTTTTCCGCCCGTTCCGTGCCGAGAAAATTGGCCAGTAATGAATTCAGATCGGGCAGATAAGCGGTTCCTTTCCAGATTACATTATTCTCGCCGGGGCCCGAATGACGGAAGATATCCACAAAGATTTCTGCCTGGTAAATTTCCCGGGCCGACTTCTGACTGTTCAGGGAAACCGCTACAAAAACACCGGTATTAAACAACATGCTCCAGAAAAAACAATGTGTTACAGAATCCATGCCCTCCATGCCAAACAGGGATAAAGGACGGAGCCATCCGATGCCCCACGGGCCTTCATGTATTATATTGATATCAATAAACCCCGCACTGGCCATAGAAGGGATTACCGCCGTATAAAACCAGATAATAAAGCCGGTGAGTATACCCGCCATGGCTCCTTTCTGAGAGGCATATTTCCAGTAAATGCCACCCAGCACGGCCGGCGCCAGCTGTGCTACCGCGGCAAATGAAACCATACCGATGGATACCAGGGTGAAATGCTGGGCCACCAGTTTATCATATAAAAAGGCGAAAGCGATGATGAGAAAAATGCTGAAGCGCCGGATATTCAGAATCGGGTTGGTTAATTGCCCGTCGCCACTGGTTCTGAATTTTTTTGTACTGAGCAGGAGGGGAGTGGCGATATTATTACTCATCATCGTACTGATGGCGATAGTCTCCACTATGATCATACTGGTAGCGGCGGAGAAACCGCCGATAAAAATAAACAGGCTGAGTCCGCCGGCGCCATGCTGCAGGGGCAGGGCCAGTACATACGTGTCCGCATGTACCGTATTTCCGGGAAACAACAGGTTGCCGCCAAAAGCCACCGGCAAAACAAACAGCGTGATCAGCAGCATGTACAGGGGAAACAGCCAGATGGCTTTTTTCAAATGACTTTCCTGTACGTTCTCCACCACGGCCAGCTGGAATTGCCGGGGCAGAAAAACCACGGCCAGCATGGACAAAAGCACGAGACCGGTCCAGGTGGTATAGGAATCCTTACCGGCAAACCGGAACAGCTGTTGCATCTCTTCATTCGCGGCAACTTTACTGAAAATATCTTCAAACCCATTGAACAACCCAAAAGTGACAAATATTCCCACTGCCAGGAAGGCCACGAGTTTCACTACGGATTCAAAGGCTACGGCGGCTACCAGGCCAACATGTTTTTCAGACGCGTCGATAGAACGGGTACCGAACAGAATGATAAAACCAATCAGTACAAGGGAAATATAGAATGTATTGTCCTGCAATACACCGATCAGTCCGGGCTGACTGCTGGTGCCGGACAGAATATTCATGCTGGTGGAAATGGCTTTCAGCTGCAGCGCGATGTACGGGATGATCCCGATCATACAGAGTATCGTTACCAATACGGCCAGGGAAAAGTTTTTACCGTAACGGGTGGAAATAAAATCCGCGAGACTGTTGATCCGTTGCACTTTGCAGATGCGGATCATTTTCCGGAGTACCGGCCAGAAAAGAGCGGCCATTATTGTTGGCCCGATATAGACAGCCAGAAATTCAATACCCATTGCGGAGGCCTGCCCCACACTGCCATAGTACGTCCAGGCGGTACAATACACGGCCAGAGAAAGCGCATATACATACGGGTTATTAATAAGGCTTTTATTAATCCGTTGACGGTATTCCGCATAGTAGGCCACGCCAAACAGCAGGCAGAGATATACAAGTGCACCCAGGATGACGAGCCAGTTATTCATGGTTGCGGGAGTGGGGGTGGTTTTTCTTTTCCGCCGTCCGGTACAGTAAAATGATACTGATGACCCAGGCACTGAAAAAATAAATAAACAACAGGGGAATACCGCCCGGCCGGACCGGTTTATTGGCGATGCTGATCAGTGGATAAATAAAGATCAGCAGCAACAATACGGCAAGTGAAATAAAACGTTGTCGTTTGAGACGGTCCGGCATATGGCATGTATAAAAAAAGGGAACAACACCCTTTACCTGAACCTGAATTTAGTAAAGAATGTTATTCCCTGCAAAAAGAATGGAAAAGGACGGGTCAGTCCTCTTTAATATGGAGGTGATGTTCGCTGTCTTCGTAAATATCATATTCCCCGGTCAGGGAGTAATAGCCGAATACCAGCAGTCCGCCAACAATAATCGGCGTCAGGATAAAGGCATAGATAATGGCCGGTATCCGGTCTTCGGGTTTAGGGCTTTCAAATTTCGGAATGGCCTGATTTACGATCAGGTAATAACCGGCCGCCAGGGCCAGTGCCACCCATACAAATCCCAGGTATTTTCTGATCTGATTCATAATTTATTATTTATAAAATTACATGATTAATTGGTTAGTCTTCCGTCCGGTTATCCTCCCCGTTAATATAAAGCGCACCGATGATAAAGCTTACGGCCGCGATAATAATCGGGTACCAGAGACCTTCAAGGAATGGCTTGTCATACGGCAAAGCTTCACCGGCTTTTTGCGCAGCGTCATTGGCCTGTGTGGCTTTCGTAGCCAGGAAAGTGGCAATGGCCGGCAGTAATCCGCCGAATATACCGTTACCGATATGATAGGGCAACGACATGGATGTATAACGGATCCGGGTCGGGAACATTTCCACCAGGAAGGCGGCAATCGGGCCATACACCATGGTTACAAAAAGGACCTGGATAAATACCCAGAAGATCAGTTTCCAGAATGAACTGCTGTCCAGGGTTACGGCGCGACTGATGGTAGTATCTTTTTTTACATCCGCTTTGGAGGCATCAGCATGAATATGCAGTTTGCTGATTTCTTTCATGGTGGTACCATCCTCATAACTTTTATGCGTGGTGGTGGTACGGATACTGTCGCCGGCCAGCTTGGGATCGGCAGTGGTTTTTATTTCCACCAGGGTATTGGCGGCAATTTCCGTTTTCATTTTTACGCTGCCCGCGCTGTACATTTCGGAATAAATATACCGGTAACTCAGCAGCGCGATCAGCATACCCAGCAACATGATCCATTTGCGTCCGATTTTATCGGACAACCAGCCAAATAATACAAAGAACGGTGTGCCGAATAACAATGCCCACATGATCAGCCGGCTGGCCTGGGCTACATCCACACTCAATGTATTTTGTATAAAGCTCAGGGCGTAAAACTGCCCGGTATACCAGACGACACCTTGTCCCATTGTGGCGCCAAACAACGCGAGCAATACGAATTTAAAATTCAGTTTATGACCAAAGCTTTCTTTGAGCGGGTTGGTGGATGTCTTGCCTTCTGCTTTTGCTTTGGCAAATAAGGGCGACTCCGACATTTTCATCCGGATGACCACGGAAATACCTACCATGATGATGGAAATCCAGAACGGTACGCGCCAGCCCCAGTCGCCAAAAGAATCTTCACTCATGGCTCCTTTTACCGTAATGATTACAAGCAGGGATACAAAGAGACCAATGGTGGCCGTGGTCTGAATCCAGGAAGTCCAGAAACCACGCCGTTCAGCGGGAGAATGTTCTGCCACGTAGGTTGCGGCACCACCGTATTCACCACCAAGCGCCAGTCCCTGGAGCAGGCGGAGAACCAATACCAGGATCGGGGCGAATATGCCGATGGATTCATAACTGGGAATACAACCGATGAGAAAAGTGGAAAGCCCCATCAGGATCAGCGTCAGCAGGAAGGTATATTTTCTGCCGATCAGATCGCCCAATCGTCCGAAAAATAATGCGCCGAACGGACGAACCACAAAACCGGCAGCAAAAGTCGCCAGTGTGGAAAGGAGGGCGAGTGTCTGGTTGCCCGCGGGGAAAAATTTGGTGGCAATAATCGTGGCCAGACTTCCGAATATGTAAAAGTCATACCACTCGATCAGCGTCCCCACGGAAGAGGCCGCAATGATCCCGGCCAGCCCTTTTTTTTCTGTTTGAAAACTCATGCTTGTTGTTTTTAGGTATTATAGAAAAATTTGTGTCTGTAAAGTCATTTCGCCTTTTGATCCGTTGCGTGACGGATTACCGGCTACTGTTTTGTAAACCGGCCGGCTGCTGTATTGCAAGGTGATTTTGGCATTGTGCCCATTGATCAGGTAGTTCAGGCCAAGGTCCACTTGTCCGGAACTTTTTCCGATGCGGTCAAATTTTTTATACGTGTACGTGGCATATGGCATAAAGGCGGTTCCGTTTTTCAGCTTTGGCAACAGGTAACCCAATTGGGTATACCATATATTACCTGTGCCAATAGTCGGTTGCGCATTGCCACCGCCGGCCCAGCTGGCATCCGGATTGGAAGATACGGGTTGTGTACTTCCATGTAAATTGAGGATGCCAATGTTACGCAGGTAATTGTTTCCATAATCAGCATTGTAAAATACTGAATATGCATTGAGTGCCGTGCCTTTCTTTTTATTCAGCGGCATATCCATGTATATATCCAGTCCCAGGTTCCGTTGTGTATGCTGTACGGTGGCTGCTGTTGTGCTGGCCTTACTGGCGGTGGCGCCTTTATGACTGTACCAGCCGGCACCTACATTTAAAACCCGTTTTGTACCCAGATACGTGCCTACAAAGAAGGGTAGTACATTGCTTTCCTTATCCCAGAACATATAATTAAAATAGCCGCCGGTACTCCAGTTCTCATTGAGCACATTTACCGCGGCGGGCGTATTTACGGCCGATAAGGCGGAACCAAACGCAAAGGGCTTGTTGAGGTGTAACCGGTAATCCAGCCGGCCCAGTTGCCCTTTGGCATAGATACCCAGCTGACGGGCAAACTGATCCGTGGTTTCAATATTATACCAGTTAAAGATGGGGGCATCGAGTGTCATGAAGTTAAGGGTACTGTGACTGCTGAACCGGGATACCCCATTCCAGTAATGCAGACCGGTACCCAGGTGCAGCTTGCCAGGCTTTACTGCAAACTCCGTCCAGGCATCATGTATATATAATTGCGGGCGTTTGCCTCCCTGGCCTGAAGCACTGGATCCGGTACCCAATGTACCGGCGGACCCGCCGTTGAGGAAACTCTGGTTGTTGATACCCCAGTGACTGATGATCATAAACCGCGGGGAAACCTGGGCCTGAATCAGGAAGCGTGACCTGCGGACAGACATATCCGTTGCCGTTTTTTGAACATTGCCGTTAATATCGAGTGTGCCTGGATTGTTACTGGTACGTGACACCCACATCTGGTGCCAGGTAATCAGCCGGATGAACTTGGAGCCTTTCTCATCCAGTTTTAACGTCATGGGTTTATAACTATGATCCACACCCGGGGAGGCATTGCCCTGGGCCTGTAATGTTCCTGTATAATACAGGGTGAGTGCAAGTACAATCGTTTTTTTAAGCATGGCAGGTCGTTTGTGTTTAACACTGCCAATTTCATAAAACCGCCAACACCGTTCAAACAACAGGTATATCGCTGCTAATTACTATAGTTTTCAAACCCCGTTTTTCCGGAAACGCTCCCATTTTATTACCATGAATTTGTCTCCCAGCTCGGTAATCATGCAGCCACTGCTTTTAAGGCTGTCTTTTTCCCTGAAATACTCTATGAGCTCCGTATGATTCAGCACTTTATAAGTAGGACGGTATTCATAATTTTCCGGGGCTTTGATATTGTACTTTTTGACCCAGTTCATTACCGATACATGACTGATGCCCAGGATACGTTCAATCTCCCGGTATGTAACCCCTTCTATATACAGCTGCAGGGCCTTGATGACATAGTACGGGTCAATATTTTTTCCATCCTTCAGTACGGTAAAAAAATACTGACATTCCTTGCAGCGGAATCGTTGTCTTCCTTTGACAATACCGCTTTTTATAAGCGATTCACTCTTGCATTTGGGGCAGGCAATCTGTTTCATATAATGGCCAAAAAACCGGCAACTATACCAGTTTAGCATAAATATACTTATTTAGCAAGTAAAAGCAAACGGGTTTTTAATCTTTCTTTACTTTTAGACTCATAAAACAGATTGCTATGTCATATCCC
This sequence comes from Chitinophagales bacterium, assembly GCA_017303855.1. GTDB lineage: Bacteria > Bacteroidota > Bacteroidia > Chitinophagales > Chitinophagaceae > JJ008. Next base: position 287,855 of record JAFLBL010000005.1, on the reverse strand, counting down.
TATCAGATCAAAAATGAAGAACAGTACAAAGCCGCGTATAAAAAAAGTATAGAGGATCCGGAAGGATTCTGGAGTGGAGTGGCAGAGGGTTTTCAGTGGCGGAAAAAATGGGACAAAGTACTGGATTGGAATTTTACTGAACCCAAAGTGGAATGGTTCAAAGGAGCGAAGCTGAATATCACGGAGAATTGTATTGACCGTCACCTGGAGAAAATGGGGGATAAGCCCGCTATTATCTGGGAGCCGAATAATCCGGAAGAAAGAACCCGGGTGGTTACTTATAATCGTCTGCATAAACGAGTTTGTCAGTTTGCCCAGGTGTTAAAGAACAATGGGGTGAAGAAAGGGGACCGGGTATGTATCTATATGGGCATGGTTCCCGAGCTGGCCTATGCGGTGCTGGGTTGTGCACGGATCGGGGCTATCCATAGTGTGATCTTTGGTGGTTTCTCGGCACAGAGTATCGCCGATCGTCTGTATGATGCCAATGCGGAATACATCGTAACCTGCGATGGAGCCTACCGGGGAAATAAAGATATTCCCCTGAAAAGCGTGATTGATGACGCATTGATCGGCAACCGCACCGTAAAGAAAGTAATTGTTTATACCCGTACCCGCACGCCCGTTTCCATGATCAAAGGGCGTGATGTGTGGTGGGAAGATGAAATGGAACACGCGGAGCACCAGGTGGAACAGGAAGGCAAAGTGTCATTCCCGGCTGAAGAAATGGATGCCGAAGATCCCTTGTTTATATTGTATACATCCGGTTCTACCGGTAAGCCCAAAGGAGTGGTGCACAGTTGTGCCGGCTACATGGTATACACGGCTTATTCTTTTGTCAATGTATTTCAATATGAGCCCGGCGATATTCATTTCTGCACGGCCGATATCGGCTGGATCACCGGTCACAGTTATATTTTATACGGACCCCTTGCCGCCGGTGCCACAACAATGATGTTTGAAGGCATCCCCACCTGGCCCGATGCCGGTCGTTTCTGGGATATCATAGATAAATACAAAGTCAATATACTGTATACGGCTCCTACGGCTATCCGCTCCCTGATGGGTTTTGGTCTCGGACATGTGCACGGACACAAACTGGACAGTTTGAAAGTACTCGGTACCGTAGGCGAACCCATCAACCAGGAAGCCTGGCAATGGTACAATGAAAATATCGGGAAGAATAAATGCCCGATTGTGGATACCTGGTGGCAGACGGAAACCGGCGGTATCCTGATCTCCAATATGGCAGGCGTAACGCCGGCAAAACCGACCTATGCCACATTGCCATTACCGGGTGTGGATCCGATGCTGGTGGATGAAAATGGAACTGAAATACTGGGGAATAATGTCAGCGGAAATCTTTGTATCCGCCATCCCTGGCCATCCACGATCCGCACCACCTACGGGGATCATGAACGGTGTAAGCTGAATTATTTCTCTACCTACCCCAATTTATATTTTACCGGTGACGGTGCTTCCCGCGACGAAGTAGGCAATTACCGGATTACCGGACGGGTGGATGATGTGTTGAATGTAAGCGGACACCGGTTAGGCACAGCCGAAGTTGAAAATGCCATCAACATGCACGCAGGGGTGGTGGAAAGCGCGGTGGTGGGTTATCCGCATGATATCAAAGGGCAAGGGGTATACGCTTACGTCATCTTTGAACATGTGCATGGCGACGAAAACCTCACCCGTCAGGATATCCTGCAAACCGTAACCCGTGTGATCGGACCCATTGCCAAGCCGGATAAAATCCAGTTTGTACCCGGTTTGCCCAAAACAAGAAGCGGTAAAATCATGCGCCGGATACTCCGGAAAATCGCGGAAGGCGAAACGGAGAACCTGGGTGATACATCCACTTTGCTGGATCCGGCGGTAGTGGAAGAAATCCGGCGGGGTAAACTCTGACGCTTTCCTGCATGCTGCAATTGTGGTACCGGTAATGTATTGAAAAATAAAGCGGAAAATAGTAGTATGTCTGCGGGGTAAAAATTATTTTAGCGGTTCACTACTGCCGGAATAATACCTTATGGATGAAAAAAAGAAGAAGAGACGTCGTTTGCCCTCCTGGCTCCGCTGGACGCTTTGGGTCCTGCTCTTCCAGCTTGTGCTGATCAATATCAGCGCATCCATATACGCGTACAGGCTTACCCATTTTACCGTCAGTCAGTCGGCTGATGCATCGCATAGCGGGAAGAACATATTCAGCAAAACCTGGAAACTTTTCACGGGGCCACATTATCTGCGGCCTGCAATAAAAGATAAGCCTTCATACGCATACGATACGGTACAACTGACAACCCAAAACGGAACGGTGATTGATGCCTGGTATGCGCAGGCGGACAGTACCGCGCGGGGTACCGTCATTCTCTTTCACGGTGTCGGGGCTTCCAAAGGACTGATGCTGCCGGAAGCGGCGGCGTTCAGGCAATTCGGGTATAATGTTTTCCTGGTGGATTTCAGGGGACATGGAAACAGTGCGGGAAACAGCACGACTATGGGTATGCGCGAAACGGAGGAAGTTAAACTGGCCTATGCGTATATTCAGCAACGCGGCGAAAAAACGATTATTCTTTGGGGTGCTTCCATGGGGGCGGTGGTGCTGGCTAAAGCCGTAGGGGAATATTCATTAACACCCGCCGCGCTAATTCTGGAAATGCCTTTTTCTTCACTGCAGTCGCATCTGAAAGCAAGGGCGCGGGTACTCGGTTTTCCGCAGCAACCATTTGCTTTCCTTGTTACAGGCTGGATCGGACTCGAACAGGGGTACAATGGATACCGTCATTCTGCCGTCCGCTATGCCAAAAAAATAAACTGCCCGGTGCTGATGCAGTACGGGGAGAAAGATCCGTATGTGTTAAGAGAAGAAGTAGATGAAATTTATAACGCCCTGGCCAGTCCGGAAAAATCAAAAGCAGGGTATCCCAATGCCTGGCACGAATCCCTGGTCAATAATGACGGAGAATTATGGGAAAAGGAAGTGACCGCTTTTCTTAAGGGGCTTCGCTGAAAATTATTTCCGGATGGTTACGATGGTTCCGGCACCGGCATAGCCATACAACTCGGTAACGTCGTCGTTTTTCATGGAAATACAACCCAGCGTCCAGTTTTTATAGCGGTCTACTACAAAATCCTCATGCGGCCAGGTACCATGTATGCCAATACCTCCGCCTATGCGCGCCCCGGCCGGGATCTCTCCGCGTTGTTTACGGCGGTTGAATTTCTCAATGCTTTCTTTGGTTGGATAGTCAATAGCCAGAAACCGGCACCATTTTTCATGTACTCTCTTTGTGGTGATCCGGAAACTGCCTTCGGGGGTGTTTTTATCCCCTTCCATCTTTTTATCATCCAGGCTGTTGTTGCCAAACACTACAGGGTAAGTGGCATACCAGCCGTCACGGTCAAATACATTTAACTCGTAATCCGATTTGTCTATGGTAATGCTGATCTGACCCACTGGTGAAGAACTGTATCGCTTCCAGGCCCTGTCCCGGATCGAGTGATTGGAAGCGGTCAGACTTCCGCCCAGAAAAACAGTAAGTAAAAAAAATACCTGCTTCATGTCCTGTTAGTGTTTTCCGTACTGCCTGATGTAACCTGCGAGGTGGGCGCAGCCTGTTCATGGCTAAATTATTGAAATGTGGTCCGTCCAATACTCCAAACGGAGTGCCACATTTATTTAGTATCGGGTGTGGATATGTTTTAACAGGCCATTTAGAATAAATACGGGGAAATTTTTCCGGGGAAGCCCTCTTTTATTAATGCGAAAAGCTGTTTAAAATGACCGGGAGAAGAATACTGCCTGATCATTTTAAACAGCCTTGCCGGGAAAAATAAATCTTACCAGTTGCTGAACCGGAAACCCAGTGTATAAGGTGTCATGTCCAGTCCTTTCTGCCACATATTGTTCATCGCGTAGCTGCCGTATAACCGAACGGGGCCCAGGGAAAGTTCCCCGATATAAGACAGTTTGAAACGCTCGAGGTCAAAATCATTTTTTACCTTTTTTACATCGCCATCAACCTTTGTTTTATAACGGGCGGAGTACAGGTAACCGGCACTTATGCCCGCGCTGATGCCAAATCCTTTTTTCCGCTGGGGTGTAAAATTGACATTCAGCATCATGGGTACAGTCAGGTAGTCGGCGGCCAGTTTTACTTTTTTAAAAGAAGTGCTGCCTTCTGTGATCAATGTCGGATTTTTGGCAAATACGATTTTATCATTGTCGAAATGGTAATTATTCAGCTCCAGTCCCAGTCCGTATTTCAGGTTCAGTACATGTTTGGCGATGTTGAGCCGTTGCATAAAAAACCAGACGTTTACGTTGCGTGATTTGCCGGCACGGGCTTCCAGGTCGTCTTTCGTAAGGCCGGACGTGAGTACGTTTGGATAGGAAGAGTTATCCGTATAGTTGGAGAAACCAAGATCCAGGATCCACCAGTTGGTGCTCAGATTGGACGGTTTATCTCCTTTACGGTTCCGCATTTTATACTCTTTGTCATGCACCACTTCCGTGTTTTTTCCGCCTTTGCGGATGATGACCATTCCGCCGATACGGATTGTATCACCCTGGGCTTCCGGTTTGGGGGTGGCGGTACTGTCTGTCTGGGCAAAACTGCCGAAGGTCATGCATAAAGCTGTACATAAGGTAAAAATCCTTTTCATAATAAATGATGTTTTGTGATTGGTTAATGTCCGTCTTCAGAAGCGCATCCTGTAACTTACTTGTCTTGTTGTAAAGGACTATTTCAGTTTGATGGACAATCCGCCAACCAGTAACCGGTCATCCTCGTCGGTCGGATCAATATTTGTTCTTTTTTCAAAGGTCCGTGTTACTTTCCGGAAGAAGCCACGGAGTTTGTTTTTCTTTCCATCTGCTGTTTCTGTAAGAGCGGCTGTTTTATAATCGTCTGACGGAACAGCTACCGGGTTTGTTACAAGGTCAGTTGTTAAGGAATGCTTAGGATCATTTTTATCATCTTTAGAGGTCAGTTGTGCTAAGGCTTTATCCGGTGCCTGGTTATTGAAATTGGAATTGTATACAGGTTGTGGCAGATTATTGCTGGGTTTGTCAGTGGTGGTGGCCATTACCGGCTGCTGCATTACCTGTTGCCCCTGCGGTGCAGGTACCGTATGATCTGTTTTACCGGGCTGTTTTGAATGAGCTGTTCCGTTTTTGTCATTGGCTGAATTTGGTTGAAAAGCGGTTTGCTCTACGGGTTGTTCTTTTATTTCCGGCTGTGCTGTCCGGGCAATGCCGGATTCAGTCACGGTTACAGCCGGGTTGTTTATAGATTTCCCTGATGTATCCGGTTTCGCGTTTGCCGTTTCAACTGAAGTCTTATTTGAATTGAGCAGGTAGGCGGTAGTCAGACCGGCTCCCACTATTAATATGGCCGCCGCGGCTCTCCACCAGCGAACTGGCATAGCCCTTACTTTTTCCCCGGTTCTGTATAATGATTGTTTATCGGGAAAAGGGATGAGCTCAGGTTGCAGCCGTGTAAACTGCAGCAGGTCCAGTTCTTTTTTTACCGCCAGGTTTTCATTGATGAATTTTTCTACGGCTGCGGTATCGGATGCGGAAAGCTCGTTATCTATATACAGGAGCAGGTATTCTTCATAATTCTGCAGGGTAACCGGTCCGGATGACACTCCTTTTAATAATTCAGCTTTCCCCGAATACACCACCTGCTCGTCAGGGCTTAATTTAAACTGCTGCAGCAGTTCCAGTTCCTCTTTCAGGTCGGGGTGCAGCCGCACAAACGCCTCCACCTCCTGTCTGCCGGCGGCATCCAGTTCATTATCCATGTACAGGATAAAATACTCTTCGTAATTATGGCGGTTGATGTTCATTTGTTTCGTTTTATTGTTAGTGTTTTCACCAACAATCCTCAATTGTTGGTGTTCTCACCAACAATCCTCATGTTGGTGTTTTCACCAACATCATTTCAAATCACGTTCTCCATCTTCACCAGGTACTCCTTCAATTGCACCCTGGCCCTGTGCAGGTATACTTTTACCTGGCTGGGATTAAGGTTCATGATCTGTCCTATTTCATCATAACTATACCCCTCATAGTCTTTTAACAAAACAAGGGATCGTTGCGTCTCACTCAGCCTTGCCAGCGCTTCATCCAGAATTTTCTTCAGGTTATTGGCCGGCCGGTTTTCAACTTTTACCGTGTCACTGAATTCTTCCTTTAATTGTATCCGTTTTACTTTGCGGATATGATCAATCATCTGGTGATAGGCAACCGTAAATAAATAGGATTTGCTCTTCTGTGCATCCACTTCTTCCCGGTTCCTCCACATTTTTTCAAAAGCCGTTTGTACCACATCCCGGGCATCCTCCTCATGACGGAGGTTTTTCAGGATGAAGCGGTACACGTTATCCGCATACTCATTCACACAGTTATTATATTCTTTCTCGGTCATAAACAGCCGGGGTGATTGGTAAAATTAATGGTTATGGTGTTCTGCTGTTATAACTGGTACGTTCAGGGGTGTATAAAAGTTACAACTGGTAAAAAAAAACCGGGTCGAGACCCGGTTTTCTATTTTGTTGACGTTCAGTTAATTAACTAAAGGAAAGGAGATAAACTGGCGGGAAAGATTTTCCACCATCAGTTCATCATTAACCGTATTTGTGTTGCCCGGGCATGTTGTTTGGCCGGATTGGCAGGCAGCGGCCGGTTGGGTGTTTGGATTTTCTTTTACAGATGGTTGATTGCCAAATACATAAATACAAATAAACAACAGTAAACTGGCTGATGTCACTAATACTTTATAACGGGGTTGCATGGTTATGGTTTACCTGTCAGACGCCGGTGAGGGATGTTTTGTTACTGTTCCGGGCATTACATTTTTTCAATAAGTTGAATTCCTTTACGGCTGATCGCCATCCGGTAGCGGATCAACTCGGCCTGATCGTCGTTTTGCTTCTGAATTACCAGGTTGATATAGTATAATTTTTCGCCATACACCAACTGGTAGCCATCTTTTTCATCCGGGCAGAACAAGGGAAATTCCGCATTATCCATATTCCGCATGAGTTGTAAAACATTGAACCGGATTATTGAATTTACTCCATCAACCGGGTAATTATTAGTCTGATCCAGTTGTTTCCGGTTGATGTACATCCTCGTTCTGTACAGCAGCACTTTTTCTCCGTTTACAGCCGTATTGGAAGCGTAGAAGGAAGTACGGTTTCTGACTTTAGTGATTTCAACCGGCACTTTCCCGGCGGCAATAAAGTCCATGCTTTCACGCTCCCAGCCGATAGGTTGCCGGTGAATTCTCATTTTGAGTTTATGATCAAAATAGCGGGAGCCCATTTTATGCGCAAAATAATACCTGGCAAAATCCTTGATCCGGTCTTTGAGCATATAACTTACCACCAGCGCTACAAATAATGGCATCGTGAAATTGCCATACTTCTGTTGTACAGAGAAAGCCACCATAGTGGCAAATACCATGGAAATGCCTGCTGCCAGGCTGTATAGCAACTGCTCTGTAAGTATGCCGTCTTTTCGTTTATCTATATTCAGAAACAGATGACTTTCCGCATATTTTTTCAGCGAACTCAGCCGGTAGATCAGGTCATTGTTATTTTTCCGGTCATGCAGGGAAGCAACCGGAAACCCTTTTTCCCGGCGGTACCGGATTTCTTTTTCAATAAGCTCATGCAGCAGCAGCTGCAGATCTTCTGTGGCTTTTTTATTCCTTTTAGTAAGCCCCCGCATCAATCGAAAACAATGATATTCGATACTGTTGCTCATGAATTCATCGCCATACCGGTATAGTTCCATATGCTGTCCGTCAATGGTCGGTACATTGATCAGTTCGTAGAGTTTTCTGTATTTCTCAATAATCGTCCGGGTGTGCCGGAGGAACTGCATCAGCAGGAATTCGAGATCGGTGTCTGACGCCCGGTTGATATGTGCTATTTCTTCACGCAGTGAACTTTTCAGGATGGAAAGAAACATTTTGATTTCGTACTCGTACAGGGATTTATGCGTGCGTGTCGGTTGTGAGGCCAACGCCCTGAACGCTTTCTCCAGGTGAGAAAATACGTTTTTATCGCTCTCCGCAATATCTCTCAGTATATACACAGGCGTGATCAGCCGGATATTTGATTTTGTATCCCGGTAAAAATCGGATTTGCTGTAGGTATGACGATTGATATCCAGGCTGCCGGGAATAAACATCCATATATTGAACGAGAAAAAATTATGCTCCTGTTTTTTACGGGCAACAAATCCTACTTTGATTTCAGCAGAATGCCGGTCATGTATTTTTATAACTTCTTCAATCATGGCTGCTTGGATTTAAAATCAGAAAAAGACGCCATGTACGGTATAGCCGAGGTATCGCAGCATGGTTTCACCCCAAAGGATGATCATGATCCAGGAGATCACCATCATGGTAAAGCCGAATTTAAAGGAATCACTCATGCTGTAGTGGTTGGTGGTATATAACAGGGCCGCCGGTTTGCTGTTAAAGGGTAATACGTACACGTGTTCAATCAGCAGAGCCACCGGAAATGCAAGGCTCATAACCGGGTAGCCGAATTTCTGTGCTATACCAATTGCCATTGGCACAAAAATCAATGCCCGCATGGTTTTTGACTGGAAAAGGATGGCACTGAACAGCATCAGGAACGTCATACCCAGATACAATACCCAGAAAGGAGTGCTGGCTGTAATACCAAAACGGTTAAAGAGGGCATCAATCAAAAGGGCGGGCAGGTCCGTTTCATCCAGTCCGGCGCCAAGTGTATAAGCTCCGGCAGAGAAAAGCATCAGGTGCCAGGGGATATCCACGTCATTCCATTTCACAACACCAATACCAGGTAATAACGCAACTACGGCGCCTAAAAAAGCTACAGCGGTCTGTGAGATGCCATGCTGTTTATCGGTGGCCCACAAGGTGAGTACGATGACAAAAATGCCTATGGATTTAAATTCATTAATCGTCATCCGGCCCAGGCTTTCATACTCACTGCGTAGTCTTTCCATGCCGCCACTGATCGAGGGCAGTCGCTCTTCTTTTTTCATCGGGAAAATTACCCGCGTACCAATCTGCCAGCCAATTATGATCAGTAGTATACAAAGAGGGAAAGCGGCAAAGAACCAGTCCTGGAATCCAAACATGGAAGTACCCATGGCCCCGGCCATAATTGAACCGGCCAGCAGGTTGGCTCCTGACCCGGTTATAAAACCGCTGGCCCCGATATTGATCTGGAAAAGATTTTGTAAAACAATATTGCGGCCGAAATTATTCCGTTTATCACAGGTGGCTCCATAGATAGCCGCAATGACCATGAAAATGGGCAGGAGGATTGTCGCTTTGGCAGTGGTGGCTGAAATAAAAACAGACAACACTACATTTATAACAATAAAACTGATAAAGATCCAGGTGGCATTTTTACCAAAACGGAGAACAAACCAGAGGGCAAACCGTTTGGCCACACGGGTGGTAACCAGCATACTGGCCAGTACAAAAGAGAGAATATTCAACCACATTACCGGGTGCCCCAGTTGGGCATAGGCGAGTTTTTCGGAGGTAACGCCGGTAAGCACCATGGCAATGACCACAATCATTGAAGTAAGATAGCTGGGGATGGATTCGGTGATCCATAGAATGATCGACGCGGTGAAAATGCCCAGCATGGCATAATTGATACGGGAAAAATTTTCCATGCCTGCTGCCTGCAGCCGTTTGGCCGATTCTTCACTGAGTACCGATGTATTGATCTGGTTGAGAAAAGAAATATCGGCGAAAAAATAAATCAGTATAAAACTGAGTATGGCCAGGGGCCCGCCCAGTCGTTCCATCCATTTTTCAAATCCCTCTTTTTCCGCTTTTTTCAGCTTCTCTACCCGGTAATTATTCATATCGAGCGGGTCGAATAGCGGGTTCTGCGGAAGGGGAGACAGGGTTGACATATTGATTTATTAAGTGGTCAGTGTTGAAGCGTTACGCGGTATAATTTACCCGTGGCGTCACAGCCAATCCAGGCCACACCGGCATCCCGGTCTATTACCAGCGCCTCCGCTTTCTGAATAAATGAAATGGATTGTGAACTGAGTAACCGGCCGCTGTTGCTGCAATGAAAAAGCTGTTTTTGTTCGCTGTCGCAAATCCATAATGTCTGATCGGTATTATCGTAAAATATATCAGACAGGTATACGGCAAAACTGATTGGAATACGGGCGGCTTCTTCACCGGTGGACAATACATATTTAATCAGCAGGCAGGGGGATGCCTGGTTTACAATGTACATTGTATCGGGTCCGCAGGAAAGACCTTCCAGTCCCTTGTTACTGACTCCACCTGTTATATCAATATGTGCCAGGGTAAGCAGGCCGTTTTCTGAATCGGTTAATTGTAAAATATCCATGAGGCTTTCATCGGCCAGTATAAGTTTATGGGTAAGCGGATGAAGGGATACCGCTTCCAGATCACGTCCGCCCTCATAGGGCAGCCGCCGCACAAGTGTACCGGTTACCGTGAGTTCATAGATTCCGGTTTTATCACTCACCGCATAAAAACCTGTTTTAGCAGCATTAAAACAGATGCCGGACAGACCGGAAACCGGGGTGTCCGCTACCGTGTAGGTACTGTCCGGCTGTTCAATTCCGTATTGCCGTTTCCCGCAACTGATAAACAGCAGCAGCAGGGTGACAACCGCCAGTCTTATTTGTTGTTTGCGTATCATGTTAAAAGGTACGGCAGGCAGTTGCCTGCCAGCCGTACGTTCACTGTTCATGTCCAGCGGGTAAAAGGATTTTTCATCAACATTGAATTATAATAACGGGGATCACCGGTTACTTCATTACTCAGCCAGGCGGGCCGTTCAAATTCTTCTGATTCATTGGCCAGTTCCACTTCGGCCACGATCAGTCCCTGATTCTCGCCGTAAAACTCATCCACTTCAAACGTATGTCCGCCGGCTTTTACTTCATAACGCGTTTTGTCTATCACACCAGGCTCGCATAGTTTGAGTAATTCTTCCACTTCACTTACCGGGATTTCTTTTTCCCATTCATATCGGGAAGCTCCGGAATCATTACCAATGCCTTTAATGGTTATGAAACCTTTGGCTCCCTTTATACGAACCCGTACTGTACGGGCCGGTTCAGAACATAAATAGCCCTGTGTGATACGGGTTGATTTCCCGGCTACGGATTTAAATGTATCTGAGTTAACCAGAAACTTTTTTTCTATTTCCTGTGCCATAATCTGTTTTTTAATTTGCAAGAGGTTTATTGATCATGCCGGTTACCCGTTTGATGGCCTGGAGGTAGTTGATGTTTTCCACCCCTGTGAGACCGGTATCCGCCATGGTTTTTTTTATGTCTTCCACTTCGGTGGATTCTGAATTTATGGTGGCCACGCGGGCGCCGTTAATAAGCACATAGCCGGTTTCGCAAATGGTATTGTTTACCATATAGCCAAAGCGTTGCTTATGTACCCGAACGGCCTGCAAATCAGGATGTGCTTCAATCATATCCATGAATTCCTCAAAGCTGTATTCCGCTTTGGATAAATCAGGCATATCCACCCGGAAGGCGGGAAAGACCTCATCACGTAAAACGGCAACCGGCATCGGGAAACTGCCTTTCATCAGCGGATTCCATTGTTCCAGCCCGTCTACGGTCTGCACATAGGTCTTGATGTCCATCTTGCCATCGCGTATCTTGGTGTTATTAATGTCATTGGTCCGCGACAGGATATAAATTTCATCACTGTGCCTTTCCCATACTTTCTCCGGAACGGGTGCGGATAAACGGGCCATACGGAATGCGGCTTTTTCAAAATCCTGGCCGAAGGAGCGGAACTCAAAACGGGGTTTTGAAATTTCGCCTATTTTCATTTCTTCCTTGCTCATAGTTGATATTTTTTTGGAGTATGCAATACGCTATAAGGTTGTCCGGTGATCAGTTTGCCGGTATATCGCCGGTTGATGCGCCATTTACTTTTCCCGGAGTTTGTAAGGCGAGTTTCCAGGTGGCTGCACCATTAGGTACCCTGCTGTATGAATCTGTAGTCGCTATCGCCGTAATAGTAGTGCCCCAGGGAGCTACACCACGTTGAAAAGTGCTGAGCACAGTGCCATCCGGTTTGGTGAGCTCCAGCAATAGTGTTTGCTTGGCAGACATGCCATCTCCCACTGTACCGATAACAACAGCGGCGGGGTCAGCGGTGGCGGTATATCCGCTGCATTTAATAATTCCGTAGCCATTGGCCGGTAATATTGTTCCGGCAGGTACCGTCCAGTTTGGTGTATTGTCCGCATTTTTAAGGGAGACTGTATTTTTGAGAATAATCATACCTGAAATATTTACCGGGGCGGCGGAATTATTGAACAGTTCCACATATTTGGTATTGCCGTCTATTTCGTTCAGTACAATGGCGGCGTAATTCGGCGGTATCGCACCCACTTTATAACTTTTTTCGGAGGAAACGGCTTCTATACCCTTTTTCGTGATTGCTTTTACATAAAATGTAACGGTGATCTGATCGGCCTGTTTGGGTATCGTACCGGTATAGATATCGCCCGCACCCGTCATGGGAACAGACACAAAACTGCCATTGTTTGCTTTATAAAATACTGCAGCCGATTCCACCCCGTTTATCGAGGTTATGGTGGCGGTAACGGTCACGTCATCGTCCGGCGTTGCAGCGGATGGCGAGAAAGACACGCCAGTAATACTGCTGGGGCCATTGTACATTTCATCCTTAACGCAGGATGTGGCAAGTATGCCTGTCAGAAAAAGCAGGCTGAATATATAACTGAGTTTCATATGTTGCTGTTTTTAGGATGAGAGATAATCAGAAATTAATTTCAAAGCGCACACCCAACATGCCATAATCTTCACCTGCTTTGCCATTGGCGTCGGCCACCTGGGTGGGATCTTTTGTCAATGCGCCGGAGAGGTTATGTCCTACGAATAATTTTTTCTTACCACTGGCATACCGGTCGTGGTTTACATAACTGTAATTGATCTGGAAGCGCACGTTTTTAGCGGCATACACATTCACGCCGGCTGTATAGGCTTCTGCGGAACCGCCATTGATATTTTTATCGTTCATATCAATATTGTCATAGCGGAAAGCCAGTTCAACATCACCCCATTTTTTCCCCCGGTATGGTTGAGAGAATTCAGCTTCAGTGAAGTTGTAGAACTGCCGGCCGCCAAACAGCAGGCAGGCAGCCTGTGCATAAAAGCCATGATAGTTAAGTGTGGGCAGGCTGTTATTACGGACTACTTTGGAAGTAATATATTCACTCTGGAAGCCAAAGCCTTTATAATAGGCTGCTGCTTCCAGGTTGCCAAGTGTCGTGTGATTCACATTGGGAATGATATCTGTATCCAGGTATTTTTTCCGGTTGATACTGCTGAGTGAGCGGGTGCTGTAACGTATACCGCCGTATTCAGCTGCTTCCACACTTGTTTTGGGTTGGCGGTAAGAGGCGGCATAGGCCAGGTGTCCCCCGTATTCTTTGTTTGCTTTGAAAGGTTGTATTGCCAGTTTGCCGGTAAAGGAAACGCCTTCATCACGACCATAGTCCTTGTTATTGTCTTCCACAAAAGTGCGCATTTCCGCGTCTTCCACTTCCTGGAAGAATACACCCCCGGCTGCCAGGAAATGATGGCCGCTGAAAGAGGTTTCCCAGCCTACATGACGGGAAGGAGCAAAGGCAGTTACCGCCATCGCTCTTTCCAGAAAGTTCAGGTAACGGGAAGAAGAAGTTTGCGACATGGAGAACCGCTCTTTAAAGTTTCCCACACGGGTAGCTAACCCGTTCAGAAAGTCATACTGGATATACGCATCATTAAGCTCCAGTACACCATTGGAAAAATCCAGGTCGATTTCTCCGTACCAGTTACGCGTGAGGTTGGTTTTTGCAGCAAAGCGTGCTCTCCGGATGGAGACACCATTGCCTATCGGGTTCATGGTTTTATTCGAGAAAAGCTGGCCATCTACCTGTACGCGTATGTCAAACCAGAGACGATATCCCTGGTCCTTTGATTCAAATACGAGAATTCCGTTTCTGTTCTCCACATCCAGCGGAGAACGGCTCACCAGACGGCCGTATTGATTAAAACGGTCCTGCCGGCTTGTGTCCTGGGCATTTGCACCGGAAACAACCAGTGCCAATGTCATGAAAAGTATTACGCGTTTCATGATTACTTGTTTTTTTGTGATCAGATTGTTTTTATAAAATCGGTTAAATTCATTTCTTTTTTCAGGTCCAGTTTTTTTCGCAGGCGGTACCGGGCTATTTCCACACTTTTTGGGGAAATATTCATCAATGGGGCGATTTCCTTTGTGGAAAAGCCGATACGGAGCAACAAAGCCAGTTTTTTATCCTGTGCAGACAACTGGGGGGAATGAGAAGAAAGACGATTGGGAAAATCATCATTTACCTGTTCGGCCTGCTGATAAATTTTCTCAATTTCACCGGAAAAATTCATTTTCTGCCGTAATCCCCGTACCAGTTCCTGTATCCGGTTATTCTTTTCCGTTATCCCTTGTTCATGCCGGATCGCTTCCAGCTCTTCGAGTGTGCCTTCCAGAAACTGGCGTTGGTCGGCAATGCTTAACGCATAGGTGACCAGTTCACGTCGTTTTTCCTCAAGCCGGTTTACCAGTGTGTTATTCTCCGATTGCACGTTTTTCATTTCAATTTCGGAGAGAGATTTCTGTAATTCGGCGTATTGCAATTGTTCAGACAGCCGGTTGCGTTGTTCCGCCTGTCCGGTTTTCATCCGGAATTGCCTGTACATCAGGTAGGCGGCAATAGTCAGCACAGATACGGCGAGCAGGGAGAGAATAATCACCAGGTTGTTTACCGGCAGATTGACAACTGTATTGACTCCGCCGGAAGGAATTGCTGCTATATCCGTCACCGGTTGTCTATGGGTAATGGCGATTTGGAAAACATTATTTACAAAGAATAAACTGATATAGGTTAACAGGCCGGCGAGCAACGGTGTCAGCAGCCAGCCAAGCATAATATGTCCCAGCAAACGGAACCGTATTTCCTGTACGCCTTTGACGGCGCCGATACCTATCAGCGCACCAATGACCACTTGTGTACTGGAAACGGGAACCAGCGGTATACCCGGTAATCCGATACTACGGAGCAGATTTGAAAATGCCAACGAGGAAAAAAGGAACAGCACAAGCGCCTGTGACAAAACCACCACGATGGCCGTTTCCGGCGTTACTTCCAGGATGCCCTGACCAACCGTGTGCATGACTTTCTTTCCATAAGTGAAAATACCCGTGGCAATGGCTAATCCGCCAAGAAAAAATAAAACCTGGTTCTGATTCAGGTGCACCTGCCCGATATGAAGGTCAAATAGGGAGGCATTTACAAACACGCCCATAACGTTGGCTATATTGTTTGCCCCAAGGCTAAAAGCGCCGAAAGCACCAACGATCAGTAAACTGTAACGGATTTTACGGTCAAGCACTATCACATGGGTGCGGGTATTACGGATATAGCGCCGCAGGGCTTTATAAAGCAGGGCGGAAAAAATACCCCCCAGCACCGGGCTCACCACCCAGGAAGAGGCAATAATGCCGAGCGTGCTATAATCAACCGCGTTGGACGTATAAAAACACCAGCCAATGATAGCGCCGACAATTGCCTGGCTGGTTGATACAGGAAGCTTATAATACGTCATCATTGTAACCACCAGTCCCGAACACAGTGCTACTGTAAACGCTCCTCCCAGTGCGTCTATTGAACCCAGTTCAGACAGCGTTGCTGTAGCCCCGGCTCCCTGTAAAGTGGCGCCGATTATAACAAATACACCGGCTACCAGCGCGGCCGTCCGGAAGCGGATCATCCGGGAGCCGACTGCTGTTCCAAACACATTGGCCGCATCATTGGCACCAAGCGACCAACCAAGGAATAAACCACTGGTTATAAATAAAAGGAACAACATTTTTTATACGATTCGTTTTATCGCCATTATTGTTAGCAGATCGGCTACTTTCTCAGCGGTGTCGGAAATGTTTTCAATATGCAGTGTGAAATAGCGTAAATGGAATTTTTCACTTAGTTTCAACCCGGGCATCTCCCTGAAAATTTTGCGTCGCAATACATCCGCAAACACATCGGTTTCCTTTTCATAGAAGTAAACCCGGTGAATTTTTTCATTTACCGCGGCTGGCTCATTAAAGTAGGACTTGGCCGCAGGAATCACCGATTCTGCCGCTGATACTGAAATCTGTGTCAGTTTCACAAAGTCCTGCACCAGTTCTGGCGGTACATGCGGTATTTCAACATCAAACTGAAAAAGATTCTTTTTCGACAGGTCAATCAGGTTATCCAGTTCTTCCAGTAAGCGGAGAATATCCCCCCGGAGCTGCGGCATCAGTGATTGTGTATAGAGTGTATTTTCTATTTTTCTCCGGATCTGATCCGATTCCGCTTCCAGGTTGGCCAGTGTTTGCAGATTATTATTGAAATTTTCCGCATTCTTATATAAATAATTTTTTACTCCTTCTTTAAAAAGCAGCACACTCTGGTCTACGCAATTGAAAAAGCTGTCAATGAGTTCGATGGACTTCCTGGCTTTAGGAAATAAAATCATGCAATCATTTTTTTAATCAGTTAAAAGTAGACCGCTACCACAGCCCCTTGTATTGATGTAAGTCAGTAATGCCGGTAACAAGCGTTAGTGCAGTGGTATGATTTTCGACAGGTTATTGATATTCAGTACCAGAAACTGGTGTTGTAGAGGTAGGTGTTGGCAGAAACAGGCATTTTGTAAAGACTTTGTAGAGGAAAAGTAATCGCAACAGCCTTAACAAAGCCGCTGCCTCCAACTTAATGTCAGCCTGTTTGCATGGATATAAGGGTAAGGGTGGATTCTTGCACTTTTAGGGAATGTAATGATGAAAATAAACGGATGTTTGTTCATTGTATATTTGCCCAAAATCTGCATATGAACGAGAAACTGGTAGTACGCATTCAGGCCGAACTGGAAGAAATCAAAACAGCCGGACTCTATAAAACTGAACGGATTATTGAAAGCCCGCAGGGTGCGGAAATTCTGGTAAACGGGAAAAAAGTGCTGAATTTCTGTGCAAATAATTACCTGGGTCTGTCCAGTCACCCCAAGGTAATCGAGGCCGCCCATGCCGCTATTGACCATCGCGGGTACGGAATGAGCAGTGTACGCTTTATCTGCGGTACCCAGGATATCCATAAGGAACTCGAAGAGAAAATCTCCCGCTTTCTGGGTACGGAAGATACCATATTGTATGCGGCGGCCTTTGATGCGAATGGGGGTGTGTTTGAACCGCTTTTTAATGAACAGGATGCGATTATATCCGATGCGTTGAACCACGCCTCCATTATTGACGGGGTGCGGCTTTGTAAGGCACAGCGTTTCCGCTATGAACACAATGATATGGCCGACCTGGAGGCAAAACTGAAGGAAGCCGCCGGTTGCCGATGCCGGGTCATCGTAACAGATGGATCATTCAGCATGGATGGTACCATTGCCCGCCTTGATGAGATTGTGAAACTGGCAGAAAAGTATGATGCAGGTATTATGGTGGACGAATGTCACTCGTCCGGCTTTCTTGGCAAAACCGGCCGGGGCACCCATGAATACCGCGGGGTGATGGGGAAAATCGACATCATTACCGGTACGCTTGGCAAAGCCCTTGGCGGCGCTTCGGGTGGTTTTACTTCCGGCAGTAAAGCCGTGATTGATATGCTACGTCAGAAATCCAGGCCCTACCTGTTCAGCAATACCCTGGCTCCTTCGATAGTTGGGGCTTCAATTGCTGTACTGGATATGCTCACCGAAACCACCGAGCTGCGGGATAAACTGGAATACAATACAAAATATTTCCGCACACAAATGACGGCTGCCGGTTTTGATATCAAACCCGGTGATCATCCTATTGTCCCCATTATGTTATATGATGCGGTACTGGCACAGACCATGGCCGCGCGCTTACTCGAAGAAGGGATTTATGTGGTAGGCTTCTTCTTCCCGGTGGTGGCAAAAGGACAGGCCCGGATCCGGGTACAACTGAGTGCGGCGCATGAACAGGTTCATCTGGATAAAGCGATTGCGGCATTTACAAAAACCGGGAAGGAACTGGGTGTATTGAAGTAATAAAGTTTGAAAGGCATTTACCGGCAGATCCGGTATAGGTAATTTTACGACCCATCGTGATTTTACGAATCTGAAAAAAGACAGTGCTTTTTTCGATAAACAGGCGAAAATCTTCGGCGAAAATTATGAAATGCAATTTTCGCGGATTATTTTCGTTCTTAGAATATTGATATAAACTCTACCCGCCAAGTTCCTCTGGAATTTCCATTAATTTAATTCTTGACCCGTACAACCGGTTAATGCCGGATGGTACTCAACTTGTAAAAAAGCATGAGAAAATTATTGCTTAGTCTGGCCACAGCGGCTGTAGTATTGTTTATGTTAAGCTCCTGCGCGGCTACGAAAAGAGATTGCCAGGGAAATAAACATTATCGCCTGAAAAACGGTATTTACCTCTGATTAACACTGAATTTTTTGTTTAATAGTCCCGGATACCCCGGGACTATTTTATTTTTACGCAAACAGCCTTTTATGATACGGATACTTCTCCTTTTTTTCACATTACATGGAACGGGAATAATGGCCCAGCAACAATCATTTCCGGAAAGCTGGACGGGTAACTGGAAAGGGGAATTAAACTGGTATAAAACAGGAAACCCTGTACCGCAGAAAGTCAATATGGAGCTTCGCATCCAACCGGCAGACACGGCCGGTCAGTATACCTGGCAGCTCATATATGGATCACCCACTGAAGATAACCGGCCTTACCTGCTCAGGCCAGTGGATCAGGCAAAAGGCCATTGGGTGGTGGATGAAAAGAACGGCATCCTGCTTGATCAGTACTGGACCGGGGACAAGCTCTGCGGTGCATTTACCGTGAAGAAATCAACCATTATAAATAAGTACTGGATGGAAGGGGATAAACTGATGGTGGATTTTCTGACTATCGGATCAATACCCGTTTCCAGCTCCGGTGCGGAAAATGCGGAATCCGGTATCGTGGACAGTTACCGGGTGGGCGGGTACCAGATCGCCATCCTGCAACGCAGGTAATATTTTAAACAGGTTATGAAACCCTCAGAAGGACCGGTTAACTTTGCCCAAATTTAGCATAGTAATGAAAACCGCGATTTACGTCAGCCTCCTCTTATTAGTTGTGTATGGCTGTTCTCCCAATAATGTAAAACAGGATGATAGCCTGGGCAAATTTTTTACAGACAATAAAGTAGATGGCTGTTTCGCCCTGATGGATAACGCATCGGGCAAATTCACCGTTTACAATCTCGGGCGTTACCGCGACAGCGCCTACCTGCCGGCGTCTACTTTTAAAATCGTGAATTCGCTGATCGGTTTGCAGACAGGTAAGATCAGCAGCGACAGTATGATAATAAAATGGGATAGTGTGAAAAGATGGAATGAAAACTGGAACAAGGATCTTACCATGTATGAGGCATTTCGGGTTTCTTCCGTAAACTATTACCAGGAAGTGGCCCGCCGTATCGGGAAAGATACCATGCAGTTATGGCTGGATAGTATAAAATACGGGGCCATGACGGATACCAGTAAGGTCGTAATCCGTTCGGCTATTGATAGTTTCTGGCTGAATAACACGTTGAAAGTAACACCTGATCAGCAACTCGGACTGGTAAAGCGTTTATACTTTGATCAGTTGCCTTTTTTCAAAACCTACCAGGAAATGGTGAAAAGAGCCATGCTGTTTGAAAACAATACCAATTACCGCCTCGGATATAAAACCGGGTTGGGCTACAGGGAAAACGGAAATATTCTCGGATGGGTGGTTGGCTGGGTCGAAGAGAACG
Source organism: Chitinophagales bacterium (assembly GCA_017303855.1). Classification (GTDB taxonomy): domain Bacteria; phylum Bacteroidota; class Bacteroidia; order Chitinophagales; family Chitinophagaceae; genus JJ008. The sequence goes on along the minus strand of JAFLBL010000005.1, from coordinate 267,929 downwards.
GTCATCCTTACTTCTTTGTGTTAAATACCGAATCGCCGGACCGTGATATTGAGATGACGAAAATACGGTTGATCATGCTGAAGGATATCCTGAAACACCTGGGTTTTCTCGAAGGAAAAATGTAATTCTTTGGTTAAACGGCAAGCTGCCGGCTTGTAGCACGAAATTTGATTTCTTACTGTATTGAATTGGCAATTCCAATATAAAGAAGCCGTCCTGCTCTTTGCAGCCGTGGGTATCCTGCTCCTGCTGTTTATTCAGGTAGGGCAATGGAAAAGCAAGGTTATGCGTCGTGCAGGTGACCCTGCATTGATTCGTGAGTTGCTGCAGCGCCAATCACCGGTTAAAGGTTACCTGCGTTTTTTTCTATTGTTGCTGGCATTTTCTGCCGGCATACTCGCCGTAATGAATCCCCGGACTCCGGGCGAATCGGACAATAAAACCCGTAAAGGCATTGATCTGGCCATTGCGCTGGATGTCAGTAAAAGCATGCTGGCTGCCGACCTGGCGCCCAACCGGCTGGAACGGGCCAAACAACTGATCAGCAAACTTATGAACGAAATGCCGGATGACCGTGTGGCCCTCGTGCTTTTTGCCGGGAAAGCGTATCTGCAGATGCCCCTTACGGCAGATCATGGGGCTGCATCGCTTTTTGTTTCCTCGGTTACACCTGATGCCGTACCCCGCCAGGGCACGGTGATCAGTGACGCATTACGCATGAGTGCTGCCGTATTTAATCCGGCTGAAAAAAGATTCAAATCCGTATTGCTGATTTCTGACGGAGAGGATCATGATACGGAGGCGGAAAGCACTGCGGAAGATCTGGCCAGTCAGGGGGTAATGATTAATACTGTTGGTATCGGCTCTGCTGAAGGAGCGCCGATTACAGATCCGGTTACCGGTGAAAACAAAAAAGACGAAGCCGGCAATACGGTGATCTCAAAACTAAATGAAGCCGGCCTGAAAGAAATCGCCAATAAGACCAATGGTGTATATGTCCATCTGGAAAGCAGTGATGAAGCTATCCGGGCAATCCGGGCGCAGTTGGCGCAGATTGAACGCAAAGCTTTTGGGGATGTAAGCCTGATGAACTTTACAACCTGGTATCCCTGGTTGGCTGGCTTTATGTTTATTTTATTACTGATCGAATTTATTATTCCGGAAACAGCCAAAAAAGCAACGGTATGAGAATCCTGTTTTTTACATTCATCTGCCTGGCTTATCAGCCGTTGATGGCTCAGACATCAGCTTCTTCTTTAGGGGAAGGGAACCGTTTATACCGTGAACAGCAGTACGATAAAGCGGAAGCTGTGTATGAAAAACTGATTCAGCAACAGCCCTCCGGTGAAAAAGCAAAGTTCAATCGCGCCAATGCGCAACATAAGCAGGGGAAACAGGAGGAGGCAATGAAAGGATATACGGAAATTGCTGAAAGCAGTAAAGATCCGTTGCGGAAAGCCGCGGCCCTGTACAATAAAGGAGTGGTGCTGACAAAAGATAAAAAGCTGGAAGAAAGTATAGCCGCTTATAAAGCGGCACTACGCCTCAATCCCGTGGATACAGCCGCCAGGGAAAACCTGCAGAAGGCCCTGCTGGAACTGAAGAAAAAAAATCCACCCAAAAAAGAAGAAAAAAAGGACCAGCAGAAAAAGCCACAAAAAAAGCAGCAACAACCAAAAATGAGTCAGAAAGAGGCGGAACAACGCCTGAAACTACTCAGCCAGAAAGAAAAAGAAGTCAATCAGCGGCTGCAGAAAGAAAAATCCAAAACAGGGGGCGGCCAGGCAAAAGATTGGTGAACCAGGCTCCTTCTTCTTTGTTAGTTTTGCACTATGCAATTTTACAGTGAATCCCTCACACATTATCAGCGGCTGAAAACCCGTGAAGTCCGGATCGGCAATTTATTGCTGGGCAACGGACATCCCATACGGGTGCAGACCATGACCACCACCGATACGATGGATACGCAGGCTACGGTAGCGCAATCCATCCGCTGTATCGAGGCCGGGGCGGAACTGGTTCGGATCACGGCACCTTCAATTCGTGAAGCGGAAAATCTGCTCCATATAAAAAATGAATTAAGACGGCTTGGCTACGATACCCCGCTGGTGGCGGATATTCATTTTACACCCAATGCGGCGGAAGTAGCGGCCCGCATCGTGGAGAAAGTGAGAGTGAATCCCGGCAACTATGTGGACAAGAAAAAATTTGAACAACTGGAATATACCGATGCGGAATATGCGGAAGAGATAGAGCGTATCCGCGAACGCTTTACCCCACTGGTCCGTATTTGCCGGGAACATGGTACAGCCATGCGGATCGGTACGAATCATGGTTCATTAAGCGACCGGATCATGAGCCGCTATGGTGACACGGCCAATGGTATGGTGGAAAGTGCGATGGAGTTTCTGCGGATTGCCCGTAGTGAGTCCTATCACAATATCATACTGAGTATGAAGAGCAGTAACCCGCAGGTGATGGTACAGGCTTACCGCTTACTCATCCGCAATATGTTTGAAGAGTTTGGCGAATGTTATCCGCTTCACCTGGGTGTTACGGAAGCCGGTGATGGCGAAGACGGACGCATTAAAAGCGCCATAGGTATCGGCACTTTGCTGGAAGACGGAATCGGCGACACCATACGGGTATCATTAACCGAAGATCCGGAATTTGAAATACCGGTATGTAATGACCTGGTCAAACGATATAACGGCATTACCCGTACTGCCGGTTTACAGGTGCCTGCAATTGAGAAGCTGATCTATTCCCCTTTTGAGTATAAACGGAGAGAAACGTATGCCGTGGATACGATCGGGGGCAAACAGGTGCCTGTAGTGGTGGCTGACCTGAGCAAGATGGAAAAAATCACGGCAAGGGAGCTGCAAAGTGTCGGGTATACCTATGATGCCGGCACGGATAAATGGACCATCGCGGAAGCCGCAGCCGATTTTATTTTTACCGGGCACCAGTTACTTGATTTCGGACTGCCGGGTACCCTGAAAGTAATCGTATATCCGGCTACATGGTCACAGGCAGCGGATCCTGAAAAATATTTTCCATTATTTGATGCGGCCGGTTTTGCACCGGCACCGGAAAAAAGCAGCCTGCTGAATTTTGTAATGCTGGATTGCTACAGCGATGAAACATCAGTAAACGATTATACCGGACTGGATACCCTTGCCAACGATCCGTCTGTGGTGATTTGTCTCAGCAGTACCAACCGCAATGCCCTGCAATCGGTACGCCGGATGATGATGGAATTGCAGCTACGTGACATTAAGAATCCGGTGCTGCTGCTTACAGACAGTGGCGGACAGACACCGGATGAGCACCTGATCCATTTTGCAACAGAAACCGGGGCCCTGTTATTGGACGGCATGGGAGACGGGATATGCCTGGGCTATAACCGGCAGGCACAGATGGACAATATACAGGTAAAAGGACGGACGTACCTGGCCGTACAGAACATCTATCAGTTTACCAATAATACCGCTTTCAGCATCCTGCAGGCCACCCGTACACGGATATCGAAAACAGAATATATCAGTTGCCCCAGTTGCGGCCGTACGCTGTTTGATCTGCAGGAAACCACCGGAAAAATCAGGGCGGTTACTCATCATCTGAAGGGCCTGAAGATTGCTATTATGGGTTGTATTGTAAACGGCCCCGGCGAAATGGCCGATGCCGATTTCGGTTATGTGGGCAGCGGTCCCGGAAAAATTACCTTGTATAAAGGGAAAGAAGTAGTGAAAAGAAATGTAAACAGTGAGGTGGCCGTAGATGAATTAATTAACCTGTTGAAAGAAAATGGTGCCTGGGTGGACGCATTGAATCATGTATGAAAAAACAAATCTGGCTTTTCGCATTTATTGCCGTATTACTGCTTGATATCATCGGGATACAATTGCACAATGAACTCCTGCAATGGATCAGTAAACCCCTGATTGTGCCCTTCCTGGGTATGTATTTTTTTCAGACGGCTGGCGCGGTTATTTCTCCTTTAAGAAAATGGATCGTCCTGGCCCTGTTTTTTTCCTGGGGAGGAGATGTGTTGCTGATGTTTCAGGAAAACAATGAACTCTTCTTTTTACTGGGGCTTAGTTCTTTTTTGCTGGCTCATATTTTCTATATTCTCTTTTTTCATTTTATCCGGGTAGGCGAACAGATCAGGAGCAATGCGTGGTTCCTGTTAGTGGTGGTTATTTATTACAGTGTACTGCTCAGCTGGCTCTCCCCATACCTGGGGAATTTTAAATTGCCTGTTCGGATTTACGGGGTTATCATCTGTATGATGCTGATGATGGCCATGCATCTTACCGCGCTGAAAAACCAAAAAGCCGGATGGCTGACCCTGGGTGGGGCCATTCTCTTTGTGCTGTCCGATTCAGTGCTCGCGGTAAATAAGTTTTATATCAGTTTCGGTACGGCCGGCCTTGTCGTAATGCTGACCTATGGCGCCGCACAGTTTTACCTGGTAAAAGGAGCGATTGAGTATCTTTGCCGGGGAAATAAATAATTTATAATTCACCTGATCGGGGAAGTGTATGCAGAAAACAGATTTTTTAGTCATTGGTTCAGGCATTGCGGGGTTGACTTACGCGCTGAAAATGGCCAATCGCTTCCCGGAGCGGAAAGTGCTTGTATTGACCAAGGCCACCGCCGATGAAACCAATACCAAGTATGCACAGGGCGGTATTGCCGTGGTGAATGACCTGGAGAATGACAGTTATGCCAAACATATTGAGGATACCCTGATTGCCGGCGATGGCATCTGCAATGAAAAAGTGGTGGAGATCGTGGTGAAGGAAGGACCGGAACGGGTAGAGGAGATTATTGAGTGGGGGGCGCAGTTTGACAAAGAAGAGGATGGGGATTATAAACGCGGAAAAGAAGGCGGGCATTCTGAATTCCGGATCCTGCACCATAAGGATGTAACCGGTAAGGAAATGGAGCGGGCATTACTGGATGCCGTGGCCCGTCAGAAAAATATTGAATTCGTCAATCATTGTTTTGTGATTGATATCATTACCCAGCACCATATGGGTTACCTGATCACCAAATCCACTCCTGATATTGAATGTTACGGCGTGTATGTGCTGAATCTGGAAACCAACCGGATCGAAAAAATCCTGGCCAAGATTACATTGCTTGCCAGCGGGGGCAACGGACAGGTGTACCGTACCACTACCAACCCGTCTATTGCCACGGGTGACGGAGTGGCAATGGTGTACCGGGCCAAGGGACGGATTGAGAATATGGAGTTTATCCAGTTTCATCCTACCGCTTTATATGAGCCGGGTGTACGCGGACAGGCCTTCCTGATTACCGAAGCTGTACGGGGAGATGGCGGTATCCTGCGCAATAAAAAGGGCGAAGCCTTTATGGAGCGTTATGATCCCCGCAAGGATCTGGCACCCCGGGATATAGTGGCGAGAGCGATAGACAGTGAGATGAAAAAATCGGGTATTGAACATGTGTGGCTGGACTGCCGTCATTTTACCAAAGAAAAATTCACGGAGCACTTCCCGAATATTTACGAAAAATGTATGTCCATTGGTATTGATATCACAAAAGATATGATACCGGTGGCCCCGGCCGCGCATTACAGTTGCGGAGGTATTAAGACGGATGAATGGGGCCGCAGCTCCATCAACAATCTGTATGCCGCGGGTGAGTGCGCCAGTACCGGACTGCACGGTGCCAACCGGCTGGCCAGTAACTCACTGCTTGAAGCCATGGTTTTTGCCCACCGCTGTTTTCTGGATGCAACGGAAAAAATCAAACTGATTGAACTGAATGAAGCCGTGCCTGACTGGAATGCGGAAGGGACCAGCGAACCACGTGAAATGATCCTGATTACACAAAGCCTGAAAGAACTGCAGCAGGTCATGAGTGATTATGTGGGTATTGTACGGAACGACATCCGTCTGCAACGGGCTATGCGTCGGCTGGATCTGCTCTGGGTGGAAACGGAGGACCTGTATCAAAGCAGCTCTTTATCACCCCAGCTGCTGGAACTCCGCAATATGATCTCCGTGGGTTACCTGATTGTAAAAGGCGCCAGCTTCCGGAAAGAAAGCCGTGGCCTGCACTTCAATACCGATTATCCTGAAAAGAGCGTACTCGTACAGAATATTGTATTATAAAAACGTACAATTTCCGGCGGGCCACACATCTGTAGTATCTTTGCGGCGCAATGTATTATATTCTCTTCGGCTTATTATACCTGGTGTCTCTGCTTCCGTTTTTTATCCTGTACGGAATAGCTGATGTTTTGTTTGTACTCATTTATTTTGTGGCCGGCTACCGCAAAGAAGTAGTGATGGATAATCTGCGCAATAGTTTTCCGGATAAAACGGAGAAAGAACGCCGCCTGATTGCCCGCCGGTTTTACCGCAATTTTATTGATAACTGGATCGAGACTATAAAACTGTTATCAATCAGTAAAAAATCCCTGCGCAAACGGATCAGTGGTAACCATGATGTGTTTACTCAGTTACATCAGACCGGGAAATCGGTACAGGTAAACCTGGGGCATTTTTTTAACTGGGAAATCATGACCCTGTACACCGGCATTCAGCAACCCTATACTTTTCTTACTGTTTATCTGCCGCAAAGCAGCCAGGTAGCCGACCGCTTACTGATGTATATCCGGGGCCGCTGGGGTAATCCGTTATTACCGGCTACCCAGATGGCCAAAGCCATTATTCCCTGGCGAAGAAAACAGCATTTACTGGCCCTTGGTGCAGACCAGAGTCCGCCCAACGGGGCAGATGCCTACTGGTTATACTTTATGCAGCAACCGGCCGCTTTTGTCAAGGGCCCGGAAAAATTCGCCCGTATTCAACAGGTACCCGTGGTGATGATGACTACCACCCGCCCGCGCCGGGGTCATTATCATTTTGACTACTTTCTGCTGGCCGATGATCCGGCCGCATTGCCGGATGGAGAACTGATCCGTCGCTATGTGGAGCATTTGCAAAAAAATATTGCGGCCGCACCTGAACTGTATCTCTGGAGTCACCGCCGCTGGAAACTCAAATGGGACCCGGCCTATATAAAACAATGGGTGGACAAAAAAGAAGCGCCTGTTTCCTGAAAATCTCCCGATATTGTAGACTATATGTATTATATCGTCTACCCGCTTCTGTACATGGTTTCCCTGTTGCCCTTCAGGGTATTGTATTTTTTCGCAGACGGTATTTTCATATTGGTCTTTCACGGATTTAAATACCGGAGGGAAGTGGTATTCGGCAACCTGGCAATCGCTTTTCCGGAAATGTCTGAAAAAGAGCGCTACGAAACGGGAAAGCGTTTTTATCACAACCTGATCGATACATTTATTGAATCCATAAAATTTATTTCCCTTCGTCCCGCCCGCGCTTTCAAACGTTGTACAGCGGATGTGGAACTGGTTAACGCGTTACTGGCTAAAGGGTATAATGTACATGCGATGGCTTGTCACCAGTTTAACTGGGAATATGCCAATGTGCTGTATCCCTTAAAATTAAATGCACCATTTGTGGGCGTGTATATGCCGATAAAGAATAAAGTGCTGGACCGGATATTTTACCGGTTCAGGAAACGACACGGCACGGTGCTGATATCGGCCACGGCGTTTAAAGAAGAATCGCACCGGATTTTTGATACCCAATACGTACTGGCCCTGGCGGCTGATCAGAATCCGGGGCATCCGGCCAACGCGTACTGGTTAAACTTTTTTGGGAAACCGGCACCTTTTATTCCCGGTCCTGCGAAAGCGGCTATAAAAAACAATACGGCCATTGTGATGGTGGGTTTCCGCCGGATGAAACGGGGGCATTTCCATTTTGATTGTACACTCATCACTGAACACGCGGCGGAACATACTGAACAGGAACTGATCACCCTTTACCGCGATGAAGTGGAACGGATTATCCGCCGGGATCCGGCCAATTATTTATGGAGCCACCGTCGCTGGAAATACGAATGGAAACCCGAATACGGACCGGTATTGAAGTAGCCGCATTTGTCATGGTTCGATAAGCTCGCCATGACAACGTACTGTCACCCTGAGCTTGCCGAAGGGCGCGCTTGCCGAAGGGTGAGCTTGCCGAAACATACTATGCATTCTTTTTCTTCTTTTTCTTCAACTGCAGGTAATCCAGAAAATAAATCACTTTCAGGGAAAGGTTGTTGTTGTCGTCTGCCTGCATGGTACGTTGCACATTTTTGAAGTAATCGCCATGGATTTCCTGGTTGCCGTTTACCGCCGCATTTTTCCAGACGATATTGATAAAACTGCCCGGGGCAAACTGCCAGGTATACACCATATCCACATTAAAGAAATTGATATTATAGTCGGCGTTTCCCGTGTACGTGTTGTTCCGGGCCAGTGAACCATCGCCCCGCAGGGTGAAATACTGGTCATAATGCACCTGGCTCCAGTAGTGGCGGATACGGGTATTGATATTCATTTTGCTGTTGAAAGAGTATTTAATCCCGATCACATTGTTGACCGTTCGCAGGTCCCTGCGACCAAAAATGATTTTATCATTGTCGAAGTCAGCAAATCCTGTATTCCGTTTCTGCGGGTTGAGCGACAGGGAATGTGCAATGGTGAGTTTATTGTTGAACCGGTACCGGTTTTCAAATTCAAAGGAATAACGTTTGCTGTTGAACAGGGACCGGTCGATGATCATCCCGTTAAAAGAGAAACTGTATTTTTTAGCATCATTGGTCTGGAACCAGGCCGAGTAAAAGTAATTGGACCAGCCGCGGAAATACCGTCCTTCCACACGGGGTTCATAATAATTATTGCCTTCCGGCTCATAGCCGACAAGGGCGCCAACATACCAGAGATTTTTCAACTGCCCGTTTATATTCATGTTCACATTTATACCCTGGAAGCCGGCCGGATTGACCAGGCGGTAGGAATGATAAAAGTTGAAATTATAATACATCCGGTTATACCAGCGGGTGGGCTTAATCCAGTTGTAGCCCATGTATACATTATGGTCTATCAGGTTGGTGGTGGTAAAATAGCCGAGGTCATTTCCCCGGAATCGCTGATTGATCAGATCCTGTTTTACATTGAATGTAAACCGGCCGCTTGATTTGCCAAATGAAAAACTGTGACCATATCCGTTTTGCTGGTCTTTACTGATGTTTTTTCCGGACAGCATACTCATGGCCACTTTGCCGCTCAGGTTCCAGGTATTCTTTTTATCGTACAGACTGAACTGGGCGGCACTTACATTGGCATCGTATTCAGCCCCGCTGCGCCATACATTCATATTGGTAAACGTGATACTGGAATTATGTTTTAACGATTGGTCCAGCACCATGATATTATAATTGGTCAGCGGGTCAATCAGTACATTCCGTTGTTTCAGATCGGTCATGTCTTCCAGTATCGCATACCGGTTATTGGTCACTGCATTCAGTACGCCGATCCCCAGGCCGCGGGAAGTCCGGCCGGATATTTTGGTGGCATTGATCAGTTTCGATTCCACCGGATTTTTTATAATACGGTCATTGCCTCCGGTGTATTCATCCACAGAATGGGTAAGTACCGGGTCTATGCCAATCCGGCGGGGATAGAATAATCCGCTTTTATTAAACAGTTCCGTTCCTTCTGTAAAAAAGGGCCGGTTCTCCTGGTAGCGTACTTCAAACGGAGTAAGATTCAGTACCCGGTTGTCGCTCTGTACCTGTCCGAAATCGGGCACTACGGTAGCATCGAGTGTAAATGCCTGGTTGATGCCATATTTAACATCCATACCGCCATTCAGGGAAGATGTCCAGTCTTTAACGCCCGCTGACTGTTGCGGAAAATGGTTTACATAGGTAGAGAGATAAGGGGAGAACTGTAACCGCATCGGGGGTTTGATATTCGTAATACCGGCCCAGATGCCTTCCTGAGTCAGAAAGCCGTTCACATTCGGATTGATCGGGTTCCATGTATATTGTTGTTCCGTTTTACGGCGGCGGCGGGTGATGTTAAGTCCCCAGTTCTGTACTTCCTTTTTACTGAAACGGATGGCGGAAAAGGGGATGAACATTTCAAAACTCCAGCCATCGGTATGTATTACGGCCCCGCTTTCCCATACCGCATTCCATCCGAAATCCTCGCCGCCGTTATCATTATCACCCGGCGACATTTTCGCGTCCCATTGTTCATTCAAAGGGGTTACAAAATATTCAAACCCGTTTATCTTGTCATGATAGGTATCGAAAATAATACCGACATAATCGTTGGTGCCGAATCCGTCACGGCCGGAAAGTTCAGTGGCAATACTGTCCCGGGTTCTTTCATGACAATATCCCCCGAAATAAATGCCCTCATCACTGTACAGCAACCAGGTTTCCGTGCGGTTTTCAAATTGTTCCCTGGCCCCGACGGTCGGCCGGAATTCAATCAGATTTCCCATCATGGGAGCGGTTTTCCAGGCAGAATCGGTTAAAAGCCCGTCAACCTTAATAGGCAGCGTGGTTCTTGTGGCGGGTAATTGCAGCGGGGCAGGTGACTGTGCACCAGCTGTTACACACAGGAGTATAACAGCCATTAAAATGATGTTGGTTTTGAAATTCATGGCTATACTTTATACAAATAGTAAAACGTGACAGTCCGGGTAAATGTTACGGACCAACAGCTGATCTACTAAATGCTTCGTACAGTAAAAATAAAGTGGGATGAACGCGGCTAAAGCTGTATTTATCTGGCCGGTATGAATGAAACGACGAATGGTCAAAAAACAAGGCTGTTAACTTTTTATTGGCTAAAACAGGGGCGGATACAATAAAAAACAGCCCGCTCCGGGGCTGTTCCTGTTTAATGGTAATGGTCTTCCTTTTTTACTCTTTAATAAATCCGCTGCTGATTCTTCCCGTTTCAGAAATGATGCTCAGCTGGTAATAGCCTGGTGCATAAGTGAGCAAAGGCAGGCTGAAAGTATGGGAGCCTTGTTGCAGTGATTTGTTTGACCGAAAAACGATCCGTCCGGCTGCATTGGTGATCAGCAACTGTACATTTTCCGCCCGCAGCACCTGGTATTGGGCCTGGATTACATCGCGGGCCGGGTTGGGAGAAAGCCGCAGCGCGGTTTTTTCAAATGTTGTATTCACCGTTATTATACGGCTGTAGGTGAAAGTCTGATCCAGATCTGCCATCCGCAACCGGTAAAAAAGAGTTTTTCCGGTAGGCTGACCATCGGTAAAGTGATAGCGGGTTTTCTGATTGGCCGATCCGGCGGCTTTTTGTTCACCGATTTTTAAAAAGTGAATGCCATCCGTGCTTTTTTCCACATCAAAATGAGAGCTGTTGTGTTCGGAAAGGGTTTCCCAGTTCAGGTCAATTCCCTGTGCAGTGGTGCTGGCCGAGAAATCACCCAGCTTTAACGGCAGGGTGATGGCGGCAATCTGCCCGATTTCCTGTACCGTTAAGGCCCGGTTATATATTCTGAACTCATCCATTTTGCCATTATGCCCGGCATAATTATATGTTCCCGGACTGTCGAACCAGAGGGTACCGAATTTTCCAGGATATAAATAGTTGACCGCACTGGACCCTTCCGCGCCAGAGGCATTTAGCAGTCCGTCAATATATATGCGGAGTGTACCTGCATTCCTGGTGCATGTGATACTCCGCCAGCTGCCGGTATTCAATCCGCCATTGGTACTTCCAAGGGACAGGTTTTTGTAATTAAAATGCAGCTGAATAAAGCCATTGGAATTCCATATGAACACCCCCGGCCCTCCATAATTCAGGTTATTATCATAGAGACCATAAGCGTGCGTGATACCCGGATTAATGAATACGGAAAAGCTGAAACTGAAATTCTGTGTGCCTGAAAAATTCAGGCCCGACGTAATCGGGTGGCTGCCATACTGAGCAGAATTGGTTGACGGGTTCAAAAAAGCCATGGCTGTATTGGCCAGTCCGCTTTTATTTGTAGTGGCGGTGGCCCCATTATTACTCCCGGTGATTACCACAGGGCTGTTACAATTGAAATTGCCGTCCATTGTCCAGTACGCCAGCAGACCGGCTGTGGGGGCCTGGGCCGTACAGGGAGTAAAATCAAGCAGCGATTTCAGAAGAAAAAGCAGGGGCAGGTAAAATGTACGCATAGTTTGGTTTTTGTGCTGAATGAAATTGACAACCAGCTGATTAGCCGGTAATCTGTGACGGCATAAAACTGCGCATATACGCGTACGTACAGCAGGGTATTAAAGCGGAATTTAAAAGGGTGAAAACACGGGGGAGAAAATGTTGGAACACGGTTGCCCGGTACTGTTGGGGGTTTGAAATTTGTGGGGTAAATTAATTAATTCTTTCACCTAAAAGAAAAACAATGCCAACGATTAAAGATCAGATTGAATTGGATGCGGCTGTATACCAGCAGCAGATAAAAGAAAAGTATGACAAATACAGTTTGATTCCTAAAATTGCTCCCGTCACAGAGGATAACGGAGATGCATACATGAAGTCATACAAGCAACTTATGGGTAGCCCGTATGTGATAAAGTTAACAAGGGAGGCCGTTGCGTTTCTCTATAAACAGATGTATGATTCATCCGTAGGAGCCGGGAAACCCATGGCCGGCAATTTCGCCGTTGGATTTGCCAAAAGAAACCCGGATAATCTGCAGACACCTGACCGGCCGGCCGATAGTGATCCTAACTGGGATCCACGCAAAGCATACAAGCATTCAGTCATGTTAGGGTATTGGGATGCTGTTGACGGGATAAAACCATTTGAAGCAGAAGTTTCAACTCCAGGGGGTCTTGTAAAAGTACTGTTCTACGACGACTGGAACCAGGAATATCCATGATAACTTTTCATTTATGTCATTTTACATTAGCTTTCTGTTGGAAATAATAGCCCTTGCAGCCGGACTCATTTATTACAAACGAATGCATCCGGCTGCACTCAGGCTGCTAGTGCCATTCCTGTTGATTACCTGTTTAATTGAGGGGTTTGCTTACTTCGGCTTGTTCAGAAATTCAGGATTGAATAAAAATTATTTTTATGCCGGGTTTTTCCTGCTTCAACTCTATGTTTTCTGGCGTGTATTTGTCTGCATGATAAACAGAGACAGGTACATTCATTTTTTGAACCTTGTGTTTTCAATTTCTTTATTTCTTTCAGTTTTTACCTTGTCCGTATGGGGTGCTGAAAAACTGAATCCTTATTTTCTGAATGTGGTCTGCCTCTGTATGATCAGTTATGGATTTGCTTACTATTATCTGATCTATAACAGCCGCGATATCCGCCATTTCAGAAAAGAACCATTATTCTGGATTTCTACTGGTATCATTTTTGTGAATTTTATTCACCTGTTGTTTGTGAATGTTACATTTATTGAATCGTTCCGTCGCAGCGCCACCAATACGGAAGTTTTTAAAATACTGAATTCGGCCGGTAACCTGGTATACTATTCGTGTATTATATATGGATTTATATGCTCCTCAAAATTTCTGAAGCAGGCTGGTACCTGATCGGGTCCACATCGCTTTTTATAATACTGTTTGTTTTATTTGTTTTCTTTTACAGCAGGGTAATGGATCGGCAGAATGCCATGCTGTTGAAAGAACAGAAGATCAGAAGCGAATATGAAGAAGCCCTCCTCCGTACCCAGCTCGAAATCCAGGAACAAACGCTTAAAACCATTTCCGAAGAAATTCATGATAATATCGGGCAGGTGCTGAGCCTGGCCAAACTGAAACTCAATACACTCGATTTTGCAAGACTGGAAATACTCAGGGAAAAAACAACGGAGGCAAAAAACCTGGTGAGTAAAGCAATACAGGATCTGCGTGACCTGTCACGCAGCCTGAATACGGATACCATTGCATCGCTGGGACTGATACGGGCACTGGAACAGGAACTTGAACTTTTTACAAAAAGCGGTTACCAAACCAGCCTGGTGGTGGAAGGTGCCGTACGCAAAATGGAACCGCAAAAGGAACTGATTATCTTCCGCATTATCCAGGAATCACTGAACAATATTATCAAACATGCGGAAGCCACTTCTATTCGTGTGACGGCTGTTTATGAGGAAACCGGACTGCAGTTGCAGGTGGAAGATGACGGGAAAGGTACCGGCGAAGAAAAGCTGGATATGGCGGACGAGAGTTACCGGAGTCTTGGACTTCGCAATATGCACAACCGGGCCACTATCATTGGTGCCCGGTTTGCCATACAAAGCGTGCCGGGTAAGGGAACCCGGGTGAATTTAGAAATACCTTTTAACTGATTATATGATGAATAAAAAAGCTGTACTGGTGGATGATCACGGCCTGCTCCGTAACGGATTGGCCGGGCTGGTCAAAGATCTCGGTTATACGGTGCTGTTTGAAGCGGACAACGGGAAAGATTTTTTGGCTAAACTGAAACCGGATCAGTTGCCGGATATCGTACTGCTGGATATTAATATGCCGCTGATGGATGGCTATGCAACAGCAGCCTGGATAAAAAAACATCATCCGGATATCCGTATACTGGCGCTCAGTATGTACGATGATGAAAACTCCATCATCCGGATGCTGAAAAACGGGGCAGGGGGGTACATCCTTAAAGACTCCGATCCCGGTGAATTGAAAATGGCGATGGAATCAGTGTTGAATAAAGGATTTTATTATTCTGAAATGGTTACCGGCCGGCTGATTCACAGCATTCATGCACAACAAGACGAAAACAGTCCGGCAAAAAGCGGCGCCGGTCTGAATGAACGGGAAGTGGAATTCCTGAAACTGGCTGCCACCGAAATGACCTATAAAGAAATTGCGGAGCAAATGCACCTTAGTCCCCGCACCATCGACGGCTACCGGGATGACCTGTTTGAAAAACTGAATATTAAAAGCCGTGTCGGACTCGTACTCTTTTCTATTAAAAATGGAATTGTAAGAATTTAACAGATGCGTATACCAGCTGCCAGGTGCCGGGTGTCAGGTGCCCGGAAGTCAGTATCCATCAATCGTTTTACTGCGCAGCGGCGAATATCTATGTTTTCTCTGTTAAATACAATATTACAACCTTTCAACCTGCCTGACTTTATACTATGTGCCTATGTCTCTATGTGTGAGAAGTCAGGTGTGAGGTGCCGGTGCCAGTAACGCGATGATGAATGGAGCTCCGTACTTCGTACCCCGTACTTCGTACTTCGTACTTAATTCAGAACACTTGTCTCCTTCACCACTTCCGCTTTTTCCTGCTCTTTAATTTTTGCCCAGCCTCCGTTAATATTACGGAGATTGTGAATGCCCTGTCTTTTTAAGAGCGATGAGGCAATTACGCTACGGTAACCGCCGGCACAGTGCAGGTAAAGATTTTGTGTTTCTTCAATATTGGCAAGGTTGCCGGGGTCGGTCATTTCTTCCAAGGGTATATTCACGGCATCTTTCAGATGGCCATCGGCGAATTCTGTTTCACGACGCACATCCAGCACCACCAGGTTGGGATCATGCGGAATATCCATCATCAGTTCATCCGCGTCCACATCAATAATCATGTCAATCGGTAAGCCGGCTTCCACCCAGGCCTCATAACTACCGGCGAGGTATCCGTTTATATTTTCAAAACCCACACGGGCTAACCGGATGATGGATTCTTTTTCACGACCGGGTTCGGTAACCAGCAGGATGGGCTTGTCAAATGGCAGCAAACTGCCGGCCCATTCCGCAAACCTTCCTTCCAGACCAATACTGATAGCGCCGGGTACAAATCCTTTCATAAACGTATCCGCGTGACGCGTGTCAAGTATCAGCGTATCATCAGCAGATTCCTGTTGAAAAGCAGTCGGAGTTAACGCACGCAATCCTTTTTCTATTACATGATCCAGGCTGTCATAGCCTTCTTTATTAATGCGCGCGTTTATGGGAAAATAGGAGGGAGGAGCACTGATGCCCGCTGTTACCTGGCTGATGAATGCTTCTTTTGTTGCGGCCTTCATTGCATAGTTGGTCTGCTTTTCTTCACCGATCGTGCTCTGTGTATGGGGGCCCAGGTTCTTGCCACAGGAACTTCCGGGGCCGTGAGCGGGATATACAATTACATGATCTGCCAACGGGAAAAGTTGCCGGTGTATACTATCATACATCATACCGGCGAGATCATCCGTGGTCAGTTCTGTACCTTTTTGTGCGAGATCAGGTCGTCCCACATCTCCTACAAATAAAGTGTCTCCGGTGAATACACAATGATCATTTCCGTTTTCATCAATTAATAAAAAACAGGAAGATTCTAATGTATGTCCGGGGGTATGCAATACTTTAATCCGGAGCCGGCCTACTTTAAATTCTTCACCATCGGCGGCCACATGTACGGGAAACAGGGTTTTTGTACCCGGGCCATATACAATCGGGGCACCGGTGGCTTTACCCAGATCCAGGTGGCCACTGACAAAGTCCGCATGAAAATGTGTTTCAAAAATATAGTTGATTTTAGCCTTTCTTTCAGCGGCCAGTTCAAGATACAACTCAATATCGCGGAGTGGGTCAATTACGGCCGCTTCTCCGTTATCTTCAATATAATAGGCGGCTTCACTGAGACAGCTGGTATATAACTGCTTAATAAACATACTCGTGGTTTTTGATAACGTGGAAAGGGTGCAAAAATACCAGAATAAATTAAAAAAGCCCCTTCCTTACAGGAAGAGGCTTTTAATTCAGTCGTGCTGTAATTAATCAAGCAGCTGTTTTACAAACTGATTTAATTCCTGCATACGGTTGATATTCACAGAATAATATATAAACTTTCCGTCTCTTTCCGTTTTTACAAAACCGGCCTTCCGGAGAATAGCCAGGTGTTGTGAGGCAACAGACTGTTCCAGCCTGAGTTTTACATAGAGTTCAGTAACTGTCATTTTACCGCTCTCATCGATCATGCGCAATATTTGCTGTCGGAGCTTGTGATTAAGCGCCCTGAGTACCAGTGCGGCTTTTTTCACTTCGAGCAGGTCCACTTTCAGCAGGACCCCGTTCTCCTTTGGATCGTTAATGGTGATTGAATAATTGCTCATATCAAAAATGGGTTGGTTGGTTGAAATACAAAGGTCAAAAATAGCCCTGATGGGCGGATATTATTTGGTAAAATTATAAGACGTAATACCAACTTATTTCCTTCGCTGTGTAGTATAAAATTCTTTAAGGTATAGCGGTTCGGCATAAGCCAGGCTGGCAAAATCTTTCTTCAGGAATCGCTTGAAAGCTAGTGGGATAAGTGCTGAACTGTTAAGGGGAAGTTCTATAAACCGTGCATTGGCAGATTGTACAAACGAAGTGAATTTTTTACTGCCGCTGCCACAGAAAACGATTTTATGAGTGGCAATAAATGACTGGTAAGTGGTATTGTTCAGTTCTATTGCCGCAGGCGGACTGATAATTGTCAGATTTTTGTCATATATAGCAGCAAAGACTTCCATACGCCTGGCATCAATCATTGGACAGATTAATTCTTCCGCTTGCTCTCTGGCTGCTTCCGCCATCATTTCAAGTGTACTGATGGTAATAAGGGGCAACTGCAGTGCATAACATAAGCCTTTTGCCGTTGCCAAACCTACCCTTAAACCGGTGTATGAGCCCGGTCCGATAGTTACCGCAACGGCACTTAGTTCCTGAAGTGTAATGCCGGCTGATTGCAGCAGATCCGCAATGGCCGTATGTATCCAGGATGCATGGTCATACTGATTATCATTTATACGCTGTTCCAGCAGCGTGATGTCGCGGGAAAGACAAATGGATGCTGTTTCCCGGGATGTATCAATATTCAGAATATGGGCCATTACTGTATTGCTTCTTTAATTAATAATGGAGCTGGCTGATAACGGGATTGCTTTTCTGCCAATTTTGTCAGCAGGCTCACCAGTTTCCCGGCTCCGATCATCCCGGTCCATTCAAAAGGACCAAAAGGATAATTGGTGCCCAGTTTCATAGCCGTATCAATATCTTCTTTTGTACTTACACCATCTTCCAGTGTCAGCCAGGCTTCATTGATAACAGCTGCCAGCACGCGTGGCGCTATAAAACCCGGTTGATCGGGTACCCATTCCGGCTTTTTCGAAAAAAAATCAAGTACAAACGCTGCTTTTAATTTATCAGCCTCATTGGATGAAGCGGCTTCAAGTAACGGGCCACTTATAAAACCGGGCCAGCCATTGAACCGGATAGTATGGGCCGGGCGATTTTCCGCGATATCCGTAACCGCATTAAAAAAAAACAGGGTGTCCGGGTTGTTGATGCCAGCCTCCGTATACGCATCAGGTGTATACAGGAAGTCTATAACTGCCTGGTATCCGTTACCTGTGCAGGGCTGTTCCATCCGTTCGATAACCGGTTCGCCGGTAATACCACAGGTTGTAAACGCGTCATATAGAGCGGGTGTTGCAATTACCGCAATCCTCATCCGGTTGTTTTTTTGCAAAGAAAACGTATAAAGCTAAATTCGCTGCACCTAATTTATACTACAATGTCAAAAACAATCATCAACACCCCGATGGCGCCTGCACCCATTGGCCCGTATAACCAGGCTGTACTTTCCGGTAATACCTTATACATGTCCGGACAGGTCTGTATTGATCCGGCTACGGGCGAACTGAAAAACGGCAGTATTGAAGAGGAGACCGAACAGGTAATGAAGAACCTGCAGGCCGTACTGGCTGCAGCCGGCATGGGTTTCGGCGATGTGGTCAAAACCACCATTTTTATTACCGATATGCATCAGTTCAGCATCATCAACGGTATTTATGGAAAATATTTCGAAACGGATTTTCCCGCCCGCGAAACCGTGCAGGTTTCAGCCCTCCCCAAGTTTGTGAATGTGGAGATCAGTATGATCGCGGTTAAGAACTGAGTTATCGGAGAAAGGGCAGGTATTTATTCTACAAAAGTCCTTAAGCCTTTTTATATATTGTGACCCATAAAACAAATCCCCAAGCCGGGTAATTATTATATGAAGAAATTTTACTTCCTGTCCCCGTTCAGCTTCATCATGACACTTGCCATTTTATTTATGATTGGAGGATGTCAGGCTGATAAAAATGAAGAAAAAGAGAATGATGAATATGACGGCCCTGAACTGATGGCCCAGTTTGAAATTGAAAGAACAAAGGATCCGGCATTGGGCCGTGTGCCCTGGGATCAGTTCAGAATTGCTAAACTGGAAACTGAATCCGCACGTCGTTCAGCTGGTCTGGCCGGCCGGATCAATGCGCTCAGCTGGGAGGAAAGAGGTCCCAATACCGATGCCACCGGGCCTTCGAACGGGAATACCCGGGCCAATGCAGGCGTGACTGCAGGCAGGGTTCGTTCCGCAATGGTGGATTCACTGGATCCGGCGAAGAAAACCGTATGGGTCGGCGGTGTGGATGGGGGTTTATGGAAAACAACGGATATTACCGCCACACCGGCACTCTGGACACCCGTTACGGATTACCTGAGCAATATTGCCATTGCCGCGCTTTGCCAGGATCCCAGACCGGGATTTCAAAACATCATGTACTTCTGTACCGGGGAATCTTATTTCAATGCCGATGCGGTACAAGGAGTGGGTGTGTTTAAAAGTACCGATGGCGGAGCTACCTGGAATTTTTTAAGCAGCACCAGCAGTTATACATTCGGCACCCGCATCCTGTGTGATTACCAGGGTAATGTTTACCTGGCTACACGTGGATTCGGCTTGTTGCGGTCTGTAAACGGGGGCACCAGCTGAACCGATATAACACCTGCCAGTACCGGCAATCGTATCTGTGATCTCGAGATCAGTTCTACTTCAGGTCCCGGACGTCTGCATGTGGTTATGGGGATTGGTTCTGCACAGACCTACCGGTATGCCGATAATCCTGAGTCTGTATCAACTGCCAGTGGCTGGAATGCACCGGCTACGGCTTTCCCGGCTTATTCGCAAAGAGCGGAAATTGCCGTATTGGGAAATGTGTTATATGCATTGCCTTCCGATAATGCAGGACAAACACCCAATGTATATAAATCCATTGACGGAGGAGCGAACTGGGCGGCAACACCCGGTACGCCTCCGGTAATTGCGGGTGGTTCCGGGGCTGCCTTTGCTAATGGACAGGGCTGGTATGATTTGTCTGTACGTATTAATCCGGCGAATGCGGATGAATGCATCATTGGGGCTATTGATTGTGCCAAAACCACCAATGGAGGTACATCCTGGGTTCGGATTTCAGCATGGGTAGGTACATCCGGACAATATGTACATGCCGATCAGCACGATATTCAATGGTGGGATGGCGGCAATAAACTGGTTTTTGCCTGTGATGGCGGAATACATTTTTCAGCAGACGGAGGGACGACCATACGTGACAGAAACGTTGGGTTACGGTTAAAACAATTTTACGGAGTGGCGATACATCCGACCACAACTAATTATTTTTTGTGTGGGGCACAGGATAATGGAGTTCATCAATTAACAAGCAGTGGTCTGGGAGGATCGGTCGAAGTTACCGGAGGAGATGGAGGTTATACCGCGATAGACCAGAACGAACCGCAGTTTCAGTTTGGTTCCTATGTTTATAACCGTTACAGAAGGAGTACGAATGGCGGAGCCAACTGGACATCAATTAACTTTGTATTTGGTTCAGCGCCAAATGAAATAAATTTCGGACGGTTTATCAATCCGTTTGATTATGATAATACAGCAAATATTTTATATGCTGCCGGTAGCGGAGGTAATTTATTCCGGCTGACGGATCCGCAGAGTGTACCAGCGGGTACATATTTTCAGACTAGTCCCGGCTGGCCGACCACTGCATCTTTAGTGAGTTTGGCTGGTTTAAATGGAGCTATCATATCAGCCGTTCATTGCTCGCCTTATACAGCGAACCGGATTTATCTGGGTACCAACACTAACCGGGTTTTACGTGTTGATAATGCGGATGGCGCAACACCGGCGGAAACAATTATTACACCTGCGGGAGCCACCGGGTACGTGAATTGTATAGTTACAGGTACTTCTGATCAGAACCTGCTGGCTATTTATTCCAATTACGGCGTAAATAATGTCTGGTTGTCCAACAACGGCGGCACCAGCTGGGCCGCAATCGATGGTAACCTGCTTAATATGCCGGTTCGCTGGGCATTGTTTAATCCGGATGATAATAATAAAATTTATATAGCCACGGAAGCGGGTGTATGGGAAACCGATCAGGCCAACGGAGCTTCCACGATATGGAGTCCCAACCTGACCATACCCAATGTACGGGTGGATATGATTAAGTACAGACCTTCCGATCGTACCATTGCTGCGGCTACACATGGCCGGGGTTTATTTACCGCTATCGTTCCGCCATTGTCTGGTTTCAGTTTTGGCGCCACTACTCCGGCCAGCACCACCTGTCCTGCTCCTGCAGTCATGAATGTTACATTACCGGTTGTTTCCAATGGTGGGTTTACCAATCCGGTTACACTCGCGGCCACTGCCGGCGTTCCTTCAGGAACCAGTATCAGTTTTGGTACCAATCCGGTAAATCCGGGCAGCTCGTCCGTGGTTACGCTGAATAATGCGAATACCCTCGCTCCGGGTACCTATAATATTACTATTCAGGGTACCGCCACAGGTGCCAGCACGCAAACCACTACGGTTACTTATACGATTACGGCCAGCACACCGGTTATTTCCACCCAGCCGGCAAACCAGACAGTCTGCGAAGGACAAAATGTAACATTCAGTGTACTTTCTTCCGGTTCCTATCAGTGGCAGGTGAGTACCAATGGCGGTGTAAGCTGGAGCAATGTATCCGGACAAACAACCGCCTCGTACACGATTAACGGTGTTACAGCGGTGCTGAATAATAATCAATACCGTTGCGTGGTATCGACAATATGCGGCAGTACCAATTCCAATGCGGCGGTATTAACAGTAAGTTCTGCGGCTACTATCAGCGGACAACCGGCTGGTCAGACCGTATGTGTGGGCAGTGCGGTCTCATTTACAGTTGCGGCAAGTGGTTCCGGATTAACATATCAGTGGGAGGCAAGTCCTGCCGGTTGTGCAGGCAGTTTTACCAATATTGCCGGGGCCACTTCAGCCACGTATACCACGGCAGCGCTTACTGCGGGGGATAACAACTCAGCTTATCGTTGTAAGATAACCAGCAGTTGCGGACCCACTACCATTACCAGCAATTGTGCCGTGGCCACGGTAGTGTCACCGGCTACAGTATCCGTTCATCCCATTGACCAGACGATTTGCAGCGGTGCCAGTGCCGCCTTTTCGGTTACAGCTACCGGTACAGGTGTAGTGTACCAATGGCAGGTAAACAGTGGTGCCGGCTTTGCCAATATTACAAATGGAGCCTTGTATAGCGGTGCCACCACGGCTACGCTGACGGTTTCGGGTGCCACTACGTTGTTAAACACGTATCAGTACCGTTGCCTCGTTTCCAATACAACCTGTGCGGCAGCCTCCGCGTCCAATGCGGCCACACTTACCGTAAACGCGTTACCGGCTATTACCAGCAGTCCCGCAAGTCAGACTATCTGCGCAGGCTATAATACCAGTTTTAGTGTGGGAGCAACAGGTACCGGACTGACTTATCAATGGCAGATGAATACAGGTTCCGGATTTGTGAATATCAGTAATACCGGTATTTACAGCGGGACTAATTCCGTAACCCTGAATGTTGCCAATGTGCCGGTAACCGTAAATGGTACACAGTATCAGTGTGTGGTAAGTGGTACCTGTACTCCTCCGGTAACAACAGCCGTTGCCACACTCACAGTGCATGGACCGGTAGTTATTACCGGATCTCCGGCCAATGTGGAATTATGCGCGGGGTCCAATGCTACGTTTACTGTAACCGGCAGCAGTGTACCGGCCATTAATTATCAATGGCAGGTAAGCACTAATGGAGGTGCCAGCTGGGCTGAAATCAACGGGGCCGATGCTTCCTCGTATACTGTTACGGGTGTGATAGCCGTGATGAATAATAATCGTTACCGTTGCCTGTTGTCCAGCAACACCTGTAGTTCACCGATGGCTTCTGCCGCCGCTATACTTACGGTAAGGGTGGTGCCCACCGTTGGATTAACGGCCGCGCCTTTGACCAGTTTATTACCCGGACAAACCACCACGCTTACAGCCAACCCTTCCGGTACCACCGGCGGTACGATCAGTACCAACTGGACTCTCGATAATAATCCGGTTACAGTGGCCGGCAATACATACACGGCCACGGTTAATAACCTGGGCGCTTATCAGGTGGGTATACGTGAAACATGGACCAGCGGATTATTCTGTTCCGCACTTTCACCAGTGGTCACGCTTACGGCCGATATAAGTGACCGGCTCTTTATTTTCCCGAGCCCGAATGACGGCAATTTTACCGTGTCTTACTATAACAATGGTAATGCCGGCGCTCAACGCCGTATTGTGGTCTTTGATTCAAAAGGCGCCAGGGTATTCGATAAACTCTTCCCCATCTCCGGCCCCTATACCCTGATCCCCGTTAACCTGGTACAGGCCAGCCGGGGTATCTACTATGTATCGGTAGGAGATGCTACAGGCAAAAAACTGGCTGAAGGAAAAGTTCATGTGTGGTAATTTTATTTTATGGAATATGAAAAGGCTGTCTTGTAAAAGGCGGCTTTTTTTTTAATCTGATATGAGATGTGAGAGGTGAGTTGTGAGATGTCAGGTGCCGGGTGCCGGAAGCATTTCGTATTGCTGCGCAGCAGCGAATTTCTATGTTGTCTCTGCTGAAATCAATATTACAACCTTTGAACCTCTCTCACTTTCTTCTATGTGCACCTATGTACCTATGTCTCTATGTGTGAGAAGAGAGATGTGAGTTGAGAGATGTGAGATGTCAGGTGCCAGCTGCCAGGGCGTATGGTTTCATCAGAGCGTCCTTTTCAACTTCTCAACCTTTCAACCTGGCTTCAGTTGCCAATAACGGGAAGATAAATATAATCGCCGTACTTCGTACTTCGTACCTCGTACCTCGTACTTGTTTTCCGTAACTTGGCACCTCCATGCGCAATATCTTTCGTTCCATATTATACAAGCCCGTTCGCTGGGCGGTCCGTCGCTTTTCGGCCAGACCACAGCGGGAAAAAGTATTTGCAGCACTGGATGCACTGTATACAGCGATTGAGGAACAACCCGGTAAACGAGGGCTCCTGCTGCCTTTTGAACCGGAGAAGGACCGGTTTATTATTTTCTCCGATCAGCACAAAGGCCGCCGCAACGGGGCGGATGACTTTACCGGTTCGGAATCCAATTATATAAAGGCACTGGAACATTATAACAATCAGGGATACACGTATATCAACCTGGGCGACAGTGAAGAGCTGTGGGAAAACAGTATCTGGCAGGTAAAAAAACATAACAAAGCCGCTTTTGCAGCGGAGCGGAATTTTCTGGTGGGCAACCGGTTTATCAAAATCTTCGGCAATCATGATCTGTTCTGGGACAATGATCCCCTGGCCGCCTGGCACCTCAAAGACATCTATGGAGAAAAACTTCGTGTGTACGAGGGATTGATTCTCCAGCCTGTAACCAGGGAGGGCTCTCGGCTGTTTCTTACCCACGGCCACCAGGGTGATGCGCAGTCCGACGGCAACTGGTTCAGTAAATTTTTCATTGCGAATATCTGGGCTCCATTACAGGCCTGGCTGCGGATTAATCCCAATACACCGGCCTGGGATACGGAAAAGAAAACCGTCCACAACCACCTGATGTATGAATGGAGTGCGGGGAAAGAGGAGCTGCTCCTGATTACCGGTCATACTCATCAACCGGTATTTTCCTCGCTCACACACCTGGAACGTTTATATAAGAATTTTCAGGAAGCCATGGCTGAAAAAAGCAGTACGAAAGAAGAAGCGCTGCGCAAAGAAATCCGCATCCGGGAACAGGACTTCACCGCTGTGGCTGTTGACTATATGCACATGAAGCCTTCCTACTTCAACACCGGCTGCTGTTGTTTTCATGACGGTGATATTACCGGGATCGAACTGGCCGGAGAAGAAATCCGCCTGATCAAATGGTCCGCTGAAAAAGGCAGGGAACTGCTGGAATGGAAAAAACTAATTTAGTAAGTACGGGTTACGAAGTACGAAGTACGGGGTACGAAGTACGAAGGCTTCGCATCCGACTCCCGACTCCCGTCTCCGGACTCCCGACTCCGGACTCCGGACTCCGGACTCCGGACTCCCGACTCCGGACTCCGGACTCCCGACTCCCGACTCCCGACTAACTCCTCTTCCACCCGTTATTCGTCCTGTCTGCATCCGGTAATTTTTTATCAGGATCGATCGTTACTTCTTTTATTTCGCTGGTGCTGGGTACGGTAAAGATCCATTCGGCACCCCGCTGCCAGATCTCCACAGGGAGTATGATCTCGTGTATTTTTCCATTGGTTTCTTTCACACGGAGCAGTACCGGCATCACCATTTTATCTTTATTGATTATGGTGATTTCGCTTCCGTTTTCCGGTTTGCCATCAATCGCCGTAACGGATTTTACCGCCTGATCCAGTTTCCATTTGTTCAGCACCCAGCCTCTCCAGAACCAGCTAAGGTCTTCTCCACTCACATTTTCAATTGTATGAAAGAAATCCCATGGGGTAGGATGTTTGAAGGCCCAGCGGCGGATATATTCCCGGAAGGCGCCGTCAAAACGCTTTTCCCCGAGTACTACATTCCGTAAAGCATGCAGCATTTGTGCGGGTTTCATATAGGCGGCCACACCCAGGTTGTCCTGCTGCATCACATCGGGCGTGGTATACAGTTCGTCCATGTTTTCTCCGAATGTATATTGAATCATAAACGGGGAATTCGGATCGTCGAAATAACTCTGTTGTTTGAATTCACCTTTATTGAATGCGGCGGTTGAGAAATCATTGATGAAGGTGTTGAAGCCCTCATCCATCCAGGCATATTTACGTTCATTACTGCCGACAATCATGGGAAACCAGGTATGACCGAATTCATGATCGGTTACGCCCCAGAGATCGCCGCCCGAAGAGCCTGAACTGCAGAACACAATACCCGGGTATTCCATCCCTCCCACGATACCGGCCACATTGGTGGCCGCCGGGTAGGGGAATTCAAAATAGGTTTTCGAATAAAATTCAATACTGGCTTTTACAAATTCCGTTGACCGTTGCCAGCCGTTTTTAGTGATACTTTCCACCGGGTATACACTGATGGCCATACATTTTTTTGCAGGGTCGGGCAATTGAATGCTGGCCGCGTCCTGTACAAATGCCTTAGAAGCGGCCCAGGCTGCATCACGGGTGTTTTTAACGAAAAAACGCCAGGTGCAGTTTGCCGTTTTAGGTCTGGAGTTTTTGTCTTTTACTTCTTTTTCACTGCGGATGGCGACTGTTTTGTCACTGGCTGCTGCGGCTTCCCATCGCTTCATTTGTTCGGGGGTATAACAGTCCTGCGGATTCAGCAATTCACCGGAACCCACCACGATCAGGTCTGAAGGGGCGGTGATACTGAATTCAATATTTCCATATTCCAGGTAAAATTCACCGGCGCCAATATAGGGAAGCGTGTTCCAGCCCTGGATATCATCATATACGCACATGCGGGGAAACCACTGGGCTACTTCATAAACAATACCATTTTTTGTCTGCAGACGCCCCATCCGGTCCGTACCATATTCAGGAATTACAAACCGGTAAGCTATTTTTATTTTTACCTGTTCCCCGGTTTCCAGCTGATCCTTCAGTACGATGCGCATACGCGTATCCGTTATCATTGTATCATTCGGGTTATGGGTTATGCCATCGGTCTCCAGTTTTATTCCGGTAATGGTATATCCATTGGTAAATTGCCCGTTGGCCCAGCGACCGCCTGCCTGGGTGGTAGTGGCCGACCCCCGGGAATCACTTTTATATATGTTCTGATCCAGTTGCAGCCACAGAAACCGTAAATAATCCGGGCTGTTATTGGTATAGGTAATGGTTACTTCCCCGGTTACCGTATGTGTTGCGGTATCCAGTGTGCATTGGATACTGTAATCCGCCCTGTTCTGCCAGTAAGCCGGACCCGGTTCTCCGCTGGCACTCCGGTATGGGTTACCCGGTGCCGGATAAAACTGTGGATGAAAAGCTTCCTTGTGATTATATACGGATTGCGAAAATCCGGTGATCAGCAATAACAGACCGGATAGAACTAGTGTGAATTTCTTCATACGGACAATATTTAGGAATATAAACTTGATTCAGATGTCAGTTGTGAGCCCACTTTCGTACCTCGTACTTACTTAAACAGTTCTTCCGCCTTTCCCACACTCTCCGGCTTTCCCACATCCACCAGCCGGTCGCCGCTATGGTCATAGCCCAGTATACGGTGATTGGCCGCGAGTTTCAGATAAACATCAATCAGGGAAAACTTGCCGCTAAAACCGGCTTTTTTCATCAGCTCAAATACTTCATAATTAAACACCACTACACAACTATAGGCTTTTGCCACCAGGCCAGGCTTTGCAATGGAAATACGTTCCTCCCCGGTTTGTACATTCCGCCAGCCACAAAGCCTGTTTTCTTCGTCGAACAATAATACACGGGACGAAGGTCGGCCGGTTACGCCAAAACTGATCAGCGCCTGTTGTGTTTCATGAAAGCGGAGTAGTTTGCGTATATTCAGATCCGTTAGTATATCCGCGTTGCAGGTAAGGAATCGCTCGCCGGGGGTAAACAGTTCGCGGGCTTTCAGCAGCCCCCCGCCGGTTTCGAGTACCACCTCCCGTTCATCACTGATCACAACACGGCTGCCCCATCCTTTATGGCAGGCAACCGCTTCTTCAATCTGACCGGCAAAATGATGGACGTTGACGATCACATCCTGAATGCCATACTGCTGCAGGTATTCAATGTTTCGTTGCAGCAACGGTTTGTGATTCACTTCCGCCAATGCCTTCGGATGATGATCTGTCCAGGGTTTGAAGCGGGTACCCAGCCCCGCCGCGAATATCATTGCTTTCATGCCTTTTTTTCCGGCAGAGGATTGTGCCAGTTTTTAGCCTCCTGTTCAATATGCACTAATTCAATTTTTACCTTGAACTTATTACGTAAATGCCTGGCCATCGCATCGGCGGCATATACACTGCGGTGTTGTCCGCCGGTACAGCCGAAACTGATCATCAGACTTTCAAAATCACGTTTAATATATTCCTCCACGGTGATATCCACAATATCAAACACACTGTTGAGGAAATCCGGCATTTTAGTCTGTTGTTCCAGGAAGTCCTTTACATCTTTATCACGTCCTGTCTGTGTTTTCATATGGTCAATACGGCCCGGGTTGAGAATGCCCCGGCAGTCAAAAATAAATCCGCCACCATTGCCGCTGTTGTCGGATGGTAATCCCTTGCGGTAAGAGAAACTGTGCACTTTGATGACGAGCGGTGTTTCTTCAGTGGCTTGTGTCGGGGTAAACTGTTGTATGATTTCATCGGCCACGCAAAGATCCAGTACCTTACTGAACTCGGGAACCGAAATACCCAGGTGCTGGTGACTGAAAAATTCTTTCAGGTTCCGGAGTGCCAGCGGAATACTGGTGAGAAACTGCGCTTTTCGTTCAAACAATCCACGGAAACCATAGGCGCCCAATACCTGCAGCAGACGGATCAGTACATACCCGTTGTACTGACTCTGGAAAATATTCCGGTTTACCGGCTGACCTACTACATTTTCAAACGCGTCAATATAATCTTCCAGCAAATCGTATTTCCATTTATCCGGCAGGTTGGCGCGTGCCTGCCAGAGCATGGAGGCCACATCGTATTGCGGGGCGCCTTTCATACCGCCCTGGTAATCGATGAAATGTACTTCATTGTCTTCCGTAACCATTATGTTCCGGCTTTGAAAATCGCGGAACATGAAATATTTGTATTCCGTATGGGTGAGGTAATTGCTCAGCGCTTCAAAGTCGTCAATCAGCTTCTGTTTATCATAGGGTTTGCGCAAGGCATCCAGGAAATAATATTTGAAATAAAGCAGATCAGCCATGATAGCCTGTTTGCCAAATTCCCGGTTGGTCAGGCAATTATCATAATTCAGTCCTTCATCCCCTTTCACCTGTAATTGCGCCAGGGCTTCCAGGCTTTTTTTGAAAAGCGCATATACTTCATCGGTAAGTCCCTTGCTTTCGAGATGATTCAGCAATGAGGTATTGCCAAAATCCTCCTGCAGGTAATACTGGTTGTCTTCGCTGATGGCAAAAATTGCCGGCACCGCCAGTCCCTTTTCCTTAAAGTGGCCGGAGAAATAAATGAAGGAGTCATTTTCCTTGCAATTGGCCCCGTAGGTTCCAATTACAGCGCCCTCTTTTCCATGAACCCGGAAATAACGACGTTCACTTCCGCTCTGGGGCAGGAGATCCACACTGTCCGGTGCCTGGCCTTTCCAGTTCGTATAGAGTAGTTTGATATTTTCTACCAGTTGCTGCATGCGGCAAATGTAGGCAACTGGCTGCAATCCCGGATGTTGACAAAACTAACAGGCATTCGTATTTTCTGTTAAATTTGCCTTTATTTGTCATTATGAGTCAGAATCCCAGTCAGAAAGTGCGTATTGTAACAGCGGCCAGCTTATTCGATGGTCATGACGCGGCGATTAATATCATGCGCCGGATCATGCAAAGCATGGGGGCGGAGATTATTCACCTCGGTCATAACCGTTCTGTAAAGGAAATCGTGGAAACGGCCATTGAAGAAGATGTACAGGGTATCGCCATCACCAGCTACCAGGGCGGGCATGTGGAGTTTTTTAAATACATGAAGGATCTGCTGGAGGAAAATGGTTGTGGCCATATTAAACTGTTCGGCGGCGGCGGGGGTACTATTC
Organism: Chitinophagales bacterium; assembly: GCA_017303855.1. GTDB lineage: Bacteria > Bacteroidota > Bacteroidia > Chitinophagales > Chitinophagaceae > JJ008. The sequence goes on along the minus strand of JAFLBL010000005.1, from coordinate 238,125 downwards.
TGCCCGCAGAAATAGATGAACTGCACCAGTATGGGATCACCCGGATTTATAGTCCTGACGATGGGCGCAGCATGGGACTCGAAGGCATGATCGCCGATGTGATCAGTCAATGTGCAGCCGTAACACATACGCCCTCCTGGAACGGCAAACTCCCGCTCGATGAAGTAAAAGATGTCAGACGAATAGCCAGGGCCATTTCCCTCGCAGAAAATAATCAGGAGTACACATCAATCCTTAAAGAACTCTCCGGGTTGAATGACTCTTCTAACTCCCCCCTTCGGAGCGACGGAGGGGCCGTACTCGGGATCACCGGTACCGGTGGTGCCGGAAAATCATCCGTAACGGACGAAATCGTTCGTCGTTTTCTGCACAGTTTCATTGATAAGACCATTGCCGTTATTTCCGTGGATCCCTCTAAAAAGAAAACGGGGGGAGCCTTGCTGGGTGACAGAATCCGGATGAATTCCATTCATCATCCGCGGGCCTATATGCGTAGCCTGGCTACACGCGATGATAATACCGCGCTGAGTTCGCATGTTCGGGAGGCTATTGATATCTGCAAAGCGGCCGGGTATGATTTTATCATACTGGAATCGGCTGGTGTGGGACAAAGTGATGCGTCCATTCTCGATTTCTGTGATGTAAGTATGTATGTAATGACGCCCGAGTACGGGGCCGCCTCCCAGCTGGAGAAAATCAATATGCTCGATTACGCCGACCTGGTCTGTATCAACAAATTTGATAAAGCCGGTGCAATGGATTCCCTGGCCGATGTACGCAAGCAGTACAAAAGGAATCATGGTCTCTGGACCGCCAAAGATGAAGACCTGCCGGTTATCGGCACCATGGCCAGTAAATTCAATGATGAGGGCGTAAACCTGCTGTTTGAGTTACTGATTAAAAAAATAGAAGCTAAAACAGGTTCAGTATTCGGGCGGTTTCAGTTCTCTGAAACGGCCAGTGTTTCACAATCCGTTATCCCTTCCGGCCGGGTACGTTATTTAGCAGAAATCGCGGAGAATAACCGGAATTATGATCAGCTGGTAAAAGAACAATCCGCGCTGGCCAGTAAACTGTATCAGCTGACTGGGGTACTGGAAATAATGAAAGAGAAAGGCGACCCTGCTGTACTCGATACCTTGCAAAAACAAATTCAGTTTTACCAGGATCAGCTTACTCCGGTCAGCCGGAAGCTGATCAGCAACTGGCCGGAAAAATACAAGGAATACCAGAAAGATTTTTATGAATACACGGTACGGGAAAAAATGATCCGTCAGCCGATGACCAGCAAGAGCCTGAGTGGTACCCGGATTCCCAAAGTGGTGTTGCCTCAGTATAAAGACTGGGGTGATTTATTAAAATGGCAGGCGCAGGAAAATGTGGCCGGGCATTTCCCCTTTACAGCCGGCGTATTTCCGCTGAAGCGTGAGGGGGAGGACCCCACCCGGATGTTTGCCGGCGAAGGCGGACCGGAAAGAACCAACCGCCGCTTCCACTATGTAAGTGCGGATCAGCCGGCCAGGCGCTTGTCTACCGCATTTGATTCGGTTACACTATACGGTGAGGATCCCGGGCATCGCCCGGATATATACGGTAAGGTGGGCAACAGTGGCGTCAGCATTGCCACAGTAGATGATGCGAAGAAATTATACAGTGGCTTTGATCTCTGCGATCCGAAAACATCTGTATCCATGACCATCAACGGTCCTGCACCGATGCTGCTGGCCTTTTTTATGAATGCGGCTATTGATCAGCAGTGTGAAAAATGGATAATGGAGAGTGGAAAGTGGGACCTGGTGGAGGATGCTTATAAGAAAAAGTATAAGGATGGGACAAGACCGGTTTATCATAATGATGCTTTTCCCGGTGCATTACCGGATGGGAATAATGGATTGGGATTAAAACTGCTTGGACTCAGCGGGGATGAAGTATTACCGGCGAATATTTACCAGCAGTGTAAACAGGCCGCACTTCAACAGGTGCGGGGCACTGTACAGGCAGATATTCTGAAAGAAGACCAGGCGCAGAATACCTGTATCTTTTCCACGGAATTTGCGCTCAAGCTGATGGGCGATGTGCAGGAATATTTTATCCGGGAAAAAGTCCGGAATTTTTATTCCGTTTCTATCAGTGGCTATCATATTGCCGAGGCCGGGGCCAACCCGATCACGCAGCTGGCGTTTACCCTGGCCAATGGATTTACCTATGTGGAATACTACCTCAGCCGGGGTATGCATATTGACGAGTTTGCACCCAATCTCTCTTTCTTTTTCAGCAATGGCATGGATCCGGAATACAGTGTAATCGGTCGTGTGGCCCGCCGGATCTGGGCCAAGGCCATGAAGTACAAATACAAAGCCAATAAACGGAGCCAGATGCTGAAGTATCATATTCAGACATCCGGCCGCAGTCTGCATGCCCAGGAAATTGATTTTAATGATATCCGTACCACCCTGCAGGCATTGTATGCGATTTACGATAACTGCAATTCACTGCATACAAACGCGTATGATGAAGCCATTACCACGCCTACAGAAGAAAGTGTACGGAGAGCCATGGCTATTCAGCTGATCATAAACCGGGAATTGGGTACAGCTAAGACGGAAAACTTTATCCAGGGATCCTTTGCCCTGGAAGAATTAACGAACCTGGTGGAGGAAGCCGTACTGACCGAATTTGACCGGCTTACGGAAAGAGGTGGTGTGTTAGGCGCCATGGAGCGGATGTACCAGCGCAATAAAATACAGGAGGAAAGCCTGCACTACGAACATCAGAAACATACCGGGGAACTGCCACTGATCGGTGTGAACAGCTTTCTCAATAAAAACGGAAGTCCCACTATTATTCCCGGCGAAGTGATTCGCAGTACTACCGGAGAGAAAGAACAGCAGATTCATAACCTGCAGTCATTCTGGAAAAGGAATGAAACCAAATCAGCCGGTATGCTGAAACGGTTGAAGACAGTGGCGATTCAGAATGGAAATCTGTTTGACGAACTCATGGAGACAACCAAGTATTGTTCACTGGGGCAGATCACCAATGCATTGTATGAAGTAGGGGGGCAGTACAGGAGGAATATGTAAGTAATGTGAAATGAGTAATGAGTAATCAGTAATGAGTAAATCTCGAAAACGCTTAAAGTATTGAACCCTCCGGTTTTCGGAGGGTTCAATACTTTAAAGAATGTCCGATCGGCTACTCATTACTCATTACTCATCATTCGCTGTCCGCAATCTTTTTCCCTGTAGGATCAATCAGTATCCATTTTCCGGCAATCATAACCCGGGCGGCACCATTGTCAAATGCGCCGGCAAAATTGTATTTCATGCCGATTATTTCCTTTCCGGTTTTGTCAATATAGCCCCATTTCCCGTTTTTGTTTACGGCGGCTAATCCTTCAGAAAACATACCGGCATTTTCATAGATCATGGCAATAGCCATTTTCCCACTGGTATCAAGAAAACCATAACTGGCCCCGTTACTGACCACGGCAAATCCGGAATGGAAAGAAAGCGCTTCCACATACATTGGCTCTTTAAATACTTTCCCGGTACTGTCCAGGTAGCCCCATTTGCCATCTATCTTTACCGCGGCAAATCCTTCCGAGAAAGTCAGGGCTTCGTCATAAATCAGGGGAACAACCAGTTTTCCGTCTTTGTCTACAAACCCGTGTTTCTCACCTTTGCCCACCAGGGATAAACCACAAATACAATCATCCACATGGTCATATTGTTTGGTCCAGGCCTGTCCATAGCCAGCCAATGTAAATATCACTGTACTGATGACAAGAAGAATATATTTCATGACAAGATGTTTTAAGTAAACCAAAATTTGGTATGCCTAAGCTACGGTCCTGATTCTTCCATATGTATGACTGCGGGCAGCACCGGGGCTGATTTTAATTAAAACCCCGCCGGGTGCGTATTTTAGGCTACCTTTGCCCCTTCATAAAACTGAATAATTTGCGTTTTACCGAGTTTAATTTTACCCCTGAAGTCATGGAAGGCATTGAAGCCTCCAATTATGAAAACGCCACCCCGGTCCAGGAACAGGTGATTCCCCCCATCATGGCTGGCAAAGATGTAATCGCTTCGGCACAGACCGGAACCGGTAAGACGGCTGCTTTCCTGCTGCCGGTGATGAACCGGTTATTATCCAATCATGTGGACGGACAGGTCGGCGCGCTGATCATTGTTCCCACCCGGGAACTGGCTATCCAGATCTCCCAGCATATTGAGGGATTGTCCTACTTCACCCACCTGAGCTCTATTGCGATTTACGGGGGTAACGATGCCCAGAATTTTGTGGCTGAAAAAAAGGCCCTGCAAATGGGTGCCGATATTATTGTGTGCACACCCGGACGGATGATTGCCCATCTGAATATGGGCTATGTAAATATGAATGGGCTGCAATTCCTGGTACTTGATGAAGCAGACCGGATGCTGGATATGGGCTTTCAGGATGATATCAATAAGATCATCAAAACACTGCCGGCTAAACGACAGAACCTGCTTTTCTCCGCTACCATGCCCACCAAAATCCGGCAACTGGCACGTGCCATCCTGCATGAACCGGTGGAAATCAATATTGCGATTTCAAAGCCACCGGAAAAAATCGTGCAGAAAGCCTTTATCGTGTATGAGCCCCAGAAAATGCCGCTGCTGAAAAAACTGCTCCGTGAAACGCCCTACAAGAATGCGCTTGTTTTCTGCAGCCGTAAGCAAACAGTTAAGGAAGTGAGACGGGAACTGGTCAGAGCCGGATTCAATATCGAAGAAATACATAGTGACCTGGAACAGGCACAACGGGAAAGTGTATTAGGCGCTTTTGCCAGTGGCCGTATTCCCCTGCTGGTGGCAACCGATATCCTGAGCCGCGGCATCGATATCGATACGATTGACCTGGTAGTGAACTATGATATACCCGGCGACGGAGAGGATTATGTACACCGTATCGGACGTACCGCCCGTGCGGAAGCCGATGGTGTGGCGTATACCCTGGTGAGTGAAAAGGAGCAGAATAAATTTCATCAGATTGAACAGCTGCTTGAAAAGGTCGTGGATAAAGGCGCGGTGCCTGCTGAACTCGGCGCGGTGCCGGAGTATAATCCGCGGGCCCGTCATCATCACGGTGGCAACCGGGATAATCGCGGAGGCAATCCGAAGAAGAAATTTTTTAAAAGAGGACCGGGGAGGACTAGTCGGTAGTTAGTAGTCGGTAGTTAGTAGTCGGGAGAATTTACTTTTTAACTTCAGGTTATTTGTATGAAGGCTATTTTATTCCTGTTGATCAGCGTTGCTGGTATGGCTGCATTTTATGGTTGCCGTACCGGTCAGTATACGGCGGCTAATAAAGCCTACAAAAAACAGGTAAAGCAATTTGCCAAAGTCATCCGTGAATACCCGGTGAAGGATTCAGCCGGACTGAACTATGCAGAATGGGTGGGTACCACCAATCTCTCCCTGCGCAAACCCAATTTCGTGGTGATCCATCATACCGCTCAGAACAGTTGTGAGCAGACATTGAAAACATTTACACAAACCAAAAATCCGGTAAGTTCTCATTATGTAATCTGCCGCGACGGATCCGTACATCACATGCTGAATGATCTCCTGCGGGCCCATCATGCCGGGGTGAGTAAATGGGGTAACAATATTGACCTTAATTCTTCCAGCATCGGCATTGAAATCGACAATAACGGGTCGGAACCTTTCAGCGAAGCACAGATCAGTTCGCTGCTTACCCTGCTGGACCGGCTCAAGAAAGCGTATACCATTCCTACGGCTAATTTTATCGGGCACGCCGATATCGCACCCGGTCGTAAAGTGGATCCCAGCCGCCGGTTCCCCTGGCAGCAGCTGGCGCAAAAGGGATTTGGTTACTGGTATGATACCACCGCCGTACAGGTGCCGGCCGGTTTCGATCCCCTGCTGGCCCTGCGGGTGATCGGTTACAATATTCAGCAGGAAAAAAATGCCATTCAGTCGTACAAAATTCACTTTACGCCACAGGATACCACAAAGACGATCAATGAGGCTGATCGTAAAATTCTGGCTGACCTGATGAAAAAATATCAGTAAATACGGAAAGGGCTGATCACTTTCTCCCAATCTCCCAATGCGGTAGTCACCCGGATCAGATCCGTTGTTTCCAGTAGCTGAAATGAACCGGGCAAGCCGGTCAGCCGGTCGAGGTGCCCCTTGCCGGACGGGTTAGCAACAGTAATGTATAACCGCTCTTTCAGTTGTTCGGGGTATATTTCTTTAAGCAATTGTAAAAGAAGCAGCCCCGTTTTTACCGGGCGGAAAAGCGACTCATCAGTAATGCTGAATGTCAGTCCCGCACATTTTTCACCGGCATATAATCCCCATGCAGGAGTGAATACACAGGCCCGCGCCGATACACCTTCCACCGGTAAACGATTAAACGCGGCTTCCAGTTCTGCAGCATTGATCCAGGGAGCTCCGCAACAGGTAAAGTCATTCCCGGTGCCGCGGCCTTCATTTACATTTACCCCTTCGAGAAAACAAGTGGCCGGATATACTAAAACGGTTTGCGGATATTGTATAGCCGGAGAAGTGGGTACAAAGGGCCAGTCTCCGGCCGACACGGTATGCATCCTGTTCCAGTTTTGCAGGGGAATAACCTGAAGTTGCAGACCGGGTATACGCGTGGCGGCAAAATAGCGGGCCAGCTCGCCCATTGTACAACTATGCCTGACCGGTATATTCCAGCGGCCGATAAAAGAGGAACATCGTTGTTCATCGAGCATCGGCCCTTCTGTTTTATCCGGATCTCCGCCGAGGGGGTTGGGCCGGTCGGTCAGGATCAGCGGTTTATTATTTTCCGCACAGGACTCCATCACATGGCTCAGGGTCCAGATATAGGTATAAAAACGACAGCCTGCATCCGGCATATCAAAAAGGACAATATCAATATCAGCCAGATCGGCGGCTGTGGGGTGCACTTTGTTTCCATACAGACTCAGCACCGGTAATCCGGTCAGTCCGTCCACACTGTCCTGTTGCGCGGCACCATCTTCACCCGTAGCCGTCAGCCCGTGCTCCGGTGAAAAAAGCCGCACCAGGTTGAATCCATTTTCGGTTAGTGCTTTCCGTGATTTCTTTCCGTCCGACGTGGTGGCCGCGTTATTGGTGACCAGGGCCAGCCGCTGCTTTTTCCAGTCCGGGGAAAGCGTGAGCAGGTGATCAATGCCAAACCGTGTTTTTCCCATGGTACTCAGTTAAGTTCACCGGCGGGTTCATGGTCATCATACAGATCGCGCAGTTCGAGCAGGCTGGCTTTGAGTTGGCGCAGTATGTTCTGGTGACTGGCAGAACGGATAAGATTGGTTTGTTCCGCAGGGTCTTTTTGGAGATCATATAATTCCCATTCATTCACGGTATAGAAATAGGCCAGTTTATAACGTTCGCCACGCAGACCCAGATGTGGCAGTACGGTATGATCGGCTTTGTATTCGTAGAAATGATAATAGAGCTGGTTACGGGAAATTGATTTCACTTTCCCGGTGATCAGCGGTACGAGGTCAATTCCCTGCATGAAACCGGGTGGGGCAATACCCGCCGCACCCAGCAGGGTGGGAGCATAATCAATAGTCTGCGTCAATGTATGATTTACTGTGCCGGCTTTGATATGTCCCGGCCAGCGGATCAGCAGCGGCGCCTGCATGGATACATCATAGATCCAGCGTTTATCAAACCAGCCATTTTCGCCAAGATACATTCCCTGGTCGCCGGTATACACGACCATCGTGTTTTCCGTGAGGTTATTTTTATCCAGGTAATCGAGCAGGCGGCCCGTATTCTCGTCCACCGATGCCACACAGGCCAGGTAATCCTGCATATACCATTGGTATTTGTATTTCAGCAAGGCCTGACCGGCGGGTCTTTTTTCCCGGAGCAGTTTACCCCTTTCTTCGTAAATTTTTTTGATTGCCGAGCGGCCGGGTTCGGGGATGCGGTTCATGATGGCTTTATAATAAACAATATCCGCTGAGTCCGGCTTATACTCTGGTATATCCATCAGAAAAGCCGGATCCACTTTCAGGTCGCTGCAGAGTTTTAAATCATGGAGGATGCTCATGGTCTGCAAACGCCAGGCGGTACCATGACCTGCTGTATCGGTGTACAATGTGGCGGGTTCAGGGAATGTTTTTGTATGAAACTGTTCAATGTATTTCAGTGGCGGAAAGAAATAACGGTGCGGTGCTTTATGATGCACCTGCAGCATAAATGGTTTGTCCGGTGCCCGGTTATCCAGCCAGCGGATGGCTTCATCGGTAATTACGTCGGTGGCATAACCGTGATACGTTGACGTATCTCCATTCATGGAGATCATCCGCGGTTCGAAGTAGAGTCCCTGTCCGGGCAGTATATTCCAGAAATCATAACCGGTGGGATACGAGTGCAGATGCCATTTTCCCACGATGGCGGTCTGATAACCCTGTTGCTGAAATAGTTTCGGCATCGTCATTTTCGAGGAATCAAAACGCGTGCGGTTATCCTTCATACCGTTTTTATGGGAATGCTGACCGGTGAGTAAGGTAGCACGAACCGGGCCGCAGATGGAATTGGAAACAAAGTTGCGTGTAAAGCGCATCCCTTCATGGGCCAGCCTGTCTATATGCGGAGTGGCCACCAGGGTTTTATTATACGCGCTGATGGCATCGGCATCGTGATCATCACTCATGATATAAATGATATTGGGCCGTTGCTGTGCAGAAAGCAGCAGCGGACAACCCATCAGCAGGAAGAACAGCAAACGCATACACCGCTTTTCTGAAAGATACAAACATGCGGTCAATATTGATCAGAGTGCGGGAAACAGGGCCGTGTCCAGCGGGTTGATCACGGACGCATCGTCCGGTTTACGGGTACGGATAGTATTAACCGGCCAGGCTTCCATCGCTGTTTCCGGACAGGCATAGTCAATCAGTTCCCGGATGCCGGCATCCGTCAGTGCCGGATCCAGCCACTGCAGGGCTTTCTCCTTTGGCAGGATCAGTGGCATCCGGTGCGGGTGGGGGCCGTTATTATGAATTTTTGCCATCAGCGGATTGGCCGGCCGCGTAATGATGGTAAAGGTACCGGTCATCTCGCCCGTTTCCCGATCGGGTAAAGGAGAATAATTATATAGTCCGGCAAAACAAAAAACGGGCTCCTCTTTGGGTTTTATAAAATACGGCAGTTTCTTTTTTCCGCCCACATCCCGGTGTTCGAAAAAGCCGGTGCTCGGAACAAGGCAGCGTTGCTGACGGAGGCGGTGCCAGACGGATCGTTTATCATCCAGTATTTTTTCACTGCGCGCGTTCGCCATACTGCTGCGGTATTCACGTATCTTTTCGGGCGTGTTCATATAATCGGCAATCACGCCCCATTCAAAAATTTTCAACTGAAGCCCGTCATCATGGAGTACTACCGGCCAGGGACCAAAGGCCTGTGCCACCCGGTGAAAAGTGGGGTCAAAATGGATTTTTTCTGCCGGTGAGATACCCAGGTAATCACTGATCAGTTTGATGTTGCTGAAAAAACTCATGTCGTAGCACATGCGGAAAAATTTTCGATTTCTTCCAAAAGTACTTCAGTTTGCTGACCCCGCCACAGCAGGGCGATAAAGAGTTCGCCATAGCGTTCCTTCAGCGTTACATGCAGTTTATCGGCTGGCGAATAATGCCACCAGGGCAGTTTATGGGAAAGGTAGCGGCTGACTTTTGTTTTGAGTCCGTCGCTGGCCTTCCATTTTTTCGGCATCAGGTTGATATAGATGCGGTAACCTTCCGGCTGGGTAGCGGCCCTGATCAGTTTTTCCCGGTGTTCGGACAGCCGGCTGTCATAGCGAAAGCGATAAGGATCTTTCCATAATAAGCGGATATGCCGCTCCGAACGTTCCTGATCGGATTCATGCAATGAGTAATGCGTGAGCAACAGGGGGAGACTGGTTTCCGCGGGATGTTGCTGACCGCGCGGATAGTGTTGCCGTACAAAATACATAGGTTGTTGCAACAGGGCCTCCAGGATTTCCGGACTGAGTAAGCAATACGGGTTGTACATGTTAACTGATTTTATAAAGTTCATTCCACCGGGTGGTATAGCGTTTACTGCGTAGCTCCTGCCGCATTTTCCAGTTGCGTTTGAGACCGGAGGCAACGTATTTCACCACATCATCCCGGTGACTGAAATTGATATTGTCCACGGCTTCCAGCAATGCCTGGTTGGTCTGCAGGTGTTCTTCCATAAAGAGGTTGGTTTGTATAGCGGCCATGGGTACCAGTCCGCTGAGGATCACCCCGCCTTTCAGGTATTTGCAACCGGGCTGGTACAACTGTTCGGCCAGGGGCAAGGCATGACGGATAAGGACGGAGGTGTCGGCACTGGCTTCGGGTAATGTGTTATAGAGGTAGCGCGACTGCGGATTGTATTCATATTTCCCGTTGCGGGTGCCATTGGTTACCAGGAATACCTGGATCGTGGTGGCGGCACTGAACTGGCGGCGCAGTTTTTCAGCGGCCCGGGCCGTATAGGTGGCAATGGCTTCACGGATATCGTTCAATGCATAGACAGGCTGTCCGAACATCCGGGTGGTGGCAATCATTTTTTTTGTTTCCAGCGGATCTTTCATCGGGATACAACTGATACCGTTCAGTTCTTTAATCATCCGGACGCCCACCACACCGCCCATATTTTTCTGTGCCCAGTCTTCGGGCATATTACGTAACTGCCAGCCATTGTCGATACCGAGGTGATGCAGTTTCATGGCATACTGCCGTCCCACGCCCCAGAGATCATCCACCGCCGTGCGTTCCAGGGCGTCTTTTATTTTTTCCGGGGTATCCAGCACCAGCACGCCGCGGGTTCCCCGCTTGTCTTTCTTTGATAAGCGGTTGGCTACTTTGGATAAAACCTTACTCGGCGCCACGCCTACTGATACGGCAATACCGGTCCATTGTTCCACTGTTTCTTTAATGATCGTGGAGGTTTCCTGCAGGGCAGCGGAGCCAATGGTACTGAGATCCAGGAAGGCCTCGTCTACGGAGTATACTTCCACCTGTTCTTCCCCCACCAGTTCACGCAGTGTATCCATTACGCGCATACTCAGGTCGCCGTAGAGATTATAATTGCTGGAAAAAACCGCTACGTCATTTTTCTCAATAATATCCCGGTTCTGATAATAAGGCGCGGCCATACCCACACCGAGTTTTTTCGCTTCATCGGTGCGCGACACAATACACCCGTCATTATTGCTCAGTACCACTACGGGCTTGTCCCGCAGGTCGGGCCGGAATAACCGCTCGCAGGAGCAGTAGAAACTGTTACAGTCAACGATCGCTTTCATGGTGAGTGGTGAGTGGTGAGTGGCTGGTTGTACCGTACTGAACCGCCGTTCATTCCGCTTTGTGAAGTAGTTCGGTTAAAAACAACTTGTCTCCTTTTACTCATTACGTTTTACTCATTATTCATTTTACTATAAGTGACCCGCTGTCCCTCCATCGTCTCATCGGATACAAACCGCGGAGGCCGCAGAGAGCGCGGAGAATACAATTAAACCGCGGAGGCCGCAGAGAACGCAGAGGGCTCCTCATTATCTAATCTGCTAATTTGCTAATCAGCTAATCGGCATATTGGCACATCAACTAATCGTCACATCGGTTACAAACCGCAGAGGCCGCAGATAGCGCAGAGGGCTCCTCATACTCTAATTTGCTAATCGGCACATCAGCTAATCGGCACATCGGCATATCGTCACATTCATCTACCCCAGCGGGTGTATCACAAACGTCACCACGCCCCATACTACGAAATCACTGAACTCGGCCAGGTTGATATTCTTATAGCGGTTGTTTTCGGGAATAAGGAAAGCCGATGTGAAATTTTTATGAAAGCGGCGGACCAGGAGTTCTCCGTTCAGGATGGCCACAATGATTTTTCCATTGGCCAGTTTCAGTGAACGGTCCACAATCAGGATATCCCCGTCGAAGAGTCCGGCTTCCTTCATCGCATCGCCTTTCATCCGGAAAAAAAATGTGGCGGGTTTATTCCGGATCAGCTGTTCATTCAGATCAATGCCTTTTTCCGCATAGTCATCCGCGGCCGCGCCAAAGCCCGTGGCATTGGCGGTGCGTACCTGCTGCTGGGTAAATTGTTTTGAACCTTTGTAGGCAGCCCCAAAAAATAATTCCTCTCCTTCCATACATCCGATTTTAAATGTTTCCGCCGGGCAGAAACGGTGAAAAAAAATAGTTTCAAAAATTTAATGGGGTAATTCTTTGGTAAAACTAAAATAATTAGTAAATTAGTGCTAAGAAAATGAGGAAAATATTTTTAAAATCTGCCGGAATGGAAGCTGTCATCAATACTGCACCTGGTTACCGGGTATTTGAGTACCTGCTGGTATTGCGTCCGCATGTGGAACTGCAGGGGCGTATCCTGCAACTGAAGCAGGAATTTGCGGAGAAATACAAGACGGGGGATGGCGGCCGTGGCAACGCCTGGGTACCCCTGGTGCATTTTTCGCAGTTCGCCATGATGGAAGACCGGATCGTCAACCGCCTGCAGAAAGTAGCCATGGGTTTTCCGCCTTTTAAAGCAGAACTGAAGGATTATGGCAGTTTTCCTTCGCACACTATTTATATTAAAGTGCTTTCCAAAGTGCCGGTACAACAGTTGTTGCGCGGTATCCGAACCGAAACACAGCGGCTGATGAAAATGAATGAGGAACATAAGCCGCATTTTATGATGGAACCACATATTACCCTGGCCCGTAAACTGCAGTCCGGGCAATACGAAAAAGGCTGGTCCGAATACAGTCACCGGCATTTTACCGGCCGTTTTATCGCCGAAAGCATGACCCTGATGCGGCGGCCGGAAGGTGAAATGAAATATCAACCGTTGCAAACCTTCAGTTTTCAGAACCTGCCGGTACAGACAAAACAGGGCGATTTATTTGGATAGTCATCAATCCGTACACAGTAACCATAAACGTGAGAAGGGGTAGTGCGTAAACAGGAGAACGGGAGAGAGGAAAGTGGAGAGTGGAGAGTGGAGAGTGGAAAGTGGGGAGTGGGGAGTGGGGATCTTCCGTTCTCCTTTTAGTAATGAAACAAAAACCGGCAACGTGCAGGCAAAACAAAAAGGCGGAGCGGATCATTACCTGCAGGGGCGGGGTGCACAGATCAATACCAAAAACCGGTTTCTGAAAGACGAAAGGATCCGTGAACATATCGAAGGTATTGATGACTGGGAAGAAGGGGATCCGCGGACTGTCTATATGGAACAGGTGTCAATGTCCATTGTCAATAAAGTGGAGAGTCCCGATGTGCCCATGAGTTACAGCATGAATCCCTATGCCGGATGCGAACATGGTTGTATCTATTGTTATGCCCGCAATGTGCATGAGTACTGGGGCTATAGTGCAGGTCTTGACTTTGAACAAAAGATCATCGTTAAAAAGAATGCGCCGCAACTGCTCCGTAAGTTTCTGTCGCGCAAAGACTGGGATGGAACACCTATCATGCTCAGCGGCAATACGGATTGTTACCAGCCGGCTGAACAAAAGTTCAGGCTCACCCGGGGACTGCTGCAGGTCTGCCATGAATTCAATCAACCTGTGGGTATACTGACCAAAAATGCGGGGGTGCTGAATGATAAAGAAATACTACAGGCATTGGCGGGTAAGCAGCTGGTATCAGTAATGACCTCCATTACCACCCTGCAGGAAGACCTGCGACGGGTAATGGAACCGCGTACCACGACTGCTGTACAGCGGCTGCGGATAATCCGTGATCTCAGTAAGGCCGGGGTGCGTACCGGTGTACTCATGGGGCCGGTAATCCCCGGACTGAATGATCATGAACTGCCCGGTATCATGAAAGCGGCCCGGGATAACGGGGCCACATTCACCGCGTATACTTTTATCCGCCTGAACGGCGCTGTAAAATTATTATTCCACGACTGGCTGTATAAGAACTTTCCCGACCGTGCCGATAAAGTCTGGCACCTGATCGAACAAAGTCATGATGGCAAAGTCAATGACAGTCGCTACGGTTTGCGCATGAGTGGTGAGGGACCCGTTGCGAAACTCGTTGCGGATCAGTATAAGCAATACAGTAAGTTGTATGGAATGAATGCGGATAAATGGAGCCTGAACAGTGCACTGTTCCGAAGACCGGGAGAGCAGGGGAGATTGTTTTGAATGTGCCGATAAACCGATGGGCAGCTTGAAGAGACTAAAATACTAAAGCGCCTCTACGTCTCAACACCTCAACACCTCAACACCTCAACATCTCAACACCTCAACATCTCAACATCTCCACACCTCAAAAAAAATATTTTATAAATTTCTCTCCGGATATTTGGCATCTTCAAAAAAATAGTTTCATCTTTGCACAGCAAAAAAATAAACATGCAACGCAAATACGCACATATAGAAACAGCGAACGGGTTTAGTCCTTTAGGACTTGATCGCGTAAGCGGGGCATGTAATGCTGTTCAATAGTTGACACAACGAATTGGCTGAAATACAGACCCCGCAAGCGATTGCGGGGTTTTTCTTTTAAAGGATATCCGCTAAATGCAGGCTGGAAAGCTGTGTATGACAGGCATTGTGTGCTTGATTATTTAAACAGTGATGTGTAATCGTAAATAAAATGAATCTATAAAAAAACAAAAAGAGTTGCTGAAGCAAACACGACATAAACAATACAGGCTTTTAAGCGGCATTGCACGGCAAGCTGCTTATTGCGGAAACAACAGTACACCCGCAACAGGCCATTTTATGCCCTGGATTGAAAAGAAACGACGAACGGAACCAATGTAGCATTTGTGCAGTAGTGCAAATGAAAAGGAACCCGGTCGTCAGTAGCGACCGGGTTTTTCTTTGCCCTCCGTAGCCTCAGCGTAGGAGGGTTTGCCGGCAACAGTAGATTGAAAAGGAGGATGATATGTGGTTTGTAATCGTTGTACTACTGATCAGTTTTATACTGAATATAAACAGCAGGGAAAATGAAAATGATACTGCTGAACAGGATGTCGGTAACAGGGTCGTGCACCCGGCTGAATACCTGTTGAGGTAGCGGTATATGAAAATTGAATAGTGAGCACCTGCCTGCCGGTAAGCAAGTTGAATAATGAACATTGATCACCGGTGGTAAGAAATGCTCAATATTCAATAAGCAATGTTCAATTAACAGTAGAAAGGAGGATCAAAGTAGCCCCGTGAGATGCAACGGGGCGCTTTTCCAAGAATGGTCTGTAGCTCAACTGACAGATGTACCCGGCTTATAACCGGGGGGGTGGGTTCGAATCTCAACTGGCCAGTAAAGAGAGGATAACTAAATAACAGTGAATGAATTCGGCATAGAGGAAATAAGAAATCAGCCAGTATTTACTGCAAAAGGTGCTTTGGCAGAACGGTTATGCGCCGGGGTGAAAATCCGGAGATCATGGTTCGATTCCATGAGGTACCACGAAGGAGGAAACAAGCTATGAAAAAAAACAATGAATGGAGAACGCTCAGCGGCGATCAGGTAACTATCCCGATCACCGAAGAAATTAACCGGGTATTGCAACGCGAAGCCGCGGAAGGACATGAACTGAAGGTATGTATCGGCACCGATAGCCAGGTAAAAGCAGGCGTAACCGGTTTTGCCACGGTGATCGTATTCCTCCGGAAACGTAAAGGCGGTTTCATGTATATACGCAGCGAATCCACCCGGCAACGGATGACGATCAAGGAACGGATGCTGACCGAAGTGCGGATGAGTATCGATGTGGCCTATGAACTCTGCAACCTGTTCAGCCGGTACCGGGTGGATATGGAAGTGCACGCGGATATCAATACCAACCCGCAGTTCAAAAGCAATGACGCTCTCACGGAAGCCATGGGCTATATCCTCGGAATGGGATTTGCTTTCAGGGCCAAACCGGATGCGTTTGCCAGCTCGAGCTGTGCGAATAAGATGGTGCAGTGAATGATGTGCCGGTTTGTCGATTAGCCGATTAGCAAATGAGCCAATTAGCCAATGAGGGGCTCTCTGCGCTCTCTGCGTCCTCTGCGGTTTATAACCGATGTGACGATTAGTTGATGTGCCAATATGCCGATTAGCTGATTAGCAGATTAGATAATGAGGAGCCCTCTGCGTTCTCTGCGGCCTCCGCGGTTTAATTGTATTCTCCGCGCTCTCTGCGTCCTCTGCGGTTTATAACCGATGAGCAAATCGATTCCGCGCTTTTGCGTAAGGAAAGGATGATCGCCAGGTATGAAATTTGAAAACTGACGACGGATGACACGTTGATGTGCAAGTAAAATGAAAAGACAACGTGGAATATCAAGCAGTTTCAGTGTAATAAAACAAGGTTGCCTGTTGTATTATCACAGGTAACCTATTGTAAACAATCCGGAAAATCGGATTAAATTGTAGTTAGAAAGTATGAGCAAATTAAAATTAACAGGAAAACAAATCCGCGCCATCGGCTATCCCGAAGGGCCGGTGATCAGTGTGGCGATGCAGGTGATGAATAGTCTTTACAAGCATAGTTCAGAGAATGAGGCATTGGATATACTGACGCAGGTATTAAAGGCACCGGAAAATTACCTGGAAGATGAACAACTGAAAGCCGTAGCGGAAAAATTAATGCCGGCTCCGTTAACAGAAGGGGCGGAGATTTCGTTGAATCAAACCGGGATCGCTTTCAGTATTTTCGGACAGGAACATATTGAAGAAGGTGCATTACACCAGATGTACCAGGCCGCCAAACTACCGGTATCCGTAGCCGGAGCCCTGATGCCCGATGCGCATAGCGGTTATGGATTACCGATAGGCGGGGTGCTGGCTACCGACAATGCCGTTATTCCGTATGGGGTGGGTGTGGATATCGGCTGCCGGATGTGCCTGAGTGTATTCGATATTAACCCGAAGGAACTGGCGGACCGGGAATCCTTTTTTGCCCGTGAACTGGGGGAAGCAACTTTATTCGGAAGCGGTGCCATGTTTGACCGGGCCGCGGATCATGCCGTCATGGAGAATGAATTGTTTTACCAGTTGCCGCTGCTGAAGCATATGCACGGAAGGGCCTGGAAACAACTTGGTAGTTCCGGAAGCGGGAACCACTTTGCTGAATTCGGTGTCGTGGAAATCGCGGAAAAAGACCTGGTACTCGGACTGGAAGCCGGCACTTATACCGGTTTCCTGACACATTCCGGTTCCCGGGCACTGGGGGCTGCTATCGCTAACCAATACACGAAAACAGCCATCAGCAAAAGACGCCTGCCACAGGAGGCAAAGAACCTGGCCTGGCTGGATATGCAGGAGGAAGAAGGAATAGAGTACTGGCTGGCGATGAACCTCGCCGGTGATTATGCCAGCGCCTGTCACCATATCATTCATGATAAAATCGCAAAGCAACTGGGGCGTGCCTCCCTTAAACGGGTGGAGAACCATCATAATTTTGCCTGGAAGGAAAAATGGGAGGGACGTGAAGTAATCGTACACCGGAAAGGAGCCACCCCGGCCGGGAAAGATGTCCTGGGAATTATTCCGGGCTCCATGACGGCTGATGGTTTTATTGTAAAAGGAAAAGGAGAAATGGCCGCTGTCAACTCCGCTTCACATGGAGCAGGAAGAAAGATGAGCCGTACACGAGCCATTGCATCGGTCACTGACAAACAGTTCAAAGACGAATTGAAAAAATCCGGGGTGAAATTGCTGGGCGGAGGACTGGACGAATCGCCTTTTGCGTATAAGGATATTCATACCGTGATGCAATCCCAGAAAGCCCTGGTGGAAATAGTCGGACGCTTTACGCCGAAGATCGTGAAAATGGACGGTGCGAAACACCGCAGCTGGGGAAAACGGGGAGGTGATCAGTAGTCGTTAGTCAATAGTCTTTATCAGTATGTACTGTATTCAGACTATTGACTTTTTTTCAGGCATTTTTAACGGGTGTTTTTGCGGGGGCATTTAACCCTCATTATCCGAAGTACACATTAACCCATTTTAAAACTCAGCAGTAATGTATCGTCTTTGAATAATTTCAGGTTTGTACCTTTTATTTCATACCGGTTGACTTTTCCCAGTTGTTTCAGGAAAAGCGTTTCAATATCCTGTACGTCCGCGCAATACATTTTTGTACTGAACAGGTTCCCGAATTGTATCGCTTCCTCCGATACATCCATTGTTCCGCCAAATGAATTACAGCTGCCATTGCCGCTGACCCGTTTTGTGTCATCATCAAACTGCAGAAAGGCGCGGGTATAAATATATTCGGTAACATTTCTGTCATGAATACTGTTCAGCACCCATTTTGTATGGTATAACGAAGGCTGGTCGGCATTGCCGGACTGAAAAGAAGTCAACAGCATAAATAAGACGGTAAGTAGTGTAATCTGTTTCATATTGTGTGATTATATAAACCAGATGCACCCGGAAATGAAATTGCACAGCGTGCGGGATAGAGGGAGATTAACGAAATGTTAAATAAGTTGAAAAGTTGAAAAGTTGAAAGGTTGATAAGTTGATAAGTTGATAGGTTGAAAAGAGCAGTACTAAACGCCTAAACAACTAAACACCTAAACCTTCACATAAATCCTCTTCTTATCCATCCACCAGCAGATCGCCCACATAAATGTGATCACACAAAGCGCATAGGCCAGTGATCCGTTTTCCTTTGCCCCGGGAATATGAATCAGCACCGATTTATACAACCAGTTCCAGGGATTTACCCCGTCGCCCAGTTTTATCAACGCCAGTCCCTTAGGCAAAAAGGCACTGAGTGCGAAAACAAACAGCGCGTTCTTTCCGAATACATCGAAGAAACGGGCCAGGCCGCCGCGGATGTTTTTTATTTCGATCATATAGATCATCGTGGCAATGGTAAGTATGGCCAGTCCGGTAGTATAAATCACATACGAACTGGTCCATATTTTTTTATTGATGGGGAACACCATGTCCCAGCAGAAACCGGTAACGATCAGGGCTACCCCGATTACAAATAAACCGGTCAGCATTTCATACAGGCCGCCACTGGTCAGACCGGGTTGATCCGGCAACGGGAGCGGCTTGCTTTTTTTCTGTATATAGTCCCCCACGAGGTAGCCAAATATCACCTGTACGATCGCCGGGAGTGTACTCATCAGCCCTTCCGGATCAAAAGGAATACCTTCCCCTTTATACAGGTGTGTTTCACCCAATATCCATTTGTCGATGGCGGTACCGAACCAGCCTTTCAGGCTAAAGGGATCCGCCGGATTGCCCACTACACAAAACATCCAGTAGAGCAGCAGAAAAATCATGCCCGCGAGAAATGCTTTCCGGGCTTTCAGGTAGTATACCAGCACCGAGGCAAAGAAATAGGCTATAGCTATCCGTTGTAAAACACCGAGAATACGCACCCCTTTTACCGTCTCCACTATATTCCCCGCCTTATCTTTTGAATAATCAATCCAGGTAAACCCTTTAAAAATACTGACCCGTTGAAATTCAAGGGTGCCGTCCACCAGCCTGTTCACTTCCGTTACAAATGGCCACCAGTTCAGGAACAACCCGATCAGGAAAATCAGGGCCGAACGTTTCAGTACTTTTTTCCAGAACTGCGCATCACCACCCGCTTCCAGCCGGGGCATTACAAAGGACATGGCATTACCAACAGCAAAGAGGAAAAACGGAAAGACAAGATCTGTGGGGGTCAGTCCGTGCCAGGGAGCATGTTCCAGCGGGTCATAAATATAACTCCAGTTACCGGGGTTATTCACCAGGATCATCAGGCAGACCGTTGCCCCGCGAAATACATCAAGGGAGTAAAAACGTTGATTCACAGCAGTGGGTTTGGTGCATGAAGGTAAGTGAAACAAAGAATTACAAGGACCCGGATAAAATGGAAAAAAGGGCGGTTATTTTAAAAAATCCTGACCTGGAATCAATATAGGCCTTCCATTTACGTAGATCTACGATTAGTTATTAACTGATGGGGGTAAATCCTTCAAAATCCGTCGATTTTATTCGTTGCCCACTCACATCATCCACTATATTTGCCAGCAAATTGGGGGGATATTTTCCATCCATTTTGATTTATTAAGGGAAAACACTGATTATCAATCATGTATAAAAAAAATATGTGATTGACCTGGCGAAGCCATGGAAAAAAAGACCCTGCGGATGACAAAAAAATGGTTGGCAATTTATACCCGGCCCCGATGGGAAAAAAAGGTAAATCTGCTCCTTAAGGAGAAGGGATTCGAAAGTTATTGTCCGCTCAATAAAGTGAAACGTAAATGGAGCGACCGGATAAAAGTGGTGGAAGAGCCTTTATTTAAATCCTATGTATTCGTCAAACTTTCCGATGCAGACCGCACGGAAGTACGGATGACACCGGGCGCCATCAATTTTGTCTATTGGAACAGTAAACCGGCTGTGATCAGGGAGAAAGAAATTAATGCAATCAGGCGGTTCCTGGATGAGTATAAAAATGTGGAAGCCCGGGCTACGGTTGTAAAAGTGAACCAGCGGGTACGGATTACCAACGGGTCCTTTATGGATCAGGAAGGAAAAGTGCTGGAACTGCGGCATAAAACAGCCCGCATTGCCATTGACAGCCTGGGATATATTTTGATCGCTCATATTGACAGAACTAAACTAACTTCGGCACTGCCCGATCGGTAAAAAACCTTATAATCTGGCAGCCTGTCTGCTTTCATTAAATGATACCTCGAATGAAATTCATCCGGTTCTTTTTATTACTTGCTTTACCGCTTTATTTTATTTCCTGTAAACCATTACAGAAAATTCCCAATTATCTTGAAAACGTGACTGATTCTTCAGGAAGAGGTGTGGTTAAAGTTGTTGATCTGAAAATACAGAAGAATGATCTGCTGTCCATCCAGATTTTCAGTCTCAGTACTAAGCCAGAAGTATCCGATGCTATTTTTAACCAGCCATCAACAGGGGGTGTGGCACCCGGATACCTGGTGGATAACAATGGCAATATTGAACATCACCGGCTGGGCACCATACATGCGGAGGGGCTTACAAAAAATGAACTGGCAGCTGAAATAAAAAAGCGGCTGAAAGAACCTGTTGAAGTAATGGCCGATCCTTCAGTTGTAATCCGTTATATGAATCTGAAAATAACCGTACTGGGGCAAGTTGGCAAAGAAGGCGCCATAACCGTACCCGGTGAAAAACTGAATATACTGGAGGCGGTAGGTCTTGCGGGTGGTGTAACCGATTATGGTAAGAAGACCAACGTGCGGGTTGTGCGTGAAAGTAATGGTCAGCGCGAAACAGGCCTGGTGGATCTGACATCTAAAGACATTTTTGAGTCACCATTTTATAACCTGGTGCAGAATGATATCATCATAGTAGAAGCTACCCAGCAGAAGATGAAGGATGCGGAGCAGACCAAAACCATGCAAAAGATATCATTTGCATTGGCTATGGTGACAGTTACAGCAACTTTAGCTAATATATTTATACGAAATTAATCGGAATACCTTCTTAAAAACGTTTATTCTTTTCAATGGAAGAGCATATAAATCCACATTTTAACCCGGCGAAAAACGATCTCTCCAACCTTAGTTTCAGGGATTTGTTCTATAAGTATGTACGTTTCCTTCCGGTTTTTATTCTGTCGGTAGCTATTGCATTACTGGGGGCTTACCTGTACCTCAGATGGACCGTGCCCGTTTATAGTGCATCTGGTAGTATGGTTATAAAAAATGACCAGACAGGCGGTGGCCGCGATGATAAGTTTGATGAACTTTTCGGGAATAACAGAAACCAGAATATTCAAAGTGAAATAGAAATACTGAAATCACGCCCGCTGATGCAGCGCGTGGTCAATAAGCTGAACCTGCAATTCAGCTATTATGCGATTGGAAAGGTAAAATCTATCAACATATATACCCAGGGACCATTCATTGTAAGAGCCTTGCAGATTGCGGATTCATCCCGGGCCTTTTCCATAAAACTTAAATTCATTGGGAGTGATCAGTTCCGCATTGATGAAAAAGCGGCAGTTTACCGGTTTGGTCAGGAAATAAAGACTGAAAACGGGGTATTTGTTTTTGAAAAAAATCTTGGAACCCCTGGTGATAATGGGTATCGTGTGGATTGGTTGCCAGCACCGGCTGCGTCAGGCATCTACTCTTCAGCACTGACCATACTCCCGAAAACGCCTGGTACCGGTATATTGAATATCAATATGCAGGTGTTGAATCCACAATTAGGCGCGGATATTCTGAACAAATTGATGGAAGAGTACAGTGCTTATAGCGTAGAACAAAAGAAGCTCTCCTCTGAGCAGATACTTGCTTTTATTGCCGGAAGGCTGAATGATATTGGCGAAAAACTGGATAGCGTCCAAAGGATGTATCTCGATTTTCAAACCAGGTATAACCTGATTGATGCGGAAACGCAATCGTCCTCTTATTTTGATTTAATTAGTGAGTCAGATAAAATTGTTAATGAGCAGAATATTAAGCTAAATGTGGCACAGATGCTGGATGCATATCTGGCGGATAAAAAAAATGAGTTTACCCGGGTGGTTGTTCCTTCTACGCTCGGTATAGAGGATGCCACGTTAAACGAATTGGTTGCCAGTTATAATAAAGCCCAGTTGGAACGCAAACAACTGGTTGATGGGAATGTACCTGTTGCAAACCCCGTAGTAAAAGAAGTAGACGGGCAGGTTGAAAAACTCAGGACCAGTATCCGTGAGAATCTCAGGAACATTAAAGCAGCAACAGGAGAATTAGTTAAAGACGTAAAACGCAGGGGGCTGGTTGGGGAAGAGCAACTCCGGGCTATGCCTGAAAAAGTTAAAGAACTGGCTGAAATAAAACGCCAGGTGGAGACCTATCAGGGGTTATTTAAATTATTTACTGAAAAGAAAGAGGAGACGGCTATTTCCATGGCTTCAGAAATTCCTAATTCTGAAATTATTGACCGGTCCTATCCTAATTCTCAACCCGTTTCACCACAGAATCGTACGATACAGCTGTTAGCTATCTTGATTGGACTGGCAATCCCGGCCCTTTTCATTTTTGTATCAGAAGTGCTGAATGATAAAGTTACCACCCGTTTCGATATTGAGAAGATAACCCAAACCCCCATCCTGGGAGAAATCGGCCACTCCTATTCAGATGATACGCTGGTAGTGTCGAAAACCACCCGGAGTATGGTGGCCGAGCAATTCCGGATCATCCGCTCCAACCTGCAGTATGTACTGCATAAGAAAACTAAAGCCGTTATACTCACTACTTCTTCGTTCAGCGGGGAGGGTAAATCGTATGTATCTACCAATATGGGTGCGGTACTGGCGCTGGCCGGCCGTAAAACCGTTATACTTGAGTTTGACATTCGTAAACCCAAAGTATTATCCGGACTAGGTATGAGTAAAGGACCAGGGATCACCAATTACCTGGTAGGGAGGACCAATGACCTGGCCGCAATGATCCGTCCGGTGGAAGGTCATGAAAATCTCTTTGTACTTGGATGCGGTCCTGTGCCACCTAACCCTTCAGAGCTGCTGCTCGATCCCCGTCTCGATCAGATGTTTGACTGGTTGAAAGAGCACTATGATATTGTACTGATTGATACGGCTCCTGTGGGAATGGTCAGTGATGCCATGACGCTGTGCAAATATGCGGATTGTACACTCTACCTGGTAAGACAGGGTCATACCTTTAAAAAACAGATTGCCCTTATTGATGAATTCTACCAGGCGAATAAACTGCCCAAAGTCTCCATTATTATCAACGATGTGAAACTGAAACCCGGTTATGGTTACTATGGTTATGGCCGGTACGGCTACGGTTATGGGTATGGCTATGGCAGTTATTACGAAGAAGAAACCGCGCCGGATAATTTTATCGAAAGAGTACTATCCAGGCTGGAACTGCGTAAATTTTTCGGGCTGAAGAAAAAAAAGAAGCGTAAGGCGGAAAAATAGAAATTTTTAAATATGCGGGTATTAGTTACAGGGGGAGCAGGATTTATCGGATCCAATTTAACGGGGGCTTTGTTAGCCGACAGCAGGGTGGATTTTGTCAGGGTTCTCGATAACCTGTCGACCGGATCATTAAAAAACCTGGAAGACTATCAGTCGGACCCCCGCTTTGAATTCATGGAAGGCGATATCCGTGACTTTGAAACCTGTAAGAAAGCCTGCGAAGGAATCGATGTGATTACGCACCAGGCCGCCCTCGGTTCAGTACCGCGTTCCATCAATGATCCGCTGACCACGAATAATGTAAACATCACCGGCATGCTGCATATATTAACAGCCGCCAAAGAGGCCGGAATTAAACGCGTGGTATACGCCGCCAGTTCGTCTACATACGGTGATCATCCCGGCCTGCCAAAAGTGGAAGATAAAATCGGCAATCCTTTATCGCCTTATGCCGTGACCAAGTACGTGAATGAACTCTATGCGAAAGTTTATGCATCCTTGTACGGACTGGAGCCGATCGGCCTCCGGTACTTCAATATATTCGGCCCCCGGCAAAATCCTAACGGACCCTATGCCGCGGTGATTCCTTTGTTTGCGGAAGCCCTGATTAATAAAACAGCCCCGACCATTAACGGCGACGGCAGTACCAGCCGCGATTTTACCTATGTGGCCAATGCGGTGCAGGCAAATATCCGGGCTTTATTCACGGACAATAAAGAAGCCATCAACCAGGTTTACAATATTGCCTGCGGGGAACAGACTTCCTTACTCGAACTGTTCAATGGCCTGAATAAAGAAGCAAACACCACGTTACAACCCATATTCGGACCCGAACGCCTGGGTGATGTGAAGCATAGCCTCGCGGACATTTCTAAAGCAGTAAAATTGCTTGGATATTCACCGGCGGTAACAGTGAATGAGGGACTGAAGATGACATTTGCCTGGTACAAGCAGCAATTAACAAAATAATCACCAACTAAGATTCGTTAACCTAACCTTAAACCCTCATCCGTGAACACTAACAAAACAATTGTAATAACCGGTGGAGCCGGATTTATTGGCTCTCATGTGGTGCGCCTTTTTGTAACAAAATACCCTGACTACAAGATCGTCAATCTGGATGCCCTTACTTATGCAGGTAATCTTGAGAACCTCCGGGATATTGAGCAATCCTCCAATTACTTCTTCGAGAAAGCGGATATCCTGGATAAGGATGCGCTTGAAAGGATCTTCGGTTTACATCAGCCCGATGCGGTGATCCACCTGGCGGCAGAAAGTCACGTGGACCGGTCTATCATTTCCCCGTTGGATTTTGTATATACCAACGTAATCGGTACAGTGAACCTGCTGAATACTGCCCGGCATTTCTGGAAAGACAACTATGAAGGCAAGCGCTTCTATCATGTGTCCACCGACGAAGTATATGGCGCACTCGGCGATACCGGTTTCTTTACCGAGGATACCAAATACGATCCGCACTCACCCTACAGTGCTTCCAAAGCGGCCAGTGATCATTTTGTAAGAGCCTATCATGACACCTACGGACTTCCCGTGGTATTGAGTAACTGCTCCAATAATTACGGTCCCAATCATTTTCCTGAAAAGCTGCTCCCGCTTTTTATCAATAATATCATTACTAAAAAACCGCTGCCGGTATATGGCGACGGACTTTATACCCGTGACTGGCTCTTTGTAAAAGATCATGCCACGGCTATTGACACCGTTTTTCACAATGGAAAGAACGGCGATACCTATAATATCGGCGGTTTCAATGAATGGCGCAATATTGACCTGGTGAAACTGCTGTGCAAGCAGATGGATGAAAAACTGGGGAACGCACCCGGTACCAGCGAAACCCTGATCACGTATGTGAAAGACCGGCCCGGGCATGACCGCCGGTACGCTATTGATGCCAGTAAGATTAATAAAGAATTAGGTTGGGCGCCTTCCGTAACCTTTGAACAGGGACTGGCCCTTACCATCGACTGGTACCTGCAAAATGAAGAATGGCTGAAAAATGTCACCAGCGGCGCGTATCAGCATTATTATGAAGAGCAGTATAAAGACAGAAGCTGAGTAATTGTTTAGTTGTTTAGATCGAACTATGAAAATCTGTATCTAAACGCCTCAACAACTCAACGCCTCAACAACTCAACGCCTCAACAACTAAACGACTCAACAACTAAACACCTAAACCTTCAAACCTCCCTTATGAAAGGAATCATCCTCGCCGGCGGCTCCGGCACACGACTGTATCCCATTACCAAAGCCATTTCCAAACAGCTGATGCCGATTTACGACAAGCCGATGATATATTATCCGCTTTCCGTATTAATGATGGCCGGTATCCGCGAAGTGCTGATCATTACCACTCCGGAAGACAATCCTTCGTTCAAACGTTTACTGGGCGACGGTTCCAAAATCGGTTGTCATTTTGAATACGCGATCCAGGAAGTGCCCAACGGACTCGCCCAGGCATTCGTGATCGGGGAACAGTTTATCGGCGATGATAAAGTAGCACTCGTGCTGGGCGATAATATTTTTTATGGAAGCCGGATGGGGAAACAACTCAAGGAACTGGTGAACGTCGAAGGCGGCTATGTGTTTGCCTACCAGGTAGCCGATCCCGAGCGGTATGGCGTAGTGGAATTTGATGAGCACTACAATGCGTTGAGTATTGAAGAGAAGCCAGCTAAACCCAAATCCAATTTTGCGGTACCGGGACTCTATTTCTATGATAACAGCGTGGTGAAAATCGCCAAAGAACTGAAACCCTCTCCCCGTGGCGAATATGAAATCACGGATGTAAATAAAGTATATCTCGAAAACGGAAACCTGAAAGTAGCCCTGCTCGACAGGGGAACGGCCTGGCTGGATACCGGTACATTTGATTCGCTTAGTGATGCCAGTGAATTTGTCCGCGTCATCGAGAAAAGACAAGGCAATAAAATCGGCTGTATCGAAGAAATCGCGTTCCGCAACGGATTTATCAACCGGGATCAACTGAATGAAATAGCCGCTGAACTGGCTAAAAGCGGGTACGGCGAGTACCTGAAACGTATCGTTTAATTTCAAAACATAACAGATGAATATTACAGTAGTAGGTACCGGATATGTAGGCCTGGTCAGCGGTACCTGTTTTGCAGAAACCGGGAACAATGTGACCTGTGTGGATATTGATGAATCTAAAGTTCAGCGACTAAAAGCCGGTGAGATTACCATTTATGAACCCGGACTGGAAAAAATATTTACACGCAACCTGAAAGAAGGACGACTACAGTTTACCACTTCGCTGAAAGAAGGAATAGAAGATGCGCAAATTATTTTCCTGGCCCTGCCAACACCTCCTGGCGAAGATGGCAGCGCAGATTTGAAATATATACTGGCTGTAGCCAACGATCTGGGAACAATGATTAAACCCGGCACCTACCAGGTGATTGTTGATAAAAGTACCGTTCCTGTCGGTACCGCTCAAAGGGTTCGGGAAGCTATTCTGGCCAGTGCCACGGCTGATATTGCTGATGCGTTTGATGTGGTAAGTAATCCTGAATTTTTGCGTGAAGGTGCCGCGGTAGATGATTTTATGAAACCGGACAGGGTAGTGGTGGGGACCCGGTCTGAAAAAGCGCGTAAGCTGATGCAGCAACTATATGAACCTTATGTTCGTCAGGGCAACCCGATTATTTTTATGGATGAGAACAGCGCGGAACTGACCAAATATGCGGCCAACAGTTTTCTGGCTACCAAGATTTCCTTTATGAATGAAATCGCGGTATTATGTGAAAAACTGAATGCTGATGTGGACATGGTACGTCGTGGCATTGGTACTGACTTCCGTATTGGCAAACATTTCCTCTATCCCGGATTGGGTTATGGCGGCAGCTGTTTTCCGAAAGATGTACAGGCGCTCGCCAAATCATCCACTGATGCGCAATATGAGTTCAAGATTCTTAATGCGGTAATGGATGTTAATAAAAAACAGAAAGAATTTTTCTTTGGCAAAATCGATACTTATTATAAGGGTAAACTCTCAGGAAAGCATTTTGCATTATGGGGTCTGGCCTTTAAGCCGAACACAGATGATATCCGTGAAGCACCGGCCCTTGAAGTGGCTGCACGTCTCCTGAGCCAGGGAGCTACGGTTTCCGCCTTTGATCCTGAGGCAATGCCCAATGTAAAAAGAGAATTTTCCGAGGATATAAAATTTGCTGAAAGCCAATACGAAGCACTTGAAGGAGCGGATGCGTTGATCATCTGTACAGAATGGAATGAATTCAGGACGCCTGATTTTAAGAAAATGGCCGGATTATTAAAAACAAAGGTTATTTTTGATGGCCGTAACCTGTACGATATACCTACGATGGAAACCCTGGGGTTTTATTATGAAAGTATTGGCAGGTCTGCGGTGATGTCCGTTTAACGGATAGTATCGAAAACCTGATATCTTGAAGAAAAAATTCATCCGTATTTCAGCCCTGCTGCTGATTTCTTCCTTGTTATTCATTTATTTGTTTAACAGTCCCGCCACCTTGTCTAAAAATGACCGGATTTTTCTTAAAGCTTTCTTAAGCGAATGGAAAATCGATATTCCGGATCATGAAATTCACCAAAGTCAGCAAACAGAATTGAATTATGTTAAGCTGATTCAGGAACGGGTTTTATCGGAAGTATGTAACAGCATGAATACATACGATAGCGTGGGTAATGTGCAATATTATTTCAGGCAAAAAAAAGGGCTTTGTTATGACCGGAGTATGCTGTTGGAAAAGTTTTACCTGCTGGCCGGCTTTTCAGTAAGGCATATTTATATCTATTTTGATTTTAATGGAAAGGATGTAGCCCGTAGAGATTTTTTCAAATCATATGTTTCATCCCATGCACTACTGGAAGTAAAAACAAAAGAAGGTTGGATGGTCGTAGGTTCTAATAGTAACTGGATCGGGCTGGATACAAAGGGACAGGTGCTTACGATTGGAGCTATCAGGGACAAACTGATAGACGGCTCTCTCGCACTGAATAATCAGCCCTCATACGGCTTACCTTTCTACCAGGAACTGCCAAAACCACAGGCTTTTCGCTATGTATATGGCCTTTATAGCCGGCATGGGGGCTTTTTAAAGTCAGCTCCGCTGGAGACTGCTTTATGTGCAATGGGTATTCGTCCGCATATCCCGGATTACAATTTCAGAATGCTTTTGTATAATCTTTAATGGCAGGAAAGATACATGTGCACCTAAACATAGTTCACTTTACTCCATACATTTTAATATGAAACGAATACTTATTACAGGGGCCGCCGGCTTCCTGGGTTCGCATCTGTGTGACCGGTTTATAAAAGAAGGATATGAAGTGATTGGCATGGATAACCTGATCACTGGCAACCTGAAGAACATTGAACACCTGTTTCCGCTGAAGCAATTCAGTTTTTATCATCATGATGTCAGCCGGTTTATACATGTGCCGGGCCACCTGGATTATATCCTGCATTTTGCTTCTCCGGCCAGTCCTATCGACTACCTGAAGATCCCGATCCAGACACTGAAAGTAGGATCGTTGGGTACGCATAACTGCCTGGGACTCGCCTTAAGTAAAAAAGCGCGTATCCTCGTTGCCAGTACCAGTGAAGTTTATGGAGATCCGCTGGTACATCCGCAAACCGAAGATTATTGGGGAAATGTAAATCCCGTTGGCCCCCGTGGCGTATATGATGAAGCCAAACGTTTCCAGGAAGCCATGACCATGGCTTATCACACCTATCATGGACTGGAAACGCGCATCATCCGGATCTTTAATACGTATGGTCCGCGCATGCGTCTCAATGACGGCCGCGCCCTGCCGGCTTTTATCGGACAGGCGCTGAGGGGACAGGACCTTACCGTTTTCGGGGATGGCAGTCAGACCCGTAGTTTTTGTTATGTAGATGACCTGGTGGAAGGAATTTACCGGTTGCTGCTTAGCGATTATGCACAGCCGGTTAATATCGGCAACCCGGATGAAATCAGTCTGAAGGACTTCGCCGAAGAGATCATCAGGCTGACCGGCACTTCCCAGAAAATCATTTATCAGCCATTGCCCAAAGATGATCCCAAACAACGGAAGCCGGATATCACCCGGGCCCGTGAAATCCTTGGCTGGCAACCTTCCGTTTCCCGAGCCGAAGGATTAAAAGCAACCTATGCCTATTTTAAATCACTCCCGGAAGAAGAAATCTGGAAAGATCACCTGGAGTTCAGGAAATAGTTGATAAGTTTAAAAGTTGAAAGATTAACAAGGCCCGAACGTTGAAATTGCATTGTTAATCTTTTAACTCTAAACCCTAAACCTTTCAACCCTCAACCTTGCCCTTCATACACCCATCTGCGATTGTAGATCCCGGTGCCAGCATCGGAACCGGCACGCGTATCTGGCATTTTTCTCATATAATGCCGGAAGCGGTGATCGGGGAAAACTGTGTGATCGGTCAGAATGTATTTGTGGCCAATAAAGTCGTGATCGGGAACAATGTGAAAATTCAGAATAATGTATCCCTTTATGAAGGGCTGATTTGTGCGGATGATGTGTTTATCGGTCCTTCCGCGGTTTTTACCAATGTGATCAATCCGCGCAGTGCTATTGAACGGAAAGATGAATTTAAAACAACCCGCATAGAAAAGGGCGCCACCATCGGGGCCAATGCGACAATCATCTGTGGAATCACAATCAACACCTACGCCTTTATCGGCGCCGGTGCCGTAGTGACAAAAGATGTTCCGGCCTATGCACTTTTAACAGGTAATCCTGCACGGCAAACGGGCTGGATGAGTGAAGCAGGGGAGAAACTGGTGTTCAGGGATGCGGTTGCCGTTTGTGGATTGAGTGGTGCTAAGTACAGATTAGTAAATAACTTAACAATGGTTAAAGTTGACAGGTTGTTAAGTTAACAGGTTTACAATGATCCTTCTAATAAACCGCCATATTAACTTCTCAACCTGACAACCTATCAACTTTCCATGAAAAACTTCCTCCTCATCGGCGCCGCCGGTTACATCGCTCCGCGGCATATGAAAGCGATCAGGGAAACCGGCAATAACCTGCTGGCCGCACTTGACCCGCATGATTCCGTGGGGATACTGGATACTTATTTTCCGGATTGTCATTTCTTTACAGAGTTTGAACGGTTTGACCGGCATTGTGATAAACTGAAGAGGGCAGGGGTGAAAATTGATTATGTGGTGGTTTGTTCACCCAATTACCTGCATGACGCCCATATCCGTTTTGGATTGCGGATCGGCGCGGATGTGATTTGTGAGAAACCGGTGGTGCTGAATCCGTGGAATGTCGATGCTTTGCGGGAAATGGAAAAAGAAACAGGTAAACAGGTTTTTACTATCCTGCAATTACGTTTGCACCCGGCCCTGCAGGCTTTACATAAGCGGATACTGGCATCACCCGGCAGTGACAAGCATATCATCGGGCTGAAATATATCAGTGCACGAGGGCACTGGTACCTGAACAGCTGGAAAGGCGAAGAACAGAAAAGCGGGGGCATCGCCACGAATATCGGACTGCATTTTTTTGACATGTTGCTTTGGATATTCGGTAAAGTAAATCAGGTTACAGTCGCGGAATCCTCCCCGGTACGTACATCAGGGATACTTGAACTGGAAAAAGCCCGTGTGGAATGGTTGCTTAGCATTGATGAACAGGATATCCCGGATGCCATAAAAGAGAAAGGGCTTCGTACATTCCGTTCTTTAACCATTGACCAGGCCGCCATTGATTTTAGTGATGGTTTTGAGCAACTACATACCCGATCCTACGAAGAAATCCTTGCCGGCCGGGGTATAACACTGGCCGAAGTAAGAAAAAGCATTCAACTGGTACACGATATCAGAAAATAAAGCAGTGAATTATCCTTGCCGCCTCAACAACTCAACAACTCAACAACTCAACAACTCAACCTTAAACCCTAAACCTTAAACCTTCAACCCTAATGAATAAAAAAGCAATCATTACCGGTATTACCGGACAGGACGGCGCCTACCTCGCGGAATTACTGCTGAGCAAAGGCTATGAAGTCCATGGCATTAAACGTCGTTCTTCACTCTTCAATACGGATCGTATTGATCACCTGTATGCGGATCCCCACGTTTCCGGACGCCGGTTTATCCTGCATTATGGCGACCTTACCGACAGTACCAACCTGATCCGTATTATCCAGCAGGTACAGCCCGATGAGATTTACAATCTCGGCGCGATGAGCCATGTTAAAGTAAGCTTTGACGTACCCGAATATACCGCCAATGCGGACGGGATCGGTACATTGCGCATACTCGAGGCTGTTAGACTGCTCGGACTTACACAGAAAACAAGAGTATACCAGGCATCTACTTCCGAACTGTACGGACTGGTACAGGAAGTACCCCAGAGCGAAACCACTCCCTTCTATCCCCGCAGTCCGTACGGTGTAGCCAAAATGTACGCGTACTGGATCACAGTTAACTACAGGGAAGCCTATAATATGTTTGCCTGCAATGGCATCCTGTTTAATCACGAAAGTCCGCTCCGTGGCGAAACATTCGTGACCCGCAAAATCACCCGGGCGGTGGCACAGATGTCACTCGGTCTGCAGGAAAAATTGTTTGTGGGAAATCTCGATGCCAAGCGCGACTGGGGACATGCAAAGGATTATGTGGAAGCAATGTGGCGCATCCTGCAGCAGGATGAGCCGGAAGATTTTGTAATAGCCACGGGCGTTACCACCCCGGTGCGTGATTTTATCCGGATGGCATTCAGTGAAATCGGGGTGACCCTGACTTTCTCCGGCGAAGGCGTGAATGAAAAAGCCGTGGTCAGTGCCTCCGGTAATAAATTCCTGCCTGTAGGGAAAGAAGTGGTATTTGTGGATCCCAATTATTTCCGTCCAACCGAAGTGGATCTGCTGATAGGCGATGCCACCAAGGCCAATACCAAACTGGGCTGGACACCTAAATATACCCTTGCTGAAATGGTTAAGGAAATGGTAGCGGCCGATATTGAACTCTTCCGCAAGAATAAACTGCTGAAAGAAGCCGGATTTGATATCCTGCATCAGCATGAGTAATTTTTTGTAAAGCTGTACTTCGGTATGTTCATGGTTCGGCAAGCTCACCATGACATTCGTTGTCACCCTGCCTGTCCCGCCTCATGCGGGGAGCTTGTCGAAGGGTGTCGAAGGGTGCCAAAGCGTGCTGAAGCATTAATCTGCCTCTGATAGTAAACATATCTTCATGGAAAAGAACAGTAAAATATACATCGCCGGGCACAACGGCATGGTGGGCAGTGCCATCCGGCGGAAACTGGAGCAGGAAGGCTTTACCAACCTGTTGCTGCGTTCTTCCAAAGAACTGGATCTGCGCAACCAGGACGCCGTGGCTGGCTTTTTCGCCGCGGAAAAACCGGACTATGTGTTTCTGGCTGCGGCCAAAGTAGGCGGTATCATTGCCAATAATACCTACCGGGCCGATTTCCTTTATGAGAACCTGATGATTCAATCGAATGTCATTCACCAGGCTTACGTCAACGGAGTGACCAAGCTGATGTTTCTCGGTTCTTCCTGTATCTATCCCAAACAAGCCCCGCAGCCATTAAAGGAAGAATACCTGCTGACCGGGTTATTGGAACCCACCAATGAGCCTTATGCCATTGCCAAAATTGCGGGTATTAAAATGTGTGAAGCTTACCGCGACCAGTATGGCTGCAATTTCATTTCCGTGATGCCCACCAATCTGTACGGCCCCAATGATAATTATGACCTGAACACATCACATGTACTGCCGGCCATGCTCCGCAAATTTCATGAAGCGAAGCAACGGGGTGATGCCTCCGTATCACTCTGGGGAACTGGTTCACCCCGCCGGGAGTTTCTACATGCAGATGATATGGCTGCGGCCTGTTATTTCCTGATGCAGACCTACAATGAGAAGGAGTTTGTCAACATCGGCGTGGGCATAGATATCAGTATTAAAGAACTGGCGGAATTGATTCAGCGCATTACGGGTTTCTCCGGTCGGATTGACTGGGATACCAGCAAACCGGATGGTACACCCAGGAAACTGATGGATGTAAGCCGTTTGCAGGCAGCTGGTTGGAAGGCCTCCATCAACCTGGAAGATGGCATTTCACGGGTTTATAATGAAAAGTTTATGCCAGGTGAAATTGTATCTTAAACCAACGAATACTTCCATTATTACAGGCTATGTATAGTACCGGGAATTTCATTAAATAGACAGGCGATCAATATCCGGTGATGTACAGTACAGATCATGTATCCAGGATTGCTAAAACCAGGAAAAGTATAATGAGTAAATCAACATCAGAAACAAGAATCAGGAGAGGGGATTTTAATCCTTCCATTATACATCCTTTATACCTGATCAGGACGGCCTTGTTAAGGGGTATTAGTTCCAAGGCAGACTTACTGGATGGGAAAATGATGGATTTTGGATGCGGATCAAAACCTTATAAAGCCCTCTTTAAAAATGTTTCAGCCTATATCGGTGTAGATTATAACGGCGAGGGACATAGCCATGCGGGAGAAGAAATAGATGTTTTTTACGACGGGCATCATCTGCCCTTTACTGACGGGGAATTTGATAGCATATTTTCTTCGGAGGTTATGGAGCATATTTTCAACCTGGAAGAAATACTGGATGAACTGAACAGGGTGCTGAAACCCGGGGGGAAAATGCTGATTACGCTTCCTTTTGCCTGGCACGAACATGAGATGCCCAATGATTTTGGACGATATACATCACTGGGGCTGACAGCCCTCCTGGAACGACATGGTTTCCGGGTGATCAGCCTTGAAAAAACCACCGGTTTTGTGGAAACGCTTTTCCAGTTATGGGGGTTATACTGGTATATGCATATTATACCTAAAATACGGATCATTGGAAGAGTATTCGCGCCCACGTTTCATTTTGTAAATAATAACCTGGCCCGTTTATTCCGGAAAATCATGCCGGTTAAAAATGACTATTTTCTTAACCTGGTGGTGGTTGTGGAAAAAGCATAATCTGGTGTAATGTTATGCCAGTAGATTATTACAGTCTTTATATGAAAATATAAACCGATATAAAATTTAAATCAATAGCAGACCGGCAAACAAAAAAATATATGGAATATATTATTGAACGGCAATATAAGTTCTCGCTAGGAATCAAAGAACTGATCCGTTACCGCGAGTTGTTTTATTTTTTTACATGGAGGGATATAAAAGTAAAATATAAACAAGCTGCACTGGGATTCATGTGGGCCATATTACAACCGCTGGCCATGATGATGATTTTTACGTTGATTTTCAGCCGCGGACTGAAAGTAAGCAGTGAGGGAATTCCATACCCGGTATTCGCCCTTTCCGGGCTGATTATCTGGAATGTATTCAGCAGCGGCCTGCTGAACAGCGCCAACAGTATGGTGTCCAACGCGAATATCATTAAGAAGATATATTTTCCGCGGCTCATTATTCCCATGTCTTCCATATTGACCGCGCTGTTTGATTTTTGTTTTGCCTTACTGATTTATATCGGCGTGCTGATATACTATAATCATCAGACAGACTGGCTTCGCGTACTATATTGCCTGCCGCTAAGCCTGATACTGACCGTTACCACTACACTGGGGCTGGGTACCATGTTGAGCGCGCTTAATGTGAAATACCGCGATTTTCAGTATGTGATTCCTTTTATGATCCAGTTTCTTTTATTTGTAAACCCGGTACTTTACAGCAGCAAAATATTTGAGAATAGCTGGATGGAATGGATCATGAAACTGAACCCTGTTGCCAGTGCCATTAACCTGTCGCGCAGCGCTTTTACCGGGAACCCGATTGACTGGCTCTCCGTCGGCCTGAGTTTCGGCGTGTCTTTGCTGCTCTTATTTATCGGGGTATACACTTTTCGGAAAACGGAAGCTTATTTCGCTGACCTTGCTTAACAACAGTACATGAAACCAATTTTAGAAGTACAACATATTGAAAAGGAATTTCTGATCGGAGGAGAGAAAGAACCCTATGTGGCCCTGCGTGATATTCTGGCCAATCCGCTGAAACGGCTTCGCGAACCGCCCAAACAGGTTTTCAGGGCACTCGATGACGTTTCTTTTAACGTGATGCCCGGGGAAAGCCTGGCTATTGTAGGAAAGAACGGGGCAGGGAAAAGTACCCTTTTGAAAATTTTATCCGGTATTACTCCGCCCAGTAAAGGCCGTATTGTGTGTCGTGGGCGTATCGCTTCATTACTCGAAGTGGGTACAGGTTTCCATACTGAGCTGACAGGCCGGGAAAACGTGTACATGAATGGCAGTATCCTCGGTATGAGAAAAGCCGAGATTGATAAACATTTTGACGCAATTATTGATTTCAGTGGCGTGGAAAAATTTCTGGATACCCCATTGAAAAGATACAGCAGTGGTATGCAGTTACGCCTGGCATTTGCCGTGGCAGCACACCTGGAGCCGGAAATCCTGGTTATTGATGAAGTACTGGCCGTAGGCGACGCGGATTTTCAGAAAAAATGTCTCGGGAAAATGGACGAGGTCAGCAAGAGTGGCCGGACAATTTTATTTGTCAGCCACAATATGCCCGCAGTTCAGAATTTATGCACAAAAGGGGTTTTCCTGGAGAGGGGTAAATTGAAGTTTCAGGGCGGGATACAAGAGGTGGTTAATATGTACACCAAAAACATTAACGCATCAATGAATGAATGGATCGCGCCTGTTACAAAAGGGCGACATTCCTGTATTTGTAAGGTTCAGACACAGGTAACCGGTACCCAGCCTTTTCATAAGCTTAAGGTAATTACTACCATTGCTGTAAAAGATGATTTTCCGGCCTCTTATCTTTCTTTTTATATAGGTAGTTTAGATGCTGTTCCATTAATGGAAGCGATTCCGAAATATGAACCATTTATCAGAAAGGAGGCAGCTGTTGATGGGGAGATTACAATTATATCGGAACTTGATCTTCCACCTATGATTCAGGGGATATATACCTTAGGGGTTTGGTTTGGAAGCAGTCATACTCATACTATAGACTGGCAGAAGGAGATTCTTACGTTTGAGGTGACGGAAAGCCCGATGGAGGGAAGGACGATTGAATTTCCCAAACACGCCGGATTTATTGCTGTGCAATCGAGAGTACTTGCCTAAGTATAGGACAGTTCATTCATGGAAAATCGGCACGCTGATTTTCACGTAAGCGTATAAACGCACTTTTATTTTTCATGCGTAAAGGAGTGATTTATTTTCCGGGATTAAACGGATTACGGGCCATTTCCGCGCTGGCTGTTGTGGTCTCTCATATTACACTCGCACTGGACCAGTTTGGACTCAATCCCTATATTTTTGGTGCTCTTCAGGATGGTTCTCCCCGTGGCATTTCTCTGGCTGGCCATGGGGTGACTATTTTCTTTGTATTAAGCGGATTCCTGATCACATACCTGCTGTTGGCCGAAAAGGAGAGGGGTGAGATAAGCATTCCGAAGTTTTATATGCGCCGGATATTACGTATCTGGCCGCTTTATTACCTTTTTTTGTTTATCTGCCTGGGCTTAGCCTGGAGCAAGAACCTCGAGATTAATTCTACTTCGGTAGTTTTTTATCTGTTCTATGCGGCCAATGTTCCCTTTATAATGGGTTCCGCATTGCCACTACTTTCTCATTACTGGTCACTGGGAGTTGAAGAACAGTTCTACCTGTTCTGGCCATGGGTTGTAAAAAGAATAGTTAACCCGGTGCTGTTTATTCTGGCCTTCTTCGGCATTGTTGTCGGCATTAAATTAGTATTGCATTTCAGGGTACCCGGTTCACTGGCGGAATCAATAATTGATATTACCCGCTTTCATTGCATGATGGTAGGGGCATTGGGTGCTGTTTTGTATAAAAACGGGAATCAGGTCTATTTCAAATTGGTGGATAATAAACCTGTTCAGTTGTTTGCCTGGTTAATATTGTTTCTGGCACTAATAAACCAGTTAGGTATACCGTCTGTGATTGCAAAAGAGCTGATAGCCCTGGTTGCCTTAGCGCTTATAACCGGGCAGGTAAGACAGGTAAATCGCATTATCAATCTGGAAAAACCCCTGTTTGATTTATTAGGCAAAATATCATATGGTATCTATGTGATTCATCCTTTGGTGATTTATAGCTTTGCGCGGTTGCTTCGTCACTGGAATCCGGATCAGCCGCTTCTAAAATATTGTGTACTCTATATTCTGCTTATGTCTGTCACGATTCTGGCTTCCTATTTATCGTATCGTTATTTTGAGCAGTTTTTCCTGCGTATGAAAAACCGGTTTGTGGTAGTAAAGAGTTCAGCTTCGAGGCTGCACGCTAAAGGCTGATCATTACAGTTGTTCCGGGCCAAA
Organism: Chitinophagales bacterium; assembly: GCA_017303855.1. GTDB lineage: Bacteria > Bacteroidota > Bacteroidia > Chitinophagales > Chitinophagaceae > JJ008. The sequence continues at coordinate 199,781 of JAFLBL010000005.1, read as the reverse complement.
TACCTGAATATGCTTCTATCTATTATTATATGTTCCCGCAACAGGGCAAAGGAATTGGAGCAATGCCTCCCGCTGGTGGCGGAACAGGCCGCTTTATTTCCGGACACGGAAGTCCTGGTTATTGATAACGGTTCTGCTGATAATACAGCTGAAGTCGTGAAAACCGTTTCAGAAAAATCCGATTACACAATCCGTTATGTACTGGAGCCGGTTCCTGGTCTTTGCCAGGCAAGGAACCGGGGCCGTCAGGAAGCCAGAGGTGAAGTGCTCACTTATATCGATGATGATGTGCGGCTCGATGAAAACTGGATACTGAAAATCAGGCAGCATTATCTCCAGCATCCGGAAACATTTTGCCTGGGAGGCCGCGTTACCGTAAAACTGGACGAGCATATCCCTTTCCCGATCGGGGAGAATATGCGTTGGTTTTTTGGCGCCACACGTTTTGGGAATGAGTATCGAGAATTAAATTACCCGGAACACCCGATTGGCTGCAATATGTCATTCAGAGCAATCGTATTTGACCAGGTGGGGGGCTTCAATACCAACCTGAAATTATATGGAGATGAGACGGAATTTTTCTCCCGGGTGACCAAACAGGGATATAAACTGATTTACGATCCCGAAATAACCGTTTACCAGTTTATTCCAGCCAGCAGGCTCACTAAGGAAGAGCTGCGGCATAAATCATATATCTGGGGCCGCGGATCAGCTACCGGATGGATGATTGCCAATCAATCCCCGTTAAAACGCCTCGCCCGTATTACACAATACCTGCTTCGTACCGGGTATATGTTTGTACGGCTACCCTTTAAAACAGACTTTGGCAGTTTTTATACCTATTGGTATTACAGGGGTTATCTGTCCAAATTGGTGGCGGGACTTGATAAAAACAAAACCGATAATAAATAAAGCAAACAATGAATTACCGCAAAGCCAGGCTAAAAGTTGAAAGTATAAAAAGAGCATTGACCGACGAGCATCATATGGATGCCCTGATGAAGTCGGAAACCGAGGCGGCCAAGAGACCTATACGAACAGACATCATTAATTTTCTGCTGGAAAGTACCGGTGTAAAGGAAACTACCTACCTGGAGATCGGTGTCCGCAATCCAGCCCATAATTTTGATAAAATCCGTGCCACCAGGAAGTATAGTGTGGATCCGGGTGTGGAGTTCCGCGAGAACCCGGTTGATTTCAAACTGACCAGTGATGAATTCTTTGAGCAGTTGCGGACGGGTAAGGTATTGACGAAGGATACACGTTTTGACCTCGTCTTTGTAGACGGGCTTCACCTGGCGGACCAGACAGAACGGGATATCAGGCATGCACTGGAGTTTCTGGCGCCCGGCGGTTATGTGGTGCTGCATGATTGTAATCCGCCTACTGAATCGCATGCCCGGGAGGATTATATGTACCGGGCTTCTCCTGCGTTGGATTTCTGGAGTGGCACCACCTGGAAAGGGTTTTTTAAATACAGAAAAGACCCGCAGGTATTTGCCTGCTGTGTGGACTCTGATTGGGGAGTGGGTATTATTTCCCAGACTGTCGACCTGGGACCTGTTTCAACGGTTGAGAACCCCTTTTATGAGTATCATGTTTTAAACCAGTTTCGTAAAGAAAGCCTGAACCTGGTTTCTTTTGAAGAGTTAAAAGGACGGGTGATCCGTCAGTAAATTCCGGTAATGTATTTTCCTGATAAACCCAACATGGTCTGCTTACTTTGATCCTGCCTACAACATGAACTATCCAAAGGTTACTGTTCAGATTCCTACCTATAACCAGAGCCAATACCTGGCAGAGACACTCAACAGTGTGCTGATGCAGGACTATCCCAACCTGGAGATCGTAGTCTCGGATGACAATTCCTCTGATGCAACCGAACAGGTGGTTCGCTCTTTTTCTGACAGCCGGATCCGTTATTTTCGCAACCCTTCCAATGAAGGCCGGGTTGGCAACTACCGTAAAGCCTTATATGAATATTCTTCGGGGGAATGGGTGGTTAACCTGGACGGAGATGATTATTTTACCGTACCTGATTTTATATCCACCGGAATGAAACTAATTTTGCAATACCGGGAGCAAGGGCATCCGGTTGTTTTTTACCAGGCGGCGATAACGGTGACGGATGAATTCAGGAACAGCCAGGTTGAAAAAAAGCACCACCTGCTTACCGGTAACGGACAGGCGGTTTTCAGTGATTATTATTTTGGAAAATTCAGGGCCAACCGTTTTTTCTCGCACTTAACAACCATATATAACCGGGAGCTCGCAGTAAAAGCGGGCTTTTATGAATACAATACACATACCACGGACTTTGAATCCATGATGAAGTTGTCTTTTTACGGCGATGTGATATTGGATAACAGAAACGCCGGAGTTTGGCGGCTGCATGACCGGAATGCCACGCATACGGCTAAAACCGGATTCAGAAAAGGGGGGAGCCTTGTATTTCAACGACTGCCCGGTTATGCTGCTGTTGCGTATGGTCAGCAGTATACGAAGAAACTGGAAAGGGCTGTAACCCGGGAGACGCATATCCTTCATCTGGAGCTGCTGGCAGAACATGGAACATTTTCTTCTTTTGTAAAACATCTGCTGAGGTACCAACTTTTTTATAAACGGATTCCCATCCTGATCCTGAAGTCATTTGTAAATATGATAAAGGAACGGCTGAGACCGGATAACGGGAACTGAGCGTACACCTATTGTAAATATGGAAGAGAATAACAAAACGGGTCTCTCCGGCCTGGTAGTAAAAATTTCAGTGGTGATTCCCACGCATAACCGTTGTGATGCGCTTGAACAGACACTGGCTGCCCTGGCCCGGCAACAGTTTTCAGAAAGCTGGGAAGCCATTGTCGTAAATAATAATTGCACCGATCAGACGGATGAGGTGGTGCTGCAGATGAAATTTCCAGTGCCGTTGCGACTGCTTCATGAAAAAAAACCGGGAGCATCCGCAGCCAGAAACCTCGGGGGCTTTAACGCCAATGGTCAGTACCTTGTTTTTATTGATAATGATATAATCACGCAGCCTGATTTTCTCAGCCGGCATTATGTCAACCTGGAAAAATTTGAGAACGCCTGGTTTGTTGGTCATGCGGAGAATCTGCCGGAATTGAAAAAGTCAATTTTCGGGCAGTTTCGGAATTCCCTGGAATCAGTGAAACTGGAAGGTTTACATAAAACAGATGGCATTACCGGACAAAATACATCCATGCCAAAAGCCAATTTCGTCAGCCTTGAAGGGTTTGACGAAAACTTTCATGTAGCCAGCGGGGAGGACCGGGAACTGGCCTTACGGGCGTTGGAGGCCGGGATTACAATTTATGCGGATCATTCGATTACTGTATTGCATAATGACTGGGCAGGAGCCTCCATTGGTGACTATTGTAAGCGCCAGCGTGTATACACACAGACTGAACCTTATTTCTGGCTGAAGTATGGTGATAAAAACCCGCGTATGAAGCTGGCCCGGGAGAATTCATCTCCACAACTTGCTAAAGACGGAATCCGATTATTTACCTGGAAACTGGTCAAGTCAGTATTGGGCAGCAAACCCGGGCAACAGGTAATTATTGCAATCTGCGAATTTTTCGAAAAATTTATACGGGTAAAGCCAATTGTTTTCCGGCTTTATAAACTGGCGATTGCCGGTTCAATTTATAAAGGATTTCAGGAAGGAATGCGCACATTTAACAAAACAAAAACTGAACAAAAGTCTGCAGTTATACAGCACTAAGAGGTTAAACTATGTTATTTAACTCATCCGGGTTCGCCCTGTTCCTGCTGCTGATTTTTTCGGTATACTGGTTGGTAGGTGCTGAGAGGATAAAGTTCCAGAATTTCCTGTTACTGGTTGCCAGTTATTATTTTTATGCGTGTTGGGACTGGCGGTTTCTGTTTCTGCTTATTATTTCAACACTCATAAATTTCCTGGCCGCTTTGCGCGTACAATCGTGTAAATCCGGGAGTTCAGCAAAATACTGGTTATGGGTGGCTGTTTTATCAAGTGTCGGCCTGCTGGCTCTTTTCAAGTATTTTAATTTCTTTTCTACATCTTTTGCCGAAGCATTACAGGCGGTGGGTTTACAAGTAAGCCCGGTAGTACTTAATATCGTGTTACCCGTAGGGATATCCTTTTATACTTTCCACGGTTTGTCATATATAATTGATGTGTATAAGAAACGCATCGAAGCGGAAAAAGGAGTTGTGGCATATGCCTTGTTTGTCAGTTATTTTCCTTTGCTCGTAGCAGGCCCGATTGAAAGAGCTACCCATTTGCTTCCTCAACTCAGGCAAAAAAGAGTATTTGATTACCACAAAGGAGTAGACGGCCTCAGACAAATTCTTTGGGGTTTATTTAAAAAAGTTGTAATCTCAGACACTTGTGCGATTTATGCTAATTCAGTTTTTAGTAACATCGAAGGAAGTTCAGGAAGTACATTGTTGTTGGGCGTCTTCTTTTTTGCTGTACAGATATATTGTGACTTTTCCGGATACTCGGATATTGCGATCGGGACATCGCGGCTTTTTGGAATAGAACTGCTCAGAAATTTCGCCTTCCCTTATTTTTCAAGAGATATTGCGGAATTCTGGAGACGATGGCATATTTCACTTTCTTCCTGGTTTCGTGATTATTTATATATCCCGTTAGGCGGTAGTCATGGGGGCCAGTTTGTAAAGATCAGGAATACATTTATCATTTTCCTGGTTAGTGGTTTCTGGCATGGGGCTAACTGGACATTTATTGTATGGGGCCTCCTGAATGCCATATATATCATTCCGTCAGTAATTAACGGGACCAACAGGGCGCATTTAAATTGTATTGCGGAAAACAGCTTGCTTCCAGATTGGCGCGAGTTTTTTTCCATGTGCCTGACTTTTTTCCTAACGCTGATTGCCTGGGTTTTTTTCAGGGCAGCGACACTCCAGGAGGCTTTTAATTATATTGCCGGAATTTTTTCTTTCACTTTATTCTCAGTTCCGGATTATCCCGCCTCGATTTATAATATGGTTACATTATTTCTGGTTGCATTTCTATTTGTTATCGAATGGGTCGGCAGAAGAGGTCGCTTTGCTCTTGCGGGTATGGATGTGATTAAAAGTTCTTTGGTCCGTTACAGTTTTTATTATCTGCTTGTATTACTAATTCTCTTGTACAACGGACCTGCAAAGCAATTCATTTATTTTCAGTTTTAAAATGAAGCAGTTTACAAAAAGGGTTGGCATTTTTTTAGTTTTGCCAGCATTGCTTTTCTTCATGGCAGAGCAACTGCTTCCGGTTACATTTTTTGTAAATCGTCCCTGGGAAGGGGTCCAATATTCCACTTTTATACCACATGAAGGTCCTTTTTATCCCGGGCTTGATCTGGAAATGATGGCATCAGGTGATTTATGTTTCAGAACAGAGTATGAAGTGAAAAAGCAGGAGCGCTGGATTACGGACAGACTTGGGTTCAGAAATGATAGTTTTGCAGAATCTCCGGATGTTATACTGCTTGGTGACTCCTTTATTGCCGGGGCATCCCTTAGTCAGGAAGAGTTATTGTCGAACAGGCTTGCTGCTTTAACCGGGAAAAGTGTTTATAATATGGCCCCATCCGGGTTTAATCAGTTTATAAGTCTGATAGAATCGGGTAAAATCAGGAAACCGGCTTGTCTGATTTTTTCAATAGTGGAACGGGGGGTGCCGGCAAGACTAGAGAGAACTGTACGAAAGGATAAAAGAATCAGGACTTTTGCAAAGGAACTGATGCCTGATGAAGCTTGGGGTGGTTTTTTAGACAGAGGCTTTCGTTTATATTCGGTAAAGTGGGCAAAGGCCAGGCTCCTCCAAAGTAAAGGCAGAGGTATGCAGGCGGAAACAGGAAATAAGCGTATGTTTTTTCTACAGGGAAAATTTCATGGGCACAAGGACGAGGCGGTGGACCTGTCGGCAACAAAGGAAACTATTTTATCTTATAAAGCGGTTTGCGATTCATTGAGTATCAGGTTCATTTTTCTTCCTATGCCCGATAAAGAAACGGTGTATTACGACTTCGTGCCATTACCTGCTCAACCGGATTATCTGGCAAGGCTGCAGGCTTTGCTGGTTGCCGCAAAAATAAATGTTGTTCCTGTTCTGGATATCTATAACCAACACAGGTTAGTTGATTCGACTCTTTTATACAGAACTGATGACAGTCACTGGAACAACAATGCCGTTAACCTGGTTGCGGCTGCACTTGCAGAATCACTACTGAAGGACTCTAAATAGTAAGCAATTATTTTCGTAGCATGAAGAACGTATGTATTGTCGTCTCCAACGTAGACAGAGCCATAGCATTTGAATGGACAGTTGAAGGGCTGTCAGACCGGCAACGGTTTACGTTTATCCTTATTGGGAAGAAGGGGACTTACCTGGCCAACTACCTTAAAGAAAAGAATGTTCCATTCTATGAAGTGGAATATACTGGTAAAAGAGATGCGCCGAAAGCCGTGTGGAACGTATTCGGTATTCTCCGTAAAAACCGGTTTGATGTAATTCATACGCACCTGGTAGAAGCCACTCTGTATGCAATGCTGCCGGCCTGGCTTCTCCGGATCAAACGGCGCATTTATACACGACATCACTCCGATTACAACTACAAATATTCTCCGAAGGGAATCAAGTATGATAAAATCTCCAATTGGCTGGTAACTGATGTAATCGCTATCAGCGGGCAGGTCAAGAAATTACTGATGGAGAGGGAACATGTGCCGGAGTCAAAGATTACGTTAATACCCCACGGAATCGATATTAATTACTTTGAACATTTTGATCCGGTGAAAGCCAGGCTCATCGCGGAAAAATACAACCCGGGCACTCGCAGCCCGGTGATTGGTATTATTGCCCGGCAGACTCATTGGAAAGGAATTCAATATATCATTCCGGCTTTTGCATCATTACTGAAAGAATATCCGGACGCGTACCTGGTACTCGCAAATGCCAATGGGGATTATGCCGGTGAGATTAAAAGAATGCTGGAAGAACAATTGCCTGCGAACAGTTTTTGCCAGATAAAGTATGAATACGATACGGCATCTCTTTACCAGCTGTTTGATGTATATGTACACACACCGGTGGATGAAGTTGTGGAAGCTTTTGGACAGGTTTATATAGAAGCTCTGGCTGCAGCTGTTCCTTGTGTCTTTACACTTTCAGGTATTGCGGTTGATTGTATGGAAGACAGAAAAAACGCGATGGTGGTGCCACACTGCGATAGCGAAGCGGTCTTTCAGGCCATTAGAACCGTATTGACAGACAAGGAACTGCGGGAGACCATTTGTAAGAATGGTACACAACTGGTGCATGAACGTTTTTCACTCGAACTCTTTCTGTCGAGATTAAATGAACTTTATAACAAATGACCGGGTTTGCTCCAAGCATGAAGAAAGACGGCAATATATTAGTTATCACTTACTGGGATTTTAATGAAGCTCATATACAAGCCAATGTACTGCCCAATCTCAAAATTCTGAGTACTTGTATAGCACCGGATGCGGTGATCTATCTTTTCTGCTTTAATAAAAGGAAAATAACCGGGCCTGAAAGAGTGAAGCTGGAGCAGCAATTAGCTTCGTTCCGGATACGGCTCTTGTTTTTTGATTACACTCATTTTGGGATCCGGATGATTCTCCGGTATGGCTGGTTGCTGCCTTACCTTTGTTTGCAAGTATTCAGAAAGCGGGTATCTCACCTGTATGCCTGGTGTACAACAGCCGGTGCTATTGGATACATGGTATCCGTGATTACCCGAAAACCGTTAATTCTGGAAAGCTATGAACCGCATGCGGAGGCGATGGTTGAAAACGGGTACTGGCATAAAGGCCACTATGCTTATCGGATTCTGTCTTTTTTTGAAAAAAAACAGGCACAACGGGCTGCATACGTGATTGCGGCCAACAGCGGTATGAAGTCATATGTACGGGAACGATATAAGTATTCTATTCCCGATGCCATTTTTTTCAGCAAACCCGCGATGGTGGATTTAAACGCTTTTTATCCGGATGAGCAATTGCGCCAGGAAATAAGGAATAAGCTCGGATTCAGAGCGTCTGATGTGGTTTGCCTCTATGCGGGTAAATTCGGGGGTATATACCTGAAAGAAGAAATATTTGATTTTTTGAAAGCGGCTGCTGATCATTGGGGGCGACGGTTGAAAATACTCTTGTTAACCGCACATACGAAGGAAGAGGTGTTGCAGCTGGCGGCCAGGGCTGAAGTTCCCGGGGACCATTTTACAATACTGTTCGTGAATCATCAGGAAGTGCCCGGATATATGAGAGCCGGGGACTTTGCACTCTGTCCTGTGAAGCCAGTGCCGACCAAACGATACTGCACACCTGTAAAAGACGGGGAATACTGGGCAACCGGATTACCTGTATTGATCACACCGGATATTTCGGATGATTCAGGGATCATCGCTTCCACTCAGACGGGTGCCGTATTAACAGGATTTAGCAGGAAAGAATATGACAACGCCATCCTGGAATTGGATCAATTGTTGCATCAATCCCGTGTATTGCTTACAACCAGGATCAGGGAACTGGCTGAAACACATAGAAATTATTCAATAGCAGGCCGGATTTACCGGGCAATTTATAGCCCGGCTAAATAAATTATTTATCAATAGGCAAAAAAGTCTCAGTAATCGGATGTCGGAAAATAAGCGCAATAAGAAATCTGTTTTGTTTATGGTGCCCTCACCGGTTGGGGTTTCCCCCAGTCAGCGGTTCAGGTTTGAACACTACCTGCCGGGCCTTTCTGCACAGGGGATACGTTATAAAGTAAGTCCGTATTTTACAGTCAGCGGCCGTAAAGTACTCTATTCAAGCTCGAATATTTCGGGCAAAATAGCTACCATCCTGACCGGATATCTGCGCCGGATAGGGGATTTGTTCCGCGTGCCCTTTTATGATTTTGTATACATTCACCGGGAAGCTGCACCTGTTGGGCCGCCTGTTTTTGAATGGATCATTGCCCGGGTATTTAGGAAGAAGATTATTTATGATTTTGACGATTCTATCTGGGTGCCTGCCATGTCAGAATATAACCGCCGGTTTCTGTCAATCCGTTTTTTCAGCAAAGTGCGAAAAATATGTTCCTGGTCACATCGGGTAACGGTAGGCAATGAATTTCTTAAATCCTACGCTGATCAGTTTTCGCAATCTGTGATGGTATTGCCGACAGTGGTTAATACCGAAGAAGGTCATCATTGTCTGCAGGACCAGACGGTGAACTTTCCAGCCATTGGATGGACAGGTTCCTTTAGCACGCTGCCTTATCTCAATCTGGTATTACCAGCGTTAATCCGTTTACAGGAAAAGTATGAATTTACATTTTATGTTATTGCAGATAAAGACCCACTGCTACCGCTCAGAAATTACAGCTTTATTCCATGGCGGAGAGAGACGGAAACGGAAGATTTGCTAAAATTTCATATAGGCCTCATGCCGCTGACGGATGATGAAATAACCCGGGGGAAATGCGGGTTCAAAGCCATTCAATATATGAGTCTGGGTATGCCTGCTCTGGTATCTCCTGTTGGTGTAAATACGAAAATTGTCACCGATGGAACCGATGGGTATATATGCTATACCGAACAGGATTGGGAATACCGGCTCAGTCAGTTGCTGGAAAATGCTGTTCTGCGGAAACAATTGGGGCTGGCTGCCCGGAATAAAATTGAAGAACAGTACTCTGTCAGGTCAACTACCGTTCCTTTTCTTGGTATCTTCAGATAAAAAACAGGGTACTATAATAATTCATTTTGTGTTATGACATTGCTGAGCGTATTTTTATCAGCGGAAGATGTATATCTGTTTCCTCTTTGTTTTATTGTGCTCTTCCTGATACTTCGGAGCCGGGCCAGAAAACAAAAAGAAGAGCGAGTCAGAAAATTGTATTACAGGGCTTTTGGATTCAAAGTGATTTGTGTTCTGGCTTTTGTACTCATTACCAATTTTTACTTTAAGGGGGGTGATACAGGGCTTTACTATCAGGCATCAAAAGATCTGCGGGCCGCCATCAGTGCGGAATCATCCAATTTCTGGCTGGTGGTAAAGACGTCAAAATTGACTTTTGACAGTCCCTTATTCCCTTTTTTCTATTATGACAACTATACGGGAGATGTTACCTATGGTTATATGGGAGCCGCGAACAATTTCTTCTCTCCAAAACTGGCACTCATTCCCTCCTATTTGTTTGGAGGGAGCTATCTCTGTATTTGCATGAGTTTTGGATTTTTCGCGCTGCTGGGGGCACTTCGTCTATTCAAAACTTTCTATTATTTCTTTCCACATCTTTTCAGGGAACTGGCACTGGCATGTATTTTTCTCCCAGGTATGGCTTTCTGGAGTTCCGGGTTACTTAAAGACCCGATTTCCTTCGGGTGTATCGGTATTCTCCTGTACGCTTTTGTCAATATTGTGTACATGAAGAAAAATTATGTCAGTTCCGCTATCTGGATGGCAATTGCTATCTATATAATGATTAACCTGAAGATTTATATTTTGTTGGTGCTGATGATGAGTGTACTGATCTGGCAATTCACTGACTTTAACCGACTGATCAAGGATCGGACCCTGCGGACTGTATTTACTATACTAATGATGATTACCGGCGGGGTCGTGGTCTTTTTTATCCTCCGTTATGTTACATCACTGGAAGCGGCGCAGGAATTTAAACTGGACAACCTAATGGAGTCGGTGGAAAGGGAGAGAAAAGTATACGAGAACATTAACCGGACGCTTATCAACGATTCACACTTTAAAATCAACTCATCAAACCCGGTACTCCTGTTTTTCAGCAGTATCACGGCTACTTTCTTCCGTCCCTTTCTATGGGAAATTAATACGCCGATTGCCCTGCTCTCGGCCATGGAGTCTCTTGTATTTACCCTTGTAACACTCAATTTCTTTTTTAAGAAAGGGGTGAAACTTTTTTTTACATTGCCGTTTTCAGATGGACGAATCCTCATGGTTTTTGTGTTTGCAATCGTATTTGCATTTGCTGTAGGGTCCTCCACCGGAAACTTCGGGGCTCTTTCACGTTACAAAATTCCCTGTACCCCTTTTTACCTGATCCTTGTTACTTTACTTTACGACAAAGCGAAATTGGTCTTCCCAGGATGGTTTACCAGAATTGTTTATTTCGCAGTACCAAAAAAATAAATTCCCATGTGCGGTATCGCCGGCTCTGTCAATTTTAACCTGAATATTCCACAATTAACTAAAGATCTCTGGCACCGGGGGCCTGACGAACAGGCTACATTCTCAGCTTCCAGTTTGCAATTACATCACCATCGCCTCGCGATCCTTGATATTGCGAGTGGCAAGCAACCCATGCAGTACGGGCCACTTACTATCGTTTTCAACGGGGAGATATACAATCATCTGGAAGTAAGAGAAAAACTGGGGCTTTCCTGCCATACCAATTCGGATACAGAGACAATACTCCACGCTTTCCGGCAATATGGTCCGAATTGCCTGCACGAGTTTGACGGGATGTTTGCTTTTGCCATTTATGATAAGGAGAAACAGGAGATTTTTCTGGCAAGAGACAGAGCCGGAAAGAAACCGCTATATTATTTCTCAGACGGGAAACAGTTTTTATTTGCCAGTGAACTAAATGCGCTTGCCGGCCAGATCAACCTGGAGATTGATGATAATGCTATCTATCAATATCTTTATGCGGGTTACCTCTTTCAGTCTTTTATGCCATACCGGCATGTAAAAAAACTGGAATCGGGAAGTTATGCATACCTGAAAATTGCAGACCTGAGTGTTACCGTCACACGCTGGTGGGATATAAGCCGCTATTATGGACAAAAGAGTACGGATAGTTTTGAAACGGCACTTGAGAAAACCGAGTCATTATTAAAGGAAGCCGTACACCGCAGGATAGATTCTTCCGACCTTGAAGTCGGTTCTTTCCTCAGTGGAGGCATTGATAGTGGTTTGGTTACTGCAATGGCCAGTCAGTATAAGTCCTCTTTGAAAACGTTTACAGTCTCCTTTGCAGGTGAGTATGATGAAGCGCCGTTAGCTAAATTGGTGGCAGACAGGTATGCTACGCACCATCATGAAATCCGTATTAAATTCGATCACCTGCTGGACGATGTGGAAACAATTTTACGTAATTACGGAATTCCGTTCTTTGACAGTTCTGCCATTCCCAGTTATTATGTAAGCCGTGAAGCAAAAAAACACCTGACAGTTATTCTCAACGGGGATGGGGGGGATGAAATATTTGGTGGCTACCGAAGGTATGTGCCATTTGCCAGGTATGATTTTTTCAAGCCTGGATTCCTGGTAAAGAATGCAGCACGCATGACATTCCCTTTTCTGCCGATTTCACATAATAAAAAAAACAAGTACAATTATATTTACCGGTTGATTGACCTGGCACGCAAAGGCGGGTTGGATACATATTTTAGTTCAACACTCGACATTTTTGAAGATCAAACGAAGTATATAAAAGGCAACCGGCAATCAGCACTGCAAAGCATACAGGCGTCCTTTGATCTGATAAATGCTTCTCCTATTACGGGAATGCAGAAAATGCTTAATCTCGATTTTGACCACATTCTTGAAGCTAATCTGCTTGTAAAAATGGATATCGCCACTATGGCCCATTCCCTGGAAGGCCGGAGTCCGCTTCTGGCAAAAGACATCCTGGAATATATACCCACATTACCCGATCATTTCAAAGTTAAAGGAACACATACGAAGCATATTCTACGTACCCTTTCGCAAAAGTACCTTCCGGAAGAGTTGATACATCAGCCAAAAAGAGGCTTTGAAATCCCACTTAAAAAATGGCTCGATGGAGAGCTGAAAGATTTAGTGGCCTCCTATATTCTGTCTCCTAATGCGTATAGCCGCAATTTTATTGAAGCAGGTTTTGTGCATGATCTCTGGAACAGAAAAATTAAAACAGGTGATGAAAAAAGAGCAAAAATGCTTTGGACAATATTCGCTCTGGAAGTGTGGTACAGGAAGTGCTACATGAAAAGTTGAGAAGCCGTTCGCATAGACACCCGATCCATAGAAGGGCTGACAACCCACATCTCACATCACACATCTCACATCTGTTTCTATATTATGAAGAAGTTAATCCGTATCACCACGGCTCCTATATCACTGAATGTTTTACTGCCGGGGCAAATGAAGTACATGCGTGAACAGGGGTTTGATGTACTGATGGTCAGCAGCGACGGACCGGAACTGAAGACCGTACTGGAACGGGAAGGCTGTCCGCATTTTATCATTCCCATGACCCGCAAAATGTCGCCACTGGCGGATTTGCGTTGTCTCTGGCTGATGTATAAATTACTCCGGAAACTGAAGCCGGATATCGTACATACCCATACCCCCAAAGCCGGACTGATCGGCATGCTGGCCGCAAAATTGGCAGGCGTGAAGCTCAGAATTCATACTGTAGCAGGCCTGCGGTACGTAACTACAAAAGGGTTGAGCCGCCGTATCCTCGTGTTCATGGAGAAACTGACGGCCAGGGCCGCTACACATGTTTGGCCGAACAGCCAATCCATGAAAGATTTTATGGTAAAACAGCGGCTGGCTGATCCGCGCAAACTGGAAGTAATTGGCAAAGGTTCAAGTAACGGGGTAAACCTGGCGCGCTATAACAGGGCGGCATTACTACAAGACAGGCAGCATGCCACAAGAGAAATGGTAAAATATGATCCCTCCCTGTTTTACTTTTTATCTGTCGGTCGTATCGTTCATGATAAAGGCATGGATGAACTGTTACAGGCTTTTGTCCGTGTGTATACTCTTTTTCCACAGACAAGACTGATACTGGTCGGTGCATTTGAAGACGAAGTGGATCCCGTTTCCGATACGGCCCGGCAACTGATCCTGACTCATCCTGGTGTGATCGCAGCCGGCTGGAGCGATGCGGTGGAATATTTCATGGAGTTCTCCAATGTGTTGGTACATCCGTCGCACCGGGAAGGATTTCCCAATGTACTGATGCAGGCGGGAGCGATGGGTTGTCCTGTTATCTGTTCCCGTATTGACGGCAATATTGATATTGTGCAGCACGGGGTAACCGGTCTGATCTTCGATGTACGTGATGAAGCACAATTGTATGAACAAATGATATATGCCCTGGAACATCCTGCTGCCATGCAGGGTTTTGCGCAACAATTGCTGCACCAGGTACAAACAGTTTACGATCAGCGGGTGGTACATGACCTGCTGTGCAGCAAATATCTCCAACTTACTGCTGCTCAATAACTTCCCCCTTCATATCGGAAAACTACGAATAAGTGTAAGGTACTAGTACCCGATTTTTCTTTTTATTGGCCTCAATGTTTTGGAAGCCTTGTACGAGGTATTACTTTTGGTTTATCCAAAATCCAGGTCAATGAAAACCACATTGAAAAAACCAGTGGCCATTGTCGGCTATTCCGGCCACGCCTTTGTCATCATCGATATCCTGCTGAGTGCGGGACGACTGGTGACCGCCTATTGTGACTCCGAAGAAAAGGAGTTTAATCCCTATCATTTAAAGTATCTCGGTAAAGAAGCGGATGTGATCCATAAGCTGAAGGACTATGATTTCTTCGCCTGTGTGGGACATAACGGCATCCGCGAAAAAATTCACACGAATCTCAGTCAGTACCTGGGCAATCCGATCAATGCCATTCATCCGAGTGCGGTGATCTCTGCTTCTGTAAAACTGGGCGAAGGTGTGATGATTGCCGCCAATGCCACGCTGAATCCGTTAGTGGAAATCGGCCGCGGTGTAATCTGCAATACATCGACCAGCATAGACCACGAATGCGTGATCGGCGACTTTACCCATATTGCTCCCGGTGCGGTATTATGTGGCAATGTAAAAGTGGGCCGCAATACATTCATCGGTGCCAATTCGGTAATCCGCCAGGGTATTGTGATTGGTGACAATGTGACCATCGGTGCCGGTACCGTAGTGGTAAAAGATGTACCCGACGGAGCCACCGTTGTCGGCAACCCGGCGAAGAACCTGGTGAAAAAACCGGCGAGAAAACTCGTGGCGGCATAAACATTCCTGTTATATCATTTTATAAAACCCGGCCAGCCCGGGTTTTTTTTATGCGTGAATGAAAACTTCCAACCTCGAACCTCCAACTTCCAACCTCGAACCTCCAACCTCGAACCTCCAACTTCCAACATTTATCGGTACCTTTGCCCTCTTAAAAACCGCTATAACCAACCTTACGTGAAGCCTTTGGACCGGACAGCATATCGTGTGTTATTACTGCGCAAAAAAGAGAATGAATATGCGCAACGTGCCGAAGAGTATATCCGGGCACATTTCCCTAAGGCCACCATTTTTTCCGGCAGCCGGCATGATAAACTGCCCCCCGACGTACTGAACTGGAAAGGGGAACTGATGATCTCATTTATTTCTTCCTGGATCTATCCCGCCTCATTACTGGAAAGCGCTTCAGTGGCGGCGATTAATTTCCATCCCGGCAGTCCTGAATATCCCGGCACGGGTTGTACTAATTTCGCGGTATATGAAGGCGCCGGCGAATACGGCATTACCTGTCATCATATGAAAGCGATGGTGGATTCCGGGAGTATAATACAGGTAAAACGGTTTCCAGTCCTGCCGGAAGATTCCGTTTACAAAATCACCCAGCACTGTTATCACCTGATTGAAGAAAGCTTTTATGAAATGATGGAACTCATTCAGCAGGGGGCGCCGCTACCGGTTACTAACGAGACGTGGAAAAGAAAACCGTTTACAAGAAAACAACTGGATGATCTTTGCCATATCCGGCCGGAACATTCACCGGAGGAGATTGAACGCCGGATAAAAGCGACAACCTATAAAACCCCCTGGGCCTTTACAAAGATCGGGGAGCATCTGTTTAAATTACAAGCGGACTAATAACCATGAGCACAACCACATTATCCTTGTCAAAAAGCCCGATCACAGGCATTGAATATGCCATTCCTGCCTCCTCCGACGATAAAGCCGGCATTGATGCGTTTATTGCCTTGCATCCAGGTAAGAAAGTGGTAGTAGTACAGGGCCTCGGCTTTGTGGGGTCTGTAATGGGACTGGTTGTGGCCAACGCACTCACCGAAGAGTACGCCGTAATTGGTATTGACCTGCCCACGCCCGCCTCTTATTGGAAAATCCGTTCCATCAATGAAGGCGTGTTCCCGGTACTGGCATCCGATCCTAAAATAGGATTGTATTACGAAGAAGCCAGGCGGAAAAAGAATTACTATGCCACTTTCGACAGTTATGTCTATAGCAAAGCCGATGTGGTGGTGGTGGACATCAACCTGGATGTACAGAAAAAATCGGCAAAGAACAGGGATCTCGAAGGTTATGATGTCAACCTTACGCCTTTCCGTAAAGCCATTGAAGCGATCGGGACCCACTGCAAAGAAGATGTATTGGTATTGGTGGAGACAACCGTGCCCCCGGGTACGGCTCAAAAAATTGTTCGTCCCTTGCTGGAAGAGTCACTGGCTAAACGGGGACTGGCCACGGATAAAATTAAAGTAGGTCACTCTTATGAGCGGGTGATGCCCGGACCGAAGTACATTGATTCCATCCAGAATTTCTATCGTGTTTTCGCTGGTACCGATGAGAAAAGCGCGGAAGCGGTGGAGACATTTCTCCGCACCGTAATCCGTACAGATGAATACCCGCTGACCCGTCTCGGCAATACCAATGCCACTGAAATGGCCAAAGTGCTGGAGAATTCCTACCGGGCAATGAACATCGCCTTTATGGTGGAATGGAGCCGGTTTGCTGAAGAAGCCGGGGTGGATATTTATGAAGTGGTGAACGCGATCCGGATGCGCCCTACGCATAAAAATATCATGTTGCCCGGTCTGGGTGTTGGCGGCTATTGCCTTACCAAGGATCCCTTACTGGCCAGCTGGGCCAGAATGAACCTGTTTGGCAGTGAAGAAAAGCTGGGACAAAGTGAGAAAGGAGTTCATATCAATGATAAGATGCCGGTCTATGCATTTGAATTTCTCCGCGATCAGTATACCGGTTCACTGGCTGGGAAAAAAATTCTGCTGCTCGGGGTGAGTTACCTGAATGACGTGGGCGATACCCGGTATACACCGGTGGAAGGATTCTACGATCACCTGCTGGAAGAAGGATGTGAAGTAACCCTGCATGATCCGCATGTAAAATACTGGGAAGAAAAAGATCTCTGGATCAACCAGGATCTGGAAAGTCTGCTGAAGGAGGATTATGATGTGGTGGTGGTTACCACCGGGCATAAAGACTACCGCGGCAATGCCGCGCTGCTGGAAAAGATCAGCAGCAAACCGGCTGCCTGGGTTTATGATACCATCGGTGTACTGACCAACGACGAAATAAAATCATTGGGAGAAAAACATGTGGTGAAAGTGCTGGGACGAGGTGACCTGTAGTAATTACTAAGTACGAAGTGCGAGGTGCGAAGTACGAAGTGCGAGGTACGAAGTACGAAGTGCGAGGTGCGAAGTACGAAGTGCGAAGTACGAAGCTGGTTGCAGCCCTGAAATAAAAATTGAATATTGAACATTGCGTATTGAATATTCCGTCGCTTAGTATATTTAATCAACGGTTTCTTTTAGCTTATGTTCACACTTACAACTTATAACTTAAAACTTACAACTCATATCCATGTCTAAAAAAGTACTCCTCCTCGGCGGCGCCGGATTTATCGGGTTCAACATTACCAAATACCTGGCGGAAAACCGTGATTATGAGTTAACCATTGCGGACAATTTTGCGCGGGGTAAACAGGATGATTATTTTACCGAACTGGTAAGTAAGCACGGCATCCGCGTGGTGCCAGGTGATTTTACCGATCCCGCTACCTACAATCTGCTGGATGACACGTATGACCAGGTGTATATGCTGGCTTCCGTGGTAGGAGTGGACAATGCGAATTCCATACCGCATGAAATTATCCGCATCAATACCGCTTTAATTTTTAATACACTGGAGTGGATACGTCGCAGTAAGATCGGTAAAGTATTGTTTACCTCCACCAGCGAATGTTACGCGGGTACCATCGAGGCTTTTGGCTATACCACGCCTACACCGGAAGAAGTACCGCTTTGCATCCAGGATATCGGTCATCCGCGTTTCACGTATGCGGTTACCAAGATGCTGGGTGAATCCGGTTTCCTGAACTATGCGCGTATACTCGGCTTTGAAGCCACTATTGTACGTTATCACAACGTATATGGTCCGCGGATGGGTTTCAAACACGTCATTCCTCACCTGGTGGTACGGTATCGTAAGGGAGAGAATCCGTTTAAAGTATATGGACATGACCAGACCCGTGCGTTTTGCTATATCAGCGATGCTGTGGAAGGAACCGTACTGGCCATGGAAAAACCCAATACCAACGGGGAGACCTATCATATCGGCACACAGGATGAGATATCCATCGGCGACCTCATTCACTATGCCGGTGAACTGATGGATTTTAAAGGAGAATTTGAAAATGCCCCGACCTATCCCGGTTCGGTGAGCCGCCGTTGTCCGGATATTACCAAGGCCCGTACCCAGCTGGGTTATGAGCCGAAAGTAATGTGGAAAGAGGGATTGAAGATTACGGTGGACTGGTACAATGCCTATCTTGAATCCGGAAAACTGGTATATGAGTAACGATAAATTTATTGCCCTCAGTCTGCCGAATATGGCGGGGAATGAATGGAAGTATGTAAAAGACTGCCTCGATACCGGCTGGATTTCTTCCGTGGGTTCCTATGTAACAAAGTTTGAGCAGATGGTGGCGGATTTTGCCGGAGCGAAATACGGCATAGCCGCTGTAAACGGAACCGCAGCCCTGCATATTTCCCTCTTATTATCCGGTGTGAAGCAGCATGACTATGTGCTCCTTCCCAACCTGACCTTTGTAGCGTCTGCCAATTCCATTAAATACATAGGAGCCGAGCCATTGCTGATTGATGCGGATCCGCTGATGTGGCAGATGGATCTTGATTTGCTCGACGAATTTCTGTCCACGCAGACGGAAATAAAAGGAGAGGCACTCTATTATAAAAAAGACGGTCGTCGTATTGGCGCCATCATGCCCGTGCATATTCTCGGGAATATGTGCGATATGGACCGGTTCAGTTCAATCGTCAGCCGTTACCCCTTGCCGGTGGTGGAAGATGCCACGGAAGCACTGGGTACCACCTATAAGGGGAAAAGTGCCGGTACGTTCAGTCCGCTGGCGGCATTCAGCTTCAACGGGAATAAAATCATTTCTACCGGCGGTGGCGGCGTGATTGTTACCGACAATGAAGAACTGGCCAGAAAAGCGAAACACCTCACCACTACGGCAAAAGCCAGTGCGGATGAATATTATCATGACGAAGTAGGGTATAACTACCGGCTGGTGAATGTGCTGGCCGCCATCGGCGTGGCCCAGATGGAATTGCTTCCTTCGTTTATTGAACGTAAGAAACAGATCGTGGCGTTTTATAAAGAGCAACTGGCAGGTGTAGCCGATATCCGCTTTCAGCAGGAATTGCCGGAAGTGAATGTCAACGGATGGTTGTTTACCATCCAGACCGAAAAGCAGGAAGCCCTGCTGGAACACCTCAATGCCAATAAAATCCTGAGCCGCCGGTTCTGGATGCCGATGAATAAGCTGCCGATGTATAAGGACTGCGTGTATATTCAGCGGCAGGACAGGTCGGACTATATTTACCATACCTGTCTCAGTATCCCGAGTTCCACCAATATTACGGATGAGGAACTGGCCATTGTAGCCCGCGAAATAAAAGCGGCTATTGGTTAACGTGAACAATATCCAAGTGTATGTACAAATTCATTAAGCGTTTTTTTGATCTGCTGTTTTCCTTCCTGGCACTGGTGGTCCTGCTGCCGGTGTTTATCCCGATCATTCTCCTGTTAGTACTGACGGGTGAACATGAAGTATTTTTCCTGCAGGAAAGAGTGGGGTATAAGAATACCATTTTTAAGATCTGGAAATTCGCGACCATGCTGAAAAACAGTCCCAATATGGGACACGGTGACATGACCGTGCGGAAGGATCCGCGGATTACCGCTGTTGGCCGTTTCCTCCGCCAGAGCAAGATCAATGAACTGCCCCAGGTAATCAATATACTCACGGGTGATATGTCGTTTGTGGGCCCCCGCCCGCTGATGAAAGTGGGGTTTGACCGCTATTCGGATGAAATGAAATCCAAAGTGTATAATGCGCAACCGGGCCTGACCGGTATTGGTTCCATTGTATTCCGTGATGAGGAACTGATTATCACGCAGAGTAAGCTGCCGCCGCAGGAGTGTTACCGGGATATTATACTGCCGTATAAAGGAGCCCTTGAGGTCTGGTACCAGCAGCACCAGACCTTCTACACGGACTTTATGATCCTTTTTCTAACGGCCTGGTATGTGGTTTTTCCCAAGAGTAACCTCGTGTATAAAGTATTTCCTTCGCTGCCCAAAAGAAGTTTCTGAACAAAAGATGAATTTCAGTTGTAATTTCGGCATCAAAGACGTCACCCTGCATGTTTAAATTTTTCTCCAGATCAAAACCGGATAAAGCCGCGGATAAAGCGGCGATCGGCCTGTTGCAAACCGACATGCACTCGCATCTGATTCCGGGTATTGATGACGGGGCACCGGATATCGAAACCTCGCTGCAGCTGATTGGCGGTCTGCACGCACTCGGGTATAAAAAAATAATTACTACGCCGCATATCATGTGGGATATGTATAAGAATACCCGGGAAGTAATACTGGAGCGGCTGGAATGGGTACGAACGGCGGTAAAAGAAGCCGGACTGGAAGTTGAAATACACGCCGGTGCTGAATATTTCCTGGATGATTATGTGGCCGGACTGCTGGCCAACAATGAGCCGCTGCTGACGATCAGCGGGAAAATGGTCCTGGTCGAATTTTCCATGGCCTATCCTTCGCACAGCCTCAAGGATATATTATTTGATATGCAGATGCAGGGTTATCAGCCCGTGATCGCACACCCGGAACGCTATATTTACCTGGAACAGAACAAAGCCTTTTATGGCGAACTCAAAGAAGCCGGTTGCCTCTTTCAGCTCAATCTGCTTTCCCTGGGCGGCTACTATGGCCGTACGGTAACCGAACTGGCCAATTACCTGGTAAAACAAAATGCCTACGACCTGATCGGTACCGATATGCACCATTTCCGCCACCTGGAAGCCTTACACAGTCCCGCCCTCGGTGCACAGTTACGGAAACTGATGGATACGGGGAAGATCAGGAACGCTGGACTCTAGTTAGTAGTTAGCAGATAGTAGTTAGTAGTCAACAGCCCCTTCTAAGTAGCATTCTCAACAACTCAACAACTCAACAACTAAACCCCTCAACAACTAAACCTTTTCCCTCCCCATTTGTAACTATGCTGTTATGAATGCGTTTACCATCAAAGACCTCGAAAATCTGTCGGGTATCAAGGCCCATACGATCCGTATCTGGGAGCAGCGTTATCATTTTCTGAAACCCAGGCGGACTGATACCAATATCCGGTATTACAGCAATGATGAGCTGAAAACAATACTGAATATTTCCCTGCTGAATAAATATGGGTATAAGATTTCGCATATCGATAAGATGCAACCGGAGGAGATCCGGAGCCGTATCCTTTCCCTTGGCGATGCCCAGGCCATGCAGGAGCGGATCGTGAATGAACTGGTACAGGAAATGGTAGAGCTGGAAATAGAGAAATTTGAAAAGATTCTCACCAACTATATCGCGCAGAAAGGAATTGAGCGTACCGTAATGCAGATCCTTTTCCCTTTCCTGGAGAAAATCGGCATTCTCTGGTTAACCGGACATATTAACCCGGCGCAGGAGCACCTGGTGACCAATATCATCCGCCAGAAACTGGTAGTGGCCATAGAAGGCTGTGTTACCCATCTTGACCGGGATAAAACCGTATTGTTATTTCTGCCCGAAGGAGAGCACCACGAACTGGGGCTGCTCTTTATGTATTTTATGCTCAAAAACCGGGGGTTGAAAACCTTGTACCTGGGTGCCAATGTACCCCTGAAAGATGTGGCTTATGTGGCCAGTCTTAAAAAGCCCGATCTTATATTCACACACCTTACCGCCACTACATCCGGCTTTAATATGGAGCGTATGCTGAACAATGCATCCGTTCAGTTTAACGGCATACCGATGGTGATTTCCGGTGCACCCGCCCAGCAATATAACCGGGCACTTCCCTCCGGAATCAGCGTAAAAAAATCACTCCAGGAAGTAATTGACTACCTCGGTACACTTTGAAACCGGGATAACTGACTGATTTATAATGTTTAATTTTTTAACAAAATAATTAAACAAAAAACGGCGAATCCGACTCTTTTTTGTTTAATTTTACATCCAACATAATTAAACATAGGAATATGGCCAGTACAGAATTCAACCAGTTGCTGTTACAACATGCAGACTTTCTGAAGCCTTTTGCAGTGAATCTTACCAGGGACACGGAAGCCGCAAATGACCTGTACCAGGATACGCTGTATAAGGCATTGGCCAACCAGGACAAGTATAATGTCGGGACGAATATCAAAGCCTGGTTGTTTACCATTATGCGGAATATCTTCATCAATAATTACCGCCGGAAAGCAAAACAAAAAACCATTTTTGATAATTCTCCGAATGAGTTTCTGATCAACCAGAAACAGACCACTGTTGCCAATGGGGCGGAAAGTGAACTACGGATAAAAGAAATTAATAAAGCCATCACCCAGTTGCCGGAAATATTCAGAACCCCTTTTTTATTGTATTTTGACGGGTACAAATACAATGAGATAGCGGAGGCACTACACGAGCCGCTGGGTACCATCAAAAGCCGGATTCACTTTGCGCGTAAACTATTAAAGGAACAAATCAGCCGATACTAAATTAACCAGGTGGCAGCAAAAAAATCAGTCATTGTTATCGGCAGCGGGTTTGCCGGATTGTCCGCGGCATCCTTCATGGCGAAGGAAGGCTGGCAGGTTACCGTGCTGGAAAAAAACAGCGGCCCGGGTGGAAGAGCCTGTCAATTGAAAGAAAACGGTTTTACGTTTGACATGGGCCCCAGTTTTTACTGGATGCCCGATGTGTTTGAACGATATTTTAACCAGTTCGGGAAAAAAGTCAGTGATTATTATAAACTGAAAAGGCTGGATCCTTCCTACCGCGTGTATTGGGAAGAAGGATTCACGGATATGCCGGCTGATTTCAATGCGCTGAAAAAAGTATTTGAAGACATTGAACCCGGCAGTGGGGTGCAGTTGGAAAAATATATGAAAGAAGCCGCCTATAAATACGAAGTAGGCGTAAATAAACTGGTGTATAAACCCAGCCGTTCACTTACGGAATTTATGGACTGGCCCACGATCAGCGGGGTATTCCGGCTGGATGTATTTACTTCCATTAAAAAGCATATTCAGAAATATTTTAAGCATCCGAAACTCAGACAACTGATGGAGTTTCCGGTCCTTTTTCTCGGGGCATTACCGGAAGATACACCGGCGCTGTACAGCCTCATGAATTATGCCGACCTCAAAGGGGGCACCTGGTATCCGGAAGGCGGGATGTATGCTATTGTAGAAGGTATGTATAAGCTGGCCGTGGAGCTGGGTGTGGAATTCCGTTTTAATGAAGCGGTAACCTCCATTTCCGTTGACGGTACAGCCGCCCGGAAAATTAATACGGCAAAAGGCCAGTATACGGCCGATGCGGTGATCAGCGGTGCCGATTATCAGTTCACGGAGAAAAAATTACTGCCCCCCTCCGCGCAGTCCTATTCCGATGCGTACTGGGATAAAAAAGTTATGGCGCCATCCTGTCTCATGTATTATGTGGGACTTAATAAAAAACTGAAAAATCCGGTACATCACGCGTTGTTTTTTGATGTGCCGTTTGAACAGCACGGGGAAGAAATTTATAAAAATCCCCAATGGCCGACTGAACCTTTATTTTATGTAAGCGTTTCATCCGTTACGGATGAAGCGGTGGCTCCGGCCGGTCACGAGAATATTGTTTTCCTCATACCCGTAGCGTCTGGTCTTGAAAAAGACAATGAGGAATTACGGGAAAAATATTTTCAGCGGATCGTAAAACGGATGGAGGAGAAAACAGGGGAGTCCATACTTGATGCCGTGGTGTACAAGAAAACATTTTCCGTAACCGATTTCGTATCGGATTACAATTCCTTTAAGGGGAATGCGTATGGGCTGGCCAATACCCTGCTGCAGACCGCGATTTTCCGTCCCTCCTGTGAAAGCAAAAAAGTAAAGAATCTTTTTTATACCGGACAGCTCACGGTGCCGGGACCGGGTGTTCCGCCTTCCCTGATCAGCGGGGAAGTAGTGGCTAAACAAGTGATCAGAAAAATAAAATAAACACTTATATTCAGGCATGGTACAACTTTTTCATACCACCAGTGAGAATTGCAGCCGGATTGTGACGGAAAACTACAGCACGTCATTTTCCTCCGCTATCCGTATGCTGCACAGCGATCTGCGTACTCCTGTATTCAATATATACGGGTTTGTCCGTTTTGCGGATGAAATCGTGGATACCTTCCATGATTATGATAAGGATATCCTGCTGGCCCAGTTCAAAAAAGAAACATACGAAGCCATTGAGCGCCGGATCAGCCTCAACCCGGTACTGAACAGTTTTCAGCGTACCGTAAATGAATTTAATATTGACCTGGCCCTGGTGGAAGCTTTTTTTCACAGCATGGAAATGGACCTGGGTAAAAAAAATTATGATTGCGCGGAATACCGGGAATATATCTATGGATCCGCGGAAGTGGTGGGACTGATGTGTCTCTATGTTTTTTGTGAAGGAAAGAAAGAACTGTATGATAAACTGGAACCATCCGCCCGTGCGCTGGGTGCGGCTTTTCAGAAAGTGAATTTCCTCCGCGATATAAAAGCGGATTATACGGGCATGTCCAGGGTTTACTTCCCGGGTTGTGATTTCTCCAATTTTTCAGAGCGGGAAAAGAATGCCATTGAAGAAGATATACAGCATGATTTCAAAGCGGCATATGAAGGTATAAAAAGGCTGCCGCTGAAAGCCCGGTTCGGGGTATATGTGGCTTACAAATATTACCTTTCGCTCTTTAAAAAAATAAAACGCCTGGAACCTGCCAGGGTGATGGACAGCCGTATCCGGATTCCGAATTACCTGAAAGCCCTGATCGTGTTCAGGGCCGGCGTTAAAAACCAGCTGAGACTGATCTGATATGGACCTGAACCAAGTTATTCTTGTAGACGAAGCGGATAATGCCCAGGGAGCATGCGAAAAAATGGAAGCCCATGAAAAGGGCCTGTTGCACCGTGCCTTCAGTGTTTTTATATTCAACAGTAAAGGCGAAATGCTGCTCCAGCAACGGGCAAAAGAGAAATACCACAGCGGGGGGTTGTGGACCAATGCCTGTTGCAGTCATCCGGCCTTTGGTGAAGCCACTATTGACGCGGTACATCGCCGCCTTCGTGAGGAACTGGGCTTTGATACATTTACCGATAAGATATTTGATTTTGTATACAAAGCCGGTTTCGACAACGGGCTTACGGAATACGAATTTGACCATGTGTTTGCCGGCGAATATGAAGGCCCCATACACATGAATCCGGAAGAAGTGATGGCGGTCCGATACCTGCCGGTACCGGCTATTGCCGGATCATTGTCTGCAGAGCCGGAGTTGTACACGGCGTGGTTTCATATTGCTTTTCCAAAAATCAGGGACTGGTGGCAGGCGCGTTATGCGGCTGATGCCGTACCCGCATAATTATTTGTATGATCGGGTTGTTGCAATATATTGGCGTGCTGCTGGGCACATTTGTAATTATGGAAGGAATCACCTGGTGTACGCATAAATATGTGATGCACGGATTTTTGTGGTACCTCCACAAAGACCATCACCAGGTTCGTCCGGGTGTGTTTGAAAAAAATGATCTCTTCGCGTTTATTTTCGCGGTACCGAGTTTTCTCCTGATTTATTCTGGCACTTATGATCATCACTGGTGGATGCAGTCCATCGGCTTCGGCATCATGTTATACGGGTTTGCTTATTTCATGGTACACGATGTGATTATACATCAGCGCTTCAAATGGTTCAGCCGGAGCAATAATACCTATGTCCGGGCCATCCGCTGGGCGCACAAAATGCACCACAAACACCTGGGTAAAGAGCAGGGGGAAAGTTTTGGTTTCCTCTATGTGGCCAAAAAATACTGGGAAAAAGTACAGCGGGATAAACAACTGATGGCAGGCGCCCGCCGGGTGGAATACGCGCCTGAAAAAGAAGAAACTTAATTTACAACCCTGTTCAGATCTGCATCATACGATTATATTTTCTGTGGCACGGGCTTGTCTGCCCTGAGTCTGCTGATGCGCATGATCCGCAGCGGACAGTTTGCGGATAAAAAAATACTCCTGCTCGAAAAAGCGCCTAAAACCCAAAACGACCGGACCTGGTGTTACTGGGAGGCCGGTGAAGGCTTTTTTGAATCGATCGTTTACCGCCAATGGCCGAAGATCGATTTCTTTAGTGATACCTGGGACCGGACATTGGACATCCACCCGTATACCTATAAAATGATAAGGGGCGCTGATTTTTACCGGTATTGCTTTGATATAATAAACAGTCAGCCGAATATTGAAACCGTATATGGCGAGGTCGGCAGCAGCGCGGTGGCGGAGGGGGAATGTACCATAGTGCTGAATGAGCAGCTATATAAGTTTCCGAAAGCCGTTCTGTTTAATTCAGTTTATACACCTGGCCGGTCCCGGCTGCAGGTGCTTCAGCATTTCAAAGGGTGGGTCATTGAATCACCCCTACCCGTATTTGATCCGCAGAAAGCTTCGCTGATGGATTTCAGGGTACACCAGGACCACGGGACTACATTTGCCTATGTATTGCCTTTTGATCCGTATACGGCCCTGGTGGAATACACGTTGTTTACACCTGCGCTGCTTGAACCCGGACAGTATGATGCGGAGCTACGGAACTATATCCGGACCCAGCTGAAGCTGGAGGAGTATAAAGTGAAGGAAGAAGAGTTTGGTATCATTCCCATGACGGATGAAAAATTCAGTACGATCCGTAACGGCGTGATTCAACTGGGCACAGCCGGCGGAAGAACCAAGGCCTCCAGCGGATATACTTTTCAGTTTGTACAAAAACAATCGCAGGAAATACTCGACCGGTTGTTGTCCGGGCAACCGCTGACCGGGCTAAGCCAAACACCTGCACGTTTCCGCTTTTACGATAATACGCTGTTGTATATTCTTTATCACCGTACACTCCCCGGACGAAAAATATTTTCCACCCTGTTCAGGAAAAACAAAGCGGCACAAGTGCTGAAATTCCTGGACAACGATAGCACGATTCCGGAAGAACTGAAGATTATTTCCAGTCTGCCCACCTGGCCGTTTTTGAAAGCAGCCGTTCAGTCATTAGCCATGAGTCGCTTGTGATACGTATTGTTTCCTTCGAAACGGTTGTTCACTCCCGACTCCCGACTCCCGACTACTGATCCGGGTCCATCTGCATAAATTCTCTTTTCACCGCTTTCAGCATACTGAATAACTGGGCCACCTGGATTAAAAGTAAAACAGCGAGCGCCAGTACCACATACCAGGGCAGTTCAATCGTTTTTACACCGGCGATTTTCTGAAAACGGTCAATATGCCAGCCGGTCAGTGCGGAGCCAAAAGCCATACCCACCAGCAGGAAGGAGATCAGGGAGTACACCACTTTCATAAACATGATCCGCATCGTGGAGTAACCGACTTTAAAGTTTTCAAGTATTGCGGCCGGAATAATCAGCACCAATGCGATCCAGCTCCAGTTTTTGCTGAACCAGTCATTGTCGAGTACCAGGTTGAGGCCAAGCACTAATACAATGGACAGCAGTCCCCAGGGGAATAATAAAAAAGTGGAGGGTTTGGTAGAAGGAAGAGGCATGTTGATGGGGGTTTAATTATACTGGAAGGTAAATGTTTTTTTTGGGAAAGTTGAGGTGTTTAGTTGTTGAGTTGTTTAGGTGTTGAGAAGGCCACTTAGAAGAGGCTGTTTACTAAAGACTATCGACTAACAACTACTCCCGAGGTCTTTTCGATTACCCCATCGGGGTGCTTTGTTGGTTAATAGCGGATTTCACATCTGCCTGGCGGCAGATTCATTACACACCTGCCTGCCGGCAGGCAGGCATAGTTACATAAGTACATAGATTACATAGAATACAAACCAACAGGTTCAGCGGGCTGAGGTTTGTGGCAGTGCGCAGGGGTAGGTCACATAGTAATCACCTGCGGTGATGTGATCCGTATTGATGGAGAAATTTTATGGTGGTTCATCATTCCTGCATCAGCTCAGTCAAATTGAAAACGAATTCGTCCTTTGAACGTTCATGAAAATTGAGCATTGAGAATTGGTTGATGAGAAATTCCCTCAAAACAGCTGATTGTTCCTCTGTTAAAAAACACAAAAGCTGCCGCATAGCGCGACAGCTTTTGATTCCAGTCGTAGGGTCCTTCTTATATAAATTTAATATAGTTGATATTCTGTCCGCCGGTGACGTTGAATAAACGCAGTGTTTTTAATCCGGCTGTCAGGTTGATTCCGGATACTGTTACGGTTGTCCATTTGTCGGCGCCGCCGGTTTTGGGTATGGCTACAGTGGCGATGGTGGTTCCGTCAATTTCAATCCGTACGGATTTGCCGGCATTGGCAGACGCTACTCTCAGTTGCAGGGAATAGGTTCTGCTGCTGCTGATGTTTACGCTGTACTTCAGCCATTCGCCCGCCTGTGTCCAGCCCAGGTAATTGCTGACTTCCTTGCTGCTATACCCGAGGTCAACGGATTCAGTAGTCCTGTATTTGCCGCCGGCATTACCGGTGGTATTGTCTTTATAGGCAATATTTATTCCACCATTGTCATAATCTTCCGCCTGGATTGTTCCCGGGATCAGTCTGGCCACACCGCCATACGGGGTATTGGTTACCGTTGGGGGAGGGGTGCTGCTGCCAATTGTAAATGTATAGGTTCTTCCATTGGTGGCGGGGTCGCTGTTGTCGGATGCGGAGAAGAACAGTACTTCATTTACGCCGTCAGTCCAATGGCTGAAACGACCGGCACCGTATACGGAGATGTCATTGTGCAGACTGTGGGCACGGGTAAGTTCCACTCCGTTTTCATAAACACGCAGGAGCGACTGACTCATATTGTTAATATCATCCGGGGTGGTACCAAAACTTTGTACAACCATATAGCCATATCCACCAAAGGAAGTGGCCTGGCTGGCGTTGATGGCACTGCCGCCTGTGGTTACGGTAAAGTTTTTCACTATCACACTTACGTCATCAAAACCTTTCAATCCCATATTGTCTGTAACAGTGAGCCTGAATGTATAGGTACCGGCTATCAATGAAGATGCGGTAAGGCTGGCACTGGCAGCACCGGCTAATACGGGTGTTGCAGGTCCGCTGATGTAGGTCCAGGCATAGCTGATGGCATAACCTTCGGGGTCTGTACCAGTACCGGCAAAACTGATACTGTTTGCAGGCAGGGTAATGGTTTTATCTGCACCTGCATTGGCGGTAGGCGGGTTATTGGCCGGAGTGGTGGTAATACCACCTGTTTCAAATGCACCTAAATCGGGGGCACTGCCCAGGAATGGATAGCCAACATTTACTCCCGCATTTATCAGGCCGGAACTGGCTGTGAGTTTCATGAAGGGAAGATCAGGAAGACTGCCATCCGCCTGGCGTGGACCATCGGCTCCCACTGAAGAGAGGCTCTGAAAATCGGAATTGGAAACACTGATTGCATTCCAGGTGTTATTCGAAACGTTGGGGCCTGACTGAATTTCATCACCCCAGATACCATTGTTGAAATTGATATTGTTTTTAAATACCTGCTGAACATTGGTATTGGCACCAAAGAAATAACCATTGCTCTTATTACCAAAAGCGGTATTATTATAGAGCGCTACTTTACAGGTGGTATTGCTTTGTGAGTTCTGATCAAATCCGTTTAAGCGGTTTTCAAAAGCCACACATCCAATCAGTGTACGGTATATTGCAGAAGAACCACTCAGATCAGTAGCAGTGGGCCCCAGTTTGAAGCCCTGTCCGTCACCCGCTGTGAGGAAATTTCCGGCCTGGTAACCATTCCAGAAAGCCCAGCAGTTTTTAAAAGTGGCCACACTGTTCGTACCGAACAGATCAAAACCGTCATCACTGCACCACCAGGCACGGCAACCTTCAAACACGTTGTTTGTGGAAGGGTCTCCGCCGGTAATATTAAAACCATTGGCACCGCCCCAGCCGCTGTAGAGGTCACCAATATGGTGTACGTCTGTATTTAGAATGCGGTTGTTGTCTGATCCGCCCTGCAGATAAATACCGTAACCTTCAATATGGTCCACTTCCACCTGGTCAATCAGGGAATTGTCCACATTGTACAGAATCATACCGGCCGGAGTATTGATATTGGCCGGGTTTTGTTTCAGCCCGGTAAAACGCAATCCTTTTACATGGAGATACCGGCTGTTTTCAATTTTTAATCCAACAGGGCCATCACCTGCTTCACCCGGAATCAATTGTTCATCCATATTAAATACGGGTTGCTCACCGGGATAGTTAACGATAAATATGCTGTCCGTAACAGTACCCTGGAGATTAACCAGGTATGACCTGTTCACGGTACTGGTGGATTTGCTGATCCGGTAGGTACCGCCACGTACATAAGCGATATCGCCGGGTTTTAATACATTGGATAATTTGTCAAGTGTTTTAAAAGGAGCGGCTTCAGTGCCCGCGTTGGCATCATTACCGTTGGTAGCCACATAAAAACTGTTGCCGGTAAATCCGAGACGGGCCGCGGCGGCACTCTCCGTTACCGGTGCATCACTGTATAACGCATCCATGTTTTTGCGGCAGGAAGCCAGGAATAAAAGAAGCCCTGCAAATGCCAGGGGGACAAAACGGGAACGACGGCTGAAGAAAGCAGCGCCTGTCCTGTTACTTACGACTGATTGGTTTTTCATTGTTGTTCTTTTTTTTTAGTTGTCAAAAAAAATGTCAGATGGATATTGGATACTGGCTGGAAAAAGTAAGGGCAAGAAGGATCCGTTACAGGTTTTATACTAACCTGTCCGGGTGTAATTGCTTATTTATTGTGCTGATCGGTACCGGGTGACCGGTTACCGGAAGGATTGTTCGTTCCTTTCAGCCTTTACCTTTTTTTTGTCAGATTGGTCGCTACTGTATTCCGGCAAGAGGGTTCGTGAAATGTTACCGGAAAGGTATTCCTGCAAGTCAAAATCAATGCCAGAATTTTTTTTTAGTTGATCAGACACAAAGTTCACAGGATACATCACCGGGTTTTTTTATTCGTTGTTTTTATAAAAACGGATACACGAATCTGAAATTTTACGATCATATCATCAATATCACGTATTAAGTGTTATCCCTTTTTCACCTGCGTATAATTTTATATTTTCCCAATGAAAATTGACTTGCGTCAGTGAAGTGTATGACGCAGGTCTTTGCAATCATTCCCTGCTTGTAGTGCTTGTACTACCTGTGTGTAGTTTAACCCTGTTACAGTGTTGTAACAGGGCAGCGACAACAGGGCTGCGGATAAAAGGTTCACCGGATTGTTGTAATCTTAATATAATAAACAGTTGGTCCGTTTTCTTAATTTAGCCATCACTTCCTGTTAAACAGAATTATGAAAAAAATCAAGGTATTGGTTTCCCTGCTGCTGTTGCTGGTCTTTTGTTATTGCTGTGTAAACCGGTCGCTGCCCCTGGAAAATCCTGCCTATGCGGGTTCAGAAAAATGTCAATCCTGTCATCCGCAACAAACGGCCCTTTTTAAAACCTCCGATCATTTTCATGCCATGGATACCGTATCTGCGGAAACGGTAAAAGGAGATTTTAACAATACCCGTTTTATTTACCAGGGCGACACCGCTTTTTTTTACCGGCAGGGCTCGCGGTATTTTGTCCGCACCACAGACAGCACCGGGGTGAAAAAAGAGTTTGCCATCAGCTATACATTCGGCTGGCAGCCATTGCAGCAATACCTGGTAAAGTTTGAGGATGGCCGGATACAGGTTTTGCCCTTTTGCTGGGATACCCGTGAAAAGGCGAAAGGGGGACAACGCTGGTTTCATTTATACGATAAAGAACGTATCGCACATACGGATGAATTGTTCTGGATGGGTATCAACCAGAACTGGAATTACATGTGCGCGGATTGTCATACGACGGATTATAAAAAAAACTTTGACCTGGCCGGCGATAAATTCAACAGCCGGTGGAGCGAAAGCCGGGTCTCCTGCGAATCCTGTCATGGACCCGCTTCCGGTCATATTAAGTGGGCAGATGAAAAAGATAAGTCCGTTCCTTATAAGGGGTTTGCCATCAGTCTGGCGGCGAAAGCCATCAATTGGAAAATGGATCCGGTAAAGCAGACCCTGATGCCGGAGCAGGTAATCCCTCATGATACCTTACTGGAAACCTGTGCCCGTTGTCATGCACGCGCCACCCGGTTTTCTGACAGCTATACACACGGACAATCTTTCCTGCAGTCGCATTTGCCCGCCACAGCCGACCCGGTGAATTATTATATTGACGGACAGATAAAACAGGAGGATTACGAATACGGCTCCTTCGCGCAGAGTAAGATGCACGCAGCGGGCGTTACCTGTATCAACTGCCATGATCCCCATAGTATGAAAGTGAAAGCTGTGGGTAACAGCCTGTGTACATCCTGTCATCAGCCGGCAAAATACGATGGGACTACGCATAGTTTTCATAAACCGGGTAGTACGGGAAGCCAATGTGTAAACTGTCATATGCCGGTGACCACCTATATGGTGGTGGACAACCGGCTTGATCACAGTATCCGGATACCGAGACCGGATCATTCCGTACAGATGGGAACACCCAATGCCTGTACACAATGTCATCAGGATAAGCCGGTGAAATGGGCGGCGGATTATTTCTTAAAATGGTACAGTGAAAAACTGCCCCGGGAAAAAACATACGGAGAACTGCTGTTTGCCATTTCCCGTTATATAAAAGAAAGTGAAGCCTCCTTATATACCCTGCTCGAAAATAAAGCCTACCCGGCCATCATCCGGGCCACCGCGCTGGAGCAGTACGGTTTCTATACTACCAACAGGGTCAGTAACGCGGTAATGGAAGAATTAAAAAACGAAAACCCGTTTCTCCGCCTGAATGCACTCCGCGCGTTGCGGAATTATCCACCTGAAAATTATTCAGGTCATGTGGAAACCCTCTTATATGATAAAGTGGCGGCCGTGCGCTATGAAGCCATGAGCCTGCTCGCCCCGCAACAGGCAAGGCTGAGCGAAAAAGATGCCGCGCAATTTTCGTTGCTGGTGAAGGAATACATACAGCAGCAGGAACAGCTGAGTCACCGGCCGGATGGATATTTCAACCGGGCGATCCTGAAAAATTTTACAGGGCAGCAGCAGGAAGCCGAACAGTTATACAAAACCTGTATAGGTCGCTTCCCGGATTTTATTCCGGCATATACCAACCTGATTGATCTGTATCGTGAACAGGGCCGGGAAGAGGACGCGAAAAAAACAGCGGATAAGGGACTGCTGAGAAATCCCGGAAGTGCCTGGCTGCATTATGCAATGGGCTTCTGGTATATCCGCCGGAAAGAATATACAAGTGGTATCCGTGAACTGGAAGCAGCCGCGAAAATGGAGCCGGCCAATGCGGATATGACGTACGGCTATGCCATCGCGCTTTTCTCCACCGGCCGTGGTACGGAAGCCGTCCAGTTACTGGAGAAATTTCTGAGGGGCTATGGCAACCAGCGGCTGATACTGGATGGTCTTATTTCGATATACCAGGACATGGGTAATGCGGGTAAAGCCGCTGCCTTTGCCAGTATCCGTAAGGAAGTGTATAGCGAATAAGAATGTTTGTTCAATACATATTGGCCTCTTTTTCCTCCTACATTTGTAACGGGTTCTTCCATTCCGGAAGAATAGTAAAGGCTACATATGAAAAAGACAACACTACTCCTCTTTATTGTATACGGTTTTTTTCTTTCCGCATTGGCTCAGCCTGTTGTGGAACAACTGCGTATAGAAGGGCTTCAAAACCCGGTCGGACTGGATGTAACGCAGCCCCGTTTCAGCTGGATTTTAATCAGCCCGCAACGCAATGTATCACAGTCAGCTTTTGAAATCCGGGTTGGAGACCATCCTGCTTCCCTGCAGAAAGGAGAGCGCAGCTGGACAAGCGGGAAGAAGTTATCCGATCAGTCTGTGCATGTACCGTATGAAGGAAAGCCATTGGTGGCCGGGAAAAAATATTACTGGCAGGTACGGGTATGGGATCAGTCCGGTAAAGTCAGCGGTTGGAGTAAGATGGCGGAATGGCAGATGGGTTTGTTACAGCCGGGCGACTGGAAAGCGGACTGGATTACACCCGGTTACAAAGAGGATAGTATGTATGCCTCACCACTGCTGCGGAAAGAATTCAGCAGCCGCAAAAAAGTAAAATCAGCTACAGCTTATATAACGGCGCATGGATTGTACGAAGCGCATATAAATGGTAAGCGGGTGGGTGACGCGTATCTTACGCCCGGCTGGACCAGTTATAACAAACACCTGCAGTACCAGGCCTATGATGTGACGTCGCACCTGCAGAACGGGACCAACGCCATTGCCGTTACCCTGGGCGATGGTTGGTACCGCGGCAATTTTTCTTTTGACAACCGCCGGAATATATACGGCACTGATATCGCCCTGCTTTTTCAGCTGGAGATTTTTTATACGGACGGAACGCGTGAAACGGTTTCCTCGGATAAAAGCTGGAAGTCTTCCACAGGGGCCATCCGCTCGGCAGGTATCTATGCCGGAGAAACAATTGATAACCGGCTGGAAAAAAAAGGCTGGACACAAGCGGGATATGCTGAGGCGGGCTGGAGTGAAGTAAAAGTCGCCGGTTTTTCAAAAACAGTATTAACGGCTGCTTATAATGAGCCGATAAGAAAACAGGAAACATTTCGCCCGGTAAAATTTATCCGTACTCCTAAAGGAGAACAGGTAATTGATTTCGGACAGAATCTGACGGGTTGGGTACAGCTGAAATTGAGGGGCAGGGCCGGTGATAAAATCACCGTATCACATGCGGAAGTCCTTGACAAAGAGGGAAATTTTTATACGGATAATCTGCGTCAGGCCAGGGCACAGGATATCTATTACCTGAAAGGAAACGAAGAAGAACTGCTTGAACCGCATTTTACCTTTCACGGATTCAGGTATGTCCGGCTGGAAGGGTATACCGGTGAGCTGCAACCGGAAAATTGTACGGCAATTGCTTTGTACTCCGATATGCAACAGACGGGAACATTTACCAGTTCCAATCCATTGATTAATCAGCTGCAACATAATATCGAATGGGGATTACGGGGGAATTTCCTGGATGTGCCCACGGATTGTCCGCAACGGGATGAGCGGATGGGCTGGACGGGTGATGCGCAGGCGTTTTTCCGCACGGCTTCTTTCTTGCGGGGCGTGAACAATTTTTTCGCCAAGTGGTTAAAAGATCTTTCGCATGATCAGCTGAGTAACGGAAGTCTGCCGCATGTAATCCCGAATGTATTAGGCGAAAAGGGATGGGCCGCGGGAGGCAGTGCCGGCTGGTCGGACGCGGCCACCATTATACCCTGGGAAATGTACCAGGTATATGGAGATAAACGGATACTGGAAACGCAATATGCCAGCATGAAAGCCTGGGTGGATTTCATGCAACAGCGAAGTACAAATGATTTGTGGAACAAGGGCAGTCATTTCGGTGACTGGTTATTCTATAGTGTAACGGATGACAATGATGGCCGGTCGGCTATTACCAATAAATATCTCATTGCACAATGTTTCTATGCACATTCCACGCAGCTGCTGATACTGGCTGCAAAGGAATTGGGCAGGCAGGAGGATGTGCGGACTTATTCCGCTTTACTTGAACGGATTAAAGCGGCTTATCTCAAAGAGTACACCACACCCAATGGTGCCATCATGTCCAACACGCAAACGGCGTATGTACTGGCCCTGCAGTTTGATCTGTTCCCGCCGGATTTGCGGCAGCAGGCTGCCGACAGACTCGCTGCAAATATCAGGGAGTACAATAATCATTTAACCACGGGCTTCCTGGGCACGCCTTATTTATGCCATGTGCTGAGCCGGTATGGTTATACGGATTTGGCCTATACATTACTGTTGCAGCCAACCTATCCTTCCTGGTTATACCCGGTTACAAAAGGCGCCACTACTATCTGGGAGCGCTGGGATGGTATTCGTACCAATGGCGATTTTCAGGCGGTCACCATGAACTCCTTTAATCACTACGCATATGGGGCCATCGGCGACTGGATGTACCGGGTTATGGCGGGGCTCGATTCCGATCCGGCAGCACCCGGGTACAAAAAAATCCGGATTGCCCCGCATATCGGTGGCGGTTTTACACAGGCCGCTGCCGGGTACCAGACACCCTATGGAAGAGTATCTTCCGGCTGGAAGCTGGAGAATGGTCAGCTGATCGTTGAGGTAGAAATACCGGCCAATACCACCGCCACTTTACAGATGCCGTGTACAAAAGCGGGGTCTGTAATGGAAAGCGGTCAGGCATTGTCGCAGGTCAGCGACTTACAGGTTCCTGTTCAGGAAAATGAGTATGTGTTACTAAAGCTGGGCTCGGGAAAATACCGGTTCAGTACAGTATGGGATCGGAAGTAATTCTCTTTTCTGCATAAAAAAACCTCCAACACAAAAATGTTGAAGGTTGTAGTAGCCTCGCCTAGAATCGAACTAGGATCTGCCTGTCCCGCGCGTGCGGGAGAGCTTCGTCCCGGACGTCCGGGATTATACTATCCATTGTACTACGAGTCCATTTTGCAAAAAAAACCTCCAACACAAAAAGCGTTGAAGGTTGCAGTAGCCTCGCCTAAAATCGAACTAGGATCTGGAGCTTCGTCCCGGACGTCCGGGATTATACTATCCATTGTACTACGAGTCCATTTTGCAAAAAAAACCTCCAACACAAAAAGCGTTGAAGGTTGCAGTAGCCTCGCCTAGAATCGAACTAGGATCTGGAGCTTCGGAAACTCTTATACTATCCATTGTACTACGAGGCCGTTGGTCACTTTATCAATCCCGGCGCATTGGTCGCGAACACTTTTACGGCAATGGCCAGCAAAATTACGCCAAAAAACTTTCTCACAGCCATTAATCCTGCTTTTCCGAGCACTTTTTCAACAAGATTCAGGGAGCGGATGACCAGGAAGATCACAATCAGGTTGGCCAGTATGGCCAGCAGGATCATGTATTCATTCTTGTCGGAACGTTCAAATGTGGCTTTGAGGGACATGATTGTGGTTAGGGTACCACTTCCGGCAATCAGAGGAAAGGCAATCGGGACAACCGTACCACTGGGCACACCCTGTTCGGGTTTGAAAAATTCTATGCCCAGAATCATTTCCAGTCCCAGTATAAAAATGACGATGGACCCCGCTACGGCAAAGGACCGGATATCGACCCCCAGCACGTTCAGAAAGGGCTTGCCCATAAAGAAAAACAGGATCATCAGGGCCCCCGAAATCAGGGTTACTTTCCAGGGATTGATATTGCCTGTTTTCTGCCTGATGGAAATAAGCATGGGAATAGACCCCACTATATCAATAACGGCAAACAGGGTAAATGTCAGAGTCAGAAATTCCTGGTAATTGAATTGCATATCCGCTGGTTTCTGCGAAGGTAGTTAATACGGTTTGTACTGCCGGTGCAGCTCAATTCCCGGTGTTATCCGTTTTTTCCGTCATTTGTAATTGCAAAAGGCATTGCCGGCACAGACAATCCCGGTAGGTCTGCTCTATATGCCGCTGCACTTTTTCCGGCAATACAATTCCATAACACTGGCATTGCAGTATGGTGCCCGCTTTACATTCAAAACCTGTCCCGCAACGGGGACAGGTTTTATATTCATGTTTGACAGTTTTCTCTTTCATCAGAACTGAAACCGGAAACCGGCATAGGCATTAAACCGCGCGGTAGTGAACCCGGAGATCTCCGTATACCGGCTGTTGGTGATATTGCGCAGATCGGCAAATACGTTCAGTTTGTTTTTACTGAACCCGTATTCCGCATACAGATTCCAGAGCAGGTAGGCATCCAGCGTTGCATGTACCGTACTGAAACTGCTGTTGTCATAATAACTGTCCCGGCGTTTACCGTTCCATTGCAGGTTGCTGTTCAGTAAGAATCGCTTGCCAATGCGCGTACTGCCCTGTATACCGGCGGATGAACGGGGACGGCGTAAAAGATTATTATAACTCGTGTCTTTTCCGTTGGTGACGGTACTGATCTTGCCATCTACCCAGGTATACCAGGCACGCAGGCTGCTATTTGTATTGAGCTGCCAGCTGCCTTCCAGTTCCACCCCGTAATCATGCTGCCGGTCCTGGTTGATATATTGCGACTGAAACGTACTGCTGTTGTAGTAAAAGAAAATAATATCCCTTACATCCCGGTTAAATCCGGTGATACGGGCTGTCCATTTATTCCCCGGTGCATAGTATTGTGCGCCCGCTTCTGTAGTAATGGCCGCTTCCGGTTGCAAACCGGCATTGCCGTATTCAGAAAACAACTGGTACAGCGAAGGCGTACGGTATGCGGAGGAAAGATTGGCATAGAATTTCACTTTTTGCTTCAGCAGAAAAGAAGGATTGAGCGAAAACACCGGGAATGGACCGTATTCCGAATGCAGGTTAAGCCGGCTGCCGGCTTCCAGGTTAAAGCCGGAAGGACTGTTCCAGTTTACGGCTGTATAAACAGATGCCTGCTGCTGCCGAAGACTGTCTTTGCTGTAGGTACTTCCGAACGGGCCAAAGAAACCTACGGATGTATAGTGCTGATCAGAACGGGAAGCACGCAGATCCGCACCTCCGGTTATTGTGAGCGACTTGTTTTTTTTCATTACCCAGAACAGATCTGCAAAATGTTCCCCGCCGGTATATTTCCCTTCCGACCAGGTGTCGAATCCGTTCCGGCTTTTTACAGAATCATCGGTATAACGACGGTTCACATCATTGTAATTATACAACAACGTGAAGCGGTGTTGCTTTACTATCCATTCTGTACGAAGGCCGGCCTGCCAGCTCTGCTGCCGGTAGCTGTAATCCAGTTCGTCTGTAAAAGCGCCCTGGTCCAGTGCACCTTTTATTTTACTAAAACGGAAAAAGGGTTTTACGGATAAATTTTTTACCGGTGAAAAACCGGCGGATGCCTGGAAATTATGTTGCGCATAGTCGTCCCTGTCAGTCTGTGGATAGGTACCCCGGTTCACCGCTTCATCCATTCCCCGGCTCCTCACCCAGGAATAGCTGCTGTTATAGTTCATCTTTTTCGTTGCCCCGTTCACCCCCGCCTGCAACCGCCATGTATCATAACTCCCGTAGCTCAGACCGGCTTGACTAATGTTGGTCTTCTGACCAACATTCTGACTGGTCTTCTGACCAACATTCTGATTTGTCTTATGACCAACATTCTGAGTGATAATATTTACCACCCCATTCACCGCATCACTCCCATACAAAGTTGACTGGCTTCCTTTCAGTATCTCGATCCGTTCAATCTGTGCCAGGGACAGATTCCGCAAATCAAAATTGCCGCCGATACCCGATGGATCATAAACCGGTATGCCGTCGATGGTAATGAGGGTATGTGCAACATAACCGCCTCTCAGGTACACACTCTTGTCCTTGCCGGTGTTACTGTTGGCACCGGCGATAAAAATACCGGCCTGTTCACTCAATACCTGCGCCAGGTCTTTGCTGCCGCTTTGTTCCAGTTGTGCCCTTGAAATAACGGTAACCACTTTGCCGGTCAATGATGTTTTAACCGGATAGCGGTTGGCGGTTACCACGGCTTCTCCGAGCAGGGTGGTATCCTGCTGAGCCAATAGCTGGTTGCTGAAAATTGCAGCAGCCAGCACAAAAAAATGTCGTTTCATTTTACAATGAATTTTGTGTGACTGCTTCCGAGAATAAAAAATGAAAATAATAGAGTGCCCTTACACGCTGTTATCTTCAAGCCTTTCACCCGAAAGCCGAATACTGTTTAAGTGATCTGGCAGGTCTTCTGGCTCAGGATTCGCTGCTCCTTCCCATTTCGCCAACGGCGGAATAGTGGCTTTGCAACAGCTAAGGAATGGTTGAATCAGCGGAATGATCTTCCGGTTCTCCTTTATCTTATTCCCATTCTCTTTCCTTTACAGCTACGGGGATAGCACCGGATTTACACCGGATTTCCCTTTTAATTCCGGATAAGCCGGAAACCAATATCGGTGCAAATGTAACAAGCGTACGGTTTCAGCGCGAAAGAGTTATTAACAGGATGTGTTGATCCGTACAAAAGGCCCGATGGACGGTACATACCTGTCATTCCGGATAATAGTTCTTTCTTTGCATCATGTCGCGCGAAAAATCAGTATCACTCCTGGCTCACCTGATTGGCTGGCTTCTTTTCTTTGGCCTGCTGACCGGGTTTTTATACAACGCGCATGAGGGAATAAATATGGCGGATGTTTTTAGTTCAACGGCCTTTCTGATTTTTGCCGCTATTTACCTGTTCGTTTATTATTTCAATACGGGCTTCCTGGTACCCCGGTTATACCTGCAAAGAAAATACCTGCTCTATGCGGGCATTATACTGCTGATGCTCTTGTTGATTTATTTTCTGAAACCCTTTGACGGACTGATGGAAAATTTTATGCAACGTTCAGCCGCGGGGCCGCCGCCGGATATGCCGGATGGGCTGCCTCCTGATTTCTCCGGGGATGGTCGCATGCCGTTACCGCTGAAACCGAAAAGCAGATTTAAGCTGGATATCATGAGTATTATCCTGTACGTGATGACCTGTTCACTGGGACTGGCACTTTGTATTATCCGGGAATGGCGCAGCACGGAACAGCGGGCCCTGAAAGCGGAAACAGAAAAAGTAAATGCGGAATTGTCTTTTCTGAAAGCGCAGATCAATCCGCATTTTCTGTTCAATACCCTGAACAATATTTACTCCATGGTAATGGTGAAGAATGACAAGGCCGGGGATGCGGTGCTGAAACTTTCCAATATAATGCGGTATATCACCGATGAAATAAATACCGGGCAGGTGCCGCTGGAAACGGAGATCGGTTGCATGCATGATTATATTGATCTGCAACGGATGCGGCTTGGCGCTAAAACAACCGTGGAAGTAACTGTTACAGGCGATACCGGCCCCCTGCAGGTGGCTCCTTTATTACTGATGACTTTTGTGGAGAATGCGTTCAAGTTCGGCGTGAGTAATCACGAAGCGGCTGCCATTGTGATTCGGGTGGAAACCTTCGCCAATGAAATCCGTTTTTATTGCCGGAACCGGTTGTTCCCGTTGCAATCGCATGCGGACCGTCATGGTATCGGTATTGCCAATGCGCGGCAACGGCTCCTGCATTTGTATCCGGACCGGCATTCATTACAGATAGCTGAGGAAGACGGATTTTTTACAGTTCAACTGAGCATTCAACCCGATAAAAGTTAACTGATGTCCATACGCTGTATCGTTATAGATGATGAACCCCCGGCACTCCGGTTATTACAGGAGTATATATCACGTATACCCGGTTTGCAACTGACCCGGACTTTTGAGGATGCGGTGAAAGGGAAGGAGTACCTGGAAAAGGAGGGAACGGAACTGCTGTTTATAGATATTAATATGCCGGATATATCCGGGCTGGACCTGGTACGCGCACTGGCACAAGCACCCCTGGTTATTTTTACCACGGCGCATAAAAAATTTGCGCTGGAAGGATTTGAACTGAACGCGGTGGATTATCTGTTAAAACCCATTTCTTTCGAACGTTTTGAGAAAGCAGTACGCAAAGCGGAAGAATTTTATGCCTGGAAACAGCACCAGGAAAAACAGGAAGCACCGGACGCCGTATTCGTTTATTCGGAATACCGCTTGGTGAAAATCCGCCTGCAGGAAATAGTCTATATTGAAAGCCTGGAAGATTACATCCGTATTCATCTCGACAACGGGAAACCGGTCATGACCCTGATGACCCTGAAAAAAATGCTGGAGCAACTGCCGCCGGCTTCCTTCAGCCGGATACACCGGAGTTATATTGTGGCCAGCGGAAAAGTAAATGCAATCCAGGGTAAGAAAGTCCGGATGGCCAATGGTACTGTATTGCCGGTGAGTGACAGCTATCATTATTTTATAGACGAGTGGCGAAAGGTTTAAACGGGAACTGTCATTTTATTTTCAATTTTTTATTGCAGCATTTCTTTAACAAACGGCACGTACTGTGCAAACGGATTCCCCGTTTCATAGTATCATCTGCTGTATTATTTACATGTAACCGCCCTGCGGATTTACAAGCTGTGTCGCTTCTGCCCGGAGATTTCAACACCTAAAAAAATGTCCGATGAAGCGAAAACAACAACACACACTGGCCTTGGCCTTTGCCGTATTGATTACGGCGCCGCTTTTTGCACAACTGAACAACCCGAAATATGAATTCGGGCTGAACCTTGGATTTACTGTTTACCAGGGTGACCTTACACCGGAACGGCTGGGCTCCTTCAAAACACAAAAGCTGGCCTGGGGCCTTCATGCCAGCCGGCTGCTCAGTCCGTCGTTTGCTGTCCGTGGAAATTTTTTGCGTGGCCGGTTAAAAGGGGATGATGCATTATATAGTGCTCCGGAATACCGGCAGCAACGTAATTTTAATTTTTCCACCCCGGTTACGGAACTTACCGGGCAACTGGTCTGGAATCCATTGCACCGGAATTATACCGACAGAGGATTCTCTCCCTATTTCTTTGCCGGGGCCGGACTGGCTTTTCTCAACATCAAACGGGACTGGAGTGGTCTGAATACCGCTTATTTCGATCCGGAAACATCGTCCGTTTTTTCCGGACTGGCGGCCGACAGCACACATGCCGTACCGCGGATGATTCCCGTAATACCTCTCGGCGCCGGGGTCAGGTATTATTTTACACCACGGCTGGGCCTCAACGCCGAAACTTCTTACCGGCTTGGGTATACGGATTACCTGGATGGATTCAGTGAATCGGCTAATCCTTCACGAAAAGATCATTACCTCAATTATTCAATCGGTATCGTGTATCGTACCGGTAAAAAGGACAGGCTGAAATGTCCGAAAATCAGGTATTAGAAAATGGAAAATGATTTACCGGCACAATGGCGCTGTTGGCCGGTACAAACTAAACCCCGCATTATTTTATCTGTCCTAAGAATGCGACATAGCAGTAGATAATACCGTATTTATTTGTCGGGCAGTTAGATGAAAGCCGGGTCCTGTTTCCACAGGACCCTATTTTTAAAAATTGAAAAACCACTATACACAGTCCGTGCCTTTTTATTAAGTAAACCTGGAAACAGAAACGCATCAGACCGGAAAAGCAAAAACAGGCAATACTTTAACAAACCCTGATCCGTACCCGCTTCTTCCGGCCCGTTTTTTGTAAAATCAAACAGTAAAACCCATGACGATCCGTCAATCACCTGTAAAAATATTCCTCGCCGGCAAGCAGCACAAGGAAGCGCCACCTGCCCTGGGCGATTTGTTACGCATGGACGATGAGTGGCTGGTAGCAGGGCAAACGGTGGAGTATAGGGTACAATCAACCGCCTGGCTGATTGTTTTGCCATTGACCGGGGCGCTGGAATTTTTCTCAACCGCTGCCGGTCATGTAAGACTGACCGCTGCCCATGTATGGGTGCTGCCCCTTGCATCCGGTGAAACATATACCATCCGGAATACATCAGGCCTGCATCACGCAGGGTACCTGCAATTATTGCTGCAACGGGAAGCCATATGGCCGGTTGCGGTTCCCGCTTTAGCTGACTATAACCTGGATCGTTTTATGAACGTGCTGATGAAAATCGCCGTCAAAACGGAGCCTGTTTCACCGGCTGGCTGGCAGTTATCCATCGGAAAATTTTCAGCGAATGCGGAGACATCTTATCATACCCGGGATAAAAAGAACGGGTTGTTTGTTTTCGTTATTGAAGGATTATTTGACGTGCAGGGACGACTGCTGCAGGCCCGGGATGCACTTGCCATCTGGGATACTTCATCCGTCAGGGCCACTGCCCTGCGGCAGGATGCGGTATTGCTGACCATCGAATGTCCCCTTACTTCTTCTTTTCA
Source organism: Chitinophagales bacterium (assembly GCA_017303855.1). Taxonomy (GTDB): domain Bacteria; phylum Bacteroidota; class Bacteroidia; order Chitinophagales; family Chitinophagaceae; genus JJ008. Next base: position 155,470 of record JAFLBL010000005.1, on the reverse strand, counting down.
CTGATCCATTGCAGGGCCACACCGGCATAATAGTTTCTTCGGGGGGCGGCATTGAAAAAGCGCCCTGCCGCCGCGTTAATATCATTCCCCAGGCTATACGTTTCATCCAGCAGGTTATCCGCCCCGGCATAAACATGCAGCGGGTATTTCTTTTTCAGTGTTTTCTTCCAGCCTGCACGGGCACCCAGTAAATGATAAGGAGCGGCAAATGCGGTATTGGAATCATTCAGGTAAATCCGGCCCGCACTGTACCAGGTGCCATTGAGGTAAAAGCCGGCACGGGTGACCAGGTCGGCTAAAAGTGAAAGGCTGTGTGCCGGTACAGATGGAGCCGTATTACCGGTAAAGTCATCGGTGCCTTTGCTGAATGATCCATAACGGTAATGACTGTACGTATATCCGCCGCGGATCATAAAATTATCAATTGCTTTGTTTGAAAAAGACTGGGTATACGAAACGCCCGCTTCCAGTCCCGGCTGCCGGAGTTCCCCGGCATTGACAAAATAATCCGCCCCGGACAGGTCACGGCGTTGTACCAGTGCTTCTTTCAACCGGAAATAGTACCCGGTTATTTCCGTCTGTAACCGGTTGCCCAGGCAGGCATAATTGGCGGTGAGTTCATAATTCCAGCCATATTCCGCTTCAAGGCCGGTGCTGATTACACCGGTGGAAGGCAGCAGTTCAGCTACCGTGGGTGGAGAAAATCCGCGGGAAAGGGCGGCTTTCATCGATAAAAATTCAGTGAGGAATTTTTTCAGGGCAATACGTGGCGCCAGCTCATTCCGGTAGCTTCTTTTTTGCGTAATTACCGGGTACGGGTGGAGCCGGGTGATATTTACCTGCGAACGGTTCAGACTGATACCTGCCGTAAGGAACCATTGCTTGTTTAGCAGCCAGTCGGCCTGCGTGAAATAACTGATTGTAGTGTACCGGATATCATCATTGGTCTGCAAAGTGTCCGGCTGGCCGTTCCTGTTTTTGGCTACCTGGATATTGAACAGACCCTGCTGAAATTCAGCACCGCCCAGCAACTGAACTGATTTAGAATGCGCCTCCCCGTTATTGTCACGGCTGTATATAAAAACGGTTCTTCCACCATAGCCGGGTTCACTACGTCGTTCATAGTTGCGGATAGCGGAATTACGGATCCTGGCAAAACTTCCGTAAAGGGTGGTAGCGTTTTTTAGCCGGGTGCTGAACTGATACCGGTTGGTAAATCCTGCTGTAAGCGTTTGCTGATAAATGGCTGCTTTCGCCGCTACGGCGGAAGGAAAACCGCCCCCGGCTGGTCTTGCGGCTTCCGGAGCTGTTGCATACTCTGCCGCCGTTAAGGCACCGGGTGTCTGATAGTACAGGTCTGTATATAAAAAAGAAGCCGTGAGTTGTTGTTTATCTGATCCGGTCAATGCTGCCTGCCAGCTGAAATTGTCCCGCCGCATGGCCGACTGCACCCGGTACCCATCGCTTTGCTGATGGGCGAAACTGAGCTGCTGCCGGTTTTGTTTGTTTCCGTATTGAATGGTAGAAAACAGCGCCCCTGTATTGTACGATCCCCGCAGGTATTCAATTTGTATGCCCGGCTCCCGGCGAGTGAAGTTATTCAGCAGTATCAGTCCGCCTGTACCCGCCCCGTACATACTGCCGGCCGGCCCTTTATATACTTCAATGGAGGAAAAGTTATTCAGTGCAAACTGATTGAAATACGTATTGCCACTCGGATCTGTAACCGGGATATCGTTCCAGTACACTTTTATATTACGGACACCGAAAGGAGACCGGAGTGAACTGCCCCGGATATTGAGCCGGTAACTGCCCGGACTTCTTTCTTCCATCCGCACACCGGGTACGGTATTGAAACCATGCACCAGGGAAAGTTTGGTATGCCGGGCTGTCAGAGCGGGATGAAGCAAACTGATTGCCGCCGTACTGTAACGCGATTGCCTGTTTTGTTCAAAAGCCCGTACCATCACCTCATCGAGGGTCTGGCTGCTGTCGCTGCCGGTATCCTGTGCGGTTAGTGCGGACCCCGTAAAAAGAAGGAAAAAAAACAGGCCGGTTTTATACATGGAATGCGGGTTTCAACACGATAAAGTTAGTGCCTTTTAGTTGTATCTTTCCGCCTATGACGGCAAAGAACAAACTCAACCTGGTCGATGTAAGTCTGATTGTGGTGAGCCTGGTTATCGGCATGGGAATATTCCGGAATCCGGCATCGGTAGCGGCTACTTCCGGTACCAGCAGTATCTTTTTCTTATTATGGGTGGCCGGCGGATTAATTGCACTTTGCGGGGCACTGACCTATGCGGAGATCGGGCAACGGCTGCCGGCCATGGGAGGTTATTATAAAGTGTTTGCCGAATGTTACCATCCTTCCGTAGGTTTTTCCGTCAATGCGATTATCCTGATCAGCAATGCGGCATCCCTGGCGGTGGTCGCATTGATCGGGGCGGATTATGTAAGCGACCTGCTCTATGGTAAACCCAGTGGTATTTTATTCAACGCCGTCGTGGCTATCAGTGCCGTGGCCCTGTTTTTTGTTGTCAATCTTTTTGGTTTAAAAACCAGCAGCCGTACACAAAATGTACTGATCATTATTAAAGTGGGACTGATGGTGCTGCTGATATCCGCTTTGTTTAAAGGAGTGGTGATTGAACCTCATGGATATGAGGAAGGCTCACCCTTGTTCACCCTGAATGATAAAAGCGCTTTTTCTCTTTTTGTCATTTCCCTGATCCCTGTTTGTTTTGCTTACGGTGGATACCAGCAGACGATCAATTTCGGCGGGGAAGTCAAAGAAACACGGATCATACCCAAGGGAATTATTATAGGTATAATCATCGTAATCCTGCTCTACCTGCTCATCAATGTGGCCTATGTGGAAGTAATCGGTTATGAGAAGATGAGAAACGCATCTGCCATCGGGGCCCTGTTATGTGAAGCCTGGTTTGGTAAAGCCGGGGGAAAAGTATTCGATGCGCTGATGTTTCTCTCCGTACTGGCTTATGTGAATATCCTTCTGATGAGTAATCCCCGGGTAATGTTTGCGATGAGCCAGGACCGGGTATTTCCCAAAATATTTTCTTACCGTCATCCGAAAACGGAAGCCCTGGTACCCGGACTGGTCGTTTTTTCACTGATCACGATTATCGTTACGTTTTTTGGCAAGGGGGTGGACAATATCCTCAACTTTACCATGTTCCTGGACAGTATCGGTATGAGTACATCGGCCGCCACATTATTTATTCTCCGGAAACGGAAGCAACGGGAAGCGGAGATCACCGGCACCTGGAACCGGTTTACGCCGGTACTGGCCGGCTTTTTTGTATTCAGCTATTTTATGATAGCGGTGGGCGTGGTGATAAAGGATGTGAATGCAGCCCTGATTGGTTCCGGACTCCTGGGTCTTTTTCTGGGATTGTATTTTCTGTTTTACCACCGTAAATATCAACCGGGAAACTGAGCCGGCTGCCGTTTGTCAAAAATCATGGCCACAGCCGTTAAATCCGTCTATTTTTGCACTATATGAAAAAGAGCTTTACGCTGGTACTGGTACTGCTGGTCTTTTCAGTGGCCCGGAGCCAGGACAAATGGGATCTCCGTCAATGTGTTGATCATGCGGTAAAAAATAATATTTCCGTCCGGCAGACAGACCTGCAGTCCCGTTTTTCCGCCCTTACATACGATCAGAGCAAGGCCGGTCAGCTTCCATCGTTTAATTACAGTGGCAGTGTGGGCTATCGCCTTGGCCGTTCGGAAAACCCGACCACCGGTGTGCTGGAGGATAATAATTTTCTGAATATCGGTATGCAACTGCAGGCGGGTGTTACTGTGTTTAACTGGTTCTCCCGGAAAAACACCATTGAATCCAACCGCCTGACCTGGGAAGCGGATAAGGAGCAGACAAAGAAAATACAGAATGACATTTCCCTGAATGTAGCCGTTGCCTATCTGCAGATCCTGCTGGCCCGTGAGCAAGCCAATATTGCCGCGGCACAAGTGGGGCTCACCCGGGCACAGCTGGAAAATACCCGTCGCCGGGTGGACGCCGGTTCGTTGCCGGAACTGAATGCGGCAGAACTGGAAGCGCAGCTTTCACGCGACAGTTCATCACTGATCACCGCGCAGGCCTCCGCCGTGCAGTTTATGCTGCAGCTGAAATCCCTGCTGAACCTGGATGCCGCGAAAGATTTTGATATTGTAACACCGCCTGTCAGCCTGATTCCGGTGGATCCGATTGCCGATCTGTTGCCGGAAGCAGTGTATGCCTCGGCGATAAAATTTATGCCACAGCAAAAAATCAATGATCTCCGGATTCAGGCCGCGCAGAAAAATGTGGCCGTGGCAAAAGCCGGCTTATATCCCAGCATCAGTGCTTTTGGTAATCTCAGTACCAGTGCGATTTATTTTAAAAGAGCCATCTATAACCAGGTACTGTCCGGCTATACCAATTCAGGAGCCCGGGCCGATGTAAACGGAACCTATTATGCCGTGGAAGTGCCGAATTATACGGAGGGATCCACCATTGTACGGTATTATAAACCCGGCAGTATTCCCAAACAGTTTAATACCAACTTCGGTCAGAGTGTAGGTGTGGGTATCAGTGTACCGATTTTCAATGGTAAGGCAGCGCAAACCAGCTGGAGCCGATCCAAAGTAAGTCTGCAACTGCAGGAATTACAGAAGGAACAGGGTGACCTGCAACTGAAACAGGATATTTATAAAGCGTACAACGATGCCACCGCTGCTTTACAAAAATTCAATGCGGATGTAAAAGCACAGCAGACTGCGGAAAAGGCGTATTCCTATGCCAGCAAGCGGTATGAACAGAATTTATTATCCGCGTATGATCTGGTAACGAGTCAGACCAACCTGCAACGGGCAAAAATCCAGGCTTTGTACTCGCAATATGATTATGTTTTCAAAATGAAACTGCTGGAGTTCTACAAAGGGCAGGGATTAAAACTTTAAAACAACTGAAGATGAATAAGAAACTGAAATGGTTTTTGATTGTGCTGGGTGTTGCTGGCGGACTGTTTATCATTGCGAAAATAGCCGGGGGAAAAGAAAAGACGGTCAAAATAGCCGTGGAAAAAGCCACGAAACGGACAATTATTGAAACCGTGAATGCCAGTGGTAAGGTATACCCTGAAGTGGAAGTAAAAATAAGTCCGGATATTTCCGGGGAAATCACCGAGCTGAATGTGGAAGAAGGCGACAGTGTTCGAAAGGGACAGGTACTGGCACGTATCTATGCCGATATCTATGCCCTGCAGCGTGACGAAGCGGCTTCACGCGTGAACCAGTCATCCGCTTCCGTGGATAACAGCCAGGCGGCTATTGAAGCCCTGCGGGCCAACCTGGATATGGCTCAGCAGAGTTATAACCGGAATAAGAAACTGTTTGATGAAAAAGTAATTTCCAGGTCTGAGTTCGAACAGTTTGAAACCACGTTAAAATCCGCTCAGGCCAATTACAACGCGGCCCAGCAGAATATAAAAAGCCTGAAAGCCTCCGTACAAGGCACGCAGGTTGGTCTCAGCAAAGCCAATAAAGACCTGAGCCGGGCTACCCTGGTGGCGCCGATGGACGGTGTGATCTCTTCATTGAAAATTAAAAAAGGCGAACGCGTAGCCGGTAACAGTTTTAATATCGGTACCGAAATGATGACGGTAGCGGATATGGCCGTGCTCGAAGTACGGGTGGATGTAGGAGAAAATGATATTGTAAAAATAAATATCGGCGACTCCGCCGATGTGGAAGTGGATGCCTACAATAACCGGAAATTCAAAGGAGTGGTAACTAAGATCGCGAGCAGTACCAAGACAAGCGCACTGACATCCTCCAATGATGTGACCAACTATGAAGTGCGTATCCGCCTTGATAAATCATCTTATGCCGACCTGGGTAGTCAGCGCTTTCCCTTCCGTCCGGGTATGAATGCCAGCGCGGATATCAAGACCCGCCGGGTAGACAATGTACTGGCCGTTCCCATTGCCGCGGTAAATGCCCGCGTAAAAGGAAGCGACCAGAGTATGGCGGATAAGAAAAAAGAAAAAGAAGCAAGCAAAGATGAAAACGATAAACAAAACCAGGAAGGTGTAACCGTGGCCAACGATGAACTGGAAGAAGTGGCGTTTATTCTGCAGGCTGATGGTACCGTGAAAAAAATGGTTGTGAAGACGGGTGTGCAGGACATTAACTATATCGAGATCATTTCCGGCCTGAAAGAAGGCGATAAAGTAATTACGGCTCCTTATGCCGCAGTGAGTAAAGAGTTGAAAGACGGCATGAAGGTGAAGGAAGTGACGAGGGAAGAGTTGTTTGAAAAGAAGTGAGGAGTTGAGATGTTTAGTTGTTGAGTTGTTGAGATGTTTAGTTGTTGAGTTGTTGAGAAGGCTTCTTAGGAGGGGCTGTTTACTAACGACTCACGACTAAAGACTATCGGCTGACCAACAACTCCGGAAGATTGAAACTAAAGATTTAGAATCTTACCTTTATCCCTGTTTCAACTTCAATAAAAACTAACTCTATGCGTTTTGGCGTAATCGGCGGCGGCAGTTGGGCAACGGCATTGGCAAAAATACTGGCGGATAAAGGGCATGTGATTAACTGGTGGATCCGGAATGAGGAGACGATCGCTTTTTTCAGAAAGAAGAGCCATAATCCGCAATACCTCAGTTCTGCCCGTTTTGATACATCCCGTTTACATCTTTCCTCCGATGTGCGGGAAGTGGTTCGGCAATCCGATGTGCTGGTGATTGCTATTCCCTCCGCTTATGCAGCGTCCAGCCTGGCAGGACTTACGGCGGCCGACTGGAAAGGAAAGAAAGTGGTTTCCGCGATCAAAGGGTTATTACCGGACAGCAATATTCTGCTGAATTATTATATGCAGCAGGAATACGGACTCGGACTGGAGGATTATTTCGCTGTACTCGGTCCCTGTCATGCAGAGGAAATAGCGGAAGAAAAACTTTCCTATCTCACTTTTTCAGGAATAGATACACAGACAGCCGCGCTTATCGCGGAACAGTTCAGCACCGATTATATCAATACCGTGGTCAATCACGACATACTGGGTGTACAGTATGCAGCGGTGTTGAAAAATATTTACGCGCTCGGTGCCGGTATTGCACACGGACTCGATTACGGGGATAATTTTCTCAGTGTATATATTGCCAATGCGGCGGATGAAATGGCCAGTTTCCTTCGTCAGTTTGGAGCGGAGCATATCACCGTGGGCGAGCATGATGGGGAAGACCCGCTTACCCATCGCAAAACGCCCAATTATGCGGCTTCTGTTTACCTGGGCGACTTATTGGTTACCTGTTACTCCCTGCACAGCCGCAACCGGCGCTTCGGAAATATGATCGGTCGTGGGTATTCTGTAAAATCCGCGGAACTGGAAATGAATATGGTGGCAGAGGGTTATAATGCGGCCCGCTGTATCTGTCTGATCAATCAATCACTGGGTGCGCCGATACCCATTGCGGAAACAATCTATAAAATTTTGTGGGAAGACGTAAAGCCCTCGCAAGGGTTTTCGTTTATTGAAACCGTACTGGTTTAAAATTTTTAAGTCAGGAAAAGATCGGCGGCAATCCCATCGGCCATTAGTTTGCCTGTACAGGTGAGCACCAGGTTATCGCCTTTGCGGATCATAAATCCACCGGACAGATGTTTAGCTGCTTCGGCTTCAACAGCCGCCGCCTGCGTTGCATTAAAAATACGCATATCCAGTCCCTCTTGCGTGCGCAGAGACGTCATTGTGATTTCATTCAGCCGTTGCAGTTCCGTCAGCACTTCTTTTTCAAAAGGAATAGTTCCCTCCGCAATCCGGCTGATATAGGTATTGTTATTTGCAATATTCCATTGCCTTTCGCGTCCGTTGTAGGAATGTGCGGCCGGCCCGATGCCAAGATAAGGTTGCTGTTGCCAGTAGGATGAATTGTGCCTGCTCCTTGATCCGGGTAATGCAAAGTTGGATATTTCGTAATGTTCATAACCGGCGGCTTCCAGCCATTCCATCAGCAATAAAAACTGTTCGGACTGCTGGTCGGGATTCACGTCTGCTTTTTCCCGGTTGCGGATCAGTTTGTCGAGCGGGGTCTTCGGTTCCACCGTCAATGCATAACAGGACAGATGCGGAATGCCCAGCGAAATGGCCCGGTCTACATTGGCTTTCCATTTTTCGTTAGTCAGTCCGGGTGTGCCATAAATCAGGTCAATCGTGATATTGCTAAAATACTGCAGGGCCAGTGTTAATTGTGCCATCGCCTGGGTGGCGGTATGGGCCCGGTTCATCCATCGCAGGTCCTCTTCAAAAAAGCTCTGGATACCGATACTCAGGCGGTTGATGCCGGCCGCTTTCCAGCCGGTTAATTTTTCTTCAGTGATATCATCCGGATTGGCTTCCAGGGTGATTTCCGCATCGGCTGTAACCGTATACTGCGTATACAGACTGTTCAGCAATTGCTGTATGTCCTCTGTTTCCAGCAGACTGGGTGTGCCTCCTCCTATATAAATACTGCTGACCGGTTGAATACCCGGAAATTCTTTTTGCATCCGGATTTCTTCCAATAAAGCGGCCAGCAATTCGTTCTTATACCGCAGCGAGGTACTGAAATGAAAATTGCAATAGTGGCAAGCCCTCCTGCAAAACGGAATATGAATATAGATGCCGGCCAATGGTAACTGTTTAATGAATAATTTAGCAGCAGGTCATTCAACGGCAGCTGCTGTGAAAAACCACATGGGAAAATTCAGACTGCAAATATCGGTACTGTTCTGTTTGCTGGGGAGTTTAAATACCTCCGCCCAGGATAAATATATACTGCATATCCGTTATGTGGATATGGAACCGGCTACAGCGCATACCGTACTGGGACTGGATACTGTTTTCAGTTCACGGACGATCTGTACTGACTATACAGTCAAACTACCCGCTTTATTACTGGGCAAAGGATATGTAACCGCCTCGGTTGATTCATTGCGTTTTGATACACTCCATGCATACATGGTATTATTTACCGGGGAACGTTACCAGTGGGCGAAACTGGATACAAGAACCGTGGACCCAACCCTGCTGCAGGCACTTGGCTGGCGGGATCATCTTTTTTCCGGGAAACCCATGGATATGTCACTTGTAAAAAACTGGCAGGAAAAATGCCTGGAATACCTCGAGAATAACGGCTATCCTTTTGCGAGGGTCTGGCTCGATAGTCTGCAACTCAGCCAGGACAGTGTTTCGGCGCTGTTGCAGGTAGACAAAGGACCCTTGTATAAAATTGACAGCCTGCGGGTATTCGGCAATGCCAAAGTCGCCAATACCTACCTGCAACGATATCTTGATCTGCCCAATGGCAGCCGCTACAGCAAAGAAAAACTGATGCGGATTAATCAGAAGATCCGGGAGCTGACCTATGTGGAAGAGGAACGGCCGTTTGACCTGACGATGCTGGGAACGGGGTCGGTACTGAACCTTTACCTGAAACAAAAAAAGAGCAGCCAGGTAAATGCACTGGTAGGATTTCTGCCCAATAATGATCAGTTGTCTTCCAAAAAACTATTACTCACCGGTGAAGCGAATATCCTGTTGCGGAATGCATTGGGTTCGGGAGAAACCATCGGGCTTAACTGGCAGCAGCTGCAGGTAAAATCACCCCGGTTGAATATCCTGTATCAGCATCCTTATTTTCTCCGTTCACCGGTCGGTCTTGATTTTGCTTTTGACATGTTTCGGAAAGACAGCAGTTTTGTCAACGTAAACCTGCAGCTCGGTGCACAATATGTACTCAGTAAAAACCAATCCGGAAAACTTTTTATACAACGGGTACAGACTATCGTCAGTGAAGGAGGTATTGATTCCTCCTTTGTGGTGAATTACCGCCGGCTGCCGGATGTGGGTGACCTGAGTTCATTCAATATCGGGGTGGATTATGAGCTGAATACAACGGATTACCGCCTCAACCCCCGTAAAGGGAATGAATTGCATGTAGTGGGTTCTGCCGGTACAAAAAAACTGAAGAAAAATAACGCGGTACTGGGGCTGAAAGATCCGGCAGATCCGGGTTTTGATTTTGACCGGTTATATGATACGGTTAAGCTTAAGACGTATCAGTTCCGGTTACGCCTGACCGCGGCAAAGTATTTTCCATTGCGGAATAAACGGAGTACAATAAAAACCGCCATCAATGCCGGCTGGTTTGAGAGCGGAAATATTTTCCGGAATGAACTGTTTCAACTGGGCGGCTACAAGCTGCTCCGGGGTTTTGATGAAGAAAGTCAATACCTGTCGCGTTTTGCCATTGCCACTACGGAGTTCCGGTACCTTGTGGCCCGCAACTCTTATTTTTATGTGTTGGCAGACGGGGGCTGGGGACAAAATACGGTACAGGGGCAGGCGCTTAATTATACGTATGTGGGCACAGGTTTGGGTCTTGCTTTCGAAACAAAAGCCGGTATTTTCAACCTGGCCTGGGCGGTTGGTAAGCGGAATGACGCGCCGATGAACCTCCGGCAATCCAAGATTCACTTTGGCTTTGTGAATTATTTTTAAAACAAATCAGCGACTCGTTGCCTGCGGGATTATTTTTGCAACACAATTACCACGGATTGAAGTTTATCTACCCCTTACTGGTTCTGTTCCTTTTACTGCCCGCTGTTGCAATGGCACAGTTGCCGGCGGATACTGTACCGGTCAAGCCGGATACAGGCCATATCTCTGTGGATACGGGACAAAGCCGGGATACAGTACCCGTGGTACCCATCGTATACCCGGTATCCGAAAAGCCGCTTTATGATACTGGTTGGGCCCTGGTACCTGCGGATCTCTTTCCCGTACAAACCATTCAATGGCAGATCTTATCCCATCACCCTTTTTTCCCCTTTCGTTTCAAACCCGTAAGTGGTGGTGCGGCGGTTACTCAATACATAGGAGAGCAGCATGAAAGAAAGGGCAAGGAATGGTTGTTTTACAGCCTGTTGTTACTGATCATCTTTTTTGCTTTATTGCGCCGTTTATTCCCCAAATATTTTAATGACCTGTTCCGGCTTTTTTTCCGCACTACATTAAAGGAGCGCCAGATCAGTGAACAGCTGATGCAGACACCTGTGCCGTCCATTCTGTTGAATGGCTTTTTTACGGTCAGTGCCGGGTTTTACGGCAGTTTTCTGCTTACGCATTTCGGGCTCAATAAAACAGGCGATTTCTGGTTGTTATTGCTGTATTGTGTAGGCGGGTTGGCGGTTGCCTATTTTGTAAAATTTGCCTGGTTGAAACTCGCCGGCTGGATTTTTAATATGCAGTATGCGGCCAGTTCCTACATTTTTATTGTCTTTATCATCAATAAAATGATCGGCATCCTGCTGCTCCCGTTCCTGCTGATACTGGCATTCTCCACCGGGGATGTGTACAGTGTGGGGCTTACTTTGTCCTGGTGCCTGATCGGCGGGCTGTTGATTTACCGGCTGTTTTTGAGTTATGCGGTGATACGTAATCAGGTCAAAGTCAGTCCCTTTCATTTCTTTTTGTACTTTATTGCCTTTGAAATAGTTCCGCTTTTATTGGTTTACAAGGCTTTGTTAGTCTATTTCAGTGAAAACGCTTAACTTTGCACCCAACTTTAGCCGATTGAACATGAGTACAAATGGGGTTAAAAAGGCCACCGATAAGGCCGTAACCATACAGCGAATTCTGATTACCCAGCCCAGGCCTGAAAGTGAGAAGTCGCCCTATTTTGAGTTGCAGCGTAAGTATGGTGTGCAACTTGATTTTCACCCCTTCATCCGGCTGGAAGGCATACCCGCCCGCGATTTCCGCAAACAAAAAATTGAGATTCAGCAATTCACCGGTATCATTTTTACCAGCCGCAACGCCATTGATCATTTCTTCCGGATGTGTGAGGAAATGAAAGTAAGCGTGTCGCAGGATACCAAGTATTTCTGTATTACGGAAGCGGTGGCACTCTATCTGCAGAAGTTTATTCTCTACCGCAAGCGCAAAGTTTTTTATGGTGCCGATGGTACCAATAAAAGCATGTTTGAGGTCATCAACAAGCACAAGGCGAATGAGAAGTTCATGTACGTGTGCTCCGAGAATCAGCAGGACAATGATATTGTAAACTGGCTAAAGACCAATAACTGCGAATTCACGCTGGCGTTTATGTACCGCAGTGTAAGCAGTGACGTAAAAGATATTCTGACCCAGACAGATTATGATGTAATCTGTTTCTTTACCCCGAGCGGTGTAAAGAGTCTCTTCGACAATATTCCCAAATTCAAACAGAATGGCACTGTGCTTGGCGCTTTTGGCACCAATACTTTCCGGGCCATTGAGGAGAAAGGACTTAAACTCGATATCAAAGCTCCTCAACCACAGACACCGAGCATGGTGGCCGCACTGGATCAGTTCCTGGCAACGGTGATTAAGAAGAAATGAGTAATGAGTAATGAGTGATGAGTGATGAGTAGCTCCGGAAAAGTCATTACAGGGCAGCTACAGTTTCAAAGTTGCCGGTTTACTCTTTTTTATACATACTCATTTTAAGTATCTTTTCCGCTAAAAACCTGCCACAGTACTCTAAGGATGTTCAACAGCTACTGATTATTCATTACTCATTATTCATTCCTTTCAGTTCTATGCATTCATTTACCAACCGCCTCCAGGATGAAACCAGTCCATACCTGTTGCAGCATGCTCATAACCCCGTGGATTGGTATCCCTGGGGACCGGAGGCTTTGGAGAAAGCACGGACAGAAAATAAACCGATCCTGGTAAGTATCGGTTATGCGGCCTGTCACTGGTGTCATGTAATGGAAAGGGAGAGTTTTGAAAATGAGCAGACGGCGGCGCTCATGAACAAACATTTTATCAATATCAAAATAGACAGGGAAGAGCGGCCCGATCTGGATCATATTTATATGGATGCGGTACAGGCCATGACCGGCAGCGGGGGATGGCCGCTCAATGTGTTTCTGACGCCGGATACAAAACCTTTTTACGGGGGTACTTATTTTCCGCCACAGCGGGCTTTTAACCGGCCTTCCTGGGAAGAAACTTTGCTGGGGGTGGTTCAGGCGTTCCGTGAGCGAAGGCACGAAATTGATGCCCAGGCAGACAACCTGTTACAGCACCTGCATCAATCCAATTCATTTGGCATTAATGCCACAACGGAAGCGGATACTTTATTTAACCACGATACCCTGCAGGCCTGTTATGAGCAACTGATGAAGACTGCTGACCGGCAATGGGGCGGCTTTGGCAAAGCGCCGAAGTTTCCGCAGACATTTTCCATCCGCTTTCTGCTGCGGCATTATCATTTTACCGGGCAAAAAGACGCACTGGACCAGGCGCTCTTATCACTGGATAAAATGATGGAGGGTGGTATTTATGATCAGATCGGGGGCGGCTTTGCCCGTTACTCCACGGATACTGAATGGCTGGCCCCGCACTTTGAAAAAATGCTCTATGATAATGCACTCCTGGTTTCCGTTTATGCAGAAGCCTTTCAGCTTACAGGCCGGCAACGATACCGCGAAGTGATTGATGAGACCATGACTTTTATTGCCCGGGAGCTCACCGCCCCGGAGGGCGGTTTTTATGCCGCGCTGGATGCCGACAGTGAGGGTGTGGAAGGGAAGTATTATACCTGGAGCCGGGCAGAAATCCGGTCTGTACTGGGCGATGATGAAACCCTGTTCTCCGCTTTTTATGATATCAGTGAAGCCGGAAACTGGGAACATACCAATATACCCTGGATACGAAAATCCCTGGAAATATTTGCGGTCCGGGAGCAGGCGGATCCTGAATGGGTTAAAGAAAAACTGGTACACTGCAAACAGCAACTGCTGGCCGTCCGCGAAAAACGGGTGCGGCCGCTGCTGGATGATAAAATAATACTGGGCTGGAATGCCCTGATGAACCTGGCCTGTGCCGATGCCTATGCCGCTACAGGTGATATGGCTTACCGGGATCTTGCTGTCCGGAATATGTCTTTTCTCCGGGCGGCCTGTAAAGATGAGGCGGGTAACTGGTATCATACCTGGAAAAATGGCCAGGCCCGGTATCCCGCTTTTCTTGATGACCTGGCCAACCTGTTAAGGGCCCTGCTACGCCTGCAGGAGATCACGGGGGAAATGAGCTGGCTGGAAGAAGCCCGGTTACTGACAGAAACCGTACTGGAAAATTTCGGGGACACGGAAACGCCCTATTTCTTTTATACCCCGCGGGGGCAGGCTGATGTTATTATCAGAAAAAAGGAAGTGTATGACGGGGCCGTACCCTCGGGCAATGCGGTTATGGCCGGCAACTTATATCACCTGTCTGTATTATTTGATATTAAAAGCTGGGCAGACAGGGCACAGGCCATGGTCAGGATGCTGGGAAATGCCATCAGCCGTTACCCGGGATCGTTCGGGGTATGGGCGGGCTGGCTGCAGGAAATGGTGGAAGGGACGAATGAAATCGTGCTGACAGGGGACAACCCGGAGGCTGTCCGGTGCGATATTATGGGCTATTATATCCCAAACAAGATAGTGGCGGGAGCGGGACCGGAAGGGTTGGATCTGCCCCTGCTGGAAGGCCGGAAAAGGGAGGGGAAACCTGCCATATACCTTTGTCGTAATAACACCTGCCAGGCGCCCGTATTTTCTGCAAAAGAGCTTATCTCGCTGATAAACAGGGACAAAAAACACTAAATAAATTTTAGTTAATACAATAAAATAAGGTTCGTGGCCGTTAGAAAAGTTACCGTGATTTTTACGGTTTGATTTTTAAAAATAAATTATAACCTTGTGCCGGAGAACAGTTCTAAACATTATATTTGCCCAATACCCTTTAAGTGTATGAAAATGAGAAACCTTTATTATGCCCTGTATGCAACCGCGTGCATGACTCTTGTATCCAGTTGTGGAATACTGGGAGGTAAGAAAAACAAAGGCGGCGCCCTGCCGAATGACGGCCAGGTGCATGGAGTAGCCCCAGGTGGTAAGTATTCACTGCCGAAACCTCCGGGCATGGTGTATGTACCGCAGGGTACATTCCATATGGGTCCCAGCGATGAGGATCCTGCTTATGCATTCAGTGCAAGAAACCGTTCCGTATCTATCAGCGGCTTCTGGATGGACGCCACTGAAATCACCAACAATGAATATCGTCAGTTTGTATACTGGGTACGTGACTCCGTGGTAGCCCGTAAGATGGGTTATGTAAAAACCGGGGCCGACGGCAACGAGAATGTTGACTGGGTTAAAATGAAGACCATGAAATGGGGTGATCCCAAAGTCATGGAGCAGCTCAGTTCTACTGATATCATCCTTCCTCCGGATGACCGTGTATTCGGCAAAAAAGAAATTGATCCTTCTAAAATCGTGTTTCATTCCGAGACTTTCGATCTGAAAGAAGCGGCCCGCCGCGAGAATGCAGGCAAACCCCGTTCTACTTTTATTGTAAAGAAAGATGTGGCGATTTATCCTGACACCCTGTGCTGGATCCGCGACTTCTCTTACTCGTACAATGAGCCGATGACCAAACGTTATTTCTCTCATCCTGCTTTTGGAAACTATCCGGTAGTAGGTGTGAACTGGAAACAGGCTACTGCTTTCTGCGAATGGAGAACCCATTTCCTGAATGCCTGGCTGGATACCAAGAAAAGAA
This sequence comes from Chitinophagales bacterium, assembly GCA_017303855.1. Taxonomy (GTDB): domain Bacteria; phylum Bacteroidota; class Bacteroidia; order Chitinophagales; family Chitinophagaceae; genus JJ008. The sequence continues at coordinate 139,818 of JAFLBL010000005.1, read as the reverse complement.
CACAGGAATCAGACTTCCGTCTGCCTACTGAAGCACAATGGGAATATGCAGCCCGTGGCGGCCGCTCCCAGTCTATGTTCCCCTGGGGTAACTATTACCTCCGTAACAAGAAGGGATGCCTGATGGCCAACTTCAAACCCGGTCGTGGTAACTATCCTGAAGATGGCGGTTTCTATACAGTACGTGCCGATGCCTACTGGCCCAATGATTTTGGACTGTATTGCATGTCAGGTAATGTGGCTGAGTGGACTTCTTCCATTTACTACGAGGGACGTAACAACTTCCAGCACGATATGAACCCGGATGTTCGCTGGAATGCCAAAGATGATGATCCTCCCCTGATGAAGCGTAAAATTATCCGTGGCGGCAGCTGGAAAGATGTGGGATACTACCTGCAGACAGGTACCAGTACTTACGAGTACCAGGATTCCACCAAATCGTATATCGGCTTCCGTTGTGTGATCGACCTTCCCGCAGCACCTCAGAAAGGCCGTCGCTAACCTGACAATGAATAACCAATAAACTAAAATAGTGAGAGGACAGTTAAACGAACCTGTCCTCTCTGTATTCCTTTTCTCTAAAATAATATCACAAAACCACTTTTAAAAAATCCAATTATGGCAGCAGCAATTCCATCTAAGGTAAGTAAATGGGTAGACGTAGGCGTATCATTCGGCGCAGCATTAGTAATCTGGGGAGCCCTCCGCAAAATCACCCACGCCGGCGATGCCGACATGTGGCTCTGGATCGGTCTTACCACGGAAGCAATCATCTTTACAATCTATGGTATTTTATATGCGGTTTATCCTGCTGTAAAGGATGCCAGTCATGACGAAGAACAGTTCTCTGTTGCCGGTGCCAAAAGCAAAGCTGCACTGGGTGCTATGGATAAAATGCTGGCTGAGTCAGATATCACACCCGACACCATGAAACGCCTGGGTGACGGTTTCAAACAACTGAATACAACCGTTTCCGGTCTGTCTGTAATTGGTGATACCATCAATGCCACTTCTGACTTTACTACTAAAACAAAAGAAGTGACCGGTCAGCTGGAAAAAGTAAAAGACGCCTATACCACAGCCGCTTCTTCAGTGGGTGCATTCAACACCGCTACTGAAGGCGCTAAAGTATTCCACGAGCAGATCCAGGTACTGACCAAGAACCTGTCTTCCCTGAATACGATCTATGAGCTGGAATTACAGGAAAGCAATAACCACCTGAAAGCCCTGAACTCATTCTATGGTAAACTGTCTGAAACATCCACCGCGATGCTGAACAGTGCGGAAGATGCCAAGAAGGTACAGGATCAGATCGGTCACCTGGCAACCAACCTGGGCCGTCTGAACAATATTTACGGAAACATGCTTACTGCCATGCAGGGTCGCAACTAATACATACTGTAGGCCGGTCCACTGAACCGTGAATACCGGCCTGTACAAAAAGTCATCATTTCTAATCCTATTAAACCTAAATAGTCATGTCTCTACCTAAAGAGCCCCGGCAGAAGATGATCAATATCATGTACCTGGTGCTGACTGCATTGTTGGCTCTGAACGTGTCATCTGAAATTCTGAATGCCTTCAAAACGGTTAGGAGAAGCCTGGAGAGCAGCAATACTACGGTAAATGCATCTACCGGTCTGATCATGAAATCGCTGGAAGACAAGGCGGCTGCTGCGGAAACAGCGGAAAGAGCCAAGCCCTGGTTCGAAAAAGCCCAGAAAGTGGTTGCCGTGTCCGATGAGGTGTTCAAGTATATTGAATCATTGAAAAGCTCCATCATCACACAGGCAGGCGGTAACCCGTCTGATCCCAGTGTTTCTTTTAAAGAAGATAACCTGGATATTGTTACCAAATTATTTGTAAAAGGCGGAGAAGGAAACAAGCTGCTGGAAAGACTGAAAAAATTCCAGTCGGATATCCTCGGTATCGATCCGGAAATCGACAGTGCCTTTAAGAAATCCCTGAATATCGATCTGTCTAACCCTCCCGGCCAGGATGGTAAAACCAAGGCCTGGGATGTGGCGTACTTCAACATGGTACCGACCGTTGCCGGTCTCACCATCCTGAGTAAGTTCCAGAATGATATCAAAGGGGCGGAAAATAAAGTTGTGTCTTTCTGTCACCAGAAAGTGGGTGAAGTAAAAGTGGTGTTCGACTCTTACGCCGCGATCGTTGGACAAAACTCCAACTACCTGATGCCCGGACAGCAACTGGAAGTAAAAGCCGGTATCGGTGCATTCAGTAAGTCATCCATGCCGGTAATTAATATCGGCGGATCTACTGTACCTATCGGAGAAGAAGGATTTGCCCTGTACAAAATGGATGCCGGTGGCGTTGGTGCGCACAGTATTCCTGTACGGATCAGTTTCTTTAACCAGACTACCGGAAAAGACGAAGTAAAAGAAGTAAAAGTGGAGTATACCGTTGGTTCTGCCAATGCCTCTATTGCACTTGATAAAATGAACGTAATGTATATCGGTGTGGACAACCCGGTTACCATTGCCGCCAGTGGTGGTGGTGATGATAAAGTACAGGCCGTGATCACCGGTGGTGGCGGAAGCCTGACCCGGATTGGTCCTGGTAAATATATTGCCCGTGTGAGCAGTATTACCGATGACTGCCGTATTACGGTAAATGTGGATGGTAAAGTCGCCGGTGCTTCTCAGTTCCGCGTACGTACTGTACCTGAAGCACAAGCTTATGTGGGTAACAAGCCCAGTGGTGCCAGCCTGGTAGCCGGTGAATTCAAGGCACAGGGTGGTGTGGCTGCCGGTATCAAGGACTTTCCTTTTGACCTGAAATATGAAGTGGTCAGTTTCACCTTTACCTGTGATACTGATGACGATATCGTTTCCATCCCGGTATCCGGTGGCGCATTCCAGGGAGCTGTTCGTAATGCGATTATGCAGCACGTGAAAGCAGACCGTATGGTAACCATCGATGATATTCGCGTAAAAGGTCCGGACGGACGTACTACAAAGGCACCTTCACTCGTTTATTATATTAAATAGTGTGTGACATGAATATGAAATTTGTAAAATTTGGTCTCTGCCTTGTTGTTGCGGCTTCATTGCTGACAGCTACAGACGCTTCTGCTCAGCGGACGAAGCGTAAAAAGGATAATACCAATCCGACTACCAACCCTACTACGGGTGGTGGTAATGAGCAGCAGCAAAATAACAATACGCAGCCTCCTTCCGGATTTGATCCCCTGGCCGGCCTGCCTATTACGTATGATACCACCAGCAATGATATGTCTCCCAAGAAGTCTTTGCGGAATGATAATGCGTTTGACAAGAGTAATCTGAATCAACGTACGCCTCTCCCGTATGAGCACCTGCGCTGGGATGACGCCTTGTATGCTGAGAAAGTATGGCGTGAGCTGGATCTCCGTGAAAAAATGAATAAAACATTCGTTTATGAAGCGGTAGATGATAACGGCAGTCAGATGTTTGTCAACCTGATCATGAAAGCGGTTCAGTCTGGTGAAGTAACCGCATTCTCTGATGACCGGTTTACTAGTCCTTATTCCGTGGCCGATGTAATGCAACAAACTGCGGGTCGTGTGGATACGTTTCCGATCTATGACACCAAGGATATCACCAAGATCGTCGGATGGAGTGTTACCCGTTCCAGCTTCGATGCAAAAGCGGTTACCCGTTTACGTCTGAAGGAAGAGTGGGTGTTTGACCGCGAATCCAGCCGTATGTTTGTTCGTATCCTGGGTATTGGTCTGTTGAAAACGGAATATATCCCCAATACAAACAAAGAACGTGGTACTTCTTCTCTGTTCTGGGTATATTATCCCGACCTGCGCCCGATGCTGGCCAAGGCTGAAGTATACAATCCGAAGAATATGGGACAGAGCCGCATGACCTGGGAAGAATTGTTTGAAAGCCGGATGTTCTCCAGTTATATCGTAAAGTCAACCATTGACAACCCGAGCAACAAGATGATCCGGAACTATATCAACGATCCGATTCTGCGTCTCCTGGAAGGCGAAAATATCAAAGAAAAAATCTTCAATTTCGAACAGGATCTCTGGTCATACTGATCGAAGTCAGATAATGTTAAAAAAAAAGGCTGTCCTTCGGGATGGCCTTTTTTTTTCAGGTGTGGGATGTGAGTTGTGGGATGTGGGGAGTCGGGAGTCGTTAGTCGGGAGTCGTTAGTCGTTAGTCGGGACTCGTTAGTCGAAAGTCTTTAGTAAACTGCACCTTCTGGCGGCCTTTTCAACTTTCCAACTTTCCAACTTCTCAACTAGTGTCATTCCTACACTTTAAATTCCCACGTAACAACGACTTAAAAGGCTCGTTACTAAGTAAAAAAAGTTGGCAAAATCGTAAAAGTCCTATAGGAAACTTGAATAAAAGTAGTACCTTCGTCTTGGTTTTTCATAGGATATTGGATTTTAAAAACGGGGCTGAATTTCTATTCCGGCCCCACTTTTTTATATAGGTCCTTGTTCTTTTCCCCTGAATTTCTTCAACATTTACATCAGTTTAAGTTCGTAGTTAGTGGTCAGAAGTTAGTAGTCAACAGCCCCTTCTAAGAAAGCTATTTAAACGCTTAAGCAGCTAATCCCTCAACCATCAACTCTCCCCCTTCTTCTCAAAATAATTCATTATCAACTCTGCCTTTGCCTGCCCCACCTGCTTCGCCAGTTCTTTCAGCGATGCTTCGCTTACTTTTTTTACTGATCGGAAAGTTTTGAGCAGTGTTTCAGCAGTGGATTGACCAATACCGGGAATATCTTCCAGTTCATTTTTAAATGTGCCCTTGCTGCGTTGCTGCCGGTGGAACGTGATACCGAAACGATGCACTTCATCACGGATGCGGCGCACGAGCCTCAGGCTGGCGGAGTTATAAGGAAGTTTTAAAGAGGCCGTATCACCGGTAAAGAAAATTTCTTCTTCATTTTTTGCCAGTCCTACCAGGGTGGTTCTGCCTTCAAGACCTAATTCCGCGATAGCCTCATTAGCGGCGCTTAATTGCCCCTTGCCGCCATCAATGATGACTAACTGGGGGAAATCCCTGTTTTCTTCGGACAGCCGCTTATATCGCCTGTAAACGGCCTCTTTCATCGTAGCGAAATCATTAATGCCTTCCACGGTTTTTACATTAAAATGCCGGTAGTCTTTTTTGCTGGGTTCGGCCCAGCGAAAACAAACCATGGCGGATACCGGGTAACTGCCCTGGAAGTTGGAGTTGTCAAAACACTCAATATGCGCCGGCATTTCCTGCAGGCTCAGGTCTTTCTGTAATTGTTCCAGCAATGCCTTGCCGGCCATTTGCCGGGTATTCAGTTGCAACCGGGTTTTTGTATGCAGTTCATCAATAAAATAGCGGGCATTCTTTTCTGCCAGCTCCAGGAGTTTCTTTTTATCGCCCCCACGGGGTACCGTAACCGTTACATCCGGCTGCGGAAAATCAAGTGCGTAAGGCACAACGATTTCCGCGGCATCGCTGTTGAATGTAGTACGGAGTGAAGCGGCCGCGAAGGCAAGTACTTCTTCCTGGCTTTCATCCAGGTGGGTTTCCACTTTATTGGTCTGCGTTTGTATGATACTACCATTGCGTACCATCAGGTAGTTCACATAGGCCAGCTCTCCTTCTTTGAGTAAATAGAAAACATCGAGATCGCCGGTTTTGGTACCGGATACCACGGACCGGGCCTGGTAATTTTCGAGATACTCTATTTTTTTCCGGACCAGTTCGGCTTTTTCAAAGGCCAGGTTGCCGGCATGCGTTTTCATCTCTTCGCGGAAATGACGGATGACCGGGGCCAGGTTTCCCCTGAGCAGGTTGCGGAGCTGTTGTAATTGTTCATTATAGTCGGCCGGACTCTGCAGGCCTTCGCAGGGCCCTTTGCAGTTGCCGAGATGGTATTCGAGACAAACTTTGAATTTTTTCTTTTCAATATTCCGTTCAGTCAGGTTGAGGGTACAGTTGCGCAGCTGGATGGTCTGCTTGATAAACTCCAGTAATTCCCGTACCCGCTTTACGGATGTATAGGGGCCGAGGTATTCAGCGCCGTCCTGCCGGGCCTGCCGGGTCAGAAATACCCGCGGGAAAGGTTCTTTCTTAATGACGATATACGGGTAGGTTTTATCATCCTTGAGGTTGATATTATACCGGGGCTGGTATTGTTTGATCAGTGAATTCTCCAGCAGGAAGGCATCCTGTTCGGAGTTGACAATGGTGAATTCTATCCGTTCAATCCGTTGTACCAGTTCATGTGTTTTATAACTGGTAAATGTTTTTGAAAAATAGGAACTCACCCGTTTCCGGAGATGTTTGGCCTTGCCCACATAGATCAGTTCATTGGCGGCATTGAAATATTTATAAATGCCCGGCTGAGCGGGTATGGTAGGCGCGATATGCTGAAATGTTTCGGCTGTCATGGGGTCTGGTCTTCATTCCATGTAACCCGGTTGGTGCTGGTTTTTTCCGCTTCGCCCGGCTGCTGGGTACTGGTGATGATGAGGAAACTTTTACCCGTTTTCCAGAGCATTTTTTGTCCTTTGAACCCATCCCGGTTATTGACGGCTTTTTCGACGATGATATTGGTTACTTTATTGCTGCTGTCTTCCAGCATTTCAGCACTCACCAGCAATTCCATTTTTTTTATCTCTTCTTTTTTCGGATCCAGCGGCAGGTAGGAGATAATCACTTTCCGGATCAGGGAATCATAACGGTTTTCTTCGCGGAAGCGGCTGGCGATGGCCGGATCAGAAAGGTCGGGGAGATCAAGAAATTCACGGGCGATTTCCCTGAATTTTTCCCTGGGAATATAACTGGTATCCGCAGGAAGCGTATCTGTTGAAACATATTGAACGATGGCGTATAAGGAGGTGTCCACATGGGCTACCTGCTTTTCGATGAGCGAAGGCACGGATATAAAATGCGTGTCTCCGGTTTTGGGCTTTTCCTTACAGGCTGTCAGCAACAGCACCGTCAATACAAGAAGGGACCGTATTTTTTTAAACATGCCCAAAATTAAAGTAAAGACGTAAAACCGGGGCAGGGTAAAAAAAATCCCGCCTGCAGCAGGACGGGACTTTTTTTTGCAAAGCAGCAGTCAGTATCAGTTTATTGGTTAAGGAGAATACCGAGTTTTAACCCGTAGTCAAAAAGATGTTCTTTGACGGGGTATTGTTTTTTATAGCTGGACATGGTCTGGTACCGGACCTGCGGGCCAATGCGCCAGGCTGATTTGCCCACATTAAATCCGGCAAACGCTTCCATAGCGGCATTTACATTCCAACGACGGGTAAGGGAAGGCACTTCCACATAATTTTTATAATCGGTGGAAACAACCCAGGCCCGGTTGCCCAGTACATAAGTGGGTTGTGCGGTGGCACTGATACCGGCATAGGTGTTGCCTACTTTCAGGAATTTATACTGCAGCCCCACCGGCATAGAAGCCGAGTAGTAAAAATTACGCAGCCAGTTGGCCTTATTCGCACCGTTTAAGCCTACCACCCGGTAATTGGATACGGTGGACATGGTGCTGGTACCGCCATAATCGTTGCTAAGGGCAATGGTGGCAATTTCGCTGGTAAAGCTATAGGCGCGTATATCGTACTTGCTCACATTGAACTGGAGTCCGGTCAGGAAGGAAAGTTTGCGGGATAAAGGCAGGGCCACGGATACACCGAGCTGCAAACCGATATCGGGACGGTGCAGTACCAGGTTATTCAGGTCAGCGATATTGGTGCTGCTGACCGGAGAACTCATATTGGACCGGGCTGAAGAAATAAATTGTTTGTTCTCGTTCAGTTTACGGTAGGTGACATTGGGCGTGATGAACAACTGCCACTGGGCTTTCCGTTTTCTTTTGGTAGCGCTGTATGTGTTGATTACACTTTCAATGGTCAGCGGGTATTCATCGCGTTGAACGGGAACAAATGTTTCTGTTTTATCCGTACTGTTTTCAGCCGGCCCTTCGGTAGTTACCAGGAGATCCGAATTGGAAACAAGGTTCAGTATTCCATTGGCAGAAGCGGAAGAATTATTTATCAGTTCCGGTTCCGGCCGGTTTGTTCTGGCGATTATAGAGCCGGGATTGCGGGGAAGATGGTTAACCGGATTGGTAATGGCTGTTGCATTGTTATTCCGTAACGAACCGGATTCCGCTAAACGATCTGCGCCTGTTGTAACCTGGTTGTTCCGGTTGCTGATGCTGGTGTACTCCCAATCATCCGTGGCCATGAAATAATTTTTCTGCTGATTGCCGGGAGAAGCGATCGGAGTTTTGACGACCGGTTTCAACGGCGTGATAACTGCAGCCACAGGTGCCGGAGCCTGTTTTTTGACTTTGGCCGGGCGGGTTGCTGTTATCAGTTCTGTTTTTTTGTTGGAATGGGTCAGCATCAGGAAAGAAACGGTGCCCGTGGTCAGTAATAATAAAGCGAGACCGATGCCATGCCATCTGCGGCGGGTATGTAAATTATTATGGATGCCTTTCCAGACATTCTCCGAAGGGAACATCCGGTACTGGTCTGCATTTTCTTTCAGAAACCGCTCGAAATCGTTATTGTTATATTGACTCTCCATAACCAGTCAGCAATTAAGGGTACGTGATCCGTCAGCGGCGACTTACTGCAGCCAGCCAGTTGAATTCCTGTTTTGGTTTATGTAAAATTCTTTTTCTTACTAAAATATCTTCCAGCATCGCTTTGGCCCGGGTATACTGGCTACGGCTGGTACTTTCTTCTATATCCAGCATGTTGGCGATCTCCCGGTGACTGTACCCTTCCACGGCATAGAGATTGAGTACGGTACGGTAACCAATCGGCAACAACCGGATACATTCCACTACCTGCTTGGCCTGGATAATGGCCGGCACGCTTTCTTCCCTGATCTGTACCCCGGTTGCATGGATAATGTCCACGCTTTCATTGAACTTTTTATTCTTCTTCAGAATATTTATACAGGTATGTACCACAATCCGGCGGATCCAGCCTTCAAATGCGCCACGGTTTTCAAACGTGTGAATCTGTAAGAAAACCTTGATAAATCCCTCCTGGAGCATGTCCTCCGCATCTTCCCGGTTATGTGCAAAACGATAGCAGACGGCCAGCATTTTGGAACTGTAACGGTTGTACAATTCCCGCTGGGCAACAGCATCATTTTTTAAACAACCCTGTAAAATGGCTTCCTCGGTCATAACGTCCCTTTGGTTGCCTGTAAATTAGACAATTTTCCGCACTGGTTGCTGCATCCTGTTGAAAATATTTATAAACCATGGATACAGAAAAAAGGGGTGATTGTATTGACAACCACCCCTTTAAACCGGTTAAACCTTTTTTGAACCAATAAGCTCGTGTTAAACATTTTTTGTCTGACTGTCCTGTTACGGATAGTCAGATCCCCTGTTTGTTTACAAAGCCGCTCTCACGGATACAATAAAATTAGAACCGGCTGCCACTATCCCTGAGGAATAAGGGCGGTAACGACGGTTCGTTAAATTTTCCCAGGCTGCTGTCAGCAACCAGTTATTGTGCAACTGATAACTGCCTTTCAGATTCAATATAATCCAGCCGGGCGCATACGGTTTTGCCGTCGCGTCTTTTGCATAGATATCCGTTTTGGCCTGCTCACTGGGAGCCAGCCGGGCATTGCTGATCTCACTGTTATACTGACTGTTCAGTTCCGCAGTCAGTAGTTTGAAACGATAACGTATAGCCGCAGATCCGTAAAACGGGGGGGCATGCCGCAGCGGCACCTGTTCATTTTTCACATCATCCGTTTCTTTGCCCCCGATCCAGTTGGCATGGGTGAGCAGGGAAAAGCGGGTTGCAAAAAATAATTCCGCGCTGATCTGTAAACCCGTAACCGTGGCATTGGCTACATTTTGCAGCGCTTCCACCCGGCTCAGCACATTATTAAACAGGATACTGTCCTGCCCGTTAAAGGTTGCGGGTCTTCTGACGATGGCATTACTGAGCAGGGTATGAAAACCGTTCAGCTCGAAACGGTACCTGCCCGGTTTGTGACGGATCACCGCCACTTCAAAATTCCACGCGTATTCGGGAGACAGATCCGGGTTGGGTACCGTAATATTTCCCGGGGCGCTTTCGAACAGTTTGCCGATATCATCCACATTGGGCATCCGGTAACCGGTAGCGATATTCCCATTAAGCTGCCAGCCTTCTGCCGGGCGAAAGACCAGTCCTGCATTGCCGGTGAGACCACCGTCGCGGAGTGCCGCCTGCCGGTACGGAAACTTTATGAAAGTGGTATCGAATGTGGCGGCCAGTGTGTTATAACTCAGCCTCAGACCGGTGGTCAGTGTCAGATTTGGCTGCAGGTTTATTTTATAACTGCCATAAATGCCCGTTGTACTCCAGGTACTGCCGTCCGGATAGCGGCTGACCATGGGCGTTACCTGTCCGTTATTGATAGTGGTGCGTTCTCCCCGCGATCCGACCTTGTTATATACAAATTCCAGTCCGTAAAAAAGCTGGCCTTTCCCCATCGATTTATTGGCATCCAGGTTGGCGCTGAACGCGTCCACTTTTTCGGACTGCCTGTTCCGGTTGTTATTGCCGCGGGTACGGTCAATCCGGCTCTCCGCATAATCCTGGCTGGCCAGGGTGAGCCGGGCATCGTCGTATATACCGGTTTTCCGGGTATGCAGTATATTCAGCGTGTGCATATTCCAGGTCATCGGCCCATAATACCATTCCGCGAAACGCAGGGCGCCGTTTCGGTACTGGATCAGCCGGTCATAACGGGGAGCGTCACCTGTTTTTGCATGGATAAAACTGTACAACAGGTCCCAGCCGGGTCCCGGTTTAAAGCGGACTTTTTGTAACAGGTTCAGCTGGTCATACCCGCTGAAGCGCTGGATACGCGGGTCACTGTTTTTTACAATACTGTCTTTGTTATTGATCCGTTCTACATATTCCGGGCGGTAATAGCTGTTCTGGCCGCCATATTTCCCCATTTTCAGGTCGTCAAACCGGCTATAGGTAACTGATGTCAGTAGGGACCATTTTTCCCAGCCCAGGTTCAGGTCGGCATGGCCGGTTATTTCCTGGTTGGCCGTGGAATACCGGGTAAGGGCACTGCCCTTTGCCATCATTTTTTTGTTTTTTGAAAACCGGGGCTCCAGGGTATGAAAGTCCATCACCCCGCCAATGGCATCGCTGCCATAGATCAGTGAGCCCGGACCAAAAATCACTTCCGCAGCTTCGGTACTGAGCGCGTCAATGCTGATTACGTTCTGCAGGTTGCCACTGCGGTAAATGGCATTGTTCATCCGTACCCCATCCACTACCAGTAATACCCGGTTGGTGGCAAAGCCGCGGATCATGGGGCTGCCGCCGCCCAGCTGACTTTTCTGGATAAATACTGTACCGCTTTGACCCAGCAGATCCGCCGCCGTTTGCGGATTGTTTCGCAGAATATCCTGCTTACCGACCTTGACAATTTTATTGGGAACCTCGTTTATTTTTTGCTCCCACTTATTTACTGAAACCACTACTTCGTCCATTGTTTTTTCAATAGTGGTGTCTGTTTGCGCCGCTGCATGTATGCACGCATACAGGCCGGCGCAAAGCAGTATCGCTTTGTGCATAGTAAGCCATTTGATAAAAGAATTGTTGTCTGTCCGATATGTATTAACAGGACCAGGGTGGCGGGAGGGGAATGCTGCGGCATACAACAAGGGCCGCTCCGGGAGTATAAGGCGCGTAAAGTGTAGCAGTGCTAAACGGAACATCTCCGGTGTCGCTTTCCGAATAAAATTGCTGTTGCAGGGTTTTAAACAGTACTGTCAGTTTATGACGGGTAAGCGGGTCCGTGGTTTTGGTGTTCTGCTGTTTACGCACCAGGGCGGTTTCTTCTTTATCAAAATGACCGGTAAATGTATACCAGCCATTCTTCAGTTCCCGTGTGCCGATATCGAACATGCAGCCATCCACCAGGATTTCGTTTTTATCCATCCAGATAATCTCTTCAGCCCGTAGCTGAAGCGTAATAGTCTGATGATCCGAATCCAGCAGTCGCCGCATTTTTTCTTTTATCTGCCATTTACTGATTTCAGCACAGGCAATAAAAGCCAGGGGTATTGCAGTCAATACCAGGAATACCGCGCTGATATGCCGTTTACGTTGCAAAAAAGAAGTAGCGGGTTTAGTTTTTCTTTCTTTTCAGACTGTCTATCGGATATTTTGCTTCCATATCCGTCATGACGGATTGTGCCCATCCTGTAATCTTTGTTTTTTCTTCCGTGGTCAGTTTCGCGTCTGTATGGGTCCAGGTATAAGAGTTCAGCGGCATTTCGCCTTCTTTTACCATTTCAATGGTTTCTTCCATTTTATGATACTGGTAGCGTAAGGGCTTGTTGGTATACTCGTCATAGTTCACGTGCTTTTTGCCATCGCTGACATGGCTTTCCAGCCACCAATGAACAGGTTGCAGTTTTGCATACCAGGGATAGCGGGTATTGTTGCTATGGCAATCCATACAGGCTTTATCCAGTATGCTTTTTACATCAGCTGGCACGGCAAAGTTGTTGCCGATATAATTCGGCTGGGCGCCTTCCGCAGTATTCTTTTTCGGATGAATAAACTGAATAACCAGCAGTCCGGCCAGCAGGACGAGCATTATTTTCTTAAACATACCAGGGTTGTTTGTTGAACCCTCAAATTAACACATTTCCCGTCATTTCTTTCGGAACCGGCAGATTCATCATGGTGAGGATGGTCGGGGCCAGATCGCCGAGTTTGCCGGGCTGTACTGTTCCTTTCCATTCTTTATCGATGATGAAGAAGGGGACCAGGTTCAGCGTATGGGCGGTATTGGGAGATCCGTCTTCATTAATCATAAAATCGGAGTTGCCGTGATCGGCTGTCAGGAAAATGGTATACCCGTTATTCAGTCCGGCGGTTACAACCTGCTCCACACATTTATCCACGGTTTCCACTGCTTTGATAGCAGCTTCCCAGATACCGGTATGACCCACCATGTCGGCATTGGCAAAGTTGAGACAGATAAAGTCGGCGGATTGCTGGTTGATTTCCGCAACAATGGCTTCGGTAACCTGGTAGGCGCTCATTTCCGGTTGCAGATCATAGGTAGCCACTTTGGGCGACTGGATCATAATCCGCTTTTCACCTTCAAACGGTTTTTCGCGGCCACCGCTGAAGAAGAAACTCACGTGCGGGTATTTTTCCGTTTCCGCGATACGGATTTGTTTGCGTCCGTTCTGTTCCAGTATTTCCCCCAGTGTATTGTTGAGGTTGTCATTTTCAAAAATTACCTGTACGCCCTGGTAGGTCTTGTCATATTCCGTCATGGTGGTATAGAGCAGGGACAGTTTATGCATGTCGAAATCCGGCAGATCCAGCTGGGTCAGCACCTGGGTGATTTCCCGGCAGCGGTCGGTACGGAAATTGAAACAGATGGCCACATCGCCGTCCTGAATGGTAGCGAGCGGTTGCTGGGCTTCATCCACGATGATGGTGGGTTTGATAAATTCGTCGGTAATATTATTCGCGTAGGAATTTTCCACGGCGGCCACAGCATCGGTGGCTTTGGCTCCTTCACCCTTTACCAGGGCGTCATAGGCCAGTTTAACGCGTTCCCAGCGCTTATCACGGTCCATGGCATAATAGCGGCCGCTTACGGAAGCGATTTTACCCACGCTGCCGTTCAGGTGCTGCTGTAATTCAATGATAAATGCCAGTCCGCTTTTCGGGTCACAGTCACGCCCATCCGTAAACGCATGTATAAATACTTTTTCCAGTCCTTCAGCCTTGCATACATCGGCCATCGCTTTTACATGATTGATATGGGAGTGTACTCCACCATTGCTGACGAGACCGAGCAGGTGCAGGGGTTTATTATTGGCTTTGGCAAACCGGATGGCGCTGAGCAGTTTTTCGTTCCGGCCCAATGATCCATCTCTTACCGCCACATTGATCCGTTGTAATTCCTGGTACACCACACGGCCTGCACCCAGGTTCAGGTGACCTACTTCCGAGTTGCCCATCTGTCCATCGGGAAGTCCAACCGCTTCCCCGCAGGTAACCAGGGTGGTATTGGGATATTTTGCATATAAACTACTGGTAAATGGCACATTAGCGTGCTGAATGGCATCGGCTGATGCAACTTTTCCCAGTCCCCAGCCGTCCATGATTACGAGAATAACTTTCTTGGTTGACATTTGATAGAATTAATCAAGGTATAAAACTCAGTTTCAGGAGGGAAGATTTCCCGTCCGTACCCTGTAAAACTACACCGAAAACTGTGATTAACCGTCCTGTTTTGGTAAAAGCACCTGATTTTTAGTATTTTAGTACCTCATGCCGGGAAGCAATATAAATGGCATGTTTTTAGATTAGTATCACTGTGAAAACCAACAACAGACGAATATGAAACAGATATCTACCTCTTTTTTGATCATGGCTGTTCTTCTGTTTTCTTCCTTCACGCTGAAGGATGGAATCGATGAAGTGCTTGGAGCGCTGCGTGCCGGAAACGCTGCGGAGCTGGCCCGTCATTTTGATGATACGGTGGAGCTGACGATGCCCGATAAAAGTGACAGTTACAGTAAGGCGCAGGCCCAGCTGATTGTAAAGGATTTCTTTTCCCACAACGGGGTAAAGGGATTTGAACTGAAACATAAAGGCACTTCACCGGGAGGTAATTTTGCCATTGGTACCCTGCAAACCAGTGCCGGAAATTTCAGGACCAATATTTTTATGCGGACAAAGAACGGGAAAGATATGGTGAAGGAGATACGGTTTCAGTCGATTGATTAGCCAAATAGCAGATTAGCAAATTAGCTGATGAGCCAATGAGCCGATTGGTGAAATGGATAAATGTTTACAGTTGTGCGGAACGTTTAAAGAAGAAAGGAGAAATATTTATCACAGGGAACTCAATTTGATTTATACCCGCTTCGCGGGTTTTTTTTATGCCCCTATATGCCGAACCATTAAATTTGCCTCATGAGTTTTGATGAAAAGTTATATCATCTGATAGATGAGGCTTTACGGGAGGATGTGGGCGACGGGGATCATTCGGCCCTGTCCTGTATACCTGCTGATGCCAAAGGGAAAGCGGTGCTGAAAATAAAACAGGACGGCGTACTTGCCGGACTGGACGTAGCCCGCAAAATATTTCTGTATAAGGAGCCGGGTGCCGTCTTTACTTCTTATAAGAACGACGGCGACGATATGAGCAATGGCGAAAAGGCTTTTGATGTGGAGGCGTCGGTACATACCATCCTGCAATGTGAGCGGCTGGTGCTGAACTGTATGCAGCGGATGAGCGGGATTGCCACCCTGACTAAAAAGTATACGGATTTGCTGAAAGGATATAAAACCAGGTTGCTTGATACCCGCAAGACCACACCGAACTTCCGGTTGCTGGAGAAAGAGGCGGTGCGTATCGGCGGGGGAGTGAATCACCGGTTTGGTCTGTATGATATGATAATGCTGAAGGATAATCATATTGATTATTGCGGAAGCCTGGAAAACGCGATTGAACGGGCAGCGGCCTATGTGGCAGAAAAGAAACCCGGATTGAAAATAGAGGTGGAGACCCGTAACCTCGATGAAGTAAAACGGGTGGTGGCCGTGGGTAAGGGGAAAGTACTGCGGATTATGCTGGATAACTTTACCCCGGCACAGATTGCGGAAGCCCTGCCTTTTACCGGCAAAGACTTTGAAACCGAAGCCAGTGGCGGCATCAACCTGGATAACATAGAGGACTATGCGAAAACCGGTGTGGACTTTGTGAGTGTGGGCGCCCTGATC
This sequence comes from Chitinophagales bacterium, assembly GCA_017303855.1. Lineage (GTDB taxonomy): Bacteria > Bacteroidota > Bacteroidia > Chitinophagales > Chitinophagaceae > JJ008. The sequence continues at coordinate 124,040 of JAFLBL010000005.1, read as the reverse complement.
CACCAGGCAAAAAGTCTTGACCTGAGCCTGAAGGCCATTCCCCTTTATTAATTTCCGACAACGACCAGTCATGAGCAAAAAGAACAAACCGGATAGCCATGGATTTGTATATAGTACGGATCCTCATTTCTCCTTTGAAGAAGAGCGTACGGACCAACCGGCTTTGCCGCCCGCGCAACAGAAATTGCGCATCTGGTTAGAAACCAAACAGCGTGGCGGGAAAGCCGCTACCGTGATTACCGGATTTTCGGGTGCGGAAAAAGACCTCGAAGAACTGGGAAAAAAATTAAAATCATTCTGTGGCACCGGTGGCTCCGTTAAAGACGGAGAAGCCATTATACAGGGCGACCAGCGGGATAAAGTACTGCAATGGCTGCTGAAGAACGGGTACGGGCAGTCGAAGAAAGCAGGAGGATGAGTTAGATAGTAGTTAGTAGTCGGGAGTTAGTAGTCAACAGCCCTTAACAGAAGCATTGGTTTTGACTACTAACTCCCGACTACTAACTCCCGACTATCCTACTGTCCTTGCGCCAGCGAATACGCTTTTTTATCGCCCCAGCTGTTCAGTAATTCGAATGAACAGATTTTGAAATTGCCGCTCATACTCACATAGAGACCAATTACATCCTGCTGGTTAAGTGGTTCGTTGTCGATGCTTTCAAACCGTACATTGTACTGATTCACCAGGTTCGTGTATACGGAACCGGTAGGCCATACCTGCGTACCGCGGTTGCTGATATTTACGAGATTGAATTTTACACCCGCATGGCGTTTGCATTTTTCGGCAATTGCCTGGGGTTGCTGACTGCTTTCGATAAAGAGGTCAACGCCGGAAATGATTTCATCTTCTGATTCCGTGGACACCATCATGGAATTAATTTCCAGTTTGAGGGGGGTGGGTGTACCGGGCTCATTCGGAATAATTTCACGCGCACCGACCTGGGGTGTTTTTCCAAAATTACCAACGATAGCTTCCGCAAACTGTGTGGTGTTGACGGACGGAATGGATTTGTCGCCAAAGTCGCCGGTATGTATGCCGTTTTCCAATGTGTACAACAGTGCATTTTCAATGACTGCCGCATTTTCCGTGAGGCCGACATGCCGCAGCATGGCAAGGCCGCTCAGTAAGAGGGCGGTGGGATTGGCGATATTTTTTCCCGCAATATCCGGGGCTGTACCGTGTACGGCTTCAAAGATGGAAATATGATCACCGATATTGGCGGAAGGCGCGAACCCGAGACCGCCGACCAGGCCGGCACAGAGGTCGGATACGATATCTCCCTGCAGATTGGTCAGTACCACCACATCAAAATTATCCGGGCGGGTAACCAGTTTCATACAGAGATCATCCACAATGATATCATCGGCTTTGAGATCGGGAAATTCTTTGGCCACTTCATAGAAACACTCAAGGAAGAGTCCGTCGGTGATCTTCATGATATTGGCCTTGTGTCCGCAGGTGATTCTCCTTGCTTTTTTCTGACGCGCCATTTCGAAAGCATAGCGGATTACCTGCATGGAACCCGGACGGGTGATAAAGCGACGGCTCAGGGCCACATCATGGGTGAGCATATGTTCGATACCGCCATAGGTATCTTCAATATTTTCGCGTACCACCGTGATGTCGATCGGAATTCCCGCTTTGCTGAAAACGGTATCCACTCCGTGCAGGGTGCGGAAATCCCGCTTATTGGCGAATGTGTTCCATGTTTTACGGGCGGTCACATTGATACTTTTTACGCCTTTCCCCTTTGGAGTTTCCATCGGCCCTTTGAACAACAGGCCAAGATTTTCTATACTTTGTTTTGCTTCCGGGGTCATACCATTGTTAAATCCCTTATCGAACACCCATTTACCCATATCTACAAATTCATATTCAAGGGGTACTTTGTTGGCATTGAATATTTTAAGTACGGCTTCCATGATTTCCGGGCCGATTCCATCTCCTTTAGCAACTGCGATTTTCATGTATTTTTCTTTTAGCGTGTGGCAAAAATAAGGACAGATCGTAAAAATAACAGGAAAGATCTGCAAGGGTTCATCTTCTCCCGCATTTTCGTTATTTTTACTACATGACCAGCAAGATTTCGGAAGGTGTACAGGTAAGTGTGGAAACATTTTACCAGTCTGATTACAGTAATCCCCTGCAGTCGGAATATATGTTTGCTTACCGGATTACCCTGGAAAATCACAATGCATTTCCCGTCAAACTTCACCGCCGTCACTGGTTTATTTTTGACAGCAATGGTTCGCACCGCGAAGTGGAAGGCGAGGGCGTGGTGGGGGTGCAACCGGTTTTGCAACCCGGCGAAAATTATCAGTATGTGAGTGGTTGTAATCTCCGTACGGAAATGGGCCGGATGTCGGGTACCTACCAGATGGAAAACCTGAACAGCCGCCAGTTGTTTGACGTCTCTATTCCTTCCTTTGAAATGATCGTGCCGTTCAAGGGCAACTGATCTTATCTAGGTTTATATTTTGCTTCTTCATTAATCGTGGCGGCCGGTGTCTGCATCAGTTCTTCTATGCGAATATTTTCTTTTTTGCCCGCGTATTTTTTTACAATCTGCCAGCCGATCCACTGACCCAGATTTCCCGGTGAGTATTCCTGCGGAAAGCCCTGTGTAAATGGCGCTTCACCGATATAATTCTGAAGTATGGCCGGACTGAGTGAATTGAGGTCATCATTCCGGATAAGCTGTGACCAGATCAATCCTTCATTGGCCTTGCACCAGTCCAGTTGCTGCTGTGTATAGCCTGTTTTAATGGAGTCGGGTGTATGCGGCAGAAATTTATCCAGCACATACCATTGTTTGCCTTTTTCAATCATTTGTTCGAGTAAGGGACGGCCGGCACTGCGGTCGGGGAAAATTTCTTCCGTTACCGCTTTCATGGCATTGGCCACCATGTATTCCGGGGCAAAGCGCCGGGAGATATAATCCGGAAACATTTCTTTAAAAACCGGGGCCTGGTATTCGGAATAATCTTTCCCGGCATATTGCTGTAATCCGAATGCCAGCCCGGCATTGGTATTGGCTACACCGGGTGCGTCAAAAGGTCCGGTAAACAATGTTATCGTGGACGCTTTGTATTTCGGAAAATAATAGTTTACATACCGGAAAGCCTGTTCGAGGTCCCGCTGTAGTTTATCCGTATTGCTGAATCGGTCATCCAGCGTTTTCTGTACCTGGCTATACCCCCGGAGAAATTCACGGGTAACGGCGATCGTCTGCCGGTTGGTATCCTCTCCGCTAATCCCGAGTATATGCTGCATGAAGTCGGTATAAAAAACCGGGTGCAGGGATTGCAGTTTGCGCAATCCGCCAGGGATGTCATTGGTATCGGTCTGGAAAAAATCACGGTCAAACCGGACGATCTGCAACTTCACTTCAATGCCGGATACATCGGGGGCGCCGGATTTGCTGCCACAGGAAAACAGGAGAACGCTCAGCAGGAAAAAAAGGATCGTTTTTTTCATAGTCACTCTAAACGGTAAACGTGCAAAAATGTTGTAACACGAATGTAGCTACAAAAACATTCACATAAATTTGTACAATGAAAATAGCCCTGGCGCAACAAAACTATCATATTGGCCATTTTGAAGCCAATACCCGGAAAATCATTGACGGTATCCGGCAGGCGAAAAAAATGGGGGCCGACCTGGTGCTGTTTTCCGAGCTCTGTGTCTGTGGTTATCCGCCCCGTGATTTCCTGGAGTTTGCCGACTTTATTGCCAAATGCAATGAAGCCATTGACCTGATACGGGAAGAAGCGGATACGATCGGGGTACTGATCGGGGCGCCGGACCGCAACCCCGTGCGGGAAGGGAAAGACCTGTTTAATGCCGCGTACCTGCTGTATGAAAAAGAAATAAAAGGCGTGGCGCATAAAACCTGTCTGCCCAATTATGATGTGTTTGATGAGTACCGTTATTTTGAACCCGCCTATCACTGGAATGTACTTTCCTTTAAAGGAAAGAAGCTCGCCATTACGATCTGTGAAGACATCTGGAACCTGGGCGACAATCCCTTGTACCGGAACTGCCCGATGGATGAACTGATGAAGCAGCAACCGGATATCATGCTGAATCTCTCGGCTTCTCCGTTTGACTATACGCATGTGGAAGACCGTAAAGCCATTGTAAAACTCAATACGGCCAAATATAAGCTGCCGATGCTGTATTGCAATTGCGTGGGCAGCCAGACGGAAATTGTATTTGACGGCGGCTCCCTGGTATTCGACAAGGATTCCAACCTGGTAAAGCAGCTGCCGTTATTTGAAGAAGCGGTGGAGATGGTGGAATTGCGGGAAGACGGCACCCTGGCGGAGCCGGTATTGGTGTATGCGGACGCGTTGCCGGACGCGGAGTTTAACCCGGCGGGACTTGACGAACAGTTATGTATACCCGAAATATACCAGGCAATCATCACCGGTATCCGGGATTATTTTACCAAAATGGGTTTTACCAAAGCCATACTGGGCAGTAGTGGCGGGATTGACAGTGCCGTTACCCTGGCCCTGGCTTGTGAAGCCCTCGGTAAAGAGCAGGTGCGGGCCATCCTCATGCCGTCGCAGTATTCCACCGGTCATAGTGTAAGTGATGCGGAACAACTCAGCCGTACACTTGGTAATCCCTATGATATTGTACCGATAAAAAATATTTATGACGCGTTTCTGTCGGAATTAAAACCGCTGTTTGGCGATCTGCCGTTCAGCCTGGCGGAGGAGAATATTCAGAGTCGCAGCCGGGGCAACCTGCTCATGGCCATTGCCAATAAGTTCGGGTATATTTTACTGAATACCTCTAACAAGAGTGAACTCGCCACCGGCTATGGTACCTTGTATGGGGATATGGCCGGCGGGATCGGGGTATTGGGCGATTGTTATAAAATGCAGGTATATGCGCTGGCCCGGTATATCAACCGGGATAAGGAAATCATTCCGGAAAATATAATCACGAAAGCCCCTTCTGCTGAATTGCGACCCGGGCAGAAGGATGCGGATTCCCTGCCGGATTATGCGATCCTGGACCGGATCCTGTATCAGTATATTGAACGGCGCCAGGGCCCCAAGGAAATAAAGGCCATGGGTTTTGATCCGGCCTTAGTGGACCGGGTATTACGCATGGTGAATATCAATGAGTACAAGCGCAATCAGTTTTGCCCGATTATCCGGGTATCACCCAAGGCATTCGGGGTAGGCCGGCGGGTACCCATTGTGGGCAAATACCTTTCCTGAGTTTAATGGATATAGGTAGCGGTTACCGGTATCGCCGTTGGTGAAGGCGGAATGGTTACATCCTGTGTAATCACCAGGCTGGTTTCGGTCAGTGTATTGATGGTAAACAAACCTGAACCTGCGGGATAAATACCGGAAGACATCTGCAATTGTGTTTCTGCATTCTGGAAGCTCCAGGTAATACTGCCCGCAGTGGTCGGATTACAGACCACGGTCCCCTCCGTAATGGTACCCGCACCGGCGGCTGTAAACGTGATCACATCGTCTTTGATACAGGCAATCGCTGCATTATTGGATATATCGGTACCGGCGGCTGTGGCGCTGCTGAACTTCCAGCTGGCCTGGGTCAGTAATACGGTTTTTGTTTTTGGTGTTTCCTTGTCTTTCTGGCAACCGGTACCGGCGGTCATGAAAAATGCAGATGCGATGGCCAGGGATAAAAGCTGTTTGTACATATCGTTGGATTTAATGACTAAAGTAGTTACTATTTTCCGTTGCTGAAACGGTTTTTTACCTTTATTCGTATCGTAATTTCAACCAATTACAAGAACGGCAGATTATTTGCATATAGCCTTTCGTAATTTGTGGAGCCATCCGGATGCGGCTGATCCGGGCGGCTGATCAGAATAGTACAAATAGCCTGCCATCATTGCCCTTAAACATCAACTATGTTAAAAACCGCAGAGGATATCCGCCTGTTAAATGAGAAAATCAGTCATGCCGGACAATTTACGGATACGTTAAGAAATGAAATCGGTCATGTAATCATCGGTCAGCGACATATGCTGGACCGGTTACTGATCGGTTTGCTCAGTAATGGCCACGTATTACTGGAAGGCGTACCGGGACTGGCCAAAACACTGACCATTAAATCCCTGGCCCAGGCCATACATGCCCGTTTCAGCCGGATCCAGTTTACGCCCGACCTTTTACCGGCCGATGTGATCGGTACCATGATTTATAATCAGCAGCGTAATGAATTTATTGTACGCAAGGGACCCATATTCGCGAACTTTATCCTGGCCGATGAGATCAACCGGGCACCGGCCAAAGTGCAGAGTGCTTTGCTGGAAGCCATGCAGGAACGGCAGGTAACAATCGGCGACGCCACTTATAAACTGGATGAACCCTTCCTGGTACTGGCCACCCAGAATCCGCTGGAGCAGGAAGGCACTTATCCTTTACCGGAAGCGCAGGTAGACCGTTTTATCATGAAAGTAATTGTGGACTATCCGAAGATGGCTGAAGAGCAGCTCATATTGCGTCAAAGTATACAAGGCAGTTTTCCCGACGTGAAGCAGGTGGTATCGGTACAGGAAGTGCTTCGTGCGCGTGATCTTACCCGTGAGATCTATATGGATGAGAAAATAGAAAAATATATACTCGATATTGTATTCGCCACGCGTCGTCCGGATGAATACAAACTGGAAAAACTGAAACCCCTGATCTCGTATGGAGCTTCCCCCCGCGGCAGTATCAACCTGGGACTGGCTTCCAAAGCACAGGCTTTCCTCAATAAAAGAGGGTTTGTAATACCCGAAGATGTACGCAGCATCTGTCAGGATGTACTGCGTCACCGCATCGGTCTGACCTATGAAGCCGAAGCGGAGAATGTGCGGGTGGAGGAGGTGATTGAGGAAGTGGTGAGAGTAATAGATGTTCCTTAGAAGATGTGAGATGTGGGTTGTGGGATGTGGGATGTCGACAGACGTAAATTAATGAGAGCGGGTTCCTATATTGGGGAAAAGAAAGATATGGAGTCCGCAAAATCGTTTAAGGATCTGGTAGTTTGGAAGAAGGCGAGAGAATTGGTCGTGTCAATTTATAAATTAACCGCTTTGTTTCCCAGGGAAGAGGCTTATGGGTTAACCTCGCAAATCAGACGATTTGTAGTTTCAGTTCCTTCTAATATTGCAGAAGGCATTGGCCGGCAATATAAAAAAGAGACTATTCATTTTCTGCATATTGCCAGGGGTTCACTGTATGAGCTGGAAACACAGCTGTATATCGCTTATGATCTGGGATTTATTACTGAAACAAACGTTGCAGTTCAGTTAATTGAAGAATGCAGAAAAATGCTAAACGGATTAATCAGATATTATGAAAAAAGCCAGTCGCTTACCTGAAAAGCTATATAGAAGGGCAGACAACCCTCAACTCACAACTCACAACCCACAACTCGCAACTCACATTTGTGCTAACAACAACCGAAATAATTAAAAAAGTCCGCCTGCTCGAAATAAAGAGCAAGAAGATCACCACGGATTTGTTTACCGGGGAGTACCACAGTGCTTTTAAGGGAAAGGGGATGTCGTTTAAGGAAGTGCGGGAGTATGCGGCGGGGGATGATATCCGGTTTATTGACTGGAATGTGTCGGCGCGGTTCGGGCATCCGTTCAGTAAAGTATTTGAAGAGGAGCGGGAGCTGACGGTGATGCTGCTGGTGGATATCAGCAACAGTGGACTGTTTGGTACACGGCATGCCCGGAAGCGTGATATTATCACGGAGATCGGAGCGGTACTGAGCTTTTCGGCGGTGAACAATACGGATAAAGTGGGGGTGATATTTTACAGCGATAAAGTGGAAGCCTATATACCGCCGAAGAAAGGCAAACAGCATGCACTGTATATTGTGCGGGAATTGCTCAGTAAGGAACCAAAGGGGAAGGGCACGGCCCTGTCTATGGCGCTCCGGCATTTTAATAATTCCACCCGGCAGAAGAGTATCGCTTTTGTGCTGAGTGATTTCCTGGATGGCGGGTATGATGATGCGTTGCGGATTGCCGGGAAAAAGCATGATGTGATCGGGATTAAGATATATGACGCCATGGACCAGCAACTGCCGGATGCCGGCATGCTGCAGGTGGAAGATGCGGAGACCGGGGAAACCCGCTGGGTGGACAGCAGCAGTGCGTTTGTGCGTTACCGGTATGAGCAGGAATTTTTCCGGGTAACCGAATATGCCACACAGGCGTTTAAAAAAGCCGGTGCGGATCTCCTGCATGTGAGAACGGGAGAGGATTATGTAAAAATTTTACAACGGTTTTTTCTCAGCCGTAACCGATGAAACCGAATCAGCTACCGATGTATTTCCGGATAACCTTTTTACTGAGTGCGCTTTTATATACGGCCGGACTGCCTGCCCAGTCCGCCGCTACCGTAAAAGCCTATACCGATAAATCCCGCATCCTGATCGGGGAGCGGCTACAGCTGACCGTGGAAATCATGATACCGGAACAGGAGGCCATCCGTTTTGTGACGCTGGATTCCATTCCACATTTTGAATGGCTGGAAAAGCCGGTAACGGATACCGTAAATACCGGCGGCGGCACGTTGCTGAAGGGCGTGTATGTACTTACCAGTTTTGATTCCGGTCATTGGGTGATTCCCGCATTTGAATTATCCGGCGGCTTAAAAACCGATACCATTCCCGTGGATGTGGTTTTTTCCGATTTTAATCCGGAACAGCCTTATCATGATATCAAGGATATACTGGAAGACGACCCGGTGCAGACAAAGGCCCGGTGGTGGTGGTATGTGGCTGGCGGTATTGTATTGCTGTTACTGTTATTGCTTTATTTACGGTTAAGACGGAAAAAGCCGGTCGGTCCCCTGCCGGCCGTGATTGCCATTCACCCTTTTGAAGAAGCGATGAAAGCATTACAGGTAGTAGCGGAAACGGCGCCTGTTTCAAAAGTCTTTCATACCCGGCTCGCTGAAATATTCAGGTTATATGTGTTTAGAAAAAGAAAGCTGCTGTCTCTGCAAAAGACCACGGATGACCTGGTGCTGCAACTGTCCGGTGCGGGACTGGAGAAGTCCGTGTATGAAGCCATGGCACAGGCACTGCGTACCGGTGATTTTGTAAAGTTTGCGAAATATGAAGCCAGCCCTGCGGATAATCAAGCCGCCCTGGCTGCTATAAAAAAATCCATAGAAGCCCTGGAGCAATTAAACTGATGTTGTATAACTGGTTCCGACATATTGATTTTGCTTATCCGGCAGTATTCGGCTTGTTTGCCTTGCTGCCCCTGCTGGCAGCCTGGTACCTGCGTGCAGGTGATCGCCGCCAGAGCCGGATAAAAGTGTCCACGGTGCAGGCATTTACGGTAAAGAGCTGGAAGAACCGGTACCGGCATTTGCCGTTTATTTTACGGTTACTCACCCTGTCCGCGTTGATCGTGGCTCTGGCCCGGCCGCAGCAACGGAATGATCAGCAAACGACAGAGGGAGAAGGAATAGACATTGTATTGTGTATGGATGTGAGTGGCAGTATGGGCTCGCGGGATATACTGCCGAGCCGGATGGAGGCCGCCAAGGAAGTAGCGGAGGAATTTGTGCGCAGCCGCCCGGTGGACCGGATAGGCCTGGTTATATTTTCCGGGGAGAGTTTTACGCAGTGCCCGATTACGACGGACCGGAACACATTGATTACCCAGATACAATCACTCGAGAGCCGCCGGTACCTGGTGGATGGTACGGTGATCGGGGAGGGGCTGGCAACAGCTGTGGATCGTTTATCTCAGGCTAAGGGAAAGAGTAAAGTGATCATCCTGCTTACGGATGGGAAAGAAGATCCGCCGGAGACCAGGCTGATTGATCCGCTGACGGCACTGGAGATTGCGAAAACAAGACAAGTGAGGGTCTATACCATTGGTATGAGTGCCGCGGCGGTGGAAGCTGTACAGCCTGCAGTTACGCCCGGTAAAAAAAATCCGCTGACCGATTTTCTGGATGAGGAGTTGTTATCAAGGATCGCCACGGAAACCGGGGGAAAATATTTCCGGGCCAGGGATAAGGACGGGTTGCAACGGATTTACGGACAGATTGATAAAATGGAAAAATCAAAAGCGGAGCTGCTTTCCTACAAGCGGTATGAAGAACGGTATTTACCATTTATGCTGGCGGCCCTGGCTTTTTTATTCCTGGAACTGTTGCTGAAGTTTACCCTGTTCCGGAAATTCCCCTGATCTATTATTCCTGTATCTTGCACCGGCATGATAGCGACAGTTTATAAATCCACCGGCAGCTGGTATTCCCTGAAAGACGAAGAGGGCCGTTTCTGGAACGGCCGTATGAAGGGAGTAATGAAGCTGGATGATATAACGAGTACCAACCCGGTGGCGGTAGGCGACAAAGTAAAAGCGGCCGTGGAAAGTGAGGAGAGCGGCACCGTCATCATTGATGAAATTCTGGACCGGCATAATTATATCAACCGGCAGTCTCCCCGGCACAAACACCAGCAACATATTGTAGCGGCCAACCTGGATCAGTCCCTGCTGATTGCCACTTTGCGCGAGCCCAAAACCTCACAGGGTTTTATTGACCGATTCCTGGTAGCCTGTGAAATGTACCATGTACCGGCGGTAATCGCGTTTAATAAATCCGATTTGTACAAATCGAAAGACCTGGAGAAATACGAAGGCTGGAAAGCGATGTATGAAGCCATCGGGTATAAAGTAATATTGGTGAGTGCGGAGAAAAGAGAAGGGCTGGAAGCTTTCACGGAAGTACTGCAGGACAAGACCACATTACTCAGTGGCCATAGTGGTGTAGGGAAATCATCCCTGCTTAATGCGTTGTTTCCTGGCATGAACCGCAAGACACAGGATGTAAGTGGCTGGAGCGGCAAGGGGCAGCATACCACCACGTTTGCTGAAATGTTTGATTTACCCTTCGGCGGCCGGATTATTGATACGCCCGGTATGCGTGAATTCGGGCTGGTAAATATCAGTAAAGCGGAGTTGTCCCATTATTTCCCGGAAATGCGGGACCGGCTGAATGATTGTCAGTTTAATAATTGCCTGCACATGAATGAACCCGGTTGTGCTATAAAAGAAGCAACGGTGAACGGGGAAATACATGAAGACCGCTATGTGAGTTACTGCGGTATCCTGGATTCGATTGAAGAAAAAAAGTATTAAGCGATATGCCGCTGATCCATACTGATCAGTTTTCCTTCCAGTACGGAAGCCAGTTCAACCACCGCTTTATTGTCTTTGTTTAACGCGTCCCTTGTTTTTGTAGGGAAGATGGAAACACCGTTATAGATATTATAATGGAGGGTAATATTATGCCCCTTGAACCGGAACTCCCAGTTGATGGTATCGAAATCGTCTTCTTTGTTGGAGAATTTAACTTTAAAATCCTGACTCAGGACATTGGCCACATGGTAGAATTGTTTCAGACCTCCGTCATCGGAGATTACAGCTTCGGTGCAGCCGAGTGAGGTTCGTAGGGTAAGGCTCATATAGTAAAGTTTAAAGGTTTCTTACAGGTAAGACCTTTGCCGGCACTTTTTCGCTGCATGCCACCGTAAATTAACTGCGGAATTTTTTAGCTTTCCTGGCGGCTTTTGTGGCATCGGGATCTCCGCTGAGCACTTTTTCAGCGCCTACGTTTTTACCATTAGTGGGACATCCGGTTTTACGTTTAAACAGGTTACCGAATACACTGCAGGAAGACAGCAGGATGGCGATACTCATGGTCACTGCAAAAAATCGAAGGTTCTTCATTAATTAACGGTTTGTTATATTGGTTTCTTTACTAACGAATGTAGAGAGAATAAATTGTTATTACTATCGTAAACCTACGAACTGGCGTTGCTTCATCCGGGCAGCCAGTCAAGGCAGTTGAGTTTCAGTGACAAGGGATCTGTTAAATCATTTATTATCCCGGAACCAGTCCGCGTAACGGATATAATTATTGGCAATCCGGTCGATCTGGCCATGGATCAGTTCCTGGGAAATATCTTTTACTTTTTTAGCCGGTACGCCGGCATAGATACTACCGCTTTCGCAAATGGTATTTTCCAGTACCACGGCACCGGCGGCAATGATGGTATTGCTATGTACCACGCAGTTGTCCATAACGATGGCGCCCATGCCGATCAGTACATTGTCGTGCAGGGTACAACCATGTACGATAGCGTTGTGTCCGATTGACACATTGTTGCCGATTGTGGTACCGTATTTCTGGTAGGTGCAATGAATACAGGCGCCGTCCTGCACATTCACTTTATTTCCCATTTTAATAAAATTCACATCGCCGCGGATAACGGTATTGAACCAGGCGCTGCAGTCGTCGCCCATGATGACATGGCCAACAATGGTGGCGTTGGGCGCGATAAAACAGTTGGAACCGAATTGAGGGTGTTTGTCTTCGACGGGGAGAATGAGGGGCATTTCAGATAGTAGTTAGAAGTTAGTAGTTAGTAGTCTTTCCGGTGGCGATTTTCAAGCCTTCTGGAAGCTTCTTACAAAGTTCCGCAATTCTTCGTTTCCTTTGTATAAAATCATCAAATTGAATCAACGCGAACTTTTTTTGCGGCATGTGGGGCAAACATCGGCTGCGCCGCTGGCACTGGAGATTGTGAAAGCGGATTGCTGTACCCTGTATGGTGCGGACGGAAAAGAGTATATAGACGGGATCGGGGGGATCAGTGTGGCTAATATGGGGCACCGGCATCCAAAAGTGATCAGTGCCATCCATGCTCAACTGGAAGCGTATATGCATATCATGGTCTATGGTGAGTTTGTGGAAGCGCCCCAGGTACAGTATGCACATCTGCTTACCCGGTATTTGCCCGCGTCCCTCAATTCGGTATATTTTACCAATTCCGGTGCCGAGGCAGTGGAAGCCGCGATGAAACTGGCTAAGCGGGTGACCAACCGGACGGGGATTATTGCCTTTAAAAATTCCTATCACGGCAGTACACAGGGCGCGCTTAGCATTATCGGAGATGAATACTGGCGGAATGCCTACCGGCCCTTGTTGCCTGATATCCTGCACCTGGAGTACAACTCCTTTGCCTCACTGGGTTTAATATCTGAACATACCGCCTGTGTGATTGCGGAAACGGTACAAGCGGAAGCAGGGATCAATCCCCCTTCCCCGGAATGGATGAAAGCGCTGCGGGAAAAATGCAACAGTACCGGTACTTTACTGGTGCTTGATGAAATACAGGCCGGATTTGGACGAACCGGAAAACTTTGGGGATTTGAACATTTTGATATCGTACCGGATATGGTATTGCTTGGCAAGGCCCTTGGTGGCGGCATGCCGTTGGGTGGGCTGGTGGCGGATAAGTTACTGATGGATGCGTTTACGGATAACCCGGTACTGGGGCATATCACTACGTTTGGCGGGCATCCCGTCAGTTGTGCGGCCGGGCTCGCGGCCATGCTGGCCTTACTGGAAGAGGGCTGGATGGAACAGGTGAAAGCGAAGGAAGCAATGTTTCATTCTTTACTCGTGCATCCTTCCATAAAAGCCGTCCGTTCTTTCGGTTTGTGGATGGCGGTGGAGTTCGATTCTTTCGAAACCTGTAAAAAAGTAATAGACACCTGTATTGATAATGGCCTGCTTACCGATTGGTTTCTGTTTGCTCCGAATTGCCTCAGGCTTTCACCCCCGTTGATTATATCGGAGGAGCAGGTGAAAAGAGCGGCCGCTGTTATTTTGGCGGCGTGTATTGTTTAACAGTATGCAAGGTGAGTGGTGAGTGGTGAATGGTGACTAGCAAAGGCTGAAGGGCTGGCATTATTATAGAAAAAAACATGTAATCAATAACCGGCATCAGAACCCTGAAAGGGTGACATTATAAATCAACGTTACCTGATTGCTCTTCGAAGGTTTTGGGATTTAATTTTTTGAAGCTTTTTTGTGTTCCACACCTTTGATTTTTTATTTGGCTTCTTGCAAATCCACTGATGCATTAGCATCTCCGGCACCTGAATCTCTTTTGTCAATTATTCCACTTCGACTATCAATTCAATTTCCACTGCCATATTCAAAGGCAGGGAACACATGCCGACTGCTGATCGTGCATGTTTGCCCTTTTCACCAAATACCTGTACCATCAGGTCAGAAAAGCCGTTGATCACTTTCGGATGGTCTTTGAAATCCGGTTCGCAATTTACCATACCCAATACTTTCACGATACGTTTTACTTTGTTGAGATCACCGAGTTCGTTTTTTAAAACGGCGAGTTGATTAATGGCTGTAAGACGGGCAGCGGCGATGCCTTCTTCGAGGGAGAGATCTTTACCTACTTTGCCGGTTGTAAAGACACCTTTTTCATCAGAAGGGCCTTTGCCTGACAGATAAAGCAGATTGCCAAATCGTACCGCACTGACATAATTGGCAATGGGTTTGCCAACGGGCGGAAGGCTGATGTTCAGTTTCTTTATATTGGCTTCCGCTTCCTGTGCCTGTAAAGAATGCAAGGTTAAGCCTGTCAATATAAGCAGGAGAATTTTTTTCATACAGCATTAATTAATCCCGTTGAACAAAAGCGCGGCGGCGATAGCACCGGCAACCGGCCCCACAACCGGTACCCAGCTATAACCCCAGTCGCTGTCTCTTTTTCCTCTTATGGGTAAAATAAAATGCGCGATGCGCGGACCCAGGTCACGGGCCGGGTTGATAGCATAACCTGTCGGGCCGCCTAAGGAGAGACCAATGCCTAAAACAAGTAAGGAAACGGGTAATGCGTTTAGTGTACCCATGGAGCTGGCCGGGTCGGTAAACGAGAGGGCCCCGAACATTAAAATGAATGTGCCGATAAACTCCGTAAACACATTGTTCAACGGTTTACGGATACCCGGGGACGTACAAAAAATCGCTTTTTTCAGGTCGGCATCATCTGTTATTTCAAAATGAGCGTGATAGGTGAGCCAGACTACAATAGCACCGGTAAAAGCGCCGGCCAGCTGGGCAAGCAGGTACGTGCCGACCAGTGATGAACTGAATTTACCGGTCACTGCCAGTGCGATCGTCACGGCGGGATTGAGGTGACCGCTGCCACCCAGTTTGACGGAAATGAATACACCTATGAAAACCGCCATAGCCCAGCCAAACGTAATGACGATCCAGCCACTGTTCTGGCCATTGGTTTTGTTGAGTACAACATTGGCTACCACGCCTGCTCCGAGCAGGAAGAGGATGGCCGTACCGATAAATTCACCGATAAAAGGAGACATAAGCAATCCGTTTGTTTGATCAGATAATCGTTATTGTGTGTCCGGCAGATAATTTTTTGCCAGTTCTTTAAAGTTATTGATTTGTGCCTGTACCCAGACATCCTCTTTCTGCAACAGCTCCGCCAATGTACCCGCTACCAGTGGTGCCAGTGCGATGGCCTTCCGGGTATCGAGCAATAACTGCCGGGTACGCCGCGATAGAAAATCCTCTACCGTCTGACACATCTCCTGTTCGGCACAGTACCGGATCAGTTCTTTTATCTGCGTTTCCTCCAGCTGACTGATTTCCGCGGGTACCGGTTTCAGCGGTTTCAGTTTCAGTTCGTGTGTAACGCAGGTGATCTGCGACTGCAGTTTCTCAGCTACCAGGTTCACCGCGTCTTCCGCCATTTTGCGGTACGTGGTCCATTTACCCCCGGTAACCGTGATCAGGTCTGACTCCGAGATGGTGATCAGGTGATCACGGGAAAGAGTAGCCGTAATTTTTGATTTTCCTTTGACCAATGGCCGCAACCCGGCAAACATGCTTTTGACATCACTCCGCTGCGGATCCTTGGTAAGGTAGCGCCCGATATGGGTCAGGATAAAATCAATTTCATCCGGCAGGGGACGGGGTTCTTCTTCCACCGTGTCCACCGGTGTATCCGTGGTGCCGAGTACAATTTTATCGTGCCAGGGAACGGCAAACAATACCCGACCGTCATCGGTTTTGGGAATCATAATGGCGGTGTCGCCGGGAAGAAATTCCTTGTCCACTACCAGGTGTATGCCCTGGCTGGGACTGATCAGGGCTTCATGCGCCGGGTTGTCCATGGATAAAATACGGTCTGTAAACACCCCGGTGGCATTGATCACCACTTTACTGCTGACACTGTATTCTTTGCCGGTCAGGCTGTTTTTTACCTGTACCCCGCATACGTTGTTTTGTTTTTTGAGCAGGGCGGTTACTGGAAAATAATTCAGCACAACAGCATCCAGTGATACGGCCGTTTTTGCCAGACTGATGGCAAGCCGGGCATCATCAAACTGTCCGTCATGATACAGCACTGCCCCGGTTAAGTCTTCCGGATCAAGCGTTGGCGCGAGGGCCAGGGTTTCTTCCTTACTTAATAATTCAGAGGGGCCGATACCGAGACTGCCCGCCATCCAGTCATATATTTTTAAGCCGATACCGTAATATGGTTTCTCCCACCATTTATAATTGGGCACAATGAATTTCTGGTTGCTGACCAGGGCCGGGGCGTTTTTTAACAGGAGTCCTCTTTCTTTCAGCGCCTCCATTACCAGTTTAATATTTCCCTGCTGCAGGTAACGTACCCCGCCATGTACCAGCTTGGTGCTGCGTGACGAAGTGCCTTTGGCAAAATCAAGTTGTTCGAAGAGGGCCGTTTTATAACCCCTTGAAGCGGCATCCACCGCAATGCCAAGCCCTGTGGCTCCGCCGCCGATGATACAGATGTCGAATTCGGGGGTGGATTTCAGTTGTTCGGTCAGTTGTTGTCTGTTCATATAATAAGGGCTTTATCCGGCCCAGGCAATGCTTGCATTGACGGCCCGTTGCCAGCCATTCACTAATCGGTTACGCGTCTCCGTTTCCATGGCCGGTGTAAACGTTTGTTCAACCTGCCATTGCTGTTGAATTTCTTCCACATTTTTCCAGAAGCCCACTGCCAGTCCGGCAAGATAGGCGGCTCCCAGCGCCGTAGTCTCTGTGATTTTCGGCCGTACTACTTTGCAGTTGAGCATATCGCTCTGGAACTGCATCAGCTGATTGTTGACGGTGGCGCCCCCATCCACCCGCAGTTCTTTGATCTGAATACCCGCGTCGGCTTCCATGGCTTTTAATACATCATAGGTCTGGTAAGCGATACTGTCAAGTGCCGCCCGGGCAATATGTGCATTGTTGCTACCTCTGGTTAATCCGAAAATGGTACCCCTGGCATATTGATTCCAATGCGGGGCACCCAGACCGGCAAAAGCGGGTACAAGGTATACGCCATCAGTATCTTTTACCTGGGCGGCCAGTTTTTCCACATCGGCGGATTTGCGGATAATCTTCAGTTCATCCCGCAGCCATTGTACCACGGCACCGGCAATGAACACGCTCCCTTCAAGTGCATATTCGGTTTTGTCGTTGATCTGCCAGGCAATGGTGGTGAGCAGGTTGTTTTTTGACATGATGGCTTTTTCACCGGTATTCATCAGCATAAAACAGCCGGTACCATAAGTGTTTTTTACCATGCCCGGTTGTGTGCAGAGCTGCCCAAAGAGGGCCGCCTGCTGATCTCCGGCCATACCGGCTACCGGTATCCGTGATTCGGGAATAATATTCCCGGTTACACCATATATTTTGCTGCTGGGTTTTACCTGGGGCAATACGGCCGCCGGTATATCAAAAATTTTCAGCAATTCTTCATCCCATTGCAGTGAATGAATATTGAATAACATGGTACGCGACGCATTCGATACATCGGTGACATGTACATCCCCATTGGTGAGTTTCCAGGTGAGCCAGCTGTCCACCGTACCAAATGCCAGGTCGCCGTTTACCGCTTTTGTACGGGCACCGGGTACATGGTCCAGTATCCATTTCAGTTTGGTGGCGGAGAAATACGCGTCAATGATCAGTCCTGTTTTTTCCTGTATCATCCTGCCGAGGCCGGCGGCTTTGAGTTCATCGCAATAAGCGGCCGTGCGTCGATCCTGCCATACAATCGCATTGTAAACGGGTTGCCCGCTGACCCGGTCCCACACAATAGTGGTTTCCCGCTGATTGGTGATGCCGATACCGGATACCTGTTTGGTGCTGATACCGGCCTGGGCCAGGGCTTCGGCCATAGTGCCAAACTGGGTACTCCAGATTTCATTGGCATCATGCTCTACCCAACCGGGTTGAGGGAATATTTGTCTGAATTCCTTCTGCGCCAAACCAACAATGGATCCTTGTTTATCCACGACCAGGCTGCGGCTGCTGGTGGTGCCCTGATCGAGGGCCAGCATAAAATGTGAAGACATAGCTGAAAATTATGGAGGGTAAGTTAAGAGAAATAGAAATACGAATTTATCTTTATGGCTTATTGTGCAGAAGATTCCTGCCGGACTGATTAAACAGATAAACCTTACACTATGAAAAGGGTATTCCATTATTGTTTTCTTTTTTTATTCCTGTCGCTCTCCTCGACAATAATGGCACAGCAATCCCCCTGGCCCAAAACGCTGTTATGGAAAATTTCCGGGAAAGGATTAAAAAAACCGTCGTACCTCTTTGGAACCATGCACCTGCAGGATAAACGGATTTTTAACCTGGGAGATTCCTTTTATCATCATTTTGAACGAGCGGAAGGGTTTGCGATAGAAGTGGATTTCCGGGAATATATGGATTCCATACTGACCAAGGGTTTTCAACTGGCCGAAGACCGGCGCCTGAATGAGGACGATGAAGCGGAGGCTGTAAAAAATGAAATCAAAGAGGCGAGGATTGATATCAGTGATTCGGAAAAAGCGGCCCTGCCGCCGCCACCGGTCATGTCAAAGTCCATGAAAAAGGCTTTCCGTAAAATGCGGAATGAGCAGATAAAAAGTCTATTGCAGTACGGCCGGATGCCTACGATACTGGACGCGTATTTGTATGGCATGGCGATGAAGCAAGGCAAATGGCTGGGCGCGGTGGAGGAAGTAAAAGATCAGCTGAATCTGCGTGATGAGCTGGGAAAAGATATTGACGAGGAAGAAGAGTCAAAGAAGCCGGAGGATATACTGCTGACTTCGCTGGGCAATATGATAAAAGTATACCTGGCCCAGGACCTGAACCAGATCGAAGAGATTGCCCTGGATAAGCGGTCGGCCCGCAGCAAGACCATCATGTTTAATAACAGGAACCTGAAGATGGCGCGGAGTATGGACAGTTTAAGTCATCTCCGCAGTATGTTTTATGCTGTAGGGGCTGCGCACCTGCCCGGTGATTCAGGTGTGATAAAATTATTGCGGAGTAATGGATATACGGTTACACCCGTCATGTCGACGTCCACACTGGCCGCTGAAAAGTATGCGGAAAAACTGCCAGCTGCTTCCTGGTATGAAGTGGGCCAGGCGGACGGCTTGTATAAAGTGGATATGCCGGGGATACCGTCGGAGTACAATCTTTTCGGCGACCTGGTAAAAATGAAAGTGTTTGTGGATGTGACGACCATGAATTTTTATATGACCGGACATTCCATCGCCCAGTTTTCTGCCGATCAGCTGGAGGAAGCGTTGCGGAGTATGGCCAGATCCATGAATGGTAAATTATCGGGTGTGAAAAATGCGGACCGGGATGATTTCAAAGCGGTGGAAGGAACTATTTCGGGTAATGGTAACAGTTTCCGGATACAGGTGATAAAGAAAGACAATACCGTGTTCTTTTTGCTAATGGGTAGCAGTACCAGTTATAAACTGAATCTGTCTCAGGCGGAAAAGTATTTTAATTCTTTTAAAGCGGGCAAGGCGCAGGTAACGGCTTCGCCGGATAACTGGAAAGAGTTCTCTTTGCCGGAGAAAGCGGTAACGGTGCGATTGCCGGGTGTGCCCAAACGGAATAAAGCATTTGAGAAGCAGGCGGAGGGTACGGGTTGGAAATTTTCCGTATTTGATTATACCGATCAGGCGGCGGGTTTGTATTATATATTCCAGGTACGGGATATTGAAGCGGGTCTTTTTCTTGAAGGAGACTCCGCGTATTTTGAAGAATTTAAAACCAATATTCTGAAGGAAAATGTTACGGCCCTGCAGGATGAGACCATACAGGTACAGGGATATCCGGCTTTGCGGTTCGATGCCGAGTCCGCAAAGGAATCCATTTTTTATACAACGTTGAATGTGGTCAGGGGCAACCGGGTATATACAATGATGGTGCTGGGGCATATTTCCCGGAAAGATGATCCCGGAATGGAGACCTATTTCAATTCATTGAAGTTACATACGTATACACAAGGCGACTGGTCCGTGTTTACTTCCGATAATTTAACGTTCTCCTCGCGCGTCCCTTCGGCCTTTGTAAGGGATAAAGAAGAAGAAAAGGAAGACAGTACCCGTATTCATTATACCAGTTTTGACCCGCTGGAAGTAGTCTCCTATGAAGTGATCAAGGACGCGCTGCCTGCTTATTTCTGGACCGCATCCGATACCGGATTTTACAGGATAAGGGCCAATTCGGCGAAAGGATATAATGACAGTCTGCTGGCGTATCGTTTTGTGAAGAACGGAAATATAAGCGGGGTGGAACAACTGATTCAGTCACCCGGTAGTAAGAATATAAAACGCATGCGTTACCTGTTGCACGCGGATACGATCTATACCCTGATCAGCTTTGTGCCTTTGCAATATGTATCGGATGCGCGTCATTCCGTTTTCTTCGACGAGTTCCGGATAAAAAATGATCAGCAGCAGCCGACGGTATTGCGAAGTAAGGCCAAAGAGTTGTTGCCGGCACTGGCGGATGCCGATAGCCTCGTATACCAACAGGCCCGGGTGGCCCTGGGGGTGGTGACATTTTCCCGTGAGGAATTGCCTTTGCTGCATAAAGCGTTGCTGGCCCGGTACGCGGACGACACGCTGGATTATAACAGTACCCGGACCAAACTGGTAAATGCCCTGGAAGAACTGGCGGACAGCAGTACGGTGGATTTTATACGGACGCATTATGATGAACTGAAAAGCCGGGGCAGTGACCAGGTGGCCTTGCTGCAGGTGCTGGTGAATCTGCAGTCAACTTATTCGTACCAGGCATTGAAAGAACTTTTTACCGGCAAAACACCCGGGCAATTGGGACAAAGAAATTCGTTGGGATACCGGGTCACGGATTCCCTTGAACTGACGGCATTGCTTTTCCCTGAGGTGCTCAACCTGCTCCGGAATCCTGATTTCAGCCTGGATGTGATGGATTATACGGTGACCTTGCTGGACAGTGGCCGGATCAGTACCGCCCTGCTGGCCCCTTACGAGAAAGACATCTTGCATACAGTGGATACCTTACTTTCGGGTAATCGTCTCCGTGAAGAAGATGCCTGGACCTGGCAATACCGGGATATTCTGCACCTGCTGGGGTATCTCAACACTGCCGCGTCCAATGCCCGTTTGCAGCAGTTCCTGAAAGAGAAGGATTTGTACCTGAAAGAAAGAGCCGTGATTTGCCTGTTACGGAATAATCAGCCGGTGGAAGCGAAGGAGATGGAGAAACTGGCGGCCAGTAATGAATACCGGCTGAGTTTTTACAATGACCTGAAGCAGATTAAGAAAGAATCTTTTTTTACCCCGAAATACAAGACCCAGAGGTTTTTTGCTGAAGCGGAAATGTACCGCTATGCGTCCGATGAGGATACGCCTTCCTCCCTGGAACTGATCGGGGAGAAGATAGCGGATTTCAACGGACAGAAAATGCGTTTTTTCCTGTACCGGGTGGGGTATAATTATGGGGAGAAAAAAGAGCAGGATGCGTACTTCGGTGTGGCGGGTCCGTATGAACTGAATGCAGCACTACTGGAAACCTCAGGTGAAATGACGGATATGCAATTTGATGAACAGTATGATAAAAAAGAAACCGATCGGTTGTTCCGGGAAATGCTGGAACGTGCGGAAGAGTATTTGCGTAAGAAGCAGGATTAAAATTACTTGTGGTCATGCCATTGCCGCATGACCACAAGTAAACAATATCTGAAAAAAAGTTATACGGTTTTTACACCTTCATACGTATTGCCGAACCTGTCTGTTGCCACTACCCGGATTTCCTTACATCCTTCCGGAAGGCTGGCTTTGAAAAGGTGGTTGGTAGATTTTGGTTCAGCAAAGCCCCTGGGTTTGGGCAGTTCTGGTCCCAGCATGGTTGCATAAGCCAGCGGATCAAATCCTTCCGTTTGTAGCAGTGAACCCATTGGTTTGCCATCAATAAAATAAGCGGTTGTCCAGGCCGGATCATGGTTCCATATATTCACGAGTATTTCTTTGGGTTGACCTGGATTCTCCTGCAGATAAATTTTTAACTGGTAGTCTTTTTCCTCGCCGGTTGACTGGTAATGCCAGCTGAGCTGATTGCCTTTCACTTTATAGATGCCATAGCCACAGGGGGTGCCATCGCCGCAGATCGGACCGGTCCACCAGGCCCCGCAAACCGTGCCGTGGTTGTGTTCGAAAATATTTCCTTTTATCGCATTTACATTATAGTGGGTATGTCCTGACATGATGTGAACATTCCGGTTGCCCAGTATGGTATAGAGTTCAGTATTGTTTTTAACGCCATTGTGTACGGGAATATGCAGGCAGAGAATTACGAGGTGATCTTCGGGAACAAAGCTGAGATCTTTTGACAGCCAGTCTAATTGCTGACTTGTGATAAACCCATCGTATTCTCTTTCTTTTCCAAGGTAACGGACATCGTCCAGCACTACGTAGTGGGCTTTGCCCCGGTTAAAGGAATAATAAGTGGGACCATAAGCTGCCTGGAAACTGTCATCGGACACGGAATCATCTCCTTTATTGTAATCCATATCATGATTGCCGAGGCATTGAAAGAAGGGGATTCCCATCCTGGCTACCGCCTGGTTGTATTCTTCAAACAATTTCAGTTCATCCCATACGATATCTCCCACTGCAATGCCGTGCAGCAATGCCTCACTACCGGCTTCCTGTACTCTTTTTTGTACATCAGGTACGGTTTCGGTCATCATTTTCTCCACGTCTTTCTTATTCTTCACCTGCGGGTCGGCCCAGATGAAAAACTGATGTTCGTTGTCATCCCGGCTGAGCGGCGTAAGCGTAAAGTCAGTGGATTTTTTATCCAATTGGTTTGCCAACCGGTAATGTTGTGCAATTCCGTTCCGGTTATTGAAAGCGTATCCGGCCGGTGTGGACACAAAAACGCATACGGCATCGGGATGCAGACTGAGTTCATAACGTCCTTTCGCGTCTGTACTGACCACTGTATAGCCGTCACTGATTACCACATTGGCGATTCCTTTGCCGTCTGCTTTTACGCGGCCTTTTATTTTACCGGATAACAGGATATGGCTGGCAGCGGACACCAACGGTGCAATCAGTATACCGCCGGCCATCCAGCTTACCCGTTGTATAAAATCTTTTCTTTTCATTGTAAAACAGGTTTAAAAAGGCTGACACTTATGGAAAGGTCAGCCTCATAGTTGTACGGATCAAATTATTTTTCCCACCATACTTTCACATTGATATTATCGCCGCCCATTGCAGTAACGGCATTGTTGTATTTATCCGGATTGCTCAGTTTTACCGGGTTGGGGTACATGAACCGGGATGGCATGTTGCCATTGTTCAGCATACCTGCGGCAACGGGCATTTTCGGAAAACCGGTCCTGCGGTATTCGAACCATTGCTGGTAATCCACAAAAAGTAACGCATAGTATTTCTGAAGCATAATGCGTTCCAGTGTACCATTCCAGGCCGCGCTGGTATTGGTAAAATAGGTAGCGGGAAATGTTACCGTCCATTGTTCCATAGCAGCCTGCACGCCTTTTTCGTAAGCGGTTTTAGCAACCGTCGTATTGCCTGTTTTCAGGGCTGCTTCTGACCGGATAAATTCCAGTTCAGCGTAGGGGAAAATCGGAACGATCATGGGTGCCGTAACCAGTCCGATCAACAGATTGGAGGGCGTATAGGTAAACTGACTTTCGCTGCCCGCATAGCCATGTGGTATGCCGGTATACCCGATATTCGGGAACGGGGAACTGAGGCTTTTGGCCTGGGAACAGAATTTCGCCCGGCGGGGATCATTCAGTGCGTTCAGGCTGTCCAGGAAAAATTTACCGGCAGCGCGAAACGTCGTGAAATCAATCGGGCGACCCCAGGGTGACATCAACGGGGTAATGCCGGATAGATTTAATACAGCGGCTTCCGCATTGCTGGTAAAAACCGGGTATTGAGCAGGGTTAGCCAGTATGTTATTGATTTTTGTGTAAACATCCTGTTCGGTCCTTTTTGAGAGGCGGAGCAGGAGACGCAATTGCAGGGAGTTACTGAATTTTTTCCATTTGGTAACATTGTTTGCAAAGAGGATTTCTGTGCCATACACCATGGTTCTGGATGTATTATATAGTTTATTGGCCGAATCAAGATCACTGATCAGTTTCGGGTATATATCCGATTGTTTGTCGAATGCAGGATAAAATACCTGTTCATCTCCCCGCAAAGCTTCACTGTAAGGGATATCACCAAAACAATCTGTCAGATTGGAAGTAACCCAGGCCTGCAGGGTCATAGCAATAGCCTGGTAGTTGGGGTCCTGCGCTTTTACTGACGCGTTATACATTTCACGGATATTTTTCAGCCACCTGTAATACGTGTTCCAGGTGCTGGTGCCGGTATTCTCGGTAAGATCATACCGGTGTATTCCTCCGGAAGTGCTGGGGAAGGGAAGCATTACCTGCATCAGGTTGAATGTGATGCCATCTGCCTGTTTCATATTGAAGGCGGCCACTTCATATATAGTGGGATTGAGCAGGGTGCCCGGACTGATGGATTCAATCCGGTTAGGATCGGTGTTTACTTCTGTAAAATTTTTGGTACAGGAACTGAACAGGAAACTTATTCCGGCGAGTCCGCTTACTATTTTATACATCTTGTTCATGGATTATTTTTTTGGAAGCAGGTTTAGAATTTTAAAGTCAGGTTGGCACCCATGGTGCGGGAAGAGGGAAGTTGTCCCATTTCCACACCGGGTAATAAGGTGGAACCGTTTAAAGCAGCTGTTTCCGGATCGAATATGGGGAACCTGGTAAACAGCAGGAGATCGCGGCCATAAAGGGCAAACGTGGCCTGTCGTACAAAGGATTTACCCAGCATTTTTTTAGGTAAGGAATATTCGATACGGGCTTCGCGGAGTTTCAGGTAGGAAGCGTCAAATGAATTGGCTTCCACATTGGCCCGGCGGTAGTATTCAGTAAAATAATCAACCGGTAACACCTTTGTGGTATTTGGAACATAGCGTCCGCCGCCGGCATCTACCACGCCTTCGCCAATGATAAAGTTTTCTTCCCGGCCACGAAGGGTATGTTTCAGTTTTCCTTGTTCTGTCATTTTATGGTGGGTCTGTGAATAAATGATTCCGCCATACGATCCATCGAGCAGAAAGCTGAACCGGAAATCGCGGTAGCGGAATTCATTCTGGAGTCCGCCTTTCCAGTCTGCAAAAGCAGAGCCGATATACTGAATATCCACAGGACGTACGGGCAGTCCGTTTGTACCATACACAATTTGTCCGTCCGGTGAACGGGAGAATCCGAATCCGTAGATATCGCCGGTGCTGCCACCGACTTTTGCAATAATGGTAGCATTACCACCGGTGCCGATGATCTGGTTGTCTTCGCCCCCAAGGTCTTCAGCGAGGGAGAGTACCCGGTTCTGATTTTTTGACCAGTTGAATGTACTGTTCCAGGTAAAGTTTTTGCGGCTGATATTTTTTGTTGTAAGTACGAGTTCCACACCCCGGTTACGCACTTTCCCGGAATTCATAAAGGCGGCTGAATAGCCGGTAGCCCAGTTCATCGGTACCTGAACGATCTGGTTTTCGGTTTCACTGTTATAGAATGTAAAATCGAGGGCTATTTTATTTTTCAAAAAGCGGAGATCGAGACCGGCTTCATAACTGGTTGATATTTCCGGCTTGAGGCGTGCATTATAAAGAATGGTTTCTACCGAACCGGAACTCGCAAATTCACTGGTGCCGTAGTATTTCTGGGTCTGGTAGGGGTCCGCGTCATTACCGGCTTTTGCACCGGATAAGCGGAGCTTGGCGTATGAAACAGCCATGGGTAACCGGAAAATATCACTCAATATGAAACTCATATTTACGGAGGGATAGAAGAAGGACCAGTTGGTTGACGGCAGGGTGCTGGACCAGTCATTCCGGGCGGTCAGGTCAAGGAAGTACTTGTCTTTGTAGCCAATAGCCGCCACCCCGTAAAGACTGTTTACGTTATAATTTTTGTCGGTGATTTTTACCTGGGCGGATGCGAGTCCGTTATTTAGTTTGTATACACCCGGAATCACGAGACCGTCAATGTAGCTGTCCACCCGGTTGTAACGGTGTATCATTTTATTGCCACCGGCGGAAGCAGACAAGCTGATGTCTTTTTTAAACTTATTCTTATAAGTGATGAGGAAATCCGTATTGGCTTCAAAATCGCTGATGGCCTGTTCCTTGTAATAGCCTTTCAGGTAATTCGCCGTGCTGAAAGGGCGGCGTTGTTTTCTTTCCTCATCCAGCAGGTTGATGCCGGAGCGGACCATCAGTTCCAGCTTTTTAGTGATTTCATAGGTGGCAGAAGCACTTCCGACGAGATTGTGGTTTTGCAGCGCATTGGTCATTTCATACGCAATCAGGTAAGGGTTGTCAATAAAGGAACTAAAGGGATGGATCTGATCAATCTGTTCAAATCCTTTTTTCCAGATATCCCGGTACCAGTTCAGGTCTACATTGGGGTTCTGAAAAATCATGAAATAAGCGATGGACTGGTTGTTATACCCGGTGGCAGGAAGGTTGTCACTCGACTTATTGGTATAACTGATTTTGGTATTTATTTTCAGTTTATCAGAAACTTTATAGTTGGTACCCGTTTGTACAGTAACCCGCTCAAAACCGGTATTGGGCATGATCCATTCGTTTTTGGAATGGGTCAGTGATAAGCGCGCTGACCCTTTATCGTTGCCGCCTTCGATTGATACGCTGTTCGTAATGGTGGACCCTGTTCTCCAGAAATCTTTAATATTACCCGTGTAAGGCCGCCACATGGTCCGGTCGGCACCTCTGCCCTGAAGTACCGGATCATATTGATAATACATCTGGTTATCGAACCGCGGGCCATAGGCACTGCTGGTACCACTGGTACTGGCGCCATCACCCGTAGCCCCATAGGAATAATATTTCTCACCAAAGGAATTCAGGGCCCGTCCGGTGCCCTGTCCATATTCATATTGATAATCGGGCCAGCGGAGAACGGTATTGAAGCTGACATTGGAATTGAACGTGATGCCGATGCCTTTGTCTTTTTTAATGCCGCTTTTGGTAGTGATCAGGATGGCCCCGTTACTGGCACGGCTGCCATATAAGGCCGTTGCACCCGGTCCTTTCAGGATTGTGATGGTTTCGATATCATCCGGATTGATATCATTAATATTGTTTCCGAAGTCAACCGGTACATCATTGCCTGATCCGGCACCATAGGCATTGGTAACACCCGAACTGGTCATATTTTTATTACTCATGGGTACGCCATCCACAACAATCAGGGCATTATTATTATTGGGATTAAGCGATACATCGCCGCGTAAGGTGATTTTGGTGGAGTTGATGGGACCTGAGCCGGCAGACAGTAACTGCAAACCGGCTACTTTGCCTGATAAGGCACCGGACCAGTTATTAGAGCGTGCGTCCGTTATTTCTTCCGCCTTTATCTGTTGTTGTGCATAGCCGAGTGCTTTCTGCTGCCGGCTGATGCCCAGGGCGGTTACCACCACGCCTTCCAGTTCTTTACTGCTTTCTTCCAGGCTGATGGTGAAATGCGTTTTCTTTCCGGTTTTTATTTCTGCAGAGGCATAACCCACTGCTGAAATCACCAGGGTTTCATTTTCCTTTACCTGGAGACTGAATGCTCCTTTGTCATCGGTGGATACTCCGTTTTTTGTGCCTTTCAGACTTACGGTGGCGCCGGCAACGGGGCTGTTGTCTTTTTTGTTCAGCACAAGGCCGGACACGGATCGTTGCTGGGCATCCGAATACAGGGAGGATATAGTTAAGAGAAGGAGGAACAGGACCGGTAAAACAGGCATGATGATGCCGTTCCGGAATGAGGTGCGTTTACTCATACTGGTTAGTTAAGCAGTTTATTAAATTATTATCGGCAAATGAACGGGGTACTTTTGCCCGGAGCCGGTCATGCCCGTTTCATGGCGCAAAAGAAAGTTATTATTCGCGGTGAAAGACAGCTTGCCTGTTATGGGTATATTAACTAAACATGACCGGAATGTAAACAACAGACACGGCTTTGCCGGCTGAAGGGAAGGAAGACTTTATATATAGTACACCGTATATATTTGAAATACCGGTCAGAACTGAAAACGGAAACTCCCGAAGACACCGAATTTTTTGTCGCCTTTTCGTTGTACATCTGACGGCAGCACTCTCCATACAAAATCAAGCCGGAGCAGTCGGAAGATATTGTCCACCCCGGTACCCAGTTCGATATAGGGTTTACCATCGAGTGACTGGAAGGAATGTCCCTGTTTAAAATTGAGGGCTTTATTGGCATCGGAAAGACTGCCCCAAAGTGCTTTGGCTGTCCAGAACTGGCGCCAGCGGAGTTTGGGCAGGAGACGGAAAAGTCCGTTGCCGATATTGTGTTCCACATTGAGACCCGCATATTGATCATGTACAAATTCCCAGCGGTTCATCATGTTGAACGCGTACTTATTATAATAGTACATTTCGTTGCCCGGCGCAATATCGAGCTGTGTGTAAGGAAGGGTGCCGAAGGTTTTGCCACCGTATACATACCAGGAAATATTGCCGAACGGAGGAATTTTTAAATAGTCGGATACACTGGCCGACAGTTTTGTATAATTATAGCTGCTGTTCAGTACCCCGGAAAATCCCTGTGAAATATAGATTTCGCCTATGGGATATTCGCTGCCGAGGCTGCTGCGGTAGAAATGACTTTCCAGGAAGCGTTCGAGCCAGGCAAAACGCAGCCGCAGGGAGATTTCAAAACTGGTCAGGGGTTTGCCACTGGCTGTGGCGGAAAAAGAATCAATAGGGATGAGATTGCGTAGCGGGAGATACGATTTATGTGTAATACTGAGCCGGTTTGACATCCAGGGCAGTACTTCCTTAAAAAACTCCAGTCGTTTTTCATTTACTTTAATGTTTTTTACCGGAATCCCTTTTTTACGGATAGCGAGCGCAAATATGTTGTCCTGCGATACTTCCCCGTAATAGTTTTGTCCCCAGTCAAGGTCGTTGGTAAAGGAGGCATAGAGATACATCCGCGGATCTTTCTTCGGCAGGTAAAATATTTCACCCATGCCTTTGAGGTGCCGGTCGCCAAATCCATATGCGAGATAGCCGTGTAATTTTATTTTTTTATCAAAATGTTTATTGGTACCGAGGTCGAACCGTACCCGGTAGCCTTCCCAACCATTCACGGTGATCCAGTTGAACCAGGGACCGATCTGGTAATTGCCGATATCTTTATACCCTGTGCCGATAAAGGCCATGGTTTTGGTAAAGCGCTGGAACACGGGTGCGTTGGTGAGCGTATCAATCATTTTAATGATGCCGCTTTCCGTTTTGCTCAATGGCTCATGCCGTTCGGCCAGCCAGAACTCCTTTGATTTTGCCGAAGCTGCGGGCAGGGTGATGATTTCTTCCAGTATTTTATTTTTAGCCAGCTCTTTCAGTACGGACGTATCATTTACTACAATATGGTCATAAGTGGTGGTTTTTCGCCCGATAAATCCGGGGCGGTCTTTACCCGCTGGTGATACATCCACCACAAATTTGTCTTTGGAGAGAAACCAGGTACTGTCGTCAATCTGTTTGTATTCCTGGATCAGACTGAGATTTTCCACAAAGTTTACATTGGCTTCCTTGCCGAGGCGCAGGTTCATCCGCTGAATGGCGAAACTGCCCACGTGTACCCAGCAATCTCCTTCAAACGTATCACCGCCTTTGCGCCGGGGTGTGAACACGAGGTGGAAATACCGTTTATTGGCGATCATCTGAGTATCCACCACGCGGTAGTTATAATAGAAGTCCCCGTTATCACTGATGGGGCTCACAAATTGTTTGTCGAATACGGGGATGAAATTATTGTAGACATTCACTACCTGGTCCATGCCACCCAGCATTTTCATCACACTTTCATTTTTAACGCCATTGGTATTTACCGCTTTGATTACTTCTCTTCTTTTTTTCGGTGATTGCTGGTAATAATAATCGGAAAGGGCTTCGGTTAAATAAGTGGGCAGGTAACGGGTACCCTCCGCCGTATCTATGTTCTGGTTGATGAGTTCGCTTATTGGTTTCAGTGGTTTGAATTTCCCGAATTTTTCAAAATTGATATTCTTGAGATCCAGTTCCAGTTTGTTGTATAACTCATAGGAGAAGTTGGTAAACCGGTAGCGGTCGTTTTCCGGTTTGTGCTGAACAATTTTCCGCCAGACCAGCAATCCTTTGTTCACTTTAACTTTCAGCTGGGCGCCTTCATTAAACGTACCTCTTTCCAGTGCTATGGTAATTGAAAATGAATCTTTATGGCTGGCCATAAGAATGGCGTAAGGCTGGTAGCCCACACAGGTGATCAGGAGGGTATCGGAAGGCCATTGAGTGAGATGAAAACTGAAATGTCCTGCCGAGTCGGTCAGCTTGCCGGTGCTGCTGTTTTTAAACTGAACCGAGGCAAAGGGAACCGGTTCCTCACTGTGCGCGTCACGGACAAGACCGCTGATGATGCGTGTCTGTGCTGTGGATGTTAAAGCCAGCAGGATAAAAAGGCATACCAGGAAGGATTGGTTAAACAGATTCGGTCCTTTCATAGAAGCGTAAAAGTACAGCAGGACAGGGGATAGTCAGATGTTAAAATCCTGCGTAAACGCATTTTTAGTAAAAAAAGATTTGGAGGAGCAGGGATTTTTCACATACTTTGTATTACAAAGTGCTTTTTTATGGAAGAAACCCAATCACCTGCAAGTTCACTGGAAGATATTAAAGATATCCGCCGGATTATGGACCGGTCCAGCCGGTTCCTGTCACTAAGCGGATTGAGTGGGGTGGCAGCGGGTATCTGTGCTATTGCCGGTGCGGTGGTAGCGGATTCAATTTTTAATAACTACTACGGTACGTACAACAGTCGTGGATTCACCACCTGGGATGAGTTCAGTTTGCTCAAACTCCGGCTGATGCTGGTAGCCGCGGTTGTTTTTTTACTGGCCTTTGTCTCTTCTTTTTATCTTACCTGGCGTAAGGCGAAGAAACAGGGGCTGCCTGTTTGGGATCATACATCAAGGAGACTAGCCTGGAATATGCTGGTGCCATTGCTGGCCGGCGGTGCTTTTATACTGGGCATGCTGCGCTATGATATCTGGGTGTTTGTGGCTCCTGCCTGCCTGATATTTTATGGCCTGGCCCTGGTGAATGCCAGTAAATACACGTTATCGGATATACGCTATCTCGGGTATTGTGAAATTATTCTGGGCACGGTAAATATGATCTATACGGGGTATGGACTCTGGTTCTGGACGGCGGGATTCGGCGTATTGCATATTATTTATGGCGTTATCATGTGGTATAAATATGAACGGGGCAACTGATCGCCACAACAGAAAGGAATAACATGAAGAATCCGATTACTGGGTTAAACAAAATATTTGACAACCGTATCCGGCTGGGGGTGATGAGCGTGCTTATGGTCAACGAAGAAATCAGCTTCAATGACCTGAAGCAACTGCTGGAAGTTACGGATGGCAACCTGGCCACGCACCTGGTGACGCTGGAAGAAAATGCTTTTATAAAAGTGCATAAGGGATTTGTCGGACGTAAAACGAATACAACCTATTCCATTACCCGGCAGGGGGAGAAGGCTTTTTCCGAACATGTGACGGCGCTGGAAAATATGATCAAAGGAGTGCGGTAATTTTTTTTGTATTTACACTTTGAAATACAAAGTACTTTTTAATTATGAAACAACATCAACTCATCCGTCGCTGGCTTGTCTTTTTTATACTGGCTCTTGTTATCAGCGGCGCTACCGCTATTCCTGCCGAAAGTGAACTCGCCTTTGCCACCCGGCTGATACCGATGGGCACATTGATCGGCGACTGGCTGGATAAGGTATACATGGCCGTGGTATATCAGAACCGGCATTATCCATACCTGGCATACGGGTACGACTGGCTGGCATTTGCCCATTTTGTACTGGCCGTTTTGTTTATTGGCCCGCTCCGGGATCCGGTGCGGAACAAATGGGTGATTGAGTTTGGCATGATTGCCTGTGTACTTGTGATTCCGTTTGCCCTGATTGCCGGAGCTATGCGCGGACTGCCTCTCTGGTGGAGGCTGGTGGATTGTGCATTTGGTGTGGCGGGACTGGTACCCCTGATAATTGTATGGAAAAAAATTAACCTGCTGGAATTAACCAACGAAACTGAAACCGATGAAGATTAAAATGATTTTGCCGGCATTGATGGAGGCGAAAAGTCCTTACTGGCGTCCTGTAAAATATTCCTTATTCCCGCCCCTGGGCCTGGCAACACTTGCGGCTTATTGTGCACCGGATGACGAGATAGACCTGCAGGATGAACATGTGGAGGAACTGGATACGGAAGACAATCCGGACCTGGTGATTATACAGGTATATATTACCAATGCTTTTCGGGCTTATGCAATCGCGGATCATTACCGGAACAAGGGGGCTTATGTGTGCCTGGGCGGTTTGCATGTTACCGCGTTGCCGGAAGAAGCATTGCCGCATGCGGACAGCATTTTTACCGGTCCCGGTGAAGACACCTTCCCTCAATTTCTCCGTGATTTCCGGAACAAAAATCCGCGCAGGATTTATATCAATACAAAACGCGACCTGGAAAATATTCCACCGGTACGACGCGACCTGATCAACCGCCGGCAATACCTGGTACCTAATTCCATTGTAGTGTCAAGAGGTTGTCCGCATCATTGTGATTTCTGTTATAAGGACGCTTTTTTCCAGGGAGGGAAAACGTTTTATACACAACGGGTGGATCAGGCACTGGCGGAAATTGACCGCCTGCCCGGCAAACACCTGTATTTTCTGGATGATCATTTGCTCGGCCATCAGCAGTTTGCCGCTTCTCTGTTTGAAGGGATGAAAGGCATGAACCGTTTATTTCAGGGGGCTTCAACAGTGGAAGCTATTCTGCGTGGCAACCTGATTGAAAAAGCCGCAGCAGCCGGTTTGCGCAGTGTGTTTATCGGGTTTGAAACCCTGAGTAGTAAGAACCTGTTGCAGAGTAATAAAAAACAAAACCTGGGGAAAGATTATGAAGCGGCTATCCGTCGGCTGCAAGAACTGGGCATCATGATCAATGGCAGTTTTGTTTTCGGACTGGATGATGATGACAAAGATGTATTCAGTCGCACGGTGGACTGGGCTGTGGGCCAGGGACTCACCACTTCCACTTTTCATATTCTGACGCCATATCCGGGTACCCGGTTGTTTGACGCGATGGAAAAAGAGGGGCGTATCCTTCACCGGAACTGGAACCAGTATGATACCCGTCAGGTGGTCTATAAAACAAAAGGATTAACCGCGGCTGAACTCGAAGACGGGTATCACCGGGCTTACCGTGATTTTTATTCCTGGTCCAATATAGCCAGAGCCAGCTGGCAACATGCGTCGTTGCCGGACAAGCTCAAACATTTTGCCTATGCGGGGGGCTGGAAAAAATTTGAACCCCTCTGGAATTTCATGATAAAAACCCGGGGGCTGAACCGGATGCTGCCCTTGCTGGAATCTATTTTATCAACGGATAAGCGTAACCGGAAAGGAGAACAGGCTCCGCCTTTCCCCGCGATTGCCTAAACACTAAATTCTAAACATTTAAACAACCTATATGGACACATACGACAACAACAACAACAGCAGCAGTCCCCTCTGGGATAAAGGAAAATTATTTATCAAATCTCTCGTGATTTTCGGGATCGGTCTTTTTCTGTGGATCCCTGCATTTTTCATTATGAACATGGTGAAAGAAAGGGAGGGCCGGCAAAAAGAAGCGATAGCCGATATCAGCGGCAAATGGGCCGGGAAACAAACGGTAACCGGCCCGCTCCTGATGATTCCGTATGATATACCGGTGACAACAGCCAGCGGGGTAACGACCCGGGAGAAACAATATGCCTACTTTATGGCTGATAAACTGGATATACTCTCCACCGTAACCCCGGATAAACGGAAGCGGGGTATTTATGAAGTGGCCGTTTTTAAAAGTGATATTCAGCTTACCGGTCAGTTCAATTCTATTCCCTGGCAAAAGCTCGATGTGCCGGCGGACCAGGTACACTGGCAGGAGGCACAACTCCTTTTCAAGGTCAGCGATGCCATACGGGGTATCAATGAGGACCTGCAGGTGAAATGGAATGACAGCAGTTATGTATTTGCCCAGCAGGCAACCGGTCAGTCGCAGCTGGAAGAAGCCTTTTATACCAGTATTCCACTGAATGCGGAAATGGCGGCTACTGGTGCCCGTTTCAGTCTTCGTTTTTCACTGAACGGTTCCGGCCAGCTGGTTTTTACAGCGGCTGCCCGTGAAAATAAAATACAGATGAATTCAAACTGGCCGGATCCCGCTTTCACGGGTATAAAATTGCCCGATGCGCGTGAAGTAAAAGACAGCGGCTTTACGGCCAGCTGGAAATACCTGAACCGGACTGTGCCGCAGGTTTGGAAAAACACCGTATATAATCTGAACAGTACGTACGTTGGCGCTGACCTGCTGATACCGGTGGATACATACGATAAAACAGGCCGGTCGGTAAAGTATGCCTTACTCTGTATCATGCTCACGTTTGCCGCATTCTTCCTGGTGGAAACCATTTACAAACGATCCCTGCACCTGGTACAATACGGACTGGCCGGACTGGCCCTGGTATTATTTTATACGTTGCTTTTATCCATTTCGGAGTATACCGGTTTTAATCCCGCTTATGGAATTGCGGCAGTGGCTACCATCGGACTGATCGGCTGGTTTGTGGGGAGTGTGTTGCGATCCGGTAAACTGGCCCTTTTTATCAGTTTGGTGCTGAGCGTGGTCTATGCCTATATATTCAGCATTATTCAACTGCAGGATTATGCATTACTGATGGGCAGTATCGGATTGTTTGTGGCGTTGGCGGTGATTATGTATTTCGCGAGGAAATTAGAATGGTAGAGTTAGTCGGGAGTCGGGAGTCGGGAGTCAGGAGTCGGGAGAGAGGAGTCGTTGAGCTTATTTAAACAAATTGTATGAAGAGAGTGGAATCATTTTCGTGGAAAGCGAGGCTGGGGAGTTTACGGTTTGCGGTCAGTGGCTTTGGGCGGTTCTTTTTTGAAGAGCATAATGCCCTGTTGCACCTGGTGGCGACGGTAGTTGTAGCGGTACTGATTGTTTTTTTCAGAATCAGGGGCGCGGAGTTGCTGGCCTTGCTTATTGTAACAGCCGGCGTATGGATCACCGAACTGATCAATACGGCGATTGAAAAAATCATGGATCACTTGTCGCCGGCAAAGGATCCACGGGTGAAATATATCAAGGACCTGGCCGCTGCCGCCGTGCTCGTGGCAGCGGTGCTGGCCCTTGTAACCGGTATCATTGTGTTGACCCCTAAATTTTTTATATGAAAACTGACATCTCCATTTCCCGTAACAGCCGCCGGTCGTTTACCCTGCATCAATGGATGCTGCTGGCTTCGGGCTTCAGTGTCCTGCTGCTGGCAGTTCGCATGATCGTAACCGGTACCATTGAGTTTTGTTTTCTGCCCTGGAACCTGTTCCTGGCCTATCTGCCTTATGGTATTACCCGGCTGATGGAGCGGCGGATCGACTGGCTGGAAAACCGCTGGAAACTGGCCGGGCTGCTTTGTTTATGGCTGCTCTTCGTGCCCAACTCCTTTTATATCATTACGGATCTGTTTCATTTCACCCATGTCCGGTCCGCCCCGAAATGGTTTGATCTCTTGCTGATTTTTTCCTTTGCGTGGAACGGGATATTTTTTGGCATTGTCTCCCTGCGCCGGGTTGAACAGTTTACGAATCTTGTCTGCGGCCCGCGTTATTCCCTGTTATTGATTTTTATAGTGATGTGGCTGAATGCCCTGGGTATCTATATCGGCCGTTATCTGCGTTTCAACAGCTGGGATATTGTTACTGATCCCGTTAATCTCTTGTCAGAAATAAGTGACTTGCTGATCAACCCGCTTGATAACTGGTACGCGTGGGGGATGACGGGCACCTATGCCGTATTTATGAGTCTGCTCTATTTATCTATACGGAAAATGGGAGAGACTTTCCGGCTGGAATAATTAAAACGGCCATCCGGATTCATACCGGATGGCCGTCCATTATTTTACAAATAATAATGATCAGAAATCCACGCCCATTGCCAGGTAAAACTGAGGCTTTCCTTTAAAGAAAACATTCATTTGCCAGGCCGCATCAAAGCGGAGGAAATAGCCGAGCAGGGTACTACGGGCGCCAAAGCCATACCCACCGGCAAAGGGACCTATACCTCCGGCTTTTACTTTAACCGTGATGGGCTGGGTGGTATACGTAACAGCCGGCCGCTGCAATTTATCATACGCGCCGTTCCAGGCCGTTCCCAGGTCGGCAAACTGAACCAGCTGGAAATTTCGCAGGAAGGCATTGTTGATCGGTTTATTGAAAATAGTGGTGAACAAGGGCACCCGTACTTCACTGTTGATCACAAACGCGTTATTGCCATTGGCCACATTCTGCTTGAACCCGCGCAGGTTTACCGCCAATGACTGGTAGGCATATTCCACATCCGGATCAGGTTTATTGGACGGATCAAAATATTTATAGGAACCATCGGAGCGCTGGTTGCCGCCGAACATTAACCAGTTGTCCACTCCTCCCAGGTAATAAATAATCTTTTGTGAACCCCAGGAGATATCGGCGGCGGCTCTTACTGCCCAGATCATATTGCGGTAGATGGGCAGGTAATGCCGCGCATCAAAACCGAAATTCATGATATAGGGTGTTTTCCTGTTGGCCGTCTGACTTTTATTAATGATCTGTGCATTCAGGTCGAAATAGGCTTTATACCGCAGCCCGTTCCAGATATTGAGTACCGGACTCACGGCATCATCATGTACAAATTCGATATGTGCCAGGCCATAGGTTTGTTTCTGGTCTTCGATGTCCAGTGTCTGCGGCACATCTTTATTGCCGAGAATTACATATTTGTCATTCCGGTACCCTACATTAAACCGCAGGCTTTTTACTTTATTAAACGGATAGGAAACCGTTGCCTGGTACAGGTTGGAGAATAGTTTTACATCGCCCACGTTACTGCCGTACAACGCGGTATTGCGGTAATAGGTAAATCCATAGTCCAGTCTTTTCTTCAGGTATTGGGTGGTGAATACATATTCATTGTTTTTCAGGTCAGTACTGATCCGGAATCCACCGGCTATTTTCCAGTCTTCAAAAAGATCGGATGTGCCCAGGCGGATAATACCGTTCAGCGGGTCGTTGTTACTGAGCTGAATGGGGCCGCTGCCACCTGTATAGGGTTGAAAACGGGTAACCAGTACGTTATTGTTGAATCCGCTAACGAGATAGTCGTTGAAGAATTTTGGCGGACGGTATTCAAAAATTTTTGCTTTTTTCAGTACGGACTCTTTCATGATTTCATCGGCCTTAACCACATCCCCCAGTTTTTTGGTGCTGTCGGTTTTTTCTTCTTCAAATCCGGTATTGAAAAAATCCTGTTGTTTTTTTGTAATCGTATCCGTCTTAGCCGTAACCTGTGCCTCCCGACGCAACGCTTTCTTTTCTTCTTCAATGACTTTGCGCATATACTCGGTGGGCTTTGCATTGATATTGCGGCGGCGCAAGGTGGTTTCATCCACTTTCAGCCGGTACAACAGTTTTACATCGCCCAGTTTCACCACTTCAGAAACCTGCTGATTGTCGCCGGCTGTGCGTGTTTCTAACGTACTGCTCTGGTAATTGGTAAGCGGGAATACATAGGAAGAGTCATTGGTTACGGATACAAATCCAACGGAGTCGATATCGGTTTTATTCCATTCGGTCAGCAGGCTGTCCACGTCTTTCTGTGCCGGGTTACGGAGCATCTCATCGCCGATAAACACAAGTGTATCCAGCCCCGCTCTTTCTGTTTTGAAAAAACCGGCATAGCGGTTGGCAATACCGTTTTCGTCACTGATAAATGTGAAGTGAGACGTGTTGTACTGGGAAGGAAAACGGGCATTGCCCAGTTTCATATCGGTGAGTTTGGAAATCTGTTTTACATCCGACTTGTTCCAGTTGTCTACCAGGTAAATATTAAAATGTTTTGCCGGTAAGGAATCATCACTACTGCCGGCTTCAGCAGAAGGGCGGTTACTTGCGTAAATAATCCCTGTCTTATTAGGGAAGGCCACAAAAGAAGGATCCAGGTCATCGTACACGTCGTTGGTGATCTGTTCAATGCTTTGTTTGTCGATTTTATACACGTATACATCCGATTGGCCGCTGCGGACCGCGCTGAAGATAAGGGTATTGTTGTCCAGCATGAATTTCATGTCCTGGATCTGGTCAAATTTGTCAATGGTCTGTTTCCAGAGTTTTACGCGGTTTACCAGGTCGTAGATGAAGAATTTGGTTTTCCCTTCTTCATTATACAGCACGGCCAGGCGGGTGCCTTTGCCGTCCCATGCCAGCATGGGGTAATTGGGGTTTTTGTCATCATCACGGGAACGAACACCCAGTTTTAATAATACTTTCCGGTTGACAAAATTTTCCATCAGCACAACTTCATACCGGCCTTGTTTGAATTCCACGAGGGCGTAGGTATAACTGCGGGGAACCGGGTTGGCGTTAAAGCGGATAAAATCTTTTTTACCGATATACTCACTTACGGAGAGTTGTCCTTTTGGGGTATTGCGGCGGCCGCGGATATCCTTGAAATACTGATTCTGCACGTCGGTCATGAAATCGCGCAGGATGACTTTGAATTTTTTCTTTGCAATTTTATAAGAGGCGTTATTCAGATTGCGGTAGATCCGTGCCAGGTAGAGAAAATAAGTGGTTTTGTTTTTACCGTATTTGTCGGCAATGTATTTCCAGAAACCATGACCGGCCAGCATGGGTTTTTCAAAGGCAAACTGATAGAAATTACGGTAACTGCCGGCCAGCATCACACCCCTCAGATCATCATCGAGGCTGGTATTCCAGTTTTCGGTGGCATAGGCAATATAGCCGTCGGTCAGCCATTTGGGCAGATCGAGCAAGGCCTGATTGGCAGCAAATTCTCCGAGATCGTCACCAAAAAGCAGGTTTTCCACCAGGTTGCGGGCAATACCCTGCCGGATCTGCCGGCGCAGGTTGTCGTGATTGCCATCATAGTAAACAATCATTTTATTGTTCACCAGCTTGGTTACCCCGCCTGTATTCTGCCAGTCAATACCAAGACCGATATTGGACTGTTGCATTTCGTCATAATTGTTATAGATCACGATATTGATCCGGCGCTGGAGTCCGTATTCCACGAATTCCTCAATGGATGGAAGTTCCAGTTCGGCAATCTGTGCCACATATTTTCCCAGGCCAAGTCCGTCCTGGCTGAAATAGCTGTTGAAATTTTCAGTCTGGTAGTATTTCCAGTTGAACTTCTGGTATTGCACGCGGTTTTTCCCAAACTCAACGGTATTGACCTGCGCGGCGGTTTCCAGTACACAGAGTGCGGACAGACAGGTAATAAGGCTTACAAGTTTCTTCATAGACTATAACTTACTGTTCAAAATGCTTGAATCGTTAAATATATTCTCCGGGCAGCCAGCCAGCCTGATTTTCTGCAGGTCCGGTTATATCGCTTATGTGCCGATAGTTATAACCCCTTTACGGCAGACCTGTTCACCGGCACTGATCAAAAGTAGCTATTTTGTACTTTTAGCCCGTTTCCGGCCCGTTTTCCGGGATTACCTTTTAAAAGTACGAAAAAACCCACCATGTTATCTGTTAAGACTTTCACGTTTAGCCCCATCCAGGAGAATACCTATGTGGTATATAACGAGCAAAAACAATGCTGCATTATAGACCCCGGCTGTTATTTTCCGGAAGAGCGGGACGAATTAAAAACGGGCATTGAAAAAGCCGGGCTGAACCCCGTATTGTTGCTGAATACGCATTGCCACCTGGATCATGTCTTCGGAAATAAGTTCGTACATGAAACATGGGGACTTGACCTTCATCTTCATGAAAAGGAGAAGCCGGTGCTGGATTTTGCGCCATTATCCGGCGAACGCTGGCAACTGCCTTTTGACAACTATAACGGCCCGTTGGTTTATCTGCAAGAGGGAAATTTTATTAAAATAGGGGAGGACAGGCTCGAAATACGTTTTACGCCCGGTCATTCACCAGGCAGTATTTCCTTTTATTGTGCGGAAAGCGGCTTTGTGATCAGTGGCGATGTACTGTTTAACCGGAGTGTTGGCCGTACGGATCTGCCGGGAGGTAACACGGATACCCTGATGGACAGTATCCGTACACAGTTGTATATCCTGCCGGATGAAACCCGCGTTTTTTCAGGGCATGGCCCGGTGACCACGATAGGGTATGAGAAGAAGAATAATCCGTATGTCAATAGTCAGTTGCCGGGTTAATGGGAGTCGGGAGTCGGGAGTTGGGAGTCGGGAGTCGGGTCGATTACTTTTTGTACAGTTTTCCGATGAGGGGGAATCGTTCCAGTTCCTTTCTTTCAATTTTGCCCACAAACCAGGTAAATAGGCCAAGTAACAAAGTGGCGGTAGCCAGGTTGGCCCACCGGTTTTCCACGACATAAACAAAGCCGCGATGCAGCAGAACCAATAAAACCACCAGAATCAGATAGGCGATTAATTTCTTTTTCGCATAGGGTACTGGGTAATGCTTTTGTCCCTGGGTATAGCTGATAATCATCATAAACAGATAGCAGCAGAAAGTGGCGACAGCTGCACCGAGGTAATGCAATTTTGGAATCAATAATACATTAAGCAAGATTGTAATGGCGGCGCCGGCCAGTGTAATCAGCGCACCCATCATGTTTTTATTGGTAAGTTTATACCAGATGCTGAGGTTGTAATAAATGCCGAGAAAAATATTGGCCATGGCGAACAAGGGGACTACATAGAGGCCCTCCGTCCACTCCTGCCGGTCGATAGCGAGGAAAAACCATTTTACGATATCAATATAGAGACTGATGCCCAGGAAAAGAAAACAACAGACCAGCACAAAGAATTTCATGACACGTGCATACGTCTTTGGCGCATTTTCTTCTTTACTCCGGTTGAAAAAGAAAGGTTCAGCGGCCATCCGGAACGCCTGAATAGCAATGGTGATCAGAATGGAGAGGCGGATAATATTGGCAAATACGCCCAATTCATGCTTGGCTTGTTCGGCGGGCAGATCCACCACATGCTGATAAATCAGCCGGCTCAGCATATCATTAACGATGCCGCCCATGCCCACTATTACAAGCGGGTAAGCGTACCTCATGATTTTTTTCCAGAGTGCGGGATCAAACTGAAAACTTACCTGCCGAAGTTCTTTACTGAGGATCAGGAAAGTGAGCAGGCTGCCGCAGAAATTACCGATCAGGTAATAGACGATACCCGTGTCTTTATCACTGTGAAGCACAGCCCAGAAACTATCCGGGTTGTTTGCCGCCATACGGGGTACGATACCCAGGAAGAGCACGACTACCAGTATATTCATGCCCACACTGGCCATCCGTGCAAACGCATAGCGTTTCGGTCTGTTTTCCTGGCGCAGCCGGGCAAAAGCCAGCGTGCTGATGGTGTCGAAGAATATGATCCCGGCCATCCAGTTGATGTATTCAGGATGTTTTTCCAGGCTGGCCCATTGTGTAATGGTATCTCTGAACAGAAACAGGATTGCGGTAAAAAAAAAGGTGGACGCAAACAGGGAGACGGAAAGTGTATTATACAGTTTCTTTTGATCCTGCTCCTGTGAAAACCGGAAATAAGCCGTTTCCAGTCCATAGGTAAACAGTACATTCAGGAAGGGGATGATGGCATAAACCTGGGTGAGATCGGCCGTTTTGGAAGGCTGTGCAAAAATGAGTGGCAGGGTAAGGTTCATCAGGTACCCCAAAAAACGGCTGGCGATGGTGGGAACACCATACCAAAGG
The DNA here is from genome assembly GCA_017303855.1 of Chitinophagales bacterium. Classification (GTDB taxonomy): domain Bacteria; phylum Bacteroidota; class Bacteroidia; order Chitinophagales; family Chitinophagaceae; genus JJ008. The sequence continues at coordinate 81,882 of JAFLBL010000005.1, read as the reverse complement.
GTCTGACCGGCCAGTTTTTTTATTCCACTCAAATGTTGGGATTTTTGATGAAGCCCGCACACAGCTGGGCCGGGCAAAAGTAGTTCTTAGGCAAACAAAAAACGAATTCCGTGCCAGCCTGATTATTTTATTTAGCACAATTGCAACGCTTTGGCCTCCTGCTGTATCTTTACGTATAAAAATAACCGGTTATGAAGCAATTTTTCTTATCCTTATTAATCGTATTGGGTGTGCAGGGGCTGGTAGCAGCCCAGGCGTATGAAGGCAACACAGATTATGACAAAAAGAAACAACCCGCTTTTCTGATTGATTATCCCTATCCCGCCGAAGCGGTGGAAAATGCCATTGTAAAAAAGATGGGCCGGCTGGGTTATAAGTCAAAAGAAGAAAAAGGACTGTTTAATAAAGACAAGGGGTTCCGCAATTTTAAAGACGCGTTTATTACCGATATCAGCAGTGATAAGATGGATTATATCATAAAGGTGGAATCCAAAGGTAAAAAAACGGAGAGCGCGGTGATTTACCTGATCATCATGAAAGAAGGAGTGAATGCAAAAACCACGATGGATGCCTACCAGACAGACCGGGTAAAAAATTTCCTGAACAGCCTGTTACCCGATGTGGTGGCTGAAAAGCTGGAGCTCGATATTATTGCCCAGGAAGAAGCCATTGCCAAAGCGGAGAAAAAACTCAGGGGACTCAAGGATGATCAGCAGGATCTCGAGAAAAAACTCAAGAATAACCAGAGCGATCAGCAGGATACCGAAAAGGAAATTGAATCCAAAAAGCAGGGGCTTGAAGCGCTGAAAGCAAAACGGGTCATGGACAAAACCTGATTTATTGAGGTTTTGAAAACCGCGTATCCCTGATAAAAGCAGAATCCGTTAGTGTTTTCAGGAAAGCAATCAGTTCACTGGTTTGTGTATTGGTCAGCGGTATACCGCCGGTCAGTACAGGATCCAGTGTACTGCTTTGTTGTACCCCGTTCCGGTAATGATTAATACACTGCTGCAATGTATTAAACCGGCCATCATGCATATAGTTGGAGGTGATATAACTGTTGCGCAGGCTCGGTACTTTAAACCGGAGTGAATCTGCACTTTTCCCTGTTACCCGCATTTTCCCAAAATCATTCAGTAAAGGATCAACCGGCAGGCCGTTATTCCGGAAACTGTTATCCGTAAACAAAGGTTCCGGGTGGCAGCCGGCACAATTCGTTTTATAGAGCTGGTACCCGTTTTCCTCTTCTGGTGTATATGCCGCGACGCCTTTTTTATACCGGTCATATTTTGCATTGGCGGACACAAAATAACCGGTAAACTGGGCCAGTGCTTTGTTGATGAATGCCGGACGTATAAAAGGGTACCGAAATACTTTTTTGAAAGCGTCCCTGTACACCGGATCCGCTTCCAGTCTGCTTATAATACGTTGATAGGTTTCTCCCATTTCATTATTCCCGGTAAGCGGATGTGCCGCTTCTTCTTCCAGGCTGCTGAATTCCCCGTCCCAATGGAAAGAGGTACTCCAGGCCAGGTTGAATAATGGCGGTGCATTCCGCAGGGTATGGGAACCAAATACACCATGGCTGCGGTCGTGTTCGAAAGTGCCGAATGCGGCGATCTGCTGATGACAGGAAGAACAGGGTGTAAGTCCATCGGCCGAGAGCTGCGGATCGTAAAACAGTTTACGACCCAGTTCAAATCCTTCCCGGGTCAGCGGATTATCAGCAAATGAATAAGCGGGCTGAGGAAATGTAGCCGGTTGTTCCAGGTTGATTTTTTCCAAACCACGTGTGGAAGGTTCTTTTTTGCAGGAACCGGCAACCCAGGAAAGGCTAAGGGTAAAAAGCAACAGGATTGATATGGTCAGCAGGAATTTGCGCACAACAATTAAACGGTAAAATACGGTTTCTGGTTCGCCCCTGCTAGTCTCCGGGGCGGAATTTCTGCCGGCCGGTCTTAATATCGCTTTTCTTTTTCTTGGATTCGAGCCTTCGTTGGTTGGCGCCTTTGCTGATTTTGGTAGCGATACGGGCTTTTTTCCTGATCAATGCCTGTTGGATCAGGGTATGTATTTTTTTTACGGCCTCTTCTTTATTGGCCAGCTGGGTTCTGTGCGTCTGTGCTTTCACCTGCAGGAAACCTTCGCTGTTGATCCGGTTCGATAGTTTTTCAGTCAGTATATTCTTCTGTTCCTCACTAAGAAAACCGGAGCGGGCAATATGAAAAGACGCGATCACTGCGGTTTCCACTTTATTGACGTTTTGTCCTCCCTTACCGCCGGAGCGGGTAGTCTGGAAGCTGATTTCAGAAAGCAAGGCATGTAACATGCTGTAAAAGTAGAGATTAATTTGTCGATGAGCCGATGAGCCGATGAGCCGATGTGCCAATGAGCCGATGAGCCGATGAGCCGATGTGCCGATGAGCCGATGTGCCAATGTGCAGATGAGCAGATGTGCCAATGAGCCGAAGTGCTTGCAGCAGGAAGTGGACTACTATGGAGTAAAGTCTTTTCAGATTGAAGGTCTGTCATCTCACATCCCACATCTCACATCTGTTATCTAATCTCCTAAACCCTACATTTGCACCCAAACCGGGAATTTTATGAGAGCTGTAATACAACGGGTGTCCAAAGCAAGTGTAACAATCGGGGGGAAAGTCCATGCACAAATCGGGTGGGGACTCCTGGTATTGCTGGGCATTGAAGATGCCGATGGCACAGAGGATATTCAGTGGCTCAGCAGTAAAATAGTGAACCTGCGCATTTTTGACGATGCGGAGGGCGTCATGAATGAATCGGTAAAGGATCGCAACGGCGATATTATTCTTGTCAGCCAGTTTACCTTGCATGCGGCTACTAAAAAAGGGAACCGCCCTTCCTATATAAAAGCCAGTAAACCGGATGTGGCTATCCCGCTTTATGAAAAAATGATTGCGCAACTCAGTACTGATCTGGGTAAACCCATTGGCACCGGACAGTTTGGGGCTGATATGAAAGTGGAATTACTGAATGTTGGGCCGGTGACGATTTGGATAGATACGAAGAGCAGGGAATGATGTGCCGATGTGCCGATTAGCCAATGTGCCGATTAGCCGATGTGCCGATTAGCCGATGTGCCGATATGCCGATGTGCCGATTAGCCGATATGCCGATTAGCCAATGTGCCGATATGCCGATTAATTGATTAGCAAATTAGCAGATTAGCTGATGAAAGAAATTCACCACTCCCCACTTTCCACTCTCCACTCTCCACTTTCCACTCACCACTCACCACTCACCACTCACCACTCACCACTCCCCACTCCCCACTCTCCACTCACTCTATCCCAATCTTCTCCGTTACGGGTCGTTGTCCTTCGTACTGGACCATTATAAAAAAGATTTTTTCCTTAGAGCCCGACACATTGAAGCTGAAGCTGGTGGCATTGACCTGGGTTTGTTCCACGATACGGTGGCCGGAGGAGGTCCAGACCATAATATTTTTAATGTCTTTGATGCTTTTTATGGTGATTTGCTTACCGGCCGTCAGCACTTTAAAAGGTTTCGCTTCTTTTTTCAGGGGGATATCAAAAGAGTTACGGGCAGGCTGAGCACCTGCAGTACCCAGTATGAGAAATAAGGACAAAAGGGCCAATAGCCTGTGAAAGGACTTTCGCATGGGATGGATACAATTAATCTTTTAAAGGATTTGGTTAGCCGTTTTCAGGGGGTATTCCGTTGCTTTGTCTACGGACCGGGCGGATCAGACCACCGCTAATTGCGGTGGGAAGATCAGAACGGCAAGAATCGTGCTATATTGCAGTTTTCCTGCAAATATTTTGTTATGACCCTTCAAGAAGCCCAGCAACAGGTGGATACCTGGATCAAAACAACGGGTGTGCGCTATTTCAGTGAACTCACGAATATGGCTATCCTGACTGAAGAAGTAGGAGAGCTGGCGCGGCTCATGGCCCGCACTTATGGAGACCAGAGTTTTAAAGATTCGGATAAAAACCGTGACCTGGGTGATGAGATGGCGGATGTATTGTGGGTGCTGCTATGCCTGGCCAACCAGACCGGGGTGAACCTGGAGCAGGCCATGGAAAAGAATTTTGCCAAAAAATCCATACGGGATGCGGACCGGCATAAGAATAATGAGAAACTGCAGTGATAGCAATCAATGTTCGCTTTCCTCTCTTTACTTTTTCAATCCTCATGGCCCGATATTATTTAATATAGAGTTGCGAACCGGCCTCATCATACAGCGGATTTTTCACAAATGCCGTATCATTTAATGTCAGCAAAAATGCTTTCAACGTCTTCCGTTGATCAGGTGAAAAACGAATACCGGGGCTGCCGTCAGGTAATATAAAGGATGGGTCAGGCCGGGTGGTATGGCTGATACCTGTTGCATAGTGGTCCAGCACTTCATCAATCGTATAAAACCGGCCATCATGCATATACGGGAATGTAAATTTCAGATTACGCAAAGAGGGGACACGGAATGTAAAGCGTTCGCTGGAATCCAGTGAAACCAGGTATCGGCCTTCGTCGCCTTCCTCCAATACAGGCAACCCCGTACTTCTGAATTGCTGATTGGTAAACAAAGGCTCGGGATGACAGGAAGCACAATTTTGCCTGTATACCTGGTAACCGGCTGTTTCATCAGCAGTGAATACGACTCCCTCTTTACGCATTACTTTATCATATTTGCTGTCTGCACTTACCAGGCAGATCATAAACTGGCTGAGGGCCTTCATTACCAGGTCGGTACTGATCCTGTTGGTGCCAAAAGCTTTTTCAAACAGGCCAGGGTACTGCGGATCCGCATTCAGTTTACGGATCACGGCTGATAGCGTATCCCCCATTTCCACCGGGTTAGTGATGGGAGCGATCGGTTGCAGATCGAGGTTAGTGATGCCGCCGTCCCACATATAGCGGCTATACCAGGCCAGGTTTTGTAACCCGGGTGCATTGCGGGTGCCCAGCAGATCATGTATGCCATGACTCAGATCATGTCCATGATGCGAAAAGGCGGCAGCCTGTATATGACAGCTGCCGCAACTGATCGTATAATCGGCCGATAAAATCGGGTCATAAAACAGTTTTTTCCCCAGTTTAAATCCGGCATCGGTCACCGGATTGGCTTTACTATTATATACCGGAGCAGGAAAATTGGCGGGTTGCAGGAACCATTCCTCTTTCCATGTAAAGCCTCCGGCCAGTAACAGTGAGGCAAAAAGTAAAATGCCAAAAACCAGGGACCGGGGAAAAAACTGTGTCTTCTTCATTACTGTTTATTTATTGTCAACTGCTGCGAGGCTGAACATGGATGCGTAATTGTCTGCAATATGTTTGCTGAAGGGTGAGACCATTACCACCGGGTTTTTGGCGATGCTGATATTCTCTGTACCGGTAAACATTTGCAGGATATTGGTATGAACCCGGATGACCGGATTTTTTCCGGCTCCTGTTTTTGCCACCTGTTTTTCTTTCAGGTCAAGGGTGATATTTTTGATATTATTGACTGTTGGGGAGTTCATACCACCAAATAAGCCGATATGGTACCGGAATTTTTTAGTACCCGCTTTATTGTCAGGAATCGCCGTAGAATGTCCTTCCATTTTAAAGAATATATAGCCACTATTCCAACCCCAGTACATACCTTCGGCACCACCTGCCGGATCTAATATGCCGGTTCTTTCGGACAGCGGTTTGGTGTTTCTCAGGCTGTCAATTCCCAGCATAAAAGTTACTGCTGTATAATTGCCTTTCGGTACATGCAGGGTTATTTGTTTGGAAGCAGGAAGAGATTCCTTAACGAGGAAATACGAGGAATCCTGTGGCAGGGTGATGATTGTTCCATCCGTTTTTTTCAACGAAATATTACTGATAAAGTATTGCAGCAGGGTGACTGAAAAAGTTTCCCCGCTGGCATTGGTATAATTTTCTCCATTCATACTTACGGTTTTGTCACCTGCATAATTCTCAAAAGAGAGCGTGAGTGTACTGCTGGCGTCCTTGCCATCCGACCCGGGGGTCATTTTACGGTTACAGGAGGCGAGCAGCAGTAAAGCCGCAGACAGTGTTATAATTGATTTCATGTGGTTATTGTTTTGTGTTCAGTTTAAAGCATATACCGGCCGGTTACCGCATGGAATTTATTATGCGTTTTGATGGCCAGCAGGCTGATGGTTTCGTCGTCCTTTTTCTGCATGACTGCCTCCTGCAATTCTTTGCAGAGTGCCGTCAGTTCTTTAAGGCCGTTTCTGATTTGTTCTGTTTTCTTATAGCGGGAAGGAACCGGTGAGGATTGCCAGGCAATGGACTTCTCGACTAACAGGTATGCGCTGTCTTTTACTGAGTTCAGATCACCGTACTCCGCCGGATGCAGGATCAGCTGTACCAGTTCATAGAATTCCCTGTGTTCTTTCCAGTCTTTTTTTTGTTGAGACCAGCCTGCCAGTGAAAGCAGCAGACTGGCGATCAGCAATATTTTTTTCATAGATAAAAGTTTAGAAGTACAGGAACCAGGTTATAAAGCCAAGCGTTCCTGTAATTAAGACCAGGATGATACTGATCAGCCTGCGCAGCCGTTTAACGGCACGAAGCGTCTCAGCATCATTATTGTTATAATGTGCTGCCATCGTTGATTTTTAAAATGAAAATGTGGTGAAAAAGGAATGAGGGATCAGCCACGGGGGGGATGGAAGATATCGGAAGGTCGGTTTGTCAGCAGCGGGGTTATGCCAGGTGGATAAACCAGGTTAAGTCCGGTTTCCGGCTGACTGATTTGTGTAGTGTGTTCTTGGCCATGAAACAGCGTGGATTGAGCCCCGGGTTTGGAATCGGGGTGATCCTGTTCCTGGTGTTCCTGTTCCTGCATTTTTTTCATCAGCAGGCATTGGCCGTTGCAACGTAGTTCAGGCCGGTCTTTATTGACACATTTTTCCATGTAGGCCGCTTTATTGACCCGGTAGCTCAATACCAGTCCGGCATTTTGAAACGATATCGCCGAAAAAGCCAGGAGTAATATGAAAGCGGCTGCTTTTTGTAACATGGCGTCAGTTAATTCAGGCGGGATTAGTTGGTTTTCTTTTTAGCCGCATGTGCCGCCGGATTTTTTACAAACTCTTCTTTGCAGTATTTGGAACAGAAGGCATAGACATTATTCTTATAATGCACGGTATCTTTCCTGGTATCGTCCGCCATCATACCACAGATCGGATCTTTGCGCAGGGTATCCGGGGCCATCCGGCAATCCGCCATTGTTTCCGTGCAAACGGCTGTCCGCATGCAACAGGATTTCTTTTCCGTTTTGTTCATGCTGCTGAAAGCGAGCAGGCCCAGGAGCAGGGCAGGGGCGGCCATAAGCATTACCTTGTTTTTCATGTCTGTCATTGTTTTAATAGTTCTCAAAGGTAAAGAAAAGGGCAAATCAGATTTTGGGCTTATTTTTGCCGCCTATGGCAAACGAAACAAACAGGTTCCAGGCGATTATCTCGCATTGTAAGGAATATGGCTTTATTTTTCCCAGCAGCGAGATCTATGACGGTCTCCAGGCGGTATATGATTACGGTCAGATGGGCAGTGAGCTGAAAAAGAATATTAAAGACTACTGGTGGAAAAGCATGACCCAGTTACAGGACAATATTGTCGGTATTGATGCCGCTATATTCATGCACCCGACCACCTGGAAAGCATCCGGGCATGTGGACAATTTCAATGACCCGATGATCGATAACAAGGATAGCAAGAAGCGTTATCGTGTGGATCATTTAATTGAAGCATATAGTGAAGAGTTAAAAGCAGCAGGACAGGAAGCAAAAGCCGATGAAGTAATTGCCGCTATGGAGCAATTGCTGGCTAAGGATGATTTTGCCGGTCTGAAAACGCTGATCGAAGACCATAAAATTAAATGTGCCATCAGTGGTACCTGCAACTGGACCGAAATCCGCCAGTTCAATCTTATGTTCTCCACGGAATTTGGCTCCACGGTTTCCAGTGAAGATGCGGATAATAAAGTGTACCTGCGTCCGGAAACGGCCCAGGGTATTTTTGTGAATTTCCTGAATGTACAGAAGACCGGCCGGATGAAAGTGCCATTTGGTATTGCCCAGATCGGTAAAGCCTTCCGGAATGAGATTGTGGCCCGCCAGTTTATCTTCCGGATGCGGGAGTTTGAACAAATGGAAATGCAGTTCTTTATCCGCCCTGGCACACAGAAAGAATGGTATGAGAAATGGAAAGCCACCCGCCTGGAATGGCACAAGAGTCTTGGTATACCCGCTGAAAAATACCGCTATCACGATCACGTAAAGCTGGCGCACTATGCAGATGCGGCCTGCGATATCGAGTTTGAATTCCCGATGGGCTTTAAAGAACTGGAAGGTATTCACAGCCGTACGGATTTTGACCTGAAACAGCACCAGGAATACAGCAAGAAGAAACAGCAGTATTTTGATAATGATATTGACCCGGCCACGGGTAAACCGTATGGCAATTACATTCCGTATGTAATCGAGACGTCCATCGGTCTGGATCGTATGTTCCTGGCCGTGATCAGCCATGCTTATGAAGAGCAGGACCTGAGTACGCCGGAGAAACCCGATAGCCGCTCTGTATTACATCTGCCCGCCAAACTCGCCCCGATCAAACTGGCTGTCTTCCCGCTGACCAAGAAAGACGGATTACCTGAGATAGCGGAACAGATCATGAATGATTGCCGCAGTGAGTTCCGCTGTTTTTACGAAGAAAAAGATGCTATTGGTAAACGTTACCGCCGGATGGATGCCTTAGGCACACCCTTCTGTGTAACCGTTGACCACCAGACTAAAGAGGACAATACAGTTACCATCCGTCATCGCGACAGCATGCAGCAGGAAAGGGTGGCGATCAGCGAACTGAAGCGGATTGTGATGGATAGTCTTTAGTCATTAGTCGTTAGTAAACAGGCACGGAAAGAAAAATTATTACAACGCAGGCAGCATGAAATGGCTGCCTTTTTTTATGTGTTAACATTTCTTTTTCAATAATGATGCAGCGGTTTTTCAGTAGGTTTGTCAAATACTAAACCACTTTTATGAAAAAAATTTGCCTGGCAGCCTTTGCCCTGGTTTTAAGTTCAGCTCTGTTTGCACAGAAGAATACAGTTGGTAAATATCCCGGTCGCACCCAGTTTTATGCTGAAGTGGGCGGACCCGGTATTTTGTTTTCAGCCAACCTGGACACCCGTTTTGCGCCGACCTCTTTAGGATGGGGTGGAAGGATCGGGCTTGGTTTTTATACCGGGGAGCAGTATAATTACAACAACGGGATGTATTATAATTATTATTCCCAATCGGTGGTGACAATACCGGTGCAGGTGAACTACATCTTTGGCAAACTCGATTCTCCCCATACTTTTGAAGTGGGAGGCGGTTTTACGTATGCCGGTAAAAAAATTGATATCATGAATTATAATGACAGCTCCCGTAGTAATCTTTTCGGTACGGCTTCATTTATGTACCGTCGTCAGCCGATGAAGGGGGGCTTCACCTGGAGGATCGGCTTTACGCCCATTATTGCCAATGGGTATATCATGCCTTCCGGAGCAGCCGGGGTAGGATATAGTTTTTAAATAATTGGAGATAAAGACAATAGAACCGGGCCGGATCATCATGATCCGGCCTTTTTCTGTGTATAACTCACGGTTCCTCATGATGTTGCCACCGATTTACATGATAGGAATCATTTTTTTAACTGAATCACGTCACCTCCCCCCTCCGGTATTGGGTCTACTTTGCTACAGTTTTTTAAAAGCCTAAACTGGGCGGTAATGGACCGCCTTTAAACAATTAATCATGGCTGCAAACGATATTACAAAACCGGTTGACCTCCTTACGCATGCGGAAGGAACTGGTCCTCAACGCTCCCGTCGTCCCCTGTATGTGGACTTTATGCCTCCCTGTAACAGTGCCTGCCCTGCAGGTGAAAATATTCAGGCATGGATGGCTCACGCACAGTCCGGCAATTATTTTGAAGCTTTCCAGTCCATACTGGAGGATTGTCCTTTTCCCGCCATCATGGGCCGGGTATGTGTAAAACCCTGTGAAACCGGATGTAACCGGAATCATATCGAAACCACGGTGAATATCCACGCAGTGGAACGGTATATCGGCGATGAAGCGATAACACAGAAATGGCCCGTACGTTATGAGGCAAAACCTACCGGAAAAAGAGTATTGGTTGTAGGTGCAGGTCCCGGCGGTTTATCAGCCGCTTATCACCTGGCCCGCCTGGGACATGAAGTGGAAGTATTCGATGCGGGTAAACAACCCGGTGGTCTGATGTGGACCGGTATTCCCGACTATCGCTTACCGAAAGAAATTTTAAATGCGGAAATAGACCGTATTGTGAATATGGGGGTGAAAATCCGCCTGAATTATAAAGTACAGGATATACAACAGGAAAAAACGGCTGGCAATTTTGACGCGGTGTATCTCTCCATCGGGGCACAACTGATCCATGAGGAGACATTCCCGAATGACGGATCGGTACTGACGACCGATGCTTTTGCGTTTTTCCGTGATGCCAAACTGAACAACTCGCCTTTCCTGAAGAAAAAGGTAGTGGTGTATGGCGGTGGTAAGCTGGCTCTCTATCTCTCCCGGATGCTGAAACGCTTTGGTTCTGAAGCAGCGGTTTATTTCCCCGGAGATAAGAAGTTGATGCCGGCTTATGATTATGAAACCGAAGATGCACTGGCAGAAGGCGTGGATGTACAGCTGTACCGTAGTATCAGCAAAGTAGAGAATAATAAAGTTACCCTGGAAGTCACCAAGGTGGAAAAAGGTAAAGTAATCGGTACCGGTGTATTTGAAACCGTGGAAGCTGATGTACTGATTAATGCCAATAAACAGGAAACAGAATCCGGTTTCCTGCGCGCCGTTTCCGGAATAAAAATAAATGATGATGGTACGGTGGTCATTGATGCACAGCGGATGACCGGCCAGGAAGGCATTTTTGCCGGTGGTGATATGTTGCCGGGTGAAAACAGAAGTACAACCATCGCCATCGGGCATGGTAAGAAAGCGGCGAAATATGTACATGGATTCCTGGTACAGGAACCCTATCAGAAACCGGAAAAACATCCGACAGCCGGTTTCCGTAAACTGCATATGTGGTACAAGACTGACGCGCCGCAGAAAGAACAGGATAAACTGGCTCCTGCAGAAGCGGTAAAAAGTTTTGAAGAAGTGATCAGCGGCCTGACCGAGAAGGAAGCCCGCTTTGAAGCGCAACGCTGTCTGAGCTGTGGTAACTGCTTCGAATGTGATGGTTGTTTCGGCGCCTGTCCGGAAGAAGCCATTATCAAATTAGGCAAGGGTAACCGGTATAAGTTCAATTATGATGCCTGCACCGGTTGTGCGGTATGTTATGAACAATGCCCCTGTCATGCAATAGAAATGATTCCTGAACCTGTTAATGCTGTTACAGATGTCAAATAAAAATAAATTAGTCGCCACCATCGATGGCAACGAAGCCGCGGCCTATGTGGCCTACCGTATCAACGAGGTTTGCGCTATCTATCCCATCACCCCTTCTTCCAATATGGCGGAACTGGCTGATGAGTGGGCTGCAAAAGGTATTAAAAATATCTGGGGCAATGTACCGGATGTAATTGAAATGCAGAGTGAAGCCGGTGCCGCAGGTACCGTACACGGTGCTTTGCAGACCGGATCGTTAACCACTACATTTACGGCCTCCCAGGGACTGATGCTGATGCTCCCCAATATGTATAAAATTGCCGGTGAATTAACGCCGGCTGTTTTCCATGTTGCGGCCCGTTCACTCGCGGCGCAGGGGCTTTCTATCTTTGGTGACCACCAGGATATTATGGCCGCCCGTACTACCGGCTTTGCCATGTTGGGTTCTGCCAGTGTGCAGGAAGCACATGACTTTGCCCTGATTTCCCAGGTAGCTTCGCTGAAATCAAGGATTCCGTTTGTTCACTTCTTTGACGGGTTCCGTACATCACATGAAGTCAATAAACTGGAATTACTGAGCGATGAACAGATCAGTTCCATGGTGCCCGATGAGCTCGTGATTGCACACCGCAAACGCGGACTGAATCCGGAACATCCCTTTATCCGTGGTACCGCTCAGAATCCGGATGTATACTTCCAGGGGCGTGAAACCGTGAATACCTTCTATAATAATACGCCCGGTATTGTACAGGAAGTAATGGATGAGTTTGCAAAAATGACGGGTCGTAAATACCAGTTATTTGAATACAGCGGCGCACCGGATGCGGAACGGGTAGTAGTGGTGATGGGTTCCGGTGGTGAAACGGTAATTGAAACCGTTAAAGCACTGCAGGCCGGCGGCGAAAAAGTGGGCGTGATCCATGTCCGTCTCTTCCGTCCGTTCTCCCTTGAACATATTCTGAAAGTGATCCCCGCAACCGTTAAAATTATCGGCGTACTCGATCGCACGAAGGAATCCGGTGCAGCCGGTGAACCCATGTACCAGGATATCCTGGCTACGATGGTGGAAGCTTTCCAGCAGGGAAAAATCAAGACCTTACCGAAGATTATCGGTGGCCGTTACGGACTTTCTTCCAAAGAGTTTACCCCTTCCATGGTGAAAGCGGTATACGATGAATTGAAAAAGGACAATCCGAAAAACGGTTTCACTGTAGGTATCAACGATGACGTAACCTTTACCAGTCTTTCCTATGATCCCGACTATACCCTGGATGAGTCTGAATGGAGACAGGGTCTGTTCTTTGGTCTGGGTGCGGATGGTACAGTAGGTGCGAATAAGAATACCATTAAAATCATCGGGGAGAATACCGATTTGTTCGCACAGGGTTATTTTGTATATGATTCAAAAAAATCAGGTGCACGTACCGTTTCTCACCTGCGTTTTGGTCCCCAGCCTATCCGGGCACCTTACCTGATTTCCAAAGCGGACTTTATCGCCTGTCACCAGTTCAATTTTGTGGAGAAAGTGGAAATGCTGGAATTTGCCAAACAAGGCGCTACTTTCCTGTTGAACAGTCCGTATGATAAAGCGGACGTATGGTCAAAACTGCCCGGACAGGTGCAGCAACTGATCCTTGATAAAAATATCAAGGTGTATGTAATTGATGCGACTACTGTTGCCCGTGAGACAGGCATGAGCGGCCGGATCAATACCATCATGCAGACCTGTTACTTCGCCCTTTCCGGTGTATTGCCGAAGGATGACGCGATCAAACAAATCAAGAAGGCTATTGAAAAAACCTATTTCAAAAAAGGGCCGAAAGTGATCGAACAAAACTTCAAAGCGGTGGATGCCACGCTGGCACACCTGTATGAAGTAACGATTCCCGCAAAAGTGACCAGCGCTACTGTTGATTTACTGACCGTTTCTGAAAAAGCCCCCGCATTTGTAAAAGATGTGACTGCGATGATGATGTCGGGTCACGGGGATGATATTCCGGTAAGCAAAATGACCGTGGATGGAACCTATCCCAGCGGTACCACGCAGTGGGAAAAAAGAAATATTTCCGATCTTGTACCCTTGTGGGAACCTGATCTCTGTATTCAGTGTGGTAACTGCGCGTATGTATGTCCGCACAGTGTGATCCGCGCTAAATTCTATCACGAGAATCACCTGGAGAAAGCGCCGGAAGGATTTAAGTCAGCGCCGATCAACGCCCGTGGTTTTCCGGAAACAAAATATACCCTTCAGGTTTACCTGGAAGATTGTACCGGTTGTAATCTTTGTGTGGAAGTTTGTCCGGCTACAGACCCGGCCAACCGCAGCCGCAAAGCCATTAACCTGGGAGAGAAAGATCCTGTACTGGCCCAGGAACAAAAGAATATTGAATTCTTTGAAAATGTTCCTTGGAATGACCGTTCAAAAATTGATTTCTCCACTGTACATGGGGCACAATTCCTGGAACCCTTGTTTGAGTTCTCAGGTGCCTGCGCCGGTTGTGGTGAAACGCCCTATCTGAAACTCTTGTCTCAGTTATTCGGCGACCGTTTGCTGGTGGCCAATGCCACTGGTTGTTCTTCCATTTACGGCGGTAACCTGCCTACCACACCCTGGGCGGTGAATAAGGAAGGAAGAGGTCCGGCCTGGAGTAACTCCCTGTTTGAAGACAATGCCGAGTTCGGGCTGGGTATGCGCATAACAGCGGATAAACAACTGGATGTGGCCCGTCAGCTGCTGGCCGGTATGGGCAATCAGTTGGGTGATGCTTTTGTAAAAGAAATACTGGAGGCCAGACAGACGGTTGAGTCTGAACTGGTTGAGCAACGGGTACGCGTAGACGCATTGAAAGCTAAATTGGCTGAACTGAATAGTACGGAAGCCAAACACCTGCTTTCTGTAGCCGATCAGCTGGTACGCCGCAGTGTCTGGCTGGTGGGTGGTGACGGATGGGCCTATGATATCGGATATGGAGGACTGGACCATGCGTTGGCGAGCGGACGAAATGTGAATGTACTGGTATTGGATACGGAAGTATATTCAAATACGGGCGGACAATCATCCAAATCCACTCCGACTGCAGCCACGGCAAAATTTGCCGCGGGTGGTAAATCAGGTGGTAAGAAAGACCTGGCGATGCAGGCCATATCGTATGGCAATGTATATGTGGCGAGAGTGGCTTTTGGTTCCAACCCGCAACAGGCCCTGCTGGCCATGCGTGAAGCGGAAGCCTATGACGGACCGTCACTGATCCTGGCGTACAGCCATTGTATTGCACACGGATATGATCTGAAAAACGGATTGGATCAGCAGCATAAGGCCGTAGCGAGCGGTCACTGGCCGTTGTTACGTTATAACCCGATGTTGCGCAGGAAGAATCAGAATCCGTTTGTACTCGATTCATCCAGGCCAACTATGGCGTTGAAGGATTATGCTTACAATGAGCTCCGTTATAAAGTGCTTACGATGACGAATCCGGAAGCCGCGGAAGACCTGATGAAGCATGCCCAGGAACTGGTTAACCTGAAATGGAAAACATACGAAGAACTGGCGACCAAGAAAGCCAGCGATTTTGTACCGGTCGGGTAAGTTGAAATTAAATGTTGTCATCCTGAAGCAGACGATGTCGCTTCAGGATGATTTTATAAAACCAAGTATATGACACTCCAAACCTCTTACATGGGGCTGAAGCTGAATTCCCCCATTGTTGTATCTGCCTGTACATTGTCTGAAGAAATGGATAATATCCTGAAAATGGAAGACAATGGAGCCGGAGCCGTGGTCATGTTCTCCTTGTTTGAAGAGCAGATCCGGAAGGAAGAAGCCCGTTTAAATGCCGTGTTGGCGGATACAATGTATGCCAATCCGGAAGCCAGTGATTACTTCCCGGACCTGGATGATTATAAAGTGGGTGTGGATGAATACCTGGAACATATCCGGAAAGCGAAGGAAAGAGTAAAGATTCCGGTGATCGGCAGTCTGAACGGAATAACTACGGAAGGCTGGATTGATTATTCCCGCCAGATGGAACAGGCGGGCGCGGACGGTATTGAAGTGAATATCTTTTTTATTCCCGGCGATATCGCGATGTCTTCTTCTGAAGTGGAACACCGTTACCTGAATATAATAGAAGCCATCAAAGCGAATATAAAAATTCCGGTGGCGGTTAAACTGAATCCTTATTTCAGTGCCATGGGAAATATGGCCATGCGGATGAAGAATTCAGGAGCCGACGCGTTGGTATTATTCAACCGGTTTTACCAGCCTGATTTTGACATTAATGAACTGGTTCTTAAAACGGATCTTCATTACAGCGATGCCAGTGAAATCAGGTTGCCTTTATTGTGGACAGCCCTTTTGTACAATAAAGTAAAATTATCTCTGGCCGCAACAACGGGTGTACAAAGCGCGGTGGAAGTGGTGAAGTACCTGCTGGCCGGTTCGGACGCGGTAATGACCGCTTCTTCCTTGTATAAGAATGGTATTCCGTACCTGAAAACTATGAATAAAGAATTGCAGGACTGGATGTATATGATGGGATTTGAAAATGTATCCGCTTTCAGGGGCAGTATGAGCCAGCAGAATGTGGCGGATCCTACCGCTTTTGAACGGGCGAATTATATCCGGATTCTGGAGGGAATGAAATAAAGCTTCATGATAAAAGAAAAAGTGGAACTCCTGGCGCCAGCCGGGTCATTTGACAGTTTACAGGCGGCAATCAATGCGGGGGCGGATGCCATTTATTTTGGCGTGGAACAATTGAATATGCGTACCCGTTCCGCTCAGTCTTTTCATATATCCGATATTAAAACAATCAGCACGCTGTGTAAAAAAGCGGGACTGAAAGCTTATATCACGCTTAATACGGTAATGTATGAGCATGACATGCAATTGCTGAAAGCGGTACTCAAGGAAGTAAAGAAACAAAAGATCGATGCGGTTATTGCCGCTGATTACGCGGTGATTGATTTTTGCAGCCAGATGGAAATTCCCCTGCACATTTCCACACAGGCCAATATCAGTAATGTGGAATCCGTAAAATTCTTTTCCCGTTATGCGGATGTGATGGTACTGGCCCGTGAACTGACGCTGAAGCAGGTGGCGGAAATCAGTACGGAAATACAACGGAAAAAAATTAAAGGACCCTCCGGAAAACCCGTAAAGCTGGAAATGTTTGTACATGGCGCTTTATGCATGGCCGTTTCAGGGAAATGTTACATGAGCCTGCATACACAGAATGCATCGGCCAACCGCGGTGCCTGTGTGCAGAATTGCAGGAGGCCCTATACGGTAACCGATACGGAAACGGGGGAACAACTGGAAATAGACAATGAATATATCATGTCCCCCAAGGACCTTTGTACGATAGATATACTGGACCAGGTGCTGGAAAGCGGGGTGGATGTGTTGAAAATAGAAGGAAGAACAAAGGGCGCCGATTATGTGCAGGTGGTAACGCAATGTTACCGGGCTGCCCTGGATGCCATACAGGAAGGTACATATACACAGGAAAAAGCGCAGGCATGGAAAGAGGAAATGATGAAAGTGTATAACCGTGGTTTCTGGGAAGGATATTACCTGGGTCGTAAACTGGGTGAATGGACCCCGCAACCCGGATCGGCAGCTACTGAAAAGAAAGTTTATATCGGAAAGGGTAGCAAGTATTATCCCAAAATAGCTATCGGGGAGTTTATCCTTGAATCCGGAAATCTCAAAGTGGGGGATACCCTGATGGTAACCGGTCCCAAATGCGGTATGGTCAGGGAAAAACTGGACACACTGATGGTGAATGGCGAACCGGCACAGGAAGCAGTAAAAGGAGATAAGATTACCATGAAGTTCAATACCAAAGTCACCCCTTCAGATAAACTGTATAAAATTCTGGATGCCGCCCATGCATAAAGTGGTTCACTACAGGAATAAATGCATTGGATGCGGGGTCTGTTATGAGCAACAGCCTGAACTCTGGCGGATGTCGAAGAGAGACGGGAAAGCCACATTAATAAAAGGAGTACGAAAGAAAGAAGTTTTTGTATTGGAAATTCCGGATGCTTCACTGGATAAATCAAAGGAAATAGCGCTGGCATGCCCGGTGCGGATAATTAAAGTATCATGAACGAGAAGATCGCCGCTTTTATTGACAAGCAGACCAGCGGCAGCCTGGCCTGTGTGGACGAAACAGGTCAGCCCTGGTGTTTTAGTTTTTTTTATTCATGGGATGCCGCGAAAGGACTCCTGCATTATAAATCATCCGGGGATACCCGGCATTCAATTATACTCCGGGGCAGTCAAAAAATTGCCGGGACTATATTACCGGACAAACTGAACCTGCTGCAAATAAAGGGCATTCAGTTTGAAGGCGTTTTGCTGGCGGAAACTGATCCGCTGGCTATCGGCGCTTCTACGCATTATCACAAAAAACACCCGATGGCACTGGCCATGCCGGGTGAGATCTGGACACTGCGGCTGGATCATATTAAGTTTACCGATAATTCACTTGGTATTGGGAAAAAGCTGAACTGGAACCGGGAAAGCTGATTATCAGTCCGGGGCAACAGGGGTTTTCGAAATGCGTAAATAAAAGTATTTTAATACTTTTATTCGAATTTATTTTCTACCTTTGAAAAAATATTCAATATGCAGACAATCGCTGATAAAACACTGGATGTAACATTGCTCGAACCCCGGATGAAGCATCCCACCATTTTCCAATACTTTGATGAATTGCCGGAAGGGGCAGCGTTGACCATTCATAATGATCATGATCCGAAACCGTTGTACTACCAGTTACTCGGGGAGCGGGGCAATGTATTTACCTGGGAATACCTGGAGCAGGGTCCGGTTTGGTGGAAAGTAAAAATCACCAAAAGAGTCAGTGGTGAAATGGATGAAACACTGGGTCAGCTGGTAGCAAAAGATTTCCGTAAAGCACAGCTGTTTAAAAAGTACGGACTCGATTTTTGTTGTGGCGGCAAGAAGACGCTGAAAGAAGCCTGTCTCGAAAAGGGATTGGAAGTAACCCGGATAGAACAGGAACTGCAACAGGCCGATCAGCTGCCCGCCGGCAGCAATGCCCTGCCTTATAATGACTGGAGCCCGGCTTTCCTGGCTGATTTTATAGTAAATACCCATCACAGTTATGTGCGGAAAAACCTGCCGGATATTGTAGCTTATGCTGACAAAGTGAGCAAAGTACATGGCGGCCGTCATCCTGAGCTGCTGGAGGTATGGAAACTGGTTGAGGAAGTGAACCAGGAAATGATGGCGCACCTGGTGAAAGAGGAAAAAGTAGTATTCCCGTATATTCATGAGTTGTCAGCAGCGAAAGATCGTAAGGAGTCAGCACTGGCCGCAGAATTCGGAACGGTACAGCAACCCATTAATATGATGGAGATGGAACATGAAGTGGTTGGACAACAGCTGGCTAGCATCAGGGAACTGACCAATAATTTCACATTACCGGAAGACGCCTGTGCCAGTTACAGTTTGCTGTACCGTATGCTCGATGATTTTGAGAATGATCTTCACCTGCATGTGCACCTGGAGAATAATATCCTTTTCCCGAAAGCACTCAGTATTGAAAAGAAGCTGAATTGAAAAATATTTAATTAAATGCGATGAGTGAAATACCTGAATTTTTAGCATCACTGCAACCGGAACAGTTAGTCCGGCTGGATGTAAGGCCGGTATTGGCTGGAGGTACTGATCCCTTTCAGCTGATTATGGAGAAAATTGCACAGCTGGAAGAGGGGCAGGTGCTGGAAATTGTAAATACGTTTAAACCGGCCCCGTTGATGAATGTGTTGCAGCAGCGGGGCTTCAGTTCCTTTGCTGAAGTAATCAATGACCAGCTGGTACATACTTATTTTTATAAAGAGCAAACGGGATTGCAACCTCAACAGTCCGTGAGTGAGGAAAGTATGGAAAGCTGGGAATCGCTGCAGGCACGTTTCAACGATGCGATAGTGACACTGGATGTCCGTCAGCTTGAAATGCCCCGGCCTATGATCAGCATTCTGGAAGCGGTGGACGCATTGTCCGAAGGGCAGGCGCTGTTTGTATATCATAAAAAGCTGCCTGTTTTTCTGTTGCCTGAACTGGCTACCCGTAAACTGCAGTACAGGATTAATGAAGTAAGTCCCGGCGATGTACAGTTACTGATTTATCGATCCTGATATGGGTACCGGATTTCCACAAGCCGATTTTCGTAATACACCTCACACGGCTGTGGTACCTTTTTATCTGTATGCCGCAGTTAGTTTACTGGCTGGTTCTGTTTTATTGTTTTTATCCGCCTCTTTATTTACAGGACATTATTTTAATCCTGGCAGCCTGGCCATCACACACATTATGGCGCTCGGCTGGGGTACGATGATTATTCTCGGTGCCAGTCATCAGCTGGTACCGGTGCTCACCGAAAAATCACTGTACAGTCTCAGGCTGGCGCATCTTACTTTTTGGTTAGCCGCTTGCGGTATTCCGTTATTGGTGTATGGATTTTATAAAATGGATATGGGCTGGCCGGCAAAATGGGGCGGCCGGTTGCTGTTGCTGGCAATACTGGTTTACGTGATAAACCTTTTCCGCAGTCTGCAGCACGGCAAGAAAATGAATGTACATGCCGTCTATATTCTTACAGCGGCACTCTGGCTGTTTATCACGGCCTTTCTCGGTCTTACACTGGTGTATAATTTCACAATACCTTTTTTGCCCCAGGACATACTGGCCTATCTGCCCCTGCATGCGCATGCCGGTATTATTGGTTGGTTTTTGCTGTTGATTATCGGGGTTGGATCAAGGTTGATTCCGATGTTCCTGATTTCGAAATACCAGCAACCCCGTTTGCTGTATGTTATTTATTTCCTGATCAACGGAGGATTGCTGTTTTACCAGCTTTCCTTTTTATGGCTGCCGGCAGCGCCGCTGCTGATTCCCGCCTGCCTGATCGGTACAGGGCTCTTCCTGTTTGTCTTCTATTGTATACAGGTTTTCAGACAACGGATACGGAAGCAGGTGGATGAACCAATGAAGATTTCGTTGTTGTCCGTTTCGATGATCGTATTGCCGTTATTAACTGTGTTAGTATTATCAGGGCGTTTGCTGTCCGGAGAGCATCAGTTAAAGACCGTACAACTTTACGGGTTTGTGATTTTTTTCGGATGGATAACCGCATTGATTCTTGGTATGACATTTAAGACCTTGCCTTTTATAATCTGGAATAAAGTCTATCACGAAAAAGCGGGTGTGGAGAAAACGCCGAATCCCAATGATCTGTACAATAAAAAACTCTTTGCGGTGATGGCGTTGATTTACCTGGCTGGATTTGTATTATTTTCGGCGGGTATTTTACTGGGAATGATCAGCCTGCTGCAGACTGGTGCAGTTTTGTTAACCGGCATGGCTTTCCTTTATTGTCTGAATGTATACCGGGTATGGAAACATAAACCTGTATGATGAATGTGATCAGCAACCATACGATGAATGCCACCATTGCGCTTGCCGCACTGGAACAGGTGATTGACCCGGAGATCGGGTTAAATGTGGTGGACCTGGGCCTGATTTATCAGCTTGATTTTGATGAAACGGAGAAAATTATTTATGTAACAATGACGCTGACTACTCAGTTTTGTCCGATGGGGGATACATTAACGGCGGCAGTGCGCCGGGTTTTGGAAAAGACATTCGGGGAAAGGCAGGTGCGGGTTGAACTTTGTTTTGATCCGCCATGGACACACGAGCGGATTTCAGAAGAAGGCAAACGGTTCTTGAATCAATAAACATGTTGAGTCTTACTTGTACCACGGCCATAAAAGCGGTTATTTACCTGGCATCCAAAACGGATACCGGGGAGAAAGCCGGCATACTGGAAATTGCAAAAGTGATCGGCGCCAGTGAGCATACTGTTGGTAAGCTGCTACAAACGTTGGTTAAAGCGGAAGTCATTAACAGCCTAAAGGGGCCCAATGGCGGATTTTATCTTACAAAAAAGCAAAAGAACCAGGCTTTATTGCCGGTTGTGGAAGCAATTGACGGAAAAGATGTGTTTAGGCGTTGCGGACTGGGATTCAGTAAATGTTCAGCCACGCATCCCTGTCCGATTCATAATGATTATAAGGAAGTACGGGATCGTTTTGAAACTATGTGCCGGCAACGGACTATCAATGATCTTTGCGTACCGGTAAACGACGGATTGGCCTATCTGTTCGGCTAATTCGTTAAATAGGCACCCGAAAACGTTTTAATTTTCGGGTGTTCGTCTTTTTTTTCCGAAATTTGTAATTGTGCAACTGAATTGTAGCCGGATGTGTTATTTACTCTCATCATGCCGCTGATTCTTTGTTGTTCATAGTGTTATTTTCTCCTCCTCTACTTTTTAATCAGTGAATATGATGAATACTTCTTCATTACACAGGTTTCATATACCTGTTATGGGATTAGCCTATACTATTGACAGCCCGGTTAAAGTAGCCCGGTTTGGTATTTCTTCCGTGATCTCCATTGTGGAAGACCGGCTGGTGGAAATGATGCGCAGCTATTACTATCCGCAGGCTGGCAGAGTTTATCAACCCATCACTACCGATCAGCCGGATTACCGGGCAAAGCGGATCACCGATTACCTCAATCTCGTGAACAGTATCGTTGCCGGCCAAATGGACCGGTTGAAAAAAGCCGCTTTCGAAAAGGGGTCTGAACTCGTGACCTATTTTGAAATGTTGCCCGAAACATCCATGCTGAAAAAAGCATACCGGCAAATGACTGAGACTGCTGATCATGCGGAGAAGCGTAAGCTGGCTGACTATCTGCGTACCCAGGTAAGACCGGGTAGTATTGATGTGAACATCATGACTAAACTCGATCGCGAGAATAAAGACAGTCAGCACCAGGTGATCAAAGACGGTTCAGATGCGGTGGCGGCACTCCGGGGTTATGTGGAGAGTGATCTGACGAATTCCTCCATTGTATTTTCAGCAGGACTCAATCCCCGGTTGTTCAACTACATGGAAAATTGTCCGCAATTTGATATGCAGGAAGATGGAAGCTTTGCCAAGAAAGTGATTTTGAAAGTGAGTGATTATCGTTCGGCGCTCATACAAGGAAAATACCTGGCCAAAAAAGGGATCTGGGTGAGTGAGTTCAGGATTGAATCCGGACTGAACTGCGGCGGCCATGCATTTGCTACGGATGGTTACCTGCTGGGACCTATTATGGAAGAATTCAAAAACGGGAAACAGGAATTACTGGATTCCTTGTTTGAAATTTATAGTGCCGTTCAACTGAAGAAGAATGATCGTATCGTTAAAGATATTCCCCCTGTTCTTTTTTCAGTACAGGGTGGTATCGGTACTGCAGCTGAAGACCGATTCCTGCATACGCAATATGATATCAGTACAACCGGTTGGGGTTCCCCGTTCTTATTGGTGCCGGAAGCCACGACTGTGGATGCTGAAACACTCGGCTTACTGGCCGATGCAAATGCAGAAGATGTGGTACTCAGCCGCAAGTCGCCATTGGGTGTACGTTTCCATTACCTCAAAGGTACTACTGCAGACCGGGAAGTGAAGCAACGGGTATTGAATGGTCGCCCCGGTAGCCCCTGTACAGAAAAGCACCTGGCCTTTAATACGGAATTCACAGAGGAACCCATCTGTACTGCTTCCCGGAAATACCAGCAGTTGAAACTGGAACAACTGAAAGCAGCTAATCTTCCGGAAGCGGAATTCAACCGGCAGGTGGAAGAACTGCAGGATAAGGATTGCCTGTGTATCGGCTTGAGTAATGCTGCTTCACTGGTATACAATGTGCCGTTTATCGACAAACTCAAAGCGGTAAACATCTGTCCGGGTCCCAATATTGTGCATTTTTCCAAAGTGGTATCACTGAAAAAAATGGTGGATCATATTTATGGCCGAACGGAGAGTCTGACTAAGCCGGACCGTCCACATATGTTCATTGCAGAGTTGGGATTGTATATCGATTACTTGAAGGAAAAACTGGAAGAAGAACAGGCGAATGGCACCTTGGCCAAAAAGGCGAAATACTTCAATGAGTTTTACCTGAATCTCCGGAAGGGGATCGGCTACTACCGCGCTCACGCATCTCAACTGGATGATGGTACCAGTGAATTTGAACGCCAACTCAGTCGGGCAGAAACAGAACTGGATGTGCTGAATTACCAATACAGTATTGACAATAAATAAAACAAACGGTCAGCACTTACAAGCGAAGTAAGTGCTGACCGTTTTATTTTTTTCCTTTTACAGCTGTTCAAACTTCGCCTGGAAGAACCGCAGGTACTTCGGTTCATAAACCATTTTCAATCCCTTGATCTTATTGCGGCGTTCAAACACCCTGGCGGTGGACTCGGCGATCACATCCATATGCGCCTGTGTATATACCCGGCGCGGAATGGTGAAACGGACCAGTTCCAGTTTGGGATAATAGTTTTCGCCATTTGCTTTACGTCCGGCAGAGACAACACCCCGTTCCATGGTCCGTACACCGGAGTCGAGGTACACTTCGGCAGCTAAGGTTTGTGCAGGGAACTGATCCTGCGGAATATGCGGCAGGAATTTCTTCGCATCCACAAATATGCCGTGTCCCCCGATCGGTCTTACAATGGGTACGCCATAATCGATCATTTTCTCTCCGAGATAAATTACTTGTCCTACACGGGCATGAATATGGTCATCGTCCACACTTTCTTTAATACCGATGGCCATAGCTTCCATGTCACGTCCGGCCAGACCTCCATAGGTATGCAATCCTTCATACACCACTACCATGTTCCGGGCCTCTTCAAATACATCCCAGTCATTGATGGCGAGGAAACCACCGATATTCACCAGTGCATCTTTTTTGGCACTCATCGTTGCCCCATCGGTCAGGTTACAGATCTCTTTAACGATCTGCCGGATGGATTTTTTGGCATAGCCTTTTTCCCGTTGCTGAATGAAGTGTGCATTTTCTGCCACACGGGTCATATCGTGAATGATGCGGATGCCGTGTTTTTTGGTCAGGGCCCGCAGTTCTTTCAGGTTCTGGATACTGATGGGTTGTCCGCCGGCCATATTTACACTGGTAGCGATACTGATATACGGAATTTTAGCCGCGCCATGTTTTTTGATCAGGGCTTCCAGTTTTTTCAGGTCCACATTTCCTTTAAAGGGGAATTCATTTTCTGAATCATGGGCTTCGTCAATGATGATGTCTTCAAATTTACCACCGGCCAGTTCCTGGTGCAGCCGGGTGGTGGTGAAGTACATATTGCCCGGAATGATATTGCCTTTTTTGATCAGGATCTTAGAGATGATATTCTCGGCACCGCGTCCCTGGTGGGTGGGTACTAAATACTTATAGCCATAGATCTCCTGCACTACTTTTTCCAGGTGATAAAAATTGCGGCTGCCGGCATAGGCTTCATCGCCCATCATCAGTCCGGCCCACTGCTGATCACTCATGGCACTGGTGCCGCTGTCTGTCAGCAGGTCGATATATACATCTTCCGATTTTAATAAGAAGGTATTGAAGCCGGCTTCCTTCATGGCTTTCCGGCGTTGGGCGGGCGTGGTCATTTTGATCAGTTCCACCATTTTGATCTTGTAGGGCTCGGCCCAGCTTCTTTTGATTATAGTACTCATTGTGTAAAGTTTATAGGTTGATAAGTTTGAATGTTGAAAAGCCTGCCTGCCGGCAAAGGCAGGTTGACAGGTCATCTTTCGGGCTGTATCTGTGCTTTGTGCATCTTCATCGTTTACTCATTACTCATTATTCATTATTCATTATTCATTCACGGGCTTCAGTTTCGCCGTAAAATGCCTCAGTAAAGCAGTCTCTTCTGTGATCCGCATTCCCTTGAGCTCATTCCGCCTGTTAAACACTTCAATGATCACTTCGGCTACATAGTCGATATGACTTTGGGTATATACCCGGCGGGGGATGGCGAGACGAACCAGTTCAAGCGTGGCCGGTATGAGTTTGCCTAGTTCATCATATTTGCCAAACATCAATGAACCGATTTCTACTCCCCGTATACCGCCTTCTTCATATAAGGCGCAGACCAATGATTGGCCAGGATACTGATCTACGGGTATATGGGGCAGAAAGGCTTTCGCATCCAGGTAGACCGCATGTCCGCCAGCCGGTTGCATCACCGGGACACTGGCATCGATCAGTTTGTTGGTCAGGTACTCCATGCTGCGGATGCGGTACTGGAGATAATGTTCATCCATGACTTCCTGCAAACCGATGGCGATCGCTTCCAGGTCACGTCCGGCTAATCCGCCATACGTTGTAAAGCCTTCGGTGATGATGAGGAGATTGCGGCATTGTAAGGCGAGGTCTGCATTATTCATGGCCAGGAAACCACCAATATTCGCAAATGCATCTTTCTTGGCACTCATGGTGCAGCCGTCGGCATAGGAGAATATTTCACGGGCAATTTCCGGAACAGCTTTATTGGCATAGCCTTCTTCCCGGATCTTGATGAACCAGGCATTCTCAGCAAATCGGCAGGCATCGATGAACAGGGGGATCTTATATTCATCACATACTTTACGTACGTCCCGGATATTCTGCATGCTTACGGGTTGTCCGCCTCCGGAGTTGTTGGTGATGGTAATGATCACTAAGGGAATATTGGCCGCTCCTTTTTCTTCAATGGCTTTCCGAAGGGCGGGGATAGCCATATTGCCTTTGAACGGGGCTGGGGTGGAAGGGTGTTTGCCTTCTTCACAAACACAATCGATTCCTTCAGCACCGGAGAATTCGATATTGGCCCGGGTAGTATCAAACAGGGTATTGCTGATAAAGTACTTTCCTTTTCCGCCCAGCACGGTAAAGAGGATCTTTTCAGAAGCCCGTCCCTGGTGGGTAGGGATGATATACTCCATATTGGTGATACTCCGGACGGACTCTTCAAAGCGGAAAAAACTGTTACTGCCGGCGTAGGACTCGTCACCCATCATAATGCCGGCCCACTGGTTGCTGCTCATGGCACTGGTGCCGCTGTCGGTAAGCAGGTCGATCAGTACATCGCTGGCCTTTATGCGAAAGGAATTATAATCGGCTTCCTGGAGAATAGCCTGGCGTTCTTCTCTGGTCGTAAAATAGATCGGTTCCACCGATTTAATACGAAAGGGTTCAATGATTGTTTTCATTGCAAGCGTTTAGGCGGTCTGGACCGCGGATAATAAAAAGAGATGTTTGTAACGGGGTGTTACTGCACTAAGTAGGCTTGCGGATGATATTTTTCCAGATGAGGGGATTCATAAAAAAACCGCCCAAATGTAATCCGGGCGGTTCCTATTCTGTATGACTTTGATCAGACTCCAAACTGTTTCAGGTGGTGGTCAATATGTTTCCAGCCGGATCTGCTCCATTGTTCCTTCGTCATAAAACCAAAAACCGGGTGTTTTTTATCACTCAGGGCTGCTTCAGTGAACTGGCTGATCAGTTCAAGCAGTTTTGCTTTTTCCTGCTGGAAATTTCTTGGCGCAGCAACGGTGATATAGGTGGGATCGGTTGGTATTCCTTTTTTCCAGGGTTTTTCATCCCACAGTGTTTTCTTGAATAAGGGAAGGATCAGGTTCATTAAAAAACTTCCTTTGATAGTCCTGTGCCCGAGTGCTACTTCCAGCGGTTGTTGTAAATGTGCCAGCATCTGTGCCACATCCATCTTGCCCCACTGACGTTGTGATTCAGAAGTCAGTTTGTTGATCCGTTCAATGATCTCCAGTTTGGCAGCAGGATCGTATAGATTTTTGATTTCCATGTTGGTTGGTTTGAGTCCGAAAGATCGGAAAAAATCGTGAGTGGTGAGTAGTGCCCCAACCTTGTTAACCTATTAACTTTTCAACCTTTCAACCGCACCTCAACATATCCTCGGCAACTGTTCCCCCGTCAGATAATTCACCACTCTTCTGCCACCAATGCGGCTTTTGAGCAGGACTTTTCCGGGATGTTCGGTACCTGCTTCACCGATGATGGCAGCATTGGTTCCATTTACATCATTGCGTAACAGAGAGAGGAATTCATCAGCAATAGCCGGTTTTACCACCGCAATAAATAATCCTTCGTTGGCTACATACAAGGGATCCAGTCCCAGCATCTCACAGGCGCCTTCGACCTGTTCGTCAACCGGAATATTTTTCTGATCGAGTTCAAAGCCAAGTTGGGTGAGTTCAGCAATTTCATTTAATACTGATGCCACACCGCCGCGGGTGGGATCGCGCAGAAATTTTATATCATTTCCGAAGCGGTCGATCAGTTTCTCCACCGTATGATTCAGGTTCGCCGTATCGCTCTCGATCGTGGTCTCAAACTCCAGTCCCTTGCGTACACTCATGATGGCGATGCCATGTGTGGCGATATTACCACTGATGATCACTTTATCTCCCGCTTCAATCCGGTTATGATGGATGCTGGCCTTCGGGTGAATTTTCCCGATCCCCGAGGTATTAATAAAAATTTTATCGCCCTTGCCTTTTTCCACCACCTTGGTATCGCCTGTCACGATCCGGATATTGGCTTTATCCGCTGCAGCTTTGATGGTGGAGAGGATCTCCCAGAATTCGGTCATCGGCAATCCTTCTTCAATGATAAATGCCAGAGACAGATACTGCGGAATCGCTCCGCACATCGCCAGGTCATTCACCGTGCCATTGATGGCCAGTTCGCCGATATTGCCACCGGGGAAAAAAGCGGGGGTGATCACATAACTGTCGCTGCTGAATGCCACTTTCCCGTGTAGTTCGAAACTGGCGCCATCGTGTTGCTGATCGAGTAAATCATTTTTCAGGATATCAAAAACCCCGCTCTGCAAAAGTTTATGCGTGAGCAGTCCGCCACTGCCATGCCCGAGGGTGATCACATCAAAATCAAATTTCGGCATGGGGCAGGAGAGTTGCATAATCATTAGTTTAAAAGAAAATATTGAAACTTAAGCGGGCAAATAACGGGGTTCCGGGGGTGAAATGAATTTCAGAAACTGATGCTGGTTCATTTTGCAAACGGCTCTCCGTATCAAACTGGGTTTCTTTCCATTTTGTATTAAAGAGATTCTGTACAGAGATGCCCGCTTCCCATTTCTTTTTGGTGTAATTGATCGCGGCATCTGTTACAAAATAACCAAGTGCTACCACTGAATTATCTTCATTGGCCGGACGGTCACCCATATAGCGGTAACGCAGACTGCCATTCCATCCCTGCTCTTTACGATAAGTAATGCCACCCACACTGGTAAAGCGGGGAGCCAATGGAAGATAGCTTTCGGATTTGGCTACATGCAGGGCCCTGGGGTCGGTAAGACTGATATCCATATCCGCATAGAGATTCCTTCCCATTTCATAACGCAGGGAGAGATCCCAACCGATTCTTCTTGTTTTACCACCGGGTTCAACCACGCCTTCGTCGCCCACATACACAAACTCCTGTTTCATCCACAAGTACCAGATGGCGGATTGAAGCACGGCTTTTTTGCCCAGTTTGAAAATACCACCGAAATCACTGCCCCAGGCCGGAGTGACTACTTCTTTGCCATTTTGTTGTACCGCAACACGGGTATCATTGCTGTGAAAGCCCTGTCCATTATACCAGTAGAGTTGTACTTTTTCATTGATCCGGTAGTTTACATTGAATTTCGGACTTACTATCAAGGAAGAAGACGACTTCATTTGGTTGCTCAGCAGATCTTCATATTTGTTGGCAAACTGATCGGCCCGGATGCCGGCGGTAATATCCCAACGGTTATTAAGGAATAATTTTTCCTGGGCAAAGAGTCCGGTATTCAGTTCGTTGATATTGCCGTACATCATGGCCTCCGTTACCTGTGACCTGTTTTTGGTACGGGATAATTCAATGTTATTGATATCGTCATACCTGAGCTGCAGACCACTGCTGAACTGCGCTTTCTTGTTGGCGAAGTGATGATCCATTTGCCAGTTCAGGTTATAACCGAAAATATTACGTCCTTCTTTCTGGCGGATCTGATCACCATTGACCGGATCTTCTTTGAAAAAAGTAAAGTTGGAGTACAACTCAAAGTTGTACCGTGAATAGAAAAGCTGGTTGCGCAACGTGCTGCCATTTCCCAGCCGGGTCACCATTTCAGCAGAGGCATTATAGCGGCTGGTGTTACCACCTTCTTTATCATCAATGGCTCCATAGAAACCGATCGTGCCATCTGCCACAGCACGGTCCGGGATCTGTCCACTGGCATTCCATTTACTGCTCAGTCCGCTGATCAGCGCCGTGAGTGAACTGTTTTTACTGATCTGACCATGATATTTTAATAAGCCATTGAAGCGGCTGAAATCCTGCGGACTGTCAAAATAACCTTGGGTGAATGATCCTTCAGCTCCGAGATAAAGACTTTGATTTTTTGAAACAGTCTCTTTCTTTAAAAGGTTGAGACCGGTAATGGCCCGAAGGGTATTGAATTGTCCGCCTTCTAACTTGAAAAAGTTAGTGGGCAGGAAATTTTTTGTCTTGAATGCCACATAGCCTGCCGTAGTGAGATTGCCCCTGTCGGCATAATAGGGGCCTTTATTGAAGTTTACTTTTTCAATCAGTTCGGGTATTACAAAGTGCAGATCGGCATATCCCTGACCATGAGCATGACTCACCATATTCACCGGTAATCCATCCACACTCAGGTTGATGTCGGTGCCATGATCGAGGTCGAAGCCACGGAGAAAGATCTGTTCGGCCTTGCCTCCACCGGCGTGCTGACCAATAAATAGCCCGGGCACCAGCCGGAGTACTTCCTGTGAGTTCAGTACCGGGCGCAGGTGAATATCCAGTTCGCTGATGGATTTGAAAATACCTGATTTGGCGGAAGCCCGGATCATAACATCATTAAGAGTGGTGATACGGGGGGATAAATAAATATTCGTGTTGTTCAGACTATGGGGGTTAATAACCCGGGTTTCATATCCGATGGCGGATAGGAGCAGGACTGTAGCGGTATCGGATAACCGTGTCAACGAAACATAGCCGTTTTCATCCGACAATTCACTGAAACTGAAATCCGGCGTATAGACAGATACATCAGCCACGGGGGTTTTGCTGCTTTCACTCAGTATGTATATTTCCTTTCCGGGTCGTTGCGCAGCGATAGTTCCGCTGAAAAACAGGAGGAAAACGAAATATAATCTTTTGGTCATATACAATTTGTTACGATTCAGTGGTAACCGTGGCCGACGAATAATGGTAATACGCCGCACAGGCCCCTTCACTACTCACCATCGGTGCCCCCAGGGGGTGCTCGGGTTTGCAGTGTGTGCCAAAATTCGGGCACTGGAATGGTTTTTTCAAACCTTTCATAATATCACCGCTGATACAGGAGGGGTTTTCCTGGGCGGTGGGGATATCGATATTAAATTTAACCCTTGAATTATATTGTTTATACCGGTCGTTCACTTCATAACCACTCTGTGGAATGGTCCCAATACCCCGCCACATCCGGTCACTCACAGCAAAAACTTCTTCCATTGTCTGTTGCGCCATCCGGTTGCCTTCCCTTTGTACATAGCGGGTGTACTGATTCTCCAGTTTGTATTCGCCGTTTTCCAATTGCTGCACCGCCATCAATATGCCCTGCAACAGATCCACCGGTTCAAAACCCGTGATCACCACCGGCGTTTGGTATTTCTCCACTACGGGATAATATTCCTCCGTACCCATGATGGTACACACATGTCCTGCCGCCAGGAAGGCATCGATCTGATTTTCCGGATCACCTAATATTGCTTCCATCGCAGGAGGCACCAACACATGCGAAGCAAGGATACTGTAATTGTGTACGCCCGATTTAGCGGCATGCACAATACTCAGTGCATTTGCGGGGGCAGTAGTTTCAAAGCCAACGGCAAAAAATACGACTTCCTTATCCGGATTTTGTTTTGCCAGTTCCACGGCTTCCAGTGGTGAATAAAGAATACGCACATCCGCTCCTTCTGCTTTTGCTTCAAGCAGGCTTTTATGTGAGCCCGGGACCCGGAGCATATCGCCAAATGAACAGATAATGGTATTGGGTTGTCTGGCTAACCAGATTGCTTCATCAATAATACTGACCGGGGTTACGCAGACCGGGCAACCGGGCCCATGCACCATAGTTATTTTTTCCGGCAACATGTCCAGTATCCCGTTTTTCACGAGACTATGCGTCTGCCCGCCGCAGATTTCCATGATCTTCCATGGCTTTGTGGTTACCTGGTGTATTTGTTCCAGGTATTGTTTTACCAGTTCAGGATCGCGGTATTCGCTGAGGTATTTCATGTAAGTTGATGTTTTGAATTAAGTGAGTGGTGAGTTGTTATTGGTGAGTAGTGAATGGTGAGTGATGAGCCGAGTGTGAGTACTCACTACTCACCACTTACTACTCACTAATTTCATCCATTTCCCCCATCGCCTTCAGATATTCAAACGTTTGTCTCGCTTCTTCCTCATCCACTTTGCCAATGGCTACGCCAACATGCACAAGCACGTAATCGCCAACCTGGGCTTCGGGGACCATGGAGAGGTTGACTTCTTTGGTGATGCCGCCGAAGGAGACTTTGCCCTGGCGGAATGTATCATCTAACTGACCGGTGATGGATAATAACTTACCCGGAATGGCTAAACACATAAGTTGATTTTTGTTAATGATTAATTAGTATTTCTTTAGTTGAATATTGGATTGACTCCTTCTCCATCAGCGCGGCAAAAGCCAGCTGACCAAATCCGATGCATTCGTCGTTGGGGCTCAGTTGCTGATGAAAATACAAGATAAATTCATCCTGAAGCAGTTCCTGAATCAGCCCGTGGAGCAGTGCATTCTGAAATACTCCTCCGCTGAATGCCAGTTTCCGTACACCCGCACGTACTGCCACATGCCTGATCAGCATAACCAGTGATACAAATACTTTCCGTGCTATTAAATTGGTGTCCGTCTCATTACGGATATCCTGTATCAGTTCTTCCAGCATTGTTGTCCAGTCCAGTCTGTTTTTATTGATCGCAACCGGATAATACTCCATCGAGGAGGATTGACATTTTCTGGCCGCTACTTCAAGTTTCATAGCGGCTTCTCCCTCATACGTATTAAAGGATTGCAGTTTCAATAAGGCAGCTATACCATCCAGTAGTCTTCCCATACTGGAGGTAAGCAGGGGCTGTTGCTGTTGAAGCAGTTTGATATAAAACTCGCGTTCCCGGGCAGTAAAGAGCTCTTTGATCATCATCAGCTGATCCATATTGTTCCGCAGGAGGGAGACGGCACTGACCCGTGGTTCTTTACTCATTTTATCGCCCAGCAGTTGCGGAAAATAATCCAGGTGCATATACCGTTCAACAGCGCCTTCTTCCAGCAGGAAGAATTCGCCGCCCCAAATCTGGCCATCATCGCCATAGCCGGTTCCATCCCAGATAACGCCTAGTATTTTTTCCTCGGTATTCAGCAGTTCATTTTCTGCCAGTACCGCTGCAAAATGCGCTTTGTGATGCTGAACCCTGATCAGTGGTATACCGGCTTCTTCTGCCATTTCTTCCCCGCGGATGGAAACATCATAATTGGGGTGACTGTCCACCAGTATTTTTTCCGGCGTTACCTGTGTCAGTTGCAGCAGGTGCGTGAGTGTATAATTGAAACTGATCTGTGATTCATAGGTTGACTGATCACCCAGGTATTGGCTTACGTATATATTCTGCCCTGCACTGAGGGCAAATGCGCTTTTTAATTCAGCGCCCATGGCCAGCGTATTTTGTGTAAGCCGGAAAGGAACCGGAAAATAATTCGGTGCCATACCTCTCGAACGACGGAGTATAATCGGGGACTGACTTTGTTCATCAAACTGGATGACACTGTCGTCCTGCGGGGTTACAATATCCCTGTCGAAGCTGACAATATAATCGGCAAACCCGGTCAGCCATAACAGGGCATCTTCATCCGTATAAATAATGGGCGAACCACTGAGATTACCGCTTGTTGCAACCAGTGGTTTGTTCCAGGCCTCCATAATCAGGGCCAGCAAAGGTGTATAAGGGAGCAGGACGCCGATTTTATCAAGTCCCGGTGCTATCTGTTCGGTACAGAGTCCTGTGCCGGTTTCTTCTTTCAGCCGGCAAAGTACAACCGGCGATATTTTCCCGGTTAACGCATTCTTTTCGGTTGCAGAAACAAGAAGGTCCGCTTCAGCCATTTCTATTGAAGGATACATTACGGCAAACGGTTTTGCCGGCCGTTTTTTCCTGTCACGCAGTGTTGCAACGGAATAATATTTTGTGGCATCACAGAGCAGAAGATAACCGCCAATCCCTTTTACAGCAATGATATGGCCATGGCGCAGGGATTCCTGCAGGATCAATAAAATTCCTTCCGGGTCTTTACATATTTCCACCCCGTTATTATCAAACAGGTGCATGGGAATTGAACAGTCCGGGCAGGAATTGGTCTGGCTGTAATGCCGGCGATTATAAATGTCTGCATATTCTTTTTCGCAGGCGGGGCACATCTGTAATGCCCGCATGGTTGTATTTTCCCGGTCATAGGGTAGCCCGCTGATGATGGAGTAACGCGGGCCGCATTCAAGGCAGGTTGTAAAGGGGTATTGGTAACGTTTATCAGCCGGATCGGAAATTTCTTTCCGGCAGTTGCCGCAAAGCGCAATGTCGGGAGTGAGTAATAAATCCGGTTGCGCGGAAGGGTTACTCGGACGGATCTCAAACTCCGTAAATCCGATAAACGGAATTTCTTTTATTTCATGGGAACGGATCAGGGCATTGTCCGGTTGCTGACTGATCAGCAGTTTGTAAAATTCAAACACTTTATCCATTGACGCCGAGCATTCGATATGTACGCCGTCATTGCCGTTGGTTACCCAGCCCTTTATATCCAGTTTATCAGCCAACCGGCTTACAAAGGGCCGGAAACCGACACCCTGTACCAATCCGCCAATATGGATATGATAACTGTACATAAAAGCCGTTTATTCGGGTGCTATACGCTTTGAGGAAGCAGTACTTTTTCTTTGAGCCACTGGTACCACTGTGGCAGTCCTTCGCCGCTGGTACAACTGACTTCAATAAATTGAAGATCCGGATTTACCTGCCGGGCGTATTCCTTTACTTTTTCCATACTGAAAGGAACATAGGGCAGCAGGTCCGTTTTATTGATCACACATACGGTGGATGTATGAAACATGTCGGGATACTTGATGGGTTTGTCATCTCCCTCGGTAACACTGATGATCACCACGCGTTCTTTTTCGCCCAGGTCGAACATGGCCGGACAGACAAGGTTGCCGACATTTTCTATAAACAGAATGGAATTTTCAACCGGTTTCATTCCCTGCAGCGCATGTAAAATCATATGTGCATCAAGATGACAGCCTTTGCCGGTATTGATCTGGGCTACTTTAGTGCCGGTGGCATGGATGCGGTCCGCATCGCGGGAGGTTTGCTGATCGCCTTCAATTACATAACAGGTGAACTGATCTTTCAGGTCTGTCAGGGTTCTCTCCAGCAAGGATGTTTTGCCGGAGCCGGGTGAACTCACCAGGTTCAGGGCCAGAATATTTTTTGCGTCAAAATAACCCCGGTTGCGTTGCGCCAGGAGATTATTTTCGTAGAGTACGTCTTTTTCTACTTCCACAATGGTTTTACTGTGGGAATGGCCATGTCCATGGCTATGCGTATGGTCATGGGTATGATCATGAGAATGATCGTGGTCTTCGCCGATCTGCCTGATAGAAGAAGAGGCATTCGCATCACATCCGCAGGTTGCACACATAATAGATTGTTTTTTGGTTATTGTTTCAATTGATCACCAGGGATTTTACCCGGAGTTCTTTTCCTTTTTGTATGCTGATAAAATGATGGCCGCATACCGGGCAGGGCTCATACAGTTGCTGCATCGGGAAAAGGGCATCACATTCCATACACAAACCTTCTCCCGGTATTTCATTGATTGTTCTTTTCGCGTTTTCCAGCAAGGTGGAACGCACAGCCTGCTGCCAGGCAAAATCAAAAGCCGGCATTTCAATACCGCTCAGGGTACCGATCTCCAGTTCAATTTCATCCACCTGTGAGGCATTGTGCTTTGCTGATTCCTTTTCAGTAATATCAATGATGCTCATCACGATGGATAACTCGTGCATGGCTTATTTTTTTGAAGCCGCCGTACGGTAACGCTTAAAGAGCAACAGGCCGATTGCTACTACTGCCAATGCTGCCAGTGCATGTTCCGGTTCTACGAAATAGTGCTGGATGGTAAATCCATGGGTATGTCCATGACCTTCATGTGCCAATGCACTCAGGGATGCTGAAACAGCAGCCAACAACAGGAAGTATTTTTTCATATCGGCAAAATTTCTTGTTACCAATATTAGCCAATGAAAATAATTCACTGCCTGACTTTTGTCATAGAAATGTCTGACAGAAGTCAGGCTCAGGAGAAATCAGAATCAATAACTATGTTCCGTCAATTTCCCCATTCTTCACGGCTGCTTGCCATAAATAACGATTCATGGACAACCCCAATGTTCCAACAGCCCCTACTTATTTAGAGGAGTTTAAACGAAAAGGATATTCCCGCGCGGATTTTCTGAAATTCTGTACACTGATGGCTGCTTATCTCGGATTGGAGAATTCTTCCACTGCCCAGGTAGTACAGGCCATGTCCACCAAGCCAAGGCTCCCGGTGATCTGGCTGCATTTCCAGGAATGTACCTGCTGCAGTGAGTCTTTTATCCGTTCTTCTCACCCGATTGTAGCAGATGTATTACTGGATCAGATATCCCTTGATTATTCTGAGACGCTGATGGCTGCATCGGGTCACCAGGCAGAAGAGGCCATGAAGAATACCATGACCAAGTACAAAGGAGAGTATATTTTATGTGTGGAAGGAAGTGTGCCTACTGCCGCTGATGGAGTTTACTGCATGATCGGTGGAAAGACCTCCATGCAAATTCTGGAGGAAGCAGCTGAAGGAGCGAAAGCCGTGATAGCATGGGGCAGTTGCGCCAGCAATGGTTGTGTGCAGGCTGCCAAACCGAATCCCACATCCGCCACCCCGATTCATAAATTGCTGAAAGGGAAGCCCGTAATAAAAGTACCCGGATGTCCGC
This sequence comes from Chitinophagales bacterium, assembly GCA_017303855.1. Lineage (GTDB taxonomy): Bacteria > Bacteroidota > Bacteroidia > Chitinophagales > Chitinophagaceae > JJ008. The sequence continues at coordinate 45,337 of JAFLBL010000005.1, read as the reverse complement.
CAATCGGCGAGGTTATGGCCGGGGTGATTGTACATGTGGTGACTTTCGGTCGTCTGCCTGAACTGGATGGTTTGGGTCGTCCGAAAGCTTTTTACAGCAAACGCGTGCACGACACCTGTTATCGCCGTCCGTATTATGATGCCGGTCTGTATGTGGAAAGTTTTGATGATGAAAATGCGAAGAAAGGGTATTGCCTGTACAAAGTGGGTTGTAAAGGACCGTCTACTTATAATGCCTGCGGCGTTACGAAATGGAACAACGGCGTCAGTTTCCCCATCCAATCCGGTCACGGCTGCTTTGGTTGCAGTGAAGAGAATTACTGGGACAATGGCCGTATTTATGAAAGAGCTTCGGCTTTCCCGGGATTTGGTATCGAGTCTACTGCTGATACTGTAGGTAAGGTAGCCCTGGGCGTAACTGTTGGTGCGTTGGCCGCTCATGCGGTGATGACCAATGTGCGCAAGAAAAAACTGATCAAAGGGCTCGAGAAAGAAGGTAAGGAAAGTGAGCAGGAATTGAAGGAGTAAAAAAAATTGTTGGTGAAAACACCAACAACACATGCACGCTGTTGGTGCTTTCACCAACAGCTCTCATTATTCACAACCCAAAAAATAATCAATGAGTACAAGAATAGTTGTAGATCCGGTAACCAGGATCGAAGGACACTTAAGAATAGAAGCCGATATTGAAAATGGCAAAATCAAGGATGCTTATAGCAGCGGTACCATGGTACGTCTGCTCGAAGAGATTCTCCGCGGACGTGATCCGCGTGATGCATGGGCTTATGTAGGCCGTGTATGCGGTGTATGTACTTCTGTACACTCTCTTACTTCTGTACGGGCGGTGGAAGACGCGTTGGATATTGTTATTCCGCCTAATGCGGAACTGGTACGGAATATTATGTTCTGCGCTCAGTATATGCATGACCATGTGGTGCATTTTTACCACCTGCATGCCATGGACTGGGTGGATGTGGTGAATGCGTTGAAAGCTGATCCGAAAAAAACATCAGAACTGGCCCAGAGTATTTCCAACTGGCCCAAATCCTCACCCGGTTATTTCAGTGATCTGCAGAAGCGGATAGGTAAGTTCGTGGAAAGCGGACAGCTGGGTATTTTCAGCAATGGTTACTGGGGTCACTCCGCGTATAAGCTGCCAGCTGAAGTAAACCTGATTGGCCTGGCACACTATCTCGAAGCACTGGAATGGCAGAAAGAAATCGTGAAAGTGCATACCATTTTTGGCGGTAAAAATCCGCACCCCAACTATCTCGTTGGCGGTATGGCTTGTGCCATCAGTACAGATGATGTGAGCGGACTGAATGCGGAGCGACTCGCTTATGTGGAGCAGTTGTTGAAACAAGGAAAGGAATTTATTGAGCAGGTATACATTCCCGACCTGATGGCGATCGCTTCCTTCTATAAAGACTGGGGCGCCATTGGAGGTGGATTGGGTAATTATATGTCATATGGTGATCTGCCCTGGAACGGTTACCGCGATACATCTTCCTATAAATTCCCGGCAGGTGCCATCCTGAATAAGGATATCAGTAAGGTAATGGAAGTGGATCTGCGTAAAGACGATGAAGTACAGGAATTCATAGATAATTCCTGGTATGAATACAAAGGCAAGGGCGGTTTGCATCCATGGAAAGGAGAAAGCAAAATAAAATATACCGGACCCAAACCTCCGTTTGAAAACCTGGATACCAGCAAAGCATATAGTTATCTGAAAACACCGAGGTGGAAAGGGAATGCGATGGAAGTCGGACCATTGTCCCGCGTACTGGTAGGTTATGCCAAAGGAAGAGAAGAATTTAAAGAAGTGGTGGATAAGGCACTGACAGACCTGAATGTACCGGTAACGGCACTCTTCTCCACACTGGGCAGAACAGCGGCCCGCGGACTGGAAAGTACGCTGGTGGCGCAATGGGGAATTGATTTCTTCAATCAGCTGATTGATAATATTAAGAAAGGTGATACCCGTATGGCAGATTCATCCAAACGGGATCCGTCGAAATGGCCGGCCAAAGCATTGGGTGTAGGGCATGCTGAAGCGCCCCGTGGTGCACTGGCCCACTGGATCAATATTGAAGATGAGAAAATTGCCAATTACCAGTTGGTTGTGCCCACTACATGGAATGCTTCTCCAAGGGATGCGAAGGGGCAGGTATCGGCCTATGAAGCCGCTTTGCGGGATACCCCGATTGCCGACCTGAAGCAACCGGTGGAGATTTTAAGGACCATTCACTCCTTTGATCCCTGCCTGGCCTGCGCGGTGCATCTGTATGATGAGGAAGGAAAACATATCAGCCGTATCAGTGTGCTCGGCGATTAACCTTAAAATTCAACCTGTATGGCAAACGAAGTAATCGTACATAAAGTACATAAACTGCGCCGGGTCTATGTATGGGAACAACCCGTACGGATTTATCACTGGCTCAATGCTCTGGTCATTCTTGTGTTGATAGCCACCGGATTCTTTATAGCGGATCCCCTCGCTATCAGCAGTTCCAAAGAAGCGGCCAATCAGTTCACCATGGGCTGGGTGCGTATGATCCATTTTATCGCTTCCTATATTTTCTTTTTTAATTTCCTGTTCCGCATCTACTGGGGATTTGTGGGAAATAAATATGCCAACTGGAAACAGTTCATTCCCACTTCCGGCCGTTTTTTCAAAGAAATGTGGCAGGTATTCAAGATGGATATCCTGATGCTGCGGGGAAAAGAACACATGAGTGTGGGCCATAACGCGATGGCCGGCTTTATCTATTTCTTCACCTTCCTTGCTTTCCTGGTACAGTGTCTTACCGGTTTCGGGCTGTATGCCTCCATGAGTACCAGCTGGTGGTTCCCGAAATTATTTGCCTGGGTGCCGGCCATGTTTGGTGGTGATTTCTTCCTGCGTGAAGTACATCATGTTACAACCTGGTTCTTTATTGTGTTTACGGTGATACATGTTTACCTGGTATTTTATCATGACTATGTGGAAGGACGGGGTGAAATGTCCAGCATGGGTGGCGGCTGGAAGTTTATTGAAGAAGAAGTATTTGATAAAGGACTGGATACGCCAAATGAACCTTCTCCAAAATCATAAATTATGGAAGACAGACTGCTGATCATGGGTGTGGGAAATTACCTGATGGGAGACGAAGGAGTAGGGGTGCATGCCGCGCAAAAACTGCTCTCATCCGGATTGCCTGAATATGTCGATGTGGTGGATGGCGGTACAGGTGGGTTTCACCTGCTCGAGTATTTTGAAAAATATAACCGGGTCATATTAGTGGATGCCACACTTGACGGACAAAAAGCCGGAACTATCCGGCTGATCAAACCGAAATACGCGGCGGATTTTCCCAAATCCATGAGCACCCATGATATCGGGTTACGCGATATGGTGAATTCGCTGCAACTGCTGGATAAAATTCCGGAGATGTATTTGTTTGTGGTGAGCATCGAATTTATCCAGCAACAGGGTGTGGAAATGACTGATGAAGTGGAAGCGGCTATGCCGGAACTGCTGAACCAGGTCACGGAGCTGGCTATGAAATTGTCGCCTGCACAGGCTGCAGTATGAAACATGTTGATGTTAGCTTCAACATGTTTCATATCTGACCCTTTTCCAGAAATCCAAATTCATCAATGCCGGATGTATAAAATCTGGCCGATGAAAAATAATAGTCTTCCGGATTCTTGCAATAACCCTTTTTAACAGGATTATTATGAATGTATTGAAGTTTCTGTTGATAAACAGTGGGCGTCCATAATGCCTTGCTCCAGGAATTTCTTTCCCAAAGCTGATATTGCCTGTCTTTTGCATCTACACGGAATCGTTCAAGAAAAGCCGGATCGTTTTTTTGTAAAAGAAATTTAATCTGTTGTCCGGTGTATCGCAGGAAATCCCGTTGAACATTTTCAGGCTTATGGCCGGTTTTCATTTTCCAGATTAGATGGATATGATTTGGCATCAAAACAAAAGCATGCATACTGATACGCTCTTGTTCTGCCAGAAAACGAAGGCTGGATATAACAATCTCTTTATGTGCATCTTCCTTAAGAAGGGGTTTCCACCACAGATTTGTGGCAGTAAAAAACTGCGGGCATTCAGGTCTGGTAACTGTCATGCGGCAATCTACCAGCCTTGCTCATTTCCAGTATGGGATTTTGACGGCATCACGATTTTTTTTTTCCGCCCCATCGTTGGTGTTTTCACCAACGATCTCACCCCATCGTTGGTGTTTTCATCCTCCCATCGTTGGTGTTATCACCAACGATACAAACCAGTTTTGTTGGTGATAACACCAACAAAACGAACCCCTCTCAAAGACTTGAGAGGGGTTCTATCGGATTATAGTGAGTGAGAAAACTGCACGCTTATTGTTGGTGTACTCACCAACTGCCTATTGTTGGTGTACTCACCAACAATACTACTTCTTCACTTTCCGGGGTGTCTCAATCGCAGCCTGTGCCGCAGCCAGACGGGCGATGGGTACACGGAAAGGAGAGCAGCTGACATAGTTCATGCCGATACGGTGACAGAACTTCACGCTTTCAGGATCACCTCCATGTTCGCCGCAGATACCAACTTTCAGGTTCGGCTTATTGATACGGCCTCTTTCTGTACCTACTTTGATCAGCTGACCGATACCTTCCTGGTCGATGGTCTGGAACGGATCATCCGGGAGTATCTTCAGGTCAAGATATTTCGGTAAGAATCCACCGATATCATCGCGGCTGAAACCAAAGCTCATCTGGGTGAGGTCATTGGTACCAAAGCTGAAGAAGTCGGCCACATTCGCCATATATTCTGCACGCAGCGCAGCTCGTGGAGTTTCGATCATGGTACCATATAGATACGGGATCTTCTTCATGTTGAATTTTTCGCATACTTCTTTATACACCTGGTCCACGATTTCTTTCTGATGACGCAGTTCATGGGCGATAACCGTTACAGGCACCATGATTTCGGGGAATGCTTTTTTACCGGCTTTCAGCAATTCGGCCGTGGCTTCGAAAATGGCCCGTACCTGCATCTCAGTAATCTCCGGATAGCTGATTCCCAGGCGTACGCCACGGTGACCAAGCATCGGGTTGTTTTCATGTAAAGCCAGTACCCTTCTGTTGAGCATACCCATACTGATACCGAGTTCTTTGCTCAGCTGACGGAGTTTCTCTTTATCATGAGGAACGAATTCATGCAGCGGGGGATCGAGCAGGCGGATCGTTACCGGGTGACCTTTCATTACGGCCAGGGTATTCTTCACGTCTTTCTTCACGTATTTGAACAGGCCGTTCAACGCTTCTCTTCTTTCTTTTTCGGTTTTGCTCACGATCATTTTGCGCAGCTGGAAGAGGGGTTCTTCGCTTCCTTCTCCATAGAACATGTGTTCTGTACGGAAGAGACCGATACCTTCGGCGCCGAATTTTACAGCATGGGTGGCATCCAGTGGTGTTTCCGCATTGGCGCGTACACCAATCTGTTTGAATTTATCCACCAGTTTCATCAGGTCTTTGTATGACTGGTTCTTGTCGATATCAATATCCACCAGGGCCATACTGCCTTCGTATACGGTACCTTTTGTACCATTCAGACTGATCCAGTCTCCTTCTTTTATTACCACACCATTCTTTGCGTGGAAATTCTTCGCTTCCGCGTGAATTTCGATATCACCGCAACCTACGATACAGCATTTACCCCAGCCACGTGCCACCAGGGCCGCGTGTGAAGTCATACCGCCTTTAGTAGTGAGGATGGCTTGTGCTTTATGCATACCGTCCACATCTTCAGGAGACGTTTCTTCACGTACCAGGATTACTTTCTCTCCTTTGGCCGCCCATTCCACAGCTTCAGCGGAAGAAAATACCACACGGCCTTTGGCTCCACCGGGACCTGCAGGCAGGCCTTTGGCAATCACAGGTGCCGTTACTTCAGCTTTAGGATCCAGCATGGGGAGCAGGAGTTCCACCAGCTGATTGGGGCCTACACGCATCAACGCGGTTTTGGCATCAATCAGTTTTTCTTTCACCATTTCAGTGGCCATACGAACAGCGGCTACGCCATTCCGTTTACCCACGCGGCATTGCAGCATGTACAGTTTGCCTTTTTCAATGGTAAATTCAATATCCTGCATATCGTGATAGTGTTTCTCCAGGCGGCGCTGAATGGTAAACAGCTCTTTGTATTGAGCCGGCATCAGTTTTTCCAGCGTGGTGAAATGTTCACTTTGCGCATTTTTTGAATATTCATTCACAGGAGCGGGCGTCCGGATACCGGCCACCACATCTTCTCCCTGTGCATTTACCAGGTATTCACCATAGAAGTGATTTTCACCATTACCGGGGTTACGGGTAAATGCCACACCGGTGCAGCTTCCTTCGCCCATATTACCAAATACCATGGCCTGTACGTTTACCGCGGTACCCCACTCATGCGGGATCTTTTCAATACGACGGTATTCAATAGCGCGCTTGCCATTCCAGCTGGCGAATACGGCACCCACACCGCCCCACATTTGTTCCCAGGGATCATCGGGGAATTCTTTGCCCAGCACTTTCTTCACTGTTTTCTTATAGTCCTTCACCAGTTCTTTCAGTTCATCGGCTGTAAGGTCTGTATCACTGGCATATCCTCTTGTATGTTTAATATGCTCCAGTTTTTCATCCAGTACTTTACGGATGCCTTTTCCGCCTTTGGGCTCAATGCCGGCGGCTTTTTCCATCACCACATCCGCATACATCATAATCAGACGACGGTAAGCATCATACGCAAAACGTTCGTCACCACTCTGGGCGATCACCCCTTTGATTGTATTTTCATTCAAGCCAACATTCAACACGGTTTCCATCATTCCGGGCATGCTCTTGCGGGCACCGGAACGAACGGAGAGTAATAACGGGTTTTTCTCATCACCGAATTTTTTACCGGTAATTTTCTCCATTCTTTCCATGGATTCTTTTACCTGGGCGTTCAGGGTTTTGGGGTACGTCCTTTTATTAGCATAGTAATACGTACAGACTTCAGTTGTTACTGTAAATCCGGGGGGAACAGGTAATTTCAGATTGGGATGTCCTGCCATTTCAGCCAGATTCGCACCTTTGCCTCCCAGCAGGTTTTTCATTGACTCGTTGCCGTCGGCCTTGCCGCCGCCGAAAAAGTATACATACTTTCCGGTTTTTGTTTTTGTTGCCATAGTTATATAAGCTTTTATGCCCTGCATAGTTAGCGCTTAATCAGGGCGCTGCGGGGGACACAGGTCAGCGGAAACACTGATTCTTGTCAAGGAATTGTAAAAAAAAAGCTGAGTCCTGTCGGGTACTCAGCTTCAGTATCAATGATATGTGTATTCAGCCCTTGAATTCGTAATAAGGCACTTCATCATGACTCTCCGCTTCTTTCTGCAGCCAGTAAGCCTGGGTGACCACATGCCCGTTTTTTGTTTTCAGCAGCCGGCCGAAAATTGCATTGGTGGTATTGAAGGTATAATCCGTTACACCCACAGTAAACGTGGATGGGGGCGGAGGTGGTGCCGGGGCTTCCACAGGAGCTTCTCCTTCCACGGGCTTGTCCGCCGTAGCTTTAGCGGAGGCGGGTGCTGCTTTCGGGGCAGGACTGGGAACGGCTACAACCGTATACCCATTGGCTTCCAGCAGCTCTTTAATAAAAGCCAGTCTTTCCGCACTCACACTCTTTTCCACGATGCCGCATTTCACACCGTCCAGTTCTTCAAATTCATGATTTTTATTTATCGCCATACTCTCGTTGGTTGAATCCCGTTTGCGGGAAGATTATTTTAACGTATATATATAATCGTAAATCCAGCTCAGCATACCCGTAATCACGATACCCGCTCCGCATATCAGCAGTCCCAGCCGTACAGGCGCACTGATGGTTACCGGTTCTACCGGGTTGTCATTTTTATCCATAAACACCGCCCTGATTACCCGCAGGTAATAGTATAAAGAAACGATCAGGTTAAGCGCCACTACAATAATAAACCAGTAATTGGCATTAGCGCTACCGGCCGTGATCAGGAATAATTTACCAAAGAATCCCGCAGTAGGCGGAATGCCGGCTAATGAGAAAAGGGACAGTGCCAGGATCCAGCTGAGGAAGGGATTGGTTTTATATAATCCCTTGTAATCATCAATATTTTCCTTTCCTGTTTTTTCAGTAATAACGGCAGCCACTCCAAACGCGGCCAGGTTGGAAAAAATATACACCAACACAAAGTAGACCACGGAGGTGATACCCATCGGGTCATTACTGGATACGGCAACGAGTATAAAACCTACCTGTGCAATAGACGAAAATGCCAGGAATCGTTTGATATTCTGCTGGCGCAAGGCAAACAGGTTGCCGATTACCATGGTGGCAATGGCGAGTACCACTACCAGCTGGTACCAGATATGTGCCATCGGCTGAAATACCCTGAACAGCATGGTCATGAAAATAAAGGCAACCGCACCTTTTGAAATAACCGACAGAAAGGAAGTAACGGCTATCGGGGAGCCTTCATACACATCCGCAGTCCATAAGTGAAAGGGAACAATGGATAATTTAAATGCAAAAGCGGCAAAGAAAAAGATAAAGGCCAGTATCTGCAATGGGGAATTATCCAGCAATTGTCCGAGCTGGGGCAGACTGATACTGCCCGTAGTACCATAAATCAGCGAGATGCCGAACAGCAGAATACCCGAAGAGAAAGCCGATGAGAGAATCATTTTCATGGCTCCTTCAGCGGATGTTTTTTTCTCCAGGTCAAAGTTGGCCATGGCCGCAACCGGGATCGTGGCCAGTTCAAGCGACAGGTAGAAGATCAGCAGGTTGGCACTGGAGATCATAAAGAACATACCCAGTAAGGCGGAGAGCATCAGCAGGAAAAACTCAGCGAGATGTTGTGTTTTTTTCAGCCAGTCCGCGCATACCAGGGAAATCAGGTACACACCCAGGTTCAGTATGTTTTTCTGCATGACGATCAGGGACGTGGTATAATACATGTCGCCGAACAAGCGACCCTGTTTGTTCAGGAAAAAGCCGAATAAAAAATTAGCCAGCAATAATACCTGGATCAGGGGCAGCAGGGTTTCATTCTTTACTCCTTTTCCGATCTTGATAAAGAGTAACAGAAAAATGATACCGGTAAGTACCAGTTCACTTTTCATTAAAGAGAAAAATTCGTTCATTCCGGGCAATTTTATTTTCCAGCAATTCGGTTCATAATTTCTTCAGCCGCCGGCTGCAACAGGTCATTCAGCCAGCCAGGTGCAATACCAATGGCCAGTATACCGGCCAGTAACAGGATCGCGGCCAGTTTTTCATTCCAGGCGGCATCTTTCAGCTCCAGGTGTTCCGGGTTGGTCACAGGTCCCATTACGGTGCGTCCAACCGCTCTTAAAATATATACGGCCGTTACCACTATGGACATAGCTGCCGCAATCGTGGCTATCCGGTGAAAAGTATCCGGGTTTTCCCAGGAGCCGACAAACACGGTCATCTCTGCAACAAAACCACTCAGCCCGGGCAATCCGAGTGAACAAAGTCCCACCAGGAAAAATACTGTACTGATAAACGGAAGCTTCTTCATCAGTCCGCCCATATCTGCTACCATCCGGGTATGGGTCCGGTCGTAAATCATACCAATCACGGCGAAGAAAAGGGCTGTCATCACACCGTGCGACACCATCTGCATCAGGGCGCCGGTAATGGCGGTCTGTGTAAGCATTCCAATGCCGAGCAGACTGAAACCAACGTGGCTGACGGATGAATACGCGTTGATATATTTCAGGTCCTTCTGCATCATGGTGGCGAAAGCACCGTATAGAATCGCAATGGATGAAAGTACAATGATAATGGTGGCATATTCTTTAGCCCCTTCCGGTAATAAATAAGTGGCGATCCGCAGACAACCATAACCGCCCAGTTTCATGGAAATACCGGCCAGGAACATACTACCCGCTGTAGGAGCGGAAGAGTGTCCGTCGGGTACCCAGGTATGCAACGGAAATAAAGCGGTGAATACACCAAAACCGACAAATAACAGGGGAAAGAGAATATGTTGAATTTCCCCGGGTATTGTGGATTTAGATAAGGCCAGTATGTCAAAAGTATTACCGGCATAAAAATATAATCCGAGCATACCGACGAGGATCAGGGCCGAACCGCCCATCAGCATCAGGGCCAGTTTATTGGCGCTGTATTCTTTTTTGCCGCTTCCCCAGATGCCGATCAGCAGGTATTTGGGTATCACGGAAATTTCCAGGAAGAAGAAGAGTACAAATAAATCGAGGGAAATAAAGAAACCATACGCTCCCAGTCCTAAGAGCAACAGGAGAAAATAGAATTCCTTGGTCATTTTTTCCACGTTCCAGGAAACCAGCACACCGGCCACAACCACAAAACTCGTCAGCAGGATCATGGCTACTGATATGCCATCCACCCCGATATGAAAGCCGATATTGAAACTCTTGAATAATGGATACTGTTGTTCAAACAACATCTGGGCCGTTTGTTGCAAGGCCCTTTCATGCCGATAGGCCAGGAGCAGGGCTACCGCCAGTCCGAGTTGCACGAGTGAGCCGGCCAGGGAAATCCATCTGACCTGCTGCCTGTTCCGGGCAGCCAGTACCGCCAGGGCGGTGAGCAGGGGGGCTCCTATGAGTACTAATAGATTCATCAATTCTTTTTTATCAGGGTGATCTTATCTCCAGACATATACAAAAAAAGCGGCCAGCAGTACTACGCCCGCAAGGAAGTATATCGCGTATTGCTGTACTTTACCTGATTGAAATTTCTTAATGCCTTCGGCTACCAGTACCGTGGTATTCCCGGTGAGATTCACCAGCCCATCCACAATGGTACGGTCAAACCAGGCAGCGGTCCGTCCTACCAGGTTAAACAACACTTTCTTGGTTATGAAGAGATAGAGTTCGTCAATATAAAATTTATGATAAGCCGCTTTATATATTCCACCGAGGGAACTGGCCATATTTTCCGGTTTCTTGTTTTCTTTCAGGTACATCCATGCGGCCACCGCTATACCGGTAAGACCCAGCAAAACGGGTGCGGCGGAGAATGCAATATCAAAATGGGATTCCAGGGCTTTACCATCGGAACTTACCAGTTCTCCAAATGGAATATAGCCGGCACCGGCAGCGCCGATCGCGAGAAGAATCAACGGGAGCATCATCACCAGTCCGCCTTCTCCATGTCCGTGATGTCCGCCATGCGCTTCATACGGTTTATTCCAGAATATATTGAAGTATAAACGGAACATATAAAAGGCAGTCAGTCCTGAAGTAACCAGCGCGATATAATAGATAGCGGTATTACTGTGATAAGCCGCCAGCAGAATTTCTTCTTTACTGTAAAATCCGGATAGGAAGGGTACGCCGGCAATGGAGAGACAGGCAATCAGGAAAGTGAAATGCGTGACGGGCATTTTTTTACGTAAGCCGCCCATGTCTTTCATTTCATTGCTGTGTACATAGTGGATTACCGCGCCGGCCCCGAGGAACAATAAGGCTTTGAACATGGCGTGTGTGAACAGGTGGAACATGGAAGCAGTATATCCAAGTCCGGCTTCTCCGCCATACTTAGACACACCCAAAGCAAACATCATATAACCGATCTGCGACATGGTGGAATAGGCCAGCACCCTTTTGATATCCGTTTGTGTACAGGCAATCACGGCAGCCACGATAGCGGACACGGCACCTACCCAGCCAATCATTTCCAGCACAGCGGGAGTGGAGAGGGCGAATACCGGGAATAAGCGGGCTACCAGGTATACACCGGCCACCACCATGGTGGCGGCGTGGATCAATGCGGATACCGGGGTCGGACCTTCCATCGCATCCGGTAACCAGATATGCAGCGGGAACATGGCACTTTTACCGGCACCTCCCATAAATACAAGGGCGGCTCCCCAGGTAAGCGCGGAAGCTCCGAGGAAAGTAGATGCAGCAGCCGCTTTGGCTTCATTCGATTCGGGAGAAGTAAGCCGGGCAATCAGTTCCTGGAAATCCAGGGTGCCGGAGAAATAAGAAAGAATCAGTATGCCGATCAGAAAGCCCAGGTCAGCAAAACGGGTAACAATAAACGCTTTTTTACTGGCGGCAACAGCACTCGGTTTATCATAATAAAAACCAATCAGCAGGAAAGAAGATACCCCCACCAGTTCCCAGAAAATATAAATCTGGAAAATATTACTGGCCAGTACCAGGCCAAGCATGGAAAAGGTAAACAAACCGAGATACGCGTAGTAAGTGGCAAATCGTTCTTCGCCCTTCAGGTAGCCCAGGCTGTAAATATGTACCATCAGCGATACAAACGTAACCACCACCAGCATCATCACGGAGATCGGGTCGATTACCAGTCCCATATCAATCGACAATTCTTTGGTAAAAGCCAGCCAGGTGATTTTAAGCGGCACAAATTGCTGGTACACGCCGTCCACTTTACCGTACACGAAAAAGTAATCGTAGGCTGTATACAGGGCCAGTATGGCGGATCCGAGAATCAGCGCCGTGCCCAGCATACCGGCGAAATTCCTGATATATTTTCGGCCAAATAAACCGGACAAGAGGAACCCGGCAAAGGGCAGCAGGGGGATGAGGGCAATATTGATAGCGTTCGGCATAGTCGGTTAGTACTTTAAGTCTTCGGCATTGGTCACATCGATGGACTGGTTGCTCCTGTACAGGTTGATAATAATCGCGATGGCCACAGCGGCTTCCGCGGCTGCAATGGCTATAATGAAAATGGTAAAGAACAGGCCGTCCATTTTACCGGGCCATACATATTTATTGAAGGCGATAAAATTCAGGTTCACGCTGTTCAGAATCAGTTCCAGGCTCATCAGCATGGTGATCAGGTTGCGGCGTGTCAGGAATCCCATGACGCCGATAAAGAAGAGGGCGATACTGACGGTGAGTATATGATATAATCCGGGTTCCATCATGTTGTTTCAGGTTTACTGCGTAAGGCAATGACAATACATCCCACCATGGCTGCCAGCAGGAGCATGGAGATAATTTCAAACGGCAGGGCATAGCCGCCATCCGTGGTGCTCAGCATTTTTTCCCCGATCTGCCGTACCGTTACCGGGTGCAGTCCGTCGCCGGAGGGAAACGGATGTTGCAATACCTGCACCATGGTCAGGGCAAAGCCGCAGAAAACGGCGAGCATGGCCCAGATACCCCGGTTCAGCTGTTGCTTGGGTAGTTTTTCACCCGCCTGGTGTGTCAGGAAGATGGAGAAAATGATCAGTACCACGATGCCGCCCACATATACCACGATCTGCACCGCGGCAATAAATTCGTAGGAGAGCCAGAAATAAATACCGGCAATACCGATCAAAGAAAATAACAGGTAGATCGCCGCGCGGAAGATATGCCGGGTGGCGATGGATAACACACCGCAGGTGAGTGTCAGCGCTGCGAGGGTGTAAAACAGTATAGTGGATCCGTTCATCATTCTACGCCTTCCATGATTTTTGAGCCGGGGTTATTTAAAATTTTTGTCAGTTTGCTGCGGTCAAACACGCTGTGTTCAAAAGTCTGTGCCATTTTGATGGCATCCGACGGACAGGCCTGTACACAGAGATTGCACATGGTACAGAGTTCGAGGTGATAGACCAGTTTGTCGATCGCTTTTTTCTTCTTGCCTTCCGGGGTGATATCAAATTTCGTCACCACTTTAATGGTGCCGTTCGGACAGGCCAGTTCACAGGCCGTGCAGCCGGTGCAACGGTGCTCATTTTTTTCGTCATGGGGCATCACGACTTCACCTTTGAAGCGGTCGGCCATTACCAGGGTAGCCCGGTTGTCCGGATACTGTTCGGTGATGATTTCTTTGTGATGCGTGAAATAATACAGGGTGCGTTTCATTCCTGTAGCCAGGGATTTCAACGCGCCTGTAACGTCTTTTATGTAGTCGGTTAAAAACATTTTATAGTTAGTTCATTTTATTTGTTATCGGTCTTTACTATAATGTCACCCCTTCGGGGTTCATCCGTTCCTGAAACCGGACGGAATCGCTTTTCTATAATCATGTCAGCCCCTCGGGCTTTAATTCTTGTGTCTGTCAGGATGCTCTTGCACCTTGTAAATCATTTCAATTGTCACGCCCCCATTCACCACCCACCACTCACCACTCACCACTCATCACCCACATCTCACAACCCACATCTCACATCTTCCTCAAAAATGCCATCCCAATATCGCCATCGCTGTAGCCAGCAACAAGTTGAACATACTGATGGGCAGCAGGTATTTCCATTCCAGGTTCAGCAGCTGGTCAATCCGCAGGCGCGGGAAAGTCCACCGGAACCACATGATCAGGAATATCAGGAAGAATGTTTTGCCAAAGAACCAGACGCTGGACGGTATATAGTCCATAGCATTATTGAATGCGTTGTTGCTGCCAAAATGCAGGGGCATCCAGCCACCGAGGAACAACGTGGCCCCAATGGCGCACACAATAAATACGTTGATATATTCTGCCAGGAAGAAAAGGGCGAATTTCATCCCGGAGTATTCGGTATGGAAACCGGCAGTCAGTTCAGATTCTGCTTCCGCCAGGTCAAACGGGGCCCGGTTGGTTTCAGCGGTTACCGCTATGATGAATATGATAAAAGAAATCCAGACCGGTAAATGTCCTTTAAAAATCCACCAGCCATTGCTTTGTGCCTGGATGATATCGGAAACCTGCAGGCTGCCGGTCAGTACAATGATGGTCATGATGGACAAACCGGCACTCAGTTCATAGCTTACAATCTGGGCGCCACTGCGCATCGCACCCATCAGGGAATATTTATTATTGCTGGACCATCCGGCCATCAGAATACTGATTACCATGATGGAGGAAACCGCCGTTACATAGAGTACCCCGATATTGAGATCCCATAACTGGAAATCTTTGGCGAAGGCGATAGGAGCCATCAGCAGCATGGCCACGATCATGGCGATAAACGGGGCAATGTTGAACATCACTTTATCCGCGCCGTCGGGAGTCAGTCCTTCTTTTACAATCAGTTTCAGTGTATCGGCCATGGATTGAAGTAATCCCAGCGGTCCGACGCGGTTGGGGCCCAGGCGGATCTGAATCCAGGCGGCCACCCTTCTTTCCATCAATACAAGTACCAGTCCGAGTGCGGCAAATAATCCGATCACGGCCACACCGGCCAGCACCATTTCGATAATCAGGGTCCAGGTGGGATTGAATGTATTATTCAACCACTGATGGATTTCGTTTGCGATATGTGCGAGACTCCACATGCTGCTTTGTTCAGGTTAGTATGAGAAACAATGGCTGCTTTATATACAGTCACTGTATTAATTATTTCTGACTGGTTGGTGACAATCTCTTTTCCGGCAGATTTTTTACTGATCAGCGTTACCGCATGTACGTATTATCTGTCGATATCAGGGATTACCAGGTCCAGGGTACCCATCATGGCTACCAGGTCACCGATCTTGCTGCCCCGTGCTATATGATCCAGTACGGAGAGGTTTGAGAATCCGGGTGACCGGAACTTGATCCGGTACGGAGTGGTGCCGCCTTCACTTACGATATAGACACCGAGTTCACCGCGGGCTGTTTCCACCCGGGTATAAAATTCGCCCTTGGGTAATTTCAGCACCGCTTTGGTCTTGGCCTGGAAATCACCTTCAGGTATATTATCAATCAGTTGTTCAATAATCCGGATGGATTGCTGCATCTCCCGGATACGCACCATATACCGGGCAAAGGAATCGCAACCGGTTTCGAGTACTTCATCAAACTCCAGTTTGTCATAAATTTCGTAAGGCTGAATCTTACGGATATCCGAACTGACATTACTGCCACGTGCGGCGGGGCCGGTAACACCGTAAGAGATAGCATCTTTGGCGCTCAACATACCTATACCTTTCATCCGGTTCTGGAAAATGATATTGCCGGTTACCAGTTCATCGTACTCGTGAATTTTTCTTTTATACAACTTCAGAAATTCTTTCACTCTGCGCTGGAAATCCGGATGTAGATCCTGCACCACACCGCCCGGCGCGATATAGTTCATGGTCAGCCGCGCTCCACAGGTTTCTTCCATGATTTCATTGATACTTTCTCTTTCACGGAAGGCATGGAAGAAAGGAGTGAAAGCACCCAGGTCCATGGCCATGGCTCCCCACCAGAGTTCATGTGAAGCCACCCGTGTAAGTTCATCCATCAGTATCCGTATCACCTGCGCACGGGGCGGTACTTCAATCTGCAGGCCTTTTTCCACACAGAGGGCACAGGCATGATTATTAATATGGGCGGAGAGATAATCCATCCGGCTGGTTACATAAATAAACTGCCGGTAATTCAGGCTCTCACACATTTTTTCAATAGAACGATGTATATAACCAAGGTGTGGTTCCACTTTTTTAATGGTCTCGCCACTCAGTGTGATTACCAGGTGAAGCACCCCGTGTGTGGCCGGGTGCTGAGGGCCCACGTTAATCGTGAATTCACCGGTTTCCCCGATAATACCGGGGCTGGTTTGTTGCAGTATTTCTGTTTCCCTGTACATTCCTTTTAATTAGGATCAGTTTACGTCTTACAGACGAATCATATTAATCGGGTCCTCAAAATCTTTACGCAGCGGATTTTTACCTTCCCATCCGTCGGGTAATATCAGCAGGCGCAGATCCGGGTGATGCAGAAAGTTGACCCCGAACATTTCATATACTTCCCGCTCATGAAACTCCGCGGTACGCCAGCATTTTGATACACTCACCACTTCCGGTTTATCCCTGTCCAGTTTTACTTTCACCACCACACTGTGGCGGAAACTGGTGGAGGTCATATGATAAACCATAGTCAGGTGTGTCTTCCAGTCTATACAGGTAAGACAGAACATATAGTCAAGTGCCAGGTGACTGTCTTTGCAGAGTGCACCTGCCAGTGTGGGCCATTCTGCCGCAGTCAGTTCCACATTCAGCCACTCGCCGCTATCATCAAAAGTGGCGGTGGGCAGCAGCTCGGTAATCCGGAATTTCAGCAGTTCTTTAGACATATTTATTCTTTACCTGTTCTTATCTGTTCACGGGTTAAGCCCGCTTTAATTTTTTGTTGCAGTGAAATCAGCGCATGCAGCAATGCTTCAGGGCGGGGCGGACATCCGGCCACATACACGTCTACCGGTATTATATGGTCAGCCCCTTTTACAACGGAATATGTATTATAAAAGAAGGGCCCGCCGCTGATCGCGCAGGCACCCATGGCAATTACATATTTGGGATCGGCCATCTGGTCATATAATCTTTTCAGTACCGGTGCCATTTTGTTAACGATGGTGCCGGCAATAATAATAACATCCGCCTGCCGGGGTGTGGCCCTTGCCACTTCAAAACCAAACCGGGAAAAGTCGTATTTGGCACCGGCTACCGCCATGTACTCAATGCCACAGCAACTGGTGGCAAATGTCAGGGGCCAGAGGGAGTTGGACCGGGCCCAGTTAATGATATCATCCAGCTTGCTGAGTACAATCCCGCCTCCGGGAAGTTCTTCTATCTGTCCGGGAAAGTCGCTGGTTGTATTTTGTTTCGCTGTCATCTGTTAATTATATTGTTATACCCATTTTAACGCACCCTTCCGGTGCGCGTATAAGAATCCGATAAACAGGATAAAAAAGAAGATTACTATTTCCACCAGGGCAATCCAGCCCATACTCTTGGCTACCACGGCCCAGGGATAAAGGAACACCAGTTCCACATCAAAAATCAGGAAAACGAGGGCAAAGAGATAATACCCTACATTCAGCTGAATCCAGGTTTTACCCTTAGTCGGAATACCGCACTCATACGGTTCCCCTTTTTGCTTGTTTTTAGTTGCCGTAAGCACGAAACGGGAAAGCATTATCGCAATCCCGGAAAAAGCTACAGCCGCTATAATAAGTACAATGAGCGAGGATGGTCCCATACGCAGATTGATTTGTACGAATATAGTAACAAAGCGCTAAATGCGATACATGACACATATCAACGCAAACCTTGTTCTTTGTCAGGTAAAAATTTCTGCTGCGGGCAGGGGCTACCCGTACAATTCCTGCAGTATGGACTTCTTGTCATAACCCATTTCCAGCAATACAGTCCGTGCTTCGTCGATCATATGCCGCCAGCCGCAAAGCAGGAAATAAGCAGGCTGACGTTCAGCACATAACTCAGTATAAACTTTATGTACATATCCGTTATGTCCTTCCCAGTGTTCACGTGACAAAGTGGGTAAATAACGGAATCCGGTAAGGGTTTCTTCCAGGGCGGTCAGTTCCTCATAATATAATAAGTCGGCTTTGTTCCGGCACCCGTAAATAAGATAAATATTCTTATGGGGTACCTGGTGGAGCTTTATATAATGAACCATACTGCGAAAAGGAGCAATACCGGTACCGGTACAGATCAGGAACAGATCCTTATTCAGTACTGCCGGCAGATTAAACACGCCCTGGGCACCACGTAGTGTCAGTTCACTTCCCACTTTTATTTCATTAAATAAATAAGAAGTGCCCTTGCCGCCTTCCGCGTGAACAATCAATAGTTCAAATGTATTCGTGCCATCCGGCCAGGAAGCAATGGAATAACTCCTCCAGCGTTTATTGGGCTTCTCATCAATGGGCAGATCCAGGGTTACAAACTGTCCCGGCACAAAGTCAAACACATCGAGTTCGGGTACCTGTACCCAGAACCGCCGGGTATTATGGGTATGGTCATCAATTTTTGTTACGATTCCTTTCCGCCAGGGTTGTAAAGCCATTCGTTTAATTTTTATAAAGGTAAATCCAATAGGATAGAAAGAACTTATGCAGTCCGGAAATTATTGGTACCGCTGAATGAATTATCTTTGCCCGACGGACATTCCGTATGTCCGCACTGACTACATGAGTGTTAAGGAATTGCTGGAACGGTATCAGAACACCCCCCGCCTTTTTCAATTGGCGGACAGGCTCTCTTTTTCCCAACCTGAAAAAATTTATCTCGAACACCTGCGGGGCAGTGCGGCTCCCTTTGTTGTGGCTGCCGCATTTACGCATCCGTCGCTGGCTCAGCAGAATCACCTGGTGATTCTGAATGACGCGGAGGAAGCCGCCTATTTTCACAATACACTGGAAAATCTGACCGAGGCGCTGGATATTTTTTATTTCCCGGCTTCCTTTAAAAACAGGAAGAATTACCAGCTACTCAATTCCTCGCACGTCATGCTGAGAACGGAAGCCCTGACAAAAATTGCCGCCGGAGGAAACAAAAAAATCCTGGTGTCTTATCCTGAAGCTCTTTTTGAAAAAGTTGTATTGCCCAAAACGCTTTCGTCCAATATTATTTTAATAAAAACGGGGGATACGCTGGATACAGGTGCCCTGCTGCTGCAACTGGCGGATTACGGGTTTGAACGTACAGATTTTGTATATCAGCCCGGGCAGTTTGCCATCCGGGGGGGTATCCTGGATATTTATTCATTTGGCAATGAAAAACCATACCGGGTGGAACTCTATGGCCATGAAGTGGATTCCATCCGCATAGTGGACCCTGAAACACAGCTGAGTGAAAGGAAATTATTACAGGTCAGCATTATTCCGAATGTCGATACACAGTTTGAAAGTGAAGACCGGATTTCGCTTTTTGATTTTTTACCGGCTAATACCGTAACCTGGATACAGGATTATGAACTATGCCGGGAACACCTGACCGATAGTGCTGAAGATCTTGAAAATTTTCTTCGTTTTCAGGAGGAACTGAAGGCACAACCGGTGGTGAAAACAAAGCAAAGACAGGCCGACGATGAAGACAGGCTCGAGAAAAAGAATGTGAGTGCCCGTGATTTTATCACGGTTCCTCAATTTGAAAAAGACCTGTTGCAACATCACCTGGTTGGTTTCGGACATAGTGATACGTTCCCGGAAGCGGTGGCTCCTTTTGTGATTTCATTTACCACCCGGGAGCAGCCCGCTTTCAACCGGCAGTTTGATTTATTGCTGAAGGATCTGAAAAGCTGGGAAGCCAGGCAATTTCAACTCTTCATTTTTGCTGAAAATCCCAGGCAACTGGAACGGATGCAGAGTATTTTCGACGACCTGAAAGCGGAACTGGTTTTTAATCCCATTGCCACATCGATACATGAAGGGTTTATTGACGAGGACCTGAAAATCGTATGCTATACCGATCACCAGATTTTCCAGCGGTACCATAAGTATAAAGTCAAACAGGCCTATAATAAAAACAAAGCCCTTACCCTGCGCACCCTCCGGGAACTGCAACCGGGCGATTTCGTCACCCATATTGATCACGGCGTGGGGATATTCAGCGGCTTGCAGAAACTGGAGGTAAACGGACGAATGCAGGAAGCCGTGCGGCTGATTTATAAAGACACGGATATACTATACGTAAATATCAACTCCCTGCACAAAATTGCCAAGTACACCGGCAAGGACGGAAGTGTGCCCAAGGTCAATAAGCTGGGCAGTGATGTGTGGAATAAGCTGAAAGAGAAGACAAAATCGAAGGTGAAGGAAATCGCCTTCGACCTGATAAAATTATACGCGAAGCGGAAAGCACAACAGGGATTTTCCCATACACCGGATAATTATATGCAGACCGAACTGGAAGCGTCGTTTATATATGAGGATACACCCGATCAGAGCAAGGCGGCGGCTGATGTAAAAAAAGATATGGAATCGCCTTCACCGATGGACCGGCTGGTCTGTGGCGATGTGGGCTTTGGTAAAACCGAAGTGGCGATCCGGGCCGCGTTTAAAACCTGTGTGGATGGTAAACAGGCCGCTGTTCTGGTGCCAACCACCATCCTGGCTTTTCAGCATTATAAAACATTTAAAGACCGGTTAAAGGATTTTCCTGTTACCGTGGATTATATCAACCGGTTCAAATCAGCAAAAGAGAAAAAAGAAACCCTGAAGAAACTGGAAGAAGGGAAGATTGATATTATCGTTGGTACGCATGGTCTCCTGGGCAAGGAAGTGAAATTCAAAGACCTTGGTTTGCTGGTGGTGGATGAGGAACAGAAATTCGGTGTGGGCCATAAAGAAAAAATCAAAACCCTCCGTACGTCGGTGGATTGCCTGACCCTGACGGCCACCCCGATTCCCCGCACCCTTCAGTTTTCGCTTATGGGTGCCCGTGATCTCAGTATTATGAATACGCCGCCGCCCAACCGGCAGCCGATACAGACGGAAGTACAGGTGTACAATGAGGATTTTATCCGGGATGCGATTTATTATGAAACCGAAAGGGGCGGGCAGGTCTTTTTTATCTACAACCGGATAGCGGGTCTGGCCGAAATGGCCGCTATCATACAGGCCTTGTGTCCCGACCTGAGCATTGGCTATGCCCATGGACAGATGGAAGGACATGAACTGGAAGAAAAAATCATGGATTTTATTGACCGCCGCTACGATGTACTGGTCTGTACCAATATTGTGGAAAGCGGGGTGGATATTCCCAATGTAAATACCATTATCGTTAATAACGCGCATCAGTTCGGTCTCAGCGATCTGCACCAGTTAAGAGGGCGGGTGGGCCGCAGTAACAAGAAGGCTTTCTGTTACCTGCTTGCACCGCCGATGAGTACCCTGCCCAATGATTCCCGGAAACGTCTGCAGACACTGGAACAGCACAGCGAACTTGGCAGCGGTTTTCAGATTGCCATGCGCGACCTTGATATCAGGGGTGCCGGCAACCTGCTGGGCGGTGAACAAAGCGGCTTTATGGCGGAGATCGGATTTGAAATGTACCAGAAGATACTGGACGAAGCCATCCGCGAACTCAAACGTACCGACTTCAAAGAGTTGTTTAAGGAAGAAATCGCCCGCCAGGATGATTTTGTACAGGATTGCACCATTGATACCGACCTGGAAATTCTGATTCCGGATGAATATGTGGAAAGCATTACAGAGCGCCTTTCATTATACCAGCGCCTGGATAATTGCGAAACAGAAGAAGAACTGATAGCCATGAAGGCTGAACTGGAAGACCGGTTTGGCGCACTGCCGCAGCAGGTGGATGATCTGTTTATAACCGTACGTTGCCGGAAGCTCGCCGTAGGTCTTGGGTTTGAAAAAATGAGCCTGAAGGAAAATACCCTTCGTTGCTTCTTTATCAACCGGCCGGATTCACCCTATTTTGAATCCGATACGTTCCGTAAAATCATGCTTTTCCTGCAAACTGAAACCAATAAAGGCCGCCTCAAACAAACCGGTAAATTCTTTTTACTGGTAGCCACGGAGATGAATGATATGGGCACCCTTCACCGGTTTCTGGCTGCCATGCACCGGTATTGTTTTGCAGGCAACGTATCAGCCGTTTAACCCGTTTCAAACGGCGGGCTGAAATCCTTTACCATATTGTGTTTTCCCGGCTTTTTGTAGTATTTTTAAAACTACGAATGTAAACTATGAGAATCTGTCCAATCCCCTTGATGGCCATCTGTCTGTTTGGTTGCCTGTCTGCTGCTGCACAACAGGAACCGGATTATACAATCTTACTCAAAACAGGACCGGTAAAACCCGCCAAAAATATTTCTTCCGCATTTGTTACCGGATTCAATCAGCAGGCAGCCCGTTCGAATGTGAAAACATTTGCCATACTGCAGTTTGACCGTCTGCCCGACAACGCCACACGTCTTTCGTTGGAGCAACAGGGAATTACCTTATTGGAGTATGTACCGAATAATGCCTATACCGTAACCATCAGTCAGCCACTCAATGAGACCTTGTTAAGCCAGGCGAAGGCCCGTGTAGTATTGCTGCCCACTGCTCAGCAGAAAATGGATCCCTTCCTGGCCAAAGGAATATTGCCCGCTCATGCGGTGAAACAACCCGGTACCATTGATTTGTGGATCAGCTATCCGAAGTCCTATACGCAGGATGAAATTATACAGGCATTGACTTATTTCAATGCGGATATGATCAGTTCGGATTTTAAAACATACCGTATTCTTTCCTTGCGGCTGGCCGCCAGTCGCCTTGAACAATTAGCGGCCCAACCCTGGGTGGAATATGTACAGGCCGCTCCCGCGGCGGATAAGGAACTGAACTATAACAGTATGTTCTCCACCCGGGCCAATGTGCTGAAAGCGCCATTGTCGGCAGGTGGCCGAAACCTGAATGGCCAGGGCGTTGTGGTAGGAGTGGGAGATAACGGTGATATACAGTCGCATATGGATTTTAACGGGCGTGTTATCAACCGCGCGGCTGAAGTATATCGCAATCATGCCAACCATGTGGCCGGAACCGTGGGTGGTGCCGGCAACCTGCAGGAACTCTATGCCGGTTATGCGCCCGGTGCCACATTGCTTTCCCAGTATTTCTCCGGCATATTTGTAAATGCCCCTGCTTATGTACAGGATTATGGCATGGTGATTACCAATAATTCTTTCGGTACCGTCGTAACTGATTGTAATTACAACGGACTCTATGATCTTACCTCGCGTATTCTTGATCAGCAGGCGATTGATCTTCCGGAACTGCAACAGGTATTCGCGGCCGGTAACGACGGAGGTATTACCTGCAGCCCATATCCTGCCGGTTTTAAAACTGTATTGGGTGGATATCAATCAGCTAAAAATGTGGTGACCGTTGGGGCCACTTCCTTCAACAGTGTGATCGCCGGATTTTCCAGCCGGGGACCCGTACGGGATGGACGGATAAAACCGGAGATCATGTCAATGGGGGACTTTGTCGCTTCTACCTGGACCGGCAATATCTACAGTTATAATTTCGGAACCAGTATGGCCGCACCCGGTGTTTCCGGTGGTCTGGCATTGCTGGTACAACGTTACCGTCAGTTGAACGCAGGGGCTAATCCGCCAAACGGACTTACCAAGGCCTTGCTGAGCAACGGGGCGGATGATAAAGGAAATGCAGGCCCCGATTTTAAATATGGCTATGGACGAATGAACCTGCTTCGTTCAGTTGAGATGATGGAAAATGGCCGTTACCTCACTGCTACTGTAGCCAATGCAGTTACCAATACACATACTATCGCTGTGCCGGCCAATACGGCAAAACTGAAAGTGCTGGTATACTGGCAGGATCCGCCTGCGGCTGTTATGGCGGCAAAAACGCTGGTGAATGATCTTGACCTGGAGGTTATCACACCCTCGCTTAATACCGTATTGCCAGCCATACTGGATACACTTCCTGCAAACGTAGACAACCCGGCCACCACCGGAGCAGACCACATGAATAATACGGAGCAGGTGGTGATTGACAATCCCGCGGCAGGTAATTATGATATAAAAATTACCGGCACCAGCATTGCGCAGAATCCAAGTCAGGGCTATTACCTCGTGTATGATTTTCTGCCGGAGGATATTATGCTCACCACACCGGTTGGCGGAGAACGCCTCGTGCCTTCCGTTTCACCTTATGATACCTGTTATGTACAATGGGATGATTACAGTGCGGCCGGTACCTATACATTGGAATTCTCCGGTAATAACGGGGGCAGCTGGTCCACGCTCAGCAACACCATACCGGCTGCCAGCCGGATTTATCATTGGGGAGTACCCAATACGCCAACTGATCAGGCAAGAATACGGATCACGAATAATACCAGTCTGCTGACAAAGACCAGTGCCGCATTTACCATTACTGAAATGAGCACCGTTTCGCTTGATGCAGTACAATGCGAAGGCTATATTAAAATGAACTGGACCGCTGTACCCGGCGCCACGGATTATGAAGTGATGTGGCTGCGCGGACCGGAAATGCAAGTGGTTACCACTACCCCAGGGCTTACCTATACATTCAGCGGGCTCTCCAGAGATTCAGTGTATTGGGTTACCGTGCGGCCGCGTATAAACGGCAATCCCGGCCGCAGAGCCAATGCCATTTCCCGCCAACCCAATTCAGGCACCTGTGCCGGCACGATATCGGACAATGACCTGAAAGCGGATGTAATGCTGGCACCGGCCAATTCCGGCAGGGTTCTTACCTCCACCGCACTTACGGCAGCACAGGCCATTACCGTGCGGATTAAAAACCTGGACGATGTCGTCTCTTCCGGAACTATCAATGTAAGTTATACCATCAATGGCGGTGCCCCGGTAAATGAAGTGATTACTTCCCCCGCGGCGGATATTGCGGCCGGAGCAGCACTGGATTATACATTTACAGCTACGGCGGATCTGTCGGCCACCGGCACTTATACCATCCAGGTATATGCGAAAAAGGCCGGTGATCCGGTTGCATTGAACGATACGGTTAGTTCAGTGATAAAGCAACTGACTAATCCTTCTATTGGAAATGCGCAGCTGCCCTGGCTCGATGATTTTGAATCCGCAGCGGAGCAGACACTGATCAATGATCAGCGGGGACTTACCGGCCGTGACCGGTATGATTTTGTAAACAGTACGGCATACGGACAGGCAAGAACATTTGTCAATACCGGTATCGCCTATTCGGGAAGCAAGGCCCTTACCCTGGATATGGATCGCTACGCCCTGGCGGGAAATGTGGATTCGCTGACCGGAACCTTTAACCTGGCAACGTTTAATGCGGCCACCGATGATATCCGCATCGATTTTCGCTATAAGAACCACGGACAGGTAGCTAATGCGGCTAACAAAGTATGGGTACGGGGAACAGATACCGATAACTGGATACCAGTCTATGACCTGTATGCCAATCAACCCGCCGCAGATGGTACATATAAATTGTCCGGCAGCCTGGAAATAAGTGATTCACTGGCCGCCTATATACAGAACTTCAGCAGCAGTACTCAGTTGCGTTGGGGTCAGTGGGGGCAATACCTGGCGGGTGATAATTTCAGGGCCGCCGGTTATACAGTGGATGATATCCGTATTTACAAAGCCGTGGATGATATACAGGTGCTGAGTATTGATACACCCTATGTGGTGAGCTGTGGCTTATCGGCCGCTGTGCCGGTAAAAGCGACGCTCCGCAATTCCGCCAACAGCGCGGTCAGCAATATTCCGGTGGTACTGAAAGTGGATGGTACCGTCATTGCTACGGAAATCATTGCCGGTATCGCGGCCAATACATCGGTGCAGTATACGTTTACCACCACGGCTGATTTATCCGCGGTGGGTGAACATACCATACAGGTGTATACCACGCTGGCTAGCGACAATGTGCCCGTCAATGACAGCAGCAGCCGTATCGTCAATAACCTGCCACTGGTAACCAGTTTCCCCTACCTGCAGAATTTTGAAATCAATAATGGCTCGTGGTATACCGGGGGCAACGGTTCCAGCTGGGAGTACGGCACACCTGTTTCTCCGAAAATCAACCGGGCCGCCAGTGGCAGCAAGGCCTGGAAAACAAACCGGGCCGGTTATTATAACGATAATGAATACTCGTATTTATATTCTCCTTGTTTCGACCTTACAGGCATGACGAACCCGTCGATGAGTCTGAGTATCTCCATGGATATAGAAGACTGCGGCGCCGTTCTCTGTGATGCCGCCTGGGTGGAGTATTCTGAAGACGGCACTGTATGGAACAGGTTGGGCAGTACCGGTGCCGGTACCAACTGGTACAATAAAAACTATGCGGGTAATATGCTCTGGAGTCAGCAGGGATATACCCGCTGGCATGTGGCGACAACCGCATTGCCCGCAACCAATAACAGCCGGCTGCGGATCCGTTTTGTGTTTAAATCAGACTCCGGTCTGAATATGGATGGTATCGCTATCGATGATATTCATATTTACGATAACCTCTATGGTCTTTATGAAGGGGGAACCATGGCCGCACCAGTTACGCAGACCATTAATACGGGTACAAATAACTGGGTGAATTTCCTGGAAGGAGGTAAACTGGTGGCTTCGGTTCATCCGGCCGGACAGGAAATGGGCGCTACCGACGTACGGGCATATCTTCATACCGGTTCAGTCCGCTGGAGCAATGAGCAATATTATCACAACCGCAACTTCACTATTCAGCCGGCCAATGCGTTTCTTGCATTAACGGACTCTATCCTGGTAAGGGTTTATTTTCCGGACAGTGAAGTGGAAACCCTGCTCAATGCCTCGGGATGCAGTGTTTGTTCTAAACCTGCCAGTGCGTATGACCTGGGTGTTTCCAAATACAGTGATCCGGATAATAATTTTGAGAATGGAACTATTGCCGATAATAACCAGGGCAGCTGGACCTATATTATCCCGTCTCGTGCCGTTAAAGTGCCGTTTGATAAAGGGTATTATGCTGAATTCAAAGTGAATAATTTCTCCGAATTCTGGCTCAATAACGGGGGGCTTACCGGCAGTCAGCCTTTGCCGGTGCAGCTCGTCAGTTTCTCCGCGCGTAAACAGGCCGGACTGGAAGTGCTGGTAGAATGGGTAACCGCCGCTGAGTCCGGGGTTAACCGGTTCGAAATAGAAGTGGCCAGAAACAGTGCTGACTACCAGGCCGGGCGGTTTGTAAAAATCGGGGAAGTAATGAGCCAGGGTAATGCCACTGGCGAGCAGCAGTACCGGTTTATTGATAAAGAGAATAACAAATCCGGTGTCCGCTACTATCGTTTACGGATAATCGAAAATGATGGCAGTACGGGTTATTCCGCTATCCGGCCCCTAGTCTTCAGCAATGAACAAAACTGGGTGGTAACCCCGAATCCCTCCGGCGGTCAGTTCAGCCTGATCTGTCAGGCAAATACAGGCACTTCCGTTTTCCTGAAAGTTTATGATAGCCAGGGTAGGGTTGTTTACTCGGCGGCTCATCCGGGTACCGGTTATATGCAGAAGCTGGATATAAACCTGGCCCCGGCCTCTTATGCAGCCGGCGTCTACCTGCTCGAAGCGGGAACAAAGGAAGGGAAACAGGTGTTTAAGCTGGTGAAGCAGTGAGAGTGGAATGGTGAATGGTGAGTGGTGAATGGTGAGTGGTGAGTGGCTGAAAGGGAAGTTGAACTCTGAAGGAATACAATAAAAAAGCGCCTTTTCAGCAAGGCGCTTTTTTATTGTAATGTACACCGGTCAGGTCGTACTCATTACTGATTAGTCATTATTTCCTTACCATCCCTGCTTCGCCACGCCGGCTTTGATAGCTTCCAGCGCTTTGGCTTCGCCCATCAGGGTGGTCAGTTTATTTCCTTTACCATCATTACCCTGGGCCATATAGGCGCCTTTGGCGGTTTTAGTAATAACGGCATCTTTCATTTCCACACCTTTCTCTTTGGTTTTAACGTTGTAGGCGGTGATTTTTACATCTGACATGGTTCTTCTGTTTTGTGTTTAGTAAAGGGTGAAAATAAGCAATCCGGGGGGGATGGGGGGAGTCAATTTGGCACCAGCAAAAGAAAAGCCCGGAAAAATCCGGGCTAAGTAATTCAAAAATAATGATTTATATATTTATCCCCTGATTTGTTAAAATAAGGGAAATCCCTCATCAAATGTCCAGCTTGGCGTATTTCGCATGACTTTCAATGAATTCTCTCCTGGGGGCCACTTCATCTCCCATCAGCATACTGAATACACGATCTGCTTCGGCTGCACTTTCGATAGTAACCCGTTTCAGGGTTCTTGTTTCGGGATTCATGGTGGTTTCCCATAACTGGGAGGCATTCATTTCACCCAAACCTTTGTAACGCTGGATATTAACGGAATCGTCCTTGCCGCCGCCAATCTTTTCCACCCAGGTTTTGCGTTGTTCTTCATTATAGGCATAGGCCTGTTCCTTTCCTTTCTTCACCAGGTATAGCGGGGGTTGTGCAATGTAGACATAGCCCTGTTCCACCAGTTCGGTCATATAACGGAAGATAAAGGTCAGTATCAGGGTGGAGATATGGGAACCATCCACATCGGCATCGGTCATGATGATCAGCTTATGGTAGCGGAGACGGCTCAGATCAAGTGCCTTGGGGTCTTCGGGGGTACCCATTTTTACTCCCAGGGCTGTAAACATGTTCCGGATCTCTTCGTTGTCATAAATCTTATGCTCCATGGCTTTCTCCACGTTCAGGATCTTACCACGCAAAGGCAGGATGGCCTGGAAACTGCGGTCACGTCCTTGTTTGGCTGTACCACCCGCTGAGTCACCCTCAACCAGGAACAGCTCGGTCTTATTCGGATCACGGTCGGAACAATCGGCCAGCTTGCCCGGCATACCGCCGCCGGTCAGAACCGTTTTACGTTGTACCAGCTCACGGGCTTTACGGGCTGCTGCCCGCGCCTGTGCCGCCAGTATCACTTTCGCGACTATATTCTTGGCTTCCCGTGGATTTTCCTCCAGGTAAGCTTCCAGTACTTTGGAAACGGTACTGTCCACCACACCCATTACTTCATTATTTCCCAGTTTGGTCTTGGTCTGTCCCTCAAACTGCGGTTCGGGCACTTTCACGGAGATAATCGCGCTTAGTCCTTCCCGGAAGTCATCGCCTTCAATTTCCACTTTGGCTTTCTCAAAAAGGCCGTTCTTATCACCATAGCTTTTGAAAACGCGGGTTAAGGCCCGGCGGAATCCGGATACGTGCGTACCGCCTTCTATGGTGTTGATATTATTTACGTAGGAGTAAATATGTTCATTGTAACTGTCGTTATAACTCAGGGCCACTTCCACTGCCACGTTGGTGTTTTCATCTCTTCCCTCCACGGCAATTACTTTCGGGATCAGGGTATTGCGGCCGGCATTAGTATCCAGCATTTCCACAAACTCCACGATTCCTCCTTCACTGTAAAAACTCTTTGTATAGGTTTCCCCGGTTTCGGTTTTTTCCCGCAGGTCATTCAGGATAATCCGTACGCCGCGGTTCAGGTAGGCCAGTTCACGTAAACGGCTTTCGAGAATATCCTTGTTATAGATAGTGGTAATGAAGATGGAGCCATCGGGCCAGAAATGCACTTTTGTACCGGTGGTTTCACTGGTCCCCACTTCACGCACCGCGTATTGCGGAACGCCGATCGCGTATTCCTGTTCAAATACTTTTCCTTCCCGTTGTACTGTTACCAGCAGTTTGGAGCTAAGGGCGTTTACACAGCTCACCCCCACACCGTGCAGACCACCGGAAACCTTATAGGAATCCTTATCGAATTTACCACCGGCATGGAGTACGGTCATAACCACTTCCAGGGCCGATTTTTTTTCTTTGCTGTGCATGGCAGTGGGGATACCGCGGCCATCATCCTGCACCGAAATGGAATTGTCTTCATGTATGGAAACGGAGATATTCTTACAATAGCCCGCCAATGCTTCGTCAATGGAGTTGTCCACCACCTCATATACCAGGTGGTGTAATCCTTTTACACCGATATCACCGATATACATGGCGGGGCGCTTCCGTACGGCCTCCAGGCCTTCCAGAACCTGTATACTGTCTGCGCTGTAACCGGCTGAAATCTGTGCCGCTTTTTCTTGTGCTTCCGTGGTCATAATTGAGTATAAAATCGGACGTGAGTGACTGAAAAAATAGAACTCACAAATGTACGAAATAGGGGTGGGGTAACCGGATTTATTATGCGGTTTTTTACCCAAAAACCGGGCGCATTGTGGATAAAAGAAAAGACCCGGATGAGGGGTCTTTTCAGTAGAAAAAATAAGTGTAAATCCGGTCTTATCAGCGTTTCACGATCTGCGCTACAAGGTCAGCCTCGGCACAGACTTTATTACCCACATAGGTGGTGCCCTTCATTTCACAGATACCGCGGCGGATCGGGGCTACCAGTTCCATTTTCAGGATCAGGGTATCGCCCGGGCGTACCATTTGTTTGAACTTGCAATTGTCTATTTTCAGGAAATACGTATCATAATCGCCTTCGCCACTCAGGTTAATGGCCAGGATACCGCCGCATTGCGCCAGGGCTTCAATCTGCAGTACACCCGGCATTACCGGATTACCCGGGAAATGCCCCTGGAAAAACCATTCATTAAAGGTTACATTTTTTACCCCTACAATATGAGTGTCGCTGAGCTCAATCACTTTGTCCACAAAAGCAAAGGGAAAGCGATGGGGCAGTTTCTTTTCAATAAACTGCTGATCGTACACGGGCGGTTGTGAGGGGTCATACACGGGCACTCCCTGTGTATGTTTATTCTTTTTGATGTATTGCTTGATCTTCCGGGCAAACTCCACATTGCTGCTATGCCCCGGGCGGTTAGCAATAATCCTGGCTTTAATGGGATAGCCGATCAGGGCCAGATCGCCGACCACATCGAGTAATTTATGCCGGGCCGGTTCATTGGGAAAACGCAGTTCCAGGTTGTTGAGATACCCTTCACTTTTAACTTCGATCCTGTCTTTCTTAAAGATTTTTTTCAGCCGTTCCATTTCAGTGTCACCTACCGGCTTGTCCACAATCACAATGGCATTGTTTACATCACCACCCTTGATCAGGTTGTGTTCAAGGAGCATTTCCAGTTCGTGAAGGAAACAAAAAGTGCGGCAGGGTGCTATTTCTTCTTTGAAATAACGGAGATGTTTCAGCCCGGCATGTTGGGTGCCCAGTACCGGCGAATTAAAATCAATCAGGGTGGTAACCTGGTAATCCATGGCCGGCATGGCTACCATTTCCACTCTTTTCTGCTCGTCGTAATGGAAAATATTTTCATCAATGCTATACCAGACTTTGGCCGCATCCTGTTCCAGGATACCGGCTTCCTCAATCAGTTCCACAAAGGGCATGGAACTGCCATCCATAATCGGCATCTCCGGTCCGTTGATCTCCAGCAGGCAGTTGTCAATGCCCATGCCTACCAGGGCGGCCAGTACGTGCTCTACCGTACTTACTTTGGCACCATTGAATTCCAGGGTAGTGCCCCGGCTTACGTCTGTAACCAGATCGCAATCCGCTTTAATAACGGGCTGATTGGGCAGGTCTACCCGTTTAAACTGGTAGCCAAATCCGGGGTTGGCGGGATGCAGGGTCAGGTCGGCCATCACGCCCGTGTGTAAACCGGTACCGGATATACGTACGGAAGACTTGAGGGTGTGTTGTTTATCAGGATTGAAATTCGAATTCATGCGATATTGATTAAGCGCGGCAAAGATAAGATTATTGAAAGGAACACCCTACCGGGAATCAAGGCTCAGTAAGTATTCGTCATATCCTCATCCACACAAATGGTGAAATCGGCTTTGCCCTTGTTTTCCGTGAGTAACGCATGTACGTTTTTCTGTGATACGGTGGTAATTGTACCGATACTTAAATCCGGCTTGTCTTTTTTCAGGTACCAGCCGATGCCTTCAAAATTATCGGAGTGGTAGGAACCGTTATAGTGAATAAACAGGCTGCCGGGTTTGTAGTATTTAAGAATAAAATACGCCATCGTTGCATCCTTGCTGGCCTGCGCTTTGGGCAGGTTTTCACCGCCATGGCCGCCCATCATTTCGATCATTTTTTTATACCCGGGCAACTCCGCATCATAGGCCATGGGCAGGGGAGCCATCCAGGTTTTGGCGAGAGCCGGCAACGTATCCAGCGTGGCAAATCCGCCTTTGGCTACCAGTGATGCATAGCGCCGGGGAATATTCGTGGCGGCAAACGCAATCTTGTTCTCCTTTGCATAATCCACCAGCGGGGCATAATCGGTTTTATAATTTTTCCAGAGCCGGGCCAGTGAATCAAACTGTCTGGCATTTATCTTTCCCTGCAGATACTGATCGAGTTGCGGCTGGTTGTCCTGCTCAAACATTTCCGCACCCAGTACAAGATCACGGGTCTGATCACAGTCTTTCGTGAGCTCCAGTTGCAACCAGTGGGCTATCGCGTTGTTGTGGTACTCGCCAAAAAGCACGATGTCTTTTTGCGAAAGAGATTTCAGCATTTTCTTATACGATACTTTCTTCCCCTTCTTATTGTAAATAACATAAGCGGGTTTTGATTGGGCCAGTACGGCCATGGCCATAAACGGCAACAGGAGGAGCAGCAGCAATTTTTTCATGCTGGCAATTTACGGATAAACCGGACGGTAAAGATGGATACTCAGGAACTTGTTTTTTCCGTCATCAGTTGTTTTACCAGGGCTTCCAGTTCCTTGATTTTTTTCTCCAGGTCGGGCAGTTTTCGGCTGACGGCCTGGCTGCGGAGTGCGGCGGTATAATCATAAGCCGGTGAACCCGTCACCGCTTTACCGGGATCAATGGATTTGCTTACCCCGCTCTGGGCATTTACTTTGGCACCATCACCCAGGTGAATATGCCCTACGATACCAGCCTGTCCGCCGATCATTACCCCATTCCCGATTTTGGTACTTCCACTGATACCGGCCTGTGCTGCAATAACAGTACTGTGACCAATCTCCACATTATGCGCCACCTGGATCAGGTTATCGAGTTTTGCCCCGCTTTTAATAATCGTGGAACCAATGGTAGCACGGTCAATGGTGGTATTGGAGCCGATCTCCACATTGTCTTCCACCACAACATTTCCGATCTGCGGTACCTTTTTAAAACTGCCATCGGCCTGTGGGGCAAAACCAAATCCATCGCTGCCGATGATGGTGCCGCCGTGTATAATCACATTATTGCCGATGACACAATCATTATAAATCTTTACCCCGGGATGCAGTACGCAATTGTCGCCAACCACCACATTGTCGCCCAGGTAAACATTGGGATAAATCTTGGTCTGATTGCCCACTTTTACCTGTCCGCCCAGGTAAGCAAAAGCACCGATAAATACCTGCTCCCCATAGCTGGCGGTTGGTGCAATATACACCGGCTGCTGTATACCGGCCAGTGACTGTTGTTTTATTTCCTGGTACTTGCTCAGCAAGGTCGCAAAGGCGGAATACGCATCCGGTACCCGTATCAGCGTGGCCTTTACCGGGTGCTTCAGTTCAAAGCCTTCACTGATGATGATCACTGACGCTTTGGTGCTGTATAAATATTCCTCGTATTTGGGATTGGCAAAAAAACTAAGCTGCCCTTCCCCGGCTTCTTCAATTTTACCAAATGAATCAACAGTTACAGTCCCGTCTCCTTCAATTTTACCATTTACCAGGAGGGCGATTTGCGCAGCAGGAAATTGCATAATAATGAGTAATGAAAATGAGTAATGAGTAATGAATAATGAGTAAGGGGAAGATGATTAAAGTGCGGGGATCTCCTCTCAACAACTCAACAACTCAACCCCTCAACCTTTCAACCTTTCAACCTTTCAACCTTTCAACCTTTCAACCTTTCAACCTTTCAACTTTTCAAGAAACAAATGTACTGTTTTTTCACAGTGTCACTCAGGCTTTGCTGGATCAGGGCATTGTCCACATTGGAAATATCTTTGGTACTGCCGTCCTTGAATAAGATCTGAATGCGTTCGTCACCCGGATTATACGTGGTATTACTGGCTTCGCCGGTAAAAACGAAATAAGCGGTTTCCGCAGCATTAAGACCCAGTTTTTCCTGTGCCTCTTTTCTGCGTTCCTCCAGAAAGGCCGGATCAATCGGGGCCGCCTGCAGTTTTACCTTCAGCAGTTTCCGTTCCACCAGTAAAGTACACAACCGGGATAATATCTTATCGGTATGCCGGCACCATTGTTTGATGGTGGCCATGATATCATGATCATCCAGGCGTATGAATTTATCCAGGTGCTCCGCCAGTGGCATATCCGGACGGTTGTTTTGTAAAAAGAAATCCAGATCGGTTGAAGCCGTAGAAACGGGTATGCCGTCTGCAATCAGTTCCTTGGCCCGTTGGAATATTTTCACCAGCATTTTTTCCGCGCTTACAACAGTTTTGTGCAGGTATACCTGCCAGTACATCAGGCGTCGGCTGACCAGGAATTTTTCAATGGAATAAATGGCTTTTTCTTCCACCATCAGCTCGCCGTCTTTTACGGTCAGCATTTTTATGATGCGGTCATACCCGATCACTCCCTCGGCTACCCCGGTAAAAAAACTGTCCCGGTTCAGGTAGTCCATCCGGTCCACATCCAGCTGTCCGGAGACCAGCTGGTGCAGAAATTTTTTCGGGTGTTGATTCGTGAATATGGCAATGGCGGTATCCAGTTTACCACCCAGTTCCCGGTTCAGCAGTTGCATCAGCAGCAGGGAAATGGTTTCATGGTGTACATCCTTAATCAGTTCGTTTTCCAGGGCATGAGAAAAAGGACCATGACCGGCATCGTGCAGCAGGATGGCCGCTTTGGCGCCCAGCTCTTCTGCCGCAGTAATGTCAATGCCCTTGCTTTTCAGCTCGTGCAGGGCCATACACATTAAGTGGTAGGCGCCCAGTGAGTGATGCAGCCGCGAGTGAACGGCTCCCGGATAAACCAGGTGTGCAAAAGCCATCTGGTGTATATTACGGAGGCGCTGGTACACCGGGTGGGAAATGATCTCCAGAATCAACGCGTCATCAATGGTAATAAAACCATAGACAGGGTCGTTGATGATTTTGCGTACAGAGGGCATTGTTGCTGTTTTGTTAAAGGCCCGTAGCGGGCAGGCGGCAAAAGTACAACCACTGGGGTTAAAAAGCTAAATTTGACGGGAGACCGGCTTTAAAGATTACTTAAAAAAATCAAAAGGAATGGCAATCGCAAACATTATCTGGGTGGACGATGAAATTGAAAGCCTGCAATCGCAGAAGCTTTTTCTGGAGAATAAAGGGTACGAAGTACAGACATTTACCAATGGATTTGACGCGATTGATTATGTAAAGGACAATCATGTGGATGTGGTGCTGATTGATGAAAGTATGCCCGGTATTACCGGACTTGAAACACTGGCCAAGATTAAGGAATTGAAACAATCATTGCCGGTGGTGCTGATTACCAAAAATGAAACGGAGAACCTGATGGATGATGCCATCGGTTCACAAATCAGCGATTACCTGATCAAGCCGGTAAATCCCAACCAGGTCTGGCTGAGTCTGAAGAAAATACTCGATAACCGGCGGCTGGTGGCGGAGAAAACAACCTCGGCCTATCAGCAGCAGTTCCGTCATTTATTTACCGCGCTGAACAGCAATCCGGATTACAATGAGTGGATGGATATTTATAAAAAACTTATTTACTGGGAACTGGAAATGCAGAAGAGCGGCAGCCCGGAAATGCAGGAAATTCTGCAGAGCCAGAAGGATGAAGCCAATACCGAGTTCTTCAAATTTGTCTCGCGGAATTATCTCAGCTGGGTTTCGCCTAAAAGTAAGGCGGGTCCGGTGATGAGTCATAACCTGATGCAGTATAAAGTGCTGCCGCATTTGGAAAAAGGAACACCCTTGTTCTTTGTGCTGATTGATAACCTGCGGTTTGATCAGTGGAAAACGATTCAGCCGATTTTTGCCGAGAGCTTCCGGATACTTGAAGAAGACAGTTTTTACAGTATCCTTCCTACCGCCACACAATACGCCCGTAATGCCATTTTCGCGGGTATGTTGCCGGCAGATATTGAAAAGACTTTTCCCGTACAATGGAAAAATGATGATGAGGAAGGAGGAAAAAATCTGCATGAGGAAGAGTTTCTCCGTGCCCAGCTGAAACGGATGGGTAAGGGGGAGCTGAAGGTTTCCTATACCAAGGTGGTGAATAACCAGGCCGGGCTCGATTTACTGAATAACGTTCACAATTTGCTGGGGAATGACCTCAATGTGATTGTCTATAATTTTGTGGACATGCTCAGTCATGCCCGTACGGAAATGGAAGTATTGAAAGAGCTGGCGGGTGATGAAATCAGTTACCGCAGTATCACCAGCAGCTGGTTTGAACATTCGCCGCTGCACCAGGCCCTGAAGAAGATCGCGGATAAAAAAATAAGGATTGTATTGGGTACCGATCATGGCAGTGTACGGGTGAAAACGCCCTATAAAGTGGTTGGCGATAAACAAACCACTACCAATCTCCGCTACAAACACGGGCGTAACCTGAACTATGAACCCAAAGAAGTGCTGGCCTTCCGCGAGCCGAGAGAAGCGGGGCTGCCGTCTCCCACGATCAATTCCTCCTTTATTTTCGCCAGGGAAGACAGCTTTCTCTGCTACCCCAACAACTACAATTATTATGTGAATTATTACCGCAATACCTTTCAGCATGGCGGGGTAAGCCTGGAGGAAATGATTGTACCAGTGATAAAGATGGAAAGTAAAATCAGTTAGTAGTTAGTAGTCGGGAGTCGGGAGTCAACAGCCCCTTTTGACTAGTCGGGAGTTAGTAGTCGGTAGTTAGTAGTCAACAGCCACTTCTAACCAGCTTTCTCAACAACTAAACACCTCAACAACTAAACATCTCAACAACAAAACCCTAAACCCTCAACTCCCTGTGGATAATATTTGATAAGTCCTTCTTTGTTCACCCCCGTACCGGGTTAAATTTGCAGTATGAAATTTACACAGTCCACACTTGATAAGTTAGAGGCGATTCCGGAGCAGGCAGGGTATGTGCTGCGGTATGAAAGGGGCACTTTTCAGAGCGGCTACTGTATTCTTGAGCAGAAAAAAGTGGTGGTATTGAATAAGTTCCTCCAGATTGAAGGCCGGATCAATACCCTCGTTGACCTGATTCCCCAGCTCGACATTGATCCCGGGCATCTTTCCGAAGAGTCGGCTAAGCTCCATGCGAAAATTCTGGCAAAGCTGGAAATGGAAGAAGGGTAGAATGGAGAGTGGAGAGTGGGGAGTGGAGAGTGGGGAGTGGGGAGTGGGCCGATACTATTTATTCTCTCTTTTAACTATAGGCATTCCGGTAGTTTACTTGCTATTGATATTTCCCTTTAAACTTTTTAACCTGTTAACCAGTTAACTTTTCCTCGTTAACTTTACACTCGTGACCTGTCCTCCCCTGACAATAACATTTCTCGGAACTGGTACCAGCAGTGGTGTGCCGATGATCGGATGCGATTGTGCCGTTTGTACATCTCCGGATAAAAAAGACAACCGCTTACGTTCGAGTATTCTTGTGCAATCAGCCACTACCAGCCTGGTGGTGGATACAGGGCCGGATTTCCGTTACCAGATGTTGCGCGAAAAAGTAAAGAAACTGGATGCGGTGGTATTTACCCATCCGCACCGGGATCATATGGCCGGACTGGATGATGTGCGGGCCTTTAATTTTTTCCAGAAAAAGCATATTGATATTTACGCGGACTCCCTGATGGAAGCAGCGGTACGTCGCGACTTCTATTATGCATTTGCCGATACCAAGTATCCGGGTATCCCGGAACTGAACCTGATCACCATCACCGATCAGCCTTTTATGGTAGGGGATATTCCGGTGGAGCCGGTGAAAGTATGGCATATGCGGATGCCGGTACTGGGTTTCCGCTTTGGCAATTTCACTTATATCACGGATGCCAACCGGATTGAGGAAGAAGAAAAGAATAAAATCCGGGGCAGTGAAATCATGGTGGTAAATGCATTGCGGAAACAGTCCCATATCTCCCATTATACACTGGGTGAAGCCGTAGACCTGGTGGAAGAACTCCGGGTACCGGAAGCCTATTTTACGCATATGTCGCACCAACTGGGCCTGCATGCCGATGTGGAAGCTGAACTGCCTGAGCATATTCACCTGGCCTGGGATGGATTGAAGCTTAACCTGGGATAAAAAAATATTTCGGCTAACGCTTGTTAGTTTGAATAATATTCCTGTACCTTTACATAGCCTTTAACGAAATGCTTGCTTTAATCTCCATGAGATGCTGTGCCACCCCTGCCAGGAGTGGCACAGTTTTTAAATAAACCCCCGATTCATAGTCTATGCAGTTTCAGTCTTCAGAAATTACACAGCAGGTGGCGCAGACCGCCCGTGATTTTGCACGTCAGCATATTTTACCGCATGTGATGGAATGGGATGAAAGCCAGGTATTCCCTGTTGATGTTTTTAAAGAAATGGGTAAACTGGGCATGATGGGCGTATTGGTACCTGAACAATATGGCGGGGCCGGACTCAGTTATTTCGAATACAAATCCATCATTGAGGAAGTGGCCAAAGTCTGTGGTTCGGTCGGACTCAGTCTCGCGGCACACAACTCTCTGTGTACCGGACATATTCTTGCATTCGGCAGCGAAGAGCAGAAAATGAAATGGCTCCCCAAACTCGCCACTTCCGAATGGATTGGTGCCTGGGGATTGACCGAAGCCAATACCGGCAGTGATGCCGGCAATATGAAATGTACCGCCGTGAAGGAAGGTGATCACTGGATCATCAATGGCACCAAGAACTGGATCACCCATGGTAAAAGTGGGGATGTGGCCGTGGTGATTTGTCGTACCGGTGAGGCACGTACGAAAAATAACTCTACCACTTTTGTCGTGGAAAGAGGCACACCCGGATTCAGTGCAGGTAAAAAGGAAAATAAACTCGGCATGCGCGCCAGCGAAACCGCCGAAATGGTTTTTGATAATTGCCGTATTCCGGATACCCATCGTCTCGGAGAAGTGGGCGACGGGTTTAAACAAGCCATGAAAGTGCTCGATGGCGGACGTATTTCCATTGCCTCGCTCGCCCTTGGGATTGCCAAAGGAGCCTATGAAGCCGCTTTGCAATATTCACAGGAACGTTACCAGTTTGATAAACCGATTTCTTCTTTCCAGGGTGTTTCTTTCAAACTCGCCGATATGGCCACTGAGATTGCCGCTGCCGAACTGCTCATTCTCCAGGCCTGTGATTTAAAGAACCGTCATCTACCCATGACTAAAGAAGCCGCCATGGCCAAGTACTACGCGAGTGAGGTTTCGGTAAAAGTGGCCAACGATGCCGTACAGGTTTTTGGCGGTTATGGCTATACGAAAGATTTCCCCGTCGAGAAATTCTACCGCGATGCCAAGCTCTGTACCATTGGTGAAGGTACGAGTGAGATACAGAAGATTGTTATTAGCAGGGAAGTGTTGAAGTAGTCCTCCTTCGTTAATGCTACGGAGGATAAATCGGGAGTTGGGAGTTGGGAGTCGGGAGTCG
The DNA here is from genome assembly GCA_017303855.1 of Chitinophagales bacterium. Taxonomy (GTDB): domain Bacteria; phylum Bacteroidota; class Bacteroidia; order Chitinophagales; family Chitinophagaceae; genus JJ008. The sequence continues at coordinate 5,520 of JAFLBL010000005.1, read as the reverse complement.
GGAGACGGGAGATTGTAGTTACAAAACGTATCGCTATTCTATTCATTCTGCAGAAGTGTTTTGTTGATTGGATTAAAAACGACCGGAGTGCTCTTTCACCCTGTAGGGTTCTTTGTTGGTTTGGATTAAAAACGACCGGAATGCTCCCTAGCCTTGCAGGATTGCTTTGTTGGGTGAACTGGATTAAAAACGACCGCAATGTTCCCTAACCTTGCAGGATAGCTTTGTTGGTTGTATTGGATTAAAAACGACCGGAATGCTCCCTAGCCTTGCAGGATTGCTTTGTTGGGTGAACTGGATTAAAAACGACCGCAATGTTCCCTAACCTCGCAGGATAGCTTTGTTGGTTGTATTGGATTAAAAACGACTGGAGTGCTCTTTCACCCTGTAGGGTTCTTTGTTGATTGGATTAAAAACGACTGGAGTGCTCTTTCACCCTGTAGGGTTCTTTGTTGGTTGGATTGGATTAAAAACGACCGGAATGTGCCTCCACCCTGTAGGGGTGCATTGTTGGTGGCCACTATATAGACCGAAATGCCCCCTTCACTCCGTAGGAGTGTTTTGTTGGTCCGGGAATGATGAAACAAGGAATATCACATCATTAAAAAACGAATAGCCACAGTCACCCTCAAATGAAAATTGAGAATTGAACATTGAATATTGAATATTTCCCTGCTATTGTTCAACCCACCACCTGGCAGCATGTTACATTTCCTTTTTCACCTGCTTAATCAGCGATGGTATTTCTCTCCGCACTTCCTCACGGACTTCATCTTCCGTAATTCCCTTTTTAAAACAAGTGACCACGCGCCCGGTTATAAGCCGGAACAGCCGGGAACTTTTGTTTTCATCCGGGATGGCTTTGTACAATCCGGAAGCCACGGTGGAAGCCTCCCCCAGTTTCCTGGCATACTCCATTGTTTTTTTAAATTCCGGGCTGCTTTTTACCCGTTTACCAGTTAACCGGCTTTTGCATCTCACATAGCCGATTCCGTTCATCGCATACCAGGTCATATTGTTGACCGTGCCGATGAAGATCATGTTTTTTTGTTTTCCCATGACCTAAAAATAAAGGACGGATTTGCTGAGAAAGGTAGTAGTGTTTATCATTTTTTATCAAAAAAATTTCGTATATACAGGTGTCCCTTCCAGCCCTTTTTTGAGGACTTTCTTAAGGTTTTGCCCGGGTTTGCTTCGTACCTGCTTCCTGCCATCTCCGATACATGTCCGGGGTTAAAGCGCACCATGCGCTTTAACCCCGGACATGCCCCGGCTGTGTCTCGAAGCAGGTACGGCTGTGGTGGGGAGAAAACCACTATTAAATCGAAATGTCTTGTACTAAAATTGGTTGACAAAAGCGAAGAAGATTACTGAATATGGTTGACAGTGTTCATAGATTTACGGATACAGGTTGACAGCTTGTTTTAATTACTAAAATTGGTTGTCAGTCAGGTTTGAGTTCAAGATAGTGTTTTTGGGCCGGAGTGTTGAGATCGCAGCTAAAATGAGGCCTGATGTGATTGTAAGAATAAACAGCTTTTGCTACAGGATCTACTGCATCATTATACGTTTTAAAGGTTCTGTCCAACCCAAACTCTTGTTTCAATATTCCGTTGACCCGTTCTGCTATTGCATTATCGTAAGGACTGCCAGTCTGCGTCATACTGATTTGTATATCATTACTTTGAAGTATCTGAACATAATCGTCACAACAGTACTGGATTCCCCGATCAGAATGATGGATCAACTGCGTTAATGGATTCAGTCTTCCATTCAGGGCCTTGTTTAATGCTGCTATACAACCACTGGCTTTCAGGTGTTGGCTTACATGATAGCCTACTATAACTCGTGAGTATGCATCTGTAATCAGGCTCAGGTAAATAAAGCCGGTTTCCGTTCTCAGGTAGGTTATGTCGCTTACCCAGACCTGATCTGGTCCACAGGGATGATAATCCTGCAGTAAGTCCGGCCACTTCTTATAACGATGCCAGGACTGTGTGGTACGGACGTATTTACGTCGGGGTATAACAAGCAACTCGTTATCCCTTAAAAGTTGATAAAAACTGTCCCGGCCCATTTTGATATTGTGCTCTGCGAGCCGGACTTTGATCATTGAATACAACTTTAAACCACCAACACGGGGCAATGTTTCCCGTATCTCAACAACCCATTGAAGTACCAGATCCTCCTGCAGAAGGTTCTTATTGCCCAATTGATGGATCTTATACCATGCCTGGCGACTTTTACCAAACAGCCGGCAGATGGCGTTAAACGACACGCCAGACAACTGATTTTTCATTTGCCCTGCTGTTTGGTACCAGACTTTTTTACGATATCAATTCCCAGCTCCTGCTCTGCATTTTTTATCATCATTTCCAGTGCAGTAATACGGATATTGGCCTCTTTCAACTGCTTTTCAAGATCCTGCTCATAGCTTTGTTTTGCAGGCGGAAACAACTGAGATTCAGTCTCATTCTTTGCTGCCCACGTCTTGTACCAGCTTACAAAATAACGGGCAGTATCCCCGCTTGGAAGGTTATACTTCTTGGCAACCTGACTATAACTTAATTGTCCAGTCAGGTAATCACGGGCAATGACAACCTTTAAGGATTCCTCGTAAGTCGGGATCTTCCCCAGATATCCCTTTCTACCAATTTCTTTCATTGATAAGCTAAATTAGTTCCTTCGGTTATTGTCAACTAATTTTAGTAAGGGACAAAAACCCGCCCGGGTGCGCCGTTCTGATGAGAGGCGTGGCAGGTCTTGTTCGGAATATGTTATCTGGGGTATTAATCCGGTATATTACCGCTCAGGAAGTCAATACCACTTTAGCAGCAGATGAAAGAGATTTGCTTTCCTTGACTTTAAAATCTCTCCGGACAGCAGCCATGGTTTGGTTCATTTCCATAATGGCGGCTTTGTGTGAAGGTTGGTTAAGAATTTCTTTGAAACCTTCCAACTTCGCATCAATATCCGCAGCTTTAGTAAATTTTTTGAAGGTTGACATATAAAAAATTAGTTTTTGCAATGGGTTATTTCCAAATAGGTTCATCCAGCCAATTTTCCGGAAAACCCATTTCTTTTTCGTCAGTAAGTTTACAGCTTTTCATGAGCTCTTTTAATCGGGTGTTAAATGTATTTCCCGGACTGATGATATGTAAAATATATGTCATGCTGCTAAGGATAGCATAAATTTTATTAGGGTAAATTTTTTTATTATTCAGATATGGATGAATTGAGTTATCCGGGATCTTAGGGGTTGTTGTAAATCGTCGGTTCCATAGTCTTCCATGATGAGCACAAATATTCCGCAACTGTGCAAAAGCGTGCATCCAGCTTTCAAGAATAAACGGATGAGATAAGCCAAATGATTTAGTTATCTCTTTTTTATCAGGCGAAAGTTTTAAGTTTTCGAAAAGTTTAGACAGTAAACCCATTGAGGCAACTTCCAGGCTCATCCAGGATGGTGGATTAGGGGGTTGTGTATATGTGTTTTTATAGTGCTTAATGAATGTTTCATTTGACCTGTCAATTTCTTCGTATAATTTACCCAAATCGCGAATCACCCGGCTTTGACTACGGTAAATGCTTATGTTTTCATGCCAATGACTTCCGTATAAAACAGAGTAATGATAGATAATTTTTGTCCGTAGAGCGATTTCAATTTTTTCTAACCCGTCAAATACAAGTAATCTTAACCTGCGGTCGAATACATACAGATCAATGATGTCATCGAATGACACTTGTTTAACAAAAGGGTGGTCGGGGACCGAATTATCCTGGAATGGGTAAGTATATGCCCGTAACCGGTAGTAGCTGATGTTAGAAAGATAATGTGCGGCTTTCGTCTCGTCTGTAATCAGGAGACCCCTTTTTTTGAGCAGACTGATCTGGTCTGGAATTGAAATAGGAGGTTTATTGAAATTCATATAGCTGGACTATATTAAATCGAAAACCCGCCCGGGTGCGCCGTTCTTATGAGAGGCGTGGCAGGTCTTATTGCCGTAAAAGTAAGGAAAATAAATTCTAAAATAAGAGCAGCTGGCCTTAATTATTTTTAAAAATCCTGAATTAGCTGCTATAAATATTTATAGTTCTAGATTATATTGTAAAGAAAAAGAAATAATGATGTAAAGCAGTATTCTAATATGCTGAAAACGAAAGGGTTTCGATTCTACAAATATTATTGCTCAAAACGTCTAAGTTTTAACTACGCCCCCTTCACCAACCCCTTCTCCTCCTTCGTCAACCCATATAAATCAAACACCAGCTCGTCAATCTCCGTCTCCCAATGACTGGTATCCGCTGCCGGATCGGCTTTCTTGGCGGCGAGAATTTGGTCGACAAGAAGGCTAATTTCTTTTTGTTTATTTGAATTAAGCCTAATGGGTAAGTTTTTAAATTCTTCCACACGGATTTTTGGGAAAAGGTCGTCAAACTCATTTTTTTCATGTCGGAAAAACCATGCTATTAGTTTTGAACTTAAAATTCCTTGAATGAAATATATGTCAACATTGTCATATGGCAGAGCAATGTATAGACTCCTGTCAATTTTAAAATCTTCATCAATTACTGTACAAATGAAATTCTCTTGTCCTAAAATTTCTCTAAATAGTATTCTTTTCCCAGTGAAGAATTTCTCGTTTCTTGGTGCAGCTAGCCAATCGCCGTAACTGATAAAGTGTTTGTTGTCCCATAAATAACCATTTCTGAAGATGTGCTTTCCTCTTAACTCTGGTACAAAAGTTTCATTCTTTTTGTAATTTGAATGGTACGCTCTAGTTTCAATAATTTCTTTAGATTGGCCTGTATAAGAATCATACGGATTTATTCCTCTTGTGATTTCAAATAGGCTTTCCATTTTTACACTACTTTCCTTTATTTTTTTTAATATTTTATGTTTTTTGTCGTCTACTTCTAAATCAAAAACAAAGCCATCGTTTTCATAAAATCTAGTTTGATTTATTTTCCTTTTTTCGATAGGCTCCTTATTTATAAATTGCCAAACTTTTAAATCTCCTTCTATTAGATGGGGATATAACCTTTTCTCTGCTGTAAAAATTAAAGTATCGACAGAAGCTTCTTCAAAAGCATTTGAAATGTTAGGGTTTATCGAGTAGCAATTTAGATTTTCAATAATGAATCTTCTACAATCTGACATCATTAAATTCTTTAACCAAGAATTAGGTGTAATTAAACTTAGAACACCCTTTTTTTTGATTAGCGAAGTTGTTCGCTCAATAAATAAAATGTATAAGTCAAATTGATATTGAATGGTTGTATACAATTGTAAGAATATCTTCTTATGGCTTTTGACATTGTTGCCAGTTATATACGGTGGGTTTCCTATCACCACATCAAACCCCACAAACACCCCCTCATTATCCAACACCTCCGGAAACATAAATCGCCACTCAAAAGCATCCTTATAAATGGCATTGTTCTTAATATCAGTTTTTTCTTTCTCCAGTTTGTCAATAGCAGCACTTAGTTTTTCCAGTTCTTTGTTGGCCTTGGTTT
>JAFLBL010000004.1 GCA_017303855.1 Chitinophagales bacterium | reverse complement strand
TTTTTATCCGGCTGGCCGCTTGCTTTTTGAAAGCTTCGAAGTCAAATGACTGTTTGTCTTTCATTTCCATATGTGTTAGTTTTAAAGTTACAAAACTTCAAACTGACACACTTTTTGCAACACTCTCTGGTTTGGGGGGCGATGGGGTAAATAAGAATTATGAAATACATTACCACAGAGGACTTTAGCTACCTTTCCTGATTGTCCGATTTTTCTAAAAATTTGTAATCTAATGAAACAGGACCGCCTTAATTCATATTAGTTGTTAAAAGTTACAATAACAGGAACGTGGTCACTATATTTTGTCCATTCATCAAAATCGCCAATTTCAACTGAACTTACTTTGTCTAATAATTCTTTTGAAGCGAAGCAATAGTCAATATGATAAGGCTTGTCCTTGCGTCTGTACATATATAGCGTTGGATGTTCTTCTGCTCCTTGTTTCTGCTTATAATATAAATGATATGTACTAAATATTCCTTTCCTTTCTAAATGCTTTACAACATCAGAGTGATTGCCTTCCCTGTGTTTTTTGTCCCAAATAGAGTTACTATTAAAATCACCAACTAGAATAGTTTTCGTGTCAGTAAGCAAGTTGCCGTAATAAAGAAGTGCTTTCCAAACTTGTTCAATATATTGACCATCTCTATCTGTTGGGTTATTAGCCCAAATCGCAAATAAATTAAAATCAAACTCTCCGTCAGCTACTTCGATTGGAATAATCATTTTAAAATCCTCGTTGTGATTTTCAAGAACCTTGAAACGAAACTTACTGTAAGAAAATATTGCAAGTCCTTTGTTTTGATTTTTACCAAACCATAGAATGTCTTTTGGCCTTGGAGTATTAATTGGAAATAATAATTTGTCAGGATGTTCACATTCTGGAATAATTAAAATATCTGGCTTGTATGTTAAAATATATTCAGCCTTTTTTCTAAAAGCCATATTGCAATTCCAAGTTATTATTTTCATTTATCGGAATATTATTTAAAATGACGAGCAACGTTGAAGTATTTGCGATGTGGCGATATTCCGTGTACTGTCTGCCTGGTGCCGCTGCTGATTAAAAATACAATAGTTCATTGCTATTCGTTTGCTCGGCGTTATTCGTCTGCAAACACTAAAGTTGATTAGCGAACAAATAAGCGGAGAACATAATCGTCGACCCGCCATATTGTCAATGTAATGTTAGCGGTTAGCCCACGTAACGCTTTAATCTTCATTTCAATGCAAGTATTTCTGACGTAAGCTGCTCTACAGTTTTCTTTTCCTTTTCTCGTTTTGATAAGTAATAACCAATGGTTTTGTTGCACGAATTCATATCAGCTAATTTATCATCCGTAAAAGTAAGAGTTGTTATTCCGAACTGTTCAAAATAACTATTGCGTTTGTCCATTTCTTTGTTCCATTTGTCCAGCAGATCTTTATTAAGCTCAATCTGTGTTTTAGATGTTATTCCTTGAATAGCCATATGAGTGGATTGTGGACTTAATTCGAATCCAATCCTTTCTCCGGTGTTTGAATTTAATATGGTGAAATCTAATCGATATTTATGCCTTTGCTTAATTCCTTCATATCGAAATTCAGGAATCAGAAAAGGCTCTGTATTAGGATTAGCTGAATTTCTTAAGTAAGCACAATAGAAATCGAAAACATGTTTTTCATAAATAGAGTTTGAGACTCTTTTCAAGATTGATTCATAAAAAGTCAAAAGAGCCTCTAAATCATTAAAGGTTACTAGCTTATTATTTTCTGGATCTACCAAGCCTGTAGACAAGACATGCCCAATTGTCCAATATTCAAAGTTTACTTTTCTTACTTCAGCTGGTTTGTTTTCCCACTCTCCCTCTGCAAGTCTGGGAGCAATTAATAGTCCCCAAGACAATACTTCGCTTCCAAACCAAATTGACCACAAGTTTTCTTGCGGTTTTTTCCTTATACGAACTTTATAATGACGGTAAAAATCTCTTTCAAGGAACTTAAAAATGTACTTTCTAATACCTTTGTTAGCAAACATTTCCTTTAAAATTGTAGGATAATTGCTAGCAATTAAGTCTTTCAAACCTTGAAGCCAGGCAGCAATATATTCTTCATGATTTATCCAAGTTCCATGTACCAAATCAAGGCTTTTTTGTTTATTATGTCCGATTGTTCCATGCAAAGAATGTACAGAGCTGTCACGTCCCTTAATTTTTGAAAAGTCTTGTAAAACTGCCTCTTCTAACGTCTTGAGTTCTGCTGATATTTCTTTCTCTATTTCTTCAAAAGACTTGATGTCATTTTCATTTGGGTTCATAAAGATTTTTTTTGTTAACACTAAATAAAATGTAATCCCAAAGTTGAGGATGCTTATAATATGGCCTACCACTAACGTGCAGGGCTCTGTGAAGTGGCCCATCCGAGATACCTAAAGCCGGGTGCGCAAAGCTCCTTCCTGAGGTAATGATCTATTTTTAGATCAAATTTCTAAGAGACCGTGTCAGCCCTATATGTTGCAGGGTTTTATTCTGTCGATGAGTATTTATTCTGAAGTCCATTGCACAAATCTCGATGTTGTACGCAGTGTTGACCTCAATCTATTCTCCAAATACTTAAAGCAGTCTCAGCCATTTCTAATTGTCGAGCTTCTATAATAGCTAAAGTCCATTCATTGTAATTTGCCAATTCATTAGTAATAATAAGTTCAGATTGTTGATACGAAGGTTTTTTCGCTAAGAAATTGCCATTCTTTATCGCTGCGTTCAAACGTCTGTCTAACAACGTTAAATTTCCAATTCTATTTATCAGTGAATTATGGTTAGCCAAACGTTCTGCCGCCAAGGGTGTCTGAGGATAAATATGCTCTACTTGAACTCTAGAAGGTGGTGCAACTTCAAGTTCTTGTGTCCTTCTTTTACTTAATTCTATCTCTCTTAATATGTATCTTACAGAATCCCTTCTAGTTATTGATGTTTGTGAAAATTGATTTCTAAACTGATCGTTTGTTGGCATTTTTTCATTTACCCTTATAATCAAATCCGCTACTGAAAGCCCATTTCGTATATCTCTTGCAAGATTGTAACAGAAAGTTTCTAAAGGACTATTTTCAAGTCTGCCTATTACACTGTAACGAACAAATAAAACGATTAGATTTTTGCATACTGAGGAAAACTCATCAGTTTCATATGTTGCAATAGCGCTTAACAAAGATGGATAAAGTAAATTAGCTCCTAGTTCTTTGATATCCTTTAGATATTTAGAAGATAATTCATCCTCTACTTGCGCAGTTAAAAGATTTTTATAAACTTCTGCATTGTCAGTCAAATTTCTTGTAAAAAATAAGCTCGATTCATTATTAGTTTGTATAAAGGATTTTACTTCCCGATATAAAGATCGGGTTTTTACATCACCAGCTCTTGATAACCAATAATGTCTAAGAAAGACATCTATTTTGACTTCTTCGTCAATATCAAATATTGTACCCCATAAAGTTACAATTTCTTCTCTTTCCTCATCGGGGGCTCTCCTAAGAAGGAAATTTCTTAGCAAATCTGGTGTTGACAACCCAATTCCACGATCATTTAGTGTCTCAAATACATTTGAAGCATTATCCTCGTCTGTAGAAATGACCGCAACTACCGAAATGTGATTTACCAATACCTGGAGTATTCTTAATGCCCACGTGTGTGCCTCAAGCGGATTATTTAATTCCTGATATTTATTTCTAAAATGCAAATCGAAAGACTCCCGAACTTCTCGAATCAGTTTATGAGAAAGCATTTGTGGATCTGGCGCAACATAATCGGCAGTGCGCTCTTCTAACACTTCTCGTCTGTAGAAATCTCGATCATAAACATTTAATGTCAATTTGAAAATCTTTTGATCTGAAGCGTCATCAAAATCAGTTAAGTATCGGGTTGTAATTCTGGTAGCTGCGTCTCGATTATATCTTGCAAGATAATCTCTTATTATAGACAAGAGAATACCGGCAGTTGCTAAACGCTGCTGGCCATCTAGCAAAAGATGTGAAGTGTTATTATCTACTATCACCACTGAACCGAGAAAGTACTCCTGATCTGTAATATTTTGGTTTGGATATTTATTACTAAAATCAATTAGATCTATCCAAAATGTTTGTGCTTCTGACGAAGTCCAACTAAAATTTCTTTGCCAGTCGGGAACTACGACTGGAGGATTTGTCAAACTAAGTAATTCACCAATAGTTCTTTTTTGAGGTGTGTATTGATTTGGCATGTTGTAATCTTGGTGTTTAATTTATTTTGATGTTGACTCTCGTTCTTTTGAATGGAATATGAAGTTGAATAACATAGTGTACAACGATTGTATTTCTGCTATAGTATGAAATATCTAAACTCTATACTATTGAAAATAAAGTGGTTAATAAATAGTTCGATTTCGCTATTAAAACCGATTTTAAACGTTTAAACTATATAAATTTACACAACCTAGCTTTCACTACAATACTCCTTTTAGGTTAGTCAAGCCCGTTAAGCCAGCAAAATCCGGCAGTGGAGGCTTGAAGTTAAAAGCACCCTGTTTGAACAGGATATAAAGAAGAAAATATAAAGTTAACCAGAGGTATAAATGTTTACAGCATCATTTTACGCATCATCATTATGATTTTTGTATTAATAAAAGCATGTTTACAAGCTATTTATTATCAGTGATTTGATTATCAAACTTATCCGAATCTATTTTTACTATTTAATGCTATCACTATGATAAATATCTTTCCATCCCGCCGATAAAATATTTCTTTTATGATCTAATTTATCTCTTAATTGTATGTCAATTGCTGTGTCATTTGCTTTTATGAAATATTTCATATCAGAATGCCCAAAAACATTTACATTGTCGTGACCTGAAACATAACTGTTATTTTCTATATAGTTTTCCTCGTTGAACAAAATATTTTCGATTCCATTAGCTTTTAATATTCTTATATTACCAAAATGGTTTTTATACGAAAGTCCAATTTTATTAATGAACTCATTATTTTGAATTTCTGAGAATGGGTGCAAAACTATCAAATAGTCTTTTGCTCTGCTGATTGCCACATTATATATATACTCTTTTGACAACAAAGATTTCTCATGGTATTTAAAATAATAATTATTGGGATTGCAAACAAAAAATACAATATCACATTCATCACCCTGAAATCCATGTACTGTGTCAGATATAACTTTTACTTTTTCAGAAAGATAGTAGGAAGTTATTAATTTGTTGAGTAACATAGCTTGTGCTTTGTATGGTGCTATTAGCCCAATTGTCCAGTGTTCATTGTTGTCGTTGCTTGATGTGTCAAAATATTTTATGATTTCAGAAACTAAAATTGCACAATAAGTATGATAGGAACTGAAAAATAGTTTATTTACTTTGTAAATTGAATTGTTTTCATCAAGCGGAATATCTATGAATGTTACGTTTGACGTGATTAAGCTTCGAAATTTTTCTGGCAAAGGCTTTGCTTTTGTTCTGTTAGTTGCTCTGTCGTGCTGCAACAAACTTGAATAAGAAAGTTCACTAAATAGTTGACCAATATTGGGAACACTTCTATATTGCGTAGTAAGGTTTAAAATACTGTCAGTTTTTCTGATTATTTGATTCTTAGGATTAAAACTTTCAAGTTTCATCATTTTGTAGATGTTCTCATCTTGAAAATCAAAATTTTCTAACTCTTTTTCATCAATTTCAATAACTGGCGGTATTTGTTTTGGGTCTCCTGCAATAATAATATTTATATTTGGGTTTGTCTTAAACAATGCCAATATTGCAAAAGTGATGTAATGCAAACCTGTCATTGACGATTCATCAAATATTACATAATCCCACTTGTATTGAAATAATAAACCGATTTGCTTAATGTCAAAGTAAGGCAATCTGTGAATTGTTGAAGCAACAACTTGAATGCTCTGCAAATCAACATCATCAAGCGTATCACGATAAATTTGATGATCTTCCAATTCGGGATCAGTCGGTCTACTTAAACGAACGGCATAAATAGAAGGATTAATATCTTGCAATTTTTTACAAACAACGTCCGAAGCTTTGTTTGTTGGGGTGAGCACCAAGAATTTAGCGTTAGGTTTTGAAGTGAAAATTCCATTAATTTTATTGCAAAGTGTTGTCGTTTTACCTGTTCCTGGTGGCCCGTAAATATAATTTAATGGAGGCATTGCTTCTTCAACATTTTCCCACTTGTCAATATATTTTCTATTTCCAAAAGCTCTTTCTAACCTGGCAAGCAAATCAATTACAGGTAAAAAGATGATTTCAACTTTTAAGATGTTTGAAAAAAGGCACAGTGTATTATTTGACAATGGCTCACGACAATAAATCAACAAATCTTGACCCTTTTTAGAAACTCCTTCAACTGTTATATGCTCCCGTTTACCATTTCCAAATACAAGTGAAACTTTAAAATCGTCAGCATTTTCAATTTCAGGCGAGATATAGCTACTTGCACCACAAAGTAGAAAGTATTTGCTATCTGCTTTAAATGGCTTTATTTCTTGAAATGAGATAGATTTTTGCTTCTGTGCATCCTGCTTTTCACCGTATGTAGCAAGCAATTGTAAGTAAGCAATAAACCAATCATAAGAGTATTTTATACTATCTTTAATGATTTTAGCTAATTCAACTCTACTTTTTTTAATTCCTAGTTGTAATTTTAATTTTTCTATTCCTTTCGCAAGTTCTTCATCTTCGTCAAATTCAGGCAATGTATTTGTCTTCCCCTTTTCAGTTTTAGGTTTAGAAACAGCTTCTGAAAGATTCTCTAAACTTTCAATCGCACCTTCTAAATTTTCAGAATCCATTGAGGTATTTACCCCTTGAGCTTTCCTTTCTGTCCTTCTTTTTTCTTTCTCTCTTTTTTCATCTAGAGCTTTTCTTGCTTCCTCGGCTTCTTCTTCGCTTTCAAATTTAGAAGCGATTCTTTCGGTTTCAGTTAACACAATGGTTGGCCTAAACCCTAATAACCGTTCTAATTCCAAGCTAGTCTCGTAAACTTCAGATAATTCGTTTATGCTAATTTCACCAGGAGCGGCAAATTCTCCACTATTAACTAATAACCATTTCCGTTTCTTTAGTATAGTTAACGCACTAGATTCAAAGGATTGATATTGCTGTGAATAATAAAAGAATTTATGATTTCCTTGTGAATAATCATAACTCGACATTTTTTTTAAGTAACGCCATAAAATTATGGATCTCTCTTCGTTTATATTTTTTGTAATCTCATTACACCCGTCAATAATTTTATCAATTGTAATGTTTCGATCATAGTAACCATATGTTGATTGACGAAGATTTAATCTTGACTTTTCAGAAGAGTCAGTTATTTCTCTTTCGATTATCCTTGGCATCAAACTTACCCCTAATTTCAAAAGAAATTCTTTCAAAACATGTTGCTCCTTTTCCTCCGAAATAAAAGAGTAGTAATCGTCTAAATCGACAAATTTTGTATCTGGTTTTGATTCAAAATATTTTAACAAATCTGAAGTTGGATAATAGATTTCACCAGCAATTCCACGATAGGTTTTTTGATCTCCGTTTGTTTTGTAAGAAACAAACTCTTTCTCTTCTATTAAAGAGATAAATTCCTCTGGTCTTCCCGAACTTTTCCAATAAGTGAAAAACTTTTTGAAGTGTGTATTTGTATCAATTTCGCCATCTTTTTCATACAAGGGCAGTATATTATTATATATTTCATCTTTCAGACTTGGCTTCTTTATACCAAAGCTTTCAATAAATTCCTTTGTCTTTCTATTCCTAAGCAGTTCAGGGTCAATAGTTTTGTAACTTAAATTTAATTCATCAAGGGGTAAGAATAAAATGCAGTGCAACTCCCCACCACTTTTATGAAACGCTGCAACTGCATTTCCTAGGGAGTCTTTAAAAATAGGTTTTGTTTTGAATTCGTCTTGGTAAGATTTTCTTTCAGATAAATATTCATACAACCTATGGAGCCATTCAGTAGATTGATTTTTAATAAAATCACCTGTGATCAATTCAGCAATATTATTTTCAAAGTCCAAACTTGATTTAATTAAATTTGGTTCTTTCCTATCCCAAGACCTTTCGGAACCCCCATCAATATAATCTGTGATTTCCTTGTTTTTTGTTCTCCCTATTGTTGTGAAAACCCATTTTGCATTTTGATTTTTTACTAATTCAGCAAGTTGTTCGTTAGTAAATAAGTTTGCCAAATCAGGCGAATCTGCCCAATAGGCGTTACTCTTATTTGCAAAGGCTTCGTTTTTAGCAGGAAGTATTTCTTCGGTTTGCAACTTCTCTTTTATTCTAAAATAGAAATCATCAAAAAAACCCTCATTACCATAATCAATTTTCTTATAGGGAATTATCTCAATTATATCATCGTTAATCAGCTTTAATTTTTTTAAAACAAGCAAACTGTCTGCTGAGAGTTGTGCAAGCAACTCTACCATTTCTGTATTATGCTCTTTAGAACGATGTATTCCTTCACGACTATCTGTAAGCAAAAATGGAGCGTGGAGAATAAAATTTAGGTTTGTTATTTCCTTGGTTGGAAAAAAACAAAATGCAGAAACTTGTTTTGGCATCAATTTGCCTTTCTCGTTAACAAAGAAGCCAATAGAATAGTAAAGATTAAGCTCATCTGTAAAACGTGTGAAAACGAATAATCTATCTTTTCTTTGTTTTAATCCGATTTTTTGATTGAGTTCAACTTTTTCATAAAAGATGTTTTCTGCTTGTTCCTGTAATGATCTTTTTTTAGAATATTCGCCTACTTCGTTGTTTTCTGCTTGCCATTTTACTTCTTGTAAGTCGGAAAGAAACAATGTTGGAAAGATCAGCTTTTTTAGCTTTTCCAATACATCTGAATATGCTTTTTCCTTAGACATTTTTAAATTACCCTTTTCATCAGTTTCTTGCTTATCAAAAGGAAAATAAAAAATAGTTTCGTCATTTTGTCGGCCTGTCAAATCATCATCCAATTTAATTGGAACTATGAATTTGCAAATCTTAAATTGAAAGTTTGGGTCATAAATGTGTGGCGTTTCAGTATATTGAAAAACCGCTTTAAAACCAACTCCAAATTTCCCAATTGTTGAATGGTCTTTTTTATTTGATTGTGCAACGGCTGTAATTGCATTAATGTCACCAAGTTTATTGTTCTGCTGGTCCTGTTTTTCATTATCGGGATTCGAAATCCAAAAATTTATTTTCCCATTGTGCTTAAAATAAAGTCCATGCTTTGTTAATTCAAATGAGGACTTTGTCGCTTTTGCATCATTTGCATTCTGTAAAAGCTCGTAAATGAAATGAGCTTGGTCACTATATTTTTCAATGACACTGTTCCACATATTGCTAATCGCAAAGTCATCCATTAGTGTTGTTGCTGTATTCCGTCTTTTTTGGTATAGTTTATCAAACCATTTTTTTTGATCTTCTGTCATTATTGTTCAATGTTACTTTATTATACTCTTGTTTGTTTTGGTGTGCACCTATATTAAACCGACGGCTAATAAGTATGTTTACCTCAAAGAATGAAATTTCTAAAGATTATATTATTGAAAATAACCTACTTAAATGAATATGATAATAGCCGATATTAAACATATCCATATAGTAAATTTACACCTCACCTAATCCCAAACAATACCCTTTTTGGGTTAGTCAAATCCGTGATGCCCGCAAATAACCGCAAAAAGAAAAGATGTTGGATGCTAGTTACCTGCTTTCAGTAAACAGACTTTTCTAAATAAATCAGTGTGTAATTTCTCTCCCCCTTTCTATTCACCTTCCCATACTCTCCTTCGGGATTCAGCCCAGGCTTGTCCGTGGATAAAGCGCCCATGCGCTTTAACTCCGAAGGAGGTCAGGGAGAAGGCAGGGAGAAAGGATAATAAGCCTGCCGGGAGACCGGCCTTTTTACTTACCATCCGGAAGACTCGTTCGAGGCTCATTCGACCCTTGTTCGACGGCTACCGGGGAAAAATCGAACCATTCCCGAACAAGTGTCGAAGAAAAGTAACATGAAGGGTTATACGCTTTTGATTTACAAGCCATTATTTTATTACAGATGGTCAAAAAGGGGGCTGTATGAAATGATTCTTTTGTACCTATCTGTTCATTTTTAGGCTCCCCTGGCACTTGAAATCCCGGGGGCAGGGCTAATGGGAATGGATAGGATGAAGGGCCTTCGGGAGCTGTTCGGGATGGCTTCGGGCGCTTTTCGTACCTGCGTCTGTCCATGACCGGGACTGGTTCCGGGCAGGTTCGATGGCCGTCGAAGATGGGTCGGACGAGGGTCGGAGAAGGGTAAATGGAAAGTCGAAGCCGCATCGAAGGATTGTCGAAGCGGGTCGAAGGATTCTCGAAGCGGTATCGAAGGATTATCGAAGCGGGGTCGAAGCCGCATCGAAGAAACGGGGGGCGGATCTGAACTGAGCGGATGATCTGGAGGGATGGACAGGAAGCTGCCAGGTCAACCTGCCGCAGCCGGCCGGTAGGCTTATGAGCTTGTCAGCAAAATAAAAGATGGACTTTGTTTATTTCCGGAATTTACTGCCATTGATGGAGGCTTCGATCTGCTCCTTGGTCTTTTCATCCAGGTACAGGTAGCTGATCCCGAAATCGTAGCCTTTGTAGAGCTTACTCATCAGCACCATCGTCATTGTCAGGTCCTTTAGCTTTACTGTAATGATGTACTTGTCAAAAACCAGTCCGTCAATTGTCGCCTTTTCTGAAACGGAATCCAGTTTTGCATCACCCATCTTTTCCTTAAATGTAATAAAGGTTATATCCTTTACTTTTTTTGATGTCAGCTTATAATCCCCGTCTTTTTTGCTATCAAAAGGTTCAATGGTTGAACTAAAGTATTGATACGTATTTTTTGTGGCGGTGAACAGCGTCCTTAGTGCTGAAATATCAGCCACGATATCATTGGATTCCTCGATGAGCTTCTTCCCCTGCTCAACTTTTTTCCTGCTTTCCGCCTTGTCCATCACCGTGAATCCATCCGGAAGTGTGATCGTCCATCCGAATTCTTTGAACGTATATCGTTTTGTAGAGTCCTGGGCCAGAGCCGGGATGGAGAGAGTGAGGAGGAGAAGGAAGCTGATGATTCGCATGGGGGTAAAGTTAGGGGAAGTTGACGGGTTAGGTAAGTTGACAAGTTGAAAAGTTGAAAGGTTGAGAAGTTGACAGGGAGGGTTTCTTAGGAGGTTAACTTTTCAACTTGTAAATCTGTTAACTTATCAACTATTCACTATCAATCTGTATAAGCAGCAAATACATATCCTGAGATTCCCTGAATACTTCCGCTGTTTTAACAAAGAGATTATCTTTCTTGAAAATTTTAAATGCGATTTTCGGGGATTCGGATTCTTCCTCGACGAATTGAAAACCACCGTTGATGATCTGCTGGTTAAATGTCTCATGTTCCGGGGTGCTGAAATAGTAAAGGCAAAGACGATGCTCCTTTTTTCTCCAGGTTAAAACATACTTGAGTTTTGCTTTTACGGCAAAAACGATCTCCGTTTTATCCGTCCCTTTATGTTCCCGTGTTTTATCGACCTGATGCAGCAGGTTTAATATTGTCCTGGCTGATTTGGTTTCGAGCTGTGCAATCTCAATTAGCTGGTTCAGGGTCAGACATTGTGCTGAAGAAGGCAGGGTATCGGTTAATCCGATATGTTGTTGCTTATTACTTTCTGCTGCATACATGGTTTGCAGCAGAAAGAGAAAAGACATAACAAAAAGAAACTTTATTCTCATATGGAATACAATATATGAAATCCGAACATCACAATACACCCCTACGGGGTGAAGGGAACATCGGGGGCGGCAATGTGGCTACCAACAATGCACCCCGCTGGGGTGAGGATGGGTGACTGGTTGAAAAGTTGACAGGGAGGGTCCTTAGGAGGTTGCCTTGCTAACACATCAAATCGCCTGTCTTGAAAATTAATTTTAAAAAAAGAAAGCGCCCGAAGGCGCTTTCCATTATAAAGCTTGAAGTATCAGGTTTGCATCCACTTTTAATTTTTCGTGGAGTGCTTTAATAAATTGAATATCGGGTCTTTGCCTTCCACTGAGAATGAGTGAAAATTTGGCATCGCTCACCCCTAACAACTTAGCCGTGAAGGCCTGGTTAAGCTGCATTTGAAACATCCGCATCCTGATCATCTCCGGAAGACTTTCCGGAAGAGGAAGTGGGTCATGCGTGTCTTCATACATCTCGGCCGCTTCGGCCATGATCTGTAAACGCTTCAGTTCTGCTTGACTAAGATTAGCTTCGCCTCTTTTCATCAGTTGGTCAATCTCCAGCATTACTGCATTATAGGCCTCTTTTGTTTTTATCTGGACCTTTCTTTTTGCTATTACTTTTTTGTTTTTAAAATTTGAATTAATCTTCCCGCCTGACACTTTCAGTTGGGACTTTCTCTCCACAACCAGCCGGCGCTTTTCTTTCTGCATACATTAAATTTTTGAATCCGGATTTATAGTGCCCCCGGTTTCACTTTTCTGAGGGCAGCTCCCCACTTTTTTGCTTAAAGGTCGGAGAGCTTAACCTTATCGTATTGGCTGTGTGTACCAATGAATCGTATATAGACGGTACGCACACTAAAGAAAACCCTGGCAATGAGCCGGTATTTGTTCCCACCCAGGTTGAATACATACAAATCGTTACCCACATAATCGGTAGCAGGAAACAATTTTCTTAAATCTGCAAAGTCCTTCCAGTCAGCTTCCTTCACCCTACCGTACCACTGTAGTACAGGTCCGGTCGCTGCCGGGTATTGCTCAAAGAACTTATTTAAAGTTGTTTTGCTAATTATTACCATGTTTAACTGGTTTAGCAGGTACTTCAAACTTTACAATACAAATCTAAATATATTTTAGATTTTCTAAAATTTATTTTAATTCACATTATACATAACTGGTTATCTGACTATTACTAATATATCACTGCATGCTTTTTAACGAAAGAGTTATGTTTATTTAACTATACCAACCGCTCCCTCAACCTATGCTGCCACTCCACAAACCCATCCTTCAGCGCAGAGCCGGCGTCCCGGTGATCGATGCTGCTGAATATTAAATCGCTTCCAGCCGGGTTATTCCTGTATTGCTGCTTGTAGTTTTCACGGCCCATATCCCGGATGATATTGATAATATCTTCAATCTGCTTGTACTGCCACTTTATATCCGAGTCCATCTTATCAAATGACCACAGATACGTGGCATGCGAGTTCAGCAATTCCCAGCAGAAATGATTTTTGGTCTCACCTTCTATGAAAAACAGGAATCCAAAGTTGGGCTTTAAGGTAAACCGCAATTTATGGCTGGCTGAATGTTTTGATCCTGACAGGTACTGCAGCTGACGGGCATTCCGGATATTACCGGCTTCAATTAACATGTTTAGTATTTCTTCCTCCGATTGATTGAATACATTCCCATCCTTTTCCTCCTCCTTAAAAGAATCAAATATATCTGCCGACGAAAACAGTGATTTATCTACCGCTATCTGCAACGGTGTTTTTGTCAGACCGGCAATCCGCATGCGTTTTACACTATCCAGCAGGTCTTCGTTGATGCGATCAATGTCCGGGGAGGTTGTAACAATATCCGTTACTTGCTGATCCGTCAACGTAAACCTCACTTTTATAGAAAACTGCTTCTTTCCCCCCAATGCTTTGGGAAAATAATTGCGGATGGCATTGAACTCCGGCAACAAAAAATGATTCTCAATCTTCAGATTGAAACGCTCCTTCAGTTCTTTGGATTGATAAGAAAATGAAAGAAACCCCAGTTCAAACACCGCATCCTTGAAATAGATTTTTGCTTCTTCTGTGATCGTTTCAATAACCGGATTAAGCTGCTTGTTAGTCCCGTAACCCGATTCCTGATCCGAAACGAACGACGCTGCTCCTTCTGAAGCTTTTCTTCCGCGGTCTATGGCAGTCCTGAAAGTTGAACCTGTATGATCATTCATCCTGACAAAACCGGTTTCTTCGAAAACAATATTCCTTTTCAACAGCGCCTTCATCGTATAGCTGGCGAGGTATCGCTCTATGCGCTGCCAGCTCAGTGGGGCAAAGTGAATAAAACGTACCGGGGCTTTTGCAAGCTGTATATTGAATCGTTTTGTATCTGATGGCTGGTAGTCAACCACCTTAACGGTAATTACCTGTTTGTCTTTGTCATAATCCACTTCGATTTCAAAGAAGATATCATCATGTGTCCGAAAACTGATATACTCACCTGGCAAACTGGTTTGCGACAAGGGCAGACTCATATCCGGTGTAAGGAATATCCGGTTGTTGGTTATTCGTATGAGTCGTGTTCTTTCCAAGTGTGGGGTGCTGTGATTTACAGGCTAATTTACTGAATTAAGTGGAGGTTGACGGGTTGGCAGGTTGGCAAGTTGAAAGGTTGAGAAGTTGACAGGGAGGGTTTCTTAGGAGGGTGCCTTGTTAACCTGTCAACTTACTAACTGATCAACTACTACCAACGTCCTGCCTCCACAAACAGTTACCGCGAAAGATACTCCGTATAGGAGCTCATACTTTTGGGCTGAATGAGCAGGTAGTCTTTGCCCTCCTTCCTGCTAAAGAGTAATTGCTGATCGCTGCTGGATAAATAGGCCTGTCCCCGGAGACCATTGGCTTCATAATTGTCGCTGGCTACTATTTTGTACTCTTTCCAGAAAACATAACTGCTGCCAGTGCCCTGAATATAAATCCGGATATAATCAGTATTTACTTCCACCTTGTAATTCTCCTCTACCAGTTTATCAAGCGCATAACTCTCCCGCTTATAATTGTAGTATTTGGTAAAGGAACCGGTAAGTAATTTCTTATTGACCGGAGCCGGCGGCGGCGCGGGTGTGGGCGCAGGCTTCGGTGAGGGGGCCGGTTGGTTTGTTATCCCGGTAGCAGTCGCAGGATTTCCGGTGTTAACCGGCTTTTTCGCCTTCAGCCGGGCAATCATATCAAGATTAGCATAGTGCGCTGAATCGGGTGTAAGGGTTAGTGTCCGTTTATTAAAAACAAAGATTGAATCTACATACTGACCTTTTATGGCCGGGTTAAAATTCTTCTTCGTAACCGATATTTTAACGACATCCTGATAATTGGTGATAGAAGTAAACCGCTCCGGTGTAATGATCATTCGGCCAGTGGTGTCGATAAGTCCTTTCATATCATTTCCTGTTTCTACCAAAGCATACCCGTTCCTGAAATTTTCGGCTTTATTGTACTTCATCGGAATACGCTCCCGACCCATCAGATCAACATAACCCCACTTATAATTATTAATATTGTTGTCATACCGGGCAACCGCTATTAACTGATTGTCATTGCCAAAATCAACGATATCTCCAAACTCTCCCAGCGAGTGTGATTTACCGGTACTATCGATTACAGAATAGGAACTTCGCGAATACTTTTTCTCCAGCAAGATGGCATACCCGTTGAAAAAAGGATAAACATCCTTATACGGGTGATTTACGTATAAAAGGGAATCTCCCAGCTTGTTTATATAATTATACCTAAAGTAACCACCGAACCTTTCCCTGTTCCCTGCCTTGGCCCACCCGCTGAAAAAATTTTCCAGGAAATCATAACAGCAGATCACTTTTTTTCCGGAACGATCAATAAACATATAAGACGAGCCATCCGTTACCCTGGCCAACCCGTTTCTGAATGCATACGCATTCGCATAAGTATTACTGATCACCGTCTTACCTGTTGTATCCACATACCCATACCGGCCATCGCGTTTAAAAGCAGACAATCCCTCCGAAAAATCAGGCTGTATGTCTGATTCAAGACTGCCGGTTTGTTCTCCCCTGTTATTAAAAATATACCAGGTGTTATTGTCGCGTGCCGCCCCAATACCATTACTCCCCCCGATCGCATACGAATAGCGATGGGGAACAATCAACTCATCGGCACTGTTATACAATCCGTACGGTCCTTCATCCCCGAATTCCTTATACGCCCTGATCACCGGACTGAGATTTTTGACTGTTTTGGACTTTCGAGGATCCACTGGTCCGGCAGTAATCAGTTTGCCGTTCTCCGTTATCTCCTGACCTTCTTTATTTATCCAAAAGGAGTGTCCGTCTTTTTCCACTTTTGCTTTGCCCTTGGAAAAATCCATGACTTTGTCAAAGACAAAGGGAATCACTTCTTTTCCGGCTAGGTTGATATATCCGAATTTCCCGGTCCGTATTTTTCGTTTAATCAGTCCGCCCGACATTTCTTCTTTCCCTTTAAATGCCCAGGCCAACCCTTCTGAAAATGTTCCGGCTTCCAGGTAAACAAAAGAAATGACCACTTTACCTGCCGCATCAATATAGCCAAACAGGCCATCTGCCTGTTGTACCAGGCCCCTTCCTTCACGAAATGATCCGGCAGTTTTATAGGTCAACGGCACTTTCTCCTTACCGGTCTTGTCAATATAACCCCAGGAAGACGACGTGATCGTACCCTTTGCCACGGCCGCCAGTCCACCGGAAAAGGATTCGGCAAAATCATAGGCCGGTTGTATTACAAATACGCCCTGTGCATTGATAAAGCCATATTTATTTTCCAGGCTGACCCGTCCCAGTCCTTCCGTAAACGGAAAGGCTTTGTCAAATTGTGGCTTGATGACGATCGTACCGGCGCTGTTTTTATAGCCCATTTTTTTATCGGCACTGATAAATGGTACCAGGTTCTGGCCGGCAAGATAAAGGGAATGGAAAAGAAAAAGGAAAGGGAGAACAATACGGTTCATGCGATAAGGGGTTGAGGTGTTACGGCTGATCGGATAAACGAGCGCTTTCGATTATTTATTACAGTGCTTTAAAGATATTAAGAAGTGGTGAAAAGTTGAAAGGTTGAAAAGTTGATAGGTTGATAAGGAGGGTTCTTAGGGTCTTCTCTTCCCCCCTGTACTTTCGCTTCACTTACCCTTACTCTCGTTCTGGATTCAGCCCAGGCTTGTCCGTGGATAAAGCGTTCCATGCGCTTTAACTCCGAAGGAGGTCAGGGGGAAGTAAGGGTGAAAGGTTGACAGGCCTGAAGCATTGCGTTTTTTTTACTGGTGCGCAGGTTTGTGTTTATCATTCATGGACCGACAAAGCACCCCGATGGGGTGAGGGGGGCAGTGCGGGCATCGTCGGCTTTACCGACAAAGCACTCCTACGGAGTGAGACTCACAACTCACATCTCACAACTCACAACTCACATCTCACAACTCACAAACCACAACTCACATCTCACATCTCACATCTCACAACTCACAACTCACAACTCACATCTCACATCTCACAACTCACAACTAACTACTCTCAACTAACTACCGACTACTAACTACCGACTACTAACTACCGACTACTAACTAACCTCTCCGGCACCGGTATCACACAAATATTCATCGCCTTCCCATCAGTCGATAACATCGCTGATTGGATCTGGATCTTTGTGCCATCCGGACTCATGGTGGGATGCGGGTGATCGGAGGCGGTGGTCTTGTGGCCGGTGGAGAGTAGGATCATTTCATTGGTGCGGCGGTCGATGAGATAGATGCTGCGGGAGAAATCATCGCCTACAGCAAAACGACCATCGGCGGAACCATGTACATGCCAGAGACCACTGCCCTTCTTTGTCTGGCCGGCAATGAGCATTTCCCGGGTACGCAGGTTAACGATACCGAGACCGGTTGGTTTCTCCCTGGTGCCGGATGGTCCCCAGGCGGGATCCTGACCGGGATTGGCACCACCGACTGCGGTACCGGTGGTATCAACGCCGCCGATCTTACGGTGACCCATAATCGCAATCGCCACTTCGTCTCTGGAGATGACGGCTTCGTGGGTAACCCACTCGTATTCGGATTCGGGGTATAATGGTCTTAATCCTGTTCCATCGGCCTGTACCACCCAGGTACGCTGGGGCGATTTACCGCCAGTCTCCCAGCAGAATACTATTTCTCCGGGCACCCAGGGATTGGTTTGGATATGCCCGATCTGGAAGGGCACGGAGACGACGTATTTTGTTTCACCGGTTTTAATATTCATGGCGGCGATTCCATTGGGACCGGCACCCATATTCCTTGGACCGAAATTCGCAGCAGGCTTAACACTGTCGGGCAAATATTTTTCGGCTCCCTTTTTTCCTGTTTTGAAATAGACCCACTGTTCATCACCGTCAAGGGCCAGATCTCCCCCGCCATCCAGCGCTTCGGGTATGGTACCACATACACGCTGATAGGTATCGGCGGATTTCATTTTGCCGGACTTGCTGTCTTCGAGTACGGCGGCAAGATTAACTTCAATCACCTGCAAGGGACCATTGGGTCTTCTGAGAGATTTATCATCGGGCCGTTCATTTTTATACCGGAGGAAATAGAGTTTCATCGATAATCGTCCCACATTGAGCATACCTGTATATCCACCTTCTGTGACCTGTACGATATCACCGGTATTTTCATTGACGGCAAAGGCTTCATTTCGCGCCCGGTTGGAACGGAAGATGAGCCATTGCCCGTCGGCCGTCCATTGGTTATGGGTCTGATAGATTTTTGAATCACCGGCGGGTGTGCTGGTGAGAAAAATGAGTTTATATCCGGTCACGGGATCGGTGATCTCTTTGCGCTCGGAAGGGAAGCGGCGGCCGATCTGGGCGGAGCTGTTAATTGCGGAAAGGAGGGCTAAAAAGAGGATGAGTTTATGCATGGAATGTTTAGTTGTTTAGTTGTTTAGTCGTTTAGTTGTTTAGTTGTTTAAATACAAGGTCTCCGACTAACTCCGGAAAGCTCTTTGGAGAAAGTAGTTCCCTCACTTAGTTCGGAATGACAGCGCCCGAGAGAGGAGAAAGAAGTTTCCTCGCTTCGTCCGGAATGACAGCGCCGAGATAGGAGAAAGAAGTTTCCTCACTTCGCTCGAAATAAAAGTCACGCAAAGAGCTTCCAAACCTGAAAACCACTACCTGCTTTAGAACCCCACTCACCACTCACCACTCACATCTCACATCCCACAACTCACATCTCAATTCCCATCCGGCTTCATCCCCGTCACATACGCCCCCATCGGCCAGTTCCATTTCTCCACTGTATCGGGATGGGCGGGATCGAAGGGGGTAAGGTCTTTTCGTAAGGACTTGGCGATGCCGAGCTTTGCTTCTTTTATGCCGTTCACGATGCATTTGGCGATCTGCCAGGCTCCGTAGGTATTGAAATGGGTATTGTCTTCGAGTTTTTTATCCTGACCGGGAAAGGTATTGGCGGGATAATGGACAAAGGCCTTGATAGATTCAACAGGACCCCAGGCTTCGTAGAGTGTCTTGCTCATTGCATTGAGGTCAATAAGGGCGGTATTGGTTTCTCTCGCGGCCTGCCGTACGGCTTCGGGATAATCACCGAGTGTGTTAATGATATGTCCGGTACTGTCGAAACTGCGGCGGTGCATGGACGTTACCAATACGGGAATACCGCCCTTTGCTTTTACATCGGCGATATACCGGAGCAGTTCTTTTTTATAGCTTGTGAATGCTCCTACCCCCTCGCCTTTCTGCTTCATATCATTGTGACCGAATTCGATAAAAAGATAATCACCTTTTTTCATCAGGCTGAGTATCTTCTCTAAACGCCTTGCACTGCGGAAGGAGTTCAATGCTTCACCGGATTCTGCATAATTGGCCACTGCAATTTTCTTTGCCTGGAAAAAAGAAGGAATCATTTGTCCCCATGCTGCCCAGGGCTCTTTGTCCTGATCCACCACGGTGGAATTGCCGGCGAGAAAAACAGTAGCCGCGGTTGTATTGGGGGTGATCTCCACCGCACAGATCTTCGGGGCACCCCCATTAAACTCGAGCGTGAGTTTATTGTCCCAGTGCAGGTAACCGACCTCTCTTTCTTTGAGACGGACTTTACTGACCACTTCGTTATTTTCATTTCGGATCAGACTGTCTTTGACATGCACGGTGAAATTCAGTGTGGCGAATTTTCCTTTGCCGGTGACTGTATTATTAATCATTAATCGACGGCATTCCGCACGTACCGTGGCCGCAGCAGTGCCAAGCGGATCACCTAATATCACTTTCACATCATAATTCCCATCGGGAAGTCTGACGGAGAAATAAAAAGGTTTGGTGCTGCTGATATAATCGGTGAGTAAAGCGTTCTTTGTTTTCCCATCGCCGGATTGGAGGTCGGTGGAATATTTATCAAAGCCGAATCCGGTTTCCTCACTGTATTTTGTATCGGTGGTTACCTGCGTGTATCCGGGCATTAGTTTCCCGTTACCAAAATCGAATTTGTAACTTTTCTGCTGGGCAAAAAGTCCGGCAGAAAACAGCAGCATCAATCCTAGAAAGAAAGGTCTTTTCATCACATCGGTTTTAATTCGTAACGATATCCGGCTACGGTATTGAACTGCACCATATAACCGGTACTTGCTGAGCCTTTCATGTCCATTTTAATTTCTTTTAAAGGAACCGGCCGCATATTCCTGATGGTACAGGAGCCGCCTTTATGGGAAAGGAGCGTAGCCCGGGTGATCTTTCCTTCAGCCCACCAGATCTCTATTTCAAAATTGCCGCGGGCGAGCAATCCTTTTACATGGCCTTCTTTCCAGGCAGCTGGTAATGCGGGTAATAACTGGAGCTGCCCGAGATGACTTTGTACTAACATTTCTGTTATACCTGCGGTGGCTCCGAAATTACCATCGATCTGGAAGGGCGGATGCGCATCGAATAAATTGGGATAGACACCGCCGCCGCCGTCATATTTTTCCTGCGTGTATCCTTTGGTAAGATGCAGGAGATTACGGTACAGTTTATACGCATGATCTCCATCGAGCAATCTTGCCCAGAAATTGATCTTCCACGCGATACTCCAGCCGGTACCATCATCGCCTCTTAATTCCAGCGTCTTTTTTACCGCATTGGCATAATTGGTATCAATGAGCGGTGATATCTGCCGGCCGGGATGCAAAGCAAACGCATGCGATACGTGCCGATGCGTGGGTTCTTCATCTTCCCAGTCATCATACCACTCCACCAGATTGCCCTTCTTCCCGATCTTCAACGGATTGAGCTTTGCTCTTTTCTCTTTCAGGAGTTGGGCAAAATCTTCATCAATACCGAGTATCTCCGAAGCTTCAATGATATTGGTGAACAGATCCCAGATGATCTCCATATCCATCGCGGAGGCAATGGTTACTGTGCCCTTGAAACCATTGGGATGCAGGTATACATTCTCGGGAGAAGTAGAGGGTGCAGTGACTAATACGCCGTTTCTTTCGATTAACCAGTCAAGACAAAACTCCGCGGCACTCTTCATCAGCGGATAGGCTTCTTCTTTCAAATATTTTTTATCGGCGGTGAACCGGAAATGCTCATAAAGGTGCTGACTGAGCCAGGGACTGCCGAGACTCCAGTTGGCCCATTTGGGATCACCCCCTCCCTCACCTACAGGATTGGTCTGTGCCCACATATCGGAATTATGATGCACGGCCCAGCCACGCATGTTGTAATAATTCTTTGCCGTGGCGGTTCCGTTCTTCGCCATGCGTTTGATATGTTCCACGAGCACGGTATTCATCTCCGGCATATTCGCCGGTAAAGCCGGCCAGTAATTCATCTGGAGATTAATATTGGTGGTATAGTTGCTTCTCCATGGCGGACTCAACTGATTACTCCAGATACCCTGCAGGTTGGCCGGGAAGCCACCGGGTCTTGATGAACAAATAAGCAGGTAACGGCCATATTGAAAAAACAATTCCTCCAATGCGTAATCAGGCGCACCTTTACCATAGGCTTCGAGCCGTTCATTAACGGGAAGCGCCGGAGCAATGGCTTTATTCAGCTTTAACTGCACCCGGTTAAACAGGGCCTGGTAATCTTTCAGATGGGCTGCATAGAGCGTCGCATAGATCTTGCCGATCACACGGTTCATGGCTTCCGTAGCGAGTTTTACTTCATCTACGCCTTCACTATCCGGACATTTATCAATACCATTGAAACTGGTAGCTGCCGTTATATAAAGCAATACTTCCGTGGCATCGCTGATGACGAGAGAGGTATCCGTATGATTTATTTTCCCATCTGCACTGATTGCTTTTACACGAAACTGAAAACGCATTCCTGCACAATGCAGCGAGTCTTTATAGACGAGGGGCTTGGGATTGCGGCGCTCATCGTTGTAGATACGCGCCTTGCCACTGAGTACAAGACTCCTGTCCGCCATCACTTTTTTACTGTATTGCAGATCGTGCGATACATCCACGGTAAACCGCAGGGCTTTGGGCTTACCGGCTTTCAGTTTTATCAGGATCACCTGGCCCGGAGCAGAAATAAACATCTCACGGGTATACCGTACCCCATCCGCCGTAAATGAAGTGGTGGCAAGGGCCTTGCTGATATCGAGGTCGCGGTATAGCTCCGTTACTTCACCACTGAACTGTTGCCGGATTTTCAGATCACCGAGAGGCTGATACATTTCCGTATCCGGTCCCTGCATTTTCTTCAGTAATCTGACGGCACGGCCAATACTGTCGCGGAATAATTCATCCCGCACCGGTTGCAAATACTTTGGTGCATCCGGATTGGGATTGAGATCGGCAGGGCCTCCGGTCCAGAGGCTTTGTTCATTCAGTTGAATTAACTCCTCCGCGGCCCGGCCATATACCATGGCACCCAGTCTTCCATTTCCCAGTGGCAGGGCCTCATTCCAGTCCTTCGCGGGTTTGTTGTACCAAAGGACCATGGAACTTTTTGACTGGGCACCGGCGGTGATGGAACCAAGCAGTGCCAGTACAATCAGTAAACCGTTTTTATTGAACATATTTTAATCTTACAACAGTAAAGGTCGAAGCCGGCAAAACCTGCATTATCTTCTTTCCTTTGACGGGAATGGTACTGGTAACCGGTGTTACCGTGGCCGGTTTATCCAATGTATTATATGCCAGCAGTTCGGCGCCATGCATACTGGTTACCGTCATGGCTCCTTTTACGGATTTAATTCCGGCCAGATTGAATTCAAAGTATTCCGTTTTGTTACCGGCATTCACCAGTTTAATGATCAGTTCTTTGTTCACCGAATCAATTACGGCACTGGCATAAAGACTATCCCTGCCACTGAGTGCTTTGCCTTCGAGCAGGGCGGGCACGGCATGTGTGCCTTTGTTGAGGGAATACAGTTGCTGTACATAATAATTCGGGGTGGCCATGCTGCGGAGGTTATCGAACCAGATCAGGTCGGGACGCCATTGCCAGGCATCCACATGCGCGAGCAGCGGTGCATAGGAACACATTTTCACGATATCAGCATTGCGTTCCAGGCCGGTCATAAAAGCGGCTTCGGCCATGGCGCTCATCCAGGAGTTCTTGGATTCGGCCTGTGCATTGTCTTTGCCATGTGCGGCGTATTCGCCGGCAAATATCTTTAACCCGTTGCGGTCGTAGTTATCATAGCGGGCGGCATTTTTTAAAAACCAATCGGGTCCTTTATAATAATGTTCGTCAATAAAATCCGGTTTCATTTTTTTAAAGGCGGACCAGGCATAGTCAAACAATGGTCCTTCCGCATAGGGACCGGCCGCGGCCACCAGTTTTACTTCGGGATGGCGTTGCTGTAAAATCTTTTCAAAGAGCGCGTAACGTTCCACGTACTGTTCATCCCATTGCTCATTCCCCACCCCAAGCAGGCGAAGATTAAAAGCGGCCGGGTGCCCCATGTCCGCGCGCAGCCGACCCCACTTCGTTGTTACATCCCCGTTAGCAAACTCAATCAGGTCCAGGGCATCCTGTATGTACGGATCCAGTTCCGGCAGACTCACCACTTCACTGCTGTTGAACTGGCAGGCCATCCCGCAGTTGAGAATGGGCAATGGCGCGGCGCCGAGGTCTTCTGCCAGTATAAAATATTCATAGAAACCAAGGCCAAAGCTCTGGTAGTAATCCGGTGCATTCTTATGGGCGAACTCCACATTCCAGCGGTTCATGATGAGCTTGCGGTCTTCGGGAGCGCCCACGGTAGTTTTCCATTGATACCGGTTCGTGAGGTCCCGCCCTTCCACGATACAGCCACCGGGGAAACGGAGGAAGCCGGGTTTGAGATCGGCTAATTTCTGTACAAGATCATTCCGCAATCCATTGGGGCGGTTCTTCCAGGTATGTTGGGGAAATAAGGAAAGACGGTCCAGGTGGAATTCACCACTACCGTTGAAGATCACCCGCAGTTTGCCTTTTTGCGCGGTATCGCCGGCGGTAAACGATAGACTGTATTTCTTCCAGTCACCATTTATGGTCACCGGTTCCGCTTTACCGATCACCGTTCCTTTGGCGTTAATCATTTCCAGTCGCAGCGAAGCTTGTCCGCTGAGCTGTCTGGCCATGATGCTGAAGAGATAGGTCTCATCTTTCTGTATACCCATACCCCGGAAACCGTCATTGAGCAATACAAAATCGCCGGTGCCTTTTAATTTCAGTTGTGCATAGCGGGGATTCACGCCATGCGCGGCCTGGTTTACGATCAGCATTGCGCCCTGGGCTTCGGTATCCGGATCGCGCCAGCCCATCATGGGCATGGGAAATTCGAAGGAGCCGTTTTTGATCAGTTCGGCATAGAGACCGCCATCGGCGCCGAAATTGATATCTTCAAAAAAGATCCCCCACATATCGGGAGAGATAGCGGCAGTGGGTTTGTTGATGCTGATGTTTACTTTACGGGTAGCGGGCACACCTGTTTGTGCCATACCGGAAAGACTAATTACCCATAACACTAAAAGTAGCTTAACTGATTGCAGTTGTTTCATAGCTGAGTCTTTATTCAGAATACATTCGATCTCTTCTTACCAGCGCAGCGGGACATTGTTGCCCGACTTCGTTTCATCCAGCATGATGGCACTGTCGTTCATCCGGAAGCTGAACTGATCAAGCAGGGCCGTGATCTCCGCCCCGGCGAGCAGGGCCGGGCCATATCCATGTGCGGCAAATACATTTACCGGGCGATGATAATAGAAAGCGGGATCAAAAGCCATTCCTGTACCCACACAGGTTCCTTCCACCTGCCCCTTCCCGTTAATTTTAGACGCCACCGCACTCCAGCCGAGCAGGCTCATCGGTGCATAGGCTTTTACATCGAGCCAGCCTTTGTTTACGCCATGTGCAATACAGTAGGTATAAATAGCGGTGGCCGATGTTTCCAGGTAACTGTCGTTCTTATCGAGTAACTGGTGCCAGAAGCCGGTACCGGTCTGGTATGCAGCCAGTCCTTTTACATGTGCCCTGTATTGTTCCAATACGGCTCTGAAGCCCGGATGATTTTCCGGCAACACATCCAGCAATTCCGTCATGGCCAGTAAGGCCCAGCCATTGGCGCGTCCCCAGTGAAATTCAGGATGTGGTTTCATGCTTTCCACCCAGCCGTGCATATAGATGCCAAGTTGTTTGTTGAACATCCGTGCGGATATCTGGAGTACCTGGTTCACCGCATCGTCGAAATATTTTTTCTCCCCGGTCATTTTTCCCATCTGGGCAATGGCGGGTACGCCCATATACATATCATCCAGCCAGATGGTATTTTTCAAAGGGCGGTTACGGGCAAGGGTGCCGTCTTTCAGGCGGTATTCTTTTTTGGAGATATAATTTATGAAAATATCGATCTGGGTACGCAGTCCGGTGGTTACACCGGCACGTTCCGCTTTGATCATGGCTGCACAAACGGCGCCGGCATCATCCAGGGCATGCGGATCAATCGGCTGGTGAAGGAAGCGTTGAGAACGGATATACTCCACCGGAAATTTTGCTTTTACGGCCGGCACCCATTTGGTCAGAAAATCCAGGCGTTCTTTTACGTATGTGGTATACCGTTGGTCGCCGGTGGTTTCAGCGGCCCGTAACATGGCCGCATAGGTTACCCCCCACTCATAACTGGTAAGACGGAAATCGCCCTGTTTCACCATGCTGTTGGTATCCAGCGCTGCCGGATCCGTGAGTACGGCACCGGTCTTTTTATTGATCATGGCCGCAGGCGTTACGGTATCGAGGTAACCGTACACGCGGTCGAGCACTTTCTTTACGGCCGCTTTATCCGGTATTACATACGGCACCGGGTAGTCAGGCTGCATGGCGTGCAAGGGGGTCGTCACATCATTTTGCTTCTGAGCACTGGCCGTGAGTCCGGCGGTCAGTAGTAAGAGGGAAAGCAAAGGTTTGTTCATGATAATGTTTTATAACTTATATCTGTAAGCTATGAAATTACGGGGCTTCTGTAAAATGAAAAAGACAGGTACTTGATTCCCTGCCTTTTTCTATCGACTGCTTGCTAAAAGAACTCTTTACTAACGATCCTTTACCAGTTAAATGGTAAATACCAGTTGGCCGGATTCATGAGTTTGGCCCGGACGGCTGCAGCATTGCCATCTCCGTCTTTGAGCATTTTATTATAAATCTTATCGGCAATAAAGGCTGGATCATTTCTGCGCAATGCCACACGCAGCAGATCGGGCCAGCGTGTTCCTTCAAATGCATTTTCAAGCGCGGTCTCTTTGATAAGGGCTGACTCAATGGTCAACAGGCTATCGGACGCGGGCACCGTGATATTATTCAGGTTGGCCCTGGCGCGCACACCGATATTCCGGTACCAGTCTGCCCTGAAATAAGGGACACCGCTGTTGCCGCTGTTACGGGCATCAAAATTAAAGGGGTATGGTTCCCAGAGTGAATTGTGATACAATGATACATCGGAAGTGGGTGCGGGATAAGCACCGGCAAGACCATTGTTCAGAAAGCCCCATGATAACAGGTGTTTACCAGAACGGTTAGCCGCTTCTGCAAAACGCATATGCAGATGTGTCTGGCGGAAGAGGAACCATTTGCCATTTTTAGTCAGCAGGTTTACCGGTGACAGGGATGCATAGTTCAGGTAGTTGTAGAGATATTTCATGGCCACCGGCTGACCTCCAATAGTGGCTGTGCTCAGGAGTTTACGTGCATCATAGGGAATAGATCCTCCCTGGGCCACACGTTGTGTTTCCTCGTCCCACATGGAGAAAATTTCATTGGAGGGTTTAACCAGGTAATCACCTCCAACCGGGGAAAACAATTTGATCAGTGAATTGGCGGGTTTAAACTTACTGTCAAAAGGAAGTGCCCACACCCACTCACGATCGAAACCGGCTGTACCGAATGCCTGTTCAAACATAATCCGCCACTGAGAATTCGTCACCAGTGTACTGGCATCACCGGCGCGGGAGTACGTAATATAGTGATCAATATCTCCATTGCTGTCCCAACCTATTTTATATTGGGAATAATAGTTTCCGTTAACCGTACCCTGCGTACCGGTTTCCATTACCTGGCGGTACCATTCGGCGGCCTTCACATAATTTCCTTTCCAGAGATTCAGGTCGCCCATGATCACTTTCTTATTGATATAAAACTTCTGGGTAGGATAACCATCTACGGAAAGATTCAGGTTGGTACCGGAAGGATACAATTCTTTATAAGGAAGACCTTCGGTAAACCGGATAAGGCTGTCGAGCAATACGGTAAAAGACAGTTTGGGGAAATTGGCTGAATTCTTCACCGCATCCACATCTTTGAGTGAATTGGTTACATAAGGCACTTCTCCGAAATGGATACCGGCTTGCAGAAACAGGAAGGAACGCAAAGCGCCAATATCGGAGTATCGCTGATTGAACTCATCTTCCGTCAGTCTTTTTTCGCGGAGCATCATCTGGAAATTTTCCAGCACGTCATTACAGTTAATGATCAGCTCGTAAAATGGACGCGGGCTGGCGTACGGATTACCCGCTGTTACGGTATGCGAACTCACCTGGCGAAGGGCTTCATCCGCATTGCTGGTAGTATTCAGCAGGTCTCCCCGCAGTTCATTCAGGATCACATAGCGATCGGCCAGTGACATGAACTTACCATAAATACCCACTACTGCGGCATCGGCATCATACACATTCTGGTAGGCCTGGCTCTGATCCAGCTGATCCTGCGGTTTGATATCAAACACCTTTTTACAGCCAGACAAAACCACTGCAGACATCAGCAGGGCGAGGCTCCAAAAATTTAATCGCTTCATAGTTTTATTATTGATCATAACAAATAATAATAATCGTTTTATTTAGCCGTTCCGTTTCCTTAGAATCCAAGTTTTACACCCAATGTGGCCGAGCGGTACAAGGGATCCAGTCCGGTATCAATACCCTGTGCAAATACACTGGGACTGGCACTGAATTCAGGATCATATCCCATATACTTTGTAAAGGTCAGCAGGTTGGTACCGGTAATATATACAGTCGCATTCCGTACAAATCCTTCTTTTACCGGGATAATATAGGACAGGGATACATGACGCAGGCGCAGGTA
This sequence comes from Chitinophagales bacterium, assembly GCA_017303855.1. Classification (GTDB taxonomy): domain Bacteria; phylum Bacteroidota; class Bacteroidia; order Chitinophagales; family Chitinophagaceae; genus JJ008. The sequence goes on along the minus strand of JAFLBL010000004.1, from coordinate 311,537 downwards.
AGAGCCGTCCTCAATCCAGCGGTCGCTGAAACGGCTGTTGCCCAGCGGATCACCATAAGTGGCTTTCGGCATATTGGTCACCTGACCTTCCGCTCTCCAGCGGTTCAGTACACTGTTCAGCTGATTGTCCGTGGTACTGGCTGTTTCCAGGCGGTAGCGTACATAATTGAATACTTCATGTCCTTTGGCGTAAGTAAACAGGGCTTCGAGTCCGAAACCGCGGTAGGTAAACCGGTTGGTGAATCCGCCGAAGAATTCAGGTAATGCATTACCCAGTACACGCCTGTCATTTTCATCAATGATCTTGTCGCTGTTCATATCTGCAAAACGGATATCACCGCCACCGAACGGACGGAGACTGCCATCGGCATTACGCACCTGCAGACCGGAGCTGAGCGCTTCCGCTGTAGTGGCAAATACGCCTTTGGTTTTATACCCGTAGAAACTGGCGGCCGGGCGGTTATTCTGTGTAAGAATAGTGGCACCGGCATATTCAGTAACAAACCCTGTTCCGGGAATATCTTTCACTTTATTTTGCAGGGTAGTGGTATTGGCACTGATATCCCATTTGAAATTTTTCTGGTTTACCAGGCGCAGGCTGAGGCTGGCTTCCATACCTGTATTCAGCATACGGCCATTGTTGGTGAGTACCGTATTAAATCCGGTAGCGCCAGCAAGCTGTTCGTAAACCAGCATATTGCGGGTCTGGGTATGAAATACATCCAGGGAGAAATTAAGACGGTCATTCCAGGCAGCCAGATCTATACCGGCATTGAATTTTTCTCCTGTTTCCCATTGCAGGGCCGGGTTGGGAATACCATTGCGTACAAGTCCCTGCATACCCAGGAAATTCTGGGATACATAGGTCTGGCGGCTGGTATAGTTGCCGATATCATCATTACCGGTAAGGCCCCAGGTGAGGCGTACTTTAAACAGATCAATTTTGGAATCCGCCATAAAGTTTTCGGAAGACATGAGCCAGGCAAGACTGGCGGACGGCAATACGGCGAAATGATTCCCGTTGATGGCTACCCCGTTTTTCACTTGTTTACCGAAGCGGGAAGATCCGTCCATGGCGGCATTCACTACCAGGAAGAGTTTATTCTTAAATCCGTATTCCGCGTTGAAATAGGTATTCATCCAGTTCCACTCGCCAATACCTCCTCCTATCTGACGGAGGGCATTGAGCCCGTTCTGAACGCTTACCAGGTCATCCGTAGCGGAGTTGAAGCCGAGGGCGAAATCCTGTTCGGCATTATTGTGCTGGTAGCGGATACCGAGGCGGGAAACAAAACTGTTGACCCGGCTTACTTTCCGGTATTCCAGTTTGGCATCGGTGTAAAAAGTAAACAGGCGTTTTACCTGGGAACCCAGGCGGCTGTCGGCCACGGCATTGCTGAGGGTATCATCGGCTACGCCTTTCCGTGGTACAAATATATTTTCCCTCACTTTATCATACGTAACGCCAAACTGCGCGGAGGCTGTCAGGGTTTTAGACATTTCATAATTGAAGCGGAAGGATCCAAAGAAGCGATAGTACTTGTTAAATGCCTGCATATTATTGATCAGCACGGCGGGGTTACTTTTTCCCAGTATATCCGTTTCCGCGAAGTTGGGAGAAACCACTCCTTTGTCATTCAGTTCGCGGTCGGTCATAAACGGCGCTTTGGTCAGTGCCAGGAATAAGGGGGCCGTTTTATCGGAAATACCCTGATCGCGGAGGTTTTGTTCATTAAAAGTAAAGGACAGGTTGGCGGCACCGGTAAACTTCCTTGAAAAATTAAACGCGGCATTGAACCGGGTATTGTACCGGCTGAAGTCAGTCGATTTAATTACGCCGGCGGCTTTAGCATAGCCCACGCTGAGTGCATAGGTGGCGATATTATCACCCCCTGTAACCCGCAGGAAATAGTTATTAGTAAGGCTGTTGTTCAGCACTTTTTTCTGCCAGTCGGTTTTATTATGATACCGGTAGTAGTCAGGGTTACCGGTGGTATCATCAATCATAAAGGGCATGGCATTAATCGCATCCGTACTCATGCCTTTGCTCTGGAGCATTTCGGCCAGGTATACCCGGTAATCATCCGCATTCATTACTGGAAGGTTGGAGGGAGCCTGGTTATAGGATGTATACGCACCCAGATCGATATGCGTGGCCTGCTGGCGGGCACGGGATGTTGTGATCAGAATGGCCCCGTTAACGCCCTTGGTGCCGTATACAGCTGAAGCGTCTTTTAATACCGTAACATTGTCAATATCCTGCACATTAATCAGGGCAAAGGGATTGGTATAATTATTCGCAATGATACTTTCCCCATAATCATTCACGTCATAGATCATTCCATCCACCACTACCAGTGGTTTATTGGTACCGTAGAGTGAATTATATCCCCGGAGAAAAAGATTGGCACCGGCGCCCGGTGTTCCGGAACGGCGGATGGCATTGAGTCCTGCAACTTTTCCCTGTAATAATGCATCGAGTGTTTCCATCGGGCTGGTCCAACTGCCTTCGGTTTGCACACGGGTAGCGGCCACGGTGGACTTACGCAAGGGCTTTGCACCCAGTGGCTCAGTTACGGGATCCTGGAATGACTGAATCGTTTCGTCCAGCAGGGAAATTTCAATGCTGTTTTTGCCTCTCAGCGGTACGGCTTTCGGCTCGTACCCTTCGGCGGTAATCATCAGCTCATCAAAATACGAAGGCACTTTCAGTTTAAAAGCACCACTGTTATCCGTAATAGCAGCGGCCACATTTTCCAGTGTTACACTGGCACCCACAATGGCTTTGCCGGTAGCCGCGTCGCGGATAGTACCGGTAACCTGTACCCGTGGGGCCTGTTTAACGGCCGTATCCTTTTTAACTGCCGGCTGTTGCGCCTGTATTTGCTGGAGCAATCCCATGAACAGCAGTACACCAAAGGCTTTCTTAACTCCGCTTGAAATAGTTGAATACATGAGTAGGAGAATTTGCTTGAATCAATCAGTTTATAAACTTGGTACGAGTTTGATATAATCACAGACCAGCGGGTTCACGGCAGCCGTGGTGGAATTGGCGGCCACCAGGAATATGTCATAAAGAGGCTGGTATTGTGTCAGGGTAAACTCACCCAGGTAGACTTCATTATAATTACCAACGGCCACAACGGTATAAGGGAATGTGGTTGCTGCCGCGTTTCCAGGTGCCAGTCTTTGTGAAAAAGTTGCGGTCTGGAAATCGTTCAGCGCCACCCAATAGGCCTTATAGCGAATGGAAGGGACTTCACTCAGGCGATAACGGAGATTAAACAGGGCCACACCATGACTGAACACTTCCACATCCCTGAAATCCTTACCGGTAACCGGGTTATAGCGGTCCCTGAAATAGGTATTAGACCGGCGGTCGTGACTGTAACCACTGTAATTCTCGGCTTCAATCTGAATGGTTTTAAATTTTGAAGCTGGTTGCACATTCAGCCGGTTCATGATGTATACAATACCATTGCTGGTACGAATGGTATTCACGATGGCGGTGCGTTCGATGGGTACTTTGGTGCCAGATTCAGAGAGGATGGTATCAGGAATGGTGCCGGGTTCATAGAGTGTATCCACCGCAAATTCCTTTACCACATTCCATCCGGTAACGAGCGCGTTACTGTCGGGTGTGTTGGTAACAAAGTAAGGCGCGAAACGTACCTGCTCCGCATCCCAGGCCGCGTCGGTCAGCATGAATACGGTGAATTGTTTTTTCTCATCGCGCAGGTCATTCACATTATTCCAGAACAGGTTGGTGTACACGGAATCCGTGCCTGCCTGGTAAACGGGTTCACCCGTAGTAGGGTTCGTTCCGATGATCACCGCATTGGTGGGATCAAACACATTACGGAACAGGGACATCAGGAATGTTTTTTGTTTTACCGGCGCCTGTGCATTGGTGGAAATAAAGTCCCAGCAGTTTTCCAGCGCGGGCAGCATTTTGTCCACCACCTGCAGTACACCATTGGAAGCATACTGATCGGGGCTGGTGATACTGGCCAGACCTACAGCCGCTCCCTTCATATTATTATACTTTCCGCTCAGCATCAGGATACGCGTCGGGGCGGTAACTGTGGTGGTATAGTACAGCTGCGTGGCTATATGGTTGCCGATAAACTGTTTCAGTTTTACGGGATCATTCTTAATCGCCGCATCCAGGGTAGCCAGTTCCGCATTGGAAGGGGCGAAAACCGTATAGGTTCTGGAAGAAGCAATCACATCGGAATAACCGGTTTGCTTCAGGTAGCCGGCAAAGCTGCTGAGGTTTCCGTTTTCACTGATCAGTTCCATCAGGTTCTTTTTCAAGAAAGGATCCGTAACCGAAGTCTGATCGTCCAGTGATTTCTTACATCCGCTGCCGAAAATTCCGGCGGCCATCAATGTACAGGCAATAATCCAGGTCCTGCTTTTCATGTTGCTTAAATTTATAGTATGCCCTCGGGCTAGTTCGTTGCTTATTATTCTGGTTCAGGTTAAGCTGCTCGTTTTTTACAGATACAATTTGGTGCCATCGGGTTTAAAACGGGGCAGTACCTGGTTCTCATCCACCGGAATAAAATGGATCATATCCAGGTTATTATTGTTCTGAGTACCCACCAATGGGGTAATCCGGATTGTCTGTTGCTTGGTAGTGCTGAAATCGATCACTCCCACCTGGCGGGCCGCCCAGAGGTTGGAGGTGTTTTCCGTATACCTTTTCCAGCCAATGGCTTCCAGTTCCGCATCAGTACCAGCCGGTCTTGTCTCTGTAAAGTTCATCGTCCTTTGCATCAATGTACCGTTTACTTCCACCTGACAAAGCATATTGGAACTGCTTGATTGCTTTTGCTGACGGTAACAAACCCATACTTTATAACGCCCTTTAATAATCGGGGGTGTTTTCATTTCCCACCAGATAGGCCGGTTAGGTAAGCCCATCGGAAGCATATTCACATCACTGTTGTAGGCATAGTTGGTAATGGAACTGGCAGAAGAATAGAGATAAGAAAGTGTATTGGTTCCGGCCAGTGGTCCCCATCCCCAGTAATGATCCTTGATCGGGTTATCCGCTTCGGTTGGTCTTGTGAAGTTATAGTTGGCTCTTTTGTAGTAAGCCGGCAGTTTCATGATTTCAGTAAAGGAAGACACATCCCAGTAAAGTGCAGTGGGCTTTCTGTATTTCACCATGAAATGCGCACCTGCATCATGCCATACGCCATTAGTAGCGGCATTGTCACTTTTAACACGGCTGATTTTTACACCCAGCTCCAGCACCCCGTTGAATTCATCCTGGTTGATCACTACATCCTGATCAATCAGTTTTATACTGAAAACTTCCTGGGGCAGCCAGGTTTCATGGGTGGCCGTACCGATAATATCACCGAGGAATTTCAGTCCTTCGGTAACGTGATAGGCCACATACATGTGCAGACTGTCTGTAGCCAGGGCCGGATTACCGGTCTGGGAGTACCTTGCTTTCAGCTGCGCATAACTGGTAATACCACTATCCGCGAGTGCCTGGTTGCTCTCTGCTATAACCGTTTTCCAACGGTCAGCAAGACTGGCACTTACCGTATTGAGTTGTGTATAATAGCCGGTTTCCTGCAGGGCCTGTACAAAGATGGAATATTCCGGTTTGGCGGCCAGTTGCTCCGCAATGGTTTTAGTCGCCGGGGTCAGCACATTATTGATTACATGAATAATGCCGTTACCCACGCGGATATTGGATTCCGTAATATCCGCCTGGCGGTTTACCACATAACTGGAGACACCGGATTTATTGGCCACTGATGTAATCAGGAACTGACCAAACATGGTGATCACCGGCATTTTGCCATCGGTAAAAGAACCCGTATAGAGGGTATCCTCCAGCAGGTGAAGACGCACCATATCTTTTAATACATTCACATCGGCCGCTTCCACGGTGGCCACATTCAGTTTTTGCAGATAGGTTCTTACCCCGCTGTTGGTAACAGCGAAACAGGTATAGGCCCCGTACGCATTCAGGAAAGCGGAGGTTTCCGTTCTTTCCAGTATCTGCCGGAACAACGAGAAGGAATCCGCTCTTTTATCAAGATAGCCGACGATGTTAACATCTTCCGTAGTGGCTTCAACGATTGCCTGTTTTTTACAGGACTCCACCAGTAAGACTGTAGTCAGCATCAGGATCAGCCCTGATAAGGCAAACAAATTTCTTTTCATACTACGTGTGGTTAATGTTTATTTATAAAAAGGATTTTGTACTAATAATTTATTGGTCTGCAGTTCATACAGGTATACCGGCAGGTAATGACAGTTATGGTCCTGCATTTTTGTCTGCGCCGATTGCTGCATATTGGACGGCACGCTGATGGATACCATATTCAGCAGGATACTGAGCCGCTGGTAATTGTTCCGTTTGGCATTGCGCAGTACATCAAACCAGCGTTTGCCTTCGAAACAAAATTCACGGGAGCGTTCGAGCAGTATAAAATCCTGGATTGTATTCTTATCAGCCGGTGAAGGGGTGAGGTCCGTAGCTTCCAGCGCATTGGCACGGGTACGTACCGTATAGATCAGATCCAGTGCAGGCTGACCCTGTCCCAGTTCATTGAGTGCTTCGGCCTTCATCAGCAGGATATCGGCATAGCGGTAAAAGAACCAGTGTGCATAGCTCTGATCAGGAGCACGGGAGTTAACCTTGGTTGTACCAATATACTTCCAGATGGTGGATGTGGCTGCACGAACAGAACCTCCGTCACCCCGGATATCATAGTTTGCATCATTGGTAAAATCCACCGTGAATACCCGGTCCATGATATCGGCCGATGCGGTCCAGCGCCGGTTATTAATGGCAAATAAATTATAAAACGGATTCAGCCGTTGATCATCATACTGCAATTCAAAAATTCCTTCTGAAGAATTGCCGTTAAAATACAGGGTATTAAACCAATCGTCATTGTATTCATAAACGGGAGGATTGATGGTGGCACCACGGATGAGTCCGAAACGTTGTGAATTAATCACTTTGTCACAGGCCGCCACACATTCCGCATATTTATCCATCCAGAGATAGACATCCGCCAGTATCGCATTTACCGTATAAACCGTTACACGTCCCTTATCAGAAGCAACATCCCCGTATGTAGTCACGGCTTTCGCTTCCGCTTCTGTCAGGTCTTTTACAATCTGTGCCAGTACATCCGCCTGCGTTGCTTTGGCAATCGGCTGAATATTCTCATCACTCAGGGTGGCATCCAGTTTCAGCGGCACGTCACCAAATGTGCGTACCAGGTAGAAGTACATGAGTGCCCGGATGGCTTTGGCTTCGCTGAGGTATTGATCCAGCTGTGCCTGGGTGAATGTATTATCATTGGTCAGCACCTCGGGCGCTTTTTCAATCAGGGTATTACAGAAATTAATGGTTCTGTAGAAAGGGCGCCAGTTGGCATTCACATTGGTCTGCTGAATGTTTACGGTAGTCAGGTCATTATCGTCCCGGCTTGTAAAAGTGGCTGTGGCAATATTATCCGCACGGCCTTCGCCCCAAACGAATAATAATTCAGCCAGCGAAGGCACATAGGTTGGCTGCCCGTAGGTACCGGAGGCATTTTCCATCATGGAAGAGTAAATGCCGGTAACCGCAGCTTTAACCTGCTCCTTGGTTTTCCAGAATTCCTCTTTCACGATGCCGTCCTGCGGCTTCAGGTCCAGCCATTTTTTACACCCTGTGGTATTGATCATCAGCAGGGCCAGTATTGCATATATCAGTATTTTTCTCATGATCGCTTTTATTTATCTGTTAGAAACCAGCTACCAGTCCCAGGGTGATTGTTCTGGCCGGAGGCGTCATTGCATTATCGTATGAAACCCGGAACGGATCGGATCCGCGGAAGGATACTTCCGGATCCTGTCCCAGGTAATTGGTAAAGGTGATCAGGTTCTCCGCCGTAATGTATCCGCTGAGTGTTTTCATTTTCAGGCGGGACAATACTTTTTTGCTGAAGGTATACCGGGCGGTAATGGTCCGGAACCGGATATACGATGCATCTTCCACATACCGGTCGCTGCCCAGCCAGTTGAAACCACCATTGATCAGGGCGCGGGGAATATCCGTTACATCCCCTTCTTTTCTCCAGCGGCGCAGCACTGCGGTACTCTGGTTGTCGAAGTAATACATATTGGTGGAATTCATCTTGGTGCCGTTCACCACATCATATCCCCAACGGAAACTGAAGAACGTAGAGATTTTCAGGTTCTTCACGGTAAGGGAAGGACCGAAACCACCGGAGAGTTTGGGGTTACTGTTGCCGAGGTACACCACATCCATATAGTTGATATTACCATCCTTGTTTACGTCTTCATACATCGCGTCGCCGGGCTGGAATGTATAGTCGATACTCGGGTAACTGAAACGCATATAGATTATCTGTCCATTGGGGCCGATAATCGGTTTCCCGTTTGCTCCTTTAGCGATGGTTGCATCTTTATCCTGGTAAACGCCTTTGTATTTAAATCCGTAAAAAGAACCAAAGGGATTATTCACCTGGAGAATACGCAGGTATTCACCGTTTTTGGTTACATCACCACGTGTGCTGGGATAGTATTCAGAAATTTCACGGATCACATTCTGATTACCGGACACGTTGAAATCAAATCCGAGGGTTACTTTTTTATTTTTGATCGGCTGTGTCCACATGGCCAGTTCCCAACCCTGGTTATCCATTGTACCCACGTTCATGAATAAGGAATTATACCCGGTATAGGAGGCAATCTGCAGGCCATCAAAGAACATATCCTTGGTGCGGTTGCGGTACACTTCCACATCGGCGCGGAAGCGGCCTTTGAACATACTGATATTACCACCCACATTCAAGCCCTGCAGTTTCTGCCATCTCAGGTTTTTCAGTTCCATACGGGAAGGAATCACACCGGCCTGTCCGAGATAAGAGTAATCGTACGTGGTATAGGTATTAAAGAACAGGTAATCGTAACGCGGTGCTTCACCGGCAATACCATAACTGACGCGGAAACTCAGATCATCCAGTTTTTTAAATCTCTGCATGAACTTTTCTTCCGACATTCTCCAGCGGAATGAAATGGAAGGGAACATACCATAGCGGTAATTCGGGCCAAACCGGGAGTTACCATCGGCACGGGCCGTGGCATTAAACAGGTATTTGTCTTTGAATCCGTATTGCGCACTGATGATTCCACCAATGGTACGAGACTGATTGGTACCTGATACCGCTCTTAAATCAGAGTTCTGCGTCCTGGAAGGAATGGAGGGATCCACCAACAAAGAAGACGCGGTATTGGAAGTCATCACTTCCTGGTATACGGCTTTATAATCGTTGGTTAGGAATTTCATGAATGCCACCAGGTTGTGCTTCTCGGATTTGAAATGAGGTGTGTACACCAGGGTAGACTGTGTACTCACGTTAAAAGCATCAATATCTCCGTCATAGGCCCTGTTCACTACCGTCTCGGTATTGGGGCGACCGGTAGCAATCTGGGGCAGGAAACTTTTATTCTTGGTGTTATTGATATCGAACTGTACATCAAAAGTCGCTTTCAGCACTTTGCGTATAATATCATAATCCACCTGGAAGCGGGGCACCACCCTTTCGCCCAGGATATCGTATTTGGCTTTGGCGGCCATGGATACGGGGTTATAAATACGGCTGTACTGTCCCTGTACGTTGGCGGCCGGCGAGAAATAGCTGGTGGTCAGGTTACCGGTCTCATCATATTCAAACACGCTCATATTCGGCATTTTGATATATGCCATACCCCGTATGGAAGATTCGCCGCTGGCGGCATTGGATCCTACATAGTTGCGTGACTGATCAGTATGCGTAAAAGAGATACTGGTAAAGAATTTGATTTTCTCGGAAACGTTATAGTCCAGGTTGATCCGGGTATTCAGCCGTTTGAGGTCTGTACCGATGGTAATACCGCGCTGATCAAAGAAACCTACGGATGCAAAATATTTTGCTTTTTCTCCGCCGCCGGTCAGACTCATCGTGTGATCCTGCAGGTAACCCTGGCGGGAAATGGCATCCACCCAATTGGTGTTATTGCTGTAATTATAATACCAGTAAGGATCGTTGGGGTCATAGTTAAACTCCCTGATCTGTGTGGTATTGAGTGGTGTACCGGTCCGGTTCATAAACGCTTCCGGAATCAGGGTGGAATACTGATCACCGTTCAGCATCGGGATGGCGGCAGGCACAAACGAAGTGGAGCCTTTAAATGTATAGTTTACAGTCGGCTTACCGATAATACCGCGCTTGGTGGTAATGATCAATACGCCGTTTGAACCGCGTGAACCCCAGATACCGGTGGCAGCCGCGTCTTTCAAAACGGTGATATCCTTGATATCCGCCGGGGAAATATTTAATAACTGCGCATATCCCTGCTCGTCAGCTGTACCGAAATTAAAATCACTGGGAATTTCCGTTTCCAGCGGCATACCGTCCAATACGATCAGCGGAATACCGGTGGAGTTAATGGAGGATACCCCGCGGATACGGATATTCATGGCCGCACCGGGGTCGCCGCTGGTAGCCGTAATATCCACACCACTCAACCGTCCCTGCAGGGCCTGGTCAATACTGGCAGAGTTCATTTCCTCCAGATCTTTGGCACTGATTTTTGAAACGGCCGTGGTCAGGTCTTTATCGGTGATATTAATCATCCCGTTGGAAGAAGTGGGTCTTGACATGATGACCACTTCGCCGAGGTCCTGCTGACTGTCTTCCATGGTAACCGCGAAATCCGTTTTGGTACCGATTGCCTGGGTCAGTGTCTTGTATCCGATAATGGATAAAGACAGCCTGTTTTTCGTATTAACATTTTTCAGCACAAAGTTTCCTTCGATGTCGGTGGTGGTACCGCTTACAATCCGGTTATCCGCATCAATCACTGAAACGGACACACCCTGAAGCGGGTTGCCTTTTTTATCGGCCACTTTTCCTTTAATAACCACCTGTGCTGATACGGCCAGACTGATGGTGAGCAACACCAGCAATACCGAACATTTCCTGCATACTGTATTCCACATATAGCGTAGTTTGGGGATGATTAGTTTTTCCTTAAATAATTATCGATGAGGTGAATCGTGGCACGGTTGCTCAGGTTATTGCTGCTGGCCAGCACCACATTCGCGGATCGGTTCATCATATCATTCAGGGTAATCGTATTTATGGTTGCGTTGTTAACGAATATGGTGGAAGGGTCGCCGGTAGGAAACTTATACAAGGTTTCCAGGCTGCCGCTCTCCTGCCCGTCCGTAGCGATATTCCGTTTATTCAGAATATGGTAATAGATAAAGTTGATGACCTTGTCTTTGTCAGCCGGTGAACTCGGGTTGAAAGCCGGTACCATGTTCGGCGCTGTACCTGTACCTGGTAACTGACCTGCATTCACCGCAGCTACAATTGCCGCATTATTCGGAATAAAGAAAGTATAGAAAGAACCGGAAGCCACGCCTACGATTTCCTTGGTGGTATTGTTCCAGATGGCTGTACTCTTCAGGTACTGGAAAAAATTATAAAACGGCGCCGTGGATACCGTTCCCAGGGATTCGATATGACGCCCGGGTGTCAGTTCACTGAATTTGAGAATTTTATCCAGATAATAAACCGTACCGTTCCGTGCTGTTTTTGTATTTAACACATTGGCCACTTCGGCAGCATCGCCATTTCCGGCAGCCCATACCGTATTATTATTAAACCTGATAAATTCGCCGGAAGTGGTCATACCCACACCCGGATTAACCAGGCTGGTAATATCCCGTCCGGGAATAACATGCATATTCAGAATACGCTGCAAACGGACCAGGGCGGATGACCCGGTCAGTTGTGTACCACCACCCGGAGGGGTATAACGCCATTGTTCATTTACGTTATTACTGACGGTGGGGTCTGCAAAATAGCCTGCTGCGTTAAAAGCCGCATTACTGATCAGGAACAATGTGTACTGTTGACGAATATTTGATATCTGGAATTTCAGATCCAGGTTCAGCAGGCTGGTCATGATCGAATAGTTCGGATCGAGATAGGCTTTGCCGTATACGCTGCTGAATACATTGGCTTCCTGCACTTTATTGGTGCCGTAAAAAATACCATTGCTCAATACCTGTTTATCGGTTACGTTAGTAGCCGGATCAAAACGGGCTTCCTCTCCTACCGAATTAAACGTACTGGCAAATTTCGACGGCCATACCGCGGTACGCCACATGTGCGCGTTTACAAAATCATAAATCACGCTGGCGGGAAGAGCATCCAGACTGGTATAATGTTCCAGTAATACGGTATTGATATAATTCAGCAATGCCGCGTTTTCCGGTACAAACATGGAATAGGAATCCGACTGCGCGTCATTGTCCTGGAGTTTGAGGAAGTTCTCGTTATTCGGGGAGAATGCCAGGTTGAAGTTGTACACTTTGGTAAATACATCTGCCGCAGTCCCAGTGATATTTTTATAATTTTCAGAAACGGTTGCATTCCGGACATACTGCACCAGGTACTTGTCCAGTATCTTTTTAAACTCGCTGTAGTTCGGATTGCTGCCGATGTACTGATCAATACTGGGAAGAGACGTGATAACGCGGTCGATAACATGGATCACGCCGTTTTCCGCCGGGATGTCTTTCTGTACCACTTTCGCGTTGGCCACATTGAAGCCTGTATATACGGAAGCCGGGTAGAAATAGTTATAATCCGTAGCGGTCAGTGATTTGCCGGTCATAAACCCGGTTTCAAATATGGGGATATGCTTGTTGTTATTGTCCGCATCCACATAGAATTGCGACCCGTTATTATTCCGGTTAGACGCGATGGCTTTTATATTGCCACCAGTTGTATTCACCGCGTCGTAGATTCCGGTATAGCTGGCCGTTCTTCTCTTGAAGGCGGCATTCTCAATCCATCCGGTATTGCTCTGAAAATCGGATATACGTTCCTGCTTGAATGCGTTATACACCAGTGAATAGGTTACAATCTTCCGGCATTCGTTTGAATCCAGCGCGGAAATACCGCTGATTCCATTGGCGGTAAAATAAACCTGGAAAGCGGAGTCATGAGGAACAAACGCGGTCCAGTAACCCGCACCAGCAAGGGTTTGTTTATAACCAGCCTTGTCCACGGCGGCGAGATAGGTTTTAAAGTTACCCTTATCCTCCAGCACTTTGTAAATACCGGGCTCCAGGTTTTCAGGTCTGCCATAATAATCATCCAGTGCTTTCTTACGGCATTGCACCAGCACCAGTGAAGCAACCATCAACAATAACAAACTGAGTTTACTCCTGTACATACGGTTAGTCATTTAAAATTTTCTCCAAAAAAAAACCGGAAAAGGCAGGAGCCTTCCCGGTCAATACAGTATTATATGTGTTGCATGCAAGCGCAGCGATACGTTGTGATAACATGTAGTTCATATAAGCAATTAGCAATCTCCGGTGGGTTGAATCTCCGGCCGGAATAACAGTCGATTTTCAGGTCTAAATAACTACGAATCGGGAATAAAACCATCCTGCGGCATCCTGCGGACAGACATGATTTTTGTTAGGTCATACTAATACACCACAACTAAGTTTCCGCGTAAGCTAAACATTATATATAATTTTTAATAGATATGAATTAAATAAAGAAACTGCACCATTGCTGATGCAGTTTCGCTTGCTTATACTAACGATTACTATGAGAAAACCTGTTAATAGCCCGGATTCTGATAAGCAGCCATATCGGAGGCAGTCATCGGCTGACCGTTGATCTGCTGGGCAATCATCTGCAGATAAGGAATCGGCCTGAGTTTGTGATGCTGGGCAAAAGAGGCACTGATATCCGGATTGTTCAGCAGTGTACGCTCGTAAAACGTTTCCGTACGCACCAGGTCCTCCCAGCGGTAAAATTCGCCACAAAGCTCACGGGTTCTTTCATTCAGGATAAAATGAATAAACCTTTTCTCGGTTGTAGTGGCAGATGCCGGATACAGTTCACTGGCGGTATTGCCGGCAAAAAGGGCCTGGGTTGCCAGGTTGCTGGTTTCCGTATTGGAAAGGCCTGTGGGGCCGCCCATATACAACCATATCTGCGGGCTTCTTTCTTCATTCGCTTTATACGCGGCTCTTCTCCGGAGAATATTCACATAATTCAGGGCATTGGTAAAATCGCCTTTACGGCCATACGCTTCTGCAATCACCAGGTAGGTTTCGCCCAGGCGGGCCAGTGTACCATTGCGGATACCACGGGCTTCATTATTGGTGGTAGTAAGCCGGATGGGATCGGAAAACTTCCACATGGTAAGGTACTTGTTATTGGAGAAATCAGTTGTAACAGGGCCACCCACGGTGGTCTGCTTATACCGGGCATACACACCATAATACCGCATGCCGGCAATGGTTGATGTGAGCAAAGGCATATTTGAAGGATTCACGATAAACAAAACCGCAGAATCACCCAACCCGACACGGGGTTTACCAACCAAAGCAGGTGTCGGTGCGTTGGCCGCCGTGAAAACAGGCAAACCGGTATTAGACGCCACATTTCTGTAGAACACCGTCTGGAATGTTTTAAAGAAACGGGAATCGTTTATTTTATCAAAAATATCAATAGAATAATCCGTAGGACGCAATCTTCTGAACGGACGGCCATTAAAGAAATCACGGGTCATACCCGGCATCCCCGCATCATACTGTCCCGGGTAAAACAGGTGTGTCTGGTTATTCGTACCGGCCAGGTTGAGGTTGGAACTGAACTGAGCGGCAAAGATGATTTCATTGCTGGCATTATTCGCGTCAATCTTTGCTTTGGATGATGCGGGTGGTGTGCCATTTTCTCCCAGCACCGGAATCTTACCATCCGGATAAGCGGCATTAAACAGGGAGCCATAATCCGCTTCCAGTGCATGACCACTGCGGGCAATCACTGAATCCGCGAACACAATCACACTATCCATATCCGTTGACTTTTGTCCACGTACATCTGTAACCGCACTTCCGCGTGTCAGGTAAGCTTTGGCCAGAAAATGATAGGCCATTGCCCGGGTGGCACGTCCGCGATCGGTACCCGTATAACGCCAGGGAAGATTCGGTCCGGCTGTTCTGAAATCACTGATGATCTGCTCATATACCGCGGCTACCGAAGCACGGGGAAATTCATATTGCGGGGCAGACGGCACTGATGTAATCAGCGGCACTCCGCCAAACTGCTGCACCATCTGGAAATAATAATACGCGCGTAATGCTTTGAGTTCGGCAATCCGCAGGTCTTTCTGTGCCTGGGTGCCCAGTACACGGGATGCAGGATCATTGAAAGCGCCAATCAGTTCAATCCCCTGGTTGCAACGGCGGATACCGGCATAGTTGTTATTCCAGAGATCGTTTACAAAGGCGTCATTGGCATTCAGGTTCGCGTCATAATCATTGTAACGCACGTTATTGAACTGATCTCCCTCACGGAATTCATCCACGCCGAAATTATACATACAATAAGACTGTTCGCCGGTATATTTCCACTGAAGCGGTGTATATGCGGACTTTACAAGATCTTCCAATCCGGCATCCGATTTATAATAATCTTCGGTAAGGGTGGTGACCAGTTCCTCCTTGATGAATTTTTTACAGGATGCCGCCGTGAGCAACAGGGCTCCGGCCATCAGCCAGTATATTTTTTGTGTACTGCGTTTCATATCTTAATTTTTTAAATAGTCGGTTAATGATTATAAATCCATTCTTACACCACAGACAAAACTCCGGTAGCTGTAAGAGGTGGGTCCGGTCTGGTTGGTAGTGGTACCGGGGAATTCACGGTAAGGCACGGTTTCCGGATCATAATCGGAACTGCTGTGAATCAAAATCGGATTGACCGCACTGAAATAGACAGCCATATTATTCATGTGCATTTTTGATGTCAGGTTTTTAGGTATCCGGTAAGTCAGTGTGATATTCTTGATCTTGATATAGGTTGCTTTTCTGTACGTCAGCGCTTCCCAGTTCAGCGGTACATCACTGGTTTGTGTAGGCTGCTGGTATTCATTGCTGGGATTGGTAGGTGTCCAGTAGTTGACTTTGCTGGACTGATACCGTCCAACCAGTCCCGGACGTGGTACCCTGTACATGCCCCCCATACGGAAGTAAGCCAGTACATTCAGTTCAAAATTTTTATACCCGACGGTATTACCGATACTCATGGTATAGTCCGGGTTATGCGAACCCAGGATCACACGATCTGCGGGACTGAAAGCGGTGTCTTTATTCGCATCCATAATCCGGATACGTCCGGGCTGATAGTTTACATTGGTCCGGTTACCGGCTTTCTGCCAGTAATAAGTAGCCAGGATGCCTTTGCCCGGTACGGTATCACTGTACTGGAAGATACCCTGACTCTGGAAGCCCCAGTATACCTGGAGCGGCTGACCCAGTATCCAAAGGTTGGCAAAGTTGCTGTTACCACTGCCATCTATATCCGCAATTTTTTCTTTGTTCCTCGTAAATACGAAATCGGTAGACCAGCGGAAATCTCCTTTATTAATATTCTGAGAACTCAGCATGATTTCAACTCCCTTGTTGGTGACTTTACCGAGATTGACAAATACGGAAGTAACCCCATTGGCACCGGGAATAGATTTACTCTGCAGGCCATCCCTGGTGTCTGAACTATACAGATCAATGGTACCGGTGATGCGGTTTTTCAGCAAACCGAATTCAAGACCGATATTGGTTGTCGATGTTTTTTCCCAGGAGAGATCGGGTGTACGGAAAGTTGTGGGTGCGGTACCGATAGCGGCTACCCCATTTCCCCAATTGTAATTGGTAAAAGCCAGTGGACCACCGGTCTGATAAGGAGCGATAGAGGCATTACCCACACGGCCATATCCGGCCCGCAGACGGGCACTGCTGAGGATATGCTGGTTGTGGAAGAACTCCTCACGGTCCAGCTGCCAGGCTACGGAGGCGGAGGGGAACCACGCTCCTTTATTACCTTCTGCCAGTACGGACGAATTATCATACCGGTTACTGAATGTAAACAGGTATTTGTTTTTATACCCGTACTCCACGCGTCCCATATAAGAAAGATACTGGGTGGAAGAGAAGGTACCGGAACCGGTCACCGTTGCATCGGTATTACGTTGTAATGAATACCATTTCTGTGCTTCGAAGATCAGGTTATTGGCGCTCATGGAGAGTGAGGAAGCCCTGTTCAGACTTTGTAATTCCTGGAGCAGGGTTACATTCAGGGAATGATCTGAAGCAATACGTGTATTATAAGTCAGGATATTATCATACACCCAGGAAGAAGACTGATTGGTAGTCTGGGTGGCATTGGCCACACTGCCTAAGCGGATGGAAGATTGTGCGCCATTAAACTGACCACGCACAGAGTTACGCGTATCCAGACCAAACATGGTGCGGTATTTCAGTCCTTTAAAGAAAGTCACTTCGGCAAATACATTACCGAATACCCGGTTTATTTTGGTTTCATCAAAAACGGTATTACGGTCATTGATCGCGTTGATGATCTGCGCATCGCGGTTGGGGAACATGATCCAGTTACCCGCGGTGTCAAACGGCTCCACCAGTGGAATCATACCGGAGGAGTTGGCATAAGAACTGGTAGTGGCATTGGTGATGCTGTGAATAAAATTCACCGTGGCGCCAAAAGTGATAAACTTCGCGGGTTTGAACTCGGCCGAATTACCCACTGTATAGCGGGTATAATCAAACCCGTATTCAATGCCCTTCTGCTTAAAGTAACCGGCATTAAAGGAGGCTTTGAATTTTTCGCTGCCCGCGGTCACACTGATATTATGATTGGTAGTGGTACCATGACGCAGTCCCACTTCATTCTGCCAGTCAAAACTCTTTACTTTGGAAGGATCATAGATGTCCACACTATCCAGCTGGGTAGTGATGCCCAGGTTCTGCATCATTGTTCTTTCTTCCGCAGTGGTAGCTCTTTTACGGGCAATAAACGTATTGGTGGACGGATCATATACGTCCCATGTGTACGCGTCTTTAATTGAATTCCATTGTTCCACACTGCCGAAGCGGGTCCAGAACAAGGCAATATCATTTAAAGCAGACGGATAATAATATAACGGGTTTGACGCCGTAGCCACACCTCTTGTGCGGGTATAACTTTTATCGGCAAAGAAAGCCTGTCTCCAGGAGTCGGCAATTTCAGGACCATTAAAAATGGGTAACTGACGGATGATGGTTTCCACGGATTGTGATCCCTGGTAATTGATGGAAATTTTACCGGCTTTCCCTTTGCGGGTGGTAATCTGTACCACGCCGTTTGCACCACGTACACCATATACCGCTGTAGCCGCCGCGTCTTTCAGGATATCCACGGATTCTATATCGGCGGGGTTCATATCATCAATGGTGTAGGAAACCGGAAATCCATCCACCACGTAGAGCGGATCGTTACCGGCACTCAGTGAACGGTTACCCCGGATGCGGATAGAAGCTCCCTGTCCCGGACGAAAACCACTCATGGTTACATCCACACCGGCCAGCCGGCCCTGCAGGGCCTGAGTCAGGTTGGCGGTCTGTACCGTACGCAGGTTATCACCGGCAATGGAGGTAGTGGCACCGGTTACTTCCACTTTTTTACGGGTACCATATCCCACCACCACTACATCCTGCAAGGCAGCAGCCGTACTGGTGAGTGTGATACTCACATCGGTTTTACCGGCCAGGGCAAATTCCATTTCCGTAAATCCTACTGAAGTAATCAGCAAGACGGCATTGGAAGAAGGAGCAAGCACTTCAAAAGTACCGTCCGCACGGGTAGCCGTTCCGTTGGTGGAACCCTTTACCTGTACAGTAGCACCCTGTAATGGCTTACCGGTTTCGTCTGAAACCTTTCCGGTGATTTTAATATTGTTTTGGGCAAATACAAAAAAGGATAAGTGCAGCAGGAACAGGCATATACCAGATCCTCTGCGCAAGGCAGTTGGTAGATTCATACAGCAGCAATTAATTGTTTACAGTAGCTAAGATTGTAATATGTTAACCGCCAATCATCCTGAACTATCCTGAACATGCTGATATTTCTACGCAATCGTTCCCGGAAAAAGACACATACCAATTTCCGGTTATACATGTTAACCGCTTATGCCATATAAAACACATCCTTCAATGGAACAGACACCGGTGAATTATCCGGATTACTTTCCATGATATCTTTCATATACGCCCACCATTTTTTCATAACCGGATGAGCCGGGAGTGTATCCATCATCGCCGGATCCGCGATTTCCAGCACGCCGAATAAAAAGCCGGTTTCTTCTTCAAGAAAGATGGAATAATGACTGATGCCGGTTTCCTTTAATAAGCTTACCAGTTCCGGCCAGATCTCATCATGTCTTTTTTTATACTCTTCTTCCCGGCCTTTATACAGTTTCATTTTAAATGCAAGTCGTTTCATATAGCGGTATTTAAGTAAAAAAATAGTTCAGCCGGCTGCGGGAACCGTCACGTACTGTCTGTAACGATTCCATACGCGTTTTTATGTGTTTTGCCTTTTTTACATGAATTTTACGAACCATTCAGAAAATCAAACCCCGCGATTGCACATGAAAAAATTTCTTTTCCTTTCCGGATTCCTTTGCGTAGTACTGGCCGGCAGCAGCCAGTCATTGCCGTCTAAGAAAAAAATACTGAAGCCTATGCGGCTGACCAACCAGTACTTCATGGACAAATGGCCGGATGCCGGTAAATCCATTTTCACCAATATTGAAAGGCCCAGTAATATCTGGACACGTGCCGTGTATTATGAAGGACTGATGGCACTCTATGGCATTGATAAAAAGAAAACCTACTATGACTATATGCTCCAGTGGGGCGAAAAACATAAATGGGGTCTGCGGGGCGGTATCAAAACACGTAATGCGGATAACCAGTGCTGCGGTCAGACATATATTGATATGTATATCCTGGATGGCAAACAACATCCGGAGCGGGTTAAAGACATTAAAGCCAGTATGGACAGTATGCTGGCCACGCCCAAAGTGGATGACTGGCACTGGATCGATGCGCTGCAAATGGCGATGCCGGTACTGGTAAAACTGGGCAACCTGTATAATGACAGCAGTTATTTCAAACGCATGTATGAAATGTACGCGTTTACCAAATACAAACATGGCGGAAAGGGTTTGTACAATACCACGGAGAAATTATGGTGGAGAGACAAGGATTTTGTACCACCGTATAAAGAGCCCAACGGGGATGATTGCTACTGGAGCCGTGGCAATGGCTGGGTGGTGGCTGCCCTTGTAAAAACGCTGGAAGCGTTACCCAAATCGGATCCGCATTACAATGAATACCTGCAGGATTTTAAAGACATGTGTGCTGCCCTCCTGCCCCTGCAACGGACGGATGGTTACTGGAACGTAAGTCTGAATGATGCCAATCATTTTGGCGGTAAAGAAGTATCCGGCACCTCCTTGTTTATCTATGGCTTTGCCTGGGGTATCAACAACGGTATCCTGGAAAAGAAGACCTACAAAACCGCTATCGCCAAAGCCTGGAAAGCCATGGTGAAGGAAGCCGTACATGACAATGGCAAACTGGGTTATGTACAAGGCACCGGCAAGGAACCCAAAGACGGGCAGCCGGTAGGATATGATAAGACGCCCGATTTTGAGGACTATGGACTGGGTTGTTTTCTGCTGGCTGGTACGGAGATTTATAAAATGAAATAAGCATGAAAAAAGGTATCTGGTGCTTACTCTTCTTATTGCTGATACAGACAGTGGTCTTTGCTCAAACCCATCAGCGCCCCAATATCATTTTCATCTTTGCCGATGACCTGGGATATGGCGAGATAGGTTGTTATGGCCAGCAAAAGATCGAGACACCACAGATCGATAAAATGGCGGCCGCCGGTTTGCGGTTTACCCGTTTCTATTCCGGCTCCACGGTTTGTGCACCGGCACGGGCTTCCCTGCTCACAGGCATGCATACCGGACATGCCGCTATCCGGGGCAATCTCCCTTTCGCGCCGGAAGGGCAGATTCCCTTACCAGAAAACACCAAAACCTTTGCCAATTATCTGCAGGATAACGGTTATGCCACAGCGGCATTCGGGAAATGGGGATTGGGTTTTAACCAGAACAGCGGCGATCCCAACAAACACGGCTTTGACCGGTTTTTCGGATACAATTGCCAGAGTCTCGCACACGATTATTTTCCGCTTTACTTATGGGACAATCATCAGAAAATTGAATTGCCTAACAAAGGAAAGGATTCCGTTTATTCCGCCACACGGATTCATCAGGAAGCATTAGCCTATATTAAAGCCGCCGGCAGTCAGCCCTTCTTTATGTACCTGCCCTATACACTGCCACATGGTGATGTGATCGGTCCGCAGGATGAATGGTATCAACACTATGCACAGAAATTCAATGAAACCCCGCTTAGTGGGAATAAACTAAAGACCCGCCCGCACAATGCCGTGCCAGAGCCCCTGCCCCATGCACAGTTTGCGGCCATGATCTCAAGACTGGATCAATATGTAGGCGAGATCATAAAGGCGATTGCGGACAAAGGACTCGCTGAAAATACGCTGATCATTTTCACCAGTGACAATGGCCCACATCGTGAGAATGGCGGGGATCCTGATTTTTTTAACAGCAGTGGCGGTTTCCGTGGCATCAAACGGGATTTGTATGAAGGCGGCATCCGTGTACCGTATGTGGCGTATTGGCCGGGAAAAATAAAATCAGCAGTCAATAATGAACCCGCAGCCTTATGGGATATGTACCCGACCCTACTGGAGCTGGCGGGAATAAAAAGCAACGTGAAGACAGATGGACTCTCCCTTGTTCCGGTACTGCTAAACAAGGGCAGGCGCAAAACGCACGATTACTTTTATTGGGAATTTCATGAAAATGACGGGCGCCAGGCGATCAGCTGGAAGAACTGGAAAGGGATACGTTTAAATGCTTCCACCAGTACCCCCTCGCCGATTGAATTATACGATCTGTCTGCAGATCCCCTGGAAAAAAATAACCTGGCGGCACAGTTCCCCGGCATCGTTAAAAAGATGGCTCAATGGATGAAAAAGTCACATGTAAGAAATCCCGATTGGCCATTTTTGGTTGGAGAAAAAGATTAAGAATACGACAACCCTGTCAACCTATCAACTTTTCAACCTTTCAACTTGTCAACCTTACTCTACAAATTATTAATCAGGTAATCTTCCTCCAGCAATCCGTTCGCTTTCATATCATCCCATAAAGCCACCGGTACTTCGCAGGTAGCCATGGCGATATTCGGTTTTACTTTTTCGGGATGTGACGTGCTTAAGGCCACGGAGTTCACACCGGGTATACGGAAACCAAAATTAAAACAGGCTTCTGCGGGGGTTACATTGTGTTTGGCACAGAGTTCAAAGAATTTTGCCCGCCAGGCATATTTGGCCTTCCCGTCTTCTGTATCCGGATCCACTTTCTTGTAGTTATAAAAATCACGGCCGACCAGGAATCCCCCGTTAAACACGGCGGAGTTGATGATGGCCACTCCTTTACTGTGCAATTGCGCCATAAACTCCAGTAAGGGTTGCGGATGAGAATGTACAGTAATACTATTCGCAATCATCACCCAGTCCAGCTCCACATCATTGGCTATACGCTGAATGCTCTTCCAGTTTTTAGCGCCAACTCCGACCGAACTTATTTTACCCGCGGCTTTCAGTTCATGCAGGGCTTTATAGGCCGCCAGTATGTCTTCATACCTGCGCTTATCATCCGCTTTGTCCACGGCAGCCGCCAGGTATTCATCCGGGTCGTGTACGGAGGCGGTTTGCGTTTTATATTTTCCCAGCAGTTCATTTCCCTGTTCATAACAGTCTAGTATACCCTGGTAACTGATTTTCTGAACGGCGTCATACTTCAGGTTGTGCCAAACGCCCGGTTCAAAGGTAGGTTCGGGGCCACTCAGCGGAATCCGGTACCAGGCCAGCTTATTGCTGATAATCACTTTTTCGGGAGGCACACCCAGTTCTTCCAGGCATTTCCCCAATACTTCCAGGGCGAGTCCGGCTCCGTATTTGCCTGCGGAGTCAAACATCACCATTCCGCCGGGTGCATTATTCACACATTCCCTGACAATAGCCAGTTTCGTGTTATACGGAATCTCTTCATATATATTGCCCAGTGCGGTACTGCCAAAAATCACCGGGGGAAAATTAACTTTTGCTGACATGAGTGCTGATTATAAATGATAGAATCGGGTTGCGTTGCCGGAAAAGACCGCTTCCTGCTCTTCCGGTGAAAATGTAGCAAAATAATCTTTAATAATAGCTGATACCTGCCCGTATGAAGCGGCAACGGTACAAACGGGCCAGTCGCTCCCGTACAACAGGCGATTTGTCCCGAAGGCATTAACCACCACATCCAGATAAGCTGTGAAATCAGGTTGTTTCCAGTGCAGGTAATCGGCTTCGGTAACCATACCGCTGAGCTTGCAATATAAATTGGAATACCGGGCCAGTTCACGGATATCTGCTGCCCATTCATCTATCTGCCCGTGTTTTATATAAGGCTTGGCGAGATGATCCAGTACAAATAACTGATCGGGGAAACCGGCGACCAATTGTTTTACAGCTGCAAGGTGTTTCGGGAAAACCAATATATCATACGTAAATCCGTATTTCTTCAATAAACCGATTCCCCGCAAAAAAGAGGGCTGCAACAAAAAGGACGGATCCTGGCTCTGTAATACATGCCGGAAACCTTTTACCACGGGATAACCATTGAAATAAGCCAGCCGTTCTTCCACATTATCCGCCCGCAGATCGGTATACCCGACGATGCCTTTAATGAAAGAATATTTATTACTGAGTGCAATCAGGAATTCTGTTTCGGCTTCGTTCTGATCGGCCTCCACGGCAACTGAACCGGCTACGCCCTGTTCACGAAAAATGGCTTCCAGTTCATCCGGCAGAAAGTCCCGGCGGATTGTTTTCATATCCTCATCTATCCAGCCGTGCTTCTGCGGCTCGTAATTCCAGAAATGCTGATGGCTATCTATGATCATGAGGGTTTGTTGTTTGTCGTTAAGTGTTTATCACCCTTCGGCAGGCTCAGGGTGACATCCGTTGTCATGCTGAGCTTGCCGAAGCATGAGCCTGCCGAAGCATTGCCGAAGCATGAACCAAACTACTTCTTATAATCATAACACACTTGCCTGCTCGTCCCCAATCCATCAATTCCCAGTTCCACCACATCCCCTTCTTTAAGGAAGATGTTGGGATTAAAACCGAGTCCGACACCAGCGGGTGTACCAGTAGAAATGATATCGCCGGGTAGCAGGGTCATGAACTGACTGATATAAGAAACGAGGAAAGGAATATTAAAGATCAGATCATTGGTATTGCTGTCCTGCATCATTTTGCCGTTGAGGGTGAGCCAGAGACGGAGATTGTCCGGATCAGGAATTTCATCTTTGGTTACCAGCCAGGGACCGATGGGGGCAAAGGTATCACAGCCTTTGCCTTTGTCCCAGGTTCCACCGCGTTCCAGTTGAAATTCACGTTCACTCACATCATTGTGCAGCGCATAACCGGCCACATAATCCATGGCTTCGCTCACTTCCACATAAGACGCTTTTTTACCAATTACAAAAGCGAGTTCCACTTCCCAATCGGTCTTCACCGAATTTTTGGGAATCGTAATCGGGTCATTTGGACCGTTATACGAAGTAGTGGATTTAAAAAAGATGATCGGTTCCTTGGGGATCGGCGCATTGGTTTCTTTCGCATGTTTGGAGTAATTCAGGCCGATACACACGATCTTGGAAGGACGGGCCAGCGGCGGACCTAAACGGGTACCTTCAGGAACCACGGGCAGTTTACCGGCTTCTTTTTCGAGTATGGCTGACAGTTGGGTCAGTCCGTCATTGGCCAGGAAGGCTTCATCGTAATCACGAATAAAAGCACTGCAGTCATAATTCACACCGTCGATATGCACACCGGGTTTTTCGGCACCGGGATTTCCAAAGCGAATCAGTTTCATGGAACTTATTAATTATTTAAGTTGATAAATCCACCGTCAATGGGATAATCATTGCCGGTGATAAAAGAGGCTTCGTCACTACAGAGATAAAGGGCCAGTGCCGCGATCTCATCCACCTGTCCCATACGTCCGATCGGCTGACTTTTTGATAATTTTTCAAACATCTCCGCTTCCTTACCGGGATAGTTCTTTGCAATGAATCCATCCACAAAAGGCGTATGAACACGGGCAGGAGAAATGCAATTACAACGGATACCCGCAGCCATAAAATCACGGGCGGTGGAAAGCGTCATGCCCACTACAGCTCCTTTGCTCATACTATACGCAAAACGGTCCGTGATGCCTACGGAAGAAGCAATAGAAGCCATATTCAAAATGACCCCGCCAGTGGTTTTCATCACCGGGATCACTTCATGCAGACAGTTATAGATCCCTTTTACATTGATCTCGAAGATGCGGGAGAAATCTTCAACGGACGTGTTCTCCGCGGTGCCCACATGGGCCACACCGGCATTGTTCACGAGAATATGAATAGCGGGCAATTGGGTCACTGCTGCTTTTACAGCGGCCTGATCGGATACATTACAGAGAATATAGTTTGCTTGTCCCCCGGCATTTGTGATCTCTTCGGAGGTGGCAACAGCCCCTTTTTCATCGAGGTCCAGAATAGTTACAGCTGCTCCCTGCCGGGCAAACAGGGTGGCGATCGCACGACCGATCCCACTGCCTCCACCGGTTACCAGGGCTGTTTTATTAGTGAGTGAAAACATAAAATAAAATTATGTTCAGTTTAATTGAAAAATCTGTTTCATCAGCACCCATTTTTCTCCGGGTGCGGCCCAGGGAAGTGGTTGCTGGAATTTCCACATCAGTTGTTCCCATTCCTGCACGGCCGGATTAGCGGCATCGGCTGTGGCTTTCTTCGCCGGATCAAAATCATCGGTGGTCTCCATGATCATAAAGAGCCGGTTGCCCGTACGGTAGATCTCCATTTGGGTGATACCGGCTTCGCGGATACTCTCCGGAATACCGGGCAACTGGGCGCCCCGCTGATGCCATTGTTCATATTCAGCGATCAGTGCCGGATCATCCACGAGGTCGAGTGCAAGGCAAAACCGTTTCATATTTTAGCTTTAGTGTAGAGCTGAACCTTATATCCAACCATACCAAAATAAAGGATCACTGCAAAACAGATCAAAGGTACTATATAGGCCAGCTGAATGTTCCCTGTACTGTCTGCGATCCAGGCGAAAACAGGAGGCAGGATAGCACCACCAACAATAGACATGATGATGAGGCTGCTGCCATACTGCGTATCTGTACCAAGTTCTTTGATACCCAGTGAAAATATGGTAGGAAACATAATCGACATAAAGAAAGCGATTCCAATCACAGCTACAAGTGCAATGGTTCCTGACGCAAACATGGCCACCGCGCTCAGGGCCATATTCGCAAGCGCGTAAATAGCCAGTAAGCGGGGCGGTGTAATGTATTTCATAAGGAAAGTACCCACAAACCGGCCAACCATGAATGCCATACCGCAACCCCAGCCCAGGTAATCCGCGGCTTCAACTTTATCGATGGCCGCGGCTTTTGTAGCATAAAGGATAAAGAAACTGAATACACAAACCTGTGCACCCACATAAAAAAACTGTGCGGTAACACCCCATGATAAATGTTTATGCCGCAGTGCATGCAGTATGCCTTTTCCGGCCTGTACATCATGCCCATCGCCTTCTTTTACTTCAGGCAGGTGCGTAAACCAGAATATAACCGCGACGACCAGTATCAGGAGACCAAGAATAAGATAAGGCATTTTGACCGTGGAAGCCTCCGATGCCAAAGCCAGTTTACGGGCCGCATCGGTCATTCCGGAAAGCTCCGCTTCAGAATAATCTTTTGTCAGAATGATCCTTGCACCGATGATTGGTGCCAGGGTGGCAGCCAGTCCGTTAAATGACTGCGAAAAATTCAATCGTTGCGTGGCTGTTTCCGGATCTCCCAGTAATGAGGCATACGGATTGGCCGCTGTTTCGAGAATGGTAAGTCCGCAGGCTATAATAAACAAAGCACCCAGAAAAAAGACATATTGCTGTGTATTGGCTGCGGGAATAAAAAGAAAGGAACCTGCTGCAAACAGCAGCAGACCGAGAATGACACCGGCTTTATACCCATATTTCTTCATCACAAATCCGGCCGGTATCGCCATTATGAAATAAGCAATAAATACCGCACTGTCCACCAAAGATGATTGAAGATTATTCAGTGTGAATGATTTCTTCAGGTGCGGAATAAGGATCGGATCAAGGTTATGGGCAAACCCCCATAGAAAAAAAAGGGACGTAACCATGATAAAGGCAAAACGGTACTGCTTATTCGTAAGTGCGGCCATAGTGTTGGTTGAATCGTTAGTATATTATAAAAGTCAAGAGTACATTGAACGCGCAATGCCGAGTTCCAGTCCCCTGAGTTCAGCCAGCCCTCTTAACCGGCCGATTCCTGAATACCCCGGATTGGTTTTTTTCTTCAGGTCATCCAGCATCTGGTGGCCGTGATCGGGTCGCATCGGGATTGAAATGTTGCGTTTCTTCATCACCTGTACGATCTCTTTGACCACCGCGTACATATCCACATCGCCGTCGAGGTGATTGTCTTCAAAGAAATCACCCCATTCATTTCTTCTTGTACTTCGGAGATGAATAAAATTGATCCGGGCACCAAACTCACTCACCATCGCTGGAAGATCATTATCCGGCCGCACGCCAAAAGATCCGGTACAGAAACAAAGCCCGTTGTGCAGGGAAGATACAGCCTCTATGAGCATACGTACATCCTGTGCTGTACTGACCACTCTCGGTAAACCCAGGATCGGATAAGGAGGATCATCCGGGTGGATGACCATCTTCACCGCGGCAGCTTCGGCTACCGGGATAATCTCTCTCAGAAAATGAATCAGGTTGGCCCGTAAGCGATCTGCATCTATGTCTTTGTAGGCTGCTAATGCCTGGCGAAACTGTTCAAGTGTAAAACTTTCCTCACTGCCCGGTAAGCCGGCAATGATATTACGTTGCAGCAATTCTTTTTCTTCTTTGGACATGGAGTCGTACCGCTCCCTGGCCCGTACCAGTTCAGCTGCGCTGTATTCATCGGCAGATCCTTTACGTTGCAGCATATACACATCGAAAGCTACAAAAGCGGCTTTCTCAAAACGAAGGGCTTTGCTCCCATCTTCCACTGTATAGGCGAGGTCTGTCCGGGTCCAGTCAAGCACAGGCATAAAATTGTAGGTTACAATGTTCACCCCACACGCCCCGAGATTACAGACGGATGTTTTATAATTTTCGATATATTTTTCAAAACCCGGTGTCTGTGTTTTGATCCCTTCATGCACGGGCACACTTTCCACTACGGACCAAACCATACCAGCCGCTTCCACTTCGGCTTTCCGCTTGTTGATCTCCTCCACGGTCCATACTTCCCCGTTGGGAATATGGTGCAGG
This sequence comes from Chitinophagales bacterium, assembly GCA_017303855.1. Taxonomy (GTDB): domain Bacteria; phylum Bacteroidota; class Bacteroidia; order Chitinophagales; family Chitinophagaceae; genus JJ008. The sequence goes on along the minus strand of JAFLBL010000004.1, from coordinate 283,038 downwards.
GCGGTCACCACCCCGCTGCAACCGGCCTGTCGTATATCCGATAAACTCACCGGGTCGTTGGGACCATACCAGCGCATGGTTTGTTGCATTGAAACTACATCGCTCATGTCCGTACTTTTTGTATTATTTTGCTTTTTTAGAGAGAAGTTCCCTCGCTTCGCTCGGGATGACAAGTTTTCTTAGTGCCTGACTCCTGACTCCCGACTCACCTCAGCTCCAGCACCACCACACTCTTCGCCGGCAGTTCCACTACCAGTTCATTGCCTTCTTTTTTTGCTGATGAGAAAGGCTGAATCTTAAGGTTCTCGGGTTTGTCGAAACTATTTACATCGGTGAGTTTAGCCGATGTCAGGATCTGTCCTTTTACGGTGGTCCATTTTACACCGGGCATTGCGGCTCGGAAACTGATTTTGTTAGCAGGATCGATATTCACGAAAGAGATATGAACCGCACCGGTTGAATCCTGTGAAGCGGAGATATTAAGTGCCGGCACGGTAGCATCCCCGTTCTTATACATGGGTGAACTGAAATTCACATTCAGCCTTTTTGCATCATGGTGTACTTTGAACAGATCGAATACATGATAGGTCGGCGTGAGCAGGATCTGCCTTCCCTGAGTGAGCACAAGTGCCTGCAGCACATTCACTGTCTGTGCCAGGTTGGCGAGCCGTACACGGTCACTGTGATTATTAAAAATATTCAGTGTACTGGCCGCCACGATCGCATCACGCAGACTGTTCTGCTGATAGAGGAAACCAGGATTGGTGCCCGGTTCCACATCGGTCCAGATACCCCACTCATCAACGGCGAGGGCTACTTTTTTATTGGGATCGTATTTGTCCATGATGGTACTGTGACGGGTCACCAGTTCTTCCATGTACAAACAATTCTTCATCGTAGTGAAGTACTCTTTCTCATCAAAAGCGGTTGCAGAACCTTTCTTGCCCCATGATCCGGTAGGGATCGTGTAATGGTGCAGGCTCAGTCCCCACATTTCATTCACATGTACTTTCTTCATCATCACTTCGGTCCAGTTGTAATCTGATGAACTGGCACCGCAGGCGATCTTCATCAGTCGGGCATTCTTGTAATTGCGGGCATAAACAGCGTAACGCTTATACTGATCCGCATAATAGTCTGGTGTCATATTCCCGCCACAACCCCAGCTCTCATTGCCCACGCCCCAGAACTTCACACTCCAGGGTTCTGTTCTTCCGTTCTGTGCACGCAGGTCGGTCATGGTACTTTTGGCATCGGAGTTCAGGTACTCCACCCATTTGGCCATTTCTTCCACGGTACCACTGCCCACATTACCGGAGATATAGGGTTCGGTTTTTAACAGGGTGCATAGTTCAAGAAATTCATGTGTACCAAAACTGTTATCTTCTGACACACCACCCCAGTTGGTATTTACCATATAAGGACGTTGGTTGCGCGGACCGATCCCATCGCGCCAGTGGTATTCATCGGCAAAACAGCCACCCGGCCAGCGCAGGTTGGGTATATTAATTTTCTTCAGTGCTTCCACAATATCCAGGCGGATACGATCCTTCTTAGGCACTTGAAGTGTATCACTCACCCAGAATCCATCATAGATGCAACGACCCAGGTGTTCGGAGAAATGTCCGTAAATATGACGACTGATTACAGCGGCCGGATTTTGTCCGTCTACAATGGCATTCACCGATAGCTGTGCCGGTAACAGGCTGCTCAGCAGCAATCCGGCGGATAAGAATAAACTGGCTTTTTTCACGATTATATATTTAATTATTTAACGAATGCACTGATGCCTTTCCGGGCCGGCTGACCCGTGAGATTAAAAGTACTTAAAGATATGACCCGGTAGGATTCCAATACATGATTAAAATAAGCAGGACGGTTATTTCCCCATTTTACACTACTATTCCGGATCATGATGCCGGTGGCTGCATCAAAATAAAAACCGGAAGTACTTCCTTTTACAAACCCATCCACATTGGCGGGCCGGCGGTCATATATGCCACCGGGATGCGTAGTCGTTTTATCCAGGATAATATCCACCCCGTCAAACACGATATTGCTGATCTTATCGGCTGACTCACCACTCACGTACACCCCATTTTCACTGGTGCATTTGATATTGCTGAACGTGATATTTCTGACCTGCCCCACTTTACCCTCCGTTGCACCTTTGGGGAAACGCCAGTTCGCATCCTTATGGTTGATGGCGGCCCGTCGATACGCGGTAATATAGATCGGCTCCGCTTTGCCCCACCATACATCGGAGAAGAACCGTCCTTCAATGATCATATTAGAAAAAATCACCTCTTCCACCAATCCTTCATCCCGGTGCTGTATACCCACCCCACGATTACTGTTTTTTATGATACAATTATTGAATACGACCTGTCGGATCGTATCCATATTTTCTGAACCGATCTTGATCGCACAACTGCGGGAAGTCATGGTACAATTGTTCACCGTGATATTCTCGCATTTTCCAAAGTCCGCATACTCACGCCGGTTTTTCAGACAGATGCAATCATCACCACTTTCAATATAACAATCACTGATCCGTACATTACGGCTATGATCAATATCAATACCATCGCTGTTGCGCACTTTCAGACTGTTCAGCAGAGTGATCCCGGAGATCACCACATCGTCACAGCCGATCAGGTGAATGGTCCAGTAAGCAGAGTTCCCGATATGCAGGTCATGTATCCGGATATTCTTACCACCGATGATCGTGAGTACATGCGGACGGGGATCACGTACATTGAATGGTTTTAATACATACGCATCTTCCTCTTCAGCACCCATAAAGGAAATACCATTGCCATCGATACGGCCGCTACCCGTAAAACCGGCATTCTCCAGGTTCTCGGCCCAGAGCCAGACCATGCCTTCGCCCGGGTTCTCGCGAAAGGCACTTTTGGTGTAGAGACTTTCATCCGGACTGGCCATCCATACCGCTCCGGCTGGTAAGTGATAATTAATGTTGGAAGCGAGTTTTACCGGTCCGCAGAGAAAGGTATGCGGAGCAGGAAACAATACTTCTCCGCCACCCGCAGCAGCTGCCGCATCAATGGTCTTCTGAATGGCTGCAGCGTCATTGGTCTTTCCATCACCGGTTGCACCGTATTCGAGTACGTTGAATATTTTCCCATCTGCCGCCTGTAAACCATGCAGGATCAGTAAACAGAGTATAGTTGTAATCAGTCGTTTCATTGTCCGGTGATTTTTGATAAGGAAAAGGGACGGGCTCCAGGACTACTGCCCCAGCCGGTGGGTGTAGAAGAAAGTAATATTTCCAGTGTGCCTCCCGAACGGATCATTTTCCAGTTAATAAAATTTTTAGTGTATAGCTGACCGTTCCATTTTACGGCATGGATATACCTTGCACCCGGTTTGTCCATCCTTGTTTTGACCGTTATTGATTTCCCCGCTGCCCGGATCACTACCTGATCAAACAACGGAGTGGTCAGCAGGTACTCCCCTGTTGCCGGATTAACGGGATAAAAACCCATCGCAGCAAATACATACCAGGCACTCATCTGGCCGGCATCGTCGTTTCCGCTTAGGCCACCCGGTCCGTCGCTGTATTCTTCTTCGCGCAGCTTACTTACTTCACGTTGTGTTTTCCAGGGCGACGCGGTATAATTATAGAGGAAAGGAATCTGATGACCCGGTTCATTGCCATGCCAGTACTCGCCGCGGAGGAATAAACTATCAAGGGCCTTTTCAAACGGCTTTACACCTCCCATCATTCCCGCTAAACCATTTATATCCTGCGGTACATAAAATGTATATTGCCTCGGTGTACCTTCGGTAATATATGACTCGCGGATATCCGGATGAAAGGAATCCGCGAAGCGACCGGTTTCATGACGGCCACGCATCATGCCCACTTCAGGATCAAATACATTTTTATAATTGAAGGAACGTTCTCTGAGGGCCGTATAATCCGCCGGTTTGTTTAAACCCTGCGCCATAAGGCTGACGGTATAATCATCATAGGCATATTCGAGGGTACGGCTTACCTGTTCTTTTTTATGAAAAGCCTCCTGTACACTGTCTTCCATTGGTATATAACCGAAACGCATATACGAATTTAGGGCCCGGCGTCCCATGCCGTTCTTATAGTCCGCATACTGATCCGGACTTTCAAATGCATTCCTTCGTATCAATGCATATGCTGCCTGTACATCATAATCACGCAATCCTTTATTCCAGGCTCCGGCAATAAAGGCTGCCACATGATCGCCGATCATGGCTGCGGTATAACTGTTCCAGCAGGGAAAGATGGGTAACCAGCCACCTTGCTGACCTTTCAGTATCAATGAACGAATGAGTGCATTGGTCAGAGACGGGTCAATGATCTCCAGTAAGGGCAACTGGCCCCGGTAGGTATCCCACATCGAGAAATCATCATAATAATTTCCCCTCGCCATTTTTTCCAGTTGTTGTTTACCGGCAAAGCGCGGATAGGTTCCATCTACATCACTCATCAATCGCGGATGCTGCATGGCATGATAGAGGGCCGTATAGAAGATCCGCTTCGCCTTTTCATCCTTACCGGCAACCCTGATCTTGGCCAGTTCTGTTTCCCAGTTGGCACGCGTCGATTGCTCCACCATTGTAAAAGACCGGTTGCCGATTTCTTTCCGGAGATTCTGCCGGGCACCCTGCTGATTGCTGAAAGATGTACCGATATTAACCGTGAGTGATTCTCCTTTCTTCAGGTAGTAACCCAGGTAGGCGCCTGCTTCCTTTTTCCCGGAAACCGAATCATCACTACTTCTTTCATTTCCGGTAAATACTCCTTGTATCGTAAACTTTCTCATAGGTTGTATATAAAACCAACCCTTGAAACCGGCCTCCTCTCCCCAGCCCTGGTAAATACGGTGAACCGGATTGGAGGCTTCAACAATACCCTCCTGATTATTAATCTTCACAGCACCTTTACCAAAATCGCTGTTGGGAATAACGAGCAGATACAAGCTATCATCGCGGGTCATGGTGAATCGCAATACACCGCAACGGGCGGCGCCGGTGAGTTCAGCAATGATCCCTGCAGCGGGTAAATCCAGTTTATAATAAGAGGGTCCTGTGGTTTCCGCTTCATGGGCAAACGGAATACTATACTCTTTTACCGTGGTTCGCAAGGTACCGGTGACAGGCACAATGGTTACACTGCCATAATCCTGTGTACAGGAGCCGCTGATCCAGTGTGTGCCACGGAAACCACTTAATAAACTGTCTTTGTAATAATAAGGCGGCTGACATTTTACTTCAGTCGTCCGGGTCTGTGCCACCCATTGGGTCATTCCGAAGGGAATACCAACGGATGGAATTGTATTGGCATTGGACTCTTTACTGCCGGCTTCACTGTGCTTTTTCGCAGAAATAGTAGTGGAAGCTGCCGTACCGGAAAGGGGCTGTACGTACAGTGACAGTGATTGGGCAAAACCGCATACAGCACTGATTGCGGACATGAAGACAGCAAGCCCTATTTTACCAGCACTTTTTTTCACGGTTTTAAAAATAAGCCGGTATGTATAACAGATCATCATGCACTGTTGGGTTCTGCAGTTTATAGTACGCCTTCTATTTTTAATACCACCGCATGATCACAGGGGGCGGTCAATGGCATTTTCACCCCGAGATAATCGGCGAGTTGTTGCCATACGAGTTCGCCTTTGTAACCCAGCAGACTGACTCTGCCGATTTTTTTCCCGTTGGTAAGTTTGGAAATATAACCGAGTGATTCGATCCTGGCCTCGTTCTCACCCGGCCAGCCCATGAGAAAAGCATAGAGGACATTTCCTTTGACCGTAAAGCGGATATCTTCTGCTGTGAAGGGTTTGCCTTTGCCTTCGTTAAAGCCCTGTGCAGACAAAGGCGCTACATCTTTAATAGCGGGTCCCTCTCCGAAAACAGTCCAGGGTCTTGTCCCATAGATTGCTTCACTGTTCACTTTCATCCAGACACTGATCTCTTCCACGATCTTACGTTCCAGGTCATCAATGGAACCATCGCCGCGCACGGGTATGTTCAGCATCAGGTTCCCGTTCTTACTGACCACATCAGCGAGTGCATGAATTACGGACTTTGTGGTCTTGTATTTTTTCTGTTCGTAACGCGGACGGTCATAATGCCAGCTGCCGATACAGGTATCTGTTTGCCAAGGCAGTGGTTCGATAGTATTGCTTTGTCCTTTTTCAATATCCCAAACCATGCATTTACGTTGCTCTTCATTCAGGATCTTTCCGTTGATCACCACATCCAGTTTGCCCCGCTTGCTGATACTACGGTTGTAATAATGGGCGGCAATCCGAAGACCTGCATCACTGACCGGCCATAACGGTAAAGCGGTATCATCAAAATAGATCAGGTCCGGATCATATTTATTAATAAGGTCTACGGTGCGGTTATAGAATTTTTCACAGTAGGCTTTGGAGAGTTTTGTGGCCCCGTTTTCCCAACCCCATTGATTATGGATATGATTTTCTTTTTCACTACCCACACTGCGTTCGCCGCGTTGCTCATACAGATCCTGCGGATCGAATTTCTCCCACCAGGTACCTTTGCCTTGTTTTTTGTTCAACACCCCATCATATTGAATGCCGGCAAAATCGCCCGATTTATCAGCATTCCTCGATTGCTCATAAAAAATGGGCGCATGTGCCGCATGCACACTGACACCAAAACGCAGGTTATTATTCTTCGCTGCTTTTGCCCATCCGCCAATGATATCTTTCTTTGGACCCAGGTTTACGGAGTTCCAGCGATGGTATTTACTATTGTAGTTATCAAAATTATCATGATGATTGGCCATGGCCATGAAATACGCTGCACCGGCATTCTTATAAAGTGCTACAAGTTCTTCCGGATCCCATTTATCCGCCTTCCATTCATTGATCACATCCTTAAAACCGAACTTTGACGGATGTCCGTATTTCTCCACATGGTATTTGTACACCCGGCTTCCTTCGATATACATGCTGCGGGCATACCAGTCACCATACTCCGGCTGACACTGTGCACCCCAATGGGCCCAGATCCCGAACTTGGCATCCCTGAACCAATCAGGCACCTGGTACTGTTGCAGGCTTTTCCAATCGGGGGCAAAAGGCCCTTTAGCCATCGGCTCACCGGGCCCCGGAAATGCGGTTAACCATTCGGGTGATAATTGGCTACCCATATACAGCGCCGGAACGGCCATGGATAACTGGCGGATCATGGTTCTTCTTTTCATGTCTGGATCGTTTATTTAAAAAATAATGTATGTTTAAATGGAGTTACTCCTGTAAGATACACTCTTGTCCCGCTTGTCTTTAACGTTCCGAAATGGGTACTGTACCGTTCGCCTTCCAGGTTTTCAGGAACAGCATTGGTAAAAGAACCGGGACCGAAATGTAACTGTTCCCCTTCCACTTCGTAAACGGCCTTATCGCCAGCGAGAATCGCATTTCCCTTGCTATCGGTTGTCAGACCTGTAAACTGACCGCCCTCATTAAAACACAGTTCGATGGTCACCGGTACTTTTGACTGACCGTTTACACTAAAGGCCAGTTCCACTTCCCCATTCTTCTCTGTCATAATGATGGTGGTATCGAGGGTCTTGATATTGCTCTGCGGACGGTTGGCAAAATCCATTTTATTCCAGAAACGATCGTCCACACTCGGGCTCAGTTTATAATCGCCTTGCTTGTTACGTTTGTTCAGGGGTAAAGGCTGGTAATACGGGATCTGCAGTTTTTTATGGAGGACATAACTGTTTCCTTGTCTCTTCAATTCTTCACTATAGAAATAACCCATACTGAAAAAAGTACTGGACAAGCGCAGGTATCTGAGCACGGCCTTTCCTTTTCTGTAACTGAAAATATCCGGACTGCAGGCACGGCCGGAAGCTATGATGAGGGGCCAGTCGACACCACCAAAGAGGGTTATATAGGTTTGGTTATGTTTTATCCGCAACAGGTGCGATAAAGGAAATATTTTTTCATACCGGTCGGGTAAGACGGAAGGTGATGGCAGGCTTTCCCGCAGCGTTTCATTTTCCTGAAAGTAAAACAGTCCCTGTTGCAGTATTTCTTTATCAAACCAGGGGGTCACTTCTATCATTTTACAGATAGCGGCGAAATGACGGTCCTGATCCTGAATGGCGAGATAACGGTATTGCAGGTAAAAGATCGTGGAATGACGACAGAGAAACTGATCCTGCCGGCGTGAGTTATTACTCACCAGGTCGCCATTGGCTTCCATACTGTAAAAGAAAGTAGTAAGGTTCTTTCGTACATATTTCAGCAGATCGGGGCGTTTCAGATTCCGGGCCATGGTAATAAACGCGGTATTCTCCACCATGGAATACGTACCGCTGCGCTCCGGATAATAGCCATCAGCATCCTGGTAGATCCCTTCGGCCAGCCATTCATTGATACGTGTGATATATTTTCTATCGGGATACAAAGCATGAATCTGCGATAAGGCCGCACAGATCACCCAGCGATGATTGGGGGTATGAATGCCACCGGTGCGCAATGCTTCACCGGCTTTCAGGATCATGGTTTTTATCAGTTCCAGTACCGGGTTCAATGCGGGCACCTGTTGTAGCTGCAAACTTGCGGCAGCTGTAGAAACAATCTCAATCACAAAGGCTGTATCCGGTGGCGATTCGAGGTTCCCGATATTTACAGTACCATCGGATCCCTGTGAGTCGGTCAGAAAGCGTGCGAGGATACCGAGTTTTGAAATGATGCGTGGATCCTGGTAATAGGCGGAACTTTTCTCGCAGAATGAACCGGATAGTATCGCAAAATCATAGGCGGTCTTCCGGCTGAAATTCAGTTTGCCTTCCTGTACGGTTTCGAGCAGACCGCTCACCAGTTTATCATTCGCCGTCACCAATCTGGCGATCATGGCAGCATCCTCCGTACCTGCATTGTTTCCGGCGAAGGAAAATAACGGAGCGAAGAGCGGGGTCATTCCTGCCAGTGTACTCATCCGAATAAATGATGCCCTGTCCATATAGTCAGTTTTTAATACTACCAATAAATTGTATACAAGGCGGCCAATATGCCGCAGATGATCACGGATCCGATCACAAAGGACGGATTTACTTTAAACATCGCTTTATCCACTTCAATGGTATGCCTGTCTTTTTCGCTTTTCTTCCATACAAGACTGATCAGGATCATGACCAACGCTACAGTGAAGAAAGTGATCGTCATCCGATCAAGGAAAGGATAATCAGGGAAAGCACCATTGGTCCAGGCGGGAAGAAACTTCAGCACCGTCGACACCGGGATCGTAATCACAGCTCCAACAAGCGCCGCTGCAGCTGTAGTACGTTTCCAGAACATGCCCAACAGGAATATCGCAAGTACACCGGGTGAAAGGAAGCCCGCATATTCCTGGATGAACTGATACGCCTGGTCCAGTGAACGGAGAGCCGGTGTGATCAGTGCGGCGATCACCATTGAAATAATTACAGCCCAGCGGCCGATCAGAACTACTTTACGATCAGGTGCTTCTTTATTAAAATATTTTTTATAAATATCAAGTGACCAGATGGTAGAGATACTGTTGGCTTTACCGGCCAATGAGGCAACAATCGCAGCCGTTAATGCTGCAAATGCCACCCCTTTTAAACCCGCAGGCAATAAATTCATCAATGTCGGGTAGGCATGATCCGGTTTGAGTACGGTACCGTCCATCATTTCCTGCTGAAACGCTCCGTTCTTATGTAATACATACATAATGATACCGGGCAATACAGCAATTACGGGGATCAGTAATTTCAGGAAGGCGGCAAAAAGAATACCATTCCGGGCGGTTTTGAGATCAGCTCCCAATGCACGTTGTACTATATACTGATTACAGCCCCAATAGGCCAGGTTATTGATCAGCATTCCACCTATCAATACCGATAAGCCGGGCAAGTCCATATAATTCGGATTGGACTCATCGAGGATCATGTGAAAATGGGCAGGCGCTTCTTTTGGCAATACACCCAGGGCACTGAGAATATTGCCTTCATAACCGAATTTATCGGCCAGGAGTGTAAGTGCCAGGTAGGTAGTTACCAGCCCGCCGATCAGTAACACGATCACCTGGATCACATCAGTATACCCGATCACTTTCATACCACCCAATGTGACAATAATAGAAAAAACCGTGAGTCCGGCTATACTCCATTCAAAACTCAGCGGTGAAATAGATGATATGGCCAGTGAGCCCAGGTAGATGATGGAAGTAAGATTCACGAACACATAAACCAGCAACCAGAATACGGCCATGATGGTGCTCACGGTATCATTGTACCGCTGCGCCAGGAACTGGGGCATCGTGTAGATCTTATTCTTCAGGTAAATGGGTAATAAGAATACCGCCACGAGTATCAGGGTGGCCGCGGCCATCCATTCATACGTGGAAATGGCCAGCCCGATTTTGAATCCGGAACCGGACATCCCGATAAAATGCTCTGCTGAAATATTGGATGCAATCAATGAAGCGCCAATGGCCCACCAGGTCAGTGAGCCTTCAGCCAGGAAGAATTCCTTACTGCTGGTGCTGACATTTTTCTTCCGGTGATAGATATAATATCCATAGGCCGATATGGCTATGAAATAGATAAAGAATACGACATAGTCGGCTGTGTGCAAATGATTCATTTGACAAAAAATTAATCGTTGGTTGTATGTTTCTGTCCGCTCAGACTTTCCAAAAAAGCCTGTTGCGGTATAAAATATAAAGGCCGGCCAGCTGGATCAGACACACCCCGGTCCATAACAGGGCCGAATGCCAGGCAGCTGGTGTAAGATTGATGAATCCGCCAAATAAAAACTGTGAAGTGGATTCAAAATTGATCAATCCATGTGCTGCTACATAGATCAGGATGGAATTCGTCCCGATCCAGACCAGGGGTGCACTCCAGTTGCTGTACCCTTTCACATCAATAATAAAATAAAACAGTCCCAAAGCCATCATGCTCCATCCCCCGGCTACCAGTACATAAGAAGAGCTCCACAGTATCTTATTCACGGGGAAGACAAAGTTCCAGGCCCAGCCGGCTATTAATAAAGCTACGCCCAGCCCAAAAAGATTCATGGCCTGTGTCGTTGTAAAGCCCTTTTGTGCAGATGAACGGATGTATTGTCCGCACAACACCCCGAGCAAAGCACTGGCCACAGCCGGTATTGTGCTCAGCAATCCTTCGGGGTCATATATTTTTCGGTGCAGTTTGCCCGGGAGAAAGTTCCGGTCAAACCAGGCGGTGATATTTCCTTCGGGAGTAATGACACCTGCACCATATCCCGGCACAGGTATGAGATACAATAGTGCCCAATACAAAAGCAGGATGCCCGATGCACAGTAAATGATTCGTTTAGCGGGTACATAGAGATAGATCAGGGCAGCCCCAAAACAGGACAGGGCGATCCGTCCCAGTACACTGGCAAAACGCGTCTGCTCAAATCCGTTGAATTGTAATGCCCCATTGACCAGCATACCCAGCAACAGCAGGATAATAGTTCGTTTCAGGAGTGAACGCAGAATGACATTCCGTGCTGTGGCCCTATCGGCTCCGGCTTTATCCAGTTGTTTGCCCATGGAATAAGGCATACTGACACCGGCAATAAAGATGAATAAAGGGAAAATAAGATCGTAGAAAGTGAATCCGTTCCAGACGGTATGATGAAGCTGATTGCTCATACCCACCAGCATACGTTCCACAATTGTCAAAGGTGCATTTCCCCGTATCTGCCAGTCGGCAGTACTTTGTATCAATCCGTATTTATCCTTAATGGCGCCGGCTAAACCGTGAAAGATACCTTCGCCGCATACTATCCACCACATATCAAATCCGCGCAGGGCATCCAGGGAGTGGAGACGCCCGGTTGAAGTTGCAGCCTGTGTTTTTATTTCAGCTGTCTGCATGGTTTACTCAGTGTGACAAAGTGGTTTGATAAATTGATTTTCCGGCATAATCAATAGTTTGCATGGACAATTGTTTCCCTTGTATGGAAAACAACATAAAGCCATACTCGGATGCAGAAAACTTACTGATATCAATCAGTCTTGCGGGTGTTTTCTCGGAAGCGGCACCAGAAATAAAATGATGTGTTGTACCTGCAGGCTTCATGTATTGAAGACTGTGTTCGTGTCCGCTGAGATAAACATCCACTTTGTACTTTTCAAAAACAGGGCTCAGCCAGTTACGGATGGCTTTGGTATCGTAGGTTTCTGTACGTCCACCACCGGAATATACCGGATGGTGTCCGACAACGATCTTCCATTTTATATTGGGCGATGGATCGCTCAGTACTTTCTCGAGCCATTTTTTTTGTCTGGTGCTGTCCTGGCTGCGTACGTTTGGACCGTATTCCCTGTTCTTATAGAATAGCGGTATCAGCGGGTTGGTATCAATAAAAGCGATCAGTATGGCCTGGCTGGTATCGCCATTTATGAAAAACTTTTTGGAATAATAGCGGGCGGGCATTTGCCAGCGACGGCTGATCTTACTGTATTTAACCTGCGCGTCCGGATTGCTTTTGTAATCATGATTCCCGAGTACCGGGTACCAGTCCCACTGCAGATGAAAGCCGGTATAAATATCTTCAAAGGAATAACGCCAGAGGGGATCCCATTCGCTGATCACACCACTGGGATAAAAGTTATCGCCGGTGGAAATGATAAACTGTGTATTGTAAACTGTAGCGGTGATATCCATTTGCCGGGCCACATCCTTTTGATGATCAGCACCATTGCGGCCCCAGTCGCCCATGACAATAAAATTCAGTACGGAATCTTTCCGTATCGGTGTAGTATCACCACGGGTATAGGCCGGGTCGTTGATCAGCACCTGGGAATTTCCTGCAAGTGAAAACAGGAAAAAACCGGTGAGGATCAGCAGCCGGTAATTGTTGTTGTTCATGATGAAATGTACATTAAAAAACCCGGAGCCAGAGGGCTCCGGGTTACCGATTGCCTGCTGAAAAGGTACTGCTTACCCTTAATAGCCAGGATTTTGAGTCAGGTTCGGGTTAACGGCCCTGGCTCCGGTTGTGATCGGGAACAGGCGACGATATGTGTCTGCATTGTTTTTGCCTAAGCCCCATGCATCTTCAAACCGGCCAAAACGAATCATATCATTTCGGTGCCAGCACTCCCAGGAGAGTTCACGACAACGTTCTGAATACAGAAAATTCAGGTCGACACTGGTCAGTGGTGCTGATGTGGTGCGCACCGCGCGCAGGGAATTCACTAATGAAAGGGCGGTATGACCATTGGTTGCTGTACCACCTCGTAATATTGCTTCCGCTTTCATCAGGATGATGTCTGAAAGACGAAATACGGGCATATCATTGTTTTGGTTACGGGTAGTGGACACCGGATCCGCCAGGAATTTAATATTCCTGTAGCCGCTGTTCCACGCCAGCTCATCTTTACCCAGATCATAGGAAGTAGCACCAAAACGTGTACCGTTCCCTAGCGGCGTAATGTTTAAATGATACGTATAGGTACCCGCCGGTGTAGGCCCTGAATAAAACTGGTCGTAACCAAGGTTTGTGGTTCTGACCATAATCGGGTTTCCTGTATTCCAGTACTGAAGCCCTGTTAACCATTGATTATTGCGGATATCATTAGGATCATTAAAATGAGCATAATACTCATCTGTGGTACAACGGGGTCCGCTGGGACGGTTATTGACCAGGCCATTACCTGTAGTCTGGTTAACCACCGGATCAACATTGGTGCCCAGGGTGGAACCGGAATAGCGATATTTCATACCCAGGTTTCTGTTTAAATCGTAACGGGCATGCAATAAGTAACCGCCGGAGGTTGAAGGGTCAAAAGGAATCGAATAAATGATTTCTTTATATGTCGGCCCATTAGACGCGCTGAACATGTTTAAATAGGTACTCCGTGACTCCAGCTGATACAGGGAACCTCCACCTGCACTCATAACACTATCACAGGCAGCTATGCATTCATTATTCTTTGCTGTACCCGTATATACCTGAGCATTCAGATACATTTTTGCCAGCAGTGCGTACGCAAGGTAACGGGTCGGCTTACCATAAGTAGCTGCCCCAGAAGTGGTTTTCAGGTAAGGTATAGCTGCCCTGAGTTCAGATTCGATAAAGTTAAAGACCTCTGTCCGTGTTGCCCGTGATCTTAATTCAGTAGTTCCATAGGTTGTATCCAGCGGCACTCCTCCAAACATATCCATCAGGTAAAAAAAGAAAAGACCGCGCATGGTACGCATTTCGGCAATACTGGTGTTTTTAACGGGGCCATCAGTAGCATCTTTCAGCAGGTATAATACCTGGTTAGTATTCCCGATAAGGTTATTGAGCCAATACCATTCAAAGTCAATTTTCGGATGATCGGCCGTCCAGGTATGACGGTGCAGATCCCTGTACTGATTTCCATCTACCCAGTCTGTATTGTAAAAAGGGAGAACTGACTCATCCGTAGTCTGACTTGTTACAAAAAAATGGTTGGTGGCGAAATCACTTCTGAATGAAGTATAGATAGTTCCCATGAGCGCATTATAATGAGCTTCTGTTTTAGGGAATGTTGCACTGGTTAATTCTGTGGTAGACGCCACATCCAGCTTATGGCATGCCGATAAGCCAAAGAGGAGAGTTGAAATAACCAGCAGGCTATAAATTAGTCGTTTCATATTTACTACTTTTAAAATGATTTATTTAAGCGTCATATTTATACCAAACAGGAATGTCCTTGTTTTGGGGAAGAAATTATTATAATCGATTCCCGGGGCAATGCCACCCTGGTTAATTTCAGGATCAATACCGGAGTACCTGGTAATAGTGAAGAGATTGTTACCGGTAACATATACCCGTAAATTACTGATTCCGCTTACCACATTTTTAAATGAATAAGAAAGAGTGGCATTATCCATACGAACATAACTACCGCTTTCAATATACCTGTTAGAATACAGTGAGTTCTTATTATCCGTCACTTTATCATCCGCGGCGGTTACGACCAGGTTGTTCACGGAAGCAGCTGTTACATAGGACAAATCCGCTCTTGTGGCATTGAAAATTTTATTCCCAAACACCCCTCTCAGGAAGAAATTAAGATCCACATTTTTATACCGGATGGTGTTATTCCAGCCCATCAGGATTTTAGGCTGGGGGCTGCCCATATACCAGTAGTCTGTTCCAATAGTCGGGAATGCGCCACCCGATGTTTTGGATCCATCCCGTTTATTAAACTGGGAAATACCATTTGCATCTTTACCATCATAACTGAGTGTAAAGAACTGACCGATGGGATATCCTACTTTAAGTATCTGAAGGGATGATCCGCTCTGTCCAGGTCCTTCCGGTGAAGAGTATCGGGTTGAATCACCATTGGTGAAAGGATTTGACAAGCTGGTTATTACGTTTTTATTATGAGCCATATTCAACGTTGACGTCCAGCTGAGATCACGGGTGTTCAAAACATTAGCCGTAAGGGAGAGCTCCACCCCTTTATTCTCAAGACTACCGCCGTTTACTATAATATAACCACCGGGTACAATTGTGGGACTTACAGAAATTCCAAACAACATATCTGTCGTTTTCTTTTTGTAATAGTCCAGTGTACCACTCAGTTTATTCTTCCAGATTGTAAAATCAATACCGGCATTTAACGTGGCAATTTCCTCCCATTTCAGATCAGGATTGCTGGATTGAGCCGGCACAATGGCGTTATCAAACACCCCGTTATTATAATAGGTACCCCTCAGGCCATATATCAACTGACTGTTATAAGGTCCCACACCACCTGAGTTACCGGAAATTCCATAACTGAGGCGCAACTTCAGGTCACTGACAAAATCCTGGCTTTTCATAAAAGCCTCATCACTGATACGCCATGCAACTGAAGCAGACGGGAAGTAACCCCAACGGGTATTGGTTCCGAATACTGAACTTCCATCTCTCCTGATGGACGCCTGCAGCAGGTATTTATTCATAAAGCTGTAATTCACCCGTCCGAAATCAGAGATCAGACGTGTTTTACTGTATACACCGGTAGGACCAAGGTCTATCCTGTAATTGGGTATACCATACGGATTACCCAGTGCAAGGTTGTTGTAGCCTACATCATCAGTCAGGAAGTTTGTGGAAGATGAACGGAAACCTTCCCCGTTACTATTTTCCTGCAAGGCATATCCGGCCACTGCCGTTAATCCATGATTACCAAATTTCCGGTTCCAGGTAAGGAAGGTTTCAAACGTGGTAAAGGAATTCTGGTATGCATTCCTGAATGCAGAACCATTTACCCCAAACAAACCACCAATCAATGTGTGCGCAATGCCAATACCCGGATCCGGGTTATTGTAGAAGTTGGAAGTCGGGTACCGTCCATAATAACTGCCATAATATTCACCGTGCATTGATGTTGTTTTCTGTACAGACACCGCAGCATTATAAGTTAAATCAAAAGGCAGCTTAACTTCTGTATTAAAATTGGCAGTGAGGATATTATACTTGGTATCATCACTGGCATTGTTAATGATAGCCAGCGGGTTGAAATAACCCGGAATGGTCAGATTCTCAAAATAGGTGCCGTCCGGGTTCTTAATATTGTTCACCGGCAAATGCTTGGCCGCCTGTAACAACGCAACATTCTGCAAAGGCACATAGTTTGCATTGTTGTTAGAGTTGGTTACTCCCAGGCTAAACTTAACCTTATCATTCAGGGCATACTGCTCGATATTCAGTCGCGCAATAACCCTGCGCAGCCGGCTTTTCACGAGTATACCTTCCTTATCGAAGTAGTTCAGACTGGCACTATACGTATTATGTTCACCTCCCCCGCTGAAGGACAGGTTATGATTATGAGAAATGGCCGTGGAACGTTGAATAGCTGCCTGCCAGTCTGTATTCCCGTTCTGATCATCAATTGGATTATAAGCAAGTGCATTTGAAGCAAGGAAACTTCTGTGCTGGGCGGCATTCATTAAGTCTAGCCGGCTGCTGACGTTTTCAACACCAAAGTATCCGCTATAAGTTGTTTGTACATTGCCCTTGCGTCCTTTTTTGGTAGATATCATGATGACTCCGTTAGCTGCCCTGTTTCCATAGATTGCAGTGGCTGCTGCATCTTTTAATACATCTATCGATGCAATATCATCCGGTGCTACTGAATTGATATCGGCACCCGGCATTCCGTCAATTACATAAAAAGGAGCACCGGGACTGTTCACGGTAGATGCACCGCGTAAAATCACCGCTGCGGGACGGTTCGGATCACCACTGGAGGAGATGTTCAGACCCGCCACTTTACCCTGAAGCAACTGGCCTATATCGGCAATAGCTCCGCGGTTAAGATCGCCGGGCCTGAGTGTTGTCACTGATGTCGAAAGATTCTTTTTGTTACTCTTACCATACCCGACCACAACCACATCGCTCATAGAGCTCGCTGTTTGTGTAAGGGTAATTGAATAAAACGTTTCGCTGGTAAGTATCAGTTCTTTCGTTTCGAATGAAACATTGGAAATAATCAGCGTGCTTCCAACTGCAGCTTTAACAGTAAATGTTCCGTCATTGGATGTCGTGGCACCCACCCGGGTACCTTTTACAGTTACCGAAGCCGCCGGAACAGGCTGTCCTTTCTCATCCGTTACTTTTCCTTTCACCTCCCGTTGTGCCTGTGCAGACAGCACCAGGGAAAACAGCAGTACCAAAAGGGAGATACTGTGCTTTTTCGCATTTCGCATTTTTAGCAGATTAAACATGGCAGAGTTTTCGTTTTAGGTTAATAATAAAATCAGAACTTTAATGTTGCAGGTAAATATTTAGCGACCAGGTCTTCATAATATGGCCTGAGTTTTTTCCAGTCTGGCGGTTCAGGACTTTTGGAATACAAATCATAGGGGTTGAAGAGTTTCACCCATTTCAACATCTCCCGGTCATGATCATCCAGCAGGTAATCATAGGCGCCTTCGCGGTGCCAGGCATAAAAGGAATGATAACGGAGCATATACAGTCCGGGTTCCGGGAGATAATCCTTCAGCATGTGATATACATATTCATCATGGCCCCAGGACATGTCCACCTTCCGTAAACCACAGTTTTGCTGGTACACACCCAGCTTTGTATTGAACCGGTCATCGGTAAAATCAGGGTTGGCGGCAAAATATTCAGGATAAATGATTTTATCGGAGTAGGCACAACCCACCGGGAAGGTATCCCCTACTACCGCCCATTGCTGTTCACCAAACAGGCATAAAACTTTTCCCATATCATGCATCAGTCCCGTCAGCACCATCCAGTCGGGATGACCATCCCGGCGGATCGCTTCAGAAGTTTGCAACAGGTGTTGCAACTGATCCAGATCCGTATCGGGATCCGAATCATCCACCAGCTGGTTGAGGAAATCAAACGCATCCCATACGGTCATTTCCTTCTTGTCAAACTTCAGGAAGTCTTTCCTTTTCTCCTGTACAAAATCCCAGGTCTGGTAGGTGTGGTTCAGCCGGTAAAATTCTTTTACAGTATCCCTGGCCGGCGATTCATAATTGCGGTACTCGCCGGTGGCTTTGGCCGTGGCAATGGCTTCCGGATCCGGATACCGCCGCAGCAAATCTTCTTCCCACTCATCGAGGTTGGCCAGGGGTACTGATTCAAACTTTGCTTGACTCATACTGGTTAATTAATCAGTTTAATAGAAAAAAGAATGGAAAACATACGATTGCAGCAGTTGAAAGCCACGCAGGGAGCGTTACTGTTTGAATACGGCATAGCATAATCGTTCACTACAGAAGGCAGCGCAGGGCATCTCTTCATACACGCAAATCGTTGGTTTCTTGTTTACAAATGTTAAAATGACACTTTTTGATGGATTACGGCTGCTTACGCATTATTTTATTTGCGAAACCGTTTTCGGCAATTCCTCTATATTTACGCAGTAGTTTACAAGAAACACGACTATTCCGGCATTGATATATGAGCAAAATCACAATCAGAGAACTGGCCAAAGAATTGGGTATTGCCGTATCCACCGTATCCAAGGCTTTACGTGACAGCCATGAAATCAGCACGGAAACAAAGGCCAAAGTGCTGGAAGTAGCCACCCGGCTGAATTATATTCCCAATCTGTATGCCAGCAGCCTTCGCCGGCAGAAAAGCCGGACGATCGCGGTGGTGATTCCCGAAGTAGCCGATAGCTTTTTTTCCATTGCTATTAACGGTATTGAAGAAGTAGCCCGCGAAAAAGGATACCATGTATTAATCTATTTATCGCACGAAAGCCTCGAACGCGAAACCGAAATTCTGAATGAATTCAAAAGCGGCCGGGTGGATGGATTAATGATTTCTGTTACCAGCGAAACCTGTACCGGCAATCATATCACTGCTGCAATGAACAGCGGATTGCCGGTTGTTTTCTTTGACCGGATCTGTGAAGACATTCAGGCGGCCCGGGTTATTACCGATGATTTTGAAAGCGGTTACATTGCCACCCGTCACCTGCTGGAAAAAGGCAGCCTGCATCCTGTATTCCTGTCCATTTCCAGTACTCTGTCTATTAATCAGCGAAGAGAAGCCGGCTTTATAAAAGCCTTGCAGGAAGCCGGAATACCGGAAGAAAAGAAAAGTATTATTCCCTGTACAGGCAGTGATGAACAGATTGCCGCACAGATTCTCCAGCTATTGGAACCCGCCAACAGACCGGACGGTTTAATTGCATCGGTAGAAAAACTGGTGCCACCCGTATATATGGCCTGTCAGCAATTGGGCTGCCGCATACCGGATGATGTGCGGGTGGTCGGCTTTACCAATCTCCCGGCAGCCCCCATTTTGCAGCCGGCACTTACCACCATTACCCAACCCGCCTTTGAAATGGGTAAAACAGCCGCAGCACTTCTCTTTAAGGGTATTGAAAAAACCAGTTTCGATTTATCAAAAGAAACAAAGGTAATCCCCTCGCGTCTGATGCAACGCGCCTCCTCCGGTGCATGACAGCCCGGCCACCTATTTTATATACCTTACGGCCCCGTAGCTACAAACGATTTCTCTTATCATGAATAAAGCACTTCTTTTTGACCTGAACGGTACGATGGTGAATGATATGGATTATCATATTAAAGCCTGGCACCGGCTGACCACTGAATTAGGCGGGAACCTGAGTATGGAAGCCGTGAAAGCCGAATGTTATGGCAAAAATGCGGAAGTACTGGAACGCATTTTTCCCGGCCGGTTCACCCTGGAGGAAAAAAACAAACTCAGTATTGAAAAAGAAATTCAATACCGGCATGATTTCAAACCTTTCCTGCAATTGATTAACGGACTGGACATTTTCCTGGAAAAAGCCAAAGAGAAAGGCTGGAAAATGGGTATTGGCTCCGCGGCTATAATGGATAATGTAGACTTTGTACTCGATGGCCTGCATATCCGCCATTACTTTGATGTAATCATCAGTGCCGACCAGGTAGTGCACAGTAAACCGGATCCTGAAACATTTATATTAGGCGCTGCAGCCCTGCAAACCGACCCTGCCCGTTGTATTGTATGGGAAGATGCCCCAAAAGGGGTGGAATCCGCCAAAAATGCGGGGATGAAATCCGTGGTACTGACTACCATGCATGAAGCCGCTGACTTCAAACAACAACATGATATTCTGCTTTTTACAACAGATTATACAAACCCGGAACTGATCCGGTTACTGGACAATTATTAATAAATGTATTTTTTACACTTATTAATTATTTCCCTATATTCGGTTTTTATTCAGCTTGTCAACTCTGATTATGAACCAGGAATATTATGTAATCGGTGCCGACTTTGGAACTGACTCCGTCCGCTCCGTAATCATTAACGCCGGCAATGGCCGCGAAATAGCCGCCTCTGTATTTTATTATCCCCGCTGGAAACAACAACGTTATTGCAATGCCTCCCGGCACCAGTACCGGCAGCATCCGGCTGATTATCTTGAAGGCATTGAAACATCCATAAAAGATTGTATCCGGCAGGCAGGTGCGGATATCGCTTCCCGGATTAAAGCCATTTCCGTAGATACTACGGGAAGTACGCCGGTTGCCGTTGACGCTACGGGTACGCCGCTTTGTTATATACCTGGACTTGAAGAAAACCCCAATGCCTTGTTTGTACTATGGAAAGATCATACATCCACTGCTGAAGCGGAAGCCATCAACCGGCATGCGGAAAAATATGATATTAATTATCTCCAGTTTGTCGGCGGCATCTACAGCAGCGAATGGTTCTGGGCAAAGCTCCTGCATATACTCCGGGAAGATGAAGCCATCCGGAAACATATTTACAGCTTTGTTGAACATTGCGACTGGATACCGTTTGTACTCACCGGAGGTAAAGATGCTTCACAATTGAAAAGAGGCGTATGCAGTGCCGGTCACAAAGCACTGTATGCAGCGGAATTCGGCGGCCTTCCGCCCGATCATTTTTTCAGCGAACTGGATCCGCTGCTGAAGGGTTTTACGGAACGATTATTTACACGGACCTATACAACCGCGGAAGCTGCCGGTACGATTTCCGCTGAGTGGGCAACCCGGCTTGGTTTACCGGCTGATGTACAGATTGGCATTGGTGCATTTGATTGTCACATGGGTGCCGTTGGCGGACAGATCGAGCCCTATTATTTAAGTAAAGTAATGGGAACCTCCACCTGTGATATACTGGTAGCCCCGCAGGCAGACATGAAAGATAAACTGGTAAAAGGCATCTGCGGACAAGTGGATGGTTCCGTAATACCCGGCATGATCGGACTGGAAGCGGGCCAATCCGCATTTGGGGATGCTTATGCCTGGTTCCGCAATCTGCTGAGCTGGCCGCTTCAGTTTATAACCGATGAAACACAACGGGAAGCCATCAGTCAGCAACTGATTGCTAAATTATCTGAGGCAGCGGCCGCACTCCCGTTGACAGAAAACGATGAGCTCGCTCTTGACTGGCTCAATGGCCGTCGTACACCCGATGCCAATCAACTGGTACAGGGTGCATTTACCGGATTGCACCTGGGTACTGATGCCCCCCGCATGTTCAAAGCATTGGTGGAAGCCACCTGCTTTGGTGCAAAAGCCATTACCGATCGTTTTATTGAAGAAGGCATCCCGGTAAAAGGACTGATTGCGTTGGGTGGTGTGGCCCGCAAATCGCCCTATGTAATGCAGACCATGGCGGATGTGATGAATATGCCGATCCGCGTTCACAGCAGTGAACAGACCTGTGCAGCGGGTGCCGCCATGTTTGCCGCTACCGTAGCCGGACTGTATCCGGCAGTGGAAGACGCCATGCAGGCAATGGGACAGGGTTTTGACATTGAATACAAACCCATCCGCAAAAATGTGGCGTATTATAAAAAGAAATTCAAACGTTATAAAAAACTCGGGGCTTTTGCCGCAAAATAACTGACCCGGATTTATCAAACAACTAACAACAAGCAGTATGAACAAATACCAGCATATCCGCGAAGAAGCCTACGCCGCCAACATGCAGTTGCCCCAGCTGGGACTGGTGCTGTTTACTTTTGGTAACGTAAGCGCGGCGGATCACGCGCTCGGCGTATTCGCGATTAAACCCAGCGGTGTTCCCTATGAAGCCCTTTCGCCGGCCAATATGGTGATTGTGGATTTTGACGGCAATACCGTAGAAGGTTCCATGCGTCCCTCTTCGGATACAAAAACGCACGCCGTATTGTACAAACACTGGAATAAAATCGGCGGTATCGTGCATACACACAGTACCTATGCCACTGCCTGGGCGCAAGCAGTACGCGACATTCCCATTTTCGGCACCACCCATGCTGATTATAATACAGTGGATATTCCCTGTGCGCCACCGATGAATGATGAAATGATCAAAGGGAATTACGAACATGAAACCGGCTTTCAGATTCTGAATTGTTTTGCAGAAAAAAAACTGAATTACGAAGAAGTGGAAATGGTATTGGTGGGCAATCACGCTCCTTTTACCTGGGGGAAAAATGCCGGCAAAGCCGTGCACAACAGTGCCGTACTTGAATTCATCGCCAAAACTTCACTCCTGACCGAACAGATAAACCCCGCCGCTCCCCGTTTGAAGGACGCGCTCAAACAAAAGCATTACGAACGCAAACACGGACCGGACAGTTATTACGGTCAGTAATTTCAAAATCATACAACACGCTATATGAAAAAAAACAACTTCTTTTTATTCGCCGCCCTTGCCTTGCAACTGGCCGCCTGTAATAACGGTGATACTGTAAAAGAAAAAGAAACGGCAATCCTGACAGCCAAAGCCGGCATTACCGAAAAACCTTTCGGCACATTTGAAGGTAAACCGGTTATTGAATATGCCATCACCAACGCATCGGGCATGCAGGTATGCATTATTAATTACGGGGGTGCCATTTCCCGCATTACTACTCCTGACAATAAAGGAGAAATGGGTGACGTGGTGCTGGGGTTCGATAATCTCGACGGTTTTCTGCAAAAAGGTAATCCGTATTTCGGCGGACTTATCGGCCGCTATGGCAACCGGATTGCGAAAGCAACCTTCAGTCTCGATGGAAAACAATACACACTGGCTGCCAACAATGGTGTGAATGCCCTGCACGGTGGCAACAAAGGCTACGATAAAGTTTACTGGAATATTGAGAAACAGGCAGGCGACAGCAGCCTGAAACTGACCTATACCAGTCCGGACGGAGAAGAAGGCTATCCGGGTACGCTAAAAATGGAAGTGATTTATACATTAACCTCCGCCAATGAACTGAAGATTGAGTATACGGCCAATACTGATAAAGCCACGCCGGTGAACCTGACCAGTCATGCTTATTTCAATTTAAGTGCGGGTGCCGACAGTACCATACTGGGTCATGAACTGATGATGAAAGCGGCACAATATACACCGGTAGATTCCACCTTGATTCCTACCGGAAAAATTGATGCGGTAGCGGGCGGGCCGATGGATTTTAATACGCCCAAATTAATCGGACGCGATATTGCCAATGTACCGGGTGGCTATGACCATAACTGGGTACTTAGCCGCAGTGGTTCCGGGCTTGAACTGGCCGCAAGACTGGTGCATCCCGGCAGTGGCCGGGTGATGGAAGTGTATACAACCGAACCGGGCTTACAGTTCTATTCCGGCAACTTCCTCGATGGAACACTGACCAATACAAAGGGAGGCAAGAAATATGTATGGCATGGTGCGCTTTGCCTGGAAACACAGCATTTTCCGGACAGTCCGAATCAGCCCTCCTTCCCTTCCACCCTGTTAAAACCGGGTGAAACCTATCATCATACCTGTGTTTATAAATTTTCCACTCAACAATAGTTCTCAAAACAATTTTTATGCAATTACCTGATTTAAAAAAATGGTCTGTTTGGTTTGTAACCGGCAGCCAGCACCTGTACGGGGAAGAAACCCTGCAGCAGGTAGACGAACATTCTGCTAAAATTGCGGATACTTTCAATACCTCTAAACATATACCTGTACAGGTGATCTTTAAGCCGGTGGTAAAAACGCCGGAAGAAATATTCAACCTGATCAATGCCGCGAATAACGACAGCAATTGTATCGGTATCATTACCTGGATGCATACTTTCTCACCGGCCAAGATGTGGATCAACGGACTGAAGATATTACGCAAGCCCATGCTGCACCTGCATACGCAGTTCAATCGTGATATTCCCTGGAGCAGCATTGATATGGACTTCATGAACCTGAACCAGAGTGCGCATGGCGACCGTGAATTCGGTTTTATCATGAGTCGTATGCGGATGAACCGTAAAGTAGTGGCCGGTCACTGGCAGGATCCCGAGGTACAAAAGAAAATCAATATATGGGCAAGAGCTGCAGCCGGCTGGCAGGACTGGCAAGGCGCCCGTTTTTGCCGCTTTGGTGATAACATGCGCCAGGTAGCTGTAACGGAAGGTGATAAAGTGGAAGCCGAGATTAAATTCGGTTACAGTGTGAACACATACGGTATCGGTGACCTGGTAGCAGTGATCAATAAAGTGAAAACCTCCGCAATTGATGAACTCATTGCCTTATATAATAAAGAATACAAACTGGCGCCTTCTCTCAAAAAAGGCGGCAGGCAGTACGAATCCCTGCGCGATGCCGCAAAGATCGAGATCGGTATGCGCAACTTCCTCGAAGCCGGCAGCTTCAAAGGATATACCGATACATTTGAAGACCTGCATGGCATGAAGCAATTGCCCGGCATTGCCTCTCAGCGGCTGATGGCCGAAGGGTATGGCTTTGGTGGCGAAGGTGACTGGAAGACATCCGCACTGGTACGCGCCATGAAAGTAATGGGTAGTGGTTTACCCGGCGGTAACTCCTTTATGGAAGATTATACCTATCATTTTGAACCGAAGAATAATTTAGTGTTGGGCTCTCACATGCTGGAGATTTGTCCGAGTATCGCAGGCGACAAACCCAGTTGTGAAATTCATCCGTTGGGTATCGGGGGCAAGGAAGATCCGGTACGTCTGGTCTTTAGTGCTAAAGCAGGCCCGGCTCTGAATGCCTCGATTGTGGATATGGGTAACCGTTTCCGCTTACTCGTAAATGAAGTGGAAGCGGTGAAGCCGGTGAAAGCCTTACCAAAATTACCGGTAGCCCGGGTGCTCTGGAAACCCATGCCGGATATGGTAACAGGTTGCAGTGCCTGGATACTGGCTGGTGGAGCCCACCATACCTGCTACAGTCAGAACCTGAGTGCAGAAGGACTGCAGGACTTTGCCGAGATGGCCGGAATTGAATTTGTCCTTATCGGTAAAAACACGAATCTTTATCAATTCAAGAACGAATTGCGCTGGAACGACGCCTCCTTTAAATAAACCATATTAAAACAACTGACATGAGCGGTATTTCAACCTTTGATATTCTCATCTTCGTCATCTACTTTGTTATGGTAGCCGGTTATGGTTACTGGGTGTATAACAAGAAAAAGAAAACATCTATCACGGCTTCCCATGATTATTTCCTGGCTGAAGGTTCACTGACCTGGTGGGCCATCGGGGCATCCCTGATCGCCTCCAATATCTCTGCCGAGCAGTTTATCGGTATGAGTGGCAACGGTTACTTTGTGGGTATCGCCGTGGCGGCCTATGAGTGGATCGCGGCATTAGCCCTGATCATCATTGCGGTCTGGTTTATGCCCGTATACCTGAAAAACAAGATCTACACGATGCCGCAGTTTCTCAAAACACGGTACAATGAATCGGTATCTCTGATCATGGCCGTGTTCTGGTTACTATTATACGTATTTGTGAACCTGACATCCATTCTCTACCTGGGGGCCATTGCCATCAGCGGACTGATCGGCCCCGAGTACCTGCACATTGTCATGATAGGGCTCGCCGTATTCTCCCTGATCATCACACTTGGCGGTATGAAAGTAATCGGTTATACGGATGTAATCCAGGTAGCCGTACTGATTATTGGTGGTTTTGCCACTATCTATTTCGCCTTAACCATCGTCAGTGAAAAATTCGGGCTGGGCCGTGACGCCATTGCCGGTTTCAAAACACTGATGCAACAGGCACCGGATCATTTCCACATGATCCTACAAAAACCGACTGCTGCTTCATCGCAGGAAGATGTAAACAAGTACCTCATCCTGCCGGGTATTGCCATGTATTTTGCCGGCCAGTGGATTGTGAATCTTAACTACTGGGGATGTAATCAGTATATCACACAACGTGCATTGGGTGCTGATCTGCAAACGGCCCGTAAAGGCATCCTGTTTGCCGGTTTCTTAAAACTGCTGATGCCGATTATTGTTATGCTGCCGGGTATCGCGGCCTATGTATTACACCAGAATGGTCACCTGCCC
Source organism: Chitinophagales bacterium (assembly GCA_017303855.1). GTDB lineage: Bacteria > Bacteroidota > Bacteroidia > Chitinophagales > Chitinophagaceae > JJ008. The sequence continues at coordinate 256,227 of JAFLBL010000004.1, read as the reverse complement.
GGATTGCGCGGCATGGATGACGCCTATTCCGCTATCCTTGGATTCCTGCCTTCTGGTTTAAAAGGATTAGCTATCGCGGCATTAACCGCGGCTATTGTCGCTTCGCTTGCGGGCAAACTGAACAGTATTGCCACGATCTATACCCTGGATATTCACATGAAATATTTCCGGAAAGCGCAGAAAGAACATACCGGAGAGAAAGCGGAAAGCTCAATGGTCTGGATCGGAAAACTAACCGCTTTTATCTCAATTGCCATTGCCGTAATTTTTGAATGGCAGGATATGCTGGGTATCAGCAGTGAAGGTGGATTCACGTTTATCCAAAAATATACAGGGTTTATCAGTCCGGGTGTGTTCGCCATGTTCATCCTGGGTATGTTCTGGAAACGGACAACCGGAACCGCCGCAGTGGCTGGTTTGTTAACCGGTTTCCTGCTGGCTATATTCTTTAACAGTTTCGCCGTGCCGCTCCTGGGAAATGAAACCATTTTATATACCGCGTTTAAAAACAAAGACGGCATCTATGAAATCCCCTTCCTGATCAATATGGGCTGGGCCTTTTTCTTCACGATGGCCATCATGATTGGTATCAGCCTGGGCGGGCCCAAAGTAAATCCCAAAGCGTTTGAACTGGACAGTGAAATGTTTAAACTGAAACCGTCCATTCTTATCATGATTGTAGCGACCATATTTATACTGGCTGCTATCTATGTTAAATTCTGGTAAACGAATCATATCAGGATTATGGCAACAGAGCAATATAAAAAGGAGGATCATTTACTCCTGGCAGTAGACTGTATCATCTTTGGGTTTGACGGCAACCGGATAAAGGCACTGCTGGTAAAGCGGAATCTTGAACCCGGCCTTGGCAAATGGTCACTGATGGGCGGTTTTGTGAAGAAAACGGAAAGTGTGAAAGATGCCGCTACAAGGGTACTGAACCTGCTGACGGGGCTTACCGATGTGTATATGGAAGAGCTGGGCAGTTTTGGTGAAGTGAACCGTGACCCCGGCGGCCGTGTGGTATCCATTGCCTGGTATGCACTCATAAAAATCAATGACTATAGTGAGGCGCTGATGAAAGAGCATCAGTCCAAATGGTTTGAACTGGATCATCTTCCCGTGTTGTTATTTGACCACGGGGAGATGATTCTTCAGGCCAAGGAAAGACTCCGCGAAAAAGTATCGGCACATCCGGCCGGTTTCACTTTATTGCCCAGTAAGTTTACGTTGCAGCAACTGCAAGGCCTGTATGAAGCCATTTATGAAAAGAAAATGGATAAGCGCAATTTCACCCGGCGTGTGCTGGAACTGGGACTGCTGAAAAAACTGGAAGAAAAGGAAAAGGGGACTTCCAGGAAGGGCGCTTATCTCTATGTATTTGATAAGAATAAATACGACAAGCTCTCCAAAAAAGGTTTCCGGATTATCTGATCACTGTATCGTTGCAGCCTGTTTACACGGTATTACCCATTATTTTCTTTTAACATCCAGCGATACTATTTCCAGCCAGAAATGTTCAATCGCTGTAATGGCGTCAAGGAATTTTGCGATTTCAACAGGCTTGGTGATATAACAATTTGCGTGGTGTTTATAAGAAAGCGTTATGTCCTTTTCAGACGATGAAGTAGTCAGCATGATAACCGGTATATGTTTGACCCGGTCATCATTTTTGATTTCCTGCAGTACCTCTATTCCGCTCATCAGCGGCAGGTTGATGTCGAGCAAAATAATATCAGGATCAGGGGCATCCTGATAGTTACCTGTTTTATACAAAAAATCGAGTGCTTCTTTCCCATTGCGCACCACACTGAACTTGTTCAGGATTTTGCTCTCTTCAAAAGCTTCGGTGGTCAGGACAATATCGCCTTCATTGTCTTCAACGAGTAAAATATGTACGTTCTTCATGTTAAACCGTTTGGGGTTTGGGAATCGTAAAATAAAATGTACTTCCCGTTCCTGGTGTTGAGTCCACCCGGACGGTACCGTTAAGTTTTTCAATAATTCTTTTTACTATGGCAAGACCGATACCCGTTCCTTCAATTTGCTGGCGGGTATGCAGACGCTGGAAAATAACAAAGATCTTTTCATAATATTCTTCCCCGATCCCTATGCCATTATCTTTCACTTTAATAAGCCAGGCATCCGGCTGGTCTTCTGCGGAAATTTCCACTTCGGGGGGGATATCCGGTTTTCTGTATTTCAATGCATTGGCGATCAGGTTGTGTAGTACCTGAGTAAATGCCGCCTTATTTGTTTGCAGGTACACTCCGGGTTCACAAATGATACGGGCCCTATTTCCTGCCACCGGTTCATTCAATACCTGTATCACCTGATTAGTAACATCTTCCAGCCTGAATTGTTCAAAGTGATCTGCATCATAACGGGTAGCCCGGGAAAACTCATGCAGGGCGTTTACAATCTGCTGCAGGTGCACGGAACCATCCACCGCAAAATGAATATACTCTTTCCCTTTATCATCCAGTGTATGTCCGTATTTTTTCTCCAGGAGATTCAGAAATCCTGAAATGGTACGTAATGGTTGCTGCAGATCATGCGATATGATTGATGCGTATTGTTCGAGATCCCGGTTTTTTTCAGAGAGATCCAGTTGCAGTACTTGTTGCTTCCGGAAACTACCGGACAACCCCTTTATCAACAAGGGCAATAATAAAGAAAAGGTGAAACTCAGAAATATAAGATTTGATGATATGGCCACCCAATGACTGATCTCAATCTGGTTGATGGCGGACTCTGTACTCAGATTAAAATGTACCACCACGGCAAATAATACACAGACCATTGTATTGATCCAGCTCCACCAGAAAGCATACCGTACGGGCAGAATCAACAGGGCGAATATCGCCGCAGAAAACAGGAAAAGCAGTCCCGGGCCTACTATGCCAATAAAATACAGGAGGTAGGACGAAGCATAGTACAGGCAAAAAATAAAATGCAACTTCCGGTACAATACTGTTCTTATACGTCCAAAGGCAACCCACAGCAGCCATAAAAAAGCGAGCAGATCGAAAAAAGCCAGCAGGTACAGATCCAGGTACAGGCTATAAATTATGCCTGGCAATACAGCGATTATACTTAGGGGAATCGAAAACTGCATCGCTCCTGCAAAAAGCCGGTCCTGCCAGTATTCGACATTATCCGTACCATCGGTGTATGTATCGATACAATTTCGCTCAATGGATTGCTTATACTGCAGCATCAGTTTTTTCATTGTAAAAGGCTTTTATAGCAATTCGCCTGGTAAAATAATCAGAACAGCCATCCCACCTTCTGTAGCGGCCATCACACTTATGCTGCCACCCAGGTGTTCAATAATTCTTTTCGCAACTGCCATTCCGTTTAACGCACTGCCTGCCGTACCTTGTTGCGCCCGGTTATAAAACAGATTGAAGATATCACGCAACTGGCCCGGATCAGGTGCTGCACCATTACAGGAAAATTCAATCTGCCGGTTTCCCTGGATTGAACTGGAAGAAACCCGTATCACAGGTGCCGGCGTTTCCAGCAATGCAGGCAGCAATTGCCTGATTACATGTTCTGCCACCGTCTGCATGCCGTCGGCGTTGGCGGCTATCACCGGTAACGCTCCATACGCTAACCGGACACCTCTGTCTGCCAATACCGTATGCAGCTTTGCTTCCGCTTTCTTTACTACTTCATTCATATCTGCGGGCTGTATTTCCATATCCCGTGTACAGCGATAATAGTGCAGCAAATCCTGAATCATAATATCCAGGCGGCCGGCCCCATCCGTTGCATACCCTATATAGGATTTCGCCTTTTCATCGAGCGTCTCCCCGTATTTTTTTAACAACAACTCCATAAAAGACTTTACCATACGTACAGGTTCCCGCAGATCATGAGAAACGGTATAGGCAAAGACCTCCAGGGACTCTTTTGCCTGTTTCACCTGTTTTTCCATACTTTCTTCAGCCGGCTCCCTGAAACTACCGGTAATCAACACACGATTATCGGCGACAAAAGCGGAAATGGAAATGTTGTTTCTTCCTGACGGTGTTTCAATATAAAAATCATCCCAACAGGCAATGGCTTGTTCCTGTGCTTCAGTCAGCAACCGGTGAAACGCCGTTTCATCGCTGCTTAATAAAAAATCTGCCACCCGGCTACCCGGCTGCGGCGTACCCAACATACTTGTTTTATCCTGCAAAACAGCAATCAGCTTACCGTCTGTGGTGCATTCCAGTACAAAGACTGACCGGTTGAGTTCCTTTGTGTATGTTTTTCCAACCATAATATTCATTCAGCCGAAGCTTGTTAAGAATCGTGTTACGTTTTTGTATTCGCGGGAGTTGCCGCCAGCGATGGTATGGTAAATCTGAACGTACTTCCCGACCCGGGAGCAGATTCCACCCAAATTCTGCCACCCAGGTTGTTAATAATCTTCTTCACCACGGCCAATCCTATACCTGTGCCGTCATATTTCTCCTTCGAATGCAGGCGTTGAAAAATGATAAATATTTTCTGCCGGTATTCTTCCGGAATACCAATGCCGTTATCACTGATGGCAAACTCCCAGGTATTACCCTGCTGCGTTGCGGTTACTCTTATCCGTGGTGGCAAATCCGGCTTTTGGTACTTAATGGCATTACTGATAATATTATTAAACACCTGTACTACCGGTGCCATATATGTATGTATAACCGGTAACGGACCGGTTTCGATAACGGCTCCACACTCCGCCATATCCGTTTGATGCAGCAACCGGACTTCCTCAATCACCTCGTTGATATCAATATCTTCCGGAAGCGAGTCGCCCTTCCCCACCCTTGAAAACTGCAGGAGATCCAGAATGTTCTGGCGCATCCGCCGGGCGCCGTCTACTGCAAAGCTGATATACTGACGCGCTTTCTCATCCAGCTGATAACTGTACTTTGTATCCAGCTTTGACAGAAAACTGGTGATCATACGCAGTGGTTCCTGCAGATCATGCGATGCCACATAGGCAAACTGTTCGAGTTCCGCATTGGACAGTGTCAGATCCCTTGCTTTCATTTCCAGGTCATCATTCAGTTTTTTTAACGATTTTTCATATTCCTTCTGATAGGTGATATCCGTAATGGAGCCGACAATCCGGACAGGTCTTCTTTCCTCATTCCGGAGAATTATACTCCGGTTCATCACGTAAACATAGGTATTGTCTTTCTTCCTGAACCGGAACTCTCCCTGCCAGTGCTCACCAGCCGGGTCATCAATCACATGCCGCATGCTTGCTCTTACCGCTTCCCGGTCATCCGCATGTATCAGTGTATAAAACGATTGAAGATCCGGGTGCTCCGGCCCGCTTATATAGCCGAAATTGTTTTCAAACCCTTTACCCCAGTATACGGAATGATTGACCAGGTCCATATCCCAGATCGCATCATTGGTGGCCTGCATTACTTTTTCGAAACGATCGTTTGACTGCCGTAGTTGTTCCTCCGCAAGCTTTCTCGAGTGTATATCCTGGAAACTTCCATATATACGCACACAGCGACCATTTGTAAATTCAGGTATACCTATAACCCTTACCCAATGTTCATTACCCCTTGCAGTTATATGGAGCAACTCCAGGTCATACGGTATCCCTTCTTCAATAGCTTCTTTTACACAGCGGGTTAATCTTTCTTTATCCTGTTCCCTGTAAAATGCGAAAATGTGCTCCAGTTCCGGTTCATAATCCGGGCCGACTTCATGAATTTCCCGGGTCACTTCTGACCATATTATTTGCCGGGTGGCCATATCCATTTCCCAGGCGCCTATCCGGGCAAGTTGGGTGGCATCCGCCAGTAATCGTTGCAATTCTTTCTGCCGGGTAATATCCTTTGCCACGGAGAATACCAGGCTTTCTTCGGGTAATGGCTGAAATGTCCAGGCCAGCCAGACCGGTTTTCCCGATTTTGACAAATAACAGTTTTCGAAATAACCCGGTCCTGAAATAGATGGCAGACTCGTTATGACTTCCCGGGTAGCAGGTACATAGTCCGGGTGTAGAAAATCACTATAAGGCCGGCTAAGCAATTCTTCCATTGAAAAACCCAGTATAGCCGCAGCTGCCGGATTCAATTGTTTAAAATACCCATCAAAACCAGATACAGCGATAATATCCGGTACCGTATTAAAAATCAGGTGCAGCTCATTCTCCAGTTGTTTTCTTCTGATTTCAGCCCCGAGATCTGCTTCAATCCCCCTGAACAACTGTTCAAACTCACTTAAAAATGCAGCCTTCTTATCCGTTAAAATGGTTAACGCACCAATTAATTCTCCTTTACTGATCAACGGTATGGCAAGGGCGGATTTAAACCCTGCCTTAAGAATTCCCTCCTTTCTGCGCAGGGTCGGATGCTTATCAAAATTGTCTACAATAATCAACTCCTGCCGGTTCCATATCTCTTTTAACAGCCCGCCTTCCGGTGTTAAACTGTTGAGCGATTTATTTTCTACATAATATTTCTTCGCTTCGCTGGTGGAAGCGAAATTGGCGATTAGTGTGAACTTCTTCCTCTCTGGCGAAAGTAACCACGTTTCAGCAGCAGTAAAATCACCGAACTCAACCAGCTTTTTCAAAAATGCACCAAGAGATACGGCCAGGTTGTCGTGCTCTTTGAATGTATGACTCACGATTTCCATCAACCGGCTTTGCTTCTGCAATTGCCATTGCCGGGTTATATCGCGTTGTATGGCGAAAAAATGCGTCAGTTTTCCCTGCCCGTCAAAAACCGGTTTCACCGTCATTTCCACCCTGTATTCCTTTCCGTCTTTCCTGTAATTGATTGTACTGATTTCACAGATCTCACCCCGTTTCAACGCCAGTTTTAACCGGCTCAGCTCAGCCCAATCTGACCGTTGCCCCTGCAGTATCCGTGGCGTTTGACCGATTAATTCAACAGCCGTATATCCGGTCATTCTGCAAAAAGCTTCATTCACGTATATAATTTGCGGTCCATTCTTATCCAGTGGTGCCGCGGTTGTGATTACTACCGCATCACTGGTACCCGATACCAATTGTTCGAATAACCGTAACCGTTGCTCTTCTTCCCGTTTTAAGGTAATGTCACGTATGGCTCCGATAATACGAATTGGTTTTCCATTCTTATCACGGATTATATATGCCCGGTCCGAGACGAATATAAAACGTCCATCCTTTTTTTTAACCCGGTATTCATGTTCCCACCTGATACCTTTTCCCCGCATTGTCTGCTCTACTGTTAGTATTATTTGCGAGCGGTCTTCCGGGTGTACATGACCGAGCCAGACATCAAGGTTCCACTGATCCTCTGACAGTTCCTCCCCCAAAATTGTGCTAAATCCATCTCCGCAAAAGGTTATGTTTGTTTGCAGATTCCAGTCCCATATTGCATCGGATGTGGCCCTGGTAACAAAGCCGAAACGTTCATGACTGAGTTTCAGCCGTTGCTCCTTTTCATGATTCTCCAGCATCAGCGAAATCAGCGAGCCGGCCCTCGTGAAAAACTCCAGCTCCGTGCTGCTTGGCTTACGTGGTGTACTGAAATACTGTGCAAAAGTGGCCGTCACTTCTCCTGCTGCGTTAAACACGGGATAAGACCAACAGGCTTTCAGACCGGAGGCCAGCGCTGCTTTTCTATATTTTGCCCACAAAGGATCATGAGCAATATCGTCCACAATAATCAGCTTTTTAAAATGGGCCGCCGTACCACAGGAACCTGCAACCGGACCAGTCTCCAGACCTTCAATAGCCGCCACATAAGTTGCCGGCAGGGAGGACGACCAGAAATTGTGCAACCGGTTATGTTGTACGCTGAGCAATGACGTCTTGCAGTCCGGAAAAAGTTTCTCCAGTTCGCTGATATAGAAACCCAATAATTGCTTTATTTCAATTGTCCCGCCCAGTGATGACTCAATAACCCCTCGTTCCAGTTTCTCCACCTCATATTTCTGTTTCTTTTCCGCCATTTCCGCCGCCTGTTCCTCCTCTGCTTTCTTCCTCCTGCTTATATCCTGTACCGTACCGAAGATTCTGGTCACTTTTCCCCGTTTATCGATCTCACAATGCCCATACTCCTCCATGTATTTCTTTGCCCCTGCCGGAGTAATAATAGCATATTCCATTTGAAATGACGTTCCCTTCAACCGGGCTGCTTTCATTGTATCCATTACCCTTTTCCTGTCATCCGGTACGACCAGGCGGTAAAAAGCACCAAAGGATTTATTGAATCCGGCCTGTTTTACCCCGAACAACTCATAAATGGTATCTGACCAGTATAATTTATTACTGACCGTATTATAATTCCAGCTCCCTTGTAATGTCAGCCTTTGTGCCTCCTTCAGCATTTCTTCATTTAATCGTGCCAACCCGTTTACGGCAGCCTGCCCGATATAATTATTTATCAAATCCGCAATGGCATTCAGCAAAGCCCGTTCACTTTTTAAAAAAGGACCTTCATCTGCTTCCGGAAATTTTTTTGTATAAAATACTTCCAGTCTGAATTTCTCACCTTCTGATGTAGTACAGCCGGCAGATTGAGACCAGCTACTCTTTCGTAAGCGGGAAGACCTGAACTCCTGTTTTCCCAACGTAATTACAGCTAGAGTTTGTGCAGGGTATTGCCACCCCTTTGGGATATGCCGGAGCGCTTCCTGCAACAACTTATTTACCGAGGGATTCGTTGTAATCAGACGGGAAATTGCATACAGGCAGGTTTGCTCCTTCACCCGCTCATTAAGTTCATGCAAAACGGATTGCAATTGCCCGTCAGCGCTTTTAGCGTTCCTGCCGGCCTGTTTCTCCAGTACAATTGTATTCTCACTTATCCATGACCGGTATCCTTCAGGGGTTAAATATAAAGTATGTAAGGCCGGAATCTGGCCATTGGCCGCCGGCCTGATACTGAAACGTGAAGCCTTCAGCCAGACAGACAGTTTTGCGGCAATGACTTTATTCACCGGCTGTGTAAGCAGCACCGGCATTCCCGATGATTGGATAAAGGGAGTCAACAACTGTTTTACGCGTTCCCAGCTTTTGCCTGAACAGCCCAATGAAAATATGTCTGGTACCGGTTTAGCAGATCCGGCAGCCGCCTTCCGCTTGACATTGCCGGGATCAGCCTTTGTGCTCATAATTGTTTTTTTTCATATTCCCTTATCGTTACCTGTTGCAGAAGTGCTGCGTTCAGTCAGCATCCAACGGTATCCGGACCAGCAATTCGCACCCGTGTCCCGGAGAAGAGGTAATCTGTATTGTACCACTGAACAAACCGGCTCTTCGGCGCATATTGGCAATACCGATTCCTTTCTTTACCGTTGTCATATCAAACCCAACACCATTATCCCGTACCAGCATGGTGAGAAACTGATCTTCAATATCCACACATATATCAATCCTGGAGGCATTTGCGTATTTCTGAATGTTCCGCATTTGCTCCTGTAATATCCGGTACAGATTAAGTTGCAGGTCATGCTCCAGTTTACGGTCAATTACTTTTTCACTTACCGCATAGTCAATTCTCACATCTCCGCTGATAGAAAAATCGGCAATCAGCCTTTCCAGTGACTCTTCCAGGCTGGATTCATCAAAAAACGCGGGAGCCAGCCGGTGAGAGAGATTCCTGATTTCCCTGATGGCCAGCCCTGTATTTCCTTTTGCATGCTCCAGCATACCAATAGCATCCTCTTCCAGCGCTGGCTCCAGCATACTCATATACATCTGGCTGGATGCCAGTATCTGGCAGATATTATCGTGCAACTCACTCCCGATTTCATAGCGTTCATCTTCCTGGGTCTTAATGATCGCCCGGGTTATTTTATTCTCAAACTGTAATTTTTCCGTTATATCAATAGCAATCACAGACCGCAGGTATTTCCCTTCCAGCCGGATACTGGTACCAAACAATTCCACATACACCAACTCTCCCGATTTTTTCCGGAAGCGGATTTGTTCAGCATAGGAATCAGCCGTATCTGCCATTACCTCTTTCATCATATCCTTTGCCAAATCCGAATCATCGGTATATACAATGTCCAGTATACTCATTCCCTTCATTTCAGGCTGCCTGTACCCGAAAAACTCCGCAGCCGCCTGGTTCACCTGGGCAATCAATGATGTTTCCGGATCATATACATACATGGGTTGCGGACTCAGCTGAAATAAAGTACTGAAGCGCTCCTCCGATTCTTTTAATTGCTTATAAATTTTCTTCCGTTCGATTGAGTATAGTATACTTTTATAGAGTGTATCGGCAGACAGATTATCTTTCAACAGGTAGTCGGAAACACCAAAACTGATAGAACGGATGCTGAACTCCACATCCGCATTTCCCGTCAGTACTATCACAGGAATATTTGCAGCCAACGCCAGAATGTCTGTCACGAGGAAACTGCCACTCCTGTCCGGCAGTGTCAGGTCAAGCAGGATCACATCAAGGGAAGTATGATGCGTTTCAATGAGTTCCCTGGCTGATTTAAAATCAGGGGCATGATAAAAACTGGCCGATTCTATCCTTTCTTCAAGAAACTCAGTAATCAGTACAAAATCGCCCGGATTGTCTTCTATGGCAAGAATAACATAGGGATGTTTATCTGTTGACATTCAATATTGTTATGAACATGGTGGTTCGCTAAAAAACTTTCCCGCACTGTAAATTAGCCAGATAATACGGGAATATCAATAAGGGTTAACCGTTATGCTTTCTTAATTACTTATACCTGCATGGATGTACAACGATAATATCCGGTCATTAAGTTTCCGCAAAAAAAAGTCCGGCCTTTTTAAATAACGGCCGGACTTATACTTCGTTTTCGCTTATTCAACAATGATCTTCTCCCGCAAATTTCCAACTCTTAAAATATAAATACCAGGCGGCATACTGCTGACATCAATACTTTGCAATCCTGCGCCGGTGATACCCGCATACATCAAAGCCCCTGAAGTTGAATACAGATGGACAGTTCCGGCCTCTGTTACCGACAAATTTAAACGGCCATCTGTAACCGGATTATTCACCGCCAGCCTGACAGATTTATTTCCCGGCAATAACACTACCGGGCTGTAACTGTTCCTTCCATCCAAATCGGACTGGCAAACGCGGTAATACCTGTTGCCGGCAACACTGTACTGATGGTTATACCTGTACGTGGAAAGCGCGTTACCGGATACTGTCCTGACTGTTCCCAAAGTGACCCACTGTTGTGCATCCGTACTGAATTGCACCAGGAAATGACTGGTATTGTACTCTTCGGCAGTTACCCAGGTTAATGCGGCACTACCCTGTATTTCCTGGCCTGTAAAACTGATCCACTTCAAAGGCAGTAAGCCAAGCGTAACCTGTGTATTGGGATTATTGCTGCCGGCGGCAAGCTGGTATTTTTCAGCACCCGCTGCCCCGTTGTATTCATAGGCAATCACTTTATACATGGTACCCGGACTGAGACCCGTAATGGTGACTGTACTGCCTGTACCATTGTAGACACAATAGAAGCCGCTGCTGCCCAGCTGAGTTCCTTTACTCAGCCAGTTAGTACCGGCCGTATATGTTGTATTATCAACCGGATCCGTGGCAGCACTATTTCCTTCCTGTACAAAAACAACCCGTTTATCAGCGTTACCATTAGTCCAGTTAATTGTCATTTGCCCGGATTGCACTGAAGAAAAGGTAATGACCGATGTTTGTGTGGTGGGTAACCAGGTAAAACCAGCCAGTGTTCCTGTTCCACTGGAACTTGTTACTGATACGGCGCCCGTGGTGCCGGTATTAACCGTTGCCACAATCTGAAAATCTGAATTGACGGTAAAGGAAGCCGCAGCTGTACCGCCAAAACTTACATTTGTAACACCAAGAAATTTATTACCGCTGATAGTTACCACCTGTCCGCGTTGAGCGGATACGGGTGAAAATGTACTGATGGTTGGAGCCACAGGTGCAGTAAAGAAATAGATCGGAAGAGATACTGTAACGAAGCTGCAGGTTACGCTGACACTACCGGTCACTGATGAGCCGCTTATTACAGCAGATATCTGACTATCGGAGTCAACCGTAAAGGAACTGGCTGCCACACCTCCGATATACACAGCCGATGCACCGGTAAATCCGCCACCGGTTATAATTACGGTAGTACCCGTAAGACCTGCTGTTGGTGAGAACGAAGTAATAAAAGGAATAGCCGTTGAAGTGGCAATGGCACAGGCCGCAAATAATCCGGATACATCCGCAGCAGAAGCTCCCGTACCGCCATCATTTCCCTGTTGTGTACCAGCCACTGCACCAATGGCAGCGCCACCGCCACCACCCACATCACCTGTACGGCCGTACCCTGCACCGCCATTCGCACCGCCGTCACCACCTGCAAAACCACCTCCAGCCGGGTTAGTGGTATTATTATAAATGCCGGCTCCTCCTCCATATCCATAAATAGTAGTACCTGCGATCGTTGCAGACGTAGTACCACCGGCCGTGCCAATGATTGTGCCATGCCCGCCTCTTCCGCCAGCACCTAATGAATAAGTAATACTATTTCCGGGTACAACCGCCTTTGTAATATACGCCACTCCGCCGGCTGCACCACTGCCGCCAGAAGTGCCATCACTTTGTGTGGCTCCTCCTCCTCCTCCTCCTCCTCCAATGGCCCATACCTTAGCGGAGGTAACCCCTGCAGGTACAGTAACAGAAGTACCACTGATCAGCACTGTTGCGCTGGTCAGACTGGCCCCATTATAATAGGCAAGCACTACTACACCCTGTCCGCCATCACCACCAGCCCAGTTAATATTGCCCAGGCTGAAATAACCGCCCGCACCTCCACCGCCACCGCCAAATTTTCCGGCACCACCGGAACCGCCCCACCAGCTGCCTCCGCCTCCACCACAACCAAGACCTGTTGCCGGAAGGCCTTTATTATTCGCTCCATTAAGACCTGAACCCGCCGGCGCACCAGCACCTCCGGATGTTACGGCCACCTGTGCCTGCAATGCACTGAATAAAAAAAAGAGATTTACTGAAAGAGAGAAAATGAATTTCATAAAAAATGGATTTATGTTTCGAAAAAAATAACCTGCATGCAGAATTTATATCCGATAAACGGGTACCGGCTGACGCGCAGCACGTATTCAACTTCAGCATAAAATTGAACGGAAAACGGGAAAAGAAAAATGATCAGTATTAGAAGCAGTCCTGATTCTAATAATCCGGAGTTATTTCCACAGTCTTATTTTCGGTTATACATTTATGTAATAAGTAACCCTTATCTCCCATACGGGTATTCCATTATTCCTCCTCCAGCATTTTTTTCTGGTATTCACTCGGGGTCATTCCGGTTTCCTGTCTGAACAAGGCAAAAAATCCTGATTTGGACGGAAACCCGGACATGGCACCGATACCTTCGATGCTCAGGTGACTGTTTGCGGGATCCTGCAGCAGTTTTTTCGCATGCGCTATGCGTAACCGGTTGCGGTAAACAGTGAAGCTGATTTGCAAATGATGATTAAAGTAGTAGCGAAGATGATGCTCCGGCTCCTGCAGCTCAATGGACAGGGTGCGGATGGAAAAATGTTTATCCGTCCACGGGGTTGAAGCAGCATATAAATCGTTTAGTTTTTTCTCTATACCGGAAACCCAGCCGGACTTTTTACTATCCTCTTCCGGCTGAACGGGTATGTCCTGCACGGCCATATGCGACACTGACGAGGGCTGTTCCGTCTGTTCCGGTACCTCCGGGACATAAATTTTCGGTAATCCATAAAGTACTTTTGGAAACAGCAGTGTGCATAGCGTAAGTACGATTACGTCAAGGGCCCCAATAAAAAGAAGAATCCAGCTGTTCGTCCGGAATGTTGTCCTTGTTTCGTATACAAACAAATACACGGAAATCAGGGCAAAGCAAAGCAGAAAAACACTGAATGTTATAGTCTGAAACAGGAGCCACCGCCGCATTACCCGTTGCTGCAGCACGGGTACGGATGGCCTACCCTTCAGACGGTAATATTTACGGATCAGCCACCACTGCATCAGCAGGTAGATAAGCAGGTGCAAGGGGCGCAGATAGGAATTTACCGGGCTTACAAAGAGGGTGTTCAAATTCAGGTGTGTCACCTGCCAGTTTTCCGATAAGAGTACACGCGCTACTGATAATTTATAATCCCAGGAAGAAAAGTAATAGGACATCATGCCGGCCAGCTCCAGTATGAACAGGACAAAATGCAAGTAGTCCGTTTTACTGAGCCGGGTATTATCCCGGAGCACACTGCGCACATACAAAAAAGAAAACGGACCAATCAGGAATACAAAAGGTGTAGGCGCACTGGCCAGCAGGGCGGCCAGTACTTCGGAATCACCATAAAGGCCGCTGTATTGCGACAATACAAAGAGGGAAATAAAGAAAAAAAAGCCGGCAAGGTACCTGTTAGCTGTCCTGTATCCCCTGTTAAAGAAAAAGAAGATAAAAGACAACAGTATGCCCGTGATTGAACTATATACTAAAAAAGCGCTCATGCCGTATCGTGACGGAAATTAATGTAAAATTCCGGAACCAGGAATTTCAGTATGTCATTATAAGGAGTTACTTTCCGATACAGAACTTTGAAAAAATATAATCCAGCTGATCTTCATTGGTGATTTCCCCGGTTATTTCGCCCAGGTAATGCAGGCAGCGGCGGATATCCAGTGAAAGCAGGTCGCCGGGCAATTGATTCGTAAGACCGGTTTTGATTTCGCTAAGTGACAAAGCTACCTGTTGCAGGGCGTGATAGTGACGGGCATTGGTGATGATCGTACTTTCTGTCTGTACCTGTCCCTGCAACACCAGGTCCACCATTCGTTCCCGCAGCGTTTCAATATGTCTTTTTTCCTTTGCCGCGATAAACAGTACCGGGTCCAGCCCGCTGAATTTTTCCCGTATTGCCTGCTCATCCCCCACGTCAATCTTATTCCCGATCAGCAGGTACCGCAGGCCGGCCGTGTCCGCTTCCTGTTTCCACTTACGGATATCCGCATCGTCGTCGTTTATATCAAACAGATACAATACGATATCGGCCTGTTGTATTTTGGCCAGACTGCGTTCGATACCCGCCGATTCGATACTATCGGTGGTGTGTAAACGGATACCTGCCGTGTCAATCAGTCTGAACAGGATGCCGTCAATATTGATTACTTCTTCAATCGTATCGCGGGTAGTGCCGGGTATGTCGCTGACGATGGCGCGGTTCTCATTGAGCAGGGTGTTGAGCAGTGTTGACTTGCCGGCATTGGGTTTACCCACTATGGCTACGGCTACTCCGTTCTTAATTACATTCCCCAGGTGAAACGACTGCAGCAACTGACTGGTTGCCGATTCCATTTCCCGGATCAGGGCAAAAAACTGTGTCCGGTCGGCAAACTCCACATCTTCCTGGGAGAAATCCAGTTCCAGTTCAATCAGCGCGGAGAAACGCAGGAGGCGTTCCCGCAACTCTTTCAGGTTATCCGAAAAGCCGCCCCTGATTGTATGCAGGGCTGCTTTACGGGAGGCCGCGGTATTGGCGGCAATCAGGTCGGCCACGGCTTCCGCCTGGGTCAGATCCATTTTCCCGTTCAGGAATGCCCGTTGGGTAAATTCACCGGGTTTTGCGAGGCGGGCTCCACTGCGGATACAGGCATCCACTACCTGTTGCTGTACAAAGGGAGATCCATGGCAACTGATTTCCACCACATCTTCCCCTGTATAGGAACGAGGATTCAGGTAAAGAGATACCACCACTTCATCGAGTACCGTTTCCGCTTCCTTTAGCAATCCGACATGCAATGTATGAGTCCCCTGTTTCCTCAGGTCTTTAGAGGGGAACAGGCCATTCACCACGTCTATTGCCTGGCTTCCGCTGAGGCGGATTACGCCAATTGCCCCTACACCGGGTGGGGTTGCCAGTGCCACGATTGTATCATCCCATCCGGTGAGCTTGTTCATAACAGCAAAATTAATTAAAGAAGTTGAGGGTTGAGGGTTTAGCTAAACTTTCAACGCTAAACCCTCAACCACTCACCAGCAATTTCATCCTGCCTGACTCTTCAGTATTTTCAACCATCTGTATTTCGGAAGCACAGAAAGAAAAAAAAATCCCTCCTGGAACCAGGAGGGATTTAACTATTCTTACTTTTTAATTATTCAGCTTCTACTCTGAAAGTGATCGGTTGTTTGCGGTAGGCTTTCACCTGGCGTCCGTTCTGGATGGCAGCATTCCATTTGGGTCCTTTTTTAATAACCCGGATGGCTTCTTCTTCCATTCCGTAACCATGGTTAGTCAGGGCACGTACATCACTGATGTTTCCTTCTTTGTCCACTACAAACTGAACAACAGTTGTATAGGTTCCTTCGGGAGCACCATTATCAGTAGCTACCTGGCCATTGGCGTTTCTCTCGAGGTACTGACGCCATTTGGAGTCACCGCCCGGGAAACTGGCTTCAATTTCCACTTTATCGAAGATCTTGTTTTCGTCATCTTCTTTTTTCACTTCCACAATCTGCTTGCCCTCATCGATTTGTACCGGGGCAACGATTCCTTCATCTTTGATACCTTCCTGGCTCACCACGTCGATCTTGGCTTCTTTCAGTTCTTCCTGCGGGGGTGGTGGTTTTTCCACTTCCTCATCCTTTTTAATTACAGGAGGAGTGAACTGTTTCATTTCCACTTTCGGGGGTTCCTGCTTTGGTGGCGGAGGGGGCGGAGGAGGCGGAAGTTCTTTTTTCTCTTCCTGCTTCACATCCTGGATCGTCATTTCATTCATCTTGACTTTATTATCCCCTTTTTCTTTCAATGTACTGGATAAGATAGAGGTCAATAAAGCCAGAAGGGCCACGGAGCCGGTAATGACGAGAGCACGTGTAATCCGGCGGTTATAAGTTTTTCTTAACTCATACGCGCCATAGTCTTTGTTCTTTCCGTCGAAGATGATGTCCAGAACATCGGCTGATAAAATTTTATTGGCTTCCATTACGTAGCGTTTTTAATTAGATGCACCGGGGGTTAAAATTCCATAACCCCTTACTTAATTATTTGCCGGAGCAGAACCTTCTGTTACCTTAATCAGTTCAAATTCCTGATCAAAGATTTTAACCATAGCGTAGGTACGCACCTGGTTGATGGTCATTTCGTCCAGTATATCCACCGTGTTTTTATAGGTAGCTTCAGGACTGGGTTTAATGATCACCACAAAATCCTTGTCAGCGCAATTGCTGATGGGTTTACCTTCGGATTGTGCTTTTGCTTCACATTCAGGATCACGGACGTAACGGGAGATAACTTCTTTCTTCTTATTGATGATAATATCCCGTACACCTTTGAAAGTTGTAGTCTTGAAGTTACTTCCATCTTCAAGCAGTTTACCTTCATAGTAGTAAATCACATCATTTTTACCCAGCATAAGGCTGAGTACGGATGACTCTTTTACTTCCGTTTGTTCCTTTACGTCTTTAACATCCTTAGGCATATTCAGGTCCAGCGTGGTGGGAGTACTCATGGTTGCCGTGAATACGAAAAACGTAATCAGCAGAAATCCGAGATCCACCATGGGCGTCATATCCACACGGGTTGAAAGCTTCTTGGCTTTCTTCACCCCTGGTCCTTTTTTGTGGCCGCTGTCGCCGCCTTCTTCTATACTTGCCATAATGAATTGGTTTTAAAAATTATTTTTTTAAATCTTTTTCGCCGGCAGCTTCCCGCTTGTACAGTTCCGTACCTACGGGGATATCATCCAGGGAAGTAACGAGATTGTATTTAAACTCATCGTTCTTCTTCAGGGCTGATATTACCGCTTCAAACGTCGGATATTTAGAAGCACCGTCACCTTTGATCAGGTAGTTCAGTTTCTCCCCGGCGAATGCGGCTTTAGCCTGCTGAATCCAGTAGATCAGCTGATTGTTCAGCGTATCCAGAACCGGAATACCGGGCTGCTTTAATTTGGCCTGTTCCTTGGCATCGGTTCCGAGCAATTGCTTCAGACCGGCAAAGGGCACACCAACCGCGAATGTCTGCTTGAAATTGGCGATTTCGGCCGGCGATAATCCCAGGTTCTGTGAAGTGTTGATTCCATTGATAATAGCGTCATACTTGGTTTTATCCTTTTCTGACATCACGGAAAAATACACTTTGTTGGAAGAATCGATTGTAATCATTACCGCATTGTTTTCAGGCAGTTTTTGTGACAAAACTGATCCCGGGGTCTTGATCTCAACGGGCTCCGGCGGTTTAAACTTGGTCGCCATAATGAAAAAGGACAGGATCAGGAAGGCAATATCCACGAATGGAGTCATGTCCGTCGCTGTACTTTTTTTAGGTATCTTAACACTTGGCATGAGTCAATATTTAGTAATTAGATGAATTTGAATTCATTTTCCATATCAAAAGCCATTCTTCCTTATTTATACTGGGAAGCGAAGCTTTGAGTCAGGGTGAAACCGGATTCATCGATGCCGTAAGTGATAGAGTCGATCTTGGTAGTGAAGATGTTATACATAATCAGGGCGATAGAGGAAGTACCGATACCGAGGGCTGTGTTATACAGGGCTTCAGAGATACCAACGGCCAGGTCACCAGCGGCACCACCACCACCTTCTTCACCAAGAGCGGCGAAAGAACGGATCATACCCATTACCGTACCCAACAGGGCGATCAGGGTACCTACAGACGTGATGGTAGACAGGAAAACCAGGTTCTTTTGCAGCATCGGCAGTTCCAGGGCTGTGGCTTCTTCCACTTCTTTCTGGATCGCGATTACTTTCTGCTCTGTATTCAGGTTACCTTCTGTAATCATTTCTTTATAACGGCGGAGACCGGCTTTCATTACGTTGCCTACAGAACCACGCTGCTTGTCGCACTCAGCCAGGGCTGCATCCACGTTCTTATTAGCCAGGTGATACTGTACTTTACGGATAAAATCAGCGATAGAACCGCTTCCGAGTGCTTTCTTGATTGTCAGTAAACGCTCAATAGAGAATACAACCACCATCAGGAACATACCAATCAGGAGAGGTACGATGATACCACCTTCATAAATCCTGGAGAACGCGTCTTTCGGTCCAACGTGGTGGGGCCAGAAACCACCTTTCAAATCCGGTTCCCTGAAATTACCCTCTGCACCCATCATAAAACGCCAGATAGCGTAACCGGCGATGATACAAACAAGTGGTGCGATCCATGAAATGGCGTTGCTGCTTTTCTTTGCCTGAACTGAGGTTGCCTTAACTGATGCTGTTGCAGTTGGTTTAATCTCTGCCATGATCTTAGTTTTTTAGTTTTTAAAAGTTAGAATAGTCATCTTTTTCAGTAACACAATGCTAAGAAAAAAGTAAATAAAAAAATGCATCCCTCCTGGCTTTTTCAGGAAGGGGCTTCAAGTTAAGGATTTTTTGATACGGAACAATCCTATACCCAATTATTTACAGGAATTTCATGGAGCGTTAAACCGAAAACGTTTACGGAAACCGCGGGGATGCCTATTCGTAACGCAGGGCCTCAATGGGATTGAGACGGCCAGCCTTCATAGCGGGATATAAACCAGCCAGTAACCCGACCAGTGAACAGATAATAATTCCATATATGACCCAGTTCCAGGGCACCACAAAGCCGGTATTGAGTACCAGCGAAAAGCTGTTTCCTACAATTATCCCCAGGATAATCCCAAAGATTGCCCCCAGCATACTGATGATGATGGCTTCCAGCAGAAACTGACGTCTGATCATATTGCTTTTGCCTCCAATGGCTTTGACCAGACCCACTTCCCGGGTCCGTTCAGAAACAGATACCAGCATGATATTCATCAGTCCGATGGCCGCGCCTATCAGTGTTATCAATCCGATCACTGTGGCTGAAATGGTAAGGAAACGCAGACTGTTCATGGCTTTTTCCGCCACGCTGTCACTGCGATCCAGCACAAAATTGCTCTCTTCAGTGATATTCAGTTTTCGTATCGCCCTGAATGAGCTTTCAGCCTCTCCCATGGCCACATTTACCTTGAGCAGATCATTGGCCATAACGGCAATTACATAGGAGAATCCGGAGGGAAAGTTGCGGTCGATATTGGTATACGACGTAATGATCATGTTATCCCGGTTAAAGCCAAATGAGGAACCTTTGCTTTCCAGCACCCCCAGTACCCGGTAGGGAATATTATTAATCCGCACAACCGCATTAACCGCTCCTCCCACGCCCTGCCGGAATAATTTTTTGGCCACATCATACCCCAGCACACATACATTCCGGCCGGTTTGCACATCCAGCCGGTTCATATTACGACCATGCTGGAGTGTAAGTCCGTTCAATGCCAGGTAATTTTCGTCTCCGCCGAACATCATCACATTGGGACTGGTCTTATAATTCTCATGCGAAACAATATTGTTGCGGTTGGCAAATATGGAAATGCTTTTCAGCGCGGGAAAATCAAAGCGGTCAACAAATAACTCCGCTTCCTCCTTGGTAATATTTTTATTCAGATTGGATACGCGCTGCCGGCGGCCACCCCGGGTACTGAGCTTCATTTCACTTTGATTGCCCCCGCCAAAACGGATGTTTCTTTCTTTAAACCGGATAGTAAATGCATTGGCCCCCATGGAGGAGAAACTTTCCGTGAATTTCTGGTTCATGGCCTGGATAGCTGTTATAATACCGATCAGCGCCATGATGCCAAAGGCAATAATAGAAACAGTAAGCCCTGTACGCAGTTTATTGCTTCGTACAGTGCGGAAAGCCAGGGAAAAGACATCACGAAAATTCATATTCAGGCGCATTACAGACGACCAGTCTGTCTGCAAGACAAAGATAGCGACGGAACAACAGCCCCCGTGATTAAAAGTACAAACGGCCTAAAAGCAGTTCAGGGAATACACCCAGCAGGATGACCAGCAGGGCCAGCAAGGCCAGTGTCCATTTGAAAAAGCCGGGGAATACCGGAGCCGGGGATTCTCCCGGTTCCCGGAAGTACATGGCCCGGATAACCCGGAAATAATAGTAGACACTCACTGCCGCCATCAATACCGCAAAAATGACCAGCCAGGTGCTTCCCGGTGTGGTCAGTGCCGCTTTCAACATATAAAACTTGGCTATAAAACCGGCAGTAAGCGGAATTCCGGCCAGCGATAAAAGGAAAACAGTCAGTGCCCCCGCGACAAGTGGTGCCGTACGAGCCAGGCCGTTAAATCCGTCGAAGGTATAATCATTCATGCGTGCCAGTACGGCAAAAATACCGATGCTGGCAAAACTATAAGCCGCAGTGTACAACAGGATGCCTTCTTTCCCGGCCGCATTCATAGCGTATAAGGCAAACAACATGAAACCGGCCTGGGCAATACTGGAATAAGCCAGCATTCTTTTGACACTTTGCTGAAAAACAGCCGTGATATTTCCTACAAACAAGGTAACTACGGTGATTACCGCTACCCAGAACTGCCATTGCGGTTGCTGGGCCCCGAAAGCATGGTCAAATAAACGGATGAAGCCGGCAAAGACCGCTCCTTTTACCACGGTTGCCATGAACGAAGTAAACACAGTGGGAGCTCCATCGTACACATCCGGCGTCCAGAAATGGAATGGCGCCGCGGATACTTTAAAAGCCATGGCAAAAAACACCAGCGACATACCCGCCACCACCAGCACCGGTGGCATGGAGGCCAGCAAGGCCGGCGCTTCGGTACTGAATGTTCCCCAGGCTCCGTACAGCAGGGCGATACCCATCAGCATCAGCCCGGTGGAAAATGAACCCATCAGGAAATATTTCAGAGCAGCTTCATTGCTTTTCAAATTGCGCTTATCGCTTCCTGTTAGTATGTATAACGGTATGGAAATTATTTCTATACCCAGGAACAGGGTCAGCAGCGATGTAAAGGAGGTAACCAGGGTTACGCCGCAAAGAATAAAAAAGATCAGCGCGAAATACTCCGCATAACTGCCGCCTACCTTCTCCATATCCGGTGCCGACAACAGGAAATAAAGCAGGACGGCTGCGAAGATCACGGTGTTGAACACAAGGGCGAAATGATCAAAGACCAGCAGCCCCCTGGTATCCACTGTTAAAAATGGCTGACTGGTCATTTCCAGTAAATTGACCAGCAACACCAATACAATGCCGGAGATGGCCACGGCGCGGACAGCCGGCTTTTGTTTCAGCAGAAAACTGCTGAACATCATGATCACTCCCAGTACAGCCGATAATATTAATGCGTTCATACGAGCTTTTCCTTATTACTTGCGAAATAAATGCGATACATCAATTTTATTCATCCATTCCCTGGAGAACTGTTCTGTCAGATCCAGCATGGATTGCGGATAAATGCCCAGCCAGAGAATCAATATGACAATTAAGCTGAGCGCTATGGTCTCATTCAGTTTCAGATCCGTTACCGGCGCCCGGAGAACAACGGCTTCCCCGTAAAATGTATTCCGGATCATATTCAGTGTATACACGGCCGCGAGTATGATACCCAGTCCGGCCACCACCGTATACGCCACCGCAAAATTGGATTTGGCCTGCAGCAGTCCGTTAAACATCAGGAATTCACCGGCAAAACCGTTTGTCAGGGGCAGGGCAATATTGGCCAAAGCGATAATGACAAAAAAGATCGTCATCACCGGTGCCTGCTGTGCCAGTCCGCCCAACTCGGAAATCTTCCGTGTACCGTACCGGCGTTCAATGATTTCCACGATAATCCAGAGCCCAATGATATTAATACCGTGATTGAATAACTGAATCATTACGCCCTGTGTGCCGCTGTTATTTTCCGCAAACAGTGCCGCGCACATCAGTCCGATATGCGCAATGGAAGAATAGGCAATCAGTCTTTTCAGATCATTCTGCCGTATAGCTATCAGGGAGGCATACACGATTCCGATTATCGCGAAGATCATGACCCTGTCGCCCCATTGGAAAGACGCCAGTGGCAACACCGGCATTAACCAGCGGATCAGTCCGAGTAAACCCATTTTCACCATAACCCCGCTCAGAATCATGGTTGTGGCCGTAGGGGCCTGTTCGTAGGTATCCGGCTGCCAGGTATGCAATGGGAAAACGGGCATTTTGATGGCAAACGCCACAAAGAATAACCAGAAAATCCAGGACTGTTCTTTCCCGGACAATTCCAGGTTATAAAAAGAAGCAATACTGAAAGACTGGTCAGCCGTCTGTGCCTGCAGGTAGATTATACCCGTCAGCATCAGTAAGGATCCGGCAAATGTGTAAATAAAGAATTTAAAAGTGACCGGAATGCGGCGTTCCCCGCCCCATATGGAAGAAAGAAAATACATAGGAATCAGGGCCAGCTCCCAGAAGAAATAAAACAACAAGGCATCGGCCGCCAGGAATACGCCCATCATACCGGCCTGTGCCAAGAGCATGAGCCCGAAAAATTGTTGTGCATTTTTATACGTAGCCTGCCAGGTACCCAATAATACCAAGGGGTACGCCACGGCGGTCAGCAGGCAAAGCACCTGGCCTGCTCCATCCAGCTGCAATGTAAAACTACTGCCCAATGAACTCATCCACGGAGCGGAAAAATGCAGGTAGTTGCCGGTCTTCATCAGGGTCAGTCCCAGTAAGGAAACAGCAAGCGTTGCCAGGGAGGAAAGCAAGGCAAATGCTTTCGCCGTTTTCTCTTCCTTTATCAGGAAGGAAAGCAGGCCCGTGGCCAAAGGAATCAATATCAGAAAGAATGCGATCATAGCAGTAATCCGCTACCGGCGGTGTTTATTTTCTCAGAAAAAATTGAATACCAAAAATCAGCACCATACTCAGCACCATGAGCAATACATAGCTGCCCACCTGGCCACTCTGCAGTAACCGTAACTGGCGGCTTCCGTAATTCACCAGGCGACCGGCCCCGTTGACCAATCCGTCCACCACTTTAGGATCCACTATGTTTTTCAATATACCGCCGAAAGTATGGAGAGGCTTAACGATGACGTTTTCATATAATTCGTCCACATACCATTTGTTCTCGAGTACTTTGGCAAAGCCGGTTGCTCCTTTTTGCTGATAATTTCTGTAAACCACCCAGGCCGCGATGATGGATCCTAATACCAGTACAGTAGACAACCCCATCAGCGTGTATTCAGTACTGTGAGATACTGCATGCGCATGAGGTAAAGATGCAACAACGGGTTTCAGGAAATCACCCAGCCGGTCAGCTCCTTTTGCAAATACAGCAGGGATACCCACAAAGCCGCCGGCAAAAGATAATACAGCAAGAATAATCAAAGGCAATGTCATAGCGAGCGGACTTTCATGCAGGTGATGTGCCTGTTCTTCCGTGCCGCGGAATTTTCCGGTAAATGTGATAAATAACAACCGGAACATATAAAAAGCCGTGAGTAATGCGGTGAATAATGCCACGCCATAGAGAACAGGGCTTTTTTCGAATGCACTTAACAGGATGGCGTCCTTGGAAAAGAAACCACTGAATGGAAATACACCCGCGATAGCCACACAACCAATAACAAATGTCCAGAAAGTTATTTTCATTTTTTTACCAAGGCCACCCATCTGCCGGATATCCTGTTCACCACCCATGGCATGAATAACGGAGCCACTTCCCAGGAACATCAGGGCTTTGAAGAATGCGTGAGTCATTACATGGAATACGGCCGCCACATAAGCGCCAGTACCCAGCGCCAGGAACATAAAACCAAGCTGACTCACGGTAGAGTAAGCCAGCACTTTTTTAATATCATTCTGCTTCAGGGCAATTGTAGCCGCCAGCAGGGCTGTAGCCAGGCCCGTATAGGTTATAATATTGCGGGTAAGTTCAGCGGCGTCAAGACTGTAGAGTTCATTGCTCCTTGCGATCATATAAATACCGGCTGTAACCATGGTAGCGGCATGGATCAGTGCAGAGACGGGAGTCGGACCCGCCATGGCATCGGGCAGCCAGGTATACAGGGGTATTTGTGCACTTTTACCGGTAGCCCCGATAAAAAGCAACAACGTAATCACGCTGATATCAAATCCGGAAAATGACCGGCCTGCCACTTCACCTTTTGCAACGGCAAATACCTGATCAAAACTAACACTCTGTGCCCTTGTAATGATCCAGAAAATGGCAACCAGGAAGGCCAGGTCACCGATTCGGTTCATGATAAAAGCCTTATTCGCCGCCTTATTGTATTCCTGTTTTTTAAACCAGAAACCGATGAGGAGGTAGGAACAGAGACCAACACCTTCCCAACCGATAAAAAGGATGACAAAATTGGCGCCCATCACCAGCAGCAGCATGGAGAATACGAACAGATTGAGATAGGCAAAGTAACGGCCGAAATGTGCCGGCTTCTCTTCATGCATATAGGATGTGGAATATACATGGATCAGAAACCCTACGCCGGTAATGATCAGCAGGAAGATGGACGACAAGGCGTCAATTTTCAGCGCAAAGGGAATGACCAGGTTATCGATCGCGATAAAATTGAAATATTCTGCCACATGGGTATTCCCGTCTTTTACCTGCAAAAACACCCAGATGCTCAGGATAAAAGAGCCAAGAATACTGCCGGATCCGATCAGGCCAATCAGTGTTTTGGATAAATAGTTCCGTCCCAGCCCGTTGATCAGGAAACCCAGCAAGGGCAACAGGGGAATCAGGTAAACTATCTGTAGTGCGTTATTCATAAACTATCTCCCGGAAGGGCATCAATGTTTTAACCTGTTTAAAAAATTCACATCCACGGAGTGAATGTTACGATACATCATTACAATTATGGCCAGTCCCACACTTACTTCGGCAGCAGCCACCACCATGATAAAGAAAACGAATAACTGACCGTCCGTTCCCGCCGTGGAAGCGGCATCATTGGCCAGTATGGCGGCATTCAGGTGCATTTTTGAAAAAGCGACCAGCAGCAGGTTCACGGCATTCAGCATTAGTTCAATGCACATGAAAATAATGATCGCGTTGCGACGGGTGAGCACGCCCACTATGCCAATGGTGAATAAAGCCAGTGACAGGAGTATGTAATAATTAATCGGCATAATAACTTCTTTTAAAACGTAGCGGTTACCGGTTATCAATGAGCCGCTTCATTCTGTTTTTCTTTTTTACCTAAAACCACAGCGCCAATCATGGCACTCAGGAACAATACACTGCTGATCTCAAAAGGCACCACATACGTGGTAAAAAGTTCTTTACCCAGATTCTTTATCAGCCCGGTATTACCTCCGTTGAGCAGTGCGAAATTTTCCGGCTTCTTGCTGTCTACGTCTTTTAACGCGGCCACCAGCACCAGCAATAAACAACCACCGGCCACTGCCCCGGCCAGTTTAAGCCAGCGGTTCTTTTGTGGTTCGGTTTCCTTGTTGAGGTTCATCAGCATGATCACAAAAAGGAACAATACCATAATAGCCCCTGCATAGACGATAATATTTACAATAGCCAGAAACTGAGCATTGAGCAGAATATAATGTCCGGATATTGCAAAAAACGTGACAATCAGCCACAGTACGCTGTATACAGGATTCTTGCTGGTTACCAGCATCAGGGCACTGAAAATGGCCAGTACCGAAAGCGTCCCGAAAAGTAGTTCAATAATATTCATTGCTTATAAGCCGTTAGTCGTTCTTAGTTGGATGATGCTTTTTCGCCCAGTGCCTTCTGGTATGCTTCCTTATCGTTTACCGGATGCGGTATGAGCAATTCATCTTTACTATAAATAAAACCTTTTCTTCCATAGTTAGCCGGTGCGAAAGTCTGTGATAAATAAATCGCGTCTTTCGGACAGGCTTCTTCGCAAAGGCCACAGAAAATACAACGAAGCATGTTGATCTCGTACTTCACCGCATATTTCTCTTCCCGGTACAGGTGTTCCTCACCCGGCAAGCGTTCCGCCGCTTCCATCGTAATGGCTTCTGCCGGACAAGCCACGGCACATAATCCGCAGGCGGTGCAATTCTCGCGGCCTTCCGCATCGCGGTTCAGAACATGCAGTCCCCGGAATACCTTGGAGAAACTTCGTTTCTGCTCGGGGTACTTAATCGTCGCTTTTCGTTTAAACAGGTGACTGAACGTAATCAGCATGCCTTTGAGAATATTCCAGAGATAAAGGCTCTCCAGAAATGTCATCGGCTGACGGTCCACCGGTTTTGCTCTGTTTGTTAATTGCATAAAGCTGAACAGCTTTTTAATTTTTCAAAATACTATTACCTTTTATCTCTCTCACCCTTCGGCAAGCTCCCCGCATTTGGCGGGACAAGCAGGGTGACACCCCACTCACTACTCCCCACTCACCACTCATTTCTTCAGCCACAACATTACCGCCATGGTAATGATCATATTTACCAATGCCAGGGGAATCAGTTTCTTCCATCCTAGGTTCATCAGCTGGTCATACCGGAAACGCGGTATCGTCCAGCGGATCCAGATAAATACAAAAAGGAAGAAAGCGATTTTTGCCATCAAGACACCAAAACTGATTGCCGACAATAACCAGGGTTGTAATCCCCAGGCGGCTTCGTTCACAAACGGAATATCATATCCTCCGAAATAGAGTGTAGAGATTACCGCACTGCTTACAAACATATTAATGTACTCGGCAAAAAGATAGAATCCCAGCTTCATGGAAGAGTACTCCTGGTGATATCCGAAGTTCAGTTCATTCTCCGCTTCCGGAAGGTCAAACGGGGTACGGTTACATTCGGCCAGTGCACAAATAAAGAAAATGATAAACCCGAGCGGCTGGTAGATCACATGCCAGCCATTGGCCGCCTGGCTCGCCACAATTTCGCTCATTTTCAGAGAGCCCGTGGTAAACAATACCGCGATCAGGGCCAGTCCCATGGGTAATTCGTAAGACACCATCTGGGAAGCACCCCGGATAGCGGCAATCAAAGAGAATTTATTATTAGACGCCCATCCCCCGATCATGATCCCGTATACGCCGATACTCACCACACTGAACACGATCAGTATGCCCATGTCCACATCCGCTACCTGCAGCGGAATGGTACCATTGGCGGTAACCACCGGGGCACCCCATGGAATTACGGTACTTGTTACCAGTGATGTTATCATTGCCAGTCCGGGCCCCAGCAGAAAAAGTGAACGGTTGGCTGCCAGGGGAATGATCTCTTCTTTGAAAAATAATTTACCACCATCTGCCAGTGGCTGGAAAATACCAAAGGGACCCGCCCGGTTGGGACCGTGCCTGTCCTGCATCCAGCCGGCAACTTTCCGTTCGGCCAACGTGGTGTACATGGCAATAAAAAATGACAGCCCGATAATAGAGGCAATCAGTATTGCTTTTTCCAGAATGAACCAGAGGTCTATTGCCAGTAAATACATGTTCATCGTTTATTGTTCGTTCTTCGTATAATTTTTACTTGTGGCCGGACCAGGCAGGGCGCTGATGTTAACCGTATTTACACCGCTGACATCATGAATATCCATCAGTAATTTTGGCGCTCTTCCGCCCATCACTTCCGGCATGGTTTCTTTGGGTTGGCTAACACCCACATAATGCCCTTGTGAGATTACGGAATGCCTGTTAACTTTTGAAGGTCCTTCGATCACCCAGTCTTTCACGCTTTTTTTATCAAAACGGCAGGTATTGCAGATCCAGCCTGTTTTACCCTCATAACTCTCCACTTCACCCCACTGGTCTTTACGGGCCGTTACGCGCAGTACTTCATCACCTCGTTGCCACAAGGTCACTTTGCCACAGCATTTATCACAATCGCGGTGTGCTTCTACCGGTTTTGTAAACCACACGCGGTTTTTAAAGCGGAAGGTTTTATCGGTCAGCGCTCCTACGGGACAAACATCAATCATGTTTCCGCTGAATTCATTATCGATTGCTTTGGAGATATAGGTTGATATCTCCGCATGATCACCACGATCCAGTACCCCATGCACCCTGTTCTCCGTCAGCTGATCCGCCACATAAGTACAGCGATAGCAAAGAATGCAACGCGTCATGTGCAACTGGATATAGGGGCCGATATCTTCTTTTTCAAACGTTCTTCTTTTGAATTCGTAGCGGGTGCCTTCTTTACCATGTTCATAACCGAGGTCCTGCAGGTGACATTCGCCGGCCTGGTCACAAATCGGACAATCCAGCGGATGATTCAGTAATAAAAATTCAACCACACCGGCACGTGCATCCTGTACTCTTTCACTGGTAATATTCTTCACGATCATGCCATCCATTACATTGGTGCGGCAGGAGGCCACCAGTTTGGGCATCGGGCGCGGATCGGCTGTAGAGCCCGCCGCCACTTCCACCAGGCAGGTGCGGCATTTACCACCACTACCCTTCAGTTTGCTGTAATAACACATCGCCGGAGGGGTTACATCTCCTCCGATCTGCCGGGCAGCATGGAGGATCGTAGTACCCGGTTCAACATCGATCGTGATGTTGTCGATGGTTACTTTAAACAATTTTTTTTCGTCAGACATCGTATATAAGTCAAAATTAAAAAGTCAAAATTAAAAACCACACACTACCCTGCTTTCACTATAATCGAAGCGATGATATTTGAAATCTCATCTGCCTCGGTAATCAACTCAATTATTTTCTTTTTATCCGTTTGATCCATTGTATCTCGTATCAGACATAACCAATATTTAGTTTCATTTGCCGATTTCAATGCAATCAAAAAATAATTTTTCCAATCCTTCCTCGTACTTCCGGCTTTCCCTTCTGCCAGATTCGCTCCGACAGATGTTGCACTTCTCACCAACTGATCATATATCGAATAAAAGACCTTCTCGTAACTGCTCTTCTTCACAAATTCTATCACATCTCTTGAAAAGTAAAAAGCTCTGTGCCTGATGTTGTAAGGCTTCCCTTCTTCATTTACCTCGAATTCTTCAAAACCCTCTTCCATGCCTTTAAGCCTCTTTCTGCTATACTGTTTTTTACTTTTTAATTTTTACTTTTTTATTACCCCACCGGTACATGAATCGGATCCGCATAGTGGCCGATACCATAATTTCGGCGAAGCGCATCCTCCGGATTCGTCACATGCCATTCGAACTCGTCGCGGAAATGACGGATTGCTGCGGCAACCGGCCAGGCAGCTGCATCACCCAATGGACAGATCGTATTGCCTTCGATCTTACGCTGTATATCCCACAACAGATCGATATCACTCATCTTGCCTTTACCATTCTCCAGGTTCAGCAATATCTTTTCCATCCAGCCGGTTCCTTCGCGGCAGGGAGAACACTGTCCGCAACTTTCGTGACGATAAAAACGGGCCAGTGTATAGGTATGTTTCACCACGCACTGGGTATCATCCATCACAATGAAACCGCCGGAACCCATCATCGAACCCGTAGCAAAACCGCCATCGGCCAGGCTTTCGTAGTTCATGTAGCGGGTCTCACCCTTAGCCGTTTTCAATAATAAGTTAGCCGGCAGAATGGGAACAGAGGAACCACCCGGGATACAGGCTTTCAGTTTTTTTCCGTTCGGAATACCACCACAATACTCATCACTGTATATGAACTCCTCTACGGAGATCGTCATATCAATTTCGTACACCCCGGGTTTGTTCAGGTTACCACAGGCAGAGATCAGCTTGGTCCCCGTTGATTTACCCACGCCGATCTTCGCATATTCTTCCCCGCCTTCATTGATGATGGGCACTACAGCAGCGATGGTTTCCACATTGTTTACCACGGTCGGGCAATCCCACAAACCTTTTACGGCAGGGAACGGAGGTTTGATCCTTGGATTACCCCGTTTGCCTTCAAGAGATTCGATCAATGCGGTTTCTTCTCCGCAGATATAAGCGCCGGCGCCGCGTTGCACATAGATCTCACAGTCAAATCCGCTGCCGAGAATATTTTTACCGAGCCAGCCATTGTGCTTTGCTTCAGCAATAGCCTGTTCCAGAATATCCACGATCCAGGCATATTCGCCCCGGATATAAATAAAAGAAGTATTGGATCCGAGCGCAAATGAAGCAGTAATCATCCCTTCGATCAGCAGGTGGGGAATGAACTCCATCAGGTAACGGTCCTTAAAGGTTCCGGGCTCAGATTCATCCGCATTCACCACGAGGTAACGGGGTACACCTTCCGGTTTGGCCAGGAAACTCCATTTCATGCCCGTAGGAAAACCGGCACCACCACGACCACGCAGTCCGCTTTTCTTCACTTCTTCCGTGACCTGGTCGGGGCTCATTGATTTCAGCGCCTTCTCCACGCTGCGATAACCGCCTTGCTGACGATATACATCGTAGAGCCGGATGTTTTCAACGTGCGCTTTTTCTAATAATAATTTACGTCCCATTTTATAATTTCTTCTTTCTAAAGAATCCGCCAGAACAAGTCAAAAGTTAAAAGTAAAAATTAAAAAGCCTTAGATCGAAACCGCTTTTGAATGTTGCTACAGCCTTAACGTCTGATCCCACTTCAGGATTTTTTACTTTTGACTTTTAAATTTTTACTTCCTCACCGCCTGTCTTGCAAACAACACCCACCGCTTCCCTTTCTTCACCCACACTTCCAGCACCCGTAGCTGAAAATTAAACTCCTTCCCGCTCATCGTGGCATTGATGTCCGCAATAAAGCGGGCATGCGCCACATTCCCGTTCACTTCCACTTTTATACTGTCTTCCCGGAAGCTGTTATATTCCATATAACCGTTTTCCAGGTGTTCAATCAGTTCTTTCTTGGTTTCCACCCATCCATTACTATGGCCGTAACTGAGGGCCTTATCGGTCTGCTGGTTGATAGATACCGTGTTCTTCGTGACCAGTGCCTGGTGAAATTCTTTCAGGGTGGTGGTCAGTTTTGCCTCATCCGTTTGTGCTGTTGCAAAAGCGGATACAAGTAAAAGAGCTATCACAAGTAAGGGCCGCATGGTCAGTTACTTGCCGCGGCTGCATTTCTGCATTCCGCAATAATTGAGTCAATTTTTTCTCTGGTCAGGTGCTCCCGGTAATGTTTACCCTGTTGCATCATCGGTGCATATCCACAGGCCCCCAGGCATTCCACGGTTTTCAGGGTAAATAATCCATCGGCCGTTGTCTCGCCTGGTTTAATCCCCAATGTATCGTAGATATATTTCACGATCTCATCGCTGCCATTGAGCATACAGGGACCGGTCTGGCATACTTCAAACATGTATCTGCCCACCGGTTTCAGGTTGAACATACTGTAGAAGGTAGCCACTTCATATACTTCAATGGGCTTCAGCTGCAGTACCGAGGCCACATAGTCCATTGTTTCCGTACTCAGCCAGCCACCAAATTCCTGCTGGGCAATATGCAGTACAGGGATCAGGGCACTCTTTTGCTTTCCCTGTGGATACCGGGAGATGATGCCCTGCACTTCGTTCATTTTATTTTCCGAGAACTTTATCATAAAAAATCAAAAGTCAAATTTAAAAGTCAAAAACCTATACCTGAACCCATTTCACAGACCTGATCCAAGCTTTCAATCTGCTGTATTTCTTGTTTCAGTTTATGTTATTTCAATACTCTCTTTTACCCGCTAAATCAATTTCAAAGTTTTAATTCTGTTGCTATCTCTGCTTATAAACCTTACGCTGCTTTAGAATTTTTTACTTTTTACTTTTGAATTTTTACTTCCTACGCGTCAAGCTCTCCCGCAATCAGGTTCAGGCTGCTCATCGTCATGATCGCATCACTCAGCATTGATCCTTTGATCAGTTCTTCATAAGCCTGGTAATACACAAAACAGGGTCTGCGGAAATGCAGTCTGTACGGTGAGCGTCCGCCATCACTGATCAGGTAGAAGCCCAGCTCCCCGTTACCGGCTTCAATCGAATTATACAATTCCCCGGCAGGAATATTTGTCTCGCCCATGATGATTTTGAAATGATAAATCAGGGCTTCCATTTTCGTGTATACCTCGGCTTTGGGAGGCAGGTAGTATTCCGGTACATCTGCATGAAACACGTCGGCTTCTGCACCCTTAAACTCCTGTACTTTCTGATAGGCTTGTTCAATAATGCTCAGGCTCTCCCACATTTCTTTCTCCCGTACCATCCAGCGGTCATAGTTATCGCCGGTGGTACCCACAGGTATATTAAACTGAAAATCTTCATAAGAACTGTACGGACTGTGCACCCGTACATCATAATCCACACCCGCGGCACGCAGGTTGGGTCCGGTAAAGCCGTAATTCAACGCTCTTTCAGCACTGATAGCCCCGGTTCCCATTGTCCGGTCCATAAAGATCCTGTTCCGTTGAAACAGGTTTTCAAATTCGCGCAACACAGCGGGATATTCACGAAGGAATTTCTCCAGTTTCTGGAAGGCGATATCATTGAAGTTGCGCTCAAACCCACCAATACGGCCAATATTGGTCGTCAGGCGGGCGCCGCATACTTCTTCATAAATTTCATAAATCAGTTCGCGGTATTGCATTACATACAGGAAGCCTGTATAGGCACCGGCATCCACACCCGCAATCGAATTACAGATCAGGTGATCCGAAATACGGGCCAGTTCCATGATAATGACCCGCAGATAATCCACGCGTTTCGGCGTTTTAACCCCGAGCAGTTTCTCGCAGGTCAGGTGCCAGCCCATATTGTTAAGCGGAGAGGAGCAGTAATTCAGGCGATCGGTCAGGGTGGTGATCTGCGCCAGCGGACGGCGTTCGGCCAGTTTTTCAAAAGCCCGGTGAATATAGCCGATGGTTTGCTCCGTAGACACAATCCGCTCCCCATCGAGCTCCAGAATATTCTGCATCACGCCGTGTGTAGCCGGGTGTGTGGGACCCAGGTTCAGCGTGGTGGTGGTTTTCTCAATCGACCCTTCCGGTAATTTGATATGATGTTCTGACATTGCTTATTTGTGTCTGTTATTCAATCTTGCAACCAGTTCTCTTTTTATTCTTTTCAAACAATAAACGACTAATGAACTTTCAGCCGCTCCCCAATTGGCACATTGGCTAATTGGCTAATTGATAATTATCCTCTTCCAAACATTTCATCATCTTTATCAATCCGCGTCTGATCTTCCAACGGAAACTCCTTCCGCAAAGGGAAATAATCCATCTCTTCCACATTCAGTATGCGCTTAAGATTCGGATGTCCTACAAAATTCACCCCGAGGAAATCATACGTTTCTCTTTCCATCCAGTTGGCGGCAGAGAACAAGCCTGTTGCTGTATACACATCCGGCTGACTGATACCGGTAAACACTTTGAAACGGAGCCGTATATTGTCCACCAAGTTATGCAGATGGTACACGACAGCCAGTTCACGTCCTGAATTACCGGGATAATGTACACCTGTCAGATCAGTCAGAAAACGGAATTTCAGTTGCTCGTCATCGTACAGGAAGTTCAGCACTTTCAGGTTAAGTTCTTTGGGTGCTTCAAAACAAAGCATACCAAAAGACTCTTCAAAGGCAGTAACCTGCTCCCCGAATTTCTCCGTCAGCCGCTGTTTGATCATTTCATTGTTCATTGCCATGTGACACTTATTTGGATCTCCTGTGTTACTGAATGCCGTAACTCTCCAGGAGGGCTTTATACTGCTGACCATCTCTTCTGCGCAAGCTCTCCTTACCCACCAGGTCCTGTACCCTCAAGAGACCGTCAATGATAGCTTCCGGGCGGGGCGGACAACCAGGCACATACACATCCACGGGTATCACCTGATCGATGCCCTGTAATACGCTGTATGTATCAAAAATGCCCCCGCTGCTGGCGCAGGCACCTACGGCCATTACCCAACGGGGTTCGGCCATCTGCAGGTATACCTGTTTTACCACAGGTGCCATTTTCTTGGCAATTGTACCCATCACCATCAGCAAATCACATTGACGCGGCGAAAAACCAACGCGTTCGGCACCGAATCGCCCCAGGTCATAATGGGAACCCATGGTAGCCATAAATTCAATGCCGCAACAGGAAGTGGCAAAAGGCAGGGGCCAGAGTGAATTTTTCCGGGCAAGTCCGATAACACTATCCAGTGAAGTAGCAAAAAAGCCCTCACCCTGGTGTCCATCCGGCATGGGAACAATACTGATATCCGCTTCCAGCGGCTTTTGAATGAGGTTGTATGAGACGGGACGAGCCATATTAAATAATTGAAAGTCAAAAATAAAAAGTCAACATTGTAACAACTACAGGATCGGGATAGTTCTGCTTTTTTGATTCTTGATCTTTACTTTTTTACTTTATTAATCTTCCCAGTTCAGCGCTCCTTTTTTTACAATATAAATGAACCCGCACAGGAAGAAACTGACAAACATGATAACCGCCCAGAAACCAGCCCAGCCAAGGTCTTTAAAGTTCACCGCGTAGGGATAGAAGAAAATCACTTCCACATCAAACAGCACAAACAGGATGGCGGTCATGAAATACTTGATTGCCATCGGTTGACGGGCGTCTCCATGTGACTCAATACCACTTGTAAATGTCTGTAGTTTATCGGAAGTTTTCCGTTTAGGTCCCAGCCAGTGGGTTACCGCCATGAGAAAGGCAACGAGGCCGACAGCAAATGCAACTTGCAGGGCTACCGGCAGATAACTAACTGCGTTTGCAGCAGTTGAACCAGTTTGAAGCAGGTAAATCATATCATTTTTACTCCGCCGCAAAAATAAGGCGGCTGCCTGAATTAATCGGAAATAAAAATGGAAAGGGGGAAAAGTAAAAGCCCCCGCTTTGCAGCGAGGGCCTTTGTAAAAAGAAGAAAACCGAGTTTATTTCTTAACGACCGTATTTTGGGTTGTTTTTGCGCCACCCGGAGCAACTTTGGCGGCCGGGGCGGGCGATTTGGGTGCCGGAGTGCCGCGGGCAGGCTGATTGCCGGTGGCACGGTTAGCAGGAGCAGCTGATTTCTTAAGTATCTCAATATTTTTCTGGATAGCTTCATTTGTAGGATCCAGCATCAGCATTTTCTGCAGGTATTCAATAGCCTTATCCTTATCCTTGGCAATATTTGCATGGTACTGCGCCAGGTAACCGGCCACCCCGATAATTGATTTTTTGTTTTTTACGGTATCTTTTTCCAGCATCAGCAGGTATTTCTCCGCCCAGG
Organism: Chitinophagales bacterium; assembly: GCA_017303855.1. GTDB lineage: Bacteria > Bacteroidota > Bacteroidia > Chitinophagales > Chitinophagaceae > JJ008. The sequence goes on along the minus strand of JAFLBL010000004.1, from coordinate 220,271 downwards.
GTACAGCTATCCCTTTTTCCATAGTGCTGTCCATCGCCCGGTGAATATTGTATTGCATCATAGGACCATATACTTCATCCGGGTATTTTTCCGTATAAATGTCAAATACACTATCCGCCCTGGTGTAATTTTCAGCCTGGTAAAAGGCAAAACCGGCGTCGAAATAATCGCGTTGGCTGGGCTCTCCTTTAATCTGGAGGACTTTCACCAGCAATTCACCCTGCTTTTCCGAACCGATACTGTCTTTGCGTGCTTTGAACTTCTCAGCCCCCTTTTTCAGAAAATCCACTTTGAGAGAAAGTGTGGTATCCAGCACTGCCCCCTGCATGTATGTATTGAAGATCTCGTCAATTGTACCACCTGTCTTATCCAGGATATCTGCACGTAACTGGAAATCATAAAGGAGCAGGTCTTCGGGATTTTTTTTGTCAAAAAAATTGTCGCTGTACTTTTTGGCTTCTGAAAATTCATTATTGGTAAAATGCGCATCGGCCAGCAAACGGTATACTTTGGGCTTTGTTTTTTCACCCAGTGCCGCCACTACCGCTTCGGCCTTGGTGGTAGCGCAGTTATAATCTTTCCGTGCCCAGCATAACTGTGCATACAGATACTCGTCCTGAATATCTTTTTCAGGCAGTTTGGAGTCGATATATTTCTTCATCTGCGTTTCAGCAGCTTCATAATCCAGGCGCAGGAAGTAATAGTAGAATAACTCATAATAGGCGGCTGTAAACTTGTCGTCTTTCTGAATGGCTTCATTCAGGTATTGATTCACCAGTTCCCAGTTGCGTTGTGATTCGAACAGTTTTGCCAGGCGAAGGCTGGCCAGCGGGAAGTTGGGGTTGGATTCCAGCGCCTTTTTATAATAACGGAACGCTTCACCACCACCCTCGCCGGGTCTTGCTTTACGGAGGGCATTGCCCAGGTAAACGGCGGTTTCGGGATTTTTTTCTCCCTTGTTGTCAATCTGGTCTTTCAGCTTGGCAATGATATAGTCATAATCCCCGACCTTGCCATCCGTATTGGCTCTTGCCACGGCATTGAGAATGTCCGCATTTTCCCCCTTTTTGGTACGGGTCATGGTCAGTGCGGTTTCAAATTTCTGACGGGCATCATTGGCTTTATTTTCCAGCAGATCAATATGGCCCATACCCACGATAATCAGCGGAGCACCGTTGGTTGTCTGCATGGCTTTTTCATACAATCCTTTAGCAGCGGCTACACGGGCCGACATGATTTCCTCGCTTTCAAGTTTTGCCTGTCCCAGCCAGTAGATTGCTTCAATATTATTCGGATTCGCTGCAATGAGTTTGTCAAAAGTGGCGATCGCACTGTTGTAGCGCTCTGCAAAAAGGTGATTCTTTCCCTCCTGCACGGTCTGGGCTCTCAGGCCGGCAGTGAATAACATTGCCAGCGCCAAGATGGAAATTGTGGTTTTCTTCATTTTACTGTTCACGTTTAAGAATTGTAAATATAAATATTTGTCTACTCATTCAGCTTTACCGGTCGGATCGACAGGTTTTTGAAGCTAGGAGCGAGATAGGCTCTTTTAAAAATAATCTGCCCGATCTCCCCGCTCATAAAGTTCGCAAACCCCGTTCCAAGTCCCCTGTGGTTCTCCTTCAGGATATAGACCAAATCCCGTACCATTGGATATCTTTTGAGATAGATGTTTGCCTGATAGGCTTTTACATACGAATCCGGGATATCCGTGGCCTGGAGATGCGCCACTTTCACCTTCTTCAAAAAACTCATATAACTCGAATCCTCCGGGTTCCCGATCCAGCTCACCCCGATAAACCCAACCACCCCGGGATTTTTTGAAACATAATCAATAACTCCCTCACTGCTCCGGGCCGCCATCGCCGTTGGTGTCAGCGAATCGCCCTTCAATACTGAATCGATGATAAAACGTACCGTACTGGTTGCTTTTACCCCGTCAAAAACAGGAATTAAATTTTTCTTAAATCTTCCGGTGAGGATTTCCCGGATATCCGTCATCGTCAACAACGAATCCGGTGCATCCGGATGGAGGATTACCGAAATGCCATCCCGGGCAATCACCATACTGCGTGTCTGCTTTTTTAATGAATCCGATACCCAATCTCTTTCCTCCTGTGAGGGCCGCCGGGTCACAATCACCATCCGCACACTATCCGTCAGCATATCTTTCAGACATTCCGCTTCGGGTTTATAATTTACCAGGATATGTGTACCCGGATGATTGGATTCATAGACTTTCACCTGTTCATCAATAACCGGTTTGAAACTCTCGTCAGCGCTTACATGGATGGTACCTCGATTACGGGTATCCGGTAAATTATTTTCCTGCTCCTCATAGGAAGTACAGGCGGACAATAACAGCAGGAGAAATATCCCCGCTATCACTGTATTACCGGATTGCCTTAACCACTTGCCTGAGCTGCTCATCTGAAATAATTTTTCTTGTACCCCCTGTACATCCGCCATAAACCGTATAAAAGACAGAAACTGCCAAACACATATTCCAGTGTATCCGGTTTGCCCAGCCGTTCATTCAGGGGTATTCTTCCCAATTGTGTGCGGAATAAAAAGAAAAAACCGAGTGCCAGAATCAGGAAGCCCATACCATAGTCCATCAGCGACTTCATACCGGCCACCTGTTTCCTTTTCTTTCTTTCGTATTCTTCTAACTGTGACATGAGAACTGCTTTAAAAAGTGCCCTGAAAACTGTTCCGGAAGCCAGGAAAGGAGACCGGAACCAAAGGGCGGAGCAAATTAGATAAATTTTGTTACTCTGACCCGACAAATGTTACCGGCAAAACGTAGTCAACGGGAATATGAACGCCATTTTGCAATGCAGGCACCCATTTCGGCATTTTACGGCATACCCGGACTACTTCGCCATCGAAATTCTCTCCCCCGCTGGTCAGTATTTCAAATGTCCTGACGGCTCCGTCTTTTTCCACACGAAAACGTATTCTTACTGTCTTTATCTCTCCTTCGTCCAGGTTATCCGGAGACACCAGGTTACGGGCCAGAAACTTACGTAACGCTTCTGCTCCTCCCGGAAATTCAGGACTCCGTTCCTGCACCGTAAATTCAGGTTGTTCAGGGGCGGCAATTGCGGTACCTGTTCCTGCATCGGGTTGTACCATTTCCACTTCCGTACCAACTGCCGGTTTTCCTTCTCCGGATATTTCTGCAATAGCCTTACCTTCCATATCATCAATCGCTGCCATATCCGTTTTCACATCAGGCTTTATTGCAATAGTGCTGACATACTTAACCGTAGCAATCTTTTCCGGCTTTTTAGCCGCAGGTATTTCTTTCACTTTTTCCGGTTCCGGCAGTTGTTGCTCGGGCATACGAACCTCACGGATGACCATACCTTCCGTTTTTGCTACCGGTTCATTACCAACCTGCCCTTTACCACGCGTCTGTACAGCTGTCAGCACCAATACGATCACTGAAATTCCGGCGGCCATTGCCGTCAGCATCCGGGATGTATAACCCGTACGCAGGGCATAAGCGCCATAGGCTTTGTTTCTGTTTTCAAACAGAATATCAAGCGGGCTTGCATGCAGCATGTCGATGTTTGTCATGGTGATGTGTTTACTATTCAGATGCGGGATTGATTCAATATCCATACATCTGCCTGGTCTTTTTACGGATATAACACACAGTAACACTGCTTTTAACAGTTTTTTATCCTGCCGGATTAATAAGGTTATTTCATCCATTGCTCCTCCTGCCTGTTTATATTTGCAGCATGAAGATTCTGATGGTTTGCCTGGGCAATATCTGCCGTAGCCCGTTGGCGGAAGGCATCTTACAGGAGAAAGCGTTTAAAGCCGGACTGAACTGGAGTATAGAGAGTGCCGGCACCAACGGATATCATACAGGCGAAGCCCCGCATCACCTGTCGCAGAAAGTGGCCAGGTTAAACGGTATCGATATCAGCAGGCAACGTTCGAGACGGTTCCGCGCAGATGATTTTAAGACCTATGATAAAATCTATGCACTGGCTGCGGATGTACTGGAAGAAATAAAATACATCTCCAGGCATTCCTTCGACCCGTCGAAGGCAGATCTCCTGATGAATGAACTCCATCCCGGTAAAAACCTGGATGTGCCCGATCCCTGGTACGGACCTGAACCGGGCTATCATGAAGTGTACCGGATGATTGATCAGGTATGTGACAAAATAATAATGAAATACAGCAAATAATTTATACGACATGGCCAAACCAAGCATACCACAGGGAACACGTGATTTCGGACCGGATGTGGTACGAAAACGAACTTATATTCTGCAAACGATCCGAGCTGTGTTTGAGCTGTACGGTTTTCAGCCGCTGGAAACACCGGCAATGGAAAATCTCGATACACTGATGGGTAAATACGGAGAAGAGGGAGACAAACTGATTTTTAAAATTCTGAATAACGGGCTGGACAATCCCGCGAAAGAAGGGCAGATACGCGCAGATTTTGAAAAAGTACTGCAGGGGAAAAACAGCAGCGGCATTACCGAACGCGCGCTTAAATATGACCTCACCATTCCCTTTGCCCGCTATGTGGCCATGAACCACGGGCAGCTTAGTTTTCCGTTCAAACGGTACCAGATACAACCGGTATGGCGGGCCGACCGGCCGCAAAAAGGGCGTTACCGCGAATTTTACCAATGTGATGCGGATGTGGTAGGCAGCCAGGCCCTGCTGAATGAAGTGGAACTGGTTTCCATTTACCATGAAGTATTTACCCGGCTCGGGCTGGCCGATTATGAGCTGCGGATCAACAGCCGTAAAGTACTGGCGGCACTGGCAGAGATTTGTGGCGGCGCAGACAGAATCACCGATATCACTGTCGCTATTGATAAGCTTGATAAAATCGGCCCGGACAAAGTAAAAGAAGAACTATCCACCCGGGGGTTAACCGGCGATCAGATCAGTATCATTGAAAAATACCTGAACATCACCGGAACTAATGAGGAAATCCTCGCCAGCCTTTCACCACTGCTCGGGGAAAATGTCAGTGGGAAAAACGGAATCGCCGAACTTGACAAACTGGCCGGCGCATTTACATCTCCCGACTCCGGACACCCGACTCCCGGCTCCCGACTCTTCATCGATCCCACATTGGCGCGCGGGCTCAATTATTACACGGGTATTATATTCGAAGTGAAAGCCCCTGCCCGTGTTAAAATGGGCAGTATTGGCGGCGGCGGCCGGTATGATGACCTCACGGGACTGTTCGGGGTTCCCGGTATTCCCGGCGTGGGTATTTCCTTTGGCGTGGACCGGATTTACGATGTTCTCGAAGAACTGCAGTTATTCCCCGCGGATGTACATGTGGGTACACAGGTACTGTTCTTTAACCTGGGAGAGGCAGAAAGCGCTTATGCGTTCGGGTTACTCGGACAACTGCGGCAACGGGGTGTACGCGGAGAGCTTTTCCATGAAAACAGCAAATTCGACAAGCAGTTTAAATATGCGGAGAAAAAGAATATCCCGTTTGTAGTCATAATCGGAGAAAAAGAAATGGCCGGCAACAGCTGTAATCTGAAAAACCTGCGTACCGGCGAACAACAGACTTTGTCAGCGGCAGCATTACTGCAATACACTTTCTGATAAAAAAAATCCGGGGGCGGGTCTGCAGCCATCACTGTAAACCAGCCACCGGAATACTGTTTTCCGTTATATATAAAAAATACCGGTACTATTGTTCCTTTCGTTCCGCCGGTTTTTGCTTTTCTTCCACCTTGGTTCCTTCCAGGTTCATATCCTGTACCTGGATCGTTACCCCGATCACTTTGCCCTCGGCATTCCGTTTAAATGTAGCGGTGCCTGCATACGCTACTACTTCATACACATCTTTGCTGTCGGTCGCTTTCAGCTCGGAATTGCCCATGGCGGAAGTGGCCGTCAGTATGCCATTCTCCACAATCACGCCGATTTCGCTTACCGGGCTTCCTTCCGGAAAACTGTATTTACCCGTGTATTGCTGAAACAGGGAATCGGTCTGCGCCTGGGCCAGGGTACATCCGAAAATCAGGAATAAGGAAAAGAGAATTTTCTTCATATTGTAGTTTTTGATTTTACCTCAACGTTTAAACGGGAAAAAAGTTACGGATTTCTATGGATTCATTCTCTCAAAAATAACCGCCGCTCCCTGTCCCACACCTACACACATGGTGGCCAGTCCGTAACGGACATGGCGGCGCTGCATTTCATGCAGGAGGGTAACCGAAATACGTACACCGCTGCAGCCAAGCGGGTGACCGATGGCAATAGCCCCTCCGTTTACATTTACTTTATCAGCCGGTATATCCAACTCTCGGATACAGGCCAGCGATTGCGATGCAAACGCCTCATTCAGTTCCACCAGGTCTATATCAGCCATGGTAAGCCCGGCTCTTTGCAGTGCTTTTTGCGTGGCGGGCACCGGCCCGATACCCATAATAGCCGGATCCACGCCAGCCACCGCCATTGACACTATTTTTGCCATTGGCTGTAATCCGTATTTTTTAACCGCCGCTTCACCAGCCAACAGCATAGCTGCCGCCCCATCATTGATACCAGAAGAGTTGCCCGCCGTAACGGTTCCGTCTTTTATAAATGCGGGTTGTAAAGCAGCCAGTTTTTCAAGCGAAGTCTGCCTGGGGTGTTCATCATTCACCACCCAGCTGATCAGGCCTTTCTGATTCATTTCAACCGGCGTGATTTCATCCGCCCATTTATCAGCGGCTTTGGCGGCCGCATATTTTTCCTGTGAAGAAAGAGCAAAAGCATCCTGCTCCGCTCTTGAAATGGCCCATTGCCTGGCCACATTCTCAGCTGTCTCTCCCATAGTAAACGGGTGATACATGGCGGCCAGTCCCGGGTTGACAAAACGCCAGCCCATCGTGGTATCAAACAGTTCCGCGCTGCGACCGAATGCTTCCTTGCTTTTTGCCATAACAAACGGAGCCCTGGTCATGCTTTCCACACCGGAAGCAATCAGCAAATCCGCATCGCCGCACCTGATTTGCCGGCTGCCGTCCATTATAGCCTGGAGCCCCGATGCGCAGAGCCGGTTGACCGTGCTGCCGGCCACAGAAACGGGTAAGCCTGCCAACAGGGCTGCCATACGGGCCACATTCCGGTTATCTTCTCCGGCCTGGTTGGCCGCTCCGGCAATGACCTCTTCTATGGCCGCCGGATCCACATTTTCGTTGCGGCGCAACAATGCACGGATGATATAAGCCAGCAGATCATCCGGCCGGATGCTGCTTAAAGCACCACCATACCGGCCCACCGGGGTTCGTACCGCATCAATAATGTAGACAGGGTTCATGCAAGCTGATTTAAAGCAAATATCCGGGAAATCGTTTAATCCGTGCCGCAGTGGCTATCTTTGCCCCGGATGAAAAAGACATTAAAAAACATACGGCATCTCTCCCTGGCGGAAATTGAAAATTTTTTTGAAGAACTGGGAGAAAAAAAATTCAGGGCCAAACAGGTTCATGAATGGCTCTGGCAGAAAGGGGCGATGAGTTTTGCCGATATGACCAACCTGAGTAAGAATCTGCGGCAGTTGCTGGGTGAAACTTTTTCGTTCCCCTCACTCACGGTAGATACCACCCAGCTATCAGCTGATGGCACCATCAAATCCCGGTTCCGTACATGGGACGGGCATATGGTGGAGGGCGTGCTGATTCCGACTACAGCCCGGTATACAGCTTGTGTATCTTCTCAGATCGGTTGTTCGCTCAGCTGTAAATTCTGTGCCACCGGATATATTGACCGGAAGCGCAACCTGGAATTTGATGAAATCTATGATGAAGTGGTGCTGATCAATCAGCAATGTGAAAAAACCCATGGAAAAAAACTCAGCAATATCGTATTCATGGGTATGGGAGAGCCCTTGCTGAATTACAAAAACGTGCTCCGCTCCATTGAACGGATTACATCGCCCGACGGACTGGCCATGAGTCCCCGCCGGATTACCGTATCCACGGCCGGTGTGGCCAAAGGCATCCGTCAGCTGGGAGACGATAAAGTAAAATTTAAACTGGCCCTTTCCTTACACGCGGCCAATGACCTGAAGCGGCATGAGATAATGCCCATTAATGATACCAACAATATCAAAACGCTGATTGATGCCCTGAATTATTTCTATAAGCAGACCGGCAATGAAATCACGTTCGAGTACATTCTCTTTAAAGACTTCAATGATTCGCTGAAAGACGCGGATGAACTGATTAAGGTTTACCGGCAGGTACCCGCCGATCTGATCAATATAATTGAATACAATCCCATTGACTTCGCCCGTTTCCAGAAGCCCGAGGAAGCCAAAGTGCAGGCTTTTATGCAATACCTCGAAAAGCACAGGGTGAATGTGCGCTTACGCAAAAGCCGTGGCAAGGATATTGATGCGGCCTGCGGGCAGTTGGCGAATAAGGGGTGAAAAGTTAATAAGTTGAAAGGTTGAAAAGTTGACAGGGAGTCTCTTGAGAAGCCCGCTTTTTCAACTTATCAACCGTTGAACCTTTCAACCCCCCCTCCCCGTTAAACCTTTCCCCTCTCCCGGAGTCTCTATTACATTCACATTAATTAACCTGGACCGGCGAAGGATTTGGAAGCAGTAACCCGTCTCAAAGAAAAAGTAAATCATGAAAAAACTAATTCTCCCCGCGCTGATGATAGCGCTTGCATTGTCTGCGTATGCACAGGAAATACCTGAACGGAAAGCAGAGCATCCCCGGATGATGAAACGCGGCGAAGGCCCCGGCCGCGATCATAAAATGGCGTTGAAACAACTGAACCTGACGGATGCACAGAAAGAAAAGATGAAAGCCGAGAAGGAAGCCCATCATAAAAAAATGGAAGACCTGAAAAAGAATGAAGACATCACGGTTAAAGAGTGGAAAGCCCGCAGGGAAAAACTGGCAAAAGAACACAAGGCCAATATCGAAAGCATCTTTACTCCTGAGCAAAAAGCCAAACTGGAAACCCTGAAAAAAGAAGGCCAGGCGCGTCACCAGGAAATGATGAAGAAAAGAGCGGCGCATATGAAAACAACCTTAGGACTTACCGATGAACAATCCGCCACGCTTGAAAAGAGCCGCAAAGAAATGGGCGATAAAATGAAAGCCATCCGTGAGGATAAAAAAATGACGGAAGAACAAAAAAGAGCGGCTTTCAAAGAACTGGCGCAAAAACAGAAAGAGAATCTCAAAACGGTACTGACGGAAGAACAGTTAAAGAAAATGAAGGAAATGAAAAAGCAAGGTCCCCGTCGTAACGGCGAACCTGGAAAAGGACCGCATGGTCAAAAGGGCCCGCGTGGACCGAAAGGGGAAAGAGGTGAAAAAACACCCCCACCCCCGCCTCCCGCACAACAGGATACGCTGTAATAGCTTATCTCATTTATACTGTAAAGGCTGTCCATAACCGGACAGCCTTTTGCATACCTGAAAACGCCTTTACCCCCGTACTTCATACTTCGTACTTCATACTTCGTACTTCGTACTTATTTACATTAGTTGCTTATCTTTGTCCTTCACTACTGTTGTAAAACAGCAAACACTTCAGCATGAAACAGCCCGGAAACAACTTCGGAAAATTCGCGAAAAAGAAAAGTAACGCCGCGATTAAAGAACAGTTCAAACAGGAAAAAAGAAAGGAGAAAAAAGAAAGAGAAGCTTTTTTTGACAAAAAGAAGGCGGAAGCGCGTGCGGCAGCCCGTGTTACTGGAAACCAGCAGGTAATGGGGAAAGGACAGGCGAAGGCGCCGGCTTCTCATCAACGTGCGGAGAGCAGCGGGCTGATGCCATTGAACAAATATATCGCCCACTCCGGTGTGGCTGCCCGTAGGGAAGCGGCTGACCTGGTACGACAGGGTGCCGTGAAAGTAAACGACGAACTGGTAACGGAACCCGGGTTTAAAGTTTCCCCGAAAGACGAAGTCCGGGTCAATGGAAAGAAAATCTTCCTGGCCAAAAACCTGGTTTATATTTTACTCAATAAGCCCAAGGATTTCATAACGACCACCGATGATCCGCAGGGCCGCAAAACGGTACTGGATATAATTGCGCGTGCCACCACAGAGCGGGTATACCCGGTAGGCCGGCTGGACCGCAATACATCTGGTGTTCTACTGCTGACCAATGATGGTGAACTGGCACAGAAACTGACACACCCCAGCAATGAGATAAAGAAAGTATACCATGTAACGCTGAATAAACCCCTGGATAAAAAAGATTTTGATCAGATTCTGAAAGGAATTACCCTGGAAGATGGCCCTGCCCAGGTGGATGTATTGGCCTATGCCGATATGAAAGACAAGACCCAGGTAGGTGTGGAGATACACAGCGGACGTAACCGGATTGTACGCCGCATTTTTGAAAAGATGGGCTATGATGTAAAGAACCTGGACCGGGTTGTGTTTGCCGGTCTCACCAAAAAGAATGTTGACCGTGGCAAATGGCGGTTTTTAACTGAAAAGGAAGTGAGAGACCTCAAACATTTCGGAAAAGGAAAGTAACCGGTTACTAAAGAACTGAGCCCTATACTACATGAACATCAAAGAATCAATTATCGCGGAAACAGAGAACTGGGTGGCCGTCAACAAACCGTCCGGATTACTCTCCATACCGGACAGGATGGGAAAGGATATATCGCTGAAAGCAATCCTGAAGGAAGCGTATGGTGATATTTATACCGTACACCGGATTGATAAAGACACCAGCGGACTGATCATTTTTGCCAAAAACGAAGTGGCACACAAACATCTTTCCCGGCAATTTGAAGACAGGCAAACCCGTAAAATATACCAGGGCCTGGTAATCGGCTCACCCGCCGAATCCGCAGGCAGCCTGGATGCATCCATTATGGAACACCCGGCGCTGAATGGCACTATGATCATTCACCGCAAAGGCAAAGAAGCATTGACCGACTATACCGTACTGGAGGATTTTGGCATTTATTCATTTCTTGAATTCAGGATACATACCGGCCGCACCCACCAGATCCGGGTACATATGAAGGATATGGGACATCCCATTGTTTGTGATTCGTTATATGGCGACGGTAAACCGTTGCTGCTCTCCTCGATCAAATCAAAATTCAAACTGTCTAAGGAAGAGCTGGAGGAACGACCTATTATGGGCCGGCTTGCCCTGCATGCCTTTCAGCTCAGTTTCACAGACCTTGGTGAAAATACCATTGACCTTGAAGCCCCGTTGCACAAAGACATGCGGGCCACTTTACAGCAACTGGGCAAACGAAAGAAGAAATAATCAGGACTTGTCCAGTGCCTGGAGCAGATCATCCAGAATATCATCAGCGTCTTCCAGTCCTACAGACACGCGGATCAATCCGGGTGTAATACCTACCGACTGTCTTTCCGCTTCGGTTAATTTGGAGTGCGTGGTGGAAGCCGGGTGCGAAGCGATGGTCCGGCTGTCGCCCAGGTTATTGGTCATGGAGATCATCTCCAGTGCGTTCAGGAATTTGCGGCCGCTTTCAATACCACCCTTTAATTCAAAGGTGACGATCCCTCCCCCGTTGCTCATCTGTTTTTTTGCAATGGCGTATTGCGGGTGAGATTCGAGGAAAGGATATTTAACTGTACTGATTTTCGCATGTCCCTGCAGTTTAGTAGCAATGCTCAAAGCAGACGCCGCGTGCCGGTCCATCCGGATAAATAAGGTCTCCAGGCTTTTGCTTAATACCCAGGCATTAAACGGACTCATGGAAGGGCCTGTATTGCGGATAAAGAGATAGAGCTGGTGCACCAGTTCTTTTTTCCCGACAATCACACCTCCCAATACACGGCCTTGTCCATCGATAAATTTGGTGGCGGAATGTATCACGAGATCGGCCCCGTACTGTATGGGTTGTTGTACGGCTGGTGTGGCAAAACAGTTGTCCACTACAAACAGGATATTGTGTTTTTTGCAGATTGCTGAAACAAAGGCCAGGTCGATAATATCCAGACCTGGGTTACTGGGTGTTTCCAGGTACAGCATTCTCGTTTCCGGTTTCACCAGTGCTTCAATAGCTTCCGGTTTATTCATATCAAAATAACTGTAATCAATACCCCATTTCGGTAAATATCTGGTAAGAATGGTATGGGTAGATCCGAATACAGCAGAGGCGGATATAATATGATCTCCTTTACTAAGAAAGGTCATAAACGTGGAAAAAATAGCTGCCATGCCGGTACCGGTAGCCACGCCGTGCTCGGCCCCTTCCAGTGCAATCATTTTATGCACAAACTCATCCACGCCGGGGTTGGCAAAGCGGGAATAAATATTCACTTCTGGCGTTTCGGTAGCAAACGCAGCGGCCATCTCTTCGGCAGAATCATAGGTAAAACTGCTGGTCAGAAATACAGGGGAAGAATGCTCTTTCTGTGAGGTTTTCGTGGTTTGAATCCGCACTGCACGGGTTGCCGGTTTTTGTTGCTTTGCCATTTTTAATGTTTCGTTTAGCTGGATACAAAGATACAATCAGCGATCAGAACAATTAGTAAAAACGATTGACCGCGACTGACTACGAATGGTCAAAACAATTGTTTGTTCCGGTTTAAGACAAAACCGGTATTGCTCACTCATTTCTTGAAACCGCATACAACTCATACCAGTCCTGGCGATCGAGGCTGATATTAAAACCGGCAACGATATTCCGGATTCTATCCTCATTCGTTGTTCCAACCAGAGGCAGTGCGCCTAACCGGAATAACCAGGCCGTGGCCACCGATTCAAAATGCGTATTGTACCTGGCGGCCAGCTCTTCCAGTTTGGCCCTGACCCGCAACGGAGTTTTCTCAATGCTGTTGGCAATCTCGCCCTCAGCCAGTGGCGATGTGGCAAGGGGTCGCATATATTTTTGCTTGATATAATCCACCTGACCGTTGTCAAAAGCCGCTGTATTGAGCAGGTTCAGTTCAATATGATTGGTTACAACGGGTATCCGCAGATAGGCGCTCAGCAACTGGTGCTGAAATACGGAAAAATTCACCACGCCAACATTTTTAATTTTTCCCGAATCCTTGAGCTTTTCCAACGTAATGGCCGTCTCCTCCAGGTTGGATAAAGGATCCAGCTGATTGAGCAGAAATACATCGATATAATCGGTCCGCAACTTGCGTAAGGAATTTTCCACGCTATGGATAATATGTTCCCTTGATGTATCGAAATGCTTCACCCGGTATTCCGGATGGCTGGCATGAGGCAGGTTAATACCACACTTGGTAAACAAGACCAGGTCCTCCCGCTTAATACCTGATTGCTTTATCACCTGTCCGAAGAGGTCCTCACAGGCATATCCGCCGTAAGTATCGCCGTGATCAAATGTATTGATCCCCTGTTCAAGGCACAACTGTACGATTCGTTCCATCCTGGAAACCGTCACCTCTTTTTCTTCCCACCGGTAAAAACCATAAATAGCAGGAGATACTTTGGGGCCGGAATCACTCAGATAAATTTTTTCCACTTGTTTAATTTTTATTAAAATAGGCAGGCATAAAGGGTTACAGCAATAAACTCTATATCTTTGTCTACAAAAATAGTAGACTATTAATAAATAAACAAATCCCGCCGCGGCAAATCCCGTAAAAATTTGCAGTTGCAGAAAAGAGGATTAAAATCTGAATAAAAAGGCATATCATTGGCTGCAAGGCCATATTTCCTTATTTTTCCGGCCATCGGGTATATATCCCGGTCGCCTGCCATAAAATGAGTACATGAATATCAACCCGTTTAAGAAACAAAGCCCGAAATATGCCGAATATGGTCAGGGCGAACCCATCATTCTCCTGTACGGCCTTTTTGGCTCCGTCAGAAACTTTGAACCTTTGGTGCAGCACCTGGAAAAGACAAACCGGGTGATTGTACCCATTTTCCCTTTTTATGAAATGGGCTTTTGTGTGGATATATTCACCCTCACGGGTTACCTGCACGAAGTGACGGAAGAATTACAACTCGACCGGTTTCACCTGCTGGGCAACTCAATGGGAGGACATATTGCCTTACTGTATACACTGAAACACCCGCAACGGGTCAGGACACTGATTCTGAGTGGCAGTTCAGGGCTGTATGAACATGGCATGGGAGATACGTACCCCAGGCGGCGCGATTATGATTATATAAAAGAGAAAACTGAACTGACTTTTTATAAGCCGGATGTGGCCACCAAAGAACTGGTGGATGAAATATATGCGACGGTCAACAGCCGTAAAGCCATTCAGATAATTTCATTGGCTAAATCCACAATCCGGCACAACGTGGAGAAAGAACTGCACAAGCTGACCCTGCCCTGCTGTATCGTGTGGGGAAGAAATGACACCATCACTCCGCCGGATGTAGCCGAAAGTTTTCACCGGCTGATTCCACAATCGGAATTACACTGGATCGACGAATGCGGGCATGTACCGATGCTGGAATGCCCGGAACAATTCAATCGTATCATGGACAGCTTTCTGCAAACGGTTGCCTCATAAATAAACCGGTCATTTTTTCCGCAGATCGAAATTGTGAAAATAGAAGACACGGGCCGCATGATTATTGCGGTACCTGTTTCCGCCTGCCAGTTGCTGAAACAGGTACATGTATCCGAATTGCAGGTTGTCGTGTTTATTGAGATGATAGTTAAACCCGGTAAAAAACCGGTTCTGGTCAAAGTAATTATAAACGATCTGTTTACCGAAGTTAATATGCACTTCATCGTTCAGCACCAGGGACAATGTACGGGGCTCAAACCGTTTTTTGCTCAATGGAAACTGGGCCATGAAATTATACCGGAACCGGAAATTAAAATGATAGCCATCTGCGAGCGCGCCATCATTCAGTATTTTTCTTCTCCAGCGCTCTTCGAGCCGCAATAACTGCATCAACCGGACTTTCGGGTATTTGGTATGCCATTGTATTTGTTGCCAGGGCCGGTGTTCGGGTTGAGAAATATTTTTGTGGTTGTCGGCCGGGAAATGGTTTACATAGGCATACCCGGCTGTCAGTTTAAGGTCATCCGAAAGATAACGGGTAATACCCAGCCTGAGTATACCCTGCGACAAGCCTGTCGCGAAGGACTCTTTTGTCCGCAGATGTACATCGGCCCATACGCCCCATTTAGCGGACAACCTTGTCTGATTCATATAACCGGCCCAAATCTGCTGAACCTCCTCCGTTTGCTTGGTCTGCGCCTGCAGACACATACACATAACAAGGAGTTTAGCTGCTGCAAAATATTTTTTCATCCGTTGATTTTTGTTTCCTGAACAGCGAAATTAATTGAAACACGTTAACTAAAAAGGCATCCCGGAGAACCGGGACGCCATTGCTTCTGATTATTGCATATAAAGAAAAAGACAATTGATACATTACCGCTTTACTGCAGTGCATAACGTAATGTAACCCCATAGGTCCGGGGATCACCCAGCACCGATGCATAATGTCCTGCATTGCCACCTGCAGGTAGCAGTTGTTCGTGATAATCCTTGTTAAACAGGTTCCGTACCCAGATAAAAGCGGACAATCCGCGGGTATCTTTCACCCCAAGCCTGCCGTTAACCAGTGCATATCCTTCAATATTCAGATACGCGGAAGGTGAAGGACTGGAGGAATAACCGGATCGGTAAAACAGGTCTGTAGCCATAAAAAACTTAGCAGCACCACCCAGGAATATGGCCGGTATGGTATACTCACCACCGGTTGAAAATGCCCATTTGGAAATACCCGGCAACCGGCCTCCGGAAATATCCTTAAATGCCACCTGGATATTGTTTTGCGTATTACCCGTTTCTTCCAATGGCAGCGGCGCATTAGCAAAACGGATATACTGCGCATCCGTAAAAGCAGCCGAACCATAAAAAGTAAACCGTTTACCCGCCCGGTAACTGGTTTCCAGTTCTGCGCCATTGATCCGTACCTGTTCCGCATTGGCAATATAGCCACGGTTTACACCCAGCTCTGGTGATTGCACATTTGTCTGGTAATTGCGGATATCCGTTTTGTAAATAGTAAAATTGAGAATAAAATCATCCAGTGGCGTGGTTTTCAAACCGGCTTCCAGGTGCTTCACCTTTTCCGGTTTTATTACCGCCAGATCTGTGGCCGGTTGTCCGTTTACCGTAGGTAAACCAGCTACATTCACACCCACTGGTTTAAAAGCAGTGGAATAAGTCCCGTAGGCATTGATCCGTTTATTGGGTTTATAAGCCACCGTGAGATTATACGTCAGGTTATCTTCATCAGCCGAAGATGCGTACTGCTGATTGGTATACACTGCATTTTTCAACGCAAGCAAGGCAGGATCGGTGGTCTGTAAACCTCCATAAGCAGCCCTGTTGTACAAAACATCTTTTGTGTCAATATTAAAACGCAAACCAGGTAATACATGCAATGACGGTGTAACCGCAATATCCACATTGACAAAAGCGGCGGCACTTAAAGACTGAATGGAGGCTTTGGTGGAAATCCCATATCCTTCAAAAAGTCCTGGTGTGGCCCATAAACTGCTGGTGGAACTTTGTGAAAAACGCCATTGTGCCGAACCGGATTCTTCCGTACCATTGATCTTCACTTCCTGTCCGATCAGGAATACCCCAACTACCCCGCTTACTTTTTCGGAGACAGTGCCGGCATACCGAAATTCCTGTGACCAGTTTTTATGTTTTGCCGGATTCTGTGATTTTGCCAGTGCCTGCAATCCGGTGAAGTCACGGTCATTGGAAGGATCCCAGTTCCAGAAACGCCAGGCCGTGGTGGATGTAAAGGTACCCGGGCCGATTTTAGCATCCAGGTTTACGGATACACCTCCCAGTTCATTACCCGATTTCCAGGGCGTATCATGATCCACCACCCGGTCAAATGCGTTGAGACCGGGTAAGGTATAATGCAGATCCGAGATAATCGCGTTGAACTGCCGGTACGCAGCGCGTTTTGTCTGCACTACTCCGGCTACTACCTGTGCATAACCATCCGGTCGCTGACGGGAATAATCACCGGAAAAAGTCAGCTGTACCTGTTTTGTCAGGTTGTACAAAAACTGGCCTTTAACCCCCTGGTTATTGAGGTCGTTGATATAATGATCCGTGCGCTTATTATAGACGGTACCGTCGCGCTGTGTGCCTGAAAAGGAAAAACGGGCAGCCAGTTTTTTGCTGAGCGGACCGGTGATGGAACTCTTTGCCTGTATATACCCGTAATTTCCATAACTCACTTCAAAAGTGGCGGCTGGTTTAAAAGAAGGTTTACGCGTGGTGATATTAAAGGCACCGGATGTGGTGTTCTTGCCAAACAGGGTACCCTGCGGTCCCCTGATCACTTCCACCCTTTCCACATCAATAAAGTCAAGGGTTGCCGCGGCCGGACGGGCAAGATAAACACCATCAATATAAAATCCCACACCAGGATCGAGGCCGTCGTTGGTTAATCCGAACGGAGATCCTGTGCCGCGAATATTTACCCCTGTATTACGGGGATTGGAAGTATACATCTGAACGGAGGGTATCAGTTCCTTTATACGGTTTACATTAAACGCGCCGCCTTCATCTATGGTGGCACCGCCCACAACCGATACGGGCAACGGCACATCCTGTAATACCTCTTTTCTTCTACGGGAAGTAATGACCACAGTATCCTGGCTGTAATACGCCTGCAGGCGGATCAGTATATGATCCAGCCTGTTTTCCCGCACCACATACTCCTGTTGTTCATATCCCACGGACGATACCAAAAGAATAAACGGGAAAGGACGGCTGACATTCAGCGAAAAAACGCCCGTTGAATCTGTACTGGTACCTTGTGCAGTTCCTTTTACTGTTACAGTTGCATAGGGTACAGCCTGGTTACTGCCATTCACTACACGACCGGTAACCTGGGCCATCCCCGGGAAAGACAGCAAAAACAAGGCGGACAGAAAATAAATACGCATATCTGAAAATTTAAAATCTATTATCCTACTATTTTAGTAGACTATATATGAAAAAAAATAATCACGGCTGAGGTGATTGTTGTTTGCCCGCAAAAGTAGGGGACTTTTACTACTCTACAAATTTAATAGAGTTTTATTTTCGGAACGGACTTTTTGTTTTATTGGATCAGAATGTCTTATATAAAATCCGGAAACTCCAGAGTACCACAACGGTACCCAGGAATATAAAGGAAGTCTTACGGGGCAGTTTACCCGCCAGCCGGGCGGCAAACGGGGCGGCTACCACCCCGCCCAATACCAGTGCCAGAATTACCTGCCAGTTCTGAACACCAATCATGGTGAAAAAAGTAAACGCACTTGCCAGGGTTACAAAAAACTCAGTGAGACTAACGGATCCCACCACATAACGGGGCGTTCGTCCTTTTGTAATAAGCGTGGATGTGACGATAGGTCCCCAACCGCCACCGCCAAAAGAATCCAGGAAACCGCCGATACCGGCCAGCCAGCCATACCGGGAGAATTTCTTTTTCAGGTTCACCGGGCGGAAGGCATTGCTGAAAATACGGATACCGAGCAGCAGTGTATACATGGCCATCAACGGCCGCAGGTAACGGATATGCGTGTCGTCAAATTTCACCAGTAAAAAAGCGCCCAGTACCGCACCGATAATGCCGGGTATTACGAGGGCTTTGAATAATTTCTTATTTACATTGCCGAATTTATAATGACTATATCCGGAGGCACCACTGGTAAACATTTCCGCCGTATGTATACCCGCACTGATAGCTGCGGGGCTGACATGTGCCGACTGCAGCACTATAGAACTGGTAACGCCGTATCCCATACTGGTGGCGCCGTCCACCATCTGTGCCAGGAAACCAGCCAGCACCATCCAGTGAAAATTCGGATCCAGTGTATTGTACCATTCTCTTGTATCAGTGGCCATTTCACGGATAGGCAGATAAGAAAAAATAAAATGGCCGATGAGCATCAGTCCGAAAGCACCTAAAGAATAGGTGGCAATCTTCCGCCAGCGATTGGCCATTAAACTGTTCTCATTCTCCACGAGCCCTTTTGTAAGCTGGTTCATCTTCTTCACTTTCGCCTCAAAATTTCCATTCAGCCGGTTGCGGATCTTGTGCAGGTTCTCGATCACCGAATCCAGTTCAGCAGGAAGCGCTTCATGCAATACTTCTTTTATTCTTTTTCCGGCTGTAGGTGATTTGCCATTCGTGGAGATGGCTATTTTCAATTGCCCTTTTTGTACGATACTGCCCAGGTAGAAATCGCAGAGTTCAGGCGTGTCCGCCACGTTAACCAATATCCGGCGTGCCGCGGCTTTTTCACAAATTGATTTATGCAGGTCCGGCTTATCGGTTGCCAGTATTACCAGGTCTTTCCCTTCCAGGTCGCTGTCCTGAAACATCCGTTGCTCGATGGTACAGGAAGGATGGCGGAAAACCAGTTTACGTACATCATCGAGTACACGCGGAGCAACAATACTGATGCGCGCTGCCGGTGAATTGGCCAGCAGTGAATGGAGCTTTTCAAGTCCCACATTGCCCGCCCCCACCAGCAACAGGTTCAATTGATCCAGTTTCAAAAAAACCGGGTACAGCTGATTCTTCTGTCCTGCCTGCTCTTGCTCCTGTGCGGATTGATCTTTATTCATAATAGTAGCTGTCTCCTGCCCGGTTCTTGTAATTTTTGTTCCGGCAAAACTCGTTTTCTGTATGCATCCGGTAACTGATTAAAATCATACAGTCCACAATTTTACTGGGTTTTATCAATATTCAATCCTGTCAATCCATTTTTTTGCCTGCCCTGAGGCATATGAAATAATAATATCGGCCCCGGCCCTGCCCAGGGCGGCCCATACTTCCACATGGGCCGCCTCCCTTTTTACCAACCCTTTTTCCGCCAGGGCTTCTATGGCGGCATACTCACCACTGACATGATAGGCCGCCAACGGCTTCAGGGTGGATTCTTTCAGTTTTGCAATGATATCCGTATACAAAGCAGCCGGTTTTACCATGAGTATATCAGCCCCTTCCTGCTCATCCCGCAAAGCAGTGGCAATCGCATCACCCGGATTGAAGGGCGACAACTGATATGATTTGCGGTTGCGGAGTCCGGTTGTGTTGGGCGAAGACTGACAGGCATCCCGGAATGGACCATAGAACTGTGAACTGAATTTAGCGGCATAACTCATGATGCTCACGTTTTCAAATCCCAGTGCATCCAATGTTATACGGATAGCCCCTACCCTTCCATCGGTCATATCACTCGGCGCAATACAATCAGCCCCCGCGGCAGCCAGTTGTGCGGCATAACGGCTCAGCAACTCCACAGTCGGACTGTTGAGCAACGCTGAATGATCCTCATTCAGCAAACCGCAATGGCCGTGCGTGGTATAACTGCAGAGACAAAGATCAACCGATAACCATACGTCAGCCCCGAACCGGTTCCTGATTGCTTTTACCATTCGTGTGGCAAAACTAAAATCAAATTCATTCCCGTATTTTTTTGCCGGCACGGGAAATAATAAAAACTTACTGATGCCGGACTGCAAATGAAAACCGATCGTACGGAGCAGGGTTTCCGTTGTATCCACCTGTACGGACCCCAACCCGGCAATACTACGGGGATTGGACAACCCTTCTTCTGCGAAAAGTGGCTGTATAAAATTCTTATGCGAGAGTTTTACACCCGCCGTAAGTTCGCGCATATACGTATCCGTTCTCAGGCGCCGCCGCGTTAGCGGGTAGTTGTTTTTCTCCATTGTTCAAATGCTTTTATAGTTGGAAATACAACAGGATCCAGTCCGGCCTCCTGTAATAAACGGGCTGTTTCGCCACCCGCACAAATATGTATAACCTGTTTACCCGCATAAATGCCGTAATACTGATACTGGGCATAACTGCTCCAGCAAATGGCCGTTGCCTGACTTATCGCCTCACAAATACCTGGAGACATTACTGGCTGTAACCGGTATGTACCTGCCGCAGCATAACCTTTTTCCTGCCAGCGTTCCGCTGCATCCGCATGCGTCAGTATAAAGACTTCAGCAGAACGGATCGATAATACAGGCATATGCAGTGCGGATGCTAAGAACTCAAAACCCAATGCATCGGCACAGGCGGTAACCCAGTATCCTTTAGCGGCCAGTTCATACCAGGTTTTAGTACCGGAAGCGAGTATCCGTTTACCGTCCAGGTATGCTGTTCCGCGCGGATGATTCAACATTTTATAGTTGGCAATAAAAACGGTGGACGTGGGAATATCCGGCCCGGTTTCCAGCCATTCGTACCTGAAAAAATCACGCATATAATCCGTTGTGGAAAACAACGGTACGGATACAACTGAAAGATCCGGGCCCGGGTGCCAGTGTACAAACGAGGTTCCCTGATTATCACGCCCGGCCGCATACTGGTATTTTCCGCGTGCCGTGTTAATGGTGGTTACGCCGAACTGTTGCAGACAACCGGTTCCATATTCAACTGCTCTTTTTTTCTCCGTATAACAATCCTCAAACAAACCGGCATCATTAATCGCTTTCAATAGCTCCACGGCCTTTTTATTACCCGGGATGGATTCCGCCACTATAGCACCCTGGCAGGGAGCCGGCACACATTCAATCAATGGCAGTATCATTATTTTTTTTCCTTTCAGCAAGGAGCTGATCAGGGGCGCATCTTCTTTGCTGCGGAGCAACCGGTTCACTCCGGCTGTAGCGAGTAATGTGCCGTCATAGATTCCATCATTCAGTTTACGCAGCCGTGTTTCCACATTTCCCCGGATAGGTCTTACTTCAATTTGTATCGTATCCTTTAACTGCGGAAGTGCTTTCCGCAGAAAGGTGAGCGCCATTTCTTCCCGGCGGGGTGAACAGGTGCCAATGATAACGGGTACTCCTTTGCGGATTTTATCCAGTATATCCGGATTGAATATGGCCATATCCCTGGTATCATCCCTGTCAACCACGGCGAAATAATGTTCACCGAAAAAATGTTCGCTGCTCATGTCTTTCAGCGAGTGCACGGCAATATCCGCCTGGTCTTCCTTCAGCATGTCAAAGATATCGGCCGTAAAAAAATCCGATCCTTCCACGGTTTGCAACGGAATCCCGGTCATCAAATCGCCCCTGCTGCTCCGGGGTATCAGTTCCACCTCCATATGGGGAAAAACGTTCAGGATTTTATTCCTTACTATCTCCAGCTGCAACAGTGACAAACGGGAATCCCTCCCTGTCAGGCGTATCTTCTCCATGCACTACTTTTTTCAGGCTGAAGGCCAGGTGATTGATATGGTTTGACTGATGCCTGGCCGTAATGATGACACGGAGACACTCTTCGCCTGCCGGTACGGTCGGAAAATTGATGGGCTGAAGATAAATTCCCTGTTGCTTCAGTAAAAGAGCCGCCAGCTCCCGGCACTTGTCCGCACCTGTTATGGGAATAATGGTGATATGTGATTGATTGGGACGAAATGCCACGCCTGCTTTTTGCAGTGCGGCTCTCAGTTTGTACACATTAGTAAAGAAACGTTCCCGTAACGGTTTATCGGCAATAATCCGCTCCACACTGGCAGCAGCAGCAGCGCAAATGGCCGGCGGCAATGAAGTGGTAAATATAAATCCACGGCCAAAGCTCCTGATATAATCCACCACTAAGGCGGAAGCGGCTATATACCCGCCAAAAACACCGATTGCTTTTGAAAGTGTTCCGTTAACAATATCAATTTTCTGCTGCAATCCTTCCTGCTCCAGCAGTCCGGCACCCTGTGGTCCATATAAACCTACGGCATGTACTTCATCAGCATACGTAAGTGCATTGTATTTACTTGCCAGTGCGGCTATCTTTTTTACCGGTGCCACGGTACCACTCATGGAATATACGGATTCAAATACAATCAGCTTGGGTTGATCAGCAGGCCATTCAGCCAGCAAACTTTCCAGGTGTTGCATATCATTGTGCCTGAAAATACGCTTACTGTTTTTGCAGCCACGTATACCTTCTATAATTGAAGCGTGATTGCGTTCGTCGGAAAAGAAAACAAGTCCCGGTAGCTGACGACCCAATGTCTGCAGGGTGGTTACATTAGCCTGGTAGGCGCCGTTAAACAACAGGGCCGCTTCTTTACCGTGCCAGCCGGCAAGTAAAGTCTCCAGTTGCTTATGAAAGGAAGTAGAACCTGAAATATTTCTGGTTCCCCCGCTGCCGGCTCCACTCCGGTGTGCCACATAGCCCAGTTTTGAAATCACCGCCTCTTCACTGCTCATGCCCAGGTAATCATTGCTGCACCAGTTAACCGCCTGCTGTGTCAGTTCTGTTTCATCCGCATAGGTAAACCGGGGAAAATGCTGCGCGCTTTTATTGAGCTCAAGAAAATAACGGTAAGCGCCCGTTGATCTCAGCTGTTGCAGTTGTTCCGTAAATAGCGTCTGATAATTCATACACGTTGCGGCACGATCGCCGCTGTTGATTTTTGCAACCACGAAAATAATCTATTTCCTACTATTTTAGTAGGGTTTTAAGTTTTCTTTATACTCAATACGTACGTGTGTTATCCTGAGATAATTTTTTGGCCTCCCCGTACAAAGCATGTATTTTTGTTTAGTCTACTTATAAAGTAGAGTATTTTTCACCCTGAGATCATCACCCCGGTGATCCGTTAATGACTATTGTGACATGCAGAGTTTCCGCACTGAATTAGAAAATCCGCTGGTAGAAAAAGATATTCTTGAACTGGAAAAAAAAATACGCCTGTTCAGGGAAGGAAAGATGGATGAGGAAAAATTCCGCAGCCTGCGGCTGGCCCGCGGTGTATACGGACAACGGCAACCGGGTGTACAAATGGTGCGCATCAAATTGCCATATGGTAAAATGACCCTGGCGCAGTGGAAACGGATAGCCGCCGTATCCGACGATTACTCCACCGGAAATCTGCACCTGACCACGCGGCAGGATATTCAAATACATTTTGTAAGCCTGGACCGCACCCCGCAGTTATGGGCCGAACTGGATAAAGATGATATCACCATCCGCGAAGCCTGCGGAAATACCGTACGCAATATTACCGCTTCCGATACGGCCGGTATTGATCCGGAAGAACCCTTTGATGTAACACCCTACGCGCACGCAATGTTTGAATATTTTCTGCGCAAACCTGTGTGCCAGGAAATGGGACGTAAATTCAAAATAGCTTTCAGTAACACCGAAAAAGATACCGCCCTCACTTTTATGCACGATCTCGGGGCTATCGCCCGGATACGTACTGTTGATGGCAATCTACAACGTGGTTTTAAAATTTTAATCGGTGGAGGACTCGGCGCCCAGCCGCATCTGGCTATTTGTACGCACGAATTCCTCGAAGAAACATTACTGATACCTTACCTGGAGGCTGTACTACGTGTATTCGACCGGCATGGTGAACGTAACAGCCGGCATAAAGCAAGGATCAAATTCCTGATCCAGAAAATCGGTATTGAAACCTTCAATCAACTGGTACAGGAGGAACAACTGGCGTTGACGCATCAGCGGGTGGAGATAATGAGTCGGGAGTCGGGAGATGGGAGTCGGGAGTCGGGAGTCAGGAGTCGGGAGTTGAGTGATAAACCCGGTGATTCCTTGAAGTATGAATTATGGAAGAATACCAATCTGTTTAAACAAAAGCAGGAAGGATATTATGCCGTATATGTACGGGTACCGAACGGGAATATTTCTTCTGATGTCAGCAGAAGGCTGATTGCACAGCTGGAAGGGGTAATTGCCGATGATATACGGGTAACCATCAACCAGGGACTTCAGTTTCGCTTTGTAAAACCGGAAAACCTCTCCTTCGTATACCAGGTACTGGAATCAGAAGGTCTCGCCGCCCCGGGCTTTGGTTCTGTTTCGGATATTACCAGTTGTCCCGGTACAGATACCTGCAACCTCGGTATCAGCAACAGTACAGCTACAGCCCTTGCATTAAGTGAGGTAATAGAAGAGGACTTCCCCGAACTTTTATACAATAAAGAAATAACGGTACGTATCAGTGGTTGTATGAACAGCTGCGGTCAGCACGGTATGGCGTCAATCGGTTTTCATGGCAGTTCACTCAAGGCCAACGGCCAGGTGATCCCCGCACTGCAGGTACTGGTGGGTGGTGCCGTACTGGGAGGTGGCGACGCACGGATTTCCGACAAAGTGATTAAAGTACCCAGCAAACGCGCACCACAGGTACTGAACCGTATTCTGAACGACTACAAAAATCAGGCTGAAGCGGGCGAAAGCTTTGCAGACTATAGTTTTCACAGGGGTGAAAAATATTACTATGAACTTTTAAAACCGCTGGCCGGCCTGGAACAACTGCAGGAAGATGAGTATTCCGACTGGGGGCAGGAAGAGAAATTTTCCACGGCCATCGGCGTGGGTGAATGTGCCGGTGTGATGATTGACCTGGTGTCCACCCTGATCCTGGAAGCCGAAGATAAAATTGCCGCCGCCTTGGAATGTATCGCCAACCAGCAATGGGCGGATGGTATTTATAATGCCTATGCGGCGAGAATACATAGCGCCAAGGCCTTGTTGCTGCAACAGGGTGTTCATTGCAATACCCAGATCGGCATCCTGAATGATTTCGACAAGGAATTTACCTCGAAAGGAATATATACCGGCAGCAGTTCATTTAAACAGGAAACTTTACGCATGAATGAAGTGCCCCCTTCAGCAACGTTTGCGGCTGAGTACATGGAGCAGGCACTTGGCTTTATTGAATTTGCAAAAAACCAGAAAGCCGCTGTAGTAAAGAACGACTGATCAGTCGAACCCGTTTTATTCCGGCAACTCATTGAAAACTGAACCTTCCTGATCCCCGTTGAACCAGGAAAAGCGGCCATGCAGTTGCAATACATCTCCGATCACCACCAGCGAAGGCGAAGAGAAAATCAGTTCCTTAAAATCAACCGCCACTTTCGCCAACGAAGAGAGATGTATTTTTTGCGCGGCGGTAGAGGCCTGTTCAATCACCGCTGCCGGTCGACTGGCAGGCGCCCCGTGAAGTATTAACTGCGCTGCAAAAGACAGTACCGTTTTCCCTGCCATATAGACGACCAGGGTATCACTGGTTTCTGCCAGTGAATTCCATGTTTTGGTATCGTAGTGCTGAGTGGGGTTGTATGCAATAAACCGGACTCCCTGTGCAAACCCTCTTGCCGTGAGCGGAATACCGGTATAGGCCGATGCGCCGGATGCAGCGGTAATACCGGGGATTATCTCAAAAGGAATTCCGTTTTTCTCCAACGCTTCCAGTTCATCCAGCACATTACTGAAAAAAGCCACATCGCCTCCTTTCAGCCGGAGTACTCTTTTTCCCTGCAGGGCTTCATCAATCAGGATGGCGGTTACTTCTTCCTGTGTATAGGAATGTTCATGATAACCCTGTTTACCGGTCATCAATACCCGTATCCCGTTACGGGCATGCAGCCAGATAATATCCGGATGAACCAGCCGGTCAGTAATGATTACATCCGCTGCCTGTAATCGTTGCTGTAGTTTAAGGGTTATCAGTTCCGGATCACCCGGACCTGCGCCAGCCAGTGTCACCCATGCAGTCTTTCGCGGATCATTCATTGGTGGCGTTTGAAAAGATTACAGGAGATCAGGATTGAATAAGCACAGCGGCCACGGTACTGTTGCTGGTTTCATCCACCAGGATGGCAGAGCCGTATTCGCTGAGATTTTCGTACGAATCATAGACCAGCGGGGCAGCCGTCTTAATGGTGGCTTTTACCACTTCATTCAGTTTTACCTGTCCTTCCACCGGTTGCTGTTGCAAGGTATTAACATCGATTTTATACTCCACCTGCCGGATCATGGCGCGTAAAAGACGGCCATTGTGTTGCAACAGGTATTTATTACCGGAAATCAGGGGTTTGTCATCCATCCAGCAAAGCAACACATTGAGTTCATTGCTGACCAGCGGCCGGTTATCCGATTTCACAATGGTATCGCCACGGCTGATATCAATATCATCCGCCAGTTGAATCACAGCCGCCTGTGGCGCAAATACCTCTTCCACTTCTTTACCGGCTACTTCAAGGGTGGCAATGGTGGTTTCAATACCCTGTGGCAATACGGTTACCTTATCCCCCTTCCTGTAAATACCACTGATAATCCTGCCCGCATACCCGCGGTAATCATGCAGTTCCTCCGTTTGAGGACGAATTACAAACTGCACCTGGAAACGGGGAATCGTCAGGTTTACATCCTGATCCAGTTGCACATCCTCCAGGAATTCCAGCAGGGCTTTGCCCGTATACCAGGGCATGCGTACCGAGGGATCCACGATATTATCACCGTCCAGCGCGCTCATCGGTATGTAAGTAATTGTACCCAGCCCGAGTTGTGCGGCTACCTGGTTATAGTCATTTACGATGGCTGTATAAACTTCTTGTGAAAAATCCACCAGGTCCATTTTGTTCACGGCCACCACTACGTGTTTTATTTTCAGCAGTGAGGCGATAATAGAATGACGACGGGTTTGCTCCACCACGCCCTGCCGGGCATCAATAAGAATGATAATCAGGCTGGCATTGGAGGCACCGGTTATCATATTGCGCGTATACTGCACATGCCCGGGCGCATCGGCGATAATGAATTTGCGCTTGGGTGTGGTGAAATAACGGTAGGCGACGTCAATGGTAATACCCTGTTCCCGTTCCGCACGTAACCCGTCTGTCAGCAGCGCCAGGTCCACCGAACCATCGGTCCGGTTCTTCGTTGACTTCTCGAGGGCCTCCAGCTGATCAATCAGAATGTTCTTGCTGTCATACAATAATCGCCCGATCAGGGTACTCTTCCCGTCATCCACGCTCCCCGCAGTTATAAATCGTAATAAATCCATGGTAGAAAGTCAAAAGTAAAAAGTCAAAAGTAAAAAAGCACACACACTGCAATATCGGACACTCCTTTACACCTGAACTTTCACTTATTTTTATTTTACTAAATATTCTATTTTCAATTGACAATATGCATCCAAAAGTAAAGGCTGTCCAGCCATAGGCTTTTTTACTTTTTACTTTTGAATTTTTACTTTAAAAATAGCCGTTCTTCTTCCTGTCTTCCATCGCTGCTTCAGTTACTTTATCATCAATCCTCGTTTCGCCACGTTCACTGATCCGGGTTGCCACAATTTCATTTATCACTTCATCAAGTGTGGAAGCTACAGACTCTACGGCAGCCGTACAGGTCATGTCGCCTACTGTACGGTACCGGACTTTTTTTGTCAGCACAACATCTGACTCGCCGGGTTGTACAAATTCGCTGATGGCTACGAGCTGTCCTTCATGTTCAATTACGCTACGTTCATGCGCAAAATATATGGAAGGCAGGTCAATCTTTTCGTTGCGGATATAATTCCAGATGTCGAGCTCTGTCCAGTTACTGATCGGGAATACCCGGACATTCTCCCCTTTGTGAATTTTACCGTTATAAATATTCCAGAGTTCCGGCCGCTGCAGTTTCGGATTCCACTGACCAAATTCATCCCTTACGGAGAATATTCGTTCTTTAGCTCTTGCTTTTTCTTCATCCCTTCTCGCGCCACCGATACAGCAATCAAATGCAAACTCTTCAATGGTATCCAGCAGGGTATAGGTTTGCAACCAATTCCGGCTGGGAAATTTTCCTTTCGGTTCTGTCAGGCTTCTTTGTTTAATGGTGTCTTCCACTTTTCGCACCACCAGGGTGGCACCGATACGTTCCGCCATTGCATCCCTGAAAGCCAGTGCTTCCGGAAAATTATGCCCGGTGTCAATATGCACCAACGGAAATGGAATTTTACCCGGCGCGAAAGCTTTTAATGCCAGGTGGACCAGGCAGATGGAATCTTTGCCCCCGCTGAACAACAGGGCGGGTTTTTCAAACTGGGCAGCCACTTCCCGGAAGATATGGATGCTTTCCGATTCCAGTTGCTCCAGGTAATTCAAATGATACTTGTTATTCATACACTACTGTTCAGGTCTTACTTTATTTATTTCGTTCGCCATGTAACCCGCATTCCTTTTGCGAAGCTTCCCACCACCAGCGGCCGGCCCTCGGATGTTCACCGGGTTCAATAGCCCGGGTACAGGGCGCGCAACCGATACTGATATATCCGCGGTCATGCAGCGGATTACAGGGCACATTATGTGCATTGATATATTCCATCATCTGCTGGTAATCCCAGCGGATCAGGGGATTGAATTTATACAGGTTGCGGTTGTCATCCCATTCGATCAATGGCATATCCTGCCGGTTATCGGACTGTTCGGCCCTCAGACCGGTAATCCAGACTTTTGCGCCCTGCAACGCCCGGTTGAGCGGAATTACTTTGCGGATATAGCAACAGGTTTTCCGGTTCTCCACCGACTCATAAAAAGAATTGATTCCTTTTTCGTAGGCAAAGGCTTCCACATCCGCGGCATCGGGAAAGTAAACATGGATGGGTTGTTTATAACGGGCAGTGGTACGATCCAGCAACTCATAGGCCTCATTAAACAAACGGCCGGTATCGATCGTAAAGACCTTTACCGGCAGTGTGTGCTTAAATATCATATCCGTCAGTACCTGGTCCTCCTGTCCAAGCGAGGAAGAAAACACCACGCCCTCCGGAAACCATTCCGTGACCCGCCTGATGGCTTCCACTGCAGACAATCCTTCTGCTTCCTGTAATTGCTCCTTTGTCAGCATCAGCGGTTGGGTTGCGGTGTATAACGCAGGTACGGTTTAATCACCGTAACGCCTTTGCTAAATGTTTTTTGCGCCTCCTCCGTACTAAGGGATAAACCTACAATTACATCTTCCCCTTCCTTCCAGTCGGCCGGAGTGGCCACGCTGTAACCAGCGGCCAGTTGCAATGAATCCACCACACGCAACACTTCATAAAAATTACGTCCGGTTGACGCCGGATAAGTAATGGTTAATTTTATTTTTTTATCCGGCCCGATCACGAAAAGAGAACGCACCGTAAATGTTTCAGAGGCTTTGGGATGTATCATGTCATACAGAAAAGCCACTACCCTGTCCGGATCCGCAATAATGGGAAAATCAACTGAGCAATGCTGTGTCTCATTAATATCTTTCACCCAATCCTGGTGATGATCCAGCGAGTCCACACTTACAGCCAGCACTTTTACATTGCGTTTTCTGAACTCTTCCTGCAATAATGCCGTCTTTCCGAGTTCAGTGGTGCAAACCGGTGTGTAGTCAGCCGGATGCGAAAACAAAATCCCCCAGCTATCACCCAGGTATTCATGAAAATCAATTTCACCGGCTGTTGTTTGTGCCTTAAAATTTGGTGCAATGTCGCCTAAATGAAGTCCCATATATATAGATTTTTTAGTGTTGCAAAAGTACTGTAATCTAAATTCCCTACCAAGTTAATAGACTTAAAAATGAGTGCTGCAAACAAGGGTTCGTGAACCTGTTTTGCTCAATGAGCAAGATCCTTTAACGTCCTGTTTTCCAGGATGCCCAGGGACGCATCACGTACTTCGATCATCAGGTCATGGAGTCCACATTTTTTTTCATCGCAGTTTTTACACCGCTCATAAAAATACAGGCTCACACAGGGCAGCATGGCAATCGGTCCATTAACAATGCGGATAATTGTGGCCACTTTAACCTTAGCCGGATCTTTGGCCAGGAAATATCCACCGCCTTTCCCTTTTTTACTATCGAGTATTTCCTCTTTTTTCAGTTCCAGCAGAATATTCTCAAGGAACTTCAGCGGAATTTTTTTCTTTTTTGAAATCTCGGAGATCAGTACAGGCCCCTGCTTATACCGCTCTGTCAGGTATTCCAGTGCCTTAAACGCATATTGCGATTTTTTGGACAGCATAAAATCTAATTACAGTATGACCAATGTATAGTGAACAGTTGAATTCTTTTTCAGCATGGCGGCCACCCCGCAGTATTTCTCCAACGAAAGTTCAATTGCTTTCCGCACTTTTTCTTCATTTTCGGGAGCCGTATGCAGCCGGTAGGTAATCTGTACCCCGGTAAAAACTTTCGGATGTTCTTCAGTCTGTTCCGCTTCCGCATCCATGGAGAAATCCGAAAACTCCACTCTCATTTTCTCCAGGATATCCACCACATCAATACCGGAGCAACCTGCCAGTCCGGACAAGAGCAGCGCTTTTGGACCATGACCGGCCTTTTTATCACCGTCTACCTGGATAAAATTACCCTCGTGTTCACTTTCAAAACGGTGTTCTCCTTTCCAGACGGTTGTGGTCTTCATCACAATGCGTGTTTTTTATTGTTAGAAATATTCTCCAGCGTCCACCGGATTTCCTGCTCAAAATTATTCTTTCTCTCTCTACATTCCGCTTTTTTACAAATCCGGCAGGAGAAAGGGAGACAGCCGTCTGAATGCACAAATAATTCCAGGGATTCCCCGAATTCATTCCGGATCAGTTTAGCCAGCTCATCTATCTCCCGGTGTGCTTCATGCACATTCAGGTACCAGGGTACCGTCAGGTGACAATCGAGATGCAATACGGCCCCGTATTTAATGACCCGGAGATTGTGCAGATCAATCCAGTTTTCCTGCCGGCTCCTGTTCAGCACATCCACCATTCGCCCCATCAGTTCCGCATCGGCCTCATCCATAATACCGGCAATGGACTTACGGACAATCCTGTAACCGGTAACAATGATGATAACGCCAAACAGGATGGCCACTACGCTGTCGATCCATTGCAGGCCGGTGAAGTATAACAGAACAAGTCCCACAATAATGCCCACTGTGGAAATCGTATCACTCTGCAGGTGCCGGCCACTTGCCACCAGTGCCAGTGACTGATTTTTTTTACCGATCCGCAGACAGAAATAGCCGATCAGAAAATTAGCAGCTGCCGCGGCAGCCACCAGCCAGATACCGGTATCAAGCTTTTGTATAGCCACCGGTTCTATCAAACTCTGAATCGCTTTGTACAAGATGATGGCGCCGGCGCTTCCGATCAGTGTTCCTTCAATAGCCGCTGATAGAAATTCGGCTTTCCCGTGACCATACGGATGGTCTTCATCCCGGGGTTTGGCAGCCACATACAGACTGTATAGCCCGATAAAACCGGCCGCCACATTTACAATACTTTCGAGGGCATCTGTAAGTATGGATATGGAATGGGTGGAATAATAGGCTACAAACTTCACCGCCAGGATCAGCACAGAAAGTGCCGCCACCCATTTCTGTACCCGGAGATTTTGCAGTTGCCTGATTGTACCCATTGTACCCAATTATGATTGCCTGTTTGTCCGTAGTTCTTTTCTACTTGAAAAGCTTTTTACAAACCGCGCTATCCGTGTATAAAATTCTTTATTCAATACCTGTGAATCCCGCATGGCTTTATATGTCAGGAATAAGCCCAGCGGAACGAGGACAAAGGTAGCCAGCCACATGCCGGTAAAAGCTGACAAACTCCCTTCTTTGGCAAATTTTTCGCCGGTATTACTGGAAAAATAAAAGATCATAAAGAATACGATGGCAAAAATCAAGGGTGTGCCCAGCCCTCCTTTCCGGATAATGGAACCCAGGGGCGCCCCGATCAGGAATAAGACCAGGCAGGCCAGTGAAAGGGTAATCTTCCGGTGCCACTCCACCTGGTGTTTGCGCAGGTTGCGGCCTTTATCTTTCATTATCTGAATCAGGGATTCCACATTCATACGGACTGAGCCTGCCGTGGTTTTGGCCAGTTCATTCACATTACTCCTGGCCGAATCCGGCAACAGGGCCTGCATGTTTTTTGCCTTAAAAAAAAGGGTACTGTCGGGGGGTAATTGCGTCCATGCTGAATCCAGCTGTGTATAAAACGGAAGGGCGATAAACATTTCGCGGAGGGACCGCTCTTCTGTTGCCCGTATATCTTTTTTCAGCGAGTCAATGGCTTTGTCCAGCTGACGCATACTGAACATTTTCTCATTGTTCTTATTCACACTGTCCGCGGTCCGGTTTGAAAAGCCCAGGCTGCTGAGGTCAAATTGTTTTTTATACTCACTAAACCCGATACGGATAAATTCCGTATTCGACTGGGCATATACATTTCCTTTTTCCTGGTAACGCCAGCCCTCTTTCAGGTTAAATTCCAGGAAGCGCTTATTGGGTGTTACCCGCATGATTCCGCTTTTGGCCACAATAAAATTATCCTGCAGCGGATTACCCTGTTCATAAATGATCACATCCCTGATCACACTGTCATTCAGTTCTTTTTTCCCGATTTTAATGGCAAATCCGCTGATTTTATCATAGAAGACTCCTTCTTTCAGATCAAAAGCGGGTTTCGCATAGATAATATCCGCCAGCAGTGTACGTGATTTGAGGTTGGCCACCGGAATTACATTATTGGAAAACACAAAAGCCACCCCGCTTATCAGGATACTGATAATAAACAACGGGCGCATAAAACGCAGGAGGGAAATACCGGCTGACTTGATTGCAACCAGTTCGAAACTCTCTCCCAGGTTGCCGAATGTCATCAGTGAAGACAAGAGTATAGCCAGTGGCAGGGCCAGTGGCACCAGTACGGCACTCTGGTAGAGTATAAACTCAAGGATAACATTTACCCCGAGTCCCTTGCCAACAAAATCGTCAATATAAAGCCAGAAAAACTGGATAACCAGTACCAGCAACGTGATAAAGAACGTAGCGATAAAAGGCCCTATAAAAGCCTTCAGGATGAGTTTATCTAATTTCTTGAACACGTTATCTTTAATAAATGAATTCCGCAAAAATAAGGCTTTCAGCAGAGGAGCTGTTAATGATCTCCGATCCGGAATGGATTTTAACAAAGAACAGGATACTGACGGAGGTTAACCGGTTTCTTTCTACCATACAGCAGTCACAGCAGCAATGGCTGGAAACATGCGCATTTCCTGAACCGGTGCTGCGTCTACCAGCCAAAATTTCACAGGGGGAAAATTACCTGGGCCTGCCTTACAGGGTGCTGGATTTTCCCCGTTGTTTTGAGGGGGATAATATATTCGCGGTCCGTACCCTTTTCTGGTGGGGACATTTCTTTAGTGTAACCTTACATCTTTCCGGCTGGTTCAGGACGGCTTGTGAAAACAACCTGCTGGCAAACAGGGAACAGCTGATAAAACACGGAACATATATTTGTACGGATCCGGACCCCTGGCAACATCATTTTGAAAAAGGGTATTATACGGCCATAGAGGAAATGACGGAAGGGGCGTACAAAAGTGAGCTTCTTCACAAACCGTTTATAAAACTGGCCTGTAAGCATAGCTTATCCGGTTGGGAGGAATTGCCCTCCCGTCTACTGGAAGATTTTAAAGGATTGATCTGTGCCGCAGGTTACGGGCATTAGTTACCAAGGCGATGGAATAAATCCTTTACCTGGTAGTCCCAAAGCATACTCTGGTCTTTGATTTCCTTTTTTTCTGCATAATCCTTTATCACCAGGATCGTCTGATTGGTGATTTCAGATTTTTCAATCCGGAATTCAAAATATTCTTCTTTGGGGGCATGCAGCCAGTGAAAGCGTACATATTTATCCTGTTCACTTTCCAATACTTCCGCTTTTTCCACAGATCCGTTCCAGCCAAAGAAAAAAGTACCATCTCTTTCATCTACTTTATCGGCAAACCACTCGGCCAGACCGGCCGGGGTGGAAAGGAATTCAAACAGAATGGAAGGCGAGCAGCGAACCGGGAATTCTAAGGTATATAACTGTTTACTCATTGGTTTTGATCATATTCATTGCGATACGTGCAATAATAGAAAATAAATCATTGCCGCAAACGATTTGGGCAGTTATTTTTCCCCTGACCGGTTTCCGCAAACAAACTCATAAAATAAATCGTGAAATTATACGTTAATAGGTTGCCAAAATTTATTTGGGTCGTTATGGCAAAAACGTTAAATTGCCTTGAAGATCAATATTTTCTGAAGCAACCGAACCATGAGGTGGGTATTTTTAGAGTATAAGACCAAAACAACTTATTATTCTTTAACCCTTAAAATACACCATTATTTAAAACCATACCTATGAGCATGAGACAATTAAAGATCTCGAAATCCATCACGAATCGGGAATCGCAGAGCCTTGAAAAATACCTGCAGGAAATCGGCAAGGTAGAACTAATCACCCCGGAAGAAGAAGTTAAATTAGCCACCCTGATCAAACAGGGGGATCAGCGGGCATTGGACCGGCTGACAAAAGCCAATCTGCGTTTTGTGGTATCTGTTGCCAAACAATACCAGAACCAGGGACTTTCCCTCCCCGACCTGATCAACGAGGGCAATTTAGGACTGATCAAAGCCGCCCAGCGTTTTGATGAGACCCGTGGTTTCAAATTCATCTCTTACGCTGTCTGGTGGATCCGGCAAAGTATCTTGCAGGCCCTGGCTGAACAGGCCCGGATTGTACGGCTTCCGCTGAACAAAGTGGGGCTTACCAACCGAATCCAGAAAGCATTTTCCCTGCTGGAACAGCAATATGAGCGTGAACCTTCCGCGGAAGAACTGGCCGAAGTCCTGAATATGGACCTTGACGAAGTATCCTCAACCCTCGGCATAAATGCCCGCCACGTAAGTATGGATTCTCCCCTGTCTGAAGGAGAAGAAAACACCCTGATTGATGTACTGGTAAATACCAATGCGGAAAAAACCGATGGGGAGCTGGATCACAATGAATCCCTGAAAACGGAAATTGACCGATCCCTGAAGACCTTGACAGACAGACAAAAAGAAGTAATCTGCTTTTTCTTTGGTATCGGGGTGGATCATCCGATGAGCCTGGAAGATATCGGCGAGCGCTTTAACCTGACCCGCGAAAGGGTACGCCAGATTAAAGACAAAGCCATTACCAAGCTCAAAACATCGAATCGTTGTAAACTTTTAAGAACCTATTTAGGCGCATGATATAAACTCTACTCTACGTATCTTTGCAACTCGTTAAAAAAAGTGAACTTCGGTTCACTTTTTCTTTTGTCCCCTTCGACAAGCTCCCCGCATGAGACGGGACAGGCAGGGTGACAACTGGTGTCATGCTGAGCTTGCCGAAGCATGACGACCCCCTTTGATACACTCCCCGCATTTGGCGGGACAGGCAGGGGGACAATCTCTGTCATGCTGAGCTTGCCGAAGCATGCCGAACCATGGTTTAGAAAAAAAAGAATTAAAGACTATGTTCAATTCATTACAGGAAAAACTGGAAAGCGCCTTTAAAAACCTGAAAGGTCAGGGGCGCATTACAGAAATCAATATTGCCAGCACGATCAAGGAAATCCGGCGCGCATTGGTAGATGCGGATGTCAACTATAAAATTGCCAAGGAGTTTACGGATAAAGTAAAGGATAAAGCGTTGGGCGAAAAAGTGCTGACGTCTATTTCCCCCGGTCAGCTGATGACCAAGATCGTAAAGGATGAACTGGCGGAGCTGATGGGTGGTCAGGAAGCCGTATTCAATGCAAAAGGAAATCCGGCAGTAATACTGATTGCCGGTCTGCAGGGTTCGGGTAAGACCACTTTCAGTGGCAAACTGGCCAACTATCTTAAAGGAAAAGGGCTATCGCCCCTATTGGTGGCTGCCGATATCTATCGTCCGGCGGCGATGGAACAATTACGGGTACTGGGGGAACAGATCGGGGTGGACGTGCATATTGAACTGGAAAATAAAGACGCCGTCGCTATTGCCGGAAATGCGGTTAAAGAAGCCCGCAGCAAAAATAAAAATGTGGTCATCATCGATACCGCCGGCCGCCTGGCCGTGGATGAAATGATGATGACGGAAGTGGCGAATGTAAAGAATGCCGTAAATCCACAGGAGATACTCTTTGTGGTGGACAGTATGACGGGACAGGATGCGGTGAATACCGCCAAGGCCTTTAATGACCGGCTCGATTTTACCGGGGTGGTCCTGACCAAACTGGATGGCGATACCCGAGGTGGTGCGGCCATATCCATCAAGTACACAGTAAATAAACCCATTAAATTTACCAGCAGCGGGGAGAAACTCGATACACTCGATGTGTTTTATCCGGAACGGATGGCCCAGCGTATTCTGGGTATGGGCGATATTACTTCGTTGGTGGAAAAAGCACAGGCCCAGTTTGATGAGGAAGAAGCCAAAAAACTGGAAGCCAAACTCCGTAAGAATAAATTTGATTTTGCGGATTTCAAAATGCAGCTGGAGCAGATCAAGAAAATGGGCAACATGAAGGATCTGCTGGGAATGATACCCGGATTGGGCAGCAAGATAAAAGATCTCGACATCAACGACGATGCCTTTAAAGGCATAGAAGCCATGATCAATTCCATGACCCCCGCTGAAAGAGCCGACCCCGACCTGATTGATGGCAACCGGAAAAAAAGAATCGCAAACGGCAGTGGCAAAAACATTCAGGATGTCAACAATTTCATGAAACAGTTTGACCAGATGCGCCAGATGATGAAGAACATGAATAAAATGGGCGCTTTCGGAAAGATGATGCCGGGAATGAAGAAATAGTCGGTAGTTAGTAGTCAGAAGTCGGGAGTCTGCTACTTTTGTTTCAGTTCTGACATCTTACAGAATCCGGTTTTTTTGACCGCAGTTTATTAATTGGAAAACTAATAAAGGTTTGAAAAATGACAGTATTGTTTCAGTACTATCATTTTTCAAACCTTTATTACAACCAGCTGATAAACAGCTGTGTATATTTGATGGTCTTGCTAAAAAAAGCGGGAGGCGGTATTTTTAACAACTCCGCTCAGGATGGACTGTTAACTACGAACTGCTAACTACGAACTGTTCTCATAAACGTTGCATTTTCCAATCAAATTCCTATCTTCGCTCTCCGGTATCTACCGGAATTAACAATTATTGTTTAACGCTGTTAAATTTCTATTTATGTCAGCAAAAATCCGTCTTCAGAGACACGGGTCGAAAAAGAGACCCTTTTACTTCATTGTTGTAGCCGATTCACGGGCACCCCGCGACGGTAAATTCATCCAGAAATTAGGTACGTACAATCCCCTGACTGTTCCTGCTACTATTCAGCTGGATCGTCAAAAGGCATTGGAATGGCTCAGCAAAGGTGCTACACCCACCGACACTGTTCGCCGTATCCTGAGCTTTAAAGGCGTACTGTACCTGAAACACCTGCTCCGTGGCGTTGGCCTCGGACTGTTTGATGATGCTGCAGCGATGGAGAAATTCACCAAGTGGAGTGCTGAGCACGAAGCACAGGTGAAAAGACGCCAGGAAGAAGCCCAGCGCCAGAGAAGATCCAGACGCATGCCCGCAGGTCGCAGACCTGAACGCAGAGCGGAAGGAAATGGCGGTGGTGAAGGATAATAAAATGTCCGCATCCTGAAAGTTCGTAATCCCGGTCTTTGACCGGGATTTTTTTTGCATGCCGGTTAAACCAGTATTTTCGTAGCTGACTATGGCAGAATATTACAATATCGGAAAATTTGTGGCCGTGCACGGCTTGCAGGGGGAGTTGTTATTGCAACACGAATTGGGCAAAAAGACTTCATTAAAAGGACTCAATGCCCTTTTTATTGAAGAGAAAAAGAATGCCTTTCTTCCCTGGTTTATTGAATCGGCAAAAATCAAATCAGCCGATGAGCTCTATATAAAACTGGAAGGAATCAATACCCGGGAAGCCGCTATGAAACTGACCCGTAAATCCGTATGGCTGCCTGAAACAGATTTTAAAAAATTTGCCGCAAAATCCGCACCCGCCGGTTTATTGGGTTACAGTATAATCCACAACGGGGAGAACCTGGGCGAAATACTGGAACTGATTGAGCAGCCACACCAGTTGCTTTGCCGGCTGGATATACAAGGAAAAGAAGTACTGATCCCCCTGCACGAAGAATCGCTGCAGCAACTGGATCACCGGAAAAAACAGGTCGTGGTGAACCTGCCGGAAGGCCTCCTCGATATTTACCTGGCCTGAAGATAAACAAGGGAAAAAGGTGCGGATGGAGAATAACAAAAAACATATTGCCCATTTTGATCTTGACTCCTTTTTTGTTTCTGTTGAAATACGGAACAATCCTTCATTGAAAGGAAAACCCGTGTTGGTGGGTGGTTATGAACGGGGCGTGGTGGCCGCCTGCAGTTATGAAGCCCGTAAATTCGGCATTCACTCCGCGATGCCGATGAAGAAAGCCATGCAGCTTTGTCCGCAGGCCATCATCACCAATGCCAGCCGCGACCAGTACAGTAAATATTCCCGCTGGGTTACCGATATCATTGCGTCCCGTGTTCCCTTGTTTGAAAAAGCGAGTATTGATGAGTTTTATATCGACCTGAGCGGCATGGATAAATTTTTTGGAGTAAGTAAATATGCCCGGGAGCTGCGGCAACTGATCACCGGAGAGACCGGCTTGCCGATCTCCTGCGGTTTATCCTCCGCCCGTTTTATCAGTAAAATGGCCACCAATGAAGCCAAACCCAATGGCTTCCTGGAAATACCGCATGGAAAAGAAACGGAGTTTCTCTGGCCCATGGCCGTTGAAAAAATTAACGGCGTGGGAAAACAGACCGAACAGCAGCTGAAAACATTCGGCCTCTACACCATCGGGGATATTGCCCGCACACCCCTGGAAGTGATGGAACGCATCGGCGGTAAATGGGGAGAAAGTTTATGGCATAAAGCACAGGGCCGCGGCAGTGCGGACATTACTACTGACTGGGAACAGAAAAGCATGAGCCATGAAAACACCTTCGATACGGACTATACGGATATTTCCTTCCTGTATAAGGAACTGGTACGCCTGACCGAAAAAACCGCTTACTCCCTGCGTGATGATGAAAAGATGACCGGCTGCGTGACAGTTAAAATCCGTTATTCGGATTTTGAAACCACCAGTTGCCAGGAAACAATAGATTATACCGCCCTCGATGATACCCTGATTGCCAAAGTAAAAGATCTGTTTACAAAAAACTGGCAAAAAGGCCGGCCGGTCCGGCTGCTGGGTGTGCGCTTCAGTCACCTGATACCGATTACCATGCAAATGAGTTTATTTGATAATCAACTCGAAAAACTGAATCTCTTTAAAGCCGTTGATGAAATTAAGGACCGGTTTGGGAAAAAGATCGTAACAAAAGCGGTGACTATAAAAAAAGAGGATAAGAACAAATAAACTACCCTTTTTTAATCTTACGAAAGCCCGCATAAACCGCAATCACACCCGGGAAAGCAAACAGTATGGCTGTCCCGGTCTTTCCGAAAGTTTCCAGTAACCAGTTCAGGTCTCGTACGCGGGACGAATCAGTGTCAGGATATATTTTATTCGCCACGAAGTACACAAAGAAACCGGCGGCTATGCACACCAGTCCGCAAAAAATAATGAGGAGTCCTTCCGCTTTTTTATTTTTCATGCGCTATGTTCCTGTTTAACCGGGCATATTTGTAGAAGTCTTATCTGCCGTCAGATGCCCGTGCTCTCTTTTAAAGGCACCGGCCAGCAGTATAAAGAAAAGCAAAAAAGCACCAATCAGTATCAGAAATTCTTTCAGCATACCCAGCCAGATTGCTGTACCAAAACTGATCGCCAGCAAAATCAGCAGCAGGATAAGCAATCCGGTCTTCCCTTTTTCTTTAGCCCGCTTACCCAGCCCCGCCCGGTTTTTTGTCATTTCCCAGGCAAGCCGCCATCTGAGTTTCCGGCGCTGTTTCCTGGTCAGTGTACCGGCCGCCATGGCAGATATGGCGATGGTCAGCCAGGCAGGCAGGTCAGTTGATTGGGCAACAGGGGAAGTAAGAACGGTAAGCAGTGTGCACAAAAACATAGCGGATGGTTTGGTTAAAATAGCAGGTAAGACCTGTTTTACTGCATTGTAAAATAGCCAAGAATGACAAACCCGTCATCCGTACTGATGGGTATTTCTCAGTTTTTGAACAGGCAAAAGCGCTTAACTTCGCTGACTGGTTAAAAGGTTAACCAGTCAACTTCTCATCTTTAAACTTAACACCATGTCACAACAATGGAAAGAATACCAGGAAAAAAACAAAGACCGTTTCCTGAATGAAATGCTGGACCTGCTCCGCATCCCTTCAATCAGCGCCAAAATTGAAAACAAGGATGACATGCTGAAATGCGCCGAAGCGGTAAAGAAAAGTTTACTGGCAGCTGGTTGCGATAAAGCCGAAGTCATGGCCACCGCCGGTCACCCCGTTGTTTACGGCGAAAAAATTATAGATCCCTCCAAACCCACTGTGCTGGTATATGGTCACTATGACGTACAGCCGGTAGACCCTATTGAACTCTGGCATAGTGGTCCTTTTGAACCGACTATTAAAGACGGAAAAGTGTTTGCACGGGGTTCCGCCGATGATAAAGGACAGTTCTATATGCATGTGAAGGCGCTGGAGATTATGAACCAGACCGGCACCATGTCCACCAATATTAAATTCCTGATTGAAGGTGAAGAAGAAGTGGGATCACCCAACCTCGGACCCTTTGTAGCCGCACATAAAGAACTGCTGAAATGTGATGTGATCCTGATCAGTGACAGTGCCTTGCTGAGCATGGATAACCCGTCACTCGATGTAGGCATGCGCGGACTCAGTTATATTGAAGTGGAAGTAACCGGAGCCAACCGTGACCTGCACAGCGGTACCTATGGTGGCGCGGTGGCCAACCCGATCACGATCCTGGCAAAAATGATCGCCAGCTGTCATGATGAAAATAACCACATTACTATTCCCGGTTTTTATGATGATGTACTGGTGGCCACACCGGAAGAAAGAGCCCTGCTGAATAAAGCGCCGTATGATGAGAAAGAGTATATGGATGAACTCGGTGTACAGGAACTCTGGGGAGAAAAAGGATATTCCACTTACGAGCGTACCGGCATCCGCCCGACACTTGAATTAAATGGCATCTGGGGAGGGTATACAGGAGAAGGGGCCAAAACAGTGCTGCCGTCAAAAGCATTTGCCAAAATATCCGCCCGGCTGGTGCCCAATCAGTCCACCAATAAGATCACGGATATCCTGATCAATTACCTGAAATCCATCGCGCCGAAATCGGTTACCGTAAAAGCGGAATTGCATCATGGCGGCGAACCCTACCTGACCCCGATCGACAGCAAAGGATACCAGGCCGCTTCCAAAGCAGTGGAAACCACGTTTGGAAAAGCGCCGATACCTGTTCGCGGCGGCGGCAGTATTCCCATCTGTACCATCCTGGAGAAAGAGCTGGGCGTGAAAATCGTTTTCATGGGTATGGGACTGGACAACGACAATCTGCACAGTCCGAATGAAAAGTATAATATTGAAAATTATTATAAGGGTATCGAGACCATCCCGTATTTTCATAAATACTTCGCGGAGTAAGGAAAGTGGAAAGTAAAAATTAAAAAGTCAAAACAGGGACAGCCTTCCTGATTTGACTTTTTTTTATTTGGCAGAATGTAAAGTATACTTTACATTAGTATGTAAAAAATAGTCTTATGAAGAAATTCCTTTTACCACACCGGTTTAAAAAAATGGGGCTGTTGCTTCTGCCACTCGGCTCTTTTTTGTGGGTGGCAGGGCAGTTGGGTGTATTTAACTCATTATTAAATGCACTCGGGTTCCGTTACCCGGGTTTTCAATTGATACTTATCACCGGATTTTTTTCATTCCTTGCGGGCATTTACTTTCTGATATTCTCCAGGGAAAAAACGGAAGATGAATTTATTCAGCATATCCGGCTCGAAAGTTTTCATTTCGCGGCCCTTTTTCAGTTGATATTCTTTGTCGTTCTATTTTTGGGGATGGCTATCTTTTCACTTGAACCCGGCGGGGAATCGGCATTTTTGCTTTTACTGGCCGGTTCCATATTACTTTTCTGGCTGGCTTATATCATCCGGTTCAATTATATACTTCATGTTAAAAACAGGGTTACCCGCGAGTAATGAAAAACAAGGTCAGGAATTTTCGTACTGAGCAGGGTATGACGCAACAGGAACTGGCCGACGCCATTGGTGTGTCCAGGCAAACTATCTTTGCCCTGGAATCGTCCCGCTATGTTCCTTCCACGATCCTGGCATTAAAACTCGCCCGGATCTTCAGGAAAAAAGTGGAGGATTTATTTGAACTTGAAAAAAAGGACTAACCCGTATGGCAAGTCCTGCTTTAATGACTGTTCATTTTTTACTTTTTTAATTTTGACTTTTGAATTCGATAGAAAAACTCCGTCTCGACAAATACCTCTGGTCCATCCGGCTTTTTAAAACAAGAAGCGCGGCGGCCACCGCCTGCGACAGCGGGAAAGTAAAATACGACGGCACCGCCGCAAAAGCGGCTAAGCAAGTACATATTGGAGATGAATACGAGATAAAGACGGAAGCCAAACGCTGGCGGATAAAAGTAACCGGGCTTTTGCATAATCGTGTCGCTTTCCCGGAAGCCATCAAACATTATATTGATATCACTCCGGAAGAAGAATTGCAGCGTATCCAGTACCAGGCGGCTACCTTTCACACCGGGAAAAGAAGAAGCAAAATCGGCCGGCCCACCAAAAAGGAAAGACGGGACCTGGATGATTTCATCAGCTGAAAATAAAGCGCTTTTAATACCAGCCATGTCTACAAACAAGTACGCTCTCCTTTTTATACTTATAGCAGGCCTGCTTTTACCGGCTGCCTGCACCGAAAAGAAAAAACCGATTGTGATAACCCCGCCAGGTAATAATAACGGTGCCGGACAACCGAATTATGCCCCGCTGGCTTTTACCCTGCCGGTTCCCGATGAATCGGTTGTGCTGGAAGAAGAAATCAACCCCGTCCTGCGTGAGCAGGGAGCCGTGCTATACCGGCTGAAATGCCAGAGCTGTCATAAACAAAATG
This sequence comes from Chitinophagales bacterium, assembly GCA_017303855.1. Lineage (GTDB taxonomy): Bacteria > Bacteroidota > Bacteroidia > Chitinophagales > Chitinophagaceae > JJ008. The sequence goes on along the minus strand of JAFLBL010000004.1, from coordinate 176,554 downwards.
AGGAGAAACTGGTAGGCCCCGGACTGTATAAGATCCTGCAACGCCGCTCACCCGGCTGGCTGATGAGTATGCTCTTATATACACAGGAAATGCTGGATAACGATCCCGAATCAAGAAAACTGCTGGAACTTTATAAAGTACGTATGACCAATACTTCACTTAGCCGGGAAGAAGCCAGGGCCGTGCTGGAGTATATGCGCAGCTTTAATGAACAGGTAAAGTAAGCATACGCCTAGGCAGTGGCGATACTCTTGATAAAATCAGGGTCATCGCTGTTCAACAGATCATCCAGCGTTTTTGCAGAGAATTCCGCGAGCATGGCATCTCTTAACTCCAGCATCTGCTGATGTAAAGGACAAGGATTCTGGCTGTTACATTTGCGCAAACTCAGTACACAGGTATTAAACTGCTCCACTCCCTCCGTTATTCTGACCAGTTGAATCAGCTTGGTTTTTAAAGTATGTTCATTCAGGGAAAAACCACCATACGGGCCCTTGGTAGACTGCATTATCCCCTCTTTTACCATCAGTTTCATAATTTTTGCCAGAAAATGACGGGGAACCTTCAACTTCTCTGCCATTTCATCCAGCTGCACTTTCCTGCCCTCTTTATCTATATAAGCTACATAAAGCACCCCTCTGAGGGCATATCCGAAAGTTTTTGACAGAAACATCGATATAAAATTGGATAAGTGTCAAAAATACCCGGTATCAGGGCGGCTATGGGTGATAATTATCACCAGTCCTGCTGATGAAAGTCAGAATCCTCCCTTCTCACCGGAAATACATTTGTTCAATAAAGGACGTATAGGTCTTTTATAAAATTTTCACACTCATTTATTTATAAAACAACCGATCATGAAACGCAATCTGATGCTGACAACCGCCGCCCTGACAGCGGCATTATTTTTCAGTTCCTGCTCCGAAGGGGTGAAAAAGGAACCCAAACCCATCGAAATCCAGGAACTCACCAAAGACCAGCCGGAAACTCATGGCTCCGAAGTAAAAGAAGGAGATATAACCCTGAGTACACCACTGGACCAGGCCATGGTAACGGCCGGTAAAGCTACGTATGAACTGAAATGCCAGAGCTGCCACCGGCTCAATGAAGAAAAACTGGTTGGTCCGGGATGGAAAGATGTAACCAAAAGAAGACAACCGGTCTGGATCATGAATATGATCACCAACGTAGATATGATGCTGGAAAAAGATGCAGAAGCCCAGAAACTGCTGGAGCTCTGCCTGGTCAGAATGCCGAATCAGAATATTTCTACCGATGAAGCACGTAAAGTGATTGAATTCATGCGGAGCAATGACGGGGAAAAATAATCCCGATTGAAACAAAAACCATCTTTCAGGATTCTTTTTCTTAACTGCTAAATAGTAAATATGAAACACACTTTCTTTAAAACGATGCTTGCACTTGTCGTGCTTACAGCTTCTTTCCTGAGTTTCCAGGGTTGTAAACCCAAGGGAGCCCAGTCTGCCGTAAGTGGTGACGCTGCTGCGAAAGCCTATGTAGCACCCGGCAAATACGACGAGTTCTACAATTTTGTATCAGGAGGATTCAGCGGACAAATGTCCGTATATGGCCTGCCCTCCGGCCGTCTTTTCCGTGTGATCCCGGTTTTTTCTGTTGACCCTGAAAAAGGATGGGGCTACAGCGAAGAAACCAAACCGATGCTGAATACTTCACACGGTTTTGTGCCCTGGGATGACCTGCACCATATCGCTTTATCGGTAACAAAAAGTGAACACGATGGCCGCTGGGCTTTTGGCAATGCCAACAATACCCCGCGCATCGCCCGTATTGACATGAAAACATTCCGAACAGCCGAGATCATCGAAATCCCCAACAGTGCCGGTAACCACTCTTCTCCTTTCATTACAGAAAATTCCGAATATGTAGTGGCCGGTACCCGTTTCAGTGTACCCATGGGCGACAACCTGGATGTACCCATCAATACCTATAAAGATAATTTCAAGGGAACCGTAAGCTTTATCGGCATCGACAAAACCTCCGGTGAAATGAACCTGTCTTTCCAGATTGCCACTCCGGGTATCAACTTTGACCTGGCCCGTGCGGGCAAAGGAAAATCAGCCGGCTGGTTCTTCTTCAGTTGCTACAACTCTGAAAAAGCCAACACCCTGCTGGAAGTAAACGCTTCTCAGAAAGACAAGGATTTCATCATGGCAGTGAACTGGAAAAAAGCGGAAGAATATGCCAAAGCCGGCAAAGGCGTGAAGAAACAGGTGAAATACGCCCATAACAAATACAATGAGTCCACCCATTCCGCCACTTCTGAAATTAAAAATGAAGTGCTGGTTCTGGATCCGAAAGATTGTCCGGATATGGTGTACTTCATGCCCTGCCCCAAATCCCCGCACGGTTGTGATACAGACCCCACCGGTGAGTATATTGTAGGAAGCGGTAAACTGGCCGCCGTGATTCCCGTTTTCTCTTTTGCAAAAATTGAAGCCGCCATCGCCGCTAAAAACTATGATGGCGAATACGACGGCATCCCTGTATTGAAATATGAAGCCGTACTGCATGGAGAAGTGCAAAAACCCGGTCTCGGCCCCTTACACACTGAATTTGATGGTAACGGTAATGCCTACACGTCATTCTTCGTGTCTTCCGAAATCGTAAAATGGAATATCAAAGACCTGAAAGTACTGGATCGCGTGAATACTTATTATTCAATCGGTCACTTATGTGTACCCGGCGGACCCACCAGCAAACCACACGGTAAATACGTGATTGCCTATAACAAAATCACGAAAGACCGTTACCTGCCTACCGGACCTGAACTGACACAGAGTGCTCAGCTCTTCGATATCAGCGGGGATAAAATGAAACTGGTATTGGACTTCCCGACTATCGGTGAACCCCACTATGCGGAAGCCATCCCGGCCTCCATGATTATGAAGAACAGTCAGAAGATTTTTAAACTGGAAGAAAACAAGCACCCTTATGCGGCCCTGGGCGATAACAATGCCAAAGTGGAACGCAAAGGAAACGAAATACATGTGTATATGACGTCTATCCGTTCCCACTTTACACCGGATAATATTGAAGGCGTGAAACTGGGTGAAACCGTTTACTTCCACGTAACCAATCTGGAACAGGATTGGGATGTACCGCACGGATTTGCCGTAAAAGGCGCTGCTAACGCGGAGCTCCTGATTATGCCGGGCGAAACACAGACCCTTGCCTGGAAACCGGAAAAAGCCGGTGTATACCCGATGTATTGTACGGACTTCTGTTCCGCACTGCACCAGGAAATGCAGGGTTATATCCGCGTGAGTCCCGCAGGATCCAATGTACCGCTCACTTTCAGCACGGGCACCAACCTGCCTGCTGCCAAACCAGCGGCTGCAACAACCGCTCCTGCTGAGAAATCCACAACCAAATAAATAATAACAGCGGTTATGCATTCCTGCATACCCGCTGTTTCACTACCAACATAAAACTGTTTGTATATGAAAAAAATATTCAACCTGGTACTGATCGGTACGGCTCTCTTCCTGGGCAGTTGTAATAATTCCACCAGCACCGACACACCGGCACAAGCTGCTGATGCACCCGCAGGTGGCGGCCAGGAAGCCGTACAGGATGATGTATCACAAAAAGACGTGGTAAAAGTTGCCGTTGGTTCACCGGATCACACTACACTGGTGGCCGCGCTGAAACAGGCCGAACTGGTTAGTTCTCTGGCCAATGCCGGCCCTTTTACCGTATTTGCACCCACCAATGCCGCTTTTGAAAAACTGCCGGCAGGAACAGTAGACGGACTGATGAAAGACGATAAAAAAGCCGATCTGCAGAATATTCTGCAATACCATGTAACCACGTCCGCACTGGATACAAAATTCCTGACAGACGGAATGACGCTGGGAATGGTAAATGGCGACAATCTGACCATCTCCGTAAAAGATGGAAAAATTGTGCTGAATGGAACAGCTACCATCGTAGGATCCGTACGTGCATCTAACGGTTGGGTGCACGTGGTGGATGGCGTACTGCTTCCCCCGGCAAAAAAATAATTCAGCTCTGTGCGTTTTCAATGATCGATGTATGTCAGCCGCTTCCGGGGTGAACTGCCCCGGAAGCCTTTTAAAAAAATTGTATGAAAAATAATCTGACAACCACGTCCCGTATCCTGGTCGCATTCGCATCCGGGGCCCTAGTTTGCGCTTTCTTCCTGCCGGTATGGCGGATTGACCTGTTTGCCCCGCAATATCCGGAAGGACTGATGATGAATATCTGGATCAACGGTCTCAGTGGTGATGTGGAAATTATCAATGGATTAAATCACTATATCGGGATGAAACATATCAGCGTGGACATGTTTCCTGAATTTAAATTTCTGCCCTATGTAGTGGGTTTCTTTATGTTACTGGGCATGCTGGTGGCCATCACCGGCAAACGGAAATTCCTGCTATGGTACCTGATACTGACGGTGATTGGCGGCGCCCTGGCCGTATACGATTTCTACCGCTGGGGTTATGACTACGGTCACAACCTGGACCCTAACGCGGCTATCCGTGTACCGGGTCTCTCTTATCAGCCGCCGTTGTTTGGTCACAAACGGTTGCTGAACTTCGACGCCTATTCCTTTCCCGATGTAGGCGGATGGGTGGTAGTTGGGGCTTCCGCACTGGCATTCACCGTTTGGTTTGTGGAATGGTACCGTCACCGTAAAAAAACAACAGTATGAAACAGGTTATTATTTCTGTACTGGGATGCTTTTCTTTCCTTTTTATTTCCTGCAACGCAGGCCCGGAACCTTTGCAGATTGGTAAAGACAACTGCTATACCTGCAAAATGACCATCATGGATCCGAAGTTCGGGGCCGAGCTGATAACGGATAAAGGCAAAGTATATAAATTTGATGACGTGATCTGCCTGCAGCATTTCATCAAATCCGGAGAAGTAAAACAGGAAAATATCCGGCAACAGTTGGTGATCAACTTTGAAAAGGAAAATGATTTTCTTGCTATCAGCCAGGCCGGTTTTCTTGTAAGTCCGGGCATTAAAAGTCCGATGGGCAGCCAGGCAGCCGCGTTCTCCACCCGGGAAGCCGCTGAAAAATACAACAGCACTTTACAGGGAGAATTGCTCAGCTGGAAAGAACTGTCCGGTAAACTGCAATAGACATGAAACATATACCAACGATCCTCGCACTGCTCTTGTTTCTGCAAACAGGAGCTACTACAATTATTGCTGGTCCCGGCCGGCCGGTCAGTACCTTACGAAAAGCTATTGAACTGGCGCGGGACAATGACAGCATCCGCCTGCAGGCGGGCATATACAAAGAAGGCAGTCTGACTATTTCCAGGTCCATCACCCTGATTGGAGACAATAACCCGGTCCTGGACGGGGAAAGCAAATACGAAATCCTGCTGGTCAGCGGAAAAAATATCCGGATCATTGGTATCACGTTCCGCAATTCCGGTTACTCGGCGATGAACGATTTCGCTTCCATCAAACTGGTGGATTGTTCAAATATTATCCTTGAAAGAAATACGGTATGGCATGCTTATTTCGCCATACATGTTTCCAACTCCATTCAGGTAACCATCCGGGGAAATAAAATAACAGGCATACCCGCTTCTGAACAACTGACCGGAAACGGCATTCATCTCTGGAAATCCTCCGGCGCGCTGATTGAGCAAAACCGGGTGGAAGGACACCGCGATGGTATCTATTTTGAATTTGTTACCGGATCGGTTATCCGGGGCAACCACAGCGAAAAGAATATCCGTTATGGTCTGCATTTTATGTTTTCCAATGACGATAAATACACCAACAACACGTTCCGCAACAACGGGGCGGGTGTGGCGGTGATGTATTCCAAAAAAGTGTGGATGGAGCAAAATCATTTTGAAGAGAACTGGGGAGCATCCGCCTATGGCATCCTGCTGAAAGACATTACCGACAGTCATATTCTTAAAAACAGTTTCTATAAGAATACGGTCGGCATACATATGGAAGGCAGCAGCCGGATTGAAATAGATCAGAATCAGTTCCGGAACAATGGCTGGGCCATAAAAGTGCAGGCAAGCTGTGATGACAATATTTTTCATCACAACAATTTTACCAGCAACAGTTTTGATGTAGGCACTAATGGCACGATGGTGCTGAATCAGTTTGAAAATAATTACTGGGACAAATACGAAGGATACGACATGAACAAGGACGGCATCGGCGATATCCCCTACCATCCCGTGAGTATGTATTCCGTCATCATAGAACAGAATCCCACTACCCTGATGCTTTTCCGTAGTTTCATGGTATCCCTGCTGGACAAAGCGGAAAAAGCCATTCCCAGCCTTACGCCGGAAAACCTGATTGACAACAAACCGATGATGAAAAAACACAACTTATGATCCGCATTGAACAGGTATATAAACGCTTCCGCAAACTGCAGGTGCTGAATAATATTTCTGCCCGTTTTGACGAAGGCCAGGTGGTGGCCCTGATCGGACCGAATGGCTCCGGCAAAACAACACTGATCAAATCCATATTGGGGATGGTGCGCCCGGATAAAGGAACGATCCATGTACATAATCAGCCGGTTAATGGAGATCCTGCTTACCGTCAGTTTATAGGTTATATGCCGCAGATCGGCCGATACCCGGACAATATGCGGGTTGGTGAATTGTTTGAAATGATAAAAAAGATCCGTCACCAGGAGCAAACCGATGAAGACCTGCTCAGGCAATTTGATCTGCCCTCTGTTTATCAGAAACCGATGCGCACCTTAAGCGGGGGCACACGCCAGAAAGTAAGTGCCGCGCTGGCTTTTCTGTTTAATCCGCCGGTATTGATCCTGGATGAACCTACTGCCGGACTGGATCCATTGTCCACAGAAATACTGAAGGAAAAAATCATCACGGAAAAAAAGAAGAACAAACTGATTCTGATTACTTCACACGTGCTGAGCGACCTGGAAGAAATCACCACGCATATCCTGTATCTGCAGGAAGGGAATATGCAGTTTTTTAAAGACCTGGCTTCCTTACAGGAAGAAACCGGCGAAATCAGACTCAGCAAAGCCATTGCCCGGGTGATGCGCGGTCAGGAGACAAACAATCAATGGATCGACCGGTTATTCGCCCTGGAGACAAAAAATGAATCACCCCGCTAAATGTTTTGTTATGCTGAAACTCTCCCGCTACGTATTATATGATATCCTTCGCAATAAAATTGTGATCGCCTATACCCTGTTTCTCTTCCTGGTTTCATTCAGTATGTTCCGGATGGAAGAAAACGGCAGCAAGGCCCTGCTCAGTCTGCTGAATATCGTATTGATTGTATTGCCCCTCGTGAGCCTGGTATTCACTACGATTCACTATTACAATTCCTATGAATTTATTGAGCTGATGTTATCGCAACCGCTTAGTCGTACCCGTATCATCCTGAGTGAATATGGCGCAGTCTGTGTATCACTGCTCACCGCCTTCTGGCTGGGGGTCGGGGTTCCGGTATTGCTTTTCGCACCGGATGCCACTGGCTTTGCCCTTTTATTTACCGGTTCTTCGCTTACGGTTGTATTTACCAGTATTGCTTTCCTGGCGGCTGTGCGTTCAAAAGACAAAGCCCGTGGTATCGGGCTGGCCTTATTACTCTGGTTTTATTTTGCACTGATTTACGATGGACTGGTGCTGATGATCCTCTTTGCCTTCAGTGATTACCCGATGGAAAAATTTACACTGCTTTTATCTGCCCTGAACCCGATTGACCTGGGCCGTATTTTCATTATGCTTAAAATGGATATCAGCGCCCTGATGGGGTATACCGGCGCTTTGTATAAAGACTTCTTTGGCAGTGGAACCGGGGTGGCTTTTACTTCAGGCATCATGCTGTTATGGGCTGCTGTGCCGCTCTGGCTGTCCGTACGCAGTTTCCGCCGGAAGGATATGTGATCCCGGCAGACAGCAATTGTATAAGTTACGTGCGCGCTCAACCCTTTCCCCTTGATTAAAATCAGGGATCCGGATTATATCCATCATTCCATACACCTGTAAACCGGGGTGAAATTAGCCTTGTAAACAATATTATTCACCCCAAAAACAGAAGTATGGAAAGCAAAGCACTTGACAAGCCCAGGTCATCCTGGCCCACTTTGTTTGACAGTGGCTGGATGGACAAATTCTTCAACGCCCCGATTGATGAATTTTTCAACATGGGTAAGGTCATGAATGTACCGGCCGTAAATGTTTCCGAAACAGAAAAAGAATTCAGGCTATGTGTTGCCGCACCCGGAATGGAGAAAAAGGATTTTAAAGTGGAAGCCTTTGATGAAATGCTGACTATCAGCGCGGAAAAAGAAAAAGAAGAGAAAGAAGAAAAGAACGGACGTTATAACCGCAGGGAATACAATTACAGCAGCTGGTCCAGAAGCTTTACCCTTCCTGAAAACTGCGATACCGCAAAAATCGCGGCCGAATACAACAACGGGGAACTGAAAATCATGATTCCCAAACTGGAAATCAATGAACCGAAAAAAGTGAAGAGCATCTCTGTGAATTGACAAGATGTGTCTGAAAAAAAGAGGCTGTCCCGGAAACGGGCAGCCTCTTTTTTATACTAAAAATCCCTTCGCTTAATACAACAGGTTCTTCAGCTTTTCAATATTACTGATACTGATTTTTCCGTCTTTAATTTCAATCAGTTTCTCCGATTTAAAATCACTCAGGGTGCGGATCAGCGATTCGGTAGCGGTACCCACATAATGCGCGATATCTTCCCGGGAGATTTCAATCGGCTTGTTTTCGCCCGTGCTGTTAAACTTGCCATGAATATCCACCAGGGCCTTGGCTACCCGTTTGCGCAGGGAACTGTACGCCAGGCTCAGCAGGCGTTCTTCCTTCTCTTTTACATTCTGGGTAATAATGCGGATAAATTTGGAGGCCACGCTCAGGTTGCCTTCTATCATCTGCTGGAAATCCTCCCGGGGCACCTGTACAATTTCGGTGTCTTCCAGCGCCACGGCGGAATCATCGTAATTTTTCTCTTCTATCAGTGCCGGGTAACCGATAAAATCGCCGTCACTGTAGAGATCCGTAATATATTCCTTTCCGTCTTCGTGGGTTTTGAATCCCTTTACTTTTCCTTTGACAATATAATACAGAAAACGGGGACGTTTGCCCTCGGCATATATCACCTGCTTTTTGGTATATAATTCAGAATTATAATTGTCGGGGTTGAATTGGAGCATCCCGGATTCCCGGAGATCATTGGCCAGTTCGCTCAGGCCTTTTCCGCTTGCATTGTAATTTTTCTGGAGTACTTCATACTTCTTCAGCCGGGATTCGATGGCATTCATCAGCTCTATCTCTTCAAAGGGCTTGGTAATATAATCATCGGCGCCCATTTCCATTCCTTTGCGCAGGTCGCTTCTTTCGGCTTTGGCGGAAAGAAAAATCAAGGGAATATTTTCGGTTTCCGGATTCTTCCTGAGCAGGTGCAGCACACCATAACCATCCAGTTCGGGCATCATGATATCACAAACAATCAGATCGGGTTTGCCGGCCAATGCCGCTTCCACACCTCTTTTCCCGTTTTCAGCGGTCAGGGTTTTATAGCCGCCGAGTGACAGAATCTCTGCCGTATTCTCCCGGATATCTTCATTATCATCAATAATCAGAATAGTTCTTTGTGACATAGCGCGGTTTTTGGTTCTAAAACTGCTGCAAAATAGGCAAAACCAGCCTTTTGATGAAAATCAGTTTGGTAATTGAATTTTCTCATGCCCCTCCCCGGGGTGACCGGGTATTTTAGCAACTTCAACATTTTTTCACCCGTAATGACTGCAAACGTCCTCACCGAACAGGAAATTCACTGCTACCACTGTGGAGAAACCTGTCTGAATAAGAAGATTCATACAGAAGAAAAGATTTTCTGCTGCGAAGGCTGCAAGATGGTCTATTCCATTCTGAACCAAAGTGAGCTCTGTGATTATTATAACCTGAACGACAATCCCGGTATCAACCAGCGGATCAAGGTCCGGGGGGATAAATTTGCCTTCCTGGATGATGAAAAAATCAAAAGGGAACTGATCAGTTTTGAAGACGATCAGCAGATCCATGTTACTTTTTACCTGCCCCAGATGCATTGCAGTTCCTGCCTGTATCTGCTGGAAAACCTGCACCGGTTGAATGCCGGGGTGATTTCCAGCAAGGTAAATTTTACCCGGAAAGAATCGGAAATCGTATTTATAAAGGAGAAAACCAGTCTCCGTAAGGTAGCCGAGACCCTGACCAGTATCGGCTATGAGCCCTATATCAGTCTCAATGACCTGAAAGAAAAAAGACCGGCCATTGACCGTAGTATGGTATACCAGCTGGGGGTAGCCGGCTTCGCATTTGGCAATATCATGCTAATGAGTTTTCCCGAATACCTGGGTATAGACTCCACCGAAGTCGGTTTGCTGAACATGTTCCGCTGGGCCAATTTCGGACTGGCCATACCGGTATTGCTTTATTCAGCCCTGCCCTTTTATATTTCCTCCTGGAAAAGTCTGAAGCATAAGTTTCTCAATATTGATGCCCCGATCGCACTGGCCGTCATTATTACCTTTATCCGGAGTGCTTTTGAAGTAATCAGTGGTACCGGGGGTGGTTATTTCGACTCTATGACCGGTATCGTGTTTTTTATGCTGGCCGGACGGATTTTACAGGACAAAACCTACCGTCAGTTGTCCTTTGAAAGGGACTATACGTCTTATTTTCCAATAGCCATTTCGGTTATTAAAGACGGGCAGGAAATCCCCACCACCCTGCCTGACATAAAGCCGGGAGACACCCTCCTGATCCACAATGAAGAGCTGATACCGGCGGATGGTATTCTGACACGGGGTAAAGCTTTTATTGATTATAGTTTTGTAACCGGTGAATCCTTACCTGTACAAAAAGAAATGGGAGAAATTGTATATGCGGGGGGTAAACAAACAGAAGGAAATATTGAAATACTGGTGGTAAAAGAAGTGACGCAGAGTTACCTGACCAAACTCTGGAACCGCGATGAGTTTAAACAACAGGAAGAAATCAATACCACTTCTTTTGTACACCTGCTGAGCCGGTACTTTACCTACATCGTATTTGCCATTGCCGCCGGTACCGTTATTTACTGGCAGCTTCATGATCCGTCCAGGGTATGGCCGGCTATGACATCTATATTTATCATTGCCTGTCCCTGTGCCCTTTTCCTCTCCAATACATTCACCAACGGAAATATTCTCCGGATCCTGGGCCGCAACCGGCTGTATATGCGGAATGCACAGACGATAGAAGATATGAGCCGGGCCACGCATATTGTATTTGATAAAACCGGCACCCTGACTTCCACACAGGAGCAGGATATAGTATATGATGGTATTGAACTGAACCAGGAACAATTACAGCTGACAGCAGCCATATCGGATCAGTCCAATCACCCCCTGAGCAAAGCCCTTGCCCGGCATATCGGCCGCAAAACAGCAATGGATATTCAGGATTTCCGGGAAGTACCCGGCCAGGGTATTGAAGGCCGGATCGGGGGAGAAATGATCAGGCTGGGATCTGCATCTTTTGTAACCGGCCAGGCCATACCGCAAAAAGGTACCAGTGTTTTCGTACGACTGGGTGATACCGTATACGGGCATTTCAGCTTCAGTAATCATTACCGGGAAGCCATACCGGCCCTGATACATGACTTAAAAAAGGAATACCGGTTATCCGTTTTATCCGGGGATAATACCGCGGAACAGGAAACCCTTCAGAAACTGATGGGAAAAAACACCACCCTGCTCTTTCACCAGAAACCGGAAGACAAACTGCAGTACATCCGTTTTTTACAGGAACAGGGAGAAAAAGTAATGATGATCGGGGATGGATTGAACGATGCCGGAGCCTTGAAACAGAGCGATATAGGTGTAGCTGTGGCAGAACAAACCAATAATTTCACCCCTTCCAGTGATGCTATTATCGAAGCAAAACAGCTGTCCCTGCTCACCCGTTTTATCCGGCTTTGCCGGGCCAACCGGAATATTGTGGTTGCCAGCTTCGTGATGTCTATAGTATATAATGTAATCGGGTTATACTTTGCCGTACAGGGTACATTGTCACCTGTGATTGCGGCTATATTGATGCCAAGCAGTTCGCTTAGTATCCTGTTACTGACATATGGCAGTAGTAGCTTGATTGCCAAACGATTGAAACTGTAAATACGACACAAACTCCTGCATCGATGGGTTTGACTGATTAAAATCAGCCGGCCTGTTGATAGTGGTTAACCATTACACTGTCGTGACAAAATATTTTTACCCCTAATTGAACTGAAAATGAGTGTAATTATCATCTTAATGATTGCGAGTATCTCTATTGCCGCCTTATTCCTGATTGCCTTTCTGTGGGGCGTCAAGTCCGGCCAGTTTGAAGATGATTTCTCTCCCTCCTCGCGCATTCTTTTTGAGGACAAACCTGCATCCACCAAAACCGTATAAATCAACAAACAACACCCAGTTTTATGCAAGTAGAAAAATTCTATTATGACAACAAGATTGTGAAGGCATTCGGTATTGCCACAATCGTGTTCGGCGTCGTAGGCATGCTGGCGGGATTATGGGCTGCTATCCAGATTTACTATCCGGCGATCAGTCTGAATCTTGCTCCCACCACATTTGGTCGTCTTCGTCCCTTACACACCAACGCCATTATTTTTGCCTTTGTGGGAAATGCCTCTTTTGCAGGTATTTACTACTCCCTGCAACGGCTTTGTAAGGCCCGGCTTTTTAATGATAAACTGAGCTGGCTGCATTTCTGGGGCTGGCAGGCGATCATTGCGGCTGCAGCAGTCACCCTGTTGATGGGTATGACTACCGGTAAAGAATATGCCGAGCTGGAATGGCCGATCGATATCGCCATTACCCTGATCTGGGTGGTATTTGGTATTAATATGTTTGGTACGATTCTGAAAAGAAGGGAACGTCACCTCTATGTGGCGATCTGGTTTTATATCGCTACCTGGGTTACCGTAGCCATGCTGCATATTGTCAACTCCATGGAAATCCCGGTTTCCCTGACCAAGAGTTACAGTATGTATGCCGGTGTACAAGATGCCCTGGTACAATGGTGGTATGGTCACAATGCGGTGGCCTTTTTCCTGACCACCCCGGTGCTGGGTCTGATGTATTATTTCCTGCCCAAAGCCGCTAACCGCCCGGTTTATTCTTACCGCCTTTCCATTATCCACTTCTGGGCACTGATCTTTTTATATATATGGGCGGGTCCTCACCACCTTTTATATACTTCACTGCCTGACTGGGCACAATCACTGGGTACTGTATTCTCCATCATGCTGATTGCTCCAAGCTGGGGTGGAATGCTGAACGGTTTGTTTACGCTTCGTGGCGCCTGGGATAAAGTACGGGAAGATCCAGTTCTGAAATTTATGGTAGTAGCTATTACCTGCTATGGTATGAGTACCCTGGAAGGTCCGCTGCTGAGTCTGAAAAATATAAATGCGATCTCCCACTTTACCGACTGGACTATTGCCCACGTACATATCGGGGGTCTCGGATGGAATGGTTTTATTGCATTTGCAATACTTTATTATATGATTCCCAGAATGTGGGGTACCAAACTGTATTCAAACAAACTTGCCACCAATCACTTCTGGCTGGGCACCATTGGTATAATCCTGTATGCGGTACCGATGTACTGGGCCGGTTTTGAACAGGCTTCCATGTGGAAACAGTTTACACCGGAAGGGCAACTGAAGTTCCAGTTCCTGGAAACAGTAACCAACCTGGTACCGATGTATGTAGCACGTTCCGTTGGTGGTTTATTATACCTCACCGGTGCGCTGATGATGGTGGTGAACCTGTATAAAACCATTGCGAGTGGTAAGTTCATTCCGGACGAAGCGGCTGAAGCACCTGCCCTGGTGAAAGAAGCACCGCATAAAGAATACTGGCACCGTGTACTCGAGCGTAAACCTGTTACCATGCTCGTATTAAGCCTGGTACTGGTTGCAATCGGAGGTCTGGTACAAATGATCCCGACATTCCTGGTAAAAGAGAATATTCCCACGATTGCGAGTGTTAAACCGTATACACCGCTTGAACTGCAGGGTCGTGATATCTATATCCGGGAAGGTTGTTATACCTGTCACTCACAGATGGTACGTCCGTTCCGCGATGAAGTAGCCCGTTATGGCGAATACTCAAAAGCAGGTGAATTTGTTTATGATCACCCGTTCCAGTGGGGTAGTAAGCGTACCGGTCCGGATCTGGCCCGTGTAGGCGGAAAATATCCCGACAGCTGGCATTACAATCACATGTACGATCCCCGTTCTATGTCACCGGGTTCACTGATGCCGCAATATGTATGGTTACTGGATAACGCACTCGATACGTCCTCCACTCCTGCTAAAATCAGGGCGATGCAGACACTGGGCGTGCCTTATCCCGACGGTTATGACCAGGTGGCGAACCGCGACCTGATGCACCAGGCGGATTCGATTGTTGGTAACCTGAAAAAAGACAAGATTGAAACACCGGCCAATGCGGAAATCGTGGCATTGATCGCTTACCTGCAGCGGGTCGGACGGGATATCAAACTGGAACCGAAACAACAACCCCTTGCTGAAAACAAATAAAGCCGACTAATTATGAAATTCATTAATTATCTGGAAAAAGTAAGCGGGGTAGACATTTTCGGTCTCACTTCACTGCTGATATTCTTTCTCTTTTTTGTGGTCATGCTGACCTGGGTTTTTAAAACAAAAAAGAAAAGTTACCAGGAAATCAGCCGGATACCGTTAGACAATTAATCATAACAACTAACCTGTAATGCTGTTAAATATGCGTAAAACATCTAAATACTTACTGGGCCTGATGACAGCCCTTACACTGGGAGCCGCACAGCCTGTTTGGGCCGCGGGTCCTCCTTCCCCTTCTGTATTCAGCAATCCGCTGGCACTCACGTTCATCATCCTGATGATCCTGTTGCTGGTAATCATCGCGATCCTGGGAAATATCCTGATCGGCGCGGCTGATGTAAAACTGAAGAAAAAGAAAAAATCAGGCGCTGCCCTGGCTACCGTAATCACCACCCTGCTGCTGCTGGCTTCTCCGGCATTATTTGCACAGGATGCAGCCGGTACCACTACCGCAGCTACCACTGGTGCCAAAACCATTGCCGGCATGTCGGCTTCTACCTTTTATGTAATGGCCACCGTTATTTTCCTGGAACTGTTCATCATCATTGCTTTGCTGGTGAATATCAAATTCCTGCTGAAAACGGAAAAAGACAAGATTGCCGCTGAAACCGAAACCGCTGAAGAGAAAGCCAATAAGCTGACCTGGTGGGATCGTTTCAATGCCCTGCGTCCTGTAACGGAAGAGTCTTCACTGGACCTGGGTCATGATTATGATGGCATCCGTGAGCTGAACAACCGGCTTCCGGGCTGGTGGTTATATGGTTTCTATGGCTGTATTATCTTTGCCGGCGTGTACCTGTATCGTTTCCATGTGTCTCATACAGCTCCTTCCAGCAAGCAGGAATATGAGAGAGCTGTGGCCAAAGCGGACCTGGAACTGAAAGATTACCTGAAACAAAAAGGGGATGCGGTGGATGAAAATACAGTAACCCTGCTGACATCCGATGCTGATCTGGCAGAAGGTAAGTCTGTATTCGTGAAATCCTGTGCCGCCTGTCACCTCGAAAGTGGTGCCGGTAGTGTAGGTCCTAACCTGACCGATGATTACTGGATGCACGGCAACGATGTGAAGAGTATGTTCAAGACCATCCTGTATGGAATCAACGCCATGCCTTCCTGGCAGTCACAGTACTCTAATAAGCAGATTGCCCAGGTAACCAGCTATATCAAATCAAAACTGCATGGTACAAATCCGGCTAATCCGAAACCGCCGCAGGGAACATTGATAAAAGATGAACCCGCTGCTGCACCAGCGGCACCGGCTGCTGATTCTGCCGCCCAGACCAAGAAAATAGCGATGAACTGATCATACCAGAACCCAGGAAAAACCAGGAGTGTAAAAGATGATGAATGAAAAACAACCCGATGAGAATGTACAGGAATCGTTCCGTGACCGGATCGCCACTGTTGACGCGAAAGGAAAACGTAACTGGGTATTTGCCCAGAAGCCAAAAGGGAAATTCTATAATATCCGCACCCTGGTTAGTTTCGGGTTTTTCCTGATATTTTTTGCCCTGCCATTCATTAAAGTGAATGGCAGGCCTCTTTTCCTGTTTAATATACCGGAAGCCAAATTCATTATCTGGGGTAAGGTTTTCTGGCCACAGGACTTTTTTATTTTCGGATTGACGATGGTGACCTTCATCATCTTCATTGTATTGTTTACCGCGGCTTTTGGCCGGCTCTTTTGCGGTTGGGTATGTCCGCAAACCGTATTTATGGAAATGCTGTTCCGTAAAGTGGAATATGCAATCCTCGGTGATGCCCCTAAACAGAAACTGCTGAAAAACGGCCCCTGGACAACTGAAAAAATCAGCAAGTACCTGACCAAGCACATTGTCTTTTTTCTCCTGTCTTTTATCATCGCCAATTTTTTCCTGGCTTATATAATCGGTATTGATGAACTGAAAAAAATTATTACCGAACCGGTAAGTCAGCACGTGGTGGGCTTTATGGCCATTCTCATTTTCTCGGCCATTTTCTATGCCGTATATGCTTTCTTCCGCGAACAGGCCTGTACAGTAGTATGTCCCTATGGCCGTCTGCAGAGTGTACTCCTGGATCGTAATTCCATGATCGTGGCCTACGACCATAAACGTGGGGAACCCCGCGGAAAATATAAGAAAGAGCAACCAGCCGATGGCAGTTTGGGCGATTGTATTGACTGCTACCAGTGTGTGAAAGTATGTCCTACGGGTATTGACATCCGTAACGGTACACAAATGGAATGCGTAGGATGTACCGCGTGTATTGATGCCTGTGACAAAATGATGGATGCGGTAAACCGTCCGAGGGGTTTGGTCCGCTATGCATCTGAAGCAGGCATCGCGGATGGCGACAAGCTGCACTATACCACCCGGATGAAACTGTATACCGGTTTACTGATCGTTCTCACCGGTTTACTTACTGTACTGTTGCTGACCCGTAAAGATATCGGAGGCACGATTGTAAGAGCCGGCGGTATGCTGTTCCAGGAAAGAGGCACGGACAGTATCTCCAACCTGTATACCATCAAACTGACCAACAAAACAATGAAGGATATCAACCTGACCCTGAAACTGGAAGAGGCTCCCGGTTACATAATTGAAGCAACCGGTGAACAGATACTGGTAAAAAAAGAAGACCAGGGCAAAGGTTCCTTTTTTATTGTATTACCCCGCAGTTATATCAGCAAACGTAAGATCAGTCTGAAAGTGGGTCTTTATGAAGGTGATAAAAAAATCACGACATTAAAGACTAACTTTATGGGACCATTCAGCCTGCATTAACCGGCGGCTAATGGTTCAAACAAAAACCATTTTATTATGAACTGGGGCAACCGTTTAGTACTTGTATTTGTCGTTTTCGGCCTGGGCATGGGTTATCTCGTTTACCGGTCCATGAATACCAATTTCGAACTGGTAGAGAAGGATTATTACAAACAGGAACTCCGCTACCAGAACGTTATAGACGACCACCAGCAGGCCAATGCATTGTCTGCCCCTGCCAGGCTGGAGGAAATAAACGGACAACTGACCCTGCAACTCCCCGAAGAAATGAAGCATAAATCCCTGACGGGGGAAGTATACTTCTATTGTGCCTACGATAAAACAAAGGATAAACGTTTTGAATTGAAAGCGGACAGTCTCGGTCGCCAGGTATTACCACCCGGTGCCGTTAGTGCCGGAAATTATACGGCAAAAATCAGCTGGAAAAACGGTGAACAATCCTTCTACTCCGAGCAAAAATTATTCGTGCACTGATTATGATCTGGGCCGCGATGATATCAGGCCTGACCCTCGGTGCAGCCGGCAGTCTGCATTGCGTAGGCATGTGCGGACCGCTTAGTCTGGCTTTACCAACCGGACATCTCTCCAGAACCCAACAGTTTTTTTCTTTGTTCGTATACCAGCTGGGCCGTGTTATTACATATAGTAGTATTGGCTTATTATTCGGTCTGGCCGGCCGGAGAATATATATCAGCGGTTACCAGCAATGGTTTTCTATCGGGCTGGGCATCCTGGTACTGCTTCTTGCCGCTTTGTATTTTATTCAGAAGACCCGTTTCCACCTGTCTTTTTTTAACCGGTTTTATATGGGTATACAGCGGTTAATAGGCCGTATACTTAAAACCAATAAGGGGCCACTTGGTTTCTTCTGGCTGGGGCTGGCCAACGGGTTATTACCCTGCGGACTGGTATATGTGGCCATTGCCGCCACTTTATCCTTTAGCGAAGTCATCGAAAGCGTAAGTTTTATGGCCTTTTTCGGACTGGGCACGTTACCCGCCATGATGATGGTTGGAATGGCCGGCAGTATGATCAAACCTGAAGCCCGCCAACTGATGCGGAAAGTCGTCCCGGTTTTTGTAACCCTGATGGGAGTTGTATTGATTCTCCGGGGGCTCAACCTGGGTATCCCTTTTATCAGTCCCGCATTACCCGTATCTCCCGGCGATGCGGTGATCTGTCACCCGCAATAATTTATTCGGGCTCCTTATACTCCGGCAGAGAGATACTGATAGTTGTTCCTTCTTCCAGCACGCTGTGCAGGTGAATATCGCCACCCAGCAGATTCACATACCGTTTTACAATGGGCAATCCGAGTCCTGTACCCTGTATATTGCTCACGTTCTTTGCCCGGAAAAATGTACTGAACAGATGCGGCTGATCTTCATCGGGTATTCCTAATCCCTGGTCCCTGACTTTTATATGCAAATAGTACTCATCCGCTGTGGTACTGATCCAGATATTCTTTCCTTCTCCTGAAAACTTGATTGCATTGGACAGGAGGTTAAGTACAATATTTTTCAGCATCCGCTTATCCGTTTTAAACCGGGGAACACCGCTGCAATCCGGCAGTATATCCTGGTTGTTCTTCAGCATGGCCCGCATCTCATCCACCACATCTTCGATAAAATCTTTTACACAGAATGAAGTAGCGGTAACACCGACCTTTCCTTCTTCCAGTTTTCCCAGCGAAAGAAAATCCTCCAGCAGTTCATTCATATGATTAACGGAGTCCTTGATACGCCGGATATGTTTTTCCCTTTTTTCAAATTCCGATTCCGACGGATATTTTGACACCAGCGTCGCGGATGAAAGAATCGTACTCAGCGGCGTGCGGAATTCATGCGAAGCCATCGATACAAAACGGCTTTTGATTTCATTCAGCTGCCGCTCCTTATCCAGTGATTCGCTGAGTTCCGTCTGCGATTGCTCCAGTTTCTGCAGGGCCTCCTTCAGAATAATTGTACGCTCTTCCACCTTTCCTTCCAGGTCGGTATTGAGCTTGCGGATATCATCACTGATTTTCTCCAGTTCCATTTTTTGCCGCAGCAGATTTTTTTCAATCTCCTTACGGGCCGTGATGTCCACAATGAACCCGATTACAAAGGGTTCATCTTTCTGCATGTAATGACTCAGACTCACTTCCACCGGAAATTCACTGCCGTCTTTTCTCCGGGCATAAAGATCCCGCCCGATACCCATGGTCCGGTTGGACGGGTTTTTATAAAATCCTTCACGCAGACTCTCGTGACGACCATGAAAACGCATCGGAATCAGTTTTTCTATTTTCTCCTCAATCAGTTCATCCGCACTATAACCAAACATCCGTTCAGCCGCCGGGTTTACCAGGACTATACTGCCGGTTTTATCTGTCAGTAAAATACCTTCCGTGGCATTTTCAAACAGGGAGGCCATGTGTGTTTTCTCATGGGCAAAATTCTGCTGCATTTTTTTCAGATAAAAGATCACCACTACTGAAAAAACCACGACAAAAAGAGAATAGATCTGGGATAGCAGGGCCCGCGTAATATCATCATTGTCCTGTTTGAAATAAATCACCAGTCCGGTCATAACAATCATGCTGACCAGACCTGCTATCAGGGTTGACCGCCAGCCGGGTATAAATGCGGTCAGGATTACAAACAGCAGTAGTCCGCTGACAGCCAGCTGGTAATCCCTGAACATAAAGGCAAGGGTAAGCGCAAAAGCAAAGACCAGGATGGCCCATACTGTCATGACACGTCCGTTCAGATTATCCATTCATTCGCTAATTAGGCCTGAAAATTAGGATAAAATAAACGGGAAATAAAACCCGGTTTAATGTCTGTCGAGCAGTTCCTTTTCCATAGCGATTGCCTTGGGGAAAAGAATTTCATTCTCAAGATACATGTGCTGTACCAGGTCGTCATCCAGTTCTTTCAGCATGGAATATGCCAGGCGGTGACTGGTACAGGCATTTTCAGGAGCCAGGTAATTGCCGGTCAGTTCGCGTAATTGGGAGAGGGTTCTTTCAATGGTATCATGCTCCTCATCCATCAGTTCTTCTACCGGTTTGCGCAGGGTACGTACCAGTAAACTCGCATAGGATTCCTGGCTTTCATACGCATGACTGATTTGCCGGATATAGGGAAATATCACTTCTTCCTCCTGAAGCAGGTGCGGCACCATGGTTTTATCCAGGAAATTGACCTTTCGTTCCACTTCAGCCAGAAAGGGATACTTTTTCAGGTGCTCGGCCACAAACTTTTTTATATGCTCGCGGATTTGCGGTAATGTCTGCCGCAAATATTCGTGATGAACATTTACAATGTAGCTGGTCAGAAAATCCACCGACCAGTCGGTAAAGCGCAGGGATGAAGGTACCGTAATCAGACGGGCGGCGCTGCTCAGTTCGTCCATTACCACAGCGGCATCAAGCTGCTGATTTTCCAGCACCATTTTGAGCGGCCAGCGGGCACCGCAACAGTATTCTATTCCATATTTCCGGAAAACGTTGGCTGTCCTGTAATGCTCCTTTACAATATCAGCGGCACAGGAATTTTCATTAATCACAGTAGAGGTCGTCAGCTTCATGTTACAAGTTTCAGGGGCAAAATAGCAATCCGCCTGCCCTTAAAACCTGATTTAAATCAGTTTTTATATCGAAAAAACACCATCTGACAAAAAACTTTGGCCATTATTCGTTAAAAACAGATACTGATACTAATCACGCTGCATGATGACGTATGTCACTTTCCGGGTATCCCCCGCTGTGTACTTTTGATCCAGAGGTGAAAAAATACACTTAAAATGTGGCTCATGAAAATGAGCTATCGTTGGTTTTTGTTTCAATGTCAACCCCCAGTTCCCTGGGGGTTTCTCTTTTTATAAGTACAAAGTACGAGGTTAGAAGTACGAAGTGCTTAAAGCAGGAAAGGTCCTCCACTCTCCACTCTCCACTCTCCACTCTCCATTTCCTTATCTTCATACTATGAAAACAGTCCTTTCAGCTTTATTAACCGCTTTTCTGCTTAGCGCCTGCGGCAAACCAGCCGCGGAAAAGGATAAGGTTTTTCCGGTGGTGAGTATCAGCAGTCCGACAGCCGGACAGGTATTTACACCCGGACAATTGATCCCAATCAATGCATCAATCACCGATGATACCTATATCGCCGAAGTACATATTCATATCAGCAATACCAATACCGGTGCCCTGCTCATGGATGTACACGAATACCCGGCCGGAAAAACGGGTACAGTCAGTCAGTCCATCACCGCTGTGGCCGGCGTAAATTATAAGATACAGGTGATAGCCAAAGACCGGGCGGTAAACGAGACCAACAGTACGGTACTGGTTTCCTGCAACTGATCCCTTCCTATCTTTGCCACATGCACATTGATATACTTACCGTTTTGCCTGAATTGCTGGAAAGCCCCTTTGCCCATAGTATGATGAAGCGGGCCCAGGAAAAAGGGCTGTTGACCATTCGGGTGCACCAGTTACGTAAATGGGCCGTGAATGAGTACGGGCAGATTGATGATTACCAATATGGAGGCGGTGCCGGTATGGTAATGATGTGTGAACCCCTGGCTAAAGCCATTGAGGAACTTTCTGCAGCGCGCAGGTTTGACGATATCATTTATATGACCCCCGACGGGGTGACGTTTAATCAGAAAATGGCCAACGCCTTTTCACTGAAAGAGAATCTCCTGATCATCTGCGGCCACTATAAAGGAATTGACGAACGCATCCGGCAGCAATATGTAACAAAAGAGATTTCCATCGGAGATTTTGTACTCAGCGGCGGGGAAATACCGGCTGCCCTGCTGGTGGATGCCATCGGCCGGCTGATACCTGGTGTGCTGAATGATGAGACCTCCGCCCTCACTGATTCTTTTCAGGACAACCTACTGGCACCACCCGTGTATACCCGCCCGGTTGATTTCCGCGGACAAAAAGTACCGGATGTGCTGATGAGCGGCAATCACAAGCTGATTGAAGAATGGAGGCAGGATCAGGCTATACAACGCACAAAAGACAGAAGGCCCGACCTGTTCGAAGATCAATAAGCTGATTTAGCTTACATTTAGTACCCGTTTCTCCGATACTAAACGTCAGTTTATGAAAAGGTATACCCTGATCTGGCTTAGCTCATTTTGGTTCTCTTTCTATGCCTGCAGCACTGGCAAAAAGTCAATAACTCCGGTAAATACGGCGCCGGTTTCAACCGCCCCTTCTGCTGCAATCCGAGAATTCCGGGCTGCCTGGGTGGCTACGGTGGCCAATATAGACTGGCCATCAAAACCGGGTCTGACTACCGGACAGCAACAAAAAGAAGCCCTTGACCTCCTCAATTTTTTACAGGAAAAGAATTTCAATGCGGTGATTCTGCAGGTACGTCCGCAATGCGACGCCCTGTACGAGAGTGACCTTGAACCCTGGTCCTATTTTCTTTCCGGTAAACAAGGGCAACCCCCATCGCCCTATTATGATCCGTTGAAATTCTGGACAGAAGCGGCGCATGACCGGGGCATAGAATTACATGTCTGGCTTAATCCCTACAGGGCGCATCATAAAGACGGAAAGGAAATAACCGCTCAATCTATTGTTAAAAAGAAGCCCGGGCTGGCCCTCTTTTTAAAAGAGGGATACTGGTGGCTGGATCCGGCACAAAAAGGGACACAGGAACATTCCACCGCTGTAGTGATGGATCTCGTTAACCGGTATGATATTGACGGAGTCCATTTTGATGATTATTTCTATCCCTACCCTTCTTACAATCACGGAGAAGATTTTCCGGACAGCGCCAGCTGGAATGCCTATAAAAAAAATGGCGGCACAATGAACCGGGGCGATTGGCGGCGCGAAGCGGTGAATGTATTTATTGAGCAGCTTTATAAAAAAATAAAAGCCGCCAAACCATGGGTAAAATTCGGGCTAAGCCCCTTTGGTATCTGGCGGCCCGGCTATCCGGAATCTGTAACCGGTTTTGATCAGTATGATCAGTTGTATGCAGATGCAAAACGTTGGCTCAATAAAGGCTGGATTGATTATTTCACGCCGCAATTGTATTGGCCGATAAATCGTCCGGGGCAGAGCTTCCCCGTATTACTTGGCTGGTGGGCCGGTGAAAATACCCTCAGGAGACATTTATGGCCGGGCATCAGTGTGGGGCGCGACAGCAGCTCCAGAAATATTAATGAAATACTGAGCCAGATCCAGATCAGTCGTGGTATGCTACCCGCCAGTAAAGGAGTGGTACACTGGAATATTTCCTCTCTCACCAAAAACCCCGGTATGGCCAATGCCCTGCTGGAAACCCCGTATAATAAACAGGCCCTGGTACCTGCCAGTCCCTGGCTGGATAGCACAGCGCCCGTTGCCCCGTTGTTAAAACTGGCCGTAAAGGATTCAGCGTATATCAGCTGGACACATCCGGACAGAGAAGATGTGTTCCGCTGGGTTGTTTATTTTGAATACGGGGGACAGAAAGAATATATCATCTTAAACCGTTCGGCCAGCCATATCGAACTGCCCTTTGAAAAATTAAGGGGAAATAACAAAGTCTTTCTGACATCCATACATGTAAGTGCCGTGGATCGTTGTGGCAATGAAAGTCCTGACCCCCTGACAACGCCTGTAAACCGGTGAGGCAATCGTTTGTGCCATTTTAGCCGCAAAACTTTCAGGTCCCGATAAAATCCTGAAATTGCATACATACTTTAAATTGTTTGCCATGAGTAACAGCCGCAGAAATTTTTTACAAAAAGTAGCGATCGGAACCGGAGCATTGGCAACGGGTCTTCCTGCTTTTGCCCGTGTAACCGGTGCTTCTGACGAACAGATGGACCGCTCACTGGAACTGGAAAAAAAAGGCCAGCGTTTCAATATGTGTGGCTATGCCGCGCCAAAACTGCAAACCGTACGCATTGGTGTGGTGGGACTGGGAATGCGGGGATCCGATGCGGTAGAACGACTGAGTTATATTGACGGAGTGGAAATCACCGCCCTTTGTGATAAATATCCTGACCGGGTAACGGCTGCGCAAAAGACGCTGGAAAAAATGGGGCGGCCCCGCGCAAAGGAATATAGTGGAGACGAAGGATACAAAGCCTTATGTGAAAGTAATGAAGTGGATCTCGTTTACACCCCTTCTCCCTGGAGTCTGCATACGCCCGTTGCCCTCTATGCCATGCGGCATGGTAAACACGCGGCTACCGAAGTGCCGGCCGGAAAAACGATAGATGAATTATGGGAGCTGGTAGAGACCTCTGAAAAAACAAAACAGCATTGCATGATGCTGGAAAACTGTTGCTATGATTTCTTCGAACTGTTAACGCTCAATATGGCCCGTCAGGGTATGCTGGGAGAAATTGTACATGCGGAAGGAGCATACATACATGACCTGAGCCGTGACTGGAACTTTAATAAAAAAGCCTATGCGGATATGTGGCGGCTCAAAGAAAATATCGGGCACAACGGCAACCTGTACCCCACCCACGGACTTGGCCCTGTTGCTCAATGTATGGATATTAACCGGGGAGACCGGTTCGATCACCTGGTAAGTATGAGTACAATAGATTTCAGTATGAATACCATTGCAAAGGAACTGGCTGCCAAAGACGACTTTTTCAAAGAATATACGGACCGGCCTTATCGCGGCAATATGAATACCACTTTACTCCGTACCTATAAAGGCAAAACGGTGATGGTGCAACATGATGTATCCACCCCACGTCCCTACTCCCGGATTCACCTGGTAAGCGGTACAAAAGGAGCCGCCCAGAAATGGCCCGGCCCGCAACGCATCGCTTTCGGACACAGTTGGGTAAAACCAGAGGAGCTGAAAAAACTCGAAGAACAGTACGCATTACCCATCGTTAAACATATCGGTGCCATTGCAAAAGAAGTAGGCGGACATGGCGGTATGGACTTTATTATGGACTGGCGGCTGGTAGATTGCCTGCGCAATGGATTGCCCCTTGATCAGGATGTATATGATGCAGCTGCCTGGAGCTGTGTAATGCCCCTTAGCGAACGTTCCGTCAATAAAAAATCAAGAACCATTGATGTTCCTGATTTTACACGTGGTGCCTGGCAAACCAATAAACCGGTTGACCTTACCCTGAATGGCGGGGGCACAACCGGTGTACGCGCCATAAAGCCATCGGTGCAAATGAAATAGTTGCAAAACGAACGGATTATACAGATACCCGCTTTTAAAACAAAGCGGGTATTTTTATGGTAAAGGCTGTACATTTATCAAAACACAGTCCGCAACTGTGTGTAGAATTCAAACAGCGACACCAATTTTACATGAAGGCACTGACAGTAATTACAGATCCTGTATACAGGGAACCGGCATCATTTTCAACTTACGAAAAGTTCTGGCTTCGTTTTATCAATGATAAAAGAGACCTGCCCTTTATTCACCTGCTTACCGCCATACATGTTCTTGTTATTCCTTCAGCGGTAGTATTATATACCCCCTTGTTACAGGGAGCCTGGTGGTGGTTGCTGTACGTACCCTATTTCTATATTTCACAACTTTATTTCAAAGGTCGTTTCGGACTGATGCTGCATTGTATCTGTCACCGGAAATTGTTTAAAAAAGCATACACCTGGCTGTTTCATTATATTATCTGGTTTATCTGCCCGTTTTTCGGCCATACGCCTGAAACCTATTTCGCCCATCATATGGGAATGCACCATGTGGAAAATAATATGGAAGACGATGCCAGCAGTACCCTCCGTTACCAGCGTGACAGTCTGCGTGATTTCCTGGCCTATGTAGGCCGGTTTATGGTGCTGGGCTTCTCGGACACTTTTATGTATTTCTTTAGCAGAAAACGCAAGAAGTTTTACATGCGGCTTACCGCCGGTGAAATATCCTTTTATATTTTCTGCGTGGTGATGTGCTTTGTAAACCTGCAGGCGACACTCTTCATCTTTATTATACCCTTTGTATTCGCACGGGTAGTGATGATGCTGGGCAACTGGACACAGCATGCGTTTGTAAATCCCGATGACCTGGAAGACAATACGATTAATTGCATCAATACAAAATACAACCAGCAGTGCTGGAATGATGGCTATCATGCGATTCATCATATACGGCCGGCTATGCATTACACCGAAATCCCCGGTGAATTTTTAAAAACCAGGGAGGAAACGGTCAGGAAAAAAATCCTGGTATTTGACGGCGTTCATTACCTGCATATTTTTATCTGGCTCATGACCAAACGATATGATAAACTTGCCCAGAACCTGGTTAATGTGGACCAGATGTTCGGCAGCGAGGAAGAAGCCATTGCCCTGATGAAAAAAAGAACGGCCAGGATCAGTAATTGATCCCGGCCGCGCCGGCTTTTTATTTTTATTCCACTACTCTTTTGTTCCAATTACCGGAAGCCTGGCCTCATGAATCATATCATTCAGCTTTTTCAACTCCGGTCCCATTATACCTTTCAGTTTTGAAAGCTCCGCATCCACGAGAACAGCCAGCTCCGCATATGCTTCTCTGGCCTGACGTGATGGAGCGGCATTGCCTGCTGCTGCAGCATTGTAAACACTGGCCAGCTTATCATCGAGTTTTATCGGGAAGTTCAGTACATCCTGTCCGCTTTTAGCCTTGGTCTGGTGCAGGGCTTCCTCCACATTCGTCATTTGCCTGTGGATGCTGTCAATCTGTTTTTTTATGTCAGCGGGTACGGCTTTGCCATTCCGGGAAGAAAAATCAGTCAGCTGTTGCCTCACTTCTTTAATATTTTTCAGCGCTTTCATCAGCTCAGAAAACTTATCTCTTACAGAAAGCAGAAAACCGACCTGTTCGTCATATTCAGCCGTTGTTGTGGCATAATTGGGATCGCCAAGAATAGTGAAAGGGACTTCCGTAGAATCGGAACCGTTGATGAAACGGGCCGTGTAAGCACCGGGAGCTGCTTTGGGGCCACGCACAAATCCATTCCATAAAATCAGCCCCTCCACCCGTTCAGCTTCCGGGTAATTCATATCCCAGGCAAACTGATTCATGCCTTTGCTTATTTCAAGTTTATTGTCTTTTGCCGAGGTAGAATATGTTTTAATCGGTTTGCGGTCTTTTCCCAGTATCACCACGGCTACTCTGGACGAATCCGTTACTGATTTCAGGTAATAATTGAAGACAACACCTGACGGAGGATTCATTCCGGCATTGGCAATACCCGTATTTTGCTGCCTGCTTCGTCTTCCTCCGCCCCCGGCCATACGATAAGCAGGATTTACATCAAATACATGCATGGTTTTATCCAGGATATCCGCACTTGCCTGTTGTACCACGGTAAGATCGTCCAGTACATAAAGGCTCCGGCCCTGGGTGGCTACAATCAGATCATTGTTTTTAATATGCAGATCCGTTACAGGAGTAACCGGAAGATTGAGCTGGAATGATCGCCAGTTTTCACCGCCATCATACGAGATATACATACCATATTCTGTTCCGGCATACAACAACCCGGCTTTCTTCCTGTCTGCACGTATGGCTCTTGTAAAATGAAGTGATGGTATTCCATTGGTAATCCGCTTCCATGTTTTGCCGTAGTCTTCTGTTTTATAGATATAAGGAGCAAAATCGTCCGACTTGTATCTTGTTCCGGCAAAATAGGCAGCTCCTTTTTTAAAAGGATCCGCTTCCACACAGTTCCACATGATATGCGCTGGTGCATCTTTGGGTGTTACATTTTCCCAGTTCCTGCCGGCATCGCGGCTTACATGAATCAAACCGTCATCACTGCCGGTCCACAGCAGGTTGGCCTCATACGCGGATTCAGCAGCAGTGAAAATAGTACAATAGTATTCTACTGATGTATTATCCTGTGTTACCGGTCCGCCACTGGATGCCTGTTTGCTTTTATCATTGGTAGTCAGATCCGGAGAAATCTGTTCCCAGCTTTTCCCTTCATTTTCGGTAACGAACAAATGATTGCCCGCCGCATACAAGCGTTTTGGATTATTGGGCGAAAAAAAGATCGGGTAGTTCCATTGAAAACGGTATTTCGCCGCCACCGCTCCGGCCCCCATATTGTCCACGGGCCAGACATTGATCATCCGGCTTTCCCCGGTACGATGATCCAGCCGCTGCAGCATGCCCATATAATTACCTCCATAAGTAATCTCCGGATTCAGCGGATCAGCCACTACATAACCGCTTTCACTACCGGCAGCTGTTTCCATATCCGTTGCTGTAATCGCGGCACCGTTGGTACGGCTCCTTATACGGAATGCACTGTTGTCCTGCTGTCCGCCCAGGATCCGGTATGGAAATGCATTATCCGTACTCAACCGGTACACCTGTGCAGTGGGCTGATTGAGATAGGTACTCCAGTTCGCCCCGCCATCATAACTCACCTGAGCACCACCATCATCGGCCACAATCATCCTGTTTCCGTCTTCCGGATCAATCCACAAATCATGATGATCGCCATGGGGGGTGGATAAACTTTTAAATGTCTTTCCCCCGTCTGTGCTGAACATAAATTCCACATTAGGACAATAGACTTTATTTTCATTCTTCGGGTCCACATATACTTTGGTATAATACCAGGCCCGCTGACGGATATTATTGTCATTGGATTGAAGGCTCCATGTCTCACCGGCATCCGTACTCATAAAGAGTCCTCCCTTTTCGTTTTCAATGATCGCGTATACTTTATCCGTATTGGAAGGAGCCACGGCCACACCCACAATACCCCATGTATTTTTAGGCAACCCTTTCTTGCCGGAAATCGCGGTCCATGTTTCACCACCATCCGTACTTTTCCATAAACCACTGCCTTCACCGCCACTCTCCAGCGAATACGGGGTACGTATCAGCCGCCAGGTACCTGCGTAGAATACGGCGGGATTGCCGGGTTCCATCACCAGATCACTGCAGCCGGTCTGGTTATTGACATATAAAGTTCGCTTCCATGTTTTGCCTCCATCGGTCGTTTTGTAAACGCCTCTTTCTTCATTGGGACCAAACAAGTGTCCCATAACAGCCACCCATACGATATCGGGGTTCTTCGGGTGGATAACGATACGGATTATATGACGGCCGTCTTTCAACCCGATATTTTTCCAGGACTTTCCTGCATCATCACTGCGCCACATTCCGCCGAGTCCCTCACTAACATTTCCACGCATGGTGTTTTCTCCTTCCCCAACATACAGAATTGTTTCATCGGATGGAGCCACGGCTACCGCCCCAATGGAACTGCCGTAAAATTTATCGGAAATATTTTTCCAGTTACTACCTCCATCCGCCGTTTTCCAAACGCCACCACCGGTGCCCCCGAAATAAAAATTCATTTTATTATTATAACTGCCGGCCACCGCCCCGCTGCGTCCACCGCGAAACGGGCCGATCAACCGGTACTGATTGCTTTTAATCAGTTCTTCTTCGGGATATACCACAGCTGCCGGTGAAGTGGGTTTTTTCTTCTGGGCAACCGCCACCGAAAAAGAAAATACCAAAAGGGCAAGTATCCATTTTTTCATATCAGTAGTTTGAAGCAGGAAATTACGGTAAATAAATCAGGAAAGATTTCACCTTGCCGCAAAAAAAAAGGCTGCAATCCGCAGCCTTATAAAAACCATTCATTGAATTAAAAACCTTTCTTTTCCTTTGGGCCGGTTACGCCTTCCTGCCGGAGTCTGTCTTTCACCCACACATCATACTTTTTCAACACCTGTTTCTGTTCCTCTTCCTTTTTCTTTACTTCTGCTTGTAAGGTGGTAATCCGCTGGAGCTGCAGATTGGAAGGCGCCGCTTCCTGACCGGTTACGCCGGAATAGACTTCAGTGATTTCTTCCCGTAGCTTTTTCTCATCTACAAAAAGGGATTTTTGTTTTGAGGCCAGGCATTCAGTTCTCAGTTTCTCGAGTTCATCATGATAGGACTGCATGGATTTTTTCAGCGAAGAATCCGTGACTTTCGCCATGTTTTCCTTTAGCATTTTCTGCCGGTCATTAATGGTATCCACCACCGCTGCCAGCCGCTCATGCAGCTGATACAGATCCGTCGCCGCTTTGTATTGCTTCTTCCTGTCTTCCAGCGTAAAGTTTTTATCTGAAGGATCATGCACCAGTTTTACTTTAGTCGTATATACGGAATCCGCCACTTTCAGTTTTATCGTATAATCCCCGGGTAATACCATTGGTGCAAGAAAACCTGAAAAATCAATTTTAGTTCCCCCGCTGGCTACTTTTGGCGGTTTCATACTGAGGTTCCAGCTGACCATGTTGACGCCTTTCCTTTTTGCGCCGGGAATTGATTGTACCAGCTTGCCCGTGGCATCAAAAATATCCACTTTCACTTCGCCGCTGTTGACGCGGTCTTTCAGGTAGTATTTGATTGGCGGAACTGCGGGAGGATTTCCACTGACCCAACCGCCCGTACCCGGGAAACCACCATCTCCAAACTGCCCCATGGTGAGTGTGACAGGGGCCATCGGAAAGAGCACCACGTCTTTCTCTGCCGTTTCTTTTTTCAGGTTGCGGATCGGCGATATATCGTCCACAATCAGTATACCCCGGCCATGCGTGGCAATGACCAGATCGTGCGTGCGGGGATGTATCTGTATATCACGGGCCAGTACATATTCGGGTATTTTGTTTTTCATCCGGAACCATTGCTGCCCGCCATCCGTACTGGCAAATAATCCCATCTCGGTGCCCAGAAACAATAAATCCTTATTTACCAGGTCCTGCCTGATCTTATGGGCAAACCCGGTAAACTCACCACTGGTAAGTTGCTTCCATGTTTTACCCATATCATTGGAAGTGGCAAGATAGGTTTTATGATCGCCATACATGTGGTTATCAAATGTGGCATAGACCACATTCCTGTCAAAGCGGGAAGCTTCAATACTACTGACCCAGGTTTGCGCAGGTATACCGGCTTTTGCATAGTGAGCAGCCACATTGGTCCATGTTTTCCCGCCATCCGTTGTGTATTGCAGGTTTCCGTCATCGGTACCCACCCAGATCAGTTTTTCATCCAGCGGAGATTCGGCAAGCGTAAAAATGGTGCAGTGATTTTCGGCCGATGTTACATCGGCACTTAATCCGCCACTGTTTTCCTGTTCCTGTTTTTTCTTATCATTCGTGGTCAGATCAGGGGATATCCTGTTCCAGTTCCGTCCCTGGTCGATGGATTTATAGAGATACTGACTGGCCATATAGAGATTCTTCTTATTGGCCGCTCCCAATACAATCGGCGTATTCCAGTTCCACCGCAGTTTCTCTTCTCCGGGCGCCTGTTGCGGCTTAATATTAACTGCTTTCTTGCTGATCAGATTAATCCGGCTGATATTCCCTCCCTGGTATTCCGCATATACCGTATTGATATCTGCGGGATCGGGTTGTACCCAGAAACCGTCGCCTCCGTATAATGATTTCCAGTTAGCATTACTCACCCCTCCCGGCGCTGCGGAAGGGCCAGTCCAGCTGCCATTGTCCTGTAAGCCTCCATAAATATTATACGGCTTACGGTCATCCACAGCCGCATGATAGAACTGACCCACAGGCAGCCCTTGCACAAAATTCCAGGTGGCCCCCCGGTCGAGGCTGTAATAAACGCCACCGTCAGTACCGAGGTACATCTGATTGGTATTATTGGGGTTGATCCATAGCGCATGATGGTCACTGTGAACCCAGCCGCCTTCATTGCTGGCTTCCGCGAATGAATAGCCTCCGTCATTGGAATAAGCAAATGAAAAGGCGGGGCGATAGACCCGTTTGGGGTCTTTCGGATCAATCACGATCGTGGAAAAATAAAATGGACGCGAAACCACATTCATGGTGGCACTTTGTTTTTTCCAGTTCTCCCCGCCATCGGCTGAAATATATAAGCCGGTTTCGGCGGCTTCCACAATGGCTACCATATGCTGCGGGGCACTGGGAGCTAACGTAAAAGCAATCCGGCCAAAAGGCTTTGCCGGTAATCCGTTCTTCAGCTCACGCCAGGTTTTACCGCCATCGGTACTCTTCCACATTCCACTGCCATTACCTCCTGAGTTGAAAGAATACGGCTTACGTCGAAACTCCCAGGTAGACGCATAAACAGTATCCGGATGTTCAGGATCCACAGATACATCTGCACAACCGGCTTCATCGCTGATAAATAAAATTTGTTCAAAGGTTTTTCCTCCATTAACCGATTTATATAATCCCCTGTCTTTACTGCTGCTCCACAAGGCACCGGGCACGGCGACATAAATAATATCCGTTTGCTGCGGATGTATCACAATCTTTGCTATATGTTCTGATTTATCCAGCCCGAGTTTTGTCCAGTTTTCACCGGCATCCGTGGATTTATAAATACCATCCCCGATTGAAACGGAATTCCGCATATTGCTTTCTCCGGTACCTGCAAAAATGATCTTCGGATTTTTAGGATCAATCGCCAACGCACCGATGCTCTGGCAGTACCTGTCAAAAACGGGTTTGAAAGAGGCGCCGGCATTGGTGGTTTTCCAAATACCTCCACCCGCTGTACCCACATAAATGGTTTTCCCATCCCGGGCTACTCCTTCAATAGCGGTGATACGGCCACTCATGGTTCCAGGTCCCAGCCAACGGGCTTCCATCATGCCGAATGTGCTGCTGTTTACAGCTGTTTGAGAAAATGCGGATACGGCCGTAAATAAAGCGGCCGCGATGAAAATACTTTTCATAGCAGTTTTTTGAGCAGGTATAAAAATTCAAACCCCGGTACAAGACCAGGGTTTGTAAATTCAGATATCGATATTATTTTTTGAAGATAGCCTCATCCACAGTGCCATTGATCTCCACTTTAGTGAGATTCAGTTCGCCAAATGGCAGGGTCATAGATTTGGACACCACGATTCCTTCGGTCAGTTTTTCATAATTGCTGTAAGAAGTCACCACTTCCACCTCCTGCCCGTTGGCTTTAACCGTGCTTTTGCTTTGCAGGACATAAAAGCTTTTCGGATCAATAAAAATAGTTTCAGGAGAACCGCCTTTCTTAATGATTTTTATTTTAAAGCATTCCGTTCCTTCCACGTCCTCTTTACCGAGGTATTCCAGGGTATGTCCTTTTTTTGCATAGTCGATCAGGCTGCCTTGGGCATCCAGTTTATCCTGTGACTCGGCCAGGTCTTCCGCGGTTTTAGGTTCGGGTTGCTGCTGTCCCTGGAAAGGCATAAAACTCCAGCCTTCGGTAGGGGTAACAAATTCATACCCGTTCATGCCCATTACGGAAATATCCTGGCGCATCCCCTTGCCGTGAAGCACGGTTACGGTAACAGATACATCGGCTCCGTTTGCCTGCAGAATACCTTCCATTTTTACTGAATTTACTTTTCTCCAGTTGTCGGCTCCGCCAATGGCTTCAATATGTTTGCTTACGATCTCCTCCGCTGTTTGTGCCTGAACTGAAAATGCGGCCGCGGCAAAGAGAAAAGATAAAATAAGACGTTTCATGATAATTGTTTTCTTTTAATGGTTGAATTACAAATCTAGCCTATTCATGGTCACAAAGAACTAAATTTAGGCGAACTAACAAATCAGACAGATGAAAGGTTCATTTTCCCTGTCGGGCGTACTGATGGACCTGCTCAACCAGACGCACTATCCGGCCGAACTGGTTGTATCAGCAGGCAAAATTCAGGCCATACGTCCGTTCAGCCCGTCTCCCGGCCAGGTGCTCCCCTATATTCTCCCCGGCTTTATCGATAGCCATGTCCATATAGAGAGTTCCCTGCTGGTGCCTTCCGAATTTGCCCGGCTGGCTGTGGTACACGGCACAGTGGCCACGGTAAGCGATCCGCATGAAATTGCCAATGTCTGTGGCGTAAAGGGAGTGGACTTCATGATTGAGAACGGAATGACAGTGCCCTTCAAATTTAATTTCGGGGCGCCCAGTTGTGTGCCCGCCACGGTTTTTGAAACAGCCGGCGCTGCCGTTGATGCCGCCGAAGTGGAAGAACTCTTGTCCCGCCCGGAAATCAGGTACCTCAGTGAAATGATGAATTTTCCGGGTGTGCTGAACGGTGAGGAAGAAGTGATGAAAAAAATAAAAGCCGCGCTACGTCTTGGCAAACCCGTGGATGGTCATGCACCGGGATTGCGGGGAGATCTGGCAGGAAAATATATCAGGCCGGAGTGGCTCGGATCGGGAGAAGGGAGAATGGAGTCGGGAGTCGGGAGTCCGGAGAAGGGAGAAGCGAGTCGGGCAACTATTATTTCCACCGACCATGAGTGCTTCACCGCCGAAGAAGCGCTGGATAAACTACGCCTCGGTATGAAAATCCAGATCCGGGAGGGTTCTGCAGCGAAGAATTTTGACGCCCTCATTGATTTATTGCACGACTGGCCGGAACAAATGATGTTTTGCAGTGACGATAAACATCCCGACAGTTTATTACTTGGACACATCAACCAGCTTTGCGCCCGTGCCGTGGCAAAGGGAATTGACGTGTATAAAGTATTGCGCGCCGCCTGCGTGAATCCGGTGCTGCACTATAAGCTGGATGTCGGATTATTAAATGTTGGGGATTGTGCGGATTTTATACTGGTAAAAGACCTGAAGGACTTCGGGGTATTATCAACTTATATCAATGGCGAGCTTGTTGCTGAAAACCAAAAATCAAAAATTAAAAGTACAGAAAGCGGAACTGTCAATAATTTCTCCTGCAGTCCCAAAACGAAAGAGGTATTTAAAACTGAATACACCGGGGATAAAACGATTCCTGTAATTGAAGCGCTGGATGGGCAGCTGATCACCAACAGGCTGGATCTGTCACCCAAAACTGCCGATAATCAAATTGTCAGCGATACGGAGAACGATGTCCTGAAGATCGTGGTGGTGAACCGGTACCAGGAAGCACCGGTGGCCAGGGCCTTTATTAAAGGGTTCGGATTAAAACAGGGAGCACTGGCTTCTTCAGTGGCTCATGACAGTCATAATATTGTGGCGGTTGGGGTTGACGATGAAAGCCTGGCCCGGGCCATCAACCTGGTCATAGCGGAAAAAGGTGGCTTATCTGCGGTTAGCCATTCCCGTGAAATGGTACTGGGCTTACCGGTTGCCGGGCTTATGAGTAACCGGGACGGCTATGAAATGGCGGCCGCTTATACCGCCATTGATAAAATGACAAAGGCTGAATTAGGATCCATCCTTGCCTCCCCCTTTATGACCCTGTCCTTCATGGCCCTGCTGGTCATTCCGCACCTGAAGCTAAGCGATAAAGGGTTGTTTGACGGAGACGGATTCACGTATGTAGAGTAAAAATCTCAATGAAAACGACTACTAACCACGATCTGCTAACTGCTGTCTAATTTACTCGTCCATCTCCAGCAACAAATTCACCACCAGTGCCGTCCACCCCGTCTGGTGTGAAGCCCCGAGTCCCTGCCCTGTATCGCCGTGGAAAAATTCATAGAACAGATGATGTTCACGGAAATATTTTTTTGTCCATTGCGGATGTTCGGGTGAATGATACTGAAACGCGCCTTTTTCATTGCGTTCAAATATTTTCAGCAGCCTTTTGGTCAGGGCATTGGCAATCTGTTTCAGGTTGAGCCGCTGACCAGAACCGGCAGGAAATTCATGTGTATACGTATCGCCGTAATACTCGTAGTATTTACGCAACGAATGTATAATAAGGTAATTCAACGGCAGCCAGATCGGGCCTCTCCAGTTGGAGTTGCCGCCAAACATGGAACTGGAACTTTCCCCGGGTTCATATTGTATACTGTATTCCTTTTCCTGGTAATGAAATGTATACGGTGTTTCGTGGATTTTTGACAGGGAACGTATTCCGAAGTCGGATAAAAACTCCGCTTCATCGAGCAGGCGTTTCAGCAAATGCTCCATCCGGTCGCCGATCATGATCGCGAAAAGGTAATTGCCATCCGCGTTTTTCTTATTGATATCGGAGATAATCGTGGTAAGGTCAGGGCGGGTCAGGCGGATTACTTCAATCCGTGTATTGAACTGCTTCAGTTGTTCAAACAGGCTGCCATGCATCACTTCTACCGCCAGCATTGGGATGATACCAATCAGTGAGCGTATGCGTAACCGTTCACTGCTGCCGTTTTCAAACTGAATCGCGTCATAATAAAACGCGTCCTTTTCATCCCAGAGCGAAATGTCTTTTTTCCCGATATGATGCATGGCCCATCCGATATTCAGAAAATGCCGGAAAAATTTGGCCGCTGATTCTTCATACGCTTTATTATGTTCCGCCAGTTCAAGCGACATCCGCAGCATATTGATCGCATACATGGCCATCCAGCTGGTGGCATCTGCCTGCTGTAGCTTCTTGATACCCGGCGGCATATGATTGCGGTCAAAGACGCCGATATTATCCAGCCCCAGGAAACCGCCTTCGAATATATCTGTACCGTTTGCATCCTTCTGGTTCACCCACCAGGTGAAATTCATCAACAGTTTCTGGAACGCTCGTTCCAGGAAATCCCAGTCGGCCACCCCTGTTTTTTTCCTGTCCGCATCAAACACATACCAAACACCCCATGCATGCACCGGCGGGTTAACGTCACTGAAATTCCATTCATAAGCGGGAATCTGCCCGTTGGGATGCATATAAT
The DNA here is from genome assembly GCA_017303855.1 of Chitinophagales bacterium. Taxonomy (GTDB): domain Bacteria; phylum Bacteroidota; class Bacteroidia; order Chitinophagales; family Chitinophagaceae; genus JJ008. Next base: position 139,504 of record JAFLBL010000004.1, on the reverse strand, counting down.
ATTCCCGTAGTACCACCAGCAATTGCTGCTTGGCAAAATCGGGATCCACATGTACAAAAGTGGCTGCATGAAAAGCCAGGTCCCAGGCCGCAAACCAGGGATACTCCCATTTGTCCGGCATGGAAATAATATTCCGGCAGGTCAGGTGCTGCCAGTCATAATTGCGCTTATAATTACGGACCGGCGCTTTTTCTCCCGGTTCGCCATTCAGCCATTTATATACATCCAGGTAGTAAAACTGTTTGGTCCAGAGTAAACCGCTGGCGGCACTTTTCAATAAATCTTTATATGCGGAAGACAGTTTCTTAGGAATCAGTTTCTCAAAATACAGATCCGTATCCGCCTGCCGTTCTTCGAATACGAGGTCAAAATCCACCCAGGGATCGGCCAGTTGCTGTTTGCTCAGCCGGAACTGAAAAAAGGAGGAATCACCCGGCAGAATTTCCTCCAGTTGCCAGATGGCCGCTTTTGTTCCCTGTTTCTCCGGGTTGATCGTAGCCGCCCCATTGACTATATGGTTATTGATCCCATCCTTTACAAATGGGGTGTCATCCGGGCGGTTATACATCCGGCGATTATTGGTTTCATTATCGCAAAACAATTGTTTCCCGCCTCGGTGATAAAAATAAAAATCGCCATTGCGGTCTGAACTGGTCTGCAGGCAATCCTCACTCACTGCACTGATAACCGGTTTGGAAAACCGCGGATTGTGTTTCCAGAAATTGCGGAACCACAAATGCGGCAGTACGTGAATTGTTGCCGCTACAGGGCCCCGGTTATACACCGTTACTTTCAGAAGAATATCGTTTACATCACTCTTTGCATATTCGATATAGCAATCGAAATATCGATCCTCTTTGAAAATCCCGGTATCCGGCAATTCATATTCCGGACTCAGCCGGTCCCGTTTATTTTTTTCAATCAGCTCTTCATAGGGAAACCGGGTCTGCGGGTATTTATATAAATATTTACAATAAGAATGGGTGGGAGACGATTCCAGGTGAAAATAAAGTTCCTTCACATCCTCCCCGTGATTGCCTTCATTATTGGCCAGACCAAAAAGCCTTTCTTTCAGAATGGAATCCTCTCCGTTCCAGAAAGCAGGCGCCAGGCAAAGAATCTGATCAGCATCGCAGAAGCCGGCCAGTCCTTCTTCGCCCCACCGGTAGGCATAGCTGCGCGCGAGATCATGATTGATATACGTCCATGCATGGCCGTCTTTACTGTAATCTTCCCGCACCGTGCCCCATTGCCTCTCTGACAAATAAGGGCCCCACTTCTTCCAGTTCCTGTTATTGGTGGATTGGGATAAACGTTTTATCTCGGGATTCGGCATACGCTTTTCTTAAATTTAACTATGGTGGCTAAGCAATCGGAAATCAACACCATATCCCGCAGAAACAGCTCCCGGACATATAGTAATTATTGCAATATAAAATAAAATCGGGAAGCGGCTTTTCCACCAATGAAAACAAATTACTGTACCTTACCTTTTTGATATAGCAATACCTCATATGTTCCGCTCACTTTACCGTTTCCTGCACCCCCGTTTCCAGCCCTTATTCCTGGAATATAAAACGGAATTTAAACCGCGCTATATTCCCCGTCAGTCTCCACATCCGGAATTGCTTCAGCTGATAAGCCGGAGGCAGGCGGATTATAAAGCACTTCTGGAAAAAGCGATAAAGTATAAAGCAGCGCTGCTCACCATACAACAGCAGGATAATGATAAGAATTCCCTGCAACCTGCCTGGGACAATAAATACCTGCCGGGCATGGATATTATTATGCTTTATACCCTGCTGGCAACCATACGGCCAAAACGCTATTTCGAAATCGGCTCAGGCCACTCCACCAAAGTGGCGGCGAAAGCTATCCGGGAACAACAGCTGAACACCAGTATAACCTGTATAGATCCGCAACCCCGGACTGAAATCAGTTCACTGGCGCAACGCATGATTCGCCAACCGCTCGAAAATACAGATACCGCCATCTTCAGTGAGCTTGAAGAAAATGATATTTTATTTGTGGACAATACCCACCGGTTGCTTCCCAACTCAGATACGATGGTATTTTTTTTGGAAATACTTCCCCGGCTAAAGAAAGGGGTATATGTTCAATTGCATGATGTGTACCTGCCTTATGACTATCCGGAATTTATGTGTGAACGGTTTTATTCTGAACAATACGCCCTGGCCATTGCCTTACTGGCCAATCCGGCTAAATATAAAATCGTATTGCCCAATTACTATATCCACGAAAACGAAGTATTATCACAGATACTAAGTCCGCTTTTTGACCAACTAAAGAATACCGAACGGCACGGTGGTTCATTCTGGTTCCGGGTTGAAGAATAATCAAATGAATGAATCCTTCAAAATGAAAAAAATGAAAAAATTAATCGCCTTTCTGTTGTTGCTTACTTCTTTCTTCGGGTATCTCGAATGGGCCCCCGATAATCATGGTTTTATTTTTCAGCTGGAAGCCGGTTTATTCCGGATTGCATCGGCGGATGCCAGCTCCGTTGTGCATCCGTTTATCCTGTTACCCTTTATCGGGCAGCTCTTACTTCTCATCAGTCTGTTCCGGAAAAACCCTGGCCGCTGGCTGAGTTTTGCCGGTATGGCCTGCACCGGGATACTGCTTGTTTTTCTTTTTATCATTGGCCTCTTAAGCCATAACTGGAAAATCACACTGTCGGCCCTGCCGTTCATGCTTACGGTACTATTTGCCATCAGGATTCATTTACCGCAAAAAGCCTGAATACGCATCCCGGCGGGTTTTCAGACTTAAAGCGCTGACTAACAAACGATCTGCCCACTTCACTCAGTACACTCCACTCAGCACCGATATACCATGAAAGTAGTATTGTCCTGAGTATACCCGGGGGTTACCTTTACATTAGCTGGTCACAGCATAATTTGACCCTTTAATCCGGACCACCGATACCTTTCAATATACAGCCCGGAGTTTCCCGTTCGCCTTTCCTTCTCTCCATCCTGATCAATCAATAACAGTAACCTGATCGGGGACTCCGGGATTTGTTTCACACTTAGATTCATTGACACATAGCACACATTGAAGAAAGGGAAGCAGCTTGAAGAATGGAAACTATTTTAAATAGAAGTCTGCTTAGATTTACGCTGCTACGCAGCGTAATGAATATTCGTACTACAAACCAACTACTGGCACCCGTCATCTGACTTTCACATTTCCTTAATAAGCAATCCGCTTCATTTCCGCATCTAACTGGTAAAGCAGCCGGTGCGGCAGGGAGGTGAAAAAGGAACGGCTGAAACAAAAGCCAGAGTTATGAAACAGTTACTCCACATCTCCGCCGCCTTCGACCAGCCTGAGCTGGTACAGAACCTGGTGGAACGACTTGCTTACAGACGTTATGAAGCCGGCTATGCAAAAGAAATAATGCCTCCGGATTATAAGGCATTGGAGACGTCCTCCACAGAAGCCTATGTGTCTGGTACAATTGGGATAGAGAGCCTGAATAAAGCGGAACACTATGCTATGCCCTTTATTACCGGCTTTATGTTTACCTGTATCAAAGGAGATGAAGAGCCCTATCAGTTGATCTGGAGCAGTTCCATGAACTAAAAAATTACCGGTACGACTATTTCGCCCTTTAAAACCCGCATTTCACCGATAATCAGCCCTGATACGCCCATCCGGTGTTGACCTGAAGAGGTGCAACCCTTAGTTTTGGTAAAAATTGATCATTATGGATCGCGGGCAACGAAACGAATACAGAGAAGAGCGGCGCCAGTACTGGGAAAACCGGCGTCAGCAATATATGACCAACCGCAGTGGCCACGGCCATGTATGGACCGGAATTTTTATTCTGCTGATCGGTGTGGCAGCACTCCTGAAAACGAGTTTACCTGACCTGCCGGGCTGGATCTTCAGCTGGCAAACCTTCCTGATTGCACTCGGACTTTTTCTTGGCTTCCGTCATGGTTTCCGTGGGGCCGCCTGGCTGATCCTCATAATGGTTGGTTGCGCCTTCCTGCTTCGTGATTTTTATCCGGAATTACCCATCCGCCGGTATATATGGCCGGTAGCACTGATTGCCGCAGGGGCATTTATCATTATACGCCCCCGTCGAAAACTCTGGCAACAATGCGCGATGGACGATAAAAAGAATACTTCGTTTACAAATCCGGTTGACAGCAACAGCGGTTCCTCCCGTAACAGCAGTTTCATGGGGGATTCTGAAACCTGGAGCAAGGAAGATTATGTGGATTCCACTTCCATTTTCGGAGGAGATAAAAAAAACATTCTTTCCAAAGATTTTAAGGGCGGCGACATTGTCAACATTTTTGGCGGCACTGAACTGAACCTGACACAGGCCGATATCAAGGGACCCGTGACGATAGAAATCACCACCATCTTTGGCGGCACCAAACTGATTGTCCCCTCTAACTGGGAAGTTAAATCAGAAGCGGTCTCCGTATTTGGCGGCATGGAAGATAAACGGGCATTCACTGCACCTGCTGAACCCACCGAGAAAATACTCATCCTGAAAGGAACGGTAATATTCGGCGGTATTGAGATTAAGAGTTTTTAGATAGTTGTTCAGGCATACTTATTCACTTTCCGTTTACTGCATAATCCACAAAACCATCAAACCAACCTTATATGAACTGGTATTTAACCAAAATGGTCTTTCGCATAATCTGTGGCGACGGGAATCATACTGCGCAGTTCGATGAACAGCTCAGGCTGATTTCCGCCGGCAGCCGCGAAGAGGCCTTTCACAAAGCACAACTTACAGGCATGCGTGAAGAAGAAATGTTCTTCAACAATCAGCTGCAGCTGGTACAGTGGCAGTTTGTAAGTGTAAGCGAACTTTATCAGCTGAATGAGTTGATTGATGGAGCAGAACTGTATAGCCGTATAGAAGAGAGGGAAAATCCGGATGCCTATATACATATCGTTCATAAAAAAGCGGAGCAGATCCGATTTGGCAACACGCTCGAAATGCTGAACCTGGCTTAACCTATGGCACAGTTACCCATATCTGTCATCAAGTTCAAACTGATATTTATCGGGGCCTGGTTGCTGATTATGGCCGACCAGGGCATGTTACTGCATTTTTTTGGTCTTGACTGGCAGTCCGCAGCCATTGACGCATTGATCAGTAATACACTGCTCCTGGGTTGCAGTCTGCTGATGATGATTGTACTCCGGTATTATCTTCCGAGAGGCAAACAATATATAAATGTTTTGGCCCTTTGTTTATTACTGACTGTAATCTGGTTACTGACAACAAAAGGATTACTCTACTGGCTGCTCGGTGACACAGAAGGGTACAGACAATTGTTGCGCAACTCAATGTCGATCCGGTTTAGTATGGCGTTTCTGCTGCTCGGTTTTGTTACCATGGTGAGCATACTCTGGTACAGTCAGCTGGAACAGAAAGAACAGGAAGAACGAAAAAAAGACGCGGAAAAACTGGCCCGTGAAGCAGAGCTTTTCAAACTGCGGCAGCAACTGCAACCGCATTTTTTATTCAACAGTCTTAATTCCATTAATGCCCTGATCGGCAGCCGGCCCCGGGAGGCCCGGAAAATGGTACAACAGTTATCCGATTTTCTGCGGGGCACCATAAAAAAAGAAGAAACACAATGGGTGGGCTTACAGGAAGAAATTCAGTACCTCCAGCTGTACCTTGACATTGAGAAAGTACGCTTTGGCAACAGGCTGAGTACGGAAATCAGTATTGAAGAAACCGCCAGTGAACTGAAACTGCCCGCCTTGCTGTTGCAACCTGTTGTGGAGAATGCAATCAAATTCGGGCTGTATGATACAATCGGGGAAACAGTAATACGGATGCATGCGGGCAAAGAAGATCATCAGCTGGTCATCACGGTCACCAACCCATTTGATCCGGAAACTTCATCTCCCAAAGCGGGGACGGGCTTCGGACTGAAATCGGTACAACGCCGGTTATACCTCCTGTTTGGCCGCAATGACCTGGTGACTACCGAAGCAAAAGAAAATGTATATATCACAACCGTACGAATTCCTCAATCCTGAATAACTTCGCTTCTACAATCAAACATCCATGAGTAAAATAATTATAATCGACGATGAGCCGCTGGCACGCAGCGTGGTTCGTGAATACCTGCAACAACATCCTCAACTGGAAATCATCCAGGAATGCGGGGATGGCTTTGAAGGCGTAAAGGCCATCCAGCAACATCAGCCCGATCTGATTTTTCTCGATATACAGATGCCGAAGATCACCGGATTCGAAATGCTGGAACTACTGGATCAGCCTCCCGCCGTCATCTTCACCACGGCCTTTGATGAATTTGCCATCCGGGCTTTTGAATCCCATGCGGTGGATTACCTGCTGAAACCATTTAACCAGGAACGGTTTGATAAAGCGATCGCTAAATGGTCAGAACAAAAAGCAACCGCCCCGGAGAAGAATCCGATGGATATCCTGGAATCGGCCGCCTTATCTCCTTCGCAAAAACAGCGGATTGTCGTACGCAACGGCAGTAAAATAAAAATAATCTCGATCCACGATGTATGGTACCTGGAAGCGGCGGACGACTATGTTAAAATCCATACACAGGAAGGATATTTTCTGAAAAATAAAACGATGAGTCATTTTGAGCAGTCGCTGGATCCGGCATTATTTGTCCGGTCTCATCGCTCCTATATAGTAAACGTGCAGCAGATTACCCGTATTGACCCTTATGAAAAGGACAATCATGTAGCTGTCCTCCGGTCCGGGTCAAAAGTTCCGGTTAGTCGTTCGGGTTATGCCAAACTGAAAGAGGTATTGGGTCTGTAATGATAATTAAGCCTCCTGACCAATCCACAACGCACCGCCGATACTATTGCGGCTCGCCCCTGTAACGGAAGAGATGACCGTATACTCCTGCCGCCAGCGCAGCACCGCGATAAAGGCCATGATCAGGGCTTCCTTGTATTGAATCAGTTTTTCATCCGGTTTTACCACGGTCACACCGGCAGGTTGCAAATGCGCCTGAATACGCTCCATTAAAAAATCATTCAGTGCGCCGCCACCGGTGGCGAGCAGGCGGGCACCCTCTTTCACCGGGTATTTCCGGATCAGTTGCCAGACAGAGCCAGCCAGTTGTTCAGCAATATGTTCGGTATAAGTGGCCAGCGCGTCGGCGGTGGAGAGACCCGCTTTCTCCACGATCGGGAAAATGGTATCCGTTCCATAATCATTCGCCAGCGATTTGGGCCATGGCAGATTGTAATAGGTCTGACGGTTCAATTCTTCCAGCAATGCAGCATGCACTGTTCCTGCCGCGGCTAGTTGTCCGCCGGCATCATATTCCTTTCCTTCCTTTGCCGCAAGCATATTCAGCACCCGGTTTGCCGGACAGCAGTCAAAAGCGATATAGTTATCCTGGTTCAGCGAGATATTGGCAATACCTCCCAGGTTCAGAAAAAAGCTATAGTCGCCCAGCAGCATTTTTTCCCCGATGGGCACGATAGGAGCCCCCTGTCCGCCAAACGCGATATCAAGAGCCCGCAGATCCGACACTACGGGTAATTGTGTCTGTGCTGCTATTGCCGCCCCATCACCCAGCTGGGCGGTCATGTTGCGTTCGGGCATATGAAATGTAGTATGCCCGTGAGAACCAATCACAGCGGTTTTGTAGTGCAGTTTATATTTTTCAATAAAGGCATTCACCTGCTGCCCTGTATAGTTCCCATAGTCACTGTGCAGAAGCAGGTATGCTCTTGCATCCAGCGTGGTGGCACCCAGCAGCCGTTCTTTCCATGCCGCCGTATAGGGCATACATTCGGCAGCCTGGATCTCAAATGACCAATGGCCACCCTGCTCCGTAAATTCTGCAAATGCGATATCCAGCCCGTCGAGCGAACTTCCGCTCATTAAACCGATTGCCCTGTAAACCATGATTGCTTTTTTAGTTAGTTTTGCGAAAGTAAATGATCCCTGCGCTTTCTGCATGACTTGACATCGGAAAAACGGGGAAATTATAAATAATCACCTGTAAAACCGGTTACATATTCCGGGAGCAGGTTTACCAAACCAGGACGAACCATGATTGTCAATCTCAGTCAGCAACATTCTTTAGTCAGCAACTGGATCAGCGAAATAAGGGATATTCAGATACAAACGGACCGGATGCGTTTTCGCCGCAACCTGGAGCGGATCGGTGAAATTGCCGCTTACGAAATCAGCAAGACGCTGCCCCAGATGGAAAAGGAAGTGCAAACTCCGTTGGGTATCGCCACGCACCAGGTGCTGAAAGAATACCCCGTACTGGCAACCATCCTGCGGGCAGGATTGCCATTGCACCAGGGATTGCTCAACTATTTTGACAAATCAGACAATGCATTTATCTCGGCTTACCGGAAACACCATCCGGACGGCAGCTTCGAAATCAGTATGGAATATATGTCCAGTCCTGAAATTGACAACCGGGTACTGATTATTTCCGATCCCATGCTGGCAACGGGTTCTTCCCTCGTAAAAACCATCCAGTTTTTAAAAGGAGAAGGACAACCACTCGAAATTCATATTGTGGCGGCCATTGCCTGTACCGTTGGCATAGAATATGTGAAAAGACAGGAGCCCGCGGTAAAAATCTGGTGCGGGGATATTGACGATGAACTGACCGCCAAAGGGTATATTGTTCCGGGACTGGGGGATGCCGGCGACCTGGCTTTTGGCCCTAAAATGCAGATGTAAAAACAAGAATTTTATTGTATAGAACTTTTGCAACCAATAAGTTAGCTGTTTTGACAGCTTTCGGGCATAGCTTCCCGTTTTAATCCGGATCAAGCAGCATTAATTCTATTTCACAGGTCTTTAAAAAGTTGTATTTTACCGGTTCGTTCCGGGTGGAGCATTTAATGGGTAAGGCAATCTGAACAGAAACTTTTACGTTTAGGTTTTTCTGAACGGTTCTCTTCCTCCCCATCTGAACGGACGAAAAAACATAATCGCTGAGATGAAAAAAATCTTATCAACTTTCCTGTTTGTGGCATTGGCGCTGTTGTCGAAAGCCCAGGATCCCAACTTTTCCCAATTTTTTGCTTCCCCGCTTACATTGAACCCGGCCCTGACCGGTAAGTTTAATGGCGATTTTCGTGTAGCCGGCAACTATCGTAATCAGTGGCCCACGATCAATAATGCTTTTGTGACCAAAACGGTATCACTTGATTTTGGCATCATGAAAAACAGGCTGTCTGAACTGGATCAGATGGGTGTGGGTATTCTCGGTGTAACTGACCGTGCCGGCGATGGTGTACTGACCACGAACTATGCCGGAGGATCACTGGCCTATCATAAAGGACTGGACGAAGATGGTTTTCATCAGATCGGTGCCGGTTTCCAGGGCGTTTATATTAATAAGCGGCTGGATGTAACCAAGGTTCAATTCGCCGATCAGCTGACACCGCTCGGTTTCACCGGTGTTACCAGTGAAATCTTCAACCAGAATCAGCTTAACCTGAGCTATTTTGACCTTAATGCAGGTGTGCTATATAATGGCAGTACCAATGGTTATAACAACTTTTATATCGGTGCCTCCATGTATCATATTAACCGTCCAAAAGAAAGTTTCCAGGGGGGTAATTATATTCTGAATACACGTACCACGATCCAGGCAGGTGGCCGTATTCCGGTTGGGTCTTACAATGCCCTGCACCTCGCTGCCAATCACAGTATGCAGGCAAAAGCCTATAATACCGTGGTCGGTGGCGCATTCTCCTATAACGTGAACAATAACGAAGACGATCCGGTGAACGTTTACCTCGGCGCCTGGTACCGTTTTAAAGATGCCGCTATTCCATATGTAGGACTTGAATTCAAAGGCCTGCAGATCGGGGCTTCCTATGACGCCAACACATCCAGCCTCAAACCAGCTTCCAATACAAGAGGGGGCATGGAAATTTCGCTTATCTATATCAAGAAACATTCAGACCCGAATGCGAAGAAACTGAATTGCCCAAGGTTCTAAGAAAACAGTTCTCAGATGTCAGTTGCCAGTTGTCAGTAACAGCCCGTAAATCAGGTGTCTATTGTCGGATGTCCGGAAAAGACCATTGGCTGTTCCCTTCTCGCTTCTTGCTTCTAGCCTTTCATCAGCAACGGTAACAAATACCAGCTGAATAAGGTAATCAGCACCAGCGCCACTAAATTCATCACCAATCCTGCTTTGATCATTTGTTTCAAACGGATATGACCACTCGCAAATACGATGGCATTGGGAGGTGTGCCCATTGGCAACATACTGGCACAGCTGGCGGCCAGGGTCATGGGTATGCCAAGTAACAACGGATTCATACCAATGGAGTCGGCCAGTGAACAAACCACCGGTGAAAAAACGATTACCTGTGCCACATTACTCATTACTTCACTGATAAAAATGGACAGGAGGGTAATCATAAAGACCAGCATGATTCCTCCACCGGCATACTGACCCAGCCATGTCCCCAATTGCGTAATCAGGCCGGCTTTCTCCAGGGCATCCGCGAGGGCAATACCTCCTCCAAACAACAATAAGATACCCCATGCCAGGTCCTTTGTATCCGTCCAGTCAAGCAAGGCTTCCGCGGATTCTTTTTCCTCATTCTCCCGTTTCCGCCCGGCAGGAAAAATAAACAATGAAATACCTCCCAGGATGGCAATCATATTGTCATCCAGTCTGAAAATAGACTGACTTGAATTAATCAGGTCTTTGAAAATCCAGAGCAGGGCCGTTGTACAGAATATCAGCAGCACTCTTTTTTCGGGTGTATTGAGTTTTCCCAGCAGGCTGATTTCGCCATGAATATGTTTTCTTGCCGCTTCACTGGATTTAATCCGGTTTGGAAACAACACCCGTGTGGAAAGAAAATACAAGGCCAGCATCAGGAGCAGGGCCAGCGGAGTAAACAGTAACATCCAGTCCACAAAGTCGATATTGGTATTGTATTTTTTCTCAAAATATCCCACGAATTGCACATTGGGTGGTGTGCCAATGATGGTGGAAATCCCCCCGAAGTTTGATCCCCAGGCAATAGCCAGCATCAGGCTCAGGTTGAAATGTCCATAGTTCCCCTCTCCTTTGTTTTCCTTCATTACATGTATCACCGACAGGGCAATGGGAAACATCATCATTGTAGTAGCGGTATTACTGAGCCACATACTCAGTACCCCGGTTGCCAGGATAAAACCAAGTACAATCCGGTTGCCACTGGTGCCGGTGGCCCTTACAATGTTCAGCGCAATACGCCGGTGCAGGTTCCATTTTTCAATGGCCAGTCCGAGCATAAACCCACCCATGAACAGGAAGATCACTTCATTTCCATAAGAGGCCGCAGTGGCCTTAATCGTATTTATTTTCAGCAAAGGGAAAAGCACAAGCGGCAGCAGGGCCACTACAGGCATCGGTATCGCCTCCGTTACCCACCAGGTAATCATTAGTCCGGCCACTGCCAGTACACGGGCAGCCGGCTCGGACACCGCAAACGGGTTTACAAAGTAGAGCAGTATGGCCAGCATTATTCCCGACAACAGGGAAATCGTTTTGATCTGAGATTTCGACACAAGATTGATTTAAGGCTTAAGATAAGTTATTTGAACAATTCAGTAAAAGCCGTCGCCCTGCACGTATACCTGGCCGCTTTTTCTCTTTATTTCTACGCATTCTTACGCAGGAATAATTAAGGACTATTCCTTTCCCTACCTTTGTTTAATAATCTATATTTAGTCCTCAAATTAAGGCTTTGCTCAAAGAAATCGTTATCGCATTCCAATCCTGGGAAGAAGCCCGCCGCTTTATTCAGCTGCATAAGCTGTTCAGGTGGATTATTGCGCCCGGTATCGTATATGCCCTGCTCTTTATAACCGGCATGGTTTTCTTCTGGCAATCGTCAGACCATGTGGTATCCTGGATCAGCGATCAGTTGGGCATTGAAGTCTGGTTGCAGAAAGAACGCAGCGAATGGCTGAGTTTCTTTTTGGTAATGACCGGAATGATGTTGCGCTTGGTATTGGTGTTGTTTTATTTTTCCTTATTCAAATACGTCATCCTCATTATCGGCTCCCCGCTTTTTACGTATCTCAGTGAAAAAACAGAAGCGATTATAGACGGAAAAGAACACCGGTTTGAGTGGCCTGAAATCAAACGGGATGCGATCCGCGGTATCCGGCTGGCCCTGCGCAATGCCGGCTGGCAAACAGTGTACCTGGTTGCGCTTATCCTGCTCTCCCTTGTTCCATTTGCAGGCTGGATCACCCCCGTTATCGCCCTGTTCATGGAATGCTACTATTTCGGAATGTCCATGCTTGATTACAGTTTTGCCCGCAACAATTTCAACCTCTCCCAGAGTGTGGCGTTTACCGGACGGCATAAAGGACTGGCTATCGGAAACGGGTTGCTTTTCTATGCCATGCACGCCCTGATTATACTGGCACCCGCTTACGCCATCATTGCCGCCACACTCAGTGTGCATAAAGTGAAAAACAGCTGATTTATGGCGACTATTTATCTTATACCCGCCCTATTGCAGGAAGAAGGCATTCAGGCTATACCCCCTTTTATCACCGGGGCCATTCAGCAATGCCAGGTTTTTTATGTGGAAAATGAACGTACCACCCGCCGTTACTTTAAACAATTATGGAAGAATTGCCTGCCGGGTGAAGATATTATCATCGACAACTATGAATGGGTGAATTTGGCTGCCGCAGGTGCAGCAGAACAATTCCGCGTACATATCAGGGAAAATAAAACAATCGGGATCGTAAGCGAAGCCGGTTGTCCCGGTGTGGCCGATCCCGGACAAGCGCTGATTGCCATCGCCCAGCAATTAAAGGTGCCGGTAAAACCACTGACAGGCCCCAGTTCCATCCTACTGGCATTAATGGCCAGCGGCATGAACGGGCAACAGTTCAGGTTCAACGGCTACCTGCCCATTGATAACGGGCAACGTATAAAAACACTGAAAGAGCTGGAAGCGGATTCTCTGAAAAAAGATTGCACACAGATTTTTATAGAAACGCCTTATCGTAACAACCAGTTGATTGAAGCCGTCCTGAAATCCTGCAATCCCCGAACCCTGTTTTGCATAGCGGTTGACCTTACCGGCCCGGGAGAATGGATCAGAACGATGTCCGTGGCTCAATGGCAACAGGAAAAAACGGATATACATAAACGACCGGCTATTTTCCTGCTGCATGCGCAGTGATTATTATTGTACCGGGGTCTGAAGCGTGCCGGACTTTTCAATTGAAATAATACTGTCCACCACATAGCGGCTCATCCCCCTCCAGGGTAAAGCGCCCAGGTATTCTTTATAATGCAGTTTCATAAACGCCCCGCTGTTTGCCATCAGTTTTTCCGCCACTTTTTCATTCACAACGGAAAACTCAAACTCATTGGACTGAATACTTCCCGGTACATTGGCTTTATAACCCGCCTGTATCACCCGGCCTTCGTAAGTCTTGAATACATATCCTTTCTTCACAAAAAAATTCAGTTCGCCGGCCTTGCTTCCTTCGCCAAAAACAAAGAAGTATTTGAAGAAGACAAATACGGCCAACCCCAGGAAAATGATGACCAGGGCATTCCGGAAAAAGCGACGAAATCCCTTTCCTTTCTTTACGGGTTCTTTCGCTAACGGTTGTTCAGGTGTTTGTGTGCTGATCTCGCTCATAGTCAACAGGTTTATAACAAAAAATTTTGAACGCGTAAATCAATTAATAGCATAAATTTGCGTCCAAGTTACAACCTATTCAGCCAGATGGCGAATATATTGACACATACCAAACAATTTGCGTTTCACGCACCCATCACCAGCGGGGTCTATTCCGTTGGGTTTGATGTGTTTACTTTTTCACGCCCCCGACGTCGCCCTGTTTTCTGACAGGACGAACCCCTCACCCTGGTCCCTGTCAGTGAAGATCCCCCGGAGAATATTTTTCAGGACTGGTGGCCCGTATCAAATACAGTTATTTAACAGTGGACAATCAACAAATAATTATCAGGGTAGCGACCGTATCCGACAAAGTCTACTCTAAAACCATCACTGATGAGATGGAAGCCTCTGCCGCGGCACGTGGCACCGGCATTGCCAAGCGCTCTCCCGAGTATATTGAAATGAAGATAGATGAAGGGAAAGCCGTTATTGCCATTACCAGCCAGAATGAATGGGTGGGCTTTTGCTACATCGAAACATGGAGTCATGGAGAATATGTAGCCAACAGCGGACTGATCGTGGCACCGGCCTTTCGCAAAAGCGGTGTGGCTAAATCCATCAAGAAAAGAATATTTGAACTCTCGCGGCTCAAATATCCCGAAGCCAAAATATTCGGCCTTACCACCGGACTCGCTGTAATGAAAATAAACAGCGAACTGGGGTATGAACCCGTTACCTACTCTGAACTGACACAGGACGATTCTTTCTGGGCCGGTTGCAAGAGCTGTGTAAACTACGATATCCTGATGAGCAAGGATCGTAAAAACTGTATGTGTACCGCCATGTTATATGATCCTAAAGACCATTATGAACCGGCGGAAACCACACAGTACTTCGAAGAAAATAAAAAAGGATTTGAACGGCTGCTGAAATTCAAGGAGTGGAAACTCCTGCGCCCTTTCCTGAAAAAGGATAAACCTGAAGCCAATGGAAATGGCGGAGCCAGACCCAAATCCCTTTTACACCATTTATTTCACTTTTAATCCTTTCACATGTCTAAAAAAGTAGTACTCGGATTTAGCGGCGGTTTGGATACCACTTACTGCGTTAAATACCTGGGTGAAGACAAAGGCTATGACGTACACAGTATCATTGTAAATACCGGCGGCTTTTCTGACGAAGAACTGAAGCGTATTGAAGAACACGCTTACCGGCTGGGAGTAAAAACCCATACAACGGTAAACGCGGTGAAAGGATATTATGACCGCATCATACGCTATCTTATCTATGGAAATGTGCTGAAAAATAATACGTACCCGCTCTCCGTTTCGGCCGAACGGCTCAGCCAGGCACTTCATATTGCGGAACATGCCAGGGCACTGCAGGCTGATGCCGTGGCACATGGCAGTACCGGGGCCGGAAATGACCAGGTGCGTTTCGATATGATCTTTCATATTATGATTCCGGGTACAGAAATCATTACCCCGATCCGTGACCTGAAACTGAGCCGCGAAGAAGAAATCACCTACCTGAAAAGCAAAGGCGTGGAGATTAATTTTGAAAAAGCGATGTACTCCATTAATAAAGGGCTCTGGGGTACCAGTGTGGGTGGAAAGGAAACACTTTCCTCCAAAGGCATGCTGCCGGAAGAGGCCTGGCCCACACAGGTTACAAAAACAGGAAGCGAAGAAGTAAAGCTGGGTTTTGTAAAAGGAGAACTGACAACGGTTAACGATAAAAACTTTGCCCACCCTACAGAAGCTATTCAATACCTGCAGGGTATTGCCGGCCCATACGGCATTGGCCGGGATATACATGTGGGTGATACCATTATCGGCATCAAAGGCCGTGTTGGTTTTGAAGCCGCCGCACCCATGCTGATTCTGAAAGTGCATCATGCATTGGAAAAACATGTACTTACAAAATGGCAGCTGCAGTGGAAAGACCAGATCTCCCAGTTCTATGGCAACTGGCTGCACGAAGGACAGATTCTTGATCCGGTAATGCGGGATATAGAAGCCTTCCTCAGCAACAGCCAGCAGAATGTAACCGGTGATGTGTTTATACAACTGATGCCTTATCGTTTCCAGGTGATCGGCATTGAGTCTGCATACGATCTGATGAACAGCAAATTCGGAAAGTATGGTGAAATGAATACCGGCTTTACGGGAGATGACGTTCGTGGCTTCAGCAAGATTTTCGGAAACCAGACGAGTATTTGGAATGCGGTGAACGGCAATGAGTAATGAATAATGAGTAAGGGGAAAAGTCTATAAAGAACAGGTACATTTCCCAAAAGTGAATATTCAAATTGTCAGTACAGTCAGCTACTGATTATTCATTACTCATTAAGAATGCTTTTCACTTTTTTAAAACACTAAAATATGTCCATCAACATCGGCATCATAGGCGGCGCAGGCTATACCGGGGGTGAACTGATCCGTTTACTGATCCGTCATCCGGAAGTTACATTTTCGTTTATACATAGCCGTAGCAATGCCGGAAAGCCCGTACATACCATTCACCAGGACCTGCTGGGAGAAACCGGACTGGTTTTTACCGATGATCATACCGCGTTGGAAAAAGGAACTACGGATGTGGTATTCCTTTGCCTTGGTCACGGAGAGTCGAAGAAATTTTTGGCGTCTGCTGTTATTGCGGACAAGGTGAAGATTATTGATCTGGCCAACGACTTTCGATTAGCTGCACAATCCGTATCCGGAAACAGAAAATTTGTTTACGGACTGCCGGAACTGAACCGGGATGAAATCAAAGCGGCAAAAAACATTGCCAATCCCGGTTGCTTTGCCACTGCCATACAATTGGGACTCTTGCCCCTGGCCAAGGCCGGCTTACTAGCCGATATCTATACCACAGGCATAACCGGTTCCACGGGAGCCGGACAATCCCTGGCTGCCACTTCTCATTTCAGCTGGAGAGCCAACAATATTCAAGCCTATAAAACTCTGACGCATCAGCACCTGGGTGAGATCGGCGAATCCCTGTTGCAATTGCAGCCGGTTAATGATGTGGATGTACATTTTGTGCCCTGGCGCGGTGATTTCACCCGTGGCATATTTATCAGCTCCACCCTGCATTGCAACGAAAGCCTTGAAGTAATGTACCAGCTTTTTGAAACTTACTATAAAGAACATCCATTTACCACAGTCAGCAGAGAACCCATTTTCCTGAAACAGGTGGTAAACACCAATAAAGCAGTAATCCAGCTGGAAAAAGCAGGCAGTAAACTGGTGGTACATTCCGCCATTGACAACCTGGTAAAAGGTGCCAGCGGACAAGCCATACAGAACATGAACCTTGTCTGTGGATTGCCGGAGATAACGGGATTAAAATTGAAAGCAAACTACTTTTAAAAAAGTTTAGTCGTTTGTTTAGTCGTTTAGCGGACAGTTTCCTAAACAACTAAACGACTAAACACCTAAACTAAGACTAATGAATTTATTCGACGTCTACCCCATCAACGAAGTCACCATTGTAAAAGCCAAAGGCTCATATGTATGGGACGACAAAGGTGACCAGTACCTGGACCTGTATGGGGGGCATGCGGTAATCAGCATCGGGCACACCCATCCGCATTGGGTAAAACGAATTGAAGAGCAACTGGAGAAAATCGCGTTCTATTCCAACTCCATTAAAATTCCCCTGCAAAATCAACTGGCGGAAAAGCTGGGCAAGGTATCCGGGAAAGAAGAATACCAGCTGTTTCTCTGCAACAGTGGTGCGGAAGCGAATGAGAACGCCTTAAAGCTCGCCTCCTTTCATACCGGTCGTAAAAAAGTAATTGCCTTCAGTAAATCATTTCATGGCCGTACGGCGCTGGCCGTAGCCGTTACGGACAATAAGAACTATACTGCCCCGGTCAATGAAACGGAGAATGTGATATTCCTGCCCTTCAATGATGAAGACGCACTGGAAGCCTGTTTTAAAAAAGAAGGAAAAGAAATCGCCGCGGTAATTATCGAAGGCATTCAGGGCGTGGGCGGTATTAATGTGGCGGATGACAGTTTTCTCCGCAGCATCCGTTCCAATTGTGATAAATACGGAGCGGTTTATATTGCCGACAGTGTACAGTGCGGTTACGGACGCAGTGGCAAATTCTTCAGTCATGACTTTGCCGGTGTAAGTGCCGATATTTATTCCATGGCCAAGGGAATGGGCAATGGTTTCCCGGTAGCGGGTATCATCATCGCGCCGCATATCAAAGCCAAACATTTCCAGTTGGGCACTACTTTCGGAGGCAATCACCTCGCCTGTGCAGCAGCCCTGGCGGTGCTGGAAATAATTGAAGAAGAAAAACTGATGGGCAATGCGGTGATGACCGGCAAATACCTGAAAGATCAGCTGGAAGCCATCCCCGAACTGAAAAACGTAAGAGGCCGCGGACTGATGATCGGATTTGATGTACCCGACGAGCTCAAAGACCTGAAAAAAAATCTGCTCTGGAATCAGAAAATATTTACCGGAGAAGCCAAACCCAATGTAATCCGTTTGTTGCCTTCACTGGCGCTGAAGAAAAAAGATGCCGAACAATTTATTGATGCAATAAAAGAAGAAATTGCCGCCCTTACTTCAACTACTACCGAATAACATGAAAAATTTCACGTCCGTTCACGACCTTGTTCCGCCCCCCGGGGGTACCCTCAGCGATGCCATTGACCGGCTGGTGCAGCAGGCGCTGGCACATAAGGCCAATCCCCTTTCTTCCAGAACAACCGGCAGCAATAAGCGCATCGGTTGTTTATTCCTGAATCCCAGCATGCGCACCCGCCTGAGTACACAGATTGCCGCGCAAAATCTCGGTATGGAAGCCATCGTATTCAATGTAGGCAGCGAAGGCTGGGCGCTCGAGTTTGAAGAAGAAGCCATCATGAGCGGCACATCGGTGGAACACGTAAAAGACGCGGCCCCGGTATTCGGAAAATACTTCGATATCCTGGCGATCCGCACGTTCCCTTCCCTGAAAAACCGGGAAGATGACTACAGCGAACTGTACATCAAACAATTTATAAAATACGCGGGTATACCGGTACTGAGTCTCGAGAGCGCAACCCTGCACCCTTTGCAATCGCTTACCGATATAATAACCATAACAGAATCTTTACAGCAACAAACACTGACTAAACGCCCGAAAATCGTACTCAGCTGGGCGCCACATGTAAAACCGTTGCCGCAATGCGTGGCCAATAGTTTTGCGCAATGGGTAACTGCCTGGGGCAAGGCCGATTTTGTAATCACCCATCCGGAAGATTATGAACTGAGTGAAGCATTCACAAAAGGGGCGACCATTACGCATAACCAGGAAGAAGCGTTGAAAGATGCCGACTTTGTATATGTGAAGAACTGGAGCACGTATACCGACTACGGAAAAATATACGAGAGCGATCCGAAATGGATGCTCACCAATAAAAAACTGGAACTGACCAAGAATGCCAAAGTAATGCATTGCCTGCCGGTACGACGTAATGTGGAACTTAGCGATGAAATACTCGACGGCCCGAACAGTATTGTAACCCGCGAAGCCGGCAACCGGGTATGGGCGGCACAGGCAGTGCTGGAAGAATTACTGAAAAACAATGGATAAACTCTATATCATAAAGATCGGGGGCAATATCATTGATGATGAGGCCAAACTCGCGGCCTTTCTGCGCGACTTTGCTTCCATTGAAGAAAAAAAGATCCTGGTACACGGTGGCGGTAAACTGGCCACCCGGCTGGCAGAAAAAATGGGTATCGAACAACAACTGGTCGATGGCCGCCGGATCACCGATGCGGAGACCCTGAAGATTGTGACCATGGTCTATGCCGGATTCATCAATAAAAATATTGTGGCTACCCTGCAGGCCAATCATTGCAATGCGATCGGTCTTTGTGGCGCTGATGGCGACGCAATCCTGGCGCATAAACGGCAGCATCCCGTACTGGATTATGGCTTTGTAGGCGATGTGGATAGTATCAATACCGATCTGATCAGTACCTTACTGAATAAAAATATTTCCGTCGTCTTTGCTCCGATCACCCATAATCAGCAGGGACAATTACTGAATACCAATGCCGATACCATTGCCCAGGAAATTGCCAAAGGCATGAGTGGCTTGTATGCCACTGAGCTGATCTATTCCTTCGAAAAAAGCGGGGTACTGCTGGATGCCAATGATGACAGCACCGTGATTCCTGAAATCAGGCCTTCTTACTACCAGGAACTGAAAGCGAAAAATAAAATTTTCGCAGGTATGATCCCAAAACTCGATAATGCCTTTACGGCCCTGAATAGCGGTGTGAGTAAAGTGATCATCGGGAAAGCCGAACAACTGTCCGACCTGTTAGCAGGAAAGGCAGGCACAAGTATTTTACATGAACAGTGAACTAACCATACTGCAAACCAACGCCATTGATCTGCTGAAAGAGCTGATCGCCACCCCTTCCTTCAGTAAGCAGGAAGACCAGACCGCCGGTATTCTCTGCCGTTTTATCGGCGAAAGGAATATCGTTCATACGCGGGTGGGCAACAACGTTTTTGCCCTCAATAAATACTATGATGAGCAAAAACCGACAATCTTACTGAACTCACACCATGATACCGTAAAACCAAACCCACAGTATTCCAAGGATCCGTTTGCACCGCTGGTGGAAGATGGTAAGTTATATGGACTGGGCAGTAATGATGCCGGTGGCTGCCTGGTATCCCTGCTGGCTGCGTTCATTCATTTTTATACTAAACAAAACGGACAGTACAATGTGATTTTTGCCGCCACCGCAGAAGAAGAGATCAGCGGTACTGGAGGCATTGAACATACCCTGCCTTATTTACCAAAAATCGATTGCGCCATTGTAGGCGAGCCCACCCAGATGCAGATGGCCGTGGCCGAACGCGGACTGATGGTGCTTGATTGTGTAAGTCATGGTAAGGCCGGACATGCCGCCCGCAACGAAGGAGAGAATGCGATTTACAAAGCATTGAAGGATATCAGTTGGTTCAACAGCTATCAGCTGGATAAAGTATCTCCTTTACTCGGTCCCTCAAAGATGAGTGTAACGGTGATCGAAACGGAAAATAAAGCACATAATGTAGTCCCGGCAGTCTGCAAGTTTGTCGTGGATACCCGGATCAATGAGCTGTACAGTTTTGAAGAAGTGATTGAACTGATCAAAGCCCATGTGGATTGCGAAGTAAGACCCCGCAGCACAAGGTTACGTTCAACTTCCATTGCACTGGATCATCCGCTGGTGAAATCCGGTACAGCATTGGGCCGCACCTATTATGGCTCTCCCACCACATCCGACAAAGCACTGATGCCCTTCCCATCCCTGAAAATGGGACCCGGCGACTCGGCCCGCAGTCATACCGCGGATGAATATATTTTTATAGAAGAAATCAACGAAGGGATCGCGCTCTATATTAATCTCCTAAATCAGGTAATATGAAACTCTGGCAAAAGGATATCGCTTCATTAAAAGAAGTGGAAGTATTTACTGTCGGTCGCGACCGTGAATTCGATCTGCTCCTCGCTCCTTTCGATATCATGGGAAGCATTGCCCATGTGACTATGCTGGAATCTGTAGGACTACTGACGCCGGAAGACAAAAACAGTATCGTTGCTGCATTGAGAGAAATTTATCAGACCACGGATCCCACTCACCACTCACCACTGACCATTCACCCGGACGTAGAGGACATCCACTCCCAGGTAGAACTCCTGCTCACGCAAAAACTGGGCGATGCCGGCAAAAAGATTCATTCGGCCCGCAGCCGGAATGACCAGGTGCTGGTGGATGTGAAATTATTCTTACGTCATGAACTGGAAGAACTGGTCCATCATATACGTCCCTTGTTTGAGTTACTTCAAACGCAAAGCGAAAAATATAAAGCCCACCTGTTCCCCGGTTACACGCACCTGCAACTCGCCATGCCTTCTTCATTTGGCTTATGGTTTGGCGCCTATGCAGAAAGCCTGGTGGATGATCTGGTGACTGTACGTGCGGCGTATGAAGTCGTAAATAAAAACCCGCTTGGGTCTGCAGCCGGCTATGGTTCTTCTTTTCCCATTAACCGGACCCTGACCACGGAGTTGCTCGGCTTTGAAGCCATGAACTATAATGTGGTTTATGCACAAATGGGCAGAGGCAAGGCGGAACGTATCGTAGCGCAGGCACTCGCCAATATAGCGGAGACACTGGCAAAACTGAGTATGGATGCCTGCCTGTACCTGAATCAGAATTTTGGTTTCATCTCTTTTCCCGCCGAACTCACCACGGGCAGCAGCATCATGCCGCATAAAAAAAATCCGGATGTATTTGAACTGATCCGTTCACACTGCAACCGGATTAAGGCCCTGCCCAATGAGATCTCAATGATGACCACCAACCTGCCTTCCGGTTATCACCGCGATCTGCAGTTGTTAAAAGAACATTTATTCCCGGCATTCAAGACGCTGAATGACTGCATTGAAATGACCGGACTGATGCTTAGTAATATAGAGGTGAACCAACAGATCCTCACTGACGAAAAATACAAATATCTCTTCAGTGTGGAAGAAGTCAATAAACTGGTGAACCAGGGTATACCATTCCGTGATGCTTATAAGAAAGTGGGAAGAGATATCGAGGCCGGACAGTTCACCTATAACACTACAGTAAACCATACCCACGAAGGCAGCATCGGCAATCTTTGTACTGCCGAGATAAAAGCTTTGATGGACCAGGTACTGAGCGGGTTCCCGTTTGAGAAAGTGGGGAAGGCGGTGGGGAAACTGGTGAGGGGAGAGAATGAAAAATGAGTAATGAGTAATCAGTAATGAGTAGCTCGGGTAAAGTCTTATAATAATAGACCCCTTCGAATATCGGAGGGGTCTATTATTAAGTAATATACGATCAGCTACTCATTACTCATTATTCATTACTCATCTGGCCAATAAGCATATACAATACTTTAGTTCCATACGATCAGCTACCTCGTATACACTTCCTTAAAATGCCGTTGCATACACTTCGTCCTCGACTCCTCATCCAGCACCGTCCAGCCAAACTGTTCATACAGTCCCTGCGCATCGCGGGTCATCAGCATCCAGCGGCGGAGGCCCAGCAGGTCGGGGTGCAACTGAATTACTTCCATCAGCCATTTGGATAAACCCCGGCCACGATATTCTTCCAGTATAAATACATCTGCTAAATAAGCAAATGTGGCTCTATCCGTCACGAGACGTGCAAAACCGATTTGTTTGTTGCCTTTATACAATCCGAAGCAAAGTGAATTGGCAATGGCTTTCTCCACTACATCCACAGGTATATCCTGTGCCCAATATGATGCTGTTGAAAGATATCGATGTATGACAGCCACATCCAGTTCCTCCGGATCAGTACCAACCCGGAATTCACCATTAACTGCAGAATAATTCATCATACTCACTCCCTGTTTTCTATTTACTATTTCCCATTCCCTACTCTCCATTATCCACTCTCCACTCTCCACTCTCCATTCACAACCCATATTTATCCACCAGGTAAATCAACGCCGCCATGTTCACTGCGCCTAATTCCAGTTCCCTTTTATTCACCGCTTCAAACACATCGCTGCGTGCATGGTGAATATCAAAATAACGTTGGGTATCCGGATTGAGACTGGCCATGGGGGTTTTCAGTGTACGGTTGAGCGGACCGATATCGGCTCCGCCACCGCCTTTTACTAACTCAGTACAGCCATAGGGAGCAATCAGTTCTTTCCAGGATAAAAATTTTACATATTGTTCATCACTGCCGGTAAAACCTAAGGCCCTGGGTGTAAAACCGCCCGCATCACTTTCTATAGCGAGGATATGTTTCTCTCCTTTTGCAGCGGCAACTTCTGCATATTTGGCGCCGCCTCTTAATCCGTTTTCTTCATTGGCAAACAATACAAAGCGGATGGTACGTTTTGGTGTATAACCAAGGGCTTTGAATGCACGGAGTATTTCCATAGTCTGTACACAACCGGCTCCGTCATCATGGGCGCCTTCACAATTATCCCAGCTGTCGAGGTGACCACCTACCGTAATAATCTGATCAGGAAACTCGGACCCTTTCAGTTCACCGATCACGTTATGTCCGATTGTATCCGGAAGAAATTTTCCATACGTCTTCAGGGTAACATTAACATCTGTCTTCTGCAGCTGCTCACTTAGCCAGTCCGCGTCGCGTAAACCAATAGCCACGGCCGGAATTTTTTCAAAGGCAGAATCATACCGGGTGGCACCTGTATGCGGATTGTTATCCACGGCATGACTCATACTCCGTACGATTACTGCTTTTGCGCCATATTTGGCCGCACGGCTGGGCCCTTGTCCACGATATTGTCCGGCATCCCGGTACGCATTGAACGTGCTGACATACGTATCATTGAACCTGTAATTATAAAAAACAATCTTCCCCTTCACCTGGTCTTTTTTAGCTTCGAGTTCATCGAATGAATTCACCAGCAGCACCTGTGCAGTTACTCCTTTAGGTCCTGAACCATTGGAATTACCCAATGCTACCACATCCAGTCCTTTCTGCTGCGGAATCATATTCTTGGTCTTATTGGCAGGCACGGTATAAGTGGCCTGCGCATAATCTGTTCCTCCCCTTACCCAATGCGGCACCATGCATTCCTGCAACCAGGCCTGATCAGCGCCGCTTTTCTTCATCACTTCAAGTCCCCAGTTCTCTGCCTTTACCATTCCGGATGACCCGGCCAGGCGCGCCCCGATCTGTTTGGTCAGGTGACGGAGATTTTCATAGGCTTTACCGTTGCGGAGTATTTCATCCGATATTTTTTTAATCCACGCGGAATCAGCAGACTGGGCATATACTGAGCAAAAAGACAGCCCGGCCATCAGGGACATAAATAGTTTTCGCATCCTTCGGTTTTTGTTAAAGTTAAACAAACAGAAAACGGAAGTTAATTATTTAAGATGAACGGTCAACCAAACCCGGTTAAATCCGTTACCTTAGTCCACCTTTTGATTATTTATTATGAAGATTGGAATCGTTTGCTACCCCACTTTTGGCGGCTCCGGCGTGCTGGCCACGGAACTCGGTAAGGCCCTGGCACAGAAAGGCCACCTGGTACATTTTATCACGTACCAGCAACCGGTCAGGCTGGGTTCGTTTACCCCGAATATTTTTTACCACGAGGTACAGGTGCCAACTTATCCGTTGTTCGATTTCCCGCCCTACGAGACGGCCCTGGCGAGCACACTCGTGGATGTGATCAAGAACAACGACCTGGACCTGCTGCATGTACACTATGCTATTCCGCATGCTTCGGCGGCTTATATGGCCAAACAGATATTAAAGAAAGAAGGTAAGGATATACCGGTGATCACCACCCTGCATGGCACGGATATCACCCTGGTGGGTCGTGATAAAACCTATGCACCTGTAGTCACTTTTTCCATCAATGAAAGTGATGCCATTACGGCGGTTTCCGAAAATCTGAAAGCGGAAACACTCAGTCATTTTCATATTGAAAAAGAAATTGATGTCATTCTGAACTTTGTGGATGTAAGTCGTTTCAACCGTAAACCGATTGATGCCTTCAGGAAAGTAATTGCCCCCAACGGAGAGCGTATTTTATTACATGCGTCCAACTTCAGAAAGATCAAACGGGTACAGGATGTGGTGAAAATCTTCGCGGAAGTCAATAAGAAAATTCCTTCCAAACTGCTATTTGTGGGTGATGGCCCCGAAAGAAATACAGCGGAAGACCTGAGTCGTGAACTGGGCGTGTGCGATGAGATTCGTTTTGTGGGTAAACAGGAGCAGATGGAAGATATTCTGGCCATCGCTGATTTATTCCTGCTTACTTCTGAATACGAGAGTTTCGGACTCGCAGCCCTCGAAGCCATGGCTGCCGGTGTACCGGTAGTCTCTACCAATGCGGGCGGACTGGGTGAAATCAATATTGACGGGATTACGGGTCATCTCAGCAATGTAGGTGATGTGGAAAACATGACAGCCCAGGCACTGCAGATCTTAAAAGATGATGCCACCCTCAAAGGATTCAAGGAAAGAGCGGCACAGCATTCGCAGAAATTTGATATCCACTTTGTGGTGCCGCAGTATGAAAAATTATATGAACGTTTTCTGTAAATAAAAAAATCCCGGCAATTCCGGGATTTTTTTATTTAATTTATTACCGACTTAGCCATGGCCGGGGATTAACATTCTTTTTATCCAACATTAGCAATAAATCAATTTTACCTCCGCCATTTTCATCACTTCCGGCCTTACCAATTGCCTGACGCGCCTTAACGGTTGCTCCTTTCGCAATACTGGTGGAAGACAGATTACTGTAAATTGTATAATAGTTACCATGTTTGATCATAACGGCCATTCCATCTCCCAGATTGAACACACTCAGTACCTCGCCATCAAAAATTGATTTTACCACGGCACCAGCACTTGTACAAATAGTAATGCCGGGATTGTCTTCAGTAAGGAGAGTTCCTTCAATTTTATTGGTTCCAAAATTACTACAGACAACACCATTATCAACCGGCCAGGGCAACCTTCCGTAATTCTGCTTAAAGCTTGCTGCCAATGCCGTTTCGTTGGCATTCAGAGGTACATAAGTTTTTTCTGCAGGTGCAGCCTTGGGTCGGCTATCCGTTATCGTACCCGGTCTTGGCTCTGCCGGTTTAGTTTTCGGATCTGTCACGGGGGTTGTCTTCCTTTCCGCATCTTTTATGGCTGCCAGCCTTTTCTTTTCTTCTTCTATTGCTTTTATACGCTCTCTTTCAATAATTGCAAAAATTGCATTCTTAAGTTTAGCATCCCGGCTTCTCTTATCCGCAATCTGTTTTTGAAGATCTTTCTCTTTTGTCTTTAACTCCCTGACAACCTCATCTTTCTCTTTTTTCTGTACCGCCAATTGCTGTACCTGTTTGGTCTGGCTTTGCAGCGCCACATTTTTCTGATCCTTACGGATCAGCTGCTGCTGTTTGCGTTGTGCAATCAGTTGTTGTGTTTCCTGAATTGTGGATACCTGTTTTTCCCGGTAAGCCCGGTAACTCTTCAGGTAGGCCACCCTTTTTACCGCGTCATTAAAACTGCCGGCGGAAAAAATAAAGTTTACATAATCGTAGTTACTCCGGTTTTTATAGGAATATACAATGGATTTGGCATACTGCGACTTGAGGGTATCCAGCTGTTTATTGAGGCGGTAAATTTCCAGTTCACTGAGATAAATATCATCATCAATATTCCGGAGTTCCCGGTTGATATTGCTGATATATTGTTCCTGTAAATTGATCTGACGGACCAGGACATTCAACTGACCCACCGATTTTTTTGTTTGCCCTTTCAACTTATTATATAAGCCCTGCATCTCCTGCAACTCCCGCTGTATTTCCTGTCTTTCCTTTTCCAGTTGTACTTTATCCTGCACCGGCTGCGCCAGCCCGGCCATGGCAAAACCAACTACGAAAAGCGGCAATAAGATTTTTTTTCTCATCATTGTCTGGGTTGAGGTTAAAAAAACAGGGTCAGGATCAGTTGAGAAACGGCAATATGCAAAATAAATTTTACCGGATCACTCTGCTTTATAGTTTTTGGGCACCGAAAAAGGGAAACTTAACGTTTCATTAAACTCGTACTGTTTATAGTTCAGCTTGATTTCCAGTGTCTTTTTCTCCGCTACGGTAATGGTCCTTTTCTGTGAGAAAGGGAATCCCTTTTTATTTTCATAATCGGTCCATGACAGATAGCTCGTGCGGTTACGCTGTTCATCCAGGTCATCCAGTTTGGCGCTGGACAATAACTTCTCCTGCTCACTTAATGTCAGGAGCAGCCGGAACAGTTCGGTAGTACCATGCAGCGATACATTACCAGGTGATTTACTGTAGGAGCTGAAATCCGTGGTCAGAAAGACCGGGTTGCCGATCAGCAGATCCTGCAATGAACCAAGATCAAGCGGCAATGCGGCAATCTCCTGGAGGTAGGCCACACTCCGGCCGATATAAACTTTATTCTGCCGGTCAATAATTTTTACTGAATCTTTCGTGATATAGGCTCTTAGTCCTTCTATACCGAAAATAGCGGTGATCCGTATCCAGATCACACTATCCTTGTACATCCGGAGTTCCGCGTTTACATTGAGTTTCTTGCCCCCTGTTTCCTCATAATCCACATCTATCTTCCCGGAAAATGTGGTAAAATCAATTTTGTGCTTTTTCAATCCGTCATAATACTCCTGTATCAGGCGCATGGAGTCGGCATGACCGGTATCTACCGGGGGCATCACTACAGTAACCGTGTCTTTTTTTACAATGGCAGATTGAATTTTTTTTGTAGCCCTGCAGGAACAGAACAAGGAAGCCGCGAGTACAACTACAATACAATTTCTGATCATGAGAGGCTTTATTTTTTTCCGGTATGGCCGAATCCGCCGGCATTCCGTTCAGTGATTTCCAATTGTTCCACAGGTATCCAGTTGCATTTCTCCACGGATTGAATAACAAGCTGCGCAATCCGGTCACCCGGTTGTATGACCTGTACATCCTGCGAAAGGTTGATTAAAATAATCTTAATTTCTCCCCGGTAATCGGCGTCAATGGTACCGGGCGTGTTCAGACAGGTAATACCCTGTTTTATAGCCAGCCCACTTCTTGGCCTCACCTGTGCTTCATAACCGGCCGGCAATTCTATAAATAAACCGGTAGGCACCAGGGTGCGCTCCAGCGGTGCCAGTGAAAGCGGGCTATCCAGTTGGGCGCGGATATCCATTCCCGATGCTCCTTCAGTGGCATAAGCAGGTAATGGATTAACTGACTGATTGATGATTTTAACTTCCACAACGGACATGCGGCAAAGATAAGGCGGGCTGCAGGAAAACCGGCTACGATTACCCTAGTCCTTTTTAAGCAACACGGTGGCATAGGCCATAAGACCTTCTTCTCTGCCGGCAAAGCCCATTGTTTCCGTAGTGGTAGCTTTTACAGATACCGCATCATCGGGCAATTGAAGAATGGCCGCAATGGTTTGCTGCATCTGTGGTACCCAGGGTTTAATCTTCGGCGCTTCCAGGCACAGCGTACTGTCCACGTTTACTACAGTGTACCCTTTTCCCCTGATCAGAGCAAATGATTTTTCCAGTAAGATCTTACTGTCAATATTCTTATACGCCGGATCTGTATTGGGAAAATGAAAACCGATATCGCCCAGGCTCAATGCACCGAGCAAGGCGTCACAAATGGCATGTAATAACACATCCGCATCACTGTGGCCCAACGACCCTTTGTGATGGGGGATCTTTACACCGCCGATCCACAGATCGCGGCCTTCTGCCAGCTGGTGAAAATCAACTCCGGAACCGATTCGATATGCCATAGTACAAATATATTTGTTGGTCAGAAGACCAACAAATGCAGCGTCCCGGCTTCATAGCCAGGACGCTGTAGTATCGTGTCATATGTTGTGTCATATGTTGGTCTTATGACCAACAACCGCGATTTGTTGGTCTTCTGACCAACACAAATTACTTCTTAGCACCATCCAGATCAAACAGCACAGAGAAACGCAGTGTGTTTGACAGGGGGTTACGGCTAACTCCGCTACCGGCAGGAACCAGGTAAGCAAAGTTGAATCCGAATACATTGTATTTCAGACCCAGACCGGCAGTGAAATAACGACGGTCACCTTTTGTTTTGTTTTCGTAGAAATAACCGGCACGCAGGGCGAACTGATTGTTGTACCAGTATTCAGCACCGGCAGAGATCTGGAATTCTTTCATTTCTTCAGCGAAACCACCGGGGGCATCACCGAAAGAACTGAACCAGCCACCGATTACACTCTTGCTTCTGTAATCAGCGATATCCTGTGCAGTTGCGTTAGAACCGGGAGGTGTGGGAACCAGCAGTTTGTTGGCTTCAACACCGAAAGAAAGTGAATTATTATCATTCATTTTCTTAGTATAGTTCAGACCCAGACCAAGGTTGGCGGGGATGAAATCTTTTGCATCAGCGTTATCAGTGTATGAAACTTTAGTACCGAGGTTAGACAGTACGGCACCCCAGGCAAAACCACTACCGTTAGCTTTACCATCATGATAGTAAGCCAGGTCAGCAGCTACTGCATTGGCGGCTTTGTAGGTAGTGCTACCATTGGTATAACCACCAGCCAGGTTGGAGTTGATGTATTTTAATGTAACACCTACACCGCTTTTGGCAGACAACTTCCGGGAATAACCCAGATCGATGCCAAATTCACGGGGACGGAAATTACCTACATCATTACCCTGAATATTAGTGAAAGTAATATTGCCAAGGCTGAAATAACGGACAGAACCAGAGAAAGCCTGGTTTTCATCCATTTTGTAGTAACCGGTAAGAGAAGCCAGGTAAACATCGTTTACGAGGTCTTTCAACCAGGGAGTATACGTTGCGCCGATACCACCTTTTGCCTCATTGAAGGCAACCTTACCTATGTTCCACAGACCTGAATAAGCATCAGGAGAAGTGGCAACACCCATATCTCCCATACCGCCAGAGCGGGCATCAGGTGAAATACGGAGGAAAGGAACAGCAGTGGTAACTACGTTAATAGGGTCAACCTGCGCTTTTACAGTTGATGATAAACCACAAAAAAGCAGAAGTCCGGCAGTTAGTTTTAAAGCAGTTGGTCTCATTAGAAATTTTTTAATAATGGTGTAAATATATAGCATTTACATAAATACAAAACTAAAATAGAGAAATTATCTGAAAGCATAAAAAATGCCATTTCAGATGGTTCTCAAGGGCTTTTGTACTTATGCTGGTGAATGCCAAAGAACAAATTTCTCCAAAAAAACGACCGATAACCGTTTTTATTGTCAGTTTTTAAAGATTCTGGATAAATGCTTAGTAACTGGTTTACAAGGGCTAAAAAAATCGAAAGTATATTAAATTATTTTATACTTTATACAGCTTTCCCACTACTTCACGGGCTTTTTTCCCGGGTGCCAGCACCCGCAATTTATATAAATATACCCCCTTTGCCAACAGATTGCCATAATCATCCTTCCCATCCCAGCTGATTTCTGTCACCCGGCTGCCCCCGGGATCCACCTGTCCGGTTATTCTCCTGACCACCCGGCCGGTGATGGTCATCAACTGTACCTGCACCTGTAAAGTCATCCCGGGTTTATTATGTTCAAACCAGAAAGAAGTATGTGTAGTAAACGGATTCGGGTAATTCAGTACATGCCTGATTTCAAATTCCCCATCATCCGCTACAATAAAATCAATAACCCGCTCACTGGAATTGTTCATTACGTCCCAGGCCTTAATCGTAAGCTGGTGAGGACCGGGCGATAATTCGGGTAACTGAAACCTGACCATTCCCTGCTGGTAACTGTTGGCCTCCGCTTCGTAAAAGTCATTTAATATATAATACCGGTTATTATCCCCGTCCAGTGTGGCTACCAGGTCATGCCCGATTCCCAGTCCCGTTGTATTTATTCCCGATGAGTCCGATAACCGGAGTAATAACAAAGGCCGCTGATTGGTCAGTCCCCCGTTTACAAACCGTTCGTCATTGAGCCAGGCCCTGATGCCGGGCCCTTCTTTATCGGCATTTGCCGCGGTACTGATGCCTCCCACTACAAAACCGGTATAAACACCCTGCCCGTCGGTACTGTCGTTGGCGGCGTATAAACTGAGGCGGCCATTTCCATAACTGAAATTAATATCGCGGGGAACAGTAAACTTTACCTGGAAGTGACCTGACTGAATAGAAAACTGTCCGCGAAAAAGACTGTTCTGCTGCAGACTGAAGGGAACCGGCTGACTGCCGGGATCATTGCCCAGGGTGGTTATGGTCCTGGGCTTGTCATAAATTGTCGCATATACGGTTCCGTTATATCCCGCCTGCAGCACCCCCTGCTTATCCGTTACTTCTCCCTGTATCGTTACCGATTCACCGGCGCTGAGTGTATCAGTTTGTGCTGCCGGTACTGTGTTGATCAATGTGGGTCTTACCTGCAGTGCCGGAAAAGCCAGTGTCATTGCCGGATCACCCAATAAAACAAACTTCCGGTTATTGGCAATATCAGGCATTGTCTGATAGGTATAATTTTTCGCCTCACGCACCGCATCACCTAATGACCGGTAACGGCCATTTACCTGCTCCAATGCAAACCGCATATAATTATTGTTCATAATCCGGTTACTGAAAGCAAAAACCGGGCGGGTGGTGGTCATCAATGCAATAGCCCCGGTAGCCGGACGCAGAAGCAGATTTTCGCCAATAGAAGCCACCCCCGGATGATCAAAAGGAGCAAAATCGCAGGTGGCCGTAATAAAAAGCGGCAGCTTATACTGATTGGCAAAACCATTGATCACCGACTGATCCAGTATGGTTTCCTCCGCCAGCCGGGCAGCCCCTCCATGCCCGTTATAATTAAAAATAAGTGTGCCATTGTAAACCTGGTTGGTGACGGCCAGATTGGCGCCCGGATACTGACTACCCCCGGCACCACTTTCCTGTTTATACGCATCCAGGTAAATTTTCTGCTGGTTCATTACCGGTGCTGCTGACATAGCCGTGGCGCTGATCAGTTCCGCATCCTGCAGGTGCAGATTACCATCTTCGTCATCGGCCACAAAACACAACATAGTTCGCCAGGGTCCCTTGCTTTCCCGGGCATGATAAGCTTCCAGTTTATCTGCAAACCGACCGGCTTCTTCACTATTTCGCGCCGGTACACGCCCGATACCTATATCCAGCAAATTGATCAGGTTGCCGGCATTTATATCTTCCTGTGTATCCAGAAAACCAAAAAAATCATCCGCTGTATAAGTTGATAATGGGTCCAGCGACTGTTCACTCTGCCAGGCCGGAACAAGATTGGTATTACCCGTCAGCCGGTCTTTATAATCATAGGAAGCATCCCCAAAAAGCAATAAATACCGCGGTTTGTCCGCAGCGGATGCACCAAACCGGTCATAATACATTTTTACAAAATCGCGTATTGCCACGGGGTCCGGCTGACCCGCTGCAAACTCATTGTAGACCTGATCCGTGGTAACCACTATTGTACGCAAACTGTTTTCCCTCCGGTGAAATGCGGCGACCCGCTCAGCCGCGTTAAGTAACGAGGCATGTGTTACGATTATATAATCAGCCGCAGTACCGCCATGCAGATCCTGATTATTGATTTTCCCAAGAGCGGAGGGTATATAAAGTCCGCTCGTATTAAAAGCCACATACTCACGCAGACGGATACCCTGATTTATAAATTTATAATCCGACCCCGTAAGTTGTCCCGGCATACGAACCGGTGTCAGCGGATCCGTAATATCCCATACACCGGTGGTACCATTGGCCCCGCTGATACTGAACTCCAGCCGGTCGTTACCGGTTGATGACCGGTCGCGGAACAATAATTGTGCTGCCCCGTTCATGGCAAGTGACCGGGTGGCCGTTACTTCCAGCCAGTTGAGCCAGCCCTGTGAATTAAAACTCCCGGGTATAAATGTATAACTGACCTGCGGACTGGCCGACGCGGCAATACTACCTGCAGTAATATATCCGGGCTGTGCCACCGGATCGTATGTACCTGCATTTACCGGGTTAATAGTAAACTGGGCCAGCGGCTGGTTATCGATACGGATATCAAAACGGCTGGGCGCCCCTACGGATCTGGCCGCGCAATTAGTTTTCAGGGTTATCGTTGTTCCGGGCAGGATACCGGAAAAAGGCAATGTAAAATTCCGGCTGAGTGGCTTTCCCGGCGCATTGGCAAACTCTTCTCCATACCATTCTTTCCCACCCGCCAGGAAATTAACGGTGTCGAGTTCATGAAAATATCGTTCTGTAAAGCTGGTAACCGGTGTGGCGGGTTGTATCTGCAACGGAGCGGTGTTCACCCTTTTTCCAACTCCGCCGGTACTGATAAAATAAAAAGCCTGGTTACTGTAGCGGTTTTTTTGATGACTGAATTCTCCACTCAGCGTATCCGTAACCCATTGATCCGGCCCGGGCGCATAAAAAAGCAGGTAATCCCCCCCGTTTAAAATCCCGTCTCCGCCATCCACCGGGTATAGGGCTATTTCAGTAAGGTCATCCTGGTAAGCGGCAGCATTGGATTCAGGGAGCATGGAACCGGTGCGTCCGAAAAGCCGCACCGTGGCCGTACTGAGATTGCCGGTACTGATGCCGAGGCTGGATAAAAAAGGCAGGTCAATTTTATATATCCCGGGATCACGGACTGCCAATTTGTACCAATTGCCGGTTGCCAGCACGGAATGCGGGGCATATACCCGTTGCGTCTGACCCGAAAATGAGCAGATCAGGAGCCATCCCGTAAAAACAAAAGCCCAGGCCCTGTACATGTGCTAACACATTGGTTTCATGGGAATTTCCCGGTTAAAAAAAGGTAAAACTGCGTGAAACGTCTTACTTAAAGTCTATATATTCGCAATCCGGATGGTAAAAATGGGCCGGCAGGCAATAATTTTATCTCATCCGGCGTTAAATTTATTCCAATTCATAGGTTTATGCAAAAAACAATGAGAAACTTAACAATCCTACTATCCTGTGTGGTGCTGCTGGCATCCTGTAAAGGAAAAGGCCTTTTTGGCAAAAAGAAGTACGACAAATCTGATGTGACCGGCTGGAACTACAATGATAAGAACCAGGGCGGTTTCCAGGTGTCCAAAGCCAATGAACAGGGCCTCGGCCCCGGTCTTGTGTTTGTGGAAGGTGGTACCTTTACCATGGGTCAGACAGAAGAAGATGTAATGGGCGACTGGAATAATATCCCCCGCCGTGTGTCTGTTCCCTCGTTCTACATTGACCGTACTGAAGTAGCCAACGTTCACTATCGTGAATACCTGCACTGGCTGACCAAAGTATTTGATCCCAGCGATCCCGCCAATGCGAAAATTCTGGAAGGCGCCTTACCGGACACTCTGGTCTGGAGAAGTGAGCTGAGTTATAATGAACCCATGGTGGAGTTCTATTTCCGTCACCCCGGTTTTAATGAATACCCGGTGGTGGGTGTATCCTGGAAACAAGCCAAGGATTTCTGCCTGTGGAGAACAGACCGTGTAAACGAAGGTATCCTGGTTAAAAAAGGATATATCAACAAAGCCAACCTGAAACCCGGCGCACAGCAGGGCGACAACAACTTCAACACAAAATCATACCTCTTAGGTTTGTATACAGCGCCTCCCGGCAAAGCAATGCAGTCAAAAAAAGGTACACCCGCTATGGCCCCTACCATGGAGTCCGGCGTTATGATGCCTGATTACCGTCTGCCTTTTGAAGCAGAGTGGGAATATGCCGCTTATGGTCTGATCAACCAAAACCCCCGCCCCAGCCTGAAAGAAGGTAAAAGAGGGGAAGAGTTACAATCCAACAAACAGGTTTATCCCTGGGCACAAAATGTAAACGGTCTGCGCGATACACGTCGTGGCAGCTGGCAGGGTACTTTCCTGGCCAACTTTAAAAGAGGTTCAGGTGACAACGCGGGTGTGGCCGGTGGTCTGAATGACCGCGCCTTCTACACAGCGCCTGTAAATTCATTTTTCCCGAATGGTTTCGGTGTATATAATATGGCCGGTAACGTAAGTGAGTGGGTGGAAGATACCTATCGTCCCCTTTCCGCTCTTGATTTCGACGATCAGCCTGCACCGTTCCGTGGTAACGAATTCAAAAAACTGTATGTAGCGGATGCTACTACAATGGATCCGGCAACACGTTATGAAAAAGACAGCCTGGGTCGTGTGAAAATGGCCAATGTAACTGACGAGGAAAGCAAAAACCGCCGCAACTACCAACGCGGTAATGTTATTGACTACCTCGATGGTGACTCCTTATCACAGGCTTCTTATGCTTATGGCAATACCACCCTGGTACACCCCGAGAAATCCAAAGTGTACAAAGGAGGCAGCTGGAACGATCGCGCTTACTGGTTAACACCCGGCAGCCGTCGTCACCTCGAAGAAGACCAGGCCCTCAGCACACTTGGTTTCCGCTGCGCCATGAACCGCATGGGCAGCCCGGAAGGAAACAAACGCAAAACCGGACAATACTTCAAGTCCAGAAGACAAAAGAGATAATCTAAGTGATCATAAGTTGAAGAGCCCTTCGTTTTAACGGAGGGCTCTTTTTTTAGTTTAAGGTTGAAAAATTGATATGGATAACCCTGTCAACTTATCAACCTGTCAACTTATCAACCTCCCAACCTACCTTTGCCGCATGCACATCCAGTCCTTATACGAACTCTACCTGCGTAATCCTTCCGTACAAACGGATACGCGCAAGCTACAAGCTGGTGATATTTTCTTTGCCCTGAAAGGAGATAACTTCAACGGGAATAAATTTGCGCATCAGGCGATTGAAGCCGGTGCAGCCATAGCCGTGATAGATGAAGCAGCCTTTGCAATTGAAGGAAAAACCATGCTGGTGGAAGATGTGCTGACCACGCTGCAGGCACTCGCCCGTCATCACCGGCAACAATTCACTATTCCCTTTATTGCCATTACCGGCAGCAATGGCAAGACCACAACCAAAGAACTGGTACATGCGGTACTCAGCCGGAAATACCGTACTGCCACCACGGAAGGCAATCTCAATAACCATATAGGCATTCCCCTTACCCTTTTAAAAATAAAAGCCGATGCTGAAATTGCGGTCATTGAAATGGGCGCTAATCACCAGCAGGAAATCGCGGGATATTGTAACTATGCAATGCCGGATTATGGCATTATTACCAACTGCGGCAAAGCACACCTGGAAGGTTTTGGAGGCGAAGAAGGGGTAAAAAAAGGAAAAGGTGAATTATATGACTGGCTGAGGGCAAATAATGGAACCGCTTTCGTAATGTGGGATTACGCATACCTGCGCAGTATGAGCCAGGGCGTGCCGCATATTATTACCTATGGAACGGAAGACGCTACCGTGGAAGGACATACGATAAAAAGTGAACCTTTCCTTGAAGTCGGCATTACCAAAGGCGCGGATACCGGTATCATCCGGTCTCAACTGGTTGGTGATTATAACCTGCCGAATATTTTACTGGCTGTTACCATCGGAAAACACTTCAACGTACCGGATGAAGTGATCCGCGTGGCTATTGAAGAATACCAACCCTCCAACAGCCGCTCGCAATTAGTAAAAGCCGGCAGCAACCATATTATTCTTGATGCTTATAATGCCAACCCCAGCAGTATGAAACTGGCTATTGAAAACTTTGCCCGTCTTGCCGCCACGGACAAAGTGCTGATGCTGGGTGGCATGGCGGAACTGGGACAGGAAAGCCTCGCGGAACATCAGCAGATCATTGACCTGATCGCAAAGTATAACTGGAAAGAAGTGGTGCTGGTGGGAGGAGACTTTCTGCGGATCCAACACCCCTGGATTTCCTTTACGGATGCTGTAAAAGCCGGACAATGGTACCGGGAGCAGCATTTTGCGCAAACTCATCTCCTGATAAAAGGCAGCCGGAGTATGAAAATGGAAAAGATTTTAGAAGCTTAACTTTACACCATGAACTGGAAAGAACTCTTCCCCCAATTTGAACCCGGACTTGTTGAGCTGATCGAAAAAGAAGCCGTACAACGCAGTTTTAACGCCGGCGATATAATCATGCGTACCGGTCAGTATATAAAATCCACTGTACTCGTACTGGAAGGCCGTATAAAAATATACCGGGAAAATACGGATGGCGGAGAGTTCCTGATGTATTACCTGCAGCCCGGGCAGGCCTGCGCGGTCTCCATGATATGTGCCATACAATCCGGCACCAGCGAAATTATGGCCATGGCTGAAGAAGATTCAGAAGTACTGATGATACCGGTGCACCTGATGGACGATATGATGAATCAGTACAAAACCTGGTACCAGTTCGTGATTCAGACTTACCGCGGACGTTTTGATGAATTGCTTTCCGTAGTAGACAATATCGCATTCCGGAATATGGATGAGCGGCTGGAGTTCTACCTGAAACGGTATGCGGAAAAATCAGGTCGCAACAATATGGATATTTCACACCAGCAGATTGCAGATGACCTGAACAGTTCCCGGGAAGTGATTTCCCGTTTATTGAAAAAAATGGAACAACGCGGTCTGGTAAAACTGCACCGGAATATGATTGAACTGGTGAATCCCTGACGGACGCGGTGATTTCTGTCACGCCCTGTTCCAGTACCAGTGACTAATCTTGCAACTAATTCATGGAGATTATCGGCTACATAGCAGCCATACTCATTGGCATTTCCCTTGGACTGGTAGGCAGTGGAGGTTCCATACTTACTGTACCGGTACTCGTATACCTGATGGGCGTTGATCCACTGCTGGCTACCACCAGTTCACTTTTTATTGTAGGATTTACCAGCCTGATTGGTGGTATACGTGCGTACTCAAAAGACCTCCTCGACTACAGGGCTGTAACAGAATTCGGTTTCCCTTCCGTATTATCCATCTTTATAACCCGGCACAATCTGTTGCCGGCCATTCCCGATACCCTTTTTACCATCAGCGGCATCACCATTACCAAAAACATCATGCTGATGCTGGTCTTCGCCGTGCTGATGTTGCTGGCATCATGGTCCATGATTCGGAATAAGGAAAGCAACACGAAAGCAGCTGTTTCAAAACAAGGGGCCGCCCGTGTTTTTCCATTAATGATATTCGGACTACTTATCGGGGTGGTTACGGGTTTACTTGGTGCCGGTGGCGGATTCCTGATTATTCCCACATTGGTTTTATTTCTAGGCCTGGATATGAAAACCGCAGTTGGTACTTCATTAATGATCATCGCGATTAATTCATTATTTGGTTTTCTCTTCAGCCTGAATCACTTCACTTTCAACTGGCCGCTGCTGTTGATATTTGCAGCACTCTCCGCTGCGGGTTTATTTATCGGCAGCCGTTTTGCAGAAAAAATAAGTCCTGCCGCGTTAAAAAAAGGCTTCGGCTGGTTCATCCTGATCATGGGCATCTTTGTGATAATCAGGGAACTTTTCCTCAATAAATAAGCAATGCCATCACTGTGATTGATGTCACTGTTAAACCATTCCCGTATACCGAATTTTGTGGCTGTTAGTAAATCAGATAATATGAAAGTGGAACAAATTTATACTGGCTGTCTTGCACAAGGCGCCTACTATATAGAAAGCAATGGCGAAGCCGCTGTGATTGATCCGCTGCGTGAAGTGGGTCCCTATATCCGTAAAGCGGAACTTAACCAGGCGACCATCAAATATGTTTTTGAAACGCATTTTCATGCTGATTTTGTAAGCGGCCATATCGACCTGTCAAGGAAAACAGGCGCCCCGATTGTCTATGGCCCGTTGGCCAGTCCTGCTTTTGCAGCGCATATAGCCACAGACGGCGAAGTCTTCCGGATCGGGAATGTAACGATTACCGCGTTGCATACACCCGGTCATACCATGGAAAGCACCTGCTATTTACTGAAAGACGAAAACGGAAAACCAGCTGGCCTCTTCTCCGGTGACACCTTGTTTATCGGAGACGTAGGTCGTCCTGACCTGGCACAAAAAGTAGTGGCGGATCTTACACAGGATAAACTGGCCGGTCATTTATATGACTCATTACGCAATAAGATCATGCCGCTTCCGGATGACCTTACTGTTTATCCGGCGCATGGTGCCGGCAGTGCCTGTGGTAAAAACATGAGCAAGGAAACCACCGATACACTCGGTCATCAGAAAGCCGTGAACTATGCCCTGCGGGCAGATATGACCCGCGATGAATTTATTAAAGAAGTCACTAACGGTCTTGTTGCACCTCCGGCCTATTTCCCGTTGAATGTAATGCTGAACATTCAGGGGTATGACAGTATTGACGAGGTACTGAAAAGAGGTCAGCAGGCCCTTTCTCCCGCCGCCTTTGAAGCAGCGGCTACGGAAACCGGTGCCTTAATTCTTGATACCCGCGACCCGCAGGTTTTTGCAGCCGGCTTTGTACCCAATTCCATTAATATCGGAATTGACGGACAGTTTGCTCCCTGGGTAGGCGCCATGATCCCCGATATTAAACAACAGATACTGCTGGTTACGGATGAAGGAAGAGAAGAAGAAGTGATAACCCGCCTGGCCCGTGTGGGATACGATTATACAATCGGGTACCTCAAAGGCGGATTGGCCGCCTGGAAAGAAGCCGGTATGGAAACTGATCAGATCCGCTCAGTGGATGCGGCTGAACTGGCGGCAATCAGTAAAACAGAAGACATCTGCATCGTGGACGTGCGAAAGAAAAGCGAATACCTGAGTGAACACCTGGTCAATGCGGAAAACGCGCCACTCGATTTTATCAATGACAGTATGTCTTCATTGCAAAAAGATAAAACCTGTTTTATTCATTGCGCCGGCGGCTACCGGTCCATGATATTTAATTCGATTCTTCGTGCCCGTGGTTATACCCGGCTGGTGGATGTAAAAGGCGGATTCAAGGCACTGAAAGAAAGCGGATTATTCCCGGTAACAGATTATGTATGCCCCACCACTCTTTTGTAAAAAATTAAAAAACATAAATACAGAAAACATGTCCAGCTTAAAAGAACTCGTGAAAAATCCGACCACCATTATTGTGGATGTACGCAGCCCGATGGAATACGATATGGAACATATTCCCGGCGCGATAAATATTCCGGTGGATCAGATCCCTTACAAAACGGCCGAATTCAAAACCTTTCAGCATCCCGTAGTCGTTTATTGCCGCAGTGGTGCCCGCAGCAGCATGGCACTGGGTCTGCTCCAGCAGAGCGGAATCAGCAATGTTTATAACGGTGGTGGTATTTCCGATATGCATTATTTAATCAACTAATAAATCAACAGCAGATGTTAGGATTTCTTCAAAAATTATTTGGCGGCACACCCGTTGATTATAAAGAACTGCTAAGCAGGGGCGCGATTATTGTGGATGTACGCAGCCCGGGTGAATTTAAAACCGGCCATATAAACGGTTCAAAAAATTATCCGCTGGATACGCTCCGCGGAAAAATCAATGACCTGAAAAAACAGAATAAACCCGTGATTACGGTTTGCCTGAGTGGCGGCCGCAGCGGCATGGCGAAGAGCATCCTGAAATCAGCAGGACTTGAAGTCTACAACGGCGGTCCATGGACCAGCCTTCGTAGCAAAATCTGATTGTTTTATGCTTGGTTGGAAAAGGCCGTTTCGTAAGAAGCGGTCTTTTTGCATACAGATGCCGGGTGCCAGGTGACAGGTGCCGGGTGTCAGGAACAGCCACGGCAAACTATCGACAAAAGACTAACGACTACTTTCTATCACCTTTCTTCGTTATCTTTCAAACAAAAAAATGGGTCGTAAGCTTTTCCGCCTTTTTCTGATACTGCTGGTACTGGGAGTTATCGGCTTTTTTGTTTTTGCGCCGGGTATTGTGGACAAACAGCAAAACAAAGTAACACTGAAAGTAAAAAACCCGCATAAAGTCAGCTGGTATGACTCGGTACCCTTTATTGCGGATCTGCATTGCGACGCCTTATTATGGGATCGGAATAATCTCAAACGGCATGAACACGGGCATGTTGATATTCCCCGTATGCAGGAAGCCAATATGGCTTTCCAGGTATTTACCATTGTGAGCCAGACACCCAAAAACATGAACATCGAGCACAATGACGACAAGACCGATAATATCGCCCTGTTGAATTTTGCGCAATTACGTCCCATCAAAGACTGGTTCAATATCAAATCAAGAGCCCTGCATCAATGCCGGGATCTGTTTACCACAGCGGATAAATCAGATGGCCGGTTCCGGGTCATCCGCAACCAGGAAGAGATGGCCCTGTTTATCAATGACCGTGAAAAAAACCGGCAACTCACTGCAGGAATGCTCGGTATCGAAGGCGCGCATTGTTTGTATGACGACCTGAACAATCTGAAAGAATTCTATGATGCCGGTGTACGATACATCGGCCTTACACATTTCTTTGATAATGCATGGGCGGGTTCCGCCCATGGCATAAACAAAGGCGGCCTTACCGATAAAGGAAAAGCGCTGGTGAAACAAATGGACAGTCTGCACATGCTGATTGACCTGGCACACGCTTCCACCAAAACCATTGACGATATATTTGCCGTAACGCAACGACCGGTACTGATCTCACATACCGGAGTAAAAGGCGTTTGTGATAATAACCGCAACCTCTCCGATGCCCATTTGCTGGAAATTGGTAAGCGTAACGGACTGGTCGGTATCGGACTTTGGGAAACCGCCGTCTGTGGCACCGATGCATCCGCCACCGCTAAAAGCATCCGGTATGTAGCCGACAAGATCGGGGTGGATAAAGTTGCACTGGGGTCCGATTTCGATGGTGCCATCACCGCCCATTTTGATGTAACCGGTCTGCCCCTGATCGTAGAGGCATTACTCAAAGAAGGTTTCAGTAAAGAAGATATCTATAAAATAATGGGCGGCAATGTGCGCGATTTCCTGTTGCGCAATCTGCCGGCAAAATAAACGACTGCACTTTTTTTCACAATACAATCACAAACTCTACAAAATCAGTAGATTATATTTTTTTACCAGCAACCAGGGGCTAAGCCATAAAAATACACCGTGGTGATAGCCCGGGATGAATTAAATTCGTGCGTATTTTTTCACTTAATACGCTGAAAAATGATTGAATGGTTAAGGCAACCCTGGCCCTGGTATGTGGCAGGACCGGTGATCGGGCTGATGGTACCCGTCTTACTAATTATCGGAAATAAATCCTTTGGAATTTCCTCTTCATTGCGGCATATCTGTGCGGCCTGTCTGCCGTCAAAAGCTCCGTTCTTTAATTACGAATGGAAAAATGAAATATGGAATTTATTCCTGGTGGGGGGCATTTTACTGGGAGGTATTATTGCCGGTCAATGGCTGAGCAGTCCGGATGCCGTACAGATAAACCCCAAACTGGCGGCAGAATTATCTTCCTACGGAATCAGCAATTACAATAACCTTGTACCCGCAGAACTATTTACCTGGCCAGCCTTGCTGTCCGCAAAAGGACTGATCCTGATGGCCGGCGGTGGTTTTCTGGTCGGCTTCGGTACCCGGTATGCGGGTGGCTGTACCAGCGGTCATTCCATTATGGGTTTATCTACCCTGCAACTCCCCTCGCTGGTTGCCA
Source organism: Chitinophagales bacterium (assembly GCA_017303855.1). GTDB lineage: Bacteria > Bacteroidota > Bacteroidia > Chitinophagales > Chitinophagaceae > JJ008. Next base: position 96,732 of record JAFLBL010000004.1, on the reverse strand, counting down.
CCTGTTGCTTCATGGCCGGCGGTTTTATAGTAGCCAATTTAATCCTTCCCCTGATTCTTAAATTATAACCGCATGTCAGAAAAAACTACAGCAAAACAACATCACGACTTTCTGACCGGCAATGCGGATTTTGAAGTACGCAGCCTGGATGCCGTCTGCCTGAATGAGTCAGAACTGAAACATCCCTGGTGGTATAATTTCAAATATATGATTACCGGTATCCTGTTTGGTATACTCCTGATCAAGGCGGAAGTAATCAGCTGGTTCCGGATTCAGGAAATGTTCCGCTTGCAGAGTTTTCACATGTACGGAGTCATTGGCTCTGCCGTAGTGGTGGGCATTATCTCCGTATGGATCATTAAGAAATTTCACATCAAAACCATATACGGTGAACCTATAGAATTTGTAACCCGGAAACTCAATAAAGGTAACGTAATCGGCGGTCTGCTGTTTGGTTTTGGCTGGGCGCTCACCGGTGCCTGTCCCGGCCCTTTATTTGCACAGATCGGCACGGGCGCCACGGCTACTATCATTACTTTATTAAGTGCCATAGCGGGCACCTGGACTTATGGAGTGCTGCGGGACAAACTGCCGCATTAAAAAATAAACAGGCGGTAAACACCGCCTGTTTCACTGTAAATAGCACTCACTCTTTATATCTCAACAATCTTCGCGTCAGATAAAGAGCATGTGAACACCTTCTCCTTCACTCTTCTTGTAGAAATCGCCAACGGTGATCACTTCCTCCACGCCTTCGAACAGATCCTCTTTTTTATAATGGAACATGTCCATGGCCAGCTTGCAGGCCCACATGCGTACACCGCTGTCTGCCATAATCTCCAGGAACTCGGGCACTTCCGGCATATCAATCTTCTCCATTTCTTTTTTCATCATACTGGTAGCCAGGGCTTCCATACCGGGTAAACCACCTACCATTGTGGGGATATGCATCGCCGGGTTGCCTACGGTGGCAATATGCAGGTGCGCATTTTTCTTCTTATGTACGGCTTCCAGGCCGAAGAAGGTAAAGAATATTTCAGCCTCTATGCCTTCCATACGGGCGCCATTGGCCAGTACAAATGAAGCATATACGTTTTCGAGGGTGGCTTTTGACAAGATGATCATCATCTTTTTTATTTCGCCTTTATTCTCGCTCATAACAAAAATTTTAAGATTGGTTAAATACAGCTGGCGGGTTTGGGAATGCCGGCAATTTTAGTCGCGGTTTTCAACGGGGCTTTGGGAAACAGGGCGTAGAACTCTTTAATATCCACCACACCGCTCTTTCCGATTTTCCGGATACTCAGCGGAACTTCATTCTTATACTCGGTTTGCAGATATCCCAGTACTTCCCAGTGACGGGGTGTGAGGCTGATTTCGTTTTCGGTGGCAAGCGCTTCACCAACGGTATTATCCCATTCTTTAAAATCGGTCATAAAACCTTCGTCGTTTACATGAATGGTTTTACCTGCTATAACTTTTTCCATAAAATAAATTTTTATTTGTTGTTTAATGAGTGGTTGCTGTATCGTAATGTTTTCCTTTTTCAGACATGGTGGCGGACACAAAGGGGATATGAGTGCCTTTCAGCAGCATATGCCAGTATACCCAACGGAAAGCCAGTTTACCCATATGGTTCATCCGGCTTTCTTTCATCAGCCGCAGCGGACCAAGACCCGGGAAGGGGAAAGTTCCTTCTACCGGTTCATGGGTATAGTTAAAGTCGATCAGTAAGGCCTTGCCACCACCAGTTTCAATGAAGCAGTTGGCATGTCCGTCAAATTCTTCTTTCAGGGGCTCGCCTTTTACATAGCGAAGAATATTCTCCGTGAGTATCTCCGCTTCAAAGTGGGCTACTGAACCGGCTTTGGAGGCGGGTATATTGCTGGCATCTCCCAGCACAAATACATTCTGGTAATTTTTTGACTGAAGAGTGGCTTTATGCGTGGGCACATAGTTAAGATCATCTCCCATGCCGGACCGTTCCATCAGCGCGTCGCCTTTATTGGTGGGTACTGTAACCAGGAGATCAAACGGAATTTCACGTCCGCCATAATCAATGATCTTCTTGTTTTCATTATCCACCTGTTCAATGGCGAAGTCACTTTCAATCTGAATATGCTTCTCTTCCAGCAAATGTTCAAGCGTGGCTGTGGCTTTCGGTTTGGTGAACGCGCCGCTCAGGGGTGTCACGTATGTGATTTCCACTTTGTCGCGCATGTGTTTGTGTTTGAAATAAGAATCGGCCAGGAAGGCAAATTCCAGCGGAGCTACCGGGCATTTAATCGGCATCTCGGTGATATGGATTACCAGTTTGCCGCCTTGCCAGTCTCTCAGCTTATTCCGGAGATTTAACGCGCCTTCAAAAGTATAGAAGTCAAATACGGAATGATGCCATTCGCTGCCCTTCATCCCTGTCGTTTCTTCCGGCGCAATTTTCGCACCCGTAGCCACGATCATTATATCATAGACAAATACATTGCCATCAGCCATCAGTACTTTGTTTTCTTCCGGCACCACTCTTTCAATGGAACCCTGAATCAGGTCCACGGTTTTCGGAATAAACTCATCAATGGATTTTACAATGTCTTCGGGCTCATAAATATCGAAGGGAAGAAAAAGATACCCGGGCTGATAGTGGTGCTCGGTTTTTTCATCTATAATGCTGATCCGCCAGTCGGGACGCTTCAGGTGATGACTCAGATGATTGGCCATCATGGTACCGGCTGTGCCGGCTCCTAAAATTACCAGGTGTTTCATGTTGAGATGGTTTAGTGATTTGTGCTTTACGATGTAAAATTGCAACCGCAACCACCCGGTTTCTGCGCTTTCTGTCACAGATTCCGATGATTCCACTCAGTACGGGAACTGATTTAGAAACAAAACAGCCGGTTATTTGGCCCTGCGTGATAGAAGTCACCATTCAGGTATCGTTGTTGTAGTAAAAAAAGCTCCTGAAAAGACATGGATATCGCTTATAAGAATCAGGTAAATCCGGCGGATTCCCTGAGGCAGATCAAAGTCCGGCTACAGGTACCGGTTTACTTTTGTAGTGAAAATAGTAAACCATGAGAAAAAACAGAATCGGCCTCGATGCCGCAAAAGCAAAAGTGCTGGGAGACAAACTGAACCTGCTATTATCCAACCTGCAGTTATTATATATCAACAGCCGCGGGTTTCACTGGAATATCAAAGGCGACAACTTCTTTGAACTTCACCTGAAATTTGAAGAACTCTATACCGACCTGCAGCTGAAAATTGATGAAGTAGCCGAACGGATTCTCACCCTGGGTCATGTACCGGATCACAGCTACACGGATTACCTGAAACATGCTGCGATTAAAGAAGTAAGAAACCTGGGCAACGGAAAGGAAGCCGTAAAATCCGTAATGGACAGTATCAGTATTCTTCTTGAACTGGAAAGGGATATCCTCCAGTTGTCCGCAGACGCGCTGGATGAAGGCACCAATGCCCTCATGAGTGACTATATCCGTCAGCAGGAAAAACTGGTCTGGATGTACTGCTCCTACCTGAGCAAATAAACTATAACCGTTGGCCCGTGAGCCGTAACACGGCGGCCTTCCCTTTATGAAAATCACCTTCATTCAGGATCACTTCCTTCTGCTCACAACTGATCAGATGCAGAAAAGGGAAATCCCTGCAAATGGACGGGGCATCATATAACAAGGCCGGATCTTTAGGTCCGCCACTGTCAAAAGCCAGTTGTTCCTTTGCAAAAGCCTCCAGCAGCAGGAAGCCGCCGGGTTTTACGGATTTATAGATCTGTTCATGGAAACGGTGACGTACTTGTTCCGGAAGATGGACATAGAGCAGGGCCACCACATCATATTTCTTTTCTGAAATATAGCTTTCAATATCACGCAGGTCATACCGGATTTTCAACGACCGCTCTGCCGCGTATTGCAGGGCTTTTTCTCTTGCCACGGGACTGAAATCAAAAGCTTCCACCACCCAGCCCTTGGAAGCGGCATAGAGCGCATTGCGCCCCTCTCCTTCTGCAGGCAAAAGCAGCGTACCCGGCGGTTGCTGATCAATAAACGATTTGAAATACGCGTTCGGCTCCATACCATACACATGGTCATGTACGGCGTACCGTTCATCCCAGAATTGTTTCATATTGGCAAGTTTTAGCAAATTTGCAGGAGGATGGCCAGCTGCCCGGTGACAATAATCACCGGATCAGTAAGACCGGCATCCGAATTTGCACCTCTAAATCTACTAAACATGAAGGTAATTCCGGCATTAAGCGTACTGATATTGACCCTGATCAGTTGTTCAAATCAATCTGCAAACACCACGGCCAAACAGGACACTGCTGCCGTGAATAAAGTGCCGGAAATCACTTCTCCGGTTGCTGACACCGCACCGGCAGCTGTTCAACCAGCTGCTGTAAAATCCGACCTGCCGGCTTTCAGAATGGTAAATGCCGCTAACCAGGTAGTGGACCTGGCACAGTATAAAGGCAAAAAAGTTTTCGTGAACCTCTGGGCTACCTGGTGTCCGCCCTGCCGTGCCGAAATTCCTTCCATTGAATCCCTGGCAAAAAAGACGGATAAAAACAAAGTCGAATTCGTGATGCTCTCGCTCGATGACAATTTTGAAAAAGCTAAAAACTATGCTGTCCGGAATAATATGTCACTCCCCGTTTATTACCCGGCCAGTACCCTGCCGCAGGTGTTTGTAACCGACGGTATTCCTATGACGCTCATATTTGATGAACAGGGGAAAATTATTTTTCAGCTGGTGGGGAGTGAGAATTACGATACGCAGCGGTTTGCGGATTTGCTGAAATAAGAAAGACATAACGGAGTACAATACAATCACACATAGAATAATAGATATATAGCAGCACATAGAAGAATAAGAAAGACATAACGGAGTATAATACAATCACACATAGAAAAAAAGATATTTAGTAACACATAGATGAATACGATATTGTATTAAAGGGCTGTGACTGTTTTTTACCCGGGAAAACATAGAATTCTTTGAAGTGAACCTGCTTTCCCCGCACCTGATACCTGGCACCTGACGCCTGACACCCGGCACCTTTTTAAAAAAAAATCCCGCATCAGCGGGACTTTTTTTACTTGCTACTATATCAAAACGACTATTCTTCTGATTTAACCGGGGCCAGCAGTTTTTCTTCAATCACTTTCTTAAAAATATGTTTGGGGAAGGCTCCGGGCTGCATCATCGGTTCACCGGTGGAATCGATGAACAGCAGTGTCGGAATACTCTGTATGCCAAATACTGCGGACAACTCCTGTTCGGCTTCAGTATCCACTTTATAGATCAGTAGTTTTCCTTCATACTCGGCCGACAATTCTTCCAGAACAGGAGCCACCATTTTACAGGGACCGCACCAGTCGGCATAAAAATCAATGATGGCCGGGAGGGCTCCCAGGTATTTCCATTCTTTTTCCGTTTCGTAGTTGAAGACTTTATCCTTAAAGTCCTGCGTGGTCATTTTTATCGTGGGCATTTGCTTAAATATTTAAGCAAAAATAAACCGGGCAACCAACTTGCCCGGTGACTAATATCACTACAACATCGTCTTGGGTTCCACGAATTTGGTCTTGGCCAGCCCGGTCTGACTGAGGGCCTTATACCCGCCCCTGATATTCACCAGGTGATCAAAGCCCCTGGATTTAAGGATAGAACACATAATTACCGAGCGGTAGCCGCCGGCGCAATGAATAAAATATTTTTTATGCCGATCCAGCTGCGCCATATTCTGGTTGATAAAATCCAGTGGAAAATTCTCCGCTCCCAGCAGGTGCTCCGATTCATATTCACTCTTTCTCCGCGCATCCAGCAAATGTGTATGCACATTATCCATCTGGTACAAAGTGGCAAAATCATCAGCGGAGATTTCCTTGATCACTTCCGTTTCATACCCGGCTTGTTTCCAGGCCGGAATGCCGCCATTCAGAAAACCAATGGTATGATCATAGCCAACACGGGCCAGCCGCAGAATGACTTCTTCTTCACGGCCTTCATCCGCCACAAATAAAATCGGTTGTTTCAGGTCAGTGATCAATGTGCCAACCCAGGGCGCGAAACTGTCATCAATACCTATAAAAATTGAACCGGGAATATGTTCAGTGGTAAACTCCTGTGTCTTCCGGGTATCCAATACAAGGGCATCCATACTTTCCCAGATGGCTTCAAACTCTCTTGCCGAAAGCGGATTCTTTCCCCGCTTTATAATATCATCAATACTTTCCATACCGCCCTTGAGATTCAGCAGTACATTGAAAGGGAAATACTGGGGCGGTTCTACCAGCCCGTCGGTAACCGCTTTAATAAATTCCTCTTTGGTCATATCCGCCCGTAAGGCGTAGTTGGTGGCTTTCTGATGACCGAGTGTATCGGTGGTTTCCTTACACATGTTTTTACCACAGGCACTGCCGGCCCCATGACCGGGATACACAATCACTTCATCCGCCAGCGGCATTATTTTCGTACGGAGTGAATCATACAGATGACCCGCCAGTATCTCCTGGGTTACTTCCGCTTTTAATTTCTGTACCAGGTCCGGACGACCCACATCGCCGATAAACAATGTATCGCCTGTAAAAATGCAATGCTCTTTTCCCTTTTCATCAATCAGCAGGTACGTGGTGGACTCCATGGTATGTCCGGGTGTATGTAATACTTTAATGGTTACATCACCCAGCTTCAGTTCTTCTCCGTCTGTAGCCACATGCACATCATAGGCCGGGGCAGCGGTAGGCCCAAATACAATGGTGGCACCGGTCTTATTGGCCAGATCCAGGTGACCACTGACAAAATCGGCATGAAAATGTGTTTCGAGAATATATTTGATATTAGCGCCGTTACGATCGGCTTTGTCCACATACGGCTTTGTTTCCCGGAGCGGATCAATAATCGCAGCTTCTCCCTTGCTTTCAATATAATACGCGGCTTCTGCGAGGCAGCCGGTATAAATCTGTTCAATCTTCATTTTTGGTGCTTTTAATGGTGTATGTTAAAACGGACTTTCAGGAGTAAACAAAGGTTCTCTCCTGAAAGTAACGTTGCTTTTGGTACCGCAAATTAAAATGAGCTGACAAATTCATGACTGATCATCGTCAGTTCCGGACATGGTTTTCATCTGATTATCAGCAGCAGCAGGCTTGCCCGTCCGTGTAACTATTGTCACCGCCTGCCCGTATGAATAGGCGGAAATTTGCTGAAATAACTGAAAATGACCCTTTTTGACAGAATAAAATCCGGGTGGACCACGCTTAAATTCGTGCGGGTGGGCCTGGGAGGCTTAATTTTGTATTCCTCCATCGCTGAAGGACAGGTACCGGGTATTTTTCTGGGTACATTTTTCCTGGTATTTGCATTAGTTACGGATGGGGTTTGCTGTGCGGGAAATGCCTGTTATGCCCCGCCGGTTAAGAAAGCCAGTCAGCAAATAATTGAAAACATTGACTATGAAGAATTGGGTTCTAAATAACAAGCTCGCCCTGATCGGGGTGGTACTGGGTGCCATCGGGGGTTATCTCTATTGGCAGCAGGTCGGCTGCAGCAGCGGCACCTGTATGATTACATCGAAATGGCATAACAGCACGGCTTATGGTGGATTGATGGGTGGCTTATTGCTCAGTATGTTTAAAAAAGAAAAACATGCAGACAAACAGTAACAGGAAAGAAAGCTTTGGAGAACTCATCCGGGGCAATACACCGGTACTGGTGGACTTCACCGCCACCTGGTGCGGTCCCTGTAAGATGATGAAACCAATACTGGAGCAATTGCACCAGCGGATGGGCGATAAAGTCCGGATTATCAAAATTGATATAGACCAGAGTCCGGCGGCGGCCCAGGCCTATAATGTGCAGAGTGTACCCACCCTCCTGTTGTTTCAGCAGGGGAAACAAGTATGGAGACAATCCGGCGTTTTACAGGCCGCACAACTGGAAAAGATCATTGCGCAATACACAACCAACGAATAAACATGTCATCACCAACATCGCATCGCGGCTATCTCGCTTCTTCGCTCAATTGCCGCTGTCCCCGTTGCCGGGAAGGAAAACTGTTCAAAAATCCGCTATCCATCGGGCTTAAAAAAAACCTTGAAATGAACAAGCACTGTCCGGTTTGCGGGCAGATTACTGAACTGGAAGTCGGTTTTTATTATGGAACCAGTTATGTCAGTTATGCCCTGACTGTAGCCCTGAGTGTAAGCACTTTTGTAGCCTGGTGGGTACTGATCGGCATTGCCACGGAAATGCATCTGTTGTACTGGCTGCTGGCCAATGCCTTGTTTTTATTCATGCTGCAACCGCTGCTGATGCGGCTCAGCCGGAGTCTCTGGATTTCCTGGTTTGTGAAATTTGACCCATTGTGGAAGGAAAACCAGCCTGAAGACTTTTCAGAAAGATTAAATACCAACCAGTCAGGCAACTGGTAACCTGAAATCCCTTATTTTTGCATCCCTTTTGAACCAGATGGAGACCTGCTCGAGTGGTTGAAGAGGCACGCCTGGAAAGTGTGTATACCCCTAAAGGGTATCGAGGGTTCGAATCCCTCGGTCTCCGCCTCCGCCCTCCGAAGCTTTAGCGTAGGAGGGCTTTTTCATTTTACACCTGTTTTCTCATCAAATTCTCATATAGGCTACGGCGGACACAGTCCGTTATTGCCCTCCGAAGCTTTAGCTTAGGAGGGCTTTTTCATTCCTGAATGTTTCAAGGTATTATCAAATCAGAAACGACTATTCATAATCGTTGAATATTTCGCATTCACTCACCCTCCCCAAACAATTCCCGCACATTCCTCTCCGTTATCTCCGCCACTTCTTCCACTGAACAGTTTTTCAGTAAGGCAAGTTTCTCTACCACGTATTTCAGGTAGGATGGTTCATTGCGCTTGCCCCGGAAGGGAACGGGGGCCAGGTAAGGTGCATCGGTTTCGAGTACTACTTTTTCAAGGCTGGTCTGATCAAATACTTTGTCGAGCCCGCCGTTTTTAAATGTAACTACGCCGCCGATACCAAGGTAAAAGCCGAGATCCATGATCTGCTTTGCCTGTTCCGCATTTCCGGAAAAACAATGAAATACCCCTTTCAGTTTCCCCTGCTGATGCCGGCGAACCACGTCGATACATTCGTCTGTCGAATTCCGGGAATGGATGGCAATGGGTAAATTAAATTCAAGGGCCCAGCGGATCTGCTCCTCAAATGCGAGGTACTGTTGTTCCGTAAATGTCTTGTCCCAGTAAAAGTCAAGCCCGATCTCCCCCACGGCGGCCATACCGCCTTTTTCGAGGAAGGCGCGGGCAATATCCAGCTCCTCCCGGTAATTCTCTTTTACATAACAGGGATGGAGCCCCATCATAGGTTTGCAAAGGGCAGGAAAGGCAGTGGCCAGCGCCAGCAGGTCCGCATGATTTTCGGCGTCAATGGCGGGTAAATAAATTTTTGTAACTCCTTCCTTTTCAGCGCGTTTCAGCATTTCCGTCCGCTCCTCTGCAAATTCGGGGAGGTAAATATGGGCATGTGTATCTGTCAGTGTCATAGCTCCGGGGATTCAAAACCCAAAACTGCGGAAAAACTTTAAGATTCCTTTAAACTTTTGGGATGGAAGTCAATCTTAGAAGAGCTAAGTTCGTTTAACTTGTCAACCCAAATCAAACAACGCATATGAAATTCAGGTTTTTCACCCTTGCCTCCCTTTCTTTCGCATTCCTGTTCAGCTCCATGCTGTTCAGCTCCTGTCAGAAAGAGAAAAGTCAATCCGCCCAGGATGCCCAGGAAGAAGAAGCTTCCTTAGTATCAAGCGAGTCTGAGTCTGAAGCGGAAACAATTTTCAACGGCACATTTGACGATGCCATGGGTGTAAATGACGAAGTGGGCCTCGGCGGTACCGGCGTTTTTGGCCGGCCGAATGTCTGCCCAACCGTTACCATTACCCGCCCCAATGCCCCCGACTTATTTCCCGTTCGCGTGCTGATGGACTTCGGTACTAACGGTTGCGTAGGTCCTGACGGCCATTTCCGCAAAGGAAAAGTAATCACCGAATATACAAACCGGTTGCTGGTACCCGGTGCCATCGCCGTTACCACATTTGATGGCTTTTATGTGGATAGTGTGCATGTACAAGGCACCCACAAAATCACCAATATAAGCACCGCTGTTACACCTGGAACGGCACCGGTTGACCGCAAATTCCGTGTTGTTGTTCTGCAGGGTAAACTCACCAAACCCAATGGTAATTTCATTGCCTGGACCAGCGAAAAAACAATCAGCCAGGTGGAAGGACTGCTTACCGTTCTGCCAATGGATGATATTTTTAAAATTGAAGGCGCCAGCAGCGGCCAGGTAAAAAGAGGCAACCTGCTTGTGGGTTTCAACTCTATAATTGTGGAACCCCTGATGAAAAGATTTAACTGCCGCTGGATTGCCCGCGGAACAGTAAAGACTGTACGCTTAAATACAACGACTAATAACACCTGGCAGGCGGTGCTGAACTTCGGAAACGGGCAGTGCGATAACCTGGCGGTAATCACAATTAATGGAGTTTCTCACCAAATTACTTTGCCGTAATAAAAAAATTATTATACCTTTAAACCAGTTTTCATAGGGTACGGATTAAAAACGGGCCAGGGTTTCTACCCAGGCCCTAACTTTTTATAGTAAAGACACTGCTTTTTTACCCCCCGGGGATAACCGAAAACCCATATCCTGCCTTGCTAAAGTGCTCAATTACAAGAGGTAACGCAAATTTCATTTTTTCCCAGGCTTTCTGACTATCATGGAATACTACAATGGAACCATTGTTTGTATGTTTCAACACATTCTCCGCACAACAGGCAGGACTGACCGACGGATCAAAATCCCCGCTCAACACATCCCACATAATAATCCGGTAGCGGGATAATTGACGGGCCTGAACTGACCGGAGCCGGCCATACGGCGGACGGAATAAGGCGGACTGAATAAGTTTACCAGCCTTCGCCACATTGTCCAGATAGGTACTTGTTTCTGTTTTCCAGCCATTGAGATGATCTTGTGTGTGATTCCCCACCGCATGTCCCTCGGAGATAATCCGGTTATAAATGGCGGGATAGGCTTCTACATTTTTCCCGATACAAAAGAACGTAGCCCGGGCATTGTACTGTTTTAAAATATCCAGTACAAACGGGGTTGCCACCGGATGCGGACCATCATCAAAACTGAGATAGATTTTCTGCTCGCCCCGATCGAGATGCCAGATCCGTTTCGGATAAAGCGACTTAAACCACCAGGGTGTTTTGACCGGATAAGGCCGTTTCCATCCCTTGCGTTGCGTGGGTGCTACGCCTTCCCCGCTATGTACATGTTGCGTTTGCATCGGATAATCCTCAAAACTATGATTAATTAAATTCATTGCAGGCTTTGCCGCCGCTGTTTCTATCTTTGCAGCCTATGAGTAAACGAGTTCGTGTCCGTTTTGCACCAAGTCCCACCGGTGGTCTGCACCTGGGTGGCGTGCGCACCGTTTTATATAATTATTTATTTGCCAGAAAACATGGCGGCGACTTCCTGGTCCGTATCGAAGACACTGATCAGACCCGCTACGTAGCCGGTGCCGAAGAGTATATTTTCAATACCCTGAAATGGTGCGGACTGGAACCGGATGAAAGTGTGCAGCACGGTGGAAACTTTGGCCCTTACCGACAGAGCGAACGCAAAGCTTCATACCGTCAATATGCCGAACAACTGGTGCTTGCAGGCCAGGCCTACTATGCATTCGATACGCCTGAAGAACTGGAAAAAATGCGGCAGGATTTCAAAACAACGGAGAACCCTTCTCCTCAATACGATCATACCATCCGGCTAAAAATGCGGAACTCACTGACGCTGTCTGCTGAGGAAACCAGCCAGCTGCTGGCCGCAGGTACCCGCCATGTGATCCGGATTAAAATGCCGGAAAACGAAACCGTTTCTTTTACTGATATGATCCGGGGTGAAGTTCGTTTTGAAACCGGAACAGTGGATGATAAAGTATTACTGAAAGCCGACGGCATGCCTACCTATCACCTGGCTGTGGTAGTGGATGATAAGGCAATGGAAATTTCCCATGCATTCCGCGGAGAAGAATGGCTGCCATCCGCACCGGTGCATATCCTCTTATGGAAGTACCTCTTTGGTATTGACCAGATGCCGCAATGGGCGCATTTCCCGCTGATACTCGGTCCCAATGGCAAACTCAGCAAACGCGATGGCGCCAAATACGGCTTCCCCGTTTTTGCAATGAACTGGACCGATCCGAAAACAGGTGAACTGACAGAAGGCTTTAAGGAAAAAGGATTTTTACCGGAAGCCTTTATCAACCTGCTGGCCCTCCTGGGCTGGAATGAAGGGACCGAACAGGAAATTTATTCACTGGAAGAACTGGTGGAAAAATTCTCCATGGAAAGAGTACACAGTGCCGGGGCGAAATTTGATTATGAGAAAGCGAAATGGTTCAATCATGAATGGATCAAACAGTCAGGAGTCGGGAGTCTGGAGCCGGGAGTCGGGAATCTGTTGAAAGAAAATGGGCTTGAAGTCCCTTCCCGAGAAACACTCCGGAAAGTCATTGAGTTAGTAAAGGAGAGATGTACACTGCTTACTGATTTCGTACAACAGTCTTCATTCTTTTTCAAAACACCTGAGACGATCGATACTGCGGCAGTAAAACCCAAGTGGAATGAGGCGAAGAAGCTTTTCTTTACCGAACTGATACGGAATTATGAACTGGCCACTGACTGGGACGCACACACGCTGGAAAATAATTTTAAAGAAATTGCAGCAGTGAATGAGCTCAAGCCCGGAGAACTGATGCTCCCCTTCCGGATCATGCTGGTAGGTGGTAAATATGGTCCCGGTGTATTTGATATCGCAGCCCTCCTGGGCAAAGCGGAAACCCTGCAACGGATTGAAACGGCGATGAAGTTATTGCAGGATTAACTGCGTTTACTCATCCCTGTTGCCGTATCAGCTGCATCAGCGGTACAAAGGAGCCGTTGCCCAGTGATTCAATCAGGGACAGGTCGTCCGCATCCAGCTGAAACAGTCCTTCCGTATTTCCCCGTACCTGTTCCGCCGTGCGTATCCCCGGGATAATCACTGATACTTCCGGGTAACTGAGCAGGTAACTCAGTGCCAGTTGCGTCTTACTGCACCCGTATTTTTCACAAAGCGCCCATACGGGAACCAGTGCTTCCGCGCAGGCTTCCACGATAGACGGCACCAGCCGGTTCTTACGGTGATCATTATCCGCAAAGGACTGTACTTTATCAAACTTGCCGGTAAGCAAACCAAACTGCAACGGCATACGGGCAATGATACCGTACCCTTTTTCCCCGGCTTTTTTCAGTAAGGGCAGACTCCGCTGATTGATCAGGTTTAGTACCAGCTGAAATCCGTTGCCCAGTGACTGATCCATCAGGTAATCCGCTTCCGCCATTGGCTCAAAAGTATTCAGGGACAGTCCCCAGTAGCGGATCTTACCGGCCTGTTGCAATTGCCGCATGGCGTCGATACAATCGCCCTGTTGCAAATGCGTAAGCCGGGCCGTATGCAGCTGATAAAAGTCAATACTGTCTCTTTTCAGCCGCCGGAGCGATTGTTCACAGGCTTCTATGATATACGCGGCTGAATAATCCACTGTAAACTGTTCGTTTCTGGCCACATTCCCCACTTTACTGGCAATGAGTATGTTTTTATCAGCGCCGATCGTCTTCCCCAGTATGGATTCTGAGTGACCCAGTCCGTAGATATCCGCTGTATCAAAAAAATTAATACCCGCTTCGGTTGCGGCCAGGATTGCTTTTTCCGATACCCGGTCATCCACATCGCCCCAGCCGATAGCCGTGTTGCCAATCATGGCACCGCCACCGATAGCCCAGGCACCAAAGCCAATCTCGCTGACCCGCAGCTCTGTATTTCCAAAATTCCTGTATTGCATCCTGTAATTTACGTACCGGTAGCAGAAACAACCTAATTTTGTATCCTGAAATTTTGCCAGATGAACAGACCCATACGCGTACTGGTAGCCAAGGTAGGACTGGACGGACATGACCGCGGCGCCAAAGTAATTGCCACTGCCCTGCGGGATGCAGGCATGGAAGTAATCTATACCGGTCTTCGTCAAACACCGGAGATGGTGGTCAATGCAGCCCTGCAGGAAGACGTGGATGCCATCGGTATCAGTATTCTTTCCGGCGCCCACAATACCGTGTTCCCCAAAGTAATCCACCTGATGAAGGAAAAAGAGATGAATGATGTACTGCTTACCGGCGGCGGCATTATTCCCGACGAGGACATCAGTGAACTCAATAAACTCGGCGTTGGCCGGCTTTTCCATCCGGGTACCAATACCCATGAAATAGCAGACTATATTTCAGACTGGGTAAAAGAACACCGGACATTCTGATCCTGCAACCTACATTTTTTCCGGCGGTTACCGCTGCCGGCATTTATTCTTTTTTCCAATACAGACCCCGATAATCCGGCCGTATTAATTGTTTAATACCCGCAATCTGCGTATCTTTCGCTTGTTGCTGCCGTGAGGTTGCACCCGCTTACGATTCCCTCCACTCAGACAATACATTTTATTTTTTCGTAAAAAAATTTACGCATGGAAGCGCATACCCTTCTGTCAAAGTATGGTATTGATGATCGTGTATGGGATGAGATGTTTGGCCGCGAAGGCATACGTCCCGCTTACCGGAACATGGTGTCTGCCATTGAATCGCTGTCCGCGGATGAAATGACCCACAAGGATGAACTGGCCAAAAAACTCTTTATGAGCCAGGGCATCACGTTTACGGTCTATAGCAGCGGTGAAGGCATTGAGAAAATATTTCCTTTCGACATCATACCCCGTATCGTGGAAGCGGTGGATTGGGAACATATTGAAGCCGGCATTAAACAGCGGCTGAAAGCGCTGAATATTTTCCTGAAAGACATCTATCACCAGCAGTTTATTATCAAGGATGGCATAGTACCCGCCAAACTGATTTATTCCTGCCCCAACTTTATCCGGCAGATGGTGAATGTAAATGTGCCGTTTGACATTTATACGCATATCTCCGGCATCGATCTGATCCGTGATCACGACGGCACTTATTATGTACTGGAAGACAACCTGCGTACACCTTCCGGTGTATCGTATATGCTGGAGAACCGCAGTATCACCTACCGCATTTTCCCGGATCTATTACCCAGGAATAAAGTCCGGTCGGTAAAAGATTATCCTGATTTATTATTAAAAAACCTGGTATCGGTGGCCAACCGGCAGAAAAGCGATCCCACTGTAGTGCTGCTTACACCCGGCATGTATAATTCCGCCTACTTCGAACATACCACCCTGGCGAGGATGATGGGAATTGAATTGGTGGAAGGCAGTGATCTGCTGGTAGACAATCACAAAGTATATATGAAAACCACCAGCGGGTTAAAACAGGTGGATGTGATATACCGTCGCGTGGATGATGAATTTATAGATCCGCTTGTATTCCGGCCGGACAGCATGCTGGGCGTTCCCGGTATTTACGGCGCTTACCGTACCGGCAATGTAGCCATTGTGAATGCAATGGGCAATGGCGTAGCCGATGATAAAGCGGTATATTCCTATGTACCCGCTATGATCCGGTACTACCTGAACGAAGAACCTATTCTGAAAAACGTACCGACATATCAGCTGGAAAATCCGGAGAACCGGAAGCTGGTTTTTGAAAACATGAACCGGATGGTGATCAAAAAAACCAATGAATCCGGAGGCTATGGCATGCTGATCGGCAGTGCGGCATCGGAAAAACAAATGGAAGAGTTTAAACGGGCCGTGGAAGAAGATCCGCGCAGTTATATCGCCCAGCCGATTATCAGTTTATCTTCTGCGCCCTGTTATATCAATGGAGTATTGCAGCCCCGTCGCGTTGACCTTCGCCCCTTTGCCCTGTACGGGCCCGAGGGCATTGATATTGTACCCGGCGGACTCACGAGGGTGGCGTTGAAGGAAGGGTCGCTGGTGGTGAATTCATCGCAGGGAGGAGGGAGTAAAGACACCTGGGTGCTCCAATGAACATTGAAAACTGAGCATTGAACATTGAACATTCCGAAGCAATGAAAGAAAATGTTCAACCTGCCTGCCGGCAGGCAGGTATTCAACAATCAATTTTCAATGAACAGTAAAATAACATGCTGATACTAAAAAATTAATCTACCGATGTTAAGCCGTGTTGCCGACAGTGTCTTCTGGATGGCCCGTTATATGGAACGGACCAATGGAATGTTACGGATCTTACGAACCAATTATATTTCGTCGCAGGATGAAGTGCGGGATTTTGACTGGCATACACTGCTGTTGAATTACAGTGATGCCGGGGAAGAGAAAGTGAATGCCATCGGAAATCATTCCATCCGTGTACTGGAACATTTGCTGCTGGACCGGGACAACGGACCATCCGTAATCAATAATATTACCCGTGCCCGGGAGAATGGCCGGGCGGTACAGGACCATATTACCAAGGAAGTGTGGCAATGTCTCAATGACTATTACCACCTGATCCGGGAAAAACATATCCAGGTACAGATCAAGTCCGGGGACCCCGTAACCGCGCTTGACGCGCTGATTCAGCAGGGTATGTTGTATCATGGTACGGTGGATATTACCATGGCCAGGGGTGAAGGGTTTAATTATTTAAATGCGGGTAAATTCCTGGAAAGGGCCATTTTATCCGCCGATATGCTCAACATTAAACTTACTGAGCTGCAGTATAATCTGCAGGCACCGGTGGAACTGCCGGCACTCCGGTATTTGTTGTATTCACTTTCCGGTTATGAATTGTATTTAAAAACACACCGGGGCAATCTGCAGGCCGATCAGGTGATACAGCAGATTGTATATAATGAGCATTTCCCGCATTCCATTTCCTATTGTTTGCGCCAATTGCTCCGTTATTTCGAGCGACTGGAACCCGAAAGTCTGCCGGAAAATTACCGCCAGCTGGAGTTTCTGATCGGCCGGGCCATGAACAATGTGAAATACAGTATCATTGATACCTCCGATGGAGAAGGACTGAAACAATTCCTGCAACAGACCCGTCAGGAATTATTTGGCATTGCGGCTGCGTTTAATCAATATTATTTTGGTAATTCCTGAATTCAATCATCTTTGTAATCATGCCCCTTTATCATATCAATCATATCACCCGGTACACTTATGCTTCTCCGGTTATCGACAGTGCCAACCAGGTGATGCTGTTTCCCATCAGCGATCTGCAACAGGAAGTAAAAAAACATGAACTCCTGATCACGCATCATCCGGTCGTGGAAGTGTTTACCGATTATTTCGGCAACCAGGTGGGTATATTTTCACTGATAAAGCCCCATGCCGGACTTACAATCCAATCAAAAATTGAAGTCATCACCACGGAGGTCAGTCTTCCTGAAGATACTACGCCGGCTGCGTCCCAATGGGAGAATCTTTCGGTCATCCGGGATCAGTTTCCCTACATGGATTTCATGCTGCAGGAGAGCTTTGACGCGCATGATGAGGTGCAATCACTCATCAGCCGTATGATTACCCCGGACACAACGCCATTCGCTGCCGCGGTAAAAATGTCGGCGTATGTATTTGAGCAGTTTGAATATAAAAAAGGAATTACCAGTGTGGAAACGCAGGTGGATGAAATACTCAGCCTCAGGGCCGGTGTCTGCCAGGACTTCGCGCACGTGTTGCTGGTGATGCTCCGATTATCAGGTATTCCTGCCCGTTATGTGAGTGGCTATATCTGTCCCAAAAACCACGAACTCCGTGGCGAAGGCGCTACGCATGCCTGGGTGGAAGCCTATATTCCCTTTTATGGCTGGTTAGGACTTGATCCCACCAATAACTGTATTGTCAGCGACAGGCATGTACGGCTCGCCGTGGGCCGCAGTTTTTCCGATTGTACACCGATGAAAGGCACATATAAAGGCTCCTCCGAACACAGTCTTGAAGTGTCCGTAACCATCGACAATGGCGAACCGCAGCCCCGGGAAGAAGAAGCCGCCCCGGTTTTTTCCTATCAGGTGCATACCAATCCTACACCCGCAGGCAATTCGTACAGGAAGTTTATGGAAATGCAGCAGCAGCAGTAATAAAGGGTGCGGGGTGCCCAAAAATCCCCTTTTCACATGATACATACAGTGAGATGAAAATGGTTTATTTGTGATGAAACAATAAACACATTATATGAAAAAAACAATGCTCAGTATCCTGGCTGTACTCTTTTTCAGCCTGGCATATGCCCAGACTAAATCCGGGATTGCCACATTCACTGTACCTGATGGCTGGAGAAGCAGTCAGCAAGGTGCGGCCACTGTACTCGAATACAATGCCCGGAAAGCAGATACCTGCCGGATCAGTATTCTTAAAACAGAACAGATTGCCATTACTTCAAAAGAAGCATTTATTAAAGTCCGTGCTTCCAGGAGCGGGGCAGGAATTGTTTATAGTAAAGATCAGTCATCGGTTACAATGACGGAATCCAATGGCATCGTCAGTTTCAGTTCCCGCAGCAATGCTGACCCTGCCCGCCCCGATCAGCGCTATTATCTCTATTCATTCTCCAACAAACAGGCCACTTTCTTTGTACAGCTGTACTGCAACAATGTAAACACTTGTAAAGAAAGTATGAATGCATTTCTGGCTTCCCTGCTGGTAGACAGTATTGCTACGGACGAACCTGCCGTCAATGCCAAACCGGATGGAACAAAGGCCAAGCGAAAAAAAGCAGCATCTGCAGCGCCCGCGGCTCCGGCACCGATGATGTAAGGAAGAAGATAGCAGGGCGAAAAGTTAATGATCCTTTCCGTGCAGCATTCTGCTGCACGGATTTATTCTGTCGCTTTCAGCGACAACGAAAAAGCGCACAGAAGTTGCTCAACGAGGCTTACAGCCTCGTTTGTCTTTTTTTACCAGATTAGCCAACAGGATAAGCAGAAGTCATCAACTCTACTTTACAAAAAGCAATACTGAAAAATAGTGGCGAGGCCCCAACCAAAACATGTAGCCTAGCATTGGTACCTGACTTTTGACAAGAAAGGAAGCTGGTACAATATTGAAGATCCTGACTGCTGGTAACTTTTTTTTACAGACGAGGCTGGAAGCCTCGTTGAGCACTCTTGGTATCATTCTGTAATGTCGCTGAAAGCGACAGAATAGGCCCGTACAGCAGAATGCTGCACGGTATGTTTCCGGGCATTTCAATATCAGCTTTTTGAATTTCTGTAATCGCCTGGCATTCACTCTTTATTGCCTCCCCCTTCGCTCATTCTTCACTCTTTCTACACTCTTCGTTCCCGGATTCCGGGGTTCATGAGTATTTCATGAGTGGACGAAGAGTGAAGAATGTAAGTTGAAAGGTCGAGATGTAGAAAGGTCCCTTTATCCCTGTACCATTCCTTAAAGACAGGGTTTTTCCCGGTAGCCTTATTGCTTCCGGTTACCGTTATGCCCCTATTCACCACACACCATTCACCTCAACTAAACAACCGCGCAAAGTGATTCTCCAGGTGTTCCCGCATTCCATTGCGGAATGCTTCCGGGGTGCCGTTTTCCAGCATATTGACAAGTTCTTTATGCGAGACAAAAGTTTTCAGCAGGGTTTGCTTTTTGAGCAGACCACTATTGTGTACGTAATCAAAAACGGGCAGGAGCATTTTCTGAAACTTCTTTAAGGTTTCATTACCGGTAATCTCATAGAGCTTGCCGTGAAAGGCTATTTCATGTTCTATATTAAAAAGATGATGCTGTGTGGCCGGCGGTTCATCATCTACAATCTCGTGAAGCGTTTGCAGGTCCTCTTTCGTGATCCGGTGAAATAACAGATCGGCCATCCCGATCTCCAGTACCAGGCGTAATTCAAAAACCTCCTTTAGTGTTTCAGGCGACAGGATATGCGGATTCATGCTCTTGCTCAAATTGCTGAACAGATCCGGACTCGTTATCACCGCCCCCTTCTTTTTCTTGGATTCAATCAAGCCCATCATCCGTAACCGCAGTAAGGCTTCGCGGATAACCGTACGGCTCACGCCCAGCTTTTGTGCCAGTTCAAGTTCAGTGGGAATCGAATCCCCGATCTTCAGTTTTTGTTGCTGAAGCAATTGCACCAGGTTATTCTCCACCTTATCTACAAGGCTGGTATTCTCTATAGATTTAAAATTTTCATTAACCACCTGGCTCAAATTAATATGTACTACTTAATAAATCAACACTAAATTACTGAAAATACCTAATTTTTGAAAAATTGATTATAATTTATTGATTATCAACATTAATAAAATTATACATGGAAGAATTTGGAAAATTCGCAGGATTACTCCTATTTTTGTTATGTCATACATAATACACAATTTAAACTGCTTGTCATGAAATTAAAACGCTTAAGGCTTTCTCTCCTTGCAGTGTTTACACTTGTTGCAACAATTGCTTTTGCTCAAACCAAACGAATTACCGGCAAAATCCTGAATGATGAAGCGAAACCTCTTTCCGGAGTTTCCATCACCATTAAAGGCAAATCCACCGGAACCCAAACCAATGCTACCGGTGACTACAGTATTGAAGCCGCCACCGGCGATATACTGGTTTTTTCCATGACGGGTTACAACACCCGGGAAGTGAAGGTAGGTACCGATGCGGCCATCAACCTTTCACTCGAAACAAAAGTTAGTGAACTGGATGCCGTAGTAGTAACCGGCTATGGTACACAAAAAAGAAAAGAAGTGACGGGCGCTGTTGCAACAGTCAGCCCTAAAACATTTGAACACAGCCCCAGTACAAACGTTGCAACCGTACTGCAGGGCAATGCCCCCGGTATAAGAGTACAACAACGTACCGGACAACCCGGCACCAGTCCTACCATTTCCTTCCGGGGCGGTACGGAATTCGGTGGCGGTGGTACACCCCTGTTTATTGTGGATGGAGTGATTGTCCCCTCCCTTTACGGCATTGACATCAATGATGTAGCCAGTATTGATCTGCTGAAAGATGCGGCCACCACGGCTATCTACGGTGCACGTGCGGCAAACGGCGTGGTACTGCTGACAACCAAAAAAGGGCAAAAAGGAAAGACCCGCGTTACCTATTCATTCAGCCAGACAACTAACTATATCCGGCGCAATCCCTCCGATTACCTGAACGCGGCAGATTATATCCGGATGAACAGGCTCGGTTTACAAGCCCGTTTCCGTGGCGATTCATTGGACAATAATACCAATGCGATGAATACTGACCGCAACCAGCTGCTCGGCGCCTGGGGATGGGCGGTCAACTCCGGCTGGAGAGGTGCGGAAGGCTTATATACCACCCAGCTCTTAAATAACCAGAACAGGCAGCTGATGAATGATCCCCGCTGGAAATTACTGCTTGACCCGAATCCGTTTACCCCATCAGTAATGGACAGCATCCTTTATACTGATCTGAGTGCAAAAGACCGTGAAGCCATGATCCTGCAGCAGGTAAATACCACAGAACATAATATCAATTTCTCCGGCGCGAATGACCAGGGATCCCATGCCTTGTCACTCGGCATGGTGAAAGATAATGGAATGATTATCGGCTCCCAACTGAAACGCTTTAATATGAATTTTAATGGCGGTTTAAATGTGGGCAAAAACCTGAAAATTACCAGTAATATCAGCGCGTACAATGTGGAACAGGCTTTGCCTTATGGCGGATTCAATAGTGTGGATCCGGAGGGTGGCGCCGCAGGCGGACTACTGCAGCGCTTTGTCGGTGTAGCGCCTACAGTACGCTATGTCAATGATACCTCGGGGGCCGTATTACCCGGCCCCAATGATGTAACATTAGGCAATCCGCTTTACTGGAGTAACCTGACCGTTAACAACACCAACCAGCAACGATTCCTCGGCGGTATAAACCTTGAATATACCATCCTTCCCTGGCTGAAACTCCTGGCCAGCGGATCCGGTTATTATCAATACACGAATAATAACTTCTTCACGAAAGCCTTTCAGCAGGGAAATGGCGGCGCGTTCAATACCAACCGCGCGGCCAGTTTTAATAACACCAAAACAACGCAGTATACCACCAATGCCTTCCTGCAGTTCAGTAAAAACTTCAGCGGGCACAACGTGACGGCGCTGGCAGGTACCGAATTTTATGATTATAAAAATTATGTCAATTCCGGCTTCTCCCAGGGCGCACCTACTGACCTCATTCCCTGGCTCACCGCCTCCACTCCACCCAGCCTGCAGGGTACAACCATAATCAACCCGGCCGGTGCATCTTCCAACTTTAACCAGTGGGAAAGAATCGGATCAGCCATCGGCAGAGTGAACTATACCTACCTGAACAGGTACCTGTTTTCCGGTGTCATCCGCGTAGATGGTTCCAGCCGCCTGAAAAAAGGAAATTACTACGGTACATTCCCCGGCGTATCCGTAGGATGGAACCTGCACAACGAAAAATTCTATAAAGGATCCAAAGTTTCCAACTACCTGAGCAGTGTGAAACCAAGAATCAGTTATGGTGTAAATGGAAACGTAAACTCACTCGGCTTTTTTGCCACTTCACAAGTGTACAATAACGCCGGTACCTACAATGGTTTTGGCGGCACCTATGTGGCCTCCTATATCAATTCAGACGTAAGATGGGAACGTACCAACAGCCTGAACTTCGGTGCCGACCTGGGCTTCCTCAACGATCGCATCATGTTGAATATGGATTACTTTGTACGCAATGTATTTGATAAACTCGCGGGCCTGAACATTTCATCTCAAACCGGTTTCAGCAGCTTTACCACCAACCTTGGCCAGTTACAAAACAAGGGAATTGAAATAGCCGTGAATGCGAAGATCATTGAACCTAAAAAACAAAACGGATTCAGTCTGGAAGCCGGTGTTAATTATTTCCATGTAAAGAGCTTTGCAAAAAAACTGCCCTTTAACGGGTTACCCGGCAACAGGACAAGCGGTTTCCTGGTATGGGATCCCAAAAACCCCGGACAACAGATGTATGTAGGCGGATTGGTGGAAGGAGAACGTATAGGGCTTGATGAAGTATGGGCGCCGAAATGGGATGGCATTTATACTGACCTGACCAAGATTACTGCCGATGCCAATGTTTACAACGCATTTCTCCCGTATACCAATAAGCGCATCAAACAACTGGGTGACGCGCAATGGCACCAGGTGAATAAAAATGACACAATCGACAGCCGCCAGTTTGTGAAAGTGGGACGTACCACTCCGCAACATATCGGTGGTTTCATTATCAGCAGCGGATACAAAGGCATCCGCTTTTATGCCGGATTTGACTATGCATTCGGATTTGTCATCCTGAATAACCAGATCATTCGCGGTATGAGCCAGGTGCAGGGTTCGCAGAATTCCACCACGGATGTATTGAAAACATGGACACCTTACAATACAACGGCTACTATGCCGCGGTATTACTGGGCCAACCAGGGAAGAAACTACGCTACGGATGCCAGCGGCAATAACCCGGCGGCTAACCTGTGGGAAAAAGGCGACTATGTAATGCTCAGAGAACTGACGCTGGCCTATGATCTCTCTCCCGAAATACTCAGCCGTTATCTCGGCAACCGGTTAAAAGGACTGAGTGTGAATATTACCGGTACCAACCTCGCCTATTTCTCCGGTTACAGTGGCAACTTCCCGGAATTCGGCGGTGTGGACCAGGGAAAATTTCCTTTGCCGAAACGCCTGACCATCGGGATAAGGGTAATATTATAATCGATTGTTCAATCCAAAAAAAAACTGAAATGAAATACACTAAAATCATATTGATCGCGGGAATGTCCATACTGATGCTGGGCTTCCTGTCCTGCACCAAAAAACTGGATGAAGTGGTGCCCCAGGATGCCATCAGTAAAGATCAGGCTTTAAAAGACCCCAATGCCGCACGTACCTTATACCATGGAGCGTATGGCCGTTTCCGTGCTTTTGACGCTACTTTTTTCCAGCTGGGTGAAATGCGCTCGGATATCTGGGTGGATGGTTTATTTACTGAATCAGTAGACGGAGGACTGCAAAACCTGTACCGGCATAATATCAGTAACCTGAATGTACCCTTTACTAACTGGGGCGGGTTTTATAACCTTATCTATAATTTCAATAATGTCATCAACATCATTCCCCAGACACCTTTATCAGCTACGGAAAAGGATCGTATCCTTGCTGAACTCTATGGTTTAAGAGCCTATGTTTATTATACAATGGCAAGGACCTGGGGCGCCGTTCCGCTGAATACAGAACCGGTTGAAACAATCAACAACTCGGCAGAAACGTATAAGCGCCGCACCGGAGCCGATACCATATTTACACAGGTTAAAGCCGATATCGAAAAATCCCTGCAATTGTTCGGTGCCTCCAATACACTGGCCGCAGGCAAACGGGTGTACTGGAGCAGAATGGCCTCACTCTTGCTGAAAGGTGATGTATTTATCTGGACCGGCACACATATGGGCGGAGGAAATGCGGATTTCACAACAGCGAAAAACGCTTTACTGGAAATCAGGAACCTGCAGGGCACCACCCTGGATCTGCAGGGTAACTATGCGGATATTTTTGATCCCACTAAAAAAAGCAACAACAAAGAGATCATCTTCGCGATCAACTATGAACTGCAACAGGCACAGATGGGTATGTTCAGCAGCTTCCAGGTGAACTCCATCCAGGCAGCTACCCTGTCTTTTGCGCAGGCTGCCACACCCACAGTAACTTCCGTTTACCCCTATGTAAACGGGGCTAACAGGGTAGGTATGAACCAGGCAATGATCAATCGCCTGACTGCTGCACCAGCTGACCAGCGGATTACGAACACTTTCAAAGTGATGTACTCCAACGCCTCTCCCTTTGCCACCCGTGGTATATTCCTGACCAAATACGCAGGAACAACAGCAGGAACATCTCAGATTTACAATAACGATTTCCCCGTGTACCGATACGCCGATGTGTTATTATTACTGGCTGAAGCAAAAACAAAACTGGGTGAAGATCCAGCTGCGGAGATAAATGCAATACGTCAAAGGGCTTATGGCCCGGGATACACTCCGTATGTAAACAGCAATGTATCCGATAATATGAATGCGATCCTGGATGAATACCTCCGTGAATTTATCGGAGAAGGCAAGCGTTGGTGGGCACTGAGAAGAGCCGGTGACAGTTATGTATATGCCAACCTGAATCCCACTTATTTTTCTCCTGCGAGCACCGCAAAATTTTTATTACCCCTGTCGGTCAGTATGCTTACGGCAGACCCGTTACTGACACAGACGCCAGGGTACTGATTTTTCTCATAAGCAGCAAATATACAGCAAGCAATCACCGGGGGTATTCCTGCCCCCGGTACTTTAAAGACATTAGAACCTTAACTTCATGTAGCGAATAATTATGGCAACGAAAAAATTACAGGGCCTTATCGCGGCCCCTTTTACCCCTATGTTCAAGGACGGCTCGTTGAATCTCAGCCTGATTCCGTCCTACTACGAAATGCTGAAAGCAAACGGAATAACCGGCGCTTTTATCTGCGGCTCAACCGGCGAAGGCGTGTCGCTTTCCCTGAACGAAAAAAAAGCGGTAGCTGAAGCATGGGCAGCCTGTACCAAAAATGATCATCAGTTTACAGTAATGCCTTTAGTTGGTGGTACCTGTCTGACAGATTGTATTGAACTGGCACTTCATGCCAGTGATGCAGGTCTCGATGCGGTATCCTTCACTGCTCCCTCTTATTTTAAACCCGCCAATGTGGAGGTACTGGCCCGCTGTTGTCAGGAAGTGGCTTCCGCGGTACCGGATTTGCCTTTTTATTATTACCATATACCTGTACTTACCGGGGTGGGTTTTGCCATGATCGATTTACTAAAAGCAGTGGATGAGAATATTCCAAATTTTGCGGGCATAAAATATACCCATGAAGATTTTATGGATTTCCAGTCTTGTATTCACTTCCGTCAAGGTAAATACGATATGCTCTGGGGTCGTGATGAAAACATGTTGCCTGCGCTTAGCCTTGGCAGTAAAGGGGCTGTCGGCAGCACCTATAATTATGCTGCCCCGCTTTATTATGACCTGATCCGGGCTTTTGAAAAGGGAGACCTGGCGAGGGCACAATCCCTGCAGCAAAAATCAATTGACATGATCCGGCTGTTAGGAAAATATGGCGGCATTGCAACCGGCAAGGCTTATATGAAAATGATTGATATGGATTGCGGTAATTTCCGGCTGCCGGTGAGCAATATGAATGAAGCGGCATTTGAGTTATTCAGGAATGAAGTTGAACAACTGGACTTCCGCAGTTTCTGTTCAAAGAAACCCGAACACCGGCTTGTTTCTAAATAAAAAAACAACGTTGAAACTGTTCCCACTCATTAAACTCATGTTATTCGCCTCACCGGTTTTCGCCCAGAAGAATAATAACCCGTCCTTTCGTTGGGAAATCGCCAATGAACTGCCGGCGGGTAACGGTCAGGCCGTATCCTTAGGCGTAGCGGGACCGGTTACCGGTGTATATAATAAATATTTCATTGTTGCCGGTGGCGCCAATTTCCCGGCCGGCATGCCATGGGAAGGCGGAGCAAAAAAATACGATGACCGGATCTGCCTGTATAGCCAGGAACGACGCCAGTTGAAATTAAAAACAACTGAATACACCCTTCCACAGCCGGTTGCCTATGCAGCCAGTGGCAGCATTGACGACGGACTGATCTACGCCGGCGGAGAAAATGCTGCAGGTATTACCGGAAAAGTATGGCTTCTCTCTATTGACAAGGACGGCATAATCCGGTTTGACAGCTTACCCTCCTTGCCAATTCCGGTCAGCAATGCCGCCATGACAATAGTTGATAACACAGCCTATCTGGCAGGCGGCGAAAACAGCAGCCAGACCTTTAATCAGTTACTTACACTGGATTTGTCAGATAGCAACAGTGGTTGGAAAAAGCTGGCGGATATTCCACAGCCTGTATCACACGCCGTTCTGATTGCTATAAAAAACAAAACCGGCGTTACACTCTATCTCTCCGGAGGCCGGAAGAAAAACAGTTCCGGCATCAGCACCCTTTACAATCATTTTTGGGCTTATTCTGCCAGTACCAATAACTGGCAGGAGAAACCACCATTGCCGTATGTCTTATGCGCCGGCACCGGCTTGCAGACCGATGAGCATACGATACTTCTTTTTGGTGGCGACAAAGGCACCGTATTCAATAAAGTGGAAACGCTGATTGCCGCTATTCAAAAAGAGCAGGATCCTGAAAAAAAACAGGCACTGACCTTGGAAAAAAACAAACTGCAATCCACACATCCCGGATTCAGCCGGGAAATACTCAGATTTGATCTGAAAAAAGAAACCTGGAGCATCGCAGGGCAGCTCCCGTTTGAAACGCCTGTTACCACAACCGCGGTAAAAGGGAAATACAGCATCCTGATTCCCTCCGGAGAAATAAAGGCCGGTGTCCGCACCCCTAATATTCTTTCACTAAAAATCAGGCGGTAACAACATGACAAAGTCATCCAGATATCCATGGGTTGTTGTAGCTCTGCTTTGGGTGGTAGCATTACTAAATTATATGGACCGGCAGATGCTGAGCACCATGAAGCCTTCCATGCAGGTTGATATTCCTGCCTTACAAACAGCGGCCAACTTCGGATACCTTATGGCCGTATTTCTCTGGATCTACGGGCTCATGAGTCCTTTATCCGGAATCATCGCGGATAAAGTGAACCGGAAATGGCTGATCGTAGGCAGCTTATTTGTCTGGAGTGCGGTTACATTTGCCATGGGTTATGCCAGTACATTTACGCAGCTCTACTGGCTGAGGGCATTGATGGGTGTGAGTGAAGCGCTCTATATTCCGGCCGGACTTTCACTGATCGCGGATTATCATACGTCAAAATCAAGATCCCTTGCTATTGGCATTCACATGACAGGGTTATACATGGGGCAGGCATTGGGAGGTTTCGGAGCTACTATCGCTGATGAATTTTCCTGGCAACAGGCTTTTCACAGTTTTGGAATCGTCGGAATTATCTATGCCCTGGTACTGATCATTTTCTTAAAGGAAAAACCAGTCGTGGCAGCCCAAGTCACGCAACAGCTTCACCCTGAAAAAACAAAAACGCATGTATTTAAAGGACTGGGCCTTTTACTTACGAATATTTCATTCTGGATCATCCTCATCTACTTTGCCGTACCCAGTTTACCGGGATGGGGTGTAAAAAACTGGTTGCCTACCCTGTTTGCAGAAAACCTTGGCATCGATATGAGTAAAGCCGGCCCCTTGTCAACCATTACCATCGCCACTTCTTCATTCATCGGGGTCATTGCCGGTGGTATTCTTTCCGACCGATGGGTACAAAAAAATCTCCGCGGAAGAATTTATACCAGTGCCATCGGACTTACGCTGACGATACCGGCACTGATACTGATCGGCTATGGCCATTCCCTTTTTCATATAATTGGTGCCGCCTTCTGCTTTGGTGTGGGATTCGGCATGTTCGATGCCAACAATATGCCGATACTCTGTCAGTTTGTTTCGAGGAAATACAGGGCTACCGCTTACGGTCTGATGAATATGGTGGGGGTATTTGCGGGCGCTTTTATCACGGATCTGCTGGGCAAATCAACAGACAAAGGCAACCTGGGAAAAGATTTTGCCATGCTTGCCGGGATAGTACTGATTGCCCTGCTTATTCAACTGACTTTGCTGAAACCAACAACGAATGATTTTACAGAATAGCAAATAAACGGTTATGGCATATACAACGAAAGAATTACAGGCTTTCAGGGAATTTTACAGCCATCAGCTGCTGAACAATACGGTCCCCTTCTGGTTCCCCCGTTCCTATGATCAGGAATATGGCGGCTTCTTACTCATGCGGGATGCAGATGGATCATTGATAGATGATGATAAAGCCGTGTGGATACAGGGAAGAGCCACCTGGCTGTTGTCCACTTTATATAATACCGTAGAACCAAAACAGGAATGGCTCGATGGCGCCAGGCTGGGTTATGAATTTCTCAATAAATATTGTTTTGATACAGACGGACAAATGTTCTTCCATGTAACCCGTGATGGCAGACCGATCCGTAAGCGCCGTTATTTCTTTTCCGAAACATTCTATGTAATAGCAGCTGCCGCCTATGCTAAAGCCAGCGGAGATGAAGACGCCGCACGGAAAGCAAGAGAAGTGTTCGGTAAGTGCATTGAATACGCGACCAGGCCGGGATTACTGACGGCTAAATTTACTGAAACAAGACCGGCCAAAGGGATCGGCGTACCGATGATCATGATGAATACAGCCCAGCAACTCCGGGATACGATTGGTGATCCGCGTTGTGATGAATGGATCAGCCGCTGGATCCATGAAATAGAAACGGATTTCATCAAAGACGATATTAAATGTGTAATGGAACAGGTGGCGCCGGATGGCAGCATCATAGATCATATTGATGGCCGCACACTTAATCCCGGCCATGCAATTGAAGGAGCCTGGTTTATTCTGCACGAAGCAAAGAAACGCGGGAATGATGCCCGCCTGATTGAACTGGGCTGCAAAATGCTCGACTATATGTGGGAAAGAGGATGGGATAAACAATACGGAGGAATACTTTATTTCCGTGATGTCTATAATAAACCGGTGCAGGAATACTGGCAGGATATGAAATTCTGGTGGCCGCATAATGAAGTGATCATCGCCACACTACTGGCGTACCTGATGACCGGTAACGAAAAATATGCGGACTGGCACCGGCTGGTACACGACTACGCATATCAGCATTTTCACGATAAAAAGCACGGCGAATGGTTTGGCTACCTGCACCGTGATGGCAGTATTGCCCAGACAGCCAAGGGAAATCTTTTCAAAGGGCCTTTTCATTTACCCCGGCAGGAATGGTATTGTATGCAGCTCCTGAATGAATATGTAAAATAAAATGCGGGCTTTAATCAGCATTATACTGTTTTTACCTCTCGCTGCTTTTTCACAGTTTGAAACAGCGGCATACTTCTCCGCAAACATGATTTTACAAAGGGATCAGCCAATCCCGGTCTGGGGCAGGGCCATACCCGGCCGGAAAGTTGAAGTGCGGTTTGGCACCCATACAAAGCAAACTGTTGCACGGACCGATTCGTCCTGGTTATTGTATCTCCCCCCGCAGCCCGCATCATACGAACCCGGCACGTTGCAGATCAGCAGTGGCGATACCGCTGTATTGTTTCCGAATATTCTGACCGGCGATATCTGGCTCTGCCTCGGGCAAAGTAACATGGAATGGCCAATGAACCTCGAAATGCATTTTAAAGAAGCCGTAAAAAAAAATCAGCCACGCGGTCTCCGGATTTATAACCCGGTGTATGCAGGTAAAAATATATATGCCACCGTCTTCCCGGATTCCGTAAGCAGGCTACTCACTTCAAACCGGTTTTATCAGGGTGCATGGCAAACATGCGACAGTCAGACATTGAGCTCTATGAGTGCCGTTGCTTATTATTTCGGCCATACCATATCGACAAACATGCATATACCGGTCGGACTGATTAATCTTGCTATCGGAGGCGCCCCCCTGGAAACTTTCATTGATCAGCAAACACTACTTACCAATAAGCAATTCAATGCAAAAGTCAACGGCGATTGGCTGAAGAACAATTCATTGCCCGTATGGATCAGGGAGAGAGGCATGCAAAATATCGGAAATATAAATACGGTTGCAGCGGACGCGTATGGTAAAAATCATGGATTCAAACCCGGGTTTGCGTATGCAGCTGGCATACAGTCACTCCGGCCCATGCCCATCAAAGGCATACTGCTATACCAGGGTGAAAGCAATGCACAGGAGACGGAAAGGGTGATGGAATATGGTGCGCTGACTGCATTGATGGTAAGCGACTTCCGGAAAAAATGGAAGAACCCCGCCCTGCCATTTTATTTTGTACAATTATCATCTATCGATTCCATCCGGTATAAAAGTCAGTTATGGCCCTTGTTCAGAGATGAACAACGGAAACTACTGCAACGGATACCAAACAGCGGCATGGCCGTATGCAGTGATCTCGGCTCTGAAAATGATGTACACCCCCGTAATAAGAAGGAAGTAGGTGAACGACTTGCCCGACTGGCATTATATAGTACATACCGGCAAAAGATTATTCCGTCAGGGCCGTTGCCGCAAAAGGCCATCTATAAAAACGGAAAAATCACAATCCGCTTTTCCAATAGCGGAAACGCTTTACTCACTGCGGATGGGAGACCCGTCAGGGGTTTTTCAGTAGACGGGAAAAATGACTGCCCCGCTTTTATCGAAAAAAATCAGATTACTATTCCGGTCGAAACACGTCCGTTATATGTGTATTACGGATGGCAACCATTCACAACCGCCAACCTGATTAATACCGAAAACTTACCAGCTTCCACATTTAAAATAAACGTACAATGATTAATAAACTACTGCTAACGGGTCTTTCCATTGTCTTCTTTCTTTCAGTGGCGGGTCAGCAAAAAGTACCGGTCTTCACTGCCGGAACGGAAGGACATAAAAGCTACAGGATACCCGCCATCATCCGGTTACCCAACAAGGATATACTGGCTTTCTGCGAGGGGCGTGTACATGGTAGCGGAGATTTCGGAGACATCAACATTGTGATGAAAAGAAGTCATGACGAGGGTAAAACCTGGTCCGGACTGGAAACGATTGCAGATGCAGACAGTCTCCAGGCGGGTAACCCGGCACCTGTGGTTGACCTGACTGATCCGGCTTACCCGGGTGGACGGATTTTTCTTTTCTATAATACCGGCAATAATCATGAGGGAGAAGTAAGAAAGGGAAATGGATTACGCGAAGTATGGTATAAAACTTCGGTGGATAGTGGCCGCACCTGGAGTGCAGCCGTGAACATTACCCTGCAAGTGCACCGTCCGTACCAGCCAAAGACAAATGCCGCATATCATTTTACTGAAGACTGGAGAAGTTATGCCAATACACCCGGCCATGCGATGCAATTCGCCGGAGGAAAATTCAAAGGCAGAATCTACATCGCAGCTAATCATTCCACCGGAGCACCCAAAAAAGGGTTTGAAGATTATTTTGCCCACGGATTTTATACAGACGACCATGGAAAGAGTTTTCATATAAGTGAAACAGTCAACCTGCCCGGCGGAAATGAAGCCACAGCCGCGGAAATTTCCAGTAACGGATTACTGCTGAATGTCAGAAATCAGAAGGGGGATCAGCGCGCGCGCATTGCTGCCAGAAGTTACGACGGAGGACAAAGCTGGGACACCATAATATTTGATAAAACCCTGCCCGACCCGGTCTGCCAGGGCAGTATACTGAATATCGGCGTGAAAAAAAGAAAACAACTACTGGCCTTCTGCAATGCGGCAGACACCGTTAAAAGGAACAACCTGACCCTGCGTATCAGTTTTGATGAAGGCTATACCTGGGCGAAAAGCATTCTCCTTGATAAATCGGAGGAGGGAAGCAAAGATTTTACCGCCTATTCAGACATCGTAAAACTTACTAAACATACAATCGGCGTCTTGTATGAACGGGACGCTTATTCACAAATCGTATTCACAGTGGTTAACTGGAAGAAATAAACATGCTACAAATACACGTGGTAAAAAAAATGATGCTGGCGGCAGGCTTGTTGCTGTCGGGAGCATTGTATGCGCAACGGGATACAATCCAGGTAAACAGCGGCTGGCAATTCTGTATTGACAAAAAAGGGGAAGGAGTTAGCAATCGCTGGTATGCAGGGCCATTACCCGGTGCCAGACCCGTTCAGCTTCCTCATACCTGGAATATTGAAACTGAAAATCAACATCACTATGGGTGGGGCTGGTATCAGCTACAAATAAAAATTCCGGCCGGCTGGAAAGATAAAAATGTAGTACTCCGTTTTGGCGCCATCAATCATAGTTCGATCATCTACATTAACGGGGAAAAAACCGGGGAAAATACAGGAGATGGATTCAATGCTTTTTCAATTAACCTTACCGGCAAACTGAAATACGGAAGAGAAAACAGCATTACAATTGCCGTAAACAATGATTATGGACGGAATAAAGTACCCTTCGGCAGTTCTTTTGACTGGCCAAACGACGGGGGGCTGATCCGTAAAGTTATGCTGATCGTCAGTAACAAACCTGCTGCTGAATATATACGTACCGAGCCAATCCTGCACTTGAAAACCCTTGAGGGAAGACTGAAAATCAGGCTGGGGTTTACCGGAATAAAAGACAACAGCCGGTTGCAGCTTGCTGTTACTGTATCGGAGGAGAATCAGTCCACCCGGCAAACCATATTCAAAAGTCTGCTGCAACCTGCCTGGCAAAAAGGAGAAGCGGTAGCCGACATTATTCTTCCCGGTATAAAGCCCTGGCATTTTGACCAGCCAAACCTTTACCGCATCGATGTACAGGTATGGTACGGTAAGAATAAAACGGATCACCTGGCCACCACAACGGGCTTCAGGGAAATCATTTTCAAAAACGGAAAAACCTTTCTCAATGGCGAACCGGTGAAGCTGATGGGTGTGGAGTGGACAGCTGGCAGCAATCCGGATTATGGTTTTGCTGAAACGGACTCGGTTATTCTCAGTCAGTGCCGGTTAATGAAATCCGTAAATGCCATTTTTACCCGTCAGCATTTTCAGCAGGATGAATTATTCTATGATTTTTGTGACCGGAAAGGAATACTGGTACAACAGGAAGTGCCCCTATGGGGTCCTGAAACACCCGCCAATGACACGATCCGCAGGATTGCCCTGATGCAGATGGAGCGGATGATTACAAATAATTTTAATCACCCCAGTATTTTTTCCTGGGGGGCCGGCAATGAACTAAGAGGCAGGGATCCCGCTATGAAAGCACTAATTTCAGAACTGCTGAGCAAGGCCCGCACCACAGACCCGGCCAGATATACCGCCTATGTAAGCAATACGCTAACCAGCAGTTTCTACAATACACCCGGCTTTATACCGGATGCGGCCAATGACGGTGATTATATCATGATGAATGAATATGGCGGAAGCTGGTGGGATATACCAACTGGTCAGATTCACGCCTACCTTGATAGTGTCCACCAGAGTTATCCCGACAAACCTTTTTTCATTTCGGAGTTTGGGCTGTGTGAACCAAATTTTAAAGGAGGGGATCAACGGCGTATTGAAGACCTGATCTATCACATGGCCATTTATGAGAGTAAACCTTATGTGGAAGGAGCTATCTACTTTGACCTGACGGATTACCGTACCCATTATCCCGGCACGCCGGACAAAAACAAATACCGGAGAAGAATACACGGGGTTTATGACATGTATGGTCAGCCTAAGCCTTCAATGACGGTTTTACGTGAGCTGTCTTCCCCGGTTGAAATACAGGCCGTTCATCAATGGAAGAAAGGGGTACTGTCCGTGGCGGTTTCCGGCAGCATTGGCCTTCCGCAACATACCGTAAAAGGATACAACTTGTATATTACGGACAGTACCGGCCAGTTTACACAAACCAAAGCATATACAATACCCGATCTGAAGCCTGGTGAAAAAAAATATATTGAAGTTGACGATCTGTACAACGGAAAAGGAATTATTACCATTGTAAGACCGACTGGTTTTATTGTTTCACAAAAATCATTCTACTGAGATGAGGCTACTGAAAAAAAAGACAGCCGCGGGTTTACTGCTGCTGCTATCCCTTTATACAGCCGCGCAGGTAAATCAACCCCTGTATCCGGATTCCTTATTTTCCACGTATTATCATCAGCGGGTATCACTGTTCAGCAATCTGCCCCAAACGAAAGACGATATTATTTTCCTGGGCAACAGTATTACCGATGGCGGGGAGTGGAATGAAATGTTCGCGGACCTGAAAATAAAAAACCGGGGTATCAGTGGCGATATTACTGCCGGGGTATTGAACCGGCTTCATGAAATTTATTCCCGGAAACCGGCCAAAGTATTCCTGCTGATCGGCACCAACGATCTCGCAAGAAATATAGCCCCGGATAGTGTGGCAAAAAATATTTTCCGGATCGCTTCCCTGTTAAAAGAAAAATCGCCACAAACCAGGCTGTTCATTCAAAGCATCCTGCCGGTAAACGGGCAGTTTGGAAAATTTACAGGACACACTGCCAAAAGACAACAGATCCAGGAAACCAATCAACTGCTCAGGAAATATGCCGATCAGCTTGGCTATACGTACACAGACATACATACCGGACTGTCCGATAATGAAGGAAAACTAAGCAGTCAGTACACCAATGACGGCCTGCACCTTACCGGCCCCGGTTATATAAAATGGAAAGAAATCATTCAGTCTTTTGTCTATGATTACCCGGCTTTACTCCCCTTCCCTTCCCGGGTTCAATGGGCAAATAACCGGGTAGCCCTGAATCGTTTTAAAATACTCATTACAGAAAATCCTTCACTTAAAAATGAAACCCGTTTACTTCAGCAACTATTTGCAAAAAACAAGGCCTCACTCCTTTTAGCTGCCAGTCCAACAGGTACGGGGTTTATCCGTATCCAATCAGTAAAGGACATTGATAACCCGGAAGGATACCGGCTTATAGTAAGTCCCGACAGCATACGGGTTGAAGCTGCGACAAACGCGGGTGTCTTTTATGCGATACAGACGCTGACACAACTGGTAAGCGGCGGCCAGGTTCAATGCGCAGCCATCAGTGATTCCCCTGCATTCCCTATCCGCGGGTTCATGGTGGATGTGGGAAGAAATTTTCAATCCATCAAACAACTAAAGCAGCAGATTGATATAATGGCAGCGTATAAATTAAACGTATTTCATTTTCACCTGACGGAAGACATTGCCTGGCGGCTGCAGAGCAAACGCTATCCGCAACTGACTGCCGCGAGAAATATGTTGCGCAATCCCGGAAAGTATTATACGATTGCCGCAATGAAAGAGTTAATCGCCTATTGCCGGGAAAGGCATATCACACTCATCCCCGAAATTGACATGCCGGGACACAGTGCCGCGTTTACACGAGCGATGGGGGTGGATATGCAGCAGGAGAAAGGCTTGCAAATCTGTAAAAACATTTTGAGGGAGTTATGCAGGGAACTGGATCCGCCATATATACATATCGGCGGGGATGAAGTAAAAATTACCAATAAAAACTTTCTTCCCGAGATAACAGCCTTATTGCGCTCACTCGGGAAAAAAGTCATAGCCTGGGATCCGGGCGGTAATGTACCTGCCGGTACATGGCTCCAGCTGTGGAACGGGAATACGACAACGAAGGAAAACTTTCCCGCCATTGATTCAAGGCATCTGTACCTGAACCATTTTGACCCGCTGGACGGGGTTACGGCCACGTTTAATCACCAGGTTTGTGATGTGGCTGCCGGCAGCGACAGTAAACAGGGAGCTATCCTTTGCAACTGGCCGGACAGGAAGGTAAACAATGAAGAAGATCTGATAACAATGAATGCGGTTTACCCGGTGATGCTTACGTTTGCCGAACGGTGCTGGAAAGGCGGAGGCTGGAAAAATTATCTGTCCGATATCGGTCAGCCCGGCACGGAACGGTTCAATGCTTTCAGCGAATTTGAGAACCGTTTACTTGAACACCAGTCCCGTTATTTTACCTCATTGCCCTTTCCTTATACCCGTCAAAGCAATATTGAATGGAAACTGATAGGACCTTTTAATAACCAGGGAAATACAGCTATGTCCTTCGAACCGGAATCACCGTCATTTCCGGATACGGTTAACCTTGCACATTACCAGTCTGTTTTTGGAGGTACGATTTGGCTTCGTCATTTCTGGCACCCGATGATACAATCACATCTTGTCAATGCGCCGGATAGTTCGACATACTATGCCATCCGGAAAATATGGAGTACCGGTAGCGGGTATAAGGATTGCTGGATAGACTTCAATAATCTTTCGCGCTCAACTGCCACCGATTCTCCACCAGCCGGAGCGTGGGACGATAAAGGGAGTGCCGTATGGGTGAACGGGACTAAACTACAGGCGCCAGAATGGAAAAGAGCCGGACAGCAAGGAAATGCAGAATCACCATTGGTTGATGAGGGCTATGCATATAGAAAACCTGCAAAAATATACTTTAACAAAGGATGGAATACCGTATTAATAAAAGCGCCGGTGGGATCATTTAAAGGGAGTGACTGGCAAAACCCGGTAAAATGGATGTTTACCATGATGCCGGCCAATCAACAGTAATAGGTGTAAAAAGAAAAACACATATCTACACTCACCTCCGCACAAACTTTCCCCGCAACCATTCCGCCCCGTTATACACGGTGTAGAAGTAAATACCCTTTGCGAGGAAATTCGTATTGAACTGAATTTGCTGCAAACCGTCCGCTGCGGGCAGGTTGAGAAGCTGGAATATGGACTGGCCATTTACTGAATAAACGCGAAACTGATGCGGTGATCCCGCTACCCCTGCATACCGGATGCTTATTCCGGATTGTACCGGGTTGGGAAAGGCGTATATGGTTGTAGAAAAACGCTGACGCATTGTGTCTGAGCCTCCATCATATTCAATGGCGCCTATATCCGGCCATTGTCCGACCGGTCTTCTTCGCTGCAGAAAATCAAAACCGATATCCCCGTAATCCGGAAAAGCCGTATTGATAAGCGGAGAGCCCGCCAAAGGTGTATAGCTGATACCGTCAACTACTGCGGAAGCCAGGTTTGTCGAAAAGAAATTATTCGTCACAGTCAGGTCAATCCCTTTTACGTTGATCATCACATACGCGTCTTCGGGACGCGCGGCTGTTCCCGCATACCGGTAATACACGTAATTACCGGGATTTACAATCAGGTTTGATACAATCAGGTTTTGTTTTCCTTTTACCCGCTGATAACGGATTCCATCGGATTTACTGTTGACGATGGTATTAAAAAGTACAGCTACTGAAGAATCAGGCAAAGCGGAAACATCACTGATAAAGAGGCCATGCTTCATCGCTGCAGGATCTGCTGGCTTATAGGTTAAACCTGCATTGATAATAATATTATTAAAAATCCGGTTGCCCCCGATCCCATGATCCTCCACCCCATCACCTTTCCCGTCTGTAATCCGGTTATTATAACAATCGCAGGATGACCCGCCGCCCAGCAGTATACCCGACATCTGGTTATTGATTTCCGCGTCACTGTCATGGCTGATTATATTTCCATACACCGCACAACGACTTATGGCCGAACTGACCTGGATGCCATCCCAGCCGGTATGACTGATGACGTTATTATACACCTGTACACCCTCCAGCACCGGTGGCATCATCAAAGAGTCTTTCCCGTTACAATTCACTACACGGCCCGCATACCCGGAACTGCCAATATACATCCCTTCATTACCGGTGGCAGAAATATAATTATCGTGTATCAGTGTGTTGAATTGCGTAAAATTCTCCCTTGATACCGGGTGTACACAGTCCGGCTCCGTTTTGGCAAAAATACCACTGGTGAGGCAGTTTTCTATTGACAAGTGATCCAGTTCAAAATCCGTAGACATATCCCCGATCCCAATACCAGCCCCGTTCTGCACCCGCCTGATCTGTATACCATATTGCACCCCTGATTCACCCTGCCCTGAAATCCGAAAATAACCCGAATGAACAACCGATATTCCATAATAGTCATTGGTGGAAATCAGTACAACACCCCCCTTATTCATGAAAACAACCGGTTGCCCCGGCGCCCCCTGTATATTCCGGATCAGTAGTTTATTCCGCTCGCCGGCGGCCAGGAAAACCGTATCACCCGGTTGCAACTGGTTATAAGGCGATAGCATTCCGTCCACCATCCTTACGGTTGAGTCAATCAGCAGCGAATGGGCGCGGCCGGCAACAGGAATAAAGAAAAAAAGGAGAACCGGCAACAGGAACCCTGCAGTGCGGATAACAGTACGGATATTTACTTTATAACTGCCTGCGCTTTTCATCTGTATAAATTCACCGGGTACAGCAAAGTACGGATAAAGTTTTCCGTAAAACACGGAGTCCGGCCGATATCTCCTTTAATTAAGTGGCAACACTTATGGCAGCTGGCCGTTTTTCATAAAGTAATGCCCATCACTTTCCAGTGCTGGGCTCTTTGGTTTAATGGTTGGGGATTCTATTGACTGACGAAAGAAAAAATCACCGCTTGCTATTTCTTTGTCATACTGACCGTTCCAGGAGCACCCAGGGCACCAATCATTTCTCCGGCACAGCTGATGTAATTATTACTGAATTTCATGTTCCATTTGGTGCCATTTTGAATCGTAATGAGCAGCGAGTCGGCCGTATATCGGTAAGTACCGGAAAATGGCTGATTACCAAAAGCAGAGTCAATTATAGTCAGGGTATTACTTGTAGTGAGATGAAGGCAGTAACGATAGGGCAGCCCTATTAAAGTATACTGCCAGGCACCGGCCCAGTTTCCAACAAACCTGTCTTTTACATCAGGTGCCGCTGTATTACTTTTTTTACAGGAAAAGAAGAATACCGACAAGATGATCACCATTGAGACACTTATTACTTTCATATTGTTTTGTTTTATACTTTTTTTGAATGCTGTGCCGGAAATTTTTTTTAATTGATTATATCCGGTCCGGATAAAAACATTGAACACATTTCCGGATTGCACTTTACGAGTGCCGCTATTGCTTCAACCGGCTCCAGCTCTGCGTTTCACCCGCAATTGTATTCGGATCAAAAGCGGGATTATTACTGAGCATATAACTACCATCCCCGCGGCTCCATGCATTGGAATAACCGCTGGTGAGTTCTATTCTATTTCCGCCATCATCCGTCCAGCTATCCACGCCACGCAGGTATTGGCCAAATCCGTCAGTATCCGTTGATGAACGGCTACTATTACCATTTCTCGATTCCCAACTGCGAATAATATTATCGCCAATTTCCTGTTGGGCCTGGTGACTGATCTGTATCTGTTTCCACCCCTGATCCTGCGCATTGCGGGTAACGGCGGCAAAATAGGCTTGCACGCCACTGGCCCATTGCGGATTGATCCGGGCACTGCTGAAAAAAGTGCTCATGATTTTCCGGGCCATTGGCTCATTACCAGGTTTATACCTGATCACCACCCGCATACTCACATAACACTGGGTATTGGTGGACATGCCTCCCTGCGCCCCGGGTACAGACAGCAGGGTTTGCATTAGTGTGCAAAATGCCAGCCCTTCCTGGCCATCCTCAAACTGAAACACTCCTTCCGCCGCACTGCCTTTATGACTATACGCCGTATTGCCTCCCATCCGGGCGTTCTGTGTCATCTGATTCGCCCCGGCATCCATTTGCTGTTGCAGGGCTTCAATGATTGACGCAGATTTCACCGTTGCCCGTACATAAGGGGCAAGCGTTCTACTGATATATCCAGCGGCATCCTGCGGCTCTGCAATTGTACAGGAATGCATCACAAACCCTTTCTGCATCGCATCGAGGTAGATGGGGTCATCACTCCAATCAAACTGCGTGGCCGGATAAACAAACAACTCATATTCCTTTTCCGGCGAAATCGCCTGCACCGAAGCCTGTAGCATATCAGGCAGACATTTACTGCTGGCATTCCAGTTTACTTCACTACTGACTGACCAGCTGGCGGGCAATAAAAAAGAACTGACTTCAAGCGGCTGACTGAATCCCTGATTATCCACGACCCTGAACCGTTTCAGGATCACATAATCTTTGCCTTCCTGCATCGGGGATCCGTCAGGGTTTACTGCTTTTCCACCCGATTTTTGCGTTAAGGATTCGCAGGAAAAAAGACTGAGCATACAGAGTGCAGTGCCAAGTAATCGATTCATACTATTTAATAATTTCTATGGGTCTGATATATATGTTCTGTTTTACAGCATCTGTTATTAAAACTGATCAATGTTCTGCCAGGCATAACTGCCGTTCTTCACCAGGTCCAGCATCAGATCCTGCATCGCAATTACAAATGGATTTTCTCCGGCTGCAGGATCTGCTCTTGAATTCAGCAACAGAGCCACACACATACCGTTATTATGCCGCATAAAGCCGGTGCGTGTACCTGGTAAACTGCCATAGTTGTACCAGAGGTTTTCCGCACTCCAGATACCTATACCGCAGGCATAGGAGGAAAACACTGCTGAGGGAGTTGTCAGCGCAGTAATGCTGGCCGGGGTTAACAGATCAGTCCTTGTGGCAAATCCGTCAATTGCATTCACCAGCCGCAGCAAATCCGGAGCTGTTGCAATCAAACCACCATCGGCATCTCTTCGCGGGAAAGCAATATTGTAAACAAAATTGGCGTCCTGTCCCTGGCCATAGTAAGAAACTTCATTCACTTTCTTCTCGGCTGCTGTTTTACCACTGATATCCGTTTGCGTGGCCCCGATCGGCGCCATGATATCATCCTTAATAAAATTGACATACGTCTTACCGGAAATTTTCTCTATGATTCTGCCCGCAATACAAAAATTAACATTGGAATAATCATAAATCGTACCCGGAGCATTGGGATTGGGCCGCGTGTTGATAATCCAGTCAAGTAATTGTTTATAGGTATACGATGGATTCTGATCAATCACATCCCCTCCGGTGGCAGTTCCCCAGGAACCGGATACATTCTGTAACAGGTGTCTGACAGTAATATTTAACAGGTTGGCATTGTAGGGAGCTGTTCCGTAATCAGTAGCTAGCACTCCACCCGTGCCAAATACTTTGGCATCCAGCGAGAGCCGGCCATCCTGAACCAGTTTCATTATCGCGGCCCCTGTAAACGTTTTGGATACGCTGGCCAGACGGAAACGATGCGCGGGTGTCACCAGTTCATTTGTACTGGTATTAGCTTTCCCATACCCCTTACTGTAAACCAGCTTCCCGTTTTTACTAACCGCCAGGGAGGCCCCCGGAATATTATAGGTGCTCATTAAACTGTTTACTTTATTATCGACCACTGCTATATCCACCTGTGTGCCGGTTGTGGGATCCGGCTCATCATCCGTTTTATTACAGGATAAAATCAGGCAACTCAGGACGATCAGTAACAGGCGCGAAGTCGGTAGATTCATTATTTCAGGTTTATTGCTTTTAGAAAATGATTCAGACTGCTGTAAAAATGCGGTTATACCTCGGGGTTCAGCATACTCCATTTGGATAGTTTTTCCTTCAAGGCCAGTCGGATAGTTTTACATAAATTGTATAATGAACCGGATTGTATCTCTTCTTTCCCTTTTGCTCCTGTCGGCACAGACCACCACCGGTCAGTTCCCGGGAATTGACCGGGCCAGGAATAATATCTACAAGGCGGCTACCGACAAGGAGCGACTGATCAGTATTCAAGCTGCCGCGGCATTTAAAAACTCCATGCCGGGTGATAGTATTTTACATTATGCCCGTTGGGCAAAGGAACTGGCGTTGAAACTCGGAAATGATAAAGCGCTGGCCCGGGCCGAGTACAGCCTGCTCAGTGGTGAAGTCAGCAGCGGAGGTACAGACAGTGTGATTTCCCATATTGAAACCAACATCATTTTCAGAAATATAAAAAAAACAGATCCTGAACTTTACTATAAAGTTCAGTTACTGAAAGCCAATGTGCTAAACCGGAGCAGCCGGTTGAGCGAGGCACTGGAACTTCAACTCAAACTTCTGGCAGATGCAGAAAAGGAAAACAACACACTGGCCCGTCTTTTTTTAATTAACTATACCGGTGCCACTTATCTGAACACATCCGGCCACCGCGAAACCGCTAAAAAAATGTGGGAGAGCGGACTTGAAATTATCCGTGAATCACCCAACCCGGCCTACCAGGAGATTGAAACCTACCTGCTCTCCAATCTCTCCCTGTATTACTTAGGAAATTTTTATTTGTCTCCCTCTACCGCCCTGCGGGATAGTTGTTTCAAACTCCTGAATCACACGATAGACCTTTGTCGCAAAACGGAATCAATGGGTGTGCTGGCCTCCACATTTTCTTACCGGGCTAACCTGTATGGTCGTCTTAAAATGTATCCTGAAGCAGAAGCCGACTTCCGGGAAACCATTTCACTCAGAAGCAAAATCGGTGACCCGTTATATATTTCGGAAGACCTGAAAAATATGGCGCTCTTTTTCTATGAAAGGAAAGAGATGGAAAAATGCCTGGCAACCGTTGATGAGGGGCTGTTGCTCTGTGAAAAATTTCATATCCGTGAAACGCTTATCGAGTTTTTAAAACTGAAAGCTGGTGTTTTCCGGATAAAAGGTGATCAGCCCAGGTACACGGAAATGCTGGAAATAATCCTGCGGGTGGCTGATTCTGCATACCGGATCAATACAGCGGAAAAAATGGCAAGCCTGCAGACCCAGTATGAAGTGCAGAAAAAAGAAGCCCTGATTGCACGGCAGAAACTGGACCTGTTCCAGCAAAACCTCCTGCTCTATGCCTCCGGCGCCGTAGCCCTGGTACTTGCGTTGTTTTTTATTCATCGCTTCCGGATATACAGGAAAAGGCAACTGCAACTGTTGGAAGAAAAAAGAAAACAACACGAAATAAATATTAAAGAAGCCGAAGAAAAAGAACGAAAACGTATTGCAGCTGAACTGCATGACAACCTGGGGGTTCAGGCAAATGCCATATTGTATAACAGCAGTCAGCTGGATGCCGGCACTGAAAAACAACAATTACTGGTTACCGATCTGCAGGAAACCGCTAAGGAAATGCTGCTCAATCTGAGAGAAACACTATGGGCGTTAAAAAACACCGATATCAGTGCTATGGACCTCTGGTTCCGGGTGATCAATTTTATGCAACAAATGGGCCGGCATTATACGCATATTCAATTCAGCGTATTAGGTAACCCGCCCAAAGAATTTATCCTGACAGCCAATCGGGCCCTGCACCTGGTATTGGTGATTCAGGAAACTGTAAATAATTCGGTAAAACACGCTGAAGCCGCCAACATCACAATACAATCAGTGACAAAAGAGCATGAATGGGAAATCACGGTCATGGATAACGGAAAAGGGTTCGACATCAAAACGGCCCGGGCAAAAACGGAAAGTTATGGTCTGGGGAATATGGAGGAAAGAGCTGTTGCCGGCCGGTTTACCCTGGATATTAAATCCGGTCCGGATACGGGAACATACACCTGTTTGCGTATACAGCCATAATGCGGTAGCATAGTACAAAAGACACATCATTTAATA
Organism: Chitinophagales bacterium; assembly: GCA_017303855.1. Taxonomy (GTDB): domain Bacteria; phylum Bacteroidota; class Bacteroidia; order Chitinophagales; family Chitinophagaceae; genus JJ008. The sequence continues at coordinate 52,550 of JAFLBL010000004.1, read as the reverse complement.
AAAACCAGGATTGACTATGATTCGTGTAGCCATTGTAGATGACAAAATGAATAACCGGAGAATAATTGCGGATAAGCTAACCCGTCATCCTGATTTCATCGTTAGTTTTCAGGCAGTCAATGGCGATGATTTTCTGAATCAAATGCGCGATCTTAAAAAAGAAAAGTTGCCGCATATCGTATTGATGGACCTTGAAATGCCGGAAACGGATGGCGTATCGGCTATCGGTACCGGTTCCGCTCTTTACCCGGATACGAAATTTGTTGTGCTGACTATATTTGACGACGATGACAAAATCTTCCGGGCCATTCGCGCCGGCGCCTGTGGCTACCTGTTGAAAGAAGAAAGCGGGGAAGTGATTACAGAAATGCTCCTATCGCTGTGGGAAGGAGGCGCAGGACCGATTTCTCCCAGTATTGCCTACAAAATTCTGCAGATAATTCAGCAACAATCCGCCCCAAAAAATGAAAAGGAAAAAACGGACCTGATCTTTCAGCTAAGCGACCGTGAAATGGAAATCCTGCAGCTCCTTTGTGAGGGGCTTGAATATAAAGAAATCGGCAGCAGACTCTTTATCAGCGCCAATACAGTGAAAAAGCACTGTATCAGCATTTACCAGAAACTACATGTGAACAGTAAAGCACAGGCACTCCGGATTGCATTTACGAAAGGTTTGTTTTGAAGTTGTAAGATGGGAAAAGCCCGCTACAAGCCGGTTTCTCCTGGTTTATTACTTCCTGAAATCCGGGTAAGTATTACTACTTAATTTTCACTTAGCGCTTCTCTCTTATTATGACAAGCCTGCGAAATAGTGGTACTTTTAAATGCATTTTCATGCATTTCGCCCACCAATGAAAAATTCAACACTTCCTCACAGCCTGTCGGACAAAATGAAATCCGCCGTGGAAAGTTCCATGGATGGTATTGCCCTGCTTGACGCATCGGGTCACTATATCTACCTGAATGAAGTTCACTTGTCCATGTTCGGCTATACTGATGCAGCTGAACTTATTGGTCAGCCCTGGCAAACCATATACGGACCCGAAGAAACAGAACGGATCAATACCGCCATTTTCCCCCGGTTGATGGAACAGAAAAAATGGCGGGGAGAAACCACCGGAATTAACAAAGCAGGGCTTCCGGTATTCCAGGAAATCACGCTGACGATTCAGGAAGATGGTGGCATTATTTGTATCTGCCGGGATATTGAACAACGGCTGCATAATCAGCAACAGATGCGCAGGCATGAAAAAATTCTGGAGCAGTCTAAATCCATGCTGATCATCACCAATAAAAAAAGGGAAATCACCTGGGTGAATGAAGCTTTCTGCCAGATAACCGGATACTCACATGAAGAAGTAAAAGGCAAACTCCCGGGCAAACTGCTTCAGGGCATCAACAGTGATCAGGCTACAATCCGTTCTTTCAGAGAAGCACTGGACGCATACAGTACCTTTCAATGTGAATTACTGAATTATAAAAAAGACGGTACTCCCTTCTGGGCAGAAATAAAATGCCAGCCATTAGTTGATGAACAAGGCGAAGTGGATGGTTTTTTTGCCATTGAAGAAAATATTACGGAAAGAAAACGAACGGAGGAATTACTCGAAGAGAATAAACTGCGGCTGGAAATGGCCATTGAAAGTTCGGGGGCTTCGCTCTGGGACTGGGATATTATCAATAATAAAGTATACTATTCACCCACCTGGAAAAAGACCCTTGGCTATACGGACGATGAAATCGGGTTCAACCTGAATGAATGGGAGGAACGCATTCATCCGGCAGATAAGGCAAGTACCCTGTATTGTTTACATCAGTACCTGGAAGGCAAAAGCCCGGCCTATGAAGCAGAAGTAAGGCTACGTCATAAAGATGGTCATTACATGTATGTGCTGGACAGGGGAAGGATCACGCATTACACTGCAGATGGCAAACCTGCCCGTATGATCGGAATCGGGTTTAACATCAGTGAGCTCAAGGAGACCCAGCAAAAACTGAAAGAAAGTGAATCCCGCTGGAATGCCGCCCTTGAAGGATCTGAATTCGGCGCCTGGGAATGGGATTTTGAAAATAATACGTTGTACTTCTCTCCTAAACTCAAAGAACTCTATGGCTATTTGCCGGAGGAGTTGCATCCAACGCCCGAATTCTGGATCAGTACCTGTCATCCGGATGATCTCGAAGAGTCGAAAAATGCGCTCTATAATCACCTGCACAATAAATCACAGCAGTTCCGGTCAGACAGGCGTGTCCTGCACCGTGACGGCAGCTATCGCTGGTTTCAGAGCCGGGGAATCGTGATAAAACGGGACAACGATGGCAAACCATTGAAAGTGGTCGGATCGGTAGCGGATATTACCGGGCAAAAGAAACTGGAAGAAGAGCTGATAGCCGCCAAAGAAAATGCGGAAGCCCATTTGAAAATAAAACGTCGTTTCCTGGCCAATATCAGCCACGAAATACGCACGCCTATGCACGCCATCATGGGCATTGCCGAACAACTTTCACTATCAAACCTGGACGAGAAGCAGGAGTATTACCTGAAAATAATCAATGAGTCTTCAAAGGCCCTGCTGAGCATCATTAATGATGTACTGGATATTTCCAAAATTGAAGATGGCAAAATGAAAATTGATACCGTGGACTTCGGGCTGCGGGAAATTTTCTATAATGTTTTCAACCTGTTCAGTGATGCGGCTGCAACCAGGAACCTGCAGTACAATGTGGAGTTTGATGAAAAACTCAATAAAATTTTTATAGGCGATCCGGCCCGTGTCCGGCAAATTCTGCTCAATATTGTCAGCAATGCCGTAAAATTCACAGAACAGGGCTCTGTCACGCTACGATGCCGCCAGCACTCCAGAACAGACAAATCCTATCATGTTATTTTTGAATGCATAGATACAGGCATAGGCATGAATGAGGATATGAAAAAACGGCTGTTCCAGGATTTCTCACAGGAAGATGAAAGCTTTGAAAGAAAATACGGCGGCAGCGGACTGGGTTTGGCGATCACTTATGAACTGGTAAACCTGATGAATGGCACCATCCAGGTGAACAGTGAAAAAAATGCGGGAACTATGGTAACAATCAATCTGCCTTTTGAAGAATCCAAAGAGATGCTGAGAAAAAACATACCGCACCCGGAGATTACGGCCAATCAGCAACTGGCCGGGCTGAGTGTGCTGGTAGCGGAAGACAATCAGTTTAACCGGCTGTTGTTACAGATCATGCTCGGGAATAACGACATCAGTTATGACATGGCCGATAACGGTCTGCAGGCGGTGGAACTGGCTACCCGGAAAAACTATGACATTGTACTGATGGATATACAAATGCCGGAAATGGATGGCATTGAAGCTACCAAAAAGATCAGGAGTATGACCGGAGACCGGCTGCCGATCATTGCGATAACGGCCAATGCCGTTGAAGAAGAACTGAATGCCTATATCCGCGAAGGCCTGACCGACTACCTAACCAAACCATTTGACGAACAAAAACTGATCAGCAAAATCAAAGAATACGCTATCTGAAAATAAGCATCAACATACTGCCAGCCACCCCCGGGGGATCAGTCAATAATCGTAAGCAAACTGAAGTCCGTATCTACCACCGGTTGTTTGCCGGGATATGCCTGTTGCTGGCCTGTACCGGATTTGCACAACCGGTCGACTCACTGGAAAAAATACTGGCACGCCCGGAGCTTACGGCTGAAGAACGGATAGACAACCTGAATATCCTTGCCCGTGAGCTTACATTTGTTGCTCCAATCCGCTCTGTTGAAACGGCAAAAGAAGCGCTGGAACTTTCTTCCGGCCTGTTCTATGAAAAAGGCAAAGCCTACGCCTACAGGAACCTCGCCGGTGCCTATTCCTATTACGGAAGCTTTTACCTGACCATTGATAATATGCAAAAGGCCCTGGAAATCTTTGAAAGGCTCAGGGACTCGGCCGGTGTGGCCAGTTGTCATATTTCATTGGGACATACCTATCGTCGTCTGCGCAACAGGGCTTATGAACTGGAGTATCATAAAAAAGCCTATGAGATATTTTCCCGGCTGAACATTCCGGAACGGATAGGTGTAACGGCACATAACCTCGGCGAAACCTATTTCAATATCGGCGACCTGGATAAAAGTTTTGAGCTTACGGAAAAAGCGATCATCATTAATGATTCATTACATAATCTCCCGGTCCTCTCTGCCTGTTATAAAGTAATGGGGAATATTTTCCTGCAGCGGGGCGACTATGAAAAGGCTGAAGAAAATTTTCTGCTTGTACTCCGGATTTCCGGGCAACTGGGAGCTAATTCCCAGAAGATCGCCAGTATTGAAGCAATGATACAGTTGTCCCTGCTATACGACCAGCAGAAAGAACAGGATAAAAAACTGCACATTCTCAACCAGGCGGCGGATTTTGTAAAGGAAAACAAACTAACCGAGTATGTGGAGCCGGTTTATATAAAACTGGTGGAAGAATATATCAAGCGGAATAACCGCGCCAAGGCATTGGAAATTATCAGCGCTTTCAAAAGTACACAGGACTCCCTCACCCGTATACAGCTGGAAGACCGGAACCGGCTGACCCTTGGTTTTATCCAGCTCTTTGAGATGGAGAAAAAAAACAACCTGCTGTCCGAAACCAACCGGCAACAGGAAATCTTTATCCGGAACCGGAATACACAGGTTACAGGCGCGGTCATTTTCCTGCTGCTTTTATTGTTGCTGCTCTTTCTCCTGATCCGGAATATCCGTGCTTTAAAAAAGAACAACGCATTGCTGATGGAGAAAGACCGGATCATTACTTCTCAAAACAGGAAGCTTGCCGAACTCAATGCCACAAAAGATAAGTTTTTCAGTGTGGTTTCCCATGACATGAAAGCACCGTTGAATTCCCTTTGGTCCTTCACAAACCTGCTCGAAGAAAATATTGATGTGTTGCAAAGAGAACAACTGATGGAACTGGTAAAAGAGCTGAAACAACACCTGGAATCCACCACCAAAATGACGGACAACCTGATGACCTGGGCCAGGCTCCAGATGAAAGAAATGAAAACCGAGCCGGAAGAAGTGGAACTGCATGTAATTGTAAGGGATGTATTCCGGTTGTACCAGGAAATTGTATCCTCTAAAAAAATCAGGCTGATCAATGAGTTACCGTCCAACGCAAGTGTCTGGGCCGATAGTAACCAGGTAAAATTCATTATCCGTAACCTGGTCAATAACGCGATCAAGTATACACCCCGTGGCGGTGAAATACGGATTACCGGTGAACATACAGGAGCAGGCGCTTTCAGTCTTAAAGTAGCCGACACCGGAAAAGGAATTCAGGAAACCACCATTGCTAAACTATTCACTAACGAAGCCATTCAAAGTACTACGGGTACCGCCGGTGAACAGGGTTCTGGCCTTGGTCTTAAACTCTGTCACGAATTTACCCAGCTAAACAAGGGATCCCTGCTTGTAGCCAGTAAAGTCAGCGAGGGTACCGTATTCTCCCTCGTCTTACCAGTCCGGCCAGCCATTTAATACCCTACGGCCCGGACGATGGAATAAGCCGGGATTTCAATACTTTTGCAACACTCATTTAAGCCCCCGCAGATAAAAGGTGCTGAAAATGAGTTTTTTAGTCTTATTAACCAATCCGGGTTGTACCGGGTTAAATAATAATTACGCATGAAATTTTATAATGTTCTTATTAAATATCGTTTGTGGATAGGCCTCGCCTTAATTGCGCTTGGAGGATATGTGAATTTTGCCTCCTCTTTCTGGCCGGCATTTCCGCTTTACCTGATCGGTGTAATCCTGGTGGCCGGGCATTTTTTCTTCGGCCCGCTCCGGCTCATACAGGAGTATATGGAAAGTGGTGATATGGATGGTGCGGAAAAAATCATCAACTCTATTAAATTTCCGAACCTGTTATATAAACCGATCCGTTCCGTTTTTTTTACCCTGAAGGGAAATATCGCCATGATGAAACAGGATTTTGACGGGGCGGAAAAAATGATGAAGAAAGGACTGGATCTTGGCATGCCGATGAAGGAAGCCGAAGGAGCCAGTTTACTGCAGATGGGCATGCTTTCCATGCAGAAAAACGATCTCAAACAAGCGGAAAGTTATATCCGCCAGGCATTGCGCAAAGGCTTACCTGATAAAGAAAACGAAGCGGCCGCCTACCTGCAGATGTGCAGCCTGATGATGAATAAACGGGAGTTCCGCGCGGCCAAGGATTTCTTCCGCAAAACAAAAGCATTAAAACCCACCACGCCCCAGATTGTGGATCAGATAAAACAAATTGAGAAGTATATTTCGAGGATACCGGGGTAATAGAGGTTGGAGGTTCGAGGTTGGAGGTTGAAAAGTTTAGAGGTTGACAGGGATGTCAGCCTTTTTTTTGCAATTGATTAAATAGTAAATTGCCAGATAACTCTATTGCACCATGAAAAGAATAACCTGCTTTGCTATTTTTTTATTCAGTGCTGTAATCCTTTCAGCACAAGGTGAAAATAAAAATTCATTGAATCTCATTCCTGCTCCTGTGTCAGTAAAACAGGGAGCCGGGCAATGTACGCTGCCATATAATGCTGTAATCTGGTATAACGGCCAGGAAGATATCGGGAAAATAGTGAACCAGCTGGCTGACCGGTTAAATACAGGGGGAAACCTGATCCGGATAAAAAAAGGAAAATCCGATATGCCGGGATCGATCAATTTTGTGCTGACCAATGAGCCAGATATACCTGCAGAAGGATACCAATTGATCGTGAGCCGGAAAAACATCACCCTGAAAGCTGGCCAGGCAGCTGGTTTATTCTATGGCACACAGACCCTCCTTCAATTATTACCCGCAGCAGTTGAATTTCCTGAAAGACAAAAACCAATAAAGTCATGGACCCTTCCGGAAGTAACGATTGCAGACCAACCCCGCTTTGGCTGGCGCGGACTGATGCTGGATGTATCCAGGCATTTTTTTACCGTACAGCAGGTAAAAGATTATATCGACCAGATGGTGAAGTATAAATTCAACCTTTTACACTTACACCTGACCGATGATCAGGGCTGGCGCTTACAGATAAAGAGTTTGCCTAAATTGACTGACGTGGGTGCCTGGCGGGTGGAAAGAACCGGCACATTCGGTACGCTGTCAAAACCACTGCCTGGAGAAAAAGCCACGTATGGTGGATTCTATACCCATGAGGATATTAAAGAACTGGTGAAGTATGCGGCCGACCGGTTTGTCAATATTCTCCCGGAGATTGATGTGCCGGGTCATAGCCTCGCCGCTATTGCCGCCTATCCTGAATTATCCTGCACACCGGGTGAATATTATGTAAGTCCGGGCGACCGCTTTATGATCTGGCCCGGGGGCGGGCAACATTTCTACGGCACACTCGATAATACCATTTGCCCGGCACTCGAAAAATCATTTGAGTTTCTTGACAAGGTATTCACTGAAGTAGCGGAGCTGTTTCCGTTTGGTTATATCCATATGGGAGGTGACGAAACGGCCCGTAATTTCTGGGAAAAAAGTGAACAGATTAAAGCACTGATGCAGGAAAAAGGGCTTAAGAACCTGGATGAAGTGCAAAGCTATTTTGTAAAAAGAGTGGAGAAAATCATCAACAGTAAAGGCAAAAAAATGATCGGCTGGGATGAGATTCTCGAAGGTGGCCTCGCCCCCAATGCCGCGGTGATGAGCTGGCGGGGAATGAAAGGAGGTATTGAAGCCGCTAAACAGGGACATGAGGTAGTGATGAGTCCTACTGATTTTGCCTATATAGATTATATGCAGGGCGATGCTTCAATCGAACCACCGGTATACGCCACTTTACGACTGAAAAAAGCCTACCAGTTTGAACCTGTACCGGAAGGTGTAAACCCTTCACTCATCAAAGGAGGGCAGGCCAATCTATGGACCGAACAGGTATATACTACCCGGCATCTGCAATACATGACCTGGCCCCGTGGCATGGCAATAGCGGAAGCACTCTGGAGCCCTAAAGAAAAAAGAAACTGGGAAGGTTTTTCGGAGCGGGTGGAACGGCATTTCAGTCGCCTGGAAATGGCTGGTGTAAAATATGCGCCCAGTATGTACGACCCCATCGTAGTGGCGGAAAAGAAAGATTCAGTTTCCGTACTGCTCAGACTCAGTACAGAGATTGACGGGTTGAGTATTCATTACAGCTTCGACAACTCTTTTCCGGATCAGTATTACCCGGCTTATACTACACCCTTGCTGATCCCGAAAGACGCGGTAACTGTAAAAATGATTACCTGCAGGAATAACCGCCCGGTTGGCCGGATGATGGTTATACCGGTAGCTGATCTGAAAAAAAGGGCTGGTATAAAATAATCAGAGGTGATGGAAAATATTGTCATGCACTATGTAGATACACCTATTTTCGGATAATAATCAGCGAAGAATCATTAATCTGCCGCAGAGTGATTTATTTTTATAGTCAAGGATAAGGTCCGGTTTCTACCGGCAGGTTTAATGGTTATATGTTCAAGATTCAAAAAAGACTGGTTCTCGTAACCAGTTTTTTTATTTTCCACACGAACCGGAACACTGAAACTTACTGCCATTCACCTGAAGCAATCAGCCCGTTCACCTGTGACTGCAGCAACTTAATGGAACTTATAAATACAGCCAGTCTTTCCGGTAACTGTTCTGCATAAGTATCTTCTGGATGACGGGTCCGGGCTTCCAGCCATTTCATTTCCTCCTCCAGGCTTTTGGCACCTATCACATTCAGGGCAAACTTCATTTTATGCAGCAGGCGGGCTGTTTTTTCCCAGTCCGAAACAGGTAAGGCCTGTTCCATTTCGGCAACATGTTCTTCCGCCGTATCCCTGAATGATTTCAGCATCATACCCACAAAAGCACGGTTGTTTTTTCCCAGTTCCAGCAGGTAACTGAGATCAATAAGCGGAGTTGAGTTATCCTGAATCGGCATAGGTTTATACAAGTTGTTTTCTCCGGAATGCTGAAGAAAAGATTTCCGGGCGAACCCTGATTGAACTTGAAAAATAGAAAATCATTGATAAAATACAATTATTCTTTAACTACTGAAGTACTAGCACTCATCGTGCTATAAGCATAAGTACTTAATTTTCATTTTCACATTTTTAAAACTACGTATCTATTTCTACTTTTATAGAGTCCGTAATCCTGAAAAACAAATTTTTACACATTATCTAACGCCAATATCCCCCCAATCCACCATGAAACGAATAAAAGTATACCTCGTAGACGATCACCGCATGATGCTTGACATGTGGAATTCCCTGTTGAGTATTGACAACCGTTTTTCCGTTGTGGGCATTTCCACCGACGGACGGCTGGCTATGGATGAAATAAAAGTCAAATTACCGAACGTGGTTTTGATGGATATTTCCATGCCCGGCATTTCCGGTATAGATCTTACGCGCAGCATCAAGGAAAAATTTCCGCTGACCCAGGTGCTGGCCGTTTCCATGCACACCAATGTACTCACCATCAAACAGATCCTGTCAGCAGGTGCCAGCGGATATATGTCCAAGACTTCTTCATTTGAAGAAATGGTAACCGCCATCCTGTCTGTATATAATGGGAAAAGCTATATCGCGGAAGATATCAAGAACCTGATTGCCGAGCAGATGCTGGGCGAAAATGAAAACAACCCGGTGACCCGGATCAATTCACTGACCAAGAGAGAACTGGAAATTATCAGTATGATCAGGGAAGGACTTTCCTCTCACGATATTGCCGGAAAACTATTTATCTCCCAGCGTACCGTGGAAGTACACCGCTATAACATCTTTAAGAAGCTCAATGTCTCCAACGTGGTGTCCATGATGAAAGTGCTCAACCAGGAAGCGGTGTAATCGGATAACAGAAAAAAGCGGACAGCTAAACGGGAAAACCTTTGTTTTGAAAGTACGAAGTACGAGGTACGAAGTACGACCCTTCGATACGTCCCGTATGAGTACGTTCACACGCCCTGAAATATTACTTTAGCGGGACTATTGTTCTCCTGAGTCTATCGAAGGGCAGGGTGACAATGAAAGACACTTTATAAAACGAGTAGCTGACCCATTTTAGTTTAAACACCTTATGAAGGGCTGTTGACTACTAACTACCAACTCTAACTACCGACTCACTTACGCACCATTCCACTTCCCAAACAGTTCCTCCACTTTCCTGTACCTGAAATCAAAAATCGTTTTAAGTTTATTTTTTACAAAAAGCCTGTTGGCAATACGCCCGAGTATGCCCAGCGGATTTTTATAGTGAACAATATCCGTCATCTCCACTCCCCCGGGAATTTCTTTAAAATGATGCTGGTGATGCCATAAGGTATATGGACCAAAACGCTGTTCATCAATAAAATAAATACGGTCTTTTACCTGTGTGATCTCCGTCATCCAGTAAACCGGAATGCCCGCCACCGGCCGTACTTTATATTCGATCAGTTGTCCGGCGTACATCCGGTCACCATGGTGCTTTGAAATGACCTTAAACCCCATGCCTTCCGGGGTAATGGTTTGCAGATTGGCCGGATCGGAAAAGAAATCCCAGGCCTTATCCAGGGAAACAGGAATCCGTTGAACCGTCTTAATTGTATGTGCCGCCATGGGATTATTGATTTAAATTCGTCCTAATAACCCATTTAAACCTTAAAAGTTCGGGAATACGATGTCGTTTAATAAAGAAAAAACAGAAAAGCAGTTTGCGGAGGAATTTTCCAGGCTGAATGAGAAACAGCAACTGGCTGTGTCCACCCTTGAAGGCCCGGTAATGGTAATCGCCGGTCCCGGTACCGGTAAAACGCAGATTCTCGCCAGCCGGATCGGTAAAATCCTGCTGGAGACAGATGCCCGTCCGGAGAATATTCTTTGCCTTACTTATACCGATGCCGGTGTGGTTGCCATGCGGAAACGTCTGCTCCGTTTTATCGGCCCGGATGCCTATAAAGTGAATCTCTATACGTTTCACGCATTTTGCAATGATGTGATCCAGGAAAACCTCTCCCTCTTTGAAAAAACGGCACTCGATCCGATTTCCGAACTGGAAAAAATCCAGCTTTTCAAAGACCTGATTGACAGCTTTCCGAAAAACCACCCGCTGAAGCGGTATCGCGGGGATGTATATTTTGAAGTCAATAACCTGCAGGGCCTCTTCAGTGCCATGAAAAGAGAAGGATGGACTCCCGCATATATCAATGAACGGATTGACGACTACCTGGCCGACCTCCCCACCCGGGATGAGTTTATATATAAAAAGAAATATAAAAATTTTAATGCCGGCGATCTGAAGCAGGATAAGTTCGATGAAGAGAAAGAACGGATGGAGAAACTGCGGGCGGCGGTTAATGAATTCGACCGGTTCCAGGAACTCATGCGCAAACGTAACCGGTATGACTTTGACGATATGATCAACTGGGTGATCCGCGTATTTTCTGAAAACAAAAACCTGCTGGCCGATTACCAGGAACGCTTTCTGTACATACTGGTGGATGAATACCAGGATACCAGCGGTACGCAAAACCGGCTCGTGGAATTGCTGATCAGCTACTGGGACAAGCCCAATATATTTGTTGTGGGTGACGACGATCAGAGTATCTACCGGTTCCAGGGAGCCAGCGTGGAAAACATGCTGCAGTTTGCCGGCAATTACCGCGACGACCTGGTAACGGTGGTGCTTACCCGCAATTACCGCTCCACCCAGCCCATACTCGACATCTCCAAAACCCTTATCGACCGGAATGAAGAACGGCTGGTAAAACAGATCGACGGGCTCAGCAAGGAACTGATTTCCTCGAATGAAAAAATAAACACGCTCACCCACCCGCCGCATATCCGTGAATATGACACGCTGCGGATGGAAATGACCGGTATTGTAAAACAGGTACAACAATTGCTCGGGGAAGGCGTACAGCCCGGCCGCATCGGCATCATTTATAAGGAAAATAAATACGGCGAAGAACTGACCCGGTATTTCAAACTGCTGGATATACCGGTATACAGTAAACGAAATCTGAATATTCTGGAACTCCCCCTGGCGCAAAAGATTATTCTGACATTGAAATACCTGGCCGCCGAACATGATATTCCCTTCAGCGGTGATGAAATGCTGTTTGAAATACTCCATGCGGACTGGTTTGGCGTTCCCCCGATGGAGATCGCCCGGCTGACCATGGAAGTAGCCGATAAAAAATTCAGTGGCAATGGCAGTTCCCTCCGTCAGTCACTCGCTGAAAAAGCCAATGCTCCCGCCAGGGACCTGTTCAGCAGCGGACTTCATACGGGATTAAAAAAAGCCTCCCTGTCACTTGAACAGTTAATCAGTGATGTTTCCAACAAAACCCTGCAACACCTCTTTGAAACCATTATCCGCGACACCGGCATACTCAGTCATCTTATGCAGCAACCCGATAAACACTGGCAGCTGCAGATTCTCACCGGTCTTTTCGATTTTGTAAAAGAAGAAACGCACCGCAATCCTTTTCTCCGGCTCCAGGAGCTGGTTGACCTGATCAGCCTGATGGAGAAGGAAGATATTTCACTTCCCCTGGTACAGGTGAGCGGCAGCGAAAAAGGCATCAACCTGATGACCGCCCATGGTTCAAAAGGACTGGAGTTTGAATACGTATTCCTCACCGGTTGTAATGCGGGTTTCTGGGAAAAGAAACGTAAACCCGGCGGCGGGTATAAACTGCCCGACACCCTATTCTCTTCCCAGGCGGCCGGGAATGATGAAGAAGAATTGCGGCGCTTGTTCTATGTAGCACTCACCCGGGCCGAACAACATTTGTATATTTCATACAGCCTTCACAAAAATGATGGCAAGGATATGGAACCGTCCATGTTCATTGCTGAAATCCAGGACAACCACCAGCTGCCGGTTGAAAAAATCGTGATTGACGACAGTGTGTTGAGCGAGTTTGCCGCCCTTGGTTTTGCAGAAGCCGCTGCACCGGAAATTGAAAAGATTGAAGAAGAATTTATCGGGCGTGTGCTGGAAAAATTCGTCATGAATGTAACCGCGCTGAATAATTACCTGAGTTGCCCGTTGGAATTCTATTTCAAAAACCTGATCCGGATTCCATCCCCGAAGAATGAAGCTACTGAATTCGGCTCCGCGGTACACCATGCGCTGGAAAAACTGTTCCGTAAAATGCAGGACAGCGGCAAAGACCGTTTCCCCGCCAAAGAAGAATTCATTGCGGACTTTGTATGGTATATGGAACGGCACCGGGAGAGCTTTACCCGGGAGCAATACAACCGGAGAATGGAATATGGCCCTGAAGTACTCGGTAACTACTATGATACATACATCAGTGAGTTCAATAAAATTGTAGCCATTGAACGGAATATCCGCAATGTGGTGGTGAATGGCGTGCCCCTGAAAGGCAAACTTGATAAACTGGAATTTGATGGCAAATCGGTGAATGTAGTTGACTATAAGACCGGGGATCCGGATAAAGCCATTCCGAAAACCAAAGGTCCCTCTGTAAAACAGCCCGACGGGGGAGACTATTGGCGGCAGGCGGTATTTTATAAAATACTGGTGGACAATTACGATCAGAAAGACTGGAAAGTAACCAGTACCGAATTTGATTTTATTGAACCCGATAAAAAGAAAAACTACCGCCGCGAAAAAGTAGTCATCAATCCGGCAGACATCACTACCGTAACCCAGCAGATCCGCCAGGTCTGGGACAAAATACAGGACCGCGACTTCTACACCGGCTGCGGTGATAAAGATTGCCACTGGTGCAATTTTGTCAAGACCAATAATATGGCCGTGGCGTTACATGAACTTGGTGAGGAAGAGGAATGAAGGAGTAAGTACGAAGTACGAGGTTAGAAGTACGAAGTACGAAACTGCGTTTAGCTGTATCATTGCATGCGCATCAGTTTATTGAAATCCTTTTCAATCCGCAATTTTTCTTCGTCCAGGTAACCGGCAGCAAAAGGGGCCCCGCAATCCTGGTTGCTGACCTGGTGAATTAGTATGCCGTTTTCAAAATAACTCCGGACTTCAATAATTTCAGCTTTGCCAAAATCAAAGGACTCGCTATCCCCGCTTTCTTTCATTGCAAATGAGTCGTAATAAATGGGACGGTTGTATTTATACCTTTTTTCAAATACAAAAGAAAGCCGGCCTTCCTGCAGGTAGTATTCAGTAATCTGCTGAAACATTTCACCGTAATGCCGGACTACAATTTTCTGAAGTCCCGCCGGAGTATAATAAAAACCCGCCTCACCGCCTTCTGTCGACTCAAACAATTCTTTTGTTATAACAGCTTTCCATTCCCTGATGGCTATAATACGGTTGTAGTTTTCCCGGATAGGCGTCAGTTTTTCTGAAAGGAATTCGTCGTTTGTTGCATCTTTTCCCTGTCTGGTTTTCTTAACACTGTCTGTCGGCAGCACAACTTCCTGCACTACCTTCTCTTTTTCCTTCCGGTTTCCCTGCGTGCAGGACGTTAACAGAAAGCAGGCAATTATCAATACACGGGTTAATATCATATAAACCGGGCGCAGGTAATACAAAGATGAACCCGTATTGTCATCAATAAATTCCTGAAACTTATTAAAATAAAAAGCAGGACCGGCTACTGGCAATTTACCCGGCTGGGTAAAAGATTTCCACGGGAATAAAAACAAAAGAAAGGAGGTTAACAGGCGCCGGTTCATAGATAAGGGGAAAGTTCTAAAAATTGTTGCCACCTCTTAAAGATACAGTAACAATGGCTATTTATTAAAAGTTGAACGGAATGAAGTACAAAGCACGGGGCCTTAAATTCATTCCGATACAGACATCTGACATCCCGCATCTGTCATCTGTAATATTATATTTTTCCCAACACTCTTCTCCTGCCAAACCTGTAATTTCGCAACCGATGCGTACGTCCATTTTAATTTCCGGATTTGTTTTTCTTTCTGTCCTGGCTGTTGTTATGACCGGCGGCAGCGGCTGTGCCAATATTGTACCCCCGCAGGGCGGACCAAGGGATACGATTCCGCCGGTACTGCTAAAAGCCAGTCCGGCCGACTCATCCCGGAACTTTAAAGGCAATAAACTCGTTTTTACATTTGACGAATTTGTTGACGTGCAGGATATACAGAACAACCTGCTGGTTTCACCGCTGGCCAGAATCACGCCTTCCGTGGATGCCAGGCTGCGTGAAATCACGGTTAAGATTAAAGACAGTCTCGAAGCGAACACCACTTATTCCTTTGATTTTGGCAAAGCCATAAAAGATATTAATGAAGGCAATGTGATGAAAGACTTCCGGTTTACTTTTTCCACCGGGCCCTATATAGATTCTCTCGAACTGCAGGGTACCGTACTGATTGCAGAAACTGCCAAACCCGACAGTACCCTGCTTGTGATCCTGCATACCAGCAAGAATGACTCGGCTGTGGTAAAAGAAAAACCGAAATATGCCGCCCGGCTGGATAACCAGGGACGGTTTCATTTCAAAAACCTGCCACCCCAGACTTTTTACCTGTATGCGCTTAAAGATGACGGCGGCATGAAGCGGTATATGAACGACAAACAACTCTTTGCTTTTGCCGACGCCCCCGTAACAATTGGTGAAAAAAATGATTCACTGGTATTGTATGCCTTTGCGAAAAAGGAAGCAGCTCCGGCCACTACTCCTGATCTGGCAGGACAAGGCGGCAGAAACAAACCCGGCAATACCGCCGCGGACAAACGCCTTAAATTCCAGATCAACCTGAGCAGTAATCAGCAGGATCTCCTGGATGAACTGAAACTGAATTTTGAATCCCCACTGAAAAATTTCGACAGCACAGGACTCACCCTTTTTACAGACAGCAGTTATACGCCCGTTAAAGATGTGCGGTTTGTAAAAGACAGTACGTCAATGACCATTTCCATAAAAACGGTGTGGCAGGAAAAGACCCTGTATAACCTGATCCTGAACCGGGATTTTGCGGAAGACAGTACCGGAAAAAAATTATTGAAGACCGATACCCTTTCTTTTATTTCCAAAAAGAAAGCAGACTATGGCATTCTGAAAATCCGCTTCCGTAATCTGGACCTGGAGAAAAACCCGGTTTTACAAATCATCCTCGGGCAGGCATTGCATAAATCATTCCCGCTTACCAGTCCCGATTTTATACAAACCCTGTTTAATCCCGGGGATTATGAATTGCGAATCCTGTTCGATGCGAATAAAAACGGTCAATGGGATCCGGGCGAATTCTTTGGCAAACACCTGCAAACGGAACGCGTACAACCCATACCCCGGAAAGTAACAGTGAAAGCCAACTGGACTAACGAATTTGATATTGACCTGAAACAATAACAGGCATTCCGTACAGTCTTTTTTACAGGAAACAAAATGGCTGACTCTTCCGGAGAAGGCCGTAATTGTCAGTTGCCCGGACTATCTTTGCGCCATGCAATTTTCTTCAGCTTTACTGGAAAACGCGGTGAATGAATTTGCCCGGCTGCCCGGCATCGGGAAGAAAACGGCATTGCGCCTGGTATTACACTTATTGAAACAGGATGCAAAGGAAGTAAATCAGTTCAGCGAAATAATGGCCCGGATGCGCAACGAGATAAAATTCTGCCAGCGTTGTTTCAATGTATCCGACGGCGATATCTGTTCCATCTGTGCCAACTCCATGCGCAAACAGGAAATTATCTGTGTGGTGGAAAGCATACGCGATGTAATTGCCATTGAAAGTACCCAGCAATACAACGGCACCTACCATATACTGGGCGGCATCATTTCTCCATTGGATGGCGTAGGACCTGATCAGTTGCAGATCGAATCACTGATTAACCGGATCCGGAAAGAAAAAACCACGGAAGTCATTTTTGCCCTGAATGCTACTATCCAGGGAGACACCACCATTTACTATATTCAGAAAAAACTGCAATCCCTGCCGGTACGGGTGACCACTATTGCCAGGGGTATTGCGTTTGGCGGTGAACTGGAATATGCGGACGAGATGACCCTGGCCAGAAGCCTGCAAAACAGGCTGCCCGTGGAAAGCTATGTGAACCGGTAACCACTCCCCTTCTATCGATTATTTCATCCTTAAGCTACTGTATATAAAGCCGTTATAGCATCTTGTTTATTCGCTTTATAAAGACTAACTTTGTAGCTATTCAGGCGGATTTGTTTATTGTTCGGCCTGCCTCTCCGGATCCCGGGGAATAACAGAACTAATAAACGGTACGGAACCCCCTCCAGAGTTTCCCAACGTTTATAGTTCACAAACCAGTAACGAGAAATGAAAACAATCCAGGATTGTTTAAAAGAGCGCATATTGGTGATTGATGGGGCCATGGGAACCATGATCCAGCGTCATAAACTGTCTGAAGCGGACTACCGCGGTGAGCGTTTTAAGGACTGGCCAACCGATGTAAAAGGGAATAACGACCTGCTCAATATCACAAGGCCGGATATCATCATTGGTATTCATAAGCAATACCTGGAAGCCGGAGCCGATATTATTGAAACAAATACATTCAGCAGCACGGTGATTGCTATGGCGGATTATGATATGCAGTCACTGGCGTATGAACTCAATGTAGCAGCGGCCCGCTGTGCCCGCAAAGCCATTGAGGAATATTATGCGGCCCATCCCGAAGCGGCACCCGGAGAAAAATGGGTGGCCGGAGCGATTGGCCCCCTGAATAAAACATTATCCCTTTCACCCGATGTCAATAACCCCGGGTTCAGGGCTGTAACTTTTGATGAAGTAGTGGATGCCTATTATGAACAGGTAAAAGGCCTGGTGGATGGTGGTGCGGATACCCTGCTGGTGGAAACCATTTTTGATACACTCAATGCCAAAGGCGCCATATTCGCTATCAAAAAATATTATCGGGAGCATCCGGATAAAAAACAGCTGCCCGTAATGATCAGCGGTACCATAACCGATGCGTCCGGCCGTACCCTGAGCGGACAAACCCTGGAAGCTTTTTATACATCCGTAATGCACGCCAAACCGCTCAGCATCGGACTCAACTGCGCCCTCGGTGCAAAAGAAATGCGGCCGCATATTGAAGAGCTCTCACAGATTGCGGGCTGTTATGTTTCGGCCTATCCCAACGCGGGTCTGCCCAATGCCATGGGAGAATACGATGAACATCCGGAAGACACCGGTCATTATCTTGAAGAGTGGGCCAGCGAAGGATTTGTCAATATTGTGGGTGGCTGTTGCGGCACCACCCCTGATCATATCCGGCATATTGCGGAACATGTTAAAACCATACAGCCCCGTGTATTACCGGTGCTGGAAAAAACATTTGCATGACAACACCCCAATACCTCATACTGATCTCCATCCTCATACTGGTTGTAAATAACTTCTCTATGCTCAGAAGATTATTTGTAAAAAAGAATTCATAGATGCAATCCACCACTGTAATCAGGCCTTACCTCCGGCTGGCCGGACTTGAACCACTGATCATTCGCCCCGAAACCAACTTTGTAAATGTAGGGGAACGGACCAATGTAACCGGTTCCAAAAAATTTGCCCGGCTGATCCGCGAAAATAAATATGAAGAAGCCCTCAGCGTAGCCCGCCAGCAGGTGGAAAACGGCGCCCAGGTACTGGACGTGAACATGGATGACGCCCTGCTTGACGGCGTACTGGCCATGACCACCTTCCTGAATCTCCTGCAAAGCGAACCGGATATTGCGAAAATTCCGGTAATGATTGATAGCTCCAAATTTGAAATCATTGAAGCCGGATTGAAATGTGTACAGGGAAAATGTATTGTAAACTCGATCTCCATGAAAGAAGGAGAAGCGAAGTTTATTGAACAGGCGTTTATCTGCCAGGCATATGGAGCCGCCGTGATTGTAATGGCGTTTGACGAACAGGGACAGGCCGATACCGAGGACCGGAAAGTGGAAATATGTCACCGCGCCTATAAAATCCTGACGGAAAAAGTAGGCTTCGATCCGCAGGATATTATTTTCGACCCGAATATTTTCGCCGTAGCTACCGGACTTGAGGAGCATAACAACTACGGCGTTGATTTCATTGAAGCCACCCGACGCATCAAACATCTCATGCCCCTGACCAAGATCAGCGGCGGCGTCAGTAACCTCTCGTTCTCTTTCCGCGGCAACGATCATGTACGCGAAGCCATGCACAGTGTATTCCTCTTCCATGCTATCAAAGCCGGCATGGACATGGGCATTGTAAATGCCGGTCAGCTGGTGGTATATGACGAAATTGAACCCACCCTCCGTGAACTTTGTGAGGATGTGATTCTGAACCGGAACAATGACAATAACGAAGCCACGGAGAAACTGATTGCCTTTGCTGAAACCGTAAAAGCCAAAGGCAAGGCCGAGGTAAAAGATGAAGCCTGGCGGAATGCTACGGTGGAAGAAAGACTGAAACACGCACTGGTAAACGGAATCACCGACTACATAGATGCGGACACGGAAGAAGCCCGGCTCAAATATCCCCGGCCACTGGAAGTAATCGAGGGGCCGCTGATGAACGGAATGAATGTGGTAGGTGATTTATTTGGCGCCGGTAAGATGTTTCTTCCCCAGGTGGTAAAAAGTGCCCGGGTGATGAAGAAAAGTGTGGCCTGGCTTACTCCTTTTATTGAGGAGGAAAAGAAAAACAATCCCAATGCCACACAGGGCAGTGTACCCAAAGTTTTACTGGCCACGGTTAAAGGCGACGTACATGATATTGGTAAAAATATCGTGGGCGTGGTACTCGGTTGTAATGGATATGATATTATTGACCTCGGCGTAATGGTACCCGCGGATAAAATCCTGGACACTGCCAGTAAAGAAAACGCGGATATTATCGGCCTCAGCGGACTCATCACCCCTTCGCTGGACGAAATGGTGCATGTGGCGCATGAAATGAAACGCCGGAAAATGACACAGCCCCTGCTGATCGGCGGGGCCACCACTTCCCGGATGCATACAGCGGTAAAAATTGCACCGCAATATGATCATGGGGTATTGCATATTCTCGATGCATCGAGAAGCGTGACAGCCGTGAGTACGCTGCTGAGTAAGGAAAAAGAAGTACTGCTGCAAAAAACACAGGAAGAATATGAAAGCCTGCGTCAGCAGTTTCTCAACAAGAATAAAAAAGACCTGATCCCTTATACGGAAGCCGTCATTACCAAGGAATATTTCGACTGGAAAAATTACAAACCGGTACAACCGGCATTCAACGGCGTGAAAGTGCTGAAAGCATATGACCTGGCCACGATCGCCCGGTATATCGACTGGGGTCCCTTCTTTATCGCCTGGGAAATGCCGGGTCGCTTTCCGGAAGTATTATCCGATAAAATATTCGGCACCGAAGCCACACGTCTGTATACCGATGCGAAAAAATTACTGCAACAGATCATTGAGGAGAAATGGTTCACGGCCGATGGCGTAATCGGTTTCTGGCCGGCCAGCAGTAACAATGCGGATACCATTACCCTGCAGACAGAGACAGGCGAAGTGAAACTGGAAATGCTGCGGCAGCAATTAAAAAAAGCAGTGGGACAACCGTCGTTTTCGCTGGCGGATTTCGTTTGTCCGAAAGAATTGGGAACGGATTATGCCGGTTCATTCGCCGTTACCATCCATGGCGCCAAACAGCATATCGATCGTTTTGCCGCAGATCATGATGAATACAACAAGATCCTGGTACAGATCCTGGCGGATCGTATGGTGGAAGCCTTTGCAGAATGCCTGCACGAACAGACCCGGAAAGAATACTGGGGCTATGATGCCGGAGAATCACTCAGCAATGAAGCGCTGATCCGTGAAGAGTACAAAGGTATCCGTCCTGCACCGGGTTATCCCGCCTGCCCGGATCATACGGAAAAACTGAAATTATTTGAACTGTTGCATGTAACGGAGAACATTGGCATCACACTGACTGAAAGCCTGGCCATGAATCCGCCGGCTTCTGTATGCGGCTGGTATTTTGCCCATCCCCAAAGCCATTATTTCGGACTTGGAAAAATCAGCAAAGATCAGCTGGAAGACTATGCCAGACGTAAAGGGATGTCATTGGAGGAAGCAGAGAAGTGGTTACGACCCGTGTTGGAATAAAAATTGAAAAATCAACATATACCGGTCATGCTGCAAAGGATGACCGGTTTTTTTATGTCTCTACCCTGTTAAATAAACACCGGGCTTCGCCCTTGTGTAGTATTATTCAACCCCATTCGGGGTTACGGGACCATTCACTTTATCCTACCCCGGGTTGCACCCGGGGCTATTAAGAGTTCAACCCCATTGGGGTTGGTAGTGATGTCGTCGGAAAAAATTGATGTTAGCCCTGTACTAATAGCTAATACCTCAGCGGATAAGAATGAAATCCGGATATTATGACTGCATGCCAAAGGACTTAAATACTGATAAACGCGGCGGGGAAATTATTGCCTTAATTACAGCGCTATTCCATTCCAACTGCAATCACAATTATATTGAATTGCCGGATTTAATGACTGCAAAGCCCGAAGGGCTTAAACTATTAATAACCCCGGGTGCAACCCGGGGTATGCGACCCTAATGATCCCTGCAACCCCGGAGGGGTTGAACTATTGGGTTGGAATTCGAAGAACAAAATACCCCGATACTTAACAATTGCCCAAAGCATTGAACTCCTAACTCCCGACTACTCCTTCGTCCACAACCGCTCATTCAGCTTCAGTTCATCCATTATATCATATACAATCACGAGCGTGGTTCGAAAGTCGTCAAGCCGGTTGAAATCGTTCGCGGAAAACACAGACGGTTCGAACAACTCCTCCCGGATCGGTACCGCCACATAAATATTTGTATCAATAAAAGAAAGAGACACCCCATCGCCCATTAATTGTTGCAACCGGACCGCCCGTTCCATAAAGGAAGGTGTCAGTATATATCTTGCCTCTACCTGATCGGTGCTGTATACAATAAACCGGTCTTCGAATTCCCGGCTTTCCAGCTTCACTTTTTCCAGGTTACGGGCAAATGAGGAAAACAGTTTTGTCAGGAAATTAATCTGGGGATTGCGTTCACTCCATACATACGTGCGTCCGGCAAAATGCTTATTGAAATCAGCAATAAAAAAAAGCCCCCTGAAGATGGTCTGGTAATATGTGTTTTTCCCTGAACTGACCCGCCGTTCCGAATGCAGTTCAGAGAAAACGAAAGCCGTTTTTCCATGCAACCCTTCCACATAATCATCGCCATTGTACCGGTCGGGTTTTTCAACAAACAACCCGCTTTTCAGGTAATCCGCTTCGCTGATATGTTGTTCCGGACTGTATCGGAGCGACGGATCGATGAAATGCATGATCCGGCTTACAATTTCCGATTTAAACGTGCGGGTGAATTTTTTCAACCGTATCCCAAAAACCACAAGCGTGATTATGGCGGCGAGGAAAAGCAGGAAAGCAATTATTGCCGGAATGGCCTGCTCACCGTTGCCGGCAATGATGAAAAATAATACGGAGAATCCCAGCAGTACAAAACCGGTCACACCTCCTTTCCTGATTTTTTTCCGCTTGTCTTCGAGTGGCGCCAGCAAAGAAGCCAGCTCCTGTTCGTAGAACGTTCTGAATGCTTCCGCAGATTGCATACAGGTTTAATTAATAGTGATTGACGGTACAGCCTTATCCTCCGCTGCCGCGGAAAAATAATCCTTGCGTCCCATACCCGCCATAGACGCAATTATGGAAGAAGGAAAAGTCATTATCCCGTTGTGGTAATCATTTACCGCCGTATTATAATAACGGCGGGAAGCGGCCAGCTGTTCTTCCGCTTCATTGATCGCTCCCTGCAGTTTCAGAAAATTATCACTGGCTTTAAGGGTGGGATAATGCTCCACCTGTACCCTGACCTGTTGCAAAAGGGCGTCAAACTGATTTTCCAGCTTTATGTTTTCGTTTACTGATTGACGTGATCTGTCAAACTGCTGCCGCATTTCCGTCAGGCGGGTCAGCAGTTCCTTTTCGTGCTGCATGTAGCCTTTCACCGTATCCACAAGCAGGGGGATCAGGTCATGCCGCTTCTTCAGCATTACATCCATGGAGAAAAACGCATTGTCCACGGCGTTCTTTTTTACAATCAGGCTATTATACAAGCCAATGACGATCAGTAACAGGACTACTACGATACCGATTGCTATATACATAATACACCAGTTATATCAAGCCCAATTGCTGCAGCTCTGCCCGCAGTTGTTCCGGTGAGCGGAAATGCAGACTCTTAATTCCCAACTCCTCCGCCGCTTTTACATTCCGCGCGTTATCGTCTATAAATACAGCGTTTGCCGGATCCACATTATAACGATCCAGCAAACGCTGATAAAATTCAGGAAAGGGTTTTCTTGTTTTCTCCACGCCACTTACCACCCGGCCGTCAAACCAATGCAGAAAATCATACCGCACCAGGGCGATATTAAACAGATCGGCCTGCCAGTTGGTCAGCGCATAGTGTTTGTATTTACCCTTATCAATCAGTTCACGAAACAGGCCGACAGTTCCATGCACCGGACCATTCAGCATATCCGTCCAGCGGCCGTAATAATCGCGGATAGAGCTTTCCCATTCCGGAAACCGGGCTACCAGCTCCTGCGTGGCCTCCACAATCGAGCGGCCCCCATCCTGCTGTTCATTCCAGTCGTGCGTACAGATATGTTCAAAAAAATACGCCCGCTTCTCCGGTGAATCAAAATAGGTTTCATGAAAAACATAGTTGGGGTTCCAGTCCACGAGCACCCCGCCGAGATCCCAGATGATTGTGTTTACCGCCATGCTCACTTGTGATTATACTTTAATTTAAGCCCGATCATGATACCGGACATGATCAGCATCACGGCATTGGTCAGAATAACCACCATGTTGTCAATCATAAACCCGTATACCAGCCACATGATCTCGTTGACAAAAGCGATGAGAAACATGTACAGGGAAATATCCTTGGCGGATTTTTCCTTCCAGGTCTTGACCACCTGTGGCAAGAACGTAAATGCGGTAACCGCCCCTGCGGCATATCCGAGTATATCGGCTGCTGTCATTACTTATACTTTTTATACAGTTTGAGTTCTTCGGCTTTTGCCGGTACCAAACTTACAGCAGTTCCGCCACCCGGTGCTAATTTTAATTTCAACAGCGTTTTTGCATCTACCAGGAATTTTTCAATCACATAAGCTTCCGGATTGTCTTTCCAATGTGCATTGTCGGCATCACGGTAGATGGTGGCCACATATTTCTTGTCCGCATCCAGGAATGAAAGGACCTGAGTAAAACTGCGGGCATTTTCATCCGTGATCGCTCCCATAAACCAGTCATTCTTTCCTTTTGCCTTACGGGCAATAATCACATAATCACCTGGCTCAGCGGCCAGAATTTTTGAATCATCCCAATCCACGGCCACGTCTTTGATGAACTGAAACGCATCCATCCGGGCTTCATAGTTTTCCGGCAGATCGGCGGCCATCTGAAGCGGACTATACATGGTTACATACAAAGCCAGCTGTTTAGTCAGCGTGGTATGTACCTGCTCCGTTTTTGTCGGATTATAGTAACTCATTTTTATTTTGAAAATACCAGGTGTATAATCCATCGGTCCGCCCATCAGGCGGGTAAAGGGAAGTATGGTTTCATGATCGGGCTGATTACCACTGCTCCAGGCATTGAACTCATTTCCTCTAGCAGCTTCAGAAGCCAGCCAGTTGGGATAGGTACGGTGCAACCCTGTCGGACGTACGGGTTCATGCGCATCCACCATGATATGTCTCTCCGCTGTTTTGGAAGCTACACGCAGGTAGTGACGAACCATCCACTGTCCATCGTGGTGCTCACCACGGGGAATAATGCGACCCACATAACCGGTCTTCACTGCGGCATAGCCGTGTTCATTCATAAATTTATACGCGGTATCCATCCAGCGTTCATAGTTGGTGGCAGAACCGGAAGTCTCATGGTGCATGATGATCTTCACCCCTTTTGCCGCCGCATATTGCTGTAATTCGTTTACATCAAAATCAGGGTAAGGCGTTACAAAATCAAACACGTCTTCTTTCCATTGGCCAAACCAGTCTTCCCAGCCGGTATTCCAGCCTTCCACCAGCACACCTTCAATTCCGTTTTTTGCAGCAAAATCTATATACCGTTTTACATTGGCGGTATTGGCACCATGCGGTACTTTGCTGGCCTGTTGTGAGCCTACCTGGCTGCCGCTGTAATCCCAGCTGCTCTTACCCACATGCATTTCCCACCATACTCCTACCATCTTCTGGGGTTTCACCCATTTCTCCGCATCCGGTACTTTGGAAGGTTCATTCAGGTTCAGGATCATTTTAGAAGCAAGAATATCAGTCGCCTTATCACTGACGATGATTGTACGCCAGGGCGTGGCAAAAGGAGCCTGCAGATACGCTTTATTGCCCACCGCATCGGGTACCAGGTGTGACGTAAATGTATAACTGGATTTGTTCAATACCAGGTTCATGGCGGGATAATTCACCAGGGCCGCTTCATGCAGGTTGATGTATAAACCATCCGCCGTCTTCATCATCAGCGGAGTCTGGACCGCGTTTTTATCAAAAAAGGTCTTGGCATGTATCTCTTGTGCAAACCCGCCACCGGAGGCATCCACTTTACTCAATGCGCTGTTGTAATAACCATATTCATTGGTATCATAATCGCCGGGAATCCAGAAGGCATTATGATCGCCGGTGAGCGCGAACGCAGATAATTCCTCTCCGATGATAAAATGATTCAGTTTCGGTTGCTGCGGAAAAATATAACGGAAGCCAACACCGTCATTGAATACACGGAACAATACCTGTAACCGCACCCCTGAACCGGATTTATCAGTGAGGGATAACTGCAGTTGCCGGTAATTATTCTGAATCATGCTTTGTTCACCCCATACCGGTTTCCAGCTTTCGTTTGTCTGCAACGAATCAATATGATCAATGCTGAAAGACTGCAACAGTACTTTCGGATTCGTCAGTTGCATACCCAGTCCGGAAGGCATTACCACCGCTTTGCCTTTATACGTTACGGCATACATCAGGGTGCCATCGGCAAGTTGTTGCACACGCAACTGAATAGTGTTATCAGGAGAATTGACGGTCAGTGACGCGTCGGCATGCGCTGTCTGCACAAGGCCTGCCAGGAGCAGGACGGACAGCAATCGTTTTATAAACATAACCGGAAATTTTTTATGAAGGTAGTACTTTTGTGTAAAAAGTACACATTCATATTACCGCTTTTCCAACAACCACCAGAGCCGTTTACGGGGCTTAATCTTATAGTTGGAGCTGATATACGTGGTGATATGGCTCATGGCATCGTCCATATTATCCGTTAACAGCACCAGGCTCATATCTTCCGGTGAAATGGTACCGTGCCTGGCCATATCTTCAATGGCCTGCATCAGCGGGGTAAAATACGCCACGCCGAATAAGACCACGGGAAACTTGCTGATGGTTTTAGTCTGTACCAGAGTCAGGGTTTCAAATAGTTCATCCATAGTACCAAAGCCGCCGGGCAGGATGACAAACGCATAAGAATACTTTACCAGCAATACTTTACGCACAAAGAAATGTTCAAACGTAACCGACTTGTGTACATACGGATTTTCCTTTTGCTCAAATGGCAGCACGATATTGCAGCCTACGGATTTGCCACCATTTTCAAAAGCACCCCGGTTGGCCGCTTCCATGATACCGGGTCCGCCTCCGGTCATGGTGGTCAGTCCCGCTTCCGCAATCCGTTTACCGAATTCGCGGGCCTGCTGGTAATACGGATGATCTTCCTTAAAACGGGCTGAACCGAAAACGGTAATACAGGGACCCAGGAAATGAAGGGCACGAAACCCTTTTATAAATTGTTTGAAAACCCGGAATGCAAACAGGAGTTCATAGCCCCTGCTCTTGGGACCTTCGAGGTATACGGGTTCTTTGGACGGGATTACAGGATGTGGCTTAGTTTTTCGGGATGCTTCCATAGTTAGCTGTAAATTGCCGGACAATTTAATCATTATTACAATGCGGATTATTTCTTATAACGTGAATGGCATCCGGGCCGCGATAAAAAAAGGATTTATTGACTGGTTAAAAACCGATCCGGCGGATATCATCTGCCTGCAGGAAACAAAAGCGGTACAGGGAGATGTGGATATAAAAAAACTCCATGAACTCGGCTATCACGATTACTGGTTCAGTGCGCAGAAAAAAGGATACAGCGGCGTAGCGGTATTTACAAAAATCAAACCCGACCTGGTGGAACTGGGCAACGGCCATGGACCGAGTGATGACGAAGGGCGGGTGATTCAGTTGCAGTTTGGTGATATACGGCTTATCAATGCCTATTTTCCCAGCGGTACCAGCGGGGAAGAACGCCAGGGATTTAAATACGTATGGCTGGATGAATGCCTCACCTGGCTCAACAAACTCAAAAAGAAACATCCTAAACTGATTCTCTGCGGCGATTATAATATCGCGCATACGGAGCTGGATATCCATGATCCCAAAGGAAATAAAAATTCATCCGGGTTTCTTTTACCCGAAAGAGAATGGATGACAAAATTTTATAAAAGCGGCTGGGTGGATACGTTCCGTGAATTTCATCCGGAACCGCACCGGTACAGCTGGTGGAGTCAGCGCTTTCCTTCGGTACGTTTAAATAACAAAGGCTGGCGGATCGACTATATAAATGTTACAGAACCTTTAAAAAAACAGCTGAAAGACGCGGAAATATACCCCGATGTGAAGCATTCTGACCATTGCCCGGTATATTTAGTACTCGGTTCATAACACGGCCACCACCTGTATTTTTTTACCTCCTGAGCAAGCGGCCATGATTGATCACCCAAACCTGCAACATGGAAGTTATTTTAGTGCTTATCGTCACTATCGTGGTTATTTACTACTTAGTAAAGCTGAACGATAAAAGTGATACGCAACAGCAACTGCTTGAATCCCTGAACAACCAGTTAAAACAACTGAATAAGGAAGTAGTCAGACTCCGGCAGGAGGAAAAAGAAACCAAACCGGCTGTGCCTCCCGTGGAGCCTGTAAAACCGGTTGTGCCTGAAGTTAAGAAAGAGATCGTCCCCAACCCGGTTATCATCAATCAAGAACCGGTTCAGCCACCGTCATCCGGTATAAGTACCGCGGGTAAACCAACCTTACCCGATATCCTGAAACAACCGCCACCGCTGCCCGAAAAAGAAAAAAGCAAACCGGCCTATCAGCCTTCATTCATTACAAAAGACAATCCGGCCAATACTGATCTGGAAAAATTTATCGGGGAAAATATTGCCAACAAAATCGGTATCGCGGTACTGGTATTGGGAATTGCCTTTTTTATTAAATACGCCATTGATAAAGACTGGATCAATGAAACAGGACGGGTTATAACCGGATTGATATGCGGAGGTATCCTGATCGGACTGGCGCATTATTTCCGGAACAGTTACCGGTCATTCAGTTCCGTGCTCGTAGGTGGCGGCTTATCCGTTTTCTATTTCAGTATTGCCTTTGCCTTTCACCAGTATCACCTGATCAGTCAGATCACCGCCTTTATCATTATGGTGATAATCTCCGGACTCGGGGTGGTACTCTCCCTGTATTATAACCGGCAGGAACTGGCCATACTGGCCACAATCGGTGGTTTTATTACACCCTTTCTTGTAAGCACCGGGCAGAATAATTATTCGGCGCTCTTTACCTATCTAACCATTCTCAATACGGGGCTGATGGTGCTCGCCTGGTTTAAACGCTGGCCGGCGATCAATACAATCGCTTTAGTGTTTACCACGATCATCTATGGCAGCTGGCTGGGCGAATGGCTTTTATTCGATAAAGAACCCTTGCCCAAAGCCGATGCGCTGTTATTTGCCACTATATTCTACCTGCTGTTTGTCGCCATGCACATCATCAATACAATCCGGCTGAAAGAAAAATTTACGGGCTTTGATTTTGTATTGCTGCTGAGTACCAGCGCGCTTTACTACCTGGCGGGCATGCTGATCCTCGATCCCGGGGAAGGAACTAATTATAAAGGATTGTTCACCACGCTTACGGGACTCTTCAACCTCGCGCTGGCCGCTTTCTTTTATAACCAAAAAAGTACAGACCGGAACTTTGTGTCACTCCTGATCGGGCTCAGTGTCAGTTTTCTTTCCCTGGCGGCACCAGTGCAGTTTGACGGCAACCAGGTCACCCTTTTCTGGGCGGCGGAAATGGGGGTGCTGTTCTGGCTGTACCTGCGCTCCCGGATCAGGTTACTGAAAAACGGATCGTTGCTGATTTGTCTGCTGATGCTGGCCAGTCTGCTCAATACCTGGCAGCAGGTTTATTTGTTCAGTCATGACCCGATGCCGGTACTGCTGAACAAGGGCTTTATTACATCTCTGGTCGCGGCAACCGCCCTGCTGCTCTATTACAAACTTATTAAACGTGAAGAAGAAGGCGTTTTCTTTACCACACTGGCAAATCAGCCGGTGAGTAAAGTGGCGTTAAAAGCGGGCATTCTCACCGCCTATCTGTCAGGCATACTCGAAATCGGCTTTCAGTTCAGCGTGCATAATCCGGATGTACCGGCCAGCACCATTTACTGGCAGTGCTACAGTTACCTTTTTGTATTGTTGTTATTATGGATTTTCAGAAATGACAAAGCGGCCCCGATGCTCCGTGTGGGGCTGACCATTTACAGCCTGAGTATTTTTATTATCGGCCTGCCCTCCATGCAGACTTATTCTGTTTTCCTGGCGCGTAACAACCAGGGACTCTTTTTTACCGCACAGTGGGTGGCGGCGCTGCTGCTGCTCTGGCTATTATACCAGCTGACCCGTATGCTTTTTGCAAAGGGTACGACCTCCTGGAAAGAGTACCGGGAAATGGCCGCCTGGATACTGGCCAGCTCAGTTGTGCTGGTACTGAGCGTGGAAATGTACCTGTTGATTTTCCATACTAATTACCGGGATGCGGATGACTGGGCCTGGTGGGAGAATCTGTATTATAAAGCCGGGTTGAGTATTCTCTGGGGGCTGTGTTCCTTTGCCATGATGTGGCTGGGTATGAAGAAGGATTTTAAACCCCTTAGGATTATCTCGCTTACTTTATTTACCATCAGTATAGCCAAATTATTCCTGTACGACATTGTCAATATTCCTCCGGGCGGAAAGATTGCCGCGTTTATATTACTGGGTGTACTGTTGCTGGCCGTATCGTTTATGTACCAGCGGCTGAAAAAAATCATCCTGGATAATAAACGGGAAGAGTAATTTGCAGCATGATCGTGTACAATGTAACCACTAAAGTCAATCACGCGATTGCCGCTGCCTGGCTCCGTTGGCTCAAGGAAGAACATATTCCCGACCTGGTCAATACCGGTTGTTTTACCCACGCGGTGATCCTCCATCTCGTGGAAGCCGATGATGAAGAAGGCATCACTTACGCGGTACAATACCATGCGGAAAGCAGGGCTCTCTATAACCGGTATATGACAAAATATGCCGCTACCATGCGGCAGAAAGCGATGGATAAATGGGGCAACCAGTTTATTGCTGTCCGCACCCTGATGCAGCTTGTGCATTGATTGTGCAAAAGAAAAAAAGCAGCAGCGTATGAACAGGTGCGGCAAACCCGCTCCAGCCCTGTGTTTGAGCGGACATAACGGCCGAAACCCTTTACGGGCAAGACTTTCAGCCTTTCCGGAAAAAATAAGATCAGCCGGAATTTACCAACATACCGCTGAAATCCTTATTGGGTGCGGGTTCCCGGGAATCGGCAGGTAAGTATACACCGGATATTTTTTTTTGAGGGGATGAAAAAGCCTATAAATTTGCCGCCGTTACTAAATCACATAAACTATCATATCATGAACAAAGCAGAATTGATTGCGAAAGTATCTGAAGATGCAGGAATTACTAAAACACAGGCCAATACCGTCCTCGATTCATTCGTGGAGGCAGTTACCAAGACCCTGAAAGCCGGTGGAAAAGTAACCCTGGTGGGTTTTGGCACTTTCTCCGTATCAAAAAGAATTGCCCGCAATGGCCGTAACCCGCAAACCGGTGCCGTAATCAAGATTAAAGCCCGTAAAGTAGCTAAGTTTAAAGCTGGTAAGGAACTTGCCGGAAAATTATAATACCCGTACTACTGAACAAAAAAAGCTCCTGTGGCAATAGCAGTTACCGGGGCTTTTTTTATAGAAAGCCGTATTTTTGCACAAAATCAAATTAAAACAATCAATCATGGGAAGAGGAGATAAAAAAACCGCAAAAGGAAAACGCTTCAAGGGCTCATTCGGCAAAAGCCGCCCGGCCGTTTCTCCGGCTGTTAAAAAGAAAACAGCCGCCAAGAAAAGCAGTTAAGCGATTAGCTGAATAGCCCGGACAGGAATACCTACCGGGTTATTTTTTTTCAGGAAAATAAAGGGAATTATAGATTTGATTTGCGCTGCATCAGCTGATCCCGCTCCTCCGCAATTACATTGAGCATGCTTTCCAGTTCACCGATCCGTTTAAGCTGACTTTCCAGTTTTTTATTGGCATCCACCATCACCTGCATGTCACTGTTGAGCTCTTCCAGGTAAAGAACCCGCTTCTGCAGTTGCTGCCGTTGAAACTCGGCTTCCCGTAACTGATCTTCCGATGCAGCAAGGTCCGCTTTCAACTGACGGTTTTCGTCCGCATTGGCCAGGTAACGGTTTTTTTGTTCTTCAAAATCGCGGCTGATTTTCTGATGGGCTTCCTTCAGCTCTTCATACTCCAGGCTGAGCTTACGGGATCCGGCTACCTGTTGCTCGAGTTTCTGCATTTTCTGTTGTAATACATTGAACTCGCTGTAGGCACTGTCCAGCATGGCATTCATCTCCGAGGTAAGATGCTCCTTCTGCCGTATATTACTGATCTCTTTGTCTTTCTGAGACAGTTTATACTGCAGTTCTTCCACCTGAATACCCAGTTCCTCATTTTGCTTTACCAGCTCCAGCTGCTTTTCCTCCGTGTCTTTCATCAGATCAATCTGCCCGAGGAGCATGCTGATCTGCTGATTATGTTCCTGCAGACTGGTACGTGCCTGCCTGAGTTGCTCCATATAATCCGGTTTACCAACGGGTGCTGCAGGTTCCTGCTGCTGCATATGTCTTAACAACTCAATTTCGGTCTGCAGTTTCTGGTTTACAATCCGGAGTTCTTCTACTTCCCGGGCATTGGCGGAACTGTTGGCTTCCGCTTCTTCCATTCTTTTACGGAGCTGTTCCGTATCGCGTTGCGCGGTGGCCGGTGCAGGTGTCGTTCCTTTATTCTTCTTCAACGCTTCTATCTCCGCTCTTAATAGTTTATTACTGGCCCGCTGTTCCTCTGCTTCAATCCCGTAAATAGTAAGGTTCTCTTCGGCTTCTTCGAGCTGCCGGCGCAATTCGGCCAGCTCCCTGTTGTCAGCTACCGGTTTACCGGCTTGGCCGGATTGCAGATCAGCCTTTAGTTTCCGGTTGGCTTCCCGTAATTCCTCCGCCTCTATAGAATAAATATTGCTGTTCTCCTCCGCATCCTGTACCCGTTTACGGAGTTTGTCCAGTTCGCGGTCACGGTCTTCCGTATCGTTGAAATATTTGAGCTTCCAGACTTCGAGTTCCTTGTTCACTTTTCCGGCAGCGTCGGATGTAACATCCCTGAGGGATTTACGGCTCGTAATAAAGAAATGAATAGTAATGCCCAGGGTGATGGCACCCAGCATAAGTATAATGACCTCTATGACAGAGAGAGAGAGGGTGGGCATAAACGGTTAAGTCAGGTTCGTAAACTATTAAAAATCCGGGAAATAGGTTTCAATAGTTTTTCACAGGATGTGCTTTTAGCGCGGGCACAAGATAGTATTCCCTGCGAATAAAAGTATCGTAAATACCCTGCGGAAAAACCCTTATTTAGCCCCGCACCAGGGTACCCACTTTTTCACCGGTAACCACACGACGGAGGTTATCGATTTTGTTCATATTAAAGACAATGATGGGCAGGTTGTTCTCCATACAGAGGGTAAAAGCAGTCATATCCATCACTTTCAGGTTCTGGGAAAGACATTCCTGGAAAGTGATCACATTGTATTTTGTAGCCGTAGGGTCTTTTTCAGGATCTGCGGTATAAATACCATCTACCCGGGTACCCTTTAATATAACATCGGCATTGATTTCAATAGCCCTGAGTGAGCCGGCTGTATCTGTTGTAAAATAAGGATTACCGGTTCCGGCGCCAAAGATCACCACACGTCCCTTTTCCACATGACGGATGGCCCGGCGGCGTATATACGGCTCTGCAATCTGTTCCATTTTGATCGCACTCTGGAGACGGGTATACACCCCGATACGTTCCAGGCCTGCCTGCAAAGCCATACCATTGATGACCGTGGCCAGCATTCCCATATAATCCCCATGCGCTCTTTCGATCCCCGTATCCGCTTCATTCATTCCCCTGTAAATATTACCTCCGCCGATCACAACCGCCACCTGTACCCCCAGGTCGGTAATAGACTTGATATCCTGTGCATACTGGGCAATCACATCGGTATCAAAACCGAAACTTTTATTACCCATTAAAGCTTCACCGGAAAGTTTGAGGAGGATGCGTTTGTACTTTGGTAACATAGAGGAGAATTTTCGCTGCGAAGATAAGGGATTTGCTTATTGTTTAACGGCTGATAAACTATACACCATCGGCAACTTACCTTCCATGCCCCTGATTTCCCATTTACCCGGCGTTGTTTCTGTCATATTCCGGAAACAACTGTACGGCGAATACATGTGCTCGTTAAAGAACTCCGGTTGCAGTCCGGCCCCGATCAGCGCGTTCAGTACCTCACTGATACTATGATTCCAGCTGTACTCCTTTCCGGTTATCGGCGCTTCACGATCCGTATACGTGCCCTGGTTTTCAGTTACGATCAGCTCCCTGTTCTCATATGAATATTGTATATGTGTAAAATCATCGTCAAACATCCAGAGTACCGGATGAAATTCGGCAAAATAAAAACGACCGCCGGGTTTGAGATATCGGGCAATCAGTCCGGCCCATTTGTCCAGATCGGGCAACCAGCCGATGGTACCATAACTGGTAAATACTACATCGAAGGTTTCGTCCAGGTGCTGCTCCAGGTCATATATATTACTACAGATGAACCGCGCGTTCACCCCCGCTTCTTCACTTAACAGCCGGGCCTCGCGTATGGCTTCATCGGATAAATCAACGCCGGTAACCACGGCACCCATCCGGGCCAGGTCCAGACTGTCCATTCCGAAATGACACTGAAGATGCAACAAGGTTTTACCGTTTATATTTCCCAGTTCATTCAGTTCAATCGGGGTAAGCACCCGCTCCCCTTTCAGAAAACCGGCCCGGTTATAAAAAGCGGAATCACGATGTGCCATGGTGCGTTGATTCCAGAGCTGCCGGTTGGCTTCAAAATAGTCATTGTATTCTTTTTGCATATTTCAATTTTGGTTTCTGTTTGCTCTTAAAAAAAATGATGCTGCGTGACCTTGATCACTAAAGATAAAATATATTACTCAACCGCCATTCTCCAATGAAAAAAAGAGACTTGTAAGCCCACTTCTTCGTGATATATGTCACGGCAGCAACAGTACCGCGCGTATAGTTTTGCCCGAAATTAATCGCGCATGATGTATACAAAAAGAAAAGGGCTGAACCGGGTGGCCGGACTGATCGCAGGATTGTTCCTGTTTGCATCAGGTGCCATGGCCCAACAGCCCGCCGTTTTATTAACCCTGAAAGAAGCCACCGACAGTACACTGGCTAATAACCGTGATCTCGGATTGAACCGGCTCGATGAGAAAATCGCCACCGCGAAAACCAAAGAGATGGACGCCATTTATTTGCCGCAGGCTGATTTCTCCTTTACGGCACTTAGCAGCAATAATCCATTGAATGCTTTCGGATTTAAAATGCAGCAACAGGTGGTACAGCAAAAGGATTTTAATCCCGACCTGCTGAACAAACCCGGCGCCTCCGGTG
The DNA here is from genome assembly GCA_017303855.1 of Chitinophagales bacterium. Taxonomy (GTDB): domain Bacteria; phylum Bacteroidota; class Bacteroidia; order Chitinophagales; family Chitinophagaceae; genus JJ008. The sequence continues at coordinate 17,558 of JAFLBL010000004.1, read as the reverse complement.
ATTACAGCGGCCGCTTACAGGTAAAACAACCCCTGCTGAACATGGACCTTGTATATATGCGTAAAGCCGTAACCGCACAGGAAGGCATTTACCGGTTAAAAACAAAACGTACGGCCGAGTACCTCACGTACGAAGTGGAGAAAGCCTACCTGCAACTGCAACTGGTCTATGAAGCGGAGAAAGTACTGAAAGAAGCCTTACGCAGTGCCAATGCCATGTATACATTTACCAATAACCGTGTACAGGAAGGTCTCATGCAGAAGTCGGATGCCCTGAATGTAAAAGTATGGATACATACAGTGGAAACAAACCTGGCTGAAACGGCCAGCAATATCCGCAATGCGTCCGATTACCTGAGCCTGCTGATGGGACGTCCGTTAGGCACGGTATATACAGCCGAACCGGTACAATCCGGTAACACGGAATCCGCCGCAACCACGATACCTGAAGACAGGGCTGATTTTGCCGCCATGAAAAAAGCGATGGAAGCCGGCAGCCTGATGATAAAATCAGCGGAGAAAAGTTACCTGCCCCGTATCAATGCTTTTGCTTCCTACCAGGTAAATGATTACCGGCTGACAGGTTTTGGCGCCGGCTCCTACCTCGCCGGCTTGCAATTATCCTGGGATATTTTTAAAGGCAACAGTACTAAAAACAAAATCAGTACGCAACAGACGGAATTGAGCAAACTCGCCGGGCAACTCGCAAATCAGCAGGCACAGAGTCAGCTGGAGCTTAATAAAACAAACCGTGACCTCGAAGATGCCCGGTTTAAAATCAGACAACAATCCGCCGCAATAGATAATGCTACGGAGGCCCTGCGGATTCTGCAGGACCGCTATGAACAGGGACTGGTCAATAGTACTGATGTACTGCAGGCACAGACGCAACTCTCCCAACAACAATTAGGAAAAGCACAGGCCGTATTCAGTTTCAACAGTACGGCGGCTTATATCCGTTTTTTAACCTCTACACAAAAAAACTAAACGAACCGATATGTCATACAGCAATTACATAACAGGCACACTCATAATCAGCGGGATGCTTTTATTCAGTTCCTGTAAAGGAAAAAAGGAAACACCCGCCCCTGCCACAGGCACAGCCGTAACCGTGTATACCGCCACACCGGGTGGTCATGTGGATGGCGGTATCGCCATCAGCGGAAAAGTGGAAGCACTGCAAACCGCACAACTCAGCACCCGGCTGATGGGTACCATTACCCGTATGTATGTAAAAACGGGCGACCGCGTGAGACGGGGTCAGACACTCGCCAGTATCAGCAGCCAGGACATCAGCGCCAAAAGAGCACAGACCAACGCCGCCATTCTGGAAGCCGAAGCCAATGTAAAAAATGCACAGAAGGATTTTGACCGCTTTACCAATCTGTACAATAAACAAAGTGCGTCCGCCAAAGAACTCGATAATGTAACCCTGCAATACAATGCGGCCAAAGCCAGGCTGGAAGCCGCTACACAGATGAAGAATGAAGTAAACGCCATTGGTGCCTACTCCACCATCACTGCCCCTTTCGACGGGGTGGTAACCCAGCGCCTTGCCGATGAGGGAAATATGGCCAGCCCGGGTATGCCCCTGCTGGTAGTGGAACAAAATACACAGTTGCAGATCAGCGCCACTGTAAGTGAAGACCAGGTAGGTCTGCTGAAAAAAGGCAGTAAGGCACAGGTGGAAATAAAAGCGGTGGGAAAAACCATAGAATGCGTGGTAAATGAAATCAGTCCCTCTTCCCAAATGACCGGCGGACAATTTGAAATTAAACTCAGCATTCCCGATGCGCAGAAAAAAGACCTGTACGCAGGTATGTATGTAAACGTGTTTATACCGGTAACGGGTGCTGCGGTAACCAGTCAGACAAACGGCAAAGTACTGGTTCCCACTTCCAGCCTGGTATTGAATGACCAGCTGACCGGTATTTATACCATCAGCAGTAATAACACCGCTCTGCTCCGCTGGGTCAGAACCGGAAAAGTATATGGCGAACAAACGGAAATCCTGTCCGGCCTCGCCGCCAATGAGACCTTTATACAGAAAGCGGACGGCAAACTGTATAACGGGGTATCCGTAACCGTGAAAAAATAATCAATCGTAAACGAATTACTATGCAAGAAGGAATTTCCGGAAAAATAGCCCGATCGTTCATTACGTCGAAACTGACGATACTGCTGATGGTGGCATTCCTGCTGATTGGCGGATACAGTACCCTGCTGATACCGCGTGAGGAAGAACCGCAGATTGAAGTACCCATGGCTGATATCTTTATCGGCTTCCCGGGGGCTTCACCCAAGGAAGTGGAAACCAAGATCAGTGCCCCGATGGAGAAAATGATCTCCAATATTAAAGGGGTGGAATACGTGTATTCCACGTCCATGAAAGGACAGGCCATGATTATTGTGCAGTTTTATGTGGGAGAAGATGTGGAACGCTCCCTGGTAAAACTTTACAATGAGATCATCAAAAACATGGATAAAATGCCGCAGGGCGTTACGTTGCCAATGGTAAAGACCCGGGCAATTGATGATGTACCCGCATTGGGCGTAACCCTGTGGAGTGAAAAATATGACGACTATGCACTCCGTCAGATCGGCGAAGCGCTGACCAATGAAATCAAAAAAGTAAAGGACGTTTCCGATGTACGCATTATTGGTGGCCGCAGCCGCCAGGTCAATGTGGTGCTGGATAAAAATAAAATGGCCGAAAACCAGGTGGATTTCCTGAGTATCAGTCAGCATATACAGGGCAGTAATGCCCAGACCACCGCGGGCAACCTGTTGCAGAAAGACTCCGCCTTTTCCGTAGAGACCGGTAATTTTTTATCCACTGCCGAAGACGTGGAAAACCTGGTTGTCGGCGTTAATCAACAACAACCTGTATTCTTAAAACAGGTCGCCAAAGTAACAGACGGACCGGAGACCGCTTCACAATATGTGTTATTCGGCTATGGCCAGGAAGATACCACACGACAATCACATCCTTCCGCTTATCCCGCTGTAACCTTATCCATTGCCAAACGGAAAGGAGCGGATGCCATGCGCCTGTCCGAACAGATTCTGTCAAAAGTAGAGCATGCTAAAAAACAACTGATACCCGCCGGGGTACAAACCAGTATCACCCGTAACTATGGCGAAACGGCTTCGCATAAAGTAAGTGAACTGCTGTTTCACCTGTTCATCTCCATTGTGGTGGTTACCTTGTTTGTGATGCTGGCAATGGGCTGGCGCGGCGGACTGGTGGTATTCCTGTCGGTGCCGGTTACTTTCGCTCTCACGCTGCTGGCGTATTACTTCCTTGGTTATACCTTGAACAGGATCACCCTCTTTGCCCTGGTATTTATTACGGGTATTGTGGTAGACGACTCCATCATCATCGCGGAAAATATGCACCGCCACTTTAAGATGAAACGGCTGCCGCCGATGCAGGCTGCGATCTACGCCATCAATGAAGTGGGCAACCCGACCATTCTGGCCACTTTCACGGTAATAGCCGCGGTACTTCCGATGGCCTTTGTTTCCGGATTAATGGGGCCTTATATGAGTCCCATGCCGATCGGCGCTTCCATCGCCATGATGCTTTCACTGGTGGTAGCACTTACACTGACTCCTTATCTCGGTTATATATTCTTACGTGAAAAAGAAAAAAGAGGAGGAAAACATGAAGACAGCAAACCGCACCGGCTGGAAGAAAGCGGAATCTATAAAATATACAACGCCTTTATACTTCCCTTGCTGAATCACCGCTGGAAACGCTATACGTTCATTTTCGGAACAGTAGCCATCCTGCTGGTATCACTGGCGCTCTTTTTCACCAAGACCGTTGCCGTGAAAATGCTGCCCTTTGATAATAAAAATGAATTCCAGGTGGTGATCGATATGCCCGAAGGATCCACACTGGAAAAAACAGCCGCGGTAACAAAAGATATCGCCGACTTTGTATCCCGTCAACCACTGGTAAAAGACTACCAGTTATATATCGGCACTTCCGCACCGATCAGTTTCAACGGACTGGTACGGCACTATGACCTGCGCCGCGGCGATAATATGGCGGATATACAGGTTAACCTGATCAGTAAGGAAGACCGGAAAAAACAGAGCCACGAGATCGCCAAAGAAATGCGGCCGGGTATTCAGGCCATTGCGGCAAAGTATAAGGCCAATGCCAAAATTGTGGAAGTACCACCGGGACCGCCCGTATTATCCACGATCGTAGCAGAGATATACGGCCCGGATTATAATCAGCAGATGAAGCTGGCCGGTCAGGTAAAAGAACTGCTGGCCAAAACGGATGATGTGGTGGATGTGGACTGGATGGTGGAAGATGATCAGCCGGAACTCTCCTTTGAAATTGATAAGGAAAAAGCTATGCGGCAGGGAGTGGCACCGGCACAGATTGTGGCTACATTAAGGGCCGGCTTATCCGGCCAGGTCACCGGCAACCTCTTTAAACCCGCTTCATACAATCCGGTAAATATCGTGCTCAAACTGGATGACGCGGATAAGACATCCGTGGATGATCTGAAGAACCTCAAAGTGATCAGTCAGCGGGGCATGGCCGTTCCGGTAGGTGATCTCGTAACCATTAAATCAACGGTAAAAGAAAAAAGCATTTACCGTAAGAACCAGAAACGGGTGGTGTATGTGTTGGCGGATATGGCCGGTAAACTGGAAAGTCCTTCCTATGCAATGATGAAGATTTCTGACAGCCTGAAATTATTCAACTTGCCCGAGGGCTATGAGCTGAAAGAAGAATACACACAGCAACCGGAATTTGAAGACAACTATTCGGTGAAATGGGATGGAGAATGGCAGATTACATTTGAAGTATTCCGTGACCTCGGTATCGCATTTGTAGTGGTGATCCTGATCATTTACATGCTGATCGTTGGCTGGTTCCAGAACTTCAGCGTGCCATTGGTAATGCTGGCCGCGATTCCTTTATCGCTGGTGGGTATTGTACTTGGTCACTGGATGATGGGAGCCTTCTTTACCGCCACCTCCATGATCGGCTTTATTGCCCTTGCCGGTGTGATGGTACGTAACTCGGTACTGTTGATCGACTTTATAGATATACGGCTGAATGAGGGTATTCCCCTGAAGCAGGCCATCATTGAAGCGGGTGCGGTGCGTACCACGCCCATCCTGCTGACGGCCGGTGCGGTGGTACTGGGTGCGGTGATCATCCTGTTTGACCCGATCTTCCAGGGACTGGCCATTTCACTGATGGGCGGAACGGTAACATCCACCTTCCTCACATTGCTGGTAGTGCCGTTGCTGTATTACAAAATGCTGAAGAAAAAACATACTAAAAACAAAACCCTGTAACATGAAACTCTTATTTGTAACCTGCCTGAGTGATTTCAAGGCGGATGTAATGAAGATCTTTCACGAAGCAAAAGTCCGCGTGTTCAGTATCACGGAAACAACCGGAGTAAAAGACGAACATGACCCGGACCTGCTCGATGACTGGTTTGGCAATAAAGACGGGGAGTATGATTCACTGATCCTGTTCAGTTTTACCCCGGAGGCCACTGCGGCTGAAGCAATGCGGCTGATCAAACAATACAACCAGGCGGAAGGTAATAAGTTTCCGGTACGGGCATTTATAATGCCTGTAGAGGAAGCGAGTTATTGACAATACGGAGGGAGACTCCGGAATACAATGACATTCCGGGGTCCCCTTAAGCAATTGAATTAAAGTTAAACAGTAGAGGGGGAGACTCCGGAATATAATTATGAAAGAAAGAATAATTCGTGCCGTAGCCGGCACTATGGTATTAATCAGTATTACACTGGCGGCCACTGTTCATATTAACTGGTTGTTCCTGGCTGGGTTTGTGGGGTTGAACCTGCTGCAGTCTTCTGTTACGAAATTCTGTCCGCTGGAGATGATCCTGAAGAAAGCCGGGGTGAAATAAAGCAGCCGTTCAGCTATAGCACTGTTTATAGATTTCATCGGCCAGGTCTTCCAGCAGGAACTGGTGATCTTTGTCTGTGGGCATGGAGGAACGGAAATACACCTGTCCTTCATCGGACCGGGCATCCACATACATCCAGCAAGGATACAGGAGATCTATTTCTTTCTGATTGTTGTATCCCTGCACAAAGTCTTTAATCACCGCTTCCGCAATCACCACCGCGGCCTGCTGATCGGCCTGGGCATGCAGCACGTTGAATTTCTCGAGCAATTTATTTCCGGTAAAGCCTGCAAGTTTGCGGCCGGCTGAAGCCGGATCCGTATCCATGGCCAGCGGGAAACTGCGGACATTCATACTCAGTGTTTCGGCAAATGAAGTCACGCCATAGTGTCCGCTTTTTAAACCATCAATCATGGAACGGGAAGTGCCCGCGTTTTTACTATTCCGGCGTTGCTGCATCAGCCAGCTGATACCGGCAATCAGGAGGAAGACAATAGCGATAAGAATTTTCATACGAATACATTTACTGATAAAAAAAAGGGCGTATCAATGATACACCCTTTTTTTATAGAAATCAAACGGATTAGCCTAAAGCCACGCGTTTGAAGGCTGTTACTTTTACATCGCCGCTTTCTTTCAGGTAATCACCTACGGATTTACCGGCATCTTTAACGAAAGCCTGCGCCGTCAGGGTTTGTTCTTTGAAGAAGGCACCCATTTTACCTTCAGCGATTTTGGTCAGCATTTCTTCGGGTTTGCCGGCCATTTTCGGATCCTGTTTGATCACTTCCATGATGATGTCCTTTTCACGGGCAATCACTTCAGCGGGAACAGAAGCCGCATCAACGGCAACGGGGTTCAGGGCAGCGATCTGCATCGCCACGTCTTTACCGGCATCAGCCGCTTCTTTATCCAGACCTACCAGTACACCGATACGGTAAGCGCCGTGAATATAAGAAGCCACATAAGCGGAGTCAATTCTTTCAAACTTGGTAACGCCGATTTTTTCACCGATGGTAGCCAGTTTCTCATCCACCAGGGCAGCTACAGTCAGATCGCCGATCTTAACGGCCATCAGTTCTTCCAGGTTGTTTACATTGTTGGCAATGGCGGCATCAGCGATGCTTTTACCAAAGGCAACGAAGTCAGCGTTCTTGGAAACGAAATCTGTTTCGCAGCTTACACATACCACGATACCGGTTTTGTTATCGGCAGTTGTTTGTGCAATCACCACACCTTCCTTGGCTTCACGGTCGCTTCTTTTAGCGGCTACTTTCTGACCTTGCTTACGCAGCCAGTCAATAGCGGCTTCAAAATCACCATTGGTTTCAGTCAGGGCTTTACGGCAATCCATCATACCCGCGCCGGTTGCCTGGCGGAGTTTATTGATATCCTGTGCACTTATTGTTACGGTGCTCATATAATTAGGTATTTAAAATTTATAATTCATTTCTTCCGGGGTTAATCGATCTGCCGGGCTTCAGTGTGTTGACTCCCGACTCCCGACTCCAGACTCCAGACTTATCTCTTTCCGCCACCAGGACCACGTCCACCGGGAGTTCCGCTGCCGGAACGGCGTCTTTGTCCGCCACCTGCACCACCGGGTCCACGGCCACGGCCACCACGACCACCTTCTGCTTCAGCTTCAGCCAGCAGTTTAGCGGCTTTTCTTTCTTTTTCATCATCGGTCATTTCTTCCACATCATCGTCTTTGGCGGCTTGTCTTTCAGCCAGACCTTCAGCGATAGCAGCGGTGATATAGTTTACGATGATAGCGATTGATTTGGTAGCATCGTCGTTCGCGGGAATAGCGAAATCCACTTTATTGGGATCGCAGTTGGTATCCACCACACCGAACGTAGAGATACCGAGACGCTTGGCTTCTGCCAGGGCGATATGCTCATGACCGATATCCACGATGAAGAGGGCAGCCGGTACACGACCCAGCTGGGCGATACCACCGAGTACTTTCTCCATTTTATCCTTATCACGGCTCAGGGTCAGGCGCTCTTTCTTGGTGATGCTGTCGAAAGAACCGTCGCTCAGCATTTTCTCAATGCTCTGCATTTTCTTTACGCTTTTACGAACGGTATTGAAGTTGGTCAGCATACCACCCAGCCACCTTTCGGTAACAAAGGGCATGTTCACTTTCTTCGCACTTTCGTTCACGATATCTTTCGCCTGTTTTTTCGTACCTACGAAAAGGATCTTCTTCCCGCTGCGGGCGATCGCTTTCATAGCCGCTGCAGTTTCCTGCAGACATTCTACGGTTTTGTTCAGGTCAATGATGTGAATACCTTTCTTTTCAGCAAAGATGTAAGGTAACATCTTGGGGTTCCACTTCTTCTTGAGGTGACCGAAGTGAACACCTGCCTCGAGAAGCTGCTGTTGTAAGGATGTATTTTCCATTTTCTGTTGTTGTTATAATTATTTTGAATAAATAGCTGTGAGCTGCGCGTGTCGAGCTGTGAGCAGTTAACTCGTAGCTCATAGCTAATAGCTCGTAACTTATATTAACGTTTAGAGAACTGGTAGCTTCTACGGGCTTTCTTGTGACCGAATTTCTTACGTTCAACAGAACGCGGGTCACGTTTCAGCAGACCGGCCGCTTTCAGGGCGGGACGGAATTCAGGGTTCAGTTCAACCAGTACGCGGGAGATACCCAGCATAGCGGCTTCCGCCTGACCTTTCAGACCACCGCCGGCAGCGTTGATCTTCACATCATATTTAGTGGCCACGTCTACTGTTTTCAGCGGACGCTCTACCTGGTTTTGCAGGTATACCAGGGGAAAATAAGCTTTGTAGTCTTTGTCGTTGATCGTGATAACGCCGCTTCCTTTAGAAACGAACACCCTTGTCACTGCTTCTTTACGACGTCCGACACCGTTTGTTTGTTTTTCCATTATAATTTGTTTGGAATTTTTTAATGTTTTTTGTCAACCTGAACGTTAGTCAGGATTAGAATTTAAGATCCTTGGGTTGTTGTGCACCATGCGGATGTTCAGCACCGGCATACACGAATAATTTTTTGTACATCTTACGGCCGAGACGGTTTTTAGGAAGCATTCCTTTTACCGCTCTTTCGATAACCACTTCAGGACGACGTTTCTGCAGGTTGGCAGCAGTCTCTTCTTTACGGCCACCGGGGTAACCGGTAAAGTGGTCATAAATTTTCTGCTCCATCTTGTTACCTGTCAATACGACTTTCTCGCAGTTGATCACGATGATGTAATCACCGGTGTCAACGTGGGGGGTGTAGCATGCTTTGTTCTTACCACGTAAAACAGCGGCAATTTTAGCACACATACGACCTACGGTTTGATTAGTACCGTCCACAACATACCAGTTGCGTTTAACGGTAGCCTCGTTCGCGTGTTTGGTAGTGAAATGTAATTTGCTCATGTAAAAAACTTTTTGCCTTCAGTCCTTACTGGAAAATCCGGCGGTTAGTGAATAGAACAAACAGAGCTATCCCTCTGCCTGCTCCCGTCCAAACCCGGTATTAACCTGGTTCTTTTGGGGGTGCAAAGATAGGAATGAGCGGAATCCTAACCTAAGAAAAAGCGGGGAAATTTTACAGACACTCTCAGAACTTACTGATTATCAATAAATATTTTACCTGATTTTAAATTCCATTCCTGCAAGGCACGATTTTTCAGGCAATTTTGGAGGAAATAAAGGAGGCGTGAGACGGGATTATCCTGCCGTTGGTTCATCCTGAACCGGAACCACCCGTTTTACCACCACTTTGGTATCGGAGAGATAGGTGATCATGACCGGCAGGTTGTCACCCGGTTTAAGGTCCGGTTCCTTGCCTTTTTCCAGGGGCAGTTTGGCCTGCATGCCTCCTTCAAACAGATCCAGGTAAATGGCATGAGGAGACACGCGGGTTACCACCGCTTCGGCTTCAATCTCATTTTTAAAATGCTGATAAGCTTTCTTATAGGCCGGGGAAAAATTATGGGAAAACAGTTCCGCCACGATACTGTTGGGACGATCGAGGTTCAGCAACCGGAAACTGATGGCCGCATTCTCCGCCGTTTCAGCCGGCGGTTTTTCCCAGGGTGATAACTGGAGGGGAAAGAAAATATAACTGTCGAATTCCTTTAAAAAGTAACGGTCTTCCACTTTTTTCAGATAGCCGGCAAAGCGGTTTTCAATAGCCGCCTTCTGGATCAGCAGATCCAGTTTTTCATTATGCAGAAACCTGACATCAAAAGCCGTCATCTTATCCCCCCGGTCGGAGAGACGCAGCTGAAAACTGACCACATCCCCGATTCTGAAATGCCGGGTCTTGCGCCCCATTGCTTCCAGACCGGTCTTACAATTGACCGATTTCTTTTTGGTGCCCGCTTCATATTCAATGGTGGCAAAATTCTTTTCGTAATTGACAAATGAAATGATGCCCTTTAATATCTTTTCTTCCATAATATTGTGTTCCGTCCCCGCGAAGGTACGTGAAGCCAATGAACCACTCTAAACCCTAAACATCTCAACACCTAAACGTCTAAACCCCTAAACTTTTCTCCATGTCCTCCCGTAATCTCAACCGCTCCGTATTTGGTGATCCGGCCAATGCCGGCAACCTCCTCTCCGACGAAGAAGCCAATGCCCTCCTGCTCGAATGGGTGCCCAACGAAAAACTCCGCCTGCACATGAAACAGGTGGCGGCCAATATGAAAGCATGGGCCATTGAAAAAGAAGGAGCCGACGACCTCACCGCCCGTAAATGGGAACAGGCTGGTCTCCTGCATGATGCGGACTGGGAAAAGTATCCCGACGATCATTGCCGGGTAATCATCGAAGAACTGGAAAAACGCAACGTGGATCCCGAAGTCATTCACTGCATCGCCTCACACGGTCCATCCGTTTTCGGCGTTACCCCCGTAAGCAAGATGGATAAAATGATCTATGCCATCGACGAGTTATCCGGCTTCATCCATGCCTGTTCCCTGATCCGTCCCACCGGGTATGAAGGACTGGAAGTAAAAAGTGTGTTGAAACGGTTAAAGACCGCGGCCTTTGCCGCACAGGTGAGCCGGGAAGATATCAATGAAGCAGTGGGAATGATTGATTGTACACTGGAGGAGTTGATCGCGTTTGTGATTGAACATCAGAAGAGATGTGAGATGTGAGATGTGAGTGGTGAGTGGTGAATGGTGAGTGGTGAATGGTGAGTGGCTGATCGTTGTCACCCTGAGCTTGCCGAAGGGTGCTTGCCGAAGGGTGAATGGGCAACGCTGTATTACTAAATGGCTTTTTATAAAAAAGAAAAATTATAGAATAGCCGGAAGAATATACTTATCAAGTATAGAAAACGTAGTGGTAAGCGGCACATAATTTCCGCCTGTAAATACAACGGCTGCATTTAATTCCGGGATAATGATCAGCTCCTGCCCTCCCCAACCTGTTGCATGATACATATTTATTTCTTTCCCTGCCTTTTTAAATGTTTTTAACCACCACGAATAGCCATACTCATGACTTCCGGAAAAGTGTCCGGGTATAAAAATGGAAGTATTGTTAGCATATCGGGTACTGCATTTCTCAAACCAATGTTCCGCAATAATGCGCTGGCCATTAAGTGTTCCTTTATTCAGGCACAACGCGCCTATTTTTATCAGATCCGCAGGGCTCATCTCCAGCCCTCCGCCTGCCTCAATAACCCCGTTTTTAAAACGGAGAGGCCACGCCGATGTATCAATTCCTGCCGGTTTGAATAAATATTCATTTGCAAACTTTTCAAGGTCCATCCCGGTTGCCTTCCGGATAATTTCCCCTAACAGTATTGCATTCCCTCCTGAATAATTGAAAACCTGTCCGGGTGGGTTGATCAGGGGTTTCTCTAAAATATAAGTAACCGGGTCTTTCTCCTGTAACCAGATTCCCACAATATCATTTTTCTCACTGGATAACGCCGTTTTCCATTCCTCCCACTCCAGCCCGGCCGTCATGGTTAACAGGTGTTCAATCGTTATTTTTTCTTTAACCCCTGTTTTCAATTGCTGATGGTCAGGCAAAAAGTCAAAAACAGACTGCTCAACACTTCTGATAAACCCCTTGTCAATCGCGATTCCGATACACAGTGAAGTAATGCTCTTACTCACCGATCTGACGCCATGCAGCATGGATTTATCCCAATTAACCAATACTCCATGATGATTGGGTCCATCCCATTGGTACTGGTGTCCGGGAAAATACTCCTCAAAAACAATTTTATTATCCTTAAAAAGGAGCATGGAGTGTACTTCACCATACCGGCCCTGTCTGATCTCATCGGCGGCCTTTTTAAGTAATAACGTATCAGTATCTCCGCTAATGCCAGCATACGCATGCGGCCGGTAAGAACGCGGTGAAGCAGGATAGCCCGTAGCACTACCTGCAATTGTCAGGCCCAGGAAAAAGAATATAAATCCGTAGGCCCCTTTATTGCTAAATCGCAGTTTAGCCTTTGTGCCTGCTAGGGAATTTGCCAAAATAATGAGGGGTTATTGGTTTTAAAGTATGTAAACGTTGTTCCGGTCTTATCGTTTCTTTGCACCATTTTATCCGGCTTTTGTTTAAATGCGTCTACCGGCAATAATTCCACATAAGTAACTTGTTTTCCGTTTGACCAGGTCTCCGCATTGTATTCACTTATTAGCGGGCATTCAACCCTGTATAAATTCTTAGCCATATAATTGTATAAATAATCTTCTTTTGTGGCTGATGATTTATTATTCCAATTGGCATCGGGGTTTAATAGCAATGGTTTATCAGCAACCAATCGCTCTCGTACTTCCTGAATACTCAACAATTCACCCTTTTCATTCATCACATAGGCATTGTTCGTCGGATCAATCCAGATCCATTTTTTCTTTTCTTCCAGATACACCATATTTATAACGTGACAATCATCAAAGACGCTGTCTTTGGGCATACAGGTTACAAATCTGGATTTAATTCCTAACGACAAGTAGCACTCGTTCAGGACTGTCGCCAGGCCCCTGCAATTCAACCCTCTTGCGTCCCTTTTGCATTCTTTGATCATACTCATTGCGTTTTTAACAACCGGGTTGTCGTGGTTGCCATCATGGGGTATAAGATTGTGAATCCAGTGAAGCAGGTTTAGTATTTTTAATTCTTCACCGCCCGTTCCTGCTATTGAGTCCAGATTCAACTCTTTTCTTAGGGTGATAAGATTGGGGTCATTTTTATCCTGATATTCAAATTTCGGCAGCGGTCTGTTGTCGGAAAAATTAAACGTTCCGGCCAGTTTTAACTTGTCAAGGTAGCCTGGCATGTATTTAATTTGCGTTACGGCTTTTATGCTGTCGTTGAGCAGAATAGTAAAATCAAATTTGGTTGTTGGCGTTATTTTTATTGAAATTGAGTCAATGTCGGTATAAAAAACCACTTTCTTCCCTTTCGAAGAAGTCGTATACACATCCGGACTTATTTCAGGTGAAATTGTCCACGCATTTTTTTGGAATCTTTCACCGTCACGAATGTCGACAGACGTGGAATGAGCCCTGATTATTCTCGTTTGACCAAACGTTGAAATCCATGTAATCAGAAGCAATACACTCAAATAAACTACTCTTTTCATTTTATATTTATTTTTCAAGTTGTCAGATGGGATAAGGTAAGACGCAGACGTCCGGACGCAGGCCACCTGATTGAATGTCCTATCGGCGAAGGTCCGCTGATGCTTCATAAATCCCATACTGATGTAACCGCCGGAAATACTATCTCACCTTATAATGCCCTCTCAATCATTTCTTCTATCACTTTGGTATCGAGTCCTACACCCAATATCTTCCCGTCTGCGCCAATTAATATGCTTTGGGGAATTGCTTCAATAGCATAGTGCTTACCCAATACTCCGGAAAAACCATTTTCATCAATTACCTGCATCCACGTCAACCCGTCTTTTACAATTGCTTCTCTCCATTTACTTTGCTCTTTATCAAAGGAAACACCAAGAATTTCAAAGTTTTTATCTTTCAGTTTACTGTAAAGAATTTTCAGCTCGGGATTCTTTTCCCTGCATGGCTTGCACCAGGATGCCCAAAAGTCAACCAGAACGTACTTCCCTCTCAGATCTTTAATAGTAATGTCTGCTCCTGCTGTGTCTTTCAAAGCCACATCCAAAAAAGGGCTGCCAATTGTTTTGTTTTTCGATTTATCCAGGCTGTTAAGCAATTGCGTAACAGTCTTCCCTTCAAATGTTTTCAGAAGTGAACGATCCAATAAGCTCTTCAATGAATTAATTTGTGAATAACGAAGTGTTGATGCTTTCCCAATTAAATATGGACTTACCTTATTGCCTGGATTCCTGCTTGCAAATTCGTAAAGTTTGTCATAGTACGCTTGCTTTTTTTCATCCTCCGTCTTATCAGAGGCGTTGAGAGTTGCCAGCCAGTTTTCAAAATTTCGTTTTAGTCTTTCCGCCTTCGACCCCTTGACCCCTGTAATCGTAAACATGTTCAACGTGTCTTTGTCCGGGCCGTAAATGTCAATCTTATTGTTACAGGTAATTAAAACTTTTTTGCTGTCCACGAAAACATCCTGAATATAGGATTGCTGATCCAAATGGAACCTGAGCTGAACAGGCAAAGTAGCATCAGCCTTAAAATAGAATTTGCCATCTTTTATATCAGCAACAATACTGTCTTTCTGCCTGTAATTCCCTTCAAAGAAAAAATATATTCTGCGGGTATACTCTCCATAGATAGTTCCAAAAACCTCAAATGTCCCGGTTTGACCAACTGCTGTTATTGAAAGAATTAAACAAAGAGCACAGGTTGCGATCTTCCGCATAAGGCTTGATTTTACTTCGCTTACAAAACGTATGATTGTCTTCTTTATTGCTGTTTGGATGGGGGGCAGCCGGGCCGCCCAAAACCTGTTCCCGGGTCAACTATTTTTTTAGCTCAAATTTCTAAAAAACCGTACCAGCCCGAACTGTTGCTGCGTTTAATTCTGTCGATAAGCATATCTTCTCTTGACCATTGCGCAATACCCGATGTCACAGGCCGTTACTTTTGCTTTACGACCGTAATTTATCAAGGGTTACCTGATCCAAACCTCCGGATTCAACAATTATTTCATTGAATTCTTTTGAATCCGTTATTCCAATACCGCCTTCCGGATTCAGCTCTATCTCATCCAGTATTATTCTAAAGTTATAGTCGTGGATATTTGAAATCCCGTTTTTCTCAAAGTGTTCTTGAATCGTCGGTTGATATTTAAAATAATTGCTATTGGGTATTAAATCGCCCCCAATAACACCCATAGTTTCCTCAATTATCCTAAAGTCAACTTCCCCAATTATTTCATTGTCAATATAAACCTGACCAATCATATAAATAGTGGACTAATTTGTACTCTTACATACCTGGGGCCCCGGATTAAAGGCCTAAATCGTCGGCGGTTCAGCGCAGACCGCCTGGTTAAAATTCTTTTCCGGCGAAGGCCCACTAATGCGACTGTATTAATTAAAGGCCGAGTCAGCACGCTCGCGGCTTTTGCAAAGCCCGGGTTTAAAGTACTGAATGAAATACATTCCGCTGCATCTTTGAATGATTGCAGCATCGCCTTTCTATGTCCAGGCTTCAGCAATTGCAATCATTCAAAGCTTCAGCGTTTTACAATGTCAACCCCAAAACCATTTATCCTCAGTAATCTCTATCCAAATAAAAAGGAGGCCGTTCCTACCGCTTTACATAGGAACCGCCTGTTACCGGCATGTGCCTAATTGTCGCTGTATCGTTTTATTACTTTTCTGAGATTTAGTTTGCCTGGCCAAATTTCTATTTCATATGAATCATTTCCTTCGTCTCCAACAACTGAATTTAGATTCAAAGAGTAAACCCTTACTCTATAATCTCCTATGGGAATGTCTGTTTGAAACTCAATACTGGAAGTCGGACAGTCTACTATTTGAATTGTCCCAGACTTTATTTGCAAGCTTCCCTCCACAATGTGGTCATATTTTAGAATGTCAAAGTTCTGATTTTCAGACTCTCGGATAACAACGGTAGCTTTTACAGGGCCGTAACATTGAGTACCGACACCTAGCACTCCTTCTTCTATAGCCAACCTATCTTTAGAAGCTTCTTCTGTCCAGAATTGATCTGAGTCGGTCCGTTGTGGAGAACCTTTGTCCAGAATATAAAATTGAGAATATTGAGTATAGAAATCTAAGATATGCATCTCAAATAAATGGAAGGTGCTCGACGGCATTGCCGGTAACGTATGGGGCTTTGTGCAGTGGCCGATCGGAGTTCCTGGCAGCCGGGCCGCACAAAGCCGTTCCTGGGTTAAAGTTCTTTTTTAAGATCAAATTTCTAGGAGGCCGTGCCAGCCCGATATGTTGCTGGGTTTTATTCTGTCGTTGAGAATTTATTCTGAAAGGCCATTGCACAAAACCCACTGTTATGTGCTGTGGTTATTCTGCCTGTATGTTGTAAGTTTTTCTATCATTTCAAGAATATTGTCTGGCAATTTACCTTCAAAGTATTCAAATATTAAAGGGTTGCCTGACAAATAATGACTAACTAAAGTTACCCAATCTTCAACTTCAACTTTTCCATTTACTTTAAAAAGTTTTTGAGAAAGTGTTTTTAATTGCAAACTGTTCTTATTGTTATAATTAAAGTCATCATCTCGTCTTTGATAATATTCTTGCTCTGTGTAAAAGTGAATAGCTCCATCAAAATGTCTAAAAGTTCCTACACTTATGTCAAATTCGGCGTGTATGTATTTTACTGGATAATATTCTTTGCCATTTTTGGATATTCTAATTTCTTCAGTTTTAAATTCTTCTGCTTGAAAAACTTTAATTCCATTTTTTGAACTCCATTTTATGTCAAGTGAATATGTGTTGCCAAAGAAAAAGCCAATATCAGATTCTAGAAGTTGCAGAGGTGGTCGAAGTTTTACAATTCCGTCTTCGATATCAACGATTGTATTTTTGAATTTAGCACCATACCAGGTATCAAATTCCATATACATACTATTGTTAACATTTATTCTAACCCTGTCACTGTCAATAGAAATATACTTTTCAATGTTATCCTTGTTAAAATTCCAAAATATATTAATAAACCTTGGTGCAAAGTTGTTCTCTTCATAATGACCTCTTCTAAAATATGGATGGGCCATTACCATATATTTTTCCGAATAATAAAAACCCGATGCAAATTGTTCTTTTGAATACTCTTTTTCCAAAATGTCCATTGAAACAAGTTCTTCTTTGTCAACTATTATTCTAGGATTTAGCAGAGTAACAAGATTCGGATGTTTTGCAACAAGACCAATTGTTCGAACATAATCGAAATTGTCAATTGTGAGAATAATTTCCCTCTCTGCACAGAAGTTTATGAAATTGTGGATTAGAAGAGAATGTTTTTCTAGATTTTCCTTTTTTTCTTCAATTTGCTGTTGTCGGAATTCTTTTTGAAATTCGGTTTCGTCACTCATAATGCTTACTTAATTAGGGTGTGTCGTACCATAGCACATAACGGTAAGCAAATTGCTTGGGTTGCCCTCGAATTAAATACTCATATTGCTTACAGGCAAGGGCAATCCGGGCAATTTGCTTGTTGTACGCAGTCTATGGGCAGGGAGGGATACTCTGACGACCTGA
>JAFLBL010000031.1 GCA_017303855.1 Chitinophagales bacterium | reverse complement strand
TATCAATTGTTTTATTAGCCATCTGTAGCGGGTTTTATACCCAACTATCAGCTATTATGGCCAGTAAAACAACCTTTATAAATGAGGCTCCAGGGGGTGGTCAGTTTGCACCGGAAAAGGGTGGTCAATTTGCTCCGGATTTAGATGGTCAGGTTCGACCGGAAAGTGGTGGTCAGTTTGAGCGGATTTTCCAATAGAGATGCTATAAGTCGTTCTAAGTACACCCGGAATGATGAAATTAAAATACTTGGTGAATATCTCACTTTCCGAGGTGACACAGCTATAAGCAATAAGAAATATAGATTCAAAGCAGGTTACTACATGACACGCCCTGAAGGAGTGAATGGTTTTACGGTTCAAATTGAGGCATTATATTCTTTTACAAGGAGCCTACACAAGGACTTTCGCCTATTAAGCCGATGCTAATAAATCGGACTACAGGAGAAGAGCTAAATGTAAATGCCAAGGTTGTAAGTGAGGTGTATGAGATTTACGAAAAGTGGTATAAAGAGAATAAGAAATCTGATTTTAAAACCCTTTCAATGCCGTTAGCCGGTTCTCCTTACTGCTGGCTTGGAGAAGATAAAGGCATCGAGACATTTCTAAAGAAATCTTTATGAGGTAATGAGCAAATCACACTTGCAAGAGAACTTCCTTTCCCTAAGACATTTTCAAATACTTCAACACAGCCACTCAGCAACGAGTGGTTTTTTTATACCTAAAACTTAATAAATATGACAATAGAAACAACGAACCCACACAGTTTTACCTACAAGACAGAAGAATTGCTCATAGAACTGTTAGGAGGAATCAGGATTGATGGATTAGATAGAATGCAAGTAACGATGAAAGTAACAACAGTAGTAAACAGAAAACAAGCAGGCTATTTAGTCAATCCAGAGCTTGCAGGCTTATCCGTGAGGCATAATCTGGATTTATACAATGACACACAGGTTGAAAAATTTGTAAGGAGAGTAGCGGAGAAACTGGAAACTGGCAGCATTGCTATTACAAAAGCCATTGCGGATATTACCAGCCAGTTGGAAAAATACAGGCTTAAACAACTGGATAAGCAGGAAACAAGGAAGGAAAAGGCTTAAAGAAAGCAGGAAAGAGAGGAAGCTATGCAGTTTTTAGAGCAAAAGGATTTGCTGAACAGAACCAATGAAATGATAGGAAGAAGTGGCGTGATTGGAGAAGAAACAAACAGGCTGCTAATGTACCTGATATTCACCAGTAGTGTAAATCTTCAGCTTAAAGTGTACCACTAATTTAGTATTGTAAGACTTGTGGCTCATTCGTCTAGTTTGGAGCCAAACGTTTAGTTGGTAATAATATTATTTTCTTCATTTTCTGTTAATATCCAGAAAAAGTGAGTACTTGCCAAAAAACCGGGGTGGAACACCCCCGCAGAGCAATTAATCAGTCATTTTGCTAGACTCTCCCACGCCTAAACGCCTAAACAACTCAACAACTCAACAACTAAACAATTAAACCTCTCAACCGCTCATCCACCTCCAACACCTGCGGTATCACCAGTTCCTGCTCGTCATTCCTGATCACGGCATCGCAGAGTTTCATTTTCATTTCTTCATTGATCTGGCGGCTCATGCGGCTTTTGATTTCTTCCACGGTCAGACCGTCTCTTTTGATGACCCGTTGAATGCGCAGCGCCTGCGGCGCGTAAACGCCAATGATGAAATCAAGACGGGCACTGGCGCCGCTTTCAAAGAGGAGGGCGGCTTCGCGGACCGCATAGGGGGCTTTCTGGCGGCTAAACCATTCTTCTGAGTGGCGGATGGTAACCGGATGTATGAGACTGTTCAGCAATTCCAGTTTTTCCGCATTCTTAAAGACAATACCGGCCATGTATTTCCGGTCAAGCTGACCATTTATATAACTGGCTTCGCCAAAATGTTTCCGGATTTCCCGCTTCAGCCCTTCATCGGTATTCATGATCTGTTTGGCCGCGTCATCGGCATAGTACACCGGTATACCCAGTGTTTCCAGGATCCGGGCTACTGTTGATTTGCCACTGCCAATGCCGCCTGTGAGGCCTACGCGTATCATGGTGGAAAGATAAGAAAAGTTGTGAGTTGTGAGTTGTGAGATGTCAGTAGAGACGTTTCATTCGGAGCGCTGTACTTCGTACCTCGTACTTCGTACTTATTCAGGTGTCAGGTGCGAGGTGCCAGGTGCCAGCAGATACGTTTCATCCGGAGCGCGGTACTTCGTAGTTGTCTTGTATTTCCATGTATTCTATCTCTCTATTATCCTATGTGTGAAACCATTTACGGAGAATAAAAAAACCGGCGGAACAGGGTCCGCCGGCTATGCCATAGATTTACGTTATACTTATTTCTTTACTTCAGCAGCCGGTTTGTTCAGCGCGGTGGTCCAGTCCATGCTGATGGCGGATTTTTCAATCTTGATATAGCTGCCGGGACTGGTTTCAATATTCAAAGTAGTACCATCGTCATTTACTTTATTGATGGTGCCATGGATACCGGCAATCGTTACTATTTTATCGCCTTTCTGCAGGTTCTCGGTAAAGTTCTTCTGGTTCTTGGCGCGTTTGGCCTGGGGACGGATAAAGAACAACCAGAATACCAGGATCATCAGACCCAGAAAAATAAACTGGAAGCCGCCACCGGCTGCACCACCACTTTTGCCATCCCCTCCGGGAGGGACACATCCGGCAAAAAGAAATGCAGTAATGGCAACGGGAAGATAAGTTTGAAATTTGTTGAACATGCTTGTGTTTTTATTTTTTATCAGAAATTTTACCGGAGAAAACCAGGGTATGGTTTTTCGACGGGTTGGTATTGGCTATTACATATACCTGCTTGGAAACAGGCTGTCCCGCTGTACCGCTGCCATTGAATTTGGCTTTGATTACCCCTTCCTCACCGGGTGCAAAGGGCTGCTGCGGCTTTTCGGGAATGGTACAACCGCATTGGGCGGATACGTTTTCAATGATCAGAATTTTATCCCCTGCATTTTTAAAACGCCAGGTGATTTCCACTTCCTTGTCCTTGGTGAGATCGCCCAGCTGCTGCGTGGTGGAATCCAGCCACTGCAGGGTAGTGAACTGTGTGCTGTCGGTTACCGCTTTCTGAATTTCTTCTTTAGAGGTGGTTTCTACCGGAGCCGCTTTTTTATCACTGCTCTTACAGGCCACCAGGGCCAGCGCCGCCACCATTATCAGGACTGTTTTCTTCATGGTATTTTTGAATTTAACGTTATGCGTTTGCAAATGTAGAGAAATTGAGGGTCCGTTTCAGGGTTTTTTGTAGTCCACTTTTTCCATTTTTCCCTGTTGTACCAGGTCCTTATGAATATTGTCCAGAATCCCGTTTACAAACTGACCGCTTTGCTGGGTACTGTACTCCTTCGCCAGGTCAATGTATTCATTGATGGTTACCTTGGGCGGTATCGTTTCAAAATAAAGAAACTCGGCCACGCCCATCTTCATCATTATCATATCCAGCTGGGCAATCCGCTCGGGATCCCAGTTTTTCAGTTTGGGGATGATCAGTTCCTGCAGGTGTTCGCCTTTTTCCAAAACGGTCTGCAACAGATTTTTGGCAAACGACTCCTTATCGGTACTGAGCAACTGATTAAAATGAAGGGATCCCGGCTTCTGCAGATAACCGGTAATCAGTTGTACCACCATATCCCCGTCATCATCCCAGTTGGAAAAATGCTCTTCAATATGGGATACAAAAACCTCATTGGCCAGCATCAGGTCGTTCAGAATGAATTCCAGTATCTTTTTTTCTTCATGCCGGTCACGGGCACCTTTGGAGATATACGTTTTGTATTCAGGAGTTTCGGTAAGTGTATTGTAAGTACGGCGGATCAGTTCCCGGTCGGTATATAATTCCGGTTTTTCCTTACCAAACTGTTCCGATAACGAGGCGTCTTCCAGCATCTTCCAGAGCAACTCATTGCCGGCCAGTTTCGTATTCACATTCAGGTCCTCGGTACTGGGCAGGTGCTTTGAGGCACGTTGGTGTGCATCGGTTTCCGCGTAACGGGTTACTTCGGTGAGAAACCACGTGAGGTATACAAGGAGGGAACGGGTCTGTTCAAAATGCTGCCGTAAAATTTTCTGCGGCTCTCCGGGCTTCAGGTTATTTTCTGAAACAATAACGGTGTACAAGGTCTGCATCACTTTTACCCGGATATTTCTTCTGCTGATCATGGTATAGTAAGAACTTATTTTTTGGAAATGCAAAGATAAGGAACCCCGGCGGCTTTTTGCAGATTTGTTGAGCCGGAAAACCGAAAATGAAAAAAGCCTGATAGATGCACAGCGTGCAGACCATCAGGCTTTTGAGAAAGGTAGTTAAAATTAAATTACTCTTTGATAAAGCGCAGCAACCTTGTGCCTGTACTGGTATGTACCCGTACAAAATAGATACCGGCTTTCAGCCCGGACAGGTTGATGTCTTTTTTCAGTGTTATCGTATTCAGGGTTTCCGTTTGCAGTAAACGCATATCTGCCGTAAACAGGCTGATTTCCGCACGGCTTTCCGGGCTGGCAAATTGCAGTGTCAACAGATCACGGGCCGGAACGGGATATAGCCAGGCCTGTTGTTGTCCCTGGTCAATCATCACCGATAAAGCGCTGCTGTATTTATAATGATCATCACGGTCCATTTGCTTCAACCGGTACCAGTTGATACCCGCAGCCGGACGTTCATGTAAATATTCGTATTGTGTTTCGCTGTTACTGTCGCCTTTGGAAGCTATCGTGGTCAACGGACTGAAACGGATGCCATCCTGACTTACTTCCAGTACAAACTGTTTATTGTTTTGTTCCTGGCTGGTGGTCCATTTCAGCAGACTTTGTTTTTTATTGATAGCACTGCCGGTAAAAGAAGTAATAGTAACGGGCAAAACGGCTCCCGCATCCACAAGGAAAAAACGGGAGAAGCCGGTAAAGGAAGCCGTGAACACCGTGGTATTGGAACCCAATGTACTTACCGTGGGTGTAATGAAAATGGTATTGCCCGGGTTGGCTGCAGCGGCTGAAGCGGCAGTGGTTTTGGCTATCCGCAGACTGGCCGCATTTTTTCCGCCCAGTTCCGCATTATCAAAATAAAGGGCAATCGTGTAATCGGTCGTAGTAGTATTGGTGGTGGGTGTAACCGCAAAAACTTTTGCAGATCGTTCCCCGCCAAATGCGCTGACCCAGCTATTGCCACCGGCTTCGAGCGAGGCATTCACGCAACCCAGCGCCGCATTCACACTGCCGATCCGGAATAAGAGTTTACTGTTGTTGGAATAGAAATAATCATTGCTGCCATTGGCGATATGCGTGGCGGCCGTGGAGCCTGCAGCTGTTTCAACCGCCGTACCTGTAATATTCATACCCAGGCGGATCATCGGTTTTATCCCGTTAAAATATACACTCACCGAAGAGAAACTGCCGCTGCAGTTTATTCCGTTCTGGAAAAACATATTGGCCTGACTGGCTGATCCGCCATCCGAATACGCGGCCATCTGATCGGCTGCATTACCGGCATCGGCGCCGGCATTATTGAAGCAGATTTCCAGCACAATATTACTGGTGCCATCCCAAACAAAGGGAGTGCCGAGTGTAAAACTGTTCCAGCTGGCTACACTGCTGTAAGACGCGTTGGTATAAACGGTAGTGAGTCCGCTGACAACGGTGGCACTGCCATCCACCAGGTTGTTAAGAGCGGTATGTCCCATCTTAATGGTAAAATCAGTAAATGCGCGGGTGCTGTTTTTAGTGGCCACATTTAACTGCAGCGTATTAATGGTGCCGGCCGTAATACCCGCCGCATTCAGTTCACTGGCCCTGTATAAATATTGTCCGCGCTGGCTTTGCTGCCTGGCATCAAAAGGGCCTCCCGTTATCGTATACACTACGGAACCTATTGTATATGTATTGCTGGCCGTACCAGCCGGGG
>JAFLBL010000030.1 GCA_017303855.1 Chitinophagales bacterium | reverse complement strand
AACGGACTCATCTTTTAATTTAACACCGTCTCCGAAATCCCAGGTAATAGTAGTGGCGCTCTGCAGAGATTTAAAAGCAATTTTGCCCGGCTGCCCCTGTTCCGAAATGCTGAAGTTGGCTTTAATGGGTTTAATGTTTATAGTCCGGGTGAATGTATCACGGCAATCCGGTTTGCTATTGGCAATAGCAGTTACTTTATACGTGCCGTAGCCGGGGAACAGGTGTACAGGATTTGAACCGGTACCGGTTTTGCCGTCTCCAAAATTCCAGGTTACAGAAGTGAGTTGTTTGCTTTTCCCGGCTTGTAATGTAAATGCGACCTTAAAGCAATTAGTAACACGGTAATCAAAACGGGCAGGTATACGGGCAGAACAATCTGCAGGAGGGCAGGGGTTTGCGGATAACAGTTTAATCTCTTCGTCTGTCAATACCCTGTTGTAAATACGAATTTCATCCAGCTTTCCTTTGAACCAATCACCTGCTGAAGCGCCTTTTCTTCCGATCACCAGACGGGCCTTGCTGTTATTTTCAATGAAGTCACTAACGTTGCCGTTACCGGATTCCTCTTTTCCGTTTATGTACATTTTCCAGAATCCCTTGTTATACGTCACCGTAATTTGGTACCAGCAACTCGGGCTTGTGAAAACTGTATACCCGTTCAGCAGATGATTATAGGCATACCCGCTCATTGCCCGGTAGTTTAGTAAATAAACCCCATATGTCCAGGCAGACTGTGTGAAATCATAATGATAAGGGGATTTGACAATTAATGCCTGTGCGGGCCAGTTATTCCCTTTATCGGGAAGAACCCAAAGTGAAATGGTAAAGCTGCTTCTGGGTGAAAAATTGAACAGTGGGCTTGCAGGCAACTCTATATAGGAATTAATACCGTTAAAATAACAGGCGCTGTTCGGCTTGCCGGACCGGTCTGATGTGAATTGAATGGTATGTGGTGTGCCATTGTTTTTATTTCCGGTGGCATCCTCAACATTTCCGTCTAAAGGAAAGCGGGCAATCAACCCACCTTCGCTGTTGTTTTGAGCAATAAGAGTATTAAAAGCCAGCAAGAGCAGAAAGAAAAATAATCTGTCCATACTTTATAATATATATCGCGATTAACGGATCATCACCATTGTTCCTTTCCTGAAAACATCCCCGCAATTTGTTTTGGCTTTGATTACATACACATAAACTGCCGCATCCTGTGCAATCCCATTCAGTTTTCCATCCCAGCAGGCATCGGCCCTCTTTGCATGAAACACCCGTTGCCCCCACCTGTTGTAAATGCTGAAATCAATCTCATTTACACTTCCCCAATACCTGATTCCATAACAATCATTAACCCCGTCATTATTTGGTGTGAAAGCTGTTGGAATGTAGTAGCCACTTCTGTTGTCTGTAGTTACATAAACAATCACGCTGTCAGAATTTGTACATCCATGCTGATCCGTTACGTTGACAAAGTAAGTGGTGGTGGCAGTTGGACTGGCTACCGGATTGGCAATATCCGGATTACTTAAAGTCGGATCTGCCTGCCAGCTATAGGTGATACCTCCGGCAGCAGTGAGCTGACTGCTGCCATTGCTACAATCCACATCGCCCGTTTTTTGAATTGAAATGCCGGGCGCTGGCCAGATTTTGACCTGTGTACTGAGTGTGTTAGTTACCCTGCAGATGGTGTCGGTAATTGTAACAGAATAAATGGTGGTGACTACCGGGCTGGCTATTGGGTTAAATAGGGCAGGATTATTCAGACTTGTACCAGGAGTCCACAAATAAATATCACCACCAGAAGCAGTAAGCTGGGCGGATTTTTTAATACAGGCGTCCGCTGCAGGAGATATGTCGAATACGGGAGACTTTCTGACCGATAATACTACAGAATCCTTAGCAGTGCATCCGTTATTATTAGTTACCGTTACAACATATTTTGTAGTGGCAACAGCTGTGGCAACAGGATTGGCAATATTGCTGTTGCTCAGTCCTGCAGAAGGCAGCCAACTGTATTGTATTCCCCCGGTTGCGTTAAGCGGGACTATCGAATTTTCGCATACCAGTGAGTCATTTGATACAGACACTACAGGTGTTGGATTTACGGTTATCAACAGGTTGTCTGTACTTGTACATCCAGCAGCATCAGCGCCCGTTACAAAGTAACGTGTTGTTGCCGTCGGACTGGCAACCGGGTTGGCAACCGATGAATTGGAAAGACCGGTTGCCGGGCTCCAGGAATAACTGTTTGCACCGCTGGCACTTAATTGTACGGATTCCCCTTCGCAAAGGGAAAGGTCGTTGACGGTTTTTGTGCCTGCTGCTGTGTGAGCGAGGGAGTCAATTTCCTGCTGATTTAATACACGGTTATAAATTCTGACTTCATCCATCTTGCCCTGGTACCAATCACCGTTTGACTCCCCTTTCTTACCAAAAAAAATACGGGAGAATCCATCCTGCAAAATGAAATTCGTCTGCGACAGGTTTTGATCTTCCAGCCGCCCGTTCACATACAGATGCCATTTTCCATTATCATACGTACTGGTGATATTATACCAGCACAGGTTCTGTACAAAAGTTGTACTACCATTCAGAATGTGGTTGTAAGCATAGCCACTCATGGCTTTGTAAGAAAATATATACGTTCCGTAATTCCATGCTGACATGTTGAAGTCTGTATGCAGGGGAGCTTTCACCACTACAGCCTGGGCCGGCCAGGTATTATTCTGGTCTGGGAGTACCCATACAGAAATGGAAAATGTTCCTTGTGGGGAAAAGCTATAAGCATTGTTATAGGGGAGGTCTATAAAGGCATTGCCATTGAAATAATAAGCGCTATTGGCGTTTCCGTTCCGGTCTGATGTTAACGTGGCATTGGAGACATTTCCATGTATGGCATTGGGGCCCGCATCATTGGCATTTCCGGTAAATGGGTGATAGGAAACAAGACCCTGCGCCAGGTTTATCTGTGCGGTAACTTGCAGTATACTGACTGCAAAAAGCAGGCAGGCGAATAAGGTTTTTTTCATCTGTCTACAGGCTGGTTCCGGCCTGAATTTACTTAAAAGGGCTGATCCCGGTATAATTATGCGGAGTGATTTTCTTCAACTCTTTTTTAATTGAAGCATTTACTTTCAACCCGTCAATAAATCCGTGAATAGCTTTCTTATCAATTTTATTGTTACCCCGGGTCAGGTCTTTGAGAGCCTCATAAGGGTTGGGGTATTTTTCACGTCTGAGTATTGTCTGTATGGCTTCTGCCACTACGGCCCAGTTGTCTTCCAGGTCTTCATAAATCTTCGCGTCATTCACAACCAGTTTACTCAGTCCTTTTTCGATGGAACGGAAGGCGATCAGTGTATGCGCAAATGGCACTCCGATATTACGCAGTACGGTGGAGTCCGTAAGGTCGCGTTGCAATCGGGATACAGGTAGTTTGGCAGCGAGGTGCTCGAGGATGGCGTTGGCCAGTCCCAGGTTGCCTTCCGCATTTTCAAAATCAATCGGATTTACTTTATGCGGCATCGCGGATGAACCAACTTCGCCAGCCTTGGTACGCTGGCGGAAATATTCCATGGATACATAGGTCCATATATCGCGGCACAGATCAATCAGGATATTATTGATCCGCTTCATGGCATCAAAGTGAGCGGCCAGATTATCGTAATGTTCGATCTGCGTGGTGAATTGCTGCCGGTTCAGTCCGAGTTTGGCCAGAAATTCATTTCCGAATTTTATCCAGTCTGTTTTGGGGAAAGCAATATGGTGGGCATTGAAATTACCCGTGGCGCCGCCAAATTTACCGGAGAATGGAATGCCGATAAACTGCTCGATCTGGTTCTGGATACGCTCGGTAAAAACCATGATTTCCTTTCCGAGTTTTGTGGGACTGGCCGGTTGTCCATGCGTATGCGCCAGCAGGGGGATTTCTTTCCATTCATCCGCCAGTAATTTCAGTTCCATGTTCAGGTTGAGCAGGGAAGGCAGGTAATCATATTCAATGGCATGCTTCCAGGAAAGCGGGATGGCTGTATTGTTGATATCCTGGGAAGTGAGCCCGAAATGCACCCACTCTTTAGCCTCGGCAGCACCAAATTTTTCCAGCTGATTTTTCAGAAAATACTCAACCGCTTTTACATCGTGATTAGTGGTGTTTTCAATCAGTTTGATGGCTTGTGCATCTTCCGGGCCAAAATTTTCTATCAGCTGCTGGAGTTGTTTGATGGATTTACTGCCCAGGCTGAAGAATTTCTTTTTTTCCAGGAACAGCAGGTACTCTATTTCCACCTGTACCCGGTACTTCATCAGGCCATATTCAGAAAAATATTCATCCAGGTGTTGTACCTGTTTGCGGTAACGTCCGTCAATGGCGGAGATGGCGGTAAGCGGTGTCAGTTCCATGCGTGTTGTTTAAAACAAAGGCATCTTCGTTACCTTTGCCTGGCAAAAATAACCCAATTGGAGAAGATTCGCACAGGTATCGTCAACTACCTGAATACTAAACCACTTATTTACGGACTGGAGCAGCCACCCGTTTCTGACTTGATGGTATTAACAGGTGATTATCCGGCAAATATTGCCCGGATGTTAAAGGAAGGAACTATTGACCTCGGACTGATCCCCGTGGCCGTTATCCCCCAGTTGCCCGAGTACCATATTGTAAGCGACTATTGTATTGGCACGGAGGGAGAGATTGCTTCCGTGGCTTTATTCAGTGAAGTGCCGATGCTGGAAATAGAAAAAGTATACCTGGATTATCAGAGCCGGACTTCCGTGGCATTATTGAAATTCCTGATGCGGGAATACTGGGGTATCTACCCTGAAATTATTGAGGCCTCCAACGAAGACTACCGGGAAAAGATAAAAGGCACTACTGCCGGCCTGGTAATCGGTGACCGCGCATTGGAGCAACGCCGGATTTCCACTTTTATCTTTGACCTGGGTTCTGAATGGAAAAAAATAACCGGCCTGCCCTTTGTGTTTGCCGCCTGGGTCAGCACCCGTCAGCTGCCTGAGGATTTTATTTCTGCTTTTAATGAAGGAAATAAAGCCGGGCTGTCGCATATTGATGAAATAGTAGCGGCGAATCCCTATCCGGTCTATGACCTGAAAAAATATTATAACCTGCACCTGAGTTATCAGCTGGATGCGGCCAAACGAAAAGGGATGCAACGATTTTTGGAAGTGATCAGGGATATCTGATAATCAGAGTTACCTGTTGTCTGCTGCTTTCGGGTAACTCTCTTTTCGACAAAAAATGGTATTGATGTAGCTGTCTGCAAAAATAAAATAACCAGCCTGTTTCAGGAAATCAATCAGCTCAATGTTTTTTGTTTCCTGGTTGTTTTCTTTATATTCCAGCGTTTCTACACAAATCACTTCAGACCGGCAACGGGAAAAATCTATTGTTTTAAGAATTTGCAGATCCAATCCTTCTACGTCGATTGAAATAAAGTTGGGGTAGGAGTCCCTGAAATAATCGTTTAAAATTTCATGAACTGTTAATAACGGCGTTTTTATTACACGTTCTACGGAGAACCGGCCGACCTTATCATTCCCGGTATGCACCCAGAAGTCAGCGTCTTCTTTTGAAAAAGTACTGAAACCGTGTGCATTTCCTGCAAACAAATAATAGTCGGCTTCTTTCCGGTTGTCAAATGCCACGCCGGCATTTAAAACTATATCTCGTTTTCTTTTTTCGGCAAATTTCCGGAAAAGACGGGGGTTGGGTTCCAGGCAAACACCATGACTTCCTCGCTTATAAAGCCGGAAAGTATTACTTAGTGCCATTGGTTCATTAGCTCCGATGTCCAGGTAGGAAGGATGAGCAATACCCAACCTGGTAAACAGATCACAAATGATAATGTCTTCCCCGCTTTGTGAATAACTGGAACGCAGGTGAGGAAAGGCAATCCCTGTGAGCCATTTCTTTAAAATACTGACCATGCCAAATCGCTGTTTTTATTTTGCTGCTACTTTCAATTCAAATGTATAAATCCGGGGACTGCCTTCATGAAAGGATGTTTGAAGGATCTTATTCCAGATATTTTCTTTGAGCCTGTGATAGCCTATCAGTGTTTTAATGAGAAGTCTTTTTATTGGATTCATATGCTTTGTGCCATCCGGATCAATAAATTCAATTTCACTGAATCCGGCTGAACGAAGCACATATATACAGGAGCCTGCTGTGAATAAAATGTTATGCGTAAAGTCTTCATATCTCCAGTATGATCCTGTATATGATTGAGCATTGGGGACCATCAATAAAAATGTCCCTCCCTCTTTAAGCAGATATTTTTTAATATGGATCAATGTATCAATCATATCTTCTTTACGGATATGTTCCAGTACATGACTCATGATAATCCGATCGAATTTTCGGCTTGTCTGTTTTGCAAATTCACGTGTGTCGTTGATCTTTTCAACAGATAAACCGTTTTGTTTACATATTGATATTGATTCATCGTTAATGTCAATGCCATAAAGGCTGTTAAATCCTTTCTTCTTCAGAAACGAAAGCGTCTGGCCAAGTCCACATCCGATATCCAGAATGTCCAGATTTTTATCTGAATCTGTAAAATAAGGATTCAGGTAACGAGGAAGCGTGTAGTCAGAATAAGAGGTGCCGGTTACATTCCGGTTAGAGAAGTAAGCACTTTTCTTAATGTCATCATTTAGCTGGTCTGTCATTTGTTGAATTATAATTTGAATAATTCGGTGATTTCTGCGCGCGTCAGTTCTCTGTTATATATGCGAACATCATCAATCCTGCCCCTGAAATAATTGTCAATTCCGGCACTGCTTTGGGCTGCACCAATCATGGTCCAGAAACCCGATGTACTATAACCAATGCTCATATCGGGAACTGTCACTGTTTTCATTAGTTCTCCATTTACATATAGTTTCATTTCCCTAGTACTGGCATTTCCAATTCCCACGACATGAGTCCAGACGCCAGAAAAAATCACTTGTGCAGGAGCAAATGCC
>JAFLBL010000003.1 GCA_017303855.1 Chitinophagales bacterium | reverse complement strand
CGTATATTATCAGTAATAAAAAAAGGTCAGCCATACAGGATCAGTCATAAAATTCATTCCGCTTTAGAACCCGTATAAATGTTTTCACAGAGCAGACTGCAAAACATGGGTGGTGGTCAGGTATAAACAACCTGAGCCATATCGCAAAGCAGGCAGCTGCTCTTTTTGCTTTATAAACAAACTGTTGCCGGCAGCTGTCAGCAGACTGACAGACTGCATATAGGAGCCTGGGTTTAAAGTACTGAATGAAATACATTCCGCTGCATCTTTGAATGATTGCAGCATCGCCTTTCTATGTCCAGGCTTCAGCAATTGCAATCATTCAAAGCTTCAGCGTTATACTATATCGACCCCAAGACCATTCATCCTCAGTAAACTCACTCCAAATAAAAAGGAGGCCGTTCCTACCGCTTTACATAGGAACCCTATGTTACCTGCTGTGCAAAAAAGTTCAATAGGTTAAGACTTTTCCATCCCCACGAAAGCTCTGTTAAATCTACCCGGCCCATGAGCGACTTTTCTGACTTTTATTAGCATATCAAGGTCAGCTTTAGTGATGTGCTGACCGGAAACAACTTACTGCTAAAAAGTCCGCTCAAGGCATAGCAGGTAACGGACAGAGCTTGCTGCTGTGCTGATATTTTTTAATGTCCAGCCCGGAGCCGCTGCCGATTTGAAAAACTCATGATGAAGTTAACAACAAAAGCTGATAGAATTCCGTCGGCTGGATATGGGCTGATAGCGATATGAAGCTGAGAACATATTCGTCAGCCAGCATAGCAGCAAACTCCCTGTTGCCTGCTGTTGTTCGTCACATGCTACCAGAGTCAGGCCAATTTTTCCAATGCGTATTTGGTTCCAATGTCGGCTTGTATAAAGTAATGTCACCAGTTGCAATAACCTTAGCTATGAGCTGCCATGTTTCATAAGAACTTGGTCGGTTATCCTGATATTGACTTTGATTGTACTCGCCTGTTGTTTTTTCCTGTTGCCTAAACATAGAAGCAAAAGTTTCATAGTCCAAAGGATATTCACCGCCAACAAGATTTTTCTTGAATTCATAAGTTGTCCGCAAGTGTTCGTCACTCATTGTGGGCTGAATAATTTCTTGGAAGTCCCGATGATACCATTCGTCAATAACAAGTATTTTCTTAAGCTCTTTAGGGATTGATTTGAAAAGTTCATCGTCTGTTGCTCTAAATAAGTCACTGTGTTTTGTTATGAGTAATCTGCCAACTTCTTCTAATGAAATTTCTCCAGGTTCATATTCTTTAAGTTCAATTCCTGCGTTCAGATAATCCTGCTTGTCGTGGGTAAGTTCAATTTGATTGCCTCTTATATTCCAAAATTTTGCGTCGGGTTTTAGAATTTCACCGTCAACTGTTTCGTTGAAGTCATTCCATTCAATAGGATAAACTGTGTAATAGTTTGTGTCTTGTCCATTGTAATGTTCCAAATTTGTGAGGCAATTTCCGAAAAAACATATGTCAAGCATAATGCCACCACCTCTTGGATTATAACCTAATCTTTCGGAAGCAATTGCCCAATTGTCATTGTCACCTTTGAAAATATTAAGTCTACTGTCTATTAGATAAGAATAGACATGTCCTAAGTCTATAAACTGGCAATAGTAGCCTAATTTATAATAGTCAAGCTTTGCAAGAATTTGGTCTTCTGTAATCATAGTAGAATGTCGCTATACAATAGCAGGCAACGGCCAGGGCTTTGTGCAGTGGCCAATCGGAGTTACGAAAAGCCGGGTGCGGAATCCCCACCGGAGATTAAAGTTACTTTTTAAAGATAATATTCAAAAAAGGCCGTGCCAGCCCGATATGCAGCCGACCTATATTCTGTCGATGAGCATATATTCTGACTGGCCATTGCACAAAACCCACTGTTGGCAGATGTGCGGTTATTTTAATGTTGTAAGAATCAGGGAAACAATATAGTTTATGTTTTTCGCCTCAGTGTACCTTTCAGCAAATTCCACTGGGTCTGAATAATGGTAATTTCGATAAAATTGTCTAGTCGCAACTTCAACTACAATACTACCTGCGTCTGTAGAATTTATTTTCATACCTGTTATTTCATCCATATCGGGTAATGTCATTATTTGAAGTTTACTCAGGCTATCAATAAAAATACTCCAGGGAATTATAGGTTTCAATAATCTATGTTTTACTATTTGAAAGGGTTCAGACCCATTTGTATACTTATTTTGATCTTTACCATTTACAATATTTGAATCAAGGAACAATTTATAGTTTTGAGCTGTCCACTTTGATTTTACATTTTTTAATATATAGAGATCCACATTTCCAAACAGGCCTCCTAGAATCCAAATTCGCAATTGAATTGAGTCAAAGCCATTTTGAATTGTATCAAGATGTAGTTTAGCTATCTTATATCTTAAAAAAGATATTTTATCATTTTCGTTATTTAAACCATCGATGTCCTGATTATCTTTTTTCTGGACAATTATTTTGTTGTCGGTGTTTGTTGTGGATGTATTACAGTTTGCTGTCAGTAAACAAAAAAAACTTAAATAATAAAGAATCTTCATACTCAGAATAATGATAGCATATCTGCCAACGTATGTATTAGCGAATATACGATACCTGTTTTTTTATTTTAATGAGTATGGCAGCCTTGAAAATTAAAGCGCTATAACAGTTGTGTAGTTTTTGGGCCAGAGTATGTTTATTGCGCCAATACAAGGGATGCCCGGGTCTTTTTTATAGAAAATCCTTGATGTCGTCCAGCGGACTGATGATGTTCAACAGGTTTTTATTGGTTACATGCAGATACCGCAACGTGGTTTTTATATCATTGTGACCCAGCAAACGCTGTATAAAAACCACATCTGTTCCTTTTTCTATTAAATGGGTGGCAAAACTATGCCGCAACATGTGCATGCCCCCCTCCCGGTTTATACCGGCTTTCTCCTTGGCCTTTTGTATAATGGCCTGCAAACTCCGGATACTGTACATCTCCCCGCTCTCCTGACCCTCAAACAAGTAGCGGCTGGTGGCATATATTGCCTGGTACTCCTGCAACATGACCATCATTACCGGACTTAAACTTACCACCCGGTCCTTTTTACCCTTGCCCCGCCGGATCATCAGCAAATGACGATCCTTGTCTACATCCCGAAGTTCTATATGTATGATTTCACTGACCCGTAACCCACAGGCATAACCGAGCATAATCATTGTTTTATGCTTTACATTCTCAATGGCCCTCAGCAAACGAACCATCTCTTCCTTGCTCAGCACCCGGGGCAACTGCATCCCTTTCTTCGGTCGGGGAATGTCAAAAAAGAACTTCT
This sequence comes from Chitinophagales bacterium, assembly GCA_017303855.1. Lineage (GTDB taxonomy): Bacteria > Bacteroidota > Bacteroidia > Chitinophagales > Chitinophagaceae > JJ008. The sequence continues at coordinate 350,289 of JAFLBL010000003.1, read as the reverse complement.
CCCGCTTCAATACCCGCTCATAGTAAAACTTCAGCGCATTGATCCGGCTGTGCAACGTGTTCTCCGTGAGTTTTAACACCTCCAGGCAATATTGAAAATAATCGCGAAGCCGTTCCGGCGTAAACTCCTTTACCGGATGTTCTTTTACCGTCACCAGGAACACCCGCATTTCATTCATATATGTTCTGATGGTAGAGGCGCTGTAGCCCCTAAGTACCAACTGTTGCTTTAACTCCGGTAACACACCCGCATTTGCCGGATGGATAACATTGTCTGCAACCGGCTCTGCCTTCTGAGTAGTACGGATTGACTTAACCTCCTCCACCGTTTTCAATCCCGCATCACCTGCACCAGTAGTCGCCAAAACAGCCCCGGCCTTTTTCTCCGACAGGTAATCAAGCAATTCCTTCTCTTCCAATACGGCTATACTCTGTAAGACTGTATAAATCCTGTTGTGATTTTCCTCACTGAGGGGCACATACCAGCATTTATTGGTCTGGCTCCACCTGGCTCCCGCTTTCTGACGCAATGCGCCGTTTATAACAGCAGAATTGTCAAAATATAACCCGATACATTCCTGCCCACGGTGTTGCAGGGGCTTCAAATGCACTTTTTTCATGGAATAAGTTTACCTGAAACTTACTCCCGTTTACAATAAAAAAAAGGGGTTTTTAAACAGAAATCCGGTTTTTTTACTGACGCACTTCGTGCACCTCAGTCACAGCGGGAAGGCCGGCTGGCAAACATAAAAATGAAAAAAAGATAAGCCGGGGAATTACACAGCCGGTTCACCTTAACACAAACCGGCCCTTACATCAGGTGGGTGAATTGTCAGGACAGGTTGGTTGATTAAATATAATTAATTTTCGAACAAGAGGTAGTGATGAACGAAGAATTTAACAGGAGGGAATAATGAGTAATCAGTAATGAGCCTGCCTGCCGGCAGAGGCAGGTGGCGCGGGAAGAATCACAACAGGAAAGTAAATACATCAAACCCGTAAAGTTTCTATCCTTATGAACTAATCAACTTATCAACCTTTCAACCTTCTCAACCCCTCAACTTCTCTTCCTGAACACAATCCCCGCACTCTTCGAAAAATCCGAACTGAAACGCAGATTATACACATCATTTCCATCACGGATTACAAGCAGCCCGGTATTAGGCGGATACTTACCCAGACTTTCAGCAAACATCACAAGGGTAAAGGTTTCCAAATCATGCGGCAGATGAATGGTCTTACGGATAGCCGAACTTTTTAATCCCTGGCTGGGCATCACCACTTCGCCATTGAGATAGACACTTACCGTATCGCCGTCTATTTCCCCATTGTCATACAGCGTGAGTATAAGACTGTCGGACCGGAATTGTATTTCCTGGGTAAACTCGGATTTCCGGCCGCTGATTACGGAAGATTTTTTTATCGGGTCTTCACCGGCGTTCTTTACGATCAATGCATTACTGTTACCGGGCTGTATAACCGGTTTGGTGACCGGTACCGGGTTTTCCGCTACAGATTTATTGGTAATAACCGGGGCGGCGGCCACCGTCTCCTGAACCGCTGACTTTTCCGGCGCGGCTGTTACAACAGGGGCGGACGGGTTAATCGCTGGTTTGGGATTGCTGCCTGTTTTTACGGCTATTGTTTCTACCGTATTGCCGGCAGTTTGTACCGGCTTATCCCTGGTGGTCTGCCCGGGCTGTGTAGCACTGCTGACAACAGCGGGTTTATCGCTTTGTTTTAGAGGTACAGTCGTTGCTGCTGTCTGCGTTGTTTTTCCTCCGGCGGTTAACACCGGTTTATCATTGCTGGTAGCTACAGCGGATGACTGCGTCTCTGTTTTATTGGCCGCCGTCGCTACGGGCTTTGCCGTTTCTTTTGTGCCGGGCTGTTCCGTTTTCCCCGGTTGAAGTAAAGCAGGTTTCTTCTCCAGGGATTCATCCGGACTCTCCACTTTTGACAATACAGGCTTTGTTTCCGTTTTGGCAATGGCAGACTGACTGTTACCGGTCTCGCTTAATGCCGGTTTTACAACCTCTTCATTTTTGGAAGTCACAACTGCTACGGGGGGAGCAACTGTAACGGGTGCCGGTAATTCAGGTTTCCGTACGGTAATATCAGTGGTTGTATGATCGGGGATCTTATCGGTATATTCCGTCTGAACCTTTTCCGGCCGCGCTATTTTTACCACGGGAGCAGATTGCTCTTCTTTTCTTTCTTTATAAAAAGCCACCTCATCGGCCATTTTCAATTCTTCCAGGTGCGGGAATATTTTAGAAGCGGTCAGGTCTTTTTCCTCTCCCAGGGTTACCTTGCCTGCTACGGAATAATAATTCCGTGTTTTATTGGTCTTCCAGCTGCCATCCAGCTGCCACATGCTGTCGCTCTGACTACGGCGGAAGGTACTGGTGACCTTAATTCCCTTATCCAGTTTGCCCCGGAAATTATATGCGATAATCTCATCATCCTTTACTTCACAGATATTTCCTTCAATCGTACCCTTTACCCGCTTCACGATATAATACAAAGTGTCGTTTACAATGAATTCACTGCGGGAGTATCCAAACACTTTGCCTTTGTATTCGGTCAGCACTATTTCAAAAGACTGATCCTTGCGCACGGAGGCACTGTCGTTGTGTACGGTTCCTACCCAAAGTCCGGTGAGGGTCTGGCCATAAAAAAACAGGGGACTCAGGAACAGGAGGAGGCTAAGCCAGAGGCTTTTGTTGGAGGAATTGGGTTTCACGGATAAGCAGATTGGCATTTTCAGGACTTACGGTATTACATTTTACTGTATGTATTAACGCTTCTGCCTGCTCCCGATTGTGCAAAGAGCGGAAATAAAACTTATCATAGTATTTGAGCAAAATCGCGAAACTTTCACTGATTTTCCCCTCTTTTAACAGTAAAATGGCCGTTTTTGCGTTCAAATGACCCAATTTCTGGCTGATTCGTTCAATGGCCCCGATCAGTTTTTCGGCATCCAGAATGCCATATTCGGGTACAATATGCTGCAAACGCTCCTCAAAAGGGATATCCAGAAAGAAAACAGGTGAGCGCCGCATATTCCGCCAGATGTCCCCGGGTATATTGATAAGGCCGATGCGCTGGGATTCGTCTTCCAGCCAGATCCGGGATGTGTGATGTGAGATGTCGGATGTCAGCCCTTCTCCTGAAACCTCGGTTTTGGCCTGCTCACATCTCACATCTGACATCTCACAACTAAGTAAATTTTCAAACATCTCCTGCGTTGGCTGCTCCGGCATTCCGATTGCACCAAAGGCGGAGCCTTTGTGATGAGCGAGGCCTTCGAGGTCAATTACTTTCTCCCCTTTTTCCATCAGGGTTTTGAGTAATTCGGTTTTACCGGAGCCGGTGTAGCCGCCGATAATGTTGAATTGCCAGGGTAATTTAAAACTGTCGAGTACATGGTTCCGGAACTTCTTGTAGCCGCCAACCAGGGTGTACACGTTGAATCCATACATATCGAGCAGCCAGGATACCGCGCCACTGCGCATGCCGCCTCTCCAGCAATACACCAGGATCAGTCGGGAGTCGGGAGTCGGGATGCGGGATGCGGTTGCGAGAGCTTCCACTTCTTCCACCATCTTCCGCATTTTGGGGCCGAAATAATCGAGCCCGATCTTAATGGCTTTTTCGCGGCTGACCTGTTTGTAGGCCGTGCCCACTTGCTTTCGTTCCTCATCCGTAAACAGGGGCAGGGACAAGGCCCCGGGCATATGGGCATGCCTGTACTCGCCGGGTGAACGCACATCCAATACAAGATGCGTTTTTGCCAGCTCCAGGAATTCGTCAATATGAATGCGATGTACGGCCATGCGAGGCACAAATTTAGCCAAATAAAAGGGGCGAGAGGCATTTCGTTTATACTACGGTTACGCTCCGGAGCGAGATATCGCTTCGAACGGACTACTAACTGCTAATTACTATCTGCTAATCACTTTCCAAAAAAAAAGACCGCGTTGAGCGGTCTTTTCTATTTCAACAGTCTGTTATTATCTGTTCATACTGGCCAGGAACTCCTCATTACTCTTCGTGCCCTTCATCCGGTTCTGCAGTTCACGCATGGCTTCTTCGGTATTCATATCGGTCAGGTATACACGCAACAGGTTCATGCGCTGCAGTACGTCCCTTTCCAGCAGCAGGTCGTCACGACGGGTACTGGAAGCCACGATATCAATAGCGGGGAAGATCCGTTTGTTGGAGAGACGGCGGTCAAGCTGCAATTCCATATTACCGGTTCCTTTGAATTCTTCAAAGATCACTTCATCCATCTTGCTTCCGGTATCCACCAGGGCCGTGGCAATGATCGTGAGCGATCCGCCGTCTTCAATTTTACGGGCGGCACCAAAGAACTGTTTGGGTTTCTGCATGGCATTGGCTTCCACACCACCCGATAATACTTTACCGGATGCGGGTGCCACCGTATTGTGCGCACGGGCCAGACGGGTAATCGAATCAAGCAGGATCACCACATCGTGTCCGCATTCCACCAGGCGTTTTGCTTTCTGCAGGGCGATGGTAGACACTTTTACGTGTTTCTCAGCGGGTTCATCAAAGGTAGAAGCGATTACTTCGCCTTTGATACTGCGTTCCATATCGGTTACCTCTTCCGGACGCTCATCCACCAGTACCACCATCAGGTAACACTCGGGGTGATTTTCCGCAATGGCATTGGCCACGGCTTTCAGCAACATGGTCTTACCGGTCTTCGGCTGCGCCACAATCAGTCCGCGTTGTCCTTTACCTATCGGCGTAAACAAATCCATGATACGCGTGGAATAATCGGAAGCGGTGGTAAACAGATTCAGCTTTTCGAAAGGGAACAGGGGCGTGAGATAATCGAAGGGTACACGGTCGCGTACTTCCTCGGGACTCTTACCATTGATGGTATCCACTTTCAGTAAGGCAAAATATTTTTCTCCTTCTTTGGGCGGACGTACCGCACCATGAACTGTATCACCGGTTTTTAAACCAAACAGTTTTATCTGCGAGGGAGATACATATACGTCGTCGGGAGAGGATAAATAGTTGTAATCGGAGGAACGCAGGAAACCATAACCATCAGGCATCATTTCCAATACACCTTCACCAAGTATCACTCCGTCAAATTCAACATTGAATTGTTGTTCGCGGCGCTGCGGATAGGCTTTATTGGGTACCTGGGCGTTTTCACCGGATTGCTGGCTGGCTTCATTGAGAATAGCCTGTGCCAGTAATTCCGTTTTACTATCCAGTGCAGGGGCTTCAATAGTGCTGTTGTTGTCTGCTTCTTCTTCTTCCTGTTTTACTTCGGCAACAGGTCCGGGTTTCTCTTCATGTTTCTTGCGCGGCACTTTTTTAACCGGCGCTTCTTTTTTCACGACCACATGCGCTTTTTTAGCAGGAGCAGGCTTCTCTTCCTCGCCGCTTTCCACCACCGCTTCTTCACTGCCACCCGTGCTGGTGCTGGTTTTTACAATCCGTTTACGCTTTCCGTCTTCAGCGGGCTTTGCTCCTTTGGCACCGGCTATCGCCTGACTGTCCAGAATCTTATATACCAGATCCTGTTTACTTAATTTTTTGGCGTTGGGGATTTTCAGCTGTTCAGCAATGTCAAGCAGCTCAGGAACGAGCATGTCGTTCAGTTGTAGAATGTCGTACATAAAAAAGTCTTGTGGTTAGTCACAACTCGCGATCACCAGTCTTGGAATGTGAAATTTGAATTTTTGTTGAATGAAACAGGCAGGTAAATGATGAGCCAAATGCTATGGAGAGCTTGTTTATCGGCCTCTTTCCGCTGCAAGTATACAGCAATTTCGTGAAAACCAAAAATTTTTGCCTGAACCGTTCGGGTACTTATTTTATGACAGTTAGCAGATATACAAGGGGTTATGCATAAACCACTGACCACAGAAACCCCCTCCATTGCTGCGGATTAGGTATTACCTTTGCACCTCGCAAAAAGGAAAATATGTTCAACAAAAGAATCAGGATCAGGGAACTGCTGGCTACCGAGCCGGCCGGACAGGAAGTAACCGTTATGGGATGGGTGCGCACCTTTCGTAATAACCAGTTTATCGCGTTAAATGACGGCAGTACCAACAGTAACCTGCAGGTGGTACTGGAACTGGGTAAGTTTCCGGAAGACACATTGAAACGCATCACCACATCGGCTTCATTAAAAGTAACCGGTACCGTTGTTCCTTCATTGGGAAAAGGGCAGAAAATGGACCTGAATGCGGTTACACTTGAGGTATTGGGTGACAGTGACGCGGAGAAATATCCGTTGCAACCGAAGAAGCACTCCCTGGAATTTCTGCGGGAGATTGCTCACCTGCGCTTTCGTACCAATACATTTGGTTCGGTATTCCGTGTGCGGCATTCACTGGCCTTTGCCATTCATAAATTTTTCAATGAAAAAGGGTTTGTCTATATGCATACCCCCATCATTACCGCCAGTGATGCAGAAGGCGCCGGCGAAATGTTCCGGGTTACCACTTTACCCGTAGATGGCACTGCACCAAAGAATGAAGACGGCACTGTAAATTTTAAAGATGATTTTTTCGGCCGCAGTACCAATCTTACCGTAAGCGGTCAGCTGGAAGGTGAACTTGGTGCCACCGCCTTTGGTGATATATACACATTCGGTCCTACATTCCGGGCAGAGAACAGTAATACCACCCGTCACCTGGCGGAGTTCTGGATGATTGAACCGGAAATGGCCTTCTGTGACCTCGAGGATAATATGAACCTCGCGGAAGAGTTTATCCGGTATATCATTCAATACGCGATGGAGCACAACCGGGAAGACCTGGAGTTTCTGTCACAGCGGCTGGCCGAGGAAGAAAAAGCCCTGCCACAGGATAAACGCAGCGAAATGGGGCTGATCGAAAAACTGGAGTTTGTACTGAACAATAATTTCGAACGCCTCACGTATACGGATGCGATTGACATTCTGCGCGAGAGTAATCACAACAAGAAGAAAAAATTCCAGTACCCGATTACAGGCTGGGGAATGGATCTGCAGAGTGAACATGAACGTTACCTCGTGGAAAAACATTTTAAAAAACCCGTAATACTTTATAATTATCCGGCTGCCATCAAAGCCTTTTACATGCGGCAAAATGATGGGTGCGCACCGGGTCAGCAGACCGTGGCGGCCATGGATATACTGGCTCCCGGTATCGGCGAAATCGTGGGCGGATCACAACGGGAAGAACGTCTTGAAAACCTGGAAAACCGGATGAAGGAAATCGGTATTCCGGTGGAAGAACTCTGGTGGTACCTCGATACCCGTCGCTTTGGTACCGTACCCCATGCGGGCTTTGGTCTCGGCTTTGAACGGATGGTGCAGTTTGTAACGGGTATGACCAATATCCGGGACGTGATTGCGTTTCCGCGGACGCCGGGGAGTGCGGAGTTTTAGGAAGGGAGAGTGGAGAGTGGAGAGTGGAGAGTGGAAAGTGGAGAGTGGAGAGTGGGGAGTGGGGAGTGGGGTGGGGCGAAATGGCTGCAGAGTTGTTTCACTCCACTCTTTTTTATACGGTTCATGTAAACTATACCCGCCGGAAGGTATAGGAAGGGTTGATGAACTGAAGTATCTTTAGGGTAATACTTCAAACTGTGAAAAGGGTTTCACTTTTCATCCTGTTCATTCTGACAACAGTTATTTCTGCCGCACAAACATGGGAAGAACTGAATGTCCGGGTTACAACCCTGTTTCAGCAGGGAGAATACCAGAAAGCCATTGCTCCGGCCCAACAACTGGTTACCGCCATTAAGAAAGAATCCGGGGAAGACAATATTACCTATGCCACCGGATTATTTACCCTGGCTGAATTATACAGGCTGACCGGACAGACGGCACTGGCCGTTAAATTTTATACAGATGCCCTGCCCGGTATAAAAAAACACCTGGGTGAGGAACAGTTGCTCACCGGCATTGTACAAAACAACCTGGCTCTTACTTATGCGGGTCTCGGTGAGTATACAGCCGCGGAGCCCTTGTATACCGCGGCCAATCGTATATTTCTTCTGACCGGCGGAGAAACAGATCTCAACCTGGCCAATGGATTGCTGAACCTGGTTACATTATACATGGCTACGGGTGAGCTGACAAAAGCGGAACCCCTGCTGCTGCAGTTAAAAGAGATCCGTACAAAAACCACCGGTACCGGGGATCTGCTCTATGCCGATGTGGTGAACCGGCTCTCCCTGCTGTATATAAATCTGAAACGCTATGCACCGGCGGAACCACTGGCCAAAGAAGCCATGCAGCTGTATGAAAAAGTCAGCGGACCAACGGATCCTTCTTATGCGGTTACGGTAAATAACCTGGGCCTCGTCTATCTGAAAACAAAAGAATATACCCGTGCCAGGCCCTTATTGCAAAAAGCGGAACAGCTCCTCTTAAAAAACGGCCATGCACGCATACCCGAATACGCGGTCGTTTTCAGCAACCTGTTGTTATTAAACGAGGAAACAAAAGAGCCGGAGAAAACGGCTACGCTGTATACGACACTGTTACAGGAACTGAAAAGAACCGGAGGCGAGAAGGACAGTACTTATTTCTTCACACTGAATGACCTCGGACTTTTTTACTTAAACAACGCAGCATATGCGAAGGCAGAATCCGTGCTGTTACAATCTGCCGCACTGATTAAAAAATACAGGGGGGAACAATCAGTCAGTAACGCCACGGCCCTGTTTAACCTGGCTGAATTGTATAACAGGACGGGTCAGTTGGAAAAAGCCGAAACCGGTATACTCGAAGGCCTTGCCATATTGGAAAAACTTGCTCAAACGACGGATGAGGAACGGGTGATCAAGCTGAACAACCTGGGGGAGCTTTGCCGGGAACAGCACCAATACGAAAAATCGGAACATTATTTTAACAGGGCGCTTGAGATAAGGAAAAGGAATACAGGAGAAGCAGACTCACTCTATGTGCAGGTGCTGACCAACAAGGCACTCCTGTACCTGGTCAAAGCGGACTATCAGCAATCTGAAAAACTGCTGCTGCAGATTACTGATATATACCGGGGACTTAAAGAATATGACAAAAACGATTATGCAAGGAGCAGGCTGCACCTGGCCACTCTCTATGGAGAAACCGGTCGTTTTTCTGAAGCTGAAATAATTTTGACGGAGGTAATTGAACTAAGAAGACAATTGTTGGGGCCGGAACACCCCGACTATGCTACCAGCGTAAACCGGCTGGCAGAACTTTACCGTACACGAGGCGATATTAAACAGGCTGAACGGCTTTATAAAGAAGTAATTGGATTACGAAAATCAGCCGGGGGTGAAAACGATCCTGAGTATGCGATAAGCCTTAACAACCTGGCGCTGGCCTATTCCGAAATGAGCCGTTTTACCGAGGCGGAGGCATTGTTCAAAACCTCCATCCGGATTTTAGACAAGGATAATTTTCATTACAGGCATGAGTATTATTCCGTACTTGGTAACCTGGCAGAACTCTACCGGCTAACCGCACAGTTTGATAAAGCCTTATCCCTTTATGATGAATCTCTTCTTTTGTACAGGAAAAGTACCGGGGAGAAGCACCCCGATTATGCGCTTACTTTAAATAACAAAGCACTACTATACCAGTTGATGGCCCGCTTTGATCTGGCGGAACCTCTTTTTACACAGGCGGCTGCAATATTGAAAGAAACATCAGGAGGCATCCACCCTTCTTATTCTACGGTGCTTAATAATCTCTCCGTTCTTTATATCAGCCTGGGACAATATGAGAAGGCCCTTGCTCTGGGACTCGAAGCACTGGAAACTGTAAAAAAACTATACGGAGATGAAAGTGACCATTACGCACTCAGCCTGAGCAACCTCGGTATGTTGTGTTCTTCAATAAACAGCTATGAAGAAGCGGAGCAGTTGCTTTCTATGGCTGTTGAGATCCGGAAAAAAACCACCGGGGAAATGACCGCTGAATATGCCAGTCTGCTCAGCAACTTATCCTCTTTGTATATGCGGAGCGGGCAAACAAACCGGGTATCGGATTTATTGGATCAAATGGTCCGCATAAGGGAAAAAGTGCTGGGTGTTCATCATCCGGATTATGCAATCGGACTTCAGAATTATGCTTTTTATCTTCAGTTTATAGGGAAGCGGGAACAGGCGGAGTCGCTGTATGTAAAAGCCCTTGCTATCTGGAGAGAAACCGGTGATGAATACCATCCGCAGTATCCGAACACGCTCAGCAACCTCGGCTTTTTATACCAGGCCATGGGGAAAAAGGAGAAAGCGGAAATAAGTTTCATGGAAGCGGGACGTATCCTGATGAATAATCTCTCGAGGGATTTTGGCATACTCTCTGAAAAAGAAAAAGGAAACTATCTCTCGAATAAAATTTTCCTGACGGATTTTATCAACAGCTACCTGTATAATAACCCCGACGCATCGCCGGAAATGCGGCTCAACAATATTAATCTGCTCCTGTTTTTCAAATCACTTACACTGACCGATACCCGGCAGATGATTGAACGCGCAAGGGGAAGCACGGATACGGTGGTGCAGGCGGCTTTCTCCACCTGGCAACTGAATAAAAAGCGGCTGGCCATGCAGTATGCATTACCGGCTGCCGACAGGGTACCGGATTTGGTACAACTGGAAGAAGAAACCGAAATACTGGAGAAACAGTTAACCCGCAGTTCGGCGGCCTTCCGGTCCGGCCGGCAATTATTAAACGTAAACTTTCCCCAGGTACGGGAGAAGCTTCATACGGATGAGGCGGCTATTGAGTTCGTGCGGTTCAGTCTGTATAAACAGGCCTGGACGGATACGGTGCTGTATGCGGCGTATATCATCCGGAAAAATGATTCAGTACCGGTTTTTGTTCCGCTTTGCCGCGAACAGGAATTGCAGCAACTGTTCGACAGTGCCGGTACCGATGCAACAGCAATGGTTAACCGCTTTTACCGCGGGCTGGAATTGAGAAACAATAATAGCCGGGGAGCAGGATCCGCGGCCTTGTATAACCTGCTGTGGCGTCCGCTGGAACCTTATCTGCGGGGAATAAAAGAAGTCAGCTATGCTCCCGCCGGACATTTATATAAACTGGCTTTTCATGCATTTCCGGCCGACAGTACCGGTTTGTTAGCGGATAAGTATCAGCTCCGGCAATACAGCAGCATCCGCCAGGTGGTACTCCGGGAAAAGACGGAGACCCGTACCCCCAAACTGAATATCACTTTGTTTGGGGATCCCCGTTTCAGCCTGGACAGTACCCGGCTTGCAGCAAAACGAAAAGCCGCACAGCCACATACGGGTAACCTGCTTCCGCTGACCCGCGGTGGAAACGGGGCCTGGTCCAATCTGCCCGGAACAGCAGCGGAAGTAAAAAAAATCAGTACTGTATTTGAGCAGCAGCGGATCAGTACACAACTCTTTACCGGAGAGGCCGCATCGGAAGAAAACCTGAAAGCGGTCAGTGGTCACTCACCGGCAGTACTGCATATGGCCACGCATGGATTCTTTTTGCCCGGAAGCGATTCCGTAACGGGAGAACGATTGATTACGCAACAGAATTCGTTTGAGCAGGCAGAAGATCCATTGCTGAGAAGCGGGCTGGTACTGGCAGGCGGCAATTATGTGTGGAGTGGTAAAAAACCGGTTGCCGGCGTAGAAGACGGCATCCTGACCGCTTATGAAATTGCCCAACTGAATCTTCAACAGACAGAACTGGTGGTACTCAGCGCCTGTGAAACGGCCCTGGGTGATATTCAGGGTGCCGAGGGCGTGTTTGGTCTGCAACGGGCGTTTAAACTGGCGGGGGCAAAAAAAATGATCGTCAGTCTGTGGCAGGTACCTGATAAGGAAACCGCTGAACTGATGACAACCTTCTATACCAATTGGCTAAAAGGAAAAACCATTGAAGAAGCCTTTACCGCCGCACAGGCGGATATGCGCAAAAAATACAATCCCTTCTTCTGGGCTGCCTTTGTATTAGTGGATTGATATAAAACGTATGTCAGGGTAAAAAAACAATCCCGCTTTTCAGTTTATTCATGTACACACATCACCGGAACATGTGATTGATAAACCAGTTGTTTGCTGGAGCTCGGTTTGAAAACGGAATCCAGCAGCCGGTGTTTTTTAGGAATGGTAATGATCAGGTCGAGATGATTTTTCTCAGCAAACTCATTGATACCATCTTCCACATCGGCATGCTCCAGGAAATGATACACCGGTTTTGCTTCTTCCAGCAGCGTATGCAGGAGGGCGGACTGTTCCGGTGTTTCGGGTTTAAAGTGTTTGTTGTGAAAATCCACATTCAGCACATCCAGTTCCGCATTAAATTCTTTTACAAAATCCTTGATAAAATGGGTGGGTGTGGTTTTCACCACATCTTTAAAATCGCAGGCAAAGCCGATTTTTTTTATACCCTTGCCGTAGGTTTTTCCGGGAGGCACACAGATCACCGGCCAGGTAAGATGGCGGATAGCTGTAAGGGTGTTACTGCCAAACAGGATGCGTTCCATACCGGAAGCACCCTTGGTACCCATGACCACCGCAAAGGGGCTGATTTTATTACAGAGGTTTTCAAGTTCATCCGCCACATTTCCCAGGCGGGTTTCAGTATAGACTTTCAGTTCGCCCGCGGTTTGTTCTTCCACTTCATTCTTCAGCCGGTGTATCTGCTCCTCAGCGCCTTTGCGCAGGTCTTCAATAGAAACCAGTACGATGGGCGTATCCGTAAAACTGACCGGTACCTGGTACACATGCAACAGGAGCAGGCTGGCTTTCACCGCCCTGGCCATATCAATGGCATACCGCATGGCATTGCCGGCTATGGGAGAAAAGTCGGTGGGAACAATAATGGTTTTCATTGCTGAAAGTTTGTTCTTAAAGTTAGGTTTAAATAACGGGGGTTATCATGACGGGTATCATTCATTTCAATGATTTTTTTGTGGAAAAACAAGACAGCCGTATCTGATTATAAAATAACGGCTATGGATGCAGTAAACCATGACGGAAACAATCAATCCTCCGGAACAAGAAAACGCGCCGGTGTCAGGCGCCAGGTAAAGCACGCGTTGCGGATAGACATGACACCGATGGTGGATCTGGGTTTTCTCCTCATTACCTTTTTTGTAATAACCACGGAAATGAGTAAGCCCACCGCCATGAACCTGATCATGCCCAAAGACGGTCCGCCCATTGACCTGGGCGAATCGGATGCCCTGACGGTACTGATGGGAGCACACAATACCGCCTGGTATTATGAAGGTGACTGGATGCAGGCAGCTAAGAATGGTAAGGTGTTGCCGCTGGAAGGCAAGCTTGCCGCCCGCCAACTGATTATAGATAAACAGCAAAAACTGGAAAAATCCGGCCGTCCGGAGGGCCGCAATGGTTTAATGCTGCTTGTAAAACCGGGTAGCGGTACCTCCTGCAAAGAGCTGGTGGATCTGCTGGATGAAGTGAGTATAAACGACGTGAAGAAATATGCAGTAGTGAAACTGACGGAAGAAGAAAACAAATGGATGCAAAGACAGTAATTGGCAATAGGCAGCTTCTGTGTTTTGAACTATCTTTCGGCCCGTGATTACGATGCAGCAAAAAATCATTGACCGGACAGCGTTTTTAATTCCCGCACTGGTATTCCTGCTTTTTGTCGTGTACAGGATATGCCTGGTTTTTTATCCGCAACCCGATGCGGGTGGCGTGGAAGGAAATGTGATCTTTTTTATTCAGCGATTACTCAACGGGCAACACGTATATACAGATCCGGAGCGGGGTTCCTTTGCGATAGCCCAATACACACCCTTGTATTATTATTTGGTAGCGGGTATGGCCCGGCTGGCAGGCATTACCGCGGATAACCTGGAGCAGGTATACCAGGTCAGCCGTATTTTTTCATTACTGCTCAACCTGGTTTTTGCCGGGATGATATATTCCGCAGGTCGCCGGTTATTCGGGATGCCTGTTCAAAAATGTCTTGCCGCCGGGGCGCTGTCGTTTATTTTCCTGGAGATCACTTCTTTTTCAAGACCCGACAGCCTGTTGCATGTTTTGATGATAGCGTCCGTTTATTTTTTTCTTTCTTCAGCAAAAACAACGGCAAGAACGGCCCGAAGGAATTATTTGTTATTGGCATCATTCATTGCCGCGATCGCAGTTTTTGCCAAACAGACAGCGATCATTCTGCCCGTCCTTTTTACAGGATGTATGTTGCCCGGTAAAAGGTGGCGGGAATTACCGGTAGCGGTTGCTGTGTACCTGCTGACTGTTGCCACCGGATTATTTTTTATAGTTGCCTCAGGCGAGGGAACATATTTCTTATCGAATATAATCGGCGGTATCAGTAACGGGTTTCGTTTTTCCTGGTTCCGGTCGGTCATTTTTGAGGACTTCTACCTGTCTTTCGGACTCATCCTGGTACCCGCTTTTTTCTTTCTGTTGTGGAAAACACAACAGGACAAAAACGGATTGCTGCGGCTAACCGGTTTGTTAATAGCCGGCCTTTTTGTACTGGAAAATATGCTTGTCTTAAAGCATGGATCCAATATCGGGTATTTTACAGAGTGGTGGTCATTGCTCTTCCTGTTGCTGGCGTATTACTGGCCGGCTAAAGGGGAATACCAGGGCTTATCCGTTCTGATGAACGCTGTCTTTTGTTTTATCTGCCTGGTAAAAGCGTTTACCCTGGCAGCACCGCTTGGAAATATGCGGAATGACCGGCAGTTTGCATCCGCCCGGCAACGGCTTAACGGCGAAATGCAACTGGCCCGTTATATTGAGCAGAAAGACCCCTCCTCTTCGGGACCGGATGTGTTTACTAATTTTAATACCGCGGAAAGTTTTCTGAGTAATCTTTTATTCAGAAGGGCCGTGGGTCCGCAAATGGATATTATCGGCTTATCCAGCTACGAAGACAAAACCTATAATTATTCAGGACTGTTGGAAGCTTTACGTAGCGGACAGGTTCGCTGGGTCATTATGCGGACACAAGGCCCTCAGCTTGTTTTCTTTGATCATAAACTGGATCGGTTTAAACCGGATACGGTGATGGCCGGATTTTCCATTTATAAATACCAGCCGGAATAAGCGTAATGCAGTCAGGCAATAAAAAATTCATATTATTCAGAGCGGTACCGCTGTCCCTGCTGGTACCTGCTGTTTTCTTATTTGCCTTTATCCGGCTCACTACTCCCCTGCTCAATTCCGGCGATGATGCATTTATGATGTACACGCTGGCTGGCGGATATGGTGAACCCGCTACAGCATTACTTCATTACAATCATGTCTGGCATCCCTGGCTGGGCGGATTGGTAAAAACATTGTTTGTTCAGTTTCCGGGCATCAATGCCTATGTGCTGATACTGCTGCTCTTTAACTGGGCGGGATTGGCTGCGGTACTCTATACATTCCTGCAGAAACTAAAACCGGCTCCTGCGCTTTTGTTCTTTGTGTTCCTGTTTCTTTTTGTGGAGACCCGGATAGTTCTTTCGCTGAATCTCTCCGGTACGGCGTTTGTCGCCACCAGCGGGGCCATGGTATTACTGGTTTATTCACTGGAAGTAAAAAAGCTTTTCCGGCTACCCGGGTTATTGGCTTTTTTACTGCTCATGGCTTCAGGTATGTTGCGGCTGCATGTAACCGGCCTGGTGATGATTTTATTTCTGCCACCCTTGTTTTTTTATAACCGGGCGCTCCTGTTTCCCAAAGGCCTGTTTGTTTTTGTATCAGCGGGCATTCTTTTTTTCGGATTAAACCGGCTTCATCAGCAATACTATGAAAAACAAATACCCGGCTGGAAACAGCAGGAATCATTTCGCCAGTCCTTGTTTTACTTGTATAACCGGCCACTGAACCGGGAGGGCCTTGCCGCTACATTTACCGGAAAAGACGAACAGGATTTGTTTTTTGCCGGTTTTCTTTACGACAGTACCCGTTTTTCCACAGCGAAAATAAAAGCATACGGAAACAATATGATCCGCCGGCGCCTGCTGAATGATCCCGAAGACCGGGAGGGGCTGTATTGGTTTTTTCAGGAGAGCCGAATCTACCTGCTTTTTTTCCTGGCAGGGGCCGCCTGTCTTTTCCTGGCAGGAGAAAAGAGGAGGATCCGGCGCTGGCTGATCGCCCTGGGTACAGTACTGGCGGTGCATACGGGTTTGTTTATTTTGATGAAACTGACACCACCGCTGCATTTCGGATTACTGTTCTTTTTATTTGTAACCGCCGGGATGCAACTGGAAGGCATAACCGGATTCAGAAAATACGGCCGTACCGCTCCGGTACTGTTTGTTGCCTTATTCCTGTTGCTTTCCGGCTGGATGGGTGTTCGGTTGTACAAAGAAAACCAGCTGAATGAATCGAGACGGCATAAATTTATCTGTATGCTTGATGAATTAAACCGGCATCCGGAACAGTTGTTTATCGCCACCGATGACAGTTTTCCACTGGGCTATTTCAGCATCCGCGATCTTCCGCGGCAATACCCGGTAAGGAATTTAGTATACAAAGACCGCTTACTGACAAATATGTATCCGCAGACGTTGAAACGCTTTGGTTATTCTTCCGTGGATGAGGCCGTCATTTCAGAAAAGAATGTGTATTTGCTGGGTGCTCCGCTGCCGGCACTGGAAAGCGTATATAAAGACTATACACTTTCGGATACACTTCCCGGTTACCGTTGCCTTGAAGTCAGGAAGCTGGAACGCCGGCCCTGAATTGCCGGATCCGGGTTTTAATATTTTCCCGGATATTCATGTAATACAGATTTATATCACCGACATGATAATTTTTACTCCGGTATAAAAAACTCCAGGGAAAACGGGGTCGTTTTGTATAGAGCAGACCGGCCGAGATCCGGGCACCTGTACTGACTTTATATAGTTTATTGAAACGGATCACGGCACCTTTGTTATACCGCCGGCTGATCTCTTCACCGGTAATAGTCCAGCTGATCGGATTGGTAACCTGCACACCCGGCTGTTCTTTTTCCAGGTAAGCCGGACGATAGCCGGATTTAAATGTGCGCCAGCTGCAAAAGCAACCTGTTTGTAAGGAATCTGTACAAACTTTCAATGTGGTAAAATAACCGGCAGGTACCGGCCATCCGGCAATATAGGCGGCCACCAGCTGCCGCATCAAAGGTTTTCCTTCCACTTCTTCTTTCAGTAAGCGCTCACTTAACAGGGCCCCCTGACTATGACCTGCAATGATAAAAGGGCGGCCTTTATTGTAATGCGATAAATAGTACGCAAAGGCATCACGGATATCAGCATACGCCAGTTCAAAAGCGGCATGGGCTTTCAGACTGTCGGCGGAATAAAAATTCTGAATATGCGCCTGCCGGTAACGGGGGGCAAATACACGGCATTGTTCATTAAACACGCTTGCCTGGTAAAGAATCGTGCTGTAATCGGTTTTCGCATTGATATATGCATCATCAATCCGGGCATTGGACTGACCGGCATCACTCTTTTTGGTAAAAGTGGTGGGGTGCAGAAAAAATACATCCACAGAACTGTCGCGGGGAAAGGCACGAAGGGGTTTGGGCACACTGTCCGACGGATCCCATTTATCCGGGTGGGCCGCCCAGTAGTCTGTGTTACTGTAATCCGGCTTACCATCCGTTGCAGTGAAAGGGTATTTGTGCCGGTATGCCATGTATTTATCGGCGCAGGCGGAAAGGAGGAATAACAGCAAAATGAGGGGAAAATGGTTCTTTTTCATTGCAGGAGCCATGAATTTCGGTAAAAAACGGGGATTTTCCTTGTTTTTCGCTCATCCCTGAATTTTACCACTCGTGTAGATGGGTTTTATGCAGCCTTTTTCCAAAACAGGTGTAATTAAGTGATTATTAATAAGTAAGCTGTTTGCAAAGCGATTTCAACCAAAAGAATACCTTAAAAAATATGGTACTTTGTTTTGCATAGTACTAAAACTGTTATTATCTTTGAAACAGATACTTAAAAAACCTCAGGATATGAATATAGAAAATACACAGAGCCAGATGCGGAAGGGTATCCTGGAATTCTGTATCCTTTCCATTATCCGCCGGGGCGAGGCTTACCCCAGTGATATTGTGGAGGAGATGAAGGCGGCCAATCTGCAGATCCTGGAAGGTACACTGTACCCCTTGCTCACCCGCCTGAAAAATGCCGGTATGCTCACGTATCGTTGGGTAGAAAGTAATTCCGGTCCACCCCGGAAATATTTTTCCCTGACAGAAAAGGGGGAATTGTTTTACAAAGAGCTCGAGAAAACCTGGGATGAGCTTTCCAACGGAGTCAATACCCTGGCCAGCAAGAAACCGGAACAACCATTTCACTACTAACTATAACCAACCACTTCAACCAAATACCTGAATCATGAAAAAGATTATTAACATAAACCTCAGCGGACGGGTCATCCCGATTGAAGACTCTGCCTATGAACAACTGCAGGGATATATTGAAAGTCTGCGCCGCTATTTCTCCAATGAAGAAAGCCGGGACGAAATCATCAATGATATCGAAAGCCGTATTGCGGAGCTCATGAGTGAGAAAGTCCGGAAAGGTTCCACCTGCATTACAGATGCGGATGTGAACGAGATTGCCAGTTCCATGGGCCGTCCGGAAGATTTTGAAGCAGAAGCGGCAACAGATGTAACGGATATCCCGTTAAAAGGAACCCAGCCGCAACAGGAGCAACAATCCTATCAGCAGCAAAGCAGCGGGAATTATACATACGCGGAGCGGGAGAAAACATCCCGTGGCCGGCTGTACCGCGATACCAGTGATAAGTTTATCGGTGGTGTATGTAGTGGTGTGGCCGCTTATATGAATGTGGACCCCGCGATTGTCCGTATCCTTTTTGCCATTATCACATTCGGTGGTTTTGGGCTGGGCTTCCTCGCCTACATCATCATGTGGATTATTTTACCTCCCAAAGACCTGGAAGAGTATACCGGCAAGCGTTTGTTCCGCAACCCCGAAGAGAAAGTAATTGGTGGTGTGGCCAGCGGACTGGCGGCTTATTTCGGAAGAAGTACGTCTACAGTACGCCTGGTATTTGCCGCACCGCTGATCCTGAATATTCTGTTCAGTTCACTGAACGGATTCCGCTGGAATGATTTTGATCTGTTCTGGAATATCGGCTTCAGTTCCATTTCCGGTACATTCATTTTAATCTATATCGTTCTCTGGATTGTATTACCCGAAGCCCGTACCACGTATCAGAAAATGGAAATGCGCGGGGAGAAAGTGGATGTGAATACAATCCGCCAGAATGTAAAGGAAGGCATGGATAACATGAAGGACAGGATGAAGGGATGGGGTGAGGAAGTAAAAGAATCGGCCCAGCAATTTTCCAATAAGGCGAAGGAGTTTTCCAATACACGCGGCAAAGAGTTTGCAGCGGAAGTGAACCAGACGGTTCGTCGTTCCGGTGGTGGCATAGGTCACGCAATCGGTGTATTGTTCAAAGTATTCTTCCTGTTTATTTTCGGTACCATCGCGTTTGCATTATTTATTTCATTAATCGCGATCCTGTTCAGCGGTCCGCAGTGGTGGCCATTGAATGATTTCTTATGGACCAGCCGCTGGCAGCAGATTTATGCCTGGGGTACCCTTATTTTCTTCCTGCTGGTTCCGCTGATCGCTTTTATTGTATGGGTAGTACGCCGGATTATGAATGCAAGAGCCGGCAGCAATTATCTCGGCTGGACCTTTGGTGCCTTATGGACACTGGGCTGGGTTTCTCTGGTACTGCTGATCAGCAGCCTGGGCCGCGACTTCAGCACGATGCGTTATATCGACGAACCGGTACCGACTGAGCTGGCCGCGTTCAAACCGTCCAATGGGAAACTGGTAATTACTGTATCACAACCCGAGCTGGAATACACCGGCGGCTACGGCTGGATCAATGAGGATATTGGTGGCTGGGACCTGAATAATGATACCATGCGCTTATCCAATGCCTGGTTCGAGTTTACGGCCAGCCCGGATTCCATGTACCATGTAAGTATAAAAAAATACAGCAATGGCCGGAATGATGAGGATGCCAAACTCAGGGCTTCACAGTTTACCTATAAAGCCAGTTTGCGCGACAGTCTGCTTGACCTGCCCAGTGGTTTTTCAATCGGCAAAGAAAGCAAGTACCGGCTCCAGCAGGTGGCCATCCTGGTGCAGATTCCGATTGGTAAAAAAATCAGGTTTGATGAATCCGTCAGGGAAAAACTGAACCTGATGCGGATGACCATTAACCGCAAAGAACGCTATCGCAATAATATCGGTCTCCGTATAGATGAGGATTACGATTTTGAATTCATGGCTGGTGAGTATTATACCATGGGTATTGACGGAAAACTGAAACCGGATAATCAACGCAAAGCGGTAAACACGGTTACACCCGCCCGCCGCCAGAATAGTGATTACCGTTTCGATGCACCCGATACAGTAACAGCAGAACCGGCACCTGATCCGGAGATTCAGCAACAACTGGAAGAAGAAAAAAGAAAACGCGAAGAGTCTGACCGCCGGATAAAAGACCTGGAAGAAAAAGCGAAGAAAAAAGCCATCAGCTGGAAACGAAAAATGGAAGCAAAATCCGAAGGGGATATCGTGGGAATCCCTTCACCCGTAGGCTCACTGGTATTATAACGAAATAAGTATAGCTCGGTTGAAGTCCCGCCAACCGCGGGCAAGTTGGTGGTCCCTTAAGTCAGGACCCCGGAAAGACTCCCCTGTGGAGTCTTTCTGTTATAAACACTAACACATATTCGCTTAACTTTGCTGACTTTTAATAGCAAGTATATGTCTGTAAAAAACACCCCCTTCACTGCAAAACATATTGCCCTCGGTGCTAAAATGGCGCCTTTTGCCGGATACAATATGCCCATCTCCTATACCGGTATCAATGATGAACACGCTGCCGTGCGGAAAAATGCCGGTGTGTTTGATGTCAGCCATATGGGTGAATTTATATTGAAAGGGGAAAAAGCGCTGGACCTGATTCAGCGGGTAACGAGTAATGATGCGGCCAAACTGAAAAACGGCCAGGCACAGTACAGTTGTTTACCCAATGCAACCGGCGGTATCGTGGACGACCTGCTTGTTTATTGTGTGGAAGAAAATAAAGTGTATATGCTGGTGGTGAATGCCTCCAATATTGAAAAAGACTGGAACTGGATCAGTCAGCACAATACGGAAAACGTGGAGATGCACAATATCTCTGAAAAAACATGCCTGCTGGCCATACAGGGACCGAATGCAACAAAGATCCTGCAGCCACTCACGGACCTCGATATTATCAACCTCAAATATTACACGTTTGTAAAAGGAGTTTTTGCCGGGGTGGAAAATGTACTGATCAGTGCCACGGGTTATACCGGAGCCGGCGGGGTGGAAATATATTTTGAAGATAAAGACGGGGCGGCTGATAAAATATGGGAAGCCATATTTGCCGCCGGCGGACCACAGGGCATGAAACCGATTGGTCTCGGTGCCCGTGATACCCTTCGCCTGGAAATGGGCTTCTGTCTTTATGGCAATGATATAGATGATACCACATCACCCATTGAAGCAGGACTGGGCTGGATTACCAAATTCACCAAAGACTTTACCAATAAAGACGTATTTGCGAAGCAAAAAGCCGAAGGGGTAAGCCGTAAACTGGTCGGTTTTGAAATGGTGGACAAGGGCATTCCCCGCCATGGATATGAAATCAAAGATGCCGCGGGTCAGCCATTGGGTGTGGTTACTTCCGGTACCCAGTCACCCAGTCTCGGCAAAGCCATCGGCATGGGGTATGTACGACCCGCATTTGCGGCGATAGACGCGCAGATCTACATCCAGGTACGCGATAAACTCCTGCTGGCCAAAGTGGCAAAGATTCCTTTTTCCTGAATAAATCCGTGGTCCTGTTTTTGCAACGGTTAGGAAAATTGTATTTTACCTGTCAGCACCATGCCAACGATTCATTTAACCACATTTATTGCCGCTCCCGCCGAAGTGGTCTTCGACCTCAGCCGGCATATCGGTCTGCACAAAGAGTCAATGGCCCACTACAAAGAAGAGGCCGTGGCCGGTACCCGTTTCGGGCTGATTGAAAAAGACGATACGGTAACCTGGCGGGCCCGTCATCTGTTCAAAGAAAGACTGATGCGGGTGAAGATTACGGAAATGAAGAAAGGCGACATGTTCATTGATGAACAGGTACAGGGAGATTTTAAGGAAATGAAGCATGAGCATTATTTCAAAGCCTGTGACAATGGCACCATACTGATTGATCTCTTTCATTTTGAATCGCCATACGGATTGCTGGGCCGGTGGTTCAATGCACTCTTTCTTACCCGCTATATGCATAAGCTGCTCGATCAGCGCAACAAGACCATCCGCGATTATGCGGAAAGCGGCCGCTGGCAGAAACTGCTGAATAAATAAACAAGGTCATTTCTCCAATGAATTTGACAGGCGGCAGATTGGTAAGCCGCGATGCATTATTTTTGCAGCCTACTATGAGTCATAAACCTTCCCTGCATACATCGATATCCCCGGCCTTACTGCATTTATATGATCTGAGCAACAGCGTAGTGGTGATTATTGACGTTTTCCGCGCTACCTCCACCATTGCGTCGGCATTATACAACGGAGCCCGTTGTGTGATACCGGTAGATACCGTTCCCAAAGCCATTGAAATCAGCCGCAATATCAGCGGCATTGCCGCCGGTGAGCGCGATGGCATGATTGCCGAAGGACTTTCTCACGGAAACTCACCATTGGAATATACCCGTGAGTTTATTGAAAATAAAACACTGGTACTCACCACCACCAACGGCACCCGCTTATTACAGATGGCACTGGACCGCAATGCGGATACCATTATATCAGGATCCTTTCCCAACCTCTCTGCCGTTTGTGATTTCCTCGTCAGCGAAAAAAAGAATGTAGTACTGGGTTGTGCCGGCTGGAAGGACCGGTTCAACCTGGAGGATACTTTGTTTGCCGGTGCAGTCATTCACCAGGTGGCAAAACATTTTACCGTACACTGCGACAGTTCGCTGATGGCCGAGACCATGTTCATGAAGCAAAAAAACAAACTGCATGAGTTCGCACCAAAGCTGACACACTATCATCGCCTGGTAGAACGCTTCGGGCTGATAGAAGATATTAAGTTCTGTCTTACACCCGATGTGGCCAATGTATTACCGGTATATGCGGAGGGAAAACTTATTGCAAAATAAAACGTACTAAGGTACCTTTTTTTCCGCGCATTTTCCTGTTTCAAAATTTATTTATTATTTCCGTCTGTTTGCATGGAAATCAGCGGGCTATTCCTTTAGATTTGCCGATTGCCCCAACCAGAGTCGGGTAAGGGTTTGGTTATTTGTTTTCTGTCCGGAAACCTTAACCCCCCAACCCTAAACTCTAAACTTTTTATTTACATATGGCGTTACCGCACCTTATTAAATATGTCTATACCCATGGAACGGATGAAGTGATCCGTCGTGGTAAAAAGATTCATGCAATCGGTTTTGTAGAGCTGGTGGAGTATGATGATCTTTTTGGTTCGGCTGTGTTCCGCGTCAAGGACGACAGCTATTCCACGTATTATAAAGTGTATATACAGAAGTTCAAGGATCCGAAGGGCACATCCATGCGTTGTGCCTGTCCCTATAACCTGGGCGATATCTGCCGGCACGAAGCGGCGGCCCTGTTTCAGTTGCAGGAACTGATTGACCGCGGTCATCTGCAGGCGGATAATATCAAATATGATCAGCGCCACACCGTGGCCAAGATGAAAACGATTGATCTCAAAACCCTGCGGCTGCTTTGCTCACCGGAGACACTGATAGATGCGGAAACATTTTTAAGGACAAATAAGGCTACGATAGAATTTGCGGAGAATGAAGTGGTGAAAGCCTCGGTTGCCATTAACGGGCAATCCTATAAGGTACTGATCCGTAAAAACGAGGAACGGAATTTTGATACCAGTTGCGACTATGAAGATGAAAATCATCCGCTGTGTCTGCCCAAGATGATTGTATTCCTGCAACTGCTGAATACGCACGGAGCCGGTTATTTTGATACCATCCGCAACTGGGACAAAGAGAAAAATAAACTGCTCGAAGCCTACGGCTATTCCTTGTCAGACGACCTGAAAGGAAAATTCGAATTTGCGTATAAAGACGGCAAACCTTTTCTGCGGGTACTGGATGCTTCTATCAAACGGGTAGCACCGGTGGCCGCACCTACCCGTCCGGTACTGCTTCCGCAAAAAGAAAGAGAAGAGGAAAAAACTACAATGGTGGAAGAGCCGGTGGCGGAGAAATCCACCCAGCGGCTGGGCGTGGTGTTTAATTTCAATAAGAAAACATATCCGCAGTTTACAGTGGATGTGGTCATCGGCGAGCCGGATGATACCAACCTGGCTTTTGCCGGTAAAGTGGAAAAGGCGGATATCAGCCGTTATCTCAATACAGAGCAGCTTCCCGAAGGCGACAGGGAACTGCTGACCATGCTGCGCAAACTGCAGGACACGGAGATAAATAAATACATCAGCCGTAACTCACCTTTCTCCGGCATCTGGGAAAATATCATTCACCATGAAGAGGACGACCTGCCGGATGAGACCAAGGAACTGATGGCGGAATATATGCTGCCCAAGCTGAAAAAACTTTTTGTTGAGTGTGTGGGCAACCCCTTCATTTATTTACTGCCCGACGGGAAAGCGTTTAAGACAGCCAACCTGGAACAACTCCAGCTGCAGTCTGAACCCGCCTTGCCGCATTTTATTATCCGCAAGAATTCTCATTACGGGATACAGTGCCGGGTAAAAGCGGGTCCGCTGGAATTTGACCTGGGCGATAATGAAACGGAAACACCGCTGTTCTTTTTATACAATCACCAGGCCTACCTCTGGCAAAACAATGATGTGATTCACCTGGTGGAGAAGTTTCTGCCAACCGGGAAAATGAGCATTTCAACAGGTGACTGGCCGGAGTCGTTGCAGAAATTTGTGATGCCGCTGGCCAAAGAGCATAAAGTGGATTTTGACAAGTCGCTGGTACAGGAAGTAAAGGATGGCAATCCGGATGTGAAATTGTTCCTGATGGAGAAAGGGGAATACCTGGTCTTTCAGCCTTCCTTTTCCTATAAAGGGTATGAAACCAAGGCACGCGACCGGGATGAAGTGATTGTGCCGCAGGGCGACAAGGTGATGGTGGTGCACCGGAACCGGGAAAAGGAACAGGAATTTATCCAGTCGCTGCAGAACCTGCATTCCAACTTTGTTTATAATGAAGATTCCGCCACCCTGGCACTGAAGGGATCGGATGTACTGAAGAATAACTGGTTTTTCCTTTTTGTGGATGCCATGAAGGAAAACAAAACACCGGTATTCGGTTTTGAAGCGTTGAAGAACTTCAGGTTCAATACCGCCAAACCGCAGACGAAAATTTTTATCAGCAGTAATACCGACTGGTTTGATGCGAAAGTGGATATTCTTTTCGGCGATCAGAAAGTAACGGTGGCCGAAGTAAAAAGAGCCCTGGCCAATAAACAGCAATTTGTACACCTGAACGACGGCACCCTGGGCATCCTGCCGGAAGAATGGCTGAAGAAATATTCGTTGTTGTTCCGGGTGGGAGAAGGCAAAACGGATTCATTAAAACTTTCCCGTTATCACCTCAGCGTGGTGGATGAGTTATATGAAACCAGGGATGAAGAAGAACTGGTGGTACAGCTGGAAGAGAAATATGAAAAGCTCAGGGAGTTTAATAAGATCCGGGAGATAGAACCTTCTGAAACGCTCGGGAAAATTCTCCGCCCGTACCAGGTAGCCGGTTATCAGTGGCTCAATTACCTGAAAGATATTAAGTGGGGTGGTATCCTGGCCGATGATATGGGTCTCGGTAAAACCGTACAGGCCCTCTCCTTTATGGAGCATTTTAAAAATGAGCGGGGTACGCTGAAAGCGCTGGTGGTTTGTCCCACCACCCTGATCTACAACTGGGAGAATGAGATAAAAAAGTTTACCCCGACCCTGACGTATAAAATACATCATGGCGCCGTCCGTACGCGGGTAAAAGAAGAGCTGACCGACCATCATGTTACCATCACCACCTATGGAACGTTGCGCAGCGACATCAAGCTGTTGATGAGCGTGGATTTTGATTATGTAATACTGGATGAATCCCAGGCCATCAAGAACCCGTCGAGTAAAGTAACCAAGGCCGCCTGCCTGCTGAATGCAAAAAACCGGTTGTGCATGAGCGGTACCCCGTTGCAGAATAATACATTCGACATTTTTGCCCAGATGAATTTCCTGAATCCCGGCATGCTGGGAACGATGGAGTTTTTCCGCCAGGAATTTGCCATACCGATTGACAAGTTCGGGGAGCAGGACCGCAAGGATCACCTGCGGAAAATATTATATCCCTTTATACTCCGCCGTACCAAGGAGCAGGTAGCCAAAGACCTGCCGGAAAAACAGGAGATGATCCTCTTCTGTGAAATGGAAGATGAACAGCGGAATATCTATGATGCGTACCGGAATGATTTCCGGAACCAGATCCTGGGTACTATTGAAACCCAGGGGATACAAAAATCACAGCTCACGATCCTGCAGGGACTGATGAAACTGCGGCAGATCTGTGATTCACCCGCCATTCTGAATGAGCAGGAGAAGTTTGAAAATCACTCCATCAAACTGGATGAGCTGGCCCGTGAACTGAGTGAGGACATGAGTAATCACAAAGCCCTGATCTTTTCCCAGTTCCTGGGTATGCTGGGACTGATCCGCGAAAAACTGACCCAGTTAGGAATTAAATACGAGTATTTTGATGGAAGTACATCCGCTCCCGACCGGGAGAAAGCCATCCAGAGTTTTCAGAACAATGATGAAGTGCGGGTATTCCTGATATCACTGAAAGCCGGGGGTGTGGGTCTTAACCTGACGGCGGCTGACTATGTATATATTGTGGATCCCTGGTGGAATCCGGCCGTGGAGCAACAGGCGATTGACCGGACACACCGGATTGGTCAGACCAAGAACATATTTGCCTACCGGATGATTTGTAAGGATACCATTGAAGACAAGATTCTGCAACTGCAGGAGAAGAAAAGGGCGCTGGCCAAAGACATTATTTCCGATGATGCCTCTTTTGTAAAAACGCTTACCCGCGAGGATGTGGAATACCTCTTCAGTTAAGCCATTCGTCGGGCGATTTGACCATTTCATCCCTCTTTTTGGAAAATACCCCGCTGAAAGCGAAGGTTCGGCCCCCTGCTTACGTCTATCTTCGTACAACAGATTATGCTGATTATGAAGAAGATTATCACCTTATCCCTTGTTTTTTTTGCAATAATAACCGGGATACAGGCTCAGAAAGCGGATGGCGGTATTAAAGGAAAACTGGTAGATACCACTGCAAAACAACCTATTGCAGATGCAACAATTTCTGTATTGAATGCCACTGACTCTTCCCTGGCTACATTCACGCTTTCCAATAAACAAGGTGTTTTTGAAGTAAAAGGCCTGGTGGCCGGCGATTACCGGGTTATTATAACCAGTAAAGGCTATGAGGAAATCCGCAAAAAAGTAACGGTATCCGCAACCGAAAAGCTGATTGATCTGGGAAGTCTCTCCGTTCAGAAGGATTTTAAAATGCTGGAAGGGGTTACCATTACCACCGAATCACCGATCCAGGTAAAAAATGATACCATACAGTTTAATACCAGTGGGTTTAAAACACAGCCCAATGCCACCCTCGAAGACCTGCTGAAAAAAATACCGGGAATGGAAGTGGATAAGGAAGGCGCGGTAAAATCGCAGGGAGAAACGGTACAAAAAGTGCTCGTGGACGGAAAAGAGTTTTTTGGTACCGACCCCAAGCTGGCCACCAAAAACCTGACCGCGGATATGATTGAAAGCGTGCAGGTGTTTGATGATATGAGTGACCAGGCCAAATTCACCAAAGTGGATGATGGCAGCCGGAGCAAGACCATCAATATCAAACTGAAGAAAGACCGGAACAAAGGATATTTCGGACGTTCCACATTCGGCTACGGATCGGATGACCGGTATGAAGCGAATTTCAGTATCAATAAATTCAAAGGGAATCAGCGGATCTCTCTCCTGTTTAATTCCAATAATATTAATAAGCAAGGTTTTTCTTTTTCTGATATCATCAGTACAATGGGTGGTTTCAGCGGCGGTGGCGGCCGTGGCGGTGGTGGTGGCGGATTCGGTGGCCTGAGTTTTGGCGGAAACAGTACCGGGCTTACCCGTTCCACAGCGGCCGGTCTGAACTACACGGATGAATGGGGCAGCAAGATCAAGGTAACCGGAAGTTATTTTTATTCCACAACCCGGCCATTACAGGAATACAATACGTTCCGTAAAACTTTTTTTGCGAATGACTCTACAGCGGCTTTATCAAAAACATCACAATCCAACAACCTGAATCAGAATCATCGTTTCAATCTGCGTTTTGAATATATGATTGATTCCATGAACTCGATTCTGTATACGCCATCGCTCACGTTTCAGCATTCGGAGAACTTCAGTCTAGACAGCTCTGTTACCCAATCCATAACACCGCTGGCACAGTACCTGGCGGTACGTGGCCGTACACAGAACACCAATAGCCGTGATGGTTTTAACCTGGGGAATAACCTGTTGTTCCGTCATAAATTCAAAAAAACGGGACGGACACTTACATTGGGGGTAAACAATACAACCGGCAACAGTGAAAGCGACGGGCTGACCTATTCCAGTAACCTGTTTTATCTTTCTGATGGCTCACTTGATTCTTCATTTATTCAGAACCAGAATTATAAGCAAACAACAAACACCAATAATAACGTTGTCAGTACTTCCTATACTGAACCGGTAGGACTGAACAAACTGGTGGAAGTGAATTATGCTTACACGAGAAATGTGAGTGAGTCCAACCGGAAGACCTATAATTTCAATAACAATTCCGGGAAGTATGATAATGTGAACCTGCGGCAGACCAATGATTTCAGGAACGTGTTTGAAGCACACCGCGCGGGGATCAATTTCCGGGTACAGAACGCCAAATACAATTACCAGCTGGGTGTGGGCGTGCAACAGTCCACGCTCGATAACTCCAGTTACCGGGCCGACAGTAATAAAACCTTCCTCACCAGTCAGTCGTATACCAATCTTTTCCCGACGGCGAACTTCAACTTTACGCCGTCCCGGAGTAAGAACCTGCGTTTCCGCTATAATGGCCGGACCAATCAGCCCTCTGTATCCCAGTTGCAGAATGTACCGGATGTAACCGATACACTGAATGTCCGCATTGGTAACCCGAACCTGAACCAGGAGTTCAACCATAGTTTCAACCTCGGGTTTAATACCTTCAATATGCTGACGATGAAATTTATCGCGGCGAATATCAGTTTCTCCACTACGGATAATAAAATCATCAACAACATCACATATACGGGCCGTCGCCAGACCACCACGTATGAAAATATGGACGGGTATTTCAGCGGATCCACTTTTGTAACGTTGGGATTGCCTTTCCGTAACCCCAAACTGAAGGGCTCCAGTGTGAATGTGACCAACAACATGAATTATTCGCAGGATATCAGTCTGCTTAACAGTGTAAAGAACATTACAAAGACCTATACCATCAGCCAGGGACTGGGGGTGAATATCAATAAAGAAAAAATTGATTTCGGTGTGAAAGCCAACCTCGCTTATAATACGGTAAAATATTCCGTGAATAAGACACAGAATGAAGACTATTATACCCACACGTATTCCGGTGATATCGCGTATACGTTTCCGAAAAATTTCATCCTGTCTACCGACTTTAATATCCTGATGAATACAGGACGTGCGCCCGGATACAACCAGACAATACCGGTGTGGAATGCGAGTTTCAGCAAGCAGTTGTTCAAGAATAAGAACGGGGAACTGAAGTTTTCCGTACGTGACCTGCTGAACCAGAACCAGGCTATTTCCCGTACCACCACCCTTAACTATGTGGAAGATACCCGCAGCATGGTACTGAGACGTTATTTTATGGTAAGCTTCCTGTTTAACCTGAACAGAATGGGCGGACAAACGCAGCAACGTCAGCAAGGAATGACTCCGGGTATGAACCGGATGATGGAAAGAAACACCCGGGATATGCGGATGTTCTAGAAATACATGAGTCCTCGCTGTCCTCCGATACTCCCCGCATTTGGCGGGACAAGCAGGATGACAACTAATTAAAAAGGAGCTGTTTCATTTAAATGAAACAGCTCCTTAATTATTGTAGGGGGTTAGTAAAGACTCAATCAGGGTTTACGGTACGGACCGGAAGCAACGGGATTGGAGCCGGAAATTACAACAGACAATACCGATTTAATCAGACGGACAATATTGAAAGAAGGTTTGTAATAATTCCGGTAAATCCGGGCAGACTCATGGTAATGAACAAGATTTTTGTTTTTCATATCAGGATAATTTTCGAGGGGTTAACGTGGTGATTCAATTTAAAAGTATACAATAAAGCTAAAATTTTATAATATTGGGGTCTGTTATCAACCCGTTAAATCCCGTACACATGAAAAATTGCGTAAAAACACTTGTGCTTCTTACTATTCTTTTCGCTTTGCCCTCCCTGTTAGCCGCCCAGCTGAAACTCCCGGTGGCCAATGGTTTCACAGCAGACATTAAAAAAGTAATCGAGGATTATCCCAACCGGTTTATCAACCTGATGGGAGAAGTGAAGACACAACACGAGCAATCGACAGAGTATTTCTGCAATTTTAAAATCAATGGTGCGGAAGAAGCAACGGTAACCCGGTATTCTTCAAAAAGAGAAGCGGTGGTGAGCTGGGAAGCCGTGATGTTTACCACCGACGATTTTGAACAGGCAAAAAAGAAGTACAAAGCTTTTTATACCCAGCTCAACAATATGGCGGTTACGCTTGGCAAATCTCATTTCCGTCTCCGCGGGGATTATGAAACACCGTCGGATGACAATAAATTCAATTCCGTATTATTTGGGTTTGATCCCACATCCGCAGATATAAAGAAAGTAAAAGTGGAGCTGCTGCTGCAGTACAAGGCGCCGATGGACTGGCAGGTGAAGATTATGGTGTATGACAGGGAGAGGGAGGATGAGGAGCGGGGGAAAGTGGAGGAATAGTTGGCAGATAGCAGTCAACAGCCATCACACATAGTCAGATAGATAAACAGAGAACATAGAAATCCGGATGCTTGCGGCGGATTCGTTTCCTGATAAGCAGCCGAGGATGCAGGTAGCTTCGGACTCTCACCCGGCACCTCTTTTAACCATAATTAACCTTAATCCCAGTCCGGTTAACCCGTTTCTATTTCCGGGCCGTTTATTTTCGTGGCTGAAATCAGCGCCATGAGAAGAATCTTTACACTTTTATTTATTGTGAGTTTTGCCGGTCCGCTGGCTGCTCAGAAGAACGGTACGGTAAAAGGCATTGCCTATGATACCATCAGCAAACAAAATGTTGGGGCGGCCACCATTACCATCCTGGAGAAAAAAGATTCTTCCCTCGTTACATTTACCATGACCGGTCCGGATGGAAGGTTTGAGATCAATGGACTGGCCAATGGAGACTACCGGATTCTGATTACGCATATCGGGTATCATAACAGCAACCGCTTTTTTTCAATAAGTGATTCTGTGAAGATCCGGGATCTTGGCCAGGTGCTGATGCATGATAAGACAAAAATGCTGGCTGAAGTGGTGCTGGAAAATGAAGCGCCACCCATTACCCTGATCAATGATACGATTCAGTACAATGCCGGATCATTTAAAACGGTGCCGAATGCCACGGTGGAACAATTGCTTAAGAAACTGCCCGGGGTAAAAGTGGAGAAAGACGGTACGGTAAAGGCGCAGGGAGAAACAGTAACTAAAGTACTGGTGGATGGTAAAGAGTTTTTTGGCAATGATCCCAAAGTGGCGACAAAAAATCTGCCGGCCGATGCCGTGGATAAAGTACAGGTATATGACCGGCAGAGTGACCAGGCGCAGCTGACAGGTTTTGAAGACGGCAATTATGAAAAGACGATCAACCTCAAACTGAAAAAGGATAAGAAGAAAGGGAAGTTTGGAAAACTAACAGCCGGTGCGGGAGATAAGGAACGGTATGAAGGAAAATTCAATATTAATTCTTTTAAAGGCGCGCGTCAGTTTTCGGCTATCGGTATGGGCAATAATACAAATGCGGAAGGGTTTTCCTTTATGGATATCATGAATTTCACCGGGGAACTGGCGCGTATGCAGCGGGGTGGCGGTGGTAATATCAATATCAGCCTGTCCTCCCAGGATGCCGCCGCCATGGGAGTAAACAGCGGCAACCGCAACAGCGGGATCAATACGGCCTGGGGCAGCGGATTGAATTACAACAATATTATCGGGAAGAAACTGGATCTGCAGAGTAATTATTTTTATAACCGGTATAATCCGGTAAACGAAAGTCATATTCAGCGGCAGTATATACTTCCGGACACATCCTATTATAATTCCAACACCTATGCGGATAACCTGAACAACAGTCACCGGTTGAACCTGAACCTGCTGTACCAGCTCGATTCCATGAATACGATCCGTGTCATTCCATCATTCAGTTATCAGCAGACACGTAACCGCTCCAACAGCGATTACCAGACACTGAATGAACAGCAGGGTCGGGTGAATGACGGGTTCAGCAACAGTATAAGTGACGCTACCGGGTATAATTTCCGGAATGAAATTGCCTGGCGCCGCAAATTTGCCCGCAAGGGGCGGACCTTTTCGCTCTCCCTGCAAACCACGCTGAATGAAAGCAATGGCGACGGCAGCCTTTCCTCCATCAATAATTTTTATACACCCGGCGGCAGCCTGTTGCGTAAAGACACCCTGAACCAGGCAACGAATAATTACAGCACCCTGAAAGGCTATACGGCCCGTGCGGTGTATACAGAACCGTTAGGAAAACGAACCCTGCTGGAATTCAGTCTCGGGCAAAGCAATACGCGCAATCTTTCAGATAAGGAAACCTATGACTATAACCGGGGCAACGGCAAATATGATCAGCTGAACGACCAGCTCAGTAATGATTTTGAAAACCGGTATGGTTATACCAATGCCGGTTTCCGGATCCGGAACCAGCAGAAAAAATACAATTATGCACTGGGCATCAGCTGGCAGCAATCGGACCTGGATGGAAAGATTATCAGCGGTATCAAAGATTCGCTGATCAGCAAACGCTTTCAAAACCTGTTGCCCACCGCGCGGTTTCAGTATAATTTCAGCAGGTTTAAGACACTATCGCTGAACTACAGCACCAGTACCAATCAGCCCTCCATGTCGCAACTGCAGCCGGTACCCGATGTGTCCAATCCGTTGAATATAAGGGATGGGAATCCGGATCTGAAACAGGAATACAATCATACACTGCAGACCAATCTTTCGCTGATCAGTCCGTATAAGAATAAAAATTTGTTCTTTTTCCTGCGGGGAACGGCTACACAGAATAAGATTGTGAACTATGATTCACTAAACCAACTCACTGGTGTACGTAAAACCAAACCCGTGAATGTGCAGGGTGTATATAACCTGAATGGAAACTTCAGTTATAGTTTGCCGGCTCATTTCCTAAAAGGGACTATTGAACTGAGTACGGTGGCTGCTTACAACCGGGGCAAGCAACTGATCAATACACTGAGCGGACAGGTGGGTGAGAATACGATTAAAACTTTTTCCGTGGGTCCCGATTTGCGGCTGGATATGAGTCCAGCGGAAAAAATCAATATCGGATTCAGTGCGGGGATCAGTCATAATCACACCACTTATTCGCTGCAACCGGGGTTTGTCAATAATTATTTATCCCAGGAGTATGGAGCGTCGGCAGACTGGGAGTTGCCCAAAGGCTTTTTCTTCAGTACAGATTTTACCTATAGTGTAAACAGTCAGCGGGCCGCCGGTTTCAATGTCAAAGTACCTTTATGGAATGCCAGTATCAGTAAACAAATGCTGCGTTTTAACCGGGGCGAACTGAAACTCAGTGCCCGCGACCTGCTCAACCGCAATGTGGGCATCAGCCGGAATACCAGCAACAACTATATTGAAGATTCCCGGGTGCTGACCCTGCAGCGTTTTTTTATGCTGAGCTTTACCTACAGTCTTACCAAAATGGGACTGAACAATGCAGGCGGGGGTGGTATGCGGGTGATAGCCCGGTAATGAAGATGCCGTTGTTTGCGAAAGACCATTAATGCTTCAGCGGCCTTTTCTTAATCATGCCGCCCTTGGTGTCTTTTACCGAGCTCATCACGACAAACGTATCCGGTTCAATTTTTTCAATTTCGGTATTGAGTTTATTGATTTCAAGCCGGGTGATGACGGTATAAATGATGTCCACATCTTTGGTTTCTCCTTTTTTGCCATAGCCTTTCTTGCCGCTGTACACCGTACAGCCCCGGCCCATTTTATCAATGATCATCTGGCGTATTTCCTCACTGTGGGAGGAAACAATGGTTACACCAATGTATTCTTCAATACCCTCAACAATGAAATCGAGCGTTTTGGAAGCGGCGAGATAGGTGATCATGGAATACAGGGCAATTTCAATGGACAGAAAATAGGCCGCCGCGGAAAATATAATTACGTTGATGATAATGATGATGTCCCCGATGGTGGTGCCGAGTTTGCGGCTGAGCCAGATAGCCAGGATTTCTGTACCGTCGATTACCGCCCCTCCTCTTACGCTGAGACCGATACCGGCACCCAGGAAAAAACCACCGAAAATGGCCACTAACAGGTTGTCGTTTGTAACATTGGGGAAACTGACAGTGGCCAAGACGGTTGCAAGCCCGCTGATGGCAATTACCGTTTTGATGGCGAATGTGCTTCCCATCGTCTTATACCCGAGTATTATAAAGGGAATATTTACGCAGAGGATCAGCAGGGCCAGGGGAATATCTGTAAGAAACGAAACCAGCAGGGAAATACCGGTTGCCCCGCCATCAATAAATTCATTGGTCAGCAGAAAGCCTTTAAAACCAAAGGCCGCGGAAAATACACCGGCCGTCATCAGCATCAGGTCACGCATATATCGTTTTGCGGTAATGGTGATGGCGCGGTAACCCTTTGCTAACTGATAAGGTGTAATCTGGTCATTCTTCATGTTTTTACTGATCATCTCTTTCCGGGCTGTTGAGGCTATCAGTTTACGCAGTAATGACTTCATATATTACAACTGTTGATTTTACCAAATTTACCGAAATCCGTCCCTGAAAATTTGTAAAATCAGGAAATAATCGGGTCCTTGTTCATGAATAAATAATATTAATTATTTATATTCATGCTTCTTCACACGTATACTGTTATGAAACCTGTTCCTGTATTCCTGCTCGTGTTTGTTTTTGTACAAACAGCCCGTTCGCAATATGCGCCTGTTCAGCAAAAAGCCCTGCTTGTAAAACGGATGATTGAACTGAATCACTTGTCGCCCCGAGCCGTGGATGACAGTTTTTCACATCGCCTGTTTACGTCGGTTATTAACCGTGCCGATGAACGCCGGTTGTTATTTACGGATTCGGAATTTAAACAGCTGCAGTCATTCAACGTCCGGCTGGACGATGAATTGAATTCCCGTGAATGGGCTTTTTATACTCAGTTTTCCGTACTGTATCAGCGGGCGGTAAAAAGAGCAGACTCCATTTTACAAAAACTGACGGCAAAGCCGTTTGATTTTACCGCGACAGAATCCATCAGCACGGGTAGAAAAGATGTTTTTGTTTTTGCAGCCGATGTGCAGGCCCTTGTATCACGGTGGAACCGCTACCTGAAGTTCAGGGCCCTGGATGTCTTGTATGATATCAGTTCGCTGGATAGTACAGGTAAAACAACTATTAAAACAATTCTATCTGGCAATGAACAACGGGTCAGGGAACAAATAAAAAAGAATGAAAGCCGCCAGCTAAAAAGAATACAGGAACATACGACCGGTATTGAAGGCTATTGTATGGAACTCTACCTGGATGCGCTGGCCGGTTGCTTTGATCCGCATACCAGTTATTTTTCACCACAGGGTAAACAGGAATTTCAGGAACAACTGAGTACAGAAGCCCTGTCGCTGGGCCTGGATCTGGATGAAAATGAAAAAGGCCAGATTACAGTGGATAAGCTGGCACCGGGCGGCCCGGCCTGGAAATCCGGTGACCTGAATAAAGGGGATGTGGTCCTGAGTATTCATTGGGAAGGAAAGGAAAATAAGGAAATGACGGGGCTGAGCCTGGAAGAAGCCTATGAGGAAATGGAAAAATCAAGAGATGGAAAAGTAATTATGAAAGTGCAGAAAGCGGATGGTACGATTAAGACCACCATGCTGCGCAAGGAGAAAATCCAGAATGAAGAAAATGTGGTGAAAGGGTTTGTACTAGCCGGCGAAAAAAAGATCGGCTACATTTTATTACCCGGATTCTATACGGAATGGGAAAATGAAACCGGTTCCAGCTGCGCCAATGATGTAGCAAAGGAAATTGTAAAACTGAAGAAGGAGAATATAGACGGGCTGATACTTGATGTGCGGTACAATGGTGGCGGATCGGTAGGAGAAGCCATGGAAATGATCGGCATTTTTGTAGATGAAGGTCCCGAGGCCGGTATTAAAACAAAAGAGCCCAAAATTGTCTACCTGAAAGATCCTAACCGGGGCACCATTTATTCTGGCCCCATGTTGTTACTGGTCAACGGGCAAAGCGCATCCGCTTCCGAAATGCTTGCCGCTTCCCTGCAGGATTATAACCGGGCCGTGATTGTTGGCAGCCCTACATTTGGTAAAGCCACCATGCAACAAATGTTTCCGCTGGATACCACGATCAGAAAGCCGGCACAACATGACCTCAACCGGGATATGGTAAAGATCACTACCGGTAAACTATACAGACTGAATGGAGAATCTGCACAGAAGAACGGGGTGCAGCCCGATGTGGTACTGCCTGACGCGTTTGACGGACTGGAGTACAGGGAAAAATTTCAGCCCAATGTGCTCAGCACGGAACCAGTGGCGAAGAACAGTTATTATAAACCATTGCCGGCATTGCCGGTAGCTGACCTGGCAGCAAAAAGTGCCTCCCGGATTAAAGGGGATGATAACTTTAAGGATATACAGCGGATCATTGCCCTGATGATTGCCCGCAGAAACAGGCAGGAAACGATATCACTAAAACCGGATGACTATGAAAAATGGGCCCGTCAGAATGATACCGAACTGGAATCCTTAAAAGGAACGGGGCTTGCTGCCGGCAAGCTGTTCAAACCAGGAAATCATACAGCGGATCTGGCCGCTTTTTCTAATAATGAATACGCCCGTGAACTCAATCAGCAATGGCTGGATGACCTGGCAACTGATATTTATATCCAGGAAGCCTTCCAGGTACTCTGTGATTTAATTAAATTGCGTACACCTTAACTAAACCACTTTATATGAGAATTTATTTTCGTTTTGTACCCGCGCTTTTGTTTTTCTTTTTCCTGTCGAGACCTGCACAAGGTATTGCCCAGTCTTTTGAAACGCCTGTGGAGTACCTGGATTATATCGGTAAAGCCAATGAACAACTGACCTTGAAATACATGGTCTATCTCAGCAGTATGTCGCACGGAAAAAGCGCCCGCAAAGTAGAGAAACGCCGCCTGGAGGTACTCGATGCCATTAATAATACGCGGATGAACATCATGGGTATGCCGCCTTATAAAGGAGATAAATCCTTCCGCGATACCACCGTTGCCTATCTGAAAATCCTGAACAGCGTGTTTAATGAGGACTTCAGTAAAATCGTGAATATGGAGGAAATCGCGGAGCAGAGTTATGATGCGATGGAAGCGTATATGCTGGCCCAGGAAAAGGCCAACGAGAAATTGCGCGAAGCGGGTAAGCGGCAGAACGAGATGCAGAAAGTTTTTGCCGAAAAAAACAACATCAAACTGCTGGAGAATACATCTGAACTGGAGGCCAAGATGAAGACGGCTTCCGATGTGATGCACCACTATAATGAAGTGTACCTGGTCTTTTTTAAAAGCTATAAGCAGGAAGCCTACCTGATGGAAGCGGTGGCCAAGAAAAATGTAAACAGCATTGAGCAGAATATTAATTCCCTTCAGACATTTGCGGAGGAAGGACTTGCAAAACTGAAAGACCTGAAACCCTATACCGGCGACGCTTCCCTGGTAACCGCCTGCCGGAATATGCTGAATTTTTATAAGGAAGAAGCAAAGAAAAGCGCCACCATCAGTGATTTCGTGTTGAAAGAAGAGAATTTCAACAAAATTAAAAAGAAGTTCGACTCCAAACCCGCTTCCAGCCGCACCCAGCAGGATGTGGATGAATACAACAAAGCGGTAAATGAAATGAATGCAGGGGTGAACAGTTACAATAACACCAATAACGACCTGAACAGGAAAAGAGCCCAGGCACTCGATGGATGGAACAATACCGTAAAAAGATATATGGACACCTATGTACCGCAACAAAAGCGGTAATACATTAGGTGAAAAAATTATATGGCTGTCCCGTCAGCCTGTCTGCCAGTAAAGATCAGCACATGACTGATATGGGCAGACAGGTGCCGGGACAGTTTTTTAGAGGTATATCCGAATTCACAGTAAAACCCACCGGATTCACAATTGCAATGTATAAACTGAAAAGGTGATTTATATTTATTCCGGACACTGTTATTCGATCATACATCATTTATTATTCGTTCAGGACAGCCATTTTCTCTCTGCTGCCAAAGTTCAGGCAATGCGCTGGAAACAGCACTGTGTTATATCATTGTAAACCCGTATACCGGGTATGCAACTGAGTAAGCAAAATCTGCCCGGCCGATGTTAAATAATGTACAGACGGGTTACGGTCGCTGTCTTTTTTGAATCTGCATCCAACTAACCATTTAAAACGCTAGTCATGAAACGTTTTCATTTTTTAACAGCCGTACTGGTGCTGAGCCTGGCTGTTATCACTCTTGAATCCTGCAGTAAACAGGATAAAATCATTACCGCCAATCCGCCTCCGGAAATTGTTGCCGGAAAAAGTACAGTAACGACAGACGGTGAAAAAAAGGCGAGTACACTGGAAGACAAATTAAAGCAGAGTGTGCTCAATACGTTTGGCGAAGCCCAGTCGGCGGAAATTACCGAGGTAACGGCTACGCCTTTTGCACAGGGCTCTATTTATACCTATGAGTACACCACTGAAACAGGTGCGAAAAGCAGTTTTGTAGTAGTGGAAAATGTGGTAAGGGGTGTAAAAATCACGATAGACTGTACAGGTACCTGTGATTGCCGGGAACGGGTAATTGTGGATC
Organism: Chitinophagales bacterium; assembly: GCA_017303855.1. Taxonomy (GTDB): domain Bacteria; phylum Bacteroidota; class Bacteroidia; order Chitinophagales; family Chitinophagaceae; genus JJ008. The sequence goes on along the minus strand of JAFLBL010000003.1, from coordinate 310,972 downwards.
CGAATACCGGAATGCCGAGCGCTTACGAGTGCACCTGTAATCAATGCAAGATGACGCTTGTATATGAATAAAACGTATTGTTGAAAAACCAACTGTTTTGAGGGCCGTAAGTACTTTTCCGGAACAGGTCCTGAATCAAACGACCTGTTCCGCTTCTTTTGAAATTCTTTGATCATCTGTAGAACCTTATACCTATTTTAGTTGAATAATTTTTATCCGGGTTGAGACATGCTATATATACGTTCCTGCTTTTACTGAGTATACATGACCTGCGGGCGCAATCCGATACAGGTATGAACAGGATCGGGTATATAGCAGATCTCCCCTTTTTTGTGGAGTCGGCCTCTACTCTCAAAGACACGGTTACATTTTTTCCTGAAGGGGCGGTTGATATCCGGCTGACGGTGTTGTCGCCGCATGTACGGGTTGGTGTAACCCGGCAATCACTTACGTATACCGATCTTCGTTCCCTGAATACAAAGTATAACCGGAAAAAACAGGAACCCGGCCAGATCCGCTATCATGTAGAAAATGCAGGGAGCAGCAAGCCGGTGTGGACGTACAACTTACCCGGAAAAAACGGCGATTCGGTGCATTACCTGCTGGATACCGTGCTTGCAACAGGTAGTTCTTTGCGGCTGCACTTTACCGATCAGAAGGGTATTGGTTTCCAGGTACTGGAAATAGTGCGGGAGCCTGTTGTCCCGGCTATAGACCTTTTCCGTATTGTAAAAAATAAGGATACCACACTAACGGCTTTACGCAAACACCTGACGGCTGAAAGGGATAAGGCAGATCAATTTAGTCCCTACACGTACCCGGAGCTGTTTAAAATAAAAGCCGGCGACTGCCTGGAGCTGTTGTTTAAAGACAAGGGTTCGAACGAAGATTCAATAATTTTCTACCGGCTTATTGAACCCGGCTCAAACGGTAACTGGCAACGGACCGGGCATTTTACCCTGCTGAAGGGGTTCCGTGGCAACACCCGCTACCAGCTGGAAGTAAAATACAAGGGGGCTGATGTCTCCGGTATTATTAACCTGCAGGTATTACCGGCCTGGTACAACACTCCGGCGGCCATGGTTGGTTTTATTGCTTCCGGTTTATTACTGCTGCTTACGGCAGGGTATATCCGGCTTCGTATCCGCTGGAATAAAGAAAAAAGAAAACAGGAGCTGCATCAGTATAAATTCAAAGCCCTGCAGGCGCAACTCAATCCGCATTTTATTTTTAATGCGCTGAATTCGATTCAGTCACTGGTAAACAATGACCGTAAAAACGAAGCCAACCAATACCTGAATAGCTTTTCTTTTTTACTCAGGGGCGCGTTGAAGAACAGTGAAACTGCGTTTATACATCTGGGTGAAGAAATCGAACTGCTGAAAAAATACCTGCAACTGGAACAGCTCCGTTTCCGTTTTCAGACCATGCTCCGGGTTGACGAAACGCTTGCGCTGTTTGAAACCGATATTCCCCCGATGCTGATACAACCCGTGGTGGAAAACGCGGTAAAGTATGCTGTTTCCCGCCAGGAAGAAGGCGCATTTATACATATTATCATAATGAAAGCGGGAGATGGCTTTACGGTTGAAGTGTGTGACAGTGGCCAATGGATAGACCCCGTACCAGGCAAGGGATACGGGCTGTCGCTGACAAAGGAAAGAATAGCGTCATTAAATAACCTGGATGACGGAAGAGAGATTGTCCTGACAATCGTAACGGACGCCCCGGGCACCAAAGTACTGTTTGAGTTTAAAAACTGGTTTTTATGAAAGCAGTCGTAATTGATGATGAAATAAACAATGTTACCAACCTGGTAATTCTGCTTAGTCAGCACTGTCCTTCCGTAAAAGTAGTGGGTACGGCGTTCAATGCGGAAGAAGGGATTGACGTACTTACCAATATTGAAACAGATATCGTATTCCTGGATATTCAGATGCCTGGCAAAAACGGGTTTGAAATGCTCAGTGCGCTGAAGTCGTATAATTTTCATGTGGTTTTTGTAACAGCGTACGACAGCTATGCCATTAAAGCCATTAAATACTCGGCATTGGATTACTTGCTCAAGCCCATAGATATTGATGAATTAAAAACGGCGGTTAAGAAAGCCGAGGAGAAATCAGCCGCCCTGTTGTCGGAAAGGCAGGTAAAACACCTGACAAGTCATATAGACGGATCGCAGCCCGTTATGGAAACCATTGCCTTACCGATGTCGGGCGAAATCCGGTATGTGCATCTGGCCGATATCGTGTATTGTCAGTCGAAGAACAATTACACGTTATTTTTCCTCGCAAACGGAGAGAAAATAACGGTTTCAAAAGGACTGTATGAGTTCGAATCCATTCTCCCGGTTGCCCGGTTTTTCCGCTGCCATCAATCCTACCTGGTCAACCTGGCACATGTGCGAAGCCTGCATAAGGACGGTACATCCGGATACCTGGAAACGAATAGTAAAATTGAAATCCCCGTATCGAGGTCAAAAAGGGAAGAGATCCGGTTAAGGCTCGGTGCTGCCTGAGATCTTGTATACACAGCAGAAAAAACCCGGTCACCTTGAAATCTGGTGACCGGGTTTGCTGTTAAATAAAGATGCGGTATCAGTTCATCCGGATTTGCATGCCCCGGCCTCCTGACTGCATATTTTTCTGCATTTCTTTCATGAGTTTCTCACGCTCTGTTTTAAATTCTTCTGCCGTGATTTTTTTCTTTCCGGCGGGTTCTTTCAGTACGGTCAGATCCGCGGTTTCGGAAATACTGCTGGCTTTATATACCTGGTCACCGTTGCGGATATCCATTTCCAGGATCAGACCGGGCAACTGCCCCTGAAATTCAGAAGGGCCGGCGGATACAGGAATGTCCATCGCAAACCAGGCGATAATTTTCGCGGTATCCTCTATTTCCTTTCTTTCCATTTTTCCATTGTCCATGTTCATCGTCATCCGTTTGCTGATACGCACTGCTTCCGCCTTCATGCAATTATGATCCAGTATTGATTTTGATTCCCCGGTCATTTTCCATTTGAGCTTTGTGATGGTATCGTCTATAATGAATGTTTTGTCAAACATTTCCCTTTTTTCCACTTTGCGGTTATTGTCAAAATTGCTGAACAGTACATCATTGTTGCCGGCTACCACCATGCGCACCTGCATGCCTTCTCCTCCGAAGGAAGTGGCATCGTCAGCGGGTTCCTGTTCGGCCTGCTTCCAGAGCGACTGATTATTTCCGAATACCAGTTCATATTTGTCGGTCCGGCTGCTGGGCATCTGCTGTTCCATACCGGCCGGCATACCGGAAAAACTGATTTGCAGTTTCACCGTACGGTCATAGGTTACTTTTCCCTGTTTCTGTTGCGCTTGAGCGGATACAATGGCCAGTGAAGCGGCCAGAAGGGTGAGAAGCTGTTTTTTCATTCGTTTGCTATTTGTGCCAAAGCTAAAACACCGAAGGTTAACCCAGCTATCTATAAGGTTAATAAAGGTTAAGAGCGCTTAACAGGGTCTGCGGAATGATTATTTTTGTAGTGAAATGAAAAAACGCCCCGGTATAACCCCTCCCCTTTTGATGCTGCTTTCCTTGCTCGGCATCACCGCCTTTCTGGTATACTGGCTGGTGGAGAATTATAAACGGGAAGAAAAGACCCTGCAGTTGAAAACAGAAATGCTTTTCCGGGAGGAAATGATGAAACTCCAGGTGGCTAAATTTAAACTTGACAGACAGGTAACAGATAGCGGGGAGAAAGGGAAAATGCGGGTCTATATCCGGGACAATCACAGGGGCATTGCGATTCCGGGCGAGGGCCGCGAGCAGGTTATTTCATCCATCAATGTCATCCGTGATAAGATGGCGGATTCGATAGAGCACCAGATGGGCAAGCGAAAAAAAGCCATGCTGATTTCTATGCAAACCGCTTCGACGATTGCCGGCGAAACGGATTCTGTAAAAATTGAAATGAACATGCCGCCGCCTCCGGGTGAAAGGGACCAGGTGTTTAGTTTTTTATATGGAGTCGATTCACTGCAGGACAGTATTCGCATCACAGAGATTGACTCAGCCTACCGGCTGGCGCTTAAAAGAGAAAAACTACAACTCGCTTTTACCATTCATAAAACAGAGAAGGCACTCCCAGGGCGTAAACGAAATTTCGGGGGCGTTACCATCGGTATTGCCAAACCCCTGACCTACTCCGTTTCGATTGATAATGCCTGGCCATATCTGATGCGCCGGATAGCACAGCCCGTGATATTTGCAGTATTACTGCTTTTTATTACCATACTCGCATTTTGGGTATTGAATAAGAATCTGCGTAAACATCGCAAACTGGCGGAATTAAAAAATGAGTTTATCAGTAATATCACCCATGAACTCAAAACGCCGATTGCCACGGTAGGGGTGGCCATTGAAGCATTAAAAAACTTCAACGCGATGGACGATCCCGCCCGTACCCGGGAATACCTTGATATATCACAACATGAACTGAACCGGCTGAGCCTGCTGGTGGATAAAGTACTCAAACTTTCCATGTTTGAAAGCCAGGGCATCGAACTGAAATATGAAATGGTGAATTTGCGGGGGCTGGTAACAGAAGTGCTGGAATCGCTGAAGCTGCAACTGGATAAATTTCATATCAAAACAGATGTGCAGTATGAAGGAGAGACAGAACTACAGGGAGACCGGCTGCACCTGCTCAGTGTTATTTTCAACCTGGTGGACAATGCCATCAAATACCGGGGAGAACAAAATCCTGCTATATGGATAAAACTGAACGGGGATGCATCAACTATCCGGTTAACCGTTACCGATAACGGGATCGGCATACCCGAAGAATACCAGGGGAAAGTATTTGACAAATTTTTCCGGGTGCCGCATGGCGATACCCATAATGCCAAGGGGTACGGGCTCGGACTCAGTTATGTTTCCCAGGTGGTACAAAAGCACCAGGGTGCTATTTCGGTTGAACAGGCGGAAGGCGGAGGCAGCTGTTTTAGCATCAGTTTACCAAAGCGTAATGTATGAGCAAGATAAAAGTATTATATGTGGAAGATGAGGTTTTCCTGGGTAAGATAGTCCGGGAAAGCCTGGAGAGCCGGGGGTTCGAAGTCATCATGGAAACGGATGGGGCAAAAGTGACGGAGCTGTTTAAAAAATCAGCACCGGATATTTGTGTGCTGGATGTGATGCTGCCCAATAAGGACGGCTTTACACTTGCGGATGAAATCCGATCATTGCAGGAAGAGGTGCCGATCATTTTTCTTACGGCAAAAACCCAGACGGAGGATGTAGTTAAAGGCTTTGCCAGTGGAGGAAATGATTATATCCGTAAGCCTTTCAGTATGGAGGAACTGATTGTGCGCATTCAGAACCTCCTGCGCAGTAAACCAGAAGGACCACAAAAAATTCAGGGCAATACGGTTACCATGGGAAAATTCAGTTTCCAGCTCAACCGTCAGTTGCTGGTCAACGGGGAGGAGGAACGTAAGCTGTCTTTCCGGGAAAGTGAATTACTCAAATTACTATATGAGAACCGCGATAAAATCATCGACCGCCGCGATATTCTCAACCTGCTCTGGGGCAATGATTCTTTCTTTAACAGCCGTAACCTGGATGTGTATATCACCAAGTTGCGGGGCTTTTTGAAAGCAGACTCTTCTCTGGAGATCATTACGATAAAGGGAGTGGGGTACCGGTTTGTGGTGGGCTAGATCCAGTCGTTAGTCATTAGTAATGACCAAATTTCAATCAATTTGTCTAAGGAGGGATTGGTGTTTGATAGTTGATTTTTCTTTGGCATCCTGGCCTCTCAGGCTCTTGGTTCTTTCTCTTTCCATTATCTTCGGGCTGAATGCAGTCACAAAAAGCCATACTGGCCGGTCGTGTTTTCACGGGTGAAAACTGGCTGGAAAATTATGCCGTAATTACGGAGGGAGAGCTTATTAAGGAACTGTTGCCGGCGGCTGAACTGCCGGCTGATCTGCCGGTGGAATCCTTCCCTGATTCCTTGCTTGTTCCGGCTTTTATTGACCTGCAGATATACGGAGCATATGGTAAACTGCTGGCCGTATATCCGGAAGCTGCGTCGCTGGTAAAACTGAATGCGTATTGCCGTTCCGGTGGTGCTGCTATCTGTATGCCAACGGTGGCCACCAATGCTTACGACGTTTTTTATAAAAGTATTGATGCCATACGTGCCTATTGGCAACAGGGCGGTACCGGCATACCGGGTTTGCATATAGAAGGTCCATGGATTAACCCCATAAAAAGAGGCGCCCATATTGAAGCGTTTATTCACTCTCCTACAATTGCACAGGCAACAGAGTTGCTTGAATATGGCAAGGGGGTTATTAAAATAATCACCCTGGCCCCTGAAATGGTCAGCCCGGAAATTATTTCGCTGATTCAATCGTACGGCATAATTATTTCAGCCGGGCACAGTAATGCAGGATATCAGCAGGCGGTTGCCGGATTTGACCTGGGCATCCGCGCTGTTACACATTTATTTAATGCCATGAGCCCGTTGCAACATCGTGAACCCGGACTGGCCGGTGCCACGATGGATGATGAACGCGTGATGGCCAGTATTATTCCGGATGGCTACCATGTGGATTATGCGGCCATCCGTATTGCTAAGAAAGCTATGGGCGAGCGGTTGTTTGTAATAACCGACGCGGTAACCGATACGGCGGAAGGATTGTATCCGCATACATTACAGGGGGATAAATATGAATCCGCTGGTATACTCAGCGGCTCCGCACTGACAATGCTGAAAGCCGTACAGAACCTGGTGGCTTTTGCCGGTATCTCCCGAGAAGAAGCCCTGCGTATGTGCAGTCTTTACCCGGCCCGCGTGATGGGACTCGATCAACAATACGGAAAAATTCAAAAAGGATATACTTCGTCCCTGCTGTTGCTGGACGAATCACTGGCGCTAATCAAACTGCTATGACATTACTGTATTCATTCAGAAAGACCGGATTTATTATTTTATTCCTCCTGTTGCTGATGGATGTATCCGCACAGAGTTTCAGGGGACAATATTCACCCGCTATGAAGAATACTTTCTTTGGGGTGAATATAGGGTCCATCAACTATCCGTTTTCCACCCGGCAATTGCAACCGGGCAATACCGTGGGCTCTGTGAAAGTGCCGCATACAGCTGTACGGCTGGTACTGGTGGGTCACGAATTCAATAAAAATATAGCTGCACAGATCACCTACATGCGCCCGGTAAAATGGGTGGAATACAGGGACGTGAATAATACCAATCAGACACTTACTGTATGGATGAATGTGGCGGGACTTACCGTATCCGGTAAATTACCCTTGTCAAAGAAAATAGCCTTGAATACGGAAGCCGGGCTGGGGCTGATCATGCGCCGTGGTTTTAATATGTATGACCGGCCGGTTGTAAAAAGCGCTTCCTATGCCACCGGATTATTTGGTGCCAGCCTGCAATACAAACTGAATCATAAATGGGACCTGCAGGTAGGAACCACGTATTCACCTGCTAATGATAAAGAGCTACAACCGGCAACTGTTTTTCATTCCGCCGGTTTTCATTATACATTGCGCGAGCTTACTGCCGAACGGGTGGACGTAGTGAAGAAAGCAGGGTATCATTTCCCCAAACAGATTATGTCGGTGGCGTATGCCACAAACGGCCTGGGCTATGGAACCAATAATTTTGTATCCAAAGGTGTGATTCCGATTTTCTGGGGTGGCGAAGTAAGAGCCCGTCATGGTTTATTACTGAATTACCAGCACAATCTCTTTCATAGCCGCAAAGTGTTTTCGCTGGACTGGGGACTGCAGGCCGGTTTCTGGAAAACAGACGGTACCGGAACAAATTTTTTTACACTGAGTGCGTATCCGATGATGCGTTTTCATACCATCCGGTCAAAGAAAACGGATTTTTACCTGGAGTATTCGGTGGCCGGACCTTCTTTTATATCTAAAACAAAAATGGATGGACTGGATACCGGGGAAAAATTCACTTTCCTCGACCAGATGGGTATGGGCGTATTTACCGGTAAAAATAAAAACCTGAACCTGGGTCTTCGTATTGCCCATTTCTCCAATGGAAATCTATTTCCGAACAATGACGGGGTAATGGTTCCGCTCACCTTCAGCCTGGGCTATTCTTTCTGAAAAGCGGGATGGGTAAAGAATGTTTAGTATCTTTTATACCTGAAACAATCTTAACCAACCAACTAACCATCAGTATGAAAAAGTTATTTGCCCTGGCGGTACTATGCACAGGTGTATTTGCCGCTGCCTGGTTTTCTTCCTGTAATAACAGTTCCTCTGATTTGTCTGAAAAGAAAAAAGCGGATTCACTGGCCAAGGCAGTGGAACGCGGCCGTTACCTGGCCAATCACGTGGCGGCTTGTATACATTGTCACAGTGAAAGGGATTTTTCCAGATTTTCCGGACCGGTAGTGCCGGGCACGGAAGGAAGCGGTGGCCTGAAATATGACAGCCGCCTGCTCGAAGCCATCCCCGGTACGATCTATGCGAAAAATATTACACCGGATAAAGAAACAGGAATCGGCAGCTGGACGGATGAAGAAATTCTGCGTTCCATCACCCAGGGGATCAGTAAAAACGGAGACACTTTGTTTCCATTGATGCCCTACGTGAGTTATAATAAAATGGCCAGAGAGGATCTGCTGAATATTATTGCGTATCTGCGTACGCTGAAACCTATTTATAAAAAAGTTCCCGCCCGTCAGCTGATGATTCCAATCAGTATGGCCTATCCGGCACCGGCATTAAAACCCTCTGTGGAAGGAAATAGCAAACCGGCAGAAACGGACCCGGTTAAATATGGAGAATACCTGATTACCATTGCCGATTGTGCCACCTGTCATACCCCGTTTGAAAAAGGCGCGTTTAATTTTGCCCGTATCTATGCAGGCGGCAATTTGTTCACACATGAAGATTTCAGGGTGATGTCGGCAAACATTACTCCCGACTCTACCGGTATCGGCAGCTGGACGGAGGAACAGTTTTTGAATAAATTTACCTTGTACAGGGATGCTAAAAACATTACCGCTTATCCGGGTAAACAAAATACCGTGATGCCATTGGCCGATTATTCAGGTATGACGGACAGCGATCTGAAAGCATTATATGCTTACCTGCGTACGGTAAAGCCAATGCCAAATAAAATCAACAAATACCCGGGTACGGATGATAAGGAATGGAAGATGGGAGATATGAAAGTGGTTAAATAGTGAGTGGTGAGTGGTGAGTGGAGAGTGGAAAGTGGAGAGTGGGGAGTGGGGAGTGGGGAAATGAAAAAGGGGAGACAATCATCTCCCCTTTTTTTATTTTATGAAGGATTCCCTTCGGTAGGTGCCTGGTTGGGCATGGTCGCCTTCTTCGAAGTCGAGGTTTACAAACCGGATACCGGGTATTTCTGTACAATTATATACCAGTTCGGCCAGCCAGGCTTCTGCGCCGGAGGAACCCATTTGTTGGGTCAGGTATGTGGCATCAGCGATGCGTAAATAAAGAGTGTCGCCCGATGTTTTTACATACTCCGGTTTAAAATTTACGCCGCTCATATAACTGACAATACTTTCCGTTGTGATAGTATCGAGACCGGGTACCACCTGTTTTTCCATACGAAGAAGACCGGAATCCAGATTAGCTTTCCATAAACTGATTTCAGTGGCCGGGAGTACTTCGGGTTCTGTATCATTATTTCCGCAGGCGCTTAAAAATAATATGAATACCGGCAGGCAGAGCATTTTTTTCATAACCGGGGTTTTAGTAACTAAAGATACATTTTTATCATTGGTCACTCCCCCAGTGAAAAGTTAAAGCCGTTTAAAGCAGTTCTATTTTGTTTATTATCAGTGTATCGCGGTGGTATTTACTTTTTCAATTCCTTTCAGGTGCAGTTCAATATGCCGGTCATGTGCTTTGTTCGCATATTCACTGATTATTTCAAGAATATCATAATCTATAAAATTACAGGCACTGCCGTCAATATGCAGAACGCTGTATTCCGGAATTTTATCCAGCGTATCCCGCAGTTTAACTTTATTAAGGAAGGTTACGTTGCTGTTCAGTTGTATTTCATAAAACTCGGTATCATGATTTTTATGATGGGCCATCCGGAACTCATCACGGAAATTATTCTGCACGATAAAATAAATGGAAATCATAAGTCCGATACTCACGCCGATCAGCAGATCGGTGGACAGGATAACAATTATGGTTATAATAAACGGCAGAAACTGTTTCAGCCCCAGGCTCCACATATTCAGAAACAACTTCGGTTTGGCGAGGTTATAACCGGTCATAATCAGGATGGCGGCTAAGGACGCCAGCGGAATCATATTGAGTAAAAAAGGAATCAACAGAACGGCCAGCAACAGGAAGGCGCCGTGCGTAAAGGAGGAGAGTTTGGTTCGTGCACCTGCATCGGCATTGGCAGCGCCGCGTACCACAACAGCTGTCATGGGAATAGCGCCTAACAGTCCGCAGGCAATATTACCTACGCCTTGCGCCAGCATTTCCCGGTTTACCGGTGTAATCCGGTTATGGCGGTCCAGTTTATCAATCGCCTCCACACAAAGAAGGGTTTCGAGACTGGCCAGTCCGCCGATCAGCAAACCGGCTTTCCAGATTTCCATATTCGAGAACAACTGGCTGAAGTCGGGAAAACTGATTTCAGCAAAAATATTGGAAGGCACATTAACTGACTGTGTGGTGCGCAGAAACAAACCGGGCATTCCGTGCGTGAATAACAGGTGTAATAGAATACCGGTGATTACTACGGCGAGCGGTGCAGGAATTACCCGGAGTTTTTTGGCAAAAGGTTGTTGCCATATTATCAGAATAGCCAGGGAAACAACGGTAATGATGAGCGCGCCCCTGGTAATATGCTGGTTCAGGTGATTAAAATTGCTGCTGAATTCAGTAGAGGTAAAGAGCTGCGAAAAACCACTGTTCCAGAAATCGGGTTTATCCAGACCCAGGGCCATCGGAATCTGTTTTGAGATCAGCATAATACCGATAGCGGCCAGCATGCCTTTGATGACAGAGGAAGGAAAGTAATTGGAAATTTTACCGGCTTTGAGCAAACCGATCAATAACTGAAATACGCCGGCCACAATTACTGCCAGGAGGAACACGGAATAACCGCCAAGCGAAATGATGGAAGAAGCAACTAATGTGGTAAGTCCGGCAGCCGGGCCAGAAACACTGAGGTGAGATCCGCTGAGCAATGATACTACCAGACCGCCAATGATACCGGATAATAAACCTGCATAAACCGGTGCCCCTGATGCGTTGGCTATTCCCAGGCAAAGCGGGAGGGCGACCAGAAAAACGGTAAGACCGGCGGGCAGGTCATGTCTTGTCCACATCAGCCGGTAGTACCTGATTGTGCGCTTCACAGTAAATAAAGAGTTGAGTGTAGGTGCAAAGATAAAAAATTGTTACGGATATACAGAATACATACGTATAAATATGACTGTTTAGTGCATACGTACCAAACAGACACCGGCCTCTTTTTACTTACAAAACCGCTATGATTGAACGGAAGTCAGTACAGGAACTGATTAAATAAGCGTCGGGCCGTGACTTTGGTTACTCCTCAACCGTGTAAAATGAAGTTCTTTAGTTTCCCGGAATTTATTTCCATGCAGGAAACAGTGCTCATACAATCAATACTCGACGGTCATACTGCCGGTTTCAACGTATTGGTAAAAAAATACGAAGCGTCGGTGTTTCGTATTGTAATGGGTTATGTACACCAGAAAGAAGATGCGGAAGATATTACCCAGGAAGTATTTGTGAAAGTATACCAGTCATTGTCTTCTTTTCAGGGCCGCTCCTCATTTTCCACCTGGCTCTTCCGGATTGCAGTGCATGTAAGTTTAAACGCCTTGCAGAAAAGAAAACGGAGAACGTTATGGTCCATGACTGCAGCGTTGCTTCAACTCCCTTCGGGTAATAAAAGTCCGGAGCAGGAACTTTCGGAAAAAGCAGAAAAAAGCCAGCTGCGCCACGCGATAGACGCACTCCCTGAAAAACAACGTATGGCTTTCATTCTCAGCCGGTATGAAGAATTGCCACAACGGGAAGTGGCCCTGATTATGGACGTTAGTGAAGGGGCGGTGGAACAGCTCTTACTCCGGGCAAAAGAAAATCTCAAAAAAAAATTACATCACCCATAGGAAACCGATTTCATCGATTGTCTAACTAAACAGGTGCGATTATGAAAAAAGAAACGGATATAGAAAACAGGATTGATGAGCTGATCCGCGAAGAACGGGAAACAGCAATGAATCCCTATCTGTCAACCCGTGTGATGGCCACCATTGCCGCACAACAGGAGCAAAAAGCCCGGCCTGCAACAGTGGTATTGAAACCGGTACTCGCAGTAGCCAGTCTGGCCGTGGTTGTCTGGATGGGTATTACTGCCGGAACCGCGTATACAGCCGGGAGTACGGTACAGGCAACAGAGCTGACCAATGATGCGGCCACTGAAAATTTTGCTTTTTACCTGCAAACAGAAAAGGAGGAATAATATGCTACGCAAAACGCAGATATTATCCTGGCTGGTGGTTTTACTCCTCGTACTGAATGCGGTAACGATCGGTACAATTATATATCATCAGTACCAGGAAAGACAGGCCGCCAAAGAACTCCGGATAACTACGGCTGCCGGAGGACAGGTACTGAATGGTCGTTTTTGCAGACAGGTACTTGGTTATACTACCGATCAGATGGACGAGTTCAGGGAAGTGAACCAGGCTTTCCGGCCGACAGCTATGGCGCTTACCTGGCAGATAGATTCATTGAAAGAGGAAATGTATACACATCTGGAACAGCCATCACCGGATACAACCGTATTGAATGCGCTATCTCTTTCTATTGGTGAATTACATGGCCGATTGAAATATGAAACCTACCGTTTTTATATCCGTATGAAATCAATGAGTACTGAAGAGCAGCAGGAAAAACTGGCAATAGCCTTCAGGCCATTATTTAAAAAGGAAGGACTGGCAGCACCAGGCATTCATCAGCAAGGTCCCGGATGGAAACGAAATCAACAGGAATAAATGAACTACTCATCAAAACAACGTATAATGAAAAAAGCACTGTTATTATTTGCCGCCTTACCCGCCTTACTGACTGTACAAAGTCAATCGGTAACCACACTTAGCCCGGCGGAAAAAAACGGATTGTTGTATATGCAGGAAGAAGAAAAACTGGCGAGGGATGTATATGATTCCATGTATGCAAAATGGGAGGTGAATCCCTTTGGCAATATCCGGCAGAGTGAACGGATGCACATGAGCCGGATGAATACACTGTCTGTGACCTATGCCATAAAAAATGAGCAGGCAGTTACCAATGATAAAGCAGGAAGTTTTCTTAATCCGGTACTGGCAAAAATTTATACAGAGCTGATTGCTTCCGGCAGTCAATCGTTGGTTGACGCGTTAAAGGCCGGCGCAAAAATTGAAGAACTGGATATTGCCGATCTGGATGAGCGTATGGCACAGACAAAGAAGGAGGATATTCTTACGGCCTATAAATTTCTGCGGATGGGTTCTGAAAATCATCTCCGTGCTTTTGTACGCCGTTTAAAATCACAGGGAGTGGAATACCAGCCTGAATTTATAAAGAAAGAAATGTTTGATACGATCATCAGCGGGGAAAATCAGGATGCCGGTTGCGGAAATGAACCCGGACAAGGACCAGGCAACGGACAAGGACAAGGAAAGGGAAAAGGTAATGGTAACGGACCCGGCAAAGGAAAGTGCTGTGATAAAGAAGCCGGTCAGAAATGCCAATAACACAGATTTTTTTTATTAACCAATAAACAGTATAGCCATGAAAAAAATGCTGATCACCCTCCTCTTCATTGCAGGATTGGGTACAGGACTGATGGCCCAGAAAACCACAAATGCGGGTAACGGGCCTGGCACACGCAAAGCAAACAGTGCCTATGTGGATGCCAACAAAAACAAGGTTTGTGATAACTATGAAAACAGGACAGCGGTATCCGGCCGTGGCCAGGGCTATGGACGCAGAGCGGGCTTTGGTCCGGGAAATGGTAATTGCAGAAGAGGCAACAATGGAGCCGGTCCATGCCGCCGGAGAGGCTGACCAACACGGATGCGGAAAATAAACAAAGGTTTAAACGGTTGAAAGAAAATGTAGTCTGATATACGTAAATCAGGAAAAGCGATGGTTACAACTATACGGCCCTGGAAACAGGAAGATCTTGACAACCTGGTGTTGTATGCGAATAACATAAACGTATGGAATAACCTGCGCAATTATTTTCCGCATCCTTATACAATCGAAAGTGGCCGGGCCTGGCTTGAAAAAGTGGTGGATACCACGTTGCCGGCCATCAACTTCGCCATTGATGTGGATGGAACTGCTGTCGGAGGAATTGGCTTAATTCTTAACGGCGATGTCTATATCAAATCAGCGGAAGTGGGTTATTGGCTGGGAGAACCTTTTTGGGGAAAAGGAGTAGCCACAGAAGCAGCCCGTCAGATTACGGAGTATGCATTTTCCCAATTTGACCTGGTGCGTTTATATGCTGAAGTTTTTGATACCAATAAAGCATCCATGCGCGTACTGGAAAAAAACGGGTATTACCTGGAAGGCGTCAGACGCAAATCAGTTTTCAAGAATGATCTGCTGATGGATGATTATATCTGGGTGCGGCTGAGGGGATGGTAAGAACATTCATCTATATATTTAATAACTGCCTGTATGTACCTGCGAAAAAACATTGCTACCAGTGAAGCTGGTTTTATATTCAATCCGGCTACCGGGGATTCTTTTTCTGCGAATCCTATTGCTGCGGAAATCCTGCACTTACTCAAACAAGGTAATACGGTCGCTCAGATAAAAGAGTCATTACTCGCAACATATGAAGTGGAACCCCTTCGTCTCGACAGGGACTGGGATGATTTTTTTAACCAGCTGAAAGAAGCGAATCTTCTGGAAAGCTGAAGTACTACAATTATGAATACGCCCGACAAACTGCTCACCATTGCGGTGACAGGCCTGAATGCTATTGATAGTCCGGGACCGGGGATTGCTGTTATCCGCGGACTGAGAGAGGGACTAAACCGCCCGGTACGGATCATCGGACTTTCCTATGAAATCCTGGAGCCCGGTATTTATATGCATGAAGTGGTAGACAAAACCTACCAGATTCCTTATCCGGCTGCCGGAACAACGGCATTGCTCAACCGCTTACAATATATTCACGGGCAGGAAAACCTCCAATTAATCATTCCCAATTTTGATGCGGAATTACCCCAGTTCATCCGGCTGGCCCCTACGCTCAAGGCAATGGGTATTGCCAGCTTTCTGCCAACCGCCGCACAGTTTGCGGCAAGGGATAAAATAAACCTGTTTCAGTTTGGCCAGCAACATCAGCTGCTCGTACCACGGGATAAGAGTATTCACAGTGTGGCGGAGCTGCAGTCCTGTGAAGAATCATTTGGCTATCCGCTTGTGGTGAAGGGAAAGTTTTACGATGCGGTAGTGACGTATACATTGGAACAGGCTCAGAAAGCTTTTTATAAAATATCCGCTAAATGGGGTTTGCCCATTATTGTACAGGAATTCATTACCGGTACGGAAATCAATATTGCAGTATTGGGTGATGGCAACGGGAAAATGATCAGTGCCATTCCCATGCGGAAATTATATATCACCGATAAAGGGAAAGCCTGGTCGGGGATTACACTGCAAGACGACACGCTGATTCAGCTGGCCAGGGATTTTATAGCCGCGACACAATGGAAAGGAGGATGCGAACTGGAAATTATGCGGACTGAGAAAAATGAATTGTATATCATGGAAATTAATCCCCGCTTTCCGGCCTGGATTTATCTCACGGCCGCTGCCGGACAAAATCAGCCTGCCGCACTGGCCAGGATGGCATTGGGGGAAGATCAGCCTGTTTACGATGACTACGAGGCCGGTAAAATATTTGTCCGTTATGCCTGGGATCATATTACCGATATCAATGAGTTTCACCAGATCAGCGGCAAAGGAGAATTATAACTATGAATGCAGTTACTATGAAAAAAAAATACGAAAGTCCGGTCATACAGAAAATGAACGGCGGACTGATGAATAAGTTTGGAACCAGAACGGAATACGAACCCGTAAAACAAATTGACGGCGTTTCCGTCCACACCCTGATGGAGGAATATGGATCACCTTTGTTTGTATTGAGTGAACGAACCCTGCGCAGGAATTACCAGGATGCTTACCGCGCCTTCAGTACCCGCTACCCCCATATCCAGTTTGCCTGGAGTTATAAAACCAATTACCTGAATGCCGTTTGCCGCGTCTTTCACCAGGAAGGAAGCTGGGCGGAAGTAGTGAGCGGCTTTGAATACCGGAAAGCATTGGGGAACGGGGTGCCCGGTCACAAGATCATTTTTAATGGCCCCGAAAAAACAAACGAAGAACTGAAGCTTGCCGCGGAAAACAATTCGCTGATCCATATAGATCATTTTGATGAAATGTACCAGCTGCTGTCCATTGCCGGTGAGCTGAGTAAAAAGCCAAGGGTCGCTATCCGTGTCAATATGGATACCGGCGTATACCCGGTATGGGACCGCTTTGGATTCAATTATGAAAACGGACAGGCATTCGACGCATTGAAGAAAATTGTGGCTTCCGGAAAAATGGAACTTACAGGCCTCCATTGTCATATCGGTACTTATATGTTGTCAACAGAGGCCTACCGGATTGCGGTGAAAAAACTGGGTGATCTTGCCTGGAAATGTAAAACGGAATTGAATAACCCGCTGCAGTACCTCGACATCGGGGGTGGTTTTCCTTCCACCAACACATTGCGGGGTTCATTTCTGCCGGGCACTGATACGGTTCCTTCGGTGGATGAGTTTGCCGAAGCAATCAGAGCACAATTACAGGAGCTGGGTTATGGAGCAGGGGAGATGCCCTTACTTATCCTGGAAAGTGGCCGGGTAATGGTGGATGATGCCGGTTATTTATTATCAACGGTAATTGCCAATAAACGGCTGAGTGATGGTCGCCGGGCTACCATACTGGATGCCGGGGTCAATGTTTTATTTACTTCCTTCTGGTATGATCACGCGATCAGCCCGGCCCAGGATTTCACCCATCATACCGAAGACCAGGTGATGTATGGCCCCCTCTGTATGAATATTGATGTGGTGCGGCAAAGTG
The DNA here is from genome assembly GCA_017303855.1 of Chitinophagales bacterium. Lineage (GTDB taxonomy): Bacteria > Bacteroidota > Bacteroidia > Chitinophagales > Chitinophagaceae > JJ008. The sequence continues at coordinate 293,755 of JAFLBL010000003.1, read as the reverse complement.
CCAACCTCCCGCTGCTGAACAGGGGTGACCGGGTAGTGGTACATAAAGTTGGTGCGTATAATATGACACAATGGATGCAGTTTATTCATATGCGGCCCAATGTGGTACTGATTGATGAAGAGGGGAAGGCTCACCTGGTACGCGAAGCGGAAACACTGGAGTACATTGAACAACAGGAACGCGTACCCGCTCATCTGCAGACTATAAATATATAACGTACCCGCTTTGAAAAAAGAGAATACCCATATTTTTCTGCAGTTTATCGCCCATACAGTGCTGAACAGTTATGCCATGCTTTTCTTCAGCAACCGCAAAACGCTGGCTGTACTGATCCTGCTGGTAACATTTTTCAATCCGTATACCGGGGCTGCGGGTTTTGCCGCCACGTTTATTGCCGCCGCCACCGCCTGGTTTATTGGCTTCAGCCGCGAACAGGTAAAAAGCGGTTTGTATACCTACAGCGGATTGCTGATGGGACTTGGTATGGGAACATTTTATGAATTCAGCCAGGGATTCTGGATCCTGTTATTCATTGCATCCGTATTATCCGTACTGCTTTCAGCGGCGTTGATTGCCAGGCTGGGTAAGAGTAATCTGCCCGCGTTATCGCTGGCGTTTATTCTTACATTATGGGTGGTGATTCTCTCTTCCCGTGAATTTGCCGCCATCGGACTTACACAACGGAATATTTACTGGCTCAATGAAATGTATGCCACCGGGGGCAATGACCTGATCCGGCTGGTACAATGGATGGAGAACCTCCCGCTGCCGGCGGCGGTTGCCGGGTTCTTTCGTTCGCTCAGCGCGATAATATTTCAAAGCAATATTGCGGCAGGCATTGTATTGACAATCGGCTTGTTTTTCTTTTCCCGTATCGCTTTGTCCCTGATGATAGCCGGCTATGCCATTGCCATCCTGTTCATACAACTGATGGACGGCTATGCGGGCAGTATCAATTATTATAACCTGGGAACCAACTTCATGCTGGTGTCCTTGGCTCTGGGCGGATTTTATATTATTCCTTCCCTGCGTTCTTATCTCTGGTCGCTGATTACCGTACCTGTTTCATACATCCTGGTTATTGCCTTGTGGAAAATCACGTATACATGGGGGTTGCCAGTATTCTCCCTGCCATTCTGTATTACGGTGATCCTTTTCATTTTTGTACTCCAGTTGCGGCAGGCAACAGGTAAAATGGTACTTACTCCCATACAGTATTACAGTCCGGAAGAAAATCTTTACCGGTACCTCAACAGCAGGGACAGGCTCTATCACCGGTTTTATCTGCCATTACAGCTGCCGTTTAACGGGGCATGGACAGTAAGCCAGGGCTACGAAGGAAAACATACGCACAAAGGCGATTGGTCAAACGCGCTTGATTTTGTAATAAAGGATAAAGAAGGAAAAACCTGGCAGGGCAACGGAACGGCTCCGGAAGATTTCTATTGCTTTAATAAACCGGTGCTATGTCCGGCAGATGCCGTAGTGGAAGAAGTGATCAGTTATGTGGAGGACAATCCGGTGGGAGGAAACAATACCCGGCAGAATTGGGGTAATACAATTGTATTGAAGCATGCGGAGGGCCTGTATACCAAACTTTCTCATTTAAAGAAGGGAAGCAGTAAGGTAACAAAAGGAGAGTTTGTAAAAAAGGGAATGCAACTCGCTGCCTGTGGCAATTCCGGAAGATCGCCCGAACCACATCTGCATTTCCAGGTACAGTCAACACCTTATATCGGATCCAGAACAATAGCTTATCCGTTTTCCGGTTACCTGCTGCACAAGGAGGATGAACAGAAGATACCCGCTTCATTCGCTATACCTCCGGAAGATGCACTGGTCAGCAATATCCAGGTAAGCCAGCCACTGTTGCAGGCATTTGATTTTAAACCCGGGTTGCGGATCAGGGCCACAGCAGAAGAAGGCAGGACGGAAGACTGGGAAGTCATGGTCAGTGCGTATAATGAAACCTATTTCTATTGTGCGGAAACAGCGTCCTATGCTTATTTTATCAATGACGGCAGCCTGTTTTACTTTACAAATTTCTACGGCAACCGGAATGGCTTGCTTTACCTGTTATATATCACAGCCTATAAAATACTGATGAGCCCGGAAACGGGGATTCCGGTTTATGATCATTATCCGCAGGGATTGTTCGGCAACTGGTTTACCCGCTGGATACAGGATCTGGCGGCACCTTTTTATTTATTTACACGATGGACGTACAGCAGTCAGCTGAAAGTCCATGACGGACTGAGTGGAGGTGAAATAACACTGGATTGTTTTGGAATCCGCCGTACAGGAAAAAAGGAAACCAACCTGCTGAAAGGTGCTGTTACTATAAAAGGAGGGGCTATATCGGGTTTTACTTTGAATTTTAATCATCAGAAAACAACAGTAACATGCGTGCTTTATTAATAATACTGGTATGGGTACTCTGTATACAAACCGGCCTGCGTGCACAGGAAGCATTCAGCTATGCACAAACAGACAGTGTGTCGTATGCATTGTACGAAAAAGCAGCGTGGAAACCATTGCTGCAATACGGGAAGCAGGCAATAGCCGCCGGCCAGGATTTTCTTTTACTCCGCCAGCGGATGGGTTATGCGGCGTTTATGCTCGGCCGTTATAGTGAGGCTATCAGTCAATATGAAAAAGTATTGAAGGAAGACAAATATAACCAGACGGCACATACCTATTTATACTGGAGCCGGGTAAACCTGAATCAGCCGGAAATGGCCAGGGCGGAAATTAAGTACATGGGGGCGGCCGATATTCCATTACTGCAGAAGAAAAGCAGCAGTATATATGCGGTCGGAGCAGAGTTCAGCCGTAAACAAACGAAGCTGACTGAGCGGGGTAATGCTACATATTCCAGGTTATTGCTGGGTGCACGAGTAGGAGAAGTATATATGGATCAGTCGGTGGCATTCTACCGGCAGACAATCAGCGAACCCCTGCTGACGACTGTAAATAATAATGATCATATTTCAATAAACCAGGCAGAGTATTATAACCGGATCCACATCAACCTGAACCGTCACTGGCAGGCAAAAGCCGCCTGGCATTATCTGTATACACCGTTTAACAACTTCAGGTATAATAACAACCTGCTGCTGGCCGGCGTAAAATATTATAACAACTACTTTGATGTGCAGGCAGATGTGGTGCTGGGGAAACTAACCGATACGGCGATGCAGCAATATAATCTGCAGCTGGGGGTTTACCCGTTGGGAAATATGAAACTCTATAGTTTTTCAACGGCCATGCTGCGTCAGCAACAATCTACATCCATCAACATTAAACAGGTGCTGGGACTGCAGTTGAGTCCGGCAATATGGGTGGAAGGACATATTACGGCCGGCCGTTTTCATAACCTCGTGGAAAACGGCGCCTTGTATGTTTATCATGCCATAGACCCGAATCTTTCAAAGGCGGGGGCAACAGCTTACTTCAATCTGAAACATATTTTGTTGCAAGCGGGGTATACCTATGAAAAACGGGAACTGTATGCAACAACGAATACCTATACACAACATTCAATAACAGGAGGAATTATATGGAAACTTTAAAAAAGGGATTATTAGCCGGTATATTACTGTGTACCGTATTGTTGGCCACAGCCCAGCAGGAAAGTAAATGGCAGGCCGCGTTTAGTGAAAGTTATACGCAGGAAGCCAATAAACAATACGCGGCAGCTGTAAATACGATAAAAGCTGTGTATGAGGAAAAAAGTTATGAAATAAATCTGCGCCTGGGCTGGCTGACTTATCTCAATAAGGAGTATGCGACTTCTCAGGTGTATTATCAGAAAGCGGTAGCCTTGCGTCCGTATGCGCTGGAGGCAAAGTTCGGGCTTATTCAGCCGCTTGCCGCGCTGCAGCTTACGGATAAAACCCTGCTGGTATATGAAGATATTTTGAAGATTGACCCGCAGCAGACCAAGGCCAATTACTGGGCGGGGGTAATCTGGTATAACCGGAAAAAATATGAAACAGCGGCCCGGTATTTTGAAAAACTGGTGAACCTTTATCCGTTTGACTATGACGGGAATCATATGCTGGCCTGGACCTATCTGAATATGGGCCGCAGTAACGATGCAAGAATATTGTTTGGTAAGGCTTTACTGGCAAAACCAGGAGATGCTTCCTGCCTGGAAGGTTTGAAACAAGTTAAGTAGTCTGTAAATAATAATGAGAAAGCTAAACGGTTTTTAATAGCTGCTGGATTATGCCTGAAAGTTCTTTTTCCTGTTTAGCCGCTTCTTTACTGTTATTGAAATAAACTAACCGCCGGTCTTTAAACGTTCCTTCGAGCAAGGGTGATTTTATTTTTACTATGCCGGGATGGTGAAATACGAGGAGGATGCGGTTGTTCCTGTAAGGGCCGAAAGTGAATAAATCGACTGTTGTGTAATAACTGGGAGCATTCCATTTAATACGCTCGTTCAGGGAGGGTGCCGCCTTTTTGATGAGTTTGCGTACTGCATTGATTTCTTTGCGTACGGCGGGTTCTTGTTTTTCCAGCCAGGCTGTAACCTGCGCTGCTTCTTTCGCAGCAGGAGACGGCTTAGCGTCTTTCTTTTTTTCCGGCACGGTTTTACTTTTCTTTTTGGCCGCCACCATGTTTTCATTTTCCTTAACCCGGAACAACACGATTTTTTTGATCAGCGCCAGGGGCATGGGTTCACTCAGGGGAAACTGAACAGAGCCTTTCCCTGATTTATAACCGGCCAGTTCTTTTTTAAATTCTTCATGACCTGTCGGGGTGGCATAAAAGCCGATATGACCGGCGTATCCAGCAAAATAGACAAGCGGCTTGCCCATGTATTTGAAACCCGGCATCCCGTAGCCGAGCCCTTCCACGGCTTCCGGTGCGTTGGCACGGATTGTTTTCCGGATTTGTTCCAGTTGTTTTTTTACCGCAGGCGGAAACCCGGCGATATACTGATCGACTGTTTTTATGACGGTATTATCTTTCATAGTGCAACAGGTTAAAGTTCAAGATTCTTCTTCATATTCACCAGGTTCTGATACATGTCTTTTCCAACCATTTTATCCATCAGCAGGTTCATCAGGTTCATGGGAAATTTATTATTACCATAAAATACCTGGCTGACACGGGTCTGGTTTTCGTTGACAGCGGAGAGTGTGGTACGGGCCCAATTAGTAGCTTCAAATGGTTTTTTAAAACGGATTTCCACTTCAGTACTGATGCCTTCGGTTAATTTAATTATCTCCTGTTCGCCGATGCCTACATTCTTATCGTTGCTGGTCCAGGAGGAAGTGAAACCTACAGTACCATCTGTACCCGTATATACAATATTTATATTTGGGTCTTTCATTACCCATACACTGTATTTTTCCTGGTTACGTATCAGTTTCAGATAGTCAAATACTTCTTTTTGTGTCAGGTTGATCACAATATTTTTTTCCAGCGAAAAATCTTTTTTTATGAGCAGCGCGGCGATCAGAAGAAGGGCGACCAGGCCGGCGAGTATGTAGAGGATTATCATAATTGGTTGTTTTTAATCAGTAATTTAATCTGGTCTTCCGGTTAAACGAATGAAATCTTCAACTACGGAATCCTCCCTTTTAATTGAAGCCCGTTTGTTGTTCTCAGCCTTTCTTTTTATTCCAGAAATAATAGGATGCAGTACCGAGTAATACCGGCACTAAAATAAACAACATACCCGGGTCAAACTTATGCTGAATCATATATACTGAAAACACGGCGCCAGCCAGGTCAAAAAATAAACCGGCATAGGCCCATTCTTTTATTTTATTCAATCCGGGTATCAGCAGCACCACCGATCCGATTATCTTGGCCATACTGATAAAATGAATAAAGTATACGGGATAACCCAATGTACCATGCATAAACTCGAGCACTTCGCCTTTCGGATCAATCCCGGGCACGGATGACCAGATCATAAAGGCGGAGAAGAGAAGGGTGAATACCCAGTAGAGGATGTTTGTTGTTTTTTGTTTCATAATAAGCGTGTTTAAAAATCAGGATCTAAATAAATACCAGGAACCAGGATGCCAGGATGCCAAAAAAAGAATCAAAAATCAGGAATACAAACAGGCGGCTGATTCAGGATTCAAATAAACTAAAAAAAGATAAGCCCAAAGCTTTCTGAAATTGATTTCGAATTTTATTTTACTCCCGACTCCCGACTCCCGACTCCCGACTAACTCCTCTCTTCCAACTCCTTCACCACAATCTTCTTCATCTTCATCAACGCCTGCATAGCTCCGGGGCCCTTATCCGGATCGGTCATGATTTGTCCGATATTGGCGGGAATGATCTGCCAGGAAACACCAAAGGGATCTTTGAGCCAGCCACACATACTTTCGGCTCCACCGTTTGCTGTAAGGTTATTCCAATACTTATCAATTTCCTCCTGATCCTTACATTCCACCACAAAGGAGATCGCTTCATTGAAAGCGAACCCGTGATTCCCGGCTCCGTCCATGGCCATAAAGACTTTCTCATCGATAATAAACTGGGAATGTTTTACTTTCCCGGCTACCTGTTCTCCTTCATTTTCCTGGTAAAGTAAAATGCCGTTAATGGAAGAAGACGGAAATAAACCGGTATAATATTTTACAGCGGCTTCCGCTTTGCCGAAATGACTATCCGTAAATAAGAAACAAGGCGTTATTTTCTGGTTGACCGAACTGTAATTCCCTTTATATAACTGCCAGGCCAGCCCGAATTTATCCTGTACAAACGCATAGTACTCACTCCAGTCGTATTTGTCCAGTGGCATCATGGCCATGCCGCCTTCCATCAGCCTGGCATAAAGCCGGTCAATCTCTTCATTATTCTCACTGGTCACAAACATAGAAATGGAGGGGTTGAAGGTAAACATCGGTCCGCCATTCAGTCCCATGAACTTCTGTCCATGCAGATTGAAATTTACCACCATTGGTGTATCGAAAGTGATCCGTGAATCCGGAAACAGACTACAATAGAACTCAGCGGCTTCTTTGGCGTTGCCGTTGAACCAGAGACAAGGGTGGATGTTGTGCATAGATGAAAAATTGAAAGATTGAAAAGAACAATATAAAGTACGGGGTACGAAGTACGAAGTACGGCGCACCATTGGGCATCGCGTTACTCACAACTCACATCTCACATCTCACAACTCACAACTCACAACTCACATCTCACATCTTACATCTATCTCCCCGGAGTATGACTTACCATCCAGTTTACACCGAATTGATCACTGAAGCTGCCGAAATAAGAGCCCCAGAACATATCCTGCATGGGCATGGTGATTTTTCCATTTACTGACAGGGCATTAAACAACCGGTCGCATTCTTCGCGGCTATCGGGCTCGAGCATAATATGCGCGTTATTTCCGAAATTCATTGTGAAGCCCCATGACTCCGGTGCATCGGTACCCATGAGTATATGTCCGCCGGTAATGGGCAGTTCCACATGCATCACAAGATTTTTATCTTCCTCCGCCGTCGGTGGCATACCTGGCTGTGATGGCACTTCACCAAAGCGCATAATAGGTCCGTTGAAAGTTGTTTTAAAAGCATCTCTATAAAAAAGAAAAGCTTCTTCCGTGTTACGGGCAAAGTTGAGGTAGGTTGATACGCGGGGCATGTTGGTTGGTTTAGGGTTTAAAGTTTAAGGTTTTGCCTGTTTCAGAGCAGGTACGAAATACGAAGTACGAAGTACGAAGTACGAAATACGAAGTACGGTGATCCATTTAACATCAGGTAACTCACATCTCACATCCCACATCCCACAACTCATACCTTCTCCGTATACAATTTAAAACTATCCAATATCGCCTGCCAGCCTTCCTGCTGCAATTCAAGGCTGTTCTGAGTTTCGGGTTCGAAGTGAATAGTGATGGCAGTGCTGTTGCCATTGTCCTGGAACAGTACATCTGCTTTGCGGCCATCGCCCATGGTGTAGGCAATTTTTTTATGCGTATCCACTTCATCATAAATGCCCCGGAAATCGAAGCTGAAACTGCCGTCTTTAGCCGCCATGGTGGAGGAGAATTTACCACCGGGGCGAAGATCTATACTGGAAGCGGGGCAGTGCCAGTCGGGACTGGCCTGGTTCCATTGCATTACATGTTCGGGTCCGTTATAACAGGCCCATGCTTTTTCCACCGGGGCATTCACAACAGCCTCTACAGTGATGCGGGTAAGTGCTGACATGTTGGTTTTTGTTTGTCCTGTAAACATACAGATATTATATAAACAGGATGACCGGTAAAAACGACATTTCAGAGGGTTGATTCCGACAACGGTATTTTCTATCTTTAAAGTATGAAACATATATCCATCCTGGTACCGGAAACAGCGGTGATTGAAGCCGTGGCCGATCCCCGTTATTTGTTTACGGCTGTAAATCAGTTTATGGCAGCAGCGGGTAAAGAGCCCCTGTTTGAGGTAAAACTGGTGGCGATGAAGCGGGAAACCCGGCTGGACCGATCCGCCTTTACCGTTCATGCCGACCTGTTGCTTCATGAAGTGGAACAGACGGACCTGGTCATCATACCGGCTCTCAGTGGCAACCTGGGTGCGGCCATAGAAGTAAACAGGCCGCTGATTCCATGGATTGTGGAGCAATATAATAAGGGAGCGGAAGTAGCTTCTCTTTGTCTCGGGGCCTTTCTGTTTGCCTCCACCGGTTTGCTGGATGGGAAAAAATGTTCGACACACTGGGGTTTTTGCAATGAGTTCCGGACCATGTTTCCAAAAGTGGAAATGGCGGATGGAAGTATAATAACTGATGAACAAAGGTTGTACAGCAGCGGAGGTGCCAATTCGTACTGGAACCTGTTACTGTACCTGGTGGAAAAATATACAGACCGGGCCACGGCAATCCTGGCGGCTAAATATTTTGCGGTGGATATTGACCGCGACAGCCAGGCGGCGTTTATGTTGTTCAACGGACAGCGGGCGCATGAAGATGATACAATCAAACAAGTGCAGCAGTACCTGGAAGCGCATTATACCAATAAAGTAACAGTGGATGAACTGGCGGAGCGTTTTGCCATTGGGCGCCGGAGTTTTGAACGCCGGTTTAAAAAGGCAACGAATAATACCGTGGTGGAATACATGCAACGGGTGAAAATGGAAGCCGCCAAACGGAGCTTTGAAACCAGCCGTAAAAATATCAGTGAAGTAATGTTTGACGTCGGGTATACCGATACCAAAGCCTTCCGTACTATTTTCAAAAAGTTAACCGGTCTGACTCCCGTGGAATACCGTAACAAGTATAATAAGCAGGCGATAATGGCCTGATCATTTCTTCTTTTTCCGGAAATGTTCTTCGTCAATAAAAATGGCTTCGAATATATATGCCTGTAAAAGTTCCGGATCTATTTCTTTAACGGAAGTAAAATCTTTCCAGTAGATCTGTTTGCGTCCGCCTTTATCAAGGTACCCGATCTCATCCGTCAGCTGGTTGCCATAAGCGAAGCCGAAGCGTACCCCTTCGTAAGTTTTCTTTTTACCCCAGGTAATGGAAGCCGGCCAGATAAAACAGAAATTGCGGTGATGATAATAATAGAGTACGTTGAAAGAAATTTTTTCGCGCGCATCCGGCAGGCAGTTAAATACCAGTTTGCGCAACCGCTCCACAATCACCAGCTCTTCTTCCGGCAGAAAGGCCAGGAATTCGTCAGGTGATTTGAAATTGACTTCCTGCATTTTATTTTTTCCCTTTGCCATATTTAAAAACTGATCCCTGCACCAATTGAACCGCCCGCGTATACTTTTCCATCCATTTTCCAGAAATTATCAGACGGGGGATCAAGATAGACGACAGGAGCGGCCATGGCTTTAAAAAAGAAACCGCCACCGGGCGGCTGATAGCGGTAACCAATACCCGGAATAAGATATATTTTTTTATCGGAGAGACTCCCGGCGGAAAACAGGTGCTGATAATTCTGCACATAGGGAACCACGGTCAGTCCGAATTCGAAATGATGGAAGCCGTCGCCTTTAAGGAAATTGATTCCAAGCGGTAATGCAATGGCATTGTTCAGTAACGAAAAACCGATACGGTATGTATTGGTAAAGCGGGCTCCGAAGCGAAAGACGCGATCGTAATTGATACTGTATAAGGCACCATGGCTGCTGCCTTCCACGTACACGGTATTACGGGCAATAACAACATCCTGTGCCTGTCCGGCAGCCGGCAGGGCTAAAAGCAGCAGTAAAGCAATGCTAAATCTTTTTCCTGATGCCTGGAGTCTGTTCAATGTTTTTTTGCAGCAATGCATTGTGTACTTAGTCTTTTTTTATGGCCACTTTGAAACGCATGACCCGTTCATAGTCAAACAGTATATCCAGGTAGTACAGTGAGTTTTCAGGAATCACATAGTCAAACTGGTATTGATCGCCGTTTTTAATAAAAGGAATATAGCGTTGCCGCTTCATGGCAAATGTATCTTTAACCCAGATTTTCCGGTGTCTCGATACCTGTTCGCTGGTCCAGATATCCGGATTACGGAACAGGTTACTGTTAATCTGCAGTTTTTCAAACAGACCTTTATATTCAAACCGGAAATGCAGCGTGTCCCCTTTGCGGCCGCTGATGATGCCCGATTGCGGGGAGAGCAGTTTGATTTTGCTGAGTATTCCCGGATCGTAATAGGGATTGGCGGCAAACTTTTCTTTAGTGAAGCCCGGTTTCAATACCCAGCGCGTGTATTGCGGAAAATGATTGCGGGAAAATTCTTCAAAAGGGGTAAAGAAATAGTAATCGTTGTATTTTTTTACAAAGCCGTTCAGCTTTCCTGTGTTTTCATCTTCAGTTGTATAGCCTGCAGCCCAGGTGGGATCCAGCATATACCAGGAGGTATCCAGCCATACGGCATTCCAGGCATGATCCACCGGACCGGCATTCCCGATTTCGTAGAGTCTTGTTTTGGTATAGCCATTGATACTGGCTGCTTCCAGTCCCGCGATATCACACATCCGGGTAAAGAGCCGGGAGTAACCGTCGCAGATGGCTTTTCGTTTATTCAGGATGCTTTGCAGGTATTTCTTCTCCCATTTAGCCAGTACTTCATCACAGTCCTGCCCGGTTCTGCATTCGGGTATTTTAATTTCTTCGTCTTTATTGTAGAATTTCCAGTCGTACCGGATATTATCCGTGATCCAGATAAAGATGGATCGCACTTTCGATATTTTGTCTGTATACGGGTAGGGGGCAGTCAGTTCTCGGGTAAGTTCATATATATTGTCCCTGAAACGTACGGAGCGTGCGAGACTGTCCACGCCAGAAAAATCGGGTAGTACCCGCTGGGCCACAGCAGTACCTGCATAACAGGTCAGTAAAAGGAAAAATAAGGTCAGTCGCCGGAACATGGTTAAGGGTTCGGAGGGGTAAGTTACAACATAATGTTGGAGGAAGGAAGTGCCCGGGGTACAGCGCTGTTAGGATGGCCCGATACTGGTTATTCCGTTGTTTTTGTTTGTCTCAGACTGATTGAAAAAGTGGTGCCTATTCCTTCTACGGAGTCGATGCTGAATTCGGCATTCATTTTATTCAGTATTTCCTTGCAGATATAGAGGCCAAGTCCGGTACCCTGTGCACTGGCGGTGCCACGATAGAACATGTCAAATACTTTGTCAAGACTGCTGCCTGGTATGCCCTCCCCGTTATCGGTTACCTGTATCTGGAAACGGGAGCCGGACTCTTTGAAAAGTACTTTAACATACGGGTCACTGATTTTTTTGTTACGGTACTTAACCGCGTTGCTGATTATATTCCGCAGGGTAGTATTCAACCGGGCTTTATCACAACAGATAAAAGTGTTTCCCTGGTATTCGTCCAGGAATGAAAAATCACTACTGGCCGTATAACGCAATCCGTCAAATATATCGCGGACCATTTTTTTCAGCTCAAACGTTTCTGCCTGCAGCCCTGTTCTGGAATTCCTGGAATAAGCCAGAATTTCACGTATAATATCGTCCAGGTTGCTGATACTTCTGCCGGCCAGCCCCAGGTATTTCAATACCTGTTCTTTTTCATCTATCCGCATTTTGGCCAGTTCAAGCAGACCACTGGTGGAGAGCAGGGGCGAACGCAGGTCATGCGATACGATGTATACAAAGTTGTCCAGTTCGTTATTGGCTTTGATCAGGCTTTCATTGAGCCGGTTATTCAGCGCGATAACATATACAATAATACCGAAGGTGGCTACACTGGCTCCCACGGTATTCGTAAGCAGGTCCCAGTTAAGGCCTTGAATTTTATTGGATGGTTCATGTTCCGGAAGGTGTAAATCCAGTACAATCAGGGTGGACATGATCAGCAGAATGACAAAGGAGTAGATGTACCCGTATTTTTTTTCCTTTCCCTGGAAGGCAACCACACTGCCGATACTTACGGGTATATAATACGACAGAATGCTATCATTGGCGTGTATATCACTTTTTGCCGATGGAAAATAAAACATCAGACCAATGATTATAATGACCTGGCCTAGATTCACCAGTTTCGAAAACAGAATACGACCAGTACGGTTTATCAGCCACGCAATAATGGATAGTACAAAACTTAAAAAAGAAAAGAAAGCCTGGTAATGATAGCCCTGAACATAGCTTACAAAAGTGAAGATGAAACCATAGGAGGCGGTAATCATCAGCAATGCCAGGTGAATCTGATTGCCCTTACTGACAAGAATATTTACCGGGCCGGTTTGTTGCTCTGTGAAATGAGCATCAATATCCAGTAATTTGTTTAAATGAGCAGTGAAACGCATGCCAAAAAGTAATTGGTAAAAAGGCCGTAACCGTTGCAAAGGTATACCAGTAACCGCCGGGCTGCAATTAAAACGGAATCTCTTATCTTTTCATTTACAGAAAATCAGGACTTATGTATACTGATGTATACGTAACAGTACTTAGTAGTTGCATTGCCCGGGACAGGTACTGTTTATTTCGTAACGGGTTGAACGGGAAAAGGCAGGGATATAGTAAAAGTGGTTCCCGTTCCTTCCCTGGATTCCAGTTTGTATCCGGCACCCATCTTTTCAAGAATTTCCTTACAGATATATAAACCAAGGCCGGTGCCTTGTGAAGTGGAAGTGCCCCGGTAAAACATTTCGAATACATGCGACAGACTTTCAGAACGGATGCCCTCCCCGTTGTCCGAAATCTTCAGTGTAAAACCATCACTGGTACCTGAAAAGGAAACGGTGACAAATGAACCGGTCTGCTCATTTTTCCTGTACTTAACAGCATTACCGATTATATTCCTTAACACCGTATGGAGTCTGCTTTTATCACAATAGACACTGGTATCTCCGGTATACTCTTCCTGAAAATGGAAGTCCGCTGTTGTTGAAAACCGAAGGCTGTCAAATATTTCCTTTACCATGGGTTTCAGATCGAAGAGTTCCGGGTTCAGAGCTGTTCTTGAATTACGGGAATAATCGAGAATTTCCCGGATCGTATCGTCCAGTTTACCAATACTTTTTTCAGACAGATCAATATACCGGGTAGCCTGATCGTTGCCCGCTGATTTAAGTTTTGCCAGTTCCAGCAACCCTTTGGAGGACAGCAACGGGGAGCGCAGATCGTGTGATACGATATAAACAAAATTGTCCAGTTCCTGGTTGGCCTTGATCAGACTGAAGTTAAGCCGGTTATTCAATGCGAGGATATAGGCTACTTCTGTAAATGTGGCGAGGCCCGCACCTATGATATTGTAAAGGAGATCATAACTGAATAGAGCTTCTTCAAATCGATCATCCGTTGTATAGTGTATGTCAAACAGAATCAGTCCAAGCATAACTACAAGAATCAGTGCCGCCAGAATAAATCCGTATTTTCTTTCTTTGCCCTGGAAAGCAATCAGGGTTCCCACGCTGACCGGTATATAAAAGGCCAGCACACTGTCATTGACATGTGCACCTGCAGCCGAGGAGGGAAAATAAAACATCAGTGCAAGTACAGCCGTAACCTGTAACAGGTTGAACAGTTTTGCCACAAACGGAAATCCTTTACGTTGAATAATAAAGGCGATGCAGGCAGCAATAAACAGGGCAAGATTCAGTCCGCTCTGGTAATAGTATCCCTGGATATAGGTGATGATTGTAAAGCAAATTCCATATACGGCTTCTATATAGATAAGGCCGGCATGTACCTGGTTTCCTTCCCTGACCAGAAAACTGTCCCTTGTATTCTGTTCTCCGGTGAAATGCGCATCAACATCAAGAAGCTTGTCTATTTTAGAACGGATCGGCATTATGGCAAGTGATTATACCCGCAGGTACGGGAAATCAAAGGTATAATGGGGATGTATTAAAAAGGGCAAACTGATAATAATCATACGTCAATACACGTACTTATTTTTTTAAAAAACTAAGTACGTATTGCATTGCGGATGTTGATTGTAATCATGATGCAGCAGCCATTATGTTGCCGGATCCGTCTTCGGATTTGAAACAGGTTTCGGATTGCGTGGCTTTTTAACGGGGACAGTTGGTTTTTTATTCACCTGTATTATTACCCGCAGTATATCTTTTACCGGTGCCCCGATACCCAGCCGTTGCGCATTGGTATAAGCGGGAATGGCCTGCTGTCCCGTAGGGTCAAACACCAGGTAGTCGCCCTGGTACTTATTGTTGCTATCCAGTATTCCATCCGGCACAAACAACTGGATTTTTACCTTCTGATAACTCGCGGGGAAATAGCGGATATAATAGGGGGCTTGTTGTTTGTACCACTGATCATACTGCACGCCTTTGCGTGTCACCATAGATGGCTCCCGCAGTACGGCAATATTTTCATAGGTTTCATAGGAGGCGGAACCAAGGTCAAAGAGTTTTTGCAGATCGCCGTGTACCAGTCCGCTGTTGCGGGAAATATCTTTCAGCAAACCACCCACACCACCTTTCAGTTGAAATACCTGCGCGGGTGTGAGCAGTTTCATCGCGTCTGCCCGTACGGCATAATTAAGTTTGTCAAAATCAGATCCGCTGACCACCGACCATAAAAGTAACTGAATATGACGTTGCGGAATTTCTGTTCTGTTTCTTGAATTCAGTAATACAGATTCCACGATTTCTTTTCGTTTGCCGGTAACAGGCCCCTGCAGATAGGCGTCTCCGGGTCGCGGGTCGGGTGTACCGGGTTGCAGACAGTAGGTTTTAAATTCTGTTTCATAAAAACCAGGAGCCAGTACAAATCCGCCGTCCTGTGTCTGGGGCAGCTCCATCAATGAGCGGGCTGTATCTCCGGCGGCCGGAAAATGAATACCCGAAGGAAGATTTTCAGTAAGCGGCTCAGGGCTTTGTGTGGAAGATTTGCTGCTACGGCAGGCGGACAGGGATGCTATAAAAAGCAGGAGTATAATTTGTTTCATGGGTCGGGCTTTACTAACACTAACAAGATCGGGAGAAAGCCGGTGGAATGCAAGCCAGACACCCGGAAAACTATGTTAAAGGGCAAAAGACCCCGGATGAAAAATATACGTGAAAACACTTACTTTTATAACGAATACTTACCATATATGATGAGAAAATATATACTCTGCGCTGTCGCCGCGCTCCTGATACTGGCTACAGCCAACGGACAAACCAAAGTAAATGGTTGCGGGTTTAAAGTGCCGCCGCGCTCCTTATTAAAAACCAACTTCCAGTCTGTTTATGAGGCGAAGCAGATTCTGCAGAACATGCTTGATACAATTGCCTGGAAGGAAAACTTCACGGTACGGGAGCAAAACGGGATCCGGAATGCCTATGCCACGATAATCAACCGGGCCCGGTTCATTATTTATGATAATAATTTCCTGGAGGATATGGATGCGTATGCGTCAACCCGCTGGGCATCCATCAGTGTGCTGGCGCATGAGATGGGACATCATTATTATAATCATGTGGTGAGCAGTACAGGTAGTACACCACCCAAGGAAATAGAGGCGGATGCTTTTTCCGGCTATGTAATGGCAAAACTGGGTGCCAACCTGGATGAGTCCATAGCGGCAATGAAAACTATCGGGTCCGATAAAGCCAGCTCTTCACACCCTGCCAAGGCTGACAGGATAGCGGCGATTACCCGTGGCTGGAATGAAGCAAAGAAAACAGCAACCCCGAATCCTACGCCTCCGACCAATCCGACTAACCCGACTAACCCGACCAATCCAACTAACCCTACACCTCCGACCAACCCGTCCAACCCCACACCGGTAGATCCGGCCAATGATCCCAGCTGGATTGCGTTATCTATTCAGAGCAATAAAGAGGAAGTGGTATTCCTGAGTGATGACGGGCGGAATTTTCAGGAGGCACGGATACCTGTGGGACAGCCATTTGTTTTCAAATTTGAAATTTATAATTACGGCTGGTTGCGGTTGAAATATTATAACGGGTATCGTACGTTCAAGCTGCTGCACGGGCATGATTATATGATTTTATACAACAGGCGCAAAGCAGTGTGGACGGTGACGGAGGTACCGGATTAGTGGATGTTGAAGTAGAGTGAAGCCTGACTGGCGGCAGGCAGGCATAGTCTCATAGGAACATAGAGTACATAGAATACAAAGCAACTGGTTCAGGGGGCTGAGGTTCGTAACAGTACGCGGGTTTAGTTCACATAGTAATCACCTTCGGTGATGTGTGTCATTAATTAAAAATTCCGTAACTGTTCATTGAGCACTGGTTATTGACTATTTTCTTTCAACAACTTTTTTGCCATTTGCAACGAATGTTTCAGCGAGTTCAAATTGCTCCAGTCGCTGTGCGCCACAATAATATACCGTGGGTTTCTGCATTTTTTCTGCACGTTTCTCAATGTGGTTGCGTACTCTTTTACATTCGCATCACCTAAATATCCCAGGCTTTCATCCGTAGCTCCTTTTATCAGGCAACCGCCATAGAGCACTTTTTCTTTCTCAAACCAGATGATGATATTATCCGCAGTATGCCCTTCTCCCGGATACCAGGCTTCAAACGTATACTGCCCCGTATTGAAAACCGTATCCTTTGTCATTAAATACTCCGCTCTTTTATGATTATTCTTTTTGCTCAGCTCATCCGTGAGTACCGTTGTATAGGTTTTAATACCCTGCTTCCGGTAATACTCCAGTCCGGCCGTTTTATCACTGTGCCAGTGTGTGGCAAAACAAAGCACTACCGGCTGCTGATGTCTTATGCGGATACTGTCCAGCAATGGCTGAAACTGTGTAGTGTCCCAGGGGGTATCAAATAACACAACCCCCTTGCTGGTTACCAGGTACATTCCGTTTGCCGGCACCCGGCTGTTCTCATACGTATTGTAGGTGGTGTATACAAAAAAGTCACCGGTCAGCGGGGTTATTTTGAGCTTTGCCGTATCTGTCTGGGCAAAAAGACTATTAAGTGAACCGATCAGCAAACAGGTCAGTATGAAGATCCTTATCATAGATGATTATATAGTTTGTATATGTTTAAAGCACATGAAATAGATTGTTATACCAATTAACAGCTATTACATGCAACTTTCATGCCCCTGCTCCATTATACTACCTGACTTTTTAAAGAATCAGTACATAATCTGGTTTTTCGAATGTAAACAACCTGTTTCGATCTGCAAACGGTTCTTTTCTTTATAAATCGGGAAAAGCACAACTACAGCCCGGCCACTTTATAAGTGTTTTTCTCCATGATTATAGCGGTTAGCACTTATTGCACAGGAGCCCCACAATGCTACTTTTGTAACGTCTTGTTTATGGATATTCCATATTCCAACTATTCCTTTAAAAACCCAATCACTTTTATGAAGTGTTGTAAATCCCTCCTTCTGGCAATTGTAGTTTTTGCATTGGCCGGTTTCCAGTCTGTCCGTTCACAAACCACCCTCGTTGCCGGTGATATTTTATTTACGGGGTATAATGGAATCGCTTCCTCCGGCACACCCGATACATTTACACTGGTAGTACTCACGCCCATGTCGGCAGGTACGGTTATTTATTTTACTGAGCGTGGTTACCAGGGAGCTGCCTGGCAGGCCAGTGGTTCTACGGAAGGCACTATTTCCTGGACCACTAGTTCGGCTATTGGCATCGGTGCGCAGGTGGAAATAGCCGGCGTAGGCGCCAATGCCGCAAAAGTTGATGGAATAGCAAATGGTACAGTGGCGATCGTATTGGGGGGAAATGCCATTAGCGGACTTTCCTTATCTAATGCCGGTGATCAGGTGATCGCTTTCCAGGGAGGATCCGGTGATCCGACCAATGGTGGAGCCTCTTTTATTGCCGGTATCAGCTGGGCGCTGAGTTGTGGAACCACATCGGTTGCTGGTTGGAATGGAGCGGGATGTACGTATGGTCCGCAATCTTCGGCAATGCCTCCCGGACTTACCGGAGGCGTCAATGCTTTTCTTGCCGGTACTGCCGGTACGGCGCCTAACAATGATCACGGCAGATTTAATTGTGGTGGTGCACCCTATGGTACTGTGGCTTCCCTCAAAGCGGCAATTATGACACTGAGTAACTGGGTATTTAGCAGTATAGGGATTACCGTATATGAAATACCGGCCCCCTGCACCTTATATACCAGCTGCTCCAATCCGTCCATTACTGCACAGCCGTCCAACCGGTCTGTCTGTGCCTTACTCAATACTACATTTTCAATTACCGCCAGCGGGGCCAGCTCCTATCAATGGCAGGTGAACACCGGATCGGGTTTCGGCAATATTAGTAACGGTGGTGTATACTCGGGGGCAACTACCGCCACGCTGACCATTACCGGTGCCACTACAGGCATGAATGGCTATCTCTATCGTTGTGTTGCTTACAGCGGTGCCTGCAGCAGCACCAGCAGCCAGGCCACGCTTACCATATCCAATCCTTCCATTACGGTTTCCTCGCAAACAAATATTTCCTGTTATTCAGGTACCACCGGTGCCGCTACGCTGAATGCGGCAACAGGTGGCATTGCCCCGTATACTTATAACTGGACACCTGGTACCCCAACCGGTGACGGGACTACTTCCGTTTCAGGGTTGTCGGCCGGTACCTGGACCTGTACCGTAACGGATAATATCAGTTGTCAGACATCCATTAATGTCACTATTACACAACCGGTTTCCGTACCGGGTTCAAATAGTTATAGTTTACCAACCAGCAATCAGACGGTAACCCGCAGCGTGGATAATTACAATTATTCCACCAATACCTGCGAACTGGTGACAGCCGTGGTTGCTTCCGGTGCCAGTCCGGTCAGTGGCAACGTAACCAATAAAGTCTGGATTGAAGGAGCGGTGCCCACGCATGCCGGTATACCTTATGTGCAACGGCATTATGAAGTAACCCCGGCTCTCAATCCAACAACAGCAACGGGTACGGTTACCCTGTTTTTTACCCAGGCCGAGTTTACCAATTTCAATAATCATGCAGGCAGTGTGCTGAATCTTCCCACAGGTCCGGCCGATGCGGCGGGCAAATCCAACCTGCTTATCGGAAAATACAGCGGCACTTCCGGTGCCGGTACCGGTTTACCATCCACCTACAGCGGAAGTACTACGGTCATAGATCCTGCGGATGCGAATATTGTATGGAATGCCACTTCGTCTGTCTGGGAAGTCAGTTTCCCGGTTACAGGTTTCAGTGGTTTTATTGTACAGACGCTTGCCTTTACCTTGCCGGTAAACTGGGTTTCTTTTGAAGCCAGGCTACAGGGACGCACTACATTGCTCAACTGGACAACAGGCAGTGAACAGAACAGTCGTGTATTCCTGGTGCAGCACAGCCGTAATGGCTCTGACTGGACCACCATTGGAGAAGTAGCTGCCGCTGGAAGCAGCAGCAATGAGCGTTCTTATCAATATATACATCAGTCGCCGCAGAAAGGGCAGAACTACTACCGCATCCTGCAGACCGATATGGATGGCCGCAGCGGTATCAGTGTGGTGAAATCGGTCATTACACCATCTATATCCGGCATACAGGTACTTGTAAACCCGGTACAGGAAGGTAAGTTGCAGATCCTGGTTTCAGACGGTCCGCAGTCTGTACAATTATATAATGTACAGGGGCAATTACTCCTGAATAAGCGCTTGCAACCCGGCAGTCATATTTTTGATGTCAGCGGACTGACGGCGGGTCAGTATATATTAAAAGCGTCAGGGACTACGGAAAAAATAATGATTCAGTAACCGCAATACCATATACAGAAAAGCCGCATTGTGAATGATGCGGCTTTTTTATGCTATCTGTATTCCTTATTTGTATTTCCACATAGCCATGTAATAATCATAAATTTTATCAGCGAGGTCCTTGTTTCCGAATTTCTCTGTCAGGTGACTCAGGATTTTCAGTTGATCATATTTGTCCGGATTGTACTGTTTCTTCGGTGTCTTATTCAGGTTATAGGCAGTCGTGATTTCGTTATAGAAAAAATCCAGTACTGTTTGCTGCTTATTGGCAAAGGCATAGTTCAGTACTTTCTGTCCCGGATTTTCATCCACAAAGAATTCCAGGGCACCCCATTTTACCTCTTTGATCAGGCGGATAGCGGCATCGGGTTTATCCAGGGCTAAAAAGGCCAGTGCTTTATAACCCGTTTCCGGTTTTTCATTACTGACCCTGTATCGTGCAATCAGGTCAACCACTTCATCCGCATTATTCAGTGCTTTTGCCATCGCTTTTAGCCGCGGCAGGTTGTAGCCGGAATACATATTCGAATAATCAGGCAGGGCCGTTTTAAAATAACTGAAGGCGCGTGTGTATTCGTTGAGCTTGCACATCAGCAACCACAGATTGTCTGGTGGTTCTTTCGCATTCGGACCGGCTCCCGTTTTATCAAGAATAGTCAGCAGGGCCGTTTTCGTGCTTTGGGGCAGCGTGTTGATATCGTTGGCGATGCTGTCCTGATTTTCCGCCAGGGTGCGCAGTCCGGAATAGGCAAAGGAAGAACTTTTGCCTTCATAGTTGTTTTTGTAATAGGCTTCCGTGGTATTTCCGGCGAGCTCATTATATGCAATTGCTAACAGGCATTCCTGCAGAAACAGGTTGCTCTTTACCATTTTTTCCCGCACATGACCGGCCCAGGTGTTTTTCAGCAATTTGCTGTTAAGTGCATAGAGGTATTCCTGTTCTTCCATCTGCCACGGGTGTTGCAACAGGCTGTCTGACAGAGAAAAGACCAGGCCTTTTATGGACCGGCAATAGTTCAGTTGTGTTTTTACCCAGTCGTCCGCTTGCAGGAAACCGCTTCCGAAAAAATCAATATCCGGCAGCATATAGAGCCGCATCCGGTGCGCCTGTTGTTGCAGCGCCTGTTCATCGTTTCGTGTTTCCTGCTGCAGGTTGCTGAGCGACAAGCCGCAAAAAAGCGTGTAGGCGTAAGTGATAGTCTTTTTTGTAAATGATTCGTTGTCGGTTCCTTTAAAACAACGATTCATGGAGGCGCAGAGAACCCGGAGTTGCTGTTCCATCTTCTGCCATTCTTCCCGGACCGGTGAAGTACTGATTCGCCCCCTGGCGGATAGTTCATCACATTTTTTAATCAGCGCCTCAATTTTTTCTTTATAAAAATTACTGTTCTCTTCATTTACCAGCAGGCAGGCCATCGGGTCGGTATAGCCGAGTGTACTCATCATGTCCTTCTTTACGTCATAGCCGCCCAGCAGTTGGGTGTATACTACACCATTCACTACCAGCACACAGAGGCCATATCCTTCGATATACACTTCTTTTATGTTCAGGCCTTTTCCTTTCTTCTGTATTGTCAGGGTGGAAAGCTTCTGCATCCCGTTGAATGCAGTATCTCCGGACCGGTTGCTGCAACTGAGTTCAATCCCGGTTTCCGGATCTTTATAGTTCCAGACAGCATTTTCGTTTTTATCGGCAATTACAAACCCCTTTTCATTCAGTTTGCGGAATGAACCGTTTGTTTTCAGGAAGCGTTCTTCTGCAATGAACCGCCCGTTATTGAGGGTCAGTTTTTCAATAAACGTCTTATTCTTCCATTGACTGGTCAGCAAATAGCTGTTGCCTCCCAGCGGGGCTACCTGCAGACTGAAATCCGGATCCGGGGAGTAGGAGAAATCCTTATCACTGGTTCGTTTTTTATACCAGGAAGTTGTGCCATAGGGCGAAAAAAAATCAACTTCATTGGCAATACAATCCGTGATGGCGAAGCATAGTAAGCCAATCAACAGGTAGTACTGGCGTTTGCCGGTAAGGAATAGGTTCATGGTGTCTGGGTTAAATGCAATGGCTGTTTCCACTAATTTATCCAGAATTCCTGTTACACGGCCTGATCCTGAAAAAATACCCTGTATTGGGTAGGGGGAGGGGGAGGTTTTTCCGGTTTACTCAGGCTCTTTGTGATCATAACTCAGAACTTCCCTGAGCAGCCAGCGACCTTTATCGAGCAGCCAGACATGGGTGAATTTCGCTTGACTGGTATGCCGGTCCGGTTTGCCATTTTCGCGGATGAAGAAATCATGGATACCGGTTTGAATCACTCCGTATAACTGACCATTACTATACAGGGGAAATACTTCAAGACTTTCAGGGTTAGGTTTCCGGATGGGTTTCTGTGCGGGGTTACCACAGATGTTATTTTTTACCGCAGCCATAAATTCAGTTTTGTGTTGCATACCTCCCTGGTCATGAAAGAAAATCATTTCCGGGTGTACGGTCTTATTGAGATAGTCAAGGTCACACAGATTAAAGGAACGTTCAAAGAAAATACTGTCTTGTTTTTTCAGGACGAGGAAGAGGGAGTCTGTTTTGGGCAGTTGTGCCGCGGCGGATATTGCACAGAAAACGGCCAGCAGTAAAATAAGCGGTTTATTCATACCTGTATTTGAATACCAAAGATGGCACTAATTATCACAGCTGGTATACCGTTGGTAACAGGTATTTGCCACCGTTAAATACAAGTCGGTAGATAGTAGTTCGCAGTTAGTAGTAAACAGCTGTCTTGGTGGGAGCGATTTCAAATAGGATGAACGTAGCGTTTTGTGAGTGCCAATTCGTAGTTCCCAAGTACGAAGTACGAACTACGAAGTACGCTCTCCATCCAACCCTGTATTCCTCACATCCCACAACCCACATCTCACCTCCCACTTTTCTCCAATTTCCGCTGAAGCCTCCGGGCTACCCAGGCCACCAGTAACGAAAGAAAGGTAGTGAAAATGCAGAGTGCTATAAAGCCTGCGGGGTCGTCTTCAGGGCTATGATTAAAACGGATATAGATACCGGCCAGCACAATCAACACACTGAGCAGAAGGGCGCAATACTTAATCGTTTTAACCGCCTTTACTGCGGGAGCCGTGTACTGTTTGTTTTCCCGGAAATATCCAAGGAGGCGAAAGGCTTTGTATAAGCCAATAAAAAAAAGGATGGAGGAAGCATATACATACAGGATCAGCCCGTCTGTATAGATGCTGACCAGGTCCAGGTTGGCGGCCCTTCCCTCATAGAGGGGCATCCGGATCATAAAGAACAGAGTCAGCAGACCAACCAGCACGATCAGTGCCTGGAGTAGTGTTGTAGTTGTTTTATTCATAGCGGTCCGGCGAAATTATTTTATTCCGGAGGAAAAAGCAATGATTAATACCGGGTTTGAATAAAGCAGGATACGTATAGGAGAAATATGAAATCTTATAATGACGCATATTGCCCCGGGTGCAGCGAGTTACGAAATACTTCTTAGCCGTCTTGTCACCTCTGGTTTGCCCTTCGATAACCTAACGGTAAACTCCTGGATAAGAAAACAGCCCGCTACGAGGGGGGGGAGAAGATTCGATCGTTCACCCGGCTAACGCTCATTTCGATTAAAAGCCTCCTGTCTCAATTTAAAATGCCTGCTGAGTATCAGGATGCTTTTTTTGGAAAAGCCTTTGCGGTAGTGCAGCATATCGGAGACCAAGCCTTCGCTAACATTGAGGAGACGGGCCAGGTCGGCAGCTTTCATTTCGTGTTCATTCATCAGTGATTTGAGCAGTGTGACAGGATCGGCATCTGCAAGCGGATCGTTTTCCTCGTCATACTTGCTTGATGTTTCGGTTATATGACCACTCCATCGAGAGAAGTTTCCTTGCTTCGCTGCGGAGTCCAGATCAGGTCCTTGAGAGAAGTTTCCTTGCTTCGCTGCGGAGTCCAGATCAGGTCCTTGAGAGAAGTTTCCTTGCTTCGCTGCGGAGTCCAGATCAGGTCCTTGAGAGAAGTTTCCTTGCTTCGCTGGAGATTTACCGCACAAATTTAAGAAGTTTCCTTGCTTCGCTGCGGAATGACAGGGCCTTGGGGGGAGGGAGGGAAATACAAGATTTCTCGCTGCGCTCGAAATAGCAGTAACACTACAGTTTTCAGCCAAACCTACTTAGGAGGGGCTGTTGACTACTAACTACTAACTACTAACTACTGACTAGTTCTCCGGGGCTGTTGATTTACTTCAGCAACGCAATCTGCCCCGTATGGTATTCCAGGTGTGAAGTCCGGGAGATGATAATGTTAAGCTTACAGCGATGCGGTTGTTTGGCAAAATCTTCGGCAGAGACGGCCGTATGTTTTTCAAACCACTGTTCTGTTGTCAGCTGGTCAAACTTTTCCCGGAGTAAGGCATTTTGATTGGACCAGTAACTACGCAGTTCGGCTATCGAGGGCAGCTCCGTAGCCACTTTATCAGCAAGTTTTAAAAACGGCTCTGTCAGTTCCGGATATTTCTTTTCCCCCAGGTCCAGCAGTACCAGCATATCATCATGAACGGCTACCAGGTGACCGAGTAAATAGATGCCCCTGTTTTTGCCGGGAGCGGTTTCTTTCAGCAGTTGCTCGTCTGTCAGTACACTGAGCAATTTATCAAGGCTGGCAACGGAACCATACCAGCGGTCCAGGGTCATTTTGATGGCTGTTTCGAGGTGGGGCATTTTTTTTCGTTTAGTTGGTGAAGCTAAGGTCTGAAAAAAAGCAATGTATATTAATTACTGTTGAAATGTTATTGAAAAAACTACGTAACACAATTAGTGAAGCCGTTGCAACAGGCGGATAGAGTACTCTTTACCTGAATTTCTTTCTTACCCGGGAATTCTCTCCACCAACACTTCACTGCCGGCTTTATCAAAATAGGTGCAGGTCATCTTATCCAGACTGACTTCCCATTTTTCAATACCGGTGGCTGCACACATGTTGATGAATTGTAAGTAATCCGTCTTGCCCTGCTGATGAGCCAGCAATTCCGCTTTGAACTGGTCGATATACGTGGTTGCCACAATGCTCAGTGGTTCGTATCTGCCCGGCGATTGAATCATATACTGCTCAGCGCCGTGATAGTCGACATGCCCGTCGGCCACATGTGCTTCATAGTGTGTTACCCCCAGTTCTTTGATCTCCCGGATATAGGCCGGAAAGTCGGCCCCTGATTTTACCTTGCTGTGTGAGGATTTGATTTGTTCTAGTGTAAACATGAAATGAAAGTAATACATTTTTAAGGTGATGTAATTGCCATCATCTGAAATAACTATTTTAAATTTCTTTTAAACTGTTCCAGCACCACATCATACCTGATCTTGGCCGCCGTGGAAGTAGAGTTTAAAACAATACACTCAATTTCCCGATCCTGGTAATAAATAGTAAAAGCCGCTTCGGCTTTGATTGGTGGAATAGCAGAAGAGCGAATGCCGTTTGCATCGATATATTTTAGAAACGAACGGGTGGTACTATGTTCTGCCGAATAGCCCGGCAGCAGGATCCTGGTCAATTCCGGGTGGGCGTCAATGATAGTAAGGATATCATGGTATTTCGTGATTCTGATATCCGTATCAAGTGCACTGGTGCCTTTTCGTTCAATTTCGTAGCCGATATTCTGCACCCCGGTTTCCAGTTTTTGCATGATGGCAAAACGTTCCTCCACGGCTTTGACCGGATCAGTCTTTGTCCACTCCAGCGGCATACCTGCTATCTCGGCCAGTATCTTCCAGAACCGGTTGCGTCTATTGGGGTAGTAAAAGGGATAGTCGTGTTTGGAAGGATGGGGTGGAAAGCTGCCGAGGATGAGCGTGCGTAGTGTGGGGAGGTCGCGGTACCAGGAGGGGTGAGTTTCTATTCCCATATAGTATTCTTAGTTTCGCTATTAGAGTTAAGCCAGGCGCTTAAGAGTCAGCTTTTGTCACTACAAAGTAAATCTAACAGGTTTTCGTTTTATATGCATTCTCTTATTTTCCGTTAAACAACCGATACCCCACACTCAACTCCGGATACAAAAACGGACTGGCAAAATAGGTCGGGTTGTTCCAGCAGTAACCGAATTTCAGGTCTGCTATGAGATTTTTCTTTTGCCAGCCGAACCCTGTGCTGAGGGAGGGGAACAGAAAGCTCTTGCGTGTTTCTTTTTCGGTGTAAACGGTTTGGGATTGATAAAAACGCCGGGTTTCACGAAAACCGGTATTAATACCATTCAGTCCGGCACCGAGGGATAAGAGCAGCACCGATTTCCTGCGGGGGAAACGGTAGCTCAGTTCAGCAGCCAGATCAAAGATCCACTTCCGTTTAATGCTGTAGTTGAAGTCGGGCGGTAAAACCAGGTCCATAGGCATTCGCTGATAGAGGAAATCGTAACGGATCACCTGGTGCAGGGAGAAAACCAGTTTGCGGCTCAGCTCCTTCTTTTCACTGATCAGCAAACCGGGTCCGGATAAATGGTAATCGGGTTGCTCTGATTTATCAGGATACCCGATCTGAAACCCTTCCCGCACGGGTTCAAGGTAAATAGGAGTAACCCTTGTATGGGCACCTAAATATACCGAAACCGGTTTGTTGGTTCCGCTACGCTGCTGTCCTGATACATCAGCATACAGGCAGATCAATAGTAGAAGTGGCTGTAATTTCATGATAAGGGTTTAATGGTGTTGGCGTGGAGGGCCTGCTGTGAAACGGGCAGGGTGGGGTGCTTATTGTGGTTTCGGGGAAGTTGACAGGTTGACGGGTTAAAAAGTTGAAAGGTGAGTTTCTTAGCGGTTTTTAGTTTATGGGGAGGGGGCATATTCACTATAAGACAAGAGCAGATTGGTTATTACTTGACACGTACCAGCTGCGTCTCTGCTGCGGGACTCCTGCGCTAAATCCATAGGCATTACCAATGGAATAGCGCATGATTAGCGCAGGAAGTGTGGGAGAGAGGTGGGGTAGGGAGTGGTCAGTAGTGGGTGGTGAGTGGGGGCGATTTTAGTAGAACGTTTACAATAGATAAAATCTGCTTTTCTCTATACCTGCTCCTGACCTCCTCCGATGCATAGATACATATAAAGCGTTCCATGCGCTTTAACTCAGGGGGAGGTGTAGGGTAGGTATAGCGGAGAGCAGAGGCAGTTATACCAGTAAGGAAGATGAGCGCGAAGAAAGGGGGTTTGGGGATAGTGCAAACTAATGGGGTGGGAAAATAAAAAGGAAATGTTGGTTTTCTGAGGCACAGATTCCTCCCTGCGGTCGGAATCACAGTAAACAAACATGGGGCATCCTTTATCCCTCGCTGCGCTCGGGATGACAAAACAGCCCGCTTCGGAGGGGGCAAAACAGCCCGCTACGAAGGGTAATGACGATTAGAACGGACTACGGCCTGTCCCCCCTGCCCCCCCTTTCCGAGGGAAAGAGGGGCGAGAGGCATTTCGTATGTGCTACGATTAAACTATGAAGCTAGATCACGATAGCTACCCTGAGCGTAGCGAGTAACGAAATGCTTCTTAGTAGTCTTGTCACCCCGAGTGAAGCGAGGGGTCAGGAACCCTAATTGAAACGGGAACTCAGATTCCGACCGCAGGGAGGAATCTTGTATTTAACGTAATGATTCTTTTTAATTGTCAGACCAATTGTTACAGGCAAGTTGATTTGTCCTATGAAGTTTGTTCACGTGAATTGGCCGAAGCGTGGATAATACAAGATTCCTCCCTTTGGTCGGAATCATAGTACACAAAGATGGGGCATCCTTTATCCCTCGCTTCGCTCGGGATGACAAAACAGCCCGCTTCGGAGGCGACAAAACACTCCGCTTCGGAGTGGACAATACAGCCCGCTTCGGAGGGAGCAATACAGCCCGCTTCGGAGGGGATAATACAACCCGCTTCGGGATAAAACATTTCTTGTTAATTCACCACTTTCCTGTCAAACACCCAAACACTATGATGATCCCTTGGCCGGCCAGTGAATACTTCGTCGGCAATGAGTTCATTTTGTGTGGCGCCGAATTTGTAATTGACGATGTTCAGAAAGTTCTTCCGCCACATGGTGGCCAGCAGACTGTTTTCTTTTTGCTCCAGTTTTCCTTTGAATATCAGTTTCACTTTACGGGTTTTACCGTCGGCCTTCATCCTGAAACCGATTTTCTTTTTCTTTTCACCGTAGATATGATAGATTTTGATGCTGAATTTTTCGCCTTCCTGCTTTATTACAAACATACTCCCTGTCATTCCTTTTGGCGCGTCCTCCAGTTTGCTTTGCTCCATATTGAGCACCCAGGTGCCGGTGAAGTCGGGGATTTGTGCAGGGACAGGTAATTGAAATATAAACAAGCCAATCACTGTCAGCAGAACAGGGAATAATTTTTTCATGCTTTTTGGTTTATGGTTATTCCCAAAGGTCAGCGCAGGAGAAAGGAGCAGGGCACAAGAATATGTTAAAAAATATTTTAATTTTTGAGGGGAGAAGTTGTCGGTCAGTTTAGAAAACGGATATGCACATTTCTACGAATTTAGAAATGACTTTTAATCACTTACCTGTAAATAATCCGGCGGAACATGATCCGTTAGCCAAACGCCGTTAGCAGAGAGAAAAAAGGAATAATTGTCCTGGTACATTTTTTCCGCCAGTACTTTAAATACAAACGGTTTTCCGTGCCGCTGACCAACTTTTATGGCTGTTTCGATATCGTTGCTCAGATGCACGTGTTGACGACTGCGTTTTTCAAGACCAGTTGCCAAGATAGACTGAACAGATTTTTCACTGGTACCGTGATATAATTTTTCCGGGGGCTTTTGATTTGTATAGCCCAGCTCTATGTCTATGGAATGTCCCTGGCTGGCTCTTATTTTATCGGTGTTGTCATTAAAAGCAAAGCGCTTTTTGGGGTTAGTGGCAACGATATGATGAAGTGTCTCCCGGTCAAGACAGACTCCGTAATGGTTTACCTTTTCAAGCAGCTCTCCGACATCGGCCCAGCCCTGCTGGTCCAGCTGAATCCCGATTGTTTCGGGCTTATGTCGCAGTACCAGGCTCAGGAACTTGCTGATATGTGTCAGTTGTTTATCGGGTAGCATATTATTTTCATAAAGAAGTGACGTGATCGGTCGTAACAGTTCGTTTCGTTTTTATAAAAAGCAAAACAAGCTGAATAATCATTAGTCCTGTAATAACCATGAAATTAATTACCGTTTGCGCCCCATATTCCCTTTGGTCCTTTCGTATTGCATCAATATATCCTTTCGCTTTCTGTTTTACCAAGAGTATACTCTGTGTGCTGTCGATTTCTGATTTATGCATCCTGTTTAGTGCATTGTTTTTTGTAGCCGCAATGTCAAAATGCATAAAACTGTCGATAAGCAGGTAAAACAGCAACCCCAATGAGATCAAATTTAATATGTTTCTGATTGTCATAATTTCTCTCCTGTCTGGCATGGAAATGCCGATTTTAGTTTTTCTTTCTCTCCCCGTTCCTGAGCACATCAATATTTGTATACCTGAACACGGTTCCCGCTTCTTCGGGGCTGACTTTTGACAAGTTCGTTTTGGGGAAACCATTTTCACTTACCACCTGTCCTGTTACACGGATGATAACGGGCAGGTCTGTTCCATTAAAAAGGGTATCCGCTTTTATCAGTTTTTCATTGGCCGGCTCCAGCCAGTAATAATGCCGATCGGTTTCGTATTTCCTGTTTTGGCTATCACTCCACTTTGCACAGGTACAGGAGATAGCGTTATAGGTCAGCGTCAGCGTTTCCACTTTGCTGCCTGGCCTGAAACCGGGTTTGTTCACAACGGCAAGTGAAGTATAGCGGAACACCCTTGCTTTTGGCTGAGATGCTTCCGGTTCGGCTGTGCCTTGCGGGTAGCCTGCTTTTTCGTAAAACTGACCCGAAATGCTCAGCTGGTGCCGGAATGCGTCAAAATAAATGGGAAGCGTTAAGGATTTATCTGCCGGTTCAATGTAGAATGGCAGCTGTTCATTCTTTTTTGTTTTTCCAGCACCCTTCTTATCATTCGCTTCCATCCAGTCCGGACAAACGCAATCCCCAACCACATATTCAACAGTTAAGGTTTCTACGGTTCCCGTCAGTCTGTTTGTGAAGTCAGCAATAATCCTGGCTTGTTCAATGCTGGTATCCGCACCGGTAGTTGGCGGCTCCCGTTTATTTTGGGTTGCAGGTTGCGTACAGGAAGCCAGGAAGAGGCAGCAAAAGGAAAGGGGAAATATTTGTTTTGAATGAATCATTTCAAAATGAACACCACATTTACACTGGCTGAAACCTTTATTTTCTCAAAGTCAATTTTTGACAGATCATCGTTTTTGTTACTAATAGAACTGATACCGCGGATCCGGATACCGGCAACCTGTCCTTGTAATTGTTGCGAAATATTTTCTGTATCGGCTATGCGAATAGCCGCGCCAAGGGCCTGGTTCAACGGTTTTGTCAGGGCAAGCGCTGATTCTTTCGCATCCAGTATGGCATTGGTTCGCATTTTATTTCTCAGTTTGTTCAGGTCTGAGTGACCGACCCGTTCAATACCCGTATTTGAAATTCCGGCTTCTTCGAGGTTTATAATCACTTTAGCGGCTGTAACGGCATCTGTTACTTTAAGGGTGTAAAGCTTGGATTTAATGATATCCCGGCTCTTCAGCAGGTAATTTCTAAAATTACTGGTCATGTCTGAGATATTCAGGTCTTTTTCCGTATTCACTCCCAGCCCAGTTAAAGTTGCGACCATTTTCTGTTCCAGTTCCTCAACAGAGGTCCTGTCCCTGGTATCTTTTTCTGAAATAATTATGCGGATATAGATTTCATTCGGAATCACCAGAGTATCCGCATTGCCAGCCACTTCAATGTAAGGTTGGTCAATAAAGTTTTTTGTCTGGGCATTTGCTAAAAGGCCAACGAGGAGCGTTAAAGCAAGGAGGTTTATTTTTTTCATATAATTATTTTTAAGTGGATGCGGAATATCGTTTTAATACACAGACCGGATACAGTAGTCAGGTCATCCGGTACTCCTTAATTATACCCGCTCCTTCAATTTTGAGCTGCACAAATGACGCCATAAATTCAGCGCAACGTTTTTTCACCTCCCGACTATTCTTTTTTACAAATCCGGCCCGTTTCCCCAGAAATTCGAAGTTATCAAAATAGTCCCGGCATGAATCCCAACAGGGCACTTAAAGCAAAACCGGTTGAAAACAGCCCGCCTGCTATTAGAATAATTACCATAAGATAATTAAACTCCTTTTCGCTTTTTAATACGAACTCTTCGGGGGATCAGGATTATATATGACCTGCACCGCTTGATCAGGATTTTCAGAATAGATACGGATTTTACTTAAAGCAGAAGATACATATACCCAGGGCTTATCTTTTACGGACGTCCCCTCGGCTGTGGTAAATTGGACCACCGGTGTCTTATAACGCTCCTCATCTGGTTCATAGGATAAGATAGTTGCGGAACATTGAACACCCCGCTTCTGGAATCTCCAAAGTTTATTAATGGTTGTGATTCCAAAATAGAGTAATATTATTCCGATTATTAATAAGCAAAGGCTTGGAGTTATAAATCCTAAAGCCAGATATGCTATGCCAAAGAGTATCCAATATTTTTCAATAAATCTCAACAATTCAGTAAGTTTTTGACCCTTGAAACGAAGCTAAAACAATTACACTGGACAGCTCTTGTAAACTCCCTGTTGGCAATGGTCGTCCAATGTTCTCCGGTTCTGTCCGGAAAATCGCCAAAGTAATTTTTCATTTGCTGCTTTTTCGGTATGTGTTAAACTACCAAATCCCTGTGTCCTCATTTACCGGGATTTCCAATCGGAATTGGTAAAATAAATTATTTCATTCCGACTGCGGCAGTTTGGTCTTATCTGCCTTTTCAAATATCTCTTTGTCATAGTATTGTTTTTGCCCGGTTTTATCTTCCGGTACTATTTCAAAAGACAGATAATCTATTCTGCCCGGGTATGTGGATGATGTGCTGTACCCTTTTGCCCAAAATGTGGATGGGTTAAAGCCGACGCATTGTTTGTCCAGCCGTCTGCCCTCACTATCAAAAACGGCTGGCGGGGTCCAGGTTTTTTTAAATGTCCACCTGGTAACATACCCGATTCCATTGCTGTCCAGGGTCAGCATATTTTCGTCTACAGTGGATAATAGCAATGTTACCTGACCGGTATACCCTTTCGGTACTATGATTTTTAATGTCGGGGAATACAGAAAATAATGGGAAACAAGAAAGGCTAAAGTAGTTATGATTGCAAATAAAGTCAGGGAATCACTTTTTCTGAAAATAAGTAATAAGATCGCCGTAATGATCAGGCAGAGGGCTATCAGCACAATTAAGAGAAACCCGCCCAGAAAATAGCCTGGTAAAATAAGCCCGCCAGGCAGTAGCATGATTTTATATATCAAACCAATGAGTAAGATTGATGAAATAGAGAGGAAAATATTTTTAATGAGGCGGGGGTGCATGGAGTTCAGGAATAAAAGGTTTTTGAGAGAGAATATTTTCAAAACACTATTACCAGCTTCTTCCCTGCATACTCCACTTTGCGTGCAGCAATACCCGTGGACTGATCTCCGGCTCCTTGTTTTTCGTTAACAAGCACAATCCGGAACTGACGCTTTTCCAGCATACCGGGAAACTGTCCGCTGCGGTCAGTAATGGTCAGTTGTTTCTTTTTATCATTCCAGGAAAAACGGATCTCGCTGTATTGACCTCGTTCATAATTGTAATTGTCGTTCTCATCTTCATACAACACAAACTCTCCATCGGCACCCGGATAAATGCGGAGTTCGAGGTCATCCCATTTTTTTTCGGTGGCATATTGCACATCGGGACCTATTGGAAGTATACTGCCAGCTTTAACATAGAGCGGTACTATACTCAGCGGGGTTTCTTTAGCAATGGTTTGTCCGCCGGTAAGGGAGGTTCCGGTCCAGAAATCAATCCAGTTCGTACCAGCCGGCAGGTATACTTGTCTTGAACGGGTAACGGAATAATCAGCCGTGTAGATTGAGTCTTTCCCATTCACGCCTGTAGCTTTGGCATATTGGCGTTCGGTTACAGGGGCTACCAATAACGAACGGCCAAACATAAACTGATCGTTGATATCAAGGGCTTTTTTATCAAGGGCAAAATCCATCACCAGGGCCCGCATCATAGACGAGTGCTGATGGCTTACGTCCCAGGCCGTGGAATAGATATAGGGCAATAAACTATAACGGAGACGGATGTACTTTTCAATAGCATCATACACAGGTTCGCCCTTGCTGCCGAACTGGTAGATCTCGCGGGGGGCATCGGTGCCATGGGAACGCATCATGGGACAAAAGGTACCGAACTGCAGCCAGCGCGTATAGAGTTCGCGGTAATCGGCATTGGCGAGGGGTTTGCGAAACTGACCCAGGAAGAAACCGCCGATATCACTGTTCCAGTACGGAATTCCGGTGAGGGAGAAATTAAGTCCGGCGGAGATCTGGTTGCGTAGTGCATTCCAGGAAGCGGTTACATCACCCGACCAGGTATTGGCACCATAACGTTGTTGTCCCGCAAAAGCTGAACGCGTAAGAATGAAAATGCGTTTGGAAGAATCCACCTGCCGCTGATGTGTATATACACCGCCCACGGTCATCAACGGAAAGGCATTGCGTACTTTGCGGAAAGAACCGAGATATGTTTTGTTGTTGAGGTCTTCGTCTTTGAAGTCCAGATGATCGGGTTCGGAGGAATCCATCCACCAGGCATCGAGACCGAGGGCATGCATTCTTCTTAGATATTTCCAGTAGATATCCCTGGCCAGCGGATTATAGGGATCGTAGACTTTTACACCGGAGGGATACTCCCGCAGCGGCGGCCATTTGTCCACCCCGGAGAGCGGCCAGGTACCGAAATTCATCAGGGCTTTGATGGAATCCAGTTCGTGGTATTGTTTGGTTTCGGGACCAAAGGAGTTCCAGATTGAAATAGCCATATGGGCATTCAGGCCATGTATATCGCTGATCATCTTTTTGGGGTTACCGAAGTCAGGATTGAGAAATTCCATCGCATTCCACAAATAATTACTGCTCCAGTACTGCCAGTCCTGAATGATGCCATCGAGCGGCACGCCTAATTGACGATAACGACGCACTACTTCCACCGGTTCATCCTGTGTCTTGTAGCGTTCCTTGCTCTGCCAGAAGCCAAAAGTCCACAGCGGCAGCATCGGTGAAGCACCGGTGAGTGTGCGCATACCGGCGATCACGGCATCGGCATTGTTTCCTTTGATGAAATAATAATCAATGCCTTCACCTACTTCTGAACTGAAGGAAGTGGCGGCGGGTTCATCTTTAAAAACAGTGGGAGAGTAGTTGTCCCAGAAAATGCCATAGCCTTTGGCTGAGAGAAGAAAAGGCACATAATCATCCGTATTGTCCTGTATCATTTTCAGCGAGAGGTTACGCTGGATCATTTTTCCCTTTTGTTGTTGGCCGAGTCCATAAATAGCTTCATCGGCATCCAGGAGAAAACTTTGCTGCACACTGAGGGTTGACTGACCTGCATCATTAAAAGGAGTAAAGCGGGTGGCACCGGCTTGTTCTTTCAGCAGCACCGTTCCATTGTTGGCGGTAAACAATAAGGCTCCTGTACTGGTATCCAGCGAGACAGTCAGTTCGCTTGTTTTCAGTGTAACAATATCCCCCTTTGTTTTCGTGCTGAATGGGATACTGGCGGGTTTTGTGATTACCGACAGGCTTTGCGGATCGAAAGTCTTTTCCTTCGGGTATTTTTTCACCCGGATGGTACCGGTGCTGTATACCTGCAGTTCGGTTATATGGTCTTTGCAGGCGACGGTGATTCCGGTGGGGCTTTTTTGAACAGGGGGCAGTTGGCTGTGGGTGATATTGATTACCAGAAGTGAAAGAAGCAGGAGGCAGGGTTTAAGGAAGTGGTTCATGATCAAACTATATTTTAAAACAGGAGGGATCAGGTAACTGGAAAGTTACAAAATAACACAGATAAATACTGAAGTCAGAATCACGAAATAATAAGGTGATTTACTTCAGAATTCCTCCAGGATCATTTTCTTACTCAATTCAATCCCTGCCGCATTGCCCATTGCCACGGCATTGGCGACGGTGCGCATTCTGGATGCATTGTCCCCAACAGCATATACACCTTCAATGCTTGATTCGTGCCCGGGACCTGTCTGGATATAGCCATCTTCGGTCAACATACAACCAAGTTGCTCCGGGAGTTTGCAATGCTGTTCAAAAGGACTGGGGGCATAAAGGGCTTTTAAGGAATAACGGGTTCCGTCTCTGAAAACAAGATGATCCAGCTGTCCTTGCTGATGGACCAGGCGGTCAATTACTTTTTCTATTATCACCACCTGCCGTTGCTTCAGTTTTTGTTGTTGCGCCTCTGTCAGCGTGGAAGGACCATTGGTAAACAGGGTCA
Organism: Chitinophagales bacterium; assembly: GCA_017303855.1. GTDB lineage: Bacteria > Bacteroidota > Bacteroidia > Chitinophagales > Chitinophagaceae > JJ008. The sequence continues at coordinate 258,133 of JAFLBL010000003.1, read as the reverse complement.
GGTCCTTTGTCCAGTTGGCAATCAGCCGGGTAAAGTCATATCCCATATCACCATTGCCGAGGATACCGGTTCTTTCAGCACGAACTTCATAGCCATGGCAATAGGGACAATGGATCGCGGAGATGCCCCAGCATTCGGCTAATCCGTCAATGGCTGGCAACAGGTCTTTGATCCCGGTGGCAAAAACCAGTTTTTTAGCTGCAAATAATTCCCCCGTCGCACTACCGACATGAAATCCATAAGTTGTTTTAATTGCAGTAGTGGCCCTGCCATTAAAGAATTTCACTGTCGGGTAGTTATGTACCTGCAGTTTGGCCAGTGCAGCAATCTCTGCAGGTGTCTTGCCATCATTGGTCAGGAAGTTATGTGAATGAGGTGTTTGCCGGTTACAAGGCCACCCTTCATCCATAATCAATACGCTCCGCATCGCCCTGCCAAGGGACATACCGGTGGCCAGGCCTGCATAGCTGCCACCCACAATTATCACATCATATTGGTTGTCGTTGGTCATCGTTTCAGTGGTTAAATCGGTTAATGATGAAAAGGGCAGCAAACCTGCAGCTATTGCAATGCCACTATGTTTGATAAATACACGCCTGAGTAGTTGCTTCATGTGTATATATTTTACACCGCCTTTCTGTTCCGTGCAGTTACTCTTTTAACTACCGTATCCAAAAAGGGCAATCCGGCAAATACCATCCAGGGTACGAGGGTGATCGTGAGCAGAAAGGTTCGTTGGTAAAGTGGTAAAGCAGCCAGCGGTGCCCCGAACAAATAAAGAAAGAACGTGATCGACGGATAGATCACTATCCAGATCCGCATCGCAGCAATGAGCTTCATTTTTGATTTCATGTATTACTGTTTTGTTGGTGATTATTTCAATGAACAAAAGTAGATCCCGAAGCAGGTCTTGTAACAGGATAATCGGGTAGTCTGACAGGACAAATCTCAAAATCCACTAATTCTTTCAAAACTGCTGATCCGTACCATTCAACTTGATCATTGTCCTGTCTGCTCCCCTCTGCCCGGAACTAGTTTTACAAAACATTTAAAACAAAAAAATCAACATGAAAAAATTTACCATCGTGGCTGCAATCTGTGTAAGTCTGTTCTCGCTGCAAATGGCCGCACAACATCAGGCGAACGAAACAGATTATTTGAGGAAATCAACCCATACCGCACATACCCGCCTGGAGCCTATGATCAATATGGCAGCTAACAGCTTCCGGTATACGGACAATGATAAAGTGCTATCCGATTATGGTCATTCCGTAAAAGGACTTCGTGCCGGGTTATCCTTTCAGGCAGGTATTACCCCTTCTTTCTCCCTGGTATCTGATCTGTATTATCTCCGTAAGGGTGGAAAACTAGATGCCGGTAATCCGCTGACCCATGATGCATCCACTATTCGTCTCCATACTGTTGAACTTCCTGTGCTGGCACGGGTACACGTTGGAAAGTTTTATGTAAATGCAGGACCCTCGGTCGGTTATATTATTGGTGGTAAACAAAAAATAAATGATCTGTCGGTAAAACTGCTTTTTAATAATTCGGCAACCGGCTACAAACGATTCGAAGCAGGTGTACAAGCGGGTGCCGGTTTTTATATCCCGTTCAAAGACAAAACCCTGGGACTGGATCTCCGCTATGCACATGGACTGACCCGGATTGCTCAAAACACCAACATGTATAACAGGGCCCTGATGATCAGTGTACATTTTTCAAAGGCCTGGAAGCGCAATCCGCTGGCTAAAAAGTAAATCAACGTAATCAACACAAAAACCAACTATATGCAATCAACCACTTTATCTCGGAAAACAGCACTGGCGGCAGGTATCATTTACCTGCTGACCTTTGTCTCTATACCCTGCTTCTTTTTATATGCCCCGCTGTATGAAACCGGAAAAATGATCACCACCAATGAAGCAAGGCAGGTGATCACCGGTGGCTTGCTGGAGATCGTTGTAGGACTAACCAGTATTGCCACCGCAGTGCTGCTTTATCCAGTATTGAAGAAATACAATCAGACAGCTGCCGTTGGCCTGGTCGCTTCAAGAGTATTGGAAGCCGCCACCATTTTTACCGGTGTGGCATTTATGCTGGGTGCAGTGAGTTTGCAGCAAAAGGGCCACGGCGCGGTGACTTCGGTTATAAGTGTAACACTGGTATCACTTTACGACCGGATCTTCCTTCTCGGGCAAAGTTTTATACCCGCCATTAATGATCTGTTGCTGGGTTATATGCTCTGGCAATCCAGGCTGGTACCCCGTTCATTATCGTTTATCGGAATGATTGGTGCTTTTCCTTTGATCGCCGGTTTCCTGGCAGCCATGTTTGGATTTATTGATCAGCGCTCCCCGATGGCCGGACTTTCCGCCCTGCTGGTTGCGGTATTTGAATTTTCGCTGGGTATTTATCTTATTGTCAAAGGGTTCAGAAATGTTCCTGCATACAAGTAGATATAATTTACATTACACACCATAAATGCAGTTTTATGAAGGCAGTAGTATATGAAAAATACGGAGGACCGGAGGTGTTACAACTGAAGGATCTTCCGAAACCTGTACCAAAGGATAATGAAGTACTTGTAAAAGTTCATGCGACCACCGTTACAGCCGGTGACTGGCGTTTACGCAAAGCCGATCCTTTTTTGGCCAGGCTATTTAATGGATTATTCAAACCCACCCGTGTTAAGGTACTTGGCTTTGAAATAGCCGGTGTGATTGAAGAAACAGGCGCGGCAGTTACGGCGTTTAAAAAAGGTGATCCGGTTTTTGCCAGTTGCGGTTTTCGCTTTGGCGGATATGCTGAATACACTTGTCTGAAAGCGAATGAGCTGATGGCGATCAAACCCGCTAATATCAGTTTTGAAGAAGCAGCGGCTGTGCCTATTGGCGGACTGACGGCCCTTCGGTTTCTGAAACAGGCGGGTAGTAAAGCCGGCGATAAAGTGTTGATCTATGGAGCTTCAGGAAGTGTAGGCAGTTTTGCTATACAAATTGCAAAAGCCATGGGGGCCGAAGTAACTGCTGTTTGCAGTACCACCAATCTTGAACTGGTAAAAAAACTGGGCGCTGATCAGGTCATTGATTATACGAGACAGGATTACTCCGCTATACAGGAACGTTTCGATATTGTATTTGACGCAGTAGGGAAAACTACCGGCTCAGCAGGAAAGAAAATACTGAAACCGGGAGGCCGCTTTGTAACGGTGAAAAAAAATCCGAAGTCTGGTAAGAATGACCTCTTGCATTTAAAAGAGCTGATAGAAGCCGGCAAACTGATTTCTGTAATAGACAGGAGATATACGCTTGAAACGATCCGGGAAGCACATGCGTATGCGGAATCATTCAGAAAAAAGGGGAATGTAGTGGTGAATATTATAACCCCGGAGGTATAAGAAAAGTATTACTTCTGTTTTTTGCTTCTAGCGAAATAGTATTGTCAGCTGTACTGTCAATATGTTGACAGTACAGCTGACAGTTACATAAATAATTCTTCTTAATAAGGTTTTATCACCTGTCCTGTATTGGCCCCGAATACTGCTTTACGGAAGCCGAATTCCAGTTGTTGCATGGTGACCGGGATATCGCCGGGGAAGTAAGGGAAGTACTGGGGAGAGTTTTCGATAACGGTCGGGCTGACTGCATTAATCCGGATACCATTTTCCAGTTCAATAGCAGCGGCTCTTACAAATCCTTCTACAGCAGCATTGGCGGCAGATGCATTGGCGAAGTGCTTCTGCGGATCATGGGAAAGGGCGCCGGTGATCAGGGTGAATGAACCTTTGGGGTTGATATAATGCTGTCCGATGAGTACCAGGTTTATCTGCCCCATCATTTTTCCTTCCACACCCTGGCGGAATGTAGTGTCGTTGAGTTTTTTCCATGGGCCGACAAAAGTGGGTCCGGCGGTAGATATCAGTGCGTCAAAAGGGCCTGCAGATTGAAACATTTTCTCGATTGACTCTGTGGAGGTAATGTCCACGGGGATATCACAGCCTCCCTTAGCGGCGGTAATCACTTCATGTTCTTTTTTAAAGGCTTCGGTAAGGTATTTACCCATTGTACCCGATGCACCGACGATGATAATTTTCATTGTGTATTTTTTTAGAACACAAAAGTAGAGTGGGTGCCAAGGGTCAAAACAGGACAAAGATGCAGAAGTACAGGACTTATTTAAAATGCTGGCGGAAAGCATCCGGCGAAGAGCCGGTTTGTTTTTTAAAGAAGCGAATAAAATAGGAAGGGTCTTCATAACCGAGGAGATCGGCAATATCTTTTACCTGGTTGGGTGTGGCCAGCAGGTAACGCTTTGCCTCCAGGATGATATGTTCATTGATCAGTTCTGAAGCGGTTTTACCCATGGAGGACTTCGTGATCTCATTCAACTGGTATGCGGACAGGTTCATCATGGCGGTGTATTCGGCGACGTGTTTATGCGTTGTAAGATGTTTGTCCAGCAAATAGAGAAATTCATCAAATCGTTCCTGTGTATAGGTGGCTGCTGTACTGACCACGGCATTAGGATTCGGGCTTTGGCGAACATATTCAATAAAGAAAATATCCAGGCTGGAACGGATGATGTCAAGATAGCCATCGTCCCTGTTTTTAAATTCGCTGAGCATCGAACTGAGCAGCCCCATGATCCGGTTGAACCGGTCAAGGCTAAGGGCACAAAAATTTTTATTGCTGGCTTTTCGTAATCGCTGAATGGATATTTTTTCTTTGGGATGATAAAAGCTGTGATCAAATTCAACCAGGTAACCGGAGCTGCCGGCTTTAAGATCTAACTGATGCACCTGTCCGGGGCGTAAAAAGAAAACAGAATGATCCTGCACTTTATAGGGGGTGAAATCGATCTCGTGTATCCCTTCGCCGTGCTGAATGGCGAGTATCAGAAAAAAATCGTGCCGGTGCAGGTCGTGAGCAAGGTCAGTGTCCCCGGCAAATTCCTCCACGGGCCGGATTTTAAATTGTCCGGTTACTGCCTCTTTATGAGGAGCCGCTGCAAGTTGTCTGATGGGGATTTTTTTCATACTGATTGTTAACGCCTGATGAATTTACCGTAAAGGCAGAAGTGCATAAAATTTATTTATTATTCCCGCATTGTAGCGGTCTTTTATTTCGGGCACCCCTGACTTCGCTTTATTACACAGGCCAGGAAGGGTGAAATCCTGTATTCCCTTTCCTTCCCTCTTGGCCCGTCATTCCGCGCTTTGCGGGTGACCTTGTATTTTATGGCAGCAGTCAATATGTTCAACTCCGTTGGGGTATGGCCTATCCCACCTGACCTCCTTTCCAAAGCCTGCCTGCCGGTAGGCAGGAAAAGAGGGGCGACCGGCATTTCGTATATATAACGGTTACACATTGGAGTGAAATTTCGATCCGATAGGGCTACTAACTCCCGACTGCTAACTCCCGACTAGCTCCCTACCCCTGACCCTCTTTTCCTCGCAAAGGGAGCCGGGAAATAGTCCGGAATTTATTATACACCGGCCATCTTACTGTCATTCATTACCAGAGTGGCTTTCTCTTCCGCGAGTCCGATTGTAGCGATCGTACCGCTGTTGAATTGTAAAAAATCGGACTCAATGCCATCGCTGAAGATTACGCCATTGGCGGGCATAAGTGATTCGACGGTCAGGTTGTGCCGTCCTTTCAGCAAACCGGCGGTTATACCTGTTTGTGTTCGTATACTCTGAAACGGTTCCCTGACTGCGAAGAGCAGATCCGTATCCTGCAGCTTTGGTCTTTTTAGTTTAATGTTCTTTTCAAACATACCGGCTACTCCATAGGCCATATTGAAAACGGAACTCAGCCAGCCGGTTGACCCGGCTTTTGTGGAAACCAATAAACCACTCGAGGATTGCTCTTCAGTCTGGTTATTATAGGAGATCTTATACCTGGCTGAAACATGTGTGGACGCACCGATAAATAAATCGTTGAAGGCTAATAAGCGTTGTCCGTCATTCAGCCGGGCTTCGGCAAACCGCATGGTCAGGGAATTAAATTTTCCATTCAGTACCTGTTCAATGCCCTGAATAAAATCAGTGCTGTCAAAAGGCAAGAGCACGCCGTCGTATCTGCGTTTGTCGGGATTTACGGCAATCATGGGAAGGCCCTTTGAATATTTGGCGGTATTGGCTACCAGGCCGTCCTGGCCGATGACGATAATTACATTCTTGCTGCTGAATATATAATTAGGCAGAAAGGCCCTTTCCACTACCTTGTTTTTCAAACTGCTGTTAAGACGGGTTTGTACCTGGTTTAAGGAGCTGTGAAACGTGTCGTGTTCCAGTACATAATCGTCGAAATTGCCGCCAAGTCTTTCAATATAGAATTTTGCCTGGGCCTTTGTATTGAATCGCTCAATCAGGGATTCAAGCCGGGTTTTGTTTTTGACAATGATCGCATATTCCACACTCATCGGTTACCGCTCTTGTCGTTCAGAATGGAATCCAGTAAATCCGGACTGATATTTACATTGCCGATTTTTCCCGCATTTTCTGCCAGCTCCCTGAAGGCGAGGGAAATATTGAATTTTGGGTCGTTGTTGTTATGCAGGGCGGTGAGTGTCTTCCAGTCAATATCCTTGTATGGCTTTAAGGTGGTCTCCGTAATATAGCCCTGTGTGTCGGCTTCTTTTTTATCGTTTGCCGTTTTTTGTTCAATCAGTAGTTTGCGTTGATTTTCTATGGCGATGTCGGAGGAAATCTGCATTTCTCTTAATTTCCGGTCGTTTTCCGCTTTTTGCACATCGGATTCCATTTTCTTTTCCGCAATCTGTTTTTGTTTTTCTTCAACGGCGATTTCCGTATTCAGTTCCGATTCCTTGATTTTTCGTTCCTGTTCTACGGCAAAATTTCTCCGTTCATAGATAGCCTGATCGGCTTCCTGTTGTAATTTCTCCCTGGTTTCGGTTTCCAGGGCTCTTGCCATTTCCGGTGTTGCCTGAATGGATAAGATACTGGCTCCCAAAATCTCAATGCCCAGTAAATTGATGGCGGGCGAGTTTTTCAGCCCTTCGGTAATATTCGCTTCAATTTTTTTGGCGGACCGGATCGCGTCTTTTAAAGTAATGCCGTGTATAAATGAAGCCGTGGCGGTCTGGGCTTCGTTGACAATACGCTGATTCAGTTTTTCACTATCATTCTTTTTATACTGACCGCCATCTGTAACCGTAAAGTCGAGGTTATCGGCCAGGGTTTTCGGACTGCCCACTTTATAGCTGATCTGTCCCTGTATGGATACGGTCTGGTAATCGTTGGTGGTTTCACTGAAAATAAAGGGCAGATCATTGCTTCCCATCGGAATGGCCACTATTGAACTATTGGGGGCAAAATAGAAAAAGGAAAGCCCGCGACCCTCCCGGTTTATGTTTCCATTTTTATAATGGAGAACATAGGTCATGGAGTCAAATTTTATGTGTTTTATTCCGAACATGATGGCGTGTTTTTTGTCAGTTTGAAATGGCAGGTTGCAGTGAACGTACAGGCTGCTCACCTGCAAGGTCCCACGAATTTACTTTATTCCCCTTTGCAGACAATATTCTTCAGGGCATAAACAACCTTCAAAGGAACAGGTGTATAAAATTGAAAAGGCAATACGTGAAATGGCCGGAAGGCTCAGAACAGTAAAACTTTCAGCAAAGTCACCGGCCTGATTGAAATCCTGACAGAAACCGGTCAGCCTGCGGTACTTTTTATCGCTTCTTCCTCCTCCCGCTTCCATTCCTTATCCATATAAAAAGTACCAAAGGGCAGCAGCGAAGCCAGTCCGGCTTTCACCAGCCAGCCAAATTTTTTCTTATAGGTACGCATCACTTCCAGTGCTACTACACCAAAGGCCACAAATAACACTCCGTGCAGGGAACCGACAATGGTTACGGCCTTGGGGAAACCGAAGAAGTATTTCATGGGCATGGCGATGAATAGCAATACTAAGAAGGAAATGCCTTCGTAGAAGGCGATTTTGCGGAAATTAGGGTAGGGGTGTTTCATTGAAAATTGTTTGTTTGAATGAGTAATCAGTAATGAATAATGAGTAGCCCGGGAAAAGATTTTTTAAGTTTTGGTAAGCCGTTCTTAGAGAAAAGTTGTAAAACAACCCTATGGGATTAAGCTACCATAATGAGACTGTTTCCAGTAATTTTTTGAGTCTTCAGCATTTACTCATTACTGATTATTCATTACTCATTTAATAGTTTATCACCTGTTCTTCGATCCCCTCCGGCAGTTCCCTCCATTCATACTGCTGATTCCTTAGCTGTGGTTCGAAGCCGGCTTCGCGGATGGCGTCCTGCATGCTTTTATAAGTGAAGCGGTGAGGAGCGCCGGCGGCACTTACTACGTTTTCCTCGATCATGATGGAACCGAAATCGTTGGCACCGGCATGCAGACAAAGCTGGGCGGTTTGTTTACCTACAGTCAGCCAGCTGGCCTGAATATTTTTTACATTGGGCAACATGATGCGGCTGAGGGCAATCATGCGTATATATTCATCGGCGGTGGTAAGGTTCTTTACCCCACGGATCTTTGCTAATAATGTGTCCACATCCATAAAGGTCCAGGGAATAAAGGCCAGGAACCCTTTGGCACTTTCCGGTTTCATAGCCTGCACGTCCCGGATTTTTACCAAATGCTCAAAACGCTCGCGGATCGTTTCCACATGGGCAAACATCATGGTAGCCGAAGTGGTGATATCGAGTTTGTGTGCTTCGTGCATGATATCGAGCCATTCCTGGGCGCCGCATTTGCCCTTGCTGATCAGCCGGCGTACCCTGTCGATCAGGATCTCGGCTCCTGCCCCCGGCAGGGAATCCATTCCGGCTTCCTTCAGGGCTTTGAGCACTTCATGATGGGTGCTTTTTTCCAGTTTGGTGATATGCGCCACTTCGGGTGGTCCGAGCGCATGGAGTTTGATCGTGGGAAATTCATTCTTGATCTGCTTGAAAGTATCTACATAAAACTGAAGTCCTAATTCCGGATGGTGTCCGCCCTGCAGCAGGAGCTGGTCACCCCCGTATTTAAGTGTCTCTTCAATCTTTTTCCGGTATGCGGGCATATCGGTGATATAGGCTTCCGCGTGGCCGGGTATACGGTAGAAATTGCAGAATTTACAATTGGCAATACAGACATTGGTGGTATTCACATTCCGGTCGATCTGCCAGGTGACCTTGCCATGGGGTACCTGCTTTTTCCGGAGTTCGTCGGCTATCAGCATCAGGTCTGCCAGGGGGGCATGCTGAAACAGGTACATGCCCTCTTCCACGGTCAGGAATCCAAAGGCCGCGGCTTTATCATATAATTCGGTTAACTGCATGGGGCAAATTTACAGTTGTATAACAGATATTATGACGAGTGGTTGGAAAACATGCTCATATTACGGTAATTTTAAAAGGATGGGACCTGTATTGCATCATTTTGCAGCAATTCTGTGTCTCCTGACTGAACATCTAACCGTATGAAGTATTGCTTGTCCGGCATATTCTTCCTGTTTGCCTGCTGTTGCGCCCCCTTACTCCGGGCACAGGAGGAGTTTATTGAACCCCCCTCAAAGCACCTGACCACTGTTAAATTCACCCAGCTCACCGGGGGCATTGTGATTCTGCATGCCCGGGTAGATGAATACCCCGATACACTCAATTTCATACTGGATACGGGCAGCAGTGGCATTTCCCTTGATTCGTCCACGGTGGATTACCTGGGACTGAAGCCCGTGCCTACCGACCGGACCATCCGGGGTATAGCAGGCATCCGCAAGGTCAATTTCCTGTTTGATAAAACGCTCCGGTTTCCGGGTCTCAATATCGAACACCTGGATTTTCATATCAATGATTATTCGATTCTTACTACAGTATACGGCGAGCGGATCGACGGAATTATCGGTTATTCCGTGATCAGCAGGTATATCATGAAAGTGAATTATGACAGCATGCAGCTGAGCTTTTATACAAAGGGCACGATCCGTTATCCCCGTGGTGGTTACCTGCTGAAACCGGCGATCAGCCAGCTGGTATCCCAGCCTATGCGTATCCGCGATGAGAAAGCGATTTATTCCCGCTTCCTGTTTGACCTTGGTGCGGGTCTCTGTATGTTATTATCACGGGAGTTTGTGGAAGACAGTGCTTTTTTCAGTAAAAAAAGAAAACGGTTTGTAAAAGAGGGCGAAGGGCTGGGGGGCAAGATCGATATGGAACTGACATTGCTGAAGGAAGTACGGATCGGTCCGTATAAGTTCAGGAATGTGCCGGTATTTGTGTTTGATGATGAATATAACGTAAGCTCATATCCCTATATGGGCGGTATTCTCGGCAATGACCTGCTCCGCCGTTTCAATGTGATATTGAACTATGCCAAGGGGGATATTTATATAACACCGAACTCCCATTACGGGGAAGTGTTTGACTATTCCTACTCGGGTATTGAGTTGTACCTCGTCAACGGCCTGATTGTTATCGGTGATGTGGCCAAGGGTTCTCCGGCAGAAGCCGTGGGACTAAAAGAAGGGGATGAAGTAATCGCCATCAATAAAAACCTGCTCCATAATCTCAATTCATACAAAATAGCCATGCAGGTTCCCAATCAGAAAATAAAAATCATCATCCGGCGGGATGGGGTGATGAAGGAGTTTGAATTTAAGATAAAGAGTATACGCTAACATCTTTCCCCGTATTTTTCAATACTTTTACCGCTTCATTTATCTATTATTATCAGTATGATTCAATTTGATCGTTTCACCCTTACCAATGGTCTGCGGGTGATCGTGCACCAGGACCTGAGTACGCCGATGGCGGTGATGAATATTATGTATGATGTGGGTGCCCGGGATGAGGATCCGCAGCAGACCGGTTTTGCCCATTTGTTTGAGCACCTGATGTTTGGAGGTTCAGTAAACATAGAAGACTATGATGAACCCCTGCAGATGGCCGGGGGGGAAAATAATGCTTATACCACCAATGATCTCACCAATTACTATATCACGCTGCCGGCGGAGAACCTGGAAACGGCATTCTGGCTGGAGAGCGACCGGATGCTCTCGCTCGGTTTCAGTGAGAAAAGCCTGGAGACGCAGCGAAAAGTAGTGTGTGAAGAGTTTAAGGAACATTATCTCACCAAACCGTACGGCGATGTATGGCATAAAATGCGGGAACTGGCCTATACCGTACATCCATACCGGTGGATGACGATCGGGAAGGAACTGGCGCATATTGAAGAAGCGAAACTGGAGGATGTAAAGCGCTTTTTCTTTAAGCATTATCGTCCGGTGAATGCGGTACTGGTGGTGGCGGGCAATGTAACCACGGAAAAAGTAAAGGCCCTGGCGGAGAAATGGTTTGGGGATATTCCTTCCGGGGAAAAATATGTACGTAACCTGCCGCAGGAGCCCGCACAGACAGCTGCGCGTAAACTTGAAGTAAAAGCCAATGTACCCCTGGATGCGTTTTATAAAACCTGGCATATCGGCAATCGCCTGGATGGCGACTATCATGCTACCGACCTGATGAGTGACATACTGAGCGGCGGAGGCTCTTCGCGTTTGTATCAGTCGCTGGTAAAAGAACAAAAACTCTTCAGCAATATTGAATGTTACCATTTTGGCAGTACGGAAAACGGACTGTTATCCATTGAAGGGAAACTGGTCAAGGGAGTGAAGATGGAAGACGCGGAGAAAGCGGTAATGGCGGAAGTGGAAAAAATCAAGACCAGCCCGGTGAGTGAACAGGAACTCCAGAAAGTGAAGAATAAGACGGAAAGCATGATTGCCTTTGAGGATATGAGTGTAATGAACCGGGCCAACAGCCTGGCTTATTACGAACTGCTGGGTGATGCGGCCTGGATGAATGAAGAACTGGACAAATACGCGGCGGTAACGGTGGAGGATATTCGAAGTGTGGCGGGTAAGATTTTCAGGGAAGAAAATTCAAATACAATTTACTATTTATCTAATAACTAATTAATGGCTATTGATCGTAAACAGGCACCCCCCATTGTGGATGCCGTGAATTTTAACCTGCAGCTGAAACCGTATCAGTCCTATACCCTGCGCAACGGTGTAAAAGTGTATGCCGTGGACGCGGGTGCGGAAGATGTGATACAACTGGAATGGGTGTTCTTTGCCGGAAATAGCCAGGAAGAACAGAACCTGGTGGCGGCCACTACGAATTTTCTGCTGCGCAACGGTACCAGTACTAAAACAGCCTTTCAGCTCAATGAACATTTTGAATATTACGGGGCGCATGTAAACAGGGCCTGTTATAATGAAACCGCCACGATCAGTCTGCATACCCTGAGTAAACATATCGGTGAACTGTTACCGGTTGTAAAGGAAATGATTACTGATTCCACCATGCCTTCAGACGAACTGGCCATTTACCAGCAGAATATGAAGCAGCGGTTAAAAGTGAACCTGAAGAAAAGTGATTTTGTGGCGGGCCGCCTGATTGATGTTTATCTCTATGGAGAAAAACATCCGTATGGCAAATACAGCCGTGCGGAAGATTTTGACGCACTGGAAAGAGACCAGCTCCTGCATTTTTACAACCAGTATTATACACAGGGTCGGCTGATATTATTTGTGGCGGGTAAACTTCCGGCCAACCTCATTGCTTTGCTGGATACGCATTTCGGGGATCTGCCGAATCAGCCTGTTGCGGTGAACCAGCATCCGCTGGTTTTAGCGGAAGAGAAAAAATACCGGATTACCAATGATCCGGAAGGAGTGCAGGGATCTGTCCGGATTGCCCGGACATTCCCCAACCGTCATCATCCCGACTTTTTAAAAGTACAGGTACTGAATGCGGTCTTTGGTGGTTTCTTTGGCTCCCGGCTGATGAGCAATATCCGCGAGGACAAAGGATATACATATGGCATTCACAGTTTCCTGCATAATCATATTCAACATTCTGCCTGGATGGTGAGTACGGAAGCGGGTAAAGATGTATGTGAGGCTACCATTACGGAAGTATATAAAGAAATGAAACTGCTCCGCGAGGAACTGGTGGAGGAAGACGAGCTCCTGCTGGTACGTAATTACCTGATGGGCTCCATCCTTGGCGATCTCGATGGTCCTTTCCAGATAATCGGCCGCTGGAAAAATGTAATCCTGAACGGGCTGCCTGAAACTTATTTCTACGATTCCATCAATACGATCAAATCAATCACCGCGGAAGAACTGCAGGCGCTGGCACAAAAATACCTGCGGGAGGAAGAGTTTTATGAGTTGGTGGTGGTGTGAAGGTTAAAAAGTTGAAAGGTTGAGAAGGTAAGAGACGGGACAGGTTTTATTTCTGATAACTTCAAATTTATAGTAACCGCTGCGCTCTCTGCGTTCGCTGCGGTTTTTTTAACCGCGGAGAACGCAGAGAACGCGGAGAAATACAGGGAGGTCCTGCTTTACGTCCGTACTTCGTACTTCATACTTCGTACCCCGTACTTCGTACTTGGTTTATCTTCCTTATCTGAAAAATCCCGAACTTCGGTTTATGCAATTCGACCGCAAAGAACTGTCCGACGAGCAGCTTGTTCATTTTTACCGTAGTCTTCTCTGGCCCCGTATGATTGAAGAGAAAATGCTGGTGCTGTTGCGCCAGGGTCGGGTGTCCAAATGGTTCAGTGGCATTGGCCAGGAAGCCATTGCTGTTGGCGCCACACTGGCCCTTCAGGAAGATGAATGGATTATGCCCATGCACCGGAATCTCGGTGTGTTTACCACGCGAAATATGCCACTCAGCCGGCTCTTTATGCAATGGCAGGGGGCCAGAGAGGGGTATAGTAAAGCGAGGGAAAGAAGCTTTCATTTTGGCACACGCGAACATCATATCTGCGGGATGATTTCTCATCTCGGTCCGCAGCTGGCTATTGCCGATGGGGTGGCCCTGGCGCATAAACTAAGAAAAGAAAACAAAGTTTCACTCGCGTTTACCGGAGATGGGGCCACCAGTGAGGGTGATTTTCATGAGGCCTTGAATGTGGCTGCAGTCTGGGATCTGCCGGTAATTTTTATTATTGAAAACAACGGGTATGGATTAAGCACTCCCGTGCAGGAACAATACCGCTGTATCAGTCTCCTGGATAAAGCCAAAGGCTATGGTATGGAAGGCATCCAGATTGACGGCAATAATCTGCTCACGGTTTATGATACGATCAAAGGGGTACGTGATTTCTGTATCGAACACCAGAAACCGTACCTGATCGAATGCATGACATTCCGTATGCGTGGCCATGAAGAAGCCAGTGGTACCAAATATGTACCGCAGGATCTCTTCCGCCTCTGGGAACAAAAAGACCCGATAAAGAATTACGAAGACTACCTGACAAGTACAGGTGTATTGAATGAGCAATCCATTACCCGGATCAGGGAAGAGTTCAAACATAAGATAGAAGAGGAACTGAAAGTTGGGTTTGATACGAAGGAAGTTGTGGCAGATACCGGGGCTGAACTGAAAGATATATATGCAGAATCAGATGTGAGATGTGCGATGTCAGATGTCAGTGAACAGCCGGGAATCTTTACGGGAAATACTTCTGCAAGAGATTTGAGAACAGGGAAGCCGGATGTGAGTGAACAGCCGAGAAGCTTCAGGGGTAAGCCTTCTGCAAAAGATGCGGGTTATAAGGTGCCGGATGATAGCGGACAGACAACAAAAGGGCTGCCCGGTTCTGGTACCCTGTCAACTCACCTCTCACATCCCACATCTTCAGATAAAAGAATGATCGATGCCATCAAAGAAGGCCTTTATCAATCCATGCAGCAGCATCCAAACCTCATTCTGATGGGACAGGATATTGCGGAATACGGGGGGGCTTTCAAGATTACGGAAGGATTTGTGGAGCAGTTTGGAAAAGAGCGGGTTCGCAATACACCCTTATGCGAGAGTGCGATTGTGGGTTCAGCTTTGGGTTTATCGCTGGAAGGGTATAAGAGTATGATGGAAATGCAGTTTGCGGATTTTGTAACAGTAGGGTTTAACCAGATTATAAATAATCTCGCGAAGATCCATTACCGCTGGGGACAGAACGCGGATGTGGTTATCCGGATGCCCACGGGCGCCGGTGTGGGAGCGGGTCCTTTTCATAGTCAGAGTAATGAAGCCTGGTTTACACATACACCCGGATTGAAAGTCGTATATCCCAGTACACCGATGGATGCAAAAGGGTTGCTGATAGCCGCGATCAATGATCCGAATCCGGTGATGTACTTTGAGCATAAAGCCTTGTATCGCTCCGTGAGTGGTCCGGTACCGGCGGATTATTATGAAATTGAGATCGGGAAAGCCCGTCATGTACGCAGTGGCAGTGAACTCTCGATCAT
Source organism: Chitinophagales bacterium (assembly GCA_017303855.1). Classification (GTDB taxonomy): domain Bacteria; phylum Bacteroidota; class Bacteroidia; order Chitinophagales; family Chitinophagaceae; genus JJ008. The sequence continues at coordinate 242,819 of JAFLBL010000003.1, read as the reverse complement.
TACATACGGCAGTGGGGTACATTGGGCGGAAGAATACGCTGCCGCCCATCCGGAGATTGATATAGACATACTGGATCTGCGTACTTTATTACCGCTCGATTATGCAGCCATCCGCGCGGCCGTACAACGAACCGGCCGTGTTTTGATTTTACATGAAGACACATTGACGGGTGGAATCGGCGGGGAAATTGCCGCCTGGATTGCGGAACATTGTTTTACCCTGCTGGATGCTCCCGTAATGCGTTGTGCTTCGCTGGATACACCGGTACCATTCAGTATTGAGCTGGAGAAGAATTTTCTGGCGAAAGCGAGACTGGGAGAAATGGTGGAGGCGTTGATGAAGTATTAGCGCCGGCTTCCCGGCACTATTTCCTATCTTGAAGCATAAATCCTCTTTATGCGTCTTCCTGTTCTGCTGTCCGGATTATTATTTATTTGTGCCTGTAAAGACAATACGCGTTACTCACCGGAGCTGGTGCAGTATGAAACAACGTATGAACCTGCCCGGTTTACCGATACGGCCCGACTTTCAAAGATCCGCCAGTACCTGCCGGTGATCGATAGCCTCTATCGGCAGCATGCAAAGGATAATCATTTTCCCGCGATCTCTTTTGGTATTGTGGTGGATGGGGAGCTGATCTATACAAACAGCTATGGCTATACCGACCTTGCCAAAAAGATTCCCGCCAGTTCTTCTTCTATGTTCCGGATTGCGTCAATGAGTAAAAGTTTCACGGCCATGGCTATCCTGAAACTCAGGGATGAAGGCCGCTTCAGCCTGGACGACCCGGCTTATTATTATGTACGTGAACTGAAAGACCTGAAGTACCCGACGGCGGATGCGCCGCCCATTACGATCCGGCATTTACTGAGTCATGGTGCCGGGTTCCCGGAAGACAATCCCTGGGGCGACCGGCAACTGGCCGATAGTGACAGGGACCTGATGGAATTCATTGGTAAACAAATCAGTTTTTCCAATCCGCCCGGTATTGCCTTTGAGTATAGCAATCTTGGTTTTGCCCTGCTGGGAAAGATCATAACCGAAGTATCAGGTATGCCCTATCAGCAATATATCAAAGAAAATATATGGAAGCCACTGGGCATGGTGAATGCGGAATGGGAATACGCCAATGTACCGGCCGATAAACTCGCGCATGGATACCGCTGGCTGAATAATCAATGGAATGAGGAAGCCTTGCTGCATGATGTACCCGACGGCAGCTGGGGCGCCATGGGCAGTATGATCACTTCCATTGATGAGTTTGCCAAATACATGGCCCTTCATTTATCGGCCTGGCCGCCATCGAATGTAAAAGAAACGGGACCGGTTAAACGCAGTTCGGTTAGAGAAATGCATCACCCCTGGCGCTGGAATGGGTTTAATGCGGCTTTTACATACCCGGATGGCCGGAGCTGTCCTGTAACTTCAGCATATTGTTACGGACTGGGCTGGATGAAAGACTGTGAGGGAAAAACCTATATTTCCCACAGTGGTGGACTGCCGGGCTTCGGGAGTCAATGGAGGATAATGCCCGATTACGGGATCGGGGTAGTGGCGTTTGCCAACCGGACTTATTCGCCCTTTGGTACCGTGAACCTGCGGGTACTCGATACACTGATCAGACTGGCCGGACTGCAACCACGTCAGCTGCCGCCTTCGGCCATACTGGAACAACGAAGGAATGAACTGATGAAGATACTGCCCGATTGGACTAATGCGGAGAAGAGCGAAATCTTCGCCGAGAACTTCTTTCCTGATTATCCTATCGATTCATTACGAAAGGAAGCCCGTTTGCTTTTTGCCAAAGCCGGTAAAATCATTGACGTAAAACCGGTGAAGCCGGAAAATCAACTCCGTGGTACATTTATCATACACGGAGAAAAAGCCGATATCGAAGTCTATTTCACGCTGAGTCCCGAGCGACCGGCGTTGATACAGGAGTATCATATCAGGGAAATGCCTCCTTCGAAACACTAAGTGTGCATGGTTCGGCAAGCTCAGCATGACAACGTCTGTAACCCTGCTTGTCCCGCCTATGCGGGGAGCTTGCCGAAGGGTACAACCACTAATCATTCATCGCCCCGTACAACAAAGCCCTGAATTTCTCCACCACATCACCGTGTGTTGAACTTTGCAGCTGACGGTAGAAGAGGAAGACCATTTTTTCTTTGGGGTCTACCCAGTAGGAAGTGGAGAAAGCGCCGCCCCAGCTGAAAGTGCCGGTATTGGAAGGGGTGCGCGCACTGCCTTTTTCGGTGACTACCTGGAAACCGAGTCCGAATTTATCATCGCCGCGGGAGAGATCACCAATCTGGTTCATGGTCATCATGCGTACGCTGTTGCGGCTGAGAATACGTTTGCCATTGTGCGTACCACCATTCAGCAGCATTTGCAGGAAGACCGCATAATCATAAATGGTGGAGGACAAACCGGCACCACCGGAGTAGTAGGTGCTTCCTTCCAGCGGATAATCGGGAGTAATTGATTTACCATTGAGCATGTTGGCACTGGCTTTTACCAGCTTACCGGTGGAGTCCTCACGGTAAAGTTTTACCAGCCGCCAGGCTTTATTTTTGGGAATAGTAAAATAGGTATCGGTCATGGCCAGTGGTTCAAAGATACGGGTGCGGAAAAACTCATCGAGAGAAACGCCGGCAATCACTTCCACCAGGCAACCGAGCAGGTCGGTATTGAGCCCATAGGTCCATCTTTCTCCGGGCTGGTGCATAAGAGGCAGTTTGGCCAGGCGGTTCATCGCATCCAGCAGTTTGTCGCCCTGCACCCCGATACCGGCGGTAAGGTTTTGTTTGGCATAAATGGCATTGGCTTCTTTCGATCCAATCTGCGCATAGCCAAGACCGGAAGTATGGGTCAGTAATTCCCGGATGGTGATTTCTTTTTTGGCCGGTACTGTGGTGTAAGTGGTGTCTGCCGGATTAAATTTATCCAGCACCTGTTGTTTGGCAAAAGCGGGAATGTATTTGGAAACAGGGTCGTCCAGTAATAATTTTCCTTCTTCAAATAATATCATGATGGCCACACTGGTGATCGCCTTGGTTTGTGACGCGATCCGGTAGATCTGGTCCTTCTGCATCTGTACATTCAGTTCCTTATCATTATAGCCAACGGCTTTATAATACACGATTTTATTATTGCGGAGCACCAGGGCCGCGCCTCCCTGCATCCATCCTTTGTCCACCCAGCCCGTCATTTCCCGGTCCAGCCGTTTCAACCGCTCACTGGAAAAACCCTGTGATTCGGGTGTGGCCACAGTTATGGGTTGAGCGTAAGCGGCTATCTGAAAGCCGATAAAAAGGAAGAGAAATATCTTTTTCATATGCTTAATTGAACGGTAAATATATATTGTGCTTTGATGATACCAGTAAGTAGCTCCTGCTCCCGACTTACGACTCCCGACTCTCACCTTCCTCTATCTCCCCGGTCCGTATAAAGGTTTGCCAGCCCTGACCCCGGTGTGTTTTTCGTTGTCAACCGTTAACTGGCCATTTACGATCACATAGTGAAAACCTTTTGAATAGGCGTGGGGTTTGTCGAAAGTGGAAATATCTTTTACTTCGTTTTCATCAAAGATAACAATATCGGCAGCGAAACCGGTTCTGAGTAAGCCGCGGTCACTCAACTGAAATTTCTGTGCAGGAAGAGAAGTCATGCGACGGATGGCTTCTTCAAGGGTGATTACCTTTTCTTCGCGTACATATTTGCTGAGTACACGGGCATTGGTGCCATACCCGCGCGGATGCGGCATGCCGGCATTGAGTACGCGGATAGTGGCATCGCTGGCAAACATATTAAAGGGATATTTCATAATCCGTTTGATATCTTCTTCCCCCATGCCATGAAAAACGGCAGAAGCGCCACCTTTCTTCATGATATCAATGACTGTCTGGGCTTCGTCTTTCGCCTTGTGTTTGCGGCCCATCATCCGGTTGATCTCCTCTATACTCTTTCCATTATAGCTGGTATCGGGTGCATAATAAGCGATCACGGCATAGCTCAGGTGTTTGAGTTTTCTTTTTTTCAACCGTGCTAAAATGGATTTCACCACATATTTATTAATGGCCGGGTTTTCCAGTCTCGCTTTGATCGAGTCCTGTCCGTCGGCCAGTATTTCATCGGGTATCAATGTACTGATTGATGTACTGCTGGCTGTATAGGGATATTGATCAATGGTGACTTCAATGCCTTCTTTCCGTGCGGCTTCAATCATCGGAACCGTGATGTTGCTTCGTCCCCAGTTATGTTGTCCGCTGAGTTTGAAATGTGAAATCTCCACCGGAATTTTTGCTTCCCTGCCGATGGTCAGCGCTTCTTCAATAGCCTGGGTCACACTGTCGCCTTCGTCGCGCATATGGGAGGCATAGAGTCCGTTGTACCGGGCGGCTACTTTTGCGAGGCTGACTATTTCAGGGGTTTTGGTATAGGTACCGGGTATGTAAATTAATCCGGTGGATAAACCAACAGCCCCGTCTTTCATGGCTTTATCCACGATCGCTTCCATTTGTTTCATTTCTTCCGGACTGGCATCGCGGTTGGCGCGTCCCATGACGGCTTTGCGTACATCATTATGTCCGATCAGGGTGGCAATGTTGATGGAGGTTTTCAATGAGTCCACCCAGCGGAGGTAGTGGCCGATATCCACATGCGAGGAACCACAGTTGCCGGTAACACAGGTGGTAACGCCATCATAAATAAAACTCTTTGCTTCAGGGTCTTTAATTTCATCGCCTTCAAGGTGTGTATGTACATCAATAAAGCCGGGGGCTACGATCAGTCCTTTTGCATCAATGGTTTTTGTGGCGGTAAAGGTTATATTCCTTCCAATTCCGATGATCTTCCCGTCTTTGATGGCTACGGACCCGTAGTACCAGTTGTTGCCCGTGCCGTCCATAATCTTACCATTGGTGATGAGGAGATCGCAGGTTTGACTGAAACATATAAAGGGAAGCAGCAGGAAAGACAGAAGAAGATTTTTCATAGTACAATTTAATGAAAAGAATTAGCCGATTAGCCGATGTGCCGATTTAAAATGAGCATTAACTGAGTACCCTTTTATTCTCCGGGATGGTATTTTTTTTCAATGTTTTTCTCCACGTCCTCTTTATAAAACAACACATTCTTAAACGCCCCCTTGCTATACATGATTGCCTGGTCGAAGAAATGCGGGGATGCAGGGTCGCCGCTGTTACCACCGGCTAAGAGGGATTTTGCTTTTATCTTTTTCCCGAATTCAACAGCACAGATAAAACTGTTGCCATGTACCCCATATCTTTTCTGCGTACCGGGATAAACACGGCTGCTGTAGGAAGGCAGGGCGCCCCAGGCGGATGAAGCAAAGGGAACAGGAATGCTTTCCTTTGTATCATCAAACTTGTTTTCAATATCCGGCGAGATCCGTTGGAAACGGTTGATATTCCCCCAGGATACTTCCCACCGGCCAAACCGTTTTTCGAGATCCAGCAGCGTGGCCAGCAGCGGGTATAGTAAGTCACGGGGCGATGCCGTTTTTGCATAGTAACTGAATTTGTCTACCTGATCGGCTTCTTCATCATCCACCACTTTTACGCGCAGCATATCGGGCAGTATTTTTTGCGCCCATTCAATCGCCAGCGTGGTGGCCACGGAAATTTCACTGCTTTGATAATTCCAGTTTTTAAGGATCAGCATAGGCATGGCTAAAAGTCCGTTGAGTGAATCCGGGAAATCTCCTTTTTTCTCAAAAGCACTCAGCAGAGCCGGAACAAGTACTTCAAAGGCGGCAAGTCGACGATCATAACCGGCTGCGATCACTTTATCAAGGTTGTAGGTTTTTGTTTCACCGAGAACTCTTACTGCATTGATGCCTCTGAAATTTTCTCCATCGGGTGCCATATAGGCCGGGTAGTTTTCTTTCTTTGGGCTATTGGGTCCGGCTACGGTAAAAGGGGTGGAGTTACAATTCTGCAACCAGCCATTTACCGGATTGATAATATGCAGCGTCTGATCAATGGGATGATAACCCTTCCATTCGGTAGCGATAGTGCTTCCGTCTACAGGTTTACTCCAATCGTAAGCAGTATCCCGGTCGGGCACCCGGTTCCCATGCCAGTAAGCGATATTGCCATCTGCATCGGCATAAACGGTATTGTTAGAGATATTGCCTTTAAGATCGAGGGTCTTTTTAAAATCTTCCAGTCCGTTGGCCTTCGTGCGTTGCCAGCATTGAAGTAATCCATTATAAAGACGATTATCCGCTTTTACACTGAGCCATTGATCATTCCGTTTGGCCATGATCGGACCATGGTGCGTGTACAGCGCTTTGAATTCCTTTTGTGCTTTTATGGCACCGCTTTGATAAGAAAGGGTAATCTTTTCCTCCTTTACCGGTTTTTGTTGCCCGTTGTATTCATATTGCCAGCCATTTGATGCTTTGCTTATTTTTTCAATATAACTATCGGCCGCATCCACATAACTGCTGGTATGCATCCAGCCGCAATGCTCATTAAAGCCCTGGTAAATGAAAAACTGTCCCCAGGTAACCGCACCGTAAGCATTCAGCCCTTCTTCACTTACCATATGTACTTCGGGACGGAAATAGAATGTTACATGCGGATTGATATATAAAATTGCATTTCCTGATTCCGTAATCTTAGGGGAAAAGGCAAAACCATTTGAACCGGTCAGTTTCAGATCAGCTTCGGGATCGTTTGCTTTGGGTATAAAAGCGGTGGGCATTTCACCTGAATAGAAACTTCTGAATTCTGCAGGTGTAATATCAGCCGTACTGATGGCCCCGATACTCCCATCGGTCCACATAAACGGGAACCAGGGTTCGAAACGGGTGAGTAAAGCGGGTTTTTTTTCCGGGTGTTTATAGAGATAATAGTTGACGGCGTCCGCAAATGCATTGCAGAGTTTTTTCAGCCAGTCCGGAGCGTTTTTATAATCCTTTTTTGAATCGGCCTGGCTGATGATCATCCGGTTGAGCAGGTCATTATATAATTCGGTTTCTCCTTTTACTTCGGAGAGGCGACCCAGTTTTTCCAGGTAATTCATTTCCACACGTGCAAAATCGTCTTCACATTGGGCATAGAGCAGTCCGAATACGGCATCCGCATCGGATTTACCATAGATATGCGGCACGCCATAGTGATCGCGGATGATGGTGACGTTTTGCGCCTGTTTTTCCCAGCGGGCGATTTCCGACCGGGATTGAGCCTGCAGCATTCCGGGAAGAAATAGAAAAAGGAGTAAATACTTCATATGTTTTAAATAAGTCATGCTATCCGGAATGGAAATTAAGTAAATTACCTCTATCCGGGAAAGAGAAACCCGGCCCCGGAAATTTAATATGGCGAAAACAACAAAAAAGAGCAAAGGGGATAGTCAGCCCGGTTTGACCGAACTGGTACTTCATGCCGGTATACTCGAGCGGATTACCGATGCATTTATTGCACTTGATAAAAATGATTGTTTTACATATGTAAACAGGAAAGCGGGTGAAATATTTCAGCGTAAACCGGAAGCATTAACCGGTCGTCATATCTGGACGGAATTTGCGGACAGTATTGGTCAGCCTTTTCAACTTGCATATGAAAAGGCCAGGAAGAATCAGGAGTATGTTTATCTCGAAGAGTACTATGCACCCCGGGATCGGTGGTTTGAGAATCATATTTATCCATCACCGGAAGGGATAACTGTTTTTTTCAGGGATATAACGGACCGGAGGAAGACGGAAGAGAAACTGAATAAATCCAACCGGCTGTACAATTTTATCAGCCAGGTAAATCAGCTGATTGTACGTACTAAAGTGGAAGAAACACTATTCAGTGATGTGTGCGGTATAGCCATTCATAATGGAAAATTCCGGCTGGCCTGGATCGGTTTGCTAAACAAGGAATCGGGAATTGTGGAGCCTGTAGTATTCGATGGGTTGGAGCAGGGTTATCTGAAGGAAATAAGGAAGATTAATATCGGGTTATCAAAATCGGGAAAAGGGCCAACTGGTACGGCTATCCGCAGGGGCGAAACGGTAGTGTGTAATGATATGGCCACTGATCCGAGGATGGAACCCTGGCGAAAGGAAGCATTGGCACGTGGTTTTCGTTCTTCCATTGCGGTTCCCATCCGTCGTTCGGGTGAAGTGATTGGCGCTTTTTCACTGTATGCGGAAGAAACCGGATTTTTTGATGCCGCCGAAATCGCCTTGCTGGAAGAGGCCACCGGTGATATTTCCTTTGCGCTTGACAATTTTGATCGTGAAAAGAGAAACCAGGAAGCTGAGTGGACGGTGAGAACCAGTGAAGAGAAACTACGCCGGATTTTTGATGCCACGAATGATGTCCTTTTTATGCTGGAAAGTGACGGGCAGGATGATTTTCGCTTTATATCTGTCAATCGTCGGTTTACAGAGGTCACCGGACTACCCGAATCATCAATCGTCGGGAATTCTGCATCGGCTATTATACCTCCTGCTTCGTGGACAGTAGTAAAGGAAAAATACCGGCAGGCCATCAGGGAAAACAAAACCCTTCAGTGGGAAGAAACGTCTGTCTATCCGAATGGTACCCGTACGGGCATTGTAACAGTAACACCGGTTCGCCATGAAAAGGAAGGCCTGTATTACCTGATCGGGTCCGTGCAGGATATAACGGAGATCCGTCAGTATACGCAGATGCTGGACAAGGCCAATGAACGCTTTAATCTCATAGCCAGAGCCACGCATGATGCATTATGGGAAATGAACCTGGAGACAGGATATTTATGGGGCAATGCAGCACACCAGGCCTTGTATGGACGCACGATGGAAGACCCGGTGCCGCAACCCAAAGAATGGTTAAGCCGGATCCACCCTGCTGACCGTGAATCGGTACAAAGGCAACAGGAAGTGAATCTACGGTCGGCCGCAAATACTTTTATCACCGAATACCGGTTCAGAAACGGGCAAGAGGAATACCGGCATATTTATGACCGTTGCTATATTATCCGGAATGCGGAGGGCAAGCCTGTCAGGATGCTGGGCAGTATGATGGATGTAACCACATTGAAGCAAACAGAAGTAGCGCTCAGACGTAAAGGTGAACAATTACAGACACTGGGCGATAACCTGCCCGGTACCATGATTTATCAACGTGTGAGAGAAATGGATGGCCGCGTTCATTTTTCCTATCTGAGCCGCGAAGTGGAATCACTGACGGGTAAAAAAGCAGCGGAAGTAGTAGAACACCCTGAAATCATATATGCATTGATTCTGGAAGAAGACAAAGAGGAATTTGTCCTTAGGGAAAATGAGTCTTTCGAAAAGATGTCGGTATTCAACCGGGAGGTAAGGGTCCGCGATTACCGGGGTAATATACGGTGGTTAAATGTGCGTTCGATTCCCAGAAAAGAACCCGATGGCCGGATTATCTGGGATGGGGTGCTTGTAGATATTACGGAACAAAAAACAGCCGCCGAGAAAATCAGCAAGGAACGTAATCTCTCCGATTCGCTGATTGACAGTCTGCCGGGTATATTTTACCTCTATGCAAAAGACGGAACATTTTTACGCTGGAATACAAACTTTGAAACCGTAAGCGGGTATACTGCCGCTGAAATTGCGGCTATACATCCATTGGATTTTTACCAGGGAGACGAAAAGGAATTGCTCCGGAGAAAAATTGAGAATGTGTTTTTAACGGGTGAGGATACCGTTGAAGCCGGATTTTTACAAAAATCAGGTAACAGGGTTCCTTATTTTTTCACGGGCCGCAGAATATTCTACAATGAACAGGAATGCCTGATGGGTGTGGGTATTGATGTTACGGAAAGGGTGAAGGCGCAGCAGGAAATACGGGAGGCTAATAAGCGGTTGCGACAACTTACCACGCATCTGCAAACAATCAGGGAGGAGGAACGAAAACGGATTGGCCGGGAGATTCATGATGAACTGGGCCAGCAGCTCACCGCAATTAAAATGGATGTGGCCTGGCTTGACCGGCGCATACCGGATTCGGAAACGGCGTATAAGGAGAAACTGAAGAGTATGATCAGTCTGCTCGACAGCAGTCATCTGTCTGTCCGGAAAATACTGAACGAATTACGAATGGGCATACTGGAGCACCAGCAACTGGATGAAGCGTTGAAATGGTATGCGGGCCAGTTTACCGAGAATTCGGGTATACCGCTTCAGTTTGAATGCCCGGCACCGGTTCATGTTACGGATGAAGCCGTAGCGAGTTGTTTATATCGTGCAATGCAGGAGGCACTGACAAATATCATCCGGTATGCGCGGGCCAGTGAGGTAAGGGTAAATCTATGGAAAGAGGAGAACAGGGTATACCTGAGAATAGCGGATAACGGTACGGGATTTGACAAAGAGGCCATTGACAACCATTCATCTTTTGGTATACTGGGGATGAATGAACGCGTATATTCCCTGGGAGGTAAGCTGCAGCTGGATACGGCTCCCGGAAATGGCACCCGGATACTGATTGAGCTGCCTGTTGAACATAATTAATAAAGTGCGGACATGAAAAAAATACTGATTGCAGACGATCATAGTTTTATCAGGATGGGACTTATTCAGATTATTAAAGATGAATACCCGACAGCCGTTATCGGAGAAGCGGAAGATGCCAGTGCGCTGATCAATAAAGTAACACAGGAGGACTGGGATCTTGTAATATCCGATCTGGATATGCCCGGGCGCAGTGGCCTGGAAGCCCTGGAGCAGATCAAGCTGCTCAAACCTGAACTGCCGGTACTGATATTGAGTATATATGCGGAAGAGTTGTATGCGGTGCGGGCATTAAAAGCCGGTGCATCCGGTTATTTAAATAAGAATGCTGCGCCGTATGACCTGGTAAAAGCCATGGAACGCATTTTTATCGGCCGGAAATATATCACCCCTGAGCTGGCAGAGCAGTTACTGGTGGAAAAAGATGTGAAGTATCCGCATAAAATGCTGACTAACCGGGAACTCGAAATTTTCAGATTACTGGCGGAAGGGCGTTCAAATAATTATATCGCTGAGCAGCTTTCACTGGCTACCACTACAATCAGCACATACCGTACACGTATACTCGAAAAAATGAAGATGAGTTCCAATTCTGAAATGGCGCTCTATGCCGTGCAACACGGGTTGATCAACCGGTTGCCTGAGTGATAACTCACAGGCAATCAACCTTCAAAAATAGCATGTAGTTGTTCAACTACCTGCCGGCTACGTTTATTTCATTAGAAAAAGCGGCAATATACTATTACCCGCCCCCTTTCTGTTTCGGTTCTTTGCCGTATGAAAAATGTACTGCGTGTTATGTTTATGGAACAGTCGGCCGCGATCCGGGATCGGATGTCGGAACTGATCATGGAAAGCATACATGATGCGGAAATACATCATGCAGAACGCCCGGATGAAGCTTTATTGAAACTACAGACAACTAAGCCACACGTACTCTTTCTTGATTCCAATTTCAGGGTACCGGTGCTTCCGGAATTCATTGCCTCGGCAAAGGCGGTACAACCTTATCTGCATGTGGTGGTTCTGTATATACAACAGAATATGGCTCTGCATGAAAAATGCAAAGCCGCCGGAGCTGCCGAATTTCTTGATAAGTACGAAGAGTTTGACCTGGTAGCCGCACGGCTTATAAAATTCAGACAAAACCGTAATCAATGACGGTGATCCAAAACGATAGGCATACCGGGATGGAGCAAAACCGTATTCTTTTCACAGGAAGAAAAAAGATATTCCTGCTGCATCTGTTAACCTGTTTGCTGACAGCGATTACTTCCATATACCTCGTTTGGCAACAATATATACAGGGTAAAATGCAGCAAGGGTTGTTTTTGGCCGTACTGATTGCAGTGCTGTTATTGATTTCGGGCTGGTTTACCCGTGTATTGTTCAGGGAACTGATCCGCAGCGAAGACAGTGAAGAAAAATACCGGCAGCTTTTTAATGATATCACCACGGCCATTTTTATTACCGACAGTACAGGGCAATTTCTGGACATGAACCGTAAAGCCACGGAAATGCTGGGATATACCCGTGAGGAAATGTTACAAATGAGTTTTACGGATGTACTGACAGCGGAAGAAAGAGCAGCCCTGCCGCCCCGTTTTCATCTTGTGGAAAAAGGCAACAGTTATATATCTGAACGGAATTTCAATCACAAAGATGGTTCAGTGGTATATGCGGAAATCAATGCCAGCCGTTTGAGCCCTGACCGGCTCATGGGTGTGGTAAAAGATATAACGGCGTTGAAAAAGCTGCGGCGTGAACTGGAAGATTATAAATACGCGCTGGATAAGGCCACTATTGTGACAATGACGGATAAGGACGGAGTGATAACCTATGCCAATGAGAATTTCTGTAAGGTATCCGGTTACAAACAGGAGGAACTGATTGGCAGGAATAACAGTATTGTGAATTCAGGGTATCATCCGGAATCTTTTTTCAAAGAATTCTGGCAAACCATCCGGTCGGGTAATGTCTGGAGCGGAGAAATCAGGAACCAGGCAAAAGACGGCAGCCTGTTTTGGGTATATGCTACCGTTGTTCCTTTTCTTGATGAGAAGGGAGTACCGTACAAATATGCCGGCATACGTCAGGATATAACATTCAGGAAGGAAGAAAAAATGCGGCTTGATAAAGCCATTCTGCAGGCACAGGAGAAGGAGCGCAACCTGATTGGTATGGAACTGCACGATAATGTGAATCAGTTGCTGGCGGCCGCTTTATTGTATCTCAGTGCCACTACGGATAAGAACGGTAACCCGGAAAGTTTTGATGAATTAATAGCCCGCAGCCGTGAATATATTCTGGATGCGGTGCGGGAAATCCGCCAGATCAGTCACCAGTTGGCTCCTGCGGCGGATCAGACACAGTCGGTAAAGGACCTGTATGAAGCGCTATTTGCCGGGATAAAAGCGGCACATCCATTTGCCGTGCACCTGGAAATTGACGATACGGAAATAGAAGTGATTGAACCGGAAATCAACCGGAACCTTTATCGTATTGTACAGGAGCTGCTCAACAATATCATCAAATATGCGCAGGCTAAAACAATCCGTCTTTCTTTACGTGTACGGGCTGGCCGGGTTCAGATGTGTATGAAGGATGACGGTATAGGATTTGATATGTCCGCTGTTCGCGGGGGTATCGGCATAGAGAATATCCGCCGACGTGCACAGTCTTTTGGTGGCAGTGTACGCTTTATCAGCGCCCCCGGTGAAGGATGTGAAGTACTGGTTGAGTTGCCTGTTGCAGAAGATCAGTCGATGGTAGCCTGATGATGGCGATACCGCGCAGGGCATTAACCAGAACGATACGTTCAGCGGACTGAACGGGTGTCAGCGATAGCATGAGGTTTGTTGGTTTATGGCTGCAGGCGTATTTAAATATAGGCCTTAATTGTGATTTCCTCCATTATCGGCGGCTGATTTCCCGGGATGTTGTAGATTTAGCGGGAAGAAATCATATGTATGCCCCTTGCTATCACTGAAATAAAAAAACATCTGCCCGGATTTCCCCCAGAACTGCTGGAAGAGATTTCGGAACATGGTATGATGAAGGAAGTGCCGGAAGGCGTGGAAATTCTCAAAGAGGGACAGTATATCAAAGTTATTCCCATTGTGCTGGAAGGGTTGGTGAAAGTATTTACCCGGATGGAAGAAAAAGAATTGCTTCTTTATTATATAGGCCCGGCGCAGAGCTGTATCATGTCTTTTTCCTCCGGACTCTCCAATTCGCCCAGCCGGATCTTTGCCTTTACGGAAGACGCTTCCTTACTTTTATTACTGCCAACGGATAAACTGAATAAATGGGTAAAACAATACCCGGCTGTCAATGAATTATTCTTTCAGCAATATAACCTGCGCTATACGGAAATGCTGGACACCATCAACTCCCTGCTCTTTGATAAGATGGATCAGCGCCTTTATAACTACCTGCTGGAAAAAAGCCGGATGAAAGGGGAAAAAATCCTGCCGCTCCGGCACAAACAGATTGCCGGTGAACTCGGCACGGCCCGAGAAGTTGTAACCCGGGTAATGAAAAGACTGGAACAAGAGGGAAAAGTGAAACAATTGCCCGAAGGCATACAAATCAATTAGCCTGGTGACAGTGGTCACCGGCTGGCGCCGCCCGGGAAAGGTAGTTTTACAATACAATTCAGGAAATGAAGAACAAATGGATCCGGTTATTGATTGTCTGCATCCTTTGCGTTTCCATCATTACCGGGATTGTATGGGTACTAGAAACTATCTAATCACCCTTCGGCAAGTTCCCCGCATTTGGCGGGACAGGCAGGGTGACAACCGATGTTCTTGTCATGCTGAGCTTGCCGAAGCACTTAACTTTTCAACTTCTTAACCTTTCAACTTTTAAACTTGCATTTATGAAACCAAACATGGGAACAGCCGACCGCATTATTCGTGTATTAATCGCCGCCGTATTTGCTTATCTGTATTTCAGTGGAACTGTAGCCGGAACACCCGGACTCATCCTCGCCATCCTGGGGGGTGTGTTTGTACTGACCAGCCTGGTAAGTTTTTGCCCGCTGTATACACTGATAGGACTGAATACCTGTCCTGCAAAGAAGTAAACAATTACCGTTTTGCTTTACTGTACTTAGGTTCCCGGAAGGGAACTTTTTTTATGCCCTGTATTAAGATAAACGGTTCAAAAACAGGGTAGGGTAAGCAATGAGATATTCATATAAGTATATATTTAAATGTTTATATTTTAAGCATAAAACAATCATTTATGACAATTTTGCCTGAATAACCCAGCTAATATCTCATCAATATCAGGTTTTATATAAAATCAATCCCTAACTTTAGTTAATTAAGGCATTATTGATTTTTATAATTTATACCCGGAGGGCACAAAAGCCGGCAACCATATTAAAAAACATCCCATGAGTGAGACTGTATTTATCAACTTCCGTGGCGGGATAATTGACCCCGGCCAGCTATATAATATAATGGTAGCCATCCAGCGTATCCGGATTCCGTTTGTTCGCTTTGGTCTCCGGCAGCAGTTAATCGTGGAACTGGAGCCCTATCATCTGGAGGAGTTTACAGCCTCTCTTACAGAACTGGCGGTACCCTATACCTGTAATGTGAATGAACAACCGAATATTATCAGCTCATATCCGGCGGCCGGTGTATTTATACAGGATACCTGGCTGTCGGAAACGGTATACCAGGATATACTCAACGCGATTGATTATAATCCCAGGATCAAAGTCAATATCTGCGATAAAAACCAGAGTATAACACCGATGCTCACTGGAAATATTAACTGGATTGCAGCAGCGGCCACGCCTCATTACTGGCATCTTTTTATCCGGTTTCCCCGGACTAATGTGGTGTATGAATGGGACCAGCTAACAGCAACAAAGGATTTGCCCAAACTGACAAAGCTGCTGGATGAACTGATTGTAACTCATGAAGCAGATTTTATCGATAATCCGGCTGCTGATGGAGATAAACTTTTCAGCCTGTTGAAAAAAGAAGGACTTGAACTGAGACCGGCTGCTGTAAAAGCCACCCTGCCTTCTTTTAACCTGCCCTATTATGAAGGGCTGAACCGGTATGGAGATAAATACTGGCTGGGGATATACCGCCGGGATGAATACTTCAGTGTGGCTTTTCTTAAAAAACTCAGCCAGCTTTGTGCGGATACAGGAATCAGTCAACTCTGTTGCACCGCCTGGAAATCCATCCTGATCAAGGGGATAAACGAAGAGCAGAAGGAAGACTGGAACCTGTTGCTGGAAGAGTTTATGATCAATATGCGTCATGCCGCGAATGAACTGAATTTCCAGGTGGAAGATAATTACGCGGAAGCCCGAGAACTGAAATCCTTTCTTGTAAAAAACCTGGGGGTCGAAGATACCCGCTCCTTCGGTTTATGTATCGGAATTAAGACCCGCCGGAAGAGCGAAATATTCAGCAGTATCCTCGTGCGCCGCCGGTACGTGATTGATCTTCCTTTTCTGAAACTCTTTAAAGTATATGATATTCTCTGCGCCCAGGATTTTAATCCCAATGAACGGACTGCGGAGATTTACAGCAGCAGCAATCCGAAGTTTGTTCTGGCCGAACAGGTAAGGCGTAGTATTCTCAAGTATTACCGTGACCGGAAAAAGGCGAAAGAAAATCCGGTGAAGGCCGAAGCGGCAGCCTGAGAATAATTGCTGCAAGCAAAAAACCGGAAAAATTACCGCTTACTCAGCCCGGCGCCGGAATACTAAATAATCTGTCTGTTCTCCGGAAAATTCAGTTTATTAGTACCTTATCCCATGTTGAGAAAAGCGTTGCTTATATGGCTACTGGCAGGATACTCCTGTTTGCTGCAGGCACAGCAAGCGGCCAACAGCCGCTTTATAAACTTCAGCAGTAAAGACGGGCTGGCGGAAAAATATATTTACAGTATTACCCAGGATCTGAAAGGCTTTATCTGGGTGGGTACGGGTACCGGTCTTTTCCGGTATGATGGGATCGGGTTTAAGCCATTCCGGAGTCCGCTGGATAAAAACGGCAGCAGTATTTCTAATATCCTGCAGGCGGTATATACGGATACGGGCGGTATACTCTGGCTCGGCAGTCTGAATGACCTGCAATGTTATGATCCCGTCCGTAACCGGTTCTGGCGACCGGCCGCTAAAGATACATTGGCCCGGCGGCTGGGGTCCTACTATATTACCCGCTTTACACCGGCCACCAACGGCGCTGTATATATACATACGTCCAACCGTTTTTTTTATCGCTTCAATACAACGGATTCAACTGTTACGGATTTTACCGCTTCATATCCGGTTACTGCCTCCCGTTATACATTGAAAGTAGTGGACTATAAAGGGGCCATCTATGCCATTCATGCGGAGGGGATATACCGGTTCAACAGAGCGGGAAAACTGGACGCTTTTTTTCCTCAGCCATTTTCAGATGATGAAATAACCAACGGGTCTGTGGGTAAAGAGGGTATTCTCCTTACCACATTCACACATGGTCTTTATACGTGCAGTCCGGAAACGGGTCAATACAAACAATCCGTCTACCAACAGCCATCGCTGTTGAATAATAACCTGTTCAGTCTCCTTGAAAAAGACAATGAATGCTGGATTGGCTCCTATCCCTTATTCCGTGCAACCAGCAATGGCCTGATAACATATGAAAACAAACGGCTGAGTGAATTTGATCTGATGGCCAATAAGATCGGTGATCTTTATCCGGACAGGGAAGGGAATCTCTGGATCAGCAGTCATAATGGTCTCAGCATGATGCCCTGGCAGAATCAGCAGATTAAGAGTATTATGCTAACCGAACCCGGCCCGGGTACACCCATTGAGCCAACCGGTGTATTTAATCTGCCCGGTACCGACGACCTGTTGATACCGAATACATCATCCGCCGGCCTGGCGTATTACAGTGCAAAGGACAATAAACTTTCGGTGATACCGAATCCGTTGGTAACGGGTAAATTCCCGCGTCGCATAATCGGACTGGTACTAACCGCCAACGGATCCGTATATGCTTCAGATGATCAGCATTTTTTTAAACTCAATGCCACGACCCGTCAGTTAATTCCTTATCCGCTAAAAGATCAGGATGGCAAACCAATCAGTAATGCCGGCCGGAACCTGGTGGACAAAAAGGGCAATGTATATATCAGTTCAATAAATAACGGGTTTTATACCTGGCAGCCTGCAGCCGGAACACTTACTCATTATGATAAAACGGTTGTGGATCCGCTGGCCGATCTGAAAAAGGATAATCTGCTGTATCCCTGCCTGGCCGACAGCCGTGATCATATCTGGTTTACCTCCGCAACCGGTGTGTATGAATACCTGCCTGCTGAAAATAAATGGAATCACTATACAGGGGAAGACAATCCGGACATTCCCGCCATGACGAACACTACTTATATCGCCGAGGACAAACAGGGGCATATATGGGTAACCACGCAGAATAACGGGTTGTATGAAATTGTAGGGTCAACCGGGAAAACCATCATTAATAATTACGGGAAGAATTCAGGAATCGGTCTTACAACAGACTATTGTATTAAGCTCAAGGCGGACAGGAAGACGGGGCTTTTCTGGCTCAGTACGATAAACGGCCTGCATCGGTTTGATCCCGTGAACAAACGGATCGTCAGTACGCTTTCCGTGCAAAACGGCCTGGCGCGTGATGGTGGCGGCTACAGTTATAATATTACAGACAATAATAAACTGGTGGCCTTGTATTATGGTATTGCCAGTGTTATAGATCTGAATAATTACCGCTTCAATGAACAGCCTCCAACAGTGGAGCTGACCTCGGTCCGGGTGATGGATAAGGAATACCTGTATACCGGGATAACGGGTGATGGTATAACACTGGATCATAATCAGAATTTTTTCCAGTTTGAATTTGCCGCACTGCAGTATAATAACCATAACCAGGTGCAATACGCTTATCAACTGGAAGGTGCCGATAAGGATTGGGTCTACAGTGCCGACCGGCATTATGTTTCCTATTCCGGTCTGGGTCCGGGTACCTATGTATTCAAAGTAAAAGCGGCCAACAACGACGGGGTCTGGAGTAAAGGGGAGCAGAAACTGGTCATTGTCATTCGTCCTCCTTTCTGGAAAACCGCCTGGTTTCTCGCGGTATGCGCGGCTTTGTTATTTTCCCTGCTTTGGTTTATTTACCGGTTCCGCATGAAAGCCGTTCGGAGGGAGGAAAGTCTGAAAGCCGGTTTTCATCAGCAGATAGCCGATATGGAAATGCGGGCCCTGCGGGCGCAGATGAATCCGCATTTTATTTTTAATTCGCTTAACAGTATCCAGAAGTACATTTTAAAAAACGATCATTTTGCCGCGTCTCAGTACCTGACAAAATTCTCGCGGCTGATACGGCTGATACTGGACCATAGTCATCAGAATAACATCCTGCTGAGCAGTGAAGCGGAATTGCTTCAGTTGTATTGTGAAATGGAAAGCCTGCGGTTTGATCAGCGTTTTCACTATACCATAGAGATGGACCCGGCCCTGCAACCGGATACGGTGGAGATTCCCTCCATGTTGATTCAGCCTTACGTGGAAAATGCCATCTGGCATGGCTTATTACATAAAGACACCGTTGGCCGCCTCCTGATCCGTTTTGCCAGGAACGCCAAAGGTCATTTGCTGGTAACCGTGGAAGATGACGGAGTTGGACGTAAACGGGCGATGGAACTGAAGAGTAAACAGGTATTAAAGAAGAAAAGTTACGGGATGCAGATCACGGAGGACCGGATTGCCCTGATCAACCGGTTGAATAATATACAGGCTTCCTGTACCGTTACCGATCTTACAGATACAAACGGGGTGGCAACGGGAACGAGAGTGGAACTGGAGATTCCGCATATACCGGTAACCTGAAAAATAAAAGCGTATGATCACTGCTGTTATAATCGATGATGAAAAAAACGCACTGGAAGTACTGGAATTGCAGCTGGCACAGTTTTGCAAACAGGTACAGGTAGTGGCGGCGGCTAACGGGGGTATACCCGGTATAGAAGCCATCCGTAAGTATAAACCGGAGCTTGTTTTCCTGGATATTGAAATGCCGCATAAAAACGGGTTTGATGTACTCAGTGAAACGAAAGATTGCCGGTATAAAGTCATTTTTACCACGGCCTATGATCAGTTTGCCATAAAAGCGTTTAAATTTTCCGCGATCGACTACCTGCTCAAGCCGATTGATATACGTGAGCTGCAGCAGGCAGTAGAAAAGGCGGAGAGTAAAGAAGAGCATCGTTCACTGGATGAGAAAATCCAGGTCTTGCTGACGCAGTTACAGGGAACAGCCCGTCAGGACCGGATTGCCCTGCCTGTAGGTGATGCCATGCAGTTTTTTCAAACAGATGAAATCCTCCGTTGTGAAAGCGACAGTAACTATACACATATAACATTGGTCAACGGGAAAAAGATCACGGTAGCCAAAACCCTGAAAGAAGTAGAGGAAAGTCTCCGGGGTACTGATTTCTACCGGATACACCAGAGTCATCTCGTCAATATGAGCCATATCGGCAAAGTGGTGAAAGGCGAAGGCGGTTACGTGGTGATGAAAGATGGTACCACACTTAGCATCAGCCGCAACAAGAAAGAGGCTTTTCTTGAAAGTTTCCGGAAAATCTGATCATTCGTTCCTGCAAATACTCAATAAAACCTACGGAATACTAAACCGGCGCAGCTGCTGACCGGAATAATTGGCATTTTACCGGCGTCAAACCCATGTCATGCGCCATCCCCTTGCCCTTTTTTTGTTGATTGGCGCTTGTCAATCAATAACTGCACAGAATGACCGGAAGCAGCCAACCGTATATACCTGTAATGGAAAGGAAGCCGCTATTCTCATTCTTTCGGAGAATAAAACTGAACCGACGCGTGGAAATAAAAGTAGTGAGCCAATATCATTAACCATAAACCTGTTTTATGAATCGTATCATTAGTTTAATGGCTTTCTTCCTGTTACTTTCCGGGGCGGTAATGACACAGCCCTTATCAAAGGAAAAAGACCTGAAACCACTGGCCTTACCCTTACAACCCGATGGCAGTGATAAAGAAGTTTTAGTAGCCGCCGCAGAAGGAATCGCTTCGGAGAAGGGTGAATTAATCCTGCTTTCCGGGCAGGATATGTTTCAGCCGTTAATTATAATGGTATATGCAGGCAGTAAGTCCAATCCCGTACAAGTTAGTCTGCATAAAGACAGCTGGGATGAAAACGAGATGAGTGCGGCAACCAATGTGGCGGAAGGATATTGTGAATTCAAAGTCCGTTCTGCCGGCGAAGTGGGTATAAAACTCAGGGGCAGCAGTGCTCCTTATGTGGTGATGGCCATGGCGGGTAAAGAGATTATGCCCAAAATGGAATCTCCCTTTGTAAAAAAAGGAAAAGAAAAAACGGAATTGGCCGGTAAAAAGGAGAGTACCGGTAAATCAAATACGTTGCTATATATAATTATCGGTGTATTGGCACTGGCCCTGGTGCTGATGGGTGTAAAGTTTGCCGGACGGAAGAGGAATACAGCCGGATTATTGATTATGGGTCTATGTCTTTCTGCCGTTACTTCCGCACAAAACAGGATCAGGGGAAATACTGTGGAAGAAATCCGTGCGGAAGTGGAGCGGATACTGGAAAAAAATGAAAAAGAAGAACGGGAGAAGCTGGATAAAGTAAGGGAGCATACAGAGAAAGCATATAAAATACTGAAAGGAGGGAAAGACTTATGGGATGCTTATAAGAACCTGGGGTCCTGTATGAATACCGCGATTCCGGCCGGCATGCCTTCGGTACCTACTTTTTGTTATGAAGCCGATATGGATGAGACGGGTGAGGGCAATTGTGCTAAATGTTTTGAAAATGCCAGGGCCGGATTCAATGAAGTGCGGTATAAGTTTATCAAACTGGCCATCATTTACCGCTGTACCAAATCTTTTGCCGATAAATCCATGGCATTCGGAGATGATGTATCCTCCATACATGGGGTATCGGGTCTGGCCTGGCAGGCAGAAAAGAGAAAGATAGAAGAATCGGTGGAGCGGTTGAAGAAATCCTATGATGATAAATATATAGAGTTGCTTCAGCGGCTGCAGGATTCGATGATCGATATTGCGGAATGCGAGGAGCAGTTTGGTGAGCGGGACTGGTATGACCGGTTTGGCTTTATGTTTTATGAATTTATGAAAGAAAAGTACAGGAGGGTGGATTAGGGAAGGGTGAGTGGTGAGTGGGGGAGTTGTAAATCTTTAAAACTATATATATGATGCGTATCAGAAAAATTTTAGCGATGTCCATTTTAATTTATTCTTCGGTTGGTTGCGGGGATAGTGCTGCGCCAAAAGAGGAGTCGGCCGAAGTAAAGAAGGAGCCGACAGCCACTGAGCAAACGGCACCCGCCCCTGCGCCGGAAGCGAATACGGAAAAGGCCGTGGTTTCATTTAAAGTAAACGGTGTACAGGCGAAAACCACAAAAGGCGGGGGTAATGACAATGAATCACAACTGGGGATGCTAACGGCGATGAATAACCAGCTTGGACTTGATTTACTTGGGGATGATCCTGCCCGTCCGCACCGGGGCTGGCTGCATATCAGCATTGACAATTTTAAAATGGAGCCGGCTTCCTATACTGTATCAGGCAGCAGGGCACAGTTTACCCGTTATGAAACCGCGAATGCCGGTGGCGCCAAAGATTATGTGGCCACCAGGGAGGCTATTGATAAGGGCACTGAGTTTACTATTCAGTTTACCAGTGTGGTAAAGAATGAGGCGGCGGAATTCGGGGAAGAGTGGCTGGTGAGCGGAACCTTTTCCTCGAAAATGCTGATCAAAGAATATTCGATGGTAAAAAGAAGTTCAACCGAAGGGCTCGAGCTCTCTGAAGGCAAGTTTGAAAATGTACCCGTGAAGATCCTCGGGAAGCGCAAATAATTCACGATCAACAATCATTACCATTATTCCTTATTTATGAAAACAACAGTTTTATTTCTTTTCCTGTATGTACTGCCATCGGTGATGCTGGGCCAGCAGAGTATGACGCATACCACGACTGCAGGGAATATTTCAACGAATTCCACATTCCTGGATATTCCGGCTATCAAGGGTAGTCCGAATGCGGTAATCACGGTGAGTCCTGATGCAGACACCCGCCTGATGAATCCGCACCCGTTGGGTGTATGGTATGACGGAAGCCGCTGGGCCATTTTTAACCAGGACAAAGCAACCATGACAGCCGGTTTGAAGTTCCTGGTGAAATGGAGTATGCCCGATGCTAATTGTTTTTACCGGAAAGCCAGTAACAGTAATCTGCAGGATGGCGTGCTCTTGCTTGACCATCCATCTTTAAACAACAATCCGGGTGCCCGTTTCTCTCTTTCCCAGTTATGGAATCCGGAAGGTACCGGAGGTATGTATAATACTTCTGAAGTAACGAGTGAATATGATCCGGGATCAAACCGCTGGGTGATTATGAATAGCAATGGAAATGCGATACAGCCTGGTCTGGCGTTTAACGTAATTGTACAGACGAAAAGCATTGCCGTGGTGAATAAAGGGGTAATAAATCCCGGGGCAATTAAAGGGGGAAAAGTGGTTACCAGTCATCCGCTCAATAACCGGCAGTTCCGGCTGATCTGCACGGGTTTCAGTGTGTTTACGCCTACTAAAGATGATCTGCTGGAATCAGACGGAGCCGGCGATGAGGTTTTTTTCACATTTGATATTCTGCAGACAGAAGGTATCCGTGGTATGAAACACACGGAATCACTTATTCCGAAAATAACAGAATCGTATCAGTTGAAAACGAATGTACATGGAGCCACCAGCAAAACATTTTTAGGTACTGCTACAAATTATATCCGGGCCGGCAGCAAATCGGCTACAGGAGGTTTGCAGCAGGGCGATCATTTTCCCGCAAACGGACAGTTCGAAGTAAACGGGCCAATACCGTATAACAGGAATAATCCGCAAAGTTTTCCGCTGGTGGTTTGGGAAGGCACGTTGCATGCTGACAAACGCATCTTTATCAATATCAGTCCCTGGGAGTATGATGATGAAAATACCAGGCTCAATGCCGTATGGCCCGATTATGCAAAAATGCAGATGCAGGCTTTTTTTAAACAGGATTCGCTGAATCTTCCTGTCATTAATAATTCAGACAGGATCATGTTAAAAACAAACCTGATGCCTTCCAGTGCAGATATGCTCGGCACCCAACCTTTTTGGCAGGACTATTCTGTTACGACCCGCGACAGGCGACTCCACAGACGTACGACCCGCGAAAAAGCACCCGCGGCACAAATGCTTTGCCTGAAACTGGAAGGCATTGATGCTAAAGGCAATCCCCTTTTAGCGGACGACAGTTTTTATGTTGGCCGTATTTCAGGTGATTTATTCATGATAGTTTTTCAGAACCACTTTAACGACGATGCCAGTTACCGGATGTATTTTAAACTGGAACTGGTGGAGTGATAGAGAGTCGATAGTAAAGAGATAAATCAGTAAAATTAAACAGATACTATGTGGAATCAAACAGGTAAAATAAACCGGATATTTTTTATCGGGCTTGGTTGTTTTCTTTCGATGGAAGCAGCCTGCCAGTCAAACAACAAACAAAATAAGCCGAAAACGGCAACAAACAAACCCGCAACGGCTACGGCTTCAAAGTCCGCTGGTCCGCTCAATGCTAAAATCGGTGCTGTGTATGCCAAAGAGGGCAAACCCGGTGTTTTTGATGTGGATATTCGGGTAAAGGAAGGGGAGGTGAAAACGGGAGATAAGGTGGACGTGGTAGCTGCCGATGGTAAGCGGTTTTCATTCACTGTTACGCACATGCGCAATCCTTATGAGGATATTAAAAAGGCGGATATGGAATCCGGAACTGTTTATATCTTACTGGAAGGTCCGGCCGATGCGAAGTTTGATGCGGATTTCGCCCTGGTGAATCCGGGCGGCAGTGCAGGGGCCGCACCTGCTGAAAGTACGGCAAAGTTCACTGCCACGATCAACGGAAAAAACTGGAAAGGGAAGGATTTTCCGTATTCCTTTTCCCTGTTTAAGAAAGGGGTAAAAAATTTTGCAGGCAACAAGCCTTATCTCATGCTTGCCTTTAAAAGCATGGATGCGGTGGATGACCGGCAACTAACCCTGATGGCGTTTACCGCCGATCCTAAGCCAGGGGTTTATACCAAAGAAAAACTGGAAGTTTTATTTTCCGGTTCACCTGTAGGTGATATTAAAAACCCGGAAATGTGGGGATACAAATATCCGGGATCTGCATCCGGCGGGCTGCAATTGGAGATCACTGCATATAAAGAAACGGGTAATGGTAAAGCGTTGATTTCCGGCAAACTCAGCGGGAAGTTTGTCAAGGTATTGGGTAAAGGGGAGATGACGGTAGAGAACGGGGTATTTACTGATATCCCCGTGGATGTGTATACGGAAGTGTATCTGAAGTAATCAATTATCTGTCCTTTAAACAGTAGTATGAAAAAAATATGTCTTTTCCAGGTAGCGTTATTTCTAATTGCCGGTCAGTACATATCTGCACAAGGCACCATTGTTGATCTCTATTCATTTCCGGATAAAACGGCCTATAATTATACGCAGGTACTTGTATTTGCCAATGAAGGACCTGCGTCGGCAAAAATGATCATCGATCATACCGCACAGGTGCAGGCGGCCAATCCGCACCCGATGGGATTGTGGTACGATAATGCAAGGAAGAGCTGGTTACTCTATAATGAGGATATGGCGCCTTTTCCGAAAGACATTCATCTGCAGGGTGTATTGCGGAACTATACCGGGCATCGTACAGGAGTGGATCATTTTGCTGCTTTTCTCCAGGTAAAACTGACAGCTGCCCATATTCAGGATTATTATGCAGTGATTGATGATCCTGCACTCAATGATAATCCGGATCTGCGGATACAGGTTACCCATTTATATAATAATGATGGAACAACCACAGGAATGTATAATGCAGACTATCCCATGGCTTCGTATGACAGGGAGCGGAGGAAATGGATCCTGTATAATAAGAAGAAGACGCCAATGAAAGCGGGACTGGTTTTCAATTTAGCGGCGATTGCCACTGAAAACAAAGCACTGCCAAAGCAGCAAGGACTTGCGGTTAAGAAAAATGCTGTGGCCTTACTTAAACAGGAGAAAATTAAATTCAGAGTCACAATCAATGGATTCACTTGTCATACACCCACCGTGGATCATATGCTGGAAGTGGATGGCAAGGGGGATGAGGTTTATTTTGGTGGCATTACTCAATACTATAAACTGGCCGACAGCAGCAAACAGGGACCGCCCCAGCGCAACTGGACCGTCCGATACGGGGATATCAACAGTGAGGAAGGACGAATGGGTTTGCGGATAAAAGCCGGATCAAAACCTGGCAACCTGGGTGGTATTCAGACAGGCGATCAGTTTCCGGCATTGGAACCCTGGAAAAGAAAGGCACCTGTATATGCAAATGCGCTTCCTTTATTGTTGACGGAAGGCGAATTAGTAAAAGGAGTGAATTCCGCATTGGTGGTGCCCGCACTCTGGGAATTTGATGGTACCACGGAAGAAGAGCAGGCCCTGAACCGCTTTGCCGATCATATCACCAAAGCGGCGGTATACTTAACAGCTGGCGGTGTGCTGATGGTTACCGTGGGACCTGTTGCCCTGCCATTCCTGACTGTTACCGCCATGATGATGCAGATGAATGGCAGAGGCAAAACGGATGTCATACAACCGGCAGACAACCTGCCCGTGTTTGCCTACCTGGATTTTAAGATCCCCGAGTTTAATGTGTATGTGGCAAAGAATTTATATGGTGATGCGAAGGACCGTCCGGTCGGGATGCATGATGCAGGTGAAGGATTTGAATACCGTCCGGTCGGGATGATGCTGAATTACGATAATGTGATTGCCTTAGCCCAATCCGATTTTGGTTTTGGCAAAGGCATTATACCTCTCCGGTATAAAGACGCGCCGTCGATGGCAGGAGATTATACGGTGTATCTCCAGGTGGAAACAACGGAAGAGAAAAAAGAATTTGATAACAGTAATAAGGTAGCGCCGGTTTCAAAAGCCAATCCGAAACCCTATCGTCTGCAGAATGTATATTCCGGTATGAATCTTATGAATAATGCTACGGGTCCGGTAGCCAACCAGGCGCAGGTGGCTAATAAGTGGCAGTTTGAACTGGCGGATCGTTTTAATGATGTGTATTATATTAAGAATCTCGATGGACGTTACCTGTATATCACGCCGCCCACGGGCGAGCAGGAAACCAATGGTTTTTCGGTGAAATCCGGTCCAAAACCAACCGGTAATGCCGGTAAATGGAAAGTGGTTTCAAACAGCGATGGCACTTATACGATCATTAATATGTATACGCGAAAGGCCCTGATCCACGACGGTCCCTCTGGCCGTATACTTATCTGGGAGAACAGGGCCAATCCGGAGCAACGGTGGATGATTGGTAGGTAGGGAAAGAGTCGGGAGATAAGAGTCGGGAGGAAGAGAGAGTTGAGAGTTTAGTGTTGAGGGTTGAGCGATGAAGCCCGTAAAGTTTCTGTAACTTAGGAAAACAGAAACCAACGATCACCTAAACTGCCGGTATGCGCTTATCCTTATTACTGCTGTTATTCCTCTGCTTTATTATCTGTAATGCACAACCGGTTACTTCTTACCGCATGCCTGCCGAATGGGAAAAGCAGGAAGCGGTCATCCTTACGTATTCAGGTGATCCCGATGATCCGGTAACCACGGAGAAAGTGCACCGGAGTACCCGGTCATTTATCAGGGCTGTGTCGCCTCATCTGAAAATTTACCTGTTAATCAGTGTCAGTCATAATAAAGATTCCCTGCTTCAGCTTTTCCGTAATGAGCAATCCAATTTGTCCAACCTTGAGTTAGTAGCGGTACCTTATTTATTTTCCATGGGGGTGGCAAGGGATTATGGCCCGATGATCACACGAGATGCAAATGGCGTTCGTAAACTCCTGCAGTTTGAATGGGATTATGTGGGTGCCGACTTTATTCATCCCGACACGGCCTGGACGAGACGTAAAAATCTGCGGAGAGACCGGTATTTTAATCAGATGAGTCAGTTGTTGGGGATTGAGGTTGTGAAAAGCCCTTTGGCTATTGAAGGCGGGGAGATTGAGTTGAACGGGAAAGGCGTGGCCCTGATCGTTGATTCCTTCACCCGCCGCCGGAATCCATTTATGAGTGATAAAGGATTTGAAAGTCTCCTGCATGCTTCTTTAGGGGTTACAAAACTCATCCGCTTACGTGAGGGTATAGCCGAGGATCCGGCGCCCGGACAATCAAGGTTGTATGGTAATCTCTATGGTTCGGGTGTGGGTGGTCATGTGGATGAGTTTGCCCGTTTTGTCAATCCTACTACTATTTTTCTGGCGATGCCCGATTCAGCAGAAGCCGCCAATGATCCTGTAAAGAAGCTCAGCTATGAGCGGATGAAAGTGAATGAGCAGTTACTGATAGCCGCGCGTGATCAGGAAGGGAAGCCATTTAATATAGTTCATATACCGGTGCCGGATGTGGTGCCTGATGAATTTGTGATGGATACGAGCTCCTTCATGCACCCTGTTGCATCTTTACACCGGGAGTATCCTGGATTAAAAAACGGTGACCGGATCCGTTTTTTACCAGCCGTGAGTTACCTCAACTATGTAGTGCTAAATGATCTTGTTATTATTCCTGCTTACTGGCGACCCGGTTTCCCGGATATCTGTAAACAGGAAGATGAGCAGGTGCGTGCTTTATATGTCCGGTATTTTCCCGGAAAGAAGATCATCCAGCTCGATCCCTGGGGAATGAATTACGGGGGTGGTGGATTTCATTGCTGGACGCAGCAGGTACCGGAGGGATTTTAGTCGGGAGTTAGTAGTCGGGAGTTGGGAGTCAACAGCCCCTCCTGAGTAATAATGTTTAAAATAAGAGGATTTGAAATGATTAAGTATTTATTTCTGACTATACTGTTATCGGTTCAGTTTTTTAACGCGGCCGCTCAGCAGAACCTTTCTTCGAAGGAATTGAAAGTGCAGGAGACGATCATTGCTTTGTTTAAGTCGTTAGCGGACCGCGATTTTGAGCAGATGAAAGAAAGTTGTACCGGGGATTTTTCGGTATTGGAAAACGGGGTTATCTGGAATCTGGATACCCTGCAGGAAAAGATCAATCTCAATAAAAATATTCCTGATTTTAGCCGGGTTAATACTATTGCGTTTTTTGATACCCGAATTAAAGGAAAGATAGCATGGGTCAGTTATCACAACCGGGCGGACTATATACGAAATGGAAAGAAGAGTTATGTGCAATGGCTGGAAAGTGCAGTGCTGGTGAAAAAAGGAAGAGACTGGAAGGTCCAATTACTGCATTCTACCGTAATTAAGCGAGGATAGGGGAGTTAATTGCAAAAAGTACAGACCAGCACCTGAAAGTCTGTTCTCTTGAATTTATGTGGCATATAGTTTACCTTTACTATATGAAAGCAGTAAACTTACTTCTTTCCTTGTCTTTCACCATCTTACTTGCCGGCTGTAAAAAGAAAAACACCCCTGATCCTGCAGCTGAGCCCGATCAGTCTTCTTTTGCTTCAGCTTCAGTGATTAATCAACGACTGGGACGGGGAATTAATCTGGGTGATACCTATGAAGCCAGTTGGGCGCCACGTGAAGCTGACCCGGCTGATTTTCAACGGATCGCGGCCAGTGGCTTTAAACATGTCCGTATTCCGGTACGTTGGGAGCTGCCCACCCGCAGTAGTTACGCGGCTCCATATATCATTCAACCTACTTTTTTACTGTCTGTAAAGAAAGCCGTGGATGCGGCCCTGAAGAATAAACTCCATGTGATCATCAATATGCATCATCATGACAGTCTGTTCAAAAACCCCGATGGGTTGAAGCCCATGTTCCTGGCCCAGTGGAAACAGATCGCTTCTTATTTTAAACAATACTCCGATAGTCTTTTGTTTGAAGTACTCAATGAACCGCATGATCAGCTGGATGCGGATAAGTGGAATTTGTTTTTTGCTGATGCACTCACAGAGATCCGGAAAACCAATCCGAAAAGAACCGTATTGCTGGGTGTAGCCGAATGGGGTGGGGTATCGGCCCTGAATAAGCTGGTGATTCCATCCGACACGCATTTGATACTGACAATCCATTATTATAATCCATTTACGTTTACGCATCAGGGGGCTGAGTGGGTGAGCGGGTCAAACCCCTGGCTTGGAACAAAGTGGCGGGATACAGAATATGAACGCCAGGCAGTAATGAATGATTTTCAGGCTGTCATACAACTTAAACAGGACAAAAATATTCCAATACATATCGGGGAGTTCGGGGCATACAGTAAAGCTGATATAGATTCACGGGTAAAATGGTCCCGGTTTTTATCACGTTGGTTTGAACAAGAAGGGTTCAGCTGGGCCTATTGGGAGTTCAATTCCGGGTTCGGAGTATACGACCCCGTTACGGGTCAGTTCCGTACATCATTGCTCAATGCGCTTACTACTGATCCAATGGCCACGGCAGCACCGGTTACCCTGGTCGATCTCTATAGCAGTAATTTCAGTTCTTCTGCGGATGGCTGGAACCTGTATAATAATGATGCCTCAGCCGCCTCTTCCCTGAATATTGTTTCAAACAAAGCGCAGATAACGATTACCAATCCGGGTAGCCAGAACTGGCATATCCAGTTGATCAGACCTGGCATTGCAATTCAATCCGGTAAAACCTACCGGGTGAGCTTCAATGCGTATTCCACGGGCAACCGTGGACTGGCTGCTTCCCTGATGCTCAATAGTGCACCTTGGTCATTATATAGTTATGCCGACTTTTCGATTTCCACGAATGACAAATCGTATAACTATGTTTTTACCGCCACGGCCAGTGATCCGGGAGCAGCATTTGTTTTTTCATTGGGGAACAGTGGGGTGATGCCGGTAACGCTGTATAATATTAAGTTTCAGGAAGTGCAGTACTGAACAGGAAATGAGAAATAAAGAATAAGAAATAAGGAATAAGGAAGTTTGCTACTCGCCGGTACTTAGTTATGAAGCCTTCAACTACAGCTAAAATAATAAATTACTTCATTGCTGCTGTCTGGCTGGTCAATGGTTTATTTTGTAAAATATTGAACCTGGTTCCACGGCACCAGGAAATTGTAGCATCAATCCTTGGTTATGAACATGCACGGTTGCAGACCTTAGCGATTGGAATCAGTGAGATAGGGATGGCAATATGGATTTTATCCGGTGTCAGATCAAGACTGAATAGCCTTCTCCAGATAGTGGTGATTGCCGTGATGAATACGCTGGAATTTTTCCTGGTACCTGATCTGCTTCTTTGGGGAAGATTCAACGCGGTTTTTGCTTTGCTGTTGATTCTTGTAATATATTACAATGAATTTCACCTGAAACCCAAAATCAGACCCCATTCCTGATGTTTTCTTTTTTAAAAAATCATCCTTTTGCGGTAGAGGCTTTTTTCGAAAGCTCGCTGGTACTGACATTTGCGGTTCCGAAGGAACAGCTGGAACAATATATTCCCGAATGTCTGCAACTGGATACTTTCCAGGATCGCTGGGCCTTTATTGCTATTGCCATGGTGCAGACAAAAAATCTGCGACCGAAAGGTTTTCCACGCTTTATGGGTAATGACTTCTTCCTGACCGGTTACCGGATTTTCGTACGCTACACCAATAAAGCCGGGAAAAGCCTAAGAGGTTTATACATTCTGAAGTCAGAAACGGATAAAAAGAAAATGGAGATATTGGGAAATATCTTTACCCACTATAAGTATACCACTACGGATATTCAGCAGGAGGAGACAGCGAATACCACTACTATTTCTTCAGTGAAATCAAAACTTCGGATAACGGTTGATAAAGCAGCAGAAGACATACTCTTGCCGCCGCAATCGCCTTTCGCTGACTGGAAGGAAGTCAGGCGATTTGCAGGTCCGCTTCCTTTTACTTTTACATATAACAAGGAGAAGAAAGAAGTGCTGATTATCGAAGGGGTGCGGGAAAACTGGACGCCGGTGCCTGTGCGGGTATTGGATTATCAGATCGATTTTTTACAAACATTGAAAACGGATCAGCCGGTATTGGCCAATGCGTTTATAATTAAAAATATTCCCTATTACTGGAAGAAGGGTAAAATCGAGAAATGGAACTGACGCGACGAAAATTTCAGGGAGTATTGAATATCCTGAGTTTTAACCGGCACTTTTATGTATTGGGCGGGATTGCTATGGCACTGCTCATTGGCAGTTATTGGTTGTTCAGCTGGCCTGCTTTCCTGTTCTGGATTGTGGTCGCTGCTTTTTTATATGGACTGATCATGCCGCTGAGCGTATCGGCCTATGTATATGATTTTTCCGGGTATTACCGGTTCGACTGGCTGAAGCAATACAACCTACAGGATGGGGAGGATCAACTTTTCCTGAATATCAATGCGGGATTTGATGAGACCAGTTTTATCCTGCAGCATCAGTTTCCCAAAGCAAAGTTGCGGGTATTTGATTTTTATAATCCGGAACAACATACAGAGCCCGCGATTGTCCGGGCCCGGAAAGTAAGTATGGTATATCCCGGTACACAGGTGATCCGGACAGACGCGTTACCGCTTCATGATCAGACTGCAGATGTGATTTTCCTCTTGTCAGCAGCACATGAGATCAGGAAGCAGGAAGAGAAAATCCGGTTTTTAAAGGAATGTTTACGGGTTTGCAAACCTGGCGGGCAGGTCATCATGGTCGAGCACCTCCGGGATTTTCCGAATTTCCTGGCTTTCTCTGTAGGCTTTACTCATTTCTTTTCCCGTAAGACCTGGAAGAAGGCGTATACAGCAGCCGGGTTTACCAGTATAAACGAAATCAAATTCACTCCTTTTATGTCCGTTTTTAATTGCAAACCTTAACCTGATGCATGCACATTTAGTAATAACCGGTGTTTTGTTGATTGCATTGGCCTTAGTGCACCTGGTATTTCCTTCCTACTTCAACTGGAAGAAAGAATTGCCGTTGCTAAGTCTGGTCAATCGTCAATTGATGACGATCCATACTTTTTTTATCGCCCTCACGGTTTTTTTAATGGGGGTGCTCTGCCTGGTGTCGACGAATGATCTGATAAACACGCACCTGGGTAAAGTGTTAACCACCGGTCTGGCGATCTTCTGGAGTATCCGGCTGGTCATCCAGTTTTTCGGCTATTCGTCCAAACTCTGGAGAGGAAAGACTTTTGAGACGGTCGTCCATGTTTTTTTTGTTTTCTTGTGGACTTACCTGAGTTTTATATTCTGGTGGGTGGCAACCAACTAAACTATTGAAAGTTGAAGGAATTATAAATTAATTAGTAATTAAATTAATACTATGCCTTCCTCATCCTCAGCTCGTTTATCTAAACCTGTTAAGAAAACAGCTACCCCAACAGTTAAACCGGAAATGATCCAGACCCTGCATCCGGATCAAACGAAGACTAATAAGCGCATTACACAGGAGAAGTACAACTTCATCAAAAAACATTTGTTAGCGGTATTGAAGAAAACCGAACTGACGCATACCGAGCTGATGGAGGCACTTTATCAACGGGTGAAAGATGAGTTTGACGGTGGAGTACAGTGGTATGGCGAAACGGTAAAGCTGGATCTGGAGGCACGGGGTGTACTGGTAAGAACCGGGAAAAAGCCGGAGAAATACCGGGTGCTGAGGCAGGGATAAGTCACTTCATTTACACTACTTTTACTTCATGTTCACTTTTTCACTCCGTTATTTCCTCCTCGCTCTCCTCTTCTTTATCATTGAAGTACTGATCGCTTTATATGTAAAGGATAATTTTGTACGGCCCTATGTCGGTGATTACCTGGTGGTGATGCTGATCTATTGTGCGGTGCGGACATTTATCAAGGCGAGTCCCGTTAAGACAGCGCTGGCCGTCCTCCTGTTTTCCTACTTTATCGAAACACTTCAGTATTTCCGGATCGTGGACCGGTTAGGACTTGCGGGGAATACACTGGCAAAGACGGTTATCGGATATGGATTTGAGTGGGCAGATATGCTGGCGTATACGCTGGGGGTGCTGACGATATTGGTGGCGGAAGGGCTGAATAGAAAATAAGCACTGCTTCAATTAAATCAGAAATATTTATTAAAGTATCCGCACTATTATTGTGCTTGCAGTCAGGATGGTAATTTAGCAGCACTAAAACTTTATCTATGAGAATAAATTTACTTATCCTGCTTTTCACCTTTTTCATTTTTCCCTGCTTCTCTCAGTCAACCAAACTACCCGACACGTGGCTTCGCCTATCAGGAGGAAGTGTATCATTCGGCACCGGTGATTTCATGGGCTATTCTTTTGGAGTGGGTCTGTTAAAGAATGTGATCAGGCAGCCCAGACCGGGGTTGGATAAGTTATTAGTGGGTGGAGAATTTCTGTTCGAAAACGGGGTAAAAAATCCGGTCATCCAGAATCCAACACAGGAAGAGTTTTTCGCTAAAACATTCAGGCATACTACCAGTACACTGCTCTGGGCCAAGGCCGGGTATTATCCGTTTAGGAAAATTGTAAAAGGTTTTAATATTCAGGCCGGACCGGTAATTGGTTATTCTTCCCGCTCCACTGAAGAACGGGCAAGCCGGGTAGTCGATATTTTTGGAAATTCCGTCCGGCAATCCACCCTTTCATTCAACAATGGTTTTGTATTCGGCTACCGGATCTCAACCGGAATGGAATTTGACCTGAGCCACCGTCTCCAGGTAGGTGTCCGGTTGGATTTTTCTAATAATAATGAGGCGGAGATCAACACCCTGGCGGGCGTAAGTTTGGGTATAAAGCTTTAATCTTTGATACAC
The DNA here is from genome assembly GCA_017303855.1 of Chitinophagales bacterium. Classification (GTDB taxonomy): domain Bacteria; phylum Bacteroidota; class Bacteroidia; order Chitinophagales; family Chitinophagaceae; genus JJ008. Next base: position 208,414 of record JAFLBL010000003.1, on the reverse strand, counting down.
CGGCAACGCAGCGAACCTGCCTTCATTAAAAAAGTCCCTTGCTGCAACTGTATATTGGTAATGATTGATGCAATATACCAGCCTGAAAGAGCGTTTACCCGGCGGAAAACGGAGTTTATCATGGATATTTCCGCAAACAAGGTATTGTAGATGTTGAATTTTCTGCGATCCGGGAGGCGATTTGTTGAACAAAAAGGGGGGAGACCCCGGAATTGCGCTTGATCTTCGCCGTTCAATATAATTTTCCGGTACCGGTTTAACTTTTATGCTATTTCTGAGTCCAATATATCCTAAAACCAAACCTATGCGATTAACGCAGATTTATTTATTAGCTCTCATCGTAATATTATCCGCTTGTGGAAAAGACTCCACAGATCCTCCTGCCCCGGAAACCATGTACTTTCCTTCAAATACAGACACGGCCTGGGAGCGTAAATCCATGAGCAGCCTGGGCTGGAACACCGGCAATGTGCAGGCCCTTAAGGATTATCTCAGTCAGAAACACAGTAAATCTTTTATGATCCTGGTTAATGGCCGGATCGTGATGGAAGAGTATTTCAACGGACATACCGTCTCTGATACCTGGCAATGGAACAGTGCCGGAAAGACCCTCGTTTCTACCACTACCGGAATTGCCCAGCAGGAAGGATTGCTGAACATCAATACAAAAGCTTCACAATACCTGGGAGCCGGCTGGACTGCAGCTCCGTTGGCTAAGGAAAACCTTATCACCGTCAGACACCTGTTGACCATGACCTCCGGATTGAATGATTCGAATAACCTGGTGATCCGCCCCAACCTTACCTATATGGCGGATGCGGGTACCCGTTGGTCTTACCACAATGTATTTCAGAAACTGATTGATGTGGTAGCCGCAACAAGCGGGCAAACTTTCGATAATTATTTTAATGCAAAGCTGAAGAACAAACTGGGCATGGATGGTTTCTGGAATTATGGAACAATTTTCACTATCTATCACAGCAATACCCGCAGTATGGCTCGTTTTGGTCTGATGGCGTTGAACAATGGCAAATGGAAAGAGGAACAGATAATCAACAGCAGTTTCTTAACTGAGGCTGTTAATACATCACAGTCCATCAATCCGTCTTACGGCTATCTATGGTGGCTGAATGGCAAGACCGGTGCCATGATACCGGGCGGTCAGACTTTCTATCCCGGAACCCTGATACCCAATGCTCCGGCAGATATGTATGCGGCTATGGGCGCGGAGGACCAACGGATCTATGTAGTGCCGTCTAAAAAAATGGTGATCATCCGTATGGGTGATGCTTCCGATCCGTTGAATGCCAGTTTTGCCGTGTCAGGATTTGACAATGAATTGTGGGGGAAACTGAATACCGTGATTAATTAAGATGTTTAAACGTTTTGTATTAAGCCCTGCTGCGAAGCGGGGCTTTTTTTATAGCTTCTCCGGAAATACTACCGGAAAGTGGTAGTTCAATTGAAGGAGAATGGTTTAAATTGTGCTGAATAGTATTCATTCAAAAAACAATGACGGACAGCATAAAACTATCAACACTTACCCAACTGATTCAGGACAGCATCCAGTCCCGGTTTGACGGAGAGATATTTACCGTGTCTGCCCGCATTATGAATGTAAAAAAGTATATATCGGCGAGACGTTGTTACCTGACCATGGAGGAATATGAGTATGGAGCTAAGATAACTGAGATCAGGGCCGTATTCTGGTCCAATGCGTACAGTGAAATAGAAAAATTTGAAAAAGTGCTGAAGCAGCCCTTTAAAGACGGCGCTGAAATAACCTGTAAAGTAAAAGTCAGGTACCATAAAGTATATGGATTGAACCTGGATGTGTTGCAGATTGATGTGGCCCAGGCATTGGGTACTCTTGAGCTGGAACGACAACAGACTCTTGAAAGACTGGTAAAGGAGCATCCGGAGCAGATACAATTAATCGGAAATGTATACCATACCTATAATAACCGGCTGGAACTACCCTTGGTCATCAGCCGGATCGCACTGATCACCGCTCCGAATTCAGACGGGCAGCGCGATTTTCTGCAGGAGCTGAAGGGGAATAAACATGAGTATCAGTTTTCAGTTACTGAATTTCTCACCACGATACAAGGAGATAATGCCCATGAACTGATACTGGAGCAACTGCGGCTGATTGAAAAGCGGCAAGAGGATTTTGATGTAGTGGCGATTGTAAGAGGAGGAGGTTCAATCAGTGATTTCAGACCGTTTGATGATTACACACTATCAGCTTATGTAGCGGGCTTCCCGGTTCCTGTATTCACCGGTATCGGGCACGATCGGAACCAGAGTATAGTTGATCTGATGGCCAGGGAACAGAAAACACCGACCAAGGTAGCGGCCCTGATTGTGGAGCATAATTTTGATTTTGAAAATGTGCTGATTGATCTTAAAACCAGGATGAGTGAGGCTGTTACTGGTCAACTGGAACGGGCAACCGAAAGACTGGAACAGGCGAAGCGGATCATCCGGCTTTCAAGTCCGCGTGATATTCTCCGCCGGGGCTTTGCCATCATAACACATGAAGATAAAATAGTAGTGGACCCTTCCCTGATTAAGGAGGGCATGGAGATACAAACACAATTGATGAATACGACCATTCACAGTACTGTAACCAAAAAGACAAAAAATGAAAAGCAAACTGACCTATAGTGAGGCCTTTACTAAGCTGGAAGAACTGGTGGAGCAACTGGAAGACGGGACTATACCGCTGGACAAACTGGCGGCTACGGTAAAGCAGGCCAATGAATGGGTGGCGGTTTGTGAGGACAAGTTGCGGATGATTCAGGCAGAAGTAGTAGCTGATGCAGATAAGGTTTCTAAAAAGAGCAAAGGGAAAAGTTGAAATTAGTTTTTCCAGGCTTTTGCCCCGTATTCACGAAAGTTTATGAATTTTCATACATTAATAAGCAAACTGTTGCGTTATAGCTCCATCCCGCCCTGTCCGCTCAAACAAATCCCTCAGTTATAAAATCAATACATGGTAAGACAGCTTTTCTTTTTCCCGGTTATACTTTTTACTATTTGTGTTAGCAGCCAGTCCGCTTTCCTTGATCAGTTAAAAATCTATCAGCTAAATGACCCCGTATTAAAGGAGATCCAGTTCTCCGTGTTTAAAAAAGATATCGATAAGAAAAAGCCTTTGTTGCTTTTCCTCGGGGGATCTGGCCTGGAACCCACGTTCAAATATAACCGGGCCGATCAGCAGGTGTATTATACCGGCTTTTACCGGTTCAGTCAGTATAAAGACCGATACCATATTGTCTTTATCAACAAGGCCGGCATACCGCTGTACGATTCGGTGAACAATAATAATGAACAGTATAAAGTAACCCCTTTTGCGGAAGCCAACAATACAGCCGACTGGCGGGCTCAGAGTGCTTCGAAGGCAATTGATTACCTGCTGAAAGTGCTACCGGTGGATACCAGTAATGTAATTGTGGTTGGCCATTCGCAGGGCGGACAGGTGGCGCCCAAGGTAGCGGTGCTGAACCGGAAAGTGAAGAAAGTGGTGATCATGTCGGCCAATGCGCTGGATCATATTTATGACCGGATGCTGCTTGCACGGCAACAAGCGTTGAATAACCAGATGAGTTATGAGGAGGCGCAATTTGTGGTGGATAGTTTATTAAATGTCCAGAAAGCCATCTATCAGTCGCCGGCGGATACCAGACAAACATTCTGGGGAGACCCTTTTAATAAATGGTATAGTTATTCGAAGGAGACTCCGCTGGAGAATATGCTCAGGCTGAATATCCCGATACTGCTGATTGCGGGAGGCCGGGATGTAGAAGGTGCTTATATTGCCAATACCGATTATGCGGCGCTTGAGTTTATCCGGAAGGGCAAGCAGAATCTGACGTATAAAGTCTATCCAAACTATGATCATATTTATGGCGAAACCACGCGCAAATACGGTGAGGAGATCGGACTTGGGTTTAAAGCCAATGCGGTGGTGGATGATATATTTATTTGGCTGGGCGAGTAAGATGATGCAGGACAGTGATCGTACTTATTTTAAAGTAACCCCACACAAATACCCTCACCATGAATCCGGGTTGGTCAATTGTGCTCAATAAATGCAGCGCGGTAGTGGACAAGGTTTTGTATATTAGGAGAAGGATACTGTGTCCCCGGACAGGGTATCTGATTTTCGTTCACCTTCAAAAACGTTGAAACATGAAAATCACTGGCTCCATCCTGTTATGTTTTGTTCTTTTCTCTTGTCAGCAACCGGCCGAAAAAAAATCAGCTACTACAGCAGCAGCTCCTTTTGATGAAGCCACCGAAACAGCTGCCATCCTCCAGGTTATCGAGAATGAGACCAGTTGTTTTTTCGCCGGCAATTATGAATGCTGGGCTAAGAACTGGAGCCATGAACCCTATGCCATGCAGGCCTGGAATAATGATGACGGTTCTATGGATGCGGCCATTGGTTGGGAAAAAATCAATGCGCAGGGGAAGAACTGGATTGAAAAGTATTATAAGAACGGGAAAGTGGTGATTCACCCGGTAGTGAAGAAGGAAAAGCCACTGGTAAAGTTTTTCAGTGAACGCACTGCTTACCTTATCTGGAAACAATACAATGCAGACAGGGAGAATAAGTATTACAAACTCAGCCAGGAAACCAGGATCATGGAAAAGGCTGATGATGGCTGGAAGATTGTCAACGTTTCGGCTTTTTGGAACTCCAATAGAAAAATTCCGGTGGATAGTTTGAAACCGGAATAGCTGATGAAGTTGTATATGCGGAGACCGGCTATCCTCCCGATATCTTCAGAATAAATAATCCATACAGGCAGATAAACATCATGCCTTCCCAGATAGATATCTTTTTATCCTGTGTAAGCAGGTAAAAGAGCAATCCGCAGGCGGCAAATACAGGTAAGGAAAATCCAGTGAGTTCGGCCGGCACTTTTACTGTGGCAATAAGTGATGTGGCTCCGGGGATGACCAGGGTATTGAAAATACAGCTGCCAAGAATATTACCAATGGCCATTTCAGCCTTACCCTGCCGGATAGCCGAAATATTCACTGCCAGTTCGGGCAGGGTGGTGCCGAGCGATAAGAGCGTCAGGGCGACAATCGAAGCCGGCACCTTCAATCCGAGTGCTATTTTTTCCAATGAAGACACAGTATACTCCGCCCCGAAATAAATACCTACGGCACTTGCTACTAATAAGAGAAATGATTTTACAGGGAAGGCCGAAGGAGTTGTATTGGTCTCCTCCTCTTCATTTTTCTCTCCACCTTTAATCAGGTAAAAACTATATACAATAAAAATCAGTATACCGGCAATGGCTTCTGTCCAGCGGATCACCCCATCATAAGCGATCAGGTAGAAGAAAAAGAAACTGCCGAGCAGAAAATGCAGATCGATATAGATATAAGTGCTGTTGAGGGAGATACTTTTTTTATTCAATACCACGGCCAGCCCGGTAATGAGCAGAATATTGGAAATACTGGCCCCGATGATATTGCCAGGTACGATCTCTGATAATCCTTTGCTGGTGGAAAGAATACCGGAAATAAGCTCAGGTAAGGATGTGCCAATCCCAACAATAAATACGCCGATCACAAAGGGTGAAAGCTTTAACCAACTTCCGATCTGTTCGGCCGCGCGGGTAAATAACTGCGCGGCAACTAACAAAACCGTCAATGCTGCAATAAAGATCAGTAGGGTTATAAACATGGTGTGATTCAAGTGAAGTTTAGAAACAGCCAATACGCTGAAATGAAAAATCAGAAATGGTTTCTGTTGATTTCAGTTTTTTGTCTCATATGAAAGATCATGTCGTTTTCTCTCCCACAAACCAGTCCTCTTTATCCTTAAACAATACATTGAAAGTGGTGAGCGACCCATAGCAACGCGTGATATACTGTTGCAGGTTTACTTTATCCTCATCATCCAGTTTTTTGTGACTGTTGATATTCTGTTCCAGTACCCGCAGCCGGTCACGGAGCATAACGATCTTATGGAAGAAATCCTCCACCGGAATTTCTTTAGGCTTTAATGTTTTATCAAAAGGCTGCAGCAGCATAGTGCCTTTCGACCATTTTTCACCCAGGGGTACATTTTCGGTGATGCCTCCCCAGAGCCGCAGGATCTTCAGCAGGGAGCGTTCCACTTCCGAATGGGTTTCGATTTCAGCGGAAACATTTTCCGGAATAATTTCTTCCAGTTTATCATCAGTCTTGTCTATTTCCTTTACTCCGTGATTGATAAACGAAATCATATACGTGGCATACCGGAGAGCCACAATTACTCCGGGGCCGTATTGCGTATGCTGGAGGCGGGTGCCGATGCCGAGCGTGGTTTGAGGGTCGTTCATAGCGGAAAATTACTGAGGGGGAGGGAGATGGCCAAAAGGGGGGATTAGAAATGAATAATGAGTAATGAGTAATGAGTAATGAGTAGCCCGGGAAGTGTGTTTAAAGGCAGAGACTGGTTGAATGAAGGATGAGAAATGAATAATCAGTAATGAGTAGTCCGGGAAGAGGGTTTGCAGGATGGGTCTGGTTGAAAGCAGGAGGAGGGTCAGCAGGCCGGACTGGGACCATTTTTCTGAAATGATATGGATTGGCAAGAATTATAATTCATTCGGCGACAGCCGGAATTTGGATTGGTTGAAATGATATATTTAGGGTATAAATCTTTAAACCTTCCTATGTTCTTGCGATTATCACATACACAAAAACCGGTTTATAAAGACAGTAGCGAGTTGGTTTCAGAATGCTATCGCATAACCGCAATGTTTCCAAAGGACGAAAAGTTTGCGATGATTTCCCAGATCAGGCGGGCTGCACTTTCAGTGCATCTGAATATTGCAGAGGGTTGTTCACGACGGTCCGAAACTGAACGCATAAGATATTTTGAAATTGCACGAGGATCAGTAATTGAGGTAGATGCAGCCATTGGAATTGCTATTAAACTGGATTTTTGTAAAATGGAATCCTTTTGTAAAATGGAGACCCTGATTCTGAGTTGTTTCAAACAGCTTTCAGCCCTTATCGGGAAGTAAACAAGCATTTTTGCTATTTCAGCACTAATCTTTATTAACCCGAAATTGGCTCCCTTAGCAGCTTAGTAGTCTTCTGCTTTCAGCCTTTTCATACCTGTAAAGTATCTTCCCGGGCTACTCATTACTGATTACTCATTACTCATATGAAATGGTAATATAGTGCCAAAACCCACTTTCTTCCTTAGAGCAAACACCTGCAAATGCAACAAAATATTCCATCAAATCAGTAAAACAGTCCATTTAACGGCAACGGGTTCGAATTTACTTTTAAAGAGATTTTAAAACCGGATGAAAGCCTCTGAAAATGAAGGGAAAAGAGGATAGACCGGACTTCTATTACCACGATTCGCACGCCATGTTCATAAAGAAGTACTTTGAGGAATTTGAATTGAATGAGACCCGGCAAACCCGTGGCCGCACGATTACTGAAACAGATATCGTGATTCATGCCGGCCAGTCTGGCGATTTTTTTCCCCATCATATGGACGAGGAATGGTGCAAAACGCAACCATTTGGTAAGCGGATTGCACACGGCACCCTCATTTTTACCGTAGCCATTGGCCTGACCGCCGATTTTATTAATGAGGTATCCATGACCTATGGATATGAGCGGCTCCGTTTTATTAAACCCGTTTTTATCAATGATACCATCCGGGTAACAATTACTATTAAAGACAAAAGAGATCATAAAAAACCAGACTACGGATTGGTAACCGAACTGGTGGAATGTTTTAACCAGCACAACGAATTGGTCATGCTATGCGAACATATATTAATGGTTAAAAAAAGCAGCGTTTAACCATGGCAGCAATTGTTCTGAACGGCATTACCTGGGGGCATAGCAGGGGAATTACTCCCTTGCTGGCCTTCTCCCAACGCTATAATGAACGGCATCCTGAAGTGGAGATCCGCTGGAAGAAAAGAACCCTTCAGGAGTTTGCCGATTTTCCGATTGAAAAACTGACACGTGAGTATGACCTCCTGATCATTGATCATCCCTGGGTGGGCTGTGCGGCCGCTACCCACTGCGTTTTACCTTTGGATGAATATTTACCCGCCGCTTATCTGCAGGATCAGGCCGCTCATTCTGTTGGACTTTCGCATCCGAGCTATATTTATAATAATAAACAGTGGGCCCTGGCCATCGACGCGGCCACACCGGCGGCCAGTTACCGGAAAGACCTGTTGCCACATCCTCCCCAAACCTGGGAAGATGTAATTGCACTGGCCGATAAAGGAAAAGTAGCCGTGCCCGCGATCCCCATTGACCTGTTGATGAACTTCTATTCTTTCTGTATCGCATCAGGAAAAGAACCTTTTTTATCACAGGAAGAAATAATTGATGAAGCTACCGGTATCCGGGCTATTCAGACCATGAAACAATTGTACAGCCGGATTGACCGCAGGTTTTATAACTGTAATCCCATTGCCGTGGCGGAACTGATGAGCGCAACCGATGACTACTGGTATTGTCCCTTTGCCTACGGTTATTCCAATTATTCCCGCAGCGGTTATGCGCGACACGTATTATATTATACAGATGTGGTGACAATAAACGGCGAAAAATTAAAGACGACGATCGGCGGCACGGGGTTATCTGTTTCGGCCTTTAGTGCCCATAAAGAAACGGCCCTTGATGTAGCTGCAGAACTCGTATCCGGAGAATGTCAGCGTACATTATATATGGAACACGGCGGACAACCCGGTCATCGTTCCGCCTGGCTGGATGAAGCGGCCAACCGCCTCACCCATGGTTTTTTTGAAAATGTATTGCCCCTGATGGATCGTGGTTATATGCGTCCCCGCTACAACGGGTACCTGTATTTTCAGGATCATGCGGGTGATCCCCTGCAAGAATGCCTGCTGCATGATGGCGACCCGGCAACAGCCTTAGCCACAATGAACAGGATTTATCAGCAAAGTTTGCTGAAGAATGTATCAACTGTTGACGCATGAATGGATTGCCATTACAAGGAATTACCGTACTGGAGTTCAGCCAGTATTTATCCGGTCCTTCTGCCGGACTCCGGCTGGCCGACCTGGGCGCCCGGGTAATAAAGATTGAGCGACCGGTTGTGGGTGAGGCCGGAAGAAAACTGGCGATCAAGGATCTCTGGGTGGATGAAAGTTCATTACTCTTTCATACCATTAACCGAAATAAAGAAAGTTTTACAGCCAATCTGAAAGACCCCGGCGATCTTATACTTGTAAAAAAGCTGATTGCAAAAGCCGATGTACTGATTCATAATTTCCGGCCCGAAGTAATGGGTAAAAACGGACTGGATTATGCCGCCGTGAAAGCCATTAATCCACGCATGATCTATGCGGAAATATCCGGGTATGGGAAAACAGGACCCTGGAAGAACAAACCCGGTCAGGATTTATTACTGCAGTCCATGACGGGACTAACCTATACGACCGGCAATGGCAATAATGGGCCGGTGCCTTTTGGTATTTCCATTGCGGACATTATGGCCGGCTCTCAGCTGGTACAGGGTATACTGGGCGGACTGATACGCCGGCAAAAAACCGGTACAGGCGCTTGGATAGAAGTGAGCCTGATGGAATCACTGCTTGATTTTCAATTTGAATTACTGACCACTTATTATACAACCCGTCAGCAACCGAAACGGAGTCATGTGGCCAATGGCCAGCCGCTGCTGAGTGCCCCGTATGGTATTTATGATACAGCAGATGGACATATTGCCATCGCCATGATGGATATTCATGTACTGGCAGATACCATTGGTTGCAGTGCACTCCGCGATTTTGAGAAGAGCGAGGCTTTTTCCAAAAGGGATGAAATAAAAACAGTGCTGGCTGCGCATCTGGTCAATCAGCACACAGATTACTGGCTGGATCTTTTACATGATGCAGGTCTCTGGGCCATGCATGTGCAGAACTGGGAGGAAATGACCAATGAAGAAGCGTATCAGGCTTTGGGGATGGAGCAGGAAATAGATGTGGCATCTGGAAAGAAAATCATAACCACCCGTTGTCCAATAAGGCTGGACGGGAAAAGGTTGCTGAGTAAAAGACCGGCGCCGGGAGTTGGAGCTGATACGGAACGGATAAAAGAAAACATATAAAAAAGGGCCATGTGCCAGTTGTCTGGTATCGGGCACAAAAGCGGAAATAGTTTTTTAAGATTAGAAAGGGACAGTACTTTGAAAATTTTTGTACTGTAAAGCCAGGCAACGGGCACCAGACACCTGGCAACAAGAAAAATGAAACTACTTGAGAATATATTAATCCTGGATTTCAGCCAGTTTCTCTCCGGGCCATCAGCTTCATTGCGGTTGTCGGATATGGGCGCGCAGGTAATCAAGATTGAGAAGCCGGGTACGGGGGATATCTGCCGGGAGCTGTATGTATCGGATGTGATGATTGAAGGCGAGTCAACAATTTTTCATGCGATCAACCGCAACAAACAGAGTTATGCGGCGGACCTGAAAGATCCCGATGACCTGTTTAAGGTAAAGCAACTGATAAAGCAGGCGGATGTTGTCATGCATAATTTCCGCCCGGGGGTGATGGAAAGAATCGGACTGGATTATGAAGCGGTAAAGCAGCTTAAACCGGATATCATATACGCGGAAATCAGCGGCTATGGTACAGAAGGTCCGTGGAAGGACCTGCCCGGTCAGGATTTGTTGCTACAGTCTGTATCCGGACTGACCTGGCTGAGCAATAATAATAATGAAAACCCCACGCCGATGGGTGTGGCGGTGGTGGATATACTTGCCGGCACCCATATTGCACAGGGAATACTCGCCGCGCTCTATGGCAAAACGGTGAGCGGCGAAGGCTCCCTGGTACAGGTCAGTATGTTTGAAAGTATACTCGATTTTCAGTTTGAAGTACTCACCTGTTATTATAATGATGGGCGGCAGCTCCCCGTCCGCGGGGCGGTGAACAGCGCGCATGCATATATTGCGGCGCCATATGGTTTGTATAAGACAAATGATAATTACATTGCATTGGCAATGACGAATATTCCCACGCTGGCGGAACTGCTGGGTTGTGAACCATTAAAGCAATTCAGCGACAGCAATGATTGGTTTGCCCGCCGCGATGAGATCAAAAAGGTATTGGCCGATCATCTGCAACAGCAACCGGCCGCGTACTGGCTCGGCATACTGGAAGCGGCTGATATCTGGTGTGCGCCGGTACTGGATTATGATGACCTGGTAAAAGAAGAAGGTTACCGCCTGCTGGATATGGAAGTGACCGTGAAGACCAGTAAAGGCATTTCAGTAACCACCACCCGTTGCCCGGTGAAAGTAGACGGTCAGATTCTGTTTTCTGCCACCGGTGCTCCATTGCTGGGGGAACACAATGAAGCTATTGAAAAACAGTTCGGCATCAGCAACCAGTTACAGGGCCTGTCAGAATAAGGAGCAAAAAATCATGCAGCGGATCGCGGATACACATATTCATATTTGGGATTTCAGCAAGGCCGATTATGCCTGGCTGAAAGGAAATACTTCTTTGCTCAACCGCGTATATGCCATTGACGAAATAGAAACGGAGCGGCAAGCGCTTGGTATTACCGCTGGTATACTGGTACAGGCCGCTAATAATTTTGAAGATACCGATTGGATGCTGCAGGTAGCTACCCATACTCCCTGGATTGCCGGTATTGTAGGCTGGTTACCACTGACAGATCCCGATGCCACCCTGAAAGCCCTGCAACTTAAATACGGAAAAGAAAATTATTTCAAAGGGGTACGTCACCTGATTCATGATGAACAGGATCCCCGCTGGTTATTACAACCGGCCGTATTGCAAAGTCTGGGGATATTGGCCGAACACGATATTCCGTTTGATGTGGTGGGCATTTTACCCGCTCATATAGAAACCGCCCTGGTTGTTGCGGAGAAAATTCCCGGATTGCGGATGGTCTTCGATCACCTGAATCAGCCACCTGTTGCAACCGGTGAAAAGTTTGGCCGCTGGGGGGATCTGATAAAACAGGCAGCACAGCATTCCGGGTTTTATATGAAGATTTCCGGTCTCGGACTTACAACAGGGAAAGGAGCCGGCTGGACAGCAGCGGACATTGCACCCTATATAGATTTTTCACTGATGCATTTTGGTACGGAACGTTGTTTCTGCGGAGGAGACTGGCCCGTGGCCTTGTTAGCGGATAGTTATACAAATTCGTGGAGCCGGTATTTGGATGTTCTGACCGGACGACTGAATCAGGAAGAACTCGATAAAGTAGTTTATGCGAATGCGTCCCGTTTTTATTCATTTTAATTAATTGCCACCTGCTATATGGAAGTCATTAACGGAGTCCTTTATCATGCTATCGGTGCATCCAGCGCTTCGCTCTGTTATACACCGGAGAAAAAGGTAAAGGGCTGGAGCTGGCAGACCTACTGGCTGGCCCAGGCGGCTGTATGCTGGCTGATATTGCCGGTAATGATTGCCTGGTTAACTATTCCTGAACTTGCCGCGGTATTAAAAGAAGCACCGGTGGCTGCCATGCAACGTTCATTCTTACTAGGAATGGCGTATGGAGTGGGAGGTACGGCTTTTGGTATTGCAATCCGGTATGTGGGATTCTCTCTCACGTATGCCATTGCCGTTGGTATCAGTTGTGTGCTGGGTACTTTATTACCGCCATTGGTAAATGGCACGTTAACGGAGGCTTTGTCCGGAAGCGGATCGGGTTTTCTGATGTCGGGTGTGGTTTCAGGCGCGTTTGGTATAGGTATATGCGGACTGGCCGGCAGGAGCAAAGAGAGAGATCTGGAGAAAGGTCATTCCGCAGCAAGTAATTTTTCCCTGGCCAAAGGATTGCCGCTATGTTTACTGGCCGGTGTACTTTCCGCGCTCTATGGATTTTCCCTGAACCAGGGACAGCCCATTGCGGATGTGGCGGCACAACACGGAGCCGGTAATTACCAGGGGAATGTGATTTATATTTTCTCCAATACCGGGGCCTTCCTGACCACCCTGCTCTATTGTCTGTACCTTCACCGGAAGAATAAAACTATTCATGAATACCGTAACGCCGGTACAGGATCATTGGGTATTAATTACCTGATGGCTGCTATAACGGGGCTGCTCTGGTATGGCCAGTTTTTCTTTTACGGGCTCGGGCATGTGCGGATGGGAAAATATGAATTCAGCAGCTGGGCCATACATATGATATTGCTGGTATTACTGAGTACAGTTACCGGCTTGTTGCTCAAAGAATGGAAGAACAGCAGTAAACGGACTGTTCAGTTATTAACAGCAGCCATTGTAATTCTGATTGCGGCTGTTTTACTACTGACAGAAGGAAACAGGTTGGGTGCTGCTGGTTAATAGTAAATTTATGTCACACCACTCCCGTGATATTGCTGCATTGCAGCTGCCGGTTTATATAATCGGGGCAGGCGGTATCGTCAATACGGCGCATTTACCCGCTTATCAGCTGGCTGGATTTAAGGTACAGGCCATCTGTGATCTGGATCCGGTAAAAGCGATGTCCACTGCAGAACGGTTTTCAATTCCCAAAGTATTTCATAGTGCTGCCGAGATGTTGCAACAGTTACCGGCCAATGCCATTGTGGATATGGCAGTACCCGGTCCGGCCATGATTCCCTTGCTGAACCAGTTACCCGATGGCTGCTCCGTATTACTGCAAAAACCCATGGGTGACGATATTCAGGCAGCAAAGGAGATTTTAGCCATCTGCCGTCGTAAACAACTGAAGGCCGCGGTTAATTTTCAGTTACGATATGCCCCGTTTATTCTGGAAGTAAAAAAGATGATGGCGGGTGGACGGCTGGGTATGATAAATGACATTGAAATTAACGTGAATGTATATACGCCCTGGCATTTATGGGATTTCCTGATGACGTCGCCCCGGGTGGAGATCCTTTATCACAGCATTCATTATATCGACCTGGTACGGCACCTGCTCGGCAATCCGGCATCCGTATATGCGAAAACCACCCGTCATGCATCCATGCCCGCCCTTGCTTCCGTCCGTAGTAATATCATACTGGATTACGGTGAAATGATCCGGGCGAATATTTTAACCAATCATTGTCATAATTACGGCACACCCAAACAGCAATCCTATATTAAAATTGAAGGAGAGAAAGGGGCGGTGCTGATCCGTTTCGGCGCATTGATCAATTATCCCCGCGGTGAAGCAGACAGTTTTGAATATGTAGTGTTGGAAGAGGGAAAGACACCAGAATGGAAGGAAGCAATGATTGAAGGCAGCTGGTTTCCGCATGCATTTATCGGCACTATGGAACAGGTAATGCAGGCGGCTGCCGGCAGGATTACACAGGCCGACAATTCCGTGGAAGACTGCATCTATACTATGGCGGCTGTGGAAGCGGCCTATCGTTCCAGTGAACAGGGAGGCATACGACCTGACGAACTGATCTGAAGCGGAAATAAAAGCGCATTTATGATTAAAAATTTTATAGTACTGTTTCTGTCTATTTATTGCAGCCAGGCATTGATGGCGCAACAGCTGGCTTTTCCAGGTGCTGAAGGATTTGGTAAGTATGCTACAGGCGGCCGTGGTGGAAAAGTAGTGGCGGTTACGAATCTCAACGATAACGGGGAAGGCAGTTTTCGCTGGGCTATTGAACAATTTCCCGGTGAACCGCTGACCGTGGTATTCCGCGTGGGCGGGTTAATTGAATTGCAGAGCAAAATCCAGATTAAACGATCGGACCTGACGATTGCGGGGCAAACAGCTCCGGGCGATGGGATTTGTTTTAAAGGCAATTCATTTATTCTGAACGGTGCCGGGATAAAAGGCAATCACGGCAATATCATTATCCGCTTTATCCGCTCCCGTCCCGGGGGAACATTGAAAAACGGGTTGTACGGCTTTGATATGGAGAACTGTCATGATGTGATTGTGGATCACTGCAGTTTCAGCTGGGCCAATGAGGAATGTGCCGCCATGTACGATACAAAAAATACGACGGTGCAATGGAGTATTGTAAGTGAGGGTTTATATGACGCCGGGCACATGAAGGGAAAAAGATCATATGGTGGTGTTTGGGGCGGTCAGTATGCCAGCTATCATCATAACCTGTTTGCGCATCTGAATAACCGGGCCATCCGTTTCAACGGGGCAAGGGCACATGATACCATCGCGCTCATAGATTACCGGAATAATGTGGTGTATAATTGGGCCAATCCCAATGCCTGTTATGGGGGTGAAGTAAATATTGCCGGCGGGGTATCGCAGGTAAACATCGTTAATAATTTTTATAAACCCGGACCGGCTTCCCCGGATATTGTAAAGTTTGTTCATGCTTCATACCAGGCCGAAAATGCAAAAGGCACCGGGCAGTGGTATGTGGAAGGGAATATAATGGACACCTGGAAATCGCTGACCAAAAAGAATGAGAAAGGCGTGGACCTGGAAGAAGCGGGAAACCCGTCCAATGCGCTTTCAGACAAACCGTTTCCCGTTTCTGTTCCGCTACCCATGGAAACAGCGGAGCAGGCCTACGTACGGGTATTAAAGTATGCCGGCGCGTATCTGCCGGTACGGGATGCCGTGGATACCAGGATAATCAATGAAACAAAGGACAGGAAGGCCAGTGGAAAAGGGGTGTTTGGCAAGCCCGGGATCATAGATATACCCGGCGCTGTAGGCGGCTGGCCGGCTTATGCAAACGGGCAGGCCCCTGCCGATACGGATCAGGATGGTATGCCGGATGAGTGGGAGAAAAAGAATGGACTGAATCCGGCCGATCCGGAAGACAGGAATAAAAAAGACAATAGCGGGTATACCATGCTGGAAATTTATCTGAATGAATTAGCTGAACAAAAATAACTGATGAGAAGCGCGCTGATTATAGGTGTTATAATGCTGGCCGGTATACATGTAACGGGCCAGGTAAGCATAAAAGGTGAAACCGGCAGTCCCCGTTTGAAATACGCCTGTGACCGGCTGAATAATTATATACGCAGCACCACGCTCCGTAGTCAGCGGCAGGAAATTTACCTGGAAGTAAAATCGTTTATTGGCAGGAAAGAAGGGTACAGGATAGTGAGCAATGACCGCATTACCCGCATTACCGGCAATGATGAAACGGGCTTGTTGTACGGAGTGCTCGATTACCTGGACCGGCTGAAACAGGATAAAAAATTTCCGGACAACTATAGTGAAGAAGAAGCGCCGGAAATGGTATTGCGCGGGCAGTGTATCGGTATTCAAAAACCCTATTACCTGCCGGGGCATAACGTATATGAGTATCCGTATACACCCGGAACCTTTCCCTGGCTGTATAATAAAAAACTCTGGATACAGGTGCTGGATTCGATGGTGGATAACCGGATGAATTCCCTGTACCTGTGGAACGGGCATCCATTCGCCTCATTGGTCAGACTGAAAGAGTATCCCTATGCCGTGGAAGTACCTGATTCCACCTTTAAGAAAAATGAAGAGATGTACCGCTTTATTACCAGTGAAGCGGACAAGCGCGGAATATGGGTAATACAGATGTTCTACAATATTATTGTTTCAAAACCCTTTGCAGACTATCATAAAATAAAAACACAGGACAGGGAGCGGCCAATTACGCCGCTGCTTTCGGATTATACCCGGAAATCGATCGCGGCCTTTGTGGAGAAATACCCCAATGTGGGATTAATGGTTTGCCTGGGAGAAGCGATGCAGGGCACGGGTCCCGATGATATTGAGTGGTTTACCAAAACCATTATTCCCGGGGTACAGGATGGGCTTGCCGCAACTGGAAAGACAACGGAACCCCCGATTGTTTTAAGAGCCCATGATACCGATGCCCCGGCGGTAATGAAAGCGGCTTTGCCGCTGTATAAAAACCTTTATACCGAAGCCAAGTTCAACGGGGAAGCACTTACGTATGCACGTCCCCGTGGCAGCTGGGCAGAATTGCATCAGGCGCTCAGTAAACTTGGTTCAGTTCAAATTGAAAATGTACATATCCTCGCCAATCTTGAACCTTTCCGTTATGGCTCGCCAGATTTTATCCAGCAATCTGTCATTGGCATGCACGAAGTAATGGGCGGGAATGGCCTGCATTTGTATCCGCAGGCTTCATACTGGGACTGGCCTTATTCAGCCGATAGTGTAAAAGGGAAACGGTTGTTGCAGATTGAAAGGGACTGGATCTGGTACAAAGCCTGGGCCCGTTATGCCTGGAAAGCAAAACGTGACAGGGCAGAGGAGATGAATTACTGGGCCGGACTGCTGGCGGAAAAATATGGTTGTTCACTTACGGATGGTCTATGGATACTGAAAGCATATGAAGAAACCGGTGAGATTGCTCCGAAATTATTACGTCGCTTTGGTATTACAGACGGCAACCGGCAAACCCTGACCCTGGGAATGCTGATGACACAACTGATTAACCCTTACCGTTACGGGCTCTTTACTTTATTGTATGACAGTGAAGCACCGGAAGGAGAAATGTTGCTGGATTATGCAGATAAGCAGGCGAAGGGACTGAATCATACTGGAGAAACCCCTTATCAGGTAATAACCGATGTGCGCCGGCACGCCGGGATCGCCTATGAAGTGATTCATGCGGTAAAGCCAAAGAAGAACATCGCGGAATTTAACCGGTTGAAAAAAGATATACTGTGTTATCATGCGCTCGCCTGGTTCTATTCACAGAAAGCTGAAGCTGCATTGATGACCTTGCGTTATAAATACACGATGGATACTAAAGATCTCGATGGAGCGGCTGCCGCACTCAACAGCAGTGTCGCCAGTTTTGAGAGGCTGACCCGCTTAACCAAAGCCAGTTATCTTTATGCCAACAGTATGCAGACGCAGCAGCGTAAGATCCCGATGCGGGGCGTAAATGGAACATTCAAGCACTGGAAAGAAATGCTGCCGGTGTTTGAGAAAGAGCTGAAAACCTTTCAGTATAAAATTGATTCGCTCAAAAATCAGAAAGACGCAACGGCAAAGACGATTATCCGTTTACCCGATTTCGGCGTTTCATTATTTAACAATAAAAGCAACAGGTATACACTGGATTCTTTGTCAACACCGTTTGAGGATACCGGTTTTGTCATTCGCCAGGTGGCGCCGGAGTTAAAAGAGCTGCGGGGTGTAAGGACCTCTTTTGCTGACCAGTTAAAGAACGGCACGTTTATACAGTTTAACAGTAGCCAGCCGGTAAAACTCCTGGTGGGTTATTTTAAAAAACAACGGGGCGCTTTTGTTACCGATACGGTATTTCTGAAAGAACCCGAGATGGAAACCAATGCCGGTGCGGATGATTACGGGCAGTCGGATATAAAGATCAGTAATGCGGTAGCTATTGATGGGTTACCTCCGGTAAATATTCATGTATACAGCTTTGCCGCCGGTGAACATACACTTAAACTGGGCAAAGGTGTTTGCCTGATTCTTGGTTTTATCCAGGGTAATCAGGTGGTGCCGGTATATGATGCGGGATTGATGAGTGATAAGAAAGGGATCAGCCTGGACTGGTTATTTGAATGATGAAAAGAAACTTAATTATACTGACTGTTTATATCCTGTCGGGATATACTATGTTTTCACAGGACCTCAAACTCTGGTACAATAAGCCAGCAGTGAAATGGACGGAAGCGCTGCCCATTGGTAACGGGCGTATCGGGGCCATGTTGTTTGGCGGGGTGGAGCTGGACAGGATACAGTTCAATGAAGAAACGATCTGGACCGGTGGTCCGCGTGATTATAACAGGAAGGGGGCCTGGAAATACCTGGATACCATCCGGCAGTTATTGTTTAATGGAAAACAGAAGGAGGCCGAGGCCCTGGCAGGTGAGGAGTTTATGGGATTGAAGAGCAATGACGGGGAGCGGACAGGCTGGCTGGACAAAGTAAAATCACTAAAGGGATTACCGGGCAATCCGGCCGTGGAACAGTATGATGACAGTGAATGGGAGTTTATGCAGGTACCCACCTGGGACGGTTGGGAGCAATATGGCTTTGATGGACTCGATGGTGCTGTGTGGTTGCGTACTGGTTTTGAATTGCCGGCGGATTGGGAAAGTAAAGACCTGACCCTTGACCTGAACCGCATACGTGATATGGACATTACTTACGTGAATGGTAAACTGGTAGGGTCGATGAATAGTGATAAACCGCGTCTGTATACGATTCCGAAAGAAGTGCTGCATCCCGGGGTGAACGTCATTGCCATCCAGGTAATCAATTTTGACAATAAGGGTGGCGTATATGGTTATAAAGATACCACCCGGCATATTGGTATATATCCGGTTGCGAATGAAAAAGCTAAACTGTCATTAAATGGTGAGTGGCGCTACTTTATCCAGGACAATGACCCCCCGCCTGTTGGCGAATACCAGGCAAGCTACCAGCCCTTCGGTGATTTGTGGCTGAAGTTTGATCACACAGAGATCAGTAATTACCGGCGGGAACTGGATATCAGTAATGCGGTTGCTGCTACCAGTTATACATCGGGCGGCGTACAATTCAGAAGGGAGTATTTTGTCAGTGCTCCTAACCAGGCTGTGGTCACCCGCCTCAGCAGTAATGCAAAAGGAAGCCTTCAGTTTGAAGCGTATCTGGGTACCACGCATAAAAATTTCAGCATTAAACAAGTGAATGCGAATACGGTAGCCTTGCAGATACAGGTTCGTCATGGCGCTATAAAAGCGGTTTCGCATTTGCAGTTACTGATTAAAGGGGGTAAACTTACCATTGCGGATGGGAAAATGAAGGTCACCGGTGCCGACGAAGCCACCTTGTATCTTACGGCGGGTACCAATTATAAAAACTATAAGGATGTAAGTGGCGATCCGCTGAAACCCTGTGTGCAGGCGCTGGCTTTATTAAAAGGGAAAACGTACGAACAGGTAAAAGCGGCACACAGTAAGGAATACCAGGGTTATTTTACTACTTATTCAATTCAATTGGGTAATGCCGGACTGTCAGCGAATGAATCCCTTCCAACCGATCTGCGTCTTGAAAAGTTTGCCAGCAATACTGATCCTTCCTTTGTTGCCTTATACCAGCAGTATGGCCGATACCTGTTGATTTCTTCTTCCCGTCCGGGTACAAGACCGGCCAACCTGCAGGGAATATGGAATGATCTGTTATTACCACCCTGGGGCAGTAAGTACACCACGAATATCAACGCGGAAATGAATTACTGGCCGGCGGAATTGCTGAATCTTTCCCCGATGCATGAACCTTTGTTTGGCATGATCAGTGATCTGTCTCAAACCGGGAAAGTAACCGCAAAAGAATATTATAATGCTCCGGGCTGGGTATTGCATCATAATACCGATTTGTGGAGAGGAACCGCGGCCATCAATGCCTCCAATCATGGTATCTGGGTTACGGGTGGTGCATGGATGACGCAACATTTATGGGAACACTATTTATTTACGCAGGATAAAATATTCCTTAAAAACAAAGCCTATCCCATTATGCGGGAAGCAGCCCGTTTTTTCGCCAGCTTCCTGGTAAAAGATCCCGTAACGGGTTTTCTGATCAGTACGCCTTCCAATTCTCCGGAGCAGGGAGGTTTGGTGGCTGGTCCTACGATGGATCACCAGATCATCCGCGATCTGTTCAATAATGTGATCGCTGCTTCGGATATTTTAAAAGTGGATCATGAGCTGAAAGCTGAATTACAGAATAAATACAAACGCATTGCTCCCAATACCATCGGGAAGTACAGGCAATTACAGGAATGGATGCAGGACAGGGATGACACCACGAATAAGCACCGGCATATTTCTCATTTGTGGGGTATGTATCCCGGCAATGAAATTAATTATGATGCAACACCGCAACTGATGCAGGCAGCCAAACAATCATTGCTCTACCGGGGTGACGCAGCTACGGGCTGGAGTCTTGGCTGGAAGATCAATTGCTGGGCCCGGTTCAAAGACGGCGATCATACCTATAAAATGATACAAATGCTGATGAGTCCGGCAAAAGGAGGCGCAGGCAGTTATCCGAATTTATTTGATGCGCATCCGCCATTCCAGATCGATGGCAATTTTGGTGGTGCCGCCGGTATCGGCGAGATGCTGGTGCAAAGTCATACCGGTTTTGTAGATATACTTCCAGCGCTGCCTGCTGCTTTACCGGATGGCTCAGTAAAAGGCATCTGTGCACGCGGTGGTTTTGTACTGGATTTTCAATGGCAGGGAGGCAAACTGGTAAAACTGACAGTGGTATCAAAAGCGGGAACACCCCTGGTACTGCGCTATAATGATAAAGTCACAAAACTAAATACAATTAAAAACGGGATATACCGGTTCAATGAAGCGTTGGAGAAACAATAAATATTATCTCATTCTTTTCCTGATGATGCAGGGCATGCTGGTTCATGCCCAACGGCAGGATATTTCCCTCGACAAGGACTGGGAGAGTTTTGCATTGCCATCACAACCAGGGAAAGAATGGACCCTGCTTCCACCGCTCGGTAAATATGAGGGTTGGAAAAAGGTGAACATTCCACACAACTGGGATCAGTATGAAGGTTATCGTCGCTTGCTTCATGGTAATTTTCATGGTGTTGCTGTATACAGGAAAAATTTCAGTGTGAAGCAACCTAAATCCGGCAAACGATTTTTTCTTTTTTTTGAAGGGGCAGGTTCTTTTGTGCGGGTCAGATTAAATGGAAAGGAAGTGGGTGGTCACGCTGGTGGCCGCACCAGTTTTACGATCGATATAACAGATCAGCTCTTAACTGATGGCCGGACAAACGAGGTGCTGGTCATTGCCACTCATCCACCCAATATTAAAACGCTTCCCTGGGTTTGTGGAGGTTGCAGTGATGAACGCGGTTTTTCTGAAGGCTCACAACCGTTGGGAATATTCAGACCGGTACATTTAGTCGTCACCAACGAGGTGCGGATAGCTCCTTTCGGTGTACACGCCTGGGCCGCTATTAAGATGGATGGAGTAACTCTTAATGTAAATACGAGTTTCAAGAATTATTCTGCAAGACAACGGAAATTAGTGATTGTACAACAGTTATTGGATCAGTGGGGCAAGCAGGTTGACAGGTTTCAGGTTGAAAAATTGACAAGGAAAGGAGACTCTGTAATTGTGGCACAGTCATTAAAGTTGAAAAAGAATCCGGAGTGGTGGTCGGTGGAACGCCCATATCTGTATACCATTGAGACCATACTGATGGAGAACAATAAAGTACTGGATCGGTTGAGTACGCCATTTGGCTTCCGGACGATCAACTGGAAGACAGCTTCCAATCAGTTTTTATTAAATGACAAACCTGTTTTTCTGAATGGCATTGCGGAATATGAACATTTGCTGGGACAAAGTCATGCGTTCAGCCGGGAACAGATCATTTCACGGATGAACTGGATACAGTCTGCGGGCTTCAATGCGTTTCGTGACGGCCATCAGCCGCATAATTTATTATATGGTGATCTTTGTGATCAGCGCGGTATTCTCTGGTGGACTCAATTATCTGCACATGTATGGTATGATACCCCTGAGTTCCGGAAAAACTTCAAAGAACTTTTAAGAGAATGGGTAATCGAGCGAAGGAACAGTCCGTCGGTGATCTTATGGGGGCTGCAGAATGAAAGCAAGCTACCCGAAGATTTTGCAAAGGAGTGTACAGAACTCATCCGTTCACTGGACCCGACGGCTTCTTCACAACGGTTAGTCACTACCTGTAATGGCGGCAGCGGTACAGATTGGGATGTGCCGCAGAACTGGACCGGCACCTACGGAGGTAATCCGGATGACTATGCGAAAGACCTGAAGAAGCAGGTACTGGTCGGTGAGTATGGTGCCTGGCGTAGTATTGATCTGCATAGTGAGGGTGGATACAAATCCGATGGATCGTTGAGTGAAGATCGCTTTACGGCCCTGATGGAAAAGAAGGTTCGCCTGGCTGAATCCGTAAAAGATAGTGTGGCTGGTCATTTTTTCTGGTTGCTCACATCGCACGATAATCCCGGTCGTGTACAGGGTGGTGAAGGTCTGCGT
Organism: Chitinophagales bacterium; assembly: GCA_017303855.1. Lineage (GTDB taxonomy): Bacteria > Bacteroidota > Bacteroidia > Chitinophagales > Chitinophagaceae > JJ008. The sequence goes on along the minus strand of JAFLBL010000003.1, from coordinate 185,416 downwards.
GAAATTGATCGCATTGGTCCGGTGAATTACAAAGGATTACTTACACCCTGGGAAGAGCCGACAGATGCCTATTATATGTTCCGCAGTAATTATGTTTCTGCAGAGAAAGATCCGATGGTTTATATCGCTTCGCATACCTGGCCAAATCGTTGGCTGTCGCCGGGAATAAAGAATGGAATTGTGGTATATAGTAATTGTGAGGAAGTGGAGTTGTTCAATGACATAGTAGGCAGCTCGCTAGGTAAAAGGAAGAGGAAAGGCGTGGGCACTCATTTTCAGTGGGACAGCGTGGACATAAAGTATAATCTCTTATATGCAGTCGGTTATCAGCAAGGAAAGGTTGTGGCAAGAGATACACTTGTACTGTTTCATCTTCCGGAAGCACCGGCTTTTAATAAACTTTACAAGAATGATATTAGTTTATTGTCGCCGGCCAAAGGATATCAATACATCAGACGGATCAATTGTGGCGGACCGGAATATGTGGATCAATATTCAAACCGTTGGAGTGCCGACAAGGATGTTGCTCAAAGCTGGACGGCTGCATTCCCGGAACTGCCTGAAAACTTTGCGGGTCAGAGAAGAAGTTTCAGCCCGGTAAGCAACATAAAGGACTGGAAAATCTTTCAGGATTTCCGTTATGGGAAAGACAAACTTACTTACACATTGAATGGTATACCCAACGGGGAATGCCTGGTTGAATTGTATTTTATGGAACCCTGGATCGGTATTGGTGGAGACCTGAATGCAAAAGGTAAACGGATCTTTGATGTGGCGATCAACGGAAAGAGGGTGATTGATGATCTGGATTTATGGGAAGAAGCCGGTACGAATAAAGCGTTAAAGAAAACCGTTAAGGTAAAAGTGGACAAGGGAAGAATCGTAATCAGTTTCCCGGAATCCAAAGCCGGGCAGGCCCTGATCAGTGCAATTGCAGTAGCCGTGCCAGAAAGAAAACAGGATGGGGACATTTCCATGGCGGTTGATATAACTTCTTATGCTGTACAAAGCTGGATGGATATAGGTGACAGGCAATGGCTGAGTGCACCTTACCGGTTCCATTATCTTCCACCGGTGCTTTATGGAGCGGACTGGATTCGTTTTAATAATAAGAGTGCCAATTCTTTTGTAAGGATCGGCGGGGAGCAGGCTACCGATCTTTATGTAGCCGTAAGGAATCCGGAGCAGGACGCTGATCTGATCCAGGGTGCTGAACCGATGAATGAACGAATTGTAACGGATGAAAAAGGAGGGACCGAATACAAGCTGTTCAAAAAAAGATTGCCAGCAGGTGTCATGGTAAGTCTGGATGCTTATGGGGGCTGTATCATTGCCTGGCAAAAGGCAAATACGATGCAACCGGCTTACGATCTCAAACCCATCACCCCCTATCGCTCCAATGTGGCCGTGATCAGTGACGGTATCAGGAAAGACAGCCTGAACGGACGGCTTTGCTGCATCATTACTGATAAGCAACCAGTCAGCATTGAATGGCCGGTACAAACTGGTGTAGGAGATATTTATTCCATTACGCTTAAATATTATTACCCGGAAACCAGAGCCATTAAAGGCCGTTTGCAACTGTATGATACAGGGGGCAACAGGATGATGGATGAAGAAGTGCATTTTACTTTTACAAGAGAAGGAAAGTGGAATCAGTTTACCGTGAATACCGGCACGCAGATCAATGCGGGAAATTATAAAGTGAAACTGGTAATTGAAGGAGGAGAAAAATTGTCGGTATCCGGTATTGAGATACAATAAGTCAAAAATGAAAGGAACAATTGTATTAACTTTTTTACTGCTGCTGCAGGTTTGTCAGGCACAAACACAATCTTTATTTGTGCGGCAGCTGCGTTGTGAAGACCGGGTAGAGCCGTTGGGTGTACAGCCGGCTAATCCAAGGCTGAGCTGGCAGATACAAACGGATCAGCGGAATGTCCTGCAATCGGCCTATCGTATACTTGTGTCAGATGATACGCTGCTCTTAAAAAAAGACCAGGGAAATATCTGGGATTCCAAAAAAATATTGTCTGCCGCCTCTATCCAGGTATTGTATGAGGGCAGGCCATTGCTGCCTGCAAAGAACTATTACTGGAAAGTAATGATCTGGGATAATAGGGGACAGGCATCTGCATGGAGTACAATCTCCAGCTGGCAGATGGGTTTACTTAAACCAGCTGATTGGGGCCATGCGCGCTGGATCGGCTACGAGGCTTTACCGGATTCTGCTATAATAGCACCACATGTACACCTGAATGGTAAAAAAGCCTGGGGTACCCGGCCGGTGATACTGCCTTTGATGCGCAAATCATTTGAACTGAAAAAAGAGATCAGGCAGGCGACTATTTTTATCAGCGGGCTTGGCCATTTTCAACTATCGGTGAATGGCCTGCCAATAGGCGATCATTTCCTGGCCGGCGGCTGGACCAATTACAGCAAACAGGCGTTCTACCTGACATTTGATATTACCCGTCAGCTGAATACCGGGAAAAATGTGCTGGGTGTATTGCTCGGGAACGGATTTTACTTTATACCCTCCCAACGTTACCGTAAAATGACCGGTGGCTGGGGCTATCCGAAATTAATCGCGAAAACGCTGGTCGAGTACACAGACGGCAGTCATGAAATGATAGTAAGCGATGAAAGCTGGAAAACCGCGCCTTCCCCGGTTGTTTTCAGCAGTATGTTTGGCGGAGAAGATTATGATGCCAATATGGAACAATCCGGATGGGACAGACCCGGATTTAAAGATGCCGGCTGGCAGCAGGCAGTATCGGTTTCCGGCCCACCCGTATTACTGGCCGAAATGCAGGAGCCGGTGAAAATCAAACAACGTTTCACTGCCGGTGCCGTACGACAATTGAAACCCGGAGTACAGGTGTATGACCTGAAGCAGAATTTTTCAGGAATACCCTCCATACAATTACGGGGAAACAAAGGGGATACGGTAAGGTTGTTTGCCGCTGAACTGATTAATGCCGACGGATCGGCTAACCAGAAAGCCACCGGCAGCCCTTCCTGGTTTACCTATATTCTGAAAGGAGAGGGGGATGAAAGCTGGCACCCCTTATTTACGTATACTGGTTTACGTTATATAGAAGTACATTGTATACCTAAGGATTCGGGAGCAGTGCGGCCGCAACTGATCCGTGTGGAGGGTTTGCATATCAGCAATGATGCCAGGGAACAGGGTTCATTCAGTTGTTCCAATGAACTTTTTAACCAGACACATCAGCTGATCGACTGGGCCATCCGGAGCAATATGGTTTCCGTATTCACGGATTGTCCGCACCGGGAAAAACTAGGCTGGCTGGAACAGACACACCTGATGGGCGCTTCCGTACAATATAAGTATGATGTGGCATCCCTGAACCGCAAAGTGATGAATGATTTGCAGCTCTCCCAATATCCGGATGGCCGGATTCCGGAGATAGCCCCGGAGATGGTATTGTTTGCCCCGCCATTTGACGAATCCACCGAATGGGGAAGTGCGTCTATCATTTTACCCTGGTATAATTACCGCTGGTATGGCGACCGGCAATCACTGGAATCAAGCTATCCGATGATGAAACAGTATGTGCAGTTTATGAAGGACACGGCGAAAAATCATATAATCTCCCATGGATTGGGTGACTGGTTTGATATTGGTCCGAAGAAATCCGGTTTTGCACAAATGACCAAAGCGGGTATTACGGCTACTGCCACATATTATTATGATCTCACCATTATGCAACAGGTGGCGGCCCTGCTTGGAAAGAAAGCGGATATACCGGTCTATGCAAAAATGGCGGCGGAAGTTAAAGCTGCATTCAACAAAGCCTTTTTTGATCCGGTGAAATTGCAATACGATTCAGCCAGCCAGACAGCCAATGCCATGGCGCTGTACATGGGACTGGCAGAAGAGAAAAATAAAAAGGCTGTGGAGGATGCATTGGTTAAGGATATTCAGGGACGAAATAATGCCCTTACCGCCGGTGATATCGGTTACCGGTATGTTTTGAAAGCTCTTGAACAGGCCGGCCGCAGCGATATCATCTTTGATATGAATTCGAGGGATGATGTACCGGGCTATGGGTTTCAGTTAAAACATGGTGCCACGGCCTTAACCGAAAGCTGGCAGGCGTATGAATCGGTTAGTAACAATCATTTTATGCTCGGTCACCTGATGGAATGGTTTTATTCAGGGCTGGCGGGTATCCGGCAGACAGCCCGTTCTGTTGCTTTTAAGGAAGTGGAAATAAGGCCGGAACCTGTGGGTGATGTGCAGTCTGTAAAGGCCGAATTTGTTTCACCATACGGGTTAATAAAAACCAAATGGATGAAAACCGGTGATGCGTTTGACATGATCACGGTGATACCGGCCAACAGCACCGCCGTATTTTACCTGCCGGCGAAACCCGGCGCCTCTGTGATGATGAACGGGACTAAAGTAGTGGCTGAATATAAAGACGGGAAAGCGATAGTGAAGACCGGTTCGGGTTTGTATAAGTTTGTAATTAAGTAAATATATGAAAGCATTATTGTGTAAGGAACCCGGATCATTTGCCTATATCACCCGGGAAATGCCGGTAGCTGAGGCGGGAAAAGCGATCCTGAAAGTACACCGTATAGGCATCTGTGGTACCGACCTTCATGCCTTTGAAGGCACGCAGCCTTATTTTGTTTATCCGCGTGTACTAGGACATGAACTAGGTTGTGAAGTGATGGATGTGGATACCGCAACGGGTTTCCATATTGGCGAAAGGGTGACAATCATTCCATATTTCTATTGCGGGGAATGTATTGCCTGCCGCAACGGGCTGCGTAACTGCTGTGCGGCGATCAGTGTATTTGGTGTGCATGCCGATGGGGGCATGATGGAATATATTTCCGTACCGGTCACTGCCTTACTGCATGGCGGCGATATGAGTTTTGATGAATTGGCTTTAGTGGAGCCCCTGGCCATCGGGGCACATGGTGTCCGGAGAGCCGGTGTTCGTCCCGGTGAATTTGTTTTAGTGATCGGTGCCGGTCCGATCGGGCTGGGTATTATGGAGTTTGGCCGGATCGCCGGAGGTAAAGTAATTGCGATGGATGTAAATGAAACAAGATTGGCTTTCTGCCGGGAGAAACTGAAGGTGGAGCATACCATCAACCCATTGGCGGAAGATGTGACAGCGCGACTCAAAGAAATTACCAATAATGATATGCCCACGGTGGTGATTGATGCCACGGGAAATCAGAAAGCCATCAACAGTGCTTTCTTATATATGGCACATGGGGCCCGGTATGTACTGGTAGGTTTGCAGAAGGGTAATCTCGAAGTGGCACATCCGGAGTTTCACAAACGCGAAGCCACGTTGATGAGCAGCCGGAATGCTACTACCGAAGACTTCGATCATGTGATCAAATGTATGCAGGAGAAAAAGGTAGACCCGGCCACGTATATCACGCACCGGGTACTGTTTGACGAAGTAAAAGATAATTTTAAAAGCTGGCTCGACCCGAAGAATGGAGTGATAAAGGCAATGGTTTCGGTTTAGGTGTGTATGGTTCGTCATGGTTCGGCAAGCTCATGGTTCGGCAAGCTCACCATGGCAACAGCAGCTGGTTGTCACCCTGCCTGCCGACCGTAGCGATGCGAAGGTGGGAGCGTGCCGAAGGGTGACAAAGACAAGTATTAAATAACAACATGCGACTTAACTATATTTATCTTTTTTGTTTTCTGGTTTTCTCCCTTGTTTCATCAGCACAAGTGAGAAAGACCATCGACTTCAACAAAGACTGGAAATTCTTTTTGGGGAATGACGGTCTTGCGTATGAAGAAGTGTATGATGACAGCAAATGGCGGAAGCTTGAACTGCCGCATGACTGGAGTATTGAATCGGATTTTAAGAAAGACGCGCCGGCGACCAACCAGGGAGGATCGCTGCCGGGAGGCATTGGCTGGTACCGCAAAACATTTTTTGTTCCGGCAGTTGATAGTTTCAGGAGTCACCGGATTGAGTTTGATGGCGTATATCGCAACAGTGAAGTATGGATTAATGGAAACTATCTCGGGAAGCGGCCTTATGGGTATGTACCATTCTATTACGATCTGACAAAATACCTCAACTACGGGAAGAAGAATGTGATTGCTGTGAAAGTGGATAATAGTCATCAGCCGGATTCGAGGTATTATACCGGCTCGGGAATTTACCGGGATGTGAAACTCATCTCTACCCGGTCTTTTCAGTTTATCCCGCATAGTGTTTTTATAACAACGCCACAGATTACTATTGACCGTGCAACCTTCAATGCCCTGGCCCGGATCAAGACAGCTAAAAATATAAATCCGGACATCATTGTTGAATGTGAGCTAATTGATCCGGCTGGTAAACCAGTCGGAAAATTTTCAGCGGATAACCGGCAGGTAAAAGCAACAGATGAGTTCAGTATCAGCGCGCAGATCCCGGATCCTAAGCGATGGTCAGTTGATCAGCCAAATCTGTATAAGGCCCGTTTCAAAGTCTTTGTATCTGCTATACTGATGGATGAGGAGGAAATCAGTTTTGGCATACGTTCGATTGCATTTAACAGCAAAGGGCAGTTTATGCTCAATGAGCAACCTTTATTGATCAAGGGTGTTTGTATGCATCATGATCTCGGGGCATTAGGGGCTGCTTATAATAAGGAAGCAGCAAAACGACAGCTGCGAATTTTAAAGGAAATGGGTTGCAATGCCATCCGGGTTTCACATAATCCACCGGCGGCGGATTTTTTAGACCTCTGTGACAAAATGGGTTTTCTGGTAATGGATGAGGCCTTTGATACCTGGAATAAAAAAAAGAACAAGTTTGACTACCACATTGATTTTAAGGAATGGCACAAAGCCGACCTGGAAGCCATGGTGTTGCGTGACCGCAACCACCCGTCTGTAATTATGTGGAGTATCGGCAATGAGATCCGCAATCAGTTTGACAGCAGTGGCACCATCATTGCAAAAGAGCTGGTACAGATTGTAAAAGAGCTTGACCCCACAAGGCCGGTAACCTGCGCATTAACGGAAACCAATCCGGAGAAAAATTTCATTTACCAATCCATTGCCCTGGATGTGCTGGGCTTTAATTATAAAGACTATGATTATGCCGCTTTGCCTGTACGGTTTCCGGGGCAGAAATTCCTGGCAACCGAAACCGCCTCCGCGTTGGGGACCAGGGGTGTTTATCAGTTTTCCGCCGATCTGAAACGGATCTGGCCTGCTGACTATAAAGAGCAGGATACATTTGCCCGTGGTAATGCTGATTATACCTGTGCGGCGTATGATAATACCCATGCTTATTGGGGTAATACCCATGAGCAATCATGGCTGGCGGTGAAGAACAATAAACACATGGCCGGACTTTTTGTCTGGAGCGGATTTGATTACCTGGGTGAGCCCCTGCCATATCCGTCCTTTCCGGCCCGCAGCAGTTATTATGGGATTGTGGACATGGCCGGTTTTCCCAAGGATGTATATTATATGTATCAGTCGGAGTGGAGCACCAAACCCGTGCTGCACCTGTTTCCGCACTGGAACTGGCAAAGAGGCGATACCGTTGATGTCTGGGTATATTATAATAATGCAACGGAAGTGGAACTATTGTTAAATGGTAAATCATTGGGAATCAGAAAAAAATCTGACAGCTTATTGCATGTCAGCTGGCGGGTTCCTTATGTGGCCGGAACCCTGAAAGCCATTTCCCGGGAAAACAGTAAAATAGTACAGGTCCGGGAAATCCGCACAGCCGGTGCAGCTACCCGTTTGGAATTAGTGTCAGATAAGAAAGGGATCCGGGCCGATGGCAGGGATATTGCTTTTGTAACTGTACGTATACTGGACAAGGCAGGTAACCTGGTAACCGGTGCTGATAAATTACTGAGTTTTACCGTTTCAGGGGCAGGATTACTGGAGGGGACAGACAACGGTTATCCCGCGGATACCGTTTCATTAAAATCTGCCCGGCGTAAAACCTGGAAAGGGCTGGCCATGGGTATGGTAAAATCGAACCGAAAAAAGGGAAATATTACATTACGGGTAACCGCGGAGGGACTCGCACCAGCCTTTATTACCTTGAAAGCAACGGATTAGCGGATATATTGTACGCAATCGTTCCCGGAATTTAAATAGTAAAATCTTCCATCATTACAGCAAAACCTTACATTTTTAAGGCCATACCCCTGTGTAATTTTAGAACGTGAATGAAGGCCGCCGGACGGGCCTGTTGTTTTATCTGCTTAACGATAACTGCCAACATGAAGCTTGCTTTGCTCTGCACCACAAAAAAGGTTTTCCCTACGGGAAAAAATCTTCATGTAAGGCTGATCTTCTTTTTCCTTCTTTCTTTTTTCTCCTGTGTAGTTTCCGCGCAGCCTGCGCCGGATGAAGCGTATACCAAAGTCATCACGGAACGCTCCGTAAAAATTGTAAATACGCTGGGTATAAAAGATTCAGTGATCTATAATAAGGTAGTGCTGTCGCTGGTGAATCAATACCGTGGGTTGAGTGTAATACAGGATGAGAATAAAACTGCAGTAAGCAAAATTAAAACTGATACGGCGGCAGGTAAGGAATTAATGGCTTCCCGCCTGAAAGAGCAGGAAGAAAAAAGAAATACCCGCACTTTGTTATTACATGAGCAGTTTGTATCAGGTCTGCAGGCGTTGATCAATGCGTCACAACTGGAGCAGGTGAAAGACGGACTTACCTATGGTGTTTTCCCTAAAACCTATACAGCATACCTCGAAATGATTCCTTCGCTGACAGCGGAGCAGAAACTGAAAATATATGACTGGCTGAAAGAAGCGCGGGAACTGGCGATGGATGGCGAAAATTCAGATAAGAAGCATGCGGTATTTGGAAAGTACAAGGGTAAAATAAACAACTATCTGTCTGCGCAGGGATATAATGTAAAGAAAGAAGGGGAAGAGTGGGCAAAGCGGATTGAAGCAGCGAAAAAAGTAAAAAACTGAATATAAATTGTCAACAATTTTTTTCTAAACCAAAGCTATATGATTAAGCAAATTTTAAAGAAAGCACTGCTCCTGCAACTTTCACTCCTGTTCAGTTGCCTGTTGTTTGCGCAGCAAAGAACGGTGACTGGTAAGGTTACAGACGTAGATGGTAAGGGTCTTCCCGGTATTTCTGTACAGGTGAAGGGTACTGCCACCGGTGTTGCGACCAATGCCGACGGAGCTTATGTAATTGTGATCCCCAATGACCAGGCGGTACTCCGTTTTTCCGGAGTGGGTTATTTACAGACAGATCAGTCTGTCGGTGCCCGTAAAGCCATTGATATTACCTTACAGAAAGACAGCAAACAGCTGGATGATGTGGTGGTGGTAGGATATGGCACCAAGAAGCGGGTGAATGTACAGGGTTCTGTTGCCTCAGTAAAAGCAGCAGAAATTGAAGATCTGCCGGTGGCTAATCTGGGTTCAGCCCTGATCAACCGGGTACCGGGAGTATCTGTAAACTATGCTTCAGGTAAACCGGGTTCTACCACGGAGATTAATATCCGTAACTCGATCACTTTTCCGGGAACAAACTCCGGAGCTGCTAATCAGCCGTTATATGTAATAGATGGAATCGTGGTTAACCCGACCTTATATAATCAGTCAACCAATCCCGATTTCTTTGAAAACCTGGATGCGAGTCAGATTGAGGATATCACTTTCCTGAAAGATGCTTCTGCCGCGATCTATGGTGCAGCTGGTGCCAAAGGTGTTGTCCTGATTACTACTAAAAAAGGAAAAGCCGGCAAACCCCGGATTACCTATAATGGATACTACGGTACATCCAATGAAGCGGTAAAGACCAATACCATGACCGCCTATGAGCATGCAAAAATGCTGAATGATGGGTATGAGCTGAACAATACCGCGTTGAATCAGCGGTTTTCACAGGCAGATCTTGATCGCCTTAAAGCTATGCCTAATCGTGCCTGGTACGATGATATCTGGAAAGCAGGTAAAGTAATCCGTCATACCCTGAATGTATCAGGTGGTACAGATCGTGTTACATTCTTTGCAGGTGGTTCTTATTATAATGAAAAAGGCAACTACGGCGACATTGAAGTCAACAAGTACAGTATCCGTACCGGAATGGATGCCAAAATCATTGATGGCCTGACCGCCAATGTGAGTTTTTCCTCTGACTTTAACCAGGAAAAACGTGGTACATTGAAGGGTGCCAACGCAGAAACAGATGATCTTTCAATCCGTGCTCTATACCTGACACCCAAGTGGGTGCCTTCCACAATCAACGGACAGCCTACACTGTGGAATGGCCCCAACCCTCCTGGTAACTGGAGTATGATTGGACTGTTTAATTCCGGCAACTACTCACGTACCCGTTCACAGGGTCTGAGTGTAAATGCTTCGCTGGAATATAAACCCAATTTCCTGAAAGGACTCTCTGCAAAAGTGCAGTTCGGACAACTGAACCGCAATAATATGGACAAGCAATATTATCCCTCATACAAGGTAACCAACTTTGTACGTAATGGAAATAACGGATTGCTGTTCAGTGATTCCATCAATGCTAATTCTCCTACTTCCACGATTACCAACAGTAATCAGATTTCAGAAGGTACCACCACCTCTTCCAGTTATCAACTGATTGCAACACTCAGCTACGCCAAGAAGATCAAGCAGCATGAGTTTTCCGCAATGGTAGGTATGGATCAGGGTGAGGCGGAAAGCCGGAATATCTTCCTGTCAAAATTCCAGCAACTGGTGCTGGGCGTGGATGAATTCTGGGCCTTCAGTAATGACCCCACCAGTATCGCCTCCATTACGGATGCGATCCGTAACCCGCAGGGTATCCAGTTTGCCAAGCGCTCGTATGTAAGCCGCGCCGATTATTCATTCAGAAATAAATACTTTATTGAGTTTATCGGTCGCGCCGATGCCTCCTCCAACTTTGCACCGGATAACCGTTGGGGCTTCTTCCCCACTGTGGGATTGGGCTGGAGAATCAGCGATGAAAATTTCTTCCGTGAAAACATTCATTTTATCAATAGCCTGAAGCTGCGTGCCAATATCGGTATCGTAGGTGAGGACCGCGTAGCCAATAAGACCTATGTCAACCGGTTTACGCAAACAACAGGTTACCTGCTGGGTAATGTATATACCAACGGCCTCGACCCGAATATTTACCCCAATCCGGCGGCTACCTGGGAAAAATCCAGAACCTTCAATGTGGGCTTTGACGCCTCCATGCTGAGAAACAAACTCACTTTATCAATGGATGTTTATCAGCGTTATACCTGGGACGGCTTTAACCAGATGGATGCAAGCGCACTGCCTGCAACTACTGGTATTCAAACCGCAGTGGTTAACTATGGTAAAGCACTTTCCTGGGGTGCCGAGTTTTCACTTGGTTACCGTGGAAAAGCCGGTCGTGACTGGAGTTTCAGTGCAGACGTAAACTTTGGCTGGTCCAACGGTATGATTCTGCAACAATATTACAGCCCGGTAAGTTTCGGTCTGTTTGGCACCAATGCGATCAGCAATGCGATTGGTAAAGATCCTCGTCAGTACAACGGTAATAACTACGGCTATATCGCCACAGGTATTCTCCGTACACAAGAAGAAGTAGACGCGCTTTTGGCCAAAAATCCGAATTATACCATTGGTGGTCAGAAACCCCAGGTTGGTTACATGACTTATGAAGACGTTAATGAAGATGGTAAGATTGATGATAATGATATCACGCTGATGTTTGACCGCACTACTTCCGTAATTGGATTCGGTATGACCTTTGGCGTGACGTATAAGGATTTCAAATTACAGACAAACATGAATCTGTCAATCGGTGGTAAGCGTTTTTATGATTCAGAAGCACGTAAAGTGCCCACTACCACACAGAACGCACCTGCATTCTGGAATGACCATTGGACTCCGGAGAATCCCAATGCAAAATATCCGAGAGCCGATGCACCGCTGGCGAGAGAGCTGTCCACATTCTGGGCGGTAAATGGAACGCAGAGCCGTATCAATAACATGGTTCTTTCTTACCAGATGCCGAAGCGTATCTCCGCAAAGTACAAGATTCCTGATTTCAGAATCCTGTTAACAGGAACCAACCTGTGGAGCCTGATTAATCCGCTGAAGTATAAAGATCCTTATACCGGCAACTTTGCAACATACCCCACTTTAAGAACTATTTCCGTAGGTCTCAATGTAAGTCTGTAATTCTAAAAATGAAATGATTATGAAAGTAAATAAGTATATAAAAATAACCCTGGTTGCCGCGGGACTGCTGAGTGCCAGCATGCTGCCTTCCTGCCGCAAGGATTTCTTTGAGATTGAGGATCCGAACGGTATGGAAGTGGTGGACTCCTGGGAAGATGAAGGGGCGATTGGTCTGTTTCTCAACAGGACCTATGCACTGGTAATGCCGCAATGGCCTACCATTGGTGGTGTGCATAATACATCAGATGAGTTGAATAATGCCAATACCGCTTTTCTGTACGGAACCCTTACAGAAACATCTATAACGGATATTGCTACCGGTACCAGTCTTACGGCAAATCGTTATGCCGATATCCGTCGTTGTAACCTGGCTATCGAAGGTCTCAATGGCAGTCTTACGCTTCCCGAGTCAGTAAAACAGACACTTAAAGGTCAGTTTTTCTTCCTGCGGGCGATGACTTATTTCAAACTGGTACGTCTTTATGGTGGTGTACCTCTTATTCTCCGTGCGCAAGGACAGAATGAAGATGAACTGGCCGTACCCCGTGCAAAGACCAGTGAGTGTATTGCACAGATCGGTAAGGACCTGGATTCTGCTGCTGCCTTTCTCCCTAAAAAATGGACAGGTAATGAAGTGGGTCGTGCCACCCGTGGCGCGGCACTTGCACTGAAAGGAAGAGCCTTCCTGTACTGGGCAAGTCCTCAGTTCAATCCCACCAATATCGCTTCCCGCTGGACAGATGCACAGGCGGCCTGTAAGGCGGCTTATGATACACTGACAGCAGACGGCTTTGGTTTAATTACGAAGTACTCTGATATTTTTGTAACAGAAGATCATAAAGAAGTTGTTATAGTAAGAAAATACAACACGTCGAGGGATCTTGGAACCAACCTGGAAAATGTAACCCGTCCTTTTTCTGAAACATCAGCTGGCAGTGGTTCCAATCAGCCAACCTGGAACCTGGTGCAGGCATACCCGATGAATAACGGGTTACCTACTTCAGATGTAAATTCAGGATATAGTTCCACGCTGTTTTGGGTAAACAGAGATCCGCGTTTTGCGGCCACGATTGCTTACAATGGCGATTTATGGGCGCTGAGTGGTAAAGCCACCCGCAAACAGTGGACATATACCGGTGTGCTTGATGAAACAGCAGGTACAATGGTTACCGGTTTCTATTGCAAGCGTCTTTGTAATCCAACTTTGTCTCCTGCCCAGGCGCTTTACAATTCCAACACGGGTGGTGGAAATGGAATGGATTGGATCGAAATGCGTTTTGCCGAAGTCATGCTGAATCTGTCTGAATGTTATAATGAAACAGGAAACCTTACCGAAGCCAAAAACCTTGTACGCCTGGTTCGTCAGCGTGCAGGTGTAACAGCGGGTTCATATGATTATGGTTTGTCTGTAGCTACGGATGTGGTATCCATGCGCCGTTTATTGCTGAACGAGCGGCAGATAGAATTTGCACTCGAAGGAATGCGTTATTTTGATTTGCGGAGAACCCGCAACCTCAATCTGATTACAGCCCGTCAGTCATTTAAAGTGGCACCGAAGCCTCCGTACTATGCAGGTACAGGTACCACAGCGGGCCGGATTTACCTGGATATGTTGAATACATCCGGTTTCAAACCAAGGGATACGGCTAACCTGAATAATATTTCAGTGTATACTTCCATGTTTACACCAACAATTGCTTCCCTGGAAGGTTCCAATGTGATCAACATTCCTGATAAGTATTATGTATATGCACTGCCCAACCTGTTTACGCAGGTGCCAGTAATCCAGCAGACCAACGGATGGGCTGGCGGCACATTCGATCCTTATCAATAATTACAGACGCAAAAAGATAATATAACATGAAAAAAATACTGACAGCAATAATCCTCCTCGCCGTTGCCTTTTCTTCCTGTGAGAAAAAAGTTGACCCCGTGGATGGAAATTATGCCACCGTTACACTAAAGGATGACGGTACAAAATTTGTTATTGGCGACCTGACGGTCAATCCCGGTGACAGCCTTTTCTTCAGTTTCACGATAGCCACTGAACGGCCTATGAAATATGTAGGCATTCAGAAAAATCCGGTTAATCAAACGGCTTTTGTAACAAGAGATACGCTGAGTAACGAATTGTCCAGCTATACTACTGTTAAAAAAATAAAAGCGGATACTGCAAATGGCACATACCTGTACCGCATTGTCGCACATGATGCGGCAGGTGTTTATATCGGCGCAAGTGATATTAAAGTCACGGTAAGTCCTGATTTTTATTTTTACACTTACCGTTTCCTGCAGGTACCGGATACCACGGCCAAAACCAATACCTGCTTTATGTCAGCCTCCCAGGGTAAGGTATTCAGCTATACAAACGGGGCGGCTAATAGTGCGGCCATTGATTTCGGCATTATGTACGATACTACAGGAGCAGCTTCGTCCAGTACGACGGATGATCTCCGTTTCTGTTTGTATTCACTGAATGCACCGCAGGGCCAGATACCTTTCTATGATTTATCCAGCTGGACTAAGAATAATACGATCATGAAAAAAGCCACCAGTCCGGCATTTAATACTTTGTTATCCGCTGGTTCAATCCGGACGGGTTGTAATACCAACCTGGCTTCCGGTACCAGTACAAAGATTACTCAACTGGTATCCGGCAACCTGGTGTATTTCCGTACGGCGGCGGGAAAGAACGGATGTATGCAGATTACATTTACTAATGGTTCTTCACCCGCAATGGATAGTTATGTAAGTGTGGATGTCAAAATAGAGCGTTAAGCAGTAGTTATATAGCAGCAATCAAAAAAGAGAAAGCGCTAAACAACTTTCTCTTTTTTTTCTTTATCCCGGTAAGCGGTAAACAGTTTTAATGTTTTCATACGTCTAACTGTAACAAAATAGCAAGAGCATGAAATGTTTTTTTAATTTTATTGGCAGTACATTGGTTGGCGTGTTATTCACTACTAACCTGATGGCGCAATACCCCGAGATACCGGCGGATGTGCAACGTAAATCTGATTCATTAATGCGGGTGGCCAACAGGCATTCCGATTCTGCCTGGCAGGTGGCCTGGCCCATTATCCAGGAAGAAGCCCGGAAGGGGAAACCTTTTATTCCCTGGGCCTCCCGCGTGGATGAATTACCGCAAGCCGGTATTCCGGCATTTCCGGGTGCAGAAGGTGGTGGTAAATATTCCTTTGGTGGCCGGGGTGGTAAAGTACTGGTGGTCACCAACCTGAACGATGATGGTCCCGGCAGTCTGCGTTGGGCCTGCGAACAGGGTGGTGCACGCATCATCGTCTTCAATGTAGCTGGTATCATTCGTCTTAGTACACCACTCATTATCCGTGCTCCTTATATCACTATTGCGGGACAAACCGCTCCCGGTGATGGCGTTTGTATCGCCGGTGAAAGTGTATGGATCAATACCCATGATGTGATCATCCGCTATATGCGTTTCCGCCGCGGTGAAACCTGGGTGGGCAGAAGAGATGATGCCATCGGTGGTAACCCTATTGGAAACATCATGATTGATCACGTGAGTGCCAGCTGGGGACTGGATGAGAACATGAGTATGTACCGCCACATGTATAATGACAGCACCGGTAAGATCGAGGATAAATTCCCGACCGTGAATATCACGATCCAGAATTCCATTTTCGGAGAGGCACTGGACACCTGGAACCATGCATTCGGTAGCACATTGGGTGGAGAGAATTGTACGTTTATGCGTAATCTCTGGGCCAATAATGCCGGACGCAATCCTTCTGTAGGGTGGAATGGGGTGTTTAACTTTGCCAATAATGTAGTCTACAATTGGGTTCACCGTAGTATCGACGGAGGCGATTACCGCGCTCAGTTCAATATTATCAATAACTATTTCAAGCCCGGACCGGCCACCCCAAAGAATAATGTCGGTCACCGTATCCTGAAACCAGAAAGTGGAAGAAGTAAACTGAAGTACAGGGTATACGGAAGAGCGTATGTAAACGGAAATGTGATGGAAGGATATCCGGAAATCACAAAGGATAACTGGAATGGTGGTGTGCAGGTGGAGGAAGAAAAAAATACAGGGGAGTATACCGCCAATATCAAATGGCCGAAGCCCCTGCCAATGCCCGCGATCACTATCTTAAAAGCGGAAGACGCAAAAGCCTATGTGCTGGCCAATGCCGGAGCTACGCTACCCAGAAGGGATGCCGTGGATACCCGGATGGTGAAGGAAGTAACCACAGGAAAAGTTGAAGTGAATCCCAATGTGGTGGCGCCCGAAACCCAGTTCAAACACCGCCGTTTGCCGATTGACTCTTATAAAATCGGCATTATCACAGATCCCTCACAGGTGGGTGGTTACCCGGAGTACAAGGGTACGGCTTATAAGGACAGTGATAATGACGGTTTGCCTGACGCGTATGAACTGAAAAACAAACTGAATCCCAATGACGCATCCGATGCGGCTAAGCTGACGAAAAACGGGTACAGCAATATTGAAAACTTCCTGAACAGTGTAGTGGATGTAAAAAATGTGAAACCGGCTGTACTTGCAAATAAGTAAAATCTGACAGGTAGTTAACGGTTTATGTCAGCATTTAATCAGCACGACTGTCGTACTTTTAAAACAGACAAAACAGTTGGAAAAGTGATCCATAAACGCGTATACAATCAGTTTTCATTTCTCCTGACACTACTGATATTATTTCAACAGGCTTTACCGGCACAAAAACCGGCAAAGCCTGTTCCACCTTTATATTATGAGAAGGGCAGGCTGATATACACAGCTGAGACCAATGGCGACCGGATTCCCGATTTTTCATATTGCGGGTATAAAGCCTCGGAAGAACCAATCCCCTTTGTTCCGGTTAAAGTAGTGGTACCAGTTACAAAGGGTGATGCCACCTTACGGATTCAGTCAGCCCTTGACTATGTGGCATCTTTGCCCGAGAATGGTAAAGGTATACGCGGTGCCGTTTTGTTGCAGAAAGGCAATTACGAAGTGAATGGGCAATTACGGATCAATGCATCGGGTGTGGTACTCCGAGGAAGCGGCATAAATCAGACTACGATCACCGGGACCGGAACCGGAAGACTGGCCCTGATAAAAATTATTGGAAAGAATACGGTTTCTAAGGATATGACCGGCTTAAAAATCAGCGATGCTTATGTACCGGTAAATGCCTTTTCTTTTCAGGTTGAAGGCCGGTTGGATATAAAAGAACATTCCGGTCATATCATTATCCGTCGTCCTTCAACAAATAAGTGGATTAGCGATTTAGGTACGGATCATTTCGGTGGTGGTTTAACCGCACTGGGGTGGAAGCCGGGCGATCAGGATTTATTCATTGACCGGGTCATCACGAAGATCGATGGAAACAGGATCACCATTGATGCGCCAATCACAACCGCCATTGATTCAGCTTATGGCGGTGCCGGTATTTATTTCTATAATCCTGAAGGACGGGTAAAAAACAGTGGCGTGGAGAATCTTACCTGTGTTTCTGTGTATGACAAAGCGAATCCAAAAGATGAAGATCATCGCTGGAATGCCATCAATGTGGAGAACGCGGAAGACTGCTGGGTACGCCAGATCAGCTTCCGGAATTTTGCCGGATCAGTGGTTAGTGTACTTGAAACGTCGAAACGGATTACCGTAGAAGATTGTATATCACTGAACCCGGTTTCAGAGATCGGCGGTCAGCGTCGTTATACATTTTTCACCTCCGGACAGCAGACCTTATTTCAGCGTTGTTATGCTGAAAACGGGTATCATGATTTTGGCACCGGTTACTGTGCACCAGGTCCCAATGCCTTTGTACAATGTGAGTCCGTTTTGCCCTATAGTTTCAGTGGCGCCATCGACAGCTGGGCTACCGGTGTTTTATTTGATGTGGTGAATGTGGATGGCAATGCATTGCGCTTTGGAAATCGCGGACAGGATAATAATGGTACCGGCTGGGCAGCAGCTAATAGTGTTTTCTGGAATTGTACAGCCGCCCGGATCGACTGTTATAAACCACCCACTGCACAGAACTGGGCTTTTGGCAGCTGGAGTCAGTTTGCCGGCGATGGTTACTGGAATGAATCGAATAACAGTATTAACCCCCGCAGTTTGTTTTATGCACAACTGTATGAACGACTCAACCGAAATATAAATGAACAGGCACAATTACTACCCTTATCAACCGAAGCCAGCAGCAGTCCTCCTGTGGAAGTAGCTTTAGCATTGACTAAAGAAGCGATCAAACCCCGACCTGCTTTGCGTGCCTGGATCGAGCAGGCCGGTAGCCGGAATAAGATCAACATCGATATAGCAGATAGTAAAACCATTGATGCCATCGGGGTAAAGAAAGCGCCGGCACTCCTGGCAAAAGCACCAGAATTGAAAGTCCTGAACGGACTGTTGCAACGAGGCGGAAAACTGGTTACGGGTAAACGGCATAATATCCAATGGTGGAGTGGCGGGGTGCAGGGCAAGGACCTGCAGCAGGCCAAAGCACATCTCACGCGTTTTGTGCCAGGACGTGCAGGTAAGGGACTCACCGATAATATTGATGAAGTGGTCCGTGAAATGCTGAGCACGAATACGATCGCGTTGGAACATAATTACGGACTCTGGTATGACCGTCGCCGCGATGATCACCAACGGGTACGCCGGATGGACGGGGAAGTATGGCCGCCGTTTTATGAATTGCCCTTTGCCCGTAGTGGAAAGGAAACCGCGTGGGACGGACTGAGCAAATACGATCTCACGAAGTACAATCTCTTTTACTGGAGCCGGTTGAAACAGTTTGCCGATATGGCCGATCAGCAGGAACTGGTACTGGTGCACCAGAACTACTTTCAACACAATATCATTGAAGCCGGTGCTCACTATGCCGATTTCCCCTGGCGTACGGCGAATAATATCAACAACACCGGTTTTAATGAACCGGTGAACTATGCAGGTGATAAACGCATTTTTTACGCCGAACAGTTTTATGATATCAGTAATCCGGTTCGTCGTGAACTGCATAAAAAATTTATCCGTCAGTGCCTGAATAATTTCAAAGACAATAATAGTGTGATCCAGCTGATCGGGGAAGAGTTCACCGGTCCACTTCACTTTGTAAAATTCTGGCTCGATGTGATCCGTGACTGGGAGAAAGAAACCGGTAAACACCCGCTGATCGGGCTCAGTGTAACCAAGGATGTACAGGATTCAATATTACAGCTGCCTGCATATGCAGCCATCGTTGATATCATCGATATCCGGTACTGGCATTACCAGGCTGACGGGTCGGTATATGCGCCGATGGGCGGACAGAGCCTGGCGCCACGCCAGCATGCCCGTTTGCTGAAACCCCGTAAAACAAGTTTTGAACAGGTGTACCGGGCCGTGAAAGAATACCGCGATAAATATCCGGGGAAAGCCGTGATCTATAGCGGGGACAGCTATCCGGAATTCGGTATCGCCGCCTTCATGGCCGGCGGCAGTATGGTTCAGTTGCCTGCTGCAACAGACCCTGAATTGCTGAAGGCAGCTGCCACAATGAAACCGGTGAAATCCGCTAAAGCAGATGAATATTTGTTAAGTGATGGTAAGCGGACGATTGTTTATAATACCGTGACCCGTAAACTCGAATTAAGATAACAGGAATTTTCAATCATTGATCATACACCCGGCATGAGAAAACTTTTGATCCTTATTTTGATTGCATGCTGTAGTACGCAACAGGGAACTGCACAGTTGAAGCAACTGAAAGTATCGGCCAATAAGCGTTTTTTTCAAACAGCTGATGGCAAGCCTTTTTTCTGGCTGGGAGATACGGGCTGGTTATTATTCAAGAAGTGTAAAAGGGAAGACGCGGTATTATACCTGGATGACCGGCAGCGGAAGGGATACAATGTGATCCAGGTGATGCTGGTGCATGATGTGAATGATGCAGTGAATGTTTACGGCGATTCTTCGATCCATAACAAAGATGTATCAAAGCCAGTATTGAATGATGAGCATATAGTGGATGATATGAAATATGGTTTCTGGGATCATGTGGATTATATCATCCGGGAAGCAGAGAAAAGAGGTATCTATATGGCCCTGGTGCCGGTTTGGGGTGGGAATATTAAAAAGGTTAGCCCGGAGCAGGGGAAAGCCTATGCGACATTCCTTGCCAACCGGTACAAAAATTTCAGCAATATTATCTGGCTCAATGGAGGTGATATAAAAGGAAGTGACGGACTGGAAACCTGGAACATGATCGGGAATACGATCCGCTCCATTGATAAAAAGCACCTGATCGGCTTTCACCCCCGTGGCCGCAATTCCTCTTCCACCTGGTTTCACAATGAGCCCTGGCTCGATTTTAATATGTTCCAGAGTGGTCACCGCAGTTATGCACAGGATACATTGAGTAACGAAACTCTGCATTACGGGGAAGATAACTGGCGGTACATGAATGATGACTATGCACTCAAGCCCGTGAAACCAAGTTTTGATGGTGAGCCCTCTTATGAAGCCATTCCTTATGGACTGCATGAAGCCAATCAACCTTACTGGAAAGATCATGAGATCCGCCGCTATGCTTACTGGAGTGTGTTTGCCGGTGGATGCGGATTTACCTACGGACATAATGCCGTGATGCAGTTTTATACAGCACCGGATCCCTCGGCTTCTTATTTTCCAAAAGAAAACTGGAAAGAAGGTATAAAGGCGCCAGGGGCCGGACAAATGCAGGTATTAAAGAAACTGATACTGGGTAGATCCTATTTTGACCGCGTACCTGCCCAGGATGCCGTAATTAATAACGGTGAACGATATGACTATATCGCGGCCACCCGTGGAAATAATTATGCGCTGTTTTATACTTATACCGGACGGAATTTCAAAGTGGACCTGAAGAAACTGAAATTTATTCCCCGTAAAGCAGCCTTGTTTAGTCCTGCTACAGGCGAGCTAAAGTCAATCACTGAATACAGGAATACATTGGAAATGGAATTCGATCCTCCCGGTGAACCCGCGAACGGGAATGACTGGGTCCTCATTTTAGAGAAATAAATAATTGCGATACAGTATTATCATATTGCTCTTTGTCAGTCTGAGCTCCTGCAACCGGAAGGCCTGGGTTTTTACTTCTTTCCATGAACCGGCCGATGCGGGTTTGCGGGTGCTGTACAGCTATGACGGAAAAAAGTGGACCGATCTGGATACTGTTTTACTCCATCCTTCCGTAGGTAATCAGCAAGTGATGCGCGACCCGAGTATGGTGCAGGACAAGAACGGTACTTTCCATTTAGTTTGGACCAGCAGCTGGAGAGGGGATAAGGGTTTTGGATATGCATCATCAAAGGATCTGGTGAACTGGAGTGCGCAACGTTTTATTCCGGTTCTGCAGCAAGAGCCGGTCGTGGTGAATACCTGGGCACCTGAGTTGTTTTATGATGAGGATCAGGATCAGTTTCTGATCATCTGGGCCAGCTGCATACCCGGACGATTTGAACGGGGTATCGAAGAGGATAGTAATAACCACCGGATGTATGTGACCACGACAAAAGATTTTAAAACATTCAGTGAAACCAAACTATTCCTGGATCCCGGTTTCAGTGTGATCGATGCGGTGATCGTGAAGAAAGGAGATAAAGATTATGTGCTGGTATTAAAGGACAATACCCGGCCGGAAAGGAATATTAAAGTAGCTTTTGCTGACAACCCGATGGGCCCCTGGAAGAACATATCGAAACCCTTCAGCGACAAGTTTACGGAAGGTCCATCGGTAGTGAAACTGAAAAATGAATGGCTGATCTATTTTGATTCGTATCAGAAAAAGATCTATGAAGCCGTAAGTACGACAGACTTTAATGAGTTCAGGAATGTGACGACAGAAGTGAAAGTGCCCGAAGGCCATAAACATGGAACAATAGTACCTGTAATAAAGAAATTTGTACGCCATTTAATTAAAACGACAGCTCATTAATGCGCCATCTCTTCCTCATATTACTCATTACTCATCACTCATTACTCGTTTTCGGGCAGGACACCGTCCGTTATACAGGCAATACGCTTTCCAATGTGGACTATCATCATGGTCAACTTGTTCCGGCCATTGGCGTACACAATATCCAGACCATGCGGGCCAACCGTTCGGATAACAATCAGACAACTTCCTGGACTTATAACCATGCGCCAATGCTGGTGTATTGGAAAAACACGTTCTACCTGGAATACCTGAGTAATCCCGTGGGCGAACATATTGCCCCGGGGCAAACGCTGCTGCAATCATCGAAAGACGGATACAACTGGTCTGCACCTGTCGTGATTTTCCCGCCTTATAAGATTCCGGATGGATTTGTCAAGGAAGGAAAAAAGGATACAGCAAAGAACAGTTATGCAGTCATGCACCAACGAGTAGGTTTTTATACCAGTAAGAGCAATAAACTGTATGCGCTTGCTTATTACGGCATTGCCCTCGGACTAAAAGATGATCCCAATGATGGAAATGGCATTGGCCGGGTGATCAGGGAGATAAAAGAAGACGGAAGTTTCGGACCTATTTACTTTTTGCGGTACAATCATGCATTCAATGAAACGAATACCAGTTATCCCTTCTATAAATCCTCCGGTGATGAAGAACTGATCAAAGCTGGTGATGAATTTCTCAATACACCCGCCCTGATGATGCAGACTGTTGAAGAGGGTGACCGCAATGATCCGCTGATACCCTTGAAGAAGGATTTCAAAGCCTTTAATTATTATCACCTGAAAGATGGCCGTATGGTCGGGCTTTGGAAATATGCACTCACGAGTATAAGTAAGGACGAAGGAAAGACCTGGCAATATAATCCAACCCGGTCGCCGGGTTTTGTAAATGCGAATGCCAAGATCTGGGGACAACGTACCAGTGATGGTAAATACGCTACCATATACAATCCTTCGGAGTTTCGCTGGCCGCTGGCACTCAGCGTGAGTAATGACGGCCTGAAGTATACGAATCTCTTATTGGTAAATGGAGAGATCACGTCCATGCGCTATGGCGGAGCTTATAAGAGTTACGGTCCGCAGTATGTAAGGGGCATCCAGGAAATGGATGGCAAACCAGTGGATGGAAATATGTGGGTCACCTATAGTATGAATAAAGAAGATATGTGGGTAAGCCGGATACCTGTTCCGGTGAAAGATAAAGTCGCAAAGGACGTGAATGATGATTTCAGTAAAATGCCCGATGGAAAGGAAATGAACGAGTGGAATAGCTACAGTCCGCTCTGGTGCAAAGTGGCAATGGAGCAGTACAAGGATCAGAAAGCAATTACCCTGAAAGACAGTGATCCTTTTGACTATGCCAAAGCTGAACGGGTTTTTCCTGTGGCTAAAAAACTGGAACTGAGCTTCACTATTTCAGCCGCACAAACTAATACCGGGCAATTGGAAATTGAACTGACTGACCGTAAAGGCATGGCCTGTCTGCGGCTGATCCTGGACTCAACCGGATCGATACTTACCAAACAGGGTTACCGGAATAAGAGTCTGGGTAAATACAAGCAGGGAGAGGAGCTGACGATCAAAGTCGAGCTCAACACAACCACCCGTTTTTATAATGTGATCATCAACGGGGGTAAGCCCTCCACCAATATCTGTTTCCAGCCCGTGGAATCAGTGGAGCGACTGGTATTCCGAACCGGCTCAGTCCGTCGTTTCCCGGACGCCGATACACCAACGGATCAGTCGTATGATCTGCCGGGTGCAGATAACAGGGATAGGGAAGCGAAGTATCTTATTCATTCAGTCAAAACAAAATTGTTGAAATAATATGGCAGCCAATCAGCACAGCACATTGGGCGTGATCATCGGTAACCGGGATTTCTTTCCCGATAAATTAGTGGCCGAGGCCCGCACGGAAATTCTGGATCTGTTCAAAAAATTAAATATCACTCCAGTCCTTTTATCGGACGCCGATTCCAAACTCGGCGGGGTGGAAACCTTCGCGGAAGCACAGAAATGTGCCAACCTCTTCAAACAGCATGCGGATGCCATTGATGGTATCCTGGTGGTGTTGCCGAATTTCGGGGATGAAAAGGGGGTAGCTGAAACGATCAAACTCTCCGGACTCAATGTACCGGTATTAGTCCAGGGCTATCCGGATGACCTGGGCAAAATGGATGTGGTGAACCGCCGCGATGCCTGGTGTGGCAAGATCTCCGTATGCAATAACCTTTATCAGTTTGGTATAAAGTATACACTGACCACTAAACATGTGGTAAGTCCTGCTGATCCCTCTTTCATTACGGATCTGAACAATTTCACTGCTGTATGTCGTGTGGTGAAAGGATTACGTAAAGTACGGATTGGTGCGGTGGGTGCAAGACCTGGTGCTTTCAATACAGTACGCTACAGTGAGAAGATATTGCAGCGGCATGGTATTTCTGTGACTACGGTTGATTTGTCAGAAATACTGGGTAATGCCAATAAATTAACTGCCAGCGATGCAGTGGTAAAAGAAAAGCTGGAAAAGATTCATTCATATGCCAATACTGGATTAACACCTCCTGACCGGCTGGTACAGATCGCTAAACTGGATGTGGCCCTGGCTGACTTTATGGCTGCGAATGCGCTGGATGCAACAGCGATCCAGTGCTGGACTTCCCTGCAACAGAACTATGGTTGTAATGTATGTACCAGCATGAGTATGATGAGCGAGAATATGCTGCCTTCTGCCTGTGAAGTGGATGTGACCGGAACCCTGAGTATGTATGCCATGCAACTGGCCAGCGGATCTCCTTCGGCATTGGTAGATTGGAACAATAACTACGCCGATGATGATACGAAATGTGTATTGTTCCATTGTGGCAACTGGGCCAAATCCTTCTTACCCGATATTTCAATCAGTACCGCGCCCATCCTGGGAACCAGTGTGGGTACCGAGAATACCTATGGTGCACTTGATGGCCGCACACCGGCGATGCCTTTGACGTATGGCCGTATCAGCACGGATGATTGTAAAGGGGTGATCAAAGCCTATGTGGGTGAAGGCGATCTGACCAATGATGCACTGAACACATTCGGTAACCGGGCCGTGGCACAGATCGGTGATCTGCAGGGACTGATGCAATATGTATGTAAAAATGGTTTTGAACACCATGTGGTGATGAATGCCAGCAAGACCGCCGGTATATTGAAAGAAGCATTTGAAAATTATCTGGGCTGGGAAACCTATCAGCACGCTTAATGACAATAGTAAAATGACGACAACTGATTTAGCGATAAAATCCATTCAATACAGGAAGAAAATACTGAAGTATATCCTGGGAGCGAAAGCCGGTCATACCGGCGGGAGTCTCTCTGCCACGGATATCCTGAATGTATTATATAATGAAGTGTTGAATGTAAGTCCGGGGAACTTTACCTCTCCTGACCGTGACCGTTATGTACAGAGTAAGGGTCATTGTGTGGAAGCGTTATATGTGGTGCTTGCAGATAAAGGTTTTTTCCCGGAAACTGACCTGGAGACATTATGTAAGTATCAATCACATTATATCGGTCACCCCACCCGCAAAATCAAAGGGGTGGAACAGAATACTGGTGCACTGGGTCATGGGTTACCGATCTGTGTAGGCATGGCCATTGCAGGGAAGAAAGACAAGAAGGACTACCGGGTCTTTACTTTGATGGGTGATGGTGAATTGCCGGAGGGCAGTAATTGGGAAGCGGCGTTGAGTGCGGCGCATTACAAACTGGATAATCTCTGTGCCATAGTAGACAAGAACGGGATGCAGATCACAGCCACTACTTCGCAAGTAATGAATACCGACCCATTAGATGAAAAATGGAAAGCATTTGGTTGGGCCGTTCGTGAAGTGGATGGAAATGATGTGGCAGCATTGAAAGACGCTTTTGCCGCCTTACCCTTTGAAAAAGGAAAACCATCCCTCATCATTGCAAAAACCGTAAAAGGGAAAGGAGTGAGCTTTATGGAGAACCAGTTGAAGTGGCACCATGGCGTACCCAATGCTGAGCAGTATGAGCAGGCGCAGAAAGAGCTGGATGAAAAGATGAAGCAGGTTGAGAGTTGAGGGCTAAGAGGAGCGATTTTTTATGATTCGATCTTTAGGAATAATCAATTATTAATAATCAGTAATTCTAATAATGGCTGTTGAAGTAAAAAGCGACCTTGGTTACAAACCCAACCAGGATATTTTCTCGGAAACCCTGCAGCGACTGGCAGCGAATGACCGGCAGATCATAGCGGTTACGAGTGACTCGCGCGGGTCAGGTAAGCTGGTGAAGTTCGGTCAGGAATTACCGGACCAGATCGTGGAAGTGGGGATTGCGGAGCAGAACCTGGTAGGTGTAGCAGCAGGACTGGCTTCCTGCGATAAAAAAGTATTTGCTGTTTCACCCGCTTGTTTTTTGACCGCCCGTTCGCTGGAGCAGATCAAGAATGATATATGTTATAGCAATAATCCCGCTACAGTAGTGGGCATCAGTGCCGGGGTCAGTTATGGTGCATTGGGCAGTACGCATCATAGTCTGCATGACTTTGCTGTGCTCCGGGCGATCAATAATATCATCATCGTGGTACCGGCCGATAATTATGAAACGGAGAAAGCTACTGAACTGGCAGCGGCCAGCCAGATCCCTGTTTACCTGCGTTTTGGAAAAAAGCCGATGCCCTATCTGACTGATCAAAAAGAAGAGTTTGTCTTTGGTAAGGGAAGGGTTATAACCGAAGGTGATGATGTGGCCATTATCGCGAACGGGGAAACGGTTTATCCAGCATTGCAGGCAGCTGCTCAGTTAAAAGAAGCAGGCATCAATGCGACTGTGGTCAGCATGCATACCATAAAGCCTTTGGATACTGTATTATTATCAAGACTGGCCGATCAATGCAAAGCAATAATTACAGTGGAAGAACATAGTGTAAATGGAGGACTGGGGGAAGCCTGTGCCTCTTTCCTGCTGCAGCAGGGCTATGCAAAGAAATTTAAGATCATGGGAATACCGGATGAATACACGGTGACCGGCTCCCAGGTGGAAATATTAAATCATTACGGGATCAGTGAGGCTGGCATTGCGGAAGAGGTCAGGGAACTCTTAAAATAACGATCAGCGAATGAAAAAGTTCCTCATCGGGGGCCATTATAGGTGGACTACTGTTGGGCTTTTTACCTGGATGGTTCAATGGCTTCACCATAACCCGGTTTAATATGCCGCCTTTTGTCGCTACCCTCTCTGCGTCTCCGCGGTTTATTAAGCTAAGAGGTCAAAGGAGAGAAAGGAGATTAAAGAGTAAAGCGGGAAGAGGTTGTATTTCTCTGCGCTCTCTGCGTCTCCGCGGTTTATTAAAATATAAATTCTGGTGTTATAGAAACGAATAAGTACATACTAGCGATAGATCAGGGAACGAGTTCAACAAAGAGCCTGATTTTTGATGTAAAGGGCCAGGCTGTAGCTAAAGGTGCTGAGCCCTTGCAGACATATTATATGGATAATGGTTTTGTAGAGCAGAACCCTGAAGCCATTTATCAGAATGTACTCGCTTCAGTAAAGCAATGCCTGGAAGAATTTGAGAAGACAGGCCATGCAAGAGAGCAGATCGCTGCCATCGGAATTTCCAACCAGCGGGAGACCTTTGTGATTTGGGATAAAGCAGGTAAACCGTTATACAATGCAGTGGTCTGGCAATGCAAGCGGTCCGTGGAGATCTGTGAATCACTGAAACAGCAGGGACTTGGAGAAAAGATCAACCACAAAACAGGGTTACTCATCGATCCGTATTTCTCGGGTACCAAGCTCATGTGGCTGGCACAGAATCAGGAAACCGTGAAGCAGGCGTTGGCTAAAGGAGAAGCATATTTCGGGACGATCGATACCTGGTTATTATATAAACTTACTGGTGGCCAATCCTATGCTACCGATTATACCAATGCTTCCCGCACCTTATTGTTTAACCTTCATGCGTTGAATTGGGATCAGGAACTGATCGGTTTGTTTGGATTAAATGGCATTCAGTTACCTGAAATTAA
This sequence comes from Chitinophagales bacterium, assembly GCA_017303855.1. Lineage (GTDB taxonomy): Bacteria > Bacteroidota > Bacteroidia > Chitinophagales > Chitinophagaceae > JJ008. The sequence continues at coordinate 157,228 of JAFLBL010000003.1, read as the reverse complement.
ACCCTCTTCTGCCTTGTATGGGAAGACCACACTGGAAGGTTTATTGGATCATGCAATCCCGGTAACAGGTATGATCGGCGACTCCCATGCAGCCGCTTTCGGTGAAGGCTGTTTTGAAACAGGAACAGCCAAGGCAACGCTAGGTACCGGCTGCAGTATCCTGATGAATATCGGTGATAAACCCCTGCCGTCAAAAAATGGGATGGTCACCACGATCTGCTGGAGTATGGAAGACCGTGTGGATTATGCATATGAGGGGGTGATCGTGAGTTGCGGGGCCACCATCGAATGGCTGAAAAATGAATTAGCTTTATTCAGCAATAGTACCGATACAGAGGCCATGGCAAAGGCTGTTGATGACAATGCCGGCGTGTACCTGGTGCCAGCCTTCAGCGGACTCGGTTCGCCCCATTGGGATATGGAGCGGAGAGCATCCATTACCGGGATGAGTTTTGGTACAACAAAGAATCATATCGTGCGGGCCGCGCTTGAATCCATTCCCTATCAGATCAAGGATGTGATCGTTGCGATGGAGAAGGATGCCGGTATTTCATTGAAAGAACTGAATACGGACGGAGGTATGACGAAGAATGCATTCCTGGTACAGTTTCTCGCAACGCTCCTGGGTAAGCCGGTTAGCCTGATCGGTATGCCCGATGTATCGGCATTGGGTGCGGCTTATATGGCAGGACTGAAAGCGGGCGTTTACAGTGACCTGTCCCAGCTCAGCTCATTCAGTACGGCAACCCGGCAGGTTCAACCGGAGGCGGAAAATCATCATTGCAGCGCGGGATATACCGGCTGGACAGCAACCATTAAAAATTATAAAGCATCGTGAAGCAAGGACTGATCATACTCATCTTATTACAGCAGGTGTTATTCTTACAGGCACAACAAAAGCCCCTGTTGCTGAAAGCCGAACAGTTCCGCCATTATGTGGATTACTTCAACAAAATGGAAGACGAGAATATTGTCCAGGCCATTCCCAATGCCCGGTCCTGGGACTGGATGAAGAAGAACATTCCTCTTTTTGAGTGTCCGCAGCAGAATTTCGAAGAGCTCTTTTATTACCGCTGGTGGACTTTACGGAAACATATTAAGAAAACAGAAAAAGGATTTGTCTTTACCGAGTTCCTGGTACAACGATCCTATGCGGATAAATACAATCTTATTTCAAGCGGGCTTGGTCATCATATTTACGAATCCCGTTGGTTGCATGATAAGACGTACATGGATAATAATCTCCATGTCTGGTACCGGGGTAATGAGGGTAAGCCATTGAAGAAACTCCGCTTTTACAGCAGCTGGAATATCGATGCCATCTGGAACCGCTACCTGGTGAATGCGGATAAGCCTTTTTTACTGAACATGCTCCCTGATCTTAAAGAAGATTTCCAGGCCTGGGAACAGGAAAAGAAAGGGGCAAACGGCTTATACTGGCAATACGATGTGCGCGACGCCATGGAAGAAACCATCAGTGGTGGCCGGAAAGAAAAGAACCCGAGACCATCGATCAATGGCTATATGTTCGGCAATGCCACTGCATTATCATTTATATTGAAGCTGAATAATGACAACGATGCTGCTGCTTTATATTCCTGTAAAGCGGATTCGATCAAACAGAAAGCACAATCCCTCCTCTGGAACCCTTCACACCGCTTCTTTGAAGTGCGGAAAGAACAAGGTGATACATTAGCCAATGTAAAAGAAGAAATTGGTTTTATTCCATGGTATTTCAACCTGCCCGACAGTCAGTACAACCTGGCCTGGCAGAGTCTGATGGATACCAAAACATTCTGTGCGCCTTTCGGGATTACGACTGCGGACCGCAGTCACCCGCTTTTCCGCACACATGGTTGTTGTAAATGCGAATGGGACGGTGCCGTCTGGCCTTTTGCCACATCGCAGACGTTGACGGCAATGGCCAACCTGCTGAATAATTATGAACAGGATTTTGTTGCAGATTCCAGTTATTTCAGCCTCTTCAATACCTATGTGGAATCACAGTATTATCGTGGACGTCCTTACATCGGGGAATACCTGGATGAGAAAACAGGCTACTGGCTCAAAGGTGATGAAGAGCGCAGCCGCTATTATAATCATTCCACGTTCAATGATCTGATCATTACCGGGCTGGTCGGGTTACGACCCCGTGCGGATAATATAATCGAGGTCAACCCATTGGTGCCTGCCGGTAAATGGGACTGGTTCTGTCTGGATAATATTTTGTACCACGGAAAAATTCTGACCATTGTCTGGGATAAGACCGGGTTGAAGTATAAGAAAGGAAAGGGATTGAGTGTATGGGTAAACGGGAAGAAGGCAGGATCAGCAGTTGAATTAACAAGTATTATGGGTAAACTATAATTTTCATACAATGAAAAGGTTCATAGGAAGTCAAAAGGAAAAATTAAAAAGTAAAAAGGATGCACGAAAGTTGAAGGTCATTTCAATCTTCGGACTCTTTTTTTACTTTTTACTTTTGAATTTTGACTGTTCTCTCCACGCTCAGCAAACAGAAAAAGTCTATCTCTCCGGAACCGGTTCAGACAATACCGTTCCCTGGCAATTCTATTGCACCAGCGGTATGAACGCCAACAAATGGACGACCATCGCCGTGCCTTCCTGCTGGGAACTGCAGGGCTTTGGTAAATATGATTATGGGTATGCGAAAGACAGTATCAGAGGAAAAGAAAAGGGTTTATATAAGAAGACATTTAATGTCCCCGCCGGGTGGAAGGGTAAAGTGATCAATATTGTTTTTGAAGGCGTGATGACGGATGCTGAAGTGAAAGTGAATGGTAAATTGGCCGGAGACGTACACCAGGGTGCATTTTATGCGTTTAAATATGATATCACGAAGTTGCTGAAATACGGAAAGGAAAATCTCCTCGAAGTAACCGTATCCAAACATTCCGCGAATGCATCGGTGAATACGGCGGAACGTAAAGCCGACTTCTGGATCTTCGGTGGCATATTCAGACCGGTGTGGCTGGAAGTGCTGCCTGAACTGCACATCAATTCAATCAGTCTGAATGCAAAAGCAGCGGGTGAACTGACCGGGACCTTTACAACCAACCGGCTTGCAGATACAAAAGCTGTTATCAGCATCCGTAATAAGAAAGGTGAATTAGTCGATACGATCACAGCAACCGATATCGGATCCAATTACGGTATTTACTTTTTTGGAAAGAATCTGAAAGGGATACAAACATGGACCTCAGAATCACCTGAATTATATACCGCAGATTTTGCGATCTACAGCAAAGGTCGCTTAGTCCATGAGGTAAAACAAAAGTTTGGTTTCCGTACAGTAGAAGTCCGTAAACGCGACGGCATCTATGTAAACGGGGTGAAAGTAAAATTCAAAGGCGTCAACCGTCACTCTTTCCGTCCCGGGACCGGTCGGACTATGAGTTATGCCAACAGCGTGGAAGATGTACAACTGATCAAAAGCATGAACATGAATGCGGTGCGGATGAGTCATTATCCGCCCGATGGTCATTTTCTGGATGTATGTGATTCGCTTGGTTTATTTGTGATCGATGAACTCACCGGCTGGCAGGGAAACTATGATACACCTACCGGCTCAAAGCTGGTGAAGGAAATGCTGGAACATGATCGTAACCATCCTTCGATCGTGATCTGGGCAAATGGAAATGAAGGCGGACATAATACCGATCTCGATACGCTGTTCCATGTATATGATCCGCAACAACGACCTGTAATACACCCCTGGCATTTGTTCAGTGATATACAGACTCAGCACTACCGGCAATACAATTATGGTATTGGCTCCTACGACTACGGACGGGAGATCCTGATGCCTACCGAATTCCTGCATGGCTGGTTTGATGGCGGACATGGTGCGGGATTAGAAGATTACTGGGAGAAAATGTGGTCAAATCCTTTAAGCGCCGGTGGTTTCCTCTGGGATTTCGCGGATAATGCGGTGATGCGGCATGATCTGAAGGATTCACTGGATACAGATAAATTCCGCGCTGCGGATGGTATACTGGGCCCACACCTCGAAAAAGAGGGCAGTTATTATGCCATCAAAGAGATCTGGAGCCCGGTTCATTTTGAGCGGAGAGAGATGACGCCGATGTTTGATGGGAAGCTATGGCTGGAGAACCGCTATCATTTTACGAACACCAATACCTGCCAATTCACCTGGCAACTGAAACGCTTTGATGTCAGAACGATTGCGGAAAAACACGGATTCGCTACGTCACCCGATATCCAACCAGGTGCGAAAGGCTTTGTTCAACTCGGATTACCGGCCGACTGGTATGACTATGATGTGTTGTATGTAACCGTGACGGATCAGTACGACCAGGAACTCTTTACGTCCAGTTTCCCGATCAGTTCACCTTCCCGCACAGGAGCCAGGATGATTGTAAAGGAAGGAAGTTCAGCAATCAGGGAGGTCGGTGTAGATACAACACTACTTATATACTTGGTGAAGGACGTTCAGCTTGTATTTAACGAGATTACAGGTCAACTGGTTTCTGTTATCAATAAAAAGGGAGCACTTCCATTCAATAACGGTCCTGTCATTCAGGATGGGGCGAATAATTTCAGGAAGATCACGACAAAACGCGAAGACAATAAGGTGATCATTGAATCAGCCTTTGACCGCAAGGAAAGTTACAATACACTCAAGTGGACCATCTATCCTTCGGGCTGGATCAAACTTGATGTTGCCTATTTCCCCGGTGCTTTCTATACCAATTTCGCCGGCATTAACTTCTCCTTACCGGAGAAAGAGATCCGCTCCGTAACGTATTTGGGAGATGGGCCCTATCGTGTCTGGAAAAACAGGTTAAGGGGAAATCAATTTGACTTTTGGAGTAAGACTTATAATAATACAGAGACCGGTGAGTCACCCTGGGTCTATCCTGAATTCAAAGGCTATCACTCCCGTTTTTATGGAGGTTATTTCTTTACCGCTAATAACCGGTTTACCGTAGTGTCCGAAACAGAGGACCTCTTCCTCCGCTTATATACGCCTGCCTGGAAGACGGATCAGTGGAACAACTATGAACCTTATTTCCCTTCTGGTGATATTTCATTTATGCAGGGCATACCTGCTATCGGTACCAAGAACCAACGCAATGAGACCACCGGCCCCATGGGCTATAAAAATATTTATTACGATTATGAAAAGGAACCCTCCCGTGCTTTGCATATCACGGTCTGGTTCAATTTTTCCGCTGAATGATTATGAAACGAATTACCTACCTGCTGTTCGCTCTTCTTCTGTTGCAGACCGCAACAGCACAGCTGACTGTCACCAATCTCCGATGTGAGATGCTGGTCAACCCATTGGGCATTGAAGCCAAACAACCCAGACTTAGCTGGCAGATCAATAGTAACCTGCGGAATGTGGTGCAGACCGCTTACCAGGTGATTGTGAGCAGTTCACCCGCCAATCTTCTGTTGAATAAAGGGGATGTGTGGAATTCCGGAGTGGTGAACAGCAGTCAGTCCCTTCATGTTTTATACAACGGTCCGGCGTTAAAACCGGCCACTCATTATTACTGGAAGGTTCTGGTCAGTACCAATAAAGGTTCAGCATCCCCTTTGCAATCAGCCTTTTTTTCTACCGGCTTGACTGCCGACAACTGGAAGGCCAAATGGATCGGGTATGATAAGGGGTCGGCATGGGACAGTATTACGCAATGGTCACGACTCAGTGCCCGTTACCTGCGGAAGGAGTTTGCCTCCAAGCCGGCAGTAAAACGTGCCATGGTTTACTTGTCGGGTCTTGGTATGTATGAGTTATTTATCAATGGTAAAAAAGTTGGTGATCAGGTGCTGGCCCCGAACCCCACTGATTACCGGAAGTCATATTTTTATAATACGCATGATGTAACATCGTTAATAAAAGCTGGTAAGAACAGCATCGCTACGGTGTTGGGTAATGGTCGCTTCTTTACCATGCGGCAGAATTACAAGACCCATAAGCATAACAATTTCGGATTTCCCAAATTGCTTTTGCAGCTGGAGATCGAATACACAGATGGCCATAAAGAGGTTGTTGCCAGTGATGAAAGCTGGAAACTGAATGTGGATGGTCCGATCCGCACCAATAATGAGTATGACGGGGAAGAGTATGATGCCCGCAAAGAATGGAAAGGATGGTTGCTTCCCGGCTTTAATGATAAGCAATGGATGCAGCCGGAATTAGTTGCAGCGCCTCCCGGTATGATCACCGCACAGATGAGCGAACCGATGAAAGTGATGCAGTTGATCAACCCGCGTTCAATTAAGAAGCTGGCCAGCGGTAATTATATTATTGACATGGGGCAGAACTTTTCCGGCTGGATCGCTTTGAAAAACTTAAAAGGGAAGACGGGTGATAAAGTAACGATGCGTTTTGCCGAAAGCCTGCAACCTAATGGCGAATTATATGTGGCTAACCTGCGGGATGCAAAAGTCACTGACATTTATACCTTAAAAGGAACAGGTAGTGAAAGCTGGGAACCCTCTTTTGTTTATCATGGTTTCAGGTATGTGGAAATTTCTTCCTTCCCGGGTACGCCACAACTGGTGCAGTTTGTGGGTAAACTGGTCTATGACGCGATCGAGACCACCGGAAGTTTTGAAACAGCCAATGAAACCATCAACAAAGTGTACCGCAATGCCTGGTGGGGAATCGCAACCAACTATAAAGGAATGCCGGTAGATTGCCCGCAACGGAATGAACGGCAACCCTGGCTGGGGGACAGGACGGTTGGTGCCCAGGGAGAGAGCTATATTTTTGGTAACGGCAATCTGTACGCGAAATGGATGAAGGATATTGAAGAGAGTCAGACCGCCGACGGCAGTATACCCGATGTGGCCCCTGCTTTCTGGAATTACTATTCAGACGATGTGACCTGGCCGGCAGCGTTTTTCTTTATCAGCAATAACCTGTACAATCAGTTCGGTAACCTGCAACCGATCCAGCAACATTATCCGGCCATGAAGAAATGGATGTTCTACATGAAAGAGAAATTCATGAAGGGATACATCATGACCCGGGATAAATACGGTGACTGGTGTGTGCCGCCCGAGGATCTGGAACTGATCCATGCAAAAGATCCGGCACGACTGACAGACGGACAGCTGATCGCCACCGCGTATTATTATAAAATGTTATCGTATATGCAGCGTTTCGCGGGCCTTACAGGAAACAATGCAGATAGTAAGTACTATGGTGAACTGAGTGACAGTATCCGTTCCGCCTTCCAGGCAAAATTCTACGATCCGCAGAAAAAGCAATACGGCAATAATACCATCACGTCGAACCTGCTACCATTATATTTTGGTATCTGTCCGGATTCATTAAAGTCAACCGTTTTCGAGAAGATCCGGTATAAGATCCATGTCGAAAGTCATGATCATGTGAGCACGGGTGTGATCGGCTCTTCCTGGCTGATGCGCGGGCTTACGGAATATGGCTATGCCGACCTGGCCTATATACTCGCTTCCAATAAAACTTATCCCAGTTATGGCTATATGGCGGAGAACGGGGCCACTACGATCTGGGAATTGTGGAACGGCAATACAGCCGATCCCGGAATGAACAGCCAGAACCATGTGATGCTGCTGGGCGACCTGATCACCTGGTACTATGAGAACCTGGCAGGTATCAGAACCGATAAGAAGGATGTGGCATTCAAAAAGGTCATCATGAAACCCACGATCCCTGCCGGACTGGACTATGTAAAAGCAGCATATAAAAGTCAGTATGGCGTGATCGGCAGCTATTGGAAAAACAGCATTTCCACATTTGAGTGGACAATCAGTATTCCGGCCAATACTGCTGCGCAGGTGCATATTCCTGCAAGTAGTATGAATGAGATTACTGAAGGAGGTAAACCGGTTACACAAAATCCTGATATTAAACTGGTGAAGGCAGAAGACGGAGTGGTGGTATTGGAAGTACCTTCCGGAAACTACAAATTCATTCGAAACAAACCATGGAAGAAAGGCATCGTGAAAGATGAGTTTATTTTTGAACGGGCTTCCTTTCCGGAAAGTCATGCTTCCACGATTGCAGAAACATCAGATGGACTGATCGCCGCCTGGTTCGGGGGCACCAAGGAAGGCAACAAAGATGTATGTATCTGGACCAGTCATTTTAAGAATAACAAATGGACTGAACCCGTAATGGTGGCTGATGGCGTAATGAATGATACCCTTCGTTATCCCTGTTACAATCCGGTCTTGTTTTATACACCCGAAAATGAACTACTCCTGTTTTATAAGATCGGCCCCAATGTAGCGGGCTGGACCGGTTGGATGAAACGAAGCAAAGACAATGGAAAAACCTGGAGCGGGAGGGAAGCATTATCCGAAGGTTATCTCGGTCCGATCAAGAACAAACCAGTACTGGTGAATGGCGTTTTGATCTGTCCTTCAAGCACCGAAAAGACGGGCTGGAAATTCCACCTCGAATACACGAAGGACTGGGGACGCACCTGGACCCGTTCCGAAGCGCTTAATGATCCGAAAGTCATAACCGGTATTCAACCTTCCTTATTGCAATACAAGGATGGACGGATGCAATTACTCGGCCGCAGTCAGAACCGCACCGTGAATGAAGTATGGAGTACGGATGGCGGTAAAACCTGGTCAGCCATGCAGGCCGCTGCTTTACCGAATAATAATTCTGGTACCGATGCGGTGACGTTAAAGGATGGTCGTCAGCTGATCGTATACAATCATGTAAAACCTGATATCAGTCTGCCCCGTGGCAAAGGTGCCCGTACGCCGCTCAATGTAGCGATCAGTTCGGATGGTAAAACCTGGAAGGCCGTATTGGTGCTGGAAGATTCACCCATCAGTCAGTATTCTTATCCTTCTGTGATACAGACCAGCGACGGACTGGTACATATTGTATATACCTGGCGGAGAGAAAAAGTAAAATATGTGGTCGTGGATCCGTCGAAACTGGAAGGAAAGGAAATAGTAAACGAAGAGTGGCCTGGTGGCTTGTATAAAGTGAGTAAGCCGTCGGATGATTAAACATTTGAAACGGCTGGTTCATGGTTCGGCAAGCCTGCCTGACCGGTAGGCAGGCTCACCATGACAACTAACACAGTAACTAACGATGCAGAATCTGCCATTTATTGATCTTGCGGTGATCGCGCTGTACATGCTGGCCATGATCGGCATCGGTTTTTATTTCTCGCGCAGGAATAAGAACAGTGAACAGTTCACCAAAGCTTCCGGCCGTATTCCCGGCTGGGCAATCGGACTTTCCATATACGCCACATTCTTAAGCAGCAATACATTTCTCGGTGTGCCCGGCAAAGCTTTCGGTGGTAACTGGAATGCTTTTGTCTTCAGTCTCTCCATGCCCCTTGCTGCCTGGGTTGCTTCAAAATATTTTGTTCCTTTTTACAGAAGTACCGGTGAGATATCCGCCTATACTCACCTGGAGAAACGCTTTGGTCCATGGGCAAGAACCTATGCTGTAGTCTGTTTTCTTCTGACACAGTTTGCCCGGATGGGTTCTATCTTTTTTGGTATTGCCCTGAGCCTGCAGGCTCTTACTGGTTTCAGTATGCAGTCCATCATGATTGTAATGGGTATCTGTATCATATTATATACTGTGCTGGGAGGCATGGAAGCCGTGATCTGGACTGAAGTGGCACAGGGGATCATCAAGACACTGGGCGCCCTGCTGATTTTATTTTTGGTAATAAAACAATTACCAGGAGGCATTGATGCTATAATGGATATTGCAAAGACGGATAATAAGATGAGTCTCGGCAGCCTGTCCGGCGATTTTACCCAATCCACGTTCTGGGTGGTCTTATTATATGGTTTCTTTATCAACCTGAATAATTTCGGGATGGACCAGAATTATATTCAACGTTATCATACGGCCCGTAACGAAAAGCAAGCGGCCCGTTCTGTCTGGCTCTGTGTCTGGATCTATGTACCTGCTTCGTTTCTGTTCTTTGTGATTGGTACAGCACTTTATGCATTTTACCAGTCACAACCCGCACTCATTGATCCGGTTAAACTGCAGGTGGCTGCCGAGCGATTGCATGCGGCCACGACGGCACCGGCTGTACAACAACTCGCGGCAACTTTGCAGCCCGCTGATTATGGCGATAAAGTGTTGCCCTACTTTATGGTGAATAATATTCCAACCGGACTGGTCGGACTGATCGTGTCGGCTTTATTATCCGCCGCCATGAGCACCATCAGTTCGAATATGAATGCATCGGCAACAGTTTTTACCGTGGATATTTATCAGAAATACGTAAAACCGGACATAACTGATAAGAAAAAATTGTATCTGCTTCATGTATCCACGATTGTATTCGGGGTGATCGGACTGGTAACCGGACTGGCCATGATCGGGGCAAAGAGTTTGCTGGATATCTGGTGGGAGCTGAGCGGAATCTTCGCGGGAGGTATGCTGGGTTTGTTCCTGCTGGGGCTGATCAGCCGTAAAACAAAAAATGCGGAGGCGGTGATTGCCACCGTGATCGGGATTGTCCTGATTCTATGGATGACTTTTTCTCCACGGCTGACCGAAGAATATGCCTTTTTGAAAAACGGATTGCACAAGAATATGATCATTGTTGTGGGAACAATGGGTATTTTCCTGGCAGGTCTTTTGTTGACAAAATTGAAACGAGCAAACCGATAGCGGGTACGGGCAGGACAGGCCGGCCGTTATTCATTAATAGTTTTGTACAATGCAGGTATATAAAACCACTAATGGAATCATCATTGTCCGGGAGGGACAGTGTTATGAAGCGAAGGAGACCAACTGGGATCTGTTTATCAACCGGGATGAGCTACATGCTTTGTTGCTGGAGGAAACAACAAGACAATCCTCAATTGGCGGATTTGACTGGCTGGGTCAGCAACAAATACTGGCACCGGTGGGTAACCAGGAGGTCTGGGCCGCCGGTGTTACTTATCTGCGCAGCAAAGCAGCACGTATGGAAGAGAGCAAGGACAGCGGTGCCTCCGTTTTTTATGATAAAGTATATGATGCCGCCCGGCCCGAACTTTTTTTCAAAGGGGTGGGGTCGCGTGTGATCGGTCCCGGAGGCTATGTGCGGATAAGGAAAGACAGCACCTGGAATGTACCCGAGCCAGAACTGACACTGGTGGTAACATCTTCCAGTAAAATAGTCGGATATGCTATTGGAAATGATATGAGTAGTCGGGATATTGAGGGCGAAAATCCGCTCTATCTGCCGCAGGCAAAAGTATATGATGGCAGCGCGGCCATTGGCCCCTGTGTACTGGTTCCCCGGGAACCTGTTCCCGGGAGTACATCAATTGCCATGCAGATTGAACGGGAGGGGAAGGACTTGTTTACCGGGAAAACAACCATTGATCGAATGAAGCGATCCCATACTGAACTCGTGGATTATTTATTCAGGGAATATAGTCATCCCCTGGGTTGTTATCTGATGACCGGCACCTGTGTGGTACCGGAGAATGATTTCACATTACAGTCGGGTGACCGGGTAACAATACAGATCGATGGTATAGGCACATTAATAAATACAGTAGCTTAAAAAAATAAACATGACTACAGGAACCAAGTTTGTCCCGGTGATGATCACGCCTTTCAACCTGAAGGCGAAAGTGGACCTGGATGCCGTAAGCAGGCTGATTGATTTTTACCTTGCCGCCGGGGTAAAAGGTTTTTTTGCCAACTGTCTCAGCAGTGAAATGTACAGTATCACGGAGGATGAGCGGCTTGAACTGACTCAGCATGTGGTACGATATGTAAATGGCCGGGTACCGGTGGTAGCGACTGCTTCCTTCGGTCTCACCATTGATGATAAAGCCGAGTTCACCAAAAAGATCTATGATACCGGTATAGATGCGGCCATCATGATCACCGGCCATTTTGCCAACGTGGAAGACAGTGATGATGTTTTACTGAAGAATTTTGACCGGATGTTTAAACTCACGGGCAATATTCCCCTGGGTATGTATGAATGCCCGGCTCCCTATAAGCGGATCATAGGACCTGATGTATTCCGGAAACTGCTTTCCGCCAACAGGATGATTTATCATAAAGACACATCTATCGACCTGGAAAAAGTTAAAGCCAAACTGGATATTTTGAAACAAGAGAATAACAGCCTGGAGTTTTATGATGCCCATTCGCCCAATGCTATGTATAGTCTGCAGATGGGGGCAAGAGGTATGTCCAGCATCAGTGGTAATTTTTATCCGGAGATACTGGTATGGATGGTAAACAATGCCAATAACCCGGATAAACTGGAAGAGGTGAAATGGATGCAGTCGGAGATCAGTCGCGTGGATCCGCTGATCCATGTGGCCTACCCGATGAGTGCGAAATATTTTTTACGGAAGCGGGGCCTGCCGGTGCGTACAATCAGCCGTGCTACGGCATTGGAGTTAACGCCCGATCAGAAAAAAACACTGGATGAAATTCACGAGAGCTTCCACATGTGGTGTGAACGACTGGCTATTAGGCCGGTGGATGTAGAGCAGCTGATGATGCCAAAGTATCCGCTGGATGCTGCGATTTAGTTGTCAGATGTCGGTTGTCAGATGTCAGGGCGAACATACTTTATAGATTGAAGAGTTGTTTCGCAAGTCAGGATTGGGTTAAGCGCTATCGAGGCGAAATATTTCATAGGTAACAATTAATAAATGGATTTATCATTCAATATTTTCTTTCCCGGTAAACTCGTTTTTGGCAACGGGAAAATGTCATTGCTTGCGGCTGATGTGCTGAGCTTGCAACCAAAAAAGGTATTCATTCCTACAATTGAACCCCTGCAACTAATGATTGCTCCGTTTCTTGCAGAGTTGAGAAATGCAGGGATTGAGGTACAGACCGATACATCCATCGTGGCCGAACCCTCCTTCAGCGATTTTGAAAAACTGATGGAGAAGGTAAAGCCCTTCAATCCGGATATAGTAATCGGTATCGGCGGCGGAAGTGTTTTGGATGTAGCCAAGCTGGTGGCCGCTCAGCTGGAAAATGAACAGGTGCTCCGGGATTATGTGGGTATTGGTTTATTAAAAGGCAGGAAGAAAAAACTGATCTGTGTGCCCGCTACATCCGGTACCGGCAGTGAGGTTTCTCCCAATGCCATATTAGTCGATGATGCCGATAACCAGAAAAAAGGAATCATCAGTCCCTTCCTGGTGCCGGATATCGTTTATGTGGATCCGATGCTGACCATAACGGTGCCCCCAGATATTACCGCTGCTACGGGCATGGATGCGTTGACACATTGCCTGGAAGCGTATACCAATAAATTTTCCAAACCCTTTATCGATCTTTTTGCATTTGAAGGCATGCGGCTGATCGCGGCCAATATTGAGAAAGCGGTGAAAAAAGGAGCGGATATACATGCCCGTGAAAAAGTGGCCCTGGGCAGTTTGTATGGCGGTTTCTGCCTGGGTCCTGTAAATACGGCCGGGGTGCATGCGTTGTCCTATCCGCTGGGCAGTATGTATCACCTGGCACATGGATTGTCCAATGCGGTACTGTTGCCCTGGGTAATGGAGTATAATATGATGGCGGTACCTCATCGCTACGCAGATGTGGCGGAGGCCCTGGGTTGTGAAAGAAGTACGGATGCGCTGGCTACAGCAAGGGCGGGTGTGGAAAAGATCCGTGAACTGAATGAAGCCTGTGGTATACCCCGCAAACTGCGCGAAGTGGGCGTAAAAGAAGAAACCATTCCGCAAATGGCGGCGGAGGCTATGAAGATTCAGCGATTACTGAAAAATAATCCAAGGGAAATAACAGAACAGGATGCGATAGCCATCTTTAAATCGGCTTATTAATGAGGAAGAATAAAAAATTTTCAGGCGTCATCGTACCGGCTGTTACGCCGCTGACCGGCAGTTTACATCTGGATGAAGAGGCAGTGGCACGTTTATTCGCGTTGTTTTATCAGCATGCTGTTTCGCCTTTTATACTGGGTACAACCGGTGAAGCAGCTTCGCTACCCGCGTCAGTTAAAGGGGCCTATGTAAAAGCAGCGGGGGCGTTAAAAAAACCGGGAACCGTTTTATATGCCGGCATCTCTTCCAACGTCCTGAAAGAATCCGTGGAGTTTGCGTATTACTGTGCGGATCATGGGGTGGATGCACTGGCCGTGACCGTTCCTTCATATTATACACTCACCACTGAGCAGATGCAAAAGTATTTCCTGTTGCTGGCGGATGCGGTGCCCCTGCCCCTGATCATTTATAATATTCCGGCCACTACACATATGTCGGTACCATTGGAGCTGATTGACAAACTCAGTTATCATCCGAATATTATTGCTACAAAAGATTCGGAGAGAAGTGAAGAACGGCTGGCTCAATCGCTCGCGCTGTGGAAAGACAGGGAAGATTTTGGGCATTTCCTGGGATGGGCTGCTAAATCCGCTGAAGCCCTGGCAGGCGGGAGCGATGGACTGATACCCAGTACCGGTAACCTGGTACAATGGATTTATGCGGATATGCTGAATGCGATAGAAGCAGGGGACTTTGAAAAAGCCAGCCATATGCAGCAACTCAGTGATGCGTATGGCAACCTGTACCAGGCCGGAAAGACACTGGGGGAAAGCCTGTGGGCGTTAAAAGCGTTGATGCAGTATAACCGGATTTGCGGGGATACTGTAATGCCCCCTTTGCAGGCAATGCCTGATGAAGAAAGAAAAAAACTGATTACAACATACGAAGAAATAAAAAGAACAGCGAAATGAGTACTCTACCGGTTTTAGCAATTACGATGGGTGATCCGGCCAGTATTGGTCCCGAAATAGCAGTGAAAGCGCTGTTGCAGGAGAATATTCATGCGATCTGCCGCCCCATGCTGGTGGGCGACGCAGCCGTTTTTCAGCAAATAACAGATGTGTTGAAACTGCCCGCGAAGATCAATGCCGTGAATGATGTTAGTGAGGCGAAATTTGAAATTGGCACTATTGATGTAGTTGACCTGAAGATTACCGATATCAGTAAACTGGAGTTCGGAAAAATTGATGCACGTTGTGGAGAAGCTTCTTTCCAGGCAGTGAAGAAAGCGATTGAACTGGCATTGGCTGGTGAAGTGGATGGAACCGTAACGGGTCCGATCAATAAAAAGTCGATCAATGAAGCCGGGCATCATTTTGCAGGACATACCGAGATCTATGCTCATTATACCGGCACCAAAAAATATGCAATGCTGCTGGTGGAAGATAATATCAATGTGATACATGTTAGTACCCATGTGTCGCTCCGCCAAGCCTGTGATCTTGTAAAGAAAGAGAGAATCATACAGGTGATTGAACTGATCGTGGATGGATTGAAACGGTTGGGTAAATCAAATCTGAAAATCGGCGTGGCCGGGTTGAATCCGCATTCCGGGGATAACGGTTTATTCGGCACGGAAGATATTGAAGAGATCATGCCGGCGGTGGAAGAAGCCAGAAAGTTGGGTTATGATGTGGAAGGGCCGGTACCGCCTGATACCCTATTTGCCAAAGCAGCCATGGGTGCCTATGGCGGGGTGGTGGCCATGTACCATGACCAGGGACATATTCCTTTTAAACTAGCAGGATTCAAATGGAATGCCGAGAAGCAGCAGATGGATAGTGTGAAAGGGGTGAATATAACATTGGGTTTACCGATCATCCGTACCTCCGTGGATCATGGCACCGCTTTTGAAATTGCGGGTAAAGGAATTGCCAGCCCGGATGCGATGGTATTAGCTATTGAAAGCGCAGTTCAGTTAGCAAAACATAAATAATGATAGCCGTATTAGCCGACGATTTTACAGGGGCAGCCGAACTGGCCGGAATCAGTCTTCGATACGGACTGAAAGTAAGTCTGTTTACCCGTGAAGTAAGGGATACAGGTGCGGATGTACTCATTGTTTCTTCCGATAGTCGCTCGATGAGCAAAAATGATGCTTTAGAAGAAACAGCCCGGTTACTAAAGGCTTTGATCGAACTGAATCCTACACTCATATATAAAAAGACAGATTCTGTGATGCGGGGTTATGTGGTTGATGAATTAAAACTGCAGCAGGACTTGCAGGGCTTAAAGAAGATCTTTTACCTCCCGGCTAACCCTTCCCTGAACAGAATAATTGACAAGGGCCATTATTATGTCGGCGGACAACCGATCGCGGATACAGATTTTGCCAATGACCCGGAATTTCCGGTCAGCAGTTCGTTGGTGAAAGAAATACTGAAGGATCCGGATATTGAAGTGCTTAGCCCCGGATCTTCTCTGCCGCCAAACGGATTTTTTGTAGGAGAAGCGTCACAAACGGAAGATGTGGAGCAATGGGCCACTGTATTGGATCAGCATACATTGGCGGCAGGGGCCGGTGATTTTTTTACCGCGATTTTATTACAACAATTTACGGCGATCGATAAACCCGATCCCGGACTTTCCCTGCCTGTTGTTTATGTATGCGGTACGGCTTATGCGGCAGCGGTACGGTTTGTACAACAGGCACAGCCCGATGGATGGGTGGAATATTTAAGTCAGGATAGTATTCTTCATCCGGAACGGCTGGACCAGGACCTGGTGGATAGTTGCAAGTACCGGTTACTAACGCATGAAAAACTGATACTGGCCATTGACGGGAAAATGATCCCCGAAGGAGTTACCGCACAGGACCTGCGGACAAGTATGGCTAAAGTAACGCAATGGATCCTGCGCCGGAATATCATTCATGAATTATTTATTGAAGGGGGTTCTACAGCCACAGCTATACTCGGGGAATTAAAGATCAGTGAACTGGAGCCCGTGAATGAATGGCAGAGAGGCGTGGTCCGGATGAAGTACGGCAATTTATATATCACGGTGAAACCGGGCAGTTATGCCTTGCCGGAACAGATCAGACAACTCTTCAGCTGAACAACTGCTTAACGATCACTATGGACCATTTAAAATTCATTGACTACTTTATTATCCTTGTCGTACTGGGCATTACCCTCTGGCTGGGATTCCGGTTTGCTAAAAAGCAAAATACGACTGAGAACTATTTCCTTTCCAAAGGCAATTTCCCCGCCTGGGCATTAGGACTCTCTTTATTATCCACCCTGATCAGCAGCGTTACTTTTCTCGGATATCCCGCACAAGGTTATACGAGCAACTGGATATTACTGGTACAAGGGTTAATGGTGCCGGTCGTGCTATTGGGAACGATCTGGTTTATCGTACCCTTGTTCCGGAAAGTAATCGGATTGAGCACCTATGAATATTTTGAAAAGCGTTTTGGTGGCTTCGCCCGGTATTATAGTTCGTCATCTTTCATCATCCGCCAATTTGCGGGAATGGGTACGGTCTTATTCCTGATCGCGGTGGCTATTCATGAAATGACCAATATCAGTCCTTACATTATATTAGCGGTGGTAGGATTGGTGCTGGTACTTGTCAATCTGAAAGGTGGTATGCAGGCCGTGATCTGGCTCGATGTATTCCAGGGTTTCATGTTGTTCGCCAGTGGTATCATTTGTCTCGGGGTTTTATTATTCAGTATCAAAGGCGGTGTGCCGGAAGCCATTAAGATCGCCACGGAGAACAACCGCACCGGTTTTGGTCCCTATGATATTGACTTTACGCGGTTGACCCTGATCGTGATGATCATTAACGGAGCATTTTATGCAATCCAGAAATATGGGACGGATCAGACCGTGGTGCAACGTTATCTTACAGCCAAGACTGATAAGGCTGCGGAGAAAGCTTCCCTGTTGGGTATTTCACTCACCGTTCCCATCTGGACGATCTTCATGCTGATCGGTACAGCGTTGTTTGTATTCTATAAGCAGAACAGTTTGCCCGAAGGCACCAATGCTGCTGCGGTCTTTCCGTATTTTATAATGACGCAGTTACCCACCGGGGTGATCGGTTTTATTGTAGCAGCCCTGATCTCTGCGGCCATCTGCAGTCTCAGTGCCGATCTCAATTCTCTTGCCGCCGTGGGTATCCAGGATTATTATAAAAAATTACGTCCCGGTAAAACGGATCAGCAATACCTGCGGATGAGCAAGACCTATGTGGTGGTATCCGGTCTGATCTCCATTGGTATCGGTGCACTCTACCTGGTCACTGGTAATGAAGGTGTATTAGGTGTGATCTTTACGATCTATGCCATTTTTTCCGGAGGCATTGTGGGTATTTTTCTGTTGGGATTATTCAGTGCGCGGGCCAACCGCCAGGGCGTGAATATCGGGATCTTCACTTGTATACTTTTCACGGCCTGGGCTTTCCTGACCAGCACACCGGTCGGATTAAAGGAACCGAAACTCCTGTTGGATCTCGGTAACTTTAACTTCACGCATCATAAACTGATGCTGGGCGTATATAGTCATTTGGTGGTGATCGTGGTAGGATATGTAGCGAGTTTGTTTTATCCCAAGCCGGAGTTGGAGCCGAATTTGTTGTATAGTAGCTGGAGGAAAAACAGGAGTAAGTAAAAATTCAAAAGTAAAAAGTAAAAAAATGCGTGATATGCGACAAGTCATTACAACAATCGGATTGTTTTTTTTACTTTTTACTTTTTACTTTTCCCTTCACGCCCAGCCCAATTCAGACAACCTCTACAGCAAGCCCTTAAAAGAAGTACTTAACGATATACAGAAGAAGTATGGCGTGACCATCAAATATGCGGATAGCATGGTGGCGAAGAAGATGGTGAATTATGCTGAATGGAAATACCGTCCCGATGTGGAACAGACACTGGATAATATCCTGAAGCCATTTGAACTGAAAGTAAAAAAAGAAAAGGACAAGCAATATAAACTCAGTGTGTATGAGTATTACCGCTGGACTGTGGAAGAAGGCTGGGCCGAACTGGACCGTATCGCTGCACAGTATAAAACAGTGGCTGAATGGGAAACCAGGAAGCAGGGACTGCGGACCTGTATGCTGGAAGCCCTGCAACTGGATCATTTACCGATTTCTCCGGGGAGTAAATCGATCGTTACGCCAAAACGGATTTTTGATGGCTATACAGTAGAGAACGTGGCGATTGAAATCATGCCGGGTTTGTGGATCAATGGTTCTTTGTACAAGCCACTGAAGTATAAAGGGAAGATTCCAGTCATTCTGAATCCCGATGGTCACTGGGAAAAACAACGTTATCGTCCCGACTGCCAGCTCCGTTGTGCCGCTATGGCCAGAATGGGAGCGATGGCTTTCAGTTATGATCTTTTTGCCTGGGGTGAATCGCTGTTGCAGTTTAAAATCGAAGATCACCGCCGCAGCCTGGCCATGACGATGCAGGCACTGGGTGGCATCCGTATACTCGATTATTTATTATCACTCAAAGATGCGGATACAGCCAGAGTGGCCATTACCGGTGGTTCGGGAGGTGGCAGTCATACTGTACTAATGACTGCATTAGATAACCGCATTAAAGTGTCGGCTCCTGTTGTTTCCCTGTCTTCTTACTTCTATGGCGGTTGCCCCTGTGAAAGCGGCATGGATATTCATGGTTGTATGGGTCGCACCAATAATGTAGAGATTGCGGCGATGGCGGCACCCCGTCCGCAACTGGTAATCAGTGACGGTGGTGACTGGACAGACCGGATGCCTGAACATGATTTTCCCTATCTGCAAAAAATGTATGACTGGTATGGGAAGAAGGACCTGGTGACAAATGTGCATTTGCCGCAGGATAAACATGATTTTGGAATTAGTAAACGCGTGCCGGTGTATCAATTCATGGCAAAATACCTGGGACTGAACCTGAAAGCGATCCAGGATAGTGCAGGAAATATCAATGAATCAAGAATAACTATTGAACCAGAGCAGGCATTGTATGTGTTCGGTGATAAAGGAGAAAAATTACCGGCGCATGCGATCAAAGGGTTTGAACAACTGGAGAAAGTATTTGCTGCCGAGATTGAAAAAGCCAGGACCAATCAGCGGTATAAGATCGGTCTGATCGACCTGATGTTGCTTAAACGCCAGAAACTCGGAGCAGTAACCCTGACCGCCCAACTCAAAGCCGATGGTGTGGAAGTGGATATGGGCGGACTGGGGAATCGCCCAACGTTTGAGAATCAGTTGCTGACGGACAGTATACGGCAGCAATTCTTACAAACTGCAAAAGAGAATAGAGTAGAAATTTTCAGTCTGGCCATGACCGGCTATTATGCTCAGTCATTTTGTGAAAGAACAGAATATATAAAGAGTATAGAAGACTGTATTAAGACCATGCAGCTGATGAATGTGAAGCATGCATTTTTACCAATGGGTGTGCAATGTGATTTGAAAAAAAATCCATCAGTACGGGATTCCGTAGTGGCCCGGTTAAAAGTGGCTGGTAAAATGGCCGAGCTGGCAGGTGTGATTATCGGTATTGAAACCGCACTCAGCGCCAAAGAAGAAGTACAGTTATTAAAAGAGATCGGTTCCCCTGCGATAAAGATCTGTTTCAATTTTTCTAATCCCTTGAAAGAAGGTCGTGATCTCATCGCCGAATTAAAACTATTGGGCAAGGACCGCATCAGTATGATCCATGCAACGAATAAAGACAGTGTATGGCTGGAGAACGATCCCCAGATCGATCTGTATAAAGTAAAAAAGGCACTGGACGAAATGGGCTGGTCAGGCTGGCTGGTGATCGAACGCAGCCGCGATGCAAAGAAGCCTTCGGATACGAAATACAACTACGGAGCGAATACGGCGTATTTGAAGAAGGTGTTTCAGGGGCAATAAAGGGACTGGCAGTAAAATCCTCCATCTTTTCAGCAAAACCACCCATTTTTCAGGAAAGGATACTCAAGTACATTTATTCGTATAATTGGCTGTTTTTCAGTCCGCTAATTCAATAACGAGCCGGTCTTAACATGAAACGATTGCGCCAGTCCCTACTGGGTTATTTTTTACTGTTTGCCTTTATGGGTAATACGGCAGATATCTATGTTTCTCCAACCGGGACCGATATTAATGATGGCTCGAAAGATAAACCACTGGCTTCATTAAATATGGCTTTACGCAAAGCCCGCGAAATGCGCCGGCTTACTGATTTCTCCACAGCAACAATCCGGATTATTTTAATAGGTGGAATCTATCATCTCAAAGAACCCGTATTCATACGGCCTGAAGACTCAGGTGCTGCCGGTCATGCAACGATCATCATGGCTGCACCAGGAGAAGAACCTGTTTTGAGTGGGGGTATTCAGATTACCGGCTGGAAAAAACTGTTAACTGCTATTCCGGGTTTGTCACCCAAGGCCAGAAACAATGTTTGGGTGGCAGATCTGAAATCCGTTTCGACCCAAACCCTGGACTTCCGGCAACTCTGGATCAATAATATAAAAGGAGTCAGGGCCAAAGACGCCAATGGTGAAACGATGAACCGCATCATCAGCTGGAATAAAAAAGAACAGACCTGCTGGATTCCTACCCCAAAGATCCCGGGCTTTTCATCAATAAAAGGCGCTGAATTTTTTATCCATCAGTGGTGGGCGATTGCCATTTTGCGGATAAAAAAAATGAATGTGCAAGGCGACAGCACACAACTTTTTTTCGAACAGCCCGAGAGCCGTATTCAAAGTGAACACCCATGGCCGGCACCATGGATTTCCAGAGAAACCGGCAACTCTGCTTTTTATTTAACCAATGCATTGCCTTTTCTGGATGAACCGGGCGAATGGTGGTTGGATAAACAAGCACAAAAACTATATTACTGGCCAAGAAAGAATGAACAACTGGCCACAGCAGAAGTAATTGCACCAGTTTTGGAAAACCTGCTGCAGATACAAGGTACTGCGGAGCATCCGGTGCGGAATGTATTTATAAAGGGACTTCGTTTTCAGCATACCGGCTGGTTGCGTCCATCTCAACAGGGACATGTGCCGCACCAGAACGGACTCTTTATGACCGATGCCTATCGCCTGAACCCACCAGGAACAAAAGAAAAACCCGGTCTGGATAACCAGGCATGGGTAGGCAGACCCGCTGCCGCTTTATCGGTAGCTTACGCAACGGGGGTATCGGTGGATGAATGCTATTTTGAACACCTCGCTTCCACCGGAATTGATTTTCATAGGGGGATCAGAGAATGCCTGATCAGGGGTAACCTGTTAAAAGACATCGGGGGCAATGGAATACTGGCAGGCGTTTACTCCGATCCAGGACATGAAATACATCTGCCCTTTAACCCATCAGATACACGCGATCATTGCAGCAATCTGACTATCACAGATAACCTGGTAACGGATGTAACCAATGAAGACTGGAGTTGTGTGGGCATTGGCCTCGGTTATACCCAACATTCGCTGGTAACCAATAACGAAGTGAATAATGTTTCTTATTCCGGTATCACCATGGGCTGGGGATGGTCGCCTGCTCCCAATATCATGAAGAATAACCTGATCTACCGCAATCGCATTCATCATTACGGCAAACACAACTACGATTGCAGCGGCATCTACACCCTGAGTGCCCAGCCGGGTTCACGGATCAGCGAAAATTATATTGACAGTATTTATAGAGCACCCTATGCACATCTGCCCTCACATTGGTTTTATATCTATACCGATGAAGGTTCATCCGGCATTACTGTGAGTAATAATTTTACGCCTTCGGCAAAATATCTTCAGAATGCCGCCGGTCCTGATAACACCTGGATAAATAACGGGCCGGCTGTTAATGATTCAGTAAAAAGCAAAGCAGGTATTACGTCAAATTACCGGTCTTTACTGAAAGAGTCAGTCTCCGCCGATCCATCCGTGTCGGTTAACGAAGAGCATTCGGAAGTGCTTGAACTGATCACCAGAGAAGGTGTGCAACCTGATCTCAATAAACTTAAGCTATTACTGGCTGCCAATCAAATGGACAGTACCGCTCTTTATCAATGGAAGAATCATATTGTTTACTTCGGCAAGTTGCAGGACCTCGGTGTAATGCAGGGCCGGATACAAAATAACTTTCCGGAAACAGAAGTGAAAGCGTATCACGATCTGTTTTACCAATACAGTAAGGAAAAACATTGTACCGATAAAAGCGTAGCGAAAGAATGGGATCATATCCTGCTCTCAACTAATCTTGTAGCTGATCCGAAAATGCAACAGGAATACCTCGATTATCATGCCACCCAGTTTGAAAAATGGCCGGAACTCTCCCGCGGATTTTGCAATGCGGATTTTCAGCAATTACTCATCTTCCGCAATGGCCGTCAGCTGGTACTCGTGATAAGTATTCCCAAAGGAGAAAGTCTTGATAAACTGAATCCAAAAACAACGGAGAACAATCCACGGGTGAATGAATGGAATAAACTCATGGGCAAATACCAGGAGGGGTTATATGGAGCAGGGGAAGGGGTGAAGTGGGTGTTTTTAGAGAAAATAGAGAATAGTAAATAGAGAATAGGGAGTGGAAAGTGGAGAGTGGAAAGTGGAAAGTGGAAAGTGGGGAGTGGAAAGTGGGGAGTGGCTGAAGGGGGTTTAACAATTATAAACAAAACACCATGTTGAATATTGGAATATTAGGATTGGGTGAAGGCAGAAGTACGATTTCTGCTGCGCTGCAAAGCAAAAAGCTCAACCTGAAAACCATCTGCGATCGCGATGAAGCCGTATGCAAACATCGGGCGGAGGAATTCAGCTTTCATACCTACACCACAAAGTATGAAGACATGCTCAATGACCCGGCCATTGATATCATCGCTATCTATACACCGGATCATTTGCATGCGGATCATATTAAACTTGCTTTGGAACATGGCAAACATGTGGTCTGTACCAAACCCTTTATTGATGATCTTGGACGGGCTAAGGAACTCCTGGAGCTGCAGGCAAAGACAGGCAAGCGGGTATTTGTCGGACAAAGTTCCCGTTTCTTCGAGCCCTATCGTCGTCAGCGTAAAGATTATACCGAAGGACAAATCGGGGAACTGATCACGGTCGAGAGTCATTACAATGCCGATCACCGCTGGTTCCTCGAAAAGAAATGGGCCCTTGAAGATTCTTTCAAATGGCTCTATGGCGGACTCAGTCATCCCGTTGATTTTATCCGCTGGTATTTACCCGATATTGAAGAAGTAATGGGCTATGGCATGATCAGCAGTAACGGGAAGACAGCCGGATTGAAAAATGAAGACACCATGCATTTCATCTTCCGTACTACTGACGGACGCATAGCCCGGGTGAGTGGCAGCTATACCGGTCCTACCCAGCCTGTGAAACGCGATAGTGGTATGAGCTGTGTATTGAGGGGCACACTCGGTGCCAGCCAGGCCGATTACCATGAACTGCGTTATGCTATTACTGATAAGTCCGGGGAAGAGAAGATCATCCATTGGGGCGATAGTACATTGAAATATTATTTCCGGTTTGAAGGGCAAAGTCATCATGCGGGTGAATACCAGAATTACCTGGAGTATTTCGTGGACTCCATTGAACAGGGATTCACAGCCTACCCCGATATGAAAGAGGGCATTGGTACCGTTGCTTTGTTACAGGCCATGGACCGTAGTCTGAAAACCGGCAAGCCGGTGAAAACAGCTGATATCCTGCATGAATTCGGTTTAAACAATCTGATACACTAACAGCACCCCTTAATGAACGATATCTACAGCAAATTACAACCGGTCGATTTCATCATTGTGGTGGTGTACCTGCTGCTCCTGCTCTTTATTGGCTACAAGGCCAGTTTTGGCAGCAAGAAAAAAGAGGAAACACTGTTCCTTGCCGGCAAATCCCTCAACTGGTACAATATCGGTTTCAACATGTGGGGAACCAATGTAGGGCCCTCTTCATTGCTGGCCTTTGCCAGTATCGGTTTTTCTGCAGGTATTGTAGGCGGCAATTTTGAATGGTATGCGTTTGTGTTTTTATTGTTACTCGCAATGGTGTTTGCGCCACGTTATATTGCCAGTAACGTAAGCACCATGCCCGAGTTCATGGGTAAACGTTATGGTAAAAGTACACAGGATATTTTAGCAGGCTATGCATTGGTGAAAATTCTTATCAGCTGGTTAAGTCTTGGTTTGTTCAGCGGTGGAATTTTAGTGCGACAAATATTGGGCATTCCCATGTGGCAATCAACAATAGTGTTGGTTGCCTTCGCCGGTTTGTTTACATACATGGGGGGATTAAAAGCCATTGCCAAAGTGAATGTATTCCAGATGATCCTGTTGATAGTTGTTTCATTCGCTCTGACCTTTATTGGTTTTCAAAAACTGGGGGGTATTACTGCATTGCTTGATAAAACACCACCTCACTTCTGGAACCTGATTCATCCGGCATCCGATCCCGGCTATCCCTGGCATGCTTTGTTGCTGGGTTATCCCGTATCGGCTGTTGCATTTTTTTGTACCGATCAGAGTATGGTGCAAAGTGTTTTAGGTGCAAAAAATTTAAAACAAGGACAGCTTGGCGTCAACTTCATTGGTTGGTTAAAAGTTTTGGCATTGCCCATGTTCATCCTGCCGGGCATTTTGTGTTTTGCCTTGTTCCCTGATCTTACTGATGACAAGTTGGCCTATATGACAATGGTAACCAACCTGTTTCCGCCCGGCTTAAACGGATTGGTGATTTGTGTGTTGATCGCTGTGTTGGTTGCAACTATCGGTTCTTCCCTGAATGCGTTGAGCACGGTTTTTACAAAAGACATTTATGTCAACAACATGAATAATAATGCAACCGTTAAACAACAGATTCAGGTAGGGCGTATGGTAGTGGTGATCGGTTGTGCGATGGCAGTGTGCATGGCGATTGCATTGGATAATGTAAAAGGGAAAACGCTTTTCGATATTTTTCAATCGATACTTGGATATTTGGCGCCACCGTTAGCGGTGACCTTTTTATTGAGCGTGTTCTGGAAACGTACCACAAAGCTGGCAGTGAATTTAATTTTATCAGTAGGTTCTGCATGCAGTTTATTCGTAGGCATATTGAATCTGTGGATCATCCCACCCGATGCTGCCACAGGCGCTAACACCTGGTGGCCGCATTATTTCCTTATTTCGTTTTACATCTTCGCTGTATTGTTTGTGGCAGCCATCGTAATTTCTTTGTTCGATAAAAACAAAGTAACCGCAATGGTTGATGCAGCTGCTTTACCTAAAACGGATAAGCAGACAAAATTTTTATTCGCTTTATTAGGACTTGTTATACTCACCCTCTACATCATTTTTAACGGACATTAGTTCACTATCTAAATTCATAATTGCATTTATGGAACATACTAAAGGAAGTTTAAAAAGTACGATCGCTGTATCGTTGACCAATTATCTGGATGCCGGAGCGATTGTTGCAGGTGCAAGCGGGTTAACGCTTTGGCAAAATTACCTTGGACTGAACGAAGGGCATCTCGGTTGGCTGAATGCGCTCAGCGCAAATGCCTTTGGTGCAGCTATCGGCGCTATTTTCGGTGGTTTCCTGGCCGACAAATACGGTCGGAAAACCATTTACAGCTACAATATGCTTGTGTATATGCTGGGGATTGCCATCATCATGTTCACGGTTAATTTTCCCATGCTGTTGATTGGTTTTATGGTTACAGGTATTTCAGTGGGAGTGGGGGTTCCTGCCTCATGGACCTATATATCCGAGAATTCAGAAGCAGGTAATCGGGGTAAGAATATGGGTATTTCACAGTTTGCCTGGGGAGTTGGACCAATGATCATTTTACTTTTGGGGATGCTCCTCGCTCCCGGCAAAGCGGATGCATCGGCCGGAGTTTTATTTAGTTACGTACAAAAAATTGCAAGCTTCATTATTGGTAACGATGCAAGCATTGATGCCATTAATGTATTCAGTAGTCGTATTATTTTTGGTTCTTTACTGGTAGTAGCGTTCATTGCCTGGAATTTGCAGCGGAAACTCAATGAATCGAAAGATTGGGAAGCAGCAAAAAAATTGCAAACCAATGAAAAACAACCCGGCATTTTTGCATCATTCGGCACCCTTTTTACCAACAAAGTGAATATCCGAACCATGCTTTTCCTGGCGGGCATTTACATTAGCTGGAATATGGTGGCTTCAGTAATGGGTTTCTTTCAGCAACATATTTATGAAACTGCAGGCGGTCTTTCCAATGGGGAGGCCAATATGATAACGGCAGTTCAATGGATTGTGATTATTGCAGTTACATATTTTGGATTTGCCATGCAGGTTGATAAAGTCAATCAACGTTGGTTGTATTTTTTTGGCACATCAATAGGAGTAGTTGCCTGGGGCATCCTTATTTTTATAGGGATAAAAAATCATCTGGCGCTGTGGACGTTCACCATTCTTTGGGGCATACATGCTGGCATAAGTGTACAGGCATTTTATGCGCTCTGGGCTTCGGAACTTTTTCCTGCCAAATACCGGGCCGCAGCTCAGGGAATTATGTTCTTTGCGGTTAGAAGCATTGCGGCAGTATGGGGATTGGGTTTTGTAAATATTTATGGCAAAAACGGAGAAGGGTTTTACACCGCTGCCTGCATAATGATTGGATTGCTGCTTGTAGCACTCATCATAGGAGCAATATGGACGCCAAAAACCCAAGGGAAATCATTACAACAAATATCCAAAGAAAGATACGGAGAGGATCTTTAGGTGGAATAGGCTTTACTTAATCAGGGAAACTCAGGAAACAAATAGTAAATAGCAGTGAAGCAATTAATGTGAAACAAATGAATAACACTTTATCACAGGGTTCTCTTTCTGCTCCAACCTGGATTTGGTATCCCGGCGATTTTGAAATTGTACTGGCCAATAAAGTGCAAAACCGTCGCACAGAACGTGGTACATTCTTTCCTGTGTTTTGGAAATTGGATAACCATTATGTGCTTATGGATTTTCATAAAGCAGTTGAGGTGCCTGCACCCGAAACGGTTGACATTTATGTAGAAGGCGAATACCATGTAAAGCTCGATGGTAAAGCACTTGAAGGAAGCCCGAAACAAATTGTTGTACCGGCAGGCAAACACAAAATCAATATAAAAGTATTTAACCAGGCCAATGTGCCGGCCATTTATGTAAAAGGGGAAACCATTTTTTCCGATTCCTCGTGGCTGGTGACTTTTGAAGACAAAGAATGGATTGATGAAACAGGCAAGGCATCCGACATCTCCGCAACCAAATGGGTAAATGCAGGAAGTTCGGATTTCAATTCACCAGCACAATTACCTTCGCAATTTATGTTGCCCACAAAAAAACAGGAAGCTGTAGCTGTTACCAAAGGCAAGCAATCGATGCTGATAGATTTTGGCAAGGAAACCTTTGGGTTTATTCAATTGCAGGGCCTGGTTGGGAAAGGAAACTTATCGGTGTATTATGGTGAATCAGAGGCAGAAGCATTATCTGCCGAACATTGCGAAACGTTGGATAGGCTGGAAGTGGACAATCCGTCGAAGAATGATCATGTGATGAATTTGTCAAAAGCCTATCGTTTTGTGCATGTACAGTATGATGAAGGCGTCATGCTCGATTCTGTCTCGATGTTATACGAATATGCGGATGTAAAGGAACGTGGCAGCTTTACTTGTGACGATGCTGAGGTCAACCGGATTTATGAAGTGGCCAAATACACTTTTGAGTTAAATACAAGAGAATTTTTTATTGACGGAATTAAACGTGACCGTTGGATATGGAGCGGTGATGCATATCAAAGTTATTTGATGAATTACTATCTGTACTTTGATAACGAAACAGTAAAACGTACAACTTATGCTTTGCGGGGTAAGGACCCCATAACAGGCCACATCAACACCATTATGGATTATACCTTCTATTGGTTCCTGGGTATATATGATTATTATCTCTATACCGGGGATCGATCTTTCATCACCCGGATCTACGACCGGATGAAGAGCCTGATGGATTATGTACTGGCGCGTAGAAACAAGAACGGACTGATGGAATGGCTGCCGGGCGACTGGATCTTTATTGACTGGGCTGCCGGACTCAGTAAGAAAGGCGAAGTGAGTTTTGAACAATTACTATTGGCGCGCAGCCTGGAGACCATGGCACTCTGTGCGGATATTGTGGGGGATAAAGAAGGGTCTGCCGGTTATAACCAGCTCTCCGTAGATATGCGGAAGAAATTATTTGAACTTTATTGGAATGAACAGAAGCAGGCGCTGGTACATAGCCGTATCAATGGTACTCAAACAGATAATGTGACCCGCTATGCTAATATGTTCTCCATCTTCTTTGACTATTTTAATCAGCAGCAAAAACAGGCCGTAAAAACATCCGTGTTGCTGAATGATAAAGTACAGAAGATCACTACCCCGTATATGCGCTTTTATGAACTGGAAGCTCTTTGTGCCCTGGGGGAACAGGATTATGTGTTACGGGAAATGAAAGATTACTGGGGTGGTATGCTGAAACTGGGGGCCACTTCTTTCTGGGAAGAATACAATCCGGCAAAGAAAGGCACGGAACATTATTCCATGTATGGCCGTGAATTCGGTAAAAGCCTTTGTCATGCCTGGGGTGCCAGCCCGCTTTACCTCCTTGGGAAATACTACCTTGGTGTAAAGCCAACCGCCCCCGGTTATGCCCGGTATACGGTTGAACCCAATCTCGGTGGCCTGCAATGGATGAAGGGTACGGTACCCACGCCCAACGGGACCATCAGTCTGGATGTGACCCGTGAGCAACTGAAGATCCGTTCAACCACGGGTGAAGGCACCATCCTGCTGAAGAGTAAGGTAAAACCGGAAGGACAGCAGCTTACCATGACCGATAAAGGAAATGGTCTCTATGAGATCCAGGTTAAACCCGGAACAGATTATACCATTACGTATAAAGCCAATTAAGTATGAAGAAGATCGTTGGTGCAGGGATATTGCTTCTGCTGGTCGTTACCGGATTCACGCAGCAGGGACTGGTGAATACCCAGGCGAGTCCGAAAGCCAATCTCACATCGGTAGGAATGAGTGATGTGCAATGGACAAAGGGCTTCTGGGCCGAACGCTTTACTGTTTGCCGGGATGCCATGCTGCCTCAATTATGGAAGACCTATACAAGTAAAGAAATCTGTTATTCATTCCAGAATTTCCGGGTAGCCGCCGGACTGGATACCGGTCGTTTCCGCGGCCCCTCTTTTCATGATGGCGATTTTTACAAAACACTGGAAGCGGTGGCCGCCATGTATGCCAAGACAAAGAGCCCGGAACTCGACAAAATGATGGATGAAGCCATCGACGTGATCGGAAAGGCGCAGAAAGCAGATGGGTATATCTACACCAGGAATATTATTGAACAGAAGAAGTCAGGCAAAGAGAAGATGTTTGACGACCAGCTGAGTTTTGAAGCCTATAATTTTGGGCACCTGATGACAGCCGCCTGTGTACATCACCGGGCCACAGGTAAAAACAGTTTGCTTACCATTGCAAAGAAAGCCGCTGATTTCCTGATCGGGTTTTATGCAGCGGCCACTCCGGAACAGGCACGCAATGCCATTTGTCCCTCGCATTATATGGGGCTCACTGAACTTTATCGTACTACTGGTGAGAAGAAATACCTCGATCTTGTGATTCATCTCATCAATATACGTGGCACCGTGGAAGGCACGGATGATAACAGTGACCGGGCACCCTTCCGGAAAATGATGAAAGTGGCCGGGCACGCAGTGCGGGCTAACTATCTGTTTGCCGGTGTGGCGGATGTATATGCGGAAACAGGCGACGATAGTTTACTGGCCACACTCGACCGCATGTGGGACAATGTGGTGAATACAAAAATGTATATCACCGGGGGTTGTGGTGCTTTGTATGACGGGGTATCGGTGGATGGCACAGCGTATAAGCCGGATACAGTGCAGAAAGTACACCAGAGTTATGGCCGCGATTTTCAACTGCCCAATCATACCGCTCATAACGAAACCTGTGCCAATATCGGAAACGTATTATGGAACTGGCGGATGTTCCTGTTAACGGGGGATTCAAAGTATGCGGATATTGTAGAACTGGCTTTATACAACAGTGTACTCAGCGGGGTAAGCATGGACGGTTCCTCTTATTTTTATACTAACCCGCTGGCGGCATCTGCCACATTTCCTTATCATATGCGCTGGGAAGGCGGCCGGGTACCCTATATCAGCAAATCCAATTGCTGTCCCCCGAATGTGGTGCGTACCATCGCTGAAGTAAATGATTATTTATACAGTCTCGGCCGCGACGGTCTCTACTTTAATCTGTATGGAGGCAATACATTAATAACGGAATTGCACAATGGGGAGAAGATTACGCTCGAGCAGACTACGGATTATCCCTGGGAAGGAAAAATTAATATCGATATTAAAGAAGCGCCTTCGGTGGCCACCGGGCTTCATTTCCGGGTACCTGGCTGGTGCGGCTTTTTCCGGATAGCCGTAAATGGCAGAATACAAACGGATGAAAAGCTAAGAAACGGATACCTGACTGTAGAGCGGACCTGGAAAAAAGGCGACCGGATAGAGATTTATATGGATATGCCCGTAACGATGATAGAAAGTAACCCGCTGGTTGAAGAAACAAGGGGGCAGGTCGCTGTCAAAAGAGGCCCGTTGGTCTATTGTATCGAATCCACTGATCTGCCCCAGTATAATGTGGCGGATGTACGTATGATTTCCACCGCCCGTTTTAAAACGGAGGAAATGGAAATAGCCGGAGGTCGGGTAACAGCACTTGTTGGCCGAACTTACCTGCGCCACGAAGAGGAATGGACGAATAAATTATACAAAGAAGTGAATAAGAAATATAAACTCGCAACTATTAAACTCATTCCCTATTATGCCTGGGCGAACCGGGGCAGGACGGATATGAGAGTGTGGTTGCCCTACATACGATAATCATGGAACGGATTTTAGCTACATACTATATAGAAACTCCCTTTGCCCCCGGGAAAGCCGCAGCGGTACTCGCCGGTGAGCAATCTTCGGGCACGTTTGTAGCGGTACCTGGTGAAACGGAGGAACTGAAGCAACGCTTTGCTGCCCGGGTGGAATCGGTGGAATTACTGGAAACAGTGAAAGAACCCGCCATTCCCGGAGCCAGCAGTAAAGACGGACTCTATCACCGGGCCATTGTGAAAGTTTCCTGGAGTATAGAAAACTTCGGGTATAATTTACCCGTGCTGGTTTCCACCCTCCAGGGAAATTTATATGAGATCACGCAGTTCACCGGTCTCAAACTGATGGATATTGAACTGCCGGCTTCCTATGGGTCTTTCTTCAGCGGCCCTTCCTTTGGTATCACCGGTTGCAGGGAGCTAACGGGTGTGTATAACCGCCCACTGATCGGCACCATCATAAAGCCTTCGGTAGGATTAAGTCCTGAACAAACCGCCGGCATAGTGAACGTACTGTCGGAAGCCGGAATTGATTTTGTAAAGGATGATGAACTGCTTTCGTCTTCCGGTAACTCTTCTTTTGAAGACCGGTTGTCCGCCGTCATGCAGGTGATCAACCGGCAAGCCGACAAGACCGGGAAGAAAGTGATGTATGCCTTTAACATCAGCGGGGATATGGATGATATGCTCTACCGCTATGAAAAAATAATTCAGGCGGGCGGTACTTGCGCCATGGTCAGCATAAACAGTGTGGGACTTTCTGCGGTGAAGAAAATCTGCGACCAGGGACAACTGGCCATTCATGCACACCGCAATGGCTGGGGAATGCTGACCCGCCATCCGTTACTGGGAATTGATTTCAGGGCCTATCAGAAACTATGGCGACTGGCCGGCGTGGATCAGTTGCACGTAAATGGTATTCAGAATAAATTCTGGGAGAGCGATGACAGTGTGGTGAACTCGATAGATGCCTGCCTCACTCCTTTCTATACACACAAAACAGTATTGCCTGTAGTGTCTTCCGGACAATGGGGCGGACAGGCATTTGAAACCTGGCGGAGAACGAAGACTACAGACTTATTATATATGGCAGGTGGCGGAATCATGGCGCATCCAATGGGCGCGGCTGCCGGTGTGCAAGCATTGCAACAGGCCTGGCAGGGTGCTGTGGAAGGAATGACATTGGAAGAAACGGCAAAACAATTTCCCGCCTTTGCGGAATCAGTAAAAAAATTCGGAACTAAATAAATTGAACAATAAGCCTGACATATTACTGGCCTTCTACGGCGATGATTTTACCGGCAGCACCGATGCGCTCGAGTTCATTACAAGAGCCGGTGCGAAAGCGGTCCTGTTTACCGAAGTGCCCACGGCTGAACAACTGGCTGCCATGCCCGGACTGAAGGTATATGGAGTAGCCGGTAAAACAAGATCCTTATCACCGGACGAGATGGAAAAGACATTGCTCCCTGCATTTGAACAAATGAAAGCGACCGGGGCAAGGCATGTGCATTATAAGATCTGTTCAACGTTTGATTCATCCGCTACCGTGGGCAGTATCGGTAAAGCCATTGATTGCGGGGTAACCGTATTTAAAAATGAATTCACGCCTGTATTAGGTGGTATGCCCGCACTCGGCCGTTACTGTTTGTTTGGTAATCTGTTTGCCAAAATGGGAATTGGCAGCGATGGCGGTATTTACCGGCTCGATCGTCATCCGTCGATGAGTATTCATCCGGTAACACCCGCTACGGAAAGCGACCTTACTAAATTATTAGCCGGACAAACAAGCAGGAAGACCGGACTCGTGGATATATTGAAAGTATCCGGTTCCATGGGCGATATTAATCTCGCTGTGGAGAAACTGATCAGTGAGCAAACGAAAGTACTGGTCTATGATGCGATGAAGAATGAGGATCTGGTCAGTATCGCCGGTCATCTGGATGCAATCGCTACCGCCTACAGAATAACATTGTTCTCTGTGGGTTCTTCCGGTATTGAAATGGGATTGGGTACTCATTGGATTCGTAATGGATATTTCAGTCCGGTAAGGGAATGGGCCCCGATCAGTAAAGCCGAGCCATTGCTGGTGGTCTCCGGCAGTTGTTCACCGGTTACAACTGCACAGATCAGTCATGCAATTGCCAATGGTTTCGAAGAGATCATCCTGAATGCCGTAAAGATCTCCAATGATGGCACCCTGGATGGAAATCAGTTAGCCACTATCGTTGAGAAATTACAGCATAAACATAACCTGATCGTACATACCGGTCCGAAACAGTCACAGAACCTGTCTTCCGAGAAACTGGGTACGGCACTCGGCAGCATTGCTAAGAAAGCCGTATTGAAAGCGGGTGTAAAACGGATCCTCGTAGCCGGTGGCGATACCAGCAGCTATGCCGCCCGTGCCATGGAGATTGATGCGGTGGAAATGCTCGCTCCGCTGGTAACAGGGGCACCGTTATGTAAAGTGCATTCAAGTAATGAAGCAATGCAGGGACTGGAAGTGAATTTTAAGGGGGGACAGGTAGGGGGGAAGGAATATTTTTTGAAAGTCAGTGGTGAGTAGTGAGTAGTGAGTGGTGAGTCGCCCTTCGGCAAGCTCCCCGCATTAGGCGGGACAGGCACGGTGACAACGGTGTCATGCTGAGCTTGCCGAAGCATGATTAACTAAAACGCTAAACAACAAACGCTAAACAACAAACATCTAAACATATGTCTGTAAAAACATTAGGCCTCATTCATACATCAGCCACCCTGGTCCCGGTATTCGCCGAACTCTGTGCAAAGTATATACCGCATGTAAAGACCTTTAATATTGTAGATGATAGTCTGATTAAGAATACGATTGCCTGTGGTGAATTAACCGCCGATACATCAAGACGGGTAGTGAACTATGCCGGTTCGGCGCAGGATGCGGGGGCGGATTATATTCTCTTCACCTGTTCCTCGATCGGTCCTGCTGTAGAGGCCGCCGCCGGATTGAGTCATGTACCGGTATTGCGGGTGGATCAACCGATGGCGGATAGAGCAGTGCTGTCCGGGAAGAGGATCGGGGTGGTGGCAACATTGTCTACTACATTGAATCCAACCAGCGACCTGGTACGCAGAAGAGCACTGGCAGCCGGGAAAGAAATTGAACTGTTACCAGTATTATGCGAAGGTGCTTTTGAAGCCCTGATGAGTGGTGATGCGGCTACCCATGATCAGAAAGTAGGAGATGCACTGAAGAAACTGGCAAACGAAGTGGATGTGATCTTACTCGCGCAGGCCAGTATGGCACGTGTGGTGGATACCCTTGCTGAGGCAGATAAAAAAGTACCGATCCTGGCCAGTCCCCCCATTGCCATGGAATACCTGGCTACTGTTTTAAAATAAAAATTGTTCATGCAGCAATACGGAAAATATTTTCTTTATCTCAGCGGATTGGCAGTAGTGGCCCTGTTAGCAGGTGTCATGCTGCATGAACCAATGCTTTATAAACCGGCCGTACTGATTGCTGCGATCAGTCTCGCTGTAGGACTTGGTTCCATTCCTGCATTAAAAGGCTATCAGTACACGGCCTGGATCATCTCCGCTGTAGTGGCGGGTATGTTATTCCCCCAGGCATTTACTAGCTGGGGTTCGGTTAACCTGCGTGACAAGACTCTCATCCTGGTGATCATCCAACTGGTGATGTTTGGTATGGGCACGCATATGAGCCTGAAAGATTTCAATGGTATCGCTTCTACAGGTAAAGGCGTGCTCGTGGGATTGTTCTGCCATTTTTCCATCATGCCCCTGATGGGATTACTGCTCACGAAGATCTTTCATTTTGAACCCGAGATCGCTGCAGGTATTATTCTCATTGGCAGTTGCAGCAGCGGACTCGCCAGCAATGTGATGGTCTACCTGGCCAAAGCGAACCTGGTTTTATCGGTGATCGTAACTGCCATGGCCACTTTAGTGGCACCACTGCTGACTCCTTTGTTAATGAAAACGCTGGCAGGTACCCTGATCGAGATAAAATTCGTGGATATGATGATGGAGATCATCAAGATCGTACTGGTGCCGATCGGCGCAGCACTTTTACATGATTATTTAAAAAGAACCGCGGAGACGCAGAGACGCAGAGTGAGTATTTTAGTAGCTTTTTCTGTTGCATGGCTTTTTATTGTCGTTTTTTATCTGTTAAGAAATATCAATCAGCCCGAATGGAGACAAAGCATCACCCTCTCCGCTTTCTTTGCAGGGGCTGTGATTGCCGGTTGGCTTTATCATCAGTTGTATAACCGTTTCCCGAAGCTTGATAAGATCATGCCGCTGATCTCGATGTTTGGTATCATTTACTTTACCACAGTTACTACTGCAGCCGGGAGGGAGAATCTGATGAAAGTGGGTGTACTGCTGTTCATCGCCTCCGTTATTCATAATGCCGCCGGTTATTTCTTTGGTTACTGGCTCAGCCGCCTGTTTGGTATGGATAAAAATGCCAGTCGCACCATTGCCTTTGAAGTAGGCTTACAAAACGGCGGCATGGCCAGTGGTATCGCGGGCAGTATGGGTAAACTCGGTACGGTTGGATTGCCCGCAGCTGTATTCAGTCCCTGGATGAATATCAGCGGCAGTCTGCTCGCGAATTACTGGAGGAAAAGACCAGTGGAATCACAAAAAAATGAACAATGAAAACACGGATCAGACAGATTGAACTATTCAGTGCAAAAGCAAAGCTGGCAAAACCTATTTCCGATGCCACGCACACATTGACAGAAATATCCTTTATCGTAACCCGTATCCACACCGAAACGGGTATTACGGGTGAAGGGTATCTGCTGAGTTTTCAGTACAGTCCGCAGGCCATACTCGGCGCTTTAAAAGACCAGCGGGAAAAACTGATCGGGGAAGAAGTATTCAATACCGTTAAAGCATTCAGCGATCTGGATCATCACAATGAGTATTTTGGCATGGAAGGCATCAACCGCTGGGCACAGGGCATTTATAATATTGCCATGTGGGATGCCTGGTGCAAGATTCTTGGTCAACCTATCTGGAAAGTGTTAGGTGCTTCGGGAAGAAAGATCCCGGCCTATGGTAGTGGAGGATGGATCAGTTATACCACACAGGAACTGATTGAGGAAGTGACCGGTTATGCCAAACGGGGTTTTAAAGCCGTGAAGATCAAAGTTGGTAAACCTGATTGGAAGGAAGATCTGGAACGTTTACGGCTCGTGAGAGAAGCAATTGGTCCGCATATCAATATCATGATGGATGCGAACCAGGGAATGAATGTGCCGGATGCACTGGCACTGGCAAGGTCGGCACGTGAACTCGGTATCCAATGGTTTGAGGAGCCGATTGTGCATACCGATTATGAAGGGTACCGGCTGTTACGCAACCAGGCAGGAATTTCGCTGGCCATGGGCGAAAGGGAGTATAGCACTGTACCTTTACGGGAGCTGGCGAACCGGAATGCGCTGGATATCTGGCAACCGGATATTTTACGATTGGGCGGTGTGGAAGCCTGGCGTAACAGTGCGGCTGTGGCCGGTGCGTTCAATATTCAGGTGTTGCCCCATTATTATAAGGACTATGATGTTCCGCTGCTGGCTACCATACCCAACGGAAGCGGTACCGAATCCTTCGACTGGATCGATCCGCTGATCGATAACCCGGTACAATTTGAAAACGGATACGCCATTCCTCATGATAAACCAGGCTGGGGATTTGGGTTTAAGGATGAATGTCTGAATTTACTCGCATGAAACGCTTAATCAGTTTTATATTATTTATTGTTACGGCGACGTTTTCGCAGGCCCAACTGGTCGACAAAACCCCGGCTGCGGTTCCTGTTGCCCCTTCCATTTATAACCGCGAACCTTACGAAGATCCGTTGGTGAGTGGCATTAACCGGGACCCGGCAAGAGCCACGGCTTACTCATTTGCGACTATCAATGATGCCTTGAAGAATGACCGGGAGCAAAGCGGTCGTTATCTCTCACTGAACGGAGAATGGGATTTTTCTTTTGCAGGGAAGCCGGGTGATGAACCCAAAGATTTTTTCAAAAACAAAGTAAGCGGCTGGAAAAAAATCCCGGTGCCTTCCAGCTGGGAAATGCAGGGCTATGATAAACCCATTTATAAAAGCGCCGTATATCCTTTCCGCCCGGTCAATCCGCCCTATGTGCCGAATGATTATAATGGGGTGGGTTGTTACCAGAAAAGCATAACTGTTCCGGCCAACTGGAAAGGAATGAATGTGACCCTGCACTTCGGGGGAGTGAGTTCAGCATATAAGTTATGGGTGAATGGGAAATTCGCCGGTTATGCAGAAGACAGTTTTCTCCCGTCTGAGTTTAATATCACGCCTTATTTACAGGAAGGCGAGAATATCATATCTGTATGGGTGATCCGCTGGAGTGATGGCAGTTTCCTGGAAGACCAGGACCAATGGCGCATGAGCGGGATTCACCGCGAAGTATACCTGATGGCGGAACCGCCGTTGCGGATCGCTGATTTTTTTGTGCAGACCAGACTGGACAATGATTACAAAGATGCCCTGCTCAGTATCCGGCCACGTATTGAAAACCTGAGTGGCCATGAAGTACCCGGCTATAAACTAAAGGCACAGCTATATGAT
Source organism: Chitinophagales bacterium (assembly GCA_017303855.1). Lineage (GTDB taxonomy): Bacteria > Bacteroidota > Bacteroidia > Chitinophagales > Chitinophagaceae > JJ008. Next base: position 118,879 of record JAFLBL010000003.1, on the reverse strand, counting down.
GAGAAGGGACAGGGAATATTTGTAAATCCATTGGAGAAAAAAGCGGATGAGATTATTAATGAAATCCATCCCCGTCTCGACCGGGTGAAATTCGGTTTACTCGAAACAACAATCCCTGATCCAAAGAAATGGAGTCCGGAAGCCCCCAATCTTTACCAGCTGGTATTAAGCCTGGAAGACAGTTCAGGAAAAATTTTGGAAGTAAAAACAGCGAAGATTGGTTTCCGTTCCATTGAGTTCAGAAAATCAGATAGCAAACTCCTGATCAACGGCAAGCTCACCTATTTATATGGCGTGAACCGGCCAGACCATCATCCCGTACATGGAAAAGCATTGACAAGAGGAGATATCAGACAGGATATCACCACTATCAAGCAATTCAATTTTAACTGTATCCGGCTCAGTCACTATCCTTCTGATCCTTATTTACTCGATCTCTGTGATGAATATGGTATTATGGTGATCGATGAAGCCAATCACGAGACCCATGGACTTGGCGGCAAACTGGATCATGATCCGAAATGGACGGCCGCTTATATTGAGCGGGTGAGCCGTATGGCGCTGCGCGATAAGAATCATCCTTCCATTATCATGTGGAGTCTTGGTAATGAAGCCGGCAGTGGTCCCAACCATGCTGCCATGGCGGGCTGGATAAAAGACTACGATATCACACGCCCCCTGCACTATGAACCCGCTATGGGCAGTCCGAAAGAAACTGGCTATATCGACCCTTCTGATCCAAAATACCTGAAAACAAATGACCATTCCCACCGCATTCAGAACCCGCTCGATCAGTATTATGTGGATGTGGTGAGCCGGATGTATCCTTCCGATTATACCGCACCGTTACTGGCCAGTCAGCAAAACGGCGATATTCGTCCCATCTTCTTCTGCGAATATGCGCATGCCATGGGCAACAGCGCCGGTAATCTGAAAGATTTCTGGGATCAGTGGAGAGCAACTCCCCGGATCATTGGCGGTTGTATCTGGGAGTTCAAGGACCAGGGCTTATTAAAGAAAGATTCCGCAGGCGCGGAGTACTATGCTTACGGCGGCGATTATGGCGAAAAGTATTTTGACAATTTTACGATCAAGGGTATTGTAACAGCGGATGGAAGACCGAAGCAAGCCATGTATGAATGTAAACGGATCTTTCAGCCTATTCAATGCAACTGGGCCGATAGTGTAAAGGGCCTGATGCGAATTGTAAATCTGAGCCAGGTATTGAATGTAAATAAATACACCGCTTATATTAGTATCCGGGAAGATGGCAAGATCATTTCCGACAAGCAGATCGGTGGTATAGATGTGGCTCCGGGTACGGAAGCGGTTTTCCCTATCAGTAGCTGGATTCCGAAAATGAAACCGGAGGCGGAATACCATGCCGATATCCGGTTTGTGCTACAAAAAGCAACGGGCTGGGCAAGTGCGGGACATACTATAGCATCGGATCAATTGTTAGTAAAACCAGCTGTGAAATCAGTCCCGGAAATCAGTCATAAAGCTGGTGTTAAACTAAGCAGTACTGATACGGAAGTCAGGATCAAGGCCGCCGATTATACGGCTGTTGTGATGAAGACCGGAATGGGCGGCATTTCATCAATTGTTTATAAAGGCAAAGAAACGATTTTACAACCCCTGATTCCCGACTTCACCCGTCCGCTTACGGATAATGACCGTCGTGGCTGGAAGCCCCAACGCAAACTCCGCCAATGGTACGAATCCGGAATGAAACTGACAAATACCAGAACCGGTGAATCCGAAGACCAGGAGGTCCAGGTGATAAATGAGTACAGCCTGATCAATGACAGTGCTACGGTTACCGTTACCTATACATTCAGCGGAAGCGGGGTGATTAAAGTGGACTATGAATTAAATGTAAACCCCGGACTGCCCAATATTCCCAAAGTAGGTATGCAACTCTGTACTGCTCCTTCATATCAGCAGATCATTTATTTTGGCAGAGGTCCGATGGAAAATTATATTGACCGCAACTATGGTACTGATATCGGGTTGTATCAGCAGGACATCAGTGAATTTGCCGATTCTTATGTAGTGCCCCAGGAATATGCCAACCGGACGGATGTACGCTGGATGTCGCTCCGCGATCCGGCAAAGGGTAATGGCCTGCTCGTGGTAGCCGACAGTCTGCTCAGCATGAGTGCCTGGCCTTATACCGAGGAGAATATCGGGAATGCAAAGCACACCAATAAACTGGTAAAAGCTCCTTATATCACGCTGAACATTGATTTAGTCCAAATGGGTGTGGGGGGAAATGACAGTTGGAGTGATGTGGCAGCACCACTGGAGAAATACCAGGTGAAAGCGAAGGATTACCACTATTCTTTTTACCTGTTTCCACTGAGTGGTAAAAATGCCAATCCTGGAGAAATGGTAAAAAACATTAAACGACTTTACTGATGCGGAGGCGATTTTATTTTATATATATCCTTGGGTTGGTACTGCTGACTGCACCAGCTGCCTTGCATGGCCAGCAAACAGTGCCTGCAGAAAAAATGCAGCAAATCTATGACGAGATCAAAACCCCTTTCAAATACGGCCTTGTCGTAACTCCTGAAAACGACACTAAAAAGATCGACTGCCCCTCAGTCTTCCGCAAAGGCAAATACTGGTACATGACCTGGATCCAGTTTGATGGCAGGGGCTATGAGACCTGGTTGTCGAAAAGCAGGGACCTGCTCATCTGGACCACGCTTGGAAAGATCATGAGCTTCTCCGATACCAGTAAAGTGGTGGTGCAATGGGATGCCAACCAAAAAGCCGGCTACACGGCCTTGCAGGATACTAGATGGGAAGGATCATACAAACTGAAAAAATTCATGGGTAATTATTGGATGTCCTATATCGGCGGCCATGAAAGAGGGTATGAGAGTGGCCAACTGGGAATCGGCATCGCTTATACAAAGCAATCACCCGTTAAAGTACATGAATGGAACCGCTATGGTTCACCGGTATTATCAGCCAGTGACAGCCTGGTCCGCTGGTGGGAGAACAAAAAACTGTATAAGAGCAGCATCATTTGGGATAAGAACAAAACCACGGGTTTTCCCTTTGTGATGTATTACAATGCCAACGGCGATACCAGCAATAATACCCCCAAGTGGCGCTGGTTTGAACGAATTGGTATGGCGGTTTCCAATGATATGATCCACTGGGAGCGCTATAAAACCGATCCGGTGGTACACCATAAGATCGGTATCACCGGTGATGGCGTGATACAGAAAATAGGTGACCTTTGGGTGATGTTCTACTTCGGGGCTTTCTGGGAAGGAAGGAAAGATGCGTTCAACCGCTTTGCCTGCAGTTATGACTTAGTGAACTGGACCGACTGGACCGGCGAAGACCTGGTCCAACCGTCCGAAGACTTTGATGCGAAGTATGTGCATAAAAGTTATGTGGTGAAATGGAAGGGAACTGTGTATCACTTTTACTGTGCCGTGGACAAGAAGGATCACCGGGGCATTGCAGTAGCGACATCCACAGATAAAGGGAAGAGTAGTGTCACATTTAAATAAATAAGTATTCTCAACGAACAAAAGTTTGCCAGACGAAATGAGGACAAAGTTGAAATGGATAATAGTAGTATTGGTTTTACTTATAGCGCGGGATAACCTACAGGCTCAACAAGCGAAGTATGACCTGGTGGACAAAGCCTTTCGCCAACCCGGCCAAAACGCCAGACCCTGGGTTTTCTGGTACTGGATGCACGGTGCCATTTCCAAAGCCGGCATCACGGCCGATCTGCAAGCCATGAAGGAAGTGGGGATCGGTGGCGCTTACCTGATGCCTTTAAAAGACACGACAGCGAAAATTTCATTTACGCCAACAGCCAGACAACTGACTCCCGAATTCTGGTCCATGGTTAAACATGCCATGCAGGAAGCTAAACGATTGAAATTACAACTGGGCGTGCACGTGAGTGATGGATTTGCCCTTGCCGGTGGTCCCTGGATAACCCCGGAGTTGTCAATGCAGAAACTGGTCTGGACAAAGACCTATATTAAAGAAGGTAGTAAAGGAAAGATCAATCTCAGTCGCCCCGAAGATTTTAAAGGCTTCTATAAAGATGTGGCGGTATATGCTTACCCCGCCAACTGCCAGTCTCCCTTTGAAGAGATCACATTGGTACCAGCCGTGACCAGCAGTACGGGTGCACGACCCTCCTTTCTTTCTTATCGCAGTGAAGAAGATACCGAGACCTTTAAATCCGACAGTACTTGCTGGATTCAGTATAAGTATCCGGAGCCCATTACCTGTCGCTCCATTACGATAAAAACAGGCGGCAATAATTACCAGGCCCTGCGGCTTGAACTCCAGGTCAGCGATGGTTCAGGGTTTGAGCCAGCTATGCGTATGGAAGTACCCCGTCATGGCTGGCAGGATGGCGATGAAGATTATACCTGGTCGATACCAGAGACAAAAGCCCGCTTCTTTCGTTTTGTTTATAAAAAGGAGGGCAGTGAACCCGGCGCCGAAGACCTGGATGCGGCCAAATGGAAACCCTCCTTGAAAATAAAAGGCATTTACCTGAATGATGAACCGGTGATCCATCAATACCAGGCCAAGAACGGTTCTGTATGGAGGGTGGCACGCGAAACTTATGATGGAGCGGTTACCATTTCCAATTCTGTGCCATTGGAGAATATCCTCAACCTTTCATCCAAAATGGATGCAGCGGGTAATCTCAACTGGACTCCTCCTGCAGGTAACTGGATCATTGTACGGATCGGACATACTTCACAGGGACATACCAATTATACTGGTGGGGGCGGACTCGGGCTGGAATGTGACAAGTTCAATCCGGCCGCGGTGAAACTGCAATTGAAGAATTGGTATAACCAGTTTTATGCAAAGACCGATCCCATACTGGCGAAGCAGGTGATCAAAGTTTTACATGTGGACAGTTGGGAAGCCGGCAGCCAGAACTGGACCGCCGACTTTCCGGCGGAGTTCAGAAAGCGAAGAGGTTATGACCTGTTGCCATGGCTGCTCACCATGACCGGAGTACCAATCAATAGTGCCCAGGTTTCCGAAAAAATACTATTTGATGTCCGGCAGACGATTGCCGAACTGGTCAATGAAGTGTTTTATACTGCAGTAAAGAATGAAGCAAAATCCAAAGGTTGTTTGCTCAGTGCCGAAGCCATTGCACCAACTATGCTGAGCGATGGGTTGTCACATTACAAATATGCCGATCTGCCGATGGGAGAGTTCTGGAATAACAGTCCCACCCACGACAAACCCAATGATATGCTCGATGCCATCAGCGGAGCACATATCTATGGAAAGAAAATTGTGCAGGCGGAATCTTTTACCACATTGCGGATGGACTGGAGTGAGCATCCTGGAAAATTAAAAGCCCTCGGTGACCGGCAGTTTGCCCTTGGCATTAATAAACTCGTCTTTCATGTATTTACCCAGAATCCATGGATGGATAAAAAACCGGGTATGACATTGGATGGCGTGGGATTATATTTTCAGCGCGATCAGACCTGGTTCAAACAAAGCAAGGCCTGGATGGATTACCTGGCGCGATGTCAGTCGGTATTGCAATTGGGCAAACCGGTTGTTGATATTGCCGTATTCACCAGTGATGAATTGCCGCGTCGTGCTGTATTGCCCGACAGATTGGTGAATGTACTGCCCGGACTGATCGGTTATGAACGAATAGAAGCAGAAAAAATAAGACTCGCCAATAACGGTCAGCCCCTGCGTACCATCCCCGATGGAGTCCCCCATTCAGCAAATATGGCCGATCCGGAAAACTGGATTGATCCGCTGAATGGTTATGCCTATGATTCATTTAATCCGGATGTACTCATGCAGATGAAAGTGGTGAATGGCAGGGTGGTGACACCTGGTGGGGCCAGTTATGCGTTGTTAGTATTCCCGGCAAAACATCCACTCAATCCGAATGCTTTATGGATGACCGAAAAAGTGGCGGTGAAAATATTGGAGCTTCAGCAGCAGGGAGCCAATATCCTGCTGGAAGGCGAAGCAGTACATGGACGTGGGAGAAAAGATGAGGATGGAGCCATTCGCCTGTTAATGGATAAACTAAAAACCACCAATGGCAAGGGCTGGAAATTCATGGGTCCTTTGAAAGAAACCGAATTGCCTTTTCTGCAGAAAGATGTGGAGGTGATCAAAGGGAAAGGGAAACTGGCATGGACGCATCGCCAGACAGCCGATGCAGATATTTATTTTGTCAGCAATCAATCCGGCGAAGGACTGCGTACAGAGTTTTTACTCAGGGCAACCAATAAAGAAGTGGAAGCCCTTGATCCGGTCACCGGTGAATACTTCACCAGTTACTTTGTAGAAAATACCGATAAAGGTATCCGGATTAAAACCTGGCTTTCTCCTGCACAATCGATTTTCTTTATCTGTAAGAAAAAAGCAGCACCGGAGAGTGAGGGCTATGCCACTATTCGTGAACCGGAGGAAATAGATTTCAGTCGTGACTGGTCAGTACAGTTTGATCCCGCATACGGCGGACCGGCAATCCCTGTCTTGTTCCCTCAATTGAAAAGCTGGACGGAATTTGCGGATACGGCTATCCGTTACTATTCCGGCAGCGCTGTCTATACAAAGACTATTGATTTTACCCCATCCGCTTCAAACAGTCAGGCCTGGCTGGCAATCGACGGCTTACTGGATATTGCATCTGTAAAGATTAATGGCCGCGACTGTGGCACGATCTGGACCGCTCCCTATCAATTGGAAATCGGCAAGGCGCTCAAGCAAGGAACCAGTACCATCGTGATCACAGTGAGCAATACCTGGCACAACCGCCTTATCGGCGATGAATGTCTGCCGGCGGATAAAAGAATTACATTTACCACAGCTCCTTTCCGCTTAAAAGACAAACCCCTGTTACCAGCAGGCATCACCGGCTCCGTTAAAATCATTGTGCAATGAAAAAACTATTTCAGGGACACAGCATGTTGAGGTTCTGCCTTATTAACTTATTAACTTTTCAACTTATCAACCTCCCCGGGCAAGTTCCTTCCTCTTACGATATCATCTGGACCACCCCGAGCAACAACCCCTCCGAATCCATGCCCTGCGGCGGCGGCGATATCGGCATGAATGTATGGGTGGAGAAAGGAGAGGTACTGATCTATGTAGCCCGAAGTGGCAGTTATGACGAACATAATACATTGTTGAAAACAGGCCGGCTGCGGATCAGACTTTTTCCCAATCCATTTGAGGGAAAGATTTTTAAACAGCAGTTGCACCTGCAGCAGGGTTATGTAACGGTGGAAGGGGAAAACAAGGGTGTAAAAGCAGTGATAACCATCCGGGGGGATGTGGATCAGCCCGTAGCATATTTTGATATAAAGGCAAACAGAAAGATAACGGTGGAAGCGGCTTATGAGAACTGGCGGTATCAGGACCGGGTTGTGAAGGCAAGGGAAAACTTTGCCAACAGCTGGAAATGGGGTGCGCCCAAAAACAATGTCTACAAAAAAGACAGTATTGCGTTTGAGGGAAGCGGTATTTTATTCTATCACCACAATACTGCGGAAACGATTTTCGATGCCACTGTCGCCCAGCAGGGAATGGACAAAGTAAAAGACCAGCTTTACAATCCATTGCGTCGTCTTGTTTCGGGCGGTCTGTTTGAAGGGAAAAATTTTGTCCCTGCAGGAACCGATACGGGAACGTATGTGAATACTGATTATAAGGCCTGGAAACTGAAATCCAAAATACCATCCGCCGCTCAATTACTCCGTCTGTACCTGCACAACGGACAATATGAGGAGATCAGTTTATGGAAGGGTGTACTGAATATTGCAAGGGCGATACCGGCAAAGTCTCAAAAGAAAAACATGCAATGGTGGGATGATTTCTGGAAGCGCAGTTTTGTTGTTTTGGATCCTGCGCAGAAAGATAATGCCGCCTGGGAAGCCGGTCGTAACTACCAGCTCTTCCGTTATATGCTTGGGTTGAATGCCACTGGTATGTGGCCCACCAAATTCAATGGCGGACTGCTTACCGTTGACCCGGTGTACACCGATAAAAACGAATTAACCCCCGATTACCGCAACTGGGGCGGAGGGTTACATACCATGCAGAACCAGCGGCTGGTTTATTTTCCTATGATCAGATCGGGTGACTGGGATATGCTGCAGTCACAATTGAATTTCTATTTACGTATTTTAAAGAATGCAGAATTAAGATCGAAGGTGTACTGGAATCATGCCGGCGCCTGTTTTACCGAGCAGATGGAGAACTACGGTTTACCTGATTATGCGGAGTATGGCACCAAACGTCCTGATTTCTTTGACAAGGGTGTGGAGTACAATGCCTGGCTGGAATATGAATGGGATACGGTGTTTGAATTCTGTCTCATGATGCTGGAGGAAGAACGCTATACCGGTAAAAATATACAAGACCGTATTGCATTTATCGAAAGCTGTCTCCGCTTCTTTGATGAACATTACCAGTACCTGGCCGAACGCAGGGGCATAAAGAAACTGGATGGCGAAGGCAAACTCATTCTATTCCCGGGCAGCGGTGCGGAAACTTTTAAGATGGCCAATAATGCCAGTTCCACCATTGCCGCTTTACAAACCATTACCCGCCGCCTGCTCGAACTGCCGGAAGGGTACCTGACAAAAGAACAACGGGCACATTGGGATTCTTTTCAACAACGTATTCCCCCCATCCCCTATACGCGGGTATACGGTCCCGTTACCATTGCCCCTGCCAAGACCTGGGAGCGGGTCAACAATGAAGAATCCCCCCAGCTTTATCCCGTGTTTCCCTATGGTATTTATGGTGCAGGTAAACCCGGTCTCGATACCGCCCTCAATACCTGGCGTTATGATACCCTGGTGGCGAAGTTCCGCAGTCACCGGGGCTGGAAGCAGGACAATATCTGGGCCGCCCGTCTCGGTCTCACCGATGAAGCCTGGCGTCTCACCAGTTTAAAACTGCAAAATTCCGAACGTCGCTTCCCCGCCTTCTGGGGTCCGGGTTTCGACTGGGTACCCGACCACAACTGGGGCGGCAGTGCCATGATCGGTTTGCAGGAAATGCTGCTGCAGACTGATGGTAAACGGATCATTTTGTTCCCAGCCTGGCCCAAAGACAAGGACGTTCACTTTAAACTCCATGCGCCTTATAATACAACGGTGGAGGCGGAGTGGAAAGGGGGGAAGCTGATAAAGCTTACTGTGTGGCCTGAAGCAAGAAAAGAAGATGTAAGTATCTTTTAGTGAATTTTGAGTTACTTTTTTCTCAGGGCAAACTATCTTTCGAAGAATTTATATATTTATATCCGGGAATTTAAGCTATACTTTTATCCTGATATGCCTTAATATGAAAATGAAAATTCACATATATTCTCTTTTATTTTTTGCATGTCTGATGTTGCAATTTGCTTGCACTAAACCTGAGAACGAGGATCCGGATCCCCCGCCCCCGCCTAAAATAAAAAAGCAGTTGCTCAACTTCTATACTTATTCTGAAAATAGTGGAGGTTATGGTCCGGTCAAATACGACTCAACCGGGAGGATTGATTTTTTTGACGGCAATAACGGGTACTCGGGGTATAAGCTGGTATATAATTCGGATACGCTGCAATACATCGTGGGACCCGTATCAACATTTAATGGCGAGTATCAGCGGTATTCCTGGATATTTATATATGGGGCGGATAAGCGATGTAAAAAAGTACTGAATAAGTACAGGCAAAGCTATATTGCCAGTGAAATGGGAGAGGACAATCAGTATTTCGGGGACGCCACTGACGGGAACGCTGTACTCCGTGATTCATTGGTATATTTTGCTGATGGCAAGCTTAATGAAATCTGGCATTCATCCGGCAACTCAGTTTATTTAGTTGTGAAGTTTACCTATTCCATTCCGGGTCAGGCAGAGCCAAGCAGAATAAGTGATTATACCGGGGTAGGTACAGATTTTAGTCAATACACGTTGTTGCAACATACTGATTATACGTATACATCTACTGATCAACCTGCATATTTAAAATTCTGGTTTGTGCCTTTTATAGAAAGGTTTTTCCCTGTATCGCCTACAAGCCCGCCAACTTTTTCTAAAAACTACCTGGTGCTTTTTAAAAAGGCGATTCAAAAGTATACAGTTTACCAGTATACCCAGCCGCAAAGCATGTATAATAGTCAGCTATTTGAATATGGATACAATTCAGATTCTACAGTCTATGATGGAAAATGCAACCCGGATGATATACTATTCAACCGGATGCAACTAAGGTTTGCTTACAAGGAATTTTGAGGCAGTCAGGGGGGCGAATAAATCCTCATCTTGGTGCTTCTATCGGCAACATATTCAGCTGATGGAACACGGATGAGTAACTGATTAATTTTTCAAGTTTGGTATCTTTAATCGGCTGCAGTTCCGGGCTTGACGTTTCCCCAATGTCCTGCAGAAGGCAAAGCCATGTATATTAACTCAGATATGAAGCGATTCTTAATCATATTTTTTACGATTAATTCTTTTCTGACGACTTATTCGCAGTCGCCAATTGACTTTAGCATATTTACAGATGGACAAAGCGATACAGCTATCCTGTCCACAACTGATATGCTTAACAAGTTAAACTGGCAAGCTATTAAGAAATATTGCACAGGTGAAAATGGGCACAACGCATATGAATATAAAGGCAAGGACAGTTTGCTTATGAAGTATAGGTACGTAGAACAAGGTGGAGAATCTTCATTTGAAATTGTCAGTTACAAAGACATGATTATGGAATATTATTCAGATGCTGGTACTTCAGGCAGGTTGAGTTCAACTTCCTTTTTTGGCAAAAACGTATGGCTAATGTATGTTAGTGAAATTATGCCTTCTCTATCAGAGGAATTTAAACTTGCCAGTAGTGAACCCAATACTATTTTGAAAGCCTATTATAAACTTTTGGGCGTAAACACTAGAGACGAGTATGGGTTTATTTGCGAGTATTCAGCAGCTGGCAGAGCTACAGATAGAAGAATGGCTGTAATTACACTTTTAAAGCAACATCGCATTGATCTTATAAAGAAACTCACTGAATTTTCAAACCTGCAGACAAAACTATATGCGGTTGATGCTTTGATATACAATGATTATTTGGCAAAGCAAAAAATTCAACAATTGGAGAAAAATCTGAAGGATAAACAAAAGCAATTGGACAGGCTCCAAAAAAAGCATGCAGACAAAACAAGGATTACCGGCATAAACGCTCAAATCAAGGCTACATCTGACTCAATAACCTATTTCAATTCAGACCTTTTAAGTGATACGGAGTGGGAAGCGATTAATAATTTAAGAGACAGCAATTTAACAGTAAAAACTTGTGGAAATTCCGGCTCTTACAAAATTTACGGGACACCGATTTCTGAGTTGCTTTCAGAAAAAGCAATGGCTGACATACCAAAACGGTACGAGGGTCTTAAAAGATTGGGGTACTTCTGGTGAATATACTTCAGTCAACGTGGAGTTTGCTGTTATGCCGGCAGCCGAATATAAACTCAACTTCATTTCGCTGTCAGCCCATATCCACCTTTCGGAATTCTATCCTCTTTTGTTGTTATCTTCATCATCAGTTTTTCAATTATCACCGGTACTGGCTGACGGGAGTCTTATTTGAAGAAATCTTTTTTCGAAAACTAATTACTCAAAACATCAATACAGAAATGCCTGCTGATCTGAATCTTTCTCTTCGCCCAACTACCGCCGCTGACCTCGACATTCTTTTTCGGTTTCAACTGGACCCCGAAGCCATTCATATGGCCGCCTTTACACCCAAGGATCCGGCCGACAAGCAAGCCTATATCAGCAAGTACACCCGTTTACTCAGCGACCCAACGATCAATAACCAGACAATCTTACTCGATGGAGTAATAGCCGGCAGTATCGCCAAATTCATCATGGAAGGCGAGGCCGGGATCACGTACTGGATCGAAAAACAATACTGGGGCAGGGGGGTGGCTACTGCGGCACTCACCCAATTCCTGAAACTTGAAACCACCCGTCCGTTACATGCGCGGGCTGCATTTGACAATCGGGGTTCACAAAGGGTATTGGAGAAATGCGGGTTTGTTAAGACCGGCGAGGATAAGGGCTTTGCGAATGCCCGGCAGGGGGAAACGGTGGAGTATATTTACCGGCTGGGCTAAACGTTCACCCCAACAGGCTCAGTTATCCATTCTTAAGTCACAGACAATCAATATTTTAATTCGGAACTAGTTGAACGAATGGGGTCTTGCTTACCATAGACCATTCATTTCCAGTCTTTTGTCTTACCATGCTTTGGACTCCTGCGCTAATCCTGCGCTATTTCATTGCTAATACCTATAGGTTTTGCGAAGGATTCCCGAAGGAAACACGAAGCAGTCCCGAAGCAAAGTAGACCGAGAGTAGGGTGTCTTGTACTAAAATAGGTTGACAAAAGCGAAGAAGATGACTGAACAGGGTTGGCCGCGTTCATAGATTGACGGATGCGAGGCAAGCGGAGATGCAAGTGTATGTACACAAGTTAGATTACAGTTATTTCATATTGAATGGAAGCAAAATGTCTATAAATTTCCGGGTGCTGATTATATTTAAATAAAGTACTATTAATCTTTAAAAACACTTATCCATGGGCGTCGCACTTTACATTCAGGGCTATCAGAAAAACGAAGCAGTCATAACCGGCGAATTAAAGATCTTAGGCTGGTATGAGGTCAATACTAATGAGATTGAAAAATACAAACTGCCGGATAGCTTCAACGTGGTTCATGATGAGTTTAAATCCTTTGAACTTGTCAGAAAAAGCTACTGGAATTTCGGAATTGAAGACCCGGGTGAGCTCACCTTTCATTACCATTTCATGGACAATCTATCAGGTGGTGGTTACCGTAATGAAGACGGGCAAAGCTTCGGCATTATGTTCGATGGGGTAAGGCTGTATGATTTAATTACTAAGATACTGGATGGCTTATCCGGACTGGATCTGGAAGAAGAAGATATGGCTAATGAAGAGAAGAACCTTCGCTCCTTACATGATGTGTTGAAAGTGGTGGCAGAATATAATGGGGTTGTTGGATTTGTGTGGGGCTGATAAGCCCTTACAAGAAGCCTTTCTATGTTGTATTTCGCCTAATCACCAAATTCATGCGCAACTCTTTTTTTATATCCTTCTTATTCTTCTACCATCCTGTTTGGATCAGAAAAAGTGGAACGAGTACAGCATCCTTTCTAAAAAGAACCGTATCTATATTCTTGAACCTTCGCTTGCCATGATGACTGATCCGCTTCATCGTTGTCTGAAAGCGATCAAGGAAGGATGGAGATAAGTTGATAAGTTAACAGGCCTGCCTGCCGGCAAAGGCAGGTTGACAAGATGGGGGCCTAAGAACACCCCCTTGTCAACTTTTCAACCTATCAACCTGTCAACCTCCCCCAATATCCTCTTTTTACGGGATGTCCATTCCCCTAAAATACCCCACCTTTAACCCGTAAACAACCCCGTCATGAAATACTACCTTTCCCTGTTGCTACTCTGCTCGCTTGGACTCTCCGCCCAGCAGATCACTTATGATATTGCCAGTTTTACCCTGCCGAAGGGCTGGACAAAAACCACGGAGAATAACAGTGCCGTGCAGTACACCAAAAAAGAGGGTGTTAAATGGGCGCAGGTGGCCGTATATAAGAATACTGCTTCCCTGGGAACTCCGGAAGCGGATTTTGACAGCGAATGGGAAAAATTGGCTGTTGTGCCATATAAAATTGAAGCCGCTCCGGTAAAAACAGCCGTTGAAACTGCCATGGGCGAATGGAAAAAGATCAGCGGTTCCGGCAAATGGTTCTTCAACGGAAAGGAAGTGACTACTACCGTAACCACATTTACCGGCTATGGTGCCTGTATCAGTTTTGTCGTCAATATCTCTGATCCGAAATTCAACCAGGTGTGCAATGAAGTGCTGGCTTCTTTGCAACTGCAACAAGGAAATACCGGCATTACGGATATTGTTCAGGAGAATAATACGACTTCAGGAGAAACGCCCGCGGGTAATACGACTTCTCCTATTCAAACGGCTTTCAAATTCAACAGTACCAATTTTGATGATGGCTGGGTGAGTACCGTACAGGAAGACTGGGTACAGGTGGAGAAGGGTGGAATTAAAGTACTGATCCATTACCCGAAAGAAGGTACCATCTTTCCGGCCGATCCGGATAAACTGATCAGTGCCGCCTGGAATATACTGGTGGCACCCCGCTACAGTACCCTCAGCAATTTTAAAACCAGTTATGTGGAAGATTTTAACCGGCCCTACCTGGGAACAGGCGATGTAACTGAAGTACAATCCGGCCAGCAAAAATTTGTGGTCCTGTTCCGCCGCAGTGGTGGCTGGATCGAAATCGTTGCCCCGGATAAAAACACCTTCACCCGCGAATTCGGGTTTGACGCGTCGTCTGTTCAATGGGGCAAACTCTCCGAATATATGGGCGGCTATGTGGTTACCAACAGTGCGGGTACGATTGTAAAAGCCGATCCGGAGATTTTTAATAAACTGGATAGAATGGCAAACTATAACCGGTTCGCTGTTGCCGCTTCCGATCTCGATAATACCGGTAAATGGAATGCCAGCTATTCCAGCAATACGTTTTATGCCAACTATTATACCGGTGCCTATGCGGGTATGACTACGTATTCCTCCTCCCAGTGGTTCGACTTCAAAGCCGGACTGAAATACCATTGGGAACTGGTGGCCGCTAATACGGGAATGGGACAGATCTCCACCGCCCAGGCAAAATCAGATGGTACAATTAAATCCATAAACGACTGGCAACTCCTCTGCTCTAACGTCGAAGGGAAGCCCAAAACCTACGATGCCTATTTCAGTGCCATTAAAGGAGGCCGGGTGCTGTGGCTGAATGATGCGAAGGCGCCGGGATCGGGAATTTTTACAGGATATTCGAAATGAATAATGAGTAATCAGTAATGAGTAACTGTTGTACTCACTGATTGTATAGTGTCAGTATTAAAAAGAAAGTGCGTATTGATTTTAAGAAAAAGCGTTTCAGCTTTTTAACTGTAACGATTTTTCCGGAGCTACTCATTACTCTTTACTCATTCGTATTTAATAAAGCTCCTTACTTTTAGATCGTTCCCCGGACAACTCCGTCCTCACCAGTCATCACTACGAAAACTACTCACCGGAAATCCCTCTGTACTAAACAGGTTGCCGATCACAAAATCCTTAAAGGCATAGCGTACCGCTACCGGTTCTTTTATATCAGCGGAACTAACGAGGATATTGCCGCCGCTTATAACGGCCCTGGCTGGCCGAAAGACTTTGTTGGCTCCTGCCACTTCAAAGTACTTCAGTTCTTTGCCGAATGCGGTAAAGCCGTTGGGCGCGTTTTTAAATTTTACCGTAATAGTATTGCCGCTGACGGTAATGGCATCAAAGGCCGGACTTTCGCCGGCAAATCCTTTCAGCCCATAGGTCTTGCTGAGGGCCATCAGCGCCAGTCGTTTAGAACCGGTGAGTTTATCCATCGGATGAATACTAAACTCTTCCCCGATATCCATCAGTACAGCCATACCGCTGTTGGGAATTTTATCCAGGGCCTTGCGTTGTGCATCACGGAGATAAGCACTGTTGTATGCCGTAGCACCAACCGCGGCGAAATTGCCATAATTATACGGCGCGATCTGGGCATAGAAGAACGGAAAATCACCCTGCCCGCTTTGCTCGCGGATCTGTTTTACAAAAGCGGGAAACAAGGTTTCATATTGTTTTGCCCGGTCATTATTGCTTTCTCCCTGGTACCAGATACAACCCTTGATGGTAAAACCAAGGAAGGGACGCAGCATGCCATTGTATAAAACAGTGGCATTTTTATTGTTCAGCCTGAATGTATCGGTGGCTGCGGATACTTTTATTTCCGGAAAGGCTTTCAGTGTCTCCACATCCATAAAAGCTTCCACCGGGGAACCGCCATAACTGATGTTTACCAGCCCGATGGGCACCCGCAATCTTTCAAACAGCAGTTTACCAAAATAATAAGCCGTGGCACTGAAATTACTTACGGCTTCGGGCGCTGCGTATTTCCAGGCGGATTGCTTACTGGTATCCTGGGGCATACGCTGTACGGAACGGGGAACAGTATATAAACGAATATGTTCATTCGTGGAATTGAAGATAGCCTCATTGCTACCCAGGATCGGCTGATCCTTAAATCCTTTCATCGCCATTTCCATATTACTCTGCCCGCTGCACAGCCACACTTCACCAATCAATACATCATTGATCGTTACGGATCTGCCATCGGAAATGGTAATGGAAAACGGACCATGCCCCGGTGCGGAACCGTCCTCTGTTATCTCCCAGTTGCCACCCGGCACGAGACCGGCAACAGGTGTCCGCACAGTCAGTCGCCATTTACCATCGGCTGCTGCCTTTGTACTGTAGCTGGCTTTATTCCAGGAGGTACTCACTCTTACATTGGCACCCGGACTGGCCCAGCCCCAGATAGCTGCATCCGCATTTTGCTGCAATACCATCCCGTCGGAGAAGAACCAGGGAAGGCGGATTGTAGCATTTGAACCAAAAGAAAGCAGGAATGTAAAAAGTACAACTGATAAGCGGAAAAATACATGCATGGCAACGTCGTTTTTGTAGGCAGCAATGTAGGGAATTTGGAGGGGAAAAGCGTCATGAGGTGAATGGTGAGTGGTGAGTGGAGAGTGGAGAGTGGAGAGTGGTGAGTGGTGAGTGGGGCTTATAGCAGAAAGTGTATTAAAGGAGCGCTGCTTTCCGAATTTCAGCACATTTCATTACTATAAAGACATTCGTGCTTTTAAACCCACTCTCCATTTTCCACTCTCCACTTTCCACTCATTTACTTATTTTAGCTCCCGATACGCCACTTATGATCCGCGAAAAAGAAAAGGACAATAAAGAAGGATCCCATAAAAATATCTGGTATGGTGCCGGCCGGCAACGTATTGAGATTCCTAAAACGATTCTGAAAGCGAGGGTCAGTGGCAATTCCATGCTCCGGCACCTGCATATCTGTTCCATCGGTTATTATCCCAAGGCCAAAGACCATTTTACCTATCGGAAAAAGGGATTACCGGAAAATTTTCTCTTCTATTGTGTGGATGGCAATGGATGGTTTCAGATCGGTAAACAGCGATTTGAAGTCGGGCCCAACGAGTTTTTTATCCTGCCCCAGAACGTGGAACATTCCTATGGCAGCAGTGATGAACACCCCTGGACTATTTACTGGATACATTTTGGCGGGGAAGCACTCCCGGAACTGAACGAAGTGCAGGAAGTACAGAAACACTTCAGGCCGGTGTATATTAAAAACAATGGCGATATCATTCCTATTTTTTCTAAAATTTATAAGACACTCGAGCTGGGTTATTCCGTAGACAACCTGCTCTTTGCGAATATGTGTCTCTCTCACTTCTTAACACTCTTTGTCTATAACAGCCGTCACTATGCGGCCAATGCGGGGGATAAACTGGATTGTGTGGACAGTGCCATTCATTTTATGCAGGAACATATCAATGATAATATTTCCCTGAATGAACTGAGCCAGCAGTATAATTATTCCATTTCGCGGTTTTCCAATTTATTTAAACAGAAAACCGGGTATGCACCCATCGATTATTTTCTGCAGATGAAAATGCAGAAGGCCTGTCAGCAACTGGACTTTTCCAATCGTTCCATCAAGGACATCGCCTTCGGACTCGGGTTTGACGATCCCTATTATTTCTCCAAGCGTTTCCGGAAAAATATCGGGATGTCGCCCCGGAAATACCGCGCCCGCCGGATTAACAGCCAGAATGAGTGAGTACACAGCCCGGCTTACCTGATTATGTGGTTTAGCGTATGATACTTATATTGTATTTTGCTGATTGAACCATTAAACACCAAACAATGAAACAGACCAGTGTATTCCTTACACTGCTGGCCATGGTGGGCATTGCCCGGGCACAGCAGGATTCTTCTATGAAGATAACTGCGGTCAACCGCGTAGTTCAGGCAACCGGCACTATCGCCCTTACCGGTTTCAATTTTGAACAAGGCCGTCAGTCACTCGACGGCTGGCTCCGGGAAGGCACCGCATTCAACAATCAACCCACATTCGGACATAATGTGATTATCCGGCGGGAAATGGATAATCAGAAAAACCCTTTCCGCGTCAATATTCTGATCGGGGGAGATTACTGGAAAGACCTTTCACTCCCCATCGGCCATAAAGGAAAATACTGGATCGGCAGTTTTGAAAACCGGGGCGATAGTTCCCAGCCATTTGCCCGTACACAGGGGCTGGGTCCCACCGGTGTGCTGCATTCTCCGGAATTTATTATTAACACAGACTTTATCAGCCTGCTCGTAGGAGGTACCGAAGACATGAATAATGAACGGGTGGAACTGGTATGGGAAGGGCAGCCGGTAGCCGAAGACAATAAGGGAGAGAAAACAGAGGATAAAAAAAACACGAACCCCTTGCTTATTATCAATACAAATGCAGTTTCCGTATTGAACCAGGGTGTACGCCGCGCTACCGGAAAAGGAACAGCCGTAATGCGCAGGATCTGGTGGGATGTAAAAGCGCTGAAAGGAAAGAAGGCAAGAATTAAAATTACCGACAACAGTGCCGCTGGTTATATCAACGTGGATGATATCGTGTTTCAGAATACAGCCCCGGATCAGACCGATATATCCATCGGATCGAAACTGAAAGTAAAACAGGTATTTCAACAGGGCGGCAGTTATTATGACTGGGATTTTCCGCTCTGGGGCACCATTGACACCCATACACACCCGGCCGCTCATATCGGGTTTGGCAACCGCCTCTTTCACGGGGAGCCCGTCGGGAATATCACTAAAGCACTGACTGATTGTGAAATCAGTCATGGTGCCGATATACTCCGCACCCTGACCAGTTCTTCGGGTGAGCGTATCAGTGGTAATATTATCCGTAATGCGGTGGCAGGGGCATTTGACCCGGGGCACCGCCTGGGAGTCATGGATCCGGGAAATACCTGGGGGAGCAGCGATCAGACACTGGCCTACTGGCCCTTGTACAATACCAAACTGCATCAGCAGATGTGGAAGGACTGGCTGAAGAGAGCCTATGATGGAGGACTGCGGATGATCGTGGCACTCACGGTACACAGCCAGGTGTTTGCCAGGATCAGTGAAGGCACCCGGCCGGATGATGATAAATCGGTAGGCGACCGGCAGATTGCTTATATCAAAGACGTGATAGCCCCGGCCTGCAGAGACTGGATGGAAATCGCCTATTCACCGGCGGATATGCGCCGGATCATGCTCTCCAATAAACTGGCCGTGATCCTCGGCAGTGAGCTGGATAATATCGGCAACTTCGATGGGAAAAAAGCACCGACAGAAGCCGAAGTAAGAGCCGAGATACGACGCCTGTACAATAATGGACTCCGCTATATGTTTCCGGTGCACCTGCTCAATAACGGACTGGGGGGTACGGCCATTAAGTCGGATATTTTCAACCTGGCCACCAAGTTCAATACAGGCAGACCCTTTGATGTGGAGCTGCGGGATTACAAAGACGGATTTTCCGAGTATAAACTAAAAGCCAAATTCGATGTATTGAGCGATGTGCCCGCTACGCTTATTGATGCGAATAATAAGGCAGTGGCCTATGGCGGACTTACCGGACTGGCCGCACCGGTTGTGGTGCCCGCTGTGGCACCGGCAGTATTGCCGTTTATTCCATTGATTACAACTGCCGGCACCACCGTGGTGGGCATGGCGGCTCCGCTGATTCCGGTACTGGCCGGTGTGGCGGTAAACAAGTGGACCAATGAGTGGGGTATTTCACTGGATGTAATACCCGTGGGAAATAATTACCCTTCGTATCCCTGGAAAAGATATGCCGGTCATATCAACCGGCAGGGGCTGACCACCGCCGGCGAAATAGCCGTAAATGAAATGATGCGGCTGGGTATGATGATTGATATCGATCACGCGGGACGAAAAACAGTGGATGCGTATTTTAATATGGCTTTTGCGGTTACAGGTGGAGGTTATCCGCTGAACAGCGGGCATAACCAGTTTACCGAAACCCGCTGGACCGAAGCCCAGCTTCTGCCGGAATCCTATGATCTCAGTACCGCGGAGGGCAGAAAACTGTATACCAATCACTACAATCATATCGCGGAAAAAATCGCCAATGAGAATGACCGCAAACCGGATGAGCTGATAAAAATAAAACAGCTGGGTGGTATGATGGGCGTGGGAATTTCCGGCGCCAATGTAAATGCGGTGAATACGGTGTTGCCGGCTTCCGCAAGAAGACAGATTGTTTCCACCGTTGCCAACGACAATCCGGGCAGCAGTAAATCCGCGGCCCAGCTCCTGCTCTATGCCATTGAGAAAATGAATGGCAGCGGCGTTTGTTTCGGTACGGATATAAACGGGTTTGCCGGATTGGTGGGACCCCGCTTCGGGGCTAACAGCGCATCGGCGGCTGGCCATGACCGTTATGATCTGTATAACCGCCGGAATTTTGTATTTAATCAAACCAACCCGGTGCGGTACACCCCTTTTACCGATCTTACCGGCAACCGGTTCCGCGGGCACCTCACCGGTTCCAATGATAAACGCCGTGACCGGCCGGATGAATTTTTACAGGAGGGCAAACTGTTTACCGAGGAACAGGGCGATTTTCTGATGGCACTGCAGTTGTTTTATGCCCTCGACGAAAGCCTGAAACGGGCGGCTGAATCCAATGAGACAAAGGCCAAGATTGACGGCTACCTCAACCGCGTGGTGCACAATAGCTATGATAAGAACAAGATTAAGGAATTTGTGAAAGGACTGATCAAAGGGGGTACCGGCGAAGGCATCGGTACAGATGTTTTCAACGGGGATGTGGGTACCCAGCAACAGATCGCCTGTAAACTGAGCCGCGAGAAAATTTTCAGAAATACAACCGCCGATGGCCGTGTATCCGACGTAGCCACTAATGCCGAAAAATACAGACGGCATAAATTACTGGAAGAAGCCTTCGCCTATTATACGGTGATGACGAGACCCGGCAGCAATGAACCCCTGGTACCCGCTTCCACGTTAGGTAAAACCTGGAATTACAACCTGGATGGCATGGCTCATTATGGTATGATGGCCGATTTCTTTCAGGACCTGAAAAATGTAGGGATGAAACCGAAAGACATGTCGGTGCTCTTTCATTCCGCGGAAGACTTTGCGCGGATGTGGGAGAAATGTGTACGGCAGAGTGAGCGGGTGCGATAAAAGAAATGGCGGCGGCTTTTATTCTTCTTCGGGTTCTTCTTCCTTTATCCAGGCTTCGGGCGGCAGTCCCCGTTTGAACCGGTATAATGCCTGTTTGATATACAACCGGAAGTCGTAGTCGCCTGCCGTTTTGGTAAAGAAATGAGATGGCCGGTATACCCGCATAAAACTATCCAGTTCGGCACCGTCCAGCATGGTGAGCCGGCGAACAAGGGCTTTGTTGAACCGGAAGTCCACATATTTATCCTGCTCCTGGATTAACAGCCGTTGCTGGAAAGCGAGCATGCTCTTGTTCCGCTTAAACCGGAACATATTTATAATTTAATCAAGGTCAAAGCCCACACCGGCTCCCATAGTGGGGGTAACGGTTTTCAGTTTGGGCCGCTGGTAATTAAAAATTTTCGCATAGTCCTGCCGGTTCATCAGGGAGTCCTGCCTGTAATTCCGGGGCAATACTTTTACTTCCTTCAATACAGGCACATTCACCTGCAGGGAAATATCAAACTGCATGGGGTTGCCGATTTTCAGTACCGGAAATTTTACCGTGGATTTATTGAGGTAGCTGAACCAGATGGAATCGCGCTCGGTTACTTCTATTTCATAATACCCCTCGCCGTTGGTTACTGTGCCATGGCCGGAAGTGGAGATCACGCTCACCATTTCCATGGGGTAATTACGGGAGCTGTCATACACATATCCTTTGATACGGTAACTCTGTGCTCCGGCAGACAAAGCCGTCAGCAGGAGCACTAAAAAAAAGCCGGTATAACTATAAAGCCGTTTCAACTGGTGGAATTAACCGGCAAGTAACGAAAGAAAGTGCAAAAGGTATTCTAAAGTGGGGCCTGTTCCGGATTATTTTTCACTATCCGGGCCATAACCGGAGGCTTCGTCCAGCAATTTCTTCGATTTTTCAGCGATCAGTTTTTTAAACTGAGTGGTTACGGGAAAAATACCAATGGCGGTCAGCTTTTCCTCGTCGTATACCATTTCCAGTCCAAGTGTATAGTAATAATGGTCCCCGGAATAATCTCCATAGCCAATGGTCAGGTAATCGTGTTTGCTCAGTTTTTCTGTACAATCGGCCATGGCGTCATGAAAACGGATACCGTTATTGATCTTTACGGCTTTCAGGTGTTCATCGGTGGCGGAGTAGGAGGTAACCGTAATGAAGTTCAGTTTGTTCTTTTTAAAATAAAGTCCGAATACAGGCATGTTGGCCGGCAGGGTATTATCATAGCGGGCACAGGTATCAAAGCCCAGCACAAACTGCATCACACTGTCAATCCGGGTGCCGTCTGAGGCAAAAGCACTCAGCTGATCGGTATAGCTGTGCCAGGTGGGGGTACCTTCCAATGCAGCAAGGGCGTCATCGATCGACATCCCCAGTTTGAGTTTATTTACGCCCACACCGGGCGTAATGACAATGTCTTCGGTTTGCTGGGCAAAGCCGGACTGAGCAAAAAGGGCTACGGCAATAAATACGAGGATTCTTTTCATCTGTTTGGGTTAATGATTAAAAACGGTTGAACTATATAAAGATGGTGAAAAGAGGGAAGTCCCGGTATACCCCTTACACGGTATTTTGCCGGGTGAGTTCATCCACCACCAGCGGAAAATGACGGTGTTCCAATTGAAGAACACGGGCGGCCAGGGTTTCCGCCGTGTCATACGGCAGTACGGGGCACCGGGCCTGAAATATAATCTGGCCATGGTCGTAGAGTTCGTCCACATAGTGAATGGTAATACCGCTTTCCTTTTCCTTATTATCAACCACGGCCTGGTGTACAAATCGCCCGTACATGCCTTTTCCGCCATAGGCAGGCAGCAGGGCAGGGTGTATATTCACTATTTTACGGGGAAAGGCTTTCACCAGTGCAGGTGGAATTTTCCAGAGAAAGCCGGCAAGCACAATCAGATCAATGGATGCCGCTTGCAGTTCCGGGATATACGAACTGCCCCGGAAAAACACGTCTTTTTCTATCAATAAAGCCGGAATTCCTTCTTTTTCAGCGATTTGTAAAATGCCGGCTCCGGGTTTATTGCATACGATCAGGCTGATCTTAACGGAGTGTGATCCGGCAAAATGAGCTATAATTTTTTGGGCATTACTTCCGGCACCGGAAGCAAAAATGGCAATATGGGTGATTTTATGACTCATGCCTGTCTTCCGGAATTGATTTGATAATCCCCATTTTACTCCCCAGTTTCTTAATATATACTGAGAAAAAGCGGAATTGTCCGAAAGGTATGCTTATTAATAATACCATCATCGGCCATAAAATAGTTATTAATATTATATATAATATAGCCCAGAGCCAGTCCTGTTCTACGGCCAGCAGGTTCATAATCTTCTTGCCCACCCAGCCGGTGGCACTGCCGCCAAGGGCAAATGTGCAAAGGATCAGGGCAAGCTGAAAACCTTTAACCTTCCATTTCTTTTGTAAACGATCAAACATGTATTCAATTCTTGATTGGCGACGCAAAAGTCAGGAAAAAAGAGGCAGGAAATACGGTCAATTGCACATATGTTGAACTTTAGCTCAGGCTTTACCTAAATATGACAAACAGAAATTAGATGCTCAAAATTCTGAATGAAAATCGGCTGAAATGCAGGCTGGTAGCGGATCAAAAAAAAGTTAAAGCTTATGGCTTTTTATAGCCTTACTGACTTATTTTTGCGCCTGATTAGAGCTATTTATCCACATTTTTCAGATCAATTGCATCTATGATTCTTTGTAAACCAATCGGCCAGAGACTGACTGTACTATTTCTATCTCTATTTGTATTTTCTGTAGTAAACGTTTCTGCGCAGGATGCTGCTAACGGCAAGACCCTGTTCACCAGCAAGTGTGCTGCCTGTCACAATGTATTTAAAAAGATGACGGGACCGGCCCTCGCGGGACTGGAGGGCAGGCATAAGTGGTCGGACCACAACGAGTTACTCGCCTGGATTAATAACCCGGCGAAGTATATGGAGAAGGATGCCTATACCCAGGGGTTAAAGGCGTCTTTTGGCTCTGTGATGACCGGTTTTCCTGAAATCACCCTGAAAGATGTGGGTGATATCGTGGCGTATATCAATGCGGCTGAAGCAGAACAGAAAGCCGGCGGTGATAAAAAAGCAGGTCCTGTAGTGGAAGAAGATACATCCAGCCAGAATGCCCTGATCTTTGGTATCATTTCCCTGGTACTTGGTGTGGTGGCCCTGATCCTGATGCAGGTGAACAGCAACCTGAAAAAAATGTCTGACGATTCAGAAGGAATTGTTCGTCCTGAACCTGTTCCTTTCTATAAGAATAAGACCTATATCGCCATGGCCTCCATCGTATTCTTCGTATTCGGTGGTTATATGGTAGCCAAAGGGGCTATCGGTTTACAACGGCAGAAAGATTATCAGCCGGAACAGCCTATTTATTATTCCCATAAAGTACACGCGGGTATCAACCAGATCAGCTGTCTGTATTGCCACGGCAATGCATGGGAAAGCAAACATGCCGCTATTCCTTCAGTGAATGTGTGTATGAACTGTCACAAGGCAATTAACACCTACGAAAAAGGACCCAAACTGTATAAAGAAAACGGTGATGAAGTAAATGGTACAGCCGAGATCGCCAAACTGTATCAGTACGCCGGTTTCGACCCCAACAATCCCACCAAATGGGATCCTTCCAAAGCAAAACCCATCGAATGGGTGAAGATTCACAACCTGCCTGATCACGTTTATTTCAACCACTCACAGCATATCCGCGCCGGCAATGTTCAGTGCCAGAGCTGTCATGGCGAAATTACCGCCATGGATGAAGTAAAACAGGTAACCGACCTGAGCATGGGCTGGTGTATCAACTGTCACCGGCAGACCAATGTGAACTTCAACTATGACAGTACGAAGGGTAACAAATTCTACAGCATTTACGAGAAGTTCCACAACGATATCAGGTCCGGTAAAATGGACAGCGTGAAAGTGAAGGATATCGGTGGTCTTGAGTGTCAGAAATGTCACTATTAATCGGACGACAACAGTTCCAAATACGTATCAGCATTATCGAATTATCAAATTGATATTCATGAGCCAAAAAAAGTACTGGCAAAGTTTCGGAGAGGTGAATGACAGTGAAAACTTTCAGCAAAAACAGCAGGACGAGTTTCGCGAGGAATTACCGTTCGAAGGTTTTGACGATAAAGGGTTGATCGATGCCAAAGCCCCCCGCAGGGATTTCTTAAAGTACCTGGGATTCAGCACCGCGGCCGCCACCCTGGCTGCCAGCTGTAAAGTTCCGGTTAGGAAAGCCATTCCGTATGCCAACAAGCCTGAAAACCTGATTCCCGGTGTGGCACAATATTACGCCACCACCTATGTACAGGATGGTGACGTGGTACCGGTGGTTGCGAAAGTAAGAGATGGCCGCCCCATCAAAATCGAGGGCAATAATCTTTGTTCTTTTACCGGTGGTGGCACTTCCGCCCGGGTACAGGCTTCTGTACTCGATCTGTATGATATGCACCGTCTCCGTTTCCCGATTCAGAAATCCGGAACTGGTAAAGATGCCAAGTACAGTGAGGTTCCCACGTTTGAACAGTTTGATAAAACAGTAGGTGAGGCAATCAAAGCAGCAGGTGGTACCACCGTATTGCTGACCAGCACCCTCACTTCTCCTTCTACCAAAGAAATTATCGCCGCATATCCGGGATTGAAACTGGTGCAGGTGGATGCCGTTTCTTACAGCGGTATGCTCCTGGCCAATGAAGCCAGTGGATTTGGCCGTAAAATACCTTCTTACAAATTCGGCGCTGCTAAAGTGATCGTGAGCCTGGAAGCTGATGTCCTCGGCACCTGGCTGAGTCCGGTTGAGTTTGCGAAAGGCTATTCTGTTGGTCGCAAGATCGATGAGAAGAATCCTTCCATGAGCAAGCACTACCAGTTTGAAAGTTTCCTGAGCCTGACGGGTGCCAGTGCAGATGAACGCTTTACCCATCGTCCTTCTGAAGCAGGTGCCGTGGCCCTTGATCTGCTGAATGCCATCAGCGGTACCGGTGCCATTACCTGTAAAGCCATTGAAGCCGGTATTCAGAAAGCGGCTGCAGACCTGAAAGCCAATACCGGCGCCGCGCTCGTGGTATCCGGCAGCAATGATAAAAATGTACAGGTAATCGTTAACGCCATCAATAATGCGATCGGTGCCTACGGTACTACCATCGACTGGAACCAGCCGGTGAATTACCGCCAGGGTATCGACAGCGATTTCGCCCAGCTGATCGCCGATATGGAAGCCGGAACCGTGGGTACTTTACTGATCCATGGAGCCAACCCGGTTTACAATTCATATGATGCAGCCCGTTTCACCGCGGCTTTAGCCAAAGTAAAAGTGAAAGTTTCCTTCAGCGAAAGAATGGATGAGACCACTGAACTTTGCGATTTCATCCTTCCTTCTCCTCATTACCTGGAGAGCTGGGGTGATGCCGAACCCAAGGCTGGCGTGGTTAGTTTCTTACAACCCACCATTCATCCGCTGTTCAAAACCCGCCCCTTCCAGACCTCCCTGTTGAAATGGGCCGGCAATAACACGGATTACGACGTGTATTTCAAAAACTACTGGGTTACCAAGCTCGGTTCTGAAGAAGCCTTTAATAAAGTATTGCAGGATGGTATCCTGGATTCAGCAGTTCCTGCTGCTGCCGGCGCCGGCACATACAGCGGAGCCGCTGTAGCCGAAGCCACCACAGCAGTGAGTGCCGCTAAAAAATCCACTGGTGTTGAAGTGGTACTGTATCAGAAAACATCCATTGGTACCGGTACCGGTGCCACCAACCCCTGGTTGCAGGAGTTGCCGGATGGTATCACCAAGGCTACTTGGGACAACTACGCGCTGATCAGCATGAGCATGGCGAAAGAATTACTCGGCCTGAACCTGATCAACGGTACAGAAAAAGAAAGCAACAATTACGAATACTACCCTGAGAAGCCGGTTATTAAAATCACTGTAGGCAAGAACACTGTTGAACTGCCTGTGCTCGTGATCCCCGGTATGAATGACAAAACCATCGCCATTGCCGTTGGTTACGGTCGCGGTGAAAACCTCGGAGCCACTGCTGCCGGTGTGGGTAAGAACGTATATCCCTTTACTTCCTATAATGGCAGCACGGTTTCTTATGCTGCTGAAGCTACTGTAGCGGACGCCGGAAGAAAAGAAAAAATCGCCCAGACACAGATTCACAACTCATACGAAGACAGGATTGAAGTCGTTCGCGAAACAACCCTGGCTACGCTGAAGAAATACCCGACCGTGATTCCGGATTACCGCAATCACCTGGCCGAAGATTTCGGTAAGAGCAAAGATGGAAAGTCTACTGATTTCCGCAAGGAAGGTACCCTGTACCCCATGCACGATCAGCCCGGAATCAAATGGGGCATGAACATCGATATGAATGCCTGTTATGGCTGTGGCTCCTGCGTGGTGGCCTGCCATGCAGAGAACAACGTACCGGTGGTAGGTAAGAGCGAAGTACTGCGGTATCATGATATGCACTGGCTGCGTATCGACCGTTACTTTGTAAGTGATGAAAAGAACCCCGATCAGCTGAAAGGCGTGGTATTCCAGCCGATGATGTGTCAGCATTGCGACAACGCTCCCTGTGAGAACGTTTGTCCGGTAGCTGCCACCAACCACAGTGCGGAAGGGATCAACCAGATGACTTATAACCGTTGTATCGGTACCCGTTATTGCGCCAATAACTGTCCGTTTAAAGTACGTCGCTTTAACTGGGCGGATTATACCGGAGCCGACAGTTTTGCCAATAACCAGGATCAGCAGCTGGTAGGTAAACTGGATCCCGCTGTATTCCAGATGAACGATGATCTGACCCGTATGGTACTGAACCCGGATGTAACGGTTCGTTCCCGTGGTGTGATTGAAAAATGTTCTTTCTGCTTCCAGCGTCTGCAGGCGGCTAAATTAGAGGCTAAGAAAGCGGATCGTCCGTTGCAGGATGGTGATGCGAAAGTAGCCTGTCAGACTGCCTGTCCGGCCAATGCAATCGAATTTGGTAACGTACATGATCATGCGAGTGCGATCAGCCTGGTACGCAAGGATAACGCCAACCGCGGATTCTATGTACTGGAGCAACTCCACGTATTGCCCAACGTAAGCTACCTGGCCAAAGTGCGGAATACGGAAGAAGTGATTGAGCATGGTGCTCATCATGAACCTGCTCCTGCTGAAAAGCATGAGGGAGGCACCGAAACCAAAAAAGCGGAAGAAGCGCATCATTAATTGAAGTAAGTTGACTAACTATATCCTGAACCCGTAAGGGGAGGGGCAAACAACCAGAATATGGCATT
Organism: Chitinophagales bacterium; assembly: GCA_017303855.1. Lineage (GTDB taxonomy): Bacteria > Bacteroidota > Bacteroidia > Chitinophagales > Chitinophagaceae > JJ008. The sequence continues at coordinate 90,241 of JAFLBL010000003.1, read as the reverse complement.
ACTCAGATACGAATCACAGGTAAGATCACCGTTGGTGGATGGCACCAAAGATTATCACCAGGTAACAGAAGACATTTGCCGCCCGGTGGAAGCAAACCCGTCCAAGCTCTGGTGGGTTGGATTTTTGATCTCGGTAGGGTTACTCATTTTCGGTATTGTATCCGTAACGATGGAAGTGATGTACGGTACCGGTCAGTGGAACCTGAATAAGACTATCGGTTGGGGATGGGATATCACCAACTTCGTATGGTGGGTGGGTATCGGTCACGCCGGAACCCTGATCTCCGCGATCCTGTTGCTGTTCCGCCAGGGTTGGAGAACCGGTGTAAACCGTGCGGCAGAAGCGATGACCATCTTCGCGGTAATGTGTGCGGGTCAGTTCCCGATCTGGCACATGGGTCGTGTGTGGAACGCCTTCTTTGTACTTCCTTATCCGAATACACGTGGTCCGCTGTGGGTGAACTTCAACTCCCCGCTGCTCTGGGACGTATTCGCGATCTCTACGTATTTCACCGTTTCCTTATTATTCTGGTACTCCGGTCTGTTGCCCGACCTGGCCACCCTGCGTGACCGTGCCAAAGTAAAATGGAGAAAACATTTCTATGGTGTGGCTGCTTTTGGCTGGACCGGTTCCACCAAGCACTGGCAGCGTCATGAAGCCCTGTCACTGGTACTGGCCGGACTGAGTACACCGCTGGTACTGTCAGTACACACTATCGTATCCTTCGACTTCGCCACTTCAGTAGTTCCCGGATGGCATACCACGATCTTCCCGCCTTATTTCGTTGCGGGTGCGATCTTCTCCGGTTTCGCCATGGTGCAAACCCTCCTGGTAGTAACCCGTAAAGTGCTGGCCCTCGAGGACTACATTACCATGGAGCACATCGAAGTAATGAATAAGGTAATCGTACTCACCGGATCTATCGTGGGTATCGCCTACCTCACCGAGCTGTTCATGGCCTGGTATTCTGCCGTGAGTTATGAAGAGTTCGCCTTCTTCGAAAACCGGTTAAACCTGGACAGCCCTTATGGCTGGAGCTACTGGCTGATGATGGGTTGTAACGTATTATCTCCCCAGATCTTCTGGTTCCGGAAAATGAGAAGAAACCTGTTTGTTACCTTCTTCATGTCTATCCTGGTGAATATCGGTATGTGGTTTGAGCGTTTTGTAATCATCGTTACATCCGTATACCGCGATTACCTGCCTTCTGCCTGGAGTACGTACTATACACCGTCAATCTGGGAGATTGGTTTCTACATGGGTACATTCGGATTGTTCTTTACCTGTTATTTCCTGTTCTCTAAATTCTTCCCGGTTATCGCCCTCGCGGAGATCAAGCATATCCTGAAGAAGAATGGTGAAAACTTCAAGAACAATATGGGTGAAGTGGAAGAAGAGAGCACCGAGGAGTTCGGGCATAAGCACGGACATGACCACGGCGCTTAGGAAAAGTCGATAGTCGTTAGTTGAAAGAAAGAAAATTTGTTTACAGAGTTAGGATTCGTACTACGTACCTCGTAACTCATAGTTAAAGCGAAAAAAATGGCTGTAAAAAAATTTGTAGTCGGCAATTTTGATGATGAAGCGGTACTTTTTCCCGCAGTGAAAAAAGTACGCCGCGCGGGATACAAGATCCATGACGTGTTTACTCCTTTCCCGATTCACGGACTGGATCATGCTATGGGATTAAGGGATACCAGTCTCCACACCGCCGGTTTTATTTACGGTATTACCGGTACGGCAACTGCGGTGGGTTTCATTACCTGGGCATTGACGGTGGACTGGCAGATCAACTTCGGTGGCAAGCCGTTCTTCTCGCTGCCGGCCTGGATTCCCGTTACATTTGAGCTGACTGTATTATTCGCCGCGGTAGGGATGGTCCTTACCTTCTGCTACCTCTGCCAGCTGGCTCCCTTTGTAAAAAAAGATCACTTCAATCCCCGGTCTACCGATGACACATTTGTAATGGCCCTGGAGTGCACCGATAAAACCAGTGAAGCAGAAGCTATGAGTTTCCTCGAAACGGTGGGTGCCAAAGAAGTGAAGATTGAATATAAAGAAACAGAGTGGTGGATCGGCCGCTACGACAAAGACGTTAAACTGTTTCACAAGGAGAACTAAGTATCATTCATCGTAATAACAAGAGATAATGAAGAAAGTACTGTTTGTTACATGTAGCCTGGCCCTCTCAGTGGCAATGATCAGCTGCGGCGGTCCGCGGAAAGAACCCGGACGCGCTTATATGCCTGATATGGCGTACAGCCGTGCCTATGAGACGTATTCCTCTACCGAGGCCCTCAGCAGCAAAGGCATTAATTATACGTCCACACCGGTGGAAGGTACCGTTGCCCGTGGAGAAATGGCGGCTTATCCTTTTAAGAATGACTCAACCGGCTATGCCCGTTCAGCAGAAGTAAAGAATCCCCTGGATTCCGCTTCCCGCGATATGAAAGAAGCGGAAAGACTGTACCTGATCAACTGCGGTATCTGCCATGGTACCAAACTGGATGGGAATGGTCCGCTGTATGCCAGTGGCGTTTTCCCGGCAGCACCGCGTAACCTGGTAGGCGACCCGCTGATGATTGCGATGACGGAAGGAACCATGTTCCATTCACTGACTTACGGAAAAAACACCATGGGCAGTTATGCCTCCCAGCTCAGTACCAAACAGCGCTGGATGATCACCGCTTATGTAAAGGAACAACAGGCGAAGAAAACCGGTACGGCTGCTCCGGCTGCCACCGCTGCCGCTGCACCCGCACCTGCTGCTAAAGACAGTGCCGTTGCCGCTCCGAAAAAATAACAAACCGAATTGAAGAAACATTAAATACTAACTGATGTCTATCCGGGAAAATTTTGAAGTGCCAAAGAGATATAATACGATTGCCATTGCATTGATGGCAGTGGGTATCCTGGCGATTGCAGGATTATGGGTTACCAGCGGATCCTCGTCTGATCCTCATAAGTCGGCCAGGTTCTGGGCTTCTTTGCTGCAAAACAGCGTATTCTTTTTGCTCGTGGTAAATGCTTCCATGTTCTTTATATGCGCTACTACCCTGGCCTGGGGTGGCTGGCAGATGGCTTTCCGCCGTGTGCCTGAAGCTATCTCAGCCGTGGTACCCGTGATTGGTGTAATTGCCGGCGCTATTCTCCTGTCTATCGCTTTTGGTGGTAACCATACTATTTACCACTGGACGGATACCGAACATGTGGCACACGACCCGATCCTGACCCATAAAAAAGGTTTCCTGAATACCACTTTCTTTGCCGTGGCCACCGTGCTGACCATTGTGCTCTGGTCCTTACTGGGCTGGAAAATGCGTCAGTTGTCCCGCAGCCTGGATACTAAGCCCCTGGAAACAATTGCTGAAAGAAAGAAATATGTATGGAACAATACCGTATGGGCAGCCATGTTCATCATCGTATTCTCCCTGACCGTGATGTCTTCTATTCCCTGGCTCTGGCTGATGAGTATTGATGCACACTGGTACAGTACCATGTACAGCTGGTATACTTTCGCCAGTACCTTTGTATCCGGTATGGCCCTGATCGCCCTGTTTGTGGTATTCCTGAAAAATAACGGCTACCTGGAATATACCAATAATGAACACCTCCATGATATTGGTAAATTCATGTTCGCCTTCTCCGTATTCTGGACCTACCTCTGGTTCTCCCAGTTCATGCTGATCTGGTACGCCAACATTCCCGAAGAGACCGTTTATTTCCAGCCCCGCGCCCATGGCGTTTATAAAGGCATCTTCTGGCTCATGTTTATAATCAATTTTATTGCTCCGTTGTTAATATTAATGACCCGGGATGCGAAAAGAAACTACGGAACTATTACATTTATGGCGATCATGATCATTTTTGGTCACTGGCTGGACTTTTACCAGATGGTCTTCCCGAGTGTAATGAAAGATTCCACCGGCGCCACACATGTTCCCAATATCTTATATGATATGGGTGTGGCACTCGGATTCGTAGGGCTGATCATGTTTGTAACCGGCAGGGCACTTACCAAAGCACCTTTGCTGGCCAAAAACCACCCGTTTGTAAAAGAGAGCCTGATCCACCATACCTGATGGTATCCGGATCACGCCTCCGCCTCTGATGTAAAGTTGTTAGACAGATATTAGATAAAAACCACCTCATTTTAAGTTATGCAGACATTTTTCATTGTCGCAATTTTAGCGCTGGGTTTTATTATCACTTTTCAGATAGCTAAAGCCAGTGAGTATGTAGCCGTGTTGCGCGGATACGAGCGTTCCCGTAAGCAAACCAATAAGATCAATGGCTTTCTGCTGCTGGCCTTCCTGATCATCGGGTTGATCGGCGTGGTGTATTGTAATGAACGCCTCAAGGATAAAATCCTGGGCGCACCCGCTTCCGATCATGGTATCCTGGTAGACAGGATGCTGTATGTTACCCTTGCCATTACGTTTATCGTTTTTGTACTGACGCAGATTGCCCTGTTCTGGTTCTCTTATAAATACCAGGAAAAGGAAAATCAGAAAGCCTTTTATTTCCCGCATGACAATAAACTGGAGATGATCTGGACCGTTATCCCGGCCATTACCCTGACCATCCTGGTAGGTTTTGGTATTTTTTACTGGTTCAAAATCACCGGTCCCGCCCCGAAAGATGCCGTTCAGGTTGAAGTAGTGGGTAAGCAATTCGGCTGGGAATTCCGCTACCCGGGAAAAGACCAGGTACTGGGTAAAAAATATTTCAAGAATGTAAATCCGGCTGCGAGCAACCCTGCCGGTCAGATATGGGAAGATCCCGCCAACCATGATGATATTTTCGTAGAACAGGAAATGCACCTGGTCGTCAACAAGCCGGTTCAACTGGTAATTGGTGCCAAAGATGTAATCCATGATGTGGGGCTGGCTCATTTCCGTTTGAAAATGGATGCCGTACCCGGTACGCCTACCACCATGTGGTTTACCCCCACGGTTACTACAGCGGATATGCGCAAAAAGACCGGCAACCCGGATTTTGTATACGAAATTTCCTGCGACCAGATGTGCGGTAAAGGACACTGGAGTATGCGCGGGGTGATTGTGGTGGAAACACAGGAAGAGTATGATGCCTGGATGGCTTCCAAAAAACCACAATACCTGGTTGCCAATCCTGATAAAGATCCTTCTGTTAAAAAAGATACGGCCGCTGCACCCGTTCCGGTGACTGCCGCTGTAATCCGTTAATCTAATTTTAAGCTACACCTCCAGAATAAACAAAGAGACAATGAGCGAAACATCAACCTTACACGCCGGAGCAGTTGGGCACCATGATGACCACGGACATGGACACCATGAGCAGTCCTTTATCTCGAAGTATATCTTCAGTATGGATCACAAAACGATCGGTAAGCAATTCCTGATTACCGGTATCGTGTGGGCCATCATCGGCGGTCTTTTCTCTGTATTGTTCCGTCTGCAGCTGGGTTATCCCGATCAGACGTTCCCGATCCTGGAAACCTTCTTTGGTCATTGGGCCAAGGGCGGACAGATCCAGCCTGAATTTTATTATGGTCTTGTAACAATTCACGGTACCGTACTGGTATTCTTCGTATTGACGGCCGGTCTGAGTGGTACCTTTGCCAACTTACTCATTCCCCTGCAGATCGGTGCACGCGATATGGCGTCTCCGTTCATGAATATGCTTTCCTACTGGTTCTTCTTCCTGGCAGGTATCGTAATGTTGTCGTCCATCTTTGTGCATACAGGTCCCGCTTCCGGCGGATGGACCATGTATCCCCCGCTGAGTGCGTTACGCCAGGCGGGTGACGGGCAGAAGATCGGTACCGACCTCTGGTTGATTGCCATGGCACTTTTCATTGTTTCCTCCCTGCTGGGTGGTCTGAACTATATTTCCACCATCCTGAACATGCGGACCAAAGGAATGAGCATGACCCGTCTGCCGCTGCCGATCTGGGCGATGTTCTTCACCGCTGTACTGGGTGTACTTTCTTTCCCTGTATTATTATCCGGTGCGATCCTGCTGCTGTTTGACCGTAACCTCGGCACCAGTTTCTACCTGAGTGATATCGTGGTGAATGGCGAAATTCTTCCGAATGAAGGAGGTAGCGCCATCCTGTACCAGCACTTGTTCTGGTTCCTTGGTCACCCGGAAGTATATATCATCCTCCTGCCCGCGATGGGTATGGTGTCGGAGATTTTATCCGTGAGTGCCCGTAAACCGATTTTCGGTTATATGGCCATGTTAGGTTCCATGTTCGCCATCGCGATACTGGCCTTCCTGGTTTGGGCGCACCACATGTTTGTAACGGGACTGAACCCCTTCCTCGGATCGGTATTCGTACTGCTTACGTTGCTGATCGCGGTGCCGTCCGCCATCAAAGTATTTAACTGGCTCACCACCTTGTGGAGAGGCAATATCCGGTTTACCCCGGCCGCACTCTTCGCCATTGGTTTTGTAAGCTTATTTATCTCGGGAGGTCTTACCGGTATCTTCCTCGGTAACTCCACCATCGATATTCATCTGCATGACACCATGTTTGTGGTAGCGCACTTCCATATTGTAATGGGTGTGGCGTCCTTCTTCGGCATGTTTGCAGGGGTATACCACTGGTTCCCCAAAATGTTTGGCCGGTATATGAACAATACACTGGCGTATATCCACTTCTGGGTAACAATGGCAGGTGCCTACCTGATTTTCTGGCCTATGCACTACCAGGGTCTGGCCGGTGTTCCCCGCCGTTATCTTGATAAGAAAGGCTGGGTATCCTTCAACCAGTTTGCCGATCTCGATAAAATGATCACGGTTGTTTCCATTATCGTATTTGCCGTACAGCTGATGTTTGTGTTCAACTTCTTCTACTCCATTTACAAGGGCAGAAAAGTAACGACCACCAACCCCTGGGAAGCAAATACCCTGGAGTGGACCACCCCGATCAATCCGGGTCATGGTAACTGGGTAGGAGAAATTCCTGAAGTACACCGCTGGCCGTATGACTATGCGAAAGACGGCCGTGATTTCATTCCGCAAACTGAGCCGGTAGGAGCGAATGAATCAAAACACTAGGACTAAGTACGAAGTACGAGTTACGAAGTACGAGCTACGAAGTACGGAAAGCCCGAAGGGCTGACATGATTATAGAAAATAAGTAGTAAGTGAGAGCAGAACCCCGAAGGGGTGACATTATAGAAGATGTCAGAGGTGAATCAGGATTTGTTGTTTGAATTTAAGTGAAGGCATGAAAAAGATTAAGGACTATGTGATGTTGATGAAACCTTCACTGAGTATCATGGTGGTATTCAGCAGTGTGATCAGTTACCTGCTGGCACCCAAAGTGGTCGAGTACGACTGGCTCATGATATTCTTGCTCTTTGCAGGTGGGATGCTGGTAACAGGAAGTGCCAACGCCATCAACCAGGTAGTGGAAAAAGATACGGATGCGCAAATGAAACGTACATCCACCCGTCCGGTAGCGGCCGGCAGGGTGTCCGTGAATGAAGGCTGGGCCTTTGCGGTGATTACCGGGGCAGCCGGAGTGTATCTGCTCGGTCATTATTTCAACTGGTTATCGGCAGGTCTGGCAGCTTTCAGTCTGTTCCTCTACGCTTTTATCTACACGCCGTTGAAGAAAGTTAATTCAATAGCCGTGCTGATCGGAGCCGTACCCGGCGCACTGCCCTGTTTAATCGGGTGGGCCGCGGGAGATGATCAGTTGACGGCCGGAGGATGGATCCTGTTTGCCTTCCAGTTTTTCTGGCAGTTCCCCCATTTCTGGGCTATTGCCTGGGTGGCGCACCGGGATTATTCGGCGGTTGGATTTAAACTGTTACCGGCCAATGAAGGACCGACAAAGTTTACAGCGATTCAAACCATCGCTTACTCGTTGCTCCTGGTACCCGTAACGCTGTTGCCTTATTTCAACGGCATGTGCAGTTATGATACCGTGGCCGGCATGATCAGTATCGGACTGATCATACTGGGCAACCTGTTTATGATTGGCCGCTGTGTAACGCTGTACCGGACAATGGAAGTAAGCGCGGCCCGCAAAGTGATGTTTGGCAGTTATATGTACCTGCCGGTTATTTTGTTTGCCTTATTACTGAGTAAAGTCTAGTTAATAATAAAGAGAGATGGACATCGTGCGTAATCAACAAAAAGAAAAAATGCATCCCCATAAATTCACGTTATGGGTAGCGATCGGCAGCCTGATCATGATGTTTGCCGGTCTCACCAGTGCATTTATCGTAAAAAGTAACCAGGCCAACTGGAAACCGGTCACTTTACCCACGGTATTCTGGGTATCTACCGGGGTAATGCTGCTCAGCAGTCTGACCATTCAGCTGGCCCTCAGATCTTTTAAAGACCGTGAAATGAATAAGTATCGTATGCTGATCGGGCTTACGGTGCTGCTGGGAATCGCCTTCATCGTTTTTCAATGGATGGGCTTTCAGCAATTATGGGCACAGCAAATCACGTTCAAAGGGTCCGGTGGCGGACAATTTCTATATGTGATTTTCGGTCTGCATGCCCTGCATGTGGCCGGCGGACTGATCGCACTCGCGGTTATTTTTTTGAAGGGATTTTTTGGCAAAACCAAAAATTACAGCGCGGTGCCGGTAGAAGTGGCCGCCACGTACTGGCATTTTGTAGATGCCCTCTGGATCTACCTGCTGGTATTTTTTATGATTCTCGGTAAGAATTAATTGACATAACGAAACAAGTAAAAACTGACAACTGACATGGCGACAACAGCAACAGTACATCAGACCAAGTGGTGGAGCGGTGGTAAGAGCCCCTTCAACCTGGAGTATGGCAAGCTGATGATGTGGTATTTTTTGATGAGTGATGCCTTTACTTTCGGTGCTTTCCTGATCTCTTACGGATCTATCCGTTTCAGCCAGAACTTCTGGCCCGATCCCAACGTGGTGTTTAATGCATTTCCGGGTGCCGGTCATGCCAATCTTCCGCTTGCTTTCGTGAGTGTGATGACCTTTATCCTGATCATCAGTTCGGTGACCATGGTACTGGCTGTACATGCCGGTCACAAAGGCGATAAAGCCGGTGTGGTGAAATGGTTATTCTGGACCATCGTTGGTGGCGTGGCATTCCTTAGCTGCCAGGCATGGGAATGGCATCACCTGATTACCGGTGAGCATGCCGTACTGGTGGATGGTAAAATTGATATTATCGGACAAACCATGCGTGGCAACCCCTGGGGTTCACTCGTGAGCCATGATGCAGCCCTCGCCGCATTGCAGAATACACCGCACGAAACACTGGTTAACCTGGCCCATCAGTCCAACCATGGCTCAAGTCATGAACAACTGGCCGCCCTTACCGATAAAGACCTGATCAGCAAGATCAACCTGGATGAATTGCATGTCCGCACAAAAGGACCGATTGCTTTCGGTGGCTACTTCTACGGTATCACCGGCTTCCATGGCTTCCACGTATTCTCCGGTGTGGTAATCAATATCGTAATGCTGATGATGACACAGAAAAACGTATTCCAGAACAGGGGTCATTACCTGATGATTGAGAAAGCCGGATTGTACTGGCACTTCGTAGACCTGGTATGGGTATTCGTATTCCTCTGTTTCTATCTGATATAACAGCAGCAGGCCCTTAACTATTTTAAAAATCGAAATTTAAAAATACTATGCAACATCCTGCATTTGAAGAAGTAACGATCCACCACGAACACGCCGATGACGGAACGTTTTATAAGAAGGTGAAAAAAACGACCTTACTGTTGTCTGTGATTACCGTAATTGAACTGGTTATCGGATTGGCGATCTATAACATTCATAAAGGGGAGAATCCCAATGAATTTCTGATCCTGGCTTTCAAAGGCATGGTATGTATCCTGACCCTGGCCAAAGCTTATTACATTGTTTCTGTGTTCATGCACCTGGGAGATGAGATCCGGAACATGATTATGACGATTGTGGTTCCCCTGCTGCTATTTATCTGGTTTATCGCAGCTTTTATCTGGGATGGCAATTCCTATAAGAACCTGCGGAATACCTATGACAAGCATTTCCAGGAAAGCACCATGCCCGCCAAACACGGAACACATAAGGAAGAAGCCAAGCCTGCTGCGCCTGCCAGCGGTAAAGAATAAGATCAACTAAAGGAAATACTGATTTTAACCATTAAACCGTCTGTCCGGCGAACCTGGAAGCGGTTTAATGGTTTTACTTTTTTAATACCATACTAGTGAACAAGAAAGCCTTACTCGCTGTGCTGATTGCCCTGATGATCCCGTTGGTTTCTTACTTTATTGTAAAAACCAAGAGCGAGAAAAACATTCATATGCCCCGCCACTATCTGCCGGATTCCATTATCAGCAATACGGAGCGGGGTAAACGGGTCAGCGATACCCTCTGGCATACAATATCAGACATTTCACTGACCAACCAGGATGGTAAAAAAATCACCTGGGACAGTCTCAAAGGAAAAATTGTAATTGCTGATTTCTTCTTTACCCGGTGTCCTACCATTTGCCCGGGCATGACGGAGAATATGAAGCGGCTGGCAGCATCCATTCATAACGGCAAACGGGTAGGGGATAAGACAAATAAGCTGGTGCATTTTCTTTCCATCAGTATTGACCCGGAACGCGATTCGGTAGAGCGGCTGAAATACTGGGCCAACCGGTTTCAGATCAATCCCGAAACATGGTGGCTGCTTACCGGTGACCGGAAACAGATTTATGATTTTGCCCTGAATGAAATCAAACTGCAGATGATTGACGGGGAAGGAGTGGACACTAATTTTGTACACAGCGATAAGTTTGTACTGATCGACAGCAACCGGCATGTGCGCGGATATTACAGTGGCCTGGATTCAGTTTCACTCTCTCATTTATCCAAGGACCTGGTCATGCTTACCATGGAGAAGGATCCGAATAAAAAGAGTTTCTTCGCCGGCAAACTGGAAATCATGGCGGTCGCCTTCCTGATGGCGATTATCGGGGTGTTTACCCTGCTCTATTTTTTAAACAGAAAAAAGAAGACTGATGCTTAAGGCTGCATGGAATAAAAACGATAAGAAAGCAAACCGGCTGATCTGGATATTTTCAGCGGTTGTATTTGCCGCAGTGATCTTACTGGGACGGGTTAAACTGGAAGTCAACCTTGGTTTTGACGTACATTTTTTTGCGCAGATCAATGCTGTTATCAATTCAATGGTGGCCGTATTACTGGTAGCCGCCTTACTGGCGGTAAAAGCAAAAAAATACCTGTTACACAAAGGGCTGATGATGACGGCCATGCTCTTATCCATACTTTTCCTGGTCAGTTATATCTGTCATCATCTCTTTGCGGGTGAAACAAAATTCGGGGCGGAAGGCATTGCCCGGGTGATTTATTATATCGTTTTATTTACGCATATCCCGCTGGCCGGACTGATACTGCCCTTTATTTTATTTACTGCCTACAGGGCCATGACCGGCGAATGGCCACAACATAAAAAGCTGGCCCGCATTACCTGGCCCATCTGGTTTTATGTAGCCGTTACCGGGGTGCTGGTGTATTGGATGATCAGTCCTTATTATGTTTGAGTTGTGGGATGTGGGTTGTGAGGTATGAGATGTGTGATGTGGGTTGTGAGATGTCAGTAATACATTGATGAAACGAAGCCGTACTTCGTACTTGCTCATATTACTCCTTTCCACCGGTCTTCCTCCGCCTTTTCCACTTCCAGTTTTTTACGCAATGCCAGTTGGATTTTTTCCACGTATACAAAAACGGTAATGACTACTGTATACAGCATCAGGATGATGATCAGGGGAGAAAAAGCCCCGCTGATCAGTACAATAAAGCAATTCACAAAAGCCAGTACCGCGGCAACGATCAGCATCGCAGGTGCCTGAACTTTCTGCATAGCCAGCACAACAAAAGCCCCGATGATATAGAGGTACGGCGCATTCATCAACCGGGTGGTCACGGAAGGCAATGCAAAAATCAGGTGTTGAATCTGCGCGGCCGCGCCAATCAACGCACCAAAAATACCGGCCCAGGTACAAAATTCCTGCTGGCCTTTTGTCAACGGATTAAGCGGATCAGACATATAAACAGGATCAATTTAAACAACTAAACAACTCAACACCTAAACAACTCAACCCTCCCCCGGATCCCAAAACAACTTCTTAAACTCCACCACCTGGTCATTCTTTACCTTTACTCCTTCTTTCTTCAGCAGTTCTTCCATTCTTTCCGGCGGATCAAAATGAAATTTACCTGTCAGCATTCCATTCCGGTTTACAACCCGGTGAGCCGGTACTTTGGGTTTTATCCGGTGACATCCGTTCATGGCCCATCCCACCATTCTGGCTGATGATTTAGCGCCCAGTGCAGCGGCGATAGCGCCATAGGAAGTTACGCGTCCCCGGGGAATCTGGCGTGTCACTTCATAGACCAGGGAGAAAAAATTTTCATCTGCAGTACCCGACGGTCTGACGGTTTTTAATTTTTCGGCTGATTTCCGGGAAGGCATGCAATGAAGATAAGAAAAGCCTGTAAGAATTATGGATGGTGATCAGGAGGCGTATTCTCTTTTCTTTCCATCAGGGCAGAACGGCGGGGTTCGGGAACATTTTCATAGCTGAAGGGGCAATGACTGCATCCGTTGCCGCAGCAGAACCCTTTTTCAAGATGGTACTGTGCGGTGAAAACGATCAGGCCGTCATCATTCATGTAATAGTGTATACCTTCAGTCAGTTGTTTCATATTCCGCTAACTTGTCTTTTAACAGCTGGTCTTTTTCCTGGTCGCCCAGGTGCTCCGGCAAACTAAACCGGAGATAGTGAATCCGGTTACTGCCGGCAATATCCAGTGATTCGTAGTGCGTTTTAATACGAAGTTCATCACTTACATCGGACTGACTATATACATCATCACTATCGGCCAATAGCCGGCAACCATACAAATCAATCACCAACCGGGTAAAGCGATATAGATCCGGGCTGTCTGTTTTCAGATTTATACAACCACCGGGAGACAGGAATTGTTGGTATAAACGAAGGAATTTTGGATGGGTCAGCCTTTTTTTGGCTTTAGAGAGGCGTAATTGGGGGTCGGGAAAAGTGATCCAGATCTCTTCCACTTCGCCCGGGGCAAAATAAGTGGCAATCAGGTCAATCTGGGTCCGGAGAAAACCCACATTGACCAGGTTTTCTTTTATCGCTTTTTTGGCACCCACCCAGATCCGGTTCCCTTTCAGGTCCACCCCGAGAAAGTTGCGTTCCGGATACATCCGCCCCAGTCCCAACGCGTACTCTCCCTTGCCACAAGCCAGTTCAAGGGTAACAGGATGAGTATTCCCGAAAAAGGCATTCCACTTTCCGGCGATATCCTGGGGAAACTGAAGTACATTCTTAAAGGTTTCGATTTCCGCAAAGCGGACAAGTTTCTTCTGGCCCATAGCGGACAAAGATAGTCGATAGTCTTTAGTCGATAGTCATTAGTCGTAAGGCCGGTTATATCTTTTGTATTAACTATCTACTAAATCTTCACCTGAAGTCCGATACCAATAATCGATTTGAATTGCAGACCCGGCGATGTATTATCCGGGCCGAAGAGTCGTACATCATCATCATAGACCATGTCCACATTCCAGCTGAAGGCGATGATGCGGGCTACTTTTGCGGAAAAAGTATTGGTCATGAATACATCCACATTCTGCGGATCTTTTTTGTAGTTGGAGAATAAATCCAGGCGGCTTTTATAGGAAACCATTTTATTAAAAGCTTTCTGGTAGCCGATTGTGGCAAAAGCCCCGTTCTGGTTGATGCTGTGTGTATTCAGTTTGACCCCGTATTCTCCTTTGGCCGCCAGTGTACTGTCAATAACAAATACCCAACGGGAAGTAACCGGAGAAACAAAGATGGATAATTCTATCGTGGGTTTGTAATCAACACCCTGGCTGATGACCAGGTAGGCGGGTGATAAAAAAGCGGAAGCAAATGTTTTTACATTATTCGGGTAGGTATATCCTTTCAGGAATTGAGAGCGGAAATTCACCAGGGTAGCCAGGTTGAATTTTTTATTCAGGGAGAGTCCGTATTTCGACATCAGGTCAAAACGATCATCATTTTTACGGCTGCCGAGGCTGGTGGTATTGATATAGCCAAAACTGATATCAAGTGTATTGTCCCAGCTGTGTTTCTTTTTTTTGAAAAAACTATAGAGGCGCAAAGTAGTATTGACTGTAAATGAAAAATCATCTCCGCCCGCCGCCCAGTTACTCTGACTGCCCTGGCCGATGCTGAGTGAATAGGCGCCACCTTTTACCCAGGCTTTTTTGCTGGTATCCGGAATGTCGCGTTTGATCTGACGCAGGGACTCCTGCTGCAGTTTACGTACAATCGCATCCTGTGCAAATAAGGCGGCGTTACTGGTGATCAGTAAAAACAATAAAACAGACCTCTTCATTCGTGTGTGGTTCGTGTGATGTGGATTGGTTTGTTCCGTTGTTTTTCAGAGGATAGTGCAAAGATAGAATACTGTGTAAACAGACAAAGGGAAATTATAGTATAAAGAAGATGTTAAAACAGTCAGCCGTCTCAAGTCATAATTCATGGGAGCATACCCGGTTCCTGAAAGCAGTGAATTTACTTTCAGGCAGTTACAGATAGAGGAAAGGAGTCATAATAATGCCGGTTCAACATCAGTGGCAGCAGTTACAGCAAATTACATCATCTGTTTGTCACGTACCGGGCAGCATCCTGCTGCCCGGTGCTATTCTGTCGCTTTCAGCGACATACGAAATGCTGCAAAAATGCTAAACGAGGCTTTCAGCCTCGTTGTATTCAAATTCCGTGAACCAATAAACTGATATTTCCTTCCGTGCAACGTAAACGTGGTGGTCAATGCCTCATCAGGCATAAATGTGTACTCGTCTTTCAGCCTCGTTGCATTCTAAATTCCGTGAACCAATAAACTGGTATTTCCTTCCGTGCAATGTAAACGAGGTGGTCAATGCCTCATCAGGCATAAATGTGTACTCGTCTTTCAGCCTCGTTGCATTCTAAATTCCGTGAATCAATAAACTGGTATTCCCTTTCTTGCAACGTAAACGTGGTGGTCATTGCCTCATCAGGCGTAAATGTGTACTCGTCTATCAGCCTCGTTGCATTCTAAATTCCGTGAACCAATAAACTGGTATTTCCTTCATTGCAACGTAAACGCAGGGGCCATTGCCTCATCAGGCATAAATGTGTACTCGTCTTTCAGCCTCGTTGTATTCAAATTCCGTTAATCAATAAACTGATATTTCCTTCATTGCAACGTAAAAGCGGGGTCCATTGCCGTACCGGGCAGCATCCTGCTGCCTGGTGCTATTCTGTCGCTTTCAGCGACATACGAAATGTTGCAAAAATGCTAAACGAGGCTTTCAGCCTCGTTGTATTAAAATATCAGGAACCAATACCCGGGATTTCCTTTCTTGCAACGTAAACGTGGTGGTCATTGCCTCATCAGGCATAAATGTGTACTCGTCTTTCAGCCTCGTTGTATTAAAATATCAGGAACCAATACCCGGGATTTCCTTTCTTGCAACGTAAACGCAGGGTCGATTGCCTCATCAGGCGTAAATGCATACTCGTCATTCTGTCAGACCTTTTTTGAATAAGAAAAGCAAGCCAAACGTTTATACCTGCACCCATATTATTACAAACGAGGCTGAAAGCCTCGTTGAGCAACTACTATTAGTCTTTTCGTTGTCGCTGAAAGCGACAGAATAAATCCGGGCAGCAGAATGCTGCCCGGACAGTATCATTTTAATAACAGGAATTCAGTTTATCGACTTCCCTTCTCTTTACACCTTCATCATCAGAAACGTACCAGGAAACCCAGTCCGACCAGCGATTTGACCTGTAAGGCGGCGGAGCGTTGGTTTTTACCAAAGAGACGAACATCATCATCATAGATAAAGTCAAGGCTCCAGCTCATGGAAAGAACTTTGCCCAGTTTGGCATTCAGAATATTGGACATGAAAATGTCGATATTCTGCGGATTGTTCCGGTAATTGGAGAACAGATCAAGACGGCTCTTATACGTCACGTTTTTATTAATCTCCTTCATGTAGTTAATGGTGGCAAATGCACCGAACTCCAGGTTTGATTTTTTTCCCGGTGTAACGCCATAAAGACCTTTATTCGACAAGGCCGTATCACGAACGATTACCCAACGGGCTGTTACGGGGGAAAGGAAGATGGACAGGTTCTTTTTCGGTTTATAATCCAGACCGAGACTCGTGAGCAGGTAACCCGGCGCCATAAAGGCAGAGGAAAATGTTTTTACATTACCCGGATACGTATAGCCTTTAAACAACTGTGAGCGGAGGTTGGCCAGCACGGTCAGGTTGAGCTTTGGATTCAGGGCATGCCCGTATTTGGACAGGAAATCAAACCGGTCATCATTTTTACGGCCACCGAGACTGGTCGTATTTACATACCCAATATTAAAATCAAAGGTATTGTCCCAGCTGTGTTTGTCTTTTTTATAAAAAGCGTAAAGACTCAGCAATGAGTTTACCGAGAGTGAGAAATCATCACCACCCGCGGCCCAGTTACTCAGTGAACCCTGTGATAAATTGATACCATACACACCACCCCGGCGCCAGACACGTTTACTGGTATCCGCTTCTTTTTTAATGGTTCGTTCAGATTCAGTCCGCAGGGCTTTCATGGTGCCATCCTGGGCCATTGCCGATAAGGGAATGGCAAACAGGATAAGGGCAATAACTTTACGCATACAGGATTTATTGGTTATGGGAACAAAGGTAATCATTGACAGGAACTATAACCCGGAAGGATAGCCTGAAAGTTATAGTCCGGAGTCCCCTGCGGGAGAGGACAAAAAAAATAGTCCGGAGTCCCCTACGGGAGAGGACAAAAAAATAGTCCGGAGTCCCCTACGGGAGACTCCGGACTATAAGCTGTAGGGGGAGGGATCGAACCTCCACGGAGCAGTTAGTTGTAGCACAAAGTTCAGTGGTCGACCCTGGTCGCCCGGATATTGCTACCCAAGCGGCTCTATGCTATATTTATCCTGTTACCTCCACCCCCGAGACAAGAGGGCATGTCTGCCAAAAATTTCATCACCCCACAGTGTAAGAAGAACTATTTCTTTCGTTGCTGATACAAATGTACGGCGCAATCTGTTTTCGTTCCAAATTATCTAATAAATATTTTAAAAGTATAGATAATATTCAAAAATTATGTAGATTTATTGAATAATTATAAAAAACGAACCCCAAAATGGCAGCTAAATTGAATCTGGACAAACTCGATCTGCAGATTATCCACCACATGATGGAGAATGCGGAAATTTCTTATGCGGATCTGGGCAAACAGCTCTTTGTATCCGGAGGAACCATTCACGTCCGGATTAAAAAACTCCAGGAAGCGGGCGTGGTCAAAGGTACAAGACTGAATGCAGACCTGCGGGCCCTCGGGTATGATGTAATTGCCTTTATCGGCATTTACCTGAAAGAGAGTTCGCTTTATGATACCGTTGCCCGTGACCTCCAGAAAATTCCTGAAATCGTCCGCCTGAATTATACAACGGGTAACTACAGCATGTTTGCTGAAATCGTTTGTAAGGATATCAGTCAGCTCCGCTCCGTACTGCATGACCAGTTACAAAAAATCAAAGGAATCGAACGTACCGAAACATTTATCTCGCTCGAAGAAAGTTTCAGCCGTCATGTGAAAGTAATCTGATGTTCATTACCCGTCATTCATAAACATGAAAGAGAAATCAGGGTTTTACTCCTCACTCCGCCTTATGCTGGTGCTCAACCTGCTGGTGAAACCCCTTTGGATTTTCTGGATTGACCGTACAGTACAGAACCAGCAGGGTGCAGCTGTTTATGGAACTTATTTTTCCCTGTATGGCTTTGTGCTGGTGCTTTCTTTTATGGGCGATTGGGGGCTGACCACCTATATGAACCGGCAACTGGCCGCTGATCCGGATTATTACTTCAAACGTACCGGGAATTTTCTGTTGCTGAAAACAGGACTGGCAATACTATATGTTTTCATCTGCCTTCTCCTGGCCCTGCTCTCCGGTATACATGACCGGACACTCCTCCTGTTGTTGCTCGCCATACAGGTGTTGAATACTTTCTTCTTTTTCAACCGGGCCATCATTACCGCCCGGCAATGGTTCAATGCCGATGCCTGGTTTTCCGTTTTAGATAAAGGACTGATGTTGTTCCTCTGCGGCAGCCTGTTGCTGTTTCCGTTTGCTGGTCAACTCAGCATTATTGTTTTTTTATGGATACAGCTGTTCAGCACCGGGGCAGCCTTGCTGGGTACGGTGGTGTATCTCCGGATAAAAAAATCCGGCTTTCTTTTTTCACAGGAGCGCGGTTTTTTTATACAGCAACTAAAAGCCGCCTGGCCTTATGGACTGATTGTATTACTGATGATGGCACACAACCGCCTCGATGCATTCCTGCTGGAACGGATCCATCCCAACGGTTCCTGGGAAGCCGGCATCTATGCAGGTGCCTACCGGCTGGTGGATGCCGGGAACATGGCCGCTTACCTGTTCGCTTCTTTTCTGCTGCCCTTTATTGCCCGGCACCGCGATAATAAACCATTGATACAGGATACCTTTTTGTTCAGCCGGCACCTGTTATTGCTATTTTTTACAGGCATAGCGGTTGTGGCGATGTTGCTGTCACCCATGTTGCAGCAGCTGTTGTACCATAACCAGGAGCCGCACGCCATCGCTGTCATGCAGTATACCATCCCCGTATTGATAGCCTATGGCCTGATTCATTTATACGGTACATTACTCACAGCTACCGGGCATATCCGTCTCTTTTGTGGTATTACCGCTTTGGCCCTTGCATTTAATACGGTGCTTAACCTCTTCCTGATTCCCCGCTATGGGGCATTGGGTTGTGCAATCAGTGCCCTGATCAGTCAGTCATCGGGTGCCCTGATCACTATGCAACAGGGCATCCGGAAAACAGGCACCGGCAATGACAGCCGCTCAATTGCAGCATATATTTTAACCGGGGCTATCCTGTTTTGTTTTCTTTACTTTGGCAAACAGTATATCCACTCAATTTGGATACTGACCGGCGCAGGTGCCGTGCTCACTATTGTGACAGCTATGGCCCTGCAACTGATCAACCTGAAACGACTGACTTTTTTTATAAAACCTGACTAAATAAGCACACATGCCTGACTTACTGGTATTATTCCGGAACTGGTGGAAACAGATTGTCTTAATGGTACTGCTGGCCTTACTCACCAGTGGTATCATTGTTTACCTCAAACCGCCTGAATATCTTTCCGTGGCTACAGCCGTTCCCTCCAGTACGTATTCTTCCGATAAGGCCCGTTTATTCAATACAAATATTCAGCACCTGTATTCCGCACTGGGATCACCGGATGACCTGGACATCATTGTGGGCACTGCCACATTGGATACCATTTATCTGGCCGTGGCTATAAAATTTAATCTTTGGGATCATTATAAAATCAGGGATACCGGCGCTATGGCCGTGAAAAAAGCTGCCGCCCAACTGAAAGCCGGCACCAAAGTGATGAAGAGTGAATATGGCGATCTGAAAGTGAAAGTCTGGAATACCGATAAACAACTGGCGCCACAACTGGCCAATGCCGTATTGCTCGAATTACAATTGTTGCATCAACGCCTGCAGAATGCAGGCAATGAATCGGCTTTACAGGGACTGGGTTTCAGTCAGGTTAAGCTGATGGCTGAACTGGCTGCAACAGAGGAGCCGGCGGCCAGGCAAAAACTGCAACGGCAGTTGGATGAATGTGAGCAACTGATGACCCAGTACCAGTTGATGCTGGAGAATAAAGCACCGGCCCTGATAGTGGTGGAGCAGGCGCGTGCCGCTGACTTACCCGACCGCCCGAAACGGCTGCAATGGATGCTCGTGGCCGGGGTACTTGCCCTGCTTTTTTCATTGCTGGTGGCAGTTGTACTGGAGAAAGGAAAATCCGTTCAGGTAGCATGAAACTGATAACCGACAGATGGTTGCTGTATACAGGGTTCACCGGTTTATTTATAATGAGCCTGGTGCCGGCCGTGTATATGGAAGAATGGTTGTTCCTGCTCCTGCCATTTGCCGGTCTCGTTTTTTATACCGGATGGCAACACCGGGAAATACTTTTCCTGCTCTTACTCTGCAGTCTGCCATTTTCGTTTGAATATAATTTCACGCCATCACTGGGCACCGATATACCGGATGAGGCACTGATGCTGCTGACCGCTTTTGTTTTTTTTGGCGCCTGGTTATACCGGCCCGCTTCTGTGCCGGCAAGCGTGTACCGGCATCCCCTGTTCATTTTACCAGTATTATGGATGGGCTGGATACTGCTTACCGTGTGTTGTTCAACCGATCCTGTATTATCGGCTAAATATTTCCTGGCAAAAACCTGGTACCTCGGTGCTTTTGTACTGGCGCCCTTGCTTGTATTTAAAAACAAGAAAACCATCCTGATCGCGGCAGGGGGGCTGCTTGTTTCCATGTTACTGGTAACGCTGCTGGCGCTTATTCGTCATAGTTATGCCGGATTCAGTTTTGCCGGTATCAATGAAGCGCTCACGCCATTTTTCCGGAACCATGTAAACTATTCGGCCATGCTGGTATGTATGATACCGGTCTGGCTGGTTTTTTTAGTACATACAACCGGTAAAAAAAGAAAATGGATACTGCTGGCGCTGACCCTTTCGCTGCTGGCTTTATTTTTCGCCTATGCCCGGGGTGCGTGGCTGGCATTACTGGCCGGTGCACTGGCGTATTGGCTGATCCGGCAACGGCTGATCCTGACAACCTATGTCGTTGTGCTGCTGCTGGTGACCGGCGCTTTCGGCTGGCTGCAACGGCAGGACCGGTATCTTGACTATGCACATGATTTCCGTACCACGATTTTTCACCAGGATTTTCAGGAGCACCTTGTGGCTACTTATAAACTGAAGGATGTATCAACGGCTGAACGCTTTTACCGCTGGATTGCCGGCATACGAATGATAAAGGATAAACCCGTTACCGGTTACGGCCCCAATACATTTTATACGAATTATAAGCCCTATGCCGTGCCGGCCTATAAGACATGGGTCAGTAATAACCCGGAACATTCCACGGTACACAATTATTTTTTACTCCTGCTGATTGAGCAGGGAATACCGGGCCTGTTATTTTTCCTGTTACTTACCGCGGCGATGCTCTGGTATGCGCAGCGGATTTATCAGCGGGACAGACATTCATTTTACGGGCAACTGGCGATGGTTACCGCAGTAATTCTGGTGATGCTGCTGACCGTTAATTTTCTGAGTGATTTGATTGAAACCGATAAAGCGGGCAGTCTTTTCTTTTTGTGTATTCCGTTGCTCGTGCTGGCGGATATCCGTGTCGGTGAAAAGAAAACCACTACCGTTGCTTAAACACGGCCGCGTACATTCAACGCATCCCGGAGTCCGTTGCCAAAAAGATTAAATGCGAGTACCAGCAACATGATGGCAAAACCCGGTGCCAGTGCCAGCATCGGATTCTGTGTGATGATAAAATTATAATTCTCCTTGATCATCAGTCCCCAGCTGGGCATGGGCGGTTGTACACCTACGCCGAGAAAACTCAGACCGGCTTCAATTACAATGGCTGAAGCGAAATTGGACGCCGCGATTACCAGTACCGGTCCCATGATATTGGGCCATATATGACGGATAATCGTACGCAGATCGGAGAAGCCCAATGCACGGGTGGCTTCAATATATTCTTTCTCCCGTTCGGCCAGTACCTGTCCGCGTACCAGTCGGGCCACATTTACCCACATGGTCAGTCCAACGGCAATGAATACCTGCCAGAAGCCCTTGCCCAGTGCCAGGGTAATGGCAAAGACAAGGAGCAGGGTGGGTATACTCCAGATCACATTGATAAACCACATGATGAGCTCATCCGTTTTGCCCCTGTAAAAACCGGCCAGTGATCCCAGCAGTAAACCAATACTCAGGGAAATGATCACGGTGATGAGTCCCACGCTCAGGCTTACACGCGTACCTACGAGAATACGGCTCATGATATCCCTGCCGTATTTATCGGTACCGGCGATAAATTTCTTATTGACCACAGGCTTCGGGGCACATTGAGAGAGGGGATAAGCTATGGGCTCGGACAGTCCTTCGTCAATATATTTCTGTGCGGTAAGACTATCGTTTTTTATTGTATAACTGTTGATGGGTATATAGTAGTAAGGATCTTCCTGCCCGGAAATAAGAGTAGAAAAGAATCCGGCAGCGGAAACGGCTTTCTCTTTTTTCAGTTGCAGGAAATCACGCTGGTAGCCGGGTTTTTCTCCGCCTATTTCAAGAATGATCCTGTTTGCGTAGGGTGATGAATCCGCGGAAAGAAAATACGCGAATACGGCCACAAGTATGGATATAACTATCACTACCATCCCTAAAACGGCGCCTTTGTTTTTCTTCAGCCTTTGCCAGGCTGCCTGCTGAAAGGAGGGGGATTGATGCATACCGGTGAAAGATACTTATTTTACTTTTCTTCCCTTCCATTCATAACTGCCCAGCTGGCCCAACAGTCCGGAAAGTATGGTATACACAATATGCAGTGGCTGAAACAGGAAGAACCAGCGGGTGAGCGGGGTCTTTTTATAAAAGCGGGCCACGCTGTATACAAAGGGATATTCAACTATTGTTTTACCAATCCATATTGCCAGCAGCCAGTACCCGTATTGCAGGGAAAAAAAGGAGGCGATGGCCAGTATAACAAACCACAGATTAAACAGGTAAACCAGCAACAACACTGCAAAAATCCGTTTATCCTCATAGTAAGCGGCTTTACTGGCCCAGCGGATCCGTTGGTTCAGAAAGTCTTTCCAGGTTGTCATCGGTGCTGTTTGTACAATAGCTGCGTCGGACTTCAGGTATTGCACTTGTGAAGGATACTTTCGGGCGATCTTATGCATCAGCAGCATATCATCCCCGGAAGCAATTGTATCGATACCTGCAAATCCGTTTACTTCCTGAAAAACTTTTTTATCGTAAGCCATATTGGCACCATTGCACATGGCATGAGCGCCGGCGTGTACAGAAGCGGCTGTAATGCCCTGGAGGACGAGGAAGTCCAGCGCCTGGAAGACCTGCAGCAGGGACTGATCATGGGTGAATACTACCGGCGCTGCAATAAAGACGGCTTTTTTTTCTTCCCTGAATGAAGCCAGTTGGTTCAGCCAGTCCGGACCGGGTATACAATCCGCATCCGTGGTAATGATCAGTTCACCGGTGGCTGCGGCTATTCCTTTTTCAATGGCTTTCTTTTTATAGGAATTAATGGCGTCTTCTTTCAGTTGCACCAGTTTTACATCGGGAAAACGCCGCACAATCATGGCTGTCTGATCCGTGGAGTGATCGTCCACCACTATAATTTCTGTTAAGGACTGCGGATATCGTTGTTGCGTTAACGCAGTGAGCAACCTGCCGATATTCGCTTCTTCATTCCGGGCCGGGATGATTACCGACAGCAATGTACGGGCTGGTGCTGCGGGCTGGTAATCCGGTACTTTTTTCCAGGCTTTGTAATAATACAGCAGGAGTGCGCTGTAGCAACAGAAAAGTAATATGGTAATAATAAACAGGACCATGCGGCTGCGGCAAATCTAATCAATGCAGTAAAGCGGGCAGGATTTCTTTCACATGTTTTTCATGCAGCAGCATATGGCCGGAATGTATTTCCTGCAGGCCGGACTGTTGTTCAATACCTGTTATGAATTTTTTACCCGTGTCCGCTTTAATAATCCGGTCATGTATGCCGTATAAAAGGCGAACGGCCGTATTATGTTCACGCACCTGTTGCCGGATAGTCTTTATGTCCGGTTTAAAGTAGCGCAGTGTGGTCCAGCGATTATATAGTTCTTTCCGTACCTGCGGATCCCCGATATAATAGTTTACAAATTTGAAGATACTGCTGTTGATCAGCCCGAACCGGTTCATCAGTTTCAATACGCCAAAGAACCAGTAAGGTTTTTTCATGGTAAATGCAAAGAACCGGTTGCCCGCATGCGTTTGTGTGGCCAGCCAGTACCAGGCATTTACTTTTAAACCATCCGGCGCCAGGAGCAATAGTTTATCCACCATGGCCGGTTGCTGCTGATAGAGTGAAAGGCAGATCCTTCCTCCCAGGCTATAGCCGGCCAGTGTATACCGGAACTCTGGTTCATGAAAGGGCACGGATTCCTGCTCAAACAGCAACTGAATAATAGCAGACAGATCGGATGGATGAATGCTAAGTCCTTCCTCCCAATGGGTTTGTCCGTGAAAGGGCAGATCTATTGCCAGGAAAAGAAATTCCTCACCCGCATAACGGGAGAGGAAGTCGAAGCTGGCTGCATTTTCCCCATAACCATGGAAGCATAGCATGACCCGGCTGCCCCGACCCGAACGGCGATAGGCAACAGTTGATTTTTTATATGGTATAAAGCGTTGATCCAACCGGGGGCAAATATTTCTGATAATTTATGCCGGACTTTTCAAATATAATATTATTTTTGGATAGTTGCACAAACAACTATATGCCAAACAACCAATTTAAGAAAGGGGAGCTGTACAGTTTTATCACGGGTAAAGCTTCGATTGCCATTGCCCGGCGGTTGCAGAAGAAGTTTAATGCGGCCGGGGTGAATATTACCATTGAACAATGGAGTGTATTGTATCATCTATGGAAACAGGAGGGAATCAGTCAGCAGGAATTGTGTAATGCCACTTTCCGTGACAAGCCCAGCATCACCAGACTGGTAGACAACCTGGAAAAGCTGAACCTGGTAAAGCGGGTGGCCTCGGAGAGTGACCGCCGCATCAATATGATTTACCTGACCAAACAGGCACAGAAACTGCAGGAGGATACCATGGCACTGGCGGAAGAAACACTGAATGAAGCACTGGAAACGGTGCCGGCTGATAAAGTGGAAATCTGTAAGGAAGTACTGCAGATCGTTTACGATAACCTGCGTTAAGACCAACCATTTTAAATATATAACTTCTAAAATTTCTCATTATGAGTACCGCAACAGCAACCAGAAAAGCACTGAAAGGTGGTGAATGGCTGATTAAGGAATCATCGCCTGCTGAAACCTTTTGCCCGGAAGGATTTTCAGAAGAACAGCAGATGATCCGGGATATGTGTAACCAGTTTCTCGATGCGGAGATCTATCCGATCCTCGATCGTATTGATTCGCTGGAAAGCGGACTTATGAAATCACTGGTGACCAAGGCCGGTGAACAGGGGCTGCTGGCCACTTCCTTTCCGGAAGAGTATGGCGGACTGGGAAAAGATTTTGTTACGTCCACTATCATCAATGAATACCTGGGAGCGGGCCATTCTTTTTCCGTAGCCATTGCCGCGCATACGGGGATTGGTACATTGCCGATTTTATATTTCGGTACACCGGCGCAAAAAGAAAAATACATTCCGAAACTGATTACCGGCGAGTGGGCCGGCGCTTACGGATTGACGGAACCCAACAGCGGCAGTGATGCCCTGGGTGCAAAGACAACGGCCAAACTCAGTGATGACGGAAAATTCTATATACTCAACGGGCAGAAATGCTGGATCACCAATGGCGGATTTGCCCAGGTATATACGGTATTTGCCAAAGTGGATGGCGATAAGTTTACCGGTTTTATTGTAGACCGGGGAACAGAAGGCTTTACACAGGGACCGGAAGAAAACAAGATGGGTATTAAAGGCTCTTCCACGGTGCAATTGTATTTCCAGGATTGTAAAGTGCCGGTGGAAAATCTCCTCGGTGAAGTAGGCAAGGGACACCGCATTGCCTTCAACATTCTGAATATCGGTCGGCTCAAACTTTGCGCAGCCGCTATTGGCGGTGCCCGCAAATCACTCCATGGCACGGTGGAGTATGCGAAAACGAGAGAACAGTTTAAGCAACCCATTTCCAATTTCGGAGCCATCAAACATAAGCTGGCGGAAATGGCCCTGCGCATTTTTGTTGCAGAATCATCTCTTTACCGTACCGCAAAATGGATTGATGAAAAAGAACACGAACTCCTGGCGTCCGGTCAGCCTTTTAACGAGGCCCTGCTGGGTGGCGCGGAAGAATATGCGATTGAGTGTGCCATGCTGAAAGTATACGGCAGTGAAGTACTCGATTATGTGGTGGATGAAGGTGTACAGGTATATGGCGGTAACGGATTCAGTGCGGAATACAATGCCTCCCGTGCTTACCGCGACAGCCGGATCAACCGGATATATGAAGGCACCAATGAGATCAACCGTCTCCTCATTCTCGATATGACATTGAAAAGAGCCATGGGTGGCCGCCTCGACCTGATGGGTCCGGCCATGGGTGTACAAAAAGAGCTGATGAGTATTCCTGATTTCAGTGAGGATGATAGTCCGTTTGCCGCAGAACGCAAACTGGTGGCCAATCTGAAGAAAGCGATCCTGATGACTTCCGGCGCGGCTGTACAGAAACTGATGATGAAGATTGAGCAGGAGCAGGAAACCCTGATGAATATTGCCGATATGGCCATTGAAACCTTCAATGCCGAAAGCGTATTGCTGCGCGTGATGAAAATGGTGGAAGAGAAAGGAGAAGCTGCCAGCCAGGTATACCTGGATATTATGCGGACCTATCTGTATGATGCGGCAGACCGGGTGAATAAATCAGGCAAAGACGCAATCAATTCATTTGCGGATGGAGATGAACAGAAAATGATCCTGATCGGTTTGAAACGGTTTACCAAAGCAGAACCGTTTAATACCAAGGATGCCCGTCGCCGGATAGCGGATCAGATGATAGCGGCCGGTAAGTACTGTTTTTAATTCCAGAGTTCGCGATCGAAATCAAGCATGGCTGTTCTTAACGGGACAGCCCTTTTTGTTTCCGTGGTATAAATCGCGGATAATTCACGGCGGGTAATCCGCAGTTCACGCAATTTCTGTACCCGTTTGTATTCGATCAGCAAACCGATACACATCAGAAAAGATGACAGGGTGGCGGAAATGTAATACACAAGGAAGGTGTCATTTACATAGCCCAGGTTAACCTGTCCTTTACTGTCAATATGCGCTTTGAAAACATAATAGAGCAGGTATATCAGGAAATAACAACCATAACCAAATAGCAGGGATGTTACGATAACCGCCTTACCGGTGGCTTTTCTTTTTTCAATGGCCTGTTTGGTATTCCGGATAAAGAAATACAGACAAAGACCAATGGAGATACTTAGTCCAGGCCCCATGATTATAGTGATTGCTTCCGTATTTAAGCCAATAACTGAAACAACAATGGCTTCAAATACGATATAGCCGGCAGTCAGTAAATGCATACGACGGGTAAAGTTCCGCGAGGTACTGAAATAAGTCAGGAAAAGAATCATCAAAGGCGTATCAGCTAAATTATTGACCATGCCCCAATAGTATTCGGTTTCCGGGCTTACATGTATATAGTGTCCGGTGATCAGGTTATAAATAAAAACAGTGGAAAAATAAGCCAGCAAATAAGGGAAACTCCGGTACCGGCCCAGTCCGAGCAATAAGATTAATATAACCGGGCCTGCTAATGCAAGTGATGATACAAGGCCCATGACAGAATTCCAGTTCATTTCTTTGGTATTTCTTAGGATAAGATTAATGGGACACTGTTGCAGTCCGCCATTAATCTGCAATATTAACGGGCAATCTGTTCATATAGTGCTTAAATAGAAGACTTTGCATTAAAATTCAGTAAAAGTGATATAGGTGTGCGTAATATTACGGCTCCGCCAAAAAAGGGTTTTTATGCTATCTTTCTGTTATGTTACGATTTTTCTGTTTAGCCCTTATCATACATTCCGTTTCACTACAAGCGCAAAATGCAACAGCACCCATAACGGGTAAGACCAGCGGAGAACTGCCCTACCTGGAGTATGGACTCGGTTCGGACCGGTTGGGCGGTGCAAAAATGACCTACCTGGATACCGGTATCCTGCTTACAGTGGTGGACAGTACGATCCTGAATTACAAAGTGCAATTATCGTCCGGTCACCAGGCCTATCTGCCCAAGGTCAATTTTTTACGGAATGACAGCCTGCGGCTTTCTCCTTATTACCTCACCAGTAACTGGAAAGTGTGGGGGGATGAGCGCTATGATTATGTGCAGCTGTCGCTCGATGAAAAGCTGCCCTACCGGAGTATGCAGCTGATCAATCCCTCCCGTATCGTAGTGGATGTATACGGGGCAACCTGCAATACCAACTGGATCACGCAGCTGAGTTCGGCTGCTGAAGTAAAGAATGTATACCATGAGCAGACAGAAGACGATGTATTCAGGATTACTATTGAACTGAAGCATGCGCAGCATTGGGGGTATCATATTTATTACCTGGATAAAAAACTGGTGATACGGGTAAAGCGGCAGCCCCGTGATACGGATCTCCGGTATTTAAGGGTGGCAGTGGATGCAGGCCATGGCGGAGAAAATACCGGTGCTACAGGTGTTAAAACAAAAATCAGGGAGAAGGACTATACGTTACTGATGGCAAAGGAACTGAAACAGTCATTGCTGGAAGAAAATGCCCGTGTTTTCATGACCCGGGAGAAAGACACTACCCTGTCCATGACGGAACGGATATTGACCCTGCAGCAGGAAGACCCGGATTTTATGATCAGTATCCACCTCAATTCATCATCGAGGGATAGTATCCGTGGCACCAGCACCTATTACCGGTATATTGGTTTCCGGCCGCTTACACAGTATATCTATCAGGAAATGCTCAAACTGGGTTTACCGGAATTTGGTAACATCGGCAGCTTCAATTTTGCGCTTTCCGGTCCCACCCAGTACCCCAATTGCCTCGTGGAAGTGGCTTTCCTGAGTAATAAAGAAGATGAGCAGCTGATCAAAGACCCGGCATTTCATCGTGCTGTGGCGAATGCCGTGGTTGCGGGGATAAAAGTGTGGTTGGCGGCTGTTGCTGAAAACTGAGGATTGAAAAACTGCCTGGCGGCGGTTTCTCTACACACACATAGTGACATAGGTGCATAGATTACATAGAATACAAAGCAACAGGTTCAGCGGGTTGTGGTTCGTGGCAGTGCGCAGGTTAAGTAGACATAGTAATCACCTGTGGTGATGTGATCCGTATAAATAGAAAAATTATTTTATTGTTCAAAATTTCTGCATCAATTCACCCAAACTGAAAACGTATTCGCCCTGCGAAAGGCCAATGAAAATTGGGCATTGAAAATTGGTTGATGAAAATTTGCCCGAGGATTTCCCGGTTACCCCATCGGGGTGTATGTTTAGCAGCGTATAACGATATTGCTATGTCCATCTTTCACCCTTTAGGGGTGCGCTGCCGGTAACAAACAACCTGTACGAAATCTCTTTCTGTCACCCTGTAGGGGTGCGTTGTCGGTAACAAACAACAATACCCGAATGCCTCTCTGCCACCCTGTAGGGGTGTTTTGTTGGTTAACAATGGATTTCACTTCTGTCTGGCGGCGGTTTCATTGCACACATAGTGACATAGGTGCATAGATTACATAGAATACAAAGCAACAGGTTCAGCGGGTTGTGGTTCGTGGCAGTGCGCAGGTTAAGTAGACTTATCAATCACCTGCGGTGATGAGATATCTATTAATGGAGAAAATTTATTGTGGTTCACAATTCCTGCATTAACTCAGCCAAACTGAAAACGTATTCGCCCTTTGAACGTCCAATGAAAGTTGAAAATTGAGCATTGAATACCTGCCTGCCGGCAGGTAGGTTGATCATTTTCTTCTTCCTGCAAATGGAATGTTCATTGTTCAATTTTCAATGCTCACTGTTCAATGTTCGGGAGGAAACGGCTCGCCCCGGTGACAGGTCATACACGTGATGGTGTTCAGGTACTCCGGCGGGGTATCCTTATTAAAATAGAAGTGGTTCTTGTTTATCTCAATCGTCATCCGCATCATCTCGCGGGCATTTTCCTTCATGGGTTCGGCATCGGAGCGGTAATCGATATTTCCGGGATATACTTTTTGCTTTACATGACAGAATTCGCATTTCACCCCTAAAGCCTTATTATAAGTCTCCATGATACTGTCCAGTTTCTGATCAGAAATATCCTTGGGCAATACTTTCAGGTTTCTTTCCTGTGGCGCTTTTACAGCCGCTACCCCCAGCGATACAAAGGCCATGAAACAGAGGGTGACGACCCATTTATTTTTATTCTGCATAGTGTTATACTTGACGTGACAGCCGGCCAATAGGCAGCATCGGGTTGATTAATTAATGGATAAAACGTTCAAAGAACTCCCAGGTCCGCAGCATCTGATCGATCCGCTGCCGGTTATTGCCACTGCGGGTCAGTTCGTGTGTGCCACCGGGGTGACGAACATATTCCACCGGCCGACCCAGTACTTTCAGACTCTTATACAGCATTTCACTTTGTACAAATCCGGTGCGCCGGTCATTGTCTCCATGAAAAATGATATATGGTGTTTTTATATTTTGTACATAATGAATCGGGGATTCCCGTTCCAATGTTGCTTTTGCCTTAGGCTCCCAGGGATAACCACCAAAATAATTGGGTACCAGCCGCCATGCATTGCCTTCGCCAAAGAATGTGGGCAGATCATATACACCGCGCTGTGAACAGGCAGCGGCAAATCGCTGATCATGGGCAATGATCCAGGCAACAAGGTAACCGGCATATGAGCCACCTGTTACCAGCAGTTTTGATGTATCGGCCCAGCCTTCGGCCACTGTTTTATCAAGAGCGGACAGCACATCTTTCGTTGGACCGGTGCCCCAGTCATTGATATTGCCTCTTAAAAAATCAAGTCCGTAGCCGCCACTGCCCCTCGGATTCGCATATACCACCCCGTAACCTTTGCCACAAAAATACTGGTATTCGTGCCACATACTGCTTTCGCCGGGTCCCCACATGGCACTGGGACCACCATGGATTTCGAGCAATAAGGGGAACTTTTTGCCCGGCTGGTAGTTCACCGGTTTCATCACCCAGTATTCGATGGTCAGCCCCTTTTCATTCTTAAAACTGTGCTTTTCCGGAAAACTCAGTTGTTTGCCGGCTATCCAGCTGCTGTTAAAACTGCTGATCCGTTTTGCATTTTTAGCCGTAGCATCAGCCGCATAAAGTTCAAATGGATTGGCCACTTCCGTTTTTATATATACCAGTTTATCCCCCGCAAGATCATAACCGGCGATGCCGCTCTCGTACCCGGTCAGTTGTTCTGTTTTTACTTCATCTTTCAAACTGCTGAGCGGCGGATACAGATTGATGCCTTTTGAAAAATCGAACCGGTAAAGCGGCTGCCCGCCATTGCTCTGCGCGGTGAAATAAATATAGTTTTCATCCGCACTCCAGCTGACCAGGGATTTGTTGCGGTCAAAAGGCAGGTCAATCTTTTCTTTGAATGAACCCCCCATGGGTATCAACGCCAGTGTGGGAATACTGACAAAGGAAGTACCGCTGTACTGAAAGGCCAGCCATTTTCCGGAGGGGGACAAGCGCGGACCGGAGAAATTTCTATCCTTTTCCCCGAGTATTTTTCTTAACCCGCTGCCATCGGTATTGGCCAGGTAAATCCCGTTCTCCAGCACACGGTCGGGATGTTCGGTGGCTTCCGCATTGCCGGTAATCAGCAGTTGTTTTCCGTCGGGAGTAAAATCCACACCTGTAAAACGGCGGAAGCCGGTCGTAATATTTACCGGTTTGGCCCCGGCTCTGGCGTCCATTATAAAATAATGAGAGAAGCTCATGCCGTCATTCACATCCATTTCATCGAGGTGATTGAGCTTGGTAAATACACGGGCTTTTTTATCCTCTGCATTTTTTTCAAGATAGGCCCGAACTTCTTCAAGCGAACCATCGGGATCACTTTTCGCGGTGTTTTTTAAAACGGCCTTATTATCCAGTCCGGGTTTTTCCAGCGACCAGTCCGGAACCGCTTTACCCGGATTCAGTAATGAATCGTTCAGCAGTTCTTTAAAGGGAATACCCGCAGAAAACAGGAGCTGCTTTCCATCGGGACTCCATTTCGGGTTACCGGCGCCGTATTTATGTTTGGTTAATTGTACGGCTTCGCCGCCTTCCAGTCCAAGCAGAAAAAGTTGTGATTTACCATCCACTGCCCGCACGAAAACAATCTGTTTGCCATCCGGACTGAACTGACCCTGCGAGGCGGATTCTTTCGCCGTGGTCAGTTGCCTGGGTGCGGCACTGCCATCTGTTGGAACGATCCAGAGCTGCGTACTGTATTTGTGTTCCAGTTTATTTTCCGCCTCGGGTTCAATCGACAATACGGTAAATAATACCAGGCTGCCCTCCTTATTCAGACTCAGGGTTCCGAGGGTTTTAATTTTCAGCATATCCGATACTTTAACCGGTTCGGTTCCATTCTGGGCGAAAACGGATACACTGAAACAGAGCAGGAGAAGTACGATAAAAAATTTTCTCATACATGGTTTTTAGTCCGATGAAAATACGAATTCAGGCTCTTTCCGTCCTTAGTAAATGATAAATGGCGGACTTTTTTACTTTTGATAAATAAATAATCAACTATGAGTAATCTCGTCAGTGAATTCAATGAATACCGGGAGAAAATGAATGAAGTAATTCTTAGTAAGGACAACCTGGTGATCAAACGGCTCTGGAACCTGGATACGAATACCTATGCGGCCGGCGCCCTGGATGTAAAGACCAAGGAGCTGCTCGGCCTGGTGGCCAGTATGGTGCTCCGCTGCGATGATTGTATCAAATACCACCTCGGTAAGGCCCATGAACTGGGGGTAAGTACGGAAGAAATGTATGAAGTATTTGCGGTGGCGA
The DNA here is from genome assembly GCA_017303855.1 of Chitinophagales bacterium. Classification (GTDB taxonomy): domain Bacteria; phylum Bacteroidota; class Bacteroidia; order Chitinophagales; family Chitinophagaceae; genus JJ008. The sequence continues at coordinate 57,409 of JAFLBL010000003.1, read as the reverse complement.
ATATTGTGGGAGGCACCATTGTGATCCCGCATACCAGGAGGGCAGCTGAATATTGGGAGGCATTAAATGAAAATTGAAAATTGAGCATTGAATATTGAACATTTCCCCAGGAAAATGTTCAATATTCAATTTTCAATGCTCAACTCTCGTTGGCACACCGGTATCCAGCCCCCCAATTGACAAAAATCACCCCTATTTCCTTTCTTCCCCTCCGGCCAATTCATTAAATTTGCCAGAATCAATTATACTATGAGCGACGTTACGACAGCCCCTGCCCTTAGTGCCAAAGATTTTGCTACCGACCAGGAAGTACGCTGGTGCCCCGGATGTGGGGACTATTCCATTCTTGCCCAGGTGCAGAAAGTAATGCCTTCACTGGGTATACCCAAAGAGGATATCGTGTTTATTTCCGGTATCGGCTGCAGCAGCCGTTTCCCGTATTACATGAATACATTCGGTATGCACTCCATTCACGGAAGAGCCACGGCTATTGCTTCCGGATTGAAGGCATCCCGTCCTGAACTGAGTGTATGGGTGGTAACCGGTGATGGCGATAGCCTGAGTATCGGGGGTAACCATACTATTCACCTGCTCCGCCGTAACCTGGACATCAATGTACTGATGTTCAACAACCAGATTTACGGGTTGACCAAGGGACAATATTCACCTACTTCTGAGCAAAATAAGGTGACCAAATCTTCCCCGATGGGAAGTGTGGACCACCCCTTCAATCCTTCGGCCCTGGCCCTGGGTGCGGATGGCTCTTTTGTGGCCCGTACCATGGATCGTGATCCTAAGCATATGCAGGCCATGCTCCTGAGAGCGCATGCGCATAAAGGCACTTCCTTCCTGGAGATTTACCAGAACTGTAACATCTTTAATGATGGTGCTTTTGAAATTTTTACCGAAAAATCAAGCAAAGCGGAAGAGACCCTGTTCCTGGAACAAGGCAAACCGCTGGTATTCGGTGCCGGCAATGACAAAGGCATCAAGCTCGATGGATTCAAACCGGTAGTGGTTGATCTGAATGCCGGTCATAGTGTGGATGAACTCTGGGTACATGATGAAGCCGATATTTACAAAGCACAGATCCTGACCCGCATCTTTGATAATCCGAAGAGCGAAGGTCACCTGCCCCGTCCGTTTGGTGTATTCTACCAGGATGACCGCGCCTGCTATGAAGATATGATGGCAGCCCAGATCGAAGAAGCCAAATCACGCAAACCGGCGGATCTGGATAAGTTGCTTCGTGGAAATGAAGTGTGGACGATTGGTTGAGTAAATAGAGAATAGAAAATAGTTAATAGAGAGGACCGTACAGAATGTGCGGTCCTTTTTTTATTTAATACAGACAACTGGTTATTCATCTTCTTGTAGCAGCTGCTTTTTCTCTTTGAAAATGACGGGGAGAATGCAAATGATAATTGAATATTGAGCTTTGAATATTGAACATTTTCTTTAATAAAGCAGCATTTCTGCCTTTCTACTTGTCTAATTATTAGCTATTTATCTCAAAAAATTATTTAACTTCCCTGTCCGGTTATCATGCTACTCCGCATTCATCCAAAGGATCCACAGCCGCGCCTGATACGACAGGTGGTGGAAAGCCTGCAAAAGGGAGGAATCATTATTTATCCTACGGATACGGTGTATGGACTGGGTTGTGATATCCTGCATCAGAAAGCGATTGAACGGATCTGTCTGATTAAACAGGTGGATCCGAAGAAAGCACAGCTTTCTTTTATCTGCAATGACCTCTCGCACCTGAGCGATTATGCCAAGCCGATTCCCAATCCCACTTTTCGTTTATTAAGAGAGTACCTGCCGGGTCCGTATACGTTTATATTGCCGGCGAGTAAACTGGTGCCAAAGATTCTGCAGAGTAAAAAAGATACGATCGGATTACGCATACCCGATAACACGATTGCTCAGGCTATCATAAAGGAACTCGGCCGCCCCATTCTCAGTGCTTCCTTACCCGGCACCATGGTGGAAGATTATACCGATCCCGAAGTGATGTATCAGAATTTTCCGCATGAAGTGGATTATATCGTCGATGGCGGTATCGGGGGAATGATCCCGTCTACGATTATTGATTGTACGGGGGATGAACCGGAGTTGGTGAGGCAGGGGTTGGGGGAATGGAGGGAGTAGGTTGGAGGTTCGAGGGTTGGAAGTTGGAGGGTTGGAGGTTGTTTAGGATGAAGACACGAATGTTGGATGGAGGCAGTCTGAAAGATGTCAGGAGAATGGTTTTCAGAATAATTCGTTTTGCGTAGGCAGCAGGTTGAAACTTTTCCGGTGATGTTCACATAACCCATATTGCTCAATGGCCTTGCGGTGAACCGCTGTACCGTAGCCTTTATTTTTATCCCAGCCATAGTGCGGAAACTGCTCGTGTATGTTCAGCATATATGCATCCCGGTGCGTTTTGGCCAGTATGCTGGCTGCGGCAATGGAGGCAAAACGCCCATCGCCTTTTACAAAACACTGGTGCGGGATTTTTTTATAGGGATAAAAACGGTTGCCGTCAATCAGCAGGTAGGCTGGTTTTTTCTTTAACTGATCAATGGCCAGGTGCATGGCTTTGATGGACGCTTTTAAAATATTAATCTGATCTATTTCCTCCTGTCCCACACTGGCCACCGCCCACGCTATGGCTTCTTTTTCTATAATGGGCCGCAGTTCATCCCGGTGCTTCTCCGACAACTGCTTTGAATCATTCAGCAGGGGATGATGAAAATCCGCCGGCAATATCACCGCTGCGGCATAAACCGGTCCGGCATAACAGCCGCGTCCGGCTTCATCGAGGCCGGCCTCTTTTTGGTTGACTTTGTAGCAGGGCAATAACATTTGTGCAATTTATTGATTTAGTTTTCTGGTTGTTGAAAAGTTTAAAAGTTGATAAGTTGATAAGGATATGCATGCCGTAATCTTCAACAAAGCTTTTAAGGAGGCCCCCTGTCAACCTTTCAACCTGTTAACTTGTTAACTTTACACGATGAAAAACGACCTAGAAGCCCCCTCATCCCGCCCCATCGCCATCTGGCTCCTCATTGGCGTGGGCATGATCATCATACAGGTTTTACTGGGTGGTATTACACGGCTTACCGGTTCGGGTTTGTCCATTACTGAATGGAATGTGGTAACGGGTACCCTGCCGCCGATGAATGAACAGCAGTGGATGACGGAGTTTAATAAGTACCAGGATACCCCGCAATACCAATTGCTGAATTCCGGATTTACCATAAGGGATTTCAAGTTTATTTTTTTCTGGGAATGGTTCCATCGTTTATGGGCCCGGCTGATCGGAGTGGTATTTGCCATTCCTTTTATCATTTTCCTGGTACAGAAACGGTTTAAACCTTCCATGATTAAACCCATGATCATCCTGTTTTTGCTGGGTGCCCTGCAAGGTGCTATTGGCTGGATCATGGTGGCCAGCGGACTGACCGGGGATGCGATTTATGTAAAGCCCGCAAAACTGGCTATGCATTTTGTACTGGCTCTCGGCCTGCTGGCATACACCTTCTGGTTTGCACTGGAACTGCTGGTACCGAAAGAAAAAATCACGACGGACCGTAAAATAAATAAACTCACTACCGGTATACTCCTGGTATTGCTGCTACAATTGGTATATGGGGCTTTTATGGCCGGACATAAAGGAGCCACCGCGGCTCCAACCTGGCCCGATATCAACGGCAGTATCATTCCCGCGAATATGTTCGGACAGGAAGGAGGAATGCTTGATCTGATTGATAACCGGATTACCTTGCATTTCATCCACCGCGGACTGGCGTACATATTACTGGCATTGGTACTCTGGCAAACCCGTCTCCTGTTTACAACGGCCGCTACGGTTACGCTGGAGAATAAACGCTGGATACCCGCTTTTCTGGTTACAATCCAGCTGGCCCTGGGTATATTGGCCGTGCTCTCCAGTACGGAGATAGTGCCCAATCAATGGCGCCTGTTCGAATGGATGGCTCAGCTGCATCAGCTGGTCGCAATGGCCCTGTTGCTTTCCCAGGTATGGCTGCTCTATTGGGTACGCCGCAGACCGGTACTTTAACATATAGCGTTTTTCCGCTGTTGCAAAGGCAGTGAATTAATGTTATTTTAGTCATAACTATTAATCAGCTGATGAAAGCCTGGCTTAAAGGATTCTATCATTCATTTCCGGTACAGTTACTCTTCCTTCATTTCAGGAAATACCAGGTCTTACTCCTGTTCTGGTTTATCCTGTTCAGTACGGTAAGCGGTCATTTCATGAAAACCTTCGGGGCGGATTCTCTTTACCTGGCACCCGAGTATCTCGGCAACGTCAATTCTATCAGTTACGCGATAGTGGGAGGAGCCGTGGGTATGTTTATCATGAGCTGGAATATCACGTCCTTTATTCTTTTCAGCCGTCATTTCCGTTTCCTGGCCGCGGCTACCAATCCGTTTTTAAAATTCTGTATCAATAATTCCATTCTGCCGCTTGTTTTCCTGCTGTTTTATTTCTTTAAGGCCTTTCAGTACCTGCAGGTAAAAGAGCTCGTGAGTAAAACCGAAATCCTGTTCTTTATCGGGGGCTTTGGCAGCGGATTTATTTTTATTATCGGGGCTTCCCTGATTTATTTTTTCCAGGCCGACAAATCCATCCTGCACCGGATGATGCCGGTAATCTCCGAACCAAAAAAATATATCACCCATCTGTCCACGATAAAGGAAGTGTATCATGATAAACCACTGATCCATGTACGTTCGTACCTGGAAACGCCCTACCGGCTCCGGCCTGCGCGTGATGTATCGCATTATACCGACGAATATGTGGAAGCCATCTTCCGCGGTCACCATATCGCGGCGATACTTTCGGTGTTTGCGGCTTTTCTCTTTCTGATCCTGATCGGCTTTTTCCTGGACAATCATTTTTTCCAGTTACCAGCCGCGGGCAGTATCACTATTTTCTTTTCCATCCTGATCGGGGTGGCAGGAGCTGTCACTTATTTCTTACAGAGCTGGAGTATACCTTACCTGATCGGTCTGCTGGTACTGCTCAATGTATTTTATAAAATGGACTGGATTGATCCGCGCAATAAAGCGTACGGACTTAATTACTGGAACAAAGAAGAACGCCCGCAATATACCCGTGACTACCTGGCCTCGCTCTGTACACCTGATAAAGTGGAAGCGGATAAGAAGAATATGACACAGGTGCTGGATGCGTGGAAGCAAAAACAAACCGACGCCACACAAAAGCCCCTGCTCGTTATTATCAATACCAGTGGCGGCGGACACCGCAGTGCCACATTTACCATGGGTGTACTGCAGGCGCTTGACAGTGTTACCGGCGGGGAGCTGATGAACATGACCTTCCTGATTAACGGGGCATCGGGCGGTATGATCGGCGCCGCTTATTTCAGGGAACTCTACCGGCGAAAGATCAACGGGGAGAATATTAAACTGCAGAACAAAGCCTATATCAATGATATTTCCGGCGATCTGCTGAACCCCTTGTTTACCTCCTTCTTCGCGCGTGACCTGATCGCCCCGGCGCAGAAATTTTCGGTTGGCCCCTATCGTTATGTAAAAGACCGGGGCTATTCCTTTGAACAGCAGCTCAGCGTGAATACCCGCGGCTTCCTGGATAAGCAATTAAAAGACTATGCAGCCGAGGAAAAAAGCGCCCGCATACCGCTGATGTTTTTTAATTCGGTGATTACCCGCGACAGCCGGAAACTGATTGTTTCCACGCAGCCTGTCCGGTTTATGATGCGGGGACAGGTGGATACCAGTGCCATTCCGCAGTCGGATCCCGATGTGGTGGACTTCACTTCCTTTTTTCAGCAACAGGACCCGTATAATCTCCGGATGCTGACTGCCCTTCGTATGAATGCCACGTTCCCGGTGGTATTGCCCAATGTGTGGCTGCCCTCCGATCCGATTATTGATGTTATGGATGCCGGACTTCGTGATAATTACGGACAGGAGACCACGCTCCGGTTTTTATCTTCATTTGAAGAATGGATCAAGGCAAATACAAGAGGGGTACTGATTATACAGATACGTGACCGGCAGGCCGGTGGATGGGAGACGCCGTATCTCTCTGATGACATTACCGATCATGCCACCAAACCCTTTCTGCTGCTTCAGCACAACTGGTTTAAGATGATGGAATATTCGCAGAATGATATGCTGGATTATTTTACCAACGTCAATGGGATAAACGTACATAAAGTGGCATTTCAGTATCAATCAGGCAGTGCGGAGAATAAAGCCGCGCTGAATTTTCACCTGACAAAACGGGAAGCAAGAGATATTATGCTGTCCATTGAATCTGAAAACAACCGGCAGGTCTTCAGTAAGGTAAAAGCACTATTTACGGATACTACCCGTCATTAACCGGCCGGACAAAGCAAGCGGAAACATTTCCTGATTATTTCTACGGTAAACCGCTCTTCCGAAGCTGCCGGATCGCCGTCAATATGCAGGGGCGCGGCATCGGGGTTATGAATCGTTATACCTGCTGTCTGGAAATACAAAACAGATTGCTGCAACATTTTCTCATCCGCTTTTTTCGGCTTACCACTGATAACCTGTTTCAGCAGGTGAAGCAGCAGCATCGGCTTATTCATTTTTCGTATAATCACAATATCCAGCAGGCCGTCGGATAAACTGGCTTTGGGGGCAATGGTTACATGATTGCCGAACTGGTTACTGTTGGCGATACTGATAAAATACGCTTCGGTACTGAAGCGTATACCGTTTGTTTCAATGGTAAATGAATAAGGGGCCGCTTTAAAAAAGTTGCGGCTGACCAGGCTGGCATAGGTTTTTAATCCGCGTTGGGATTGTTGGGCAAATTCATGCGCCACTTTCGCGTCAAAGCCGATACCGGATAACATACAGGAAAAATGATCGTTGATCAGGAAGGCATCAGTAGGGATCGACTTACCCGTCAGTACCACCTGCAATGCTTTTTCCGGTTGTTTGGAAATACCGGCGGACAAAGCAAGTCCGTTACCCGAACCGCAGGGGATAATGCCAAAATTAACGGGTTGCTCCCGCAGGCTGTTCACTACCTGGCTGATGGTGCCATCGCCTCCGGCCACCACCACATCGGTAATGCCTTGTTCCTTTATTATCGGTAACAGGAAGGTATAATCGCCGCTGGCCACGGAAGGGAAGACCTGGTAAGCAATACCGGCGGCCGTTGTTTTTTTCTCAATAAACTGCTGCAGATCCTTCTTGGTACGCGTACCGGCAATTGGGTTGATGATATAAAGAATGTGGCGGGGCATTCCTGCAAAAGTAAGGAAGTGAGATTTGACTTAGTCATGCCGAAGCATGACAGAGAGCATTGCTGAATTACTTCACCACCAACGTAAACAGATGCACCGGCCGCATCCTTACTACTGCCGCCAGGGCAGGGTCCTTTGGTATTTCAGTAAAGTAGAAGAGGATAGTATCACGTTCTTTGAACAGCTTCCTGAGTTCAGCCGCTTTGATCGTGAGTGTTTTTTTTACTTTATCCCAGTTTTTAATACCGGAACGGCTGCTGTCATCCGCCATGACGGTCCGGTTTACCTTTCCGTCATTTACTTTAAACGTAATGACCAGATCGCTTGCCGCTTTCAGACTGGCACGTTTTATCGTGATGGCATTTGCCGTGGGGTTTTCTTCCACAGATTTCAGCCTGACTTTTTTCTGGTAACTCAATGTCCAGCGTTGCTGGGCCGTAAGCTGACCGGCCAGTAAAATAACGGCGATTAAGACCAGTAACTGCTTCATGTAATCTGTTTATATCTGTCAGACGGAATAACCCGGTGAAAGTTGCAGTGTGCTTACCAGTTTAACAATACGCTTCCCCAGGTAAAGCCGCTGCCGAAGGCGGCCAGGCAAACGAGGTCACCGTCTTTCACTTTTCCTTTTTCCCAGGCTTCGCAGAGGGCAATCGGTACAGACGCGGCCGTGGTATTGCCATAGGTCATGATATTGTTGTACACCTGGTCATCGCGCAGCTGCAGTTTCTTTTGTACAAACTGGCTGATCCGCAGGTTGGCCTGGTGCGGGATCAGGAGATTGATATCAGCCGTGGTCCGGTTATTGGCTTCCAGAGCTTCTTTAATTACGGCGGGGAATTTCTCCACAGCCACTTTAAATACAGCCGGACCGTCCATATTCGGGTATACCTGTCCGTCATCGATCATGGCATGACTGAAAAACATTTGTCCGATCTCCGCCTCATCAAAGCTGGCCAGTTTCTGTTCGCTCCAGTGATTAGCGTGTGTACCCGGATTGTACATCGCGAGTATCTCGGCACTGTTACCGTCACTATGTAAATGTGTGGAGAGGATGCCCTGGTTTTCTTTATCGGTCGGTTGCAGCACCACGGCACCGGCTCCATCGCCAAAGATCACAGAAACATTGCGGCCGCGTGTACTGAAGTCCAGTCCGAAAGAATGTTTCTCCGCACCCACCACCAGTATATTTTTATACATACCGGTTTTGATAAACTGATCCGCTACGCTTAACGCATATACAAAGCCACTGCACTGATTACGGATATCGAGGGCACCCACTTCTTTCATTTTCATCGCCCGTTGTAATAACACTCCGCAGCCGGGGAAATAGTAATCCGGACTAAGGGTGGCGAAGATGATGAAGTCGATATCCTGCGGGGTAATTCCCGCTCTTTCGATAGCGATCTTAGCCGCTTCCACCCCCATGGTAGTGGTGGTTTCTTCTGTACGGTGGGCATAGCGCCGTTCCTGTATCCCGGTCCGTTCCTGGATCCATTCGTCGCTGGTCTCCATGTATTTCAGCAGATCATTATTTGTAACTACGTTGGCCGGCAGGTATTTGCCGATGCCGGCGATCTTTGTTTTGAACATAGCAAGCATTTAAAAGAGAAAGATAGGAAATGTGTGGGAAATGCAACAGTTGTGTTTGAAACAGTTGTGAGATGTGAGTTGTGAGGTGCCGGGCGTATGCCACTTTAGTTAGTCGGGAGTTAGTAGTTAGCAGATCGTAGTCAATACACCTTCTTAGGGACTTGAACCAGTCGGTAGCCGGTAGTTCGTAGTCGGGAGTCAACAGCCCCTCCTGTGGAGAGTTGTCTAAAAAACGAATTGTAACTCATTTTGCGGGATTCTCTTGTCACCCTGAGTAGTCCCGCTAAAGTATTTTTCAGGGCTTGTGAAAATAATCATGCGGGACGTACCGAAGGGTCGTACTCCGTACCCCTTACTTCGTACTTAGGAATTCCCTGTTTTACAGGACAAGCAACCCGCATATTCCACTTACTTTTAGAAAAATTTGCAGCACATGAAACCGACGATTCTACTTTTATGGGTACTGTGTATATCGCTGGCGGTATCGGCCCAGCGGCAGCGCTTTGACCGGGTCAGTTTTACGCCTCCGAAAGGCTGGAAGAAAGAGAGCAGTAACGAAGCCGTTGTTTTTTCCATAAACGAAACCAAAAAGAAATCCTGGGGTGTGATAAAACTGGTGAAGAGTGTGGCAAGTACAGGTGATGTGGAGAAAGATTTTCAATCGGCCTGGACGCTGCTGTCGGCCACGCCTTTTAGTATAAGTCAGGCCCCGGTAACAACGGATATCCTTGAAGAGGATGGCTGGAAGATGAAGAGCGGCACCGGGAAGTTCCGGTTCAACAATGCCGATGCGTTTACAACAATAATCACAATGAGTGGGTATGGCATGACCTTCAGCGTACAGTTTAATTCAAATAGCCGGCAATATGAGCCGGTGATAACGGCTTTTATTGCATCACTGGAGGCAGACAAAACGAATAAGCAGCCCGTAGTTACCACAAACCCGCCTGTAAAGCAAAGCGGCTTTGCCTTTACCACTACCAATTTTGATGATGGCTGGACCAGTACCGTAAAGGAAGACTGGGCTGAAGTAAGCAAGGGCAATATCCGTGTGCTGATTCATTATCCGAATAAGGAAGCGGATGCTTATCAGTCCGTATTAAAAGACGGCGACCTCAAAGCCTGGAATATATTGGTCTCGCCCCGTTATACCAACCTGCGGAATTTTGAGTGGAAGTCAGTACAAAGCTGGCAGTCGGTCAGTTTTATGGAAGGGGATCTCACGGAGAAGGGTACTGGAAAAAATGTACATGTGGTATTGTTTAAAATGCACTACAGCAATGGCAATGGCCGGTATATGGAGTTTGTGACCAGCAGTAAAGGGGAGTATGAACAGGCATTCGGCCCCTATCACAATGAATCCTATGGCTGGGAGAAGCCGGCCGATATGCAATGGCGGAATAAGTTTGCCGTAAGCGCCACGGATCTGATCGGGAAATGGAGTACCAGTGATTATGCGTCCCTCACTTATTATTATGTAAATACCGGTGGAACGGCAGGCACTACCGCCACATCCACCGCGAATGAATTTAATTTTTTAACCAGCACAACCTACCAGAGTGAGCACAACGGAGCCAGCGGTATGGTGGGGAATATGAAGTTTTCCTCCCAGACATACAAAGGAACATTTACTACCACGAATTGGGAAATAACGATGACCAATCGTTTTGAAGGAAAGCCCGAGCAATTCAGTTGCCAGTTTGAAGCGGTGAAAGGTGGCCGCATTCTTGTATTAACGGACCGGTTGGGAACAGTGCATACGCTCGGGAAAATAAAGTGAGTCCTGTAAAGAGAGCATTTTTTTGATAAACAGATTCAGCAACTGCAATCAAAGCTGCATTTAAACGGGGGGATAAACCTAATACAGTTACTTAATACTATTTACACAAACAATTAACTACAACCTAAATAAGTAAACTAATACTTGGATTACAAGGGTAATACTTTTTCGGAACTACTTTTTTGTTCAGCCCCTTTCATATAGCCAGATTTCAGGAGCAGTTTGCAGATCAGTGATGTAATAGTTTAATAATCTGTCATTGTTTGTTTTTAATTTTGTTTCAATTATCTTGACGCAATGAAGCATAAATGTCACTATGATTTTTGCTTACTGATACCATGTTACAATAACATTTCTGGCCTGAGACAATCTTTGAAGAGTGTTCATTACACGAATGGAGAGTATCTTATTGTCATAGTTGATGACGGGAGTGCCGTCCCGGTTGAGTATACGGATCTTGGAGAAGCAGGTGAATCCTCCGGCGTCACTGTGATTTTAAAAAATGACATGAATCAAGGCATCACATTTTCACTGAATAAAGGACTGAATTGGGTTTTTTCCAACACGGACTGCAGTTTTATTGCCAGACTTGATTGCGGTGATATATGCTCAACTGACCGGTTTTCCAGGCAAGTAGAGTTCATGAAAAAGCACTCTTCAGTTGGTTTATTGGGTTGTTGGGTAAGTTTCCTGGATAAAGCAGGCAGCAATGGGTATAAATACAAAACACCGGTTAACCATAAACAGTTGCTGCGTGCCATGTATTTCAGAAATGTATTTATACATCCTGGCGTAATGATCCGTCGTAAAGTATTGGAAGATAATAATTTATTTTACCCGGACAATTTTCCACACGCAGAAGACTATGCGTTTTTCTGGTCTATTATTCATGTAAGTCAATCGTATATACTTAATGATTATTTAGTATTGTGTGAAATCAACAAAAACGGAATTTCATACAAGAACAGAAGCCTGCAATTGAAGTCAAGGTACAGTGTGGTAAGAAAATTCGGTAAATCAGGTGCATTAAAAATTTTGAGTTATTTTTACATCCATATTCTTCGTTTCACCCCACTTGCCATGGTAGAATATCTTAAAAAGAGCCTGGGAAAAAACTAAACATGCAACGTTCTTTTGCATTGGTTTGTCAGTTACAGGTTTGGATATTCAGTATAGTTTACTATAGTGAGTTATTTTTTTTGGCACAAAACTTTAACATAAATAATGTATAAATCATATATTTTCTGAGTATATTGCCGCGTTTTCGATAAACCTACTTATGAACATAATTCACATTGTTGAACCTTTTGCCGCAGGCATAGCGGTTTTTGTAAGATCACTTACAATATCCATGCCTGATGATTTTCATATAATCATTCATGGCGAGCGGAAAAAGGTCATGCCAGCTCATGAGGTTAAGCTAAATTTTAATAAGAAAAATATACGGTTTATCAGGTGGCGCTCGGCCCAACGAGCTATAGACCCGGTTAAAGATGCATTCGCACTCAATGAATTATACACAGTCTTGCGCCGTTTAAAAAGAAAAGGCCTGGTGGATGCCGTTCATCTTCATTCTTCTAAAAGTGGTTTACTGGGCAGGGTGGCGTGCAGATTGGCCAGGATCGACAATGTAATATATACGCCCAATGGAGCCCCTTTTTTATCGGCGGGTAACAGGGTACAGCGGTATTTCTATCAGCAAATGGAAAAACTGGGTGACCGGCTGGGTGGCCAGGTTGTTTGCTGTTCTGTATCAGAGTACAACGAATACCAGAAGTTAGGAATCAAAGCCGTTTATATAAATAATGGTGTATCTGTACAAAGAGCCCCGGAATTTGCAGACCAGCAAACGGACTCCATATTCAGGGTAGTTACCAGTGGTAGAATTGAAGCGCAAAAGCAACCAGCGCTATTCAATGCAATAGCAGCGTATTTTGAGGACATGCCGGCTATTCAATTTACCTGGATAGGAGATGGCCCTGATCAACATCAATTCACTTCGAGGAATATCCATGTTACAGGTTGGCTGGATACCCCCTCTGTACAAAAAGTTGTTGCCGGCGCAGATCTTTATCTCTCAACTTCTAAATACGAGGGCTTATCATTTGCCGTGCTGGAGGCAATGGCATTGCGTAAGCCGATGCTGCTGACTAATTGCACCGGAAACTCTGATATAGTGAAAAACGGGATAAACGGAGCTCTTTTTACTACAAAAGGAGAAGCCGTTCTAAAAATTCTTAATTATTATAATAATCCGCAAATGCTACAGGTCATGGGCGGTTATTCTGTGGAAATATGTAAAAAAGAGTTTGATGTTCAGCACAATTTTAAGAATTACAGGGATGTATATTCCGGGTCAGTTGTTTCAGCTATCATAAATGAGAAATGGAAATTTAGTTGACTGGATAGAAATTCCTTTGGCAATTACTCAGCTCTTTAAATGAATGATGCGTGCCGGTAAGTTGTATACCTGCATACTGATTTTACCGGAATTGATCCGCATGCTTTTTGTGGGCAGATGTTGCTACAGATTGGCTTGCTAAGTCAAGATTGAAATTGTTATTAATGTGATGATGTATAAAACCTGATTTTTCTTACAATGGAACCATTAAAGGATATAGGTTTGCCGGAAAAGTACTCCGTAACGGACAAAATAACTTTGTCAGACATCCAGTCATCTCTTGATGCCATTGATCGTAAACTGGAATTTGGAATGTCTGCCCGTCAACGTACGGTGGACCTGCAGGAACAGGAGATCAAACGCCTCCATCTTTTATTAGAAGGTAAGAATAAGCAGATACTGGAATTAAGTGATGATGTGACAGCGTATAAAAATAGTGCAGAAGGCAACCGCCAGTTAATCAATAAACTGCTGAATGATATTGAGCGACTGCAGCAGGATGTTGAATGGTATAAAAGAACGTTTGAGACCCGGAGTTTGCTGGGTACATTGAAACAGAAATTATTCGGCACAATAGGTCATAAGAAATAAACGAAGCACCTCCAAGAGTTTAATTATGCACAGGAGTAAAGAGATACTTGAAAAAGAGAACAGGGATCTGAAAGAAAGTTTAAGCTGGTATCAGCGGACATATGAAAAAAGAACACTTGCGGGGATCATCAAAGATCGGGTCAGGAGTTATTTTATAAAGCCGAAAGAACAGGTCGAGGCGGTGGAGAGTTTGGAAATGGAAATGAGTACTGCCATTGTCGATACGGCAAAGGCGAAAAGCTATTTGAAAAAGAAGGGTGAGGTTTTACAGCAGCATTTTAAAAGTATTAAAAGGGAGAATATTGAAATTGTTGTACCTGAAAAATGTAAAACATTCTTTAAGGTAAACTTCGAGACCGTCATGCCGGTTGGGAATAACCTGTTTATTGCTGGCTGGATAGTTGATCCCGAACAGGTTATAGACGAAGTTTATTTCATGTTCGAGAATCAGCTTTTCTCTCAGAACATATTACCTTCTCTTCAGTCTTATACAAGGAACGACGTTAGGGAACATTTTCGTCATCAACAAATAGATGTTATTCAAAAGACCGGTTTTTTCGGGTTTATCACTACCAATGATGGATTGCGGGATGAAGACAAGAAAGCCGAGATCCACGTTCTCACCAGAAATAATGAGCTGCTTGTATATGAATGTGAACTGACACACAGGAACATCAGCTTTATCAATAAAGTGAAACTTGTTTTATCTGTATTGGATCTGAATGAATCGGATGTGTTTAAAAAGTTTGATACCTGTATCGGACCGGCCATTCAAAAACTTAATGAGTTAAAAATTAAGCCTTTAATCAAACCCTGGTTTAAACAATTTGGCGAGCCCTGTGAAAAACCGGAGGTGTCGGTCGTAATCCCGATTTATGGGAGATATGATTTTATCCAGTTTCAACTAAGCCAGTTTTGCAATGATCCCTATATGTGCAGAACGGAGGTCATCTATGTGATTGATGACCCTGCTATTTTTGATAATGTCGTTTTGTTCTGTAATCAGATTTATCCCATCTACCAGTTTTCGTTTAAAATTGTGTATGCAGGTGCCAATCTTGGATTTGCCGGTGCTAATAACTTTGGCGTAACGTTTACATCGTCCGATTATTTACTGCTGTTGAATTCCGATGTAATTCCCCGGGACAAAGGGTGGTTGGAAAAACTGCTCTTCCGCTATTCAACGCTCGACCAATGCGGCATACTCGGACCCACGCTTTTATATGAAGACAATAATATTCAGCATGCGGGTATGAACTTCAGCCACTTTGCATTTTTAGAAGGATTTTGGTTCAACGAGCATCCGGGTAAAGGAACCCCTTTGTGGTTATCTCCCATAAAGAAGGCAAAGGAAATGCCATCCGTAACTGGCGCCTGTATGTTTATCTCAAAAGAAGTATTTAACAGGGTAGGCGGGTTTGATGAATCCTATATACTTGGTGATTTTGAGGATTCAGACTTATGTTTGAAAATTCAGTCGATTAATTATAAGTGTTATTACGAACCGGAGGTTGTGTTGTATCACCTGGAAAGAAAGTCACAGTCACTTTTTAATGATCACGGCTGGAAACACAAAGTTACCCTTTATAATGGATGGCAGCACACCAAAAGATGGAATGAATTAATCGAATCAATCAAGTTACCGGACTAAAGACTATGAGAGATATTACCCACCCCAGAATATTAATTATATCACATGGACACCCATCCTTTTCAAAGGGTGGCGCAGAAGTGGCGGCATATAACTTGTTCAAGGAGTATAAAAAAGTACATCCCGGAAAAGTTTTATTTCTCGCCAGGCATGGTAAAACCGGCTCAGAAACATACCCGTTGGCACAATTGGAAAATGATGAGTTTCTCTTCTACTCTAATACACAGGACTATTTTACCCATACACAACCTCAAAAGGAAGTGCTTTGGAAAGAATTGAAGAACCTGATCGAAAAATTCCAACCTGATGTGGTGCATTTTCATCATTTTATTCATATTGGCGTGGAGTTAATCAGAGTGGTAAAAAATTTAACTTCAGCTCCTAAAATATTTCTTACCCTTCACGAGTATAGTGCCATTTGTAATCATAATGGCCAAATGGTTAAGACCGGAGAAAGTAAACAGTTGTGTTACAAATCTTCACCGCTGGAATGTCACAACTGTTTTACAGCCACTTCATCAGGTGATTTTCTGTTGCGGGAGTATTTTCTTAAATCTTATTTTGAAATCATAGATCATTTTATTTCTCCAAGCCGTTTTCTCAAGCAACGATATGTTGATTGGGGCATTGCAGCCGAAAAAATTACCGTTATTGAAAACGGACAGGAGCCTGTATCAATTGTTATCTCCAGGGATCACTCAGAAAAGGAGTACAAGATCAGGTTTGGTTATTTTGGACAACTTAATCCATACAAAGGGATTGATGTTTTGTTAAATGCTTTTAAGTTGCTTCCGAAATCAATAAAAAAACAGGTGCGGCTCGACATCTTTGGCGCAAACCTTGATATACAATCGCCGGAATTCATTGCTAAAATAAAGCAGCTACTTGCAGATAATAAAACAGTGGTTACTAATCATGGGTCTTATGAAAGCAATGAATTGCCAACCTTGATGAATCAGGTGGATTGTGTTATAGTTCCATCAATCTGGTGGGAGAATTCTCCAATGGTGATACAGGAGGCTTTTATGTACAAGAGACCGGTTATTTGCAGCAATATCGGGGGCATGCAGGAAAAAGTTGAAGATGGGGTAACCGGAATACACTTTATGGCTCGAAAGGCAGAAAGCCTTAAGGAAAAAATTATTGCACTTTGCAATGATCGTCATTTATTAATGCAAATGGCTCAGAATATCAAAAGCCCTCTGTCAATAAAGGAGTGTGCAAAAGTGCATATGGAACTATATCAACGTACGGACAAACTGGAGAAAAAGAAAATAGCAGAAGAAGCAGCCCGTTAAACTATCGTGTATAATAAGGCCGAATATAATAATCTTATTACCGTAATAACACCGGTGTATAATACAGGTATCCTCCTGTATGAAACCTATGCCTCATTACAAAAGCAGACGTGGGATGACTTTTTGTGGATCCTTGTCAATGACGGGTCAGACGATAATGAAACAAACAATATCCTGGAACACTTATCCAAAACGGACAAACGGGTGGAGGTAATCAGGCACGGTGAGAACCGGGGATTGCCTGCCAGCCGGAATACCGGTATTCAACAGGCAAAGTCGCGATATCTCTTTTTTTTGGATGCTGATGATCTTATACACCCCACATTTCTGGAGAAGGCCTATTTGTTTCTGGAAACCCATACCGAATACAAATTTGTAAACTCATGGGTAGTTGGATTTGGAGCACAACAATATAACTGGACGGGTGGATTTCATGACCGGGAACTTTTTCTGAAAGAAAACAGGAATACCAGTTGTTTTATGTCGCGACGGGAAGTTTTCGGATCCTTCCGGTTTGATGAGACAATGCGTAATGGATGCGAAGATTGGGATTTTTGGTTACAGGCAGCAAGCCTGAATTTCTGGGGCTATACAATTCCTGAATACCTTTTTTATTACAGACGCACATTGAACAATAACTGGGAAGCTCTGCAAAACCCTGCCAGGCTAGTGATAATGAAGGATATGCTGAATGCAAAGTATGCAGCCATTTTGAAGGAAAGGGGCTTCCCGCAACCGCAACAGTTACAATATGAATTTGGAAAAATAGCATCACCCTCTATATCCCTGCCGTTTACCTCAACCGGTGAGAGTATTCCCGGAACAATTCTTTGTCTTTTTCCCTGGCTGGAAATGGGAGGAGCTGATCTGTTCAATCTTCGCCTGATAAAAGAGCTCAGTAACAAAGGCTGGAGAATAATTGTGTTGACTACTTTGGAAAGCAAACAGGCACTTAGCCGGGCCTTTGAAGATAGTACCGCACATGTTTTTCATTTGGCAAACCTTGGCAGTACCATTTATTACAGCGCATGGGTAAGATATTTTTTAGAAACAAGAAAGCCGGATACTATTTTCTTATCGAATTCAATGTATGGCTATTACCTGCTTCCGTGGCTGAAAATACAGTATCCCCATATTCCTGTAGTTGATTATGTGCATTGCGTGGACCCTGGCTGGTATAACGGAGGATACCCGTTTTTCTCTGCAACCTATACAAATTGTCTTGACAAATCATTTGTCAGTTCCAAAGAACTCGGCGGATGGTGTATCGAAATGGGAGCGGATAGCAGCAAGGTTGAAACATGTTATATTAATGTGGATACCCAACGTGTTAAAAGAGATCCTGACAAGCGTGAAGCAATCAGAAAGCAACTGAATCTGAAAGCTGATAGTTGCCTTATTCTATATGTGGCCAGGCTGACTGCTCAAAAGCAGCCCGGAATGGTAGCCGATGTAATCGCGAAAATTAATAATGTTCATTGTGACTTTAAATGTGTTATCATAGGTGACGGACCGGAGCATTCAGCCCTGGTTAATAGTATTAAAAAACATAAACTCGGTGACCGGCTACTTTTACTGGGATCACAGGATAATGACGTAGTTCTTGATTATATGGATGCTGCCGATATTTTCTTCCTGCCATCTTTGTATGAAGGAATTGCATTGTCGATCTATGAGGCGATGTCCAAGTCTCTGGCAATAGTCGGGGCTGATACCGGTGGGCAAAAAGAACTGGTCACTGAAGCATGCGGTATTCTGGTGAAACAAGCTACGAAAGAGAAAGAGTCGGACGAATATGCACGGGTCTTGTCTGATCTGTTGAATTCTCCGGAAACGATCAGCAGAATGGGAAAGGCGTCCCGGTTCAGGGTAGAAGAAAAATTCAGCAGCTCCCAAATGATATCTCAGATTCACATGACGTTACTTAATATAAAGAGACAGGACAATAATACAACCACAGCAAATATTTCCGATGAGTATATGGTTTTGTTGAACCGGTTGCAATACCTGGAGAAAAATAATGATGAGCTATATGCGAAAACGAATTCACGGATTTTCAGGGTATTGCAAAAAAATAAGAGGACTGTAAACAAAGCAAGAAAACTGTATCATAAAATGAAGGGCATGTTAGATAAAATTTCAGCAAGGTGAAATACTGGTTACTGACAACTGAGTATCCGCCACAGTATGGCGGCGGTATAGGCACCTATGTACAGTGCACAGCAGCCATGCTGAGCAATAAAGGGCATGATGTTACTGTGTTTATCTATGATATAAGTGTACTGCATGATAAAATAACCTTTGAACAAAATGTCCGGGTTATAAGATTTGTACCCAACAGAACCGGAACCTCGAAGTATCTGGGTTTTCAGGCGAATATAAGCTATGAATATGCGGCAATTGTTGGAGAGTTTATACGCAGAGAAGGACAGCCAGCAATTATCGAATCGCAGGAGTACCTTGGAATCGCCTATTATCTCCAGCAATATAAATGGATGCGCTATGAGAATTATGCGGATCTTACAATCCTGATTACCTGTCATGCGCCATCGTTTTTATACCTCGAGTACAATCACGTACCTATTTACACGTTTCCGCAATACTGGACAGGTGAAATGGAGAAGTCCAGTATGCTATGTGCGGATCTGCTGATTTCACCCAGTACTTACCTGGTCAATGAGATTCAGAACCGGATGGAAAGGAAGATCAGGCAGGTCCGGTATGTAAAAAATCCGGTTTCCCCGGGAAGCTATTCACGCTCAACTACGTACAGAAAAAATTACATTGTTTGTTTCGGAAAACTATCTCCACTGAAGGGCACATTTGCGCTGTTAAAGTATTTTAAAGAGCTCTGGGAGAAGGGGTTTGAACATCCGTTACACCTGGTTGGAAATACAGATCTGCTGTTTCATCCGGAAGGGATATCTATGGGTGATGTTGTTACAGACACTTATAAGGATTATATAAACCGGCAACTACTGGTACTGGAAGGAGAACATCCACCAGCTGACCTTGGAAAATTTTTAGAAAAGGCCCATCTGGTTATTGTCCCAAGCCTCGTGGATAATTTACCTTATACTGTACTGGAAGCAATGGCGTTGGGAAAAATCGTATTAGCATCCAGGCAAGGTGGTCAATCAGAAGTAATCAGTCACGGGGTCAACGGTTTTCTGTTCGATCATCATGTGCCTGGTGATTTCGAAGCGCAACTGATTCAGATTCTGTCAATGGATCCGGCAGATTTGGAACAAATCAGTGAAAGAGCCTGTCAAACGATCAATACGGATTTTGCCCCTGATACAGTGTATATAAAAAAAATGGACGTCATCAATGAATTTATGACGGGCCAACAAGTGCATTCAGGCTATCCCTTCACATCAGTTAATTCCCGGCAAGCAGACGATGAACAAGAAAGTAAGTCCGGAAAACTGTTATCTGTGATCATCCCCTATTTTAATATGGGTGAATATATTGAAGAATGTGTCAGATCAGTTTTAAACACGGATGTTGCAGAAACTGAAATAATTATTGTCAATGACGGAAGTACGCAAACAACCAGCCTGTCTGCACTTGCCGAAATTGAAAAGAAATACCATGTTAAAGTAGTTCATACAAAAAATCAGGGACTGGCGCTTACCAGAAACTTTGGAGCAGAAATTGCAAACGGTAAATACATAGCATTTCTGGATCCCGATGACACTGTGGATAAAAGCTTCTACCCTAAAGCCATAACGCTTCTCTCTGCTTATACAAATGTGCATTTTGTGAGCTGCTGGGCAAAATATACCGGGCAAGCTAGCGGGTGCTGGCCGGCATTTAATCCGGAACCGCCCCTGTTGCTTTTCCATAATTTACTTACCAGCACACTTGTATTCAGAAAAAGCTCCTTTTTAAGTTATGGAAAATTTGATCCGGGTTTTGAATATGGAATGGAAGACTGGAATGCTGTCGTCAGTATGATTGAAAATAGTCGCGGCGGCCTGGTTTTGCCCGAACCCTTATTTAATTACAGGGTCAGAAAGAAATCAATGGCAAGAAAATTTACCGTTGTAAAAAGGCTCTTCCTGCATAAGCTGATGGCGGATAAGCACAAAAAAATTTATCAGCAATATGGCCCTGAACTGGTGCATTTATTTAATGCAAACGGGAGTGGATTGTTTCTTGATAATCCTACTAAACAGGGGGCTGGTTTAAGTGCCGGAGTATTTAGCCTTTTTTCGGGTAAGCTGCAAGGCAGGCTGAAGGAAAAAATAAAGGGGAAACGGTACTTGAGGAAAATTGCGTATATAATCTTTAAAAGACTGAAAAAGTAAGTTATGTTATTTAGAACGGTAGATAAGCGAAAAGCGGTTTCGAATGTAGTTGAACGAATCTGGTTGCTGGCTAAAATTGAGTTTAAGCTCCGGTATTATGAAAATAAATTAGGGCTGTTGTGGGCTGTCATCAAGCCTGTATCCGACATTTTCATTTTTTACGTGGCATTTGAAATGGTATTGAAGCAAGGCATTCCTAATTTTGTCTCATTTTTATTTATAGCGCTGATATTCTGGAACTTTTTTGTTGAAAGCACTACTGGTACAATTCAGTTACTTCTTACCAAAAAGTATCTCTATGAATTCACCAACATGAACAAGATCGAAATATACCTGTCCACCATTTTAGCCAACTGTATAGGTTTTTTCTTTAATCTCACTTTATTCCTTATTTACTATCAGTTTATTGACAAAGGCACTCTTGGAATTGGGTTTATGGCATT
The DNA here is from genome assembly GCA_017303855.1 of Chitinophagales bacterium. Lineage (GTDB taxonomy): Bacteria > Bacteroidota > Bacteroidia > Chitinophagales > Chitinophagaceae > JJ008. The sequence continues at coordinate 36,053 of JAFLBL010000003.1, read as the reverse complement.
TTACATAATACCCATTTTCTTAAACCTGGTGGTTTTTGCGCTTGCGTTTTCAATCATTCTTTCCAATATCTATATTCTGGCAAAAGACATTTCACAGATATGGATCGTGATAACCGGAATTGGATTTTGGCTTTCTCCAATTTTATTTAAACTCGACACGTTCAGAGAATCATTGCCGGGACTGGAGTATGTTAATCCTATTTCCGGCATTATAATAAATGCCCGGAATGTGATTATCTATCACATTCCGCCAGAATGGGAACTGTTTATTTTCGGATGGGCTTATTCAATCTTCTTATTATTGACGGGCATACTACTTTTGAAAAAAATCGGAGTTAAGGCCGCAGAAAAACTTTAAATATATTTTTATGGAATCCCAGATAGCTATTGAAGCAAAGTTTATAAGTAAAACATTCGTCGTCAGCGAAGACAATCATAATACGGTTAAACATAGGCTTTTCAATATTTTCAATCCACCCCGTAAGAAGGAAATCAGTGCAGTTAAGTTAATGTCGCTGGAAATTAAAAAAGGGGAATGTCTCGGTTTGCTAGGACGAAACGGGTGTGGCAAATCCACTCTCGTGAAATTACTGGCGGGTGTTTATCCGGCAGATACCGGGTATATTAATATACATGGTACCACTATGCTTATGAACCTGGGTGTTGGGATGAGTCATGAGTTAACGGCCCGTGAAAACATCTACGTATCTGGTTCTGTTCTTGGTTTAAAGATTAAAGAGGTGGATGCAATTTTTGATGAGATAATTGATTTTGCGGAATTAAGGGAATTTGTCGACACTAAAATCAAGTTTTTCTCATCTGGTATGGTGGCCCGCCTGGGATTCTCCATTGCGGTCAAAGCCGGAGCCGATATCATGTTCCTGGATGAAATATTTGCCGTTGGTGATATGAAATTTCAGGAGAAAGCAATCAAGGTGTTTGAGAGTTCGTGGATTCAGGGAAGAACAGTTGTGCTGGTCAGCCACAGCATGGATGTAATAAGAAAGTATTGTCACCGGGCTGTATATATGAAAGGGGGTGAAATGGTCTTTTGTGGTGACACTGAAAAGGCCATTCAGCATTACCTGAAAGATAACCAGTAAATGAGCCTGTTTCTACGGTTCGTTCTTTGATATATTACAGCTGAGCAGGAATGTCACAAAAAAGCCAAATAACATCCCTCCCAGACTCCTGTCAAAATAATTTTCCGTGAGCATTGCCATGGCAAAGGTGAGGAGGATACTCAGACTGAGGATGTCACCTTTTTTCCGGAAATAGAAGAGCGGGAGAATGATCCAGCTGCTAACAAACAGGATAAAACCGATTATGCCGAGACCGACCAGAATATCAAGGTAATTATTGTGAAGGTTTTTTTGTGTACGGAGAGCAAAGTCAAATTTCTTATCACGATAGATGGCGGTCAGTTTATCTTTTTTATCACCGAGATGAACACCGAATACAGGATATTGACGGAACAATTCCCAGCCACACTGCCATATTGCCCGGCGAGAATTAGCTCCGTTCCATTGGGTGCTGTCCACCGACATATCGTAATGACTTTCTGCACCATCCTGCTGAAAATTAAAACTGGTGTAGCTGAGTTCTTTGAACCGGTTTATTGTTTTCGGAAAGAATTTAACAATAATAAACAAACTTATTATAAGTCCGAAAATAAGTGTTACCCCTTCGATGTATTTTCTTTTTTTGATAATATGGTAGAAAGCAAAAATCAGGGTTGCGGCATACAATCCGGACATAAGATTCCGGCTTGCTAAAAGGAAGCTGGTTATAAACAGAAAGATAATAGCAGGGATTAATAAGGATCGGCCTGGTGTTTGCGGTTTTGTAATATAGAGCCAGGTAAAGATAAAAACGGAGATATTGACCAGCAATGATACATAAATGGATTGCAGGCCAGTTACGGATTCGGAAAGGGCATCATTATATAAATACGAAGTATTTTGAAAATGGGCTGCACGATAAATTCCGTTTATTACACAAACAAGTGAAACGATTGTAATAATAACGGCAATACCGGTTAAAGCTTTTTGGGAGACTGCTTTGTCCGTATTAATGAGGCCAATACTTAACGGAAAGTAAAGCAAGGGTAAACGCGGATCAAGGGAGTGAAAAGCGTTGACCCTGTTATCTGATGTCAGCACGCTGATAAATATGTATATAAAAAACAACAGAATTCCGTAAATGAATTTTCTCTCCCGGAGAATAGCTAACTTCTCTTTGAATGAATTCTGAAAAAGTGCTGTTATGACAAGAAAGGCAGTTGAAATAAAATTGAGTGCCTGCCAGGAAGGAAAAAAAAGAAAGAATATGAAAAGATATATAGCCAGCAGAAATATTTTTTGGCGAACAGGCATAAGTAATATTTAACGGCGATTGATAAACAGGATCTGAATTGAACGGAAAGTTACCAATATTATAGTAGAAACAGGGAGTGATAATAACCTTATCTATGAAGAAGTTATCAGTAGTTATTATAACGCATAATGATGCGCAAAAAATTGAGCAGTGCCTTATCTCCGTAACCGACATCGCTGATGAAATCGTTATTCTGGATTCTTTTTCGGATGACCAGACGGTTTCAATTGCTGAAAAATTTGGAGCCCGGGTTTTACAGGAATCTGATAAAGGGGATATCCGTAAGAAAAACAGGGTCCTCGAACTAGCCAGTAACTCCTTAATATTAAGCCTTGACCCCAATGAAGTGATTGATGATACCCTCCGGACAGCGATACAGGGGTGTAAAGAAAAATATATGTTTAGCGGATACCGGATAAGCCGATGTACACACTACATTGATCAGTTTATACGTCACGGTGGTTGGTATCCAGACCGTAGCGTAAGATTGTTTGAAAAGCATAAGGCCAAATGGAATGGCGTGGATCCGCATGGAAAAATTACTTTTCCCGGACCTGTGGCAATACAGGACCTGCCCGGGGAAATACTACGTTATGCTTATGCTACCATAGACGAACACCAACAACATAATGAACAATTAAGTAGCATTGCAGCAAATTCCGGTTATTCGGCTGGACGAAGATCAAATTTGTTTTTTTTAATCTTTCACCCCATCTGGATCTTTATACACAGCTATATTCTGCGCGCCGGTTTTTTCAACTACAGGTATGGGTTTATTATTGCATGGGAAACAGCCCGTTATACTTTTATGACACATCAGAAACTCCTTTTGTTGCAAAAGAAAAGGGCAGGATAACATCTGACAACGAGTTGCCTTGATCTGAACCCCCAATGCCGTCCAATCAGGTTTCTGTTTACTGCCTTATGCGGTATCCCTTTTTCCGGAGGAGTCATGTCTGTCACCTGCTTCTACAGACTTTTTGGAAGTAATCGGGGTAGTAGCCCATGTGTTTTTTGAATGCGATGCAGGAACCTGGTCAGTTTGTAAAATCGTTCCTGTTACTGCTTGTATTAGAAAAATGCCGGAAACGGCTATAAAAAAATAAACCGCCGTTGCGGGCGGTTTATTAAATTAGGTAAGGCAAGTACATGTTAATTTCCTTTACGTAAGGAACGAATCTTTTTTTCAATCTTCCGTACTTTCATGGATTTGCTGATACGTCCCAGCCATCCCTTTACCGGTTCTTTGCGAATATGCTCGATTCTCATCTCCAGTTCCTTGATGTGATGTTCTTTGTTCATTTTTCTGTTTTTTGTTTCGATTTTGTAGTGGAATTTGAACAGTGTAAAGATACGGTAAGGGAAAGAACCAGGATACCTCCTGCTTCACTATAGCTACGGAGGATAAAGCCTCCTAAGGATAATCACTTAGGAGGCTTTGATTTTTTGGTTGAAGTTGAGAAGTTGACAGGTTTACTAGTTTACAAGGGAGCTTTCTAAGGAGACCCCTTGTAAACCCATCAACTTTTTAACTTATCAACTGTTCCAACACCCCGACATTCCCCGGAATATCCACAGCGCTAGCCTTAATACGGCAACCAACTACCGGACTTAAATCCAGCTGGGCCGTATAGGTCCAGTCGAGACCGTTGATGTTCTGAACGGCATTACCGGATTCGTGTAAGGCGCCGCCGGCATCATAAATTTCCACGCGGACTGCTGTTACACGGAAATCATCGATTGCGCGGATCCGGATGCTACTGCCGGCCGTACCGTTGTAGTTGTGTGTGTCGAGTTGCTTTACCACCGGGGACGACATGAAGTCGGCCAGTGCCCGGCTGTAAAGGTTCTGACGGGGACGCAACACTGCGGTGTAAGCCGCAGCCAGGTCCGGATCCGTGGTAAATTTGATTGTTTTTGCATAGCGGGAAGCCATGAGGAATTTCTCCTGGATTTCCGCCTGTGCCGTGGTCGGTCCGCCTGTCCGTTTTTTCGGGGCTTTTGCCACAATTGTTTTCCCCTCCCATTCGCGGAAGACGAGTTCTTTACCGATTGAACCGGTGAGTTTACCGGTGATGATGCTGTTATTTGAATGTGCCATGTTTGTTTTTTTAAGAATTGTTTGTTGATAAAAATTGTTGTACTGTATGGGAAGTGAAATGAGTAATGAGTAATCAATAATGAGTAGCCCGGGGATACTCATTACTAATAGTTACAGTACCAAATCAGTAAAGTTTTTTCCCTTTTACTCATTACTGATTACTCATTACTCATTCTTCCCCTTCCGATCAACGCCCGGCCAAGTTCCCCGGTTTGCATTCCGGTTTCCTTATGCAAAACAACCCGGCTTTGATCAGTGAAACAAAACTACGGTCCGCTGGTGCCCTGTATTTCAAAAATGTGACGGTCTTTGTAAGAAGTTGTGACGGTGTTCGGAAAAATGTGGGACGGTTGGCATTTTCTTCGGGGATATTTGGTTGTTTCTCCAATGGAAAGCTGCCAGTTGTCAGGTGCCAGTTGTCAGGTGCCAGTTGCCAGGTCGCATTGATTAATCAGTACGCCCTTATCAACTTATCAACTTATCAACCTTTCAACCTTTCTCCACTCCTCCTCCACACATGATATACTCATGAACCCCGGAATCCGGGAACGAAGAGTGAAGGAAGAGTACTGAAAGAGTACGAGGAGCAGGGGGGCGGCCGGTCGTCGGCGTCTATACTTGGCCGGCAGATGAAGTTTATTTAAATTGAGGGAACAAGCCTAAAAACATCAGTTGTACCATGACGAAGCCCATTTTTGTATGGCAGGATAAAACCCTCAGGCGGCTCTTGCCTGAGCAGATCGCCTTTCTCGCCACGGAAAAGAATTATACGCGCATATTCATGACCGATGAATCGTTCTTCATGGTCCGCGCCACCCTGGCAAGTGCCACCAAAGCCCTGCCTAAAGAGCTCTTCATCAAAATCCACCGATCCTTCGTGGTCTCCGTCCTGCATATCAACAGTATCCACAAAGATCACGTGGAGGTACTCGGCGCCCCCGTGCCGGTAGCCAGGCAGTATTATGCGGGGTTGATGAAGAGGGTGAGTGTGATCAGGTAAATACTGAAACTAAAGCCGGGCACTTTCAAAGATGGAGGGTAGAGGCATAATCGAATATAATCGTATCATTACGTATCATTTATTTGGAATTGCGGAATCAATGTCGGATATTTGCGTATCATATCGTATCAAAGAATGAATTCCGGGATTTACACATTCAAGTTGGCCCCAGACTGGAAGTTGATTAATCAGCTCAGTGTGATCGACCGTTTCGGGGGTTCCTGGTCGGCTATTGAACGGCGTGAGCGTCAGACTTTGCGTCAACTCAAGTCAATTGCCACGGTCAGAAGTATTGGTGCCTCCACCCGTATTGAGGGCTCCAAAATGACCGATGATGAAGTGGGGGTCTTGATCAGTAACCTGGAGATTTCGAAGCTGGAAGAGCGTGATCAGCAGGAAGTGGCCGGGTATTTTGAGGCGCTGGATCTGATTTCTGCATCTTACCGGGATATTGAGATTACGGAGGGCAATCTGAAAAACCTGCACAAACTCCTGCTGAAATACAGCGAAAAAGATGCCTGGCATACAGGCGCGTATAAGCAGGTTAGTAATGAAGTGGAGGCCCGTGGTGCGGATGGCAGCAAAACCACCATTTTCAAAACCACTGAACCCGGACTGGCTACAGAAGAAGCCATGCGCAACCTGCTGGAATGGTATAAGACCGACAAGGAAGCGCACCCCCTGGTAAGTGTCGCAACGTTTGTGTATGACTTTTTAAGCATCCACCCGTTCCAGGATGGTAATGGCCGGTTGAGTCGTTTGCTCGCAACACTGTTATTACTGAGACAGGGTTATACCTGGATTGAGTATGTCAGTTTTGAGCATGAGATTGAGAGCCGGAAATCGGACTATTACCGTGTTTTGATGAATTGCCAGCGCCAGCGCCCGGGAGAAGATATACATGAATGGGTACAGTTCTTTTTGGATTGCCTGGTCAGTATCCAGGGGTTGTTGATGAAAAAGCTGGATACGCAACAGGATGCTTCGGGTATGTCGCCCAGGGAACGAAAAATCTATCAGTTTATAGATAATCATCCCGGATCCAGATCTGGTGAGATAGCTGAAAAGCTCGGTATACCATTACCTACAATTAAGCGGCTGTTAACAGATATGGTGACTTCAAAACTTCTGCAAAAGCATGGCACTGGGGCAGGCACCAACTACTCTGTGGAGGAACTGTTATCCGTTAAGAAGGATCTGCTCATGAAATTTACCGATGCCGAACGCAGCCGGAAATTTATCCTGAAAAAAAGCAGCTCCTTTATACAAATAAAGAGGATCATCCTTTCTCCGAAATTCGACTGGGTGAATCCTGATGAGTGGGTGGCCAGACTCACCCGGGATGGGTTATACCTGCAGGTCAGCATTTCTACCAGTAAGGGAAGTCTTTACACCCAATCGTATACACTTTCCGGATTTAACAACCCCTACCTCTTTAACCCCGTTTTTACATTAGCTCAACCTGTCAGTATCCCGGCATCCCTGACAGGGGATACCCTGTTTGAAGCAGATTATCCGCTGAACCTAACGGTAGAATTAATGGGTTCGGCTGAGCAGTTTAGTTTTGAAGTGTTTAGTGTATATGATGAGGGGTAAAAGATCTGTAATTTCCAATTGCGGCTGAGCGTTCCCGTTCTCTCGCCACCCTGGCCAGCGCCACCAAAGCCCTGCCCAAAGAGCTCTTCATCAAAATCCACCGCTCCTTCGTGGTGTCGGTCCTGCATGTCAAAAGCATCCACAAAGACCATGTGGAAGTACTCGGCGCTCCGGTACCGGTAGCCAGGCAGTATTATGCGGGGTTGATGAAGAGGGTGAGTGTGATAAGGCAGGGGACTGGGTTCTTAAAATCGTATATTCAGGGTTACAGTTGTTGTGTGCAAAGATATGACTACAAGATACAATGTACATTAGAGCTCGATATATGTACTTTTAGGGTACAAAACTTTTGACGAATTTTTTGAAGAAGTGAAAAAAGGAAAAACAGTCAGCGGTAGAGTGATAGAAAATGCAAGAAAGCTTTCGAAAGCAATTTTGCCTGCGGCCCTTTTTTATCCGAAAGGTGGAGAAGTGTTTGAAGCAATTCAAGACGTTCAAATACGTTACCTGACACATTTTATGTCACCATTCACAGGTGGCGACACTGCGCAAATATGTAAAGGCGAAAGAGTAATTATCAGCAAACCTGGCCGTGACAAGCCATTAGCTTATTATTGTTTTCCAATTGAGTCTGACAAAATAGAAGATAGAATTATTCCAATATCAGAAAAAGATGACCCGGCTTATACTGGTTTCAGTCTATCAATTGACACCCTGTTATTAAATACTCATTTTAAGCAATTAGAATTGACACCAATAAAATATTTAAAAGGTGACGCAACAAAACCTGATGACAACAGAACAAAACTCATTGTTCACATCTGCAACGACGTTGGTGGTTGGGGGAAAGGGTTTGTATTGGCAATTTCTAAAAGATGGAAACAGCCGGAAACTGAATACAGAAATTGGTATAAAAGCAAAGAAGCAGAGCAAACTGACACGGTTCAATTTGAACGACTAGAAAACAGGGACCGATTCTCAAGTGAAAAGAAATTCGAATTAGGGAATGTTCAGTTTGTTAAAGCAACTGAAGACATTTGGATTGCAAATATGATAGCCCAAAGAGACATAAAGCCAGACAAAGATGGAGTTCCTCCTATCCACTATTCATATGTTGCCGAGTGTGTAGAGAGAGTCATGCAATTTGCCAAACGACAAAATGCAAGTGTACATATGCCTAGAATTGGGTGTGGGCTTGCCGGCGGGCAATGGACAGAAATTGAAGAAATCATTAACGTTGGTTTAATTGCCCACGAAATTGAAACGACGGTATATGACTTTTGAAAGACATCAACTAACAAATAGTGTTGTGCCTAGTATAGAAATGGCCATTAATAGGTGACATTTATTGTATTAACTATGCAGTTGTAAACTCAAAAACTCACATCTTAATCGGCACCGTCATCTTCCCCTTCCTGCTCTTCTCCGCCGCAAAGCCCATCATATGACTTTCAATAGACGCGTCAATGGTTGAACTCAACAAGGCCGGATTCTGCTGGGATACGGCCTGGATCCAGTCGGCTACAAGGCGCCAGTCGCCACCGCCGTGTCCGTCGGTTTCCTGTTTCCACTCGGTGACTTTGCCGGTGCGGAAGTCGGTGTGTTTAAAGCTGCTCATGTCGCCAACGATATCGCCGAGGCTGCCCATTACGCGGGTCCGGCGGCCGTCGTAGCTGGTAAAGGCTTCCATGGAGAAGGAGACGGTGATATTGTCTTCAAACAACATGTTGGTGGTATAGTGGTCGGGCTGGTCGTTGTTGGAACGGTAGACACATTTACCGTAATTGCTGTTTTTTAAATAGTCCATGATTACGTCGCCGTGTTTGCTCTTGTCTTCGGGCAGATCGAAGTGATGGAGCCACTGGCGTTTGTCGAAATAGATCTTCTTGGCGGAGTAGGGACATTCGCCTTCTACTTTACATCCGTCAGTGCAACGGGCGGTACTGCCCTCGGGGGCGTTTTCTTTGCGGAACCATTTTACATCGCCATGGGCGGACATATGAGTGCAGTGTTTATCCAGCATCCATTTGATGATATCGAGATCATGACAGGATTTGGCGAGGATGATGGGAGTGGTTTCCTTGCTGTTGTGCCAGTTGCCCCGTACATAGGAGTGACTCATGTGTATATGATGAATCGGCTCAAGGTGCTGCATACTGATGATCTGGCCGATGGAACCGTTGTGCATCATTTCCTTCAGCTTCATAAAATAAGGAGCATACCGGAGTACATGACAGACGGCCACGATCCGGCCTTTTTTCTTGGCCAGGGCCAGTATCTCGCGGCATTCTTTTTCACTGGGGGAAATGGGTTTTTCCAGCAATACATCATAGCCTTTTTCAAGGGCGGCCATACATGGACCATAGTGAAGGTTATCGGGCGTGGAGATGATCACCGCGTCGGCGAATTTGGGACGCTTGAAAACCTCTTCCCAGGTATTGAAACGGTTTCCTGCTTCTATATTGTGTTTTTTAGCATAACGTTCATTGCGGATGGCAATCGGTTCGGCTACTCCAACGATGTCCAGCTGATCGGGATAGGTAACGGCGAAGTTGCCATATACATTTCCCCGGTTACCCGCTCCGCAGGTAATGGCGGTAATGGCTTTGGCGGGTTTATGCAGGTTAAGATTCTCCGGCAGGTGAATGACTTCTCCCATTTCATTGCGGGCAAATGACGAAAGCGGAAGGGCGGAACTGCCGGCGGCAATACCCATAATACGGAGCCAGTCGCGGCGGGAAAGTTGGTTAGACATATAATCAGTTTTTAAGCTGCCCCAAGTTACAATTTTAGTTCCTGCAAATATTTATATTCGAAAAATAATACGTGTTATGAATCAGCCCGCTTCCCCACGCTTTCTGGCTCTTGATGTACTGAGAGGCATGACGGTTTTCTTTATGATTATAGTGAATACGCCCGGCAGCTGGGATACCACCTGGGCACCGCTGAAACATGCGGCCTGGCACGGGTTTACCCCGACAGACCTGGTATTTCCCACGTTTATGTTTGTGGTGGGGAATGCGCTGAGTTTTGTAGAGAAAAAATGGAACGGCTTGCCGGATGGAAAAGTGCTGTGGATTATTACCAGGCGGACACTGATCATTTTCCTGCTCGGTTACCTGATGTACTGGTTTCCCTTTGTACATTGGAATGAAGCCCATGAACTGGTGGCCAACCCCATCGCCAATACCCGGATCATGGGCGTTCTGCAACGGATTGCCCTGGGTTATTTCTTCGCGGCCCTGATGATCCGGTATCTCAAAGAAGCCACGGCGGTACGGATAGCTGTGGTACTGCTGCTGGTATACTGGTTGCTCCTACTGCTGTTTGGCGATAAGTCCGACCCGTTTAATATGCTGACCAATGCCGGCAACCGCTTCGATCTCTGGCTGCTGGGCGAAAACCATTTATACCACGGCGAAGGTGTTCCCTTTGATCCGGAAGGGTTGCTGAGTACAATGCCTTCTATTGCAAACGTAGTGTTTGGTTATGCCGCCGGTAAGTTTATTGCGGCAAAGGGCAAGACCTGGGAAGGACTGACCAAACTGCTGCTCACCGGATTTGCGGTTATCAGTATGGCACTCTTATGGCACCTCGTGTTCCCGATCAATAAAAAACTGTGGACCGGCTCTTTTGTATTGCTCACTGTCGGGATTGATTGTGTATTGCTTGCCGCCTTAAGTTATGTGACCGATTTTCTGGGTCGTACCAAATGGACTTATTTCTTTGAAGTGTTTGGGAAAAATCCGCTCTTTATCTACCTGCTGTCGGAGATCGGGGCGATCCTGCTCTGGTTTGTTCCCATTGGAGAAAAGCGGCAACCGCTTTATAGCTGGCTTTACGAAAATATATTCATCCATGCCGGTGCCTACCTGGGTTCCTTCCTGTTTGCGCTGGCGGTAGTGATGTTCTGCTGGCTCGTGGGCTGGATCATGGATAAGAAGAAAATCTATGTGCGGGTCTGATCACTGCTACACTTCTTTCAACTTCAATATCTCCGTGGCAAACTTCTCACATTCCGCCTGCACGGTCGCAATGTCTTTTGATTTTACGTAGGAGCCGAGTACATGATCGCCGGCATTGGGAATGGGCACCTGTCTTTTTAACGAGGTGTCGGTGCCAAGCTGATTGAACATGCGTTTCATGGCCGATACTTTTACCACTTCATCCTGGTGGTCATCGTCTTTAAAATAATAGAGCAGGAGGGTGGGCTGTTTTACTTTATTAAACACGGAGGCCTTCATGGTGCTTTCCAGCAATTCTTCCAGTTGCACCGTGGCTTCCATCCGGTACCGGTTATTCCAGTACTGGGCATAAATGGGAGTGGTATCTTTTACCACATTGTATTTTCCTTTTACCAACCGGGCAATCTGCAGTCCCCAGTGATTATTGAGCAACCAGGCATTGGAGTCATTGATTTCGATATTCGGCGATAAGAGAATCAGTCCGGCGATTTCCGGAAACTCCGCCGCCAGTTTCAGGGCCAGGCTGCCGCCGGTGGAAGTGGAGAGCAGGATTACTTTTTTTCCCAGTTGCTTGCCGATGGCAAAGGCCTGTTTGGCGGAATTCCAGCTGCCCAGTGCGGTATAATTAATCAGGGGCTCGGTCGTATCTATCCCGTGGGCATCCAGCCGGCTGAGGTAAAGGTTGCAACCAAACTTTTGGGCAAACTCATAATGCACCGGATCGCCTTCTTCCTGGCTGGCGGAAAACCCATGCAGATAGACCACCGCATAGTCGGTCATAGCTTTTGACGAATCATTGGCCCAGAGAATCCGGGCCTCATTATCCGTTTTAATTTTAAAAGCGGCTTCATGCCTGGCGATATACGCTTCAAGTGAGTCGGCACCCGCCGGAACAGCCGGTAACTCATTCGTATACTTAGGTGTGGAAGGCCGGGGGCCTAAAAAGTAAACAACGGTGAATACTAACAGGATGATTGCTAGCCATTTGAGTAGTTTCATGCAATCTCTTTTTTTAAAACTACGGCAAATATTCCTTTTTAGCGCATTAAGGATGTATTAAATGCAGGTTTCGGTTGGGGAAGCGGGTTTTTAAGTGTACCTTTGCACCCCGGTTTTGAGAGGGGTTGATAAGTTGACAGGTTGAAAAGTTGATAAGGGTGCTGCCGGCTAAGGGATCTGGAAAAAAGACTTGTAGACGGACGGAGATCGGGTGATCAGTACATGTAGTTTAGGGTTCTAAATTAAACTATATGGCTTATCAAAGTTTCGAAGAACTGGAAGTGTGGAAGAAGGCCCGGGAGTTAAAAAATGAAATTGCTTTTTTGGCTAAGACGTTTCCCGCAGAAGAAAAATACAGACTGACAGATCAGCTTATCAGAAGTTCACGTTCCGTGAACGTTCAGATCGCAGAAGGACATGGCAGGAAAACCTGGCCGGATCGGCTCAGATTTTGTGTGATTGCCCGTGGATCTTTAACCGAAACACTGAACCACCTGATCGACGCATGTGATGAAGGAATTATCAGTGATGATTTATTACAGAAATTAAGAATTAAAATAAATGAAGTTGAACGGTTATTAAACGGATATATCAGCTATCTGGACAGAAAGTCCAAAGAATGACGGCTGTTACCCTATCAACCTGTCAACTTGTTAACTTGTAAACTTAACAATGGACATTAGAAACATCGCAATCATCGCCCACGTAGACCATGGTAAAACCACCCTGGTTGACAAAATTTTACACGCTACCAAAGTATTCCGGGATAACCAGGATACAGGGGAGCTCATCATGGACAGCAATGACCTGGAGCGCGAGCGTGGTATCACTATCTTCAGTAAAAACGCTGCCGTAGTATATAAGGATGTTAAGATTAACGTAATCGATACCCCTGGTCACGCCGACTTTGGTGGTGAAGTAGAGCGCGTACTGAAAATGGCCGATGGGGTGATCCTGCTGGTGGATGCTTTTGAAGGTCCTATGCCGCAGACCCGTTTTGTACTGCAGAAAGCCCTGCACCTGAACCTGCACCCGATTGTGGTGATCAATAAAGTGGACAAACCGAACTGCCGTCCCGACGAAGTGCATGACGCGGTATTCGAATTATTCTTCAACCTGGATGCTACCGAAGAGCAGCTGCATTTCCCCACCTACTACGGTAGTGGTAAGAATGGCTGGTTCAATGATTCCCTGGAACAGATCGAGGGTATCACCCCGCTCCTGGATGGTATTATCAAACACGTACCGCCGCCCCGTATCAACGAAGGACCGGTACAGATGCAGATCACATCCCTGGATTACTCTTCCTTCCTCGGTCGTATTGCCGTAGGTAAAGTAAGCCGTGGTGTACTGAAAGAAAACCAACCCGTGGTACTGATGCAGGCCGATGGCAGCATCAAGAAAACAAGGGTGAAAGAATTATACGTGTTTGAAGGCATGGGCAAGAAGAAAGTCACCGAAGTGGTGGCCGGTGATCTTTGCGCCGTGGTAGGTATCGAGGATTTCAATATCGGTGATACCATTGCCGATGCGGAAACACCGGAAGCTTTACCGGTAATCAGCGTGGATGAGCCGACCATGAACATGCTGTTCTCCATCAACAACTCGCCGTTCTTTGGTAAGGATGGTAAATTCGTTACCTCCCGTCACCTGCGCGACCGTCTGCTGAAGGAAACAGAAAAGAACCTGGCCCTGCGTGTGGAAGACACCGACAGCGGAGATAGCTTCCAGGTATACGGACGTGGTATCCTTCACCTGGGTATCCTGATCGAAACCATGCGCCGCGAAGGGTATGAGCTCACGATCGGACAACCGCAGGTAATTGTAAAAGAAATCAACGGCACCAAATGTGAGCCGTATGAAAACCTGGTGGTGGATGTACCTCAGGAATACGCCAGTAAAGTAATTGACCTGGTTACGCGTCGTAAAGGCGAAATGCATGTAATGGAAACCAAGGGCGAAATGCAGCACCTGGAATTTGAAATTCCTTCCCGCGGCCTGATCGGTCTCCGTTCCACCATGCTGACCAATACCGCCGGTGAAGCCGTAATGGCCCACCGTTTTATTGAATACAAACCCTGGAAAGGTCCGATCCCCGGCAGAAACAACGGGGTGCTGATCTCCAAATTCCAGGACAAGACCACCGGTTACTCCATTGATAAATTGCAGGACCGCGGTACTTTCTTTGTGGATCCGGGAGAAGAAGTATATGCCGGACAGATCATCGCGGAAAACATTAAGCCCGGTGACCTGGTGGTAAATGCCACGGAAGGAAAGAAACTCACCAACCACCGTGCCAGCGGAAGTGACGATGCCACCCGCATCGCTCCCAAAACGCTGATGACTCTGGAAGAGTGTATGGAGTATATCCAGCAGGATGAGTGTATCGAGGTAACGCCCAACTTTATCCGGATGCGGAAAGTGATCCTGAATGAAGATGAGCGCAAGAAAGTACAGAAGAAAATGGAAGCAGACGCGGTGTAAGCGATGCGGTAAATTATATACAAAGGCTGTCCTGAAGGGCAGCCTTTTTTTGGCCCCCCGGGGGCTTTTATACCCTCTTCCCGGTATGGACGAGAATGCCCTGTTTGGCTACATTTGTGCAAAATACATTTTATGTCCCGCCGTATTCTCTTTCTGCTTTTATTTACTGTTACCATTACAGCTGTAAAGGCTCAGTGTCTTTCCGGCAACTGCACCGACGGGTTTGGAAAGTTCAAATACAAAAATGAAAACATCTATGAAGGCAATTTCAAAAACGGGTATTGCCATGGCAAGGGTAAAATGTTTTACTCCAGCGGCGACTACTATGAAGGGGACTGGATCAATGGCAACTGGAACGGGAAATGCCTGTACAAATGGAAAGACGGCCGCCGCTACGAAGGCGAAGTAAAGGACAGTTATTTTGAGGGCTATGGGGTTTATTATGCCACAGACAGCAGCCGCTATGAAGGCTATTGGAAAGTGGGCAGCTATGATGGAAACGGGAAATATTTTTTTAAAGACGGCCGGTATTATGAAGGCAGTTATGTAAAAGGCAAAAAATCAGGCAAGGGCCGTTTCACGTGGCCGGATGGCGGCAGTTATGATGGCTATTGGAAAGAGGATAAGTTTGACGGGGAAGGCAAACGGGTATACAAAGACAGCGCCGTATATGAAGGGGGATGGATGGCCAATAATCAGCATGGCAAGGGCAGGTACCAGTACAATAATGGAGATATCTATACCGGGGAGTTTAAAGAAGGGAAACGACATGGCCAGGGAAAGTATGTGGTAAAAAAAGATGGCGAAATCTATGAAGGGATGTATGCCAATGGGCAGCCGGAAGGAAAGGGTAAACTGATCCTTGGCAATAAAGACAAGTACGAAGGGGACTTTAAAAACGGCCTGGCCGAGGGGGTTGGTATTGGTGAATATGCAAACGGAAAGCGATATGAAGGCGAATGGAAAAACGGGAACTGGGACGGAAAGGGCAAAGCAACCTGGAAAGATGGATCCAGTTATGATGGCCAGTGGATAAACGGGAAAAAACACGGAACCGGCACAAAAGTATATGCCGATGGTGAACGTTATACCGGTAGTTGGTATGAAGATAAAATAGAGGGGCAGGGCGTGTATACATGGAAAAACGGGGATGTATACACGGGAAATTTTAAGAATGATAAAATGTCGGGGCAGGGAAAGAAAGTATATAAGGACGGCAGTGTATACGAAGGCTCCTGGCTGGAGGGCGTGTACAGCGGGCTGGGTGTACTGACCTGGCCGAACAAGAATAAATATGATGGCAATTTTGCCAATGGCGCCGCCTCGGGTAAAGGCATTTTTTACCGGAACGGAGTGGTCTTATTTGAGGGAGCATTCAGCGGCACCAGTACCTATAGTACTGCCACAACCTGGTTATTATCAGACGGACGCTTTGCGCGTCGTATTTCCTATACAGACGGGTCCATTTTTGAAATCTGGTTTATGGATATGTCCATGTTTGCCGGTACCATTCAGGATCTCGGTTATTACACATCCATCAATGAAATGAAGCCGAAGGAAGGATCCGTATTATACCCTACGGGTAAGGTACTCACCGGCAAATGGGATAACGGCACCATTAAGCAACCTACGTACCAGTACCAGATGAAAATGTCGCCCGCCGTTCCGGAATATGTAAAAGGACGGATCTATTTTGCTTTTAAGAAAAATGCGGATGCCTTACGTTCCTTTAATAAAGCGATTGGTCTCGGCCTGAAGGAAGACAGTGTGTACCTGTTCAGGGGCGGCGCGTATTACAATCTGTCAAAGTTTGATTCCGCGCGGGCCGATTTCAACACGGTTTTAAAAAAGCAGGCTAAAAGTAAAGACGGGCTGAACTGGCGGGCCAAGACGGCACTCTCACAGAAAGACACTGCGGCCGCGCTGGCGGATTATTCGGCCTATGTAAAATTTTATCCCAACGATACAAGCGGGTACTGGCAGCGGGCTGTGATCTATCATAATGTAAAAAATTATGCCGGGGCCATACAGGATTATACGCAATACCTGGCCAAAACAAAAGCCGGGAACGACAACGTATATTATTACAGGGGAATCTGTTATGAAATGCTGGAGAAGAAAACGGAGGCCTGTGCGGATTTTGAGAAAGCCAAGGCCGGAGGTAATAAATCAGCCGATGCCCGGATCAAAAAACTTTGCGGCAACCCGGGCTGAGTGGAAAGTCCTGTTTTTTGAACCAATTGCCCGGATTTTCGTTGTATTTTTGCCTTTTGCAGCAAACATGAAAAAAGCGAAGATTATTGCGGTTCTCCTGATTATCAGTCTCCTGTTTACGGGTGCAGACCTGATGGCGCAGTGTTCCATCTGTACCAAGACCGCCCAGCAATTGGGCGAAGGACCGGCAAAGGGTATGAATTCAGGTATTCTCTATCTCGCCTTCGCACCGATGGCCATCATCGGTTTTATCAGTTTCAAATGGTATAAGAATCACCGGAACAAGGATTAAGTTCAAAGCCCGGCGATAAACTGGTACAGGTTGAAATTTCCCTGTTGACAGGCGGCTTCAATAGCGGCTTTCAGTTTTTTCTTGTCCACATCCTTCATCCGTTTTTGTTCAATCAGGTAATAGGCTTTTTCTGCCAGCAGCCAGAAAGTGCGTTCGTTCAGTTGCCCGGCATCCAGTTGTTGCCGGATCAGTTCATATAATTCCTTCACGCCTTCCTTACGGGCTGCAATGGTTTTTACCACCGGAATCTCCGTTTGTTTTTTACTGAAGGAGGGCGCCAGCATCAGCCGCAGATTACGGACAAACATATCCGCATCGGGACGATCGGCTTTGTTCACCACAAAAATATCAGCGATTTCCATCAGCCCGGCCTTCATGGTCTGTACTTCATCTCCTGCCTCGGGCACCACTACCACAATGGTTACATCCGCAAGTCCGGCAATCTCCACTTCACTTTGGCCTACGCCTACTGTTTCTACAATGATATAGTCAAAAGGAGCGGCTTTGATCAGGTCCGCGATTTCAATAATCTTCGGATGCAGTCCGCCCATGGAACCACGGGTGGCCAGCGAACGGATATACACGTTCTCATTCGTATACCAGTCACTCATCCGGATTCTGTCGCCCAATACAGCACCGAGGTTGAAAGGTGAAGAAGGATCCACGCATACCACGGCTACTTTTTGCTGGTGCTGTACAAAAACGCCGATCAGTGCGTCGGTTAGTGTTGATTTGCCCGCGCCCGGCGGGCCGGTGATGCCGATGATACCGGTCTTACTGGCCGGCAGTGATTTCAGGAGAGTTTCATATCCCGGATGTTCATTTTCCACCAGGGAAATACAACGGGCCAGGGCCTTGGTATCTCCTTGCTGAAGTTTTGCTAATAATTCCTGCCACATAATTGAAACGGTAAGGGTACAAAAGTAAACAGAACCCCGTTCATTTCTGCAAACGGGCATTCCGTTGCAGCAGGTAGAGTTTGCTGTGTTTCAGAAACGTGAGATGTGCCACGTTCTTTGCAATCACCAACCCGTAAAAGCCATCCCGGAAACCGCCTTTTAAAAAATACCCGGAGAAAAAAGCCCAGCAGGGATTGAAGCAGACTTTAAAGAGACTGGTCTTCTTCCCGCGTTTGAAATAACTTTCCGCGGAGATCGTGCTGAACCGGTTATTCTGTGTGATATGTTCTTCGATGGAATAATAAGAATAATGCAGGATATCGCCGGCCAGGTGTACTGTGGACTGCGGCTGATTGAATTCCACTTTATCATGGGGATTTATCCCGGCCCATCTGGCCAGTTGTTTATTGAAAATTCTGAGTTTGCGATCCGGGTACCAGGCCCCGTGACGGATAAACCGGCCGCAATAATACGTACAGCGGTTCATCGTGTAACCGGCTGCGGGTGCTGCCTGTTTTGCCTGAAATACTGCCTGCTGCAGTTTTTCATCCAGGGCCTCATCGGCATCCAGACTCAGCACGAGATCATGGGCGCAAAGTTGTACGGCTGCATTTTTTTGTTCGATGTATCCGGCAAAGGGTTGTTGTACCACACGGGCTCCTTTTGCAACGGCAATGGCACAGGTATTATCAGCAGATAGGGAGTCCAGTACCACTATTTCATCCGCAACGGCCAGCACTGAATCAATACAGCGCCCGATATTCTTTGCTTCGTTGAAGGTGATAATGGCGACTGATAATTTATTCATCTCCCCGCAAATTTTTTCATATATAATATCGGGTATATTTGTAAAACCCGTTAAATTATTGAAGATTGAAGATACCTAATAGTACCATATCATTTCTTGAAAAATATTTCGACCGGATTTTTGTCATCACACTGGAAAGGGCAACAGACCGGCAGGAGAAAGTGAAGGAAAGGCTGGAAGGATTAACCTTTGAGTTTTTCTACGGGGTGGACAAGCATACGCTCAGCTGGGAGAAAGTAAATGAAGAAGGGATTTATGATGACAAGCGGGCCCGTCACCTCAACCGCTACAGCAAGGGGATGATTCTCGGTCATATCGCCTGCGCCCTCTCGCACCGCAAACTGTATGAGCATATCGTGGCCATGCAATACAATAGGGTACTCATCTTTGAAGATGATGCAGTGCCGCTGATGGATACGGAACATATTTTACCGGATTCTGTGAAAGAATTACCGGAAGACTGGGAAGTGGTTTATTTCGGGTATGACCGCAATGAAACAGCCACCCCGGCTCTCAAGTGTAAACAGGCTTTTTATAAAGTATTCAGTCACCTGCGACTGATGAAAATGACGCCACTGATGGTGAGCAACTTGTTGCCGAAACCGTATTCAGCCCATCTGCAACAGGCCGGTTTTCATGATTTGCTGCATGCGTATGGCATCAGTCTGAGTGCCTGTGAAAAACTGATCCCGGCACAAACGCCGGTTGTATTCAATGCGGACCCGTTGATTTCCCACCTGGTGATGAACGGGGGGATCAGGGCTTTTATCACGCGGAAAAAACTTTTTACCCAGGAACAGTTTCTCGATCCGGGCCACCGGTCGTTTATCCATCACTAACCGGCCGGTATATTTTATTCATGTAATTTCGTGTGCGATGGTTTATTAAAAGGTAAACCGGTTGTACTGATAAATCAATTCCAAATGAAGGTAGCGGCTTTTTCATATGTCAGAAACGGGGTGTACTACGATTATCCGTTTGCGGAGTCCATCAAAAGTATACTGCCGGTGGTGGATGAGTTTATCATGGTGGTGGGCGACAGCAAGGATGGCAGCCGGGAGCTGGTGGAGCAGATCAATGACCCGAAGATTAAAATAGTGGATTCGGTATGGGATCCGAAAATGCGTTCGGGGGGGCATATTTTTGCGCAGCAGGCCAATATCGGGCTGGATCATGTAAGTAAAGATGCCGACTGGATTTTTCATATACAGGCCGATGAATTGATACATGAAAAAGACCTGCCGGCCATCCGGACACTGATGGAGCAGGAACTGCCCAACAAAAACGTGGAAGGATTTTTATTCCCCTTTATTCATTTCTTTGGCGATTACCTGCATTATGCCCCGTCCCGTCGTTTTCATCAGCGGGAAATCAGGATTATCCGCAATCATCCTTCAATCCGCAGTTTCAGGGATTCGCAGGGTTTCCGGGTATTTAATAACCCGGATCGTCCGCTGGACGAAAAGGGCAGGAAGCTCCGGGTGAAACTGATTGAGCCGGCCGTATACCATTACAGTTATGTAAAGAGTCCGGAAAAGCAATTGCAAAAGCAAATTGAATTCGGAAAACGCTGGCATGACTCGGATGAATGGATCAAAGCGTCGCTGGGCAATAAGAGTTCCTTTGATTATACCAAAATCGACTTTCTCTATCCGTTCAAAGGCACGCATCCGGCGCTGATGAAAGAAAGAATCGCGCAGCAGGACTGGACCTTTGATTATAATCCGGCGTTGAATAATATGAAGCTGAAAGAGAAACTGCTGAAGTTCGTGCAGGAAACAACCGGCAAACAGTTGTTCATCAGCAAAAACTATACGATTATATAATGCCTGCCCGTAAGAGCAGCCGTAATACATGGAACAGCCTTCATCGTTGTATTTCCGCTACACAGCACTTGTGTTGCTTGTCCTGTTGATTGCGGGACTGCTGTTTTCCCGTGCCTTGCTCAGTATACTAACGGGGGCGGGCATCCTGTTTCTTTTTATACCTGCATTCCGGCGTGATTTTATTCGTGTTTGTAAAAAGCCATTACTCTATACCGTGGCCGGTATCAGCCTTTTTTATACCTGGTTATTGCTGCGTGAACCGGACATGTACACGGTACAGCGCTTTTTCTTTCACCTCAGCAGTATCAGTATTCTTTGTTTGTCCGGGTACCTGGTTGCCGGCACCCGGTGGTGCATACCGGTCCTGTTATCGTTGGGCGTGCTGAGTACGCTGCCCAGTCTGTATGATATGCTGCTGCACGAGGGACTGGCCACTTTATATGAAAAAGGACAGGTGGCCTATACCCTGATGAATGGCGATCACCAGCGGTTTACCATCTGGATCAGTGGTTGCCTGGCGCTGGCATGGTACTACGGACTGATGGAGCATAAAAGACCGGCTGTATATTTTATTCTATACTTTTCCTGCTTCCTGCTTTTGCTCGCCGTGCGAACGGGTTGGTTGTTTGTGCTGCTGATCAGCCTTGCCGGGGGAATACTTTTTCTGCTCAGGCAGGGAAAAAGAAAATACGTATACTGGTCCTTGTTACTCCTTTTGATTTTGCCGGCACTGTTTTATACGATTCCCTTTGCCCGGAAGAAGATACAGTATATGCAGTGGGAGTGGCGTGAGCAGCGGGCGGCTGAAAAGCTGGGCGGATCGGATGCGGTGCGGCGGATGGTCAATGAAACGGCGGCCGCACTGATCCGGGAAAACCCCGCAGGCCTGGGTGTAGCCGGCGCGGCTGCAAAACTGGAAGAAAGAATAAAGACAACATACCCGGACAGCCGTATAAATTATCAATGGCCCTTCAATCAATACCTGCAATGGGGACTTACTGCCGGCTGGGTAATGGGGCTTGTTCCTGTACTTCTGCTCCTCTTCCTGTTATATCGTTTATATAATACGCGGAATTACCTGACCGCTGTATGGGTTTTATTTATCGCCCTGACCTGTTTATATGAAAGCACACCTGAGATGCAGTATGGCTTATTTCTTTCCGTGTTTTTTACGGGAATGATTTATTTGTACGAAAGAGAGGTTAGTTAGTAGTTAGTAGCCGGGAGTTAGTAGCCGGGGAAAGTCATTATTTACAGGTTCAGGTTGAAAATGGCAGTGTGTTAAAAAGCCTGACTATTTTTTACTACTGATACTTTCCGGGCAGCATACTGCTGCCCGGCACTATTCTGTCGCTTTGAGCGACAACCGAATGATGAATAGTAGTTGCTAAACGAGGCTTCCAGCCTCGTCTGTATTAAAGCATCAGTCGGAAATATTCTGCCGTTTTCGGCGACAACCGAATGATGAATAGTAGTTGCTAAACGAGGCTTCCAGCCTCGTCTGTATTAAAGCATCAGTCGGAAATATTCTGCCGTTTTCGGCGATAACGGAATGATGAATAGTAGTTGCTAAACGAGGCTTCCAGCCTCGTCTGTATTAAAGCAGCAGTCGGAAATATTCTGCCGCTTTCGGCGACAACGGAATGATGAATAGTAGTTGCTAAACGAGGATTTCAGCCTCGTCTGTATTAAAGCATCAGTCGGAAATATTCTGCCGTTTTCAGCCTCGTCTGTTTATAGCTGAGGGCAAGACAAATGGGGTATCATCGGCATCACCGGCCCACCATGCGCAAGCAAGTACTTCTTTAGCGACGCACTGATCGGCGTTTTTGTATAGCACCAGCAAGGGGCTGACCTGCTTTTCAAATTATTAAAGGAAGTATAAATTATCAGATCCGTATACCAGGGCCGGGTTATGGATTTTAATGTATTGAGGAAAGGGCCTTGTTAAACCGGCTCGCAATCTTAAGCTTGGAAAATCGAAAAGCCGTTTTATACAGATGCCCCAAACGTCTGCTGCTTTTAAATCTTTATACTGAATCGATCGTGTTATTTTTTCGGCGCCTTTTTCTAATACCACGAGGCTGTAAGCCTCGTTAAGCCTTTGTTGTATTATTTCGTCATGTCGCTGCAAGCGACAGAATAGGACCGGGCAGCAGTATGCTGCCCGGCCAACTGCTATTCTTCATTTTCATCTTTCAGTAAATCCCGTTCACCTCCATTCACCTCCATTCACCTCAAAATCAGCACATCGGCAAATCGGCACATCGGCACATCGGCAAATCGGCACATCAACTAATCAGCAAATCGGCAAATCGGCATCTCATATTCGTTTATTCATCTATGTTATATTTAACAATTTTCACCTTTGTTAAGCACTGAAAATCATTGATAATTTTATGTTGAAAGCACACTGGATCATTCAGATTTTTTCAAATCAAACTTGCGTAAAGTGTATGAAATCTGCCCTGTTTTTCGTTTCTTTATCCCTTTAATAAACCATTGAAACCATCCACCTTCAATTATGCTAACCAAGCAGAACATCCGGTCACGCGATTTTTTTTCCGGCGATCTTGCAGATATTTATCCCAAGGAAGTTCCTGCAGAAGTAACACATCAGGTATACCGGGATAACCTGAGAGCCGCCTGTTTCAGCAATGACGGACAGGTATCCGTGCTGGAGCTGGGTTGTGGAACCGGTCGCTATTTTGACTTTTTACATAATGTAAAAAGACTGGTAGGGGTGGACATTTCAAAGGACATGCTCGCTTTTGCAAAGGAAACGGTTCGTAAACGTCCCGATCTGGATGGCGTTACTTCATTGGTGCAGTCCAGTATTGAAGATTTTAACACGGAAGAAAAGTTTGACTTTGTCTATTCGATCGGCACATTGGGTGAGTTCTGTGAATTCAGTCCGGACGTAATGAAACGGATGCTGAGTACCCTGAAGCCCGGAGGTTTTTTATTCTTTACCATCGTGGATGCAGATTCTTTTTCCAAAACCCGTTATAGCCGTTTCCAGTTATTGGTAAATGCAATAACCCGGCGCATTTTACCTTTTAAACACCGCTTCCGTTTTTCCCCGCAGGAACTTGTATTATCTGACTGGAAAAACCTTTTTCTGACCCGTAAGGAAGTAGAACAGGTAATTACTTCGGTGGATATACCGGTCCGGTTCGAACTCTCCCGGTCAAAAGACAATGTACATGTGCATCATATCTGTAAAGTATGGCTGGAGCGTAAACTGAAAATGCTGATGGCCTATTTCTACCTGTCCGGGGAAGCAGTGGCCGAATGCCTGGCGCCCGAGTTATTAATGCTCTGATCCGTACCCGCTAAAGTCTTATTTTTATTGCCCAAATCACATTATGGCAATTACACTTTGTTTTGATTTTGGCAATACCCGGAAGAAGGTTGCTGTTTTTCATGGAGCAGATATGAGGGAGGCAGTGGTGCTGGCCGATGACACGACGGAAACCGTACAATCCCTGCTAAGCCGCTATAAACCTGCCAAATCGATACTTTCATCTGTTATTGATCATAATCCCGCTATTGAAGAGCTGCTGGCTGCACAAACCCGTTTTCATAAACTGAGTCACCTGACCAAAGTGGCCTTTACCACACCGGTGGGCAAACCGGAAACCATCGGGGCCGACCGGCTTGCCCTGACGGCTGCAGCCATCCACTTTTACCCCACTTATAATAACCTGGTCATTGGTATGGGGTCCTGTATCACCTATAATTTCATTAATAAGTATCATGAGTTTGTGGGCGGGGCTATTTCCCCCGGACTGGAAATGCGCCTCAAATCCCTCAATTATTATACGGCCAAGCTGCCCCTGGTAAAGGCAGACAGCAATGTGCCCCTGATGGGCTATGATACCAATACCAATATTCTCTCCGGTGTGGTGCTGGGTATGGCAAAAGAAATGGATGGTTTTATAGAGGCATATAAAGAGAAATACCGGAACATTAACGTGCTTTTAACCGGGGGGGATATAGTCTATTTGGCTTCACACCTTAAAAACAGGATATTTGCAGACCCTGATTTAATATTTAAAGGTCTGTATGCAATTAGTGAAGTTAATAACCCCTAAGAAAATCAAGGCGTTACACAGGTTCGGGTGGACGTTTCTGGTTTTAAACAGCTGCTTTGTAATCCCTGCAATTTCACAGGATAACTCCCCCTATTCCCGATATGGTATCGGGGACCTGGTGCCGGCTACCAATATTGTGAACCGCAGTATGGCCGGTATTTCTGCCGGTTATACCGATCAGCTTTCTATCAATTTTAATAACCCGGCTTCTTTTTCCAGCTTCCAGGCGATGCGGGAAAAGAATTCTAAAAAACTGGGTTCCGGTCGTACTATCCTCGATATCGGGTTGAATTTTGAAAACCGCACGCTCCGCGAGCCGAATAATACGTTGAAATTCACCGCCAGTAACGCCCTTTTTTCCTATGTACAGGTGGGCGTGCCTTTGAAAAAAGACTGGGGACTGAGCTTTGGTATCCGCCCGGTATCCAGGATCAGTTACAAAATCTATAGTGCCCAGCGGCTGAAGGATCCGATCACCCAATTACCGATTGACAGTGCTTCAACTTTATATTCCGGCGATGGTGGTTCCTACCTGTTTTCCGGCGGAACCGGTTTCAGCCTTTTCAATAAAATGAAGCATAAGCAGGAAGAAAAACTGAGTGTCGGTTTTAATTTCGGTTATTTGTTTGGCAAAAAAGATTACAGTACCCGCCGTGCCCTGATCAATGATACGGTTACGTATTATATGGCCAATTATGAAACCCGTACCAATTTTGGTAATCTCTGGTTCAATGCCGGCTTCCAGTATAAATTGCCGTTGAATGAGAAGATGCAACTGACAATCGGTGCCTTTGGTAACTGGGCACAGAAACTCAATGGCAAACAGGACCGGGTACGCGAAACATTTGTTTATAATGACAATACCGGTAATGTACGGCTCGACAGCGTTTCCGATGTGCGTGATGTAAAAGGCACTATTGAAATGCCGGCTTCCTATACAGTGGGATTGATCTTACAGAAATTTGCCGTGGTAAATAAAGAAGGTGGTTTTATGCTGGGCGTTGATTTTGCCCAACAGAAATGGGACAATTACCGGTTTTACGGTCAGTCAGATTCAGTAAAAAGCAACTGGGAACTGCGGGTAGGCGCCCAGATCAACCCGATCCCGAAGCGCAATTATTTCAGCAATATAGCTTACCGCTTTGGTTTCTTTACCGGACCTGATTATGTGAAAGTGGGTAATAAGTTATCACAGTTGGGACTGAGTTTCGGACTCGGTCTGCCGATGGCGGTCAATCGCCAGGCACCCAACCAGGCTACCTTTATCAATCTCGGTTTTGAAATTATCAAGCGGGGAAATAATGACAATCTGCTGAAGGAAAACCTCTTTCGGTTTTCACTTGGTTTCTCCCTGAGTGATATCTGGTTTATCAAACGTAAATACGAATAACCGGGGAATGTCCCGGCCACTATTGACGATGCAGGCCTCTATGCTCCATAAATTCATTCAAACAGCCTTGTTGATCACAGGCTGTTTTTTTGTTTCTTCCTGCGAGAATGACGATAAAGTACTCAATGACTGGACCCGCCGCGTAGTGATGAAAGAAGAGGCGACCAATGTGGTGAGTTATATGAGCCAGGACGGGGAACTCCGGGCCAAACTGACGGCACCCCTGATGATCCGTACCAATGATGATACCATTTCTGTAGAATTTCCCAGGACCCTGCATTGTGATTTTTACAATGACAGTACAAGAAAACTGGAAACCTGGCTGGATTGTAAGTACGGTATCTATTATGAAAACCTCAATATGGTATATCTCCGCGACAGTGTGGTGGTGATCAGTGTAAAGGGCGATACCCTGCGGAGCGATGATCTCTGGTGGAACCAGTCCACCAAGTTGTTTTATACAGACAAGTACGCCGTTTACAGGGGCCCCGGGAAAAACATTTTTGGCGGCAAAGGTCTTGAAGCCACTCAGGACCTTGGCCGGATTACATTTAAAGAGACCACGGGAAATCTGAAAGTGTCGGAAAACGGGATGCCGAAGTAAAAGGTGTCAGGTGCCAGGTGCCGGGGCGCTGGTAAGTGAAATTATCAATACAGGTGAATCTTTTCAGTAAAGATTTGTCAACCCGGTTTTCTAAGATAACTTTATCCCGGGCCTGAACATATCAACTTTTCAACCTTTCAACTATGGACTTTAGCAACAAAACCGCCCTCATTACCGGTGCCACGCGTGGAATAGGTAAAGCAATGGCATTGCGCCTGGCGAGGGAAGGAGCCAATATTGTAATAGCCGCGAAGAGTGTGGAGGAAAATGCGAAACTGGGAGGAACTATTTTTACCGCAGCCGCAGAGATCGAAGCGGCCGGAGGAAAAGCGCTTGCGGTTCAGTGTGATATCCGGTTTGAAGAACAGGTACAACAGGTGATTGATAAAGCGATAGAAACCTTTGGCGGTATTGATATCCTGATCAATAATGCCTCGGCTATATCACTCACGAATACAGAAGATACAGAGGCCAAGCGCTTCGACCTGATGCACGATATCAATGTCCGTGGAACTTTTATTGTGACCAGGGCCTGTATACCACATCTGAAAAAATCGACGAATCCGCATATTCTTACTTTGTCGCCACCCGTTAGTCTTGATCCGAAATGGTTTGAGAAACACGTGGCGTATACACTGACCAAGTTCAACATGAGCATGATGACCATCGGTTGGGCGAAGGAACTGGCTAAATACAAGATAGCGGCCAACTCACTCTGGCCGCGTACTACTATTGATACGGCTGCGGTACGTAACCTGCTCGGTGGTGCCATGCTGGCCAATATGAGCCGTACGCCGGAGATACTGGCGGATGCCGCTTATGCGATATTGCGTCGCCCTTCCGGAGAATGCACGGGAAATCTGTACATCGATGAACAGGTGCTGGCAGAAGAAGGCATTACTGATCTTGAAAAATATTCAGTAGTTCCTGGTGCGCAGTTGTATACTGATTTGTTTGTATAACTGGCTGTTGTCACCCTGAGTAGCCGTTCAATAGGCTTCAGCGAAAACAAATGCAGCCCGGCGTACCGAAGGGTTATTTTTTTCCCGCAATAAGAATAGCCATGAGGGCCATGGACGTGTTCTTTAAAAAATCCACGGAGAGTGCCCCGTTTTTCCAATGAACCAGGAACCCCAGCAGCAGCAACAAAGCCGCCAGCAGGTAACAGGCCAATACCTTTTGCAGTTCGGTAAGAATGGCTATAGCGGCGAGTATAAAACAGGCCCCCACTACATAGATCCAGATCTTCGGATCGCCCGGCATAAAATCGGGCACCCATCCGCTCATAGCACCCGCCCGGCTGAAATGATTGTAGCCGAAATAAGCAATGATCAGGGCGAAGAGGACTTCGGCGACTTTAGCGGGAATGAAAGGTTTCATGCGAAGGGTTTTTCGTTATGAAAGTACAGTTTTTTAGTCTTTAGTCGATAGTCTTTAGTAAATACATAGCCTGTTTTAGAGTGGCCTTACTAACGACCAGCCTTTGCCGGCTGGCAGGCTATTGACTATCGGCTATTGACTCATTTCCTTTCTCCGGACGCATCTGCGGAAACAGCAATACATCCTGGATTGACGGATTATTGGTCAGCAGCATACAGAGCCGGTCAATACCAAAGCCGATACCGGCTGTAGGCGGCATACCGTATTCGAGGGCACGCAGGAAATCATAGTCTACAAACATGGCTTCATCATCGCCGCGTTCCATCAGTTTTACCTGCTCTTCAAATCGCTCGCGTTGGTCGATAGGGTCATTGAGTTCACTATAGGCATTGGCAATTTCCTTGCCATTGATGATTAATTCAAAACGCTCCACCAGGCCTTGTTTATCACGGTGCTTCTTGGTGAGCGGACTCATTTCCACGGGGTAGTCGATGATGAATGTTGGCTGTACATAGTGATGCTCGCATTTGCCGCCGAAAAGTTCATCGATCAGTTTGCCCTTACCCATACTCTCGTCAACCTGTATATGTAATTGTTTACATACGGAGCGCAGCTGGTCTTCATTCATCCGGCTTACATCAATGCCGGTATGTTCATGAATGGCATCGTAAATACTGATACGTTTGAACGGTGCTTTGAAAGAAATGATTTTGTCGCCCACCGGTACTTCCGGATTACCACATACATCAATAGCCGCTTTTTCCAGCAGTTGTTCCGTGGTTTCCATCATCCAGAAATAATCCTTGTACGCGGTGTAGAATTCCAGGATGGTGAATTCGGGGTTATGCGTACGGTCCATCCCTTCGTTACGGAAATTGCGGCTGAACTCATACACCCAGTCAAAGCCACCCACGATAAGCCGCTTCAGGTACAATTCATTGGCAATCCGCAGGTACAGGGGAATATCCAGGGCGTTGTGGTGCGTGATAAAGGGACGGGCCGCCGCACCGCCGGGAATACTTTGCAGTACCGGTGTATCCACTTCCAGGGCTCCCTGTTTATTCAGGAATTCCCGGATGGAGTTGATCAGTTTTGTACGTTTTAAAAACGTCTCTTTTACCGTCGGGTTGATGATCAGGTCAGCATACCGCTGCCGGTATTTGAATTCCGGATCGGTTACGGCATCGAAGGTTTGTCCTTCAGCTTCTTTTACAACCGGCAGGGGGCGCAGCGATTTACTCAGCATCGTAAGTTCTTTCACATGCACGGAAGTCTCGCCGGTTTTAGTAATGAATACATAACCGCGTATCCCGATGATATCGCCGATATCGGTGAGTTTTTTCCATACAATATCGTAGAGTGATTTGTCTTCACCCGGACAGATATCATCGCGTTTCAGGTATAATTGAATCCGGCCATGACTATCCTGTATTACGGCAAAATTGGCCTTGCCCATATCGCGAACACTCATGACACGTCCGGCGAGGCAGACATCCTGGTATATGGGATTCTCTTTTTTCTCAGCCGTGAATTCAGCTTTGATAGCGGCAGAATTGGTATTTACGGGAAACAAAGGAGCAGGATAGGGTTCGATGCCCATTATGATCAGTTCGGCCAGTTTTTCCCGGCGCAGTTGTTCCTGTTCGGATAGATGCGGTGTATTCATGTATGCGGTTGAATGAATTTGAAGCCGCAAAGGTACAGTTTCGGGGGGAGGGTACAAAGACAAATGCCTCCCCGTGGGGGAGGCATTGTAAAAGCAGTTGGTGTCAGCTTATTTATTGTTGATAAGGAAACCGACACGGATACCCCAGCTGTGGTTCCTGATATTGTCGTCTGTACCATCCTGAACAGGTACCAGGTTACGGATACCTACAGTATAATTAAAGGCAAAGAAAAAGCCGCCTTTCATACGATAGCCGGTCAGCATGTTAGCACCATAATCGATACCGCGGAAGTCATTGTTGGCTTCCTGGCCGAAAGACAGGTTGGTTTCTGTTTTCAGATCTTCGGTTTTAGATACTTTTTTTGAAGGAAGATCAAAGGAAACGGAAGGACCGCCACCGATAAACCAGTTTCCTTTTGCTCCATTGGTATTGTAAAGGAAGTTAGTATGCAATTCAGCATAACGGAGGGCATACCATTCTTTCAGGGTATTGGCACGGGTATTTTCATCAAAAGTAACACGGCCTTTTTGGGAATAATTCAGAGAGGGCTGGAAACTGATATGACTTTTTCCCAACGGGGCATCTACCAGTAAACCGAATGTAATACCCGCTAAAGCGTCGTCTTTTATCCGGTCGCCGCCAATCTTACCATACTGATTGGCAGACGTAAATCCTGTGGAGAAACCTACGCGTGATTTTTGAGAGAAGCCGTTGATTTGCAGGCAGAATACAAATGCGGCCAACAGGAAAAACATTTTTTTCATAACAGTTATTTTGGTTCACCTACTCATCTCGCTTTTCGGTTTCGGCGCCGTACTCTTTTTCCGGGGGATTTTCCGGGTTGCTCCCCATCCATATAATGATTCAAAAGCAGTTATAAATTCTAAGGTATGAAAATACCCAATTGACCGCTCCGGCGCAAAGATATTTTAGTTTGGCAAAACTCCCGCAATCCGGCCTAAATTCTTGATACTGGCCTGATTTATGAGAAAAGCACAGGAGACGGGCGTATTAACCCTGCCTGATATTCATTAAAACCCTGATTTCGGCTGATAATCCCGGTTTTAAGGCCTTTTTTCGGATTTTGACCCCTATTTTAGGGCCTGAATCCTGAGTTTACCATTTTTTCACGAAAAACTGCTTTTATGCGGACCCTGCTTTCTGTTTTACTACTCTCCTTTGCGCTCAACAGCTGTGACATTATTTCCAAACTACCCGGTGGCATTCCCGGCGGCGTTACCGAAGCCGAAGCGGGTGAAGGTATTAAAGAAGCCCTGGGACAGGGACTCGTAAAAGCCGTTCTCCAGCTGAATAAACCAGACGGGTTTTTTAAAGATGCGTTTTACAAAATCCTGCTTCCGCCGGATGCCAAAAAAATCGAAAACACACTGCGTGACCTGGGAATGAATAAAATGGTGGACAAAGCCATTTTGCAGATTAACCGGGCCGCTGAAGATGCCGCCGGTTTTGCCAAGCCCATTTTTGTGGATGCGATTAAAAGCATGACGATCAGCGACGCGATCGGACTGGTAAAAAACGGCGATACCAGCGCCACTCATTTCTTCCGCGTTAAAACAACCGATAAACTCATTGCCGCTTTTCTGCCGGTGATTAAATCATCACTGGACAAAGTGGATGCCACCAAATATTATGGAGATGTGGTGAGTACCTATAATAATTTCCCGACCACATTGAAGAAAATCAATCCGGACCTGCCTTCGTTTGTTACGGAAAGAGCCACGCTCGCACTTTTTGACCTGGTATCCAAGGAAGAAATTAATATACGGCAGAATATTGAAGCCCGTACAACAGATCTGTTGCGGAAAGTATTTGGGGGCACCATTAAGTAATGCTGACGCAACGAATCCCTTAAATATTCGTCAAAGTAGTACGATGTCTCTTTAATTACAGCCAGTGCTGTTAATTTTATGAACTAATACGAACACATGAAAACAAACTACTTTCTTTTAGCGGCAATAGTACTTGCTACCGGCACCGGTGTACAGGCACAGATTAAATTGCCGGAAATCATTAAGAAATCAACTACTTCCGCTGCCGGTATTTCTGAGCATGAAGCCGGACAAGGAATAAAAGAAGCGCTGACCAACGGGGTGACCAATGCGGTTCTGAACCTGAATAAAACGGATGGCTTCTTTGGCAGCGAATTTTATAAAATGCTGCTGCCGCCGGATGCAAAAAAAGTGGAGAGCACCCTGCGGGGAATGGGTATGGGAGCGCAGGTGGATAAAGCAGTACTGTCGATCAACCGGGGTGCGGAAGACGCGGTGGCGTTTGCCAAGCCCATTTTTGTGGAGGCTATTAAGCAAATGACCCTGACGGACGCCCTGAAAATTGTAAAAGGTCCCAAAGACGCGGCTACCAGTTACTTTAAAGAGAAGACAAAACAACAACTGATTACAGCTTTCACGCCATCTGTAAAATCTTCATTGGATAAAACAGAAGCCACCAAATATTACGGGGATATCATGAATACCTATAATAAACTGCCTACCACGTTTAAAAAAATAAATCCCGATCTCACTTCGTATGTAGTAGGGAAAGCGGTGGATGCCTTGTTTGACCAGGTATCCAAAGAGGAAGCCAATATCCGGACGAACCCGGTGGCCCGCACGTCGGATATACTCAAGAAAGTATTTGGCCAGTAAATTAGTCAGGAAAAATACTCCAGAACAGCAACACGATCCTCCTGCGGGGATCGTTTGTTTTATAATCCGTTATTTCCGGATCGGGGAATGCTTCGCCTTTTCCTTCATGCAGGTAAAGGATATTGCGGATATTGCCGCCGGTGGAACTCCGGTTTACGGTATAGGTTTTAAAAAGCCCGATTACGGCCTGTGCCCTTGCCACGGATAATTCCTTATTCAGTTCTTTATTGCCGGGATTCGCGGTTTGCAGTTTTACTCTTTCTTTTAATTCCTTGTACAGGGAAGAGCCTTCAGCAATCATAGTGGCATCTGAATAGCCTTTTGCGGTGATGACCAGTGAAAGCGGGAAGTCGGGATATTTTTTAACAAGTGCGTCGATTTCTTTTGCCGCCGGTTCAAATAAACGGCCGATTGCATTAGCGGTTTCCGGCTGTACCACATATTTACCCGGCGCAAAAACCACATCCTGATCTATACGAACCACCAGGTTCCGGCTGATCAGGTCTTCCAGGAACTCAATTTTTTCATTATTTGTTTTTACTGCATTCCTGGAAAAGGACAATGCTTTGCGCAACCGGTCCCAGTCGGCTTTTTCAATACTTGTTTCCCCGATCAGGATACTGTTGCGGTTGATCAGGGTGTCAATTTCACGGCTTGTCTTTTCAATATATTTACGGATACGCGTATTGGCGGTATCATCAATCTCATTCAGTTGCTCTTTTTTCTTTCTTGCCTGGTCCAGCCGGGAGAGTGCCGCTTCCTGTTCTTTGAGCGAGGTGTTTACTGTGCCCAGTTCCTGCCTGGCAGTCGGAATTGCTTTTTTGGGGACACAGGCGGATTGCACCAGTATCAAAAAAGAAATAAGCAGGTATGGGCCAGTTTTTTTCAGCATAGTAGCAGGAGCCGTTGCTTTAAATTAAGCAATTAGATTGGTAATTCATCAGGTCCTTTATGCGCCCAGTAAAATTTGCCAGGCATCCTGTACGCGGCCTTCCGCCAGTAATTTTTTTGCATAGGTATGCAGTTCACGTTCCATTTCATCCGGATTGAGACTGTAATACTGAATAATTTTTTTCAGGTGGTCATCTTCAAAGGCGGGGTTGATCAGGGGCATTTCATGTACATTGCCCAGCTGCCCGAGTTCATTGCCAGTCAGCCAACGGCTGTTTCGTATATACTCAGGCAGTGCGTCCACGCCGATGCCAATTTGTGTATTGGGTTTTTCTACCTGGAAAAGGTTCTGTTCATTTACCACACAGTACCAGTCGCCACCCAGCCTGGCCACCTGTTTTATTTTCCGCTGATCAATTTTCCGTTGTTCATCCAGCAGGGCGTCGTCAATATGCATCCGCAGCACTTCACAGATCACCAGGTTGCCCGCACCGCCTTCCGTACCCAGTGGTTTTATTTCAATTACTTTACATTCCATATTCACCGGGCTTTCCTTTACCATTGGCGGTTTTACCAGGGTGGCCGGTAATGCGGTAAATCCGGCTTTGACAAATTCATTCACACCTTTGGGAAATTCGCAGCTCGACAGGGAAACCTGTTGCACCATATCAATGGTCACGATGCTGATGACCACTTCGGGTACTTCATACAGATTTTCCAGTGTATGCTTGACGCTGTTGTCGCGTACTTTCCGGGCCGGCGAAAAAATCAGAATGGGCGGATTGCTGCTAAAGGCATTAAAAAAACTGTAAGGGGCCAGGTTCGGCTGCCCGTCCTTGCTGATGGTACTGGCAAAGGCAATCGGACGGGGCGCCACGGCGCCGAGGATAAACTGATGAAGATCTTTGGTTGGGATTTTACCCGGTTCGATGGTGAGCATAGACATGATTAGCGCTTTTGTGATACAAAGTACCGTATTTTGCCGGAAGGATGCCGCATCTTTGCACAACTATTTTATTGCCCCGCAAAACAGTTTTGAAAAATACGAATTTTCAATTCCCTGAAAATCAAAGCAAAAGCACCCATCTGTTTTCAATTTTTCCCAACTCAGGGTATACATTTCTATTATGAACAAAACATTGCTTCGCAACTTGCTCTTCGCAGCTGGCGTCGGCCTGCTCATTTTTATGTGGTATAAATACCGCCAGCCCGATTTTATCGGCGGTGACATGGCGCCCGATTTCAGCGCGACCCTCGAAGGCGGCCGCGAATTCAAACTCTCCGAATTGCGGGGAAAATATGTGGTGCTCCAGTTCTGGGGAAGCTGGTGCGGCCCCTGCCGACAGGAAAACCCCACATTGGTAGAATTGTACAATAAATTTCACGATAAAGGTCTGGAAATGGTCAGTGTCGCCATTGAAAGCAACGCCGATGCCTGGCAGCGCGCCATTCGGCAAGACGGCCTGAACTGGCCCTACCATGTTATGGAAAATCAGGATTTTGGCGGCCCCGTCTCTACTATGTACAACATCCGCTATATCCCCAGTGTATTCCTCATTGGCCCCGACGGCAAAATCATCGGCCACAACCTCAGTGAAGCACACGTGGACCGACTGCTCCGGGACAAACTTGCACAATAGCCCGCTCAACAGGATTTAAAAACAGGATCCGGCTGACAAATTGTCGCACACGTGCGCGAGGCACAATAATTGCCCTATTCCCTGTCTGAATCAATCAATATCCAAATCTTTGACGCAATATGCAGGAGAACGAACTGCCGACAAACCCTGAAGCAGGCGCTGAAACGCTCGCCACCGAAAATACAAGCACTATGGAAAACCCGGAAAATAGCCAGGAAAACACGGAAATAGCGGATTTAAAGCGCCAATTGGAGGAGAGCAAAAATAAATACCTCTACCTCTATTCCGATTTTGAAAACTTTCGCCGCAATGCCGCCCGCGAACGCCAGGAGCTCGCAAAAACAGCAGGTCGTGACATCATGACAGCGATGCTGTCGGTTTTGGACGATTTTGACAGGGCTTCCAAAAACGGCGCCCTCTCGGAAGGCATGCAGCTTATCCATCATAAGTTGGTGCATACCCTCCAGGGCAAAGGCCTTGAACAGGTGGAAACCAAAGCCGGCGATAGCTTCAATGCCGATTTCCACGAGGCAATCACGGAAATTCCGGCGCCTGCCGAAGACCTCAAGGGCAAAATTGTAGATGTCATCGAACCTGCCTACCGCCTCGGCGACCGCATCATCCGGTTTGCCAAAGTGGTGGTTGGTAACTAACCTCAAACAAACCCGGTTCTCAGTGTTCGGAAAGCGCTACTACCTGAAAACTGCACCCATCGTTGACTGCTCACTGTTAACTGTTGACTGAAAATTATGGCCAAACGCGATTATTACGAAGTACTCGAGGTGGCGAAAAACGCCAGCGCCGACGAAATAAAAAAATCCTATCGCAAAAAAGCGATGGAATACCACCCCGACCGTAACCCCGGGGACAAAGCTGCCGAAGACAAATTCAAGGAGGCCGCTGAAGCCTATGATGTGCTCAGCGATGCCGACAAACGCGCACGCTACGACCGCCTCGGCCATGCCGGCATGAGCGGCGGTGCCGGGGGCGGATACTCCGACTTCTCCGGCATGGATATGGAGGATATTCTCCGCCGCTTCGGTTTCGACTCCGACGACGGCATCTTCGGATCCTTCTTCGGCGGCGGTGGCGGACGCGGACGCGCCAGCGGACGGGCACGCGGCGTACGCGGCACCGACCTCCGTATCAAGGTAAAAC
>JAFLBL010000029.1 GCA_017303855.1 Chitinophagales bacterium | reverse complement strand
CACCAGGCATACGGACATAAAATCCTGACCGGGCGCCGGGATGTTTTCCCCAGCAACCGTAAATACAAAGGCATCAGCGGATTTCCGAAAAGAAGCGAAAGTGAATATGATACATTTGGTGTAGGCCATTCTTCTACATCTATTTCCGCAGCGCTGGGCATGGCTATGGCTGCCAAATATAAAGGCGAGAAAGACCGCAAGGTAGTGGCCGTAATCGGAGATGGATCCATGACGGCAGGACTTGCTTTTGAAGGCATGAACCATGCAGGTGTGGCCGATGCGGACATGCTGATTATTCTGAATGATAATGGTATCGGCATCGATCCGAATGTGGGTGCCCTGAAAGAATACCTGACCGATATTTCCACTTCTCCCACCTATAATAAAGTGAAGGATGATGTCTGGAAAATACTCGGTAAGCTGCCGGTTGGAAAAGATTTCAGCCGCGGCATGGCGCACAAACTGATTGAGGGCATGAAGGGAATGGTCAGCAGCAGTTCCAATTTATTTGAAGCGCTTAAACTCCGGTATTTTGGCCCGATTGACGGTCATAATGTGGCCAAGCTCGTGGACACACTCCGTGATCTGCGGGAGATACCCGGACCTAAGATTCTGCATATCATCACCACAAAAGGCAAAGGCTATGCACTGGCTGAAAAAGACCAGACCAAATGGCATGCCCCCGGCTTGTTTGATAAACTGACCGGAGAAATTCAGAAAAAACAATTTGATCTTCCCCAGCCGCCTAAATACCAGGATGTATTCGGACATACCCTGATTGAACTGGCGGAGCAAAATGAAAAAATATTTGGCATTACACCGGCTATGCCTTCGGGATCTTCCCTGAAGTTCATGATGGAAAAAATGCCTGACCGTGCCTTTGACGTGGGAATTGCCGAACAACATGCCGTTACACTCAGTGCCGGTATGGCCACACAGGGACTGAAAGTCTTCTGTAATATCTACTCTTCGTTTATGCAACGGGCATTTGACTCCGTGGTGCACGATGTGGCTATCCAGAAATTACCGGTGGTATTCTGCCTTGACCGGGCCGGTCTTGTCGGGGACGACGGACCTACGCACCATGGTTGCTATGATATCGCCTTCTTCCGTTGCATTCCGAATATGGTGATCAGTTCGCCGATGAATGAAGCGGAACTGCGCAACCTGATGTATACCGCCCAGCTGGAGAACCTGAAAACCCCGATGGTGATCCGCTATCCGCGGGGAGAGGGCATGATGCCCGACTGGAAAACACCGATGCAGGAAATACCCATTGGCCAGGGAAGAAAGCTGAGAGACGGGCAGGATATCGCCATCCTTTCATTGGGACATCCGGGCAATTTTGCCGCGGCAGCAATTCGTGAACTGAAAGCCGACGGATTGAATCCGGGGCATTACGATATGCGTTTTGTAAAGCCACTGGATGAAGCGTTATTGCATGAAGCCTGTCAGCGTTATAAAAAACTGCTGACGGTGGAAGACGGCACCATTGAAGGCGGATTTGGGAGTGCCATTCTCGAATTCATGAACCGCCACGGGTACAAAAATGAAGTACGCCTGTTGGGTATTCCCGACCGCCTGGTGGAACACGGCACACCCAAAGAATTGTACAGGGAATGTGGATACGATGCAGCCGGCATTGCCGCTGCTGTACGCGATATGATGAAAGAAAAAATTGCCGTAACAACCTTATTGGGATAACCAGGAAGCATCCTGTTCAGAAAACCGCTGCTACCCGCCGCGGTTTTTTTTGCTGAAAACTTTAACAACTTCCACGGCCTGTCCGGTTATGGAAATCCGTTACTTGTGTATCTGATTTTTTCAACTGCCTGCAATGAAAGCCCTGCTTCCACTCAGTATTACCGTTCTCCTGATAGCCAGTATCAGCTATTTCGCGCAAAGCAATTCATTTAAAAAAATGAAAGCCCTGCATGGCATGACCCGGGAAGCGGCACCGCATCCGGCCATGATCAACCTGGATAAACTGAAGGGTAAAGCCGCCGACGCGAAAACATTTATCCGCAAAAAAGGATACAACAACCAGTTTTGTTTTTTTATTGACATGAGTCTGCCCTCCGGGGAAAACCGTTTTTTTATTTACAGCCTGGAAAAAGACAGCCTGCTGCACAGCGGCCTGGTCACCCATGGTAATTGCTTTCAAAACTGGCTGGAGGGAAGGAAGTATGGCAATGAAGTTGGCTGCGGTTGTACTTCACTGGGAAAATATAAAATCGGGATTCCTTATACGGGGAAATGGGGATACGCCTATAAACTGCATGGGCTCGACAGCAGTAACAGCAACGCTTTTGAAAGAGCCGTTGTACTGCACAGTCACAGTTGTGTACCGGAAACCGAGCAAACCGATGAAATCTGTCAGAGTAATGGCTGCCCAACGGTATCTCCCGGTATGCTGAATACCATCAAACCGCTGGTCAATCAGTCAGGTAAACCGGTATTGCTCTGGATGTATGAATAAATTATTGTACCTGGTTATTCAGGTGAACAAACAACTCCACCAGGCTTTTTTCGCCTTTTATTTTCAGGTGTTCTTTTTTTACAATTGAAGCGATGGCCGTACTGTATTCCGGCATTTTTCTTTTGAGCATTTCTGTATCCGGATAAACGGCAATGAGCCGGTCATCAGGAGTTGCAACAAAAAAAAGTTCCTTGCGATCCGTCCTCTTTTCCTCCGGCAGGTCTTTATCCTTTAACTGCTGTATGGAACGTGCCCGGCAACGAAGTAGTTTAATATCTCCGTTTACCAGCAGTTCATAAAATGTTTCCCGGGTATTGGCCTGGTATGCGGGTTGCTGACTGACAAAATAATACAGGACTGTATCTGTTTTCAGTTGTACTTCAAGGGAGAATCGGCTGACCGTATCCACAAATTCCATAATCACATCTCCCTGTTTATAATACAGGGTATTATTATACGCATCAAAAATCAGCGGAACATGCAAAGGAGCCCGGCCACTTTTAAAAAAGACCTGGCCCGGCATCCATTCCTGGTTAATAAACATTTTCTGCAGATCTATGAGTTCTGCTTCATTGGGCCGTTCTGACCACCTATACGTTTCAAGACGACGCTGTACGCCACTGATGCCACCGAGACCGGAGCCGGTAGCCTGGGCAAAAATGAGGGTGTTCAGGGCAAGTAAAGCCATGAGAAGGATGAATTTCATATTGTTCAGTTTAAGGTTACTTCTCCCCTTTCCTCACCATTACCCGTACAGCCGTTCAGTTAGATTCAGATCAGGCCAAAGCGGCATCCAGGGTAATCGCTGTGTTCAGAAGCTTACTTATAGGACAGTTTTCCTTGGCATCCGCTGCACATTCAGCAAATTTAGTGGCATCAATTCCAGGTACTGCGGCCTTTACTTCCAGGTGACTGGAGGTAACCACACCCGCTTCCAGGGTAATAGTGCATTTAGTATCAATGCTATCCGGAGTAAAACCGGCTGCACCCAATACAAAACTGAGTTTCATTGAAAAACAACCGGCATGCGCGGCGGCAACCAGTTCTTCCGGATTGGTAAACGTACCATCTTCAAAACGGCTTCTGAAATCATACGAGGTGTTATTCAGTACGTTGGATTTGGAACTCAGGGTACCTGTACCTTCTTTACCGGTACCTTTCCAATTTGCGGTTGCAAAGCTTTTCATGTGTGCTATTTTTAATTATTTAAATTATTGGTTTGA
This sequence comes from Chitinophagales bacterium, assembly GCA_017303855.1. GTDB lineage: Bacteria > Bacteroidota > Bacteroidia > Chitinophagales > Chitinophagaceae > JJ008. The sequence continues at coordinate 12,308 of JAFLBL010000029.1, read as the reverse complement.
CTCATCTTCTGTTTGTGTATCCGGTTCCTGATCCGGTTGCGGCTCCTGTCCTTCCATTTCTGCCAGCCGGTCATCAGGCTCATTGAATTCTATGATAAAATTATTCTTTCCTTCCCCAATCATGATTTTCATAAACTTCATCTGCACCAGTTCAAGCATCGAAAGAAAAAGGAAGATGGCATGTACCCTGTTTTCCGCATGTTCGAAGATACTTTCAAACGGCAGCACTTTTTCTTCGCGGGCCAATGATAACATCTGGTCGCGTGCTTTCTCCATGGTGTAATTATACTGCACCACGGTATGTACCGGTTTATTCAGCCGGTCACTGTATTTCTGCATGGCCCTTTCAAAGGACTTCATCAGTTTGAACAGGGTGATATGCTGTATTTCCGTACCCTCGCTGTCTTCCTCTCCGATCTGGGAAAGTTCTTTCTGGATATTGCCCCTTTTAACCATCAGCATACGCAGGGCTTCCATTTCCGCCATTTCCGCGGAAGCTTCTTTAAACCGCTTGTACTCGAGAATTTTATTCACCAGTTCCTGGCGAGGATCAATTTCGTTGCCCTGGGCATCCAGTTCCTTACGGGGCAGCAGCATTTTTGCTTTGATCCGCATCAAGGTGGAAACGAAGAGAATAAACTCACTGCTGAGTTCAATATTCAGTTCCTCGCTGCCATGAATATAATCCAGGAAATCGTTGATAATCCGGGTAATGGGAATATTGTAGATATCCAGTTCATCCCGTTCAATAAAGAACAGGAGCAGGTCGAAAGGACCTTCAAACTGGGGCAATTTAATCTGGTACGATGGGTTCTGCACTTCTTGTTTTTTAGCGATAAAAAAAACAGGGCTGTACCGGCTACGATACAGCCCAGTGGCAAAAATAAGGGAATAAGACCGGCCGCAACCAGCCCATTTTCCACCTGTTTATTTCTTCAGGGCATCCCTGATTTCACGAAGCAGGGTAATGTCCTCCGGAGTGGGTGCCGGAGCAGCCGGCGCCGCTTCTTCTTTCTTCTTGGCGCTGTTGATGGCTTTGATCACCAGGAACAGGAACAGGGCAATGGCAATGAATTTTACAAAGGCGGAAATGGCCATGCCGTATTTCAATTCGGCATCACCCACTTTCACCGACAGGGCGTCAAAATTGATTCCCCCCGTAATGATTCCGACAACCGGCATCAGGATATTATCTACAACTGCGGATACGATGGCACCAAATGCACCTCCGATAACCACACCGACAGCCAGGTCAATCACATTGCCCTTCATGGCAAACTCCTTAAATTCTTTCATCATTCCCATAAAAATTGTTTTTTGGTTATTAATACTGTTCAGGATTCATGCCTAAGGTATAGATATTATTAATAACTAATATCAGCGGGGTTATTTTTTTAATCCGGGGAACTGCATATTAAGCTCTTTCATCAGATCGCGCAGGGCTTTGGCAATCACATACTCCTTGTACCAGTTCTGGTCTGCCGGCACAATAATCCATTCAGGCTGATTGCATTTTTCAAAACATTCCTCATACATTTCCATATACTCATCCCAGAGTTTTGCTTCCGCAAAATCCTTCTCATTGTACTTCCACATTTTGGCCGGATCTTTCATCCGCTCACTGAGTCGCTCATGTTGTTCTTCCGGCGAAACATGCAGGTAAAATTTCAGGATATGCGTGTTATTATGTTGCTGCAGCAATTTTTCAAAATCATTAATGGCGTCCATTCTTTTCCGCGCTGTTTCATCATCGCACCACTTATGCACGCGGGTCACCAGTATATCTTCATAATGCGAACGGTTAAACACCTGGATCATGCCACGGGCCGGCGTATGCTGATGGATCCGCCAGAGAAAATCATGCGAGAGTTCTTTTTCCGTGGGCGCTTTATACGACTGTACGGCCACCCCCTGCGGATTCATATTGCCAAGCACATTCCTGATCACGCCATCTTTCCCGCTGCCATCCATTCCCTGGATCACCACCAGGATAGAATGCTTCCCTTCGGCAAATAACAGGTTCTGCAGCTCATCCAGCTCCTCCAGGTAACTGGCCGTTTTCTCTTTGGTGGCTGTTTTATCAAGGTCTTTAGGGGCGCGGGTGTCCAGTGCCGAAAGTTTTATCTTACTCATGGTTTGGTGTTTAGGCGTTTAGGCGTTTACATATGAAGGTAAAAAAAATAGCTTAGTCTCCTTTTCATTCCTGAACTTTGCCGCTTTTATGAGCAATAAAATAACCAACTGGATTTTATTCATCACCCTTTGTCTGATCTGGGGCAGTTCATTTATCCTGATGAAATGGGGGCTGTATGATGAAAACCAGTTACCGGTGTTATCAGCTTACCAGGTGGCCGCTTTACGGATGTTGTCTTCGGGACTAGTCATGTTGCCCTTTGCCTGGCAGGCATTGAAACCGCTGCCCGCATCCACCATCCGCTATGTATTGCTCAGTGGCTGGCTGGGTAGCTTTATCCCGGCCTTTCTGTTCTGTATAGCCGAAACTAAAATTGACGGGGCGCTGGCCGGCAGCCTGAATTCATTAACGCCTTTATTTGTCATCATTACCGGTGCTTTGTTTTTCCGGATGAAAACCAGTGCGCAGAAACTATCCGGTGTACTGACAGGATTACTGGGCTCTTCCCTTTTATTATACGCCAATAACAGTCAGCCAGGGGGCTACCTTGCTTATACGGGCTTTGTGGTACTGGCTACGATTTTCTACGGCTTCAATGTAAATATGGTACATGAACGGCTGAAAGGTGTAGGTTCCGTACAGATCGCGGCCATCGCTTTTACGGGGCTCATACCCCCGGCTCTGATTGTACTGATCGCCGACGGGTACTTCAGCCTGCCACTTGCTGAACATAAATACGTGATCAGTACCGTGGCCAGTTCGGCTCTCGGGATTCTGGGTACGGCTCTAGCCTCCGTATTGTTTTATGTGCTGGTAAAAAAAGCCGGCGGCTTGTTCGCCTCACTGGTCACCTATGGTATTCCTTTTGTGGCCATTGGCTGGGGTCTTTATTACGGGGAAAAAATAACCTATATGCATGTGATTGCTTTATCCATCATACTGGTTGGGGTGTATATGGCCAACCGGCCGGAAAAAAAGAAAGCAATACCAGCGGACTGATATTGCTTTACAAAAACAGTTGTCCTGTTTTTTATATGGACATGATTTCTTTTTCTTTAGCCGCCAGGTGTTTTTCCACGGTGGCAATAAACCGGTCGGTCAGTTCCTGGATGCCGGCTTCCGCATCTTTAGCGGCATCTTCACTCAGCCCGTTTTTCTGAAGACGTTTGACATGCTCTATCGCGTCCCGGCGGATATTACGTACGGCTACTTTAGATTGTTCTCCTTCTCCCTGGCATCTTTTCACCAGTTCCTTTCTTCTTTCTTCCGTAAGCGGAGGAAGAAAGAGTCGGATCAGTACGCCGTCGTTCTGTGGATTGATCCCGATATTCGCGGCAATGATGGCCCGTTCTATAGGCTGCAGCATGTTTTTCTCCCAGGGTTGAATGCTCAGGGTGCGGGCATCCATTACACTGATATTGGCGACCTGGTTGATCGGCATCGGGGATCCGTAATAATCAACAGAGATGCCGTCCAGCATCTGCGGGTTGGCTTTCCCGGCCCTGATTTTTACTAATTCCGTTTCCAGGTGACTGATCGCTTTCTTCATGTGATCTTCCGCTACCACACTGATGGAGGCTAGTTCTTCTGACATAAAATTGTAGTTTAATCGTTGCCGGTTCGTTGTTTTTAATACGCAGCTGACCGGAACGCAAATCTAATAAAACTGTGGTATAAAAAACAAGGGCTGTATCGTTGTTCCGGATACAGCCCTGTTAAAAAAATATTGGTTGATCCGCTTTTAATCTGCTGCGGACTGTGCTTCTTTTTCCTTGGTCAGTGTTACCACTTTTGTTTCGATAGATTGTACTTTGGATACCGCATCACTCCGCTTGACAATCAGCACGGCACGTTTCGGACGTTTGTAATAGTACAATACACCCAACCCTGAAAAGGCCAGAGCGAGCATCAGTAACATCAGGTAGTTGGGTCCGAGACCACGGCCAAACCAGGCAAGGACAATGAAAAGAATATTCACCGTAACACAGGTCAGGGTTACCGACGCGTGATCCATACCCCTGTCCAGCAATAAGTGATGTACGTGATTGCGGTCGGGCGTAAAAGGCGATTGACCATTCAGGATACGAATGCTGAAAACACGCAGGGTGTCCAGCAGCGGCACGATCAGAATGGCAAAACCAATGGCCACTGCAGAAGGTACGGGTACCGCAACCAGCGGATCATTGGCCACATTAATAAATTTTATAACCAGGATCGCGTTGATCAGTCCGATCATCAGTGATCCCGAATCGCCCATGAATATCCGCGCCGGGTGATGATTAAAAATCATGAAAGCGGCCAAACTGCCGGCCATGGCAAATGCCAGTAAGGCATAGGCCTGGTAACCGATGGCAAAGAAATAACTACCGAACACCAGCATGGTAAGGATTCCCAGGCTGGCAGCCAGCCCATCTACCCCGTCGATCAGGTTAAAGGAATTGATCACCACAATAATCGTGAGATAGGATAACGCCAGTCCGAATGCTTCAGGTAATTTTTCAAAACCGAGTACACCATGCATACTGTCGAGACGGATACCGCCCAGGTGAATCAGTATAGACGCTGCAATAATCTGCCCGATAAATTTCTTACTGGCTGAGAGGATAATCAGATCATCCTTAAGACCCAGGAAGAATATGACCAGGGATGCCGCGAAAAAGTATTGAAATTCGTAATTGAGATGACCCTGAATGGACAGCAGGGCAGCGAGAATAAAACCACCGAAAATACCAACCCCTCCGAGTGACGCCACCAGACGGGTGTGCACTTTGCGTTCGTTGGGGATATCAAACAACTTCTTTTTCTCTGCCACTTCCAGTACAACGGGGACTGCAAGGAACGTAATTATAAAAGAGACAGAAGCCGTCAATAAAATATCAAGCATCTAAGCAGTTTTATATGGTACATAAAAAGCATCAACCGTTTCGGTCTTTGCATTACATAAATTATTTAATGTATCTGACATCAGATCTATGTAATCTTTAGGATATTTAGATGATTTGTCAGATTAAATTTCGTAAAGCTGTTTTTTGCATTAAAAAACAACGCACTTTTGCAACTAATCTGACCCTTTGAGGGGGCAAGATACGAAAAGTTTAATTATAACCTATTTTATTAATTATGAACGAACTAACCGCCGCCGCATCCCAGGTAAGAAGAGATATTGTCAGGATGGTTCACGGCTCCGCCAGCGGCCACCCGGGGGGATCCCTTGGTTGTGCCGACTTTCTCACAGCCTTGTATTTCAAAGTAATGAAACACAATCCGGCTTTTGATATGGACGCCCGGAACGAAGACGTATTTTTCCTGTCAAACGGTCATATCTCCCCGCTGTTCTATTCGGTTCTGGCCCGGACCGGTTATTTCGATATTAAAGAACTGGCAACATTCCGCAAGCTGAACAGCCGTTTGCAGGGCCACCCTGCCACCCACGAACACCTGCCGGGTGTACGTATGGCTTCCGGCTCACTCGGACAAGGCATGAGCGTGGCCATCGGTGCCGCCCTGACCAAAAAACTAAATAAGGAGCCTAACCTTGTCTTCTCCCTGCATGGCGATGGAGAACTGGATGAAGGTCAGATATGGGAAGCCGTGATGTTTGCCGCACACCATAAAGTGGACAATCTGATTTCCACGATTGACTGGAACGGTCAGCAGATAGATGGCCCTACAGATAAGGTCATGAATCTTGGCAATATCCGGCAGAAGTTTGACGCTTTTGGCTGGATCACCCTGGAGATGAACGGAAACGATATGGATGAAGTGGTGGCCACTCTCGAAAAAGCAAAATCCATGACCGGCCAGGGACAGCCCATTGCCATCATGATGCATACAGCCATGGGTCGCGGGGTTGACTTTATGGAAGGCACACATGAATGGCATGGTATCGCACCCAATGATGAACAACTGGCTAAAGCACTGGCGCAGTTACCGGAAACGTTAGGAGATTATTGAGCCGATATTGAGTATTGAGCATTGAGCGTTGAGCATTGTCCATTTCTCTAAGGGAAATGGACAATATTCAATTTTCAATGCTCAATTTTCATTTACGGCTACTCAGTCCTCAAGGAAAACTCCTGTGCCGCCGCTTTACGGGAAGGCAGCCAGGAGGCAATAAAGGAAATAAAAAACACGGTAGCGCCCACCAGCAGAAAATCAGCCAGCCGCAGTTTTACCGGGTAATAATTAATCAGAAATGACCCGCCCTGCAAAGGAATCAGGTGAAACGTAATCTGCAGCCAGGCAATAAACGCCGCCAGCAGCATACCCAATCCGCCCCCGATCAGGGCCAGCAATAATCCTTCACTGATAAATATCCGTTGTATAAATGCCCGGTTGCCCCCGAGGGCATGCAACACACTGATGTCTTTTTGTTTTTCCAGCACCAGCATCGTCAGGGCCCCGATCATGGTAAAAGCCGCCACAATCAGGATCAGGCAAAGCACGCCGTAAACAATCCAGCGCTCCACATTCATGATGGAATAAAGCGAACGGTTCTGCTGGTAGCGGTTTTGTACCTGGTAACCGTTGCCGAATATTTTTTCCAGGGCACGAACGGCCTGGTCTTCACTCCCCGGATTTTTTAACGCAATCTCTATCCCGCTGTACTGGTCCGGGTTTACCCGCAACGCATTCCGGAGATAATCGATAGTGGTAATGCCGTACTTGTTATCAAAGTCCTGCTGGATCAGAAAGGTACCCGCGGCCCAGGCCGAATCACTGCTGATGTCTTCCATCAGGTCTATCTGTTTTGAATTGTTCTTTCGCGGCAGGTAAATATTCAGGGGCATCAGGCTGCGGTCGGCATATACACCCAGTGCATCTTCCACTCCGGCCCCCAGGATCAGCCGGGGCTCGTCGGCTGTACCCAGTGTATATTCCCCATTGATCAGGTGATCCGCCACGCCGGCCACATACTGGTAATTTTCATCCACCCCTTTCAGGTAGATCACGGTCTGGTAATCGCCGTTCTGCACCATCGCTTTTTCTTCCAGTATCTTCGAAAAGTTTTTCACTTCCGCTACCTGCTTTAGCTGCTGCAACTGCTTCTCACTTACAGTCATGAGCTTGCCTTGCACAGAAGTAATTTTCAGGTCGGTGTAAAAGGAAGAATAAAGGGATTTCACCAGGCCTTCAAAGCCGTTGAACACACTCAGCACCAGGATCAGCGCGGTAGTGCCCACAATGATAGCCGCAATACTCGTCCACGCAATGATGTTAATGGCATTGGTGGATTTCTTTGCTTTAAAATAACGCCAGGCAAAAAGAAAATTCAACAGCTATAATTTAAAGATGAATAACCAGTCCGGCATTAGTCTGTTTTGCCACCTGGACCCTGTTTCCGTTCTTCTTCAATTTTTTTAAAAATTTCTTCCATTTTGAATACATGATCCAGGGTATCATCATGGAAAAATTTCAGCACCGGCATACTGCGGAGCTGATGCCTGACCCGGGCGGTCAGTTCTTTCTTGATTTCGTGGTGCCGGTCTTCAATTTTATGCAGGGCGGCCGCCACATCCTTCACCTGGAAAAAGCTCAGGTAAAACCGGGCTTCCAGCAGGTCGGGTGTTACTTTTACCGAGGAAATGGACACCAGTCCCCCGTCTATCATATTCAGGCCGAGCCGCTGAAAAATGCCATTCATCTCCTCATTCAGCAGTCCGCCGATCTGTTTTTGTCTTTTACCTTCTTCCATAATTTGGGATAATTTGCCGTCTGCCGGACTAAACTTCGGCAGTCGCTGCAAAAGTAGTTACTTTGCCCCGTTTCCATTACTCTTTACGAATGAAGCAATATTCCCGGATTTTCAGGTATATCGGCCCCTTTAAAGGCAAGATTTTTCTCTACTTCCTGTTCACCCTGCTGAGCATCGTTTTCTCCATTGTCTCAATCGGTATGCTGATGCCCTTCCTGCAGGTCATTTTCACCGATACCCGGCCGGAATGTATTGATTGCAACCAGCTGACAAAGACCAGCAGTAATTTTCTGATTCAGTCCATCAATGACTTCCTGAAACAATCACTGAATACAAGGGGCAAGATCCCGACGCTTGGATTTATCTGTTTTTTCCTGATCGGATTTATTATTCTTAAAAATCTGTTCCTCTACCTTTCACTGTATATCCTGAACCCGTTAAAAAACAGGGTGGTGAATCAGTTGCGTGAAGATCTGTATGATAAAGTGCTGCGCCTGCCCATTGGTTTTTTCAATGAAAAAAGAAAAGGGGACCTGATGAGCCGTATGACCAACGATGTGAATGAAGTGGAAGGTTCCGTGGTGGGTACCCTGGAAGGCTGGATCCGCGACCCGCTTACGATCATCATCACACTCACGGCCCTGTTGCTGATCAGTTACCAGCTTACGCTTTTTATACTGGCCATTATTCCCGTACTGGGACTGGTGATCGGACGGATTACCCGTTCGCTGAAACGGCATTCACAGGATGTGGCGCATAAATACGGGGAGACCCTTTCTACGCTCGATGAAACCCTTGGCGGACTCCGGGTCATCAAAGCCTTCAATGTGGAAAAAATACTAAGGGCGAAATTCTTTAAAGGCAACAGTGAGCTGCTGCATTCCAAAAACAAGATCAGTTACCGACGTGACCTCGCATCTCCCCTATCCGAAGTAATGGGGGTGGCTTTATTTACGGCCCTGTTGTATTACGGCGGGGTGCTGGTATTAAACAATCAGTTCCTGCAGGCCTCCGCCTTCCTGATGTTCCTGGGTGTATTTTACAATATCATCGCACCGGCCAAAGCTTTGTCCACCTCGTTCAGCAATATGCGCAAAGGCGCGGCCGCCATTGGCCGTATCGAAGAAATTCTGAATACACCGGTTACGGTAGACGATAATCCCAACGGAAAATTATTACCGGTATTTTCGGATAGGATTGAATTCCGGCAGGTGCAGTTCGCCTATGAAGACGTGGTGATACTTGATGATATCAACCTCACGGTAGGCAAAGGAAAAACCATCGCCCTGGTTGGCTCCTCCGGCGCGGGCAAGTCCACCCTGGCCGACCTGGTACCCCGTTTCCATGACGTAACCGGAGGGGAAGTATTGATTGACGGGGTGAATATAAAAGACTATTCCCTGACCTCGGTGCGGCACCTGATGAGTATTGTAACCCAGGAGCCCATCCTGTTCAATGATACCATTGCCAATAATATTGCCCTTGGCCAGACCGGTGCCACCCGGGAACAGATTGAAGCCGCCGCGAAGATTGCCAATGCCCATGAATTCATCATCAAAAAAGAAGAGGGTTATAACAGCAATATCGGCGACCGTGGATCCAAACTCAGTGGCGGCGAACGGCAACGGCTCACCATCGCTCGTGCCGTATTAAAAAATCCGCCGATCCTCATTCTCGACGAAGCCACATCCTCCCTCGATACCGAAAGCGAAAGGCTGGTACAGGACGCTATCAACAATATGATGCAGAACCGTACCAGTATCGTCATTGCCCACCGGCTGAGTACAATCCGTCATGCGGATGAGATTGTGGTGCTGCAGAAGGGCCGGATAGTAGAACGCGGTAATCACGAAGCATTGATGGAGCAGAATGGTTTTTACAGGAAATTAGTGGAAATGCAAGAAGTGCGTTAATGAGTGGTGTGTATGCAGCGTCAGTCTTTTTACTTTTTAATTTTTAATTTTGACTTATTTTCGGTTCTCAACCTGCTTAAGCCAAACCTATGCCTATCCAGCTCGAAATCAAATCCCCCGCCCGTTCCCTCAATAAAGCCTATCTGAAAGAAACTGCCGGACGAAGCAGCATTGAAAAATGCAAACAGCAACTGCTCCACCTGCTCGAAAAAGCCGATCCGGCCAGCAGTGAGGATACCCTGAAGGACTATATCACCGACTTTTTAAAGAATACATGGTATAGCCCGGAGCATGCAATCACTATCAATAAAGAGAAAAAGGATTTTTCTATTCATACCGGCAAATCGGCCAAAGATTCCGTAGCGGTTATCGCCGAGGTGAAAAAGTTGGGCAGTGCCGAAATGATCACCGCCGAAAAACCGAATGTAAAAGCGCTGCACGAACTGGTGCTTTATTACCTGCAGGAACGTATTACGGGTGGCAATAACCAGGTAAAATACCTGCTGGCTACCGATGTACACCAGTGGTACCTGATCGATGCCAATGAATTTGATAAGAAAATCTACAGCAATACACGAATCAAAAGATTGTATGAAACCTATGTCAATGACAAAAAGGATAATCCTTTCTTCTACGATGAGCTGAAACGTATACTCGGCGAAAGCGATATTATACTGACTGCCACCCTGGTGCAATTGGATCAATACAGAAGAGCAGCAGCCAACACCGATACGGACGATGATAAAAAACTGGTACCGCTGTACAAGATCCTCAGCCCGGTACACCTGCTCAAACTGCCCTTTGCCAATGACAGCAACAGCCTGGATAAAAATTTCTATGATGAACTCCTTCACATCATCGGGCTGGAAGAAATAAAAGAAGGCAGCAAAAAACTCATCCTCCGGAAAAAACAAAGCAGCGAAGCCTCACTGATCGAAAATGCGATTATCAAAATAAGGGATAAAGATTGCCTCCGTGATCTGCCCGATGCCACCAAATACGGACTTACGGGGTCCGAACAGGAATACAATATTGCCCTTGAACTCTGTATCACCTGGATTAACCGGATCCTGTTTCTGAAACTGCTGGAAGCCCAGCTGGTTTCCTACCATCAGCAGGACAGAAGCTATCAGTTTCTAAATGAAGCATTGTTGCCGGATTATGATGAACTGAACAATCTCTTTTTCCAGGTACTGGCCGAAGTGCCGGATAAACGCAGAGATCACCTGCAAACAAAATTCAGTAAGGTTCCTTACCTCAACAGTAGTCTGTTTGAACGGACAGAAATTGAACGGCGAACAATTGATATCAGTGCCCTCGACAATGCCCTGCAACTACCCTTGCATATTGCCACCGTGTTGAAAGATGAGAAGGGAAAACGGATGCAAGGGGCGCAAACCACCCTCTCCTATCTGTTTACCTTCCTGGACCGGTATAATTTTACCAGCGAAGGCAAGGCCGATATACAGGAAGAAAACAAAACCCTGATCAATGCCAGCGTACTGGGATTGATATTTGAAAAAATAAACGGCTATAAGGACGGCTCCTTCTTTACCCCCGGCTTCATCACCATGTATATGTGCCGGGAAACCCTGCGCCGGGCTGTTACCCAGAAATTTAATGAGCACTATAACTGGACCTTTGAAAATTTTGAGGCCTTACAGGAACGGATCGATTTTCAGGATAAGGAAAAAAGACAGGAAGCCAATACCCTGATCAACAGCCTGACCATTTGCGACCCCGCCGTGGGTAGTGGTCACTTCCTTGTATCGGCACTGAATGAACTGATCAGTATTAAACACGATCTGAAAGTGCTGCAATACCGAAATAACGGGCAACGGATACGGGAGTACAGCCTGGAGATTGTAAACGATGAACTGATTATCCAGGATGTGGAAACAGAGGAACTATTTGAATACACCCTCAACCAGAAAGGCAACAGCAAGACCGAATTGCAGGCCCTGCAGGAAACCCTGTTTCATGAAAAAGAAACCCTGATCGAAAACTGTCTATTTGGAGTTGACATCAATGAAAACAGTGTAAAGATCTGCCGGCTCAGGCTCTGGATTGAGTTGCTGAAAAACGCTTACTATACCCCAGACAGTCAGTACACCCAACTGGAAACCCTGCCCAATATTGATATTAATATCAAGAAAGGCAATAGCCTGATCAGCCGTTTTGCGCTCGATGCCGACCTGGCCCCGGCCCTGCAAAAAAGTAAGTTCAGTATCGAAAGCTATAAAGCGGCGGTGCACACGTACCGGAATGCGGAAAGCAAGGAAGAGAAAAGGGAAATGGAAACCCTGATTGAAACCATCAAGAATGATTTTCAGAAAGACCTGAGTCCGAATGACCCCATCAATAAAAAACTTTCCAAATTAAGAGGCGAGATGGAAAGTTTCCGACAAACGGATCTCTTCAGTGCCGACAGCAAGAAAAAAACCAAGGCCAACAAAGAACTGGAAAAACTAAGTGCTGCTATTGACAAACTGGAGAAAGAAAAAACTGATATTAAGAACAATGCCATTTATAAGGATGCTTTTGAGTGGCGATTTATGTTTCCGGA
>JAFLBL010000028.1 GCA_017303855.1 Chitinophagales bacterium | reverse complement strand
GATTCGCAGGCCATCGCTGAGCTTGGCACGGACAATTGCAGCTTGGCGCTCAATGCTGCGAAAGGCGGAGACGATGAAAAGGCAAATGCCTTGTTCGAAAGCAGAAGCCCTCAGTTCGCGCCAGGCCGCGGCGGCCGAGGGAACAAGCAAATGCTCTCTTCCATTCTCCCCAACCTCGACCACTACGAGAGACTCGGCCTCTTCGCAAACCGACAGGCCGCGCGCGACCACTAAGCTCTGAGGAATACCGAGTTCGTCAGCGATGGCCAGGAGTTGCGGAGGAACTGACCTCATGACGCCCAACGTTGGAGTTCAGCCGCGTCAAACGAGGAGCCGAGCGACGAGAGGGACGTTGGCTGCAACGACTTGTTATGCGGAACTTCTCGACAGCAACTTTAGATGCTTGGTGTTGTTTGACTTTCGACAAATAGTGCATCGTCTTCAGCAGGCGAAGCATTGCGAGAGAGTAATGCTTCGACGTCACGAAGCATGTGTGTCCATATTGAGTTATAACCCTGTCCACTCTCATTAACACAACCACAGTAAACATTGCTACCCATCACCACCTGCAAGCCGTCGGCGTCAGTTCTGTGCTGTGGACAACCCTGATGGCACATTGTAAAAAATCTACAATCCTTGGCGCGTTGTTGCGACGCAAGATCTTCTGCGCGAAATCGGACCGCTGCGGCGTTGCGAAAACTTGCGTTTTCAGCAGTGACTTTTCCCATCGCCTCATAGTCTCTGATTGGGCGAGAGCATGGGCGTAGTTCGCCATTTTCCGAAATAGCAACCAGGCGACTACATTCGCCACTAAACACGCAGTCCTCGCCTTTTCCCCCGAGCACTTCAACGAGGAAATTGTCAAAGAATCTCACACGCATGGACGCGTTACGAGATGACTTCCAGCAGTCCCAGAAGTCGCATACGAAATCTGAAAACATCTCAGCGCTAACATGTGATGCGTGCCCGGAAGAGAGACTTCCGAACTCTGGCTGCAGGTTACAGTGCTTAATTCCCAATTCCGAGAAGAAGCGGAACACGCTCTCAGCTTGACTTCGGTGTCGTTCGCCGACTACGCAGATTGCATTCAGGGAAAGACCTCTCGAGTGAATGCGCTCAATAATCGGAACGAGAATGTCAAAAGTGCCTTTCCCAGCCCTGGTGCGGCGGAACATGTCGTGCAAATCCCTCGGCCCATCAAGACTCACCCCGACAGCGAACCCGCCCTCCTGGAAGATGTCAAGCCATTCATCATCGAGCAGCACACCACTTGTTTGAATCGAGTTCTTGATCTCTCCCGACTTCGGAAAGTATTCAGAGAGTAAATGAATGGCACGACGAAAAAACTCCTTCCCTGCAAGGAGTGGCTCCCCGCCGTGCCAAGCGATGCTAAGTGGACGGTATGGCAACTTAGCTGCGGCCTCTAAAACAGAGCGAAGAATTTCGAGCGACATCCTCTTCGTCTTGCCACCCCGAAAATCAGATTGATAGCAATACGAACAAGAAAGATTGCATTGATCCCCAACTGGACGAACAAAAATCGCCGATATCGGCAGAACATCGAAGCTCGTATTCGACCAACTACTCTGGCGGACCGATTTCGCGACAGACATTCTCTGGTTGCTGAACTTCCTCAATGCGATCTTCAGAGCATAATCCAATGGTGAAAGCATGAGTTCTTGTGGTGGACGGAGATTCAATGCTGACGCATACGAACGAAGCGCCGTCTCGTCAATCAATTTAGTCATAGCAAATGTCATCTCCGCATCCCGCTCGCCAAAATCGAAATGGCCCAGGATCAACACTTCATTGCCGTCAAAAAAGTCATTGCTTTGCAGATTAAAAAAGCTCTGCAAAAACGGAATCCAGAGAGTATCTGCTCCACCTGTACCAAAATTTCCCTTAGCACCCAGGTCTTCCGGTATTCCAAACAAAACATACCGGGACGCTGAACCCTCAATGGATTTAACCAGTTGATCGGCATCGAATATCGTATTCAGCCGCTCTCCCACTTTTGTTTCAAAACGACGGATTCTGGTCAGGGAAAGGATGTCCTGTTTATTGTAGATCTTGAGGTGCTTCATATGGAGAGAATAGTAAATAGAGAATAGTAAATAGAGAATAGGGAATACAGGTGGAAAGCGGTTATAAGGTTACAGGCCTATCTTTTCGTTGACCACTCTGAGTATCTCCTGTTCTAAAGCTATTGTTTTCTGTTCAATCTCCCGGCCTTTGTTTACGATTTCTTCCACAAAGCCTTTATCGTCGTAACCGGCGGCATTGATCCGGACATTCATAAAAGCGCCCATTACCGCAGACCGGGCACAAAGGGCACCTACACCGGCATCTGATACCGAATTGGGGTTGCCGGTTTCGGCCATGGCCTTGATCACTTCCAGGCTTTTAAACGCCGACTGCATGACCTGGAAGGGAATATCAATGGCAAAACGGGTGGCCTCCTGTATGGCCTGGCTGCGGATCGCTTTCTCCCCATCGGTTGATTTGGGTAAGCCAAACGCTTCCATGATCCTATTAAAAGCCCGGGTATCTGCATCCACCAGTTTTACAAGTTCATTTTTCAGAGCTTCCCCTTTTTCCGCCCAATCGCTGAATTCCTCCCAGCGTTCATCCCATCCTTTTTTATGTGATGACAGATTCGCTACCATGGTAGCGAGGGAAACACCAAGCGCACCGACATAAGCAGAGATGGAACCACCCCCTGGGGCAGGACTTTCACTCGCCGTTTCATCGGCAAAAGCGGTGAGATTCATATTGACCAGTTTGCTGTCGGCCGGAATTCGCAGCATATATTCTATAATCCTTTCTTCCGGTTTAAACGGACCCAGTTCATCCAGCCCCATTGACTTTACGGCTATTTTGATCAGTTCCTTTTCGGAAACACCTGTTGATCTTTTTTGCTTACGCAAAAAATAGCGGCCTGCATCGGTTAGCGATTTCAGGGGCACCAATCCCACCAGTTCAGAACCTGTAACACGAATACCCCGTGCATCGGCTTTCTTACATACTTCATCAAACGCAATATGCAACGGGGTTATATTGATATTGGTAAGATTCATACTGATCTGGGCTACGCCGTATTCTTCGATAAACCAGCCAATGGCTTTGACCGATTTCAGACTGCCGGGCTGATTTACTTTCTCCCCGTTCACCACCACATTCCGTCCGGCTTCCCGTACATCAAACGCTACCGCATTGGCCCGGCGGGTGCTGGTGGTATTCAGATTTACATTATACGCCACCAGGAAGTCACGGGCACCGATCACCGTACCACCTCTTTTAGCATCAAATTCCGCAGGGCCGGAATCCGGTTTCCATTGTGGATCTTTGATCTTTTTAAAAAAGCCTTCATATTCACCCGCACGTATAACCGAAAGATTACTCCGTGATTTATCCGGCTGGGCGGATTCGTAGAGATAGACCGGAATTTGTAATTCCTCCCCGACCCGTTTGGCCAGCTTTTGTGCATACGCCGCCGTTTCTTCCATACTGATATTGGCAATCGGGATCAGCGGGCATACATCCGTGGCTCCCATACGAGGGTGCTCCCCTTTGTGTTTACTCATATCGATGAGTTCCCCTGCCTTTTTTATGGCCAGGAAGGCCGCTTCGACCACGGCTTCCGGATGACCGACAAATGTAACAACGGTTCTGTTCGTGGCTTTCCCGGGATCCACATTGAGTAATCGCACACCTTCAACAGTCTCCACCTGGTCAGTAATCTGACGGATGACATTGAGGTCAACACCTTCGCTGAAATTGGGAACACATTCGATAATGGGTTGCATGACGTTAATTTAAATACTAAGATATTATTTGTACGGGGAAATCCGGCAGGCAAAATGCACCCGGGATAAGTGCTTTATTTAAAAAATGCCCGTTTTTGAGAAACAGCCGTGTTGCATTGTATAAATCTACCTATTTTTCAAAAGTTTTGGTCGTATAGCCCAGCTGTATTTTATATTCCCCCTGATCAGCAACCACCATCCAAAAAACAGGATCATCGTAATAGCCAGCAGGGTGATCACCCAGTTGGGTATGATCCCGTTCAGATTGAATAAGCGGCCATGTGTATCGAGCTGACTAAACCCGAATAATATGGGCAGACGGAAGCAATAATAACAGGATACAGCCGCGGCGGCAAAAAAACGGATCAGTAAAGTCCGCTGTTCTATCAACATAAAGCGGAGTAATTCATACACCAGGGCCGTGATTGCCCCTGCTAACAATGGCCATCCATAAATCTGTCCGAGGTGTTGCCAGCCAGTCATCCCTGTATAATCAGGTGTATGGAACCAACCCCAGATAAAACCCGGAAAAACACCAACCAATAAAGTCTCAGTAATCCTGGATATTACCGTGTTGTCCTGCAGAAAAGGGCGGCTGTTTTGTGTGGAATCCGGGCAGGGTACAGAACAACGGATACAATCCGCACAATGTGCATTCAACATACTGGCAAATGGTTTGCTGCCATAAAGTTTCTCTACCGGATGCACCGGGCAGATGCCGGAACACCAGGCCGATTTACGTTCAAAGAATAAACCGGAGGAAAAGGCTACGGATCCCAATAAGATAAGGATAAATCCGGTGGCTCTTCCATCGGTATTGAAAAGCACATGCCGTAAAGGTATAATCAGCAATAGCAGGATTACACCAAAAAGATGCAGCCATGACTGATCCCGGTTCGTCAGTTTCAGTTTGCCAGCCACTCCGAAACGATCGGGTAATAAAGAAGTAGTACCAAGCGGACAGATATTTCTCCATACTCCTGTAGCTACTACTAACAACATGGGGGCCACAGGTATAAGAACATTCCAGAGTAAGGTAATGCCAAGTGCGGGTTGAATAAATAAAGTAAGCAGCAGTGCAAAACCGGCCAGCCAGCAGATCATCTGCACGGCCCGCCAGTAAATCCAGGCTACATCATATGCTGTTTTATTTTCTTTCAAAAAAGGGTCTGTTTTCATCGGGTGCAAAAAAACCCGAATTATAGTCTTTGTGTATTGAGCATGATCATTAATCAGACTGATTTATATATTTCCTTTTTTCAATTCCTGCACGGCATAATCACAAGCCCTTGCTGTAAGTGCCATATACGTAAGTGACGGGTTCTGGCAAGGAGAAGAAACCATACAGGAACCATCGGTTACAAACAGATTTTTAATATCGTGTGACTGATTCCATTTATTCAATACAGCTGTTTTGGGATCATTTCCCATCCTGGCTGTACCCATTTCATGAATTACAGAACCGGGCATCAATCCATAATCAAACTTATGCACCCAATCCATTTTAGCCGCTTCGAGCATGGCTGCAGCTGAGTCCTGCATATCCACCCGCATTTTCTTTTCATTCTCGCCGTATTCCATGGAAATGACAGGCAAGGGTATCCCCCATTTATCTTTTTGCTCCTTACTGAGTGAAACGGTATTGGTAAATACCGGCAGGGTCTCACCATACGCTTCAAAATAGGCAACCCATTCGCCCGGGTGAGTAAGCGATTCTTTCCATTCCGCTCCGATACCAGCTTTATACATGCCGCGGGTCCAGTCGCTGCGACTGGTATAATTCTCATAGCCGAAACCACGGATATAATCCTTTTCTTTCCCGTTTATATTTCTGAACCGGGGTATATACACACTGGCGGGCCGTTGTCCGTAATAAAAATGATCCTGTAATCCGCTGTATCCGGCTGTGGCGCCAATACCAGCATGATGATCCATCAGGTAATGACCCAGCACCCCGCTGGAATTGGCCAAACCATCCGGAAACTCTGTTGTGGCGGATTGCAACAGGATCTGTGTACTGCCAATAGTGGATGCATTCAGAAAAACCAGGGAGGAATAAAACTCAATGACGTCTTTAGTCTCCGTATCAATAATCCGCACGCCTTTCAGTTTGCGGGACTTGCTGTCATAGATCAGACTATCCACTATGGAAAAAGGGCGAAGGGTAAGGTTGCCGGTTTTAGCAGCATCCGGCAATGCCGCGGAATTGCTGGAATATGGCGCTCCGTATATACATCCCCGGTAGCAGAGATTCCGGGAATGACAGCGGTTTCTGCCATTATGATCTTTTGTCAGGATGGCCATCCGTCCGATCACGAGGTCTCTTTCAGGAAAGACCTTTTTCATCCGTTCCCGGATCTGTTGCTCAAATACATTCATTTCAAAAGGCGGGAGAAACTGGCCATCGGGTATCTGGGCTATGCCATCCCGGTTACCACTGATGCCCACATACGACTCGATATGATCGTACCAGGGAGCAATATCTTTATACCGGATGGGCCAATCGATCCCTACTCCCTCTTTTTGATTGGCCTCAAAATCCAGATCACTCAGCCGGTAACAGTGTTTGGACCATAACAATGAGCGGCCACCCAACTGATAGCCCCGCTGCCAGGAAAAAGGCTTCTCCTGTACATATGGATGTTCTGTGTCTTTGACCAGGAAATGTTTTGCATCCTGTCCGAAAATGTAAATATCCTTCTGCACATAATAGTCTTTCTGTTCTTCCAGACTCACCATATTCGCCAGCGGGAACTCCCAGGGATCCATCTGTGCAGTGGGATAATCCTTTATATGCTCTACCATTCTGCCTCTTTCCAGCACCAGTACTTTTAATCCTTTCTCCGTAAGTTCTTTGGCGGCTATTCCACCGGTGATTCCTGAGCCGATCACGATGGCATCATATCGATTGCCTTTTTCCGCCTTTCCGAGTATTGTAAATCCGGGCATGATGCTGTTTTAATAGTGTAAAGTGGTTTTGCCGTAATTCAGGGTATCTTCCGTGGCAGGAATATCTCCTTTGTACGCCTCCGGAAATTTTACATAATTCGAAGCTTTCGTCACTCCTTCCTGAGACGTAAAATAACCGATCAGGCTGTACTTTTTGAATGTACGAAACCACCCATTGGCTTCTTTTTTTCCAAATGCTTTTTCATCCAGTTCTTTTACTACTATCGTATTATCTGTTGTTTGCTCCCATGCTTTTGCCAGGTCGGACAAGCCTTCATGAATAGCTTTCTGTTCATCCGGTGCAATACATTGCTGAAAGACTTTATCGAGGAAAACAGGCACATTTACTTCACTGGCGGACCGGGTAACCGTTGCCGGTAATATGATATCAACCAGCGATTGTACCAGCATGTATTCTTCCTTGCTGAAAAAAACGGGAGTATACTCCCGCATATCCTTACCGGCACAACCGGTTAGAAATGCTGAAAGTACGGAAGGCAGCAGACTACTACCCCCGATCAGTCCCATCGTTTTTATGACTGTTCTTCTTTCCATTGTAAAAGAAACTGGTTACTTATCCCGTTCATTCAAATGTAGCCATTCCGGAAAAATGTTCACCTGAGGAATATCAGTTGCCGGAAATTAAGCGGATACATGATTTACTGTGGACTTTCTTCATTGCCGGAAAGAGGCTTATACTGCGCAATCAGGGGTTTTCGCTCCGGCAGGAAAAAATGACGCGGATACCGGAACAGGTAGCGTAGAATTGTAGTGAACAACCGTGGATATTGTGACAAGTGAATACCGCGGGACTTAATTGCAACCATAAATGCCAGGGCAAAACTGACGAGGAAATTCAGGAATCCGATTCCCAGTACGCCCCCTAAAACGGCCATCATAAAATAAGGAGGAACCGTATTGATGCCTGTTCCATAAAGGCCGATGGATACATTGCCGGAAGCGATGGTGATATGCCGGATATCAAAAGGGATCCCGAAAATTTTACCAATCACTCCTGAAAAGCCGAGAAAGAATCCCAAGGCAATACTGCCGGCAAGGGCACCTATATGTTTCTCCACATAATCCGCCAGTCGTGTCAGTCGCTGCTGTGAAAATGAAACTTTCAACGCCGGGTGCCGGATCAACCGCTCCCTGATTTGTCCATACTGCACTTTGTTTTGCCAATAACCGGCAATGATACCGCTGACAAACAAAAAGACACCTGTAAAACAGGCATACAACAAGGCAGGGCTTCGCCAGGGATGCTGGTCTTTAAGCAGTTTAAAAGCGGCCGCCCCATCTGCAATTTTACTTCCACTGAGCTGATGATATCCCCAGGCTAATAAAAATGTCAGTGGGAAAACTATAACCAGGTTACCAAAGAAAGAAGCAATCTGACTTCTTGAAACTTTTGCAACCGTTGCGGCAAGACCATCCAGATCCGGCTCCCCTTCTAATTTTTTTGTATCCAGCGATCCGGCTACCGCACTGGCGGTAAAAGCCGGTTGTTTAGTGGCCAGCGTTGATTTTGTTTCTTCAATAAGAATAAAGCCTGCGCTGTAATTCAGACTATATAAAAAGCCGAGCGGAAAGGGCGCGAGTTTAAGTTTTCCGATCAGGTTTTTGAGTATTGCCGTAAAAGAAATAATAAAGCCGCCCCACATGGCAGAACGGATCATTTTGTAATAATCAACCCTGGTTTCGGTTATATATTTATGCCCTTTGTTTCCCTTGTGTTCCGCTATCTGATAAGCCAGGTAGCCCAATCCCTGTGAAAGAAATTCCTTGATACTGTTTTTCCGTTTTTCATTACGTACCAGTAAACGGAATATATCCGCAAAACGGCCGGTATCGAACTGATTATCCGCATCCAGTATATCGGCGATCAGCATCATCCGCTGCAACCGGTTGGTCAGAATCATCAGCAGGTACGTCTGCTGTATACTGGCCCCTTTCTCCGAATGACTTTCACGGATATAGTCGAGTAAGGTATGGCTGGCCTCAATCAACTCTTTTAACGCAGTACTGGTGCGGCTGATACTTGCCTGGTCAGGTTCACCGGCGAGTACCAGCTCCAGTTCATGTACCAGGTAATGCTGCCGTACAAATGCCGTATGGTGATTACGTTCTTTTTCGGGCAGGTAGTTCAGCACGTCTCTTTCAAGTCCGAGTTGCGCTACCTGGAAAGATAGCATTTTCAATGAAGCCAGTAATTCATTTTTAATCCGTACGGCCCCGGTGCTGAAACGGATACCAAGTGTTTCAAAAAAAGCGATCCAATCCTGTCGGGGTATACTTTCCACCCACTGGTAATCCGATTTTTTATAAAAAACACTGTTTATAACGTACAGGAAATCCGTTTCTTCCTGCAATTCCGGGATCAGTTTATGTTTGAGCCGGTTGGCCAGTTCCTGCCAGAAACCCCGGGACAAGGGAATGCCGCTTTCCGTCAATGCCGGACTGAGTTTGCTGTTGACCAGTTGTGAAAAAATGGCTTGTTGCAGATTGGCAAGCAGTACAGGTTCCTGTTTTAACAGTATAGTTACCTGTTGCATATTTGTCCCGGCTACTTTCTTATGTTTTCCGGGTGCCGGCCGAAGCTCATTAATAAACGATACGAGGAATTGAAGTCCTGCTGCACGGTCATCCGTCTGCAGTACTTCATTCTTGTTGATAATTGTTTCGAAAAAGCCGGGTCTTTTTTTTCGTAGCCTGAGCATTGGTTCGAATATACAACTTGTATGCCGGGATAATATGAGTTGATTGTTAATTTACTGCTCTGACCACCGTTCCTTGTATACTCGGACTGCCTTTACAAATACAACTGTACGTATAACTACCGGCTGTGGTGCCAACAATCTGGTAGGAAAAATTAGCCCTGTTCCACTTTCGTAATGACCGATCACTGGTCCAGACCTGGGTAAGCCTGTATTCACAGGAGCTGAGCCACATGATTTTAAATTTTATGACAGCCCCGGTACGCATACTTTTTTGCACCTGTCTGTGTTTGGTACGTTTCAATGTCCAGGTGATATTCGCCGTATCCGTATACAGATAATCACCGGTTCTGAATGCGGCACAATCCGGTGTGGCAACCGGTGACTGTCCGGATACATACAAACAAAAGACAGCAAGTACTGCCAGCAGGCTGTATTTTTTTATCATATAAATTCACCGTTTATCATCACTTTATCAATATGTGAATTACCGAATGCATAAAACAGGTATGCCAGTGAGGGTACCGGTTTAGTAAAAATCAGGTTTGCCTTTTTCCCGATCATTATACTGCCCGCTTCTTTTTCAGCCTCCATAGCGAAAGCGCCGTTTATTGTACCCGCATTAATCACTTCTTCCGGCTGCATTTTCATTTGAATACAGCTCATTGCCGCTACCAGGTTCATATTGCCTGATGGCGACGATCCCGGGTTATAATCAGAAGCTATCGCAATGGCACAACCCGCTTCAATCAATTGGCGGGCCGGCTGAAAGGGCATCCGGAGAAAGAATGCCGCGGTAGGTAATAATGTTCCGATAGTTGATGAGCCCGCCAAAGACCGGATTGCCGCATCATCCATCGTCTCCAGGTGGTCTACACTTAAGGCACCAAGCTCAACGCCCGCCTGTGTCCCGCCCGACAAATGAAGCTGGTTGGCATGTATCTTTGGTTTTAAACCCAGGGCCATGCCCGCTTTACAGATCTCCATTGTTTCGGCAGCAGAAAAAAAACCGGTTTCACAGAAAACATCAATAAAATCGGCGAGTTTTTCCCGGGCAATCACCGGGAGCATTTCCCGGATAATCAGATCAATATAGCCCTGGTGATTGTCTTTATAGGCTAAAGGGTAAGTATGTGCACCGAGAAAGGTTGACCTGATAATTAAAGGTGATTTTTCCTTAAGTTTTTTAATCACCCGCAACATTTTCAATTCGCCCTCTACCGTTAATCCATAACCGCTTTTAATTTCCACCGCCCCTGTTCCCGTCTGACTGATTTCTTCCAGTCGTTTCCAGGCACTATTGAAAAGTTGTGACGGGGTGGCTTCCTGCAGTTTCAAGGCAGAATTCAGAATGCCTCCTCCCTTGGCGGCAATCTCCGCGTAACTCAATCCTTTAATTTTATCAATAAATTCTTCCTCTCGGCTGCGGGCAAATACGAGGTGGGTATGACTGTCGCACCAGCAGGGGAGCAAGAACTGACCTGTTGCATCCGTCACGGTACCAAACTGCTTTTCCGGATTCACCAGTTCCTTCATTTCCCCCATTCCGGTTATCAGGCCGTCCTCCAACACGAGGTAAGCATTTTCAATACAG
The DNA here is from genome assembly GCA_017303855.1 of Chitinophagales bacterium. Classification (GTDB taxonomy): domain Bacteria; phylum Bacteroidota; class Bacteroidia; order Chitinophagales; family Chitinophagaceae; genus JJ008. Next base: position 9,692 of record JAFLBL010000028.1, on the reverse strand, counting down.
GGAAGTGTGGCCAGCTGGCTGCCCCGTAGTAACATATTCTCCGCTGGTGTATTGACCAGTAGTCTGATATTTTTGATTAAAATGGCAGCCATGCAGCAAAGTAACAAAAAAATGGCCGGCCTTGTAAGGCCGGCCCTGGTTTAATGGTTAAAGGTATTAATAAGGGAGAATAACGGTGCGGGTATTACCGCCCGGACCGGTCCAGCTGATTTTCATATAATAATTACCGGTACCGGGACAGGTAGTAGCCGTCCCTGTTGAATCAAGTCCTAATGTAGTGGTAGCGGAATAGGCGGCCGTACTGTGTGTTACTTTTCCACTTCCGGCACGGAAACTGCAATCAGATTTTAATACAACGGGTTCCGCTATAACGGTGGTAAAGCCGCGGCCGAACCGGTTCGTCCCCCATTCTGCAATTCCGGTTACTCCTCCTTCCGTGTGCATGCCGCTGATGGTAATGGATACCACCGCGCCGGATAAGGAGAATACGCGTTGGCGGGCTACCTGCCAGGTCCGCTGGCTCCCATCATCAAACGTTACAGACATATTGCTGCTGGTAATTGTATGGGTAATACTTCCACGGACAGGAAGCTCAATTAACAAACCACCCGAAACATTGGTAAAGGTTTGAGTACCGTTTACGGTTATACTTTTGTTGTCACGGGTACGTGTAACCTTAAAATTCTGATAGGTCACACTTATAGATGCACCGGCATTTCTCCAGCGGGTGGCTTGCGCCATAGAAATCACGATAGTACCAGTCCGGGTGCGGTTGCCCAGGCAGTTGGTACCGTCATAAGTAATGGTAATCGTCCGGGCATTACCGGCTGTATCAATAACAACGGAGGCATCACAAATCAAACCATTCAGGTCGCCGGGTCTGCCGGAAAAGCTGGCAGAACTCTCCAGCAACAGGTTGGCGTCATTGGCCACCGCATCCACTTCCGCGGAAAAGCGGGACTGATCATCGGAATGGGTTGATGTTTCAGTGGTAAAATCCTCGGAGGAGCCTCTCTCCTTTTTGCAGGAAGAAAAAACCAGGCTAACGGCAAGTACGGTGAGGACAAAGGATAAAAGAGTAGATTTCATAAACGGGCTTTGAAGTTTAATTGTTGTGGGTTACGGTAAATAGACACAATCCTGTGCCATGGGTTTAAGCGGCCCCTGACTTTTTTCTTTTTGACAATGAATAAAATCCTAAAACGTATCCAGGTAAGGCTTAGTACGGGGGGAGAAAAGAAAAAATACGTTTACCGGAAAGGGGAAAATACGAAAAAGCTCAACCGGTACGGGTTGAGCTTTTTCTAAAGTCTGAGACAGCTCAGTTTAGCTTATATTTTCAATAACCATAGCACTGGCTCCCCCGCCCCCGTTACAAATACCAGCCGCCCCGTATTTTGCCTGATTGGCTTTGAGTACATGCAGCAGGGTTACTATAATGCGGGCACCACTGCATCCGAGCGGATGACCAAGTGATACAGCACCGCCATGGACATTAACCGTTGCAGGATTCAGTTTCATTCGCCGGCTGTTTTCAATACCCACTACTGAAAATGCTTCATTCAGCTCCCAATAAGAAATATCCTCCATCTTTAAACCGGCTTTGGCAACCGCTTTCGGTACAGCCAGTGAGGGAGTGGTGGTAAACCATTCAGGCGCCTGCTCGGCATCTGCATACCCCTTTATTTTTCCGATTGCATTCAGGCCCAGTTCACTGGCTTTTTCAGCACTCATAAGCAATAAAGCAGCCGCTCCGTCATTCATGGTAGATGCATTGGCGGCTGTCACGGTTCCGTCTTTTATAAAGGCGGGATTCAAGGAAGGAATTTTATCAAATTTTACATTATAAGGTTCTTCATCTTTTGAAAAAATAACCGGTTCCCCTTTGCGTTGGTGTATTTCAACGGGTACTATTTCAGCGGCAAACAGTCCTTTTTCCCAGGCTGTTTGTGAACGTTTATAACTTTCGATGGCAAATGCATCCTGTTCTTCACGGCTGATACCACAGGTGGATGCACACAATTCGGCGGCATGCCCCATGGCCTTTCCGTCATACACATCAGTAAGTCCGTCTTTGGCCAGCCCGTCCGTCAGTGTTACATTTCCATATTTATTGCCCCAGCGCATACTGTCACTGTAAAAAGGAACATTGCTCATACTTTCCATACCACCGGCAATTACAATATCCGCATCGCCGAGGGCAATACTCTGTGCAGCAAGAGCGATTGATTTCATTCCACTGGCACACACTTTATTGACTGTAGTACAATTAACTTCATTGGGTAAACCGGCAAACTTTGCCGCCTGTCTGGCCGGAGCCTGCCCCAGGTTGGCCTGAATCACACAACCCATCAACACATCATTTACCAGTTCCGGAGCAATGCCGGCCCTTTGTAAAGCGCCTTTTATAGCTATAGCGCCCAATTGTGTAGCCGACAGCGACTTCAGGCTACCGCCAAAACTCCCCATGGGCGTACGTACTGCCGAAATAATAACAACTTCTTTCATATCGTTTTTATTAGTCGCCAAATATAACGATTGTTAGTATTTCAGAGAATGGATGTCAGGATTCTTTCCGGAGCGGGTTTCTGAACTCCTTAAGTTTGTCACTTATATACAGCAGCATCTGTTCCGGACTGCTTTTCCTGCAGAAGCTGTAAGAAGGACGGTAACGATACATAAACAAGTGCAGGGAGTCCCCTTTTAAGCCAGTGGTCCGGCTGACCATTGAAGCGGAAAACTGATGATCTATAAAATCTTCTTTTTCATAAGCAGCCATACGCTTGCGGAGCTGACGGCGCTGTCTGGCCTCTTTTGAAAAATAACTAACCGGACTCAGGCTGATACCAAAACCCTGTGGTGTATTCTTACCGGTTAAACCAGGTTCTTTCTGATCATATAAGTATTGATAATGCTGACGCCGGTTGATTGAATCGGTCTGGTAACTGCTGGCCGTAACCGTAACAGACCGCAACAACACCGGCTTAATGGATAATGTAACATCGTAGGTGGTGAACAACATATAGTGTTCCACTTTTACCGTATCAGAGAAATAGCCCGTGGCGCTGAAAATAATCCGGTCACCTTCTACGGCACGGATACTATACTGACCTTGTTTGTCTGAAACCACCACTACCCTTCCGGTCAGGTTAATAACATTAACACTGCTCAGCACCGAATCTGTTTCCTTATCATAAATTTTTCCTTTTATAAGGTCCTGACCATATACACTTGCATGAAGCAGCAGTAAAACATACAGCAGTTTGAAACGGGCCATATGTAAAAATATACTGCCAACGGGCTTCCGGTGTCCGCTTGCCCGGCAATGTTTTGTTAAAGCAGGTGAGATAGTTTACCAGGCTATCCCATAATCCTCACCGTGATTGCTGCTGCCACCCCAGAAACTTCCATGTTTCCAGTCAAACCAGATGGCATTGATCGGCCCGCTGGTGCGGTCGTCAAAACTGAGCGTGTAGCCCATCTGCCGGAGTTCATTCCGCACTTTCTCTGGTGTTGTGTCCGACAACAACAAATGACCGGGTTTGGGTTTCCGGTCATCCATTTTGGTGCCTCCCAGAGAAAGCCATAGCTGATTTGAATTGATATTAGCGGCTTCAGTGGCCTGTTGCACCGTCATACCGAATTCAGCCATATTCAGGAAAAACTGTAAAAGATTCTGATCCTGAGTATCGCCCCCCTGTACGGCAAATGATAAATAGGGTTTTCCGTCTTTTAATGCCAAGGCAGGCGTAAGCGTAACCCGTGGTCGTTTTCCGGGTGCGACTACATTAAAAGGATTAATAGTGGGCTCCAGCACAAAACTCTGCATACGCTGGCTCATTCCGATACCCGTATTACCTGCAATACAGGCCGGTAACCAGCCACCACTGGGTGTAATGGACACCACCCAACCTTCTTTATCCGCTGCCTCCACGCTGGTGGTACCCCGGCGCAGCCGGTCAAGATACTCCGGATCATTGAGTGCAATACCATTATTATCATGAGCGGGTACAAAATTGCGTTTACTGCTATCCGTACCGAATCCACGATTTTTCAGCTGCTCCAGCCAGGGGTTTACCCCTCCCTGAAACGGATAGGGATCACCAGGGCCTGTACCCGGATCATTCCGTTCCGGATTGATCAATGCGGCCCTTTGTTTTGCATACTCTTTGCTCAGTAATCCCCGGACCGGCTCCTCCGGCGGGAAATAAGGATCCCCGTAATAAAAATCACGGTCGGCAAAACTCAGGTTCATCGCCTGATAAACAGTATGAATATATTTCGCACTGTTATAACCCATACTTTTCAGGTCCGTATTTTCCAGGATATTCAGCGCCTGCAACATTACGGGCCCCTGTGTCCAGGCCTGCAGTTTATAGACATCTATTCCTTTGTAATTTACCGTCAGGGGCTCTTCTTCCAGTGGTTTCCAGCGCGCCAGGTCATCCATCGTTATCAGCCCTCCCTGTTCATTGCAACCCCGTACAAATTCACGGGCTATATCACCTTTATAAAAACGATCGTATGCAGCCATAATGGCTTGCTTACGGGATTTTTTTTGCCGGAGTGCAGCCTGTTCCGCTTCCACCATTTTTGACAGTGTCTGCAACAAGTCTTTTTGTACAAAAATTTCCCCGGCTTCAGGTGCTTCTCTTTTTTCACCGGGATGTGTAAGGAAAACTTTCCTGCTATAAGGCCATTCTTTGATTCTGGACTTGCCTCTTTCTATACTGTTCGCCGTCTGTGCCTCAATCGGGTATCCGGCAGCCAGTTGCATTGCAGGTGCCAGTACTTCTTTAAGACTCATGGTACCATATTCGGACAACATATAACAGATGCCCCCGGCTGTGCCTGGAGTGGTAGCGGCCAATGGTCCGTATTCCGGGGGGAACTGATACCCTTTGCTCTTAAAAAATTCAGGTGTGGCACCGGAAGGCGCTATCCCCATTGCATTGATGGCAATAACCTTTTTTGTTTTGGGATTATAAATTAGCGCCTGTGTTTCTCCTCCCCAGCTCAACACATCCCACATGGTACAGGTAGCCGCCAGCATGGCACAGGCGGCATCTACTGCATTACCCCCTTTTTGAAAAATGATAGAACCCGCCGTGGCTGCCAGTGGCTTTCCGGTTATAGCCATCCAGTTTTTTCCATGCAAAGGTGGTTTTTGTGTCTGCTGACCCTGACTTTGCATCCCTGCGAAAATTGCAAGGAGCAAAAGTGATAAAAATCGCATATGCCTTTATTTTATGTAGTTAAAATTAAGCGTTTGTTTCATTGCCGGCTGATCTGTTTCAAATCAGGAAATGGGGAAGCACTGTATGATTTTTATCAAGATGCTTCCCGTTTCGTCGGGGATTAAGTAACTTCAAAATAAAAATGGCCAGATCACATCACCGTAAAAAACACAGGGAACATGTCCGGCAGTTCCGGCATAGCCATGATACCGAAACCCCGCAGGGAAAAACCGGGAAAGCCGTTAACGTACTCATGATCGGAGGCGCCGTAGCCGGCCTCGCCATTGGATTTTTTGCTTCTGAAGGAACCCCGTTGTGGATGATGACCGGTCTGCTGGCCGGGGCGGCAGCAGGGTTCTTTGCCGGAAAGAAAATTGACGAAGGGAAATAACCCCTGGCGGTTATAATTTGTGGAAATAAGGTGTCAGAATACAGATGTAAGTTGCTTACATTTGCTAAAATTTTAGTAGATGAAACTTTTTGTTGCCGGTTTACCGTACGACATGGATGATGCGGAGCTGGAAGAATTTTTTGAAAAATTCGGAACCGTTACTTCCGTGAAAGTGGCTATGGACAGGGAAACCGGTAAAAGTAAAGGGTTTGCTTTTGTCGAAATGGCTAATGCGCAGGAGGCTAAAGAAGCGATTGAAGGGCTCAATGACCTTCCTATAGGCAAAAAAGTGCTGGTGGTAAAAGAGGCCGAAGATAAGCAAGGCGGCGGTGGTGGTTTTCGTCCCAACCGTGGCGGCGGTGGTGGTTATGGTGGTGGCGGTGATCGTGGTGGCTATGGTGGTGGCGGTGGCGGTGGATACCGCGGAGGCGGCGACCGTAGCGGTGGCGGATATGGGAATTCACGCCCTCCCCGTGACAGGTATTAATTAATCAATTAACAACTTCGTATAAAAAACTGTTCCGGTTCCCGGAACAGTTTTTTTATGTTCTTTACCGGCTGAGAATGGTACAACTGAATGGGGCCAGTTGCATTTTCCCTTCCGGTTGTTTTATTTCCGGATACGGAAACAATACCCGGTTGTCGCGTAGTAAAGTATTCCAGTTTCCTTCTGTTTGTATATCTACAATGTCAGCCGTGCCATTCAGACATACTCTGAATGAGGAATGACCATCACCTTTTGTAATAATCCGGTAAACCACTACCCCCTCCGGTAGATTTTCTTCAAAACGGATACCCTCTTTAATTGCGTCCGCGGTTTGCAGTCTGAAGGCGGCATGAAACCGTCGAATGGCAATCAATGACTGAATATACTTGTAAAAATCCAGGTGATCAGCCTTCAGCCGCCAGTCGATTGCATTAATACTGTCCGGCGATTCGTATGAATTTTCCACTCCTTTCTTACTGCGCATAAATTCCGTACCGGCATGAATAAAGGAAATCCCCTGTGATGTGAGTACGATGGATAATGCCAGCCGTTGCATTTGTTCCCGTTGCTCAGGACTGGCCTCTTTTGCGGATATGGCCAGCTTATCAACTAATACGTGATTATCATGACACTCGCAATAAGAAACTGTTTGCGCAGGCGATGCGGCCCAGGCTGATTTAGAATAATTAACTTTTTCGTAGTCCACCTGCGGATGCGGACAGGAAGCCGTAATGCCGGATTTTATACTTTGCTCCATCCCTTTTTTCCCACTGGCAAATCCTTTATCCGCATGCTCAAACACACTACCCTTAATCCCGTCACGGATATCATCACTAAAAACAGCAATGCCTTTCAGCTTTGACGCATTGGCTTTTATAGCCCGGACAGCATCAGGCAACGGTGATACGCCGGCAGTCCAGCCTTCTCCGTACAATAGGATATCCGGTTTAATTTTATGTAATTCACCCGATATCAGGTTCATCGTTTCAATATCGTGTACACCCATCAGATCAAACCGGAAACCATCAATATGATACTCCTTTACCCAGTACAGCAATGATTCCAGCATGAATTTCCGGAACATGGGGCGCTCACTGGCCGTTTCATTTCCGCAAGCGGTGGCATTGGAAAATTTACCGGTTTTATCCTGGCGGTAATAATAACCGGGCACCAGCTGATTAAAGTTGGATTTTTCTGTAAGCGCTGTATGATTATACACCACATCCATGATCACCCCGATTCCCTGTTGGTGAAAAGCCTGGACCATTTGTTTAAATTCCTTAATACGCACCGCTCCATCATATGGATTTGTGGCGTACGACCCTTCCGGCACGTTATAATTCAGCGGATCATAACCCCAGTTATATTTTGCATCCGGATTGCTTTCATCCACGGAATTATAATCAAAGGAAGGCAGCAGGTGTACATGGGTTACACCCAATTCCTTTATATGATCCAGCCCGGTGGACTGACCAGCAGGATTCCTGGTGCCGGTTTCCGTAAGTCCCAGGAATTTTCCTTTATGTTTTATTCCCGAGCTTTCATGTATACTGGCATCCCTTACATGCAGTTCATAAATCACCGCATCGGTCGGATGCTGTAATACAGGGGAACGGTCATTTTCCCAATTGACCGGATTGGTTGCCGGGTGATCTATCACCGCGCCTCTTTTCCCGTTTACACCGGTGGCTTTTACATAAGGATCAGTTATTTCATCAGACCATACTCCGTTTATATTTACCCGGAACGTATAAAATTTATTATTCTGATCTGTAAAAACAGTGGTTACCCATGTTCCGTTTTTTGATTTAACCATGGGCACAATCACAGCCAGTTGCGGCCCGGTTCCTGTATGATACAACCGTAATTCTGCCGCACGTGCTGTGGGTGCCCATATTTTAAACACGGATCGCTGAGGCGAATAAGTGATTCCCAGATCATTTCCTGAGTAAACCGGGTATTTACTGAATGGATCTTTTTGTGCTTTGCCTGAAAATAACTGGGTCAGTATAAACATCAGGAGTAGTATTCGCTTCATCGAATTAAATAAATTTACTGTAAAGGTAATAATTGACTTGTCCGCATACCGGGATAAAATTTTTCGTTTACCATTCATCAAAACTGTAAATTGTTGCTTCTTTAATTATTCAGATATTTTGCAATATGGGAGATTTCCAGGTAAAGAAACAGCCAAAGAAATATGATGCCGTAATTGTTGGTTCCGGTGCGGGTGGTGGTATGGCCGCTTATATACTGGCCAGGGCCGGACTTAAAGTATGCATCATCGAAGCCGGATATATGTATGATCCGCAAAAAAACATTACCCAGTTAAAAAATCCGTGGGATTCACCCCGTCGCGGTGCCAGTACAAAGTTGCGGCCTTTCGGGGATTTTGATGCCTGTTATGGTGGCTGGGCGGTAGATGGGGAACCTTTTACCAAAGAAGCAGGAACCGACTGGATGTGGTGGCGGGCCCGTATGTTGGGTGGCCGTACCAATCACTGGGGACGTATTTCACTTCGGTTCGGCCCCAAAGATTTTAAGCGAAAAAGTATTGACGGACTCGGCGACGACTGGCCTATCGGTTATGAAGAGGTGAAACCGTTTTATGATCGCGTGGATAAACTGATCGGCATATTTGGCACCAATGAAGGATTGGAAAACGATCCGGATGGATTCTTCCTTCCCCCGCCCCGCCCCAGGTTACATGAACTGATGATAAAAAATGGCGCCACACAGGCCGGTGTCCGGGTGATTCCTTCCCGCTTATCCATTCTCACAAAACCGATTGAAAATGATGCCGGCAGATCAGCCTGTTTTTTCTGTGCGCAATGCAGCCGGAATTGCAGTATGGCCAAAGCCGATTTTTCTTCACCGAATGTGCTGATTTATCCGGCTATGAAAACCGGTAATATTGATGTGGTGGCCAATGCCATGGCCCGTGAAGTACTAACCAATAAGGAAGGGCTGGCTACCGGCGTTTCCTATGTGAGCAAGGACGATGGCATGGAATACCAGGTGGAGGGCCGTGTGGTAATTGTGGCGGCCAGTGCCTGTGAAAGTGCGCGATTATTACTGAATTCAAAATCGGCCAGGCATCCAAACGGACTGGCCAATAGCAGTAATGTGGTTGGTAAATACCTGCACGATTCCACTGGTGCGGCGATGGGTGGAGTGTTGCCCCAGTTATTTGACCGCAAACGTTATAATGAAGACGGCGTGGGAGGCATGCATGTGTATTCTCCCTGGTGGCTCGATAATAAGAAACTGGATTTCCCCCGGGGATATCATATTGAATATTGGGGAGGCCAGAGCCAGCCCTCCTATGGCTTCAGCTGGGGAATCGAAAACCTGAATGGTAAATACCTTGTAAAAGGGCAACAAAAAGAAGGCGGAGGATACGGCGCTTCATTAAAAGAAGATTACCGCTTTTTTTACGGTGCCAGTGTAGGTATGGCCGGGCGAGGCGAAGCGATTCCGCTGGAATCAAACTACTGCACCATTGATCCCAATGGGGTCGATAAATACGGTATTCCTGTTTTAAAATTCAATGTAAAATGGAGTGAACACGAAGTAA
>JAFLBL010000027.1 GCA_017303855.1 Chitinophagales bacterium | reverse complement strand
TTCCAGCGCTACTTTTGCCTTGAAGGCGGCACTGAATTTTCGACGTGTTTGCTTCTTCATAATTGTGGTTAATTTAATAAAAATTATTAACTAACCCGCTGGTCTGATTTTAGGGGAGTATTATAGACTGCCCGAAGTTGAAGAAACGACATCCAGGTATTTTTTGGAAACTAAATCAGCGGCAGTAAGGGAGTCCTGGGTTGAAGCCGTAACGGCACAGAGCAGTATATAGGTTAATAAGACAAGGTTCTTCGGCATAAACAGGGATAAGGCGACGTTAGCGCTTTGCTTCACGAAGCTGGTTTATTTCATCCAAATAAAAAATACCACTTTCTGGTTATTGGTTAGTGTTATATAAACCCTTATATTTCTTTTTCAGGGTCTAACCAACAGCCATACTCGTTTATCGGATACAAACCTAACGGGTCAAACATTGCCGGAAATGGGAAAAAAACGTCAGAAAAATGTTTTTTTCTCATTTTTAGACCAGAAAATAATCGTATGAAATTTTTTAGTAAACGATTCAAACTGTACACCAGTGTTGTATTTATATTATCTACTACCCCGCAATGAGGTTGCGGTGAGCAGCCCGCACCTGTAGTTGCAGGTAATCCTGCACCAGGCCAACATATTTGTAAAACTCCCGCGATCCGGGTGCATGACCTGATATTCGTCTTACAATATTCTCTTCCACTCCCAATAATAATAGTGTGGTGATGGCTGTCCGTCGCGCACTGTGAATTGATATATGATCGCAAAAACGGTAACTTCCCCCATCTACGCGTTTTATTTCAACGGCTTTTCCGCGACGGTGGCGGATTTTCGGGAAAACGAAATCCCAGCCTGCTCTTAACATAATTTCACGGATCTGTATATTCAGGTTAGTGGCAGATAGCCGCGGCAGGACAAATACGCCTGTGTGCCGTTGCCATCGTTTAATAATGGCCACGGCATAGTCCGGAAGTGGTAACCGCAATTCAACTCCTGTTTTCCGGGTATGCACCACCATCCAAACGCCATCTTTCAGATATAACAGGCTGTTTTTACGGACCTGCATCAGATCACTGTAACGTAATCCGGTAGTACATCCAATTATAAAAATATCCATAGTACGCTGCAGATGTGCAGGAAGTGAGTTCCGGAAGCCGGCATCCGTTATTAAATAACGAAGCTGTTCAGGAGAAAGAACAACAGGATAATGAGGAAAAACTGGCACCCGGAAACGCTTATAAAAAGGGCTGACAGGCAACCCGAGCTCCACTTGCAAGTAGTGAAAAAAGGTCCGGATTACCTTAGATACGCCTGCCACATAATCATCAAAACAATTCCGCCTATATAAAAAAGAAGTAAACCGGTTGAAAAACCGGTTCCAGTAAACTTTCTCCTTCCTGAGATGAGCTAATGAAAAACGTCGGAGCATGGTAACAGAAACCGTAAAACCCGTTTCAAGCTCAAACTCCTGCAAAAGCCGGTAAACGGCTTTGTATTGGATAATACTGCCGTTGCTCAGTTTTTTTCCAGATGGAAGTCTCCGTGACCCGGATACAGACCTCCGGATAAATTTTTCAAAGGCTGTTAAAAGTAAAACATGGGTTGCTTTCATGGTTTTAATATAATATAAAACCAATTTCCGGCAATTGCAATGGCGTCTATGTAATTCCCCGATTGTTATAACTATCTCGTCAAGTGAACTGAAAAGCAGTACGCCCTCTGAAAGAAATAATCAAAAAACAGGTATATTTATGTATGAGTAATCAATGAGTGTATGAATGATGTGTTCTTTGATAATCTGCAGAGCCTGCCCCGCTAATCAGCGGGGTGGTGCATAACCGGGGGCCGGAATTGGAAGAGACACATTATTATCCGTTCGGGTTAACGATGGTGGGGATAAGCTCCAAAGCACTGGCCTTCGGCGGCTCGGAAAACAAACTGAAATGGAACAAAGGTTCAGAGCTTCAGAACAAAGAGTTTTCAGATGGCAGTGGGTTAGATTTATATGCAACACCTTTAAGGAGCTTAGACCCACAATTGGGTAGATGGTGGCAAACTGATAGCAAGCCTGATTATGCACAGAGTTTATACTCTGCAATGAAGAACAATCCCAATATTTTTAATGACCCGTTTGGCGATACAGTCAAAGTTAGAACTGGATTCTTAGGGCTTCGAAGGTTAATATATGATGAAAATAGCGGCAAATTGCATAAAAGAAATGGCAAAGAATATACTGGAAATAATGCTTTTGCTAAAAATGTTACGACTTACCTGAATAAAGTTAATTCAACTGGTATTGGAAACAAGGTAGTACGAGAAATGTCGGCTTCTGTTAATAGCTATACTTTTGTTAATAAAGGATCAAATAAAGGAGTCGCATCTTTTGTTGGCAATAGCAGCGACGGTGGAGGGAAGTTGTTTGCGGGTGGATTAATGAAAGGCAACTATTCTGAAGCCACAAAAGTTGAGGGCACTGCACATGAATTATTCCATGGTTATCAACAAATGAATGGTAATACAGGGCAAACAATGAATCGAGAAGTTGAATCATATGTTTTTGGGCTGGCTGTTAGGAAAGACGCAGGATATGCAATGCCCAGAAGTTACGGATACGATCCAGCCAACTATACCCCCGGGAGAGAATTTAATAATGCATTTAACAACTTGCTTAACGGGAGCACATTTAGTCAAAGCGATTTCAATACGGCAGTTAATAACTTTATTTTAGGCTCTCTATTTAATAAAAAATGGGAAAACGTGGGTGATGGAGGCCTATATGATAGTTTTATAATCGACCCAAGCTATAAACCTTTAATAGGAGGGTTTTATCCGTTAAATCAATAAATAAATATAATGAGATATTTCTTGGCAGTTATACCACTCTGCATATTGACATGTTGTTCTCCTAAAAATCCTTACTACAAAGGTCATTTTTCTAGTTCAGGATATAATGTTTTCTTTGAAATCAAACAGGAGCCCTCGGCTTATAATGTCAGTGGTGAAAACACAATAGGTAATAATACTTTTAATGCAACTCTTCCTGATTCTTTAGGAGGTGCATATACTGTGGGCGAATGTGTTATTGAGATACTACGAAACGACATCGAAAACCATACTACAGAAGTGCGACTTGTTGGCATTAATATACATAACAGACAAACAGATAAGTTTATTGGTTTTGACAGATACCATCCGACATTTAGAAAAGTGCAATATAAGCCTTCGGATAATGTTAAAATCTATTTGCCTTTTATAAATAAAATAGTTGAGGGATGGACCTTTCAAAAAAAATATTCTACCGGGAAGACGAAGAACTTTGCGTATTGTAAAATCATTTTTCATGCAAGCAAATAATGAATTTCTTCATTTGGGAGTTTTAACGTAACTCTCAGACTAACTACATCTATAATACTCCCTTATAATCAGACCAGCCAGTTGATTATCTGTAGTAAAGTTTTATTTACCATACTCTTTATTGTTCCAGGATGAGCGTTTAAATAAGAATATTGGGGCGGAACGCCCCGCAGAGCAAATGATCAGTCATTCCGCTGTCGCCACAGGCGACAACATACCCGGCAGGAGTGCAACTCATGTAAGAAGTCCGAGGTACGAAGTACGGCGCTCCGGATAAAACGTCGTCACTGGCACCCGGCACCTGGCACCTGGCACCTCCCTTCGAAGTACGGCGCTCCGAATGAAACGTCGTTACTGGCATCCCACATCCCACATCTGAAAAATACACGAGGCAAGTATAATAAATGTCAACTATAAGAGGGATGAATTTCAAATTCTTACCGTTACAAAAAGCGGATATTTGTATATTTATACCAGTAATGAGTCGGCAACTATCGACGTGTCTGCCAGCCGGCAGGCTGGTTCTTTGACAACCTGCAGAGCCTGTCCCGACCGCCCGGTACGTCGAGATGACGCATAACCGGGCTGCGATTTTGGAAGAGACGCACCTGCCTGCCGACCAGCAGGTTATTATCCGTTCGGGTTAACGATGGCGGGGATAAGCAGTAAGGCGTTGAATGAGTTTGTAGAGAATAAAAGGAAGTTTCAACAATATGAATTAAATAGTAGTTTAGACATTAATTTATGTGAATCATTTTACCGACTTTTTGACCATCAGGTAGGAAGATTTGTGCAAAGTGATCCTAAGCCTAACGAAAAATTGAGTTTATACTCTTCTTTTGAAAATAATCCAATACGAAATATAGATATTCTTGGAGACACAACTATTGTACCTATACCAATTTCACAAAAAGCTATGCCTGCTGTATATCAAAATCACTTAAATTATATAAAAAAACATCCTAAAGAATTAAAATCATTTTTTGGATTTCCAACTTTGTTATTTGATTACGAGCCAGATAGGAAACAACATGCAAAAAATAGAGCAGCCAATAAAGCAGCTAATCCAATAAATAACAAGGACCCAAAAATGGAAGAAGATGAGGTGGCTCCCGCTTCCACGAAACAGGGGGGGTGCAAGAGGAGTTCGTCTAGCTGTACCTGCGGAACAGAATTCAGCTCATGGAGGAATGTTAGGTGCAGCAATAAAGTATCTTCATTTGAAAGATGGTGACCAGTTCTTAGTTATCTTAATACCAGATAATAGTTCTAATCAGAATGGTAATCAACTTGAATCTGTTTTAAAGGGTAGTTTACAAGAAAGAACTGTAGCTGCAACTGAGAAAGTCAAAACTGCTGAGAATTCTCAGACAAATCCAGCAAGAGGTTTTAGTTTTAGCATTTTGGGTGCTGCCTTACAAGCTGCTGTTATTTCTTTATCGTTAGAAACCGATAATTATTATGACCGACAAACTATTTATCAGTAAATATGAATAAACATAGCATCTTTGTTCGTTTTTTAGATTGTTTACGAATTTATTGTCAACCAATGTATGAGAGATTGCGTAAACCACTGAACCAAGAGATTCTTGATCAAATAAGCGACCCAAACTTAAGGCAAGTGTATGCGGAATCGGATGGAATTGCTTATGAAATCGAACTGCCTACCAATGCTTTTGATATTACAGGTTTTGGGGTGATATCTCCGTATGCAAATGCTGTTCAGGTTAAAGAAGAGAAATCTATTTCAAAATATTGGAAAAATTCGTTTTTCCCTTTAATTACAAGTTATGGAGGCGACTATTTATTATTGGAATGTGATATAAAGGAGGTTGATTATGGAATGATCTACCTGTATTCTCCGTCACTTGGGTATGTTGATCAGTTGGTTACATGTTTTGACTCAAAAGAGTCAATGTTCAATACAGTTGCAATTTGTTTTGAAAGCCAGATATTTAAGTATAATATTTCTGAGAATATTCTGCAAATTGATTATGATGCCTACTTTGAAGTAGCAAAAGTTAATAACCCCAATTCTGAATATTGGAAATAATATTTTTAGTGTATTCCGAATCTTGTTTAAAGATTCTACAATTTATTCTTTGTGCTTTTTGCTTTATAGAAAGTCTAAAATCACTTAAATAAAGGCGGAGTGTAATAATGTAAGTATTCCATAATTTAGGGCCAATTGACTACTTGTCTTAGCACTTTTTTCTCCATTTCCTGATAACATCCAGATAAAGGAGCTTCTGCCAATAGCGGGGCGGAACACCCCAGCAGAGTAAGCAATCAGTCATTCCTCATGTTGCCACAGGCGACAACATACCCGGCAGGATGGCAACTCAAGTACGAGTTAAGAGGTACGATGTACGTCGTTTCGAATGAAACGCCACTACTTACATCTCATATCCCGCATCCCACATCTGAAATTTCACGAAGCAAGAATAACCAATGTCAACTATACGCGGGATAAATTCAAATTCCTGCCGTTACGAAAAGCGGATCTTTGTATATTTATACCAGCAATAAGTCGGCAAATATCGACGTGCCTGCCAGCCGGCAGGCTGGTTCTTTGACAACCTGCAAGTGGTGCATACAAGAGGGCCGATTTTGGAGGAAACGCATTATTATCCGTTCGGGTTGATAATGGCGGGGATAAGCAGTAAGGCGTTGAGTTTTGGAAGTCCAGAGAATAAGATGAAGTATAATGGCAAGGAAGAGCTAAAGAGGGAGTTTAGTGATGGTAGTGGGTTGGGCTGGTTGGATTATGGATCGAGGATGTACGATGGACAAATTGGAAGATGGCATGTTATTGATCCAAAATCTGAAATGTACGCACGGCACTCTCTTTATTGTTATACAGCAAATAATCCAATTTTATTTATCGACCCTAATGGGAAAGAAATATGGATTAATTATGGAAAGAACAATGAATCAAGAGCAAGATGGGATAATGGAAAATTGTTTAATGAAAAAGGAGAGCAAATTAAAATAAATAAATCTTCAGATAAATTTTTAAAGGAGTCGTTTAAGGCCCTGAATTTATTAAATAAGGGGAATAAAATGGAATTTTTTGCTGAAATAGGTGTTGGCAATGAGAAAAGAATAGCGCATGGGAATGCATTATTGAAATTAGCTGGTGATAAAAATAACAATATCTCCATTGTAAACAGTAGTAAAACGAAAAATTTGAAGGAGCATCATCAGTATGATCAGGAAAGTAAAACTATATCTTTCGATCCAAATCTCGGATTAAAGTTTCGGAATAATAATAATCCAAAAACTTTATACAATTCTCCAACCTCATTGTTGTCACATGAATTGTATCATGCATTTAATCTTGCTTACTATCCAAAAGAAACTCTAGCAATGATGCGAGAGCCCACTGACGAGGGTAAACCATTGTCATCTTTCAGAACCGTAAATGAAAAATTTACAACTGAACAACAAAATATTACTAATAGTAAATTAGGTGAGCCGACAAGGGATAATTATGGTGGTGAATATGTGAATTATGCAAGTTCTACGGATAAACTTCCTGATTCAAGCGGCAATTCAAATTGAGTAAATAATGTACTATGGTAAAAATTATTTTTATACTCGGGTTCATGTCCCTGACGTTTTCTGTTAGCGCACAGTGTTCATTTGACTCTGTCAAGTTGGTTAAAATGATTATTATGAATGATAACCGCAACCGACCAATTGCAGATTCGAAAGAATATTTTTGGAGTTCAGAAAAATTAAATGTGATTACTTTTTCAGGGGATTTATATTATGATTTAATTAAGTATCGCTTGCGAAAACTTAAAAAAGATTCTCTTGCGAATAATTTCTCAATTTCAGTTGCTGTATTATTTTCGTGGAATAATAATACTGATACAGTTTATGCAGATTGTTTTTTTAGGAATTGGTTGATTCGTAGTGATACATTTTCTGAATCTGATGATTTCTTAAAAAAAATGTTCAGCCCTTTATATCTAGGTTTGTATTTGGATATGAGGAAGGGCGATGAAGAGTGAAGCTGTTGAGTGTACTTGTTTCCTTCCAGAGCCCCCGCTGTCTGTAGTGTTCCCGCCTATTCAACAATAAGGCAGCTGGCCTGAGTCTGCGACTCAAGTCTTTTTCAACAATCTTTACCCTCACACATTCCCGATAAAAGACTGAATTTCTGTAATTTTAACTGCTGAATAACGGGCCGGCCATTCTACTTTTCCTTCGTAAGTATTGGCTTGACCCTTTTCCTGATAATATTCAGTATAAGCATGTAAATACTTATTGCCGGGCGGACTGCCTCCACATTTCATAGCCCACCGTTTGCCCGTACGATACCGGCATCCATCCTTTTGTTGCAACAGCCGGCCGCTTCACTTATCTTTGGTAAAGTCCTGGTTTCTTTCCGGAAAATAAATTACCGGGAGATACCCGCTTACTTGTAACCATGACCGGACCAACACCTGCTATACCTGCTTTCAACAGTCTGCTTTCATTCAGACCGCTTGTTGCTACGCTCAAAAGAACCATTGAGGAAGGAAATGACGGTATGAAAAAACTGTACGGGCATGTGGTGGCGGAACTGGAACAGCATCCGGAACTGATGGGCACGATACATGATCTCTCGCTCCTTGATCCGTATCATGAACTGCTGGAAGAACTCCTCTCGGCCGTTTTTCCACCTACCACGGCCAACTATATGTACGGGATCTCCTATCCTTTCAGAAATCTTGCTGTATATGCATCGCCGCAGTTTAAAAAACAACTGATAAAAGAAGGGACCAATGAAATCCTGATTGCGGACGATCCGGCCAGCAATCTGCTCCAGCAACGGCTTCATTTTGCCTATGGACTTTTGCTGAATAAATATTTTGGATTTACCAGCCCCGAAAATTCAAGGGTGGTATACACCATCACCGATCCGCAGACCGGCCTGTCCCGCTACATGGAAATGAGGCTGGATGGCCGTTTCATTGACGTACGGCCGGCAGGCGCCATGCCCGCTTTGCCGGAAAGCCTGCTGGATCCGGCCAGCAACCGCCTGTTTTCACAGGAAGAACTGATGGAACGGGTACCATTAGACGCTTTTGTATTTGAAGGCCTCACCGTTCTCCGGATCAATGACATCACAGAACAGGCGGTAATCGCTGAAATGAAAAACTGCATCCTGGACAATAACGGTTTGCCGGGAACGGCCACCTATAACGGCCTCGACAAACACATACAGGATCTTATCGGCTTGAAAGATCTGACCATCGGTATCACTCCTTTTTTCAGGATACAGGGACATTATGTATACTCCGAACTGCACAGCAGCCAGAGCCTGCTTTTTCATACGTGCGGCTCTACCGCGGAAAAAGAAGAAATCAGCGACTATTGTAAAATACTGTTCCGGGATCATGAGCAACCGGTATTGTATGACGAGCTGAATGAAACCACCTCCCGTATTCAATGCCTCCGGAATTATTATACCGGCGGCAGCCGCAGTATCATACTCTGCCCGCTGAAACAGGATAAGGAACTGATGGGCCTTCTGGAAATCAGCAGCACCGTGGCCGGCTATCTCCGCCCCTATCATATCCGGAAAATAGAAGCGGCGATACCCTTATTTAAAATAAGCCTGGAAAAAAGTCTCGCACAACTCAACAGTGAAGTGGAAATCCTGATCAAGAAAAAATTTACCGCGGTACAACCGGCGGTGGAATGGAAGTTCACCGAGGCCTCACTGAATTACCTGCTGCATCAGTACCGGCATGAGGACGCCCGGATGGAACGTATCGTATTTGACCAGGTATACCCGCTATATGGAGCCCTTGATGTACGCAATTCATCACTGGCCCGGTCAAAAGCCGTTCAGGCCGATCTGCAGGAACAACTTCACCTGGCAGCCGCCGTCGTAAAAAAAGCACAGGCGGGGCTGAGTTTTCCCCTGCTCCAGGAACTGGAATCACGCATTGCACGCTACCTGGATAAAATGAATGACCGCCTGCGCTCCGAAGAAGAAACGGCTGTGTATGATTTTTTACAGGGACAGGTGATTCACGTATTCAATCACCTGCACGAAACCGAACCACAGGTCCGCGCCGAACTTACCGCTTATCATCATGCCCTGGATCCGGAAAAGGGCATCGTATATCATAACCGGAAAAAATATGAACAAAGCGTTTCGCTGATCAATGAAGTACTCTCTGCTTATATTGACCGGGAACAGGTGGCCGCCCAGAAAATTTATCCGCATTATTTCGAACGCTTTATAACGGATGGACTTGAGTTCAATATTTTCATCGGGCAATCCATCAGTCCGCGAAAAAAATTTGACGAATTGTACCTGCGCAACCTGAAAATGTGGCAACTGACCGTCATGATAAAAGCGGCCAGACAAACAAGATTGCTGGAAAATAAAATGCCGGTACCACTGCAAACCACCCAGCTAATCCTGGCCGGCGGCCAGCCCTTGAGCATTTGTTTCCGTACGGAAGAAAGAAAGTTTGATGTGGACGGAGCCGGCAATACCCGCTATGAAATCATCAAGAAACGGATCGATAAAGTACATATAAAAGAAACCAATGAACGACTGACACAACCGGGCATGATCGCCATTGTATATACACAGGCAAAGGAAGCCGCGGAATACAAAGAGTATATTGAGTTTCTACAGGAAAAAGGGCTGCTCCTGCCGGGTGTTGAAAACCTTGACCTGGAGGAATTACAGGGCGTATCCGGATTAAAGGCGCTAAGGGCACAGATCTGTTATGAGCAGACTGATACGGTTGTGCAGGCAAAAGCCGGCCGTTTGCTCACTGAATAATATGCGGTTATTTATGATAAGGGAACCGGAGAATGGTCGCTTTATCCGCCCGGCCTTCATTGGAAATATACATATCCCCGTTTGATTTAAATGTTATGCCTTCCGGTTGCGGAAACAGTTTTTTTCCAAGCTCATACACCCCTTCCGGCTTACCTTCCATACTCGCAATGATGAGCTGACTGCTGGCCGAAGAAAGAATAAACAGTTTTTGCAATACCGGATGAACGGCGGCACCGGATGGTTCTATCCTTGAACTTTTAAACGGAGAGGCGGTTTTTATATCATTTACTGAAATGCTGTATACCGGCCGTGAATCAAACCCGGTGGAATCCAGGTAACAGGCATAGGCACTCACTACCTGCTTATTATCGGTCTCACAGTTTTTACATAAAATAACCAGGGCTTTACGCGCCGCATCATAATACATCGCTTCAAAATCATTGGTGCCGCCGATGGCCGGTTTGCCGATTTCCACTTTCTTATACCCGCCGGCACTATCCGCATCCACCCGCATGATCAATCCGTCGCTCCTCAATACATAGGGCACACTGTTGACCACTACCACTTCTTCATAATCGCCCTTCTCCCCAAACAGATGTTCCGCTTTAATGGCTTTAGTCTCCTTATCCAGGTAAAACAGTTTACCCGATTCATCATTGTGTACAATGAATTCATCTTTTTTATTGTCCCAGGCCATTCCCGAAATTTCTTTCAGTTTGGGATCGAGTTTATGGGTAAAGACCTGCCCGAAATTATAATGCGGGGGAGATTGAATTTTCCGCACTTTGGTTCCCCTGCATCCACCGCACATGATCCCGGTGATTATCATCAAAAAAAGCAAATCCGGCCTGAAATTTAAACAACGCATTCCTCTAATTTTGATTAAATTTATCAAAAGTTACCTGTAACCACGATGGAAAATCCGTCAGCATTGCTGAAAGCCGCCCGGGATCACGCGAGTCAGCTTATTTCCGCCAATGTAAGCCCGGATGCCAGCTTTCATACACTGCAGCATACCCAGGACGTGGTAGCCGCCAGTGAAAAGATAGCGGCCCAGGAATTATTGCCGGAAGAAGACGCATTGGCCCTGTACGTTGCCGCCTGGTTTCACGACACAGGCTATAGCGCGGGTAAAAGCCGGGACCATGAACTGGTCAGCGTACAACACGCAGCTGACTTTTTTGACCTGCATCCCGTTCCGGACGATTTCAGGGAAAAAGTAAAGGGCTGTATCCTGGCCACCCGTATGCCCCAGAATCCCCAGAATAAACTGGAAGAAATCCTTTGCGACGCGGACCTCTTTCATCTCGGCTCGCCCAATTTTAAAGAAAAAAGCCGGCTCCTGCGGGAAGAACTGGAATTGTTCAACGGGGAAGAATGGTCAAAAAAAGAATGGCGGAAAAACAATATCGCCTTCCTGGAAGCACATAATTATTTTACCGCCTTCGGACGAAAAGTACTGCAGCCCGTAAAAGAAGAACACCTCAACGGATTGCTGGAAAAAAATCCGCCGGAAAAAATAAAAGCTTCCAAAGAAAAGAAAAAAGAAGACGGGGAAGACGACGATACTGACCTGCCTGAAGAGGACCAGAAAACAAAACGATCCAAGGAAAAAAAGACGGAACGGGGTATCAGTACCGTGTTCCGGATTATGGCACAGAACCAGTCGAACCTCAGCCAGATGGCTGACTCTAAAGCCAACATTCTGATCTCGGTGAACTCCATCATCCTGACGATCGTGATTTCCACCCTTTCCACCAAACTGGAATCCAACAGCTACCTGCAGATACCCGTTATTATACTTGTAACCGTATGTGTGTCCGCTATTGTTTTCTCTATTCTGGCCACCCGGCCCAATGTTACGCACGGCACATTTACACCGGAAGATATCCAGACTAAAAAAACCAACCTCCTGTTCTTTGGTAATTTTTATAAAATGAGCCTGCCCGATTATGACTGGGCCATGCAGGAACTACTGGCCGATAAAAGCTATCTCTACAGCAGTCTCGTTAAAGACAATTATTTTCTCGGCGTTGTATTAGCCAAAAAATACCGCTGGCTGCGGATTGCCTATAATGTATTCATGTTTGGTATCGTGATCGCCATGGTTGCCTTTGCCGTTGCGGTGGCGGTGCCGCAGGCGACTGAAGTGTATGTACCCGGATAGATGTTAGTCGGGAGTCGGGAGTTGGGAGTCGGGAGTCAACAGCCTTGCAGGTAACAAGAGTTATTGTATTAAAATCAAAAAAAATCCATCCTTTAACGAGGATGGATTTTATAAAAAATGTGGGCTGATTAATTGGCTCTCCCGAGCATTTCTTCCAGTTTCATCACCAGTTCTGTTTTGGTAATCGGAATACCCATCATCTTGTTATAGCCTTTGGCATCGATCAGGTATTCGTCCCGGATAATTTTAATCAGCTGCCCGTTGTTGATTTCGGGTATCAGTACCTGCTCAAAATTTTTCAGTATGGTACCCAGGTTTTTGGGGAATGGACGGATATAACGCAGGTGGCAATGGCTGACTGCCTGTCCTTGTGCCTGCAGTTCCGCTACTGCGGACTTAATGGATCCGTACGTGGAGCCCCAGCCCAATACCAGGATCTTCCCTTTCTCAGGGCCGCTGTCCAGTTTTTGTTCAGGAATATACTCCGCGATCTTATCTACTTTTTCCTGGCGCAGTTTAATCATCAGCTGGTGATTCTCCGGTTCATAGTTTACATTACCGGTAATATGCTGTTTTTCCAAACCGCCGATCCTGTGTTCGAGTCCTGGGGTTCCGGGCACGGCCCAGGGACGGGCAAGTTTCTCATCACGGGCATAGGGCTTGTATTTTTCTTCACCCTCTGCCAGTTCTGTTTTAAAAGTAACAGGGATGGGAGCCAGGTCCGCGCTGTTCGGGAATTTCCAGGGCTCAGCACCATTGGCAATATATCCGTCACTCAGGTAAATCACAGGCGTCATATGCTGTACGGCAATACGGACTGCCTCATATACTGAATCAAAACAATCTGCCGGTGTTGACGCGGAGACGATCGGCATCGGGCATTCCCCGTTGCGGCCATAATAGGCCTGCATCAGATCACTTTGCTCCGTCTTGGTAGGCAGACCCGTAGAGGGGCCACCCCGCTGAATATTTACAATCACCAGGGGAATCTCCAGCATCATGGCCAGTCCCATAGCTTCTCCTTTCAGGGCAATACCCGGACCACTGGAAGTGGTTACGCCAAGAGCACCGCCATAGCTGGCACCGATAGCGGAAGCAATACCCGCGATTTCATCTTCGGCCTGGTAGGTGCGTACGCCAAATTGCTTGTACTTACTCAGGTCGTGCAGGATATCAGATGCCGGTGTAATCGGATAAGTACCGAGGAAAAGCGGCAGACCACTTTTCTCAGAAGCGGCGATCAGACCAAGCGCTACGGCCTGGTTACCCATGATGGAGCGATAGCTGCCCGCTTCCATTTTGGCCTTTTCCACTGAATAAGTAGTGGTAAAGGTTTCCGTGGTATCTCCGTAATTGTAACCTGCCTGCAGCACTTTTACGTTACTGTCAAGGATTTCAGGTTTTTTTCCAAATTTATCAGTCAGGAAGGCAATGGTATTCTCCATATCCCGGTTGTACATCCAGTACAGGAAACCCAGTACAAACATATTCTTGGCCCGGTCTTTCTCCTTCATACCAAGGGTAACATCCTTCAATGACTCACGGGTCATTTTCGTTACATCCATTTTAATCAGGTCATAGTTGGTCAGGCTGCCGTCTTCCAGCGGATTCACGCCTTCCGGATAGTTGGCCAGGCGCAGGTTTTTTGCATCAAAGCCATCCGTATTGGCAATGATTTTACCGCCTTTTTTCAGGGCTTTCAGGTTCGCTTTCAGTGCGGCCGCATTCATAGCCACCAGCACATCGCAGGCATCCCCCGGTGTAAATACTTTATCAGAAGAAAAACGTAACTGGAAACCACTCACCCCGGCCAGTGTACCCTGGGGGGCCCTGATTTCTGCGGGGTAATCGGGAAAAGTAGCCAGGTCAATCCCTAATAATGCTGTATTGTTGGTAAACTGGCTACCGGTCAGCTGCATTCCATCTCCGCTGTCCCCGGCGAACTTAATTACCACGTCTTGTAATACTTCCTGTTTTCTTGCCATTGCGTTGTAGTTATTTTGCGAATTTAACACAAGTTGGCCATGGTTGATGCACTGATTTTTGTCAGTTAAAATGATCCTGATTATGAGAAATATCAGGGACAATTTTTATATTGGCCGGATAATAATTCACCATGCGAAAATTCCTCCTCCTTATCCTGGCCGTTTCGGCCATTTTCCCGGGCCTTTTGTCTGCCCAGAATGATGATGATCTCTTTGAGGCCAACCGCCTTAAAAAAGTTTTTCCCGATGACCGTGTGGCCGCCACCCTGGTGGAAGAAGAGTTTACTTTCGACCGGGGACGGGCCGAAGACAAGCTTCCCGTAGTTACCGCCACCCAATCGACCGGGATCAATTTTCTGGCCCTTCGCGAAAGAGCCGGTATCCAGTATTTTGATTTTTACAATTCCTTTACCCGGATTACTTCTTTCAAACAGCTGGAAAAACGAAAAGGCATGTTCGGGATCAAGAAAAATTACAATGTCGGTTACGCCATCGACCGCTCCGCCAGTTCCAGTGAACTGTTTTCCGACGACAGCCGGGTAAAATATTTCAATATCGGCTTTACCGGCTATGGCGACGTGGCCAGGGTGGAAACCGAAAAAAAATATATGGACAGCAAATACCTGACGTCCGAATATTTTCATACCTGGTTTCCGGCCAAGGAAAAAATTATACGCGTACGGATTCCGGAATGGCTGGAACTCGATATCCGGGAGTTTAATTTCGAAGGATATAAAATCACCAAACAAAAAACACAGGAAAAAGGAGAAACCATCATCACGTATAAGCTGCAGAACCTGGCCGGTATGAAGAATGAGCGCCGGGCTATCGGTATTGCCTACCAGTATCCGCATATCGTGTTCGTGGTAAAATCGTTCAATGCTGACGGCAAAAAAGAAAAAGGATTCGGCGATGTGGCCGACCTGTACAGCTGGTACAATTATCTCTACAAAAAATGCAACAACAAACCTGATGAACTGAAAGCCAAAGTAACTGAACTTACTAAAGGGAAGACCAGTGATATTGAAAAAGTGAAATCCATTTTCTATTGGGTACAGGACAATATCCGGTATATCGCGTTTGAAGACGGACTGGCCGGTTTTATACCCGCCGCCGCCCAGGATGTTTTCAAATCCAAGTATGGCGATTGCAAGGGCATGGCCAACCTGATGACGGAAATGCTCAAACTGGCCGGACTGGAAGCCTATATGACATGGATCGGGACCCGGCATATTCCCTATGATTATACACTGCCCTCACTGGCCGTGGACAATCACTGCATCAGTACCGTAGTGCTGGGCGGCAAGGAATATTTCCTCGATGGTACTGAAAAATATATCCCGTTTGGCGAATATGCCTGGCGGATCCAGGGAAAAGAAGTACTGATCGGAAAAGGAGAAAAACATGAAGTGAAAAAAGTGCCGCTGCAGGACAAAGACAAAAATAAACTGCTCACACAGACCAGTTTCCAGCTGAAGGATAATGTGCTGAAAGGGCATGTAAAAGTTACGCTCACCGGCGAACAACGCACCACCTTTCACCAGTATTACCATGACATACCCAGCGACGATAAAAAGAAAATGATTCAGCGCTACCTGGAATTCGGCAATAAAAACCTGGTGGTGTCCAACATCAAAACCTCAGATCTGAACAACCGGGAAATCCCCATCACGTTTGAAGGCGATATTGACCTGAGTAATTACGTGATCACGGAAGAAAAGGAACTCTACCTGGGGATTGACTTTTTCCCGGAAAACCTGCGTGGTCTGCAACCCGATAAAAACAGGCAACAGGATTTTGAACTTTCATCCAGTTATGTATCGGTGGATGAAACCGAACTGCTGCTGCCTGCCGGGTATAAAGTCGTGTCCCTGCCGGCGCCCATCAATGAAAAAGCGGCCGACTATGAAGTATCCGGTTCGTATACGGTAAAAGACAATAAAGTTATTTTCAGCAAAACGCTGGCTTTCCCCACCGGCCGTATCCGCAAAGCGGACTTTGAAAACTGGAAGAATTTTTCAAAGAAACTGAAAGACTTCAACAGTAACCTGATTCTGGTGAAAAAGCCATAATAAACGCGGAGAGCGCTGAGGAATACATGAAGAACCGCGGAGGACGCAGAGAGCGCAGAGGAATACAGAAGGAACCGCGGAGGACGCGGAGAGCGCAGAGGAATACAGAAGGAACCGCGGAGGACGCAGAGAGCGCAGAGGAATACAAATGGACTATTGATTAAAAAAAGTTCTTTAATACTGCAAAAAAGGCAAAACCGGATACACATTTCGTGTTCACTGCTTTTCCGCGGTTAAAATAAAAAAGGCGTCAAAATTCAGCACGCCTTCAAAGTAATAACATATGAAAAAAGTATTCATTTTTTTAAGCCTTATCATTTCAATCTCCGTTGTGGCGCAGGATGACGACACATTCAGTCCGGCCAAACTGGAAGCCATCGCCCGGAATATGAAACCCGTTTGGGAAGACAGCGATGCCGATTTTACCACTTCAGCCATTCCCGACAAATGGAAAGAGGAAAGCGCGGTAATCATCGCCCAGAAAACCCGCTTCTCCTTTGATAAGGATGCCAACAAACTGGCGGTATATGAAATTACCCGTCGCCGGATCAAACTGATGGACAGGGACGCGGTAAACAGCTACTCTACCGTTTATTTCCGGATGGGTTCTGCCAATGACGGAGCCGGCGTAAAAGTTATTAAAGCCAATGGTACCGTACAGGATGTGTCGCTGCGGAATGCGGTATACGTGGAAGACAATGATGATGTACCCTCCACATTTACTCCCTATATCGGTAAAGCGAATACGACCTACGACAAAAGCAAGAGCCGGGTGATTTTCTTCAAAATTGCCGTTCCCGATCTGGATCCGGGAGATATACTCGACTACGGCACCATCTTCTATGACGACAATACCGTAAAGAAGATGAGTTATATCGAATTTGACCCGATCTATTTTGTATGTACCCGCGAGTACCCGGTTATCAGTCAGAAATTTGAAATTGATACCGACAATAATTCGTTTGTAAACTCCAAATCCACCATGGGCGCCCCGGCTTTTAAGGAATCCGGCAATGCCAATGCCGAGTATACCTGGGAAGACCGTAACCGGGAAAAAATTCCCGACACCCGCTGGATCAACCGGATGATTGAATTTCCGATGCTGAAATTCCAGATTGTTTTTTCAAGAAGTGAAAACCGGACGGATCTTTTCATTGGTGACCGTGGCGAACTGAAACAGAATATCAGTCCGGAAGAACTGGCCAAAAAAATGAACAACCTGTACAGCCGCCTCGACGGATCCATGTATTACGGAACGGCCAAAGCCTACCTGAAACAAATCGGTTATGCGGATCTCCGGGAAGAGGACTTTATCCAGAAAACGTATTATATCCTGCGGCATATGTCGTACTACAGGGCCAATGGATTTTCCAGTGAACTCTTTGCATCCTGTCTGACCCAGTGTCTGGATCTCCGCAAAATCCCCTACGACCTCGTGGTTACCTCTCCCCTGACCCTGACCAAACCCGGCGATATTATTTTCCGTACCGAGCCCGAATGGATGGTACGGGTGAAAGACAAGTTTATTTTTAATGCCACGGCCTTCTCCAACCCCTATGATTTCAAAGAGGAATTTCTGAATACACCCGCGTATATCATCAGCCTGGGAAAATACCCGACGGCCACTCCGATTACATTGCCCGACACCAAAGCGGAGGAGAATATCAGCACCAATACCATCACCGCCACGATGGATACCGCCACCCGGAATATGCAGATCGTATTGCAACGCGCCGCAACAGGGCTGGCCAAACAGAAATACAATTACCAGGGGCTGGTATACACCACCGCCTTTGATGATGACCATCGTAGCTATGGCGGAGAAGACGATATAAGAGGCAGCATGAGAGGGGCTGAACTGGACAGTTATGAAGAAAAACTCCGCGAACGGAAAAAAGAAGACAAGACCCGCAAGCTGGAGTACATGAAAAAGGAAATGGAAGATGATTATGATAACCTGAATGCGTACACGGAGTTTACCCTCAATTCAGACGGACGCACCTGGCGCAAACAGGAACTGAACTATACCAATAAGTTTGAACTGACCGATATGGTCAAAATTGCCGGCGACAACCTGCTCGTTTCTGTGCCCGGACTGATCGGCGCGCAGCTCTGGATTTCGCAGGATGACCGGGTACGGGAAGTAGACGCCTATATGGAATATCCCGAGAGCATCAGGAATATTATAAAGTTTACCATACCCGCCGGTTACAAAGTGGTGGGGGTACCCGGCCTTAATGTCAATATTGAAAATGCCGCCGGCACTTTCGGGGTACAAGCCAGTGTGGAAGGAAACATACTGACACTGCTGGTAAAAAAGCATTACAAGAATACGACGGTTAAAAAAGAAGACTGGCCGAAACTCCTCGAAATGCTGGATGCCGCCTATAACTTTTCGCAGAAAAAGATATTGCTGAAAAAGCTGTAAATCCAACGTAAGTACGATTCATAAAAAAAGGGAATCCCGGATCCGGGGCTCCCTTTTTTTATACCGGGCCGGTTCAACCCGGATCACTTTTTTCTGACTTTAATTATTCTTTAACCAAAGCCGGTTTGCAAAGCTCCGGGCAACATGCTACTTTCATTCCGGAAATTAAAACACCACAACAATTTTTATGCACCCCAGCCCTGCTGCTGACGATGGCGACCCTGCCAAACCTTTATCCTCTTCCGCTTACTTTCTGCTGATCCCTGTTTTCCTGTTGCTGCTGATATCCTGTAAGGAAAAAACACCTGCCGGGCCAAAAACGATTTCGGCTAGTGACAGCTTAGCCCAACTCAGGCAAGTAAAAAAAACCGCGGATTCACTGGCTTCCCTGAACCGGAAAAAGAAAAAAATCTACCTGACATTTGATGACGGCCCCAACAAAGGAACCCGAAATGTTTTACGCGTGATTAATGAAGAACAGGCGCCCGCCAGTTTCTTTATAGTAGGACAACATACCCTGGACACCAGGCAACAAAAAGAGACCTGGGAGATGCTGAAAGCGGATACGTTAATTGAGCTCTGCAACCATAGTTTCAGTCATGCGCGGAACCGGTATACTTCTTTCTATGCCGATCCGGCCGGTGTGATCAGCGACTTTTCCAAGTCGGAGGAATTACTCGGATTTAAAAACAATATTGCCCGTATGCCCGGCCGGAATGCCTGGCGGATCGACAGTATTGACCATACAGATATATACGAAAGCAAGGCGGCTATTGACAGTCTGCAACAGGCCGGTTATGCCATTATGGGTTGGGATATCGAATGGACATTTGACCATAAGACGCTGGCTCCTGATGCAGATACGGCCTTACTGCTTCGCCGGATTTATAATATGCTGGAAGCCGGGAAAACAAAAACACCCGGTCACCTGATACTACTCGCCCATGACCAGGCTTTTCAGCAGGAAGAATATGTTGCCGGATTACGGCATATCGTCAGCCAGTTAAAGAACAACCCGGAATATGAATTACTGGTTGCCAGTAAATACCCGGGAGTCAGATAAGTCAAAATTAAAAAGTCAAAATTAAAAAAACGGAGAGCCTGATTATTGTAATGACTTTCCGGTTTAATGATTTTGACTTTTTAATTTTTACTTTTGACTTTTATAAGGTCACTCTCTGCCATCAAGAATATTCCCGATTCCGCCCAACAGGCTTCCTTCCTCTTTCCGGTTATACGTACCGTATTGCATGATACGTCCGGCCAGCCGGCTGATGGGTAATGACTGGATCCATACTTTACCGGGACCCTGCATGCGGGCAAAGAACAATCCTTCTCCGCCAAACATGAAGTTTTTGATACCCCGGACAAACTCAATATCAAAGTCAACATCCGGTGTATACGCCACCACACAACCCGTATCGATTTTTAAAACCTCACCGGGCTGCAGTACTTTCTCCACGATATAACCACCGGCATGCAGGAAGGCAAACCCATCTCCTTCGAGCTTCTGCATAATGAAACCTTCCCCGCCAAATAAACCCGTACCGAGTTTACGCTGAAAGTGAATACCAACACTTACGCCTTTGGCGGCACAGAGAAAAGCATCTTTCTGTGCAATGATTGTTCCGCCCAGTTGCTGCAGATCCAGGGTGATAATTTTACCGGTATAAGGAGCGGCAAAACTGACTTTCTTTTTTCCCTGTACCGCATTGGTGAATGCCGTCATAAACAGGCTCTCACCGGTTAATATCCGTTTACCGGCACTCATGAGTTTACCAAAGAAACCACCGGTTTGCTGAGCGGAACCATCACCGAAAATGGTTTGCATCTGAATACCGTCTTCCATCATCATCATGGCGCCGCTTTCTGCTATAGCCGTTTCCTGCGGATCCAGTTCGATCTCCACAAATTGCAGTTCTTCGCCATATATTTTGTAATCGATTTCGTGATTTACACGGGGTGCTCCTGACATAGTAGAATAATTTTTCATCAAAGTTATAAAGGGAAGCAATATACCCGCTGCCGTTTCCTTCAAATGGTGGAAAAATGCCGGTGAAAATGATAAACGGACGGCAAAACGTCCATTTATGACGTACTTTGCTGTAATTATTTCAACTGCATCTTTCAAAAAATAAAGAATATGAAAAGAGCCCTTTTGCTACTTCCCATGTTACTGGTAACAGGTTTACTGTTAAACAGCCAGACCCGGCTGCTGGAAAAAGTAACCAAACAAGGAACTGAACTGGTTATCCCGTATGAGAAGTACCAGCTATCCAACGGACTGACGCTGATAGTACACGAAGATCACAGTGATCCCGTGGTACACGTGGATGTGACCTACCATGTGGGTTCCGCCCGTGAGGAAATCGGCAAATCCGGATTCGCCCACTTCTTTGAACACATGATGTTCCAGGGAAGTGATAATGTGGCCGATGAACAGCATTTCAAAATTGTTTCCGACGCCGGCGGTACACTGAACGGAAGCACCAACCGTGACCGGACCAACTACTACGAAACCGTACCCAGCAATCAGCTGGAAAAAATGCTCTGGCTCGAAGCCGACCGGATGGGCTTCCTGCTGGATGCTGTAACCCAAAAGAAATTTGAAATTCAGCGCTCCACCGTAAAAAATGAAAGAGGACAGAACTATGATAACCGCCCCTACGGACTGGCCGGCGAAACCTCTTCCCGTAGTCTTTATCCCTACGGCCACCCCTATTCCTGGCTTACGATCGGCTATGTGGAAGATCTGAACCGGGTGAATGTGGATGACCTGAAAAACTTTTTCCTGCGCTGGTATGGCCCCAACAATGCCACCGTTACAATCGGGGGCGATGTAAAACCGGCCGACGTAGTGAAACTGGTCGAAAAATACTTTGGTTCCATTCCCCGCGGACCTGAAGTAAAACCCGTAACCGTACCGGCGGCTGTACTGAGCGCCGACCGTTATGTATCCTATACAGACAACTATGCCAAACTGCCGCTGTTTTCTGTGGTATATCCCACGGTGCCCAACTATCATCCGGATATGGGAGCCCTGGCCTGTCTCGGACAGGTACTCGGACAAGGCAAGAATTCCGTTTTGTATCAGCAGCTTGTAAAAAAACAATATGCCCTGCAGGCAAGTGCCTTCAGTTCATTATCTGAACTCGCCGGCGAAATGAGTTTCCAACTGGTACCCTCACCCGGAAAATCACTGGCGAAAATGGATAGCCTTTTCCGTGACGCACTCGATTCATTTGAAGCCCGTGGCATTACAGACGACGATATAACCAAATTCAAAGGAGGTATTGAAGCACAGCAAATCAATGGCCTGCAAAGTGTTTCCGGTAAAGTTTCACAACTGGCCGCTTTCCAGACCTTCTCCGGCAATCCGAATAAAATCGCCGACCTGATCAAAATGTATCAGGCTGTAACGAAAGAAGACGTGATGCGGGTGTACAACCAGTATATCAAGGGGAAATTTGCGGTCAGGCTGAGTGTATTGCCCAAAGGAC
The DNA here is from genome assembly GCA_017303855.1 of Chitinophagales bacterium. Lineage (GTDB taxonomy): Bacteria > Bacteroidota > Bacteroidia > Chitinophagales > Chitinophagaceae > JJ008. Next base: position 9,599 of record JAFLBL010000027.1, on the reverse strand, counting down.
AGGAAGCATTGATTGCCGCGGCGGATAACTATACAATTGATTCCACCCAATACCAGGCACCGGATTACGGCTATGCCGGTTTGAAATATGAAAAAGCTAAGGACAATTTTGACCGGAAAAAAACACCCGGAAACGGGGCCAACCCGGTGGTGAAAGTACCTGCTGTCTGGAAAAAAGACCTGCCCTATGGTGTAAAAATGATAGGCACGGAAACCAATGAAATCCCCACGGTTACCCTGACCATTACCATACCCGGCGGACATATCCTGCAGGCAGCCGACACCTCTAAAGTAGGACTGGCCAGCCTATTCAGCAGTATGATGAATGAAGACACGAAAAATTTCACGGCTGAACAGATGGCAGTGGAATTGCAGAAGCTGGGCAGCAATGTCTCTGTAAGCAGCGCCTTTGACGGGATTACCTTCAGTGTACAGACCTTAAAGAAAAATATTGATAAAACGCTCGAACTGCTGCAGGAGAGAATGTTCAATCCGAAATTTACGGACGCGGCCTTCAGCCGTATTCAGAAACAACGGTTACAGAGTTTCAAACAGGCCAAAGCCGATCCGGCTTCCGTAGCGGATCTGGTATTTGCCAAACTGAATTATGGCCCGAACAGCATTCTCAGCATGAGTGATGATGGCACCGAACATACCATCAGCAACCTCAGACTGAGTGATGTGGAAGACTACTATAAAAACTACATGACTTCACAGGGCGTGAAAGTGGTAGTGGTAGGCGATATCAAACAACAGGAAATACTGCCTAAACTGGCTTTCCTTGGTAAACTGCCGAATAAAAAAATCATTCTGCCCGTAGTAAAAGGCAATGCTTCTGATGTTGTCAAAACAAAGGTATTTGTCGTGGATATTCCCAAAGCGGCCCAGTCACAATTCCGGGTTGGGTATGCCACCGGTTTGAAATATGATGCCACCGGCGAATACAATAAAGCCCGCCTGATGAACTATACATTAGGTGGTGATTTCAACTCAAGGCTGAACCTGAACCTGCGCGAAGACAAGGGCTGGACCTATGGTGCCCGCAGTTCTTTCACGGGTGATGAATATACCGGTGATTTTGAATTCAGTTCCGGTATACGCGCCGATGCCACCGACAGTGCACTGGTGGAAGTGATGAAAGAACTGAAAAATTACCGTGAAAACGGCATCACCGAAGCAGAGCTGAAGTTTATGAAAAACTCACTGGGACAAAGAGATGCATTGCTGTATGAAACCGGTTTCCAGAAAGCCGGCTTTATCCGTCGTATTCTTGATTTTGGTTTACCCGTTAACTATACGGAGCAACAAAATAAAATACTGGCCAACCTCAGCAAAAAACAAATTGACGAGACGGCTAAAAAAATGCTGAACCCGGACAAAATGAATATTCTGCTGGTAGGCGATAAAGCAAAAATCCTGGAAAGCGTGAAGAAGCTGGGCTACGAAGTGGTGGAACTCGATGCGGATGGAAAAGTAGTGGAAAAGAGAGGATTCTGAAAATGAGTAATCAGTAATGAGTGGCTGATCGCACAGTCTTATAACAAAGAGCCCTCCGGATATCGGAGGGCTCTTTTATTTAGTGATGATTCAGTATAGTTTCGACTATCGACTGTCTTTCATTTTCCCCAACCACACTTTCTTACCCTGTAATCTTCTCACCAGGAACATGATCCCTACAAAGATGAAGAAGAAGGGTCCGGCGAAACCAAGTAAGGCAATGTATTTAGTTCCGTAGAACTTCTCCATCGGCCGTTTCAGCCTTTCTGCCATCAGGTACATACTCGGTACCATGATGAGGGTCAGGAAGAAGGAGAATATCAGACCAAAGATGATTGTCCAGGCCAGCGGTCCCCAGAATACCACGCTGTCACCACCAAAGAACAGGTTGGGTTTCAGGTGCTGGAATAAACCGGCAAAGTCGAGGTTCATACCCACGGCGAGCGGGAACAGACCCAGGATTGTAGCTACCGCTGTCAGCAGTACCGGTATAATCCTGATCTTACCTGCCTGTATCGCCGCCTCACGGGTACGCATACCCCTGGAACGCAACTCATCGGTAAATTCTATCAGCAGGATACCATTCTTGATTACAATACCCGCCAGTCCGATGATACCCACACCCATCATGATCGTGGCAATGGTCATACCGGTTAACGCGTAACCCAGCAGCACCCCGATGATGGAAAAGAATATCTCGGTCAGTACGATAAAGGGTTTACTCATACTATTGAACTGCAGTACCAGGATAAAGAAGATCAGCACCAGGGCGATGATCATGGCATTTAAAAGAAAAGCCGACGTTTCCTTCTCCTGTTCGCTCTGCCCGCTGAGTTTAATATTCACATCCGGCGGAATCGTATTCTTTTCCTTGAAATCATTAATCTTCGATACCAGTTGCGCATTGATCGGTGCCACCATGGTAGGATCCAGTACGTTACTCTGCAACTGAATCGTACGCTTTACATTCTTACGTTTTACACCACCGGCCGTATTGGTATACTCTACCGTGGCTACGGAACTGAGCGGCAGCGATTTCACCTGCATGGTATTCATATCCATATAAGTGATCCGCATATTCATCAGGCTGGTCAGGTCATTGCGCATTTCTTCTTTGTGCCGCAGCTGAATTTTGTATTCGTCTTCCCCGTCCTTTATTTTGCTCACTTCCTTGCCAAACACGGCGGTCCGCAGTTCCATCCCGATCTGGGCGGTACTTACCCCTTCCATCATGGCTTTTTTCCGGTCAATCTTCACCGTTATTTCCGGGTTGAAGAGATCCACATCCGGCTGCAGGTTTTCAATCCCGTCAATCCGGTTGGTATCGAGGTACTGGTACAGGGCGGTAGCCACTTTGGTGATATTGTCCAGGTAATCACCGGATACTTCAATATTCACGGGCGGATCAGTGGGTGGCCCGTTATCTTCCTGGCGCACTTCCACACTGGTACCGGGTATTCCCTGTACCACTTCACGGATCTGATCCATATACGGTCCGGTTTCCTTACCATGTCGTTTTTCAAATTCCACGAAGGATACCTGTATACGTCCGAGATTGGACTGTACACTCCGGTTATTATCCCGTGGGTTATTGGCATTCACCGCCACATTGGTAATCAGGCTTTCCACAATACTTCCGGGCGCTCCGGGCTTTTCCTTTTCCAGCACTTTTTCCACCCGGTGTTCGAGCACATGCAACACACTGTCCGTTACCCGTGCATCCGTACCTACAGGCATTTTCAGATACACGTACACAAAATTGGGATCACCGCTGGGGAAGAAGGTTGATTTCGTTCTGCCCGACATCACACTCAGTACAATCAGCGCCACCGCCAGAATAAATAAACCAAACAAAGAATAAAAAGCACGGATCGGCCGCTTGCCTTTTAATATCCAGCGGAGTAATTTTTCATACCGGTTCATCAGACCGGGCAGGAAACGATTCTGGAAACGATGGATCACATCATTCAGCACATAGGTATTAAATACCATAAGAATCGCCATGAGCAACAGGAAATTGGCGGTACCATGGAAACTACCCAGGTGCAGCAACAACCCGCCAATGAGCGCGGTCCAGAACCACTTACTCCTGAAAATGGTATGCTTCGGCTTTTCAAACTCTTTACCCTCCGGTTTCATAAAGCTGACTGCAAATACCGGGTTAAATATAAAAGCCACAATCAGCGATGCCGCCAGGGTTAATATTAATACAATGGGCAGGTAAATCATAAACTTACCAATCAGCCCCTTCCACAACAATAAGGGGAAGAACGGCGCCAGCGTGGTAGCCGTTCCGGCCAGTACCGGTATAAAGACTTCACCAGCGGCCTCCTTCGCGCTCCTTACGATCGGTATTTTCCCATTGGCATAAATCCGGTGTGTATTCTCGATCACCACAATCGCATCGTCCACTATAATACCCAACCCAAAAAGCAGGGCAAAGAGTACAATGAAGTTCAGGGTGATATTGATACCCGAAATACTGCTGACCAAAGGAATAAAGAGGAACGCGACAAACACACTCAGCGGCACACTCAAGGCTACAAAGAACGCGTTCGTAACGCCCATAAAGAACATCAGGATCAGCAGTACAAGTATAAAGCCGATGATAATGGTATTGATCAGTTCATTGAATGAAGTCTTTGTCTGCTTACTGGTATCCCCGGTAAACTCCACACGGAGATTCGGCGGCAATTCCCCGGATTTCTGCATGGCTTCTGTTTCCGCCTTTACCTTGTCCGCACAATCAATCAGGTTTTCACCGGAACGCTTTACAATATTCAGGGTTACCACATTCTTCCCGTCCAGCCGGGCATAACTTTCTTTTTCCTTAATTGTATCCCGCAGGTCCGCCACATCGCGGAGGTAAACGGAAGCGCCCTGTGCACTGCTGCGTACCACGATATCGTAGAGGTCATTTACGCTCGTAAACTGTCCCTTTACTTTCAGCGTACGCTTCATCTCCCCGGTCTGGATCAGTCCCCCGGTAATATCATGATTCTCGCGGCTGATTGCATTTTCCACATCGGTCAGACTTACACGTGCGGCCGTCAGCTTGTAAGGATCCACGTTCACCTGGATTTCCCGTTCCGGTGCCCCTACAATTTCCGCCCGGTTTACTTCACTCAGCGATTCAAAACGATCCTGCATTTTGTCCGCATACTTTTTCAGCTGTATACCGTCAAAATCACCACTGATATTTACGAACATGATCGGCATATCACTGAAAGCGAATTCCTGCACATTGGGCTCCGATGTGAGGTCATTGGGCAGATCCGAAGTAGCCCGGTCAATCGCATCCTTCACTTTCTGCTTGGCGATATCGGTCTTAACATCGGTATCAAACTCCACCACAATCAGGCTGTAATCGGCCTGCGATATACTCTGGATCTTATTTACTTTGGCACCACTGATACCCTTCAGTTCTTTTTCGATAGGCTGGGTGACCAGGTTCTCAATATCTTTTGCGGAGTTACCGGCATAGATAGTGGTTACGGAAATGGTGGGCACCACAATATCCGGAAACTGTTCCTTGGGCAGGGTCACAAACTGGGTGAGTCCCATGGCCGATATGATAATCGCCAGGATATACACCGCCACTTTGTTGTCAATGGCCCAGCTGGTGAATTTAAATTCCTTGAATTTTTTTACAACGCCATCAATTACTTTCATATTTCAGATTTATTGCAGTGGGAATTATTTTTTACTCGCAGTAGTCACTGCCTGACCGTCATACACCGTCTGGTACCCTTCCGTAATCAGCAACTCACCACCGGCAAGTCCGCTTTTTACTTCAATAACGCCTTCGTACACTTCACCTACATTCACGGCTTTCTTGCGGGCTACCATTTTATCGCCGGACTTCTCCATTACAAACACAAACTTTCCTTTTTCATCACTCTGTACCGTATTTACCGGAATGGCAATTGTGGCTTTGGCCTGGTAATCCAGGATTTTCATTACCGCGGTCTGATTCGGCTTCAGTAAAGGATCGGCCGGCAGCTTCGCTTCCGTCAGGAATGAACGGGTCTTGGCATCAATGGAAGCACCCACCACGCTGATTACAGAATTGTACGGCGCTTTTCCCGTTTCAGGAACAGCAATCATCACTTTATCTCCTTTTTTCACTTTGGCCACATAATTATCCGGTACGGGCACTTCGGCTTTCAGGGAGGCGGAATTAACAATCACGATCTGACCACCCTGCTGTGTGGCGCCTGTAAAAAATTCACCCACACGGACATTCACTTCTTCCACCACACCGCTTAAACCGGCTCTCACATTTGTCATATCAAGTGCTTCAGCCGCCTGTGCCACCTGTGCTTCAGCCGCGCGTACCTGTGCAGACGCTGCATCTAAAGAAGCCTTCGCATTGATCACATTCATTTCTGAACCGATATTCTGTTTCCAGAGATTCTGTAACCGCTCATAGGTGGTTTGTGCCAAGGCCTGTTGTGTCTTCGCCTGGCTGACCCCTTGCTGGGCGGCGGTTAATTGCTGACGCTGTATGGCATCATCCAGTTTCACCACCTGCTGGCCAACACCAACGCGCTGACCTACGCTTACATAGATCGCACGGATCAATCCGCCCTGGCCTTTAGGAGCCACATAACCAATTCCATTACTGGAAATTTTTCCCTGCAGGTCAATATAATGGGCAAAGTCCGTGGTGCGGAGTGTATCCACAGCCACCAGCCGTTTTACCTGTTCTGCCGCTTTGGGATCGGCTTTGGCAATCTGCTCTTCGAGTTTCGCGATCTCAGATTCCAGGCTGCTTTTATCCTTTTTCAGTTTTTCCAGACTTACTTTCAGATCACCCAGGCTGCCTTTCTCATCTTTAGCGCCTCCGCCACAGGCAGCAAGCGTAACAGTCAGCAGCACCGCACTTGTTATTTTCAAAATCGTATTCATGTTTTTTATTTTAAATTTCAATGGTTGGTTTTAGTATCAGAGTTTGCCGGTGGCTTTCAGGAAATCAATCCGTGCGATCACCGCGTCGTACAGGGCGGTGATATAACTGGTCTGCGCGGTTTTTAATTCCACCTGGGCGGTATTAATTTCAGTTTGCGAACCGGTGCCCACTTCATATTTCTTTTTCGTCTGCTGGTACACTTTCTCCGCCAACTCCATATTCTTCTTCTGGAAATCCATCGTGCTTATGGCGGACCGGTAATTGTTCTTTGCCGTTTCCACTTCCTGGTCAATCATGATTTGCATGGCGGCCAGCTGATTTTCCGTTTGCTGCAACTGAATCCTTGTTTGCTGAATTTTGGATTTGGTATAAAAGCCGTTGAAAATCGGAATACTCATATTGAGACTGATATTGGAAATGGTAAACCAGTCGCCCTTGCCCAGGAAATTCCATTTATTCCGCTGCGCGTTTTTGGCATATTGTCCGTTCAGGGAAATGGTGGGAATCTGGCTCAGCTGATAGCGTTTAATATTAAACTGGTTCAGCTCTTTGCCAATCTGCGCATACTGGTAATCTTTCCGGTCTTCATATTTATACTGACTGCCTTCCAGTATGCCGTCTTTTATCTGGTCATCCGTGAGTGTATCGGTAAGTTCCAGTTCGTCTTTCACCGGCATACCCATCAGGAGTTTCAGTCCGTAATACCCGTTGGACAGCATATTCAGCACTTTTACTTTCTCCGTTTTCAGATTGGTTTGCGCCACTGTCAGCTTATCCACATCCAGTTTCTCCGCAAATCCGTTCTCATAAATCAGTTTGGTATCATGCAGTAATTTTTCCAGCCGTTCAATATTCGCGTCCAGTAATTCCAGTTGTGTCTTGCCGACTACCAGCTGGTAATAAATTTTATGAATATTGGTGCGGATCATCTCTTCCGTCACTTCCACATTTTTCAGGGCAAAACGCATGGTGGCATCCCTCGCCTGCAGGCCAACAAACACCTGGCCATCGAAAAGTAACTGACTGAGGCCGATGCCTACACTGGCGCTGTATTTAGTGCCAAACTGCGCGGCAATAAAACCAAAATCCTGGGGCATGGTAATCGGGTTGCCACTGCCGTCCTTTACCCCCTGGTCAATTAATACCTGGTACGTGGAAGGCGAGATAAAGTTTGGAATCACCTGCGTGGCAATATTCGGATTATACGTGGTTCCCATGCTGGCATTAATACCCGGGTAGGCCCTGGAAGTAACTTCCTTATTCACCTGTGCCTGGTACTGTACGTCCAGCAGGGCATTTTTCACATTTACATTGTTCTTTTTTGCATAATCCACGGCCTGCTGCACGGAAAATGCATGCCGGGCCGGCTTTGTTGAATCAGTCGCGGACTGAGCGGCTGACCACAGCGGCAGCAGACCGGAAAGGATAAGGAGACCGGCTGCCTGTTGCATCTTGTTAAGTACTCTATTCATACGAGATCTGTTTTTTGCGTTGGTCATTGTATTGTTGTATCAGTTTATGTCCTTTGATGGTGGCAAGCCCGTAGGTAAAATTCTGAATAATCATTTCGGAGATGGAAGCCAGGTTGTATTTACCCGGCGGAAATACGTTTACATTAAACGGTATCATCATCGACTCCATCCGGTATTTCGACATCACGTCAATATTCACGTCTTCCCGGTAGAGCCCTTCTTTAATACCCCATTCAATATTGCGGCGCACAATCTGCAGCAGGTATTTGTCCTTGTGTTCTTTAAACCGTTTAAAGGCCGTGTAATGGAATTTTTCCATATCGTAGAGCACCATCGGATTCAGGTTCGAAAATTCGTCCAGTATCCGTTCCATGGTGATAAAAATTTCATGGATGGCATTACTCGCTTCGGTGCGGCAGATTTCACAATCCGACTGCATCCGCGTAATATGATTGTCAATAACGGCATGCACCAGCTCATCTTTTTCCGCAAAATACTGGTACAGCGTTTTTTTACTCATGCCCAGGTTATGGGCAATATCATCCATCGACACAGAACGGATCCCGTACTGCAGAAACAGCTCCTCCGCCTTGGCCGATATTCTTTCTTTGGGTTCCATTTTTAATAATTTGAGGGACAAAACTACGGAAACTATTTTCGTGACAAAAGTTTCCATCCCCTTTTTTCGACCGTTCACCGATTATTCTGACCGGTGAACACGGCCGTTTTTTGATGTACCTTAGTTTTATAATCCAGATAAATGGCTAATCTGAAAAGAAGCAGAAAAAAAATATTAGGTAAAATATTAAAGTATTTTATACAGGGGCTCATCATTTTGGCTCCTATTGGTATTACTTTATATGTAATGTATTGGTTATTCGAGCGGGTGGATGGTATTCTTCAGCCCTATGTGAAAATACCCGGTCTTGGTTTTGTACTTATCATTCTCTTTGTAATTCTGGTGGGCTGGATCAGTTCGAATTTAATCATGGGCAGTGCCATCAGTTTTTTCGACCAGCTGATTGAACGCACACCGGGAGTGAAGTTTATTTACAGTTCCACCAAGGATTTCTTCGAAGCTTTTGCAGGTGACAAGCGGAAATTCAACCAGGCCGTACTGGCCAATGTCTTTGCCGAACAGGTCTGGATCGTGGGTTTTCTTACCGATGAGGAGATGGAAAAATTTGATCTGGGCGCCCATAAAGTGGCCGTCTATGTACCCCAGGCATACAATTTTGCCGGGCAATTATATATTCTTCCCCGTGAAAAAGTAAGGAAGATCGATAAAATCACTTCCGGCCAGGCCATGAAATATGCGGTTACAGGTGGTGTGGTGGATCTGGACGATGAAACCAAAGAAGAACAGAACTAACAGGGGTACGGAATAAAAACGGGCATTTGCAGGAGCAATTTCAGCAAAATAGTTTTCCGGAAAATACCCGCTTTCACGGATGTTTTTCCCATGGCCGGCAGTACCGGGCCGTATAGCTTTACGGCAAAACCTTTTCATGAAAAAAATACTGTTATTCCTGCTCATCAGCGGCATTTCGCTGCAGGCGGATTGCTGGGGATTTTATGGCCATCGCCAGATCAACTATTACGCGGTTTTTCTCTTACCGCCTGAAATGATCGTCCTGTATAAACCGAATATTGATTTCCTGACCGAGCATGCCGTGGATCCGGACAAACGCCGTTATGCCATTCCCGAGGAGGGCCCCC
>JAFLBL010000026.1 GCA_017303855.1 Chitinophagales bacterium | reverse complement strand
AAATGCCTCATTAATTGTATTGCCGGCTCCTGCATCTTTCCGTACTCCAATACTGTTGTAGCCCGGACGGTTCGAGAAATAAAGAATATATGGATCTTTTGCAAAAGCAGGATCTCCATTCCAAACTACAACTCCGGGTAGTGTATAGTCGTCCGGGCTAATCCAGGCTGAGATTGAAAAACTTTCTTTTAAATCAAGAGAACTGCTATTGTTTATACGTATATAATTGCTGCTTCCATTGAAGAGATATGCCTGATTATTGTTGCCAAATCTGTCAGTAGTAAGTGTCGCACCCGTTACAATACCATGGTTTTGGTTTGATGTCTGGTCGTTTGCGTTTCCGGAGAATGTCAAGTTTGCAACTAACCCATTAGATAAAGTGGAGGTGGGAGTTGAATTATTCTTTTTGCAAGAAAACAAAATCACGGAAATGACAAGTGGGAGAAGAAGTTGTTTCATAGATGAATTTAAATTATAAGATTTGGTTTGGACAAATTTCAAGTTCATTTTTTCATTGATAACCGCTCCAGCTCCTTCACCACTTTCTCAAATTGCGGCTGGTACAAAAAATCATACGCGTCTTTTCCTTCGGGAATTACATTGGGACATTCGAAACAAAGCTCGAGCGCCCGCCTGGCTTTCAGTCCTTCAGCTACGGCAAAGGGGAAACTCTGATTGCCGATGAAAAAACGGGCCCCGGCAATGATCTGAGCGAACTCCAGGAAGTTGTTTACCGGCTGGTGCTTTAAGCCGGGTATCGCTTTTTTCATGTCTTCGTATTCCTCTTTCAATCCTACAAACGTAACATGCGGATAGGCCGCTAAAAAATCATATCGGATCCCCGGTGCCCGGTAACGGAAACTGCGGGCGATCACAATATCATCTTTGAAACGTGTATCCGGCGTTACTTTCAGCCAGGGCTGCCCCAGGTCGGCCGTGATGCCGTACATATGAAAATACCAGCGGCAGATATGATTGGTATTATAATCAAACGGAAAATTCCTGAATTCATCCAGATCATAATCAATCCGCTGATCCTTCAGGATATCCACTACGGCAAATTCGGGTTGTGCCAGTAATAAAGGCGCCAGCATCTCCACACTTTTCTCCGTCAGAATCTTGCCCTGGTTGGGATGCTTCATACTCTTTTTATAGAGCGTTTTCTGATTGATCTGCAGGTGCAGGTGAATTTTCTTTTCCCCGGCCAGGGCTTTCATGGCCGGAATGGCATAAATAATATCTCCAATCAGTCCGAAATGTTTGAAATGAACCGCCCCGTCCTCAGTGGACGGATACAAATCAGGTTGCTCAACCCTGGCAAGACCCTTTGTAAACAGGGCCCGCCTGGCTTTTTCCTTAAATACAGCGATATATAAGCGTTCAAAAATAGTCATGCGGATCACCGGCTTTCCGGCGGGCTCAAATGTAACTAATTTACTGTTTACCCGGCTTTTGGCCGGCCAACCGATTAGCTAAAATGTATTACCTTGCCTGCTACTTAACGGACACCCCGATGCTCAGAAAAATCAGCCTGGCCTGGTATTATCTCTTTACCTACCCGTTGTATAAATTACAACTGGGTGGCCTGGGATCACGTGCCCGCTTATTACAGACAAAACTGGAAGGTGCCCGGCATATTTTTATCGGGAATAAAGTCTATATCAATTCCGGCGGCTGGCTGGCCTGTATGCCCCTGACCGGAAACCCTCATTGCCGCCTCAGCATCGGGGAGGGTACCTATGTGGGACGTTTCTGCCATTTTTATGCTACTTCCGGTATTACGATCGGGAAAAAAGTACTGATTGCGGATAAAGTCTATCTCAGCGATAACCTCCACGGCTACAAGGATAGCACAGTTCCTGTAATCGATCAGCCGGTGGAACAACTGAAAGAAGTCATCATTCACGATGGCGCCTGGCTTGGTGAAAATGTATGTGTGGTCGGGGCCTCTGTGGGCAAAAACAGTGTAGTGGGCGCTAACAGTGTAGTAACCCGGGATATTCCTGATTATTGTGTGGCCGCCGGAGCTCCCGCCATGATCATAAAACGCTTTGATCCGGCAAAAAACGAATGGCGCCGCACCGATAAAGACGGGCAATTTATCTGAAATAAAAGACAATGAGTTTGCAAAACGTTTTAATAACCGGCGGTGCCGGCTTCATCGGATCAGGACTGGCCCTGTACCTTGTGCAACAGGGACACCGTGTTACCGTCCTCGATAATTTATCCGAACAGATACACGGACCGGAGCCGGAGAAAAATTCCCCTTTATATAAAGCCATTTCAGGTAAGGTTACATTTATTAAAGGCACTGTTACGGCAAGGACCGATTGGGAAAAAGCACTGGCCGATAATGAAGTGATTGTACACCTGGCGGCTGAAACCGGTACCGGGCAATCCATGTACCAGATCGAACATTATACACAGGTAAATATCGGGGGTACCGCCCTGTTACTGGATATACTGGCCAACCGGAAAACCGCGGTAAAGAAAGTAGTGATTGCTTCCTCAAGGGCTATTTACGGGGAAGGAAAATATATTTCTACAGAAGCCGGGGTGGTTTATCCCGGACACAGGGCCGCGGTGGATATGGATGCAGGCCGTTTTGAAGTCACTTTCCCCGGTACATCCGCACCGCTTCAACTGGCTGCGACGGATGAGGAATCAAAAATTCATCCGTCTTCCGTTTATGGAATTACGAAACAGAACCAGGAACAAATGATCATGACGGTTTGCCCCACACTGGGTATCGCCCCGGTGGCTTTCCGTTATCAGAATGTATATGGTCCCGGTCAGTCACTTACCAATCCGTACACCGGTATTTTGTCTATTTTCTCTACACTGATCCGTAACCGGCAACCCATCAATATTTTTGAAGATGGCCTGGAGAGCAGGGATTTTGTATTTATTGACGACGTGATCAGGGCCACTTATCTCGGTATTACAAAAGAGGAAGCCAACGGACAGGTATTTAATGTAGGTACGGGTGTTCCCACAACCGTGCTGGAAGTGGCAAAGGGACTGATTGAATTGTATAAGCAGGAAGTGCCGGTAACGGTTACGGGTAATTACCGGTTGGGCGATATCCGGCACAATTACGCGGATATGCATAAAATTGAACGGCTGCTGGGATTCCGACCCGCTGTGTCCTTCCGCGAAGGATTACGCCGCTTTACTGAATGGGTTACCGGCCAGGAAGTACAGGCCAGCCGCTATGCGGATTCCGTTGCCGAAATGAAAGCGAAAGGATTGATGAAATAAATGGCTATGTCAAAAATCGGACTGGTTACAGTTTTGTATAAATGTGATGAAGTGCTTCCGGACTTCTTCAAAAGCATATCCATACAAACCCATACGGATTATATTCTCTACCTGATTGATAATTCGGAAAGTGAGGCTACAGACCGGATGATCAGCCGCTGCCTGGCCGAATTTCCCGTTACAGCCCATAAACATATAAAGACCGGTGGCAACCTGGGCGTGGCCGCCGGTAACAATACCGGAATTAAATTATCACTTGCTGATCACTGTGATCATGTACTGATTCTGAATAATGATATTGAAATAGAACAGCCGCACATGTTCAGCCGGCTGGTATCCCTCGCCGACGAAAAAGGAGAGGCGATGATCGTTCCGAAAATTTATTATTACGGGGAGAAAAAACTATGGATGGCCGGTGGCTATATGGATAAATGGCGGGCACTGGGCGTGCATTACGGGATGAATAAGGAAGACGGACCGGCATTTAATACAGCCCGGCATTGCACGTATTCACCTACCTGTTTTATGCTGGTGAAAAAGGAAGTATTTGAGAAAACCGGGATCATGGACGAGAAATATTTTTGCTACTACGATGATACCGACTTTGTGTTGCGGGCTACCCGGTTGGGTTATCGTATTTTTTATGATCCGTCCCTGGTACTGCTGCATAAGGTTTCTTCTTCTGTGGGTACCAATTCTCCCTTCTACGTCTATTATTCCAACCGCAATAAAATCTATTTTATCCGGAAAAATTTCCGGGGCTTCCGGCGCTGGTTTGCCCTTGGGTATACGCTCTTGTCCCGGGTGGCTTACTGGCTGGGATTTGATAAAGTGCGGAAGCAAAAACTGATACAGGGACTGAAAGACGGTTTCCGGATGCAACCCTGATAAGGGCTATACCACACCCGCAATCCGCCGGGCTACTTTTTTCCAGTCATAATAATCATAATAGGCCGGTGGAGTGGGCGATTGATTGTCACGGTTAGCTATAACTGCTTTTGCAAAACCAATCCAGTCGTTGTCGGCGACCGTGATCAGTTTATGGCCGCATACTTCTTTTTTTATACCTGTAGCGCCTGTTTCCGTGGCAATTACGGTAGTGCCAAAAGCGATGGCTTCCACCATTTTCGTTTTGATACCTCCGCCGGATTGAACCGGGTTCAGAAACAGATCGGCGGCTTTGAAATAGGTTTCTATGTCGTCTACAAAACCGGCATACAGAATGTTCCGGCCGGCATAAGCCTGCAGCTTGTTCAGCTGATCCGGCAAGCCTTTCCCGCAAACTATCAGTTTGTAAGCAAATCCTTTTTCTTCCAGTAATACCGGGTTGATTTTCTCCAGTATCGCCAGCAGTGCTTCGTAGTTGGGCCGGTAACTGAGCAGGCCATTGAAAAATATTATTTTTTCACCCGGCTGTATACCATGTGTTGCGGCAACAGCTGCCCGGCATTCCGCTTTATCCGCCGGAGAGCTGTTGATGTTTACGGCAAAGGGGAGGTCAATACATTTATGCGCATTCACCTGCCATTCCTTTATAGCGAATGATTTGTCTTCAGGGGTGATAAAAAAAAGCTGATCCGCCTGGCGAAATGCCCAGCGTTCATACCTTTTCAATACCGGCCACCACCATTTGCCCATGGAACGGAATCGCTGGTATTCGATATTATGTGTATGAATGATAAACGGGACGCCTGTTTTTTTCCGTACCAGCCAGGCAAGCCAGGCATAATACGGATGTTCCCAGATTACCGTGTCATAATCCCCGTTCTTTACTTCAGTACTGATTTTCCCAATGAGGCGGGGATCCATATACCGGGTAAATGACTTTTTCAGCCAGGGCAGCAAGCGGTAATTACTGATCAGCTGCGGATCATTCGTTTCCACACTGATCACCGTCAGTTCTGTTTCATTAGCCAGGTTTTCCAGAAACTGCGCGATAAATTTTTGTCCTCCCGAGAAAAAAGGCAGGTAAGGATAGGGGGCTATCGCCAGTATTTTTTTCATCCGCTTATTCAGCTGGTTTTTTCGATTCTTTCCACGCCATAAAGAGCCCTCCAACAAAAATGAGGGCTATCAGGATGGAAGCGATAAACATGATGGAACGGCCTTCTTTTACAGAAGCCGGTTCAAATACAAATTTTACCTGGTGTTTGCCAGCCGGCAGGGAAAGACCGCGTAAGATATAGTTGCTGTTCACATAGTCTGTTTTCTTTCCGTCCACATACGCGTTCCAGCCTTTGGGATAATAGATCTCACTGAATACGGCGAACTGCGGTCCGGTTCCGTTTACCTCATATTCGATCGCGTCATTGTCAAATTTTGTCATCGTGATCGTGGCCAATGAATCCCGTTGCGGTTGCACCAGCCCTTTTGCCTCGTCGGCCAGTACTACGGCTGTGTCTTTCAGGTTCAGGTTGCCGATGGCATTGATCGCTTCCACTTTATTGCTGACCAGTTTTACATGACTTACCAGCCAGCAGGGGCCAAACGCGTCCGGATTTTTTATCAGGCCGGGCTGGTTGGTCTGCGGATCGGGTACCACGATATATTTTGTATTCAGCATATTGATCACACCGGGATTGGGCCTGGCGGATAAATATTTCTCAATAATATCCTGGTAAATTCTGAGTTTGGCCGGGTGATAACCACCAACAGATTTATGAAAATAGGAAGTCCTTGATTCACTGAAAGTGGAACCGGATGACGTTCCGGCCATATTGAGTACCCGGTAATCGGGATCCTTGTCCTTCAGGATTTCATTGTCAATTTCTGAAGGTCTGAAATTCGTACTCTGGTAATCATCCTGGCTTACAAAAAGTTTATCGCTGTCCGGACGATCGCTATACTGATCATTGTCATTATTGAAATACTTGTAACTGGCGAAAGTGATATCCGCCGTACTGATCAGCAGTAACGCGATACCTGCCGTTAATGCGTTTAATTTTTGTTTGAGGAACAGCCAGATAATCGCGGCAAACAAAGCGATAAAGGCAAATGTGCGGAGCAGTTGTCCGCCAAACAAAGCCTTTCTTTCCTCTTTCAGTCCGGATATTATGACACGGGCCATCTCATCGGAACCGCTCTTATCCGTATAACCTGCGAGTATTTCTTTATCAACGGAAATACTGTAATCCATACCGATATACATAATCAGTAACAGACCTGATAAACCTCCTAGTGTATATAGAACCGGCTTCAGACTTTTTTGCAGCAGTTCCCGGCTTTTCTCCGAGAACAGGAGCAAATGCAGACTGAGTACGGCCATAACCGCCATGGTCAGTTGCGGAATCACCTGTGCGAAAGAAGGGGCCCTGAATTTATTATACAAGGGCAAATGTTCGAAAATGAAATTATTGAAAGAGGGGAAAAAGCGACCCCAGGTCATGAAAATACCAAGTATTGTGGCCGCCAGTAATCCCCAACGCATAGGGTGGCGCAGGATTACAAATCCAATCAGGCCCATTACAAAAATCAGTACACCCAGGTAGGCGGGTCCGGCTGTAAAAATTTCGCCCCAGTATTTTGGTAAACTTTGAGCGATCTGTTCTGCATTCTGCTCAGGTACACCTTTGTCAATCAGTTTTTTTGCAACAGCCGAACCTTCACCGAAACGGGCATAACTGCCCCCGCCAAATGCGTTGGGCATCAGCAGGGTGAAAGTCTCCGCTTTGTCAATGCTGTATTGAAAGGCATATTCGGTATCAAGCCCACTGGTCTTTACCTGTTTTACCGTATCTCCAACAATCTCGACATCCTTTCCGCCGCGCATGGTAAATTGGCTGTATTCAGAAGTGGTTTTTAAAACAAGGGCATTTCCGGCCACACCAATCAGTGCGGATACGATCGTTAAGGCTCCGGCAATGCCGATATGTTTCCAGTCTTTTTCTTTTATCCATTTTACAAGGTACCCGATCGTGATCAGGGCCGCAATCAGAAAGAAATAGTAACTCACCTGCAGGTGGTTCACGCTCAGTTGCTGGTAAGTGCCAAATGTGGTCAGTGCCAGACCCAGCCAGTAGTTTTTATGATATATACTGAGCAATCCCGCCAGCAATAAAGGCATAAAGGCCGTGGCCAGCATTTGTGTATCGTGACCGGCGGCAATAATTACGGGATTATAGGTGGAGAAGGAATACGCCAGGGCCCCCAGCATACCCACTACCGGATTTACGCCCAGAACCAGGGCCAGGATATAAAAACATAGACAGGCCAGGAAAAAGAAATTCATTGGTTTGGGTAATCCCAGGGAGAAAATTTTAACTGTATCGGGCAGTATGGTTTTACCCTCCATGGCTACCTGGTAATTGGGCATACCGCTGAACAGGTTGGGATTCCATAAGGGGAAATGGCCGGTTTTTTCCTTGTAGTCAAAGGCATTCTGCGCCATACCCTTCCAGCCCACATTGTCATGTTGGTTCATCACATTGCCTTCCAGCACCGGTTTGCAGAACAGGGCGGAAACAACGAGAAAAAGGAGAATGGCGGCAGCGTGGGGAAGCAACTTCTTCAGGAGGGGATTCTTCATGATCCTTCAATATTTAGCTGACAAAATAATGCTATTTTAGACGAAAATTGCTGATGCGCTGGCTTTTATTTTTATCCCGTCTGGCCTTTATCTGTGGTCTTTGTTTCCTGGTTTCACTGGCCCTTGCCATGATGAACCGGGAGAACCAGGAACTGTTTTCATCCACCATTATCATTATCGGTTATGCCATGGGCATGATTGTGGTACCGCTGACGGCCCTCTGTTATCTTTTCGTGTTTTTTTCGAAACGCAAACTCAGGGAGATTGTACCCGTCTGGCTGATTATAGCCAATCTGTTCTTCCTCCTGATTTTATTGTATTATATATTTTATCTGAATGATCCATACTATCATCAGGCATAAGCCGACCCGGTTATTCATCATACTGGCCGGGGTATTTATCGCGAATGCCCTGATTGCTGAAATCATCGGGGTTAAAATCTTTTCCCTGGAAAAAACACTGGGACTGGCACCTGCCAGCATTCATCTTTTCGGCAATGAACTGTCAGTAAACCTGACAGCGGGCGTATTGCTCTGGCCCGTCATTTTTATTATGACCGATATCATCAACGAATATTACGGGATGAAAGGCGTGCGCTTTCTTTCTTATCTCACCGCGGGACTGATCGTATTTGCCTTCCTGGTGTTTTACGGGGCCATGCAACTTACACCGGCTGATTTTTTCGTTACCGGCAAAAAGGGGAGCGGGGTGCCTGATATGAGCAAAGCCTACAACAGCGTACTGGGGCAGGGCGGGTTTATTATCATCGGATCACTGACGGCTTTTATTCTGGGACAGCTGATTGATGTATTCGTATTTCATAAAATAAAAAAAGCCACGGGGGAAAAAAGTATCTGGCTCCGGGCCACGGGTTCCACCCTCGTCTCTCAGTTTATTGATAGTTTTGTCGTCCTGTTTATCGCTTTTTATATTGGTACACGGGTCAATCAGTCGGCCGATGATTTTGTATGGCCCTTCAGCCTTTTTATCGCGGTAGGGGTGGTAAACTATATCTATAAATTTATCGTGGCACTCCTGCTTACACCAGTGATATACCTGGTACATGGATGGATTGAAAAATACCTGGGCCATGAAGTCGCGGCGGAAATGAAAAAGGCCGCGATGAAGAATTGATTAAAACTTTTCTTTAAACAGGTCCGCCACAATTTTATCAATGGGTAATGTCAGTTGCTCAGCGGAAAAATCATTCCGGTTTACAAAGCGGAATGTTTCTATTTCTTTTTTCTCTTCATAAATAGCCAGTTGCGCCGCATCAAAGGCGAAGGGTTGTTGCCGGATGGGTACTTTTATTTCCTCCAGGGCACTGACCCGGTAATAAATGGAAATGATCTGGTGCTCCGGATTAAAAGCGGACATCTGGAAATAATCCGTGGTATACAAATGTTCCCCGACTTCCACTTTCAGGTTCATTTCCTCCATGAATTCACGGGCCAGGCAATCGCGGGTGCCTTCCCCGAATTCCAGTCCGCCACCGGGAAATTTTGTAATATACATGCCCCGGATCAGTTCATCACTGACGAGTACTTGTTGCTCCTCATTCTGCAATAATCCATACACACGGATATTGAAACGATTCATACGGATCAGAATATTTTTTTACGGATAAAAAGCCACCCGATGGCTACGGCGATAGCCAGCGACAGGAGGGCGACAATATAGAAGGCATAGGGAGAGTGCTCAAAGCCACTGCGTACATTCATACCGAACAAACTCGCGATCAGTACCGGGAAAGTCATCACAATGGTGATCACCGCCAGTCTTTTCAATACCTGGTTCTGGTTATTGGCAATGATGCTGGCAAAAGCGTCCAGGGTACTGCTGAGGATATTGGTATAGATATTCGCCATCTCCAGGGCCTGTGAATTATCCACGATCAGGTCATTCAGAAATTCTTTTTCGTCTTCATTCAGTCCCAGGAAATTGGTCCGTTCCAGTTTCATCATCAGCATTTCATTGGAGCGGAGGGCCGTTACAAAATAGACCAGGCTTTTCTGTATCCGCATCAGCTGGAGCAGCTGTTCATTTTCACTGGCGGCGTAGAGTTTCTGTTCCACCACATTCCGGCGTTGATTGATTTCCTTCAGGTGATCCATAAAGTTCTGCACGATCTTTTCAAAGACCTTCAGCACCATCATGTTTTTCTTTTCCGGATTCCGGTTGGGGAATGTATTCAGGAATTTCTTGATTGCCTGGTTCTCGAAAGAGTTCACCGTTACAATCTGGTTATGCGTCAGAATAATACAGATCGGTATCGTGATATAAAACGCGTCGCTGTCGTTAAAGGAGTTGTTCTCTGTAGGTGTTTTGATTACAATCAGCCGTACATTATCATCTTCTTCAAAGCGGCTTCTTTCATCTATATCGAGTGAGTCGGTTAAAAAGTCAATGGGAATATCAAGTCCTTCGGAAAGTTCGGAAAATTCTTCCTGCCGGAGTGGAGGAAGGATATTGACCCAGGATCCGTTTTCAGGCCGGTCAATCTCTACCGTTTGCAGGTCGATATGTTTGAAATACTGTACCATAAAGCCGCCGCAAAGGTAAGCGGGCCTGTCCGTTTTTTCCGTCAAATATTACCGGAGTTCAATTTTCCCCTCAAATACCCGTTCCGCCGGACCACAGAGCCAGATATTATGATACTGGTCATTTTCAGAGCGCTCGTATTCTACTGACAGATTACCGCCCAGGGTGGTTACTTCGATTTCATTAAATCCGGTTTCGTTATGGAAACTCACCAGTGCTGCCGCCGTAACGCCGGTACCACAGGAAAAAGTTTCGTCTTCCACCCCCCGCTCATAAGTGCGCACTTTAATTTTTGTATTGTTGTCCAGTTGTTCTACAAAGTTCACGTTGATCCCTTCTTCGGCAAACTCGCGGCTGTAGCGGATATCATGTCCCTTTTTATACACATCAAGATCCATTACGTCCGTCACCAGCCTGATATAATGCGGCGAGCCGGTATTCAGGATAAAATCATTGTGAAATTTGCGGATATGATCCACGTCTTTCATTTTCAGAGACACGATACCGTCTATATCAATTTCCGCTTCGTGCGGACCGTCGGAAGCGATAAAATGATATGTTTCCCTGTGAATACCGAGATGATAGGCGAACCGGGTGATACAACGGCCGCCATTACCGCACATACTGCCTTCCTTCCCGTCGGCGTTAAAATATTTCATTTCAAAATCATACCCCGCTTTTTCATTTAAGAGCATCAGTCCGTCGGCCCCGATGCCAAAGCGGCGGTCACACAGCGCATTAATCTGTGCCGTGGTCAGGGAGGAATATTGTCCGTTACGGTTATCCGCAATGATAAAGTCATTGCCGGTTCCCTGGTATTTATAAAAATGAAAAAGCATCAGATTGAGGAGTCGAATTGTTCAATGAATTTTTTAATCAGGTTCTCTACGGCGGCTTTTCCGTCTTTGGAAAATTCCTGTCTGACCCGGTTGGCAACAATGGCATTCAGGGCAAGACAGTTATGTCCCAGCAATTTGCCCAGTCCGTAAATGGCTGAAGTCTCCATTTCAAAATTACTGATCCGGTGGGCGCCGAAGCGGAAATCCGTGAGCCGGTTGATGAGGTTGGGATTGCGGATACCCAGGCGCAGCACGCGTCCCTGCGGACCATAAAAACCGGGACAGGTAACCGTGATGCCCTGGTGGAAACCGTCTACAAAATGTTTGATCAGTGAAGCGGCGCAACTGCTGATATAGGGATGGCCGGTCTGACTATGTATCTGTGTATGGGTAATAAAAGAATGCAGCAATTGCTGTTCTTCATCATTCTGTTCATGCCGGTAAAAGTTCAGCAGGTTATCCACGCCCAGTCCGTGTGTAGACGCTACAAAGCTGTCTACGGGAATATCGGCCTGCAGGGAGCCGGATGTACCCAGCCGGATAATATTCAGGGCAGTCAGTACGGGTTTGATTTCCCGGGTGCTGAAATCGATATTCACCAGGGCGTCCAGTTCATTCAGTACAATATCAATATTATCCGGTCCGATGCCAGATGAGAGAACGGTAATTCTTTTTTTTCCTACAAACCCGGTATGGCTGATGAACTCCCGGTGCTGTCGTTTTACGTCCACCCGGTCAAAATACTTACTTACTTCGCCCACGCGGTCGGGATCGCCCACCGTAACAACGGTCTGGCCCAGTTCCTCCGGCCGGAGATCCAGGTGATATACGGCTCCCCGTTCGTTGATGATCAGTTCAGATTCTGCAATTCGGTTCATGGTAAAATGTTTAATGCATGATTATTAAACCAATATCAAAAATATGCTTTATTTTCGCACCGGTTTTTAAAAAAAGGGTACTGTGTCCGCCGCAGCGGACCTGCCTGCCGGCAGGCAGGTTGGCAAAGCCCGAAAACAAATAAGGTCCTGTGGCCGAGTGGCTAGGCAGAGCTCTGCAAAAGCTCCTACAGCGGTTCGAATCCGCTCGGGACCTCGGAGAAAGGGAATAATCTTAAAGGTTATTCCCTTTTTTATACGCAATTAATTCCTTTATATTTCAAGGGAAAGAGTTTTTCCACAACCAGGTGCCGGATTCTTCTTATTAAAGTTATGCGGATAACAATTTTTGCCACTCATCATGAATACAATGAATGACCTGCAACTTTTCAATATTGCATATTAGATTCAATGTGTCACCATAAATAGTCACGTATTGAATTTTTGCAGGGATCAGCTACTGTGCTACATACGCCGTTCCCCACTTGGGAGTATAATACAGCTTAAGCGAATCGCGCAGTCTGGCCGTATCAGCAGTACTGGCCTGCAGTACAAAATATAATCTGAAAGTAACTGAATCAGCCGTTTCCATCTGAATAGCGGAAGGCAGACTTTTCAGTTTCTGATAGCGGGCAAAGGCACGCTGCCTGCCGGCTGTTTCTACAATAAATTTATAACTGCCGGCGGGTGTAATCGCGGTGGTAGTTGGTATTGTTGCTTGAGTAGTATCGGCCATGTTCTCCGTTGCGGGCAGCGGGGCCGTGGAAGGTACGGGAGCCGTTGATGTATCCGGATGGGCGGTTTGCGTTACAACCTGCCGGGGTTGCTCACTGCTGTTTCTTTTATACACCGTATAACCACCCCAGATGGCAACACCAATACCGGCCAGTGTGAGCAATATTGCTGCCGGCTTTTTCCATTGTACGGTAGATTTATGATGGTTGAGTAATCCTTTATAATCCACTTCTCCGGCATGTGTACTGTTATCCGGAACATGAGTGGATGTCGCAGGTTCTTTCAATATTTCAGACTGAATAGTACCGGCCGAAAATTCAAAGGAACCATTCTGCAGTTTGACCAGTTGACCTATCCCTTCCAGTACAAAGGGCTTACCGATATTCAGGAATTGTTGGCCCAGCCAGATATGCGAATCCAGGTCGGCGGATGCCAGGGATATCATTTTTCCGGATTTGGCGGCTATATATTCTACCAGACCCGGGTTTTCTTTAATGGCGGTATTGTATTCAAACCGGATGCCATCAGCGGGCTCCGGTTTATGTTGTTTATCGTTATCAGCATCGATAATTACGGAAGGATCCAGTATAAAACTGCCGATACCCGGCAGGTCCAGCCTTTTGTTGGAATAAAGGTAATGGGCCAGTATCTGCGTTAGTTTCAAGGTCTTGGTATTTAAAGGATACAATATAGAGAAATTATCGACATGGGACAAGTCTCAGTGCCGCTGATCGGTTAATTTTGCAAGAATTATGCTTACACCCGAAGAAGAAGTTTTTGTGAAATACTGGAGCCAAAACAGGACTTCAAAAAGAAAAGTATTGCGCCAGCTCTATGCCGGTCTGCCCATGGCCATGGTACTGGTAGTGGCCATTTTTGCCAACCTGCTCTCGGGCTGGTATGGCAGGGCCCAGATGGTTTTTTTCCGGGAAAACAGCTCCCTGATTATTATTCTGCTGATCGCCTCCCTCGGCATAATTGTCTTTATGGTTATTTTCTCAGCCCGGCACCGATGGGAACAAAATGAACTGAAGTATCATGAATTGCTGGAAAAGCAAAAAAAAACCTGATTTTTTTGCCTTTATTTGCAGCGAAATTCCCCGGGCAGGGGTCTTATTCCGGATTAGTACTAACCATTGATTATGAAGAAGCTGATTTTTTTGTTTTCCGTATCTTTTTTAATGCTCGTTCTCAGTTCCTGTTTGAAAGACACCAGCTGTACCCCTAAAACGGCAGCCAGTGAAAAAACAACCATGCTGAACTATGCGTCTGCCAATGGTATTACACCAACTGAGCACAGCAGCGGTCTGATGTATGAAGTGATAGCACAGGGTGCCGGTCAGACAGCCACACTGACTTCTACCGTTACTGTGCGGTATACCGGAAAACTGCTGAACGGTACAATTTTCGATTCGGTTACCGGAACACCGATCAGCTTTCCGCTGGGCCAGGTAATTGCCGGCTGGCAGCTTGGTATTCCGCTGATCCAGGAAGGTGGAACAATCAAACTGATTATTCCGTCCTCACTGGCTTATGGTTGTTCCGCTGTAGGATCCATACCCGCCAATTCCGTACTCTTCTTTGAAGTTCAACTTGTAGATGTTCAATAATTGCTGAGCCTTTACTGCTTATGCTCTGCTTACCCCGTCCTGCTTGCAGCGGCGGGGTTTTTTTTACAGTACTTTTGATATAAACTCTTCATTTTGCCATACGAAGCCATTTCCGTTTTTGATATTTTTAAAATAGGAGTCGGACCTTCCAGCTCTCATACACTGGGACCCTGGCGGGCCGCCGAACGGTTTATACAAGGACTCAAAACATCCGGTCAACTGCCTGCGGTGGAACATATCCGGGTGCTGCTGTATGGGTCCCTGGCTAAAACCGGGAAAGGACACGGCACCGATATTGCCATTCAGCTTGGACTCGAAGGTGAAGATCCGGTTCATTTTGCCGTAGAGCAGATTGATCCCAGGATTCAATCCATTGCCACACAAAAAAAAATAAAGCCGGGAGGTATAACCGGAATCAACTTTGATCCGGCTAAGGATATTGAATTCCTGATGACGGAAACCCTGCCGTTTCACCCCAATGCACTCAGCTTCCTGGCAGGTTTAAAAGGAGGCGGAGCAATTGCCGAAACCTATTATTCAGTCGGGGGTGGATTTGTTTTAAAAGAAGGGGAGAAGCCGGCGGGTACAGGGGCTGTACAATTACCCTTTCCCATTAATACCGCCGATGATTTGCTGCACTGGAGTATAAAAACCGGTATGAGTATTTCGGATATCGTATTGGAGAATGAACTGAGCTGGCGGACAGACACAGCTATCCGTGCAGAGGCCCTGAATATATGGCGGGTGATGCGGGAGTGTATTTACCGGGGTTGTCAGACTTCGGGTATGCTGCCGGGTGGTTTGCTGGTAAAAAGAAGGGCGGCAGATCTGAGCCGGAAATTGCTGGCCGGAAAGCCTTTTTCCAACTATGAGGAGTGGCTGGCGGCAATCCGGACCGGAGGGAATGATTTTACGTATATACTTGACTGGGTCAGTTGTTTTGCCCTGGCCGTAAATGAAGAAAACGCCTCCTTTGGCCGGGTGGTTACCGCACCAACTAATGGGGCCGCAGGGGTTATTCCCGCCGTATTACAATATTATATCGCCTTTGGGGCCGGTGTCAGTGAGGAGAAGATCATTCACTTTCTGCTGGCAGCCGGAGAGATCGGAAGTATTTTTAAAAAAGGAGCTACCCTTTCCGCCGCAATGGGCGGTTGCCAGGCCGAGATCGGGGTTTCTTCCGCAATGGCGGCAGCCGGTCTTACCGAATGTATGGGCGGTTCACAGAAGCAGGTAATGATGGCGGCTGAAATAGCCATGGAGCATCACCTGGGACTAACCTGCGACCCAATTGCCGGATTGGTACAGGTGCCCTGCATAGAACGGAATACCATGGGCGCCATAAAAGCCATAACCGCTTCTCAGCTGGCCTTGCAAAGCACCCCGGATTACGCAAAAGTGTCATTGGATGCGGTAATCAAAACCATGTGGGATACCGCCCTTGACATGAACCACAAGTACAAGGAAACGGCGGATGGGGGACTGGCGGTCAATGTACCCCTGAGCCTGCCCGAATGCTGATCCGGCCTTTATTATATCGGCTCAATAGAACAGTTTATATTATTTTTGATTTAACTTACAACATAACAAAAAGGATGTTGTAAATTTATCTCACTGCAAACACTGATTTTTATCCAACATTAAATTATCTGTCATGGCTACTAAAAAGAAAGCTAAGAAAAAAGTTGCCAAACCGGCTGCCAGTAAAAAACCCGCTGCAAAAAAGAAAGTGGTGAAAAAAGCGGCAAAAAAAACCGTTAAGAAAGCGGTGAAAAAAGCGGCTAAAAAAGTAGTCAAAAAAGCGGCCCCTAAAAAAGCAACTGCTAAAAAAGCCGTAAAAAAAGTAGCTAAGAAAGCAGTGAAAAAAGCGGGGAAAAAAGCAGCGGCTAAAAAACCGGTGGCTAAAAAAGCAACACCAAAAAAACCGACCGTAAAAAAACCGGTAGTTAAAAAAGCGCCGGCTCCAAAACCGGTTGCCCCCAAACCCGTAGCAAAGAAACCGGCTGCTAAAAAAGTACCGGCTCCTAAACCCGCTCCGGCTCCTGCACCGGTATTGGTGGAAGAAGTAAAAGAAATATTCAACACACCCGAGGGAGATGTGGTGGAAGTAACACAAACCGTTATTTCATTCGAAAGCGATGAACCCGCTGCGGATAATGGATTTACAGCGCCCGAAGAAAACGGACAGGATGCCTGATCCAGCCGGTAAATAAGCATAAAAAAACCATCCTGAACGGATGGTTTTTTAGTTTATAGAAAGTTGTAATCAGTTCAGTTCAGGCTGTACATCGGTACCGGCTTTCCCGAAACGTTTGATTTCATTATAAACAGTATCACGTTCTACCGGTTCACGGTTGGCCTGACGGATCAATGTTACAAGATCTGCAGTGGACATGGCCGGGTTCTGTTCCTCTGATCCGGCCATACTGTATATCTTAGTGGTGTCGTCAATAGTGCCGTCAATATCATCTACCCCAAATGATAAGGTGAGTTGCGCTCCCTGCCGGCCAAGCATGGGCCAGTATGCTTTCAGGTGAGGGAAATTATCAAGATAAATTCGGGCAATGGCATACATCCGCATATCTTCCACCGTCGTGGACTCGGGCACATGGCTCATGTCATTGTCCATATTGCGGAACTTGAGCGGGATAAACGTATTGAATTTGCCGGTACGGTCCTGCAGCTCCCGCAAGCGACGCATATGATCCACCCGGTGTAAATAGTTTTCTATATGCCCGTACAACATGGTGGCATTGGAAGGGAGCCCCAGCTCGTGGGCGGTTTCATGTATTTTGAGCCAGCCCTCCGCATTCACTTTATCGGCACAGATTTTCTCCCGGATTTCGGGGTGAAAAATTTCAGCACCACCGCCGGGAATGGAGTCCAGTCCCGCGGCAATCAGAAACTTCAATCCTTCTTCCACACTCACTTTGGCTTTACGGAACATATAATCATATTCCACCGCGGTAAAGGCTTTGATATGCAGGTCCGGCCGGTGCGTTTTAATCTGCTTCAACAGATCGGCAAAGAAGTTCAGGTCCATTTTGGGATGCACGCCACCAACGATATGGACTTCCGTAACCGGTTGTCCGTCGTACTTTTTTACCATGTCCAGCATCTGCTGAATGGTCAGCTCCCAGCCATCTTCCTTATGGGCATAGAGCTGACTGTAGGAACAGAAATTACAACTGAATACACACACGTTGGTGGGCTCAATATGAAAATTGCGGTTGAAAAAAACTTTATCGCCGTGCAGACGCTCTTTCACGGTATTGGCCAGGCTGCCGACGAAACCGGGACTGCCTTTTTCAAAAAGGGTAATGCACTCCGCGTCGGTAATTCGTTCTCCGGCTTCTACTTTGGCGGCTATGGCCTGTAATCCCGGATCCTGAACTGTATCAGTCACCATAATTCTATCAGATTTAATAGGCAAAGTTAAGCAGACCTGAATTGTCCCGGGCCGGAAAATTGCCGGGCCGGAAAAATTCATATCTTTCTTTTTTAAAGCCTTCATTTTAAAGTCTCCGTATGAATATCAAAAGCAGGTTAACGGTTCTCAGTTTCATGCAGTTTTTTGTCTGGGGAGCCTGGCTGATCACCATCGCCACTTATTTTTTCAGTAATAAAATGGGTAATGGCGCCCAGTTCGGTGCCATCTTTTCCACGCTGGCCATTTCCTCGATTATTATGCCTCCGCTGACAGGCATCCTGGCCGACCGCTGGATGAATGCGGAAAAACTTTATGGTCTCCTGCATATCCTGTATGGAGCCGCCTTGTTTTTTGTGCCTTTTGTAAAAGACGCGGATACCTTGTATTATGTTATCCTGGTAGCCATGTTATTTTATATGCCTACAATTTCATTGTCCAACGCCGTTTCTTATACTATCCTGAAACGGAATAATTATGATGTGATAAAAGTATTTCCCCCGATCCGCGTATGGGGAACCATCGGATTTATTGCAGCGATGTGGATCACCAACCTTAGTGGTAGTAAAGCCAATGCCAACCAGTTTATCATTGCCGCTGTGGCCGCTGTGGCCCTGGGCATTTATTCCTTTACCCTTCCTCCATGCCCTCCCCAGCGTACCATGGCTAAGGATGCTTCGCTGGCAGAGCAACTGGGCCTGACCGCGTTTAAACTTTTTGCCAAATATAAAGTGGCCCTGTTTTTTATCTTTTCCATGTTTCTGGGTGCCGCGTTACAGTTAACCAATATGTATGGAGACACGTTTCTCGATGATTTTAAAAATGTACCCGCCTATGGACCGGAATCGTTTGTAGTAAAATATTCCACCATCATCATGTCCATTTCCCAGATATCCGAAACTGTTTTTATTCTCACCATTCCATTTTTCCTGAAACGCTTCGGTATTAAGAAAGTAATGTTGTTCTCCATGATCGCCTGGGTTTTACGGTTCGGACTCTTTGCATACGGGAATCCGGCAGATGGCTTATGGATGATTATTCTTTCTTGTATTGTGTATGGAATGGCTTTCGATTTCTTTAATATTTCAGGCTCCCTGTTTGTGGAAACCACCACCAGCCCTGCCATACGTTCCAGTGCGCAGGGCATGTTTATGATGATGACTAACGGGGTAGGAGCCTTCCTTGGAAGCAAGATTAGCGGCTATGTAATCGATCAGTATTTTTCATCGGCGGATGGAGCAAAAGACTGGCATAATATCTGGCTTTATTTTGCTTTATATGCGGCCGTCGTAGCCGTATTGTTTGCCCTGCTTTTCAGACATAAACACAATCCGGATGAAATTGGTAATCCGGCACATTAAATAAACCGGTTTATAAAAAATCCCCGTACACGGAAGTGACGGGGATTTTTTATTATTTACTCTGTTTTATTACAGGTGCGATTCGATCTTTCTTACAAAATTAGCTTTCGGTTGTGCGCCTACTAATTTGTCCACTACCTGGCCGTTCTTGATGAAAAGAATAGCAGGGATGGAAGTGATGCCATAGTTCATGGAAACTTCGGGGTTATTGTCCACGTTCAGTTTGCCGATATTGGCCTTGCCATCATATTCTTTAGATAATTCTTCAATTACCGGTCCGATTGCACGGCAGGGACCACACCATTCCGCCCAGAAATCAATTACGGTCAGTTTATCGGAAGCTAAAACGTCTGATTTAAAGTTTGCGTCAGTGAATTCTTTTGCCATTGTATAATTTTTTGTTTTGTTCTTTTTAGGATAGCAAATTTAAGTCCTGCCCTGATAACATGTGATACTGGCACAAAGTTGTGTAAAACTTGCCTCCCCGGTTGAAAACTTGTCAGGGAAACTTGTTAACAGCTGTTAAAATCACCCTGTCAACTGGTCAGTACCTGCACTTCCAGTTCGGGTCTTTCCTGCAGAAACTGTATCATCTCGTCATTCATTTCTATCCCGCCATTTACCGACACCAGACTGATTCTCATTTTATTCCGGGCGTCGGCCAGCACAATCCGGAGATTGGTCTTGCCGGGAAAACGCTTCAGATTTCCTTCAAAAAAATGGACCATATCCATGTTCACATGATGCGGATGGGCTTCAATGGTTACTTGTTTGGTCAACATACGTTTCATGGTTTCCGCCAGCGACACGGATGTTACTTTGAATTCAAACTCCTCTTTATTATACCGGGGTTTGAAATAACCATTGATCAGCACCGTACTACCGGGTTGCAGAATGGGCGTAAGCCGCATATAATCTTCACTGAACAGGGCAATCTCCGTTTTGCCGGTATAATCTTCCACCACAAAAATGCCAAACTTATTTCCGCTCCGCGCAATACGGTGCTGTGCATCGGCCACCAGCCCTACAATGCGGAACGGACGTCCGGGATTGGATTGCATTTTTATTGTATCCTTAAACTCGTTAAAATCAGCCAATGAAGTAACCCCGTAATGTTTCATCTCAAACCGGTAATTATCCAGCGGGTGGCCGCTGATAAATATACCGGTGACATCTTTCTCATGGTCCAGTTGTACCACCAACGGCCAGGCAGGGCAATCCGGAATTTTCGGCGGCGGTATTTCCATACTGGCCGGCAGATCACCAAACAATGTATTCGTGGTATTGGCGTTCTGGACTGTCATGATCTGTCCGAACTTGATTATTTTTTCAAGCCCGTTTACCGTTTCGCCATCAGGTATGGTAAAATATTGGGCACGGTGCAGTTCAGTAAAACAATCAAAGCCGCCAGCATATGCGAGACTTTCCAGCGTTTTTTTATTTACCGTCCGCTGATTGATGCGTTTGATAAATTCAAATATGTTTTTAAATGCGCCGCTTTTTTTCCGTTCTTCAATGATGCTTTCCACCGCGGCTTCACCTACACCTTTCAGTCCGCCAAGGCCAAAACGGATTTCACCTTTTTCGTTTACGGCAAATCCTTTCAGCGATTCATTGATATCCGGACCCAGCACTTTCAGTCCCATCCGTTTACACTCTTCCATAAAGAAGGTGATCTTTTCAATACTGCCGGCATTGTTCAGTACCGCGGCCATATATTCCGCCGGGTAATGCGCTTTTAAATAAGCGGTCTGGTAAGCTACAAATGCATAACAGGTGGAGTGCGATTTATTAAACGCGTACTGGGCAAATGCTTCCCAGTCGGTCCAGATTTTTTCAAGTTTATCTTCCGCCAGCTTTTTCTCTTTAGCCCCGCTGATAAACTGGGCTTTCATTTTGTCCAGTACCGCCTTCTGCTTCTTCCCCATAGCCTTCCGCAACACGTCCGCATCGCCTTTACTGAAGCCCGCCAGTTTCTGGGCCAGCAACATTACCTGTTCCTGGTACACCGTGATCCCATAGGTTTCCTGCAGGTATTCTTCCATTTCCGGCAGGTCATAACTGATGGCTTCCTTTCCGTGTTTACGGTCAATATAGTTAGGGATATACGCAATAGGACCGGGCCGGTACAACGCGTTCATGGCAATCAGGTCGCCAAACTTATCCGGCTTAAGGTCGCGGAGATACTTCTGCATTCCCGGACTTTCAAACTGGAACGTACCAATGGTGGAGGCATGCTGATACAGCTCAAATGTCTTCTCATCATCCAGCGGTATTGTATCAATATCAATCGTTACCCCATGATTCTGTTTGATCAGGGCTAACGCGTTTTTAATGATAGTCAGGGTTTTCAGTCCCAGGAAGTCCATTTTGATTACCCCCGCTTCCTCAATTACGCTGCCTTCAATCTGGGTCAGCCATAAATGCGAGTCTTTGGAAGTGGCCACCGGAATCAGTTCCGTCAGATCCCTTGGTGCAATGATGATACCCGCCGCATGGATACCTGTATTACGGACGGAACCTTCAAGCCTTTCCGCTTCATGCAATACTTTTCCGGCAGGGGTATCCACCTGCTTATAGATGTCCCGGATTTTTTTTACCAGTTCCAGTTCATCATTACCCAGCCCGTCTTTTTCTTCCAGTGATTTTTCACCTTCCTTGGTTTTCATCGGGGCATGCAGCACCCGTTTCAGTTCAATACCCGGCTTATCGGGTATAAGTTTGGCGAGTGCATTGGATTCCGCCAGGGGCAGATCCATCACGCGGGCCACATCCTTGATACTCATCTTGGCCGCCATGGTACCATAGGTGATAATCTGCGCCACCTGGTTCTTGCCGTATTTCTCCACCACATAGTCAATCACTTTCTGCCGGCCCTCATCGTCAAAGTCGGTATCGATATCGGGCATTGACTTACGGTCGGGGTTCAGAAAACGCTCAAACAGCAGGTTGTACTTAATGGGATCTATATTGGTAATGCCAATGCAAAACGCCACCACCGAACCGGCAGCTGAACCACGACCGGGTCCGATAAACACGCCTTTCTCACGACCTGCTTTGATAAAATCACTTACGATCAGGAAGTAACCGGCAAAGCCCATCATCTTGATGGTGAACAATTCAAAATCTATACGCTCGCGGATTTCATCCGTGATTTCATGATACCGTTCAGCGGCGCCTTCATAAGTAATATGTTTCAGAAATTCCCACTGGTTCTGCGATTCCGCCGATACTTTGTATTTACCAATAGTTTCTTCCTTTGTATGGATCTCAAACCTTTTTTCCACGGGGAAATTGGGCAGCAGGATATCGCGGGTCAGGCTGAGCAGTTCTACTTTGTCCACTATCTCACTGGTATTGTCAATGGCTTCAGGCAGATCCTGAAAGACCTTGCTCATCTCCTGTGTGGTCTTAAAATAAAACTGGTCATTGGGAAAGGCAAAGCGTTTATCTTTCACATTCACGTCGTCATCTACAAAGTCGCGCAGGGCAGGGGTGGCTTGTTTTTCGCCGGTGTTGATACAAAGCAGGATATCGTGGGCGTTAAAATCATCCTGTTCCACATAATGTGAATCATTACTGGCAATGATTTTCACGTTGTATTTCCTGGCCAGGCGGATCAGTACTTCATTTACCTTATCCTGTTCAGCCATGCCATGGCGTTGCAATTCCACATAGAAATCTTCCTGGAAAATATTGAGCCACCATTTAAATTCATTCTCACCCTCTTCTTCACCCTTACGGAGAATCGCCTGCGGTACCGAAGCACCCAGGCAGCAGGTAGTGGCGATCAGCCCTTCATGGTATTGTAACACCAGTTCTTTATCTATACGGGGGTATTTACTGTACATTCCCTCGATAAACCCGAGAGATGTCAGTTTGATCAGGTTGCGGTAGCCCTGCTCATTTTTAGCCAGTAGGATCTGGTGCAGACGGCGGTCTTTCTGTTCCTTGGTAAATGTTTTCTGGTGCCTGTTCTCCGTGATATAAAACTCACAACCGACAATCGGTTTTACTTTTACGTTGCCGTTCTCGTCTTTGTTGCGGTAGGCTTCGGCAACAAAATCAAATACCCCGAACATGTTTCCATGATCGCTGATGGCCAGGGCCGGCATACCGTCTTTAATGGCTTTTTTATACAGATTTTTTATGGAAGCTGCTCCATCCAGCAGCGAGTACTGTGTGTGTACGTGTAAATGCGAAAACTTCATATTGATCCCCTTCTCACTTTATGTAATAGTAAACTAACTGTATTTCCTGACACCCGGCACCTGTATTTATTCCTTCTTCCTGAACGAATACACATGAATCTCACCTTTTTTATAACTGCAGACCCAGGCTTCCAGTTTGTTGTCGTTCTCAAAAATATCCACACCTACAGGGTGTCCTTCACAGGGCAAAGATGCCACTTTCTCGAAGTTATCGGCGTTGATTTTGTACACATCCACCATGTCGCTGGTATAACAGGTGGCGAAAATAAATTTATGATTTTTGGAAAGGGCTATCGTACGGGGTTGTGCATGGGTTTTTACGGCAAATAATTGTTTCCCGGTTTGCGCATCCAGGCAGGCAATCTGGCCAATACTGTTGTAGGAAACAAAGAGATGGCCACTGGTGTCCATAATTACATGGCGCGGACTGCTCCAGACGGAAAGGGTGGAATCGGCTTTCCAGGTTTCATTATTGAGCCGAACGATACTGGAACCGCCCATGATTGCCACAAATGATTTTTTATTCCGGTCATCCACCGCAATACCCCGGGGAATATCACTGACGGGTATGGTAGCCGTAACTTTCCCAAAAGGAGATTGGGTTTCGTCCATTTCCAACACACTGATGGAATAAGAGTGCCAGTTGCTGACCAGCAGGTGTTTGCTGTTCGCACTCCGTGCAATTACTTTCGGGGTCTTGCCGGTTTCAATTAAGGGTACATAAAAGGAATCTTTCCGGGTACTGCCTGGATAGACTACGGTTACCGATTTGGTTTTTTGTCCCTTACCGGGTTTCGCCGTGTTTTTCGAAAAATCATCCAGCCGTATTGGCACGATGCCATCGGCGTTATGGAGGGATACCCATAATAGTTTATCGTCATGACTGAAACAGGCTTCTACCGGTTTTTCCTGGAAGGAAGGAATGGGTTTACTATGCACATAATCCCAACCAGTACCCCGCGTAGGTTTAAATTTAAACTCACGGCTGAGCTTTCGGCTTGCCTGGTCAAATTCATATACGCTCATACCTTCCAGGTTCATGGCATATATTTTCGTTCCGCTGGTATTAAACAAAACGGATTTTGTACCCGGAGCCGCTTTTAAAATTTCTTTTTTCTCATAAATCAGCTGCGTATACCTTTTCGGTACCGGCACAAGAGGCGCTGGAACAGTGTCCATCCGGCTGATTACTAACGGGTTAGCTTCTTTCTTTGTACTGGCGGGCGCTTCTTTACAACTGGTGCTGATCAGCAGGAGACTGAAAAAAGGGAATAGTATTTGCATAACTGTAACGTTGCCTCAATAATAAGAAATATCCTGCTCCTAAAAGCAGATGATTTTGCTCAAGTTATGGAATGTGGATATTTTTAAAGTGCTTAAATTCAATTAGTTGCAGAAGTGACAATTTATGCTTTTTAATTTCGTTTAAGCATTGTCCCATTTTAAACCGGGATAGGTTATTTTTGCACGCCGCCTTGGGGCAGTGGATCAGGAATAATCAGATTATTAACCACCTATGAAATCAACTTTAGAAATTACCAATGGTTAAGCAATTAGTAACAGTCATTTTATCACTTGTGTTTTTCAGCAGCTGTACAGCACTGAAACAGCTGAATTTTACCAGCAATAAACAAGTGGCTGTTATTAATGAACCGGCAACTGCCCAGCCAGCGAAAACCCGTTTCATAGAAGATATTTCCATCGACCCGCAAACTAAGCACGCTGTAACAGCTGCTCCTGTAAAACAGGAAACTAATAAACCCAAAAAGATTTCCACTGCAACACATCAGCCGGTCGTAACACAGGATCAGGTAACTGTTCCCAATGTGTACACGGGTCGTACTCCGGCAGTGGAATCAGCCAGCCCCGTACACTTTAAATATTCCATTTTAATGGATACGGAGATTGAGGCGCTTCCTAATAAAACATTGCTTGATGCCGTGGATGAGTGGTATGGGGTGCGTTACCGTTCCGGCGGCACCACTAAAAAAGGAGTGGATTGCTCCGCCTTTGCACTTTCCGTTTACGCAGCAGCCTATGGCATTACCCTGCCGCGGGTTTCGCGTGAACAATACCGTTTCAGCCGTAAAATATCAACAACCGAATTACAGGAAGGCGACCTGGTTTTTTTTAATACCACCGGGCGTGGTGTTTCACATGTAGGCGTCTATCTCGGCAATAATAAATTTATCCATGCTTCTGTTTCCAGAGGCGTCATGGTTAGCGATTTGTTTGAAACCTATTACATGAAACGGTTTATCGGCGCAGGCCGGATTGATGAGAAGCAGATTGTTGCTTCCAACTGAAGTGCATTTACTTTCTGAATCCCAGTTTTTTCTGAATCTGCATTAACACCGGTTGAATATCGGGGGATAATTTCATATACGTGGCCGTTACACCGAATACCACACAGAAGAAAATACTCCGCGCAAATAATCCGGCCCAGCTGTGCAGGTCACGGAACAGGAAATAACTTGCCGCAAAACAGCTGCCGGCCAGCAGTAACGTATATAAAGACTGTACTGAAAAAGGCTGCAGCCTGAATTTTTTCCAGAGAAACACGACCCGGATTATATTATAAACAGTAATGGATACCAGTTGTGCCACGGCTGTACCCACGATGCCATTTGATTTTGTAAGGATATAACTGAGCGGCAGCATGATGGCCAGCAGTATGATACCGCTGAACATTTCAAACCGCCAGAAGGTGGAGGTGATGATTATCTGCGAGTTTACACCGGTACCCATATCCACCACTTTGGCCAGTCCCAGGAAAATAACCACGTAAAAAGCGTTCAGGTACGTGTCTTTCAGCTGAAAGGTAAGCACAGCGTCCTGCAGGTTTAATACCACCAGGCTGAAAAAACCTGTGGCAAAAATCAATTGGTTTATTGACGACCGTTTATAGATACGGCTGATCAGATCCTTGTTTTTTTCTTTCCAGGCCGTAGACAAATGGATCATCGACGCACTGATAATACCCCGTTGCGGTGCCTGAATCATGGATGCGATATTCTGTGCTACGGAATATATGGCCAGCTGCGCGAGCGCATCATCCAGCACGGAAGGGATCAGGAGGGAATCAAAGACCAGTGAAATATTGAAGATGACGAGCCCGGCATACACAAAGGAACTGAGTTTGATAATACTCCCCGAAAAACGGCGGGTGACTTTACTGATCGAAAAATTAAAATGAATCTGACGGGTTGCCAGCAGGTAAAGCAAAAGAACGATGGCGATAAACGGATAACTGAATGTAAAAAGTTTCACAAACAGATCGAATGAAATCAGCTGATAGGAATAAAGAATAATCAGTACCAGTGTAAACAGCCGCCAGCCCAGTTCCCTGAGAAAATTGGTAAAAACTGATTTATGTATCTGCCAGGCCCAGGCTTCCAGCAGGGTAAAAATCAGTAAACCGAATCCCATGGGGAAAATCCACTGGTAATAGGTAATGATATCCGGGGCATTGGTGATATATTTTTTTACCACCAGTTGTTTTAATACAATACCGGCAATGATGATAAAGATAAATCCGATAACACCCGTTATGATGGCAATGGCGGCCTGGTCGTTTTTTTTGTCCGGCAGGTGCGATTTATAATACGGGAAAAATTTATAGATATAAGTCGGTACCCCGAAACTAGAAAAGGCCATCATCAGGGTGGCAATGGCGATAATGGCATTATAGAGGCCGTATTGCTGTTCTTCAAAAATCCCCTGTTTGGTAAAGAGGTATATATTGAGCAAACCGACGCCAAAGCCCATATAAATGACCAGGGAGGAGATAATACTTTGCCGGCGGATATTACTCATTTGGTAAAGATAGTGGACAGGCCCGTACCCTGTTCAGCGTTCAGGGCAGTTTCTTCAACGTGATATAGAAATTCTTATTATAATCCTCAATGGCTACACCCGGGGGCAATTGTATTGTCTGCCAGTTACTGCCGGGATGCAGCCATACCTGCGTAGTTCCGGATAACTGTACGGACATATTGAAATCCGGCTTGCAATTGCCCCAGCGATACAGGAGTTTATCCCCGTCCGTTCTGTATTCCAGTACCGGGATTTTTGTAGTGCGCAGGTATTGATCAAAAACCGGCTGCAGGTCGATTCCTGTTTTTTCTATAAAATACAGTTCCAGGTCTTTTGAATCAATGGTCTGGAGACGGAAATCCTGGTTGAGTCCGCGCAGTATATGCCGGAAAAGCGTGTCGTTTCCGATCAGTTGCCTGATCGTATGTATAAGGCTGGCTCCTTTATTATACATGTCATCACTGCCTTCCTTGTTAACACCAGCGGGGCCGATTAACGGCCGGTCATTACTGATGTCTTTGCGTATACCCTGCAGGTATTCATCTGCCGCCTGCCGGCCGTAGTGGTATTCTATAAACAATACTTCCGAATACATAGTAAATCCTTCGTGTATCCACATATCGGCAATATCGTTGCTCGTTATATTATTGGCAAACCATTCATGCCCGCTTTCATGTATAATGATATAATCCCATTTCTTCCCCCAGCCTGAATTCGATAAGTCCATCCCCATATACCCGTCCATAAAATAATTGCCATAGGCAATAGCACTCTGGTGTTCCATTCCCAGGTGTGGTGATTCCACCAGTTTGTACCCGTCTTCATAAAAAGGGTAGGAACCAAACCAGTATTCAAATGCGTCCAGCATGCGTTTTACATCCCGGTCAAATTGTTTACGGGCTTTTTCCTGTTCATAATCCAGCACCCAGTAATCCAGGCTGAGGGCTTTCCCGTTTTCGCCGGTATACTGATCACTTAGGTGCACATACTTCCCGATATACGGAACAATATTATAACTGTTGATGGGGTTGGTAACAGCCCAGGTCCAGGTACTGCTGCCGTTCCTGTTATCCTGTTTATTTATCAAACGTCCATTGCCCACCGCTACCAGCGTATCCGGTATCGTAATGGAAAGCGAAGCGCCCTTATCCGGCTCATCACCCTGGTAGTCTTTGCAGGGATACCACACACTGGCCCCTAAGCCCTGGCAGGCCACTGTCATCCAGGGGCGTCCCCGCTGGTCCTTCGTCCATATCCAGCCTCCATCCCACGGAGGATTCACCGCCTCACGGGGTTTGCCTGAAAAATAAATGGTAAGGGAATAGCTGGCAGGTATATTGTCAATCGCCTCCCCTGGCCGGAACAGGGAATCTTCAAATTCAAGAAAATAGACATTCCCTTCTCTGCGGTATTTTTTTACCGGTACCGGATAGCCCTGCACACTATCAATCTTCATGGGTACCTGCAGATCCAGCTGCAGCTGTTTATTCCGGGCATTTGCATGCACGGTAAACTGCAGTTGCTGTTTGCCGCGTATTGTTTTGGTGGCGAAGTCCGGTGTTATTTCCAGGTCGTATTTCCATACATCCCACCAGGCACGTCCGGGTCCATTGCTGCCCCGCAAGGTATCCTGCCGGGTAAATACTTCTTTTTTATTCAGCGGCTGGGCACTGCTGTACATGGTGAAGAAAAGCAGGCAGCAGGATATTAAATAGCTGATCGGTCGGTACATTCTTTCCGGTTAAACTTTTTTGTATGCGATACTTTGCTAATTTAGTCCGACTCTGTCTAACACATGAACCGTTTAACAAAATATTTATCTTTTTGCTGGGTTTGTACACTGCTGTTCTCCTGTTATAATAAAACCGGGCAGGAGAAAAATATTTTTCATTATAATGAATTTTCCGGGATTCCGACCCTGGATCCGGCCTTTGCCAAAAGCCAGGCTACCATGTGGCCGGCTCATCAGCTGTTTAATACACTGGTGGAAATAGACGACAGTCTGCATATCGTTCCCTCACTGGCCCGTCGCTGGGATATTTCACCCGACAGAATAATTTACACGTTTCATTTGCGGCGGGATGTATGGTTTCATGATGACCCCGCTTTTCCGGAAGGGAAGGGCAGGCTGATGAATGCACAGGACATTGTCTACAGTCTCGGAAGGATCATGGACAAACAGGTAGCCAGTCCGGGTGGCTGGATTTTTAACCGGAAAGTGGATACCCTGCAACCTTTCCTGGCTTTGAATGATTCCACCTTTCAGCTGAAATTACTTCGACCGTATATTCCGGTATTGGGTATATTATCCATGCAGTACTGCTCCATAGTGCCCAAAGAAGTGGTGGAATATTACGGAAATGATTTTCGCCGTCACCCTGTTGGTACTGGTCCGTTCAGGATGCTGACTTGGGAAGAAGGGCAGGCCCTGGTACTGAAAAAAAATGAACGCTACTTTGAAAAAGACAGCGCGGGTAACCGGCTGCCCTATCTGGATGGTATCAAAGTGAGTTTTTATGACAGCAAAGCCACCGAATTTCTTTTATTCAGGCAAAAGGAACTTGATTTTATTAATGATATCGAAGCTTCATTTAAAGATGAAGTGCTGACTAAGAAAGGGACACTGCGCAAAGATTGGGAAGGAAAGATCGGGTTAATTGCGGGCCCTTATCTGAATATTGAATACCTGGGTATACTGATGGATACGGCGAATCCACTGGTGAAAAACGCCCCGCTCAGGTTCAGGAAGATCAGGCAGGCAATGAACTATGGTTTTGATCGCAGGAAAATGACATTGTATCTCCGGAATTCATTAGGTACAGCTGCGGAATCCGGCTTTGTTCCGCTCGGACTTCCTTCATTCGATTCTGTGCTGGTAAAGGGGTACCGGTACGATCCGGAGAAGACAAAGCAACTACTGGCCGAAGCCGGTTTCCCCGGTGGTAAAGGGTTGCCGGTTATAAAATTGCTGACCATTGCGATCTATGCGGATATGGCCAACTTCATTGCGAAACAACTGGAAGAATCTGGTATTCCGGTGCAGGTGGAAGTAGTACAGAAATCACTTTTACTGGATATGACTGCAGGTTCAAGAGCGGCATTTTTCCGGGGCAGCTGGATTGCCGATTACCCCGATGCGGAGAACTATCTGGCTGTATTTTATTCCAAAAACCCGGCTCCACCCAATTATACCCGCTTTCATAATCCGGCTTTTGATGCCCTGTTTGAAAAAGCAATCGCGGAAACGAATGATTCAGTCCGGTATTCACTTTACCGGCAGGCCGATCAGCTCATGATCAATGAAGCACCGGTTATACCGCTCTGGTATGATAAAGCTGTACGGCTGGTACAACCCGATGTGGCGGGCTTTAAAGC
Organism: Chitinophagales bacterium; assembly: GCA_017303855.1. GTDB lineage: Bacteria > Bacteroidota > Bacteroidia > Chitinophagales > Chitinophagaceae > JJ008. The sequence goes on along the minus strand of JAFLBL010000026.1, from coordinate 7,644 downwards.
CAATGCCCTGAACCTGCTGGAGCTGAGAACCACGCGGTTTTTGCGTAAATCAACTGCGGATTAAAAAAAAATTTTATTTAAGATCCGGTAAATTCTTCCGGCTAATTGTACTGTCTAGCAATCATTTATTCCTGCTCTCGTATTTTTACTAAGTAAATGCTTTATAGTTTTCTGCGTAAAAGCTTGCATAATCCAATAGTGGATTATACTTTTGATGTATCAGAAATCAACGAAGCCGTATAGTAGAAAAGTTTCGTAAAGATCCATCACCCGGAATTATTGAAGCAACGCAACCGGGTTTTATAATCCAGTCTCCCAGAATTACCACGTTCACGATCCAGTCCGATCTCCCCTGAATTACCGCGATCACAACCCTACGTAAAAACAAAAAACCCTATAGTATGAAAACTACATTTACCTCTGTATGCCTGTGCGCGGGCTTTTTTCTTACTTTTTTGTTCCCACAACTTTCTAACGCGCAACCTCCCATTCTGAATTTCAATTCGTATAATCTTGACTCCGGAACGGCGTTGACGGCAGGTGCGGTTTATCGTTTCTATAATGTAACCACTAATGTGGACGCACTGGTCAAAGTGGCTACTGTTAACGGAGGTATTACACTGCGTAATATTGACAGAACCAATGACGGCTATAGCGAAGCATTTCAGCCTGAATACCGTATCATTGGAAATACAAATGCATATATTGATTTTACCATCCGCTTCGTGGCCGCTGGTACAAGCACGCCGGTGATACTCCCTGTTTTAGCCGCTACCGGACTTGATATTGACGGCAGTCCAAACGGCGGAAATACACTGAAGGAGTTTAATCAGATGGATATGGGTGGCGGCACTTATGAATTTAATTCCTACGATACTGAAATTACGGTATCACAAACGGGTAATTCGATCAGCGGCAATAACGCTACCGGTAATTTGTTTGGTACACTGGTGGATACCACCGCCAAGCAGGTGATGTTTACCGTTACCAATTCAAACGTATCTGTAATGACTTACCGGGTGGGATCCAATAACCAGACTTCTTCCAATAGTACCAGGTATGCTTCTCTCTATTACAAACCCTTTACCTATCAGCACTACCCGCTGGCGATTTCCGGCATGTTGTCATTTGATGCGGTGGCGGTAAATAACGATGTGAAACTTACCTGGGCACTGGCTTCCGATAACTACAGCAAAGTAGTGCTGGAGAAAAGTAATAACGGTACCTCTTTCGCTGCCGTATACCAGGAAACATCGGCTGTCCATTCACGTTCCGCTTATACCGACGCGGAAGTAAACAGCAGCATGGTCTTTTACCGGTTGAAAACAATTGGCAATGACGGACGTACGGAATACAGCAGTATCGTTTCTGTAAAAATGAGCAGCAGCATTCCCGGGCAGGTGAAAGTATATCCTACGTTGATCCAGAGCGGCACAACGGTGGTTATCGATGTTATGGAAAAATCAGCGGCTGTAGTACTGGTGGCGGATTATGCGGGACGCGTGGTAAAACAAAAGCAGGTGAACCTGCTGGCCGGTTCCAACAGCATCTCACTGGATGGTTTTGATCAGCTTAACAGGGGCAATTATATAGTATCCGTACAGGCCGGAAAATCCAGATATGCGCAAAAAGTAATCGTACAGTAAATATATTTTTCATAGGGGTTTCACAGAAAGAGCTGTATCGTACGCCGTTTTCGTTTACACCGGAAATCATGCGGATGATACAGCTTCTTTTTTTTCAGTTCTCCGTTTTACGGAGCTTGTCCTTAAATACTTTACGGAATTTTTCAAGTTTAGGCTGAATCACCACCCGGCAATACGGGTTTTTATTGCCATTCAGTTCATAATACTGCTGATGATAATCTTCGGCGGGATAAAACACGGTGAATGCAGTGATTTCGGTTACAATCGGGTTGGCAAAAGCACCGCTTTTATCCAGTTCGGCCTTGTACAATTCCGCTTCCTGTTTTTGTGCATCCGAGTGGTAGAAGATGCCGCTCCGGTATTGCGTGCCTACATCGGCACCCTGGCGGTTCAGTGTAGTCGGATCATGCGTCTGCCAGAACACCTCCAGCAATTCAGCAAAGCTGATTTTTGTAGTGTCGTACGTAATCTGAAGACATTCTGCATGACCGGTTTCTCCATCACATACTTCCTTATACGTCGGGTTCATGGTAGTTCCTCCCGTATAACCGGATACGGCGCTGATTACCCCTTCCAGTTCTTCAAAAACAGCTTCGGTACACCAGAAACATCCATTGGCAAAAGTGGCGATGGCCGTATGCGGGGACAGGGTTGTTGTTTTTTCCATTTTTTTATTTTCAGTGGTGGCAGGGGTTGATGGTGTTTTTTGCGCACAGGAAGCCAGGTGAAAAATACCGGGCAATAAAAAGGCCGGCAAAAATCTCAGGCTGAATTGTTTCATCATAACTTGAGTGAATTTCGGTAAATTATTTATGACCGCTTATTTTTGATATGCTTGTATAAAACCGGATAACTTGCAAACCCAAACCTAAAACAGTTCCCGCATGCGTTTTGTTCTCATTTCGTTAATTTTTATACTATTCGCTTCCTGTAAATCAACACCCATGGCACCTTCAAAAGACCAGGTATTTGCCTTCCGGTTGAAGCCCGGTGAAGACCTGAAAGCCGGTATTGAAAAAGTAGTGGCCGAAAATAAAATCAGCGCAGGATGGGTGGCTACCTGTGTGGGAAGTCTGACAGACTATACAATCCGGTTTGCCAATCAGCCGGAAGCCGGTACAGGCAACGGCCATTTTGAAATTGTAAGTCTGACCGGCACCTGCAGCACGAACGGATCACATCTTCATATCAGTATAAGTGACAGTACTGGCGCTACTATCGGCGGGCACCTGATGCCGGGCTGTAAAGTATACACCACCGCTGAGATTGTACTCCAGGCAACTGACCGATTTACATTTACCCGGGAAAATGACGGCAGCACACCCTGGAAGGAATTACAAGTGAAAAAAAACGATTGATTCCTTTTTAGCAGAATTACAGCCTGCAAAGTGCTGCCAAATGCCGAAATTTGCACCGCCAAACAAGGCTATCATCACATGAGGCTATTTCCTGAATCCGCCTATATACAGCTGGAGTTTAATAAGGTCAGGGACCTGCTGGCCCTCTATTGCCAGACGGATCATGCACGTACGAAGGCGCAGGATTTACGGATTCATACCCGGAAAGAATTTATAGACCTTGAATTATTGCAGTCGCATGAATACAGGCAACTGATCGCCAACAGCATTTACTTTCCCAATGACGCCGTACTGAACCTGGCAAAGGAACTAAAACTGCTTTCCATTCCCGGGGCCTTACTTACCGGGGAGCAGTTTATTGCCATACGCAAACTGACGGAAAATATCAGTACGATTTTCCGGTGGTTTGATAATGAAAAGCGACTGGCATACCGCGGGCTTGCGAAAGTGATTGAGGATACCTATTATGAGAAAGTGATCAGCGCCCTGATCGACGAGGTGGTGGATGAATATGGACAGGTGAAAGACAGTGCCTCTGATGAATTGCGTGAAATCCGGATGCGGCTGTACCGGAAAAGAAATGAGTTGCGCCGGGTATTTGAACGGATCGTTTCAAAACTGAATAAGGCCGGTTATCTCGCTGAAATCGAAGAAAGCTTCATGAGCGGCCGCCGGGTGGTAGCGGTATTTGCCGAACAAAAAAGAACCGTAAAAGGCATTCTTCATGGGGAGAGTGACAGCCGGAAAACGGCTTTTGTGGAACCGGAAGAAACCATAGAACTCAATAATGAAGTACACGAACTGGAGAATGATGAGCGGAAAGAAGTATACCGGATTTTAAAAGAACTTACAGCTAAATTATCAGTTTATGCACCCTTGCTGACACAATATCACCGCATACTCGGGGAATATGATTTTATCCGGGCCAAAGCGAAACTGGCCATGGATATGAACGGTGAATATCCGGTGGTGATTGATAAAGCAGGGGTACACCTGGTGGAAGCCCGACATCCTTTATTATATCTGTATAACCGGAAACTGAATAAGGAAACGGTGCCTGTTTCTGTAACGCTGGAAGACAACAGCCGCATACTGGTGATCAGTGGCCCCAATGCCGGAGGCAAGACCGTAACGATGAAAACAATCGGACTCCTCCAGATGATGGTCCAAAGCGGATTGCTGGTACCGGTTCATCCTTCTTCTCGTTTTGGCATTTTCCGTCAGCTGATGATTCATATCGGGGACACCCAGAGTATAGAATTTGAACTGAGTACCTACAGCAGTCACCTGTTGCACATGAAGCATTTTATCAGTCATGCCAACGGGCGCACTTTATTTTTTATAGATGAGCTGGGCAGCGGCACGGATCCCAACCTGGGAGGTGCTTTTGCGGAAGTGATCATGCAGGAACTGGTAAAGAAACATTCCATCGGGGTGGTAACCACGCACTACCTCAATCTGAAAGTAATGGCGGGTAAAACACCCGGAATCGTAAATGGTGCCATGTCCTTTGATGAGAAAAATCTGCAGCCCCTTTATAAACTGATCATCGGGAAACCCGGCAGTTCCTATACTTTTTCCATTGCAGAACGGATCGGAATGGATAAACAACTGATCAACCGGGCCCGTCAGTTGGTGGATGAAGACCAGTATCGCCTGGATAAACTGTTGAACCGGACCGAGCAGGATCTGCAGCAGGTGCAGAAAAAAGAAAAACAGCTGAACCAGGTATTAAAAGAAAATGACCGTATAAAAAGGGAGATGCAGGCCATTATCGAAAAGGAAAAACACCAGCAACAGGTGGAGTTACTGAAAGAGCAGAACCGGGTGGCCGAACAGAAGATCGCTTATATGAAAGATATGGAGCGGAAACTGAAACAGATTATGGTGGAATGGCGCCGCGAAGAGAATAAGCAGAAAGTAATTAAACAGATGGAGGCCCTGTTATTCCGGAAAGATGAGAAGAGGGTGGTGGGTAAAATGCAAAAGAAAATTGAAGAGAAGTTTAAAGAAGTAGGCGGTGAGATTAAAGTAGGGGACAAAGTGAAAATGAAAAAAAATCACCAGGTAGGGGTGGTAATGGAACTGCGTGGGAAAAAAGCCGTGGTAAAAATCGGGCTTTTGCCCATGCAGGTAGAGCTCAGCGGTTTGGTGGTGGTAAAGGAAAAGCCGGCACCGGCGGAAGATCCGGGTAAGCAATAAAAAAACGAAGCCTTACGGGGCTTCGTTGTTATTTAATGAGCAGGTAAGTCAGCTGTGAATATAACTGGATAACTGGTTGATGGTTTCCTTTTGCGCGAGGATGGTTTCCTTTACGGCATCACTCATGGAAATAATACCGGTCAGCTGTCCGTTTTCAAATACCGGCATATAGCGGATATTTTTACCGGACATCAGTTCCATACAATACTCAATACTATCGGATGGCTTGATCTCGGGAAGGTCTGTGGACATGATTTCTTCCACCTTGGTTTCATTGGAGTTTTTTCCTTTCAATACCACTTTACGTGAATAATCTCTTTCCGAGACAATCCCCATGTATTGCTGTTCCTTCATTACGACCAGCGAGCCGATGTTTTTTTCGGCCATAATCCGTAGGGCGTCAATTACTGAAGTACCCGCCGGTACCGATACGGGTTGAAAATTCTTCCTTTTCAGGACGGCTGCAACATTATTCATATGGCGTATGTTTCTACGAGGAAGTTACTGTTTTTTCAGGTGTAAAAAAAATTAATTGATTTACGGAGGAATACAGTTTTTATTTCCTTCCTTTCATTCTGCAGGTCAGTTTATTAGTTGTAACATTGTACACATAATCCCGGATAACACATGGAGCAAAAGCCCACCACCATAAAGGAAATAGCCAGGCGCCTGAATGTGTCTGTTTCCACTGTTTCCCGGGCATTACATAATCATTCCAGTATTGGACTCCGGACCAGGACCCAGGTACAGCAGCTGGCCGCTGAACTCAATTATGAACCCAACCAGGCGGCCATTTCATTTAAACAAGGCAAGACGATGACCCTGGGGATTATATTGCCCCAGCTGAGTGAGGAGTTTTTTTCCATGGCCATTAACGGTATTGAAGACGTGGCTACTAAAAATAATTACACGGTTTTGATGGGGCAATCGCATGATCAGTACGACAGGGAAGTCCGGATTGTGGACAGTATGCGTCGTCACCGGGTGGATGGAATATTGGTATCTCTTTCAAAGACGACAAAAAACTTTGATCACTTTAAGCAGTTGGAGAAGTACAATATACCGGTTGTCTTTTTTGACCGCGTACCGGATTTCCCGGAAGCCTATTCTGTGTCCTGTAATCTGCAACATTGTTCGGTAGAACTGGTGGATTGGCTGGTTGCCCAGGGGCACAGGAAGATCGGATTCATCAAAGGCCCTGATTCTATGCTGCCGGCCCGGGAGAGATTGCAGGGATATCAGCAAGGGTTGAAAAAACACGGAATTAAACCGGAGCCGGCCTTTGTAGTGACCACCGACCTCAGTGCGGCAAAAACGGCCGATGCCATGCACAAACTACTTGCCTTGCGCAATCGTCCGACTGCCGTTATTGCGTTCAATGATTATGTGGCACTCGATGCCATGAAATATGTACGGCTTTCTGGTTTACAGATTAATAAAGACATTGCCTTTGTGAGCTATGCGAATCTTCCCGTTACCAGTTATCTGGACAATCCTCCGGCCGCGTCTGTTGAACAATTTCCTTATCAGCAGGCGGAGAAAGCCACTGAATTATTATTCCGGCTGATCAATAAAGAACAGGAGGGGCTGCCTCAGCACCAGGTGCTGGAGGGCAGACTGGTTGTCAATAAGGGCTGATCCGGTAATTAGCGGGTTTGATTATATTTGTCGGCTAAAAGAATTAAAAAACTGAAAATGAAAAAGCAATCTCTTTTATTATTTGTATTGGCTGGAATGCTGAGTGTGCAGGTACAGGCACAAAAAAGTGAAGAAGATCCGGAAGCGGTACGGTCGGGTGGTGTCCTCATGAAACGCGCATTTAAAACGGAAATGCCGGCGGCTGATAAAACAGAAACATGGGAAGTAAAAGGTATCAGCAGCGTGGTATTTGCCACATCCAATCTGGCTGACGGAAGTCATAACAGTTATAAGCATAGTCTCCGGATAACCATCGAACTTACGATGTCCGATGTGAAGGCCGGGAAATACCAGCTGGTGTTTTATTCAGCCGGGGAAAACATGCCTTATGCAATGTCCCGGCTGGACGGTACTACCACTATTTATTACCCTGTAGCCATCTATGATGATATCCGGCAAAAACTGGAACAGTCCCTGACTGCCCGTAAAAAAGTGACCATTAAAGTGTCCGAGAAAACAAATGGGTTTAAGGAAGGGGTATTGACCTTTTAATATCCGTCTGCAAAAAATACTGAAGGGGCCGCTGGCCCCTTTTTTTGTTTAATGGGCAAGAAAAAGCCCACCTGCGCAAAGGCTTCGGTGGGCAATGGCGGAGAGAGGGATTTGAACCCCTGGTAGTATTACATAAACTGTGTCAGTTTTCATTTACTTAGATATTCAGTTTCAACCTTTCTCCAAAGATAATCGATAACTGAGCCAGGGTCTGATTCCAGTTGTGAACCGGTTTATTCCACTTGGCT
>JAFLBL010000025.1 GCA_017303855.1 Chitinophagales bacterium | reverse complement strand
CAATACGGACATTCTTATCCAGGATGGCATTTTTAATATAGCAACGGTCACCTACGCCCAGCAGGGGTACGCCCTTCTCCGTATCGGAGGCAATGTCTGTGAGGGTTTCATAAAAGTCACTACCCATAATATAGGTACTGACAATCGTACTACCATGTCCCACCCTGCTCCGGATACCCACCACGGAGTTTTCAATTCTGGAAGCATTGATGATTGAGCCTTCGGCAATCAGTGTTTTTTCCAATGTGGTACCGCTGATTTTTGCAGGAGGCAGCATACGCGGGCGGGTATAAATGGTGCGGCTGCTGTCGAACATGTCAAAATCAGGAATGTCTTTGGTCAGATCCAGGTTCGCTTCGAAGAAGGAATAAATATTCCCGATATCCGTCCAGTATCCGGAATACTGGTAACTGGCCACTTTATATTTATTGATTGACTGAGGAATTATTTCCTTTCCAAAATCAGTGGCCTCTTTAAATTCGGAACGAAGCATCTCGAATAACAGGTTCCGGTTGAATATATAAATACCCATTGATGCCAGGTAAATCCGGCCATCATTGCGCATGGCGTCACCTGTATCGCTGACCCAGTCTTCCAGTACTTCCTTTTTGGGTTTTTCAATAAAGGAAGTGATCAGGCCTTCATCACTTTTCAGAATGCCGAATTCCGGGGCATCGCGTTGCGCCACGGGAATGGTAGCCACGGAAATATCGGCTCCCAGTGCTTTATGATTATCCAGCATTTCCGCAAAATCCATCTGGTACAGCTGGTCACCGGAGAGTATCAGGATATAATCGCTCTCGAATGATTCTATATGGCGAAGACTCTGGCGTACTGCATCAGCCGTGCCCTGAAACCAACCGGGACTATCGGGGGTTTGTTCAGCAGCCAGAATATCCACAAAAGCTTTGCTGAAAGCACTGAAATGATACGTGTTCTTGATATGCCGGTTAAGGGAAGCCGAGTTGAACTGGGTCAAAACAAACATCCGGCCGATACCGTTATTCAGGCAGTTTGAAATGGGAATATCCACCAGGCGGTATTTACCTGCAATGGGCACCGCGGGTTTGGAGCGACTTGCTGTTAATGGATAAAGTCGGGTACCTGCCCCGCCACCAAGAATAACTGATAAAATCTCTCTTGAATGAGTAATAGTTCTGATTGCCATAACCGTACTTTTTATTTCAGTGATTGGTATAAGTCGATATACTGTTGTGCAGATGAATCCCAGGAATGGTCGATGGTCATCATATGGCTGCGCATCCAGTTATAAAGATCCTGTTTATTATTATATAAATCGATAGCTCTTCCGACAGAATAGGTAATATCATTCACCGATGCCTGGTCAAAACGGATACCCACACCCTGCCAGTCGCCCATATCGGTCACCGTATCCCGTAATCCGCCTACGTTCCGCACCATCGGGACTGTACCATAACGCAGGGCGTACATCTGGTTCAGTCCGCAGGGCTCCACCCGGCTGGGCATGAGCAGAAAATCAGAACCGGCATAGATCAGGTGACTTAATGGTTCACTATACCCAATATACGAATTATAATACCCGCCAAACTGATGCTTCATCTGATCCAGCCGGTCTTCCAGTTCCGGGTCACCGGAGCCCAGTACCAGGAAGTTGGCATGTCCATGATGCTGATAAATAGACTGGGCTATGGCTTCAGGCAGTAAATCGGCGGCTTTCTCGCCCACTAATCTTCCGATAAAGGCGATTAAAGGTTTATCGGGATCCAGACCAAATTGTCCGGCCAGTTCTTTCTTGTTTTTCTTTTTCCCTTTTGCCACCAGTTCCTTGTCATAATTCTTCGCAATCATGGAGTCGGTAACCGGATCCCATACCTGGTTATCAATACCGTTAAGGATACCGGAACTCTTGCCTACTTCATACTGGAAAAGATCCTGCAGGCCATTGGCTTCCTCGCGTAATTCACCGAGGTAACTATGGCTTACCGTGGTTACTTTCCACGCGCATTTAACGGCCGAAGCCAGCGGGTTGATGGAGTTGGCCCAGTCAAGCATACCCCATTTCCAGGAATCAAACGCAGGCAGCATGTAATATTTATCCCAACCCATCCAGCCCTGGTATTGGGCATTGTGCACGGTAAGAACGGTTGGAATACCGGCCAGTTTCTGGCGGAATTCAAAAGCATACTTTACCATAAAGGGAATAAGACCGGTATGATGATCGTGGCAGTGGATCACATCCGGGGCATGCTGCCATTTATTGAGCCAGTCGCATACAGCTACCTGAAAAGCAAGGAAACGGTCCGCATCATCTTCGTATCCATAGATTTTTTCACGATCCAGCAGGCCATTAATATCGACCAGGTACAGATCGAAGCCCAGCTTATTTGTTTTTTCCCTGATCACACTATAGTGAAACTGGTAAGGTCCGATATGCTGATCGCCTTCATGTACCAGTTCCCAATCATTTGCATACAGGAATCTGGTGCGATACATCGGCATCACCACTTTGGCCACATGGCCCAGTTCCGCCTGGTATTTGGGCAGTGCGCCCACCACGTCGCCAAGTCCGCCGGCTTTGGCAACCGGGTAACACTCCGCCGCTACATGTATTATTTCCATACTGCAGTAACCGATTTTGACCGGTAATTTAGGGGATTATTTTCATCCCCGGCGTGAGTTTTTACAAAAAAGAATATGATATTAACGGGTTTGTTAAACACCCCTAAGCCTGTTGTCCCTTTTTTTGGACAAGCTGTCAACAATCATATTCCCTGTTTTTTATTCTAAATGAAAATTGTCCTACTTTCAGTTCTATTTTGAACTAATAATTGATTGCTATGAATCAGGTAAAACAGTCCACCAACTACGGTGCATTAGGCACACTAGTAACCGTCTTTTTTTTCTGGGGCTTTATTGCAGCCTCCAACAGTATTTTCATTCCCTTTTGTAAATCACATTTCGCCCTCAGCCAGTTTGAATCACAACTGGTCGGCTCAGCATTTTACATCGCTTATTTTGTGGGATCCCTGGTTCTGTTTCTCGTATCCAATGTACTTGGCTACGACATTCTGAATAAGATCGGCTACAAGAAAGGTATTATTTATGGTCTGTTGATTTCCGTTGCAGGGGCCTTGCTGATGTTGCCTTCCGCCAATGCGAACTCATATCCGGCTCTGCTCGGTTCACTCTTTATCATTGCACTTGGGTTTTCCCTTCAGCAAACAGCCGCTCAGCCCTTTGCTATTTCTCTGGGTGATCCGGCTACAGGTTCGCACCGGTTGAATCTGGGTGGAGGTGTAAACTCACTGGGAACAACACTGGGACCGATTATTGTGAGTTTCTTCCTCTTTGGATCTGTCGGATCAACAGGTAAGGAAGTAACCGTTACGAATATCAACACCCTTTACCTGATTGTGGCTTCCGTATTTCTTGCTGTCGCTCTATTTTTTATGTTCTCCAAACTACCAGATGGCAAGAACAATGAGAAGTTTGAAAAAGGAAATAAAGCTGCCCGTTCATTAATTATGATGACCGGCTTTATTGTTGCGGTTATTGTTGCCGCACAACTGGCGGAAATTCCGAAATTGCCTTTATTGCTTGTTACGATTGCTGCAGTAATGGGTATCCTCTTCTACTCAAATGCCACTGCACAAAAAGACGGCGAAGGCTGGGGTGCCATGAAATACCCGCAGCTGATCTATGGCATGATCGGCATCTTTGTTTATGTAGGCGTGGAAGTGACCATTGACAATAATTTTGGCGCCCTGTTAAAAACGCCCGGTTATCTTACGGATGCCGGTATGAATGAGAGTGAGATTTCAAAATATATCTCCCTGTACTGGGGTAGCCTGATGATTGGCCGCTGGACAGGTGCCGTCAGCGTTTTTAACCTGAAAGGAATGGCGAAAATAATTGCCCGTATCATTATCCCCTTTGTCGCTTTCGGAGTTGTATTATATGTAAATCACCTGAATGGCAGTGATGTTTCTGATCTGTTTGGTTATGCTGTTTGTGTAGCTATCGCCATTGCTGCCTTCTTCTATGGACAAGAGAAACCGGTTAAAACACTGGCCACTGTTTCCATTCTCGCGGCCATTGCCATGCTGATTGGTACATTCACCAGCGGACTGGTTTCTGTATATGCATTAATGGCCGGTGGTTTATTCTGTTCAGTCATGTGGCCTTGTATATTCGCTCTTGGCGTCGGTGGTCTTGGCAAATATACCGGACAGGGATCTGCATTCCTGATTATGATGATCCTGGGCGGAGCCCTGATTCCCCCGATGCAGGGTGCGGTTGGTGATATTGCTTCTGTCGGCATACATACTTCGTATATCGTGGCTGCAATCTGTTTCTTCTTCCTGGCATTCCTGGCTATGAAAATGAAGCAGGTGTTACATAAGCAAGGCCTGGACTTTGATGAGCAAATCGGAGGTGGTCACTAATTGTTGATTTATAAATGAAGTGTTATGTCAGATTATGCAATAGGAATTGATATAGGCGGCACCAATACCAAATTCGGTATTGTGGACCGTAACGGGCAGATTGTAGCCCAGGACCGTACATCCACCAATGAGCATGAGACCGTACAGGAATTTATAGAAGTGTTGTATGCGAAAATGAAGCCCATGATTGATAAAGTGGGTGGCCCTGAAAAATTCACCGGCGTGGGTGTAGGTGCTCCCAATGGTAATTTTTATACCGGCAATATCGAATACGCCCCTAACCTGAAATGGCGGGGTATTATTCCGTTGGCGAAAATGATCTCGGAAAAGTTCAACCTGCGGGTCAAACTTACCAATGATGCCAATGCGGCAGCCGTTGGGGAAATGATGTATGGTTGCGCCAAAAGTATCCGGCATTTTATCACCATAACCCTGGGCACCGGGGTGGGCAGCGGAATCGTTATTGATGGAAAAATTCTCCTGGGTCATGACGGGTTTGCCGGCGAGCTGGGACATACCATCATCCGGCCGGGAGGCCGCCTGCACAAAGGCACCGGCCTCCGGGGCAGTCTTGAATCCTACGCCTCCGCAACGGGTGTACGGGAAACGGCGCTTGAACTTCTGGCCGAAAAACCGGATGTCGCCAGCCTGTTACGGGATTATTCCATCAATGACCTTACCAGCCAGTCCGTATTTGAATGTGCGATCAAAGGGGATACCATCGCGAATGAAATCTTTGATTTCACCGGACAAATACTGGGTGAGGCCCTGGCCAATTTTGTGATGTTCTCTTCCCCGGAAGCCATTGTATTATTTGGCGGTCTTACCAAGGCTGGTGACCTGATTATGAACCCGACCCGGCAGGCCATGGAAGAAAATCTCCTGCCCATTTTTAAAAATAAAGTGAAACTGATGTTTAGTGAACTCAAGGAAGCCGACGCGGCGATCCTCGGTTCCAGCGCCCTCGTTTGGGAATAGACAGATCATTCCCCTGATAAAAGATAAGCCCTGCAGTAGTACACTGCGGGGCTTAATGTTATCATAGGTAGCTTCTTAGTTGTTTTGCTACTAGTAATGGAAAATCATGCCATGACTCGTTTGCGGAAAAACAGTTTTCCACAAAAAATTCAGTTGTTATTTTTTTTTAATAAGAAAGACGGCGGGGACCGGACGTTGACCTTCCTTATCAGAAACCCGGATGGTCTCTTTTCCATTGACCAGCATGCAGCTGCTGCCACCACCATCCAGGTTAAGCGCTTCCACGCATCCAAGCTCCACAAAAAGTCGTGCAGTTTGTTCCAGCGTGGCCCCTTCAGCAATGCCCGCATTTCGGCCTTCAATGACCAGGATGATCAGCTTCTTATCAGTGGTATAACCCATCGCCGTACGGGGATGTTTATCTTCAATGGCTTTACCTGCAAATTTCAGTTCTTCATTATTGGTGATCCTGATTTTACCGTCTTGTAAAAGTACTGGTCCGCCGCCGACAGCCGTTCTCATTTTCCAGGCAGGAAACGAAATCCTGGCCCTGATGTAATTGTCAAAAGATTGTGCAATGGCTTGTTCCGCCTTTGGCTTTGTGAACGTATTTACAGAATCATGTACCGCTCGTAGTGGTGCCTGACGGACATAAGGGTATTTCAATGCAGAATCTGTATACAACCAGGCCACATCGGCTTCTCGTCGCTTTGAAATACCGATTGCACTGCCCAGTGTATGCCGCCAGGTAAGGGTGTCCTTCCCTTTTCCCATTACTGAATGCACATTATAACTGACCAGCCGGCCCTCCTTTATAACCAGGTTCAGATTCTGGTTACTGGCAAAAGAAAAGAACGTAGTATTAACCACCAGCAAGGGCAGCTCATTTTTGGTATAAAATTTATCAGGGGTGAGCCTTCTTTGAAATGTGGTATCCACTGTAAAATCAAGCCGCTTGTCTTTCAGGTCTGCTTCCAGGTAATAGGCCACATTGGGTTTTCCATCGATCTGGGAAGTTGTGCGGTATATATGTACTGATGCAGGAAGTGGACCATACAGCGAATCCAGCTTTTCCCATTGGGTCTGTGCCGAAGATGCAAGCGTGAGGAAAAAAAGGAATATGGTCAGGAAGTAGTGCAGTGTAGAGATGTTGAGATGTTAAAAGGCCGTTTACTAACGACAAATGACTAACGACTACAGACTATCACCCCGCACTCCATTCTTTTCTTCCGATACCTGCAAACACATGCTTTTCGCTATGATAGGAGGAACGTACAAGGGGGCCGCTTTCCACATAGTCCAGCCCCAGCTGATAGCCGGCATCCCGGTATTCGGCAAACTCATCCGGATGTACAAACCGCTGAACCGGTAAATGCTTTTTAGTAGGCTGCAGATACTGTCCGATAGTGACCACATCACAACCGAAAGCCTGCAGGTCTTTCAGCGTTTGAATAACTTCTTCCTTCGTCTCACCCAGTCCGAGCATGATACCACTCTTGGTCCGCATACCGCTTTCTTTCAGTGTCCGAATAACCTCCATGCTGCGCCAGTATTTGGCCTGAATACGAACCTGGCGGGTCAGGCGTTCCACCGTTTCAATATTATGACTTACTACTTCCGGGGCGGCAGCAGCCACCCGTTGAATATCCTCTTTATTGCCTTTAAAATCGGGGATCAGGGTTTCCAGTGTGGTATCAGGATTCAATGATTTAACTGCTTTAATTGTATTGTACCAGATCGTGGATCCACCATCGGGTAATTCGTCCCGGTCTACTGAAGTAATTACCGCATGCTTCACTTTCATCAGATGTATAGCTTCGGCAACCCGTTGCGGTTCGTCCCAGTCTACCGATTCCGGCCGGCCTGTAGCCACCGCGCAGAAACCACAGCTGCGGGTGCACACATTTCCCAGGATCATAAAAGTGGCGGTACCGGCACCCCAGCATTCGCCCATATTGGGACAATTTCCGCTTTCGCAGATGGTGTGTAATTTGTGATTGTCCACCAGGCCGCGGACATGTTTGTAACTTTCGCCGATAGGCAGTTTTACCCGCAACCAGTCCGGTTTACGGATTCTAGCCTCTTGCTCATTCACCGCAGGTACAACAGGGAGTTCATTCATCCGGCAAAATTAGGGGCATTATTTACGCCGTCCAAACAGGAAGGCGATATAGCCCTGGAAGAAGAACTGCCGGTCTTTCTGGCGGGCCATAATGGGAATTTTCGATGTATACCATTCGCCGCTGATTCCCAGCTCAATGCCGGAAACCGTTTCATTGAAACGGCCATAATCAAAGCGCAGGGCGGCTTTTGCAAAAACACCGGGTTTCACCTTCATTTCACCCCATCCTTTGCCCAGTCCGCCGCCACCCATAATGGTGGGCCCGAGGAATAAGGCGCTGTCCGCCTGAGAATATTTGATCATTTTGGATTCATTGGTCACCGGATCCACCACTTCGAGATAGTAAGGCCGGAGTAATCCAAGTGATAATCCTCCATTGTATACCGCAGAAACGGCCACCCCGTTCTTATTGCCTTTCTGACCCAGCATATGTTGCTGGCCGAACCCGAATGTGAGCTGGTAAAAATTATTGACTTTGCCGTAAATAAAAGGATTGCTGAAAAAAATAAATCCGTTCGACGTCTGTACTTTATTTTCCTTCAGGTGCTTGATTTCTGTAAAATCCACCCGGTAAATATTGGTCTTCCGGTTGGTTTTCATCCGTCCCAACTCATAAAAAAATCCATACCCGTTGGTTCTTCCCTGCACACCGAAAATACTTTGTTTATGGTAAACCAATACGCCTTCTTCCGCCTGGCGGATCATAGTCCTCACTTTTTCCCGGCGGGCTTCTTTCTTTTCAGTTTTAGAATATACGCGGGAAGTGGAATCCTGGGCATAAACGGAAACGGTTATCGCGGACAACAAAAGGAACAGGCTTAGTTTTTTCACAGATGTAATATTTTTTACCAAGATTAAGGAGTGTTTACAGATGTACCCAGAGCTTTTCAGGTTCAATTCAGCATCAGACCATCCTGTATACAATAACGTTTAATACTATACAAAAATTTCACCTGATAACTGCTAAACCCGTATTGCTGCGATTTCCTGCTACGCCTTTCACACTCTGCAAGCATTCACGTAAATTTAGGGCAAAAAACTGACATGACTTCAACAGTACACTATACCGGCGATCTTCGTACCACCTGTACCCATCTGCAAAGCCAGTCGGCCTTTGAAACGGATGCCCCGGTGGATAACAACGGAAAAGGCGAACGGTTCTCTCCCACCGATCTGATGGCCACCAGCCTGGCCGCCTGTATGATCACTGTGATGGGTATAAAGGCCCGTACCATGGGATTCGACCTGAATGATGTCAGGATTGAAGTCCTGAAGAAAATGAAAGCCGACCCACGTCGTGTTGGAGGAATAGATTTAACATTTCATATACCCGCAGCATTACAGGAAGTGGATGAAAAAACAAAAATCATTCTCAAAAACACCGGCGAAACCTGCCCGGTTATCAAAAGTATCCATCCCGATATTGAAGTAAATATTGATTGGGGCGCGTGGAAGTAAGAGGAGGCCAGTCGTTAGTCTTTAGTCGATAGATAGATAGATAGATAGAACAGTTTTTAAAAACCTGTTCCCATCAATGATAAATCAGATTATATCTGTTTCAGGCCAGTGCTATATACTAACGACTATCGACTACTCCCTAACTCCGGAGTAACGAACAACCGACCGCACATTCCAGGCATTTTTTCTTATCGCAATAGAACTGTTTCAATTCAAGCAGAGCCTGGCTGTCGGCAGCATTTTTTGCAGCTATCCCCAATAGTTTAAATCCACGGGTTATGGCATTGGATTCCGCTTCAGTCTGCTCCAGCCACTGTATCGCCCGGTCTTTGAAGATTTGTTCCCGGTGATAATTGCCATAGGCAAATAACAACGGGCTTACCGTATTAATGCCGATATTATCCAGCATTACCGTTCCTGGTTTTTTGGGTTTAAAAGCGGAAGTCTGTTCAAAACTATAGTGATAGTGCCAGTAATCATTGGCCGTAACATCCATTAATTTCCGGATATCCATCAGAGTTACCGCTTCCCGTATTTTTGTAAACAGGGATTCGGACTGATGGATCAGGGCTGCCAGTTGTGCCAGCCGGATGGTGGGAAAGTTTCCGGGGCGCATCCGTAAAAAATGTATGGGCATTTGAACCGGCTGTAATCCGTATTTGTGAGCCAGGAACCGGTACTCCCGCCTGAGCAGACTATAATAATCATCCTCATTGCGTTCAGGCACCAATAATCCGGCCTGACCAAATAAAAGGGATTCCAGCCCTATCAGTTGTGATTTATGCCTGGCCAGTACCGTTAAGGGTAATGACCGGGCAACGGCTTCAAAACTCTCAGCATTGACCCGTATGCCAAAGTTGCGCGCCAATAACCACCAGCAGGTTTCCTCCCAGTGATTGCCGTTCTCACGAAGGTATTGATGTACCAGTGCTGATTTTCTTTCCAGGCGTTCGGCCAGCAACCGGTTGATCCAGCTTTTCCAGGTTAGTTCGGGTATTCCGGTTATACGGTTGCCACAGGGAATAAATCCGGATTCATCCATCAGCCTGGCATACCTGTTCAGCAATAAACCGGGTACCCGGCCCTTAAGTTCCAGTACAGGCACCGGATATTGCCATCCATCATCTTCCCAAACCACATGCAGGATCACGTTATCGTAATTCCGGTCATGCTGGTGTTTATGTTTATCCCAGTCAGACGCCAGGATATGCAATTCCACATGGCCCGCCCAGGTTGTGCTGCTGATCCTGATTTTTGCGTTGGAAAAATCGGGCCCCTGGTTCGTATTGAACTGGCCCTGATGCATAATTTGTACCGGGTCACCGGCGGTTGTCTGCAGTTCAGTCATAGAGAAATACTGATACTGCCAGATAAACTGGAGTAGTCGCTCGTTCATAAGAATAAGGTTTAGAACGGGAAACTATAGTTATTTTTGGGAGAAAATGGACTGTGTCGACAAGAAAATGTGCCGATGAGCCGATTTGCCGATGAGCCGATTTGCCGATGAGCCGATTTGCCGATGAGCCGATGAGCCGATTTGCCGATGAGCCGATTTGCCGATGAGCTGATGTGATAATTTGCCGATGTGACGATGTGATGATGTGATGATTTGCTGATATGCTAATTTGCAAATCTTCTAATTAGCTAATTGGCTAATTCCCCCAATGCCTTCACCACCCTGCTCACCGGCAAGCCCATTACATTATAAAAATCACCCTGGATAGACCTGATCCCGACCACACCAATCCATTCCTGAATGGCATATGCCCCGGCTTTGTCATAGGGCTTGTACCTGTCGACATAGAATTCGATCTGTTCGATGGTCAGTGGATGAAATTCCACGTCGGTGATATCGGCAAAAGCTATTTCGGTATTTCCCTTCCGGATAACGACACCGGTAATTACCTGGTGCTTTTCTCCGGACAGGGCCAGCAGGATGCTGATGGCTTCTTCCCGGTGTACGGGTTTCCCGATTATTTTATCGCCGAGTACCACAATGGTATCCGCCGCCAGTACAATATCGGATGCGGCCAACGATTCCTGAACGGCAAGTGATTTGTTACGGGCAATATGAACCGCCACTTCTTTAGCTGTTAACCCGGGAGGGAAATGTTCATCGGTCTCTTTAACAACGACTTCAAATGACACTTCAGCCCATTCCAGTAATTGTTTACGCCGGGGTGATTGTGACGCGAGGATGATTTTTGGCATCATAAAAAGAAATAGAAAAAGATCATGGAAAGAATACCGGTCAGCATTACGGTTTTAATCCACCGGCTGAGCTGGTGAAAATCTACCGGGGTAACAGCACTGAATAACCGGTAAAATATATACAACAAGGGGGCTACAATCAGGGCAAAGCTGTAGGTAACCGGGAGCCACCAGCGAAACTGCAGCACGTAAAACTGTACAATGACCAGGATAGCGATCAATACCACCAGCCAGACGGCCACATATACTTTTGCCGCATTCAGACCCCATACAATGGGCATGGTCCGGCAGCCGTACTTTGCATCCCCCAACCGGTCTTCCATATCCTTGATTGCTTCACGGATCAGCGAGCTGATAAAGGCAAATCCCGCATAGAGATACCCGATCCGGATAATTTTGCTGTGCGCTTCCAGGGTCACGGCATTCACATTTGTATAAAATAAATAGTAGGATTCCGAAAAACAGAGAATCAGGATCACCCAGGCGGTAAGCAGGGATATCAGGATATTGCCGGAAAGCAGTTTACGTTTCAGTGAAACGGAATACCCGAATAACAAACCGATACATGCGAAATTGG
The DNA here is from genome assembly GCA_017303855.1 of Chitinophagales bacterium. GTDB lineage: Bacteria > Bacteroidota > Bacteroidia > Chitinophagales > Chitinophagaceae > JJ008. Next base: position 28,069 of record JAFLBL010000025.1, on the reverse strand, counting down.
CGAGTACAATATACCAAAGACCCGTATTCCATGAAATATAAAGGCTGATCAGGAGTCCGGCCCCGCTTAAAATAAAATGCAGCAACATGGCCCAGCGCCGGGAAATCACCTGGTCGATCACGTTTTTGCGGGGCTTATTTACTTCATCAATATTGATATCAAAATAATCATTGATAATATAACCCGCAGCGGCAATCAGTACAGAAGCCACTACCAGTAAAATAAAATTAAACGGGGTAATCCGGGGCTCCTGCCCTGCTTTCTCCAGCAAAGGCAACAGGATTGCCCGGTAAAAAAGCACCTGGGTCAGGGCAATAAAAAAGAGATTCGGCAGTCGGATCAGTTTGAGTAAGGCGGCTGTGAACCTCATGAATGAATTTTATGGAAAGATAATAAAGAAAACCTAGACTGTTAGTCAACCCTTGACCCATACATATAGGTATGTTTACGATCGGCTGCCGAATCCCAGCTAAAAGCCCTGAAAGTTGAAGGATCAGCGCCCTTTATAATTTCTGACCAGTAAAATACATGGTACCTATCTTTTGCCCAGGGGCCGTTCATATGTTCAAAACTCTTAGGGTCGGCATACCTTACCAGGTATCGGTCGCCACCATATTCAGTCAAATGGAAATAATAAACGTGCTTCCTATCTCTAGAAAATGGTGGTGTAGGGAATTCCTCATACGATTTTATGTCGAGATACTTTTTTAACCTTGATCTTAAACCTGCTTCATTAATAATCAGTGAAGAGTCAAGATAATCACAGACATACACAGAATCCGGACCTGTCTCTTTTGATGTTTTCCGCTCAAATATTTCACCCTGATTATTCTGGTAAAAGCCATGGCCAATGGATAGATTTAACAACGTATCTACCAGGTTTACATATCTGACACCAGGTTTAGGTAGTGATTGTTCAGTATGGGTCTCTTTTGATTGCTTTTTGCTATTACAAAAAGAAAAAATTACGATTAAAAAAATCAGTACAATGCTGAGCAGTAATCTCATTTATTGAGTAAATTATCAATTATCGGGAGGTCACATCCACCCTGTATTCCCAATGCCCGTTGATCCGCAGCACTTTTTCGATCACTTCACGTACACAGGCATTGCCGCCAGAAAGGTGGGAAATATAGACAGCGGCTTTTTTTACTTCATCCGCGGCATCGGCGGGACAAGCAGGCAATCCGGCCACTTTTAATGCCGGCAGATCGGGCAGATCATCACCCATGAAAAGGACCTCCTCTTTCTTTAGTCCTTCACTCTTCATCCATTCCTGCAACATGGCTCCTTTATCCAGTACCGACATACTTACATCAGTCACCCCCAGTTTGGTCAGCCGATCCAGCACTTCCGGAGAATTTCCCCCGGAGATCACTTTTACCCGGTATCCGTTCTTCAACGCCATTTGTAACGCAAACCCATCCCTGATATGCATCCGCCTTGCCTGTAATCCATTGGGCATAACCAGCACGGTACCATCGGTGAGTACGCCGTCGATGTCGAAGACGAAAGCGGTGATCTTCTTGAATGCAGTGAGGATGTTCATTGTTTTAAGTTGAAAAGTTGAAAGGTTGAAAAGTTGATAAGGATGGAGATGCCGTAAAATTCAGCAATTAATTCTAAGGAGGTCCTTATCAACCTGTTAACTTTTCAACCTGTTAACTACTTCTGATTATCCCTCCACTCATACACCCAGGAACTCTGGATCATTTCCAGGTGACCTTCGGTGCTTCCTTCACGGGTGCCTTCAAATCCGGGGATTTCAAGTATCCATTCCAGTAAGTCGGTAAAGCGGATACGGTAGATTTTGCTCTCTGTAAAATCATCCCCGAAACGCTCGTACAACTTCAGGGCAATATCTTCATGATCGCTCCAGTTGATCGGGGGTTCGAAATGGGTAGCCATTGCTAATTTAGTTTTTTCTGGTATCAAATGTTGTTTTAAAAGTCCTTGTTACAGTCGGTATTTAGTAGTCGGGAGTCGGGAGCCAACAGCCCCCCATACAAATTTTTAATTACTTTAAATATCTACATCCGGCACAAGAGAAATTATCTCATTTATTCAATCGAAGCGAGATGTTGTTGTCATCCTGTTTGTCCCGCCTTATGCGGGGAGTAGTCCCGTAAAACAAATCTTTCAGTGTTTCAGATAAACGTACACGGGACGTATCGAAGGATGGCGATCTATTATTCGCCGAGAAACTGTGTCTGGTCAGGAAGCGTGACTTCAATTTCGCCGGACCCGCCTTCCAGTAAAAGAGACTGGCAGCCCAGCCGGGAATTCAGCCGGGGATTGATGGCCCGGTCGATAAAGTCTTCTTCCCGGTCGGACAATTCATCAATATGATCCATGCCTTTTTCCACATAGAGATGACAGGTAGTGCAGGCACATACGCCGCCGCAATTGTGGTGCAGTTCAATATCGTTTTTTAAAGCGACTTCAAGTATCGACTGTCCGGGCTCCACATTGGTCAGTGTTACCGGCTCCAGTCCTTTCTGTTCAAAGTTGAATTTAATCGTATACATCGGGTTCGTGTTTCGTTTCGGGGAGCAAATTTACCTCAAAAACACCGAAACGGTTTACTTGTTCGGGAAAAGACGGGATCAGGATTGAATACTTTTGGTGAATAACCGGTACATCTCGCTTAATCGGGGGTGATTTTTCAGAATTTCGAGATGTTTGTCTATTGTCGACTGATCCAGACGGATAGCCGGGCCGGTTTGGGCCTGCGCCGGATGCATATCCCGTAACCGGAGTGCAGTTTCCTCAATCAGCGGCTGAAGTTGTTTAAAATCCAGCCCCTCCTGCTGGCAATACCCGGCTGCCAGATTATACAGATGATTGGTAAAATTGCTGACCAGCACGGCAGCTATATGCAGTTTCATTCTGTCTTCTGGTCCCGCTCCACTAACCTGTTCCGGAGATATGGAGCGGGCCAATGTGGTCAGCACACTGATTGCTTTCTCATCATTTCCATCTACAAAAACAGGTATTTCCGGCAAGTCTTTCATTTCCGTACGCAAACTTTGTAAAGGATAAAAGACGCCGTAGTGCTTACTTACATTTTGTAAAATCTCCCGGGATACAGAAGCGGCTGTATGCGCCACCACCGCACCCGGTAATTCCAGGTTGGCAGCCACATCCGCAATCGCATCATCATTTACGGCAATGATGTAAACATCCGCCTGCCGGACGATTGTGCTTTTATAGTTGGTCGATTCCGTATCCCACTCATACGCCAATTCAGATGCCGCTTTCGCATTCCTGCTGTAAATCTGCAAAATGGTATGACCCGCCGCCCTGAACTTTCTGCCCAGTACAGCAGCTACATTTCCGGAACCAAGTAGTACGATATTCATACGTCAGCTTTTTAGATGCTTTACACTAACCATGTCAACTTTCTGTACACTACTTTTGCAGCATGAAACCTGCTCAACGCGTAGTGTTATGGTATATCAGGACAAAATTCAAACTAATTGCGTCTATCTCCAAAAAGAAAGCGGCGGAAAAGGCTTTTGATCTGTTTTGCACACCGCAACGCCGCAACCGGAAGAAATTACCAAAAATATTTGAAGAAGCAGAGTCTTTACAGTTCAGCCTGGACGGCAACCGGATACAAGGCTGGCGCTGGCCACATTCATCGGGTAAAAAAGCGTTGATTCTGCATGGGTATGAATCTTCAGTGATCAATTTTGACCGTTATATCAGGCCATTAATAAAAAAAGGGTATGAAGTGCTGGCCTTTGATGCACCGGCCCATGGAAGAAGCGGAGGAAAGCAGTTGAACGTGCCGGTATTCAAACGGTTTGTACTCGAAGTAAATAAAAACTATGGCCCGATACAATCCTTTATGGCCCATTCATTCGGCGGACTCGGCCTGGCCATTGCCATGGAAGAAATAAGTCACACTGCCGATTATAAAATGGTACTCATTGCGCCCGCTACCGAAACCACAACCGCCATTGACAGTTTCTTTGGCTTTTTAAACCTCCATCCTGCATTACGCGAAGAATTTAATAAAGTTATTGTGCGCAGAAGCGGACTTACACCAGACTGGTTTTCCATCCGCCGGGCCATGCACAATATCCAGGCAAAAGTTTTGTGGCTCCATGATGAAGAGGATGATATAACCCCGCTAAAAGACGCGCTGAAAGTAAAGGAAGACGGCAATCCGAATATTGAATTTATAATTACAAAAGGACTCGGTCACCGCAGGATATACCGGGAAAATAAAGTAACTAAAGCTATAATTGACTTCATGTGATTTTAATACCTATTTCTATTTACTATTAACTATTAACTATTAACTATTAACTAAATTACAAGTCAGTTTTACCTATGTCCAACAAAACTTATCTCGCACTGGGCGATTCGTATACAATCGGGCAACAGGTTCCTTTTGCAGACAATTACCCCAATCAGACCGTACAGCTGCTCCGGAAAGCCGGGCATTTTTTTTCAGCACCGGAGATTGTAGCCAAAACCGGCTGGACGACTGATGAATTAGAAAACGGAATGAACAGGCAGGTATTCCTTCCGGTTTATGATTATGTCAGTCTGCTGGTGGGTGTGAACAACCAGTACCGTGGGCGGTCTGTTGACGAATACGCACAACAGTTTAAAACTCTTTTAGAGAAAGCAATACAATTAGCCGGTAACCGGACAGGGAATATCGTTGTTTTATCTATCCCCGACTGGAGTGTTACGCCATTTGCTGCCGCGGCCGATACCGGGAAAATAAGGGACGGAATTGATCAGTTCAACCAGGTAAACCGGGAGATCGCCAGCGAAAACGGGATACATTATATATATATCACCGATTGGACCCGGGAGGCAAAAACGGACAACAGTCTGCTTGCCGCAGACGGTCTGCACCCGTCGGCAAAAGAGTACCAGCGCTGGGCCCGGGTTATAGCCGATTTTTTTATGCTCAAAAAAGCTTGAAAACCAGCTAAATAAACCCTGTTTTTTCAGAAAAAAAACGGGGTCGGCCGGCGGACAGAAAAAATGTTTCGGGAAAAATTCACTAACCTTGTCCTACCTTGCGGCCGCTGAAAAGCGGTTTTTGTATATAAAAGCAGCAAAATAAGTGCGGGAGTCCGCAAAAATACAGTATCCCATATGGCGAAAAATTTACTGATAGTAGAGAGCCCTGCGAAAGCAAAGACGATTGAAAAAATTCTTGGAAAAGACTTCCAGGTGAAAAGTTGCTTTGGTCATATCCGTGATCTGGAAAAAGCGGGCATGGGCATAAATCTCGAAAAAAACTTTGAACCCAGCTATATAGTACCGGCAGATAAAGAACGGGTGGTAAACGAACTGAAATCTCTGGCCAGAAAATCGGAAGAAGTATGGCTGGCAACGGATGAGGACCGTGAGGGGGAGGCCATCAGCTGGCATTTATGTGAGGTATTGGGGTTGAATCCTAAAACAACGAAACGGATTGTTTTCCATGAGATTACAAAGCCTGCGATTCAGGCTGCCGTGCAGAATCCCCGGTTACTGGATATGAACCTGGTGATGGCTCAGCAGGCCCGGAGGGTACTGGATCGTATCGTGGGATTTGAATTATCCCCCGTACTCTGGCGCAAAATGAGTATGCGCAATAACCTGAGTGCCGGTCGTGTGCAAAGTGTGGCGGTCCGCTTAATTGCCGAACGTGAAAGAGAAATCAATGCCTTTGTACCGGTAAGCACATTTAAAATTGAAGCGGCATTCACAGCCAAAGACGTTTCTGATAAAAATGTAACTTTTACCGCGGAAGGAAAGAAACAAAATACCGCGGAAGATGCGGAGCAATTTCTGAAAAGTTGTACGGGTGCAACCTATAAGGTCACCGATATACAGGTGAAGCCAGGTAAACGTTCCCCCGCTCCGCCTTTTACCACATCAACTTTGCAGCAGGAGGCTTCACGCAAACTGGGCTATGGTGTTTCTAGAACCATGCTTATTGCGCAAAAGCTGTACGAAAACGGATATATCACGTATATGCGTACGGATAGTGTGAATCTGAGTAATACCGCCCTCGGGGATATCACCAATACGGTAAAAAGCATGTACGGGGAAGATTATCATCAGTTCCGTAAGTTCAAAAACAAGAATGAAAGTGCACAGGAAGCGCACGAAGCCATACGTCCCACGTACATGAGCAACAGTACAGTGAATGAACCGGAATGGCAACGCCTGTATGAATTGATCTGGAAAAGAACCATGGCCTGCCAGATGGCGGATGCAGAACTCGAAAAAACCACCGCAAAGATTGCCATTTCAACCAATAAAGAAGAGCTGACAGCCAGCGGAGAAGTATTGAAATTTGATGGCTTCTTAAAAGTTTACCGCGAAGACCGTGATGATGACGAACAGGAAGATGATGCGAACGAAGGCATGCTGCCTCCGCTAACAGTGGGTCAGCAATTGCCATTGAAAGAAATGCTGGCCACTGAGCGGTTCAGTCGTCCCCTGCCCCGTTATACGGAAGCCTCTCTCGTTAAAAAACTGGAAGAGCTTGGCATCGGCCGCCCTTCTACCTATGCGCCAACCATTACAACGATACTCAAAAGAGGTTATGTGGAAAAAAGGGACAAGGAAGGAATCCGGCGCGATTTCCGTGTATTTTCCCTGAAGAAAGATATGGTGAGTAAAGTAATGGAACAGGAAAATACCGGTGCGGAAAAATCCAAACTATTCCCTTCCGATCTTGGACTGGTGGTGACCGACTTCCTGAAGCAATATTTTGACGACATCATGGATTACAGTTTCACGGCCCGGATTGAAGAAGAATTTGACGAAGTAGCCATGGGCAAGATGAAATGGAATAAAATGATCCATGACTTCTATGATCCGTTCAAAAAAGACGTGGACAATACCATAGAAAATGCGGAACGTATAAAAGGAGAACGGGTACTGGGTGTGGATGGCGACAGTGGAAAACCTGTTGTGGCCCGTATGGGACGTTTTGGTCCCATGATCCAGATCGGTGAAGCCAATGATGAAGAGAAGCCTCGTTTTGCAAAAATACCGACCGGACAGAGTATTGAAACGATTACGTTTGAAGAAGCCATGAACCTCTTTGGGGCCCAGGGTTCCATGGGATTATATGAAGAGAAAGAAGTGTCGGTTAATGTTGGCCGTTTTGGCCCCTATGTAAAATGGGGAGAAGAGTTTGTTTCCTTACCCAAGGGTACCGATCTTTCTACAGTGGATTTTGATCGTGCCGTGCAGGTAATCAAGGAAAAACAAAAGGCCGATGCACCCGTGGGTACATACGAAGGCAAACCCATTACCAAGGGCAGTGGCCGGTTTGGTCCGTATATCAAGTGGGACGGCATGTTTATCAATGTGCCGAAGCGCTACAATTTCGCCAAACTCAACCAGGCTGAAATGGATGAGCTGATAGATGCCAAGGTAAAAAAAGAAGCCAACCGTTATATTCAGCGCTGGCCGGAAGATAAAATCACCTTGGAGAATGCCCGTTGGGGTCCCATTATCAAATTTGGCAAGAAAATTATCCGCATTCCTAAAAAAGCGGATGACACCCGCTATACGCCTGAAGAAGCCGCTGCATTTACCATTGAAGAGGTAAAGGGTTTTATTGAAAAAGAAATACCCGGCGCTTTCAGCAAAAAGGCAAAAGGCGGAGCAAAGAAAGCAACCGCGAAGAAGGCAGCCACCAAAAAAGCACCGGCCAAAAAAGCGGCGGTAAAGAAGAAGGCGGCGAAGAAGAAATAAAACCTTTTGTTCGGCATTTAATAGACGGCTAAACCTGACTGATACTGAGCATGTACTGATGTATGTGCTCATTTTTTTTCAACATTGCTGATTGATATAATTCGTCGTGGTATTATAATAATATGGTCCCACTTCAATAGAAATGCCTTTTGAACTTCAAACGAGGAAAATTTAATGATACCAGAACCCATAATAAACTGGTGCCTGTTTTATATGAAATAACTATTTTCACTCAAATTCCGCTGATGAAACGCAATTACTGGGAAAAAATGGCTGACACGTATGCCGAAGAAATTTTCGATGTGCTGCATAACGATAAGAAAGCCCTGATCCGTACGGTGATTGAAAAAAATGCAGGTAAAAACAAAACGGTGATCGATATCGGTTGTGCCATAGGTAAATGGCTGCCGGTGCTCGCCCCCGCATTTAAGAAAGTAATAGCGGTAGACATCTCGGCAAAAAATCTTGAAATAGCCGCTTCCTTGTATCCGCAATATACCAATGTGGAATACCTGCGGATGGATATGAGTGGGAAAAAGACAACAATTCCGGCCTGTGATTTCGGGATATGCATTAATGCGATTCTTACGCCGGACAAAAAAGCCCGGGACACATTCTTTGCCGCGCTTGGTGCCTGTATCAAAAAAGGCGGCCGTATTGTGCTCACCATTCCTTCCCTTGAATCGCATCTGCTGACGGGTATTGTACAACATTATTATAAAGTAGATAAAAAATACTTCCCCAAAGAAAAAAACGGAAAAGAAGCCTTACGTAAATGGAATAATATCCGGCAGGGCAATGCGGATATAGATGACGTGCCGCATAAACATTACCTGAAGGAAGAATTACAGTTGCTGCTGGCAGAAGCGGGTTTTGCGGCCGAAGAATTTCATAAAATTGAATACGACTGGAGTACCGAGTTTCACAATCCCCCGGCCAGGTTAAAAGAACCAAAACCCTGGGACTGGATGGTTGTTGGCAGAAGAATAAAATGATACATAAGGATATTGCAGAACTTTTTTTCAGAAGTATAATTTACCAGTTGCCATCCTTCGGCAAGCTCAGGATGACAACTGGCAAGCTCAGGATGACAAGTCACGACTCCCGACTCACGACTCCTGACTAACGACTCCCGACTCCCGACTCACGACTCCCGACTCCTCCGGTGTTTTACCAAAACAGGACTGGTTTCTAACAGCTGTGGAAAAGAATAACGATACCATTTCAGGCTCAAAGCTGAAATTGTGCTGAAATCATTACCATGGAAACCACCAAAGAGCTTTCGGCCCTGTTTTCCCTGATCGACGATCCGGATGAAGAAGTCTTCGGACTGGTCTCCAGTAAGATTGTGGATTATGGCAATATGGTAATCCCCAACCTCGAACATCTCTGGGAAACAACACCGGATGAAGTAACACAATCCCGTATAGAGATGCTGATACATCGGCTGCATGTAGGCGATCTGAAAGAAGAGTTTCGCCAATGGAGCCTGGCCGGCCATCATGATCTGCTGCAGGGAGCCCTGCTGACCGGTAAGTTTCAATATCCTGAACTCTCCACCAGCAGCACGCTCCAGGAAATTGAAAAAGTAAGACGTAATATCTGGCTGGAATTAAACAACTACCTCACCCCGCTCGAAGAAATAAATGTGGTGACCAGTATTTTGTACAGCTATTACGGACTGAAAGGGAATGAAACCAACTATAAAGAGCCAAACGATTTTCTCCTCCACAAAACACTCGAAGCTAAACGCGGCAACCAGATCAGCAACGGCATACTCTATCTGTCACTTTGCGAATTGCTGGATATACCGGTTAAAGCCATTTCCATTCCGAAACAATTTATTATTGCTTATCTGCGCCCGGGCTATTCGGCGGAAAACCTGGAACAACCCGAGCAAAAAATTGAATTTTACATTGATCCGAGTTCAGGACAGGTCTTTACACAACAGGATGTGGAAAGCTATTTCAAGAGAATTTCCGTTACTCCTTCCGGCCAGTATTTCAAACCGCTTCGCAACAAAGAAGTAATTGGTTATTTACTGGAAGAATTCGGTAAATGTTTTAATACTGATAAGGATCGGTATAAGCAGCAGGAATTACAGGAAATTATCCGGCTCATATCCGGCGAGAACTCCTGACTCACGACTCCTGACTCCTGATTACAGCTCCAGCTTCCACCCTTCCCTGTACTCTCTTTTCACAAACTGATTCGCTTCATCAAAATTGGTGACCTTCATATCCTTTGCATCCCAGATCAGCTTTTTGCGGCCAAGGTATTTATCTTCCCATCCTTTGAGTTTGGGATTCTTCATCATCCAGCTGCGGATAGCAAGGTTACCCATAAGAATACTTTCAGTAAATGGTCCGGCATATTCAAACGGTGAACTGGTTTTACCGTTGCCATAGCCTTCCCGGCAGGCATTAACCCATTGCAGGTAATGTCCTTCCGGTACGCGTTTAATTGTTTCTTTCGGCATGACTTTCTCTTTCATCAGCCTGGTCGGTAGTAAACGAGGATTGGCTCCATAGCAATCGAGCAGCATTTTGCCTTTGGTACCAACCAGTAATACACCACCGTCCCAGTTACCAAATGGTTCTTCTGGCAGCAACTCTTCCGGACGGGCGGGTAAAAGCCCTCCATCATGCCAGGACACTTTTATTTTTCCTTTACCATCTGTACGGGGATAATTCAAATGAATGATGGAAGAAGGCGGACAGGCATCTGTATTCTGCGTATCATTCCATTTAGCTGGCCATAAGGATGCCACACTGCATTCGGCAGATTCCGGGTAAAGGATGGGCAGCATACGATATATCGGATCCATGATATGACAAGCCATATCACCCAAAGCACCCGTGCCAAATGCCCAGAAACCGCGCCAGTCAAACGGCAGATAAGCAGGGTTATAGTCAATCCATTTTGCAGTACCTAACCAAAGATCCCAGTTCAGTTCACCAGGCGTTTCAAATTTACCAGTGGGATTTGCCACACCCTGCGGCCAAACAGGACGGTTGGTCCACGCGTGAGCTTCCGTAACGGTACCGATCATACCCGCATCATACATTTCTTTCGCTTTTCTTACACCATCACCCGAACCACCCTGGTTGCCCATCTGGGTGACCACCTTATATTTTTTAGCGGCTTCTGTCAGTATCCGGGCTTCATAGATATCATGCGTCAGCGGCTTCTGCGTATACACATGTTTGCCCAGTTGCATCGCTGCCAATGTTGCTACCGCGTGGGTATGATCAGGAGTGGAAATGGAACAGGCATCAATATTGTTTTTTTCTTTTGCCAGCATTTCCCGGAAGTCCTGGTAATAGTTAGCCTTCTCAAATTTCTTTCTTGAGCCGGCGGCCTGACGATCATCCACATCGCAGAGTGCTACAATATTTACAAAAGGACTTTTGGCAAATTCGGCCAGGTCGCTGGCTCCTTTACCTCCGGCACCAATTCCGGCAATATTCAGTTTGTCACTCGGCGCTATATATCCACGCCCAAGGACGTGACGGGGCACTATAAAAAATCCGGCACCGGCAATGGCCGCGGTTTTTAAAAACTTTCTACGTGCAGTCTGAAGATTTTTATCGGCAGGCGTCATATCGTTTTAAATTTTCAGTAAGATAATGGGAACAGGAGAAAGAGCAAAAAATATTACCTGCATTATATTAAAGGCAAATATGTAGTTTAGAAGAAAAAAGTATGGCGCTTAGCTGGGATGATTTTGAAAAAGTGGACATGCGTACCGGAACCATTGTTGATGCACAGGATTTCCCGGAAGCACGGAAGCCGGCATACAGGTTATGGATCGACTTCGGACCGGAGATCGGCATCAGGCGGTCATCAGCACAGATTACCGTACATTATACCAAAGAGCAACTCCTGCAACGGATGGTTATCGCCGTCGTGAACTTTCCGCCCAAACAAATTGCAGGATTTATCAGCGAATGCCTGGTCCTGGGTGTGTACGATCAGCATAATGATGTAATTTTATTAAAACCGGACCAGCCAGCGGGCAACGGTTTAAAAATCGGCTGAACATGTCAGATACATTTCATACCTGGTATCATTCCCCTGTCGGGCTGCTGAAAATCAGTGGCACGGAAGACTATATCAGTGAAGTGGTATTTCACGACAGTTCGCAAAAAGCGGAAGGCACCAAAAAACATGTCCCGCATCTGTTGATCCAGTGTGCGGAACAACTGATTCAATATTTCAACGGCCAACGCCGGCAGTTTGAGCTGCCATTGAACCAGGCAGGCACCGTATTTCAGCAACAGGTCTGGAATGAGCTGGTGCAGATTCCTTTTGGCAAAACGATTTCCTACCTTGAACTGGCCCGTCGCATCGGCGATACCAAAGCCACCAGGGCGGTGGCCAATGCAAACGGGAAAAATAATATTGCGATTATTGTTCCCTGCCACCGTGTAATAGGTTCCAACCGGGAACTCGTGGGCTATGCCGGCGGATTACGCCGGAAAAAATGGTTACTGGATCATGAAGCCAAAGTGGCCTATGGCGTACAGACCCTGTTTTAAGGGCATTGTTTAACAACATGAGTGATAACTCCGGTCTGATTCCCTGCCAACACATAAACCGTTTGATTCAGTAAGCCTTCAGCAGTGGCAATCTGGCATACGGTATCGGCAAACAGATCCCAATTGATACCTGTTGTATCCTTTACATAAACACAGATATCCGCAGCGCCTCTGCACCGGTTTACCTGTTGCACCCAATCCCTTCCTGAACGGACTTCATCAGCTATCATAGAAAATTGCTGGCAGTCTAAGGTCGTACAACTTTTATCCACCGAAGTAGCCATATAGAGAAATGAAAAAAGTACAAGAATCAGCGGCAGCAGCAGGGGTTTAAAAAGTTTCATATTTGTAAATTACGGTGTAGGACAACCCAAAAGCCAGGATCGTTGCAACCAGGTCCAGCCAATCGAAGGTAAACCCATATCCGGCCATCTGCAAGCATTCACTTCCCGCCAGCAATAAAAGAGTAAGAATGGTTATCACCCGTCGGTTAACACCCGTCCATTGCTGCCAGAAAAAAAGCGACGATGCCAGGGCGTAAGCCCAGCAGAAATCAGGGACGTTAAAGGCTACTAACTGAAGCAAGGTGTTATCCGGTCTGATAACTGGAAAGCGTGTGAATCCCGCAATAAAATGACTATGCAGCCAGGTGTTTTCCCGAAAAAGGATATAAATCAATAAACCAGCCGTAAGCGGTAAAAAAATATGCCGCAACAGGTTTATAAACCAGTTCATTTGAGTTCTTCCCCGGTAAATGCAAAAGGCAGCATTTGTTTTGCTGATTCCACTACGTATACAGGCCCCTGCATACCGCCCATGATCAGGCGGATCGGTTTATGAAAACGGGTTTCATATTCAAGTAACGATTGCCGGCACATACCGCAGGGAGAAATAGGATGATTACTGATTTCCTTAGTGGTATTAAAACTGATCGCCATCGCCACTACCGGAATATCCGGATGCAGGGTGGCGGCAGTACCCAGTAAGACCCGTTCCGCGCAAATGCCAACCGGATAGGAAGCGTTTTCCTGGTTGGTACCTAACAGCAATTCGCCGTTCTCCAGACGCGCCGCAGCACCTACATTAAATTTTGAATAAGGGGCATAGGCTTTATTGGTAACCAGCCGGGCGGCAGCCAGCAGGTCTGCATCAGCCGTAGACAACTGGCTGATATCATCGTACACTTCGTAATTGAATCCGTAGGTATGTTGTTTCATACAAAAAAGTAATAAGAAAAGAATGCCCCTGAAAAATCAAGGGCATCTAAAGTTAGTTCATTTTATTTTACTGTCCTGAATAACCGGCTCCAGCGCGGGCCGCCGTCCCAACTGAACCAGATCAGCCAGGCTTTTCCCACGACCCTGTCTTCCGGAACAAATCCCCAGAAACGGGAATCCTGTGATCCGTGCCGGTTATCTCCCATCATCCAGTAATAATCCATGTTGAAGGTGTAAGAGGTAACGGCATTCCCGTTCAGGAAAAACTGATTGCCCTTTCTGTAAAAATCATTGTGTTCATAATTCCGTATCACCCGTTCATACGTGGAGTAATTGTCAGGTGTCAGGTTAACAGTCGCTCCTTTCTTTGGTATCCAGATGGTACCGTAATTGTCAATTGTCCAGCGATGAAGTGTATCATACGGAAATAAACGGGTGGGCATTACCAGGGTGTCAATATAGGTATCCACTTTCTCGGTAAGACCGGAAGCTGTCAGCAAATTCTTTTCAGCCACTGTCATATTGATAACGTACTGATAAGGTGCAGGGGCACTCAGTCCCAGGTCCGATGAACGTTCGGTTTCATATATGGCTATACCCATTTCTTCCAGGGCTTCTTTACTGAGAAAGCGGTTGGGTTTCATCTGTACCAGGTACGGACGCCCTGCATGCGCGGGAGGCTCCTGTTTTACACCATTGATATAAATATCGCCATTTACAATTTTCAGGGAATCGCCAGCCACAGCAACACAACGTTTGATATAGTTATCTGTTTTATCGGCCGGGTGAGAAACGATCGGTTTCAGTTCAGGATCATTCCACACTGCTTCACGTCCCATGGAACGGACAAAATCATAATACGGCATCGCTGATTCATAACCGGCTTTATGGATCACTGTATCACCGGCCGGAAAATTAAACACAACGGCATCTCCTCTTTTAACAGGAGAAGCGAACCAGCGGATATAGGGTATCTGCAATGCTTCAGAGTATGATTTCCCATTAGTAACAGGCAGGTAATTATGCACGAACGGAACGGAAAGTGGCGTGTTGGGAATCCGGGGACCGTAACTGAATTTGCTGACAAACAAAAAGTCATTAATCAGCAGCGATTTTTCCATTGAGCCGGACGGAATCGTATATGCCTCAAAGACAAAAGTGCGGATCAGGGTAGCTGCTACTACAGCGAAGATGGCCGCGTCCACCCATTCCCGCCAGTTTTTCTTTTTGTGTTTCAGTACCGCTTCGGGACCAACATAAGCCGGCTTTTCTTTATAGGCGAGGTACGGAAAATAGACCGGGGCGGCCAGTGCCGCAGCAGTATGGCTGCGGAGTGAAAAGCGACCAAATACTTTGGCAAATTCGATAAAAATCCCGGGACTGATAAACCAACCGATAACGGGAATAAACTGCCAGAACACCCAATGCTTTGGCCGGTTGCAGAGTCCCTGCATCACCCAGGTATTGTAAAAGGGTATATATGCCTTCCATTTAGCTTCGCCGGCTTTTTCAAAAAGCGGCGCCAGGCCAAAAGAGGGCAGAAATACAAGCAGGGTACTGATCAGATAGACAAAAATGAAATGTTGTAATGGCATGAGCCTTTGTTTATAGCTGACAAAATTATTATAAATATACGCGTCTGCATACTGGAAAAACGAAAGTTTTGTGAATAATCAGGGCTATTCCTGCGAAATATTGATAATTTAGGCCGGATTGTATGCAGCAGTTTTCAATACGGGATATAGAACAGCTTTGCGGGATAAAAGCCCATACCTTACGTATCTGGGAACAACGGTACCAGCTGGGTGTGGCCGGACGCAATTGCGGACAGCACCGGGTATACAATAATGAAGACCTCAAACAATGGTTACGGATTGCCTATCTCTATCACCGCGGGTATAAAATCTCGCTGATTGCCGGACTTGCTCCCGCGGCAATGGAAAAAAAATTAGAGGCGCATTTCCTGGAAGACAACAGTGATAGTGCCGTGATACATCAACTGACCGAAGCCAGTCTTGATTTCAATAAAGAACAGTTTGAAAGGATTATCCATGCGGCTGTATTGCGCAGCGGAATTACACATGGCATCCTGCATATTTTCTACCCGTATCTGCAGCGGATCGGGTTGCTCTGGCTGACGGATCATGCCATACCGGCCCAGGAGCATTTTGCCAGTCATATTATCCGAAAAAAGATCATCATGGCCACAGACGGGCTGTTGCCACCCGAACCTTCCGCTACAACCATCCTGGTATTTGCACCAACAGGTGAGTTTCATGAAATACCCCTGCTTACCGCCAACTATTTTTTCCGCAAAGCCGGACTCCGTACGGTGTATTTCGGCTCCAATGTATCACTGGAAAGTCTGAGGTATTACCTGGAGAGAAAACCCGTAAAATACCTGTATACGCATGTTATTACCTGTCTGAGTACAGCATCACCGGAAGAATACCTGTCAGCCCTGGCCGGATTTTTTAAAGGAACCCTGCTCAGTTCCGGCCCCGTTTTCGGAAACATGATGACTCCGGGTGTATCACAGGTACACTTGTTGGCCCCGGTGGATTTAATCAGTTTTGCTGAAAAGCTGGCCGCCGGATAATCTTATTTGGGCATCACATAATTTTTGACATCATCCACGGTAATGGATTTTCCGGAAAGGATGACCAGTCTTTCTACTACGTTGCGGAGTTCCCGGATATTCCCGGTCCAGTTGTATTGTTGCAATAATGAAATAGCATCCGGTTCAGTTTGCTTTTTTGCAATACCGTATTCGGTACAGATATCTGTCAGAAACTGGTCCACCAGCATGGGGATATCATCCCTGCGGTCGTTCAAAGAGGGTACATGTATCAGGATCACACTGAGCCGGTGATAGAGGTCGAGCCGGAAATTTTTTGCTTCCACTTCCTTCAGCAAATCCTTATTTGTAGCGGCAATCACCCGTACATCCACACTGATATCTTTATCCGCCCCTACCCGGGTAATTTTTCCCTCCTGTAATGCACGCAGCACTTTAGCCTGGGCACTGGCACTCATATCCCCGATTTCATCGAGAAAAAGGGTACCCCCGTTTGCGGATTCAAACTTTCCGATCCGTTGTTTTATAGCAGAGGTAAAAGAGCCTTTTTCATGGCCGAATAATTCACTTTCGATCAGTTCGGTCGGAATAGCGGCACAATTCACTTCCACAATCGGTCCGTTGGCCCGGTTACTTTTTTCATGAATCCAGCGGGCTACCAGTTCCTTTCCCACCCCGTTCTCACCCGTAACCAGGATCCGGGCTTCCGTGGGCGCCACTTTCTCTATAGTTTCCTTAATTCTGCGAATTCCTTCAGACTCCCCGATCATCTCCTGCACCCGGCTCACTTTGCGTTTCAGGACTTTTGTCTCCGTTACCAGTTTGCTTTTATCCATCGCATTGCGGATGGTAATCAGGAGCCGGTTCAGATCCGGCGGCTTGGAAATAAAGTCATAAGCCCCTTTTTTCACGGCTTCCACTGCTGTTTCAATATTGCCATGTCCGGAGATCATTATCACCGGCACATCCGCATTTACCTCACCGGCCCGTTGCAAAAATTCAATTCCGTCCAGCTTCGGCATTTTAATATCGCAAAGTACCAGGTCATAGTTTTTCTCCCTGAATTTCTTCAGCCCCTCTTCACCATCTGCCGCTTCTTCCACCTTATACCCTTCAAATGTGAGAATTTCAGTAAGTGTTTTCCGGATAGCTTTTTCATCGTCTATTATAAGGATATCAGCCATATGCGTCAATTTAGCTATAAAAATAATTGATTTACAGGAAGGCAAGGTATTTCAAAAAGGGTACCAAAAAATAGAGGCCGGGTAGAAACCCAGCCTCGTTTTAAAATCCAATATCCTATGAAAAACCGTAACAAAGATGCACTTTATAAATCAAATCGTTGCACCATCCGGCGTTTTTTTTTCTGCAAATATTTACAGGGCAAAAAAAAGCCCCTGCAATGCAGGGGCATATGAGATAATGTGGTATTTTATTTTACCTGGTACATCACTTCTTTCACCAGTTTTACCGTCCGGGACACATCCGGCAAAGCGGCAGCCACCAGGTTCGGGGCATAATGCAGCGGTGCATCCGCTGCCGTTATCCGGCGGATCGGCGCGTCCAGGTAGTCAAATCCTTCTTTCTGGATCCGGTAACTGATTTCAGAAGATACGGACGCAAATGGCCATTGCTCTTCCACAATTACCAGCCGGTTGGTCTTTTTAACACTCTCCAATATGGTCATCCAGTCCAGGGGACGAATAGTACGAAGGTCAATCACTTCCGCACTGATACCTTCCTTTTCCAGCTCATCCGCAGCGCCCAGTGCCACTTTCATCATTTTATTAAATGACACAATCGTCACATCGCGACCGGCCTTTTTAACATCCGCTTTACCCAGTTCAATATAATATTCCTCTTCCGGTACTTCCGATTTATCACCATACATCTGCTCGCTTTCCATAAACATAACGGGATCTTCTTCAAACCGGATGGCCTGTTTCAGTAATCCCTTGGCATCATAACCATTGCTGGGCGATACCACTTTGATACCGGGAATATTGGCATATAAGGCCTCAAATGCAGTGGAGTGCTGGGCCCCCAGCTGACCCGCAGAACCATTGGGACCACGAAATACAATCGGACAACTTATTTGCCCGCCGCTCATTGCCAGCATTTTAGATGCTGTATTTAAAATTTGATCTAAAGCTAATACTGCAAAATTCCAGGTCATAAACTCCACGACAGGACGGAGTCCGTTCTGAGCGGCCCCTACACCTATTGCAGCAAAACCAAGTTCAGAAATCGGGGTATCAATCACTCTCCTGGCGCCAAATTCGGCCAGCATACCCTGGGTTACTTTATAGGCACCATTGTACTCTGCCACTTCCTCCCCCATCACAAATACACGGTCATCCCTTCTCATTTCCTCGGTCAGGGCTTCCCGGATTGCTTCACGAAATGCGATTGATCTTGCCATTTATTATTGCTTTTAAAAGTGGGGCAAATTTAAGCGACAAGGGGCATAAAACCTAAAAACATGACGGGTCTGTATACAGGATGGCCAATGATGCCCTGAATCGGTTAATCCCTGAGCAGAAAGCGCTCTCCCAGTTCATTGGCCCTGTAGAATTTTCCTTTCTCCAGCAGCAGGCCTTCAGAAAAGCCCTTGCCATGAGGAACATCCGTATTAAAGAGTTTATTGTTGAATCGAATACTGATCGTATCCGCTACAATGGTATGTCCGGTGGCTATATATTTTGCGCCAAAGATGGACAAGGTACTGTCCACCTGCGCCTGTGTGGCTTTTACCGGACCTGTATAATAGCCCCTGTACCAGAAGGGACCGATATCGCTATAGAGGATTTCCACATATGCATCGGGATACCTGTAAGTAGTGTCCCCGTAAAACGGACGGGCCATATCATTAATAACCGGGGCGGAAAAATTGAAAAGATTCACTTCTCCGGAAATACCTCCATGCGCATACAACACATCACCTACTTTTTCTACAATATTTTTTGTACGTAACCACCGACCAAGTTCTGATTGCTCGTTGAACAGTGAATAATAGTCCGTACCCAGTAATGCCGCCTGTTCCATATACTTGGGCTGCACATACCTGAAATCGCCATTCAGATTCATAATTTCATGGTTACCCAATACGAAATGTACGTATCCGCCGGCAGCTTTGGCTTTTTCTTCCAGCGCATATACAAACCATAAAAGTTCGGTTACCTGGGTACCTCTGTCAAAAAAATCACCGGTCAGCACCAGGTGGCCCTGGCCAAAAGTCCAGTTGAGCTGACTGTCGATAATCTTATTCGCCTTTAAGAGCTTAACCATACCCTTCAGGTTGCCTTCCATATCGGAAACGGCAAATTGCAAGGGAACTTTCCTGAATTCTGATTTCTCCTTTTGGAGTCTGGCTTTTAATTGTACAGTAAAAAACTCACCAGGGTTGCCGGTTGCAACCTGAAACTGAACAGCCTGCCTGTTACCGGACGGGAAGGAGTCTGTCTTTACCCCGGCCTGCTGAATAAAGTGAACAAATAGCTGGTCGCCTTTATATAAAACGTATGGCCCTTCTCCGGGGTTTGAAACAGTACCGGTAGTGGTCTCCTTGTTGAGCCAGAAGACCATTAACAACGGGAAAAAGACAAAATAAGATGGCAAAAAAAGTTTCATTAAAAGGATTTTCTTCTTAACAGGGACGAACTTCCGCAGAAATGGGCTGCATTTGCTCGCGTAAAGGCCTCGCTTTAAAGATATTTTAAAATACTGAATACAGCGCTGTAAACCACTACATATACCATATTTCTTTAAAAAACCCTTATTTTGATTTACCGAAACAATACACCAACCATGCACCGAGTCATTATACCAGTAGATTTCTCAGAAACATCCCTGAATGCCGCCCGTTTTGCCAGTAAGATGCTGGCCTGGAATGAATCTGTTACGGTTGTTCTATACCACAATTATGAAAGTGAATCCGATTATGATATTTCACAGTTTTACCTCGAAAGCCTGAAACGTGAATTTCATAAAAACGGGGTCCGCCAGGTAAGATGCGAGCATGAAATGGGTGGTGATCTTATTGAGAACATTGCCCGCCTGGCTCATACAATACGGGCGACCCTGATACTGATGGGCATCACGGGTAAATCAGCAGTACGCCAGATCCTGTTTGGCAGCAATACGCTCAAACTGATTGATAAAAATCTTTACCCGGTAATGATTATACCACCGGATGCCGTGTATACCAGTATGGAACGGATTGCTTTTGCCACTGATTTTAAAAACGTGGAACAAAGCACACCGTCCCAGCTGATCGGTTCTGTTTTGCAATTGTTCAACCCGGAATTACATATCGTACACGTAAGTAAAGAACCGGGATCCGCATTATCCGGACAAATGCTCGCGGAAAAGGAAAAAATAAATACACTTTTCAATGGTTTCAATAAACTCTTCAGCTTTATCCAGGGTGAGGATTTTTATGATGCACTGGATCGGTTTGTTTTGGAGAAAAAAATAAATGTACTGGTCACGGTACCCAAGCACCCGAGTAATTCATCATCGCTTTTCAGGTCATCACATACCAAAAAACTGGCCTATCACAGCCATATACCCATCCTGGCGGCTCATCAATAAACATTGAATGCCAACCAGGTAAAATGCGTTATCGGCAACGACAACTATCCAACGCCTTGACAAGGATCAAAATTTTTGTATATTTACAACTGTTAGTATGAAAAGCTGTTTACGCCATACATACCGGATGCACCGCTTTGCCGAGCAATCACTGCCCGCGAATTTTTATATTCCCGATTAAGCATTCAGCACTGCTTTTCTTTGTTCCATTGCCGGTTCCTGGCCGGTTATTCTCCATTAACAGCCCCTTGTATGAAAAATATTAAACTGATTGAAGTACCATCGGAAATTGGTGCCGGAACCCGCGGTGCCAGCCTGGGTATTGAAGCTATAAAAATTGCCGCGCTCGATTTTATGAGCAATTTTTTTATTCATTTCCCTTCAGAAAAAGTGCCAACGGAAAATAAACTGCTCTATGAACCTATTGAATCTCCGTATGCAAAACGGGTAAAGGGAGTTTCCACCATTTATGAACGGGTAAGCAAAGCGGTAATGGAAACCGTTAAGAATAATTTTTTTCCCGTTGTACTGAGCGGCGACCATAGTACAGCCGGTGCCACCATTGCCGGATTAAAAATGGCCAAACCAAAATGCAAACTCGGTGTGATCTGGATTGACGCCCACGCCGATCTGCATACGCCTTATACCACGCCATCGGGCAATATGCATGGTATGCCGATGGCGGCCTCCATCAACGAAGACAATGAAGATTGCGCGGTTCACGAAATTGACAGCGAAACGGCCAGTCAATGGAAAATGCTGAAAACGATCGGTAAAATCGCCCCCAAAGTACTGCCGGAGGATGTTGTGTTTATTTCCCTGCGGGATTACGAAAAAGAAGAAAGGCACCTGATAGAAAAATACGGAATGAAAGTCATTACAACGAAGGAAGTCAGGAATAAAGGCGCCGAAAATGTGGTACGGTCGGTTATCCGGTATCTGTCAGACTGCACGGATATCTATGTTTCCTTTGATGTGGATAGTCTCGACTCCTCCATTTCAAAAGGAACCGGCACCCCGGTGGGTAACGGATTGCGCGAAAGAGAAGCGGAAGACCTGATCAGCAAATTCATGCAAAACCGTAAAATCTGCTGTTTTGAAATTGCGGAAGTAAACCCCACACTCGACAAAGAAAACCTGATGGCAGAAATTGCCTTTAATATCCTGCAACGTTCGGTGAACGTACTGATGATGAACTGACCGGTTATGAAAAAATTTTATGTCTCTTCCTTTTTTATTGTTTTGGCCTTTACAGTTGCTGGTCAGCAGAGCACATATGCAGATTCATTGCAACGGTTCAGAAACCAATATATACTTACGCACGGCGTTATAAAAGAAGCGGACAGGCCAAAACTGCAATTCTACCCGATCAATGAAAAATATGCCGTTGAAGCCCGGGTGGAGCGGATTTATGAAGCTCCCTGGTTTCAGATGTCCACTTCCGGTAAAATCAAAAAAACATTCAGGGTTTACGCAGTGCTGCATTTCAGTCTCGACGAGACCGCATGTAAACTGACTGTTTATCAATCACAGCAACTGTTGAACAATCCAGCGTATGCCGATTATCTTTTTATACCGTTCATGGATCTTACAAATGGCGAACATACTTATGAAAACGGCCGGTATATCGATATCACCACGAATGAAATGGAAAAAGGACCCTTTTACCTCGACTTCAATAAGACCTATAACCCGTACTGTGCCTATATAAGTAATGTATACAACTGTCCGGTGCCACCGGCAGAAAATAATTTATCCGTAGCCATTTCTGCGGGTGAAAAAAAGTTCAGTAAGTAGTTTCCCTTCAGCCGTTATCAATTCCTGAATGTCTTCTTCAATCCTTCCTCAAAACTGACCGGATTGTAACCCAGTTCCCGTACCGCTTTATCAATGATAAAACCGGTTCGGGCCGGACGCCTGGCGGGTTGGGAAAACGTATCTGCCGTTACACGTAGCAGCCGTGTTTTATCCAGGTGTAAATAATCAGCCGCGCTGCAGGCCATTTCATACGGTGTCATTACGTCCTTTCCGCTGATATGCCAGGTACCGGTGGCTTTCTTTGCCGCAATCATTGCTATGGCATTGGCCAGATCTCCCACAAATGTAGGGGTACGCAACTGGTCATCCACTACTTTGTATATTTCACCTGCTTCCAGTTTTTCCTTTACAATGGAAAGTATATTACTCCTGCCGGCAAGAGGCTGTCCATAAACCAGCACCGTTCTTACAATAGCCCGGGGAAATGGATACTGTTCCACTTTTTTTTCGGCCAGCCATTTGGTTTCGCCATAATAATTAACCGGGGCTGGGATATCCTCTTCCCGGTACATCCCGCTATTTCCGTCAAACACAAAGTCAGTAGAAATAAAAATAAAAAAAGACCGGTGTTTTGCCGCTTCCTGTAAAAGGGAACCGGTTGCTGTCGTATTAATCAGTAACGCGGCTTCCTGATTTGTTTCACACTCATCCGGTTTACTCATTGCTCCGGCATGAATGATTACGTCCGGCTTAAACCCGTCCGTAACAACCGCCACTGCCGTCCGATCAGTAAAATCCATCTCCGTATACCGGAATGTTGCCTGGGAAACAAGCTGTAAACGACAGGCTCCTTTACCTGTAGCCAATACGTCGTATCCTTTATCCAATAAGACCGGTACCAGGTAGTGGCCGAGAAAGCCATTGGCACCGGTGATCAATATGCGCATATAGCCGGTTGCTTACTGTGATTAAAACGCTTTTTTCGGCTGACTGATACTGGAAAAATCCGGCTTTACCCCCATATTATAAAAGATAAAGGAGTAAATATCGGCGGTGGTTTCCAGCGCCTTTTTCAGGTTGCTGGCCCCGTGTCCTGAGTTTACATCCACACGGATTAATACCGGGTTATTGCCTTTATACTTTTCCTGCAACGTGGCGGCATATTTGAATGAATGGGCCGGCACTACCCGGTCATCATGATCAGCCGTGGTAACCAGGGTTGCCGGATATTGTATGCCTTCCCGGATATTATGTATGGGAGAATATTTCAGCAGGTTTTGAAAATCATCTTTATTGTCACTGCTGCCATATTCCGGTATCCAGTTCCATCCAATGGTAAACTTGTGAAAGCGCAGCATATCCATAACCCCTACCTGCGGTATGGCTACTTTAAATAAATCCGGCCGCTGATTGATTACCGCGCCCACCAATAGTCCGCCATTGGAACCGCCTTGTACAGCCAGGTAATCCGGCGAGGTAAATTTATTCGCAACCAGGTATTCAGCCCCGGCAATACAGTCGTCAAATACATTTTGCTTTTTTTGCCGCATACCGGCTTCATGCCATTTCTCCCCATACTCACTGCCGCCCCGCAGGTTGGCAATACAATAAACACCACCTTGTTCCAGCCAGGCAATCCGTGCCGGTGAAAAACCCGGGGTACTGCTTATATTAAAGCCCCCATAGCCATACAATATGGTTGGATTTTTTCCGTGCCGCTCCATTCCTTTTTTATACACTACAAACATGGGCACTTTTGTACCGTCTTTGGATGGATAAAATACCTGTTCGGTTACAAAATCCTCCGGATTGAATTTCACATCGGGCTGACGGAATAAAGTGGTTTCCCCGCTGGCAATATCATATTTATAAATAGTGGGTGGAAATGTGACGGAGGTAAACGTATAAAACACAAACTTATCATTCCTTTCACCGCCAAAACCACTGGCTGTACCCAACCCCGGCAACTTCACTTCGCGCTCCGGGTTTCCCTGCAGATCATACACATACACACGACTGGTTACATCCTTCATATACGTCACAAATAGTTTATTCCCGGCACTGACCACCGAAGACATGTTTTCTTCCTTTTCGGGAATTAGTGTTTTCCAGTTTTCCTTTTCCGGATGCAACGGATCAACCAATATAATCTTTCGGTTTTTTGCGCCGTCATTGGTCTGGAGCAAAAACTGCCCGTTGACTTCATCTACAAAACTGAACTGAAAATCTCCGACTTCACGGATAACCGGTAGAAAGGTTTTATTACCCGATTTACTGTCATAATACCAGAGACTGTTGCCTTCCTTCCCTTTCCCGCGGTCACTGATATTCAGGAATACATAGCGTTCGGATTCATCGGTAAACACGGTATGAAAACGTTGCGGATTGGCCTTATCTTCATATACCAGCTGATCTTTATCCTGCGTAGTACCGGCTTTATGATAGTATACCTGGTGATTTTCATTTTTTGTGGACAGTTCCTTACCCGCTTCCGGGGCCGGATACCGGCTGTAGAAAAACCCATCTCCCTGCCAGGCTGCACCGGAAACTTTTACCCATGCCAGTGAGTCTTTTAAATATTTTTTTGTCTGCAGATCCATAACAAAAAAAGTCCGCCAGTCACTGCCACCTGCGGATTTACCCACAACGGCATATTTTCCATTCTTCGAAATGGCAAATGTGCCAAGCCCCGTAGTTCCCTCCGCAGAAAATTTATTCGGATCCAGTATCAGCTCAGACTTGCCTGCCAGTCCTTTTTGCCGGTATAAAACGGATTGGTTCTGTAAACCGTCATTTTTATAGAAATAGAAATACGCATTATTCCTGAACGGAGTCGAAAACTTCGGATAATTATTGATCTCCTCCAGTCTTGCCTGCCAGTCTTTACGATAAGGAATCTGGTCCAGGTAGTCAAACGTCACTTTATTCTGACGGGTGACCCAATCCGCCGTGTATTCACTGCGGTCGTCTTCCAGCCAGCGATAGGGATCCGGAACAGTGGTTCCATGATACTCATCCGTATGGTCTGATTTAGCGGAAACCGGGTATTTGAGCTGGGCCTGTATCATCAACGGGGCCAATGCAATAATCAGAAAGAATCTTTTCATGTAAGCAGTATTTGAACACTAAGTTAAACCAATACCCCATCCCAAAACACCCGTTCATCCCGCGCCAATATCAAATCAATAGCTAATATGACCCTGTCTGGTAAAAGCCGGTCCAAATCAGGAACAGTTAATGATTATTTATTAACAGATCAGGTATAACTTCCTAATATCAAGAGAATAAAGCAGATATTTGAAGCAGAATGAATAAACTAACGATTGTGTGCCCGATACACATTTGAAACAAAAGCTTATTTTTGCGCAGTTTTAAAATTCAAGATGGAAAAGAAAGTAACAAAAATCGGGGTACTAACTTCAGGGGGTGATGCTCCGGGTATGAATGCGGCCATCCGTGCCGTTGTCAGGACAGGCATTTATCATGGACTGGAAATGTATGGGATTATGCGGGGTTACCAGGGCATGATTGATGACGATATTTTCAGAATGGAAGGGCGCTCAGTGGCCAATATTATACAAAGGGGCGGTACCATTTTAAAGACGGCCCGTTGTAAGGACTTTTATGAACCCGCCGGTCGAAAAATCGGGTATGAAAACCTGAAAAAAAGAGGGATTGACGGGTTGGTGATCATCGGTGGCGACGGTTCCTTCCGTGGTGCCGTTAAGTTCAGCCAGGAATATGATATTCCCTGTATCGGTTTGGCAGGAACAATTGATAAAGACATTGCAGGAACAGATTTTACCATCAACAGTGCAGGTTCAACTCATACATTCAATTTACCGGATGCTTCAACATCTGCACGTGGTGTTGTGACTACCGGTATTCAGACATTTGCCGGTGCAAAAACATTTACGAGCGACGTAACTCTTGCAAATCAAACCGATGTACGCTTCGGCGATGCTGATAATTCAAATTATGTGGGTTTCCAAGCACCAAATGCCGTGGGCAGCAATGTCATTTGGACATTACCAAACGCTGATGGAACAATCGGGCAAGTACTTTCAACAAATGGTACCGGAACTTTACAATGGTCAACAGTTGCAATTAATGTCCCTGCTAATAATGGTTTAAGTAAATCAGGAGATACCGTACAATTAGGCGGTACGCTAAATAAAAGCACAACTGTAAATCTTAATTCCCACAACCTTACTTTAAGTTCACCGGGCAATGCCGGGAATGTCATTATAGGAAAATTTACTACTGCGGGTATTGTAAAAAATAGTGCGGCAGGTGTATTATCAACAGGACAAGTTAATCTGGCATCTTCTTCCGAAGTTACCGGTGTGTTACCCATAATAAATGGTGGTACAAATAGTAGTACAATCGGTGGCGCAGGGACAGTAGCTTTTTCAAATGGAACAAGTTTGAATTATACCGCTGTAGGTACTGCCGGCCAAGTATTGCTCTCTAATGGCACAGGAACACCGACATGGGGGTCACCGACAGCTGCAATTATTGGTGCTAACGGTATTACAAAATCAGGCGATACAATCAAACTTGGTGGTAGCTTAAATCAAAATACGAATATACCTTTCGGAACACGTAGTTTAACTTTATCGAATAGCGGTGATGCCGGAAATGTTGTTATCGGAAAATTTACTACTGCGGGTATAGTAAAGAATAGTGCAGCAGGTGTATTGTCCACCGGACAAGTAAACTTAGCATCTTCTTCTGAAGTTACCGGTACTCTCGGAATTACAAATGGTGGTACAGGATTAACGTCAGCCGGTGCTAATGGTACAATGCTTGTAAGTAATGGAACAATCTGGACTCTTTTGGCGCCCGGTTCCACTAATCAAGTATTAACAATCACCGGCGGCGGAGTACCTGCGTGGAGTGCAGCAAGTGTGGATTGGTCAATCTTAGGTAACTCAGGAATTAACCCCGCAAGTAATTTCCTTGGAACCACAACAGCAGCTGATATGAGAATTCGCACAAATAATATTGAGCGTTTGAATATTCTATCCGGTGGTAATGTACGCTTAGAAAGTAATGCCGGAACAGCACAACAATTGCAATTAGAAAATCCTGCCGGCACATTTTCAACAAATTTTGTTGCCGGTGCTCAGGGAGCCAATATTACATATACACTTCCTACGGCATTACCCGGTACAAATGGTGTCTTAACTTCCAATAATACAGGCACACAATCATGGTCAACGGTAGATTTGTCCGGCGGAAATCAAATACTCACAGGACAAGGCGTGGCAACACGTGTCGCATTCTGGGGTTCAACAAATACTCTTACATCAAGTGCAAATTTATTCTGGGACAATACGAATACTCGTCTCGGCGTGGGTTCGCCTACTCCTTCGCAAGAACTTGATGTCAACGGTGATATTCTTATACGTTCATCCAATGGTCAATTGCAGTTTACAGGTAACTCAACTGGTATTACCACAATCAATGCCGGCTCACAAGGAGCGACCAATATTAACTATACATTACCGACAGCTGCTCCAACAGGCACAGTTTCCGCTCTCATCAGCAATGGTTCAGGTCAATGGAGCTGGCTTTCAGCTGATAATCCGAATGGTCAAGATGGGTTCTGGACTTTGCGCGGTAATGCCGGAACAAGTACAGCAAAT
>JAFLBL010000024.1 GCA_017303855.1 Chitinophagales bacterium | reverse complement strand
AATATTTCCATGGAAGAAACAGCAGCATTTGCGCAGCGTTTGGCCAAACGGGTAGGAGAAGAATTAGCGATACCTGTTTACCTCTATGAAGCGGCACAACCGAATAAAGAAAGAAACAACCTCTCGGTGATCCGTGCCGGTGAATACGAAGGTTTTTTCAAAAAGATCAAACAACCGGAATGGAAACCCGATTTTGGTCCTTCAGAATTTGATGCGAAAAGAGGTGGTACCGTGATTGGTGCCCGGGATTTTCTCGTGGCCTATAATATCAACCTCAATACCACTTCAACAAGAAGAGCCAATGCCATTGCCTTTGATGTAAGGGAAGCCGGGAGAAAACTAAAAAAGGAAAACGGAGAAATGGAAACGGTTCCCGGCACGTTGAAATCGGTAAAAGCGATCGGCTGGTATATTGGGGAATACGGCATTGCCCAGATATCGATGAACCTTACGAATATCAATATCACCCCGGTGCATATTGCTTTCGACGAGGTTTGCAAAAAAGCGGATGCCCGTGGCATTCGTGTAACCGGCAGTGAACTGGTAGGCCTGGTGCCGTTAAAATCGCTGACCGATGCCGGCAAGTATTTTCTCAAAAAGCAACAACGTTCTACCGGGGTTTCGGAGAAAGAACTGATCAAGATCGCCGTGAAATCCATGGGACTTGATGAGCTCGGGTCTTTTAAACCGGAGGAAAGAATTATCGAATATTTATTAGCAGGCAAATCTGCCAGCAAACTGGTAAGCATGCCTTTAACTGCTTTTGCTGATGAGACGGCCAGTGAAAGCCCGGCACCCGGTGGAGGTTCGATTGCCGCCTATGTCGGTTCACTCGGAGCTGCATTAGCCACGATGGTGGCCAATCTTTCTTCCCATAAAAAAGGCTGGGATGAACGCTGGGAAGAATTCAGTAACTGGGCCGAAAAAGGAGAGCAGTACAAGACCGAATTGCTCCGGCTGGTTGACCAGGATACCAATGCTTTTAACCAGATCATGACGGCCTTCGGTCTGCCCAAATCAACCGACGCTGAAAAAGCAGCCCGTACCAAAGCTATCCGGGAAGCCACTAAGTTTGCCATCGAGATACCGTTCAAAGTGATGGAGTTGGCTTATGGCAGTATGGAAGTCATCAAAGCGATGGCCGAAACGGGCAACCCGAATTCCGTATCGGATGCCGGTGTCGGGGCTCTTTGTGCAAGAAGTTCGGTCATGGGAGCATTTATGAATGTGCGGATCAATGCCGCCGGTTATGATGATAAGGAATTTGTGGCCGACATCCTCAGCCGTGGCAGGGAAATTGAGAACAAA
Organism: Chitinophagales bacterium; assembly: GCA_017303855.1. GTDB lineage: Bacteria > Bacteroidota > Bacteroidia > Chitinophagales > Chitinophagaceae > JJ008. The sequence goes on along the minus strand of JAFLBL010000024.1, from coordinate 45,623 downwards.
ACCATAGCTTTAGAATCCGAAATTATAAACGTTGTCAATGGAAAAATTGGAAACTAAGGTTCCTGTCAGCGAACCGAAACCGAATGTGATGCAGCACCTGAAGATCTATAACAAACAGGATATATTGTCGCTGACCCGTATCCGTCGTTTTGAAACCAAACTCGGGGAACGGCTGCAGGTCATCAACGATCCCACGGCAATTGAAGCATCATTAGCCGCCTCCACTGCGAAATATGTATTGTTCGGCATTCCCGAAGATCTCGGTGCCAAGGGAAATTTTGGTTTGGGTGGTGCTGATACGTTATGGATACCTTTTTTACAAAGTATCCTGAATATACAGAGCAGCGATTTTTTTGATGGCGGCGATGTATTACTCATCGGCCATTTTGATTTTGGTGATATTCAATACCTGATTGATACCACAGCCCGTAGTGAAGATGAAAAAATAGAAGCTTACCGCCATGCCTTGCATACCGTGGATGATGAAGTGGAAACGCTGGTGAAGATCATTACCTCCTTAAAGAAAATTCCTATTGTGATAGGAGGCGGGCATAATAATTCGTACCCGCTGATCAAAGGTGCAGCCAAAGGTTGGCATAAAGCCGGGGTGACCCCGCTGGCACAGATCAATTGTATCAACTTGGATGCACATGCTGATTACCGGCCAATGGAAGGAAGACACAGTGGAAATGCCTTCCGTTATGCGGAAGAAGACGGCTACCTGCAAAAATATTGTGTGATTGGACTGCATGAAAATTATATACCCCAGAACAGTTGGGTGGATATTGTCAATAATCCTTTTATTGACTGTATCACTTTTGAAGACATTTTTGTACATGATAAACGGACTTTCCTGCAGGCGGTGGCCCATGCAACCGGTTTCACGGAAGATACACTGACGGGTATTGATGTGGATCTGGATGCCATTCAGCATACACTCAGCAGTGCCATGACACCGGTAGGCGTTACCCCTGTACATGCCCGTAAATTTGTGTCCTTTGCCGCAGCCGACTGCAAACCCGCTTATTTATATATATGTGAAGGAGCATCCCGTCTTGCAGACGGCCGCACAGACAGCAGCAGTGGCAAGCTGGTCAGTTACCTGGTCAGTGATTTTGTAAAAGCACGGACGACCTGATCAAAAAACGGTTGATGTCAGTTTAATATCCGACTGGCTGAAGGCTTTCCCAAACCTTTCTTTCATGGCAGCCGCTTTCCTGGTTTCATGCCTTGAATTCAGTGCCTGCCAGTAACCAAACAAAGCCCAGCCATTTTCATTATTTACTGCAAGGTCATCTTCCAGAATTTCTATGGCTTCATCGGTTCGTCCTGCTTTAAGATATGCATCCGCCAGATAATGTCTTGGATTCAGCAACCAGTCGCGGGGCTCATTATACACCATTTGCATTTCCGTTTTTACAGCGGAACGGAATGCAGCTATCGCCGCTGCCGGTTTTTTTTCCTCCTGAAGGATAGTGCCGCTCAGTAAATCACAGGCAATACGTACCCCGTCAATAGCCGGAGAAAACGGGCTAAAAGGCAACTCTAAAACAGTATCTTTTGCAAGCCGGTGCATTTCTGACAATGCGTTTCGGGCCTCCTTTATTTTCCGGCTCTTTACAAAAGCCATACCCTGGCCAAAATGCCAGAGAATGCGACTGTAGGTTTGATTTTCCGGAGGTGCTTTCCTTTTTAATAATGCGTTCCATTGGCCAAAGCGGATATCGTTTAATACCGGTGTCATATAGATATACTGAATAACATTGCCCAATGCACCCGGAAATTCAAGGTACCCCGCCGGTATGCTTTCTACAAGTTCCGCCGCAGATGCTGTGGCGCTGGCCTGTCTTCCGGCCATCATTGCGCTGTTGACCTGCATATGCAGGTTATGAATACTATACAGAAAATCAGCTCCGGTAACCGGGGCAAATAAGGAAATGCTTTGCTTATAACTGGATACTGCCATTTCATTCACAAGTACTCCTTTGTTATAGTCACCCGTTCGCAGGTATATATGAGAAGGCATATGAACGGTATGCGATAAGCCGGGTGTAAGTTTTCCCAACCGGTCAGCACTGGGTAATGCTTTTGCTGCAAATGGGGATGGTTCCATCACATGAATATAGTAGTGATTCAACCCCGGATTTCCCGGTGTGGATGCCAATGCTTTTTCCAGCACCTCCCGGATACGTGGTGTCCAAGGTTGCGGACTACCATCAGGGAGCCATAAATTCCATGGATGTTCCAGCATCATGGCATCAGCGTATAAGGCGGCCACATCCGCCTGTTCAGGAAACTGTTGATAAAGCCCGGCCATTCCAGCGGTATATTTTTCATTCAGTTCTTTACGGTTAATATCGGCGGAATCAGCCGTATAACGTATACTCATTACATCAATCAGTGCTTTTTCAAGTGCCGTAGCCGAACCCGTATTTTTTTGTGCCAGGCGTACTGCGTCCAGCGCATCAGGTGACGCGGCATAGCCCATGTCATTGATATTGGGGCCATACGCGAGTGCCTGTGCCCAATATATTATGGCACATTCCGGATCAAACCGGGCTGCCTTTTTAAAAGAAGCCATTGATTCGATTATGTGAAAACTGTAATACATATTGATGCCCTGGTTAAAATAAAACCGGGCACTGTCATTATTGCTGCTGATTTCCCATTGGTAATTGCCGGCACCTGGTATCGGGGGAATATCCGTCTCTTCCAGCCATTGACTGATTGCCTCCCAATCCGGGCTGCAACGGATCACGCGTAAGGACGGTTGCGGTCCTGAACTATGTAAAGGAAAGGATTTGCTGCTGTCTGTAAAGGAAAAGGCAAGTGCGGCTGTAACAAATGCCAATATAGTCAGCATAAGCAATGTAGACTTCATGGTCGTTGGTTTGAGTACTATAAAGTACAACAAAACCAGCGACTGCCGAAAATAAATTATGCACCCTGCAAAGGGTCAGCTTTCGAGTTCCATTATTTTTTCAAAAAGCTGCTCATATTGTTTGTTTAATGAAGCAAGTTCCTGTTCTGCTTTTTTGTACGCGGTTTCCGCTTCCACAAACCTGTTTTTATCGGAATAGGTTGCCGGATCCGACAAGGAGGCTTCCAGTTCCGACTTTCGGGTATTCAGCCCGGCTATCTGTTCTTCCAGGTGCTGAAACTGCTTTTGCAGGCGTTGTAATTCTTTTTTCTTATCCTTGTCGATAGCAGTTCCCTGGACCGGTTTTTCGGTCACTTTCGGGGGTGGAGGAGTGGTAACTTTTTTTACCTCAGTCTGTCTGACGGGTTCCGTGTTTTTTTCCTGCTTTTTATTCTCCATCTCCTGTTTGGCCATTCTCTCTTTCCAGGCCACCCATTCTTCATAACCTCCTTTAAATTCCTTGATGTCATGATCCACAATTTCCCAGATCTTATTCGCGGTTTTTGATACGAAATAACGGTCATGACTAACCAGGATAATGCTGCCCTGGTACCTGTTCAGCGATTCAATCAGCAGGTCGCAACTATGCATATCAAGGTGGTTCGTTGGTTCATCCAGCATCAGGAAGTTGGCTTTGCTGACAATTACCTTTGCCAGCGCCACCCGCGCTTTTTCACCTCCGCTCAGTATCCGGATTTTTTTATCCGCATCATCCCCGCTAAACAGAAAGCAACCCAGCAAACCGCGTAATTCCAGTTCAGTCATCTGGCTGCCGCATTCCTTCATTTCATCCAGAATCGTATTGTTGATATTGAGGGCTTCAAGCTGATGCTGGGCATAAAAACTTTCTTCCACATTATGGCCCCATTTCCTTTCTCCCTGGGAAAATTGTTCCACGCCGGCTATAATCCGGAGCAGGGTGGACTTCCCCTTACCATTGGCTCCGATCAGCGCGATTTTATCGCCACGGTCGATTTCCACTGAACTGTTATGGATAATAACATTGTCTCCGTAAGCTTTTGACACATTATGCAGTTCCACCAGTACTTTTCCGGGTTGTTTATCCACCCTGAAATTGATCCGTATATCCGGTCGTTCAATTTCCGCTTCTTCAATCCGGTCCAGTTTATCCAGTTTCTTCATAATACTCTGCGCCATAGCCGCTTTACTGGCTTTGGCCCGGAACCGTTCCACCAGCCGTTCATTCTGCCGGATATAATCCTGTTGATTTTCGTAGGCTTTCTGCTGCATTTCCACCCGGATGGCTTTCTCCTTTTCGTAATAATCATAATTGCCGGTGTAGATATGCAGTTGTTGCTGGTATACTTCCACAATCTTGGTTACCATCCGGTTCAGGAAGTATTTATCATGACTGACAATAACCACGGAACCCTGGTAATGGATCAGGTATTTTTCCAGCCACTCAATAGAAGGCAGGTCAAGGTGGTTGGTCGGCTCATCCATCAGCAGCAGATCGGGTTGTTGCAGGATCATTTTGGCCAGGAGTACCCGCATCCGCCATCCCCCGCTGAATTCTTTATAAGGGCGCTGCAGGTCAGCATTGGCAAACCCCAGTCCCTGGAGTACTTCCTCGGTTTTATGATGAATATTATACCCGTCCAGTGTATCCATTTCGTGGAGCCGGTCACTGTATTCATGCAGGGTTTTTTCATCCCCGGTTCTTTCCAGTTCATGCCCCAGCTCCTCAATTTCCTTTTCCAGTTGTAATACCCGTTCAAATGCCCCCAGGGCTACCTGCAGAATTGACTCTTCTGTATCAAAACTCAACAGGTCCTGGTGCAGATACCCGATAGAAGTTGTCCGGCTTCTTTCCACCGTTCCGGCGGAAGGCTGGTATTGACCCACCAATAACTTCAGCAGGGTGGATTTACCCGTACCGTTATAGCCGATCAGGCCGATACGTTCACCCGGCTGTATATGCCAGGTGGCCTCGTCCACAATTACACGGGCACCAAACTCAAAAGTCACATTCTGAAATCCTGCGAGCATATAAAAAATTTAACAGGTTGCAAAAATAACGGATTAGCAGTTCAGGTAAGAGGCGTTTATCTTTGCGGAGCAATTTTCGTCATTCCCGGTATCGGGAATACCCAAAACCGGAACAACCCGGCACCGGCCAACCATTCGAAAAATCCTTTGTTATTGAAAATATGCGTAGTGTAATAGCTGTTCTTTTTTTCCTGTTCCTGGTCAATGCCTGTGCGGCCCAAAACCGGTTTACCCTGAATGGCTATGTGAAAGACAGTCTTTCAGGAGAATCCGTTATCGGTGCCACACTATCCGTTAACGGACAGTCAAAGGCCGTAACCAGCAACCAATATGGCTTTTACTCTATTACACTAGAAGAAGGAGAATACAATATCCAGGTCTCCCATGTTTCATATGAAGGCCATTCTTTCCAGCTACATTTACACAGTAACCAGTCTTATAATGTACACCTGCTCTCCAGATCGGCATCCATTGGTGAAGTTGTGGTATATAGTAAAAAGAGGGACGGGAATGTCCGGAATGCCCAAATGGGCCGGATTGATTTATCGATGAATCAGGTCAGGGCGATCCCTGCTTTTATGGGGGAAGTGGATATTCTAAAAGCCATACAGTTATTACCAGGCGTGCAGAGTGCAGGAGAAGGGAATGCCGGCTTTTATGTAAGAGGCGGCGGGCCCGATCAGAACCTGATTATGCTGGATGATGCCGTGGTATATAATACCGGGCACCTCTTTGGCTTCTTTTCCATTTTCAATGGTGATGCGATAAAGAATGTATCACTTATAAAGGGGGGAATGCCGGCTCAGTACGGGGGGCGATTATCATCCGTACTGGATGTAACTATGAAAGACGGCAACAGTAATAAGTTCCAGACTGAAGGGGGGATCGGGCTGATTGCTTCCCGGTTTTCCGTACAAGGCCCCGTAGTAAAAAACAAAGCGTCCTTTATCGTATCGGCACGGCGTACTTATATTGATGCCTTGGTTAAGCCATTCGTGAAAAAGAGCAGCAGTTTTTACGGATCGGGCTATTACTTTTATGATCTGAATGCCAAGATTAATTACCGGTTTTCCGAAAAAGACAGGATCTATCTCAGTGGCTATTTTGGCCGGGATGTATTTGACTTTAAAAATGCGAAACGCTCTTTCAATACCAGCATCCCCTGGGGTAACTCCACAGCCACCCTGCGCTGGAATCATGTTTTCAGTCCCCGGCTTTTTGCCAATACCACAGCGGTTTACAATGACTACAATTTTAAATTTTCGGCCAGCCAGGAGAATTTTGAAATCGGACTGTATTCAGGTATCCGGGATATGACATTGAAATCGGATTTTGACTACTACCCATTACCCAACCATAAACTGAAATTCGGTGGGCTGCTGACTTTTCACAAGTTTATTCCCAATGTGGTAACGGGGCGACAGGATTCAGTTGTATTTACCCCCAATAATGAAGGCGCGAAATATGCGGCAGAAGCTGCGCTGTATTTACAGGACGACTGGGAAATCGGAACAAAAATTAAAATTAACTACGGATTGAGATGGAGCCGGTTTACACAAACGGGTCCCTATATAAAATATGTACGTGACAGTAACGGCAATAAAACTGACAGCACGGTATATAACAACCTGGAAGCCGTAAAACATTATGGCGGTCTGGAACCCCGGCTGACAGTAAGACTGGCACTGACAGACGCCAGTTCCGTAAAAGCGGCCATCACCCGGAATTTCCAGTATATACACCTGGTTACAAATGCAGGCACCACATTGCCGACCGATTTATGGGTACCCAGTACATACATGGTGCGTCCCCAACTGAGCTGGTTATATTCCGCCGGTTATTTCCGCAATTTCAGGGACAATACATTCGAGACATCCATAGAAGTTTATTATAAGGAAATGCGTAACCAGCTGGAGTATAAAGAAGGGTACACGCCATCACTTGCTGACCCGGAAGAAGAGTTTGTTTCAGGAAAAGGATGGAGTTACGGAGCCGAACTGCTGATAAATAAAATTAAAGGTAGATATACAGGGTGGATCGGTTATACCTGGTCCAGAACCTGGCGAAAGTTTCCGGATTTAAATGACGGGATCCGTTATCCCGCCCGTTACGACCGCCGGCATGATATCTCTGTTGTAAGTAATTACGAATTGAATAAAAAATGGAAACTGGGTGCCGTTTTTGTATATGGATCCGGAAATGCCATTACCTTACCTGAACGTTTCTATATACTCAATGGTACCCTGACACAGGAGTACAGCCGTATTAATCAATACCGGATGAAAGCCTATCACCGGCTGGATTTTTCTGCAACCTATACGCCGGTACCCCGGAAAAAAAGGAAGGTCAGCAGTAGCTGGGTATTTAGCGTGTATAATCTGTACAGCAGGATGAATCCATATTTCCTTTATTTTGATCAGGAAGGAAGTGTTATTTCCAACGACCTGCGGGTAACCACGAAACAAGTTTCTCTTTTTCCGGTTTTGCCTTCCGTTACCTGGAATTTCAAATTCTGACCAGGCACAAAAAAACCCGGCAGAAACCAGGTCTTTTTGCGTCAATAAATTAAGGAATTCAAAATTGTTTTCAATATGAAGTTACATATAGTATTCTTGCCGGCAAATTATGTAGTGTCGAATTTTAACTACAGCTGCGGAATTTTATTGATAACTATTATTTTATTGTAATATGAATGCATGATAAACGCAAAAAAGTATCAGGTTGCTAAAGTAGTATCATCCTATTTAACCGCTGACACCGGTTTTTCATAAACAAACCTGACCATCGCGTTCTTTTGCTCGTCAGATGTCAGGTACAATTGATATCGTTTATTGCCGGCCGTTACAATCATCAATGCCGTATTGGGCGGAATCGTACCTAAGTTTTCGCCGACCATAATTACTTCCTGTACATTCCTTTTTTCATCCACCCTGATATTGACGTGTATGGGTTGTGTTTTCAGCATCCGGTTTGAAACCACCGGCATATTATTCACGTAAACAGAGATTGTATCCCCGTCAATCTGCCCATTATCGAAAAACTCAATTTTAATATTTCCTGAATCTACTTTGATCTCTTTTACCAGCTCAGCTTTCCGTTTAACCAGTGCTGCCGGTAATTTCAGTTCCGGCTTGAAAGTAGCCCGTTCAAACCGGTTTAAAACAATAGAGCCCGGTTCACAGATTGTTTTCCCGTCAATCGCCTTACCGGTAGGAGTAGACCATGTACCTCTTAATTGTTCTTCCGTTACCACATTGCCGCTGCCTTTATGAAAAGTCAGCTGATAGGTCTTTATGCAGGGTACACAATCCTCTTTTATTTTAAATGTAGTGATGCCGATTTCCCGAATGCTGATCTGATTGCTGTCACGGTTATACGTTCCTTCAAAATTTTCTTTTACGTAATTCATGGAATCGGAAAAGTGATACACCGTTCCTGAGATGCGGGAACCTGCGCCCTGAATCTGCATTTCAATATTATAAACCGGGAAACAACCGGAGGGGGCCATAACCAGTTTCCCCTTCCAGATACCGTTAATATCCTGCGCTACCAGGCTGCCTGTGGTAAACAGTAATAGTATAAACCAATAAAATCTTGCCATAACATTGGAAAAGTAAGGAAAAATAATTCGGCTCCGAAAAAAATACAGCAACGGTAAAATCAGGCTTCAAAGACGGTTCAGGGTCAGTTTTTCAGGTACCTGAATTTTACTACGGCATTTTTTTGTTCAGTAGACGTAATCCGTACTTCAAACCGTTGCGTTCCTGCTTCCACAATCATCAATGAGGTGTTGGGAGGTATGGTGCCCAGGTTTTCAGCCACCATGGTTAGCTGGTGTTCGCTGTTTTCTTCATCCAGTGTAAAATTCAATACAAGGGGAGAAGCGGTCAGCCGCTTTTCTTTTAAGACCGGTTTGTTATCCAGGTAGACGGATATGGTATCTCCGTCAATTTCACCGTTGTCATAAAGCTTTACAGTAACATTATTGCTGCCGATGGTGAGTGTTTTCACCAGTTCATTCAACCTGTTTTTAATGTCGGGAGGCGCCGGAATCAGCACAGCGGGTTTTGATTTTCGCATACCGGTATCCGCCTTTTCGATAGAAGAAATAACCGGTTTTAACTGGTTGTTGTCTTTTTTCACCGGTGTTTTGATTACCGGTAAAGGTTTTTTAACCAGGGGAGGTTGTGTTATTAACTTAACCGTATCCTTTTTTACCGGCGGCTTATTCACTGCAACAGGTGTCCGGGCTTTTTCTGGCGTTTTCACAGGTGCTTTATTCACCAGTACCGGCCCCGCCTTTATTTTTCCACGAAGAAAAGGCTCCACATAAAAGTCCGAAGTGGTTACGCGTCGCAGATAGACTTTCCCGCCGCCGCAATCATCGCCTTTCTTATTTAATATTCCGTCTTTTTCAAATTTACTGGTATACGTACCTTCCAGGAACTCTTCTTTTCCCGATTTGCTGTATTCAAAACTGCATTTCATAATACAGGCCTGTGAATTATTGGTCATCCGGAGTTCCACAGTCCGGATCTCCTGAATCAATACTTTTTTCCCTGCTTTGTTATAGGTTCCGGTCAGCGATGCTTTACCGTAGAAAACCGTACTTAAATAGGAATAGGAAACACCGGTAACCCCGTTTCCGGTTTGTCTTAACTGCACTTCGAACTTATAATGATCATAATTGGCGGTTACAAAATAACCCCGCCAGATACCGGTCAGGTCCTGAGCGGAAACAGTATCAGCGGTTAACACCAGCAGCAAAACGGCAAAAAAATAACGGCGGAACACTTGTTTCATTGAGATGCAAATTTACTGAAAGAGTAGATGAAAGAATAGTCGTCAAAGAATAATAGTTTGCTAATTTTAACAGTGTTTAAACGTATGCCATACATGATTTTCTTACTTCTGCTGCTGGTCCTGCTGTCCCGGCAGCCGGTTGCGGCACAGACTGACATGTACCAGGTGGAGTTGCTGTCTGCGCTTGACTCATTGTCAAAAGACAGTAGTGTATCCAGGCATTTTGCCGCACTTTACCTGGAAACAGTTCAATTGTCCATGCAGCATTATGCTAACGCGGATTCAGGACAGCTGGCATTTATCCGTCGTTTCGAACTTGCCTTTGCCGCTCATTTTTTCCGGGCTGACCAGTACAAAGGCCAGACAACTGAAACCGCTGCCTGGCGGAACTATTACAACGATATACCCAAAAACGCATTGCAGCTGCAGTTGCTTGGCATCAATGCGCATATCAATGCGGATTTAGCTTCTGCTCTTTCCGGTTCTTTCAGCCTTGAAGAATTAAAGGCCAACAAAAAGTATTTTTTACGTTTTCAAAAAGGATTGAAAAAACAATTTTTCCTGTTCTATGATAAGTATAAAGGGGCTGCTCTCATAACCCGGATGTTGGATAAATTGCCTTTCCATCTTGCCCGGAGTTATGCCGTCACCATGATGTCCGGGTGGCGTAAAAGACAATTCCGGATTGCCCTCCTGCATTTTCAGGACCCCGAAAAAGCAGCCAGGCTGAGGGGCAGAACGAGTCGACGCAAAGAATGGACAGACCGGCAGGTACTGCGTCATTTTCAGGCTTTATTCGTTACCTTTGCCCACCTATAAAAACAAGTAACCCAAATGATTAATATTACCCTGCCGGATGGAGCCGTCAGACAATACGAGCCTGGTGTTTCCGCCCTGGATGTAGCCAAATCCATTTCTGAAGGACTGGCCAGAAAAGTACTGGCAGCCAGTATCAATGGAGAAGTATGGGATGCCACACGTCCCATTCAAACGGATGCCAGTCTGAAGCTGCTGACCTGGAATGATACGGAGGGACAAATGACCTTCTGGCATTCATCCGCTCACCTGATGGCTGAGGCTGTTGAGACGCTTTTCCCCGGCGTGAAATTCTGGGTCGGCCCTGCATTGGAAAGCCCGAAAGGTTTTTATTATGATATGGATCTGGGTGACCGGAAAATGACCGAAGAGGATCTGCTGGCACTGGAAAAGAAAATGAATGAACTGGCCAAACAAGCCAATTCGTATATACGTAAAGAAATGCCAAAGGCGGAAGCCATTGCCTATTTTTCAGAAAAAGGGGATGAGTATAAGCTTGACCTGCTGGGAAATCTGACTGACGGCGAAATCACTTTTTATAGCCAGGGAAATTTTACAGACCTGTGCCGCGGACCGCATATTCCCAATACCGGTTTCATTAAAGCAATTAAGCTGATGAGTATTGCCGGAGCTTATTGGAAGGGTGATGAAAAAAACAAACAACTGACCCGCGTATATGGCGTTACTTTCCCTTCACAGAAGGAGCTTGATGAATACCTGGCCATGCTGGAGGAAGCAAAAAAACGCGATCACCGGAAACTGGGCAAGGAGCTTGGCATTTTTACCATGGATGATGATGTAGGACCTGGTCTGCCTTTATGGATGCCCAATGGTACCATCATAATTGAAGAACTGGAGCGTCTGGCCAAGGAAACAGAACAGGCCGGCGGTTATAAAAGAGTGGTGACCCCGCATATAGCGAAAGAAAGTATGTACCTCACCAGCGGACATTTGCCCTATTATGCAGACAGTATGTTTCCGGCCATGGAAATGGATGGAGAGAAATACTATCTGAAAGCCATGAACTGTCCGCATCACCATAAAATATTTGATGCGGAGCCGAAAAGTTATAAGGATATGCCACTCCGGCTTGCTGAATACGGCACCTGTTACCGGTACGAGCAAAGTGGTGAGTTATTCGGTCTGATGCGGGTCCGGTGCCTGCACATGAATGATGCGCATATTTATTGTACCAAAGAACAGTTTGCAGATGAATTCAGGGCTGTCAATGAAATGTACCTGAAGTATTTTAAAATCTTTGGCATTGAAAAATATGTCATGCGGTTGTCGCTGCATGATCCTGCCAAACTCGGACAGAAATATATCAATGAACCCGAACTCTGGCTGGAAACAGAAGAACTGGTACGACAGGTTCTGATCGATACCAATGTACCCTTTGTGGAAGTAAAAGGGGAGGGCGCTTTCTACGGTCCAAAAATTGATGTGCAGATTTGGAGTGCCATTGGCCGTGAGTTTACATTGGCAACTAATCAGGTGGATTTTGCACAGGGACGCCGGTTCAAACTGAGTTTTACCAATCAGCATAATCAGCCTGAAGTACCACTGATCATTCACCGGGCGCCGTTGGGTACCCATGAGCGTTTTATCGGATTCCTGCTCGAACATTATGCCGGTAAATTCCCGTTATGGCTGGCCCCGGTTCAGGTAAAAGTGCTGCCAATCAGCGATAAGTTCCAGGACTATGCAAAGCAGGTAGCCGATCAGTTGAAAAAAGCCGATATCCGTTGTGAAGTGGATGACCGGAATGAAAAGATCGGTAAAAAAATCCGGGATACGGAGCTGATGAAAGTGCCGTATATGCTGGTCGTGGGTGAAAAGGAAATGAATGAAAGAAAAGTGGCTGTTCGCCGGCAGGGTAAAGGAGATGCAGGTGTTAAATCGGTTGAGGAGTTCATGGCCGAAGCAGTACAAGAAATAAAAGACCGCAAAAGCGAATAAACCGTATTTTAGCATGGCCGGATCCTGACCGGTATCACCGTTAACAGTAAAAAATGCTCACCTGCAGGAGGTGAAGCTTCACTTAAAGAAAATAAATGGCAGTACCACAAAAACCCGGAGGCGGGTTCAGCAGACCACCAGGCCAGGGAGGATTTCGTCCCGGCGGTGGCGGAGGTTTTAACAAAGGCGGATTTAACCGGGGTCGTTTTGCCCCACGTAAAGAAGCCGAGCACCGTATCAATCATTTTATTCGGGTACCCCAGGTACGATTGGTGGGCGAGAACGTGGAAGTGGGTATTTACAGTACCCAGGAAGCGTTAAAAATGGCGCAGGATCAGCAGCTGGATCTGGTGGAGATTTCTCCCACAGTAGACCCCCCGGTTTGTAAAATCATTGACTACAATAAATTCCTTTACGACAAAAAGAAGAAGGAAAAAGAGATGAAAGCCAAAAGCAAAGTCTCTGAAGTAAAAGAAATCCGTTTTACACCCAATACCGATGATCATGATTTTGATTTCAAAGCCAAACATGCCATCGAGTTTTTAAAGGAAGGAAATAAGGTAAAAGCATACGTTCAGTTTAAAGGCCGGGCCATTCAGTTTCAGGACCGTGGACAATTACTCCTGTTGAAATTTGCCGAGCGCCTTGCTGAAATAGGGGTGCTGGAGAATATGCCTAAAATGGAAGGACGCCGGATGCTGGCGATGTTTGCACCAAAAGGGAAAAAGAAATCCTGATCATCCGCATAAAATTGTATAACCCGTCTGTAAACAAGACGGGTTTTTTTTTGTAATAACAGGTCGGTTTAAATGCATTAACCATTCATCCCAAATTCAAAAGGAAAACGGGTTACTTCCCTGCTTTCCGTATCTTGAGCCATCTAAAATTTAATTTTATTATGCAGTTGATTACCAGAAAATCAATTTTCCTGCTGCTCTTCTCAGGATTAAGTATTGCCGCAATGGCACAACCTGGCGGAGCACCCAGACCGGACACAACTAAAAGGCCGAATGGTCTTCCATCAGGCCCCGTTACCGGACCCAAAGCCTATAAGGATGTAATAACCGCCAAAGCGGTTTCAGATGCCGGTCTGTTTACCGTTCATAAAGTGGAGGATAAGTATTTTTTTGAAATTCCGGATAGCCTGATGAACAGGGATATCCTGGTGGTGAATCGCCTGAGTAAGGCAGCCGCGGGTATGCGTGTTGGCGGTTTTGCCGGTTATGCCGGTGATGATATAAGCCGCAACGTAATCCAGTTTCAGCGTGGACCCAACAATAAGGTTTTCCTCCGGAATATTTCGTTTCAGGAATATGCGAAAGATTCCACTTCCTCCATGTATACCGCAGTAAAAAAATCAAACATCCAGCCGATTGCGGCCTCTTTTGATATTAAAGCCCTGGCCAAAGACTCAGCAGGTGTGGTAATTGAAATGACGGACTATATGAGCGGAGACAACGATATCCTGCATTTCAGCAGCAGTTCAAAATCCACGTACCGGGTGGGTATGCTTCAGCCGGATAAATCCTATCTGGATAATGTTCGTTCCTATCCGATCAATATTGAAATCAAAGCAGTAAAAACCTACAGTCGTACACCGGCTCCTTCAACGGGAGTGAATTTCGGCGCGCCACAGGCAGCTGGCGGCAATATGACGGTTGAAATCAACAGTTCACTGGTTTTGTTGCCCAAAGTACCTATGCAGCCCCGTTATTATGATAAAAGGGTGGGGTATTTCGCAACGGGATACACAGATTATGATGCCAATCCGCAAGGAGTGGAAAATATCGTGATGATCAAACGCTGGAGACTGGAGCCTAAACCGGAGGACCTGGAAAAATATAAAAGGGGCGAGCTGGTTGAACCCGCAAAGCCGATCATTTTTTATATTGATCCTGCTACACCTAAAAAATGGATTCCATACCTGATACAAGGGGTTAATGACTGGCAGGCCGCATTTGAAAAGGCAGGATTTAAAAATGCCATTATGGGTAAAATGGCGCCTACAAAAGATGAGGACAGTACCTGGAGCCTGGATGACGCCCGTAATTCCGCCATAGTATACAAACCTTCAGATATAGCCAATGCCAGCGGTCCGAGTATTGCAGATCCCCGCAGTGGCGAAATCATGGAGAGTCATATCAACTGGTACCATAATATCATGGAGCTGCTGCGCGACTGGTATTTTATCCAGTGTTCTCCCTCTGATCTCGAAGCCCGTAAAATGGTTTTTGATGATGAGCTGATGGGGCAACTGATCCGTTTTGTTTCATCCCATGAAGTAGGCCATACACTTGGTCTCCGCCATAATTTCGGTTCCAGTTCCACCGTACCGGTAGAAAAACTCCGTGACAAAGCCTGGGTGGAAGCCAACGGACATACCCCTTCCATTATGGACTATGCCCGTTTTAACTATGTGGCACAACCGGAAGATAAAATAGGCAGAGCCGGATTGTTTCCGCGAATCGGTGATTATGATCATTGGGCGATAGAGTGGGGTTACCGCCGGTTTATGGATTACAACGATCCTGAAGCGGAAAAAGGACACCTGAATAACTGGATCATTGGCAAACTCAAAAACCGTCGTTTATGGTGGGGTGATGGTGAAACACCTCAGGAAGAGTCCCGTAACCAGACAGAGGACCTGGGTGATGATGCTATGAAAGCGGGTATGTATGGTATTAAAAACCTGCAGCGGATTGTACCCAACCTGATGGAATGGACAAAAGAAGCGAATAAAGATTATGCCGGATTGCAACAAATGTATGAGCAGGTGCAGGGCCAGTATGCCCGTTATATGATGCATATTGCCCGTCAGGTTGGCGGACAGATGCTGACACCAAAAATGGTAGAAGAAGCAGGTCCGGTATATGAAATGGTAGCAGAAGCCAAACAAAAAGAGGCGGTTGATTTCCTGAATAAGAACCTGTTTACGACCCCGTCCTGGCTGATCAATACGGACATTTTCAACCGTACCGGATTAAGCGGAACCACCATTATCGGACAGGTACAGGATGCTGTAATTGGTCGCCTTGTAAGCAGCCGTGTATTTTCGAAACTCAGCGATGCCGAAGCCCTGCTCGGTAACAGCACTTATCAGATTACAGAGTTACTGGCCGATCTGAAAAAGGGCATTTTTTCAGAGCTGCCTGCTGGTAAGCCGGTTGATATTTATCGCCGGAACCTCCAGAAATCATTTACCATGTCAATGATCAACCTGCTGACGCCGGCTGTTACCACGCAACTGGCACCTGGTATTACCATGACCAGCGGCGGAATGAATGATAAAACGGATGGCAAAAGTATCGTAAGAGCACAACTGGCTTCACTCCGGACTGAAATAACCAGTGCTGCCGCCAGGAGCACCGATTCAATGACAAAAATCCACCTCAGCGACCTGGCTGAACGGATTAATAAAGCATTGAATCCCAAGAACTAATAAGCGCATTAACGATAAAAAGAGGGCTCCTGTACGGGCCCTCTTTTTATTTTGTTTCGGGTTTTGCCAATTCGGCAGATCACAGTATCTTTGCAACCCGTTGAAAAACGGAAAGTTCTTCAAAAGGTCCGTCAGACGGATCAATATTGCCTGAAGAGGTTCGACAAAGGTCCCCCTGTGGGGAATGCCTCAAGGGTGTAAAAGTAAAATACTGGGTAACATGCCTAAAGTAAAAACAAACTCCAGTGCCAAAAAACGTTTCAAAGTAACGGGCACAGGGAAGATCATGCATCAGAAAAGTTTCAAACGTCACATCCTGACAAAGAAATCCAAAAAACGTAAACGTAACATGCGCCTTGACGGAACTGTTGCAAAATCACATGTTGATTTTGTAAAACGTCTGCTGCGCCTGAAATAAGCGTTCTTTGTAATTCTATTTAATCATCAGTCAGGATAAGCTGACTTCAAATTTTAAGATATGCCTCGTTCAAAAAATGCAGTGGCTTCCAAAGCCCGCCGCAAAAAAATTTTAAAGCAAGCCAAAGGTTATTATGGCAAACGGAAAAACGTTTTAACGGTTGCCAAAAACGTTGTGGAAAAAGGGATGACCTACATGTTTGTAGGCCGTAAACTGAAAAAGCGTGAATACCGTACTTTATGGATTGCCCGTATCAATGCCGCTGTACGTGAAGAAGGAATGACCTATTCCGTTTTCATTAATAAGCTGCAGCAGAAAGGAATTGAACTGGACCGGAAAGTGCTGGCTGACCTGGCCATGAACAATCCCGAGACTTTCAAAAGCCTCGTGAATTCAGTAAAGTAAGCTGAAATGTTTTTTATAGAAAGGGCCCGGTAATTCCGGGCCTTTTTTTATGAACAGATCAGACGATGCAAACAATAATGCGTGATGAGTAACTGTGTAAGACCCTAAAAAAAATGCGTATGCTGGTATTCAGCGTACGCATTTTTTTTCCGATTATCCGGTCTGTTACTGATTACTCATCACTATTTTTTAATGTTCCCCAAGGATCAGTACTAATGCATAAATAATTCCAGGTAACCAGCCTAAAAGAGAGAGAATCAGGCTGATCCAAAACCGGTTGTTTATTTCGCCTTCGTAGAGATATACGGCCAGCGGGGGTAATAAAATAGCCAGGATTACCAATAAAGCAATATCCACATCTCCTTGCTTTCCGGCTTTTTTCGCCGCTTTAAGGGCCCGGAGTTCTTTCTTTACCTCTTTAATACGGCTTCTTTTTTCTTTACGTGAAAGACTGTTAAACTCATCCACGGCCGCTTTTACCACTGCAGGATCAGGTTCTCCTGATACTGAGGAGGGGACAATCAGTGTTGCGGCGGTCTGTTGTGGTGCCGCAAAAACTAAAGTAAAGGACAACAGGAGCAGACAAAAATGTTTCATACATGCAGGATTTAATTGGTTATTGTCACAAAAAATTTGCCGGAATTAAAAAATAATCCCGCGCAAGGCGGGACTATAAAAACTATATAGAAAGAAATAAAAATTTACATGATGTCCATCGCCTTCACAAAAGATGTTGTCTGGAAAGGCAGAATCAGGGTCAGCCATTCCCAATGAGAGTAAATAGCGAAAAGAAGGGCGGCAGTTGAGGCAAAAAATACTAACCACCAGATACCTCTGTACTTTTTGGTTTGCTCCATGTTTAAAAATTTTACGCAAAAATAAGGGCAGGACGGTAAACCAAAAAACTGAATTTCTATTCCGGTTTTGTTTTCCTTAAAAGGAATGGGATCGCAAGCAAAAGTCCGGAAAGGGCAATACTCCATTTAGTCAGTACTACCAGGTGATAAGTGAAAATTGAAGTTCGGATATCCTGCTTATCAGCCAACCAGTCAAGCAGATAGATATTTTCCCTGATATCACAGAACCAGGCCAGCAACTGTAACAGGGCCATAAATAACAATAGTTGTCGTTGGAAAGGGGTACTGACCCGGCCACGGGCCATCATCAGCAGGGACAAAATGCCCCCGTAAGCGCCGGCCATAAAAGCAAAATCGAAATATAAATGTGCCTTTATAGAGGTATGAACCGGCTCACCAATATGATGCAGGATATCCATAATACGGCCGGGGGAATAGGTTATTTCAAGTCCGATAATGGTAAACAGCTCGCCATTATAATAAAAGCCTGTTTCCAGCCATTTCATGCAAAAGGCTGTGCCCAGAAATATCCCCAGACATATAAAAAACATATTTTTCCAACCTTTACTGCTTAAAATCATAGGTTTGCATGGAATTTTAAATAAAAAAAACAGTTTAATTTCTGTGGATGTATAATGAATTTAACTACTTTCGTATTAATGTGTGCATGAAACACAATAAAAGGGTTTCAGAATCCCACACCTAACGATTGTGATAAAGTTACATTTTTACATACGGTTTAATACCCGGTATGGACAAAGTCTTCATATAACGGGTAATTCAGATGAATTAGGAAACAATGATCCGGCCTGTGCCCTCGCATTGAATTATCTGAATGAAGAATACTGGCAGGGAACGCTGGAGATCGATAAGCAATCATTCCCAGCCGGTCTGCGCTATCACTATTTTCTACGGAAAGAAGATGGAGAAATTATTCATGAATGGGGAGGCGACCGCCAGTGCTGCGTTCCTTTAAAAAATACCACCGACATACAGATTACCGACACCTGGAACCACGCCGGAGAGTACGAGAATGCTTTCTTTACGGCGCCTTTTAATAACGTACTGCTGAAGGGAGAACATACAAAGGGCAAAGCCGCGTCTGATAAAACATTTACCCATCTCTTCAGAATTAAAGCACCCTTGCTTCGCAAGCACGAAGTAATGGCGTTGACGGGTAGTGGCGGCAAATTGCGTGACTGGTCCGAATCGGCTCCCTTGCCGATGGAACGCAATGATGACTGGTGGGAGATAAAACTGAATCTTGCTGATGAACAATTTCCTTTACCTTATAAATATGCCGTTTTTAATACAAAAGAAAAAAGTTTTGTCCGTTTTGAAGACGGGGACAACCGGTTACTGACAGGTGCGGCTATACCGCAACGGGTCTGTATCCAACATGACGGATTTGCCCGTCTCCCCAACGATACATGGAAAGGGGCCGGTGTGGCCATCCCTGTGTTCAGCCTTCGCACAACCAACAGTTTTGGTGTTGGTGAATTTAATGATATAAAGCTACTGGCGGACTGGTCAAAAAAAACCGGTCTGAAATTAATTCAGTTATTACCAGTAAATGATACAACGGCCACACACAGCTGGCTTGACTCTTACCCTTATGCAGCAATTTCTGCTTTTGCCCTGCATCCTGTTTATATAAATCTGGCCAAAGTAGCGGGAAAGAAACAGGCAGGTATAATTTCAAATCTGCGTAAAACACAGGAGCAACTGAACGCACTGACGGTTGTGGACTATGAAGCCGTAATGAAGCATAAACTTGATGTGCTCCGTGAATTGTATGAAAAAACGGGAGAGGAATGTCTTGCCGGTGATGACTACCGGGAATTTCTGCAACAGAATAAACACTGGCTGATGCCCTATGCCGCTTTTTGTCATTTCCGGGATAAAAACGGTCATTCACGGTATGAAGAATGGAAAACAAACAAAGTATATCGTAAGGCAGAAATTGAAAAAATGTTTTCCGCTTCGAACATTGTATCCCGTCAAATGGGCTTCTGGTGTTTTGTTCAGTTTCACCTGCATCTTCAGCTGGAAGAAGCCGTTGCCTATGCCCATAAAAAGGGGATAGTGATAAAAGGGGATATTCCTATTGGCATTTACCGGCATGGCTGTGATGCATGGGTGGATCCTGGTTTATATAATATGGAATGGCAGGCCGGTGCGCCCCCTGATGATTTTGCCGCGGTAGGTCAGAACTGGGGCTTTCCCACTTACAACTGGCAACGGATGCAGGAAGATGGGTTTGACTGGTGGAAGAAACGGTTTGAACAGATGAGCCATTATTTCGATGCTTTCCGCATAGACCACATTCTCGGCTTTTTCCGTATTTGGAGTATTCCCATTCATGCTGTACAGGGAATCATGGGACGATTTGTACCCGCAGTTCCCGTTCATATCAATGAATTCGGTGAGCAGGGAATCTGGTTTGATTTTCACCGGTACTGCAAACCTTTTATCATTGATGAAATACTAGATGAAGTATTTGGGGAACACAGCAACCAGGTAAAGGAACTATTTCTCATAACAAATGAACAGGGGAGCTATGAGCTGGCACCCGGATTTACCACGCAACTGGAAATTGAAAAGTATTTTCTTACCAGGGAAATCTCACCGGTTAACGACCGGATAAAAGCGGGTTTGTTTGACCTTGTATCGAATGTCATATTATTCGAAGAACCCGGTTCCGTAGGACAGGAATATCACTTCCGGATTGCTATGGATAAAACGTCCTCATTCCGTTACCTGATTCCGCATGTACAGGAAAAACTAAGAACCCTCTATGTAAATTATTTTTTCCGCCGGCAGGATGATTTCTGGTTCCGTGAAGCGATGCATAAGCTGCCCATGCTTAAATCGGCTACCAATATGCTGGTATGTGGCGAAGACCTGGGTATGGTGCCTGAATGCGTACCGGATGTGATGAAACAAACCGGCATACTCAGCCTGGAAATTCAACGTATGCCCAAGGATCCTGAAAAGGAATTTTTCCATCCTGATGATGCGCCATATATGTCGGTGATTACACCTTCTACTCATGATATGAGCACGATCCGGGGCTGGTGGGAAGAAAACAGGGAAAAAACCCAGCATTTTTATAATCACCAGATGGGGCAGTGGGGGGAGGCTCCGCAGTATTGTGAAGCATGGGTGAGTCGTGCGATAATCATGCAACACCTGTACTCGCCCGCCATGTGGAGTATCTTTCAATTACAGGACCTGTTTGGCATGAGCGAAACCTTGCGGCGCGAAAATCCTCACGAGGAACGGATTAATATTCCGGCAAATCCTAAGAACTACTGGCAGTACCGAATGCATCTATCTCTTGAAGACCTGCTGAACGAGGATGTATTTAATGAAGAACTGAAAGGATATGTGGAGAATAGCGGAAGGGGGTGATCAGTTGGTAGTCGATAGTTGAGAATATTTGCGGTTATCTTTGCTGGTATGAAATTGCAATACTGGCCTTACAGTTTAAAATTCAGGCATCCTTTTACCATTTCAAAAGGTACAAAGACACATCAGCCCACACTGATTGTGGAGCTTGAGCATATGGGTATTAAAGGATACGGGGAAGCCCCCGCTATCACTTATTATAATATACCGGTGGAGAAAATGATTGCCGATTTGGAAAGCAAACGGCAGCTGGTCGAGAAATTTGCGTTTACAGATCCGGAACGGTACTGGCATTATCTGCATCATCTTTTCCCGCAAAATAATTTTCTCGTCTGTGCACTCGATATCGCCGCCTGGGATATATGGGGTCAGTTAAAGAAGCAGCCATTGTATGAATTATGGAAAGGAGATGTTTCCCGAAATCCCATCTGCGACTATACGATCGGTATTGATACCGCGGAAAAGATGGTGGCCAAAATGAAAGAAAAGCCCTGGCCGATCTATAAAATTAAAGTGGGTACTGCAGAAGATATTGCCAATGTAAAGGCCCTGCGCGCGAATACGGATGCCGTTTTACGTGTTGACGCCAATGCCGCCTGGGAGCTGGAGACCGCATTACAAATCATACCACAATTAAAAGAACTGGGCGTGGAACTGGTGGAGCAACCACTGGCTAAAGATAACTGGGACGGTATGAAACAACTTTACCGGCAATCCGTTTTGCCGCTGTTTGCAGATGAAGCCTGTGTACTGGAACAGGACGTGGAAAAATGCAAAGATCATTTCCATGGTATTAATATTAAACTCACCAAATGCAGTGGCATTACGCCTGCCAGGCGGATGATAAAAAAAGCCCGTGAACTGGATATGCAGGTGATGATTGGTTGTATGAACGAGTCCACTGTAGGCGCCGCCGCTATCGCCCATTTACTTCCGTTTATAGATCACGTGGATATGGATGGACCGTTATTGCTTGAGGATGACCTGGCAACCGGCATCAGCTATGATTTTGGAAAAATCAGTTATTCCGGGGAGGCGGGACTGGGCATTGACTATAAAGGCCTGTTTCACAAGCAAATATCAGATTAAGTATTTTATTTATTTTATTGATTTTTTCAGACTGTCTGATACGAATGACGTTTTTAAAACGTTATGGATAAAACCCTGCCACCACAGGTTTAAATCCAATTTTGTGAAATCCGTCCAATCCACCCTGCTGATAGTCTGCACCTGTCTGCTCATGCAAGCCCGGGCCCAGGAAACCGATCAACATCTTTCCATTGGTGTTTATGGCGGGTTAATCAATTACCAGGGGGATCTGAATACCAGTAAATTTTCACTTCAACAGGCCAACGCGTCCTATGGTATTTTTTTCCGTAAACCCGTTAACCAATGGCTGGCCATCCGGGCGGGATTCTTAACAGGGACACTTGAAGCTGCTGATGCAAATAACCGGGCCGATCTGAGACCAAGAAATCTTCAATTTACCAGTACCGTACAGGAGTTCTATAGCGCAGCAGAAATACCTTTTTTTAATATAGAAGAAAGGCAATTTACACCCTATGTATATGGAGGCATTGCTCTCTTTCATTTTAATCCATGGGCTCCCGATAATAACGGTAAAAAGACATACTTGCAACCATTGAGTACCGAAGGCCAGGGACTAGCTGCTTACCCTTCTAAAAAGCCGTATTCGTTAACCCAGCTGGCACTGCCATTCGGGGCAGGAATACGTTTCGCGGTCGCGGAACAATTCCATGTTTCGATTGACTTCAGTCAGCGTAAAACTTTTACTGATTACATGGATGATGTCAGCGGTGACTATGCTGACAAAGATCTTTTATTTCAGGCCAAAGGACAGAAAGCGGTTGAAATGGCGTACCGGGGCGGGCAATCTTCACTCGGACAGCCTTTGTATCCGGCTGCCGGAGACCAGCGTGGTTCACCATCCAGGATGGATTGGTACTATTACCTGGGTATCAATCTTGAATATAAATTAAACGGTAACCGGTTATTTTCAACCCGTTCTCAACGAAAAGCATTATCAGGTCTCCGTTGCCCGGGAAGTACATTATATTAAATTACTATACAATCCGGTCAGATTAATCTTTTTCGCTGTTCACCTGTCATAGCTGTATTGCGGCCTGAATTTTGTGTAACCCTCTTTACTGTTATGAAAAAAACACCTCTGCTGATTTGCCTCAGCCTGCTTTGTTTACATGCCTCCGCCCAGCGGCTGCATCTTGGTCTTTTTGGCGGTATATCCGCGTATAACGGAGACCTGACTGAAAAGATTTACCCCCGAAAATTGACCAATGGAGCCATAGGTATTACCGCCAGTTATGAACTGAGTGATCAGTTGATGCTTCGTTCCGGATTGACCTATGCCGTGGTAGGTGGTGCCGACCGTTACAATAAATCGGCTGATCTGGTATCCCGGAATCTCTCCTTTGAAACAAGTATTACAGAATTCAGTCTGACGGGGGAATATTATCTCCGTAATCTGTATGAATATAAATTATCTCCCTATGGATTTGCCGGACTGGCCGTATTCAGGTTTAATCCATACACTTATGATGGCAGCGGGGAACGGGTTTTTCTGAAACCCCTGAGTACAGAAGGGCAGGGGATTGCCGGTTATACCACTAAACCGTACAGTCTTACGCAGCTGGCCATACCGTTCGGAGGTGGAATAAAATATGCGATCAATAACAATCTGCGAATCGGACTGGAAGTGGGAATGCGTAAATTATTTACCGATTTCCTGGATGATGTCAGTGGAAATTATGCGGATGAGACAGATCTGATTAATGCCCGCGGCACATTGTCAGCAGCCATGGCATACAGAGGCGATGAAGCACCCGGAGGAAGCCTTCTTTACCCCGATAAAGGCGCACAAAGAGGCAGTCCGAAATATAAAGACATTTATTATTTCACAGGCATTCATCTTACATACCGGTTGAATGCGGCTGCAGGTAAAAATCCATTGCGGATGAACAGAAATGGCTGCCCGGTGAATATCTACTGATAATCTGCAGTTCTGAACCATTGGTCACAGGCGGTGTTGTACATTTGCAACGCATTAACTTATAACATGGCCTGGAAAAATCAGCAAGAATTCATAGATGCACTCGATCGTGCCGGAGAATTGCTCCGTATAAAGACGTATGTTAATCCCCGACTGGAGATAGCCGAAATCACTGACCGGATCAGTAAATCCGGGAATGGCGGTAAAGCCCTTCTTTTCGAAAATACCGGCTATGATTTTCCGGTATTGATGAATGCTTATGGCAGTGAACGCAGAATGTGTATGGCACTGGGTGTTCAGGAGCTCGACGATGTGGCCAGGGATATCGAACAATTGTTTCACTTGTTATCTTCCCCCAAAGAAAATATTCTGGACAAACTGAAATTGTTGCCCAAGCTGGGTCAGTTTGCCAGCTGGATGCCTAAAGTGAAAAAAGGGAGGGGAGAATGCCAGGAAGTGATCATGGAAAATCCGGATATCAGCAAACTGCCTGTTATTACATGCTGGCCGAAAGACGGGGGGCCATTTGTTACCTTGCCCGTTATCCATACCAAAGATCCTTCTACTCATACCCGGAATGTAGGTATGTACCGGATGCAGGTATTTGGACCGCAGCTGACCGGTATGCACTGGCATAAACATAAAGTAAGTGCGAAACATTTTTCCGAATATAAAAAGCTGAATCAGAAAATGCCGGTGGCAGTAACCCTTGGCGGAGATCCCGCCTATGCCTATTCTGCCACAGCCCCACTTCCGGAAAATGTAGATGAATATATGCTGGCTGGTTTTCTGCGCAAGAAGAAAGTGGAGCTGGTAAAATGTATCAGTCAGCCGGAAATTGAAGTGCCAGCCGATGCGGATTTTGTAATTGAAGGTTATGTGGATCCCGCGGATGAACTGATCTGGGAAGGACCTTTTGGAGACCATACAGGTTATTATTCATTGCCGGACTGGTATCCGAAATTTCATATTACCGCCATCACGCATAAAAAAAAGGCCGTATACCCCGCCACCATTGTGGGAATTCCGCCACAGGAAGATGCATGGCTGGGAAAAGCCACTGAAAGGATTTTCCTGGCGCCCATAAAAATGACGATGGTGCCGGAAATTACGGATATGGATATGCCGGTGGAAGGTGTGTTTCACAACCTGGTGATCACAAAAATTAAGAAGGAATATGCCGGGCAAGGGCAGAAAGTCATGAATGCCATGTGGGGTGCGGGTCAAATGATGTTTAATAAGATTCTTGTGCTGGCCTCATCAGCTACCGCAGTAAAAGAAGAAATAAAAATCAACGATTACCTGCCGCTTACCAGGGAAATTTTTAAGCACCTGAACCCGGCAACGGATATTTACTTCTCTACTGGTCCGATGGATGTACTGGATCATAGTTGCAGTAAAATGGGCTTTGGCGGTAAAATGTGTATTGACGGAACCGCCCGTATGGATGAAGAAACGGATGAACTGTATGCCGCTTTGCCTGTTAGCGCCAGTCCCGATACTATAGCCTCTTCCATTCAACAGCAATTTTCTGAAGTTAAGGGAGTGAATACCGGATTACTGAACTACAATATTGCTTGTTTGATCGTTGCGATTCAAAAAAACAGACCAGGTCATGTCGCTTCGCTCCACCAGGCTATCTGTGCGTTGCCTGAACTCCGGGGTGTGAAAATGATTCTGTATGTGGAGCATACAGTGGATGCACAGGACCTGGGTACTGCACTCTGGCGTTTCTGTAATAATATGGATCCGCGCCGGGATAATTTTCTTTTCAAAGAATTATTGACAGATGGACGTTATACCGCCTGTATGGGACTTGATGGTACGCGTAAAACAAAAGAGCTGGATAATTTTCAGCGCGACTGGCCGAATATCATTGTGGCGGATGATGCCACCATTGCTGCCGTTGATGAGAAATGGGACGAACTGGGCATTGGCGCTTTTTTGCCGTCTCCATCCCTTAAATTTAAGCACCAGATGTATGGAGATGAAGCCATCGTCAGTTAATTAAAACACACCGCATGTCAGCTAATCAGCTATCCGGTTTATTTGCTTCTGCAGAATCAGGCATTATTAATGTATTGATGACCGGTGGTGGGGCACCGGGTGCGGCGGGTATTATCCGTTGTCTGGCCATGCATAACAAAATACGGATTATTGCGGCCGATAAGAATGAACAGGCTGCGGGACGTTATCTTGCTCATGATTTTGTGAAAATTCCGGCAGCAGATGATCCGTCTTTTATTTTTGCGCTATTATCCATCTGCAGGGAAAAGAATATTCACGTGCTGATGCCATTAGTAACCCGGGAATTGATTCCCCTGGCTGCACATAGAAAGGATTTTGAAATGGCTGGCGCGCAATTGCTCGTTTCTTCGGTTGAATCCCTTGAAATAGCCATTAGCAAAAGCAGGCTATACGAATTCCTGCAATGGCGGGGTATACCAGTACCTGCATTCCAGGTGGTGGAAAATGCGGCACAATTTTCCGAAGCAATTTCGGCGCTGGGCTATCCTGAAAAGACAGTTTGTTTTAAACCCGCAGTTTCCAATGGCAGCCGGGGCTTCCGTATTCTGGATGCCTCCATGGATGAATCTGACCTGCTTTTTAATTATAAACCATCGGCCACCTATATGCGGCAGGCAGATGCCGAACGTATTCTTTCTGCAGGCCCCTTTCCTGAATTACTGATCAGCGAATATCTGCCCGGTCCTGAGTTTTCAGTGGATTGCCTGTGCCGGCAAGGGGAAACCATACTTGCCGTACCCAGACGAAGAACAAAAATGATTAATGGAATTTCTGTAGAAGGCCTTTTTGAAGAACAGCCAGCAATAACGGACTATTGCCGGACAATGATAAAAGAATTACGGCTGGATGGAAACATCGGGATTCAGGTAAAACAGGCATCCAACGGACAGTATTTGTTGCTGGAAATAAATCCCAGGGTACAGGGAACAATTTCGGCTGCATTGGGTGCGGGCATTAACCTGCCTCTGCTTGCCGTTAAACAAGCCCTGGATCTTCCTGTTGCCCCCGAAGAATTACAGGTAAAATGGGGAACCCGGTTTATCCGCTTCTGGGATGAGGTATTCTATTAACCGACAAAACGGCATTTCCCTTTTGTTGGTTCGGTATTTGTCAATTATCCGCACAGCAGACTCCTGGTTTGATATAATCCAGCCTGTATATCTATTCATTAATTTCATCGCATGAAAAAATTGTTCGGTATTTCATCCCTTTTCCTGCTGAGCCTGTTTTCCTTAACAAGTCAGGCCCAAAAAAACAAGGCAAAGAAAAACGCTGCGCCTGCCGGAGTTAATACTTTGTTGTGGAAAATCAGTGGTAACGGGCTGCAGAAACCCAGTTATGTTTTTGGCACCATCCATTTGTTGTGTAAAGACGATGCGGTACTGAGTGACAGTATGAAGCAGGTAATCCAGACCGCAGACCTGGTTTATTTTGAACTGGATATGGATAATATTTTTGAAATGATGGGGGGATTATCCAAACTCAAAATGAAAGGAGACACTACATTAAAAGACCTGCTTTCAGAAGCAGACTACAATAAAGTCAGGGATTATTTTGAAGGTAAAAAAACAATACTCCCGTTTTCCGTACTGGAAACCTATAAACCTATAATGGCATCTTCCCTTTTATCAGAAGGATCAATGCCCTGCGAAGGAGCCACTTCTATGGAGCAGGTGATTATGATGGCGGCAAAATCAAAAGGGAAGAAAATAAAAGGCCTTGAAACAATGGCGGAACAGGCGGGATTTCTGGATCGCATACCATATGCCTACCAGGCCTCGGAACTGGTTAAATATATTGATAGTGCCGGAACCGAAAAAGGGGAGGATAACATGATGGCAGCATTATTTGACGCTTATCGTAGCCAGGATTTAAAAAAACTGGAGAGCCTTATGGTGGATTCGGATGCGGGCATGAGCAGTTTTTCTGATATACTGCTTTATAACCGGAATGCCAGCTGGGCAGATAAACTAAAGACAATGATGGGAGAAAAGACCTTACTGATTGCGGTGGGTGCGGGTCACCTGCCCGGTGAAAAAGGCCTGCTCAACCTGTTAAAAACAGCCGGCTATACGGTCACTCCAGTTGAAAACAAATCGACCCGCCTTGTAACGATATAAAGGGGGGACAAAACCTTCCCGCTGTCTGTTTGTTAGATAATTTATGCGGAATATCATTTTTTCAGCATTCTTTATTGTATTGCCAGTGGCTGTATTTTCCACGAACCCGGTATTGCCGGAAGAGGGAATACGGATCACCGTTACCCGGTTGCATAATCAAAAAGGGCATGTATTGATAAGCCTGTTTAAGGATGGTGCCGGGTACCCTGATGATGCGCAAAAAGCTTTCCGGAAAGCACAGCTGGATATCAATGGTCAGTCAGCCTCCGTATTATTCTCCGGTTTACCGGCAGGTACTTATGCCGTCTCTGTATTGCATGATGAAAACGACGACCGGCTGATGAATAAAAACAGTCTGGGGATACCCAGGGAAGGATTTGGGTTTTCAAATAATGTGGTTGGCGCGTTTGGCCCACCTTCCTGGAGCAGGGCCGGTTTTTCTCATAAGTCCGGACAGCTTACACAAAAGGAAATTAAAATCAGGTACTAACCGGGTGTCAACAGGCTGCCCGGGACATAAAAAAAGCTGACCCGGCAGGGATCAGCTGTATAAAAAAATATTATCAGGGTCAGAACTGTTCCAGTCCGCTGAAAAAGAAGTCCCCTTCGATTTTGGCGTTCTCATCACTGTCACTTCCGTGAACAGCATTTTCGCCGAGTGAAGTAGCATACATTTTCCGGATGGTACCTTCAGCAGCCTGTGCCGGATTGGTAGCGCCAATCAGTTCGCGGAAAGCGGCCACAGCATTTTCCTTTTCCAGTATAGCGGCAATGATTACTCCACTGCTCATGAATTCAACCAGTTCGCCATAAAAAGGTCTTTCTTTATGTACGGCATAGAATTCGCCGGCTTTTTCAGTACTCAGTTTTGTCTGCTTCAGGGCAACGATGCGGAAGCCTTCTTTAATAAAACGGTCAATGATGGCACCGGCATGTCCGTTACGCATGGCATCGGGCTTAATCATGGTAAAAGTTCTGTTACTCATATTACTTGTTTTTTGCGCCGCAAAGGTAAGGAAATTAGTCCGTAGTTAGTAGTTCGGAGATAGTAGTCAGATTCGCTAAAAGAACTTGAAAATCCAGTGAATCTGAAAAAATCCGGAAGGCAAGGACTACTAACTTCTAACTACTAACTACGAACTAAAAATACTACCTTCGCACACTTCATATGTTACCGATTCAGGATATATTTCCCTTACTTAACCAGCCCCGCAGGGTGGTAATCACGACCCATCAGAAACCGGATGCCGATGCTATGGGTTCTTCGCTGGCTTTACGGCATTTCCTGGAACAACTGGGGCATACTGTTACAGTTATTTCTCCGACGAACTGGGCAGGTTGGGTAGACTGGATGCCCGGTACCCGGCAGGTGCTGGATTATGAAAGAGACCGGGTTAAAGCAGAAGCGATACTGGAAGAAGCCGAATGGTTATTTTGCCTGGATTTCAATATTTTTCACCGGACAAAAACCATGACGGAAAAACTGAAATCACTTACCTGCACAAAAATTCTGATTGATCATCACCAGGAGCCTGATACTGTGTCATTTAATTATGGTGTAAGCAATACATCCAAGAGCTCTACCTGTGAAATGATTTATGATTTTATTGTTGATTCCGGGCATGCAGCGCTGATCAATGAAAATATCAGTGAGTGTATATATGCAGGTGTGGTAGGGGATACCGGTTCTTTCCGTTTTTCTTCCGCCCATGCCGGAGTGCATACATTGGTGGCCGATCTCAAATCGAGGGGACTGGATCATGGCAAGATACACCAGGGGCTCTTTGATAATTTCCTGGAAAACAGGCTTCGTTTTATCGGCCATGTCTTGCTTCACCGGATGGAAATATTCTATGAATACAATGCGGCCCTGATTGCCATTCCCAAATCGGATCTGCTCAAATATCATATCAAAACAGGAGATACAGAGGGATTGGTAAATTTCCCGCAATCCATACAGGGTATAAAACTGGTGGCCCTGGTGATTGACCGGGATGAGGAACGAAAATGGAGTTTCCGAAGTAAAGGTGACTTCGATTGTAATACCTTTGCCCGCAGCTATTTTGAGGGAGGAGGGCATTATAATGCAGCAGGTGGACGGAGCAGTGACAGCCTGGAACAGACCGTACAGCGGTTTAAAGAAGTACTAAAAGAAAATGAACATCTTTTACAATAAACTAAAAACAAGTATGAACAAGATCAAACAACTGAGTTTTGTGCTGATCACAGGAGCTTTACTCGCCAGCTGTGGAAAAGCCGACTTTAAAAAGACACCCGGCGGCATGCCTTACCAGCTTTTCAAAGGAAAGGACACGCAGACTGTAAAAACAGGGAATTACCTGAAAGTAAACCTGACACAAAAAATCAATGACAGTGTTTATTATACAACCAATAACGCATTGCCATTGTACATTCCGGTAACCGGACAAAGCAATCCGTATGATATTTCTGAACTGTGGACCAAACTGCATATCGGGGACAGCGTGGTGGCTACCCAGATGATGGATACATTTATCCGCCGTTTACCTGCAGGAAGTCTTCCTCCCCAATTTAAAAAGGGAGATCGTATCATGACTTATGTAAAAGTGCTGGGTATTTTCACAAACGACAGCACCAAGATTGCCGACGAACAAAAAGGCCGCGAGCAGTTTTCCAAAGCGGAAATTGCCGTAGTTGAAAAATTCGTCAATGAGAAAAAAATCACTACCCAGAAAACACCTTCCGGCGTTTTTGTTGAAATCATGAATCCCGGTACGGGCAACCTGATCGACTCCGGAAAATATGTTTCCCTGAACTATACCGGTACCACTTTCCAGGGCAAGAAATTTGACAGCAACCTGGATCCGGCATTCGGACATGTGCAACCACTGTCTTTCACAGTTGGTAATGGTGAAATGATTAAAGGCTTTGATGAAGCCATGCGTTTCCTCCGTCCGGGTGCCACAGCCAAAATTTATGTACCTTCTTTACTGGCTTACGGCCCCACACCACCTCCCGGTTCCACAGTAATCAAACCTTATGAGAATCTTGTTTTTGAACTGGTGGTAACCGACGTGAAAGATAAAGCACCTGCCGCACCGGCACCTCCGCCTGCAGATGCACACCAGAATATTGATATGCCTCAACAAAAAAATTAAGCACTGCATCAGATTAATGTGCAATTTTGTACCCGTCTTCAAAAGAGACGGGTATTTTTTTTGAAGATGTCCCGTTTTTAGTCCAATTACTAACCCTTTCCGCACCCCCTGAATCTGACGGACTATCATACACCGTACTAATTTTTTTTACAATACGAATCCTGTGAGTGAACCGATACTGTGTATGCAGTATGGCTTTGATTACAATGTCTTGCAGAAACCAGCCCCGGCTATGCCCGGGGCTTTTTTATCCCAGACCTAAACGGTTAAACAGTTGTATACAGACAGCAGCTTCCTTTACATCATGTACCCGGAGAATAGAGGCCCCCTGCATCAATCCTGCCATATTCAAAGCCGTAGTACCTGTCAGGGTTGAGGAATCGCCGGCGGCACTTTGAATGGTTTTCCAGATAAAGGATTTACGCGATATGCCCAGTAATAAAGGGGCTTTCAGAAGGGAGAATGCTGAAAGATGGCGTAAAAGCGTGAAATTATGCTCCACGGTTTTGGCAAAACCAAATCCCGGATCGATGATGATATCTTTTATTCCCAGTTTTTCGAACCTGGCTTTTTGTACAGCCAACGTATCAAGCACTTCTGTGGTTACATTTTCATACTCCGCTTCTCCGGCCATCGTCTGTGGGGTACCTTTCATGTGCATCAGTACATAAGGTACCTGTAAGCGAGCCGCCGTTGCTGTCATGCTTTCATCCAGTGAACCCGCGCTGATATCATTAATAATGGAAACACCCGCAGCAACAGCCCGTTCTGCCACGGAACCATAATAGGTATCCACGGACAGAATCAGTTCCGGGAATGTGCTGTGAACGGCCATTATCGGTGCTTCAATCCGTTGCCATTCTTCATCCGCTTCCAGTTTTTCACTGCCCGGACGGGTACTTTGCCCGCCGATATCCAGGATAGTCGCCCCGTCACGCAGCATTTCTTCCGCCCGGCGGAGTACCGCATCGGTTGTTTGCACCCGGCTGCCACTGAAAAAAGAATCAGGCGTCAGGTTCAGAATACCCATTACCAGGGGCTTATCCACAACCAGCAATCTTCCTTTACAGTTGAGCGTAAACATCGGCCTTGTTTGTTATTTTTGAAGCTAAGATAACAGAGAGTGGCAAACCAGCGGAAAACATTTTCCGGTTTATTGCTCCCTTGTTTTTTTCCTGATTAACTTTTTTACTTTTTCTATTCATAAAAAATGGGCAAAACGAATCAACAATACGACTCCGTGATCAGTGGATGCAGGGATATTTTCATTAAGAAGGCATCCGATTATGGTACCGCCTGGCGGGTACTTCGTACCATTTCCATCGTGGACCAGATTTTTATAAAAGCCCAGCGGATCAGAACGATTCAGGAAAAAGGGGAACAGAAGGTATCCGATGGCATATCCGGGGAGTTTAAAGGAATTGTCAACTATGCCGTTATCGGTCTGATTCAACTGGAACTACCATCGGATGCGCCGGAAGAACTGGCAATTGCTGAAGTAGCCCGTTTGTACGATGAGAAAGTTAATGCTGCCAAAAACCTGATGCAGGATAAAAATCATGATTACGGGGAAGCCTGGCGCAGTATGAGCCAGGAAAGCTTTGTTGACCTGATCCTGATGAAACTGCAGCGGATCCGTCAGATTCTCAATAATGACGGGAAAACCCTGATCAGCGAAGGCATTGATGCCAATTATAACGATATTCTTAATTATGCCGTATTTGCTTTAATACTCATGTAAATGAAAGTAACTGTAACGCTTACCCGCATTCTCGTTGGCCTGCTGTTTATTTTCTCTGGCCTGGTAAAAGCCAATGACCCCCTGGGGCTCAGCTACAAAATGCAGGAGTTTTTTGAAGTGTGGCAACTGCACGGATGGGATGGCGTTACCCTGGCTTTATCCATTTTCATGAATGCCTTTGAAATTATTGCCGGATTTGCCTTGCTGATTGGCTGGCAGTTCAGACTGATCAGCTGGTTATTATTATTACTGATTGTATTCTTCACGTTTCTTACCGGTTATACTTATGTTACAGGCATGCCGAAGAACTGCGGATGTTTCGGTGACTGTTTGCCCATTACTTCACAGACTTCATTCCTGAAAGATGTGCTGTTACTGGTACTGATTATCTTCCTGATCAGGAAAAGACAATTTGTACGGCCGGTTTTGTCCGGAAAAGCTGGCCTCCTTTCAATGCTGCTGATTATTTCTGCCAGTTTTGGATTTCAATACTACACCTTAAAATATCTGCCGGTGGTGGATTGCCTGCCCTTTAAAACCGGAAACAATATCCTTGAAAAAAGAATGCCACCTCCAGGCGCCATTCCCGACAGCTTTGCCATACGATTCATTTATGCAAAGGAGGGAAAAGACTATGAATTTGCTCCGTCTGAATTACCCGCAGACCTGAAAACATATACATTCGTGAGTCGTAAAGATAAACTGGTACGGAAAGGAAATGCAGAAGCCGCCATTAAAGGATTTGACCTGAAAGGACAGTCAGGAGCGGATTCCACTTTGCCCATTTTACAACAACCTATCACCGTTTTATTAATCAGCGAAAATCTGAGCCGCCCGGTTAGTGACTGGGCTGCAGCATTCAGCAAAGTTTATACTACTGCAACCGGAAAAAACATTCCGGTATTTATGATCAGCGGACAGCCGGATAATACTTTAAAGCAACTGGCCGGCACCCCCTTTGCGTCAATGCCCGTTTTTACCTGCGATAATACCACGATACGGACGGCAGCCCGTACGAATCCAACCTTATATATATTGCAACAGGGAACAATAAAAGGGAAATGGAGTTCGTATGATTTCAACAAAGCGGTTGACGCATTAACTGCAATGCCCTCGATGCCCGCGCCGGAAAAACCAGTAACCGATAGTATTCAACACTAACTAATGATCCGGTTTATCACCCGTAAAATATTGTATGGTCTGCTCGTTTTACTCGGGGTGACCGTACTTGTTTTTTTCCTGTTCCAGGGATTTGGAGATCCGGCCCGGATTGTGATGGGACAAACGGGTGATTCCGCCACACAAGCCAATATCCGCAAGGAACTTTACCTGATCAATGAGCAGGGTGAAAAAATCCCAACTTACAAGCAATTTCTTTACTACCTGAATGATGTTTCTCCGGTAGGAATACATACCCCCGCTGAAATAGAAAAGAAAAAGCTCCGGGGTTTCTTTACCGGTGGTAACAGGAAACTGGGACTCAAAATTCCCTATTTGCGCAAATCATATCAGAGTAAAAGGGAGGTGTGGACCATTCTAACACAGGCATTGCCCGGTACGTTGTTGCTGGCCCTGGCCGCCATGCTGATTGCCGTATTGCTGGGAATACCGTTGGGAGTAGTAGCAGCCGTTAAACAAAACAGCTGGCTCGACACCACTGCTATCTTCAGCAGTATAATCGGGATATCCGCGCCTTCCTTTTTCATGGGGATTATCATGGTTTATATTTTCGGGTTTATGCTCAGCGACTGGACCGGCCTGCATATTGCCGGCAGCTGGTTTATAATAGACGATGAAGGACAAAGGCGATTAACACTACAGAATCTGATATTGCCGGCTGTTACATTGGGCATTCGTCCTCTGGCTATTATAACCCAGCTAACCCGGAGTGCGATGCTGGATGTGCTGGACCAGGATTATATCCGTACCGCCTATGCCAAAGGACTGAGCCGACAGGCTGTTATCTGGAAGCACGGACTCCGGAATGCGTTGAATCCGGTAATAACAGCCATTACCGGCTGGTTTGCCGAACTCCTGGCAGGCGCTTTCTTTGTAGAATATATTTTTGGCTGGCAGGGAATCGGTAAAGTAACGGTGGATGCCCTTGAAAAACTGGATTACCCGGTAGTGATGGGATCAGTACTGATATCGGCTACATTTTTTATTGTCATCAATATACTGGCCGACATCCTGTACGGGGTGGTGGATCCACGGATCAGGATTCAATAGACAACAGGTTTATAATGAAACTCTATTTCCTCCCTTACAGCTGTTAGTCCATGCAGCTCTATTGTCACAAGGCTGTGAAATCCCGTTAATTTTTTATCACATCGTTTAAAAATCATACTTCCGGCAGATTATTTGAGTTACATTGATAGCAGCAGCATTCCTTTTAAAACCTTAAATACATTGCCATGGAAAGACTGAACCAGATTCTTGCCCGTCACCTGCCGCATTTTAAGGAAATAGCACCCGGTTGCAGTATCAGGGATGCCCTCTGCCGCATGAGTACACAGAATACGGACTATCTGATTGTGATGGATGAAAAAGGAAACTTTCTAGGGGTACTGACGGAGAGAGATGTGGCCCGCAAGGCGCTATTCATGAACCGTTCGCTTACAGAAACCCATGTGAGGGAAATTATGAATACACAATTGCCTTTTGCGGATGCCAACGATACAGTGGAGCAATGCATGTCCAAAATGAAAAAATATCATGTAAAATTTATACCGGTATTTTCCAATATGTCGTTTGCCGGCGTAATATCAGCCGATGATATACTGGCAGAAGCGGTGGAAAAGCGAAATGTGATTTTTGATTGAGCAGCAGCCATTATTGCGGCTATACATCCGGGTTATTGAATAATAACCTCATTGATTGCTTTATGCTTTAGTGCCTCGTTTACCCGTTGTTTGATTTTTTCTTTTTGGTACAGGAGTTCATTTTTCAAGGGCCCTACAGCCGTGGTGATAATCAGTTTGTCGCCTATAATCTGTAATTTATCGGTATACCGGGCAATGGTTTTCCCCATTATATCCTCCCATACGTCTTCAATCTGCAGGGCCTGAATGCCGCCCTTGATACGGCTGCCGTTCAGAAATTGTTGTAATGCTTCCTGCATGGAATACTGACCCATGTTGTAAAGTTAGTTGATATGTTTAAAAATTGACAGGTTTACAAGGTCGTATTTTCAGAAAATCCGTTTAGAAAAATGCTGTCAACCTCACTTTACAAACCGATCAGCTGAAAACCCGCTTCCAGCTTTTTCAGGTGGGCTTTGAGTCGTTCCTCATGCGTATCCGTAATAAAAACCTGTCCGTCATTCTCTACAGCAACTTTCCGTAACAGGTTGGCAATACGTTGTTCATCCAGTTTCTCAAAAACGTCATCCAGTAAGAGCAGCGGGGAAAATCCTTTGTCCCTTTTCAACCGTTCCAGTTCAGCCAGTTTTAAAGCAAAGAGCAGACTTTTCCGCTGACCCTGGGAGGCCATACTTTTAAACGCCTGTCCGCCCAGTTGTATAACCAGGTCATCCCGGTGAATACCTGCACTGGTACGTTGGGCAAACATATCTTTCTGCCGGTTCCTCTTCAATAAGTCAGGAAAAGAATCTGCATGCAATTCACTTTCGTACAGCAGGTTTATAGCTTCAGGGGCGGGCAAATGCTTATCTGTTTCCTGATCCGGGTTGCGGGCAATTTCCTCGTACAGTTGTTTGACTGCGGGCAGAAATCCCAGCAAAAAGTCCCTGCGCCGGTTGAAAATGAATTCTCCGGGTTGTATCAGTTGCTGATCCAGCACATCGAGCAGCGCTTCATCACGTGAACTGGTTTCCGCAAAGCGTTTTAATAACGAATTCCGCTGTTGTAATACCCGGGTATATACAATCAGATGCCGCAGATATTCAGCGTCTAGCTGGGAAAGGATTTCATCCAGGAAAGTCCTTCGTTCCCGGCTGTCACCCGTGATCAGTTCCGCATCATCCGGGGCAATTACCACACAGGGATAACGGCCGATATGCAGGGAAAACCGGTCATAGGATTCGTCATTAACCGAAAACTCTTTCCGGCCAGTCTCCCGGAGCACACATACAGCTTTTTCAGGCTGTTGCTGCAGTTCAAGCCGGCCTTCCACCCGGAAACCGGAAAACCCCTGTTTTACATTATTCCCGTCTGAACGGGTAAAATAGCTTTTGGTAAAGCACAGGTAATGAACGGCGTCCAGCAGATTGGTTTTACCCACACCATTTTTGCCAAAAATGCCCACAATCCGCTCCGTAAACGAGAAGGAGCGATTCGTGTAATTTTTGAACTGAAAAACGGTCATATGGTGAATCCGTAGCATTCCGGGTGCAAGATAGGGGGGACGGGGCAAAAGCAGTCAAAAACAGGGGTTGCCGGAAGGCTTTTCCGGGTCCGGTTTGCCTGTATTTTAGCCCTTCAAAATCATCGTTTTAAAATTCCTTTTTTCCCCGTATTTTTGCGGCTCAAATTTAATGCCTGTGGTCGCTAAATTTTCCAAAGAAACCTACCTCTACTGGTACGAGCTGATGCAACTGATCCGTCAATTTGAACTGATGGCGGAAGAGAAGTACAAAATGGAAGGTAAAATCCGTGGTTTCTTCCATGCATATATCGGTCAGGAAGCTATTGCGGCGGGTTGTATTACGGCTACCCGTCCGGATGATATGTTTATCACGGCCTACCGTGATCATGGTCTGGCAATTGCCAAGGGTGTTTCGGTAAACAGTTGCATGGCTGAGCTTTATGGCAAAGCCACGGGTTGTGCCAAAGGAAAGGGAGGCAGTATGCACTTTTTCAGTAAGGAATGTAATTTTTATGGTGGCCATGGTATCGTGGGTGCGCAGATTGGTACAGGAGCCGGACTGGCATTTGCAGAAAAATACCGGGGTACCGATAATGTGGCACTGGCTTATTTTGGCGATGGAGCTGCGCGTCAGGGTATGCTGCATGAAACCTTTAACCTGGCTATGCTCTGGAAACTCCCGGTGGTATTTATCTGTGAAAACAATAACTACGCCATGGGTACGTCGATTGAACGTACGTCAAACGTGATTGATATTTATAAACTGGCGGATGCCTATGAAATGCCGGCCGATACCATCGATGGCATGAGTGCCGAAGCCGTACATGACGGGGTAAGCCGTGCAGTGAAAAGAGCCCGTGAAAACGGCGGACCTACTTTGCTTGAAATTAAAACATATCGCTATAAAGGCCACTCAATCAGCGATCCGCAAAAATACCGGACCAAGGAAGAAGTAGATGAATACCGTGGCAAAGACCCGATTCAGCAGGTATTGAAAACCATTCTGGATCATAAATTTGCCACGCAGGACGAGATTAATGAAATTAACAGAAGAGTAGATGCCATTGTAGACGAGTCTGTTAAATTCGCGGAAGAAAGTCCCTGGCCGGATGACAGCGAAGTGCTGAAAGACGTTTATATGGATCAGAACTATCCTTTTATTGTTGACTAAATAAAACAACCAAACAAGTAATTCAGATATTATGGCAGAAAATAAGTTAGTGCAGGAAGCGGACAGCAGTGAAGCAGCGATTGCGAAAGCAAAGAATTTCTGGGATAAATACAGTAAGCCCCTGATGATTGTATCCCTGCTCCTGATTGTAGCAATCGGTGGCTGGTATGCGTATCAGCATTTCGTGGTTAAACCGAAGGAATCACAAGCCGTGGAAGCTATGTTCCGTGCTGAAGAGTATTACCGGATGGACTCTGTAAACCTGGCATTGAAAGGTGATGGCACCAATCCCGGTTTTGAAAAAATTGCGGATAAGTACAGCGGTACAAAAGCCGGTGACCTGGCTAATTTTTACGCGGGCAGTTGCTACCTGAAACTGAATGATTACGAAAAGGCGGTTAAATACCTGAAATCGTTCAGCAGCGGATCCGACCTGGTACAGGCCCGCGCCTATAAATTACTGGGTGACGCGTATGCCGACTGGGGTAAAAATGAAGATGCTCTTTCCAATTATAAAAAAGCAGGTCGTCATTTTGCAAAAGATGAAGCCAATTCTCCTGAATATCTTTTCACCGCGGCTTATTTTGCCGACCGTGTTATGAAAAACAAGGATGAAGCGGTAAAACTGTATAAAGAAATCAAAGAAAAATTCCCCCGCAGCCAGCAGGCATTTGATGCCGACAACTACCTGGCACAGCTGGGCGTATACAATACCGAAAACTGATTATGGCAGCAATTACCAACAGTAAACTGACCGATCTCAATACAGGCATTCTGAAAAAGGATGCCTGTATTGTTTTGATCAAAACGGACTGGAACGCCGCCATTACCGACCAGCTGGAAAGGGGCTGTATAGCGGTACTGGAACAGTATGGTGTAAAAAAGACGGTGGTTATTACCGTTCCCGGCGCGGTTGAAATTCCCTTTATCATTCAATCGTATTGGGCAAATGCCGGGAAAAAGAGTAAACCGGACGCGTTTATCGCCCTTGGTTGTGTTATAAAAGGGGATACCCCGCATTTTGACTATGTATGCAGTTCTGTTTCGGATGGGGTATTGCAACTGAATCTTTCTTTGCCGGTACCAACTATCTTTGGGGTACTGACCGTAAATACGGAAGAGCAGGCGATGGAAAGAATTGGTGGTAAGCATGGACATAAAGGGGAGGAAGCCGCTTTCACCGCACTTAAAATGATCAGCCTGGTGGAGTCATTTAAATAAGCAACCGTGAATGTACAGATTTTTATACCCTGTTTCGTAGACCAGTTGTATCCGGATACCGGGTTTAATATGGTCAAAGTACTGGAAAAAGCCGGCTGTACCGTAAGCTATAACGGCAATCAGACCTGTTGCGGACAGGCCGCGTTCAATGCCGGCTATTGGGATGATGCTAAACCGGTTTGCCAGAAATTTCTGAAAGACTTCAGCGGAAGTGATTATATCGTCGGCCCCAGTGCCAGTTGTGTGGGTTTTGTACGGAATTATTACAATACATTATTCGACAATTCATCCCTGCATCACCAGGTACAGGACATGAACAAGCGTATTTTTGAGTTTTCCGAATTTATGACGGATGTACTCGGCGTGGACGATGTAGGTGCTACCCTCGAAGGGAAAGCCACCTATCACGATTCCTGCGCGGCACTCCGGGAATGTAAAATCAAAGAAGGACCACGCCGGTTGCTGGCAAAAGTAAAAGGGTTGCAGCTTACAGAAATGAATGATGTGGAAACCTGCTGTGGTTTCGGTGGTACTTTTGCCGTGAAATTTGATGCCATTTCTGTAGGCATGGGCGAGCAAAAAGTGGAAAATGCAATGGCTACCGGTGCTGAATACCTGATTTCAACGGATCTCTCCTGTCTCATGCACCTGCAAGGGTATATTAAAACAAAAGGGTATGCCCTGAAAACACTTCACCTGGCCGATGTGATGGCCAGCGGCTGGTAAACAGCCCTATTCAACTGTTGCTGATACCCCATTTACCATAGGAAGAAAATAAATTAAAATGGCTTACTGGTTAATTAAATCTGAACCTTTCAAGTATTCCTGGGAACAGTTTGAAAAAGATAAACTGACTTTCTGGGACGGTGTACGTAATTACGCGGCGCGAAATAATCTCCGCGCCATGAAAAAAGGGGACCTTGCTTTTTTTTATCACAGTAATGAAGGACTGGCCATTGTGGGAATCGCCAAAGTAGCCAAAGAAGCCTACCAGGATCCAACTACGATAGAAGAAGCCTGGGTTGCAGTGGATTTCAAACCATTTAAAAAATTAAAAAAGCCCGTCACTCTCGCGCAAATAAAAGCAGATCCGCGCCTGGCCAACATGGATTTGATCCGCCTTGGAAGACTCTCGGTACAAACAGTAAAAGAGGAAGAGTGGGAGATCGTTATGGGAATGAGTAATCAGCAATGAATAATCAGCAATGAATAATGAGTAATGAGCAATGAGTAAAAAAGCCCTCTGTTACGGGGGCTTTTGTATTTCTATCTTGGCCCCTGCGCATTTTCCGATTTGCGTCTCTTCTTTCGTCTTTAACAATTTCATCAGGTTACCTTTTCACTATATCCTGTATCAATATACGATAGTCCCCATTTCATTTTAAAAAGTATAGCCATGAAAAAAATCTTCATCGGGCTGCTGATCTTAGCAGCCGGAACAGGTGCTTATTTCCTGCTGAAACAGCCTCAAACGCCAACTCCTGACAGTGAAAACAGAACGGTGTTGTTGCAGGGCAACTGGGTAGCCCGTTTTCCCGCAACAGGAAAAGACAGCCTGTTCACCACGTTTCAGTATGCATTCCTGCAGGATGGATTAGCCCTGATCCGTGACACCGCGACGGCCACTACGGACAGCAGCTATTATGCCTGGAGTAAAACAGGAGATTTGCTGTTCAAGGAAAAGCAGACGGATAGTGTTGCCGTAAACACCTATACGGTTTTACTGTTAAACAAAGACAGTCTGCTGGTAAAGGATACGGCCAATAAAGAATATCTTTTTACCCGTCTCTGAACAGTTAAAACGGAAAATCTGTCGCGTCTCCAATGTGCCTAACAGGTTTTCCGTTTTTATCTATCCGCACAGTATCAGAGGACAAGCATTTCAACATTTCAACGCTTAAGCTGCAATATCCACCGGATCCGATTTCCGCTTACATTTGACTATGAGAAAAAAGAAACTCGTCGTATTAACCGGAGCCGGAATCAGTGCGGAAAGCGGTCTGAAAACATTCCGCGACAGTGACGGATTATGGGAAGGATACAATATTGAGGATGTGGCTACACCAGGGGCGTGGAAAAAAGATCCGCAACTGGTGCTTGATTTTTATAATTACCGGCGAAAAAATGTTCAGGATGCCAGGCCCAATGCGGCACACATAGGTTTGGCAGCACTGGAAAATGATTTTGACGTTACCATAATCACCCAAAATATTGATGACCTGCATGAACGGGCCGGATCAACCGATATCCTGCATTTGCACGGAGAAATTTTAAAAATGCGCAGCGAACGGAATCCCTCCCTGGTATATACAATAACCGGTGATATTAAACTGGGAGACCTGGCTGCTGACGGGGAGCAGTTACGTCCGCATATTGTATGGTTTGAAGAAGCTGTACCTATGATGGAAGTGGCAATCCCTATAGTGCGGGAAGCCGATCTTTTTGTTGTTATAGGTACATCGCTGGTGGTATATCCGGCGGCCGGACTGGTAAATTATACCCGGGAGAATGTTCCGGTTTTTATACTCGATAAAAAGATCCCTTATATCGGCAATACGGGCCGGTTGACAGTAATTGAAAAACCAGCCACGGAAGGAATTGATTTACTTATACAACAGCTCAGTAACTATACCGTATAATCATCAGGTATGTATTTCCGTAAATGAAACGCCGTACCGGCTCAGTTCTTCCAGCACAGGCGTATAAATTTCTTTTGTAGTGGGGATGCAGAGTCCGGTGAGACTGATTTCGCCACGAAGGATTAAGCGGGCGGCAATACCCAGGGGCAAACCAACCGTTTTAGCCATGGCCGTACGTAAACTGGTGGAGCCCTTCACTACGAGCGAACTGCTGACCGTTTCTTTTTTCCCGTTTCGCAGGTATTCAAATTCATGCAGCATCACAATCATGTCCTTATCCTGCGGACGCAGTGCTAATTTTTTTTCCAGCGCAAACTGTAAAATATCAGCCGCGCTGCACCGGCCTTTATTCAGCAGGGTGGTATCGTCATCCAGTCCCAGGAAAAAAAGTTGTTTCAGTGTCAGATTGGCTTCATGCATCTGGCGGACAAGATGATCAGCCGCGGCATTTTTTATTTGTCCGGGTTCCACTTCATGCAGATTACCTTTATCATCAGCAGCCAGGAAAGGGGCAGTATCTGTTTCATTTTCTGCTTCGGTAAGTTGCATCAGTTGTTCCAGCAATTCCTTACTTTGTCCCAGCCGGGCCGTTAGCTTTTTATTCAGCCAGTCCCCGAAACCCTGTTTCTCCATGTGTTCTTTAAAAACGGCCTGCAGGGTTTTGCCATCCGTATCATATTGCAGGGTTTCATCTGTTAATCCCAGTTCAATTATATTATTCCAGCCATACATAAAATCAGGATGCCGGAGTGTGGTACGGATAAAGGTCTGTGTATTTTCCAAACCGTACAAGTGTGTATAGCTGAGTGAATCCCGGTTAGGGTACCAGCTCAAAGGACCTAATCCGGGTACCATTACCTGTTGCCCGGCATTAAATAAATCCTTGTAATCGATTTTCTTTTCTTCCCCGTTTTCCCGGTAGTGAGCACCGGCTTTACCGGCCAACACTATATTGCGGGGGTTCCAGCTGATTTTATAATGCCAGGGGTTATCGTCACTCTCCGGTGCCACCAACCCTCCGCAATGGG
This sequence comes from Chitinophagales bacterium, assembly GCA_017303855.1. GTDB lineage: Bacteria > Bacteroidota > Bacteroidia > Chitinophagales > Chitinophagaceae > JJ008. The sequence continues at coordinate 2,146 of JAFLBL010000024.1, read as the reverse complement.
AAGTAAATGAGGTTATTTCGCCGCCCCCCGCATGAATGCTGTCAATAAGTTGCATGGCACTCATATGATCAATACCGGGATCGAGTCCCATTTCATACAGGAACAGCAAGCCCTTAGATGTAATATCGTTTGCCAGTTTTTTTATTTCTTCATCGAGATAAGAAGCCGTCAGGAGATTTTTGCTGAGGCGTACACAATCTTTAGCCACTTCGATATGCAGGGAAGGAGGAAGCAGGGAAATAACAATTGATGCCGCTGCAATATAACGGCTTCGTTCAGCTTCATTTCGGATATCAAAGGAAAGGGGTGTAGCATAAGGCGAACCGGCAGTTTTAGATTCAGCCAGTTGCAGATCAGCATCCACTACCTGTACCTGCCAGCCTTCAGTGGCTGCATTTTCCAGTAAATAATCAATCAGTACGGTAGCAGACTTTCCTGCGCCAAAGAGTAGAATTGTTTTCATCCTGAAATTTTATGATACCCGCAGCCATGCGGCATATTGTTTGCTTTTAACAAAGATGAAGGTTGATTTTGACATAAACCCGATTTATCTTTACAAAAGTTTACATCTACTTATCAAAAATTCTAATCATGAAAAAAGTATGCCTGGCCGTTGTAACCGTTTTACTGGCCCAGTTCAGTTTTGCCCAGCATTTTCAACTGGGTGTAAAGGGAGGGGTTAATATCAGCAATTTTACCGGGGGTAATTTTGATGCTGTAAAGAAAAAAGCTTTAGTCGGTTTCCAGGGTGGGTTATACCTGAATTTTAAAGCCGGCGCTTTCGGTTTGCAACCGGAATTACTGGTCTCCAGCCAGGGGGCAAAAATTGACACCATTAATGCCGGCAGTTATGACTGGAAAGTGACGTATATCAATGTGCCGGTGATGGCCCAGTTCCGTTTGCAGGGCGGTTTTTATTTCGAGCTGGGGCCGCAGGTCGGATTTAAAATAGCCGATGAAATCAGTAACAGTACCATTGACGAATTTGCAAAAGGCCTGGATTTGTCCGCTGCTGCGGGGCTGGGAATACGCGGAAAGAAAGGCTATGGAATTGGCGCCCGGTATACTGCAGGTATCAGTAAAGTTGGTGATTTTTCAGGTACCAGTAATATCAACCCGGATTTTAAAAATGGGGTATTACAAGTAAGTTTGTCGATTCCGCTGACTCATTAATTCCGGGCTTCTCTGAACCGGTTTATTCGCCCAGGCAACCATTTTCCCTCATCTATGCAGGAAACGGGTTACCGGGGCTTTTTTGTGCCGCAATGGGTCGGAAATCCCCCTGGAATCCGGGGATATTTTCACGAAAAAACTCCCGTTTTCCCATGCTGATAACTATTCACAAAAGTGGATAAAATGCCCTAAAAAACAACCCGTTCTGTCAGGTTATACGTGCGCAAAAAAGTAGATTTGCAGACCCTGGAAAAAGCCTTTTTTTCAGGAAGAAAAACGACGAAGCAAACAACCTAAAAACAGGAACGGAGATTAAGAAATGGAAGACAATTTAAACCCGGAACAAACCAATGATCTGAACCGGATAATACCGGTGAATATTGAGGAGCAGATGAAAACGGCCTATATCGACTATTCCATGTCGGTAATTGTTGGTCGTGCCTTGCCGGATGTACGTGACGGACTGAAACCCGTACATCGTCGTGTGTTGCATGCCATGAACGAACTGGGTATTCATTACAATAAGCCCTATAAAAAATCCGCCCGTATTGTGGGGGAAGTGCTGGGTAAGTACCATCCGCATGGTGATTCATCGGTATATGATGCCATGGTGCGTATGGCACAGGAATGGAGCATGCGGTATACGATGATTGACGGACAGGGAAACTTTGGTAATCAGGATGGTGATGGTCCGGCGGCCATGCGTTATACAGAAGCGAGGCTGGAGCGGCTGGCAGAACATATGCTGGATGACATTGAAAAAGATACCGTGGATTTCCAGCTGAATTTCGATGATTCGGAAAAAGAGCCCACGGTATTACCGACCCGTATACCGCAACTACTGGTAAACGGCTCAAGTGGTATTGCCGTAGGGATGGCAACCAATATGATGCCGCATAACCTGACCGAAGTGATTGATGGCTGTATTGCGTATATTGATAACCGTGATATTACCATCGATGAGCTCATGCAG
>JAFLBL010000023.1 GCA_017303855.1 Chitinophagales bacterium | reverse complement strand
ATCTGATAAAGTAATGGTAAGGGTGGGGGAACTGGTGCCCGTAGTTGCATCGCCTCCGCCATTGTTGAGGGTAAAATTCAGTACAATGGTTTCCGCGGCTTCCACATTGGCATCATCATACACCCGTACGGTAAAATTCTGGGCCGTGGTGGAGCCATTGGTAAAAGTGAGTACATCACTGGGACTGGCGAAATCCCCATTGGTGGTAATATCATAATCGAGTCCTTTAACTGCGGTACCGCCATAGGTTAAAGTGGCCGTAGCCGTAGCAGAGGGCGCCGCGCCGATCGTCATCTGGTAAGTATAATCCGTATAACGACGGCACCCGGTAAGGGTACCTCCTGTACTTTCTGTTTGTGCGGCGGTACCCAGGGCAAAATTGATACTGGTACCACAGGGAACCAGTGCCAAATTGGAAGGATCCACCAGACTGGCCCGGGATGCCAGTAACATAGCGGCCTGGGTTCTGGCTTTTTGCCCGTTGGTAAATAAGGTATAACAGTTCGTGTAGCTCATAAAGTTACTCTCTGTGTTAATTGTGTAGTTGTTGGGACTGGCACAGGTATTGGCACCAGTGCGGCAGGCAAAACTATAGATCCCGGTAACGGAATTTAAATTATTGTAGATCGGATCGGTATCACATACCCGGTCGCCTTGTGTGGAACAGGTGGCGTTGGCCGGGCATTGTGTATTATCGGCCGAACCCTGGAATGGGTGATAGAGGTTCAGGGCATGACCGATTTCATGAGGAAGGGTTTTTTGTCCGGCAACCATTTGGGTGGCCAGCATAATGGTACCATCCAGGCTGGAGGAGGAGCCCGGGAAATAAGCAAAGCCGGCAATGAACTGACCGGAGGTTCCGTCGGCACCATCAATTTTATTTACCAGCCAGATATTATAGTAGTTGCTGGTATTCCAGCGGGACAGATTTTTCAGATCAATTTCGGGCGTGCCGTTCGAATTGTCCACATTGATGCCGAAGTTCGTGTAGTTGGCCAGTGAAGAGGCGTTGATCCGTTCAATGCCGTTGGTGGCACCACAGGATGGTGTCCGTTGTGCCAGGGCAAATTGTACTTCCATATTCACCACGCCGCCGCCTTCTACCGGAGCACTCATACCGGGATAGGTACCGGCATATACCTGGTTCAGGTAGGCAATGGCACCATTGATCTGGGCATCGGTGGGGTTATAAATGGTTCCAACGGCACCCCCGGTATGCATTACATGCACCACAACAGGAATAGTGTAGGCGATATCCGTGCGGAATCCGGGCTGCATCCATTCAGGATGCTCGCTGATCATGCGACTGATAAAGGATTCGTTTTCCTCCAGCTGACGGGCATAGCCGGGAACATTGTTCAGCTGGCGATTGAGTTGCAAATCAAATCCGCAGGGAGGCCCCTGGGAAAAAACGGGTTGGTAACTGATGAACAGGAGGAAAAATAGCTGGAGACTTTTTTTCAGCATAGGTATTGGTATTTCCACAAATATATAAAGCTCTTGCGGAAAATACAATTGGTAGTTGCCCGGGTGAAAATTTGTCCAGATCCCGTACCAGCATGTAATAATAGCAGTCATTTTGTGCCGGAAACGGAGTTCAGGCTGAAAAAATGACTTTTTTCCGCCCCCGGCATAGTATTTCGTGTACCTTTGCGCCCGCTGCCGCTAAAGCCACGGCCGGTGCGGCCCGCCCGTAGAATGGGTTGGAAATCAAACAAAACATCAAAATCAATACAACTATGGCCAAGAAAGTAAATGTTACCCCCCTTCACGACCGGGTAATTGTAAAAGCAGCTGCTGCTGAAGAAAAAACTGCCGGAGGTATCATTATCCCCGATACTGCAAAAGAAAAACCCCAGCGCGGAACTGTTATCGCAGCAGGTCCTGGTAAAAAAGACGAGCCCGTTACCGTGAAAACCGGTGATACCGTTTTATATGGCAAATATGCCGGTACGGAAATTCAGATTGAAGGAGAGGACTACCTGATCATGCGTGAATCCGATATTCTCGCTATCGTTTAATTAAAGTAATAGCTACGGGCACTTAGTTTTGGGAGAATACCGGCTGTTTACACACAACTCACATCTCTCAACCCGCAACTTATTCCATCAATTGATGAAATGTCCAAATTTAAATTAACAATAAACAAAAACTGATATGGCAAAGCAGATCTTCTTCGATATTGAAGCAAGAAATAAAATGAAGAAAGGCGTTGACACCCTGGCCAACGCGGTGAAAGTAACCCTGGGCCCCAAAGGCCGCAATGTGGTGATCGAGAAAAAATTCGGCGCACCGGCTGTTACAAAAGATGGTGTGACGGTAGCGAAGGAAATTGAACTGGAAGATCCCATTGAAAACATGGGTGCCCAGATGGTAAAAGAAGTGGCTTCCAAAACCGCGGATATCGCCGGTGATGGTACCACAACGGCAACCGTACTGGCCCAGTCTATCATTTCTGAAGGACTGAAAATGGTGGCTGCCGGTGCCAATCCCATGGACCTGAAACGCGGTATTGACAAAGCCGTAAGCCTGGTGGTGGAAAACCTGAAATCACAGAGCCAGACTGTGGGCAGCGACAGCAAGAAAATACAGCAGGTGGCTACCATCTCTGCCAACAATGATGAAACCATTGGTAAACTGATCGCGGAAGCGTTTGGTAAAGTAGGAAAGGAAGGGGTGATCACCGTGGAAGAAGCAAAAGGTACCGATACTACCGTAGACGTAGTGGAAGGTATGCAGTTTGACCGCGGATATATTTCTCCTTATTTCGTGACCAACAGCGAGAAAATGGAAGCAGAACTGCAGAATCCTTATATCCTGATCTATGACAAAAAGATCAGCAACATGAAGGATATCCTGCACATCCTGGAGAAAGTAGCTCAAAGCGGCCGTCCTCTCCTGATCATTGCTGAAGACCTGGAAGGTGAAGCACTGGCTACCCTGGTGGTGAATAAACTCCGTGGTACCCTGAAAGTAGCAGCTGTAAAAGCCCCTGGTTTCGGTGACCGCCGGAAAGAAATGCTGACCGATATCGCGATCCTGACTGCCGGTACGGTAATCAGTGAAGAACAAGGTTACAAACTGGAAAATGCCGACCTGACTTACCTCGGACAGGCTTCTTCCGTAACCATTGACAAAGACAATACAACCGTAGTAGGTGGTAAAGGAAAGAAAACCGAAATCCTGGCCCGTGTAAACCAGATCAAGGCCCAGGTGGAAAATACCACTTCTGATTACGATAAGGAAAAATTACAGGAACGCCTGGCCAAACTGGCCGGTGGGGTAGCGGTACTCTATGTTGGTGCTGCCACTGAAATGGAAATGAAGGAAAAGAAAGACCGTGTGGATGATGCCCTGCATGCCACCCGTGCTGCTGTGGAAGAAGGTATTGTTCCCGGTGGTGGTGTGGCCTATATCCGCGCTATCGACAGCCTGGAAGCCAAAGTACGCGGTCAGATTGCCGATGAGCAAACCGGTATGGCGATTGTACGCCGTGCTCTCGAAGAGCCCATGCGCACACTGACGGCCAATGCCGGTATCGACGGTTCCATCGTGGTACAGAAAATTAAAGAAGGCAAAGGCGATTTTGGTTTCAATGCCCGCACTGAAGTGTATGAAAATCTCTTCAAAGCCGGTGTAATTGACCCGACCAAAGTAAGCCGTGTAGCCCTGGAAAATGCCGCTTCCATTGCCGGTATGCTCCTGACTACGGAATGTGTGATTGCCGACAAACCCAAGAAGGAAGAGCCCCATGCACATGGTGCGCCTGATATGGGTGGAATGGGATATTAATTTTTTTATCTAAGCATAAAAAACCGTTTCAATTATTGGAAACGGTTTTTTGTGCTTATAGATTACTAAAGAACATTCACTGTTTGAGTAACAGTATACCTTGTTTCTTGATTGTATAAAGGGAAAAGTACACCTTTAGATTTATAGTCATATGGACCTGCAGAAGGAACAATTATATCAAAAGGAGTACCTAATTGTAAAGGTGTTTTTGTAACAGAGTTCCACAGATTTGGATTACCTAAGGCGGTTGTTCCAGATGGCCCCCATTTGAAAGTATGTAATGGACTCATACCTAGTGCAGGTTCATGGCAAGCTGGGTTGAGAATTAATGGTGTAACTGTAAATTTATGTATACCTCCAGAGGAGCTTGAAACCACACTAAATGGTACTACCAAATATGCTTGTTGAGTTGCAATTTCATAAATTGGACTTATTGGTGTGATTTGCGGAAATGTATTACAGTTAGTTGAAAGTACAAATGAAAAGCCATAATAGCTTGTAAAACAATGTTGTGGCTGAGTTAATGTAAAAGTTGCTGAAAGGGTTTTAAACTGATATCCTAAGACACGTGATGGAGGTAAATGACAAACATAATCCTCGTCAAAAACCTCATTTTCTAATGATAAAATTGGAGCAGAGACTGTGATTGGTTGACCGGGAAGATCCCAAAATTCCAGATAAACTCTACTGTTAGAATTTAATATTGGTAATATACCTGGATCACCGTTATCAGGATTTGCTGGAAATCCTACAAGCCAATTTACTGTAATATCCCTGTCCCCATTTCCAGAAGGGCTTCCTATATCAGAAAAGCCAAGATAAGTTATAGAGACAGTGTTTGCATAAGCATCACAGGTAGCTGAGATAATATTGCTTTTTAATGAATTATTGGGGAGTAAGGGATTTACAGATATATATTTATCGAAATAATAATTAGCACTCTCTTCACCCTTTGATGTTATTGGAAGCTTGTCAAATTTGGAATTTTTGGTGTCAACTAAATTTACTTTTTTTACAGGGTCTTCATTTTTGCTGCAACTTGAAAAAAATATCAAAAGAAGTAAAATCGCTGAGATTTGAATTTTCATATTTTTAATTTTTAAGGTTTAAAGAATAATTGAATTTAGTGGTTTGTTTATTATTTTTATATGATAAACTTTAGTTAGAAAAAATAATTGTTTATACTGAAAGACATAGTATTACGAATTGTTATTTTATTTTATGCGTAAAAGATTAAAACAAAATTTTCTGTATTCTTGAAATTATTAACTTTATTCGTCTTTGGTTATCTTTTAACTTAATTGCTATGAGAAAAATTTTACTATTAGTACTTTTTAGTTCCTTTTGTTTGTTGTCATTTAGTCAGGTTGATTATTGGAATCTTCAGAATGAGAAATCTGGGTATATTATTGACAAATCAGTAAATCGGATTTCTTTTCCAAGAGAATTCAAATTATTTCAGTTAAACATTAATCATTTAAAGCAGCAGTTATTTACTGTTGTTGGCAATGCAACCCGCCATGCTACCGTGATTTCCCTGCCAAATGCGGCAGGTGTACTGGAGCAATTTGAAGTGTATGAAGCTTCTAACTTTGAGCCGGCATTACAGGCTCGTTTCCCTGAAATCCGCGCATTTTCCGGCCGTGGTATTCAGGATCCCTCTGCCATGCTTAAACTGAGCATTTCTCCTCAAGGTATTCAGACCATGGTTATGCGTAGTGATAACAGGCCAAGTGAATACATTGAACCCTATTCAGCTGACCATACTGTATACGCAGTTTTTAAATCACAGCGTAATAAAGGCGAACTTCCCTGGACATGCTCTACAATGGATCAGCAGTTGGCTTCCGGCTTACATCAGCAGGCAAACGGTCTTGCCGGTCGTCCTGAAAGTAATACCGGGGAATTACGGGTATTCCGGCTTGCACAATCATGTAATGGCGAATACGCAAACTATTTTGGAGCGACAAGTGCTGCCCAGGTTAACCTGGTTCTGGCGGCCTTTAACGCATCCTATACGCGTGTAAATGGTGTATTGGAAAAAGACCTGGCTCTTCACCTTGATATGATTGCCGGAACAACGGCTGTTATATACTATGATCCGGCTACTGATCCTTATACTGCAATGGGTAGCTGGAATACTCAGTTAATGAATACCCTGCATAACGTTTTAGGTGATGCGGCTTTTGATATAGGTCATATGTTTGGTGCTTCCGGTGGTGGAGGTAACGCAGGTTGTATCGGTTGCGTTTGTAACAATACACTGGCTGTTGGTGGTGGGGCAAACACTGCTTATAAAGGTGCGGGCATCACATCACCTGCCGATGGTATACCTCAGGGAGATAATTTTGATATTGACTATGTTGTACATGAAATCGGTCACCAGTTGGGTGCCAATCACACTTTCTCGATGTCTAATGAAGGTACAGGTGTAAATAAGGAAGTGGGTTCAGGTATTACTATTATGGGTTATGCAGGTATTACCAGTCAGGATGTGGCTCCTCACTCTATTGACATTTTTCATCAGGCATCTATTGATCAGGTTCAGGCCAACATGATAACCAGAACCTGCGCTGTACTTACCAATATTTCTGCAACAAATGCAACACCTGTAGTTGCCCCGGTTTCAAACTATACAATTCCAATCACAACGCCATTTGCATTAACAGGATCTGCTACTGATGCCAATGCCGGTGATGTATTGACATATTGTTGGGAACAGAATGATAACTCTACAACCAGCGGAGCAGGTAGCGTAGCCAGCCCCACTAAAACAACAGGACCGAACTGGTTATCATTCAGCCCGACAACCAATCAGGTACGTTTATTCCCCCGCTTATCCACTATTCTTTCCGGTGCATCTGTTACTGGTCCTTTAACTGGTGGTGATGCCGGCGCAAATATTGAGGCACTAAGTTCAGTATCCCGTACACTCAATTTCCGTCTTACAGTACGTGATAATAGTCCTTATAGTTCAACCGTACCCCTGAAAGTGGGTCAGACTGCGTTTACGGATATGGTTGTTACTGTTGACGCCACTGGTGGTCCTTTCTTAATTACTTCTCAGAATACAGCAGTTAGCTGGGATGCGGGTTCCACTCAAACCATTACATGGTCAGTTAACAATACAACAGCTGCTCCTTTTAATACGGCCAATGTGAAAATATCATTATCAACAGATGGTGGTAATACATTCCCGATAGTTTTGGCGGCCAGCACTCCTAATGATGGAACTGAAAATATCTCCGTTCCGGCGAATCTGACCACAACTGGTCGTGTAAAAGTGGAGGCAATTGGAAATATATTCTTTGATATTAATAATGCTAACATTACCATCGTACCTCCGCCAAATGGATTTACTTTCAATAGTCCAGCTGCTGTTGTAGCGGCCTGTCCGGCTCCAAACGTACAGACTTCAGGAAACCTTACTGCAACCTGGTTGGGTACTTTCGTAGGTGATGTAAGTTTAACAGGTACAGTAAGCCCTGCCGGTCCGGTGGTAAGTTTCTCCAGTACCACACTGACACAAGCGGCACCTTCCACTACAGTAACCCTGACCGGAATGTCAACACTGGCTCCCGGTAACTATACGGTTACTGTAACCGGTACAGGTACCGGTGCCCCGACGCAGACACGTGATATCGTATTCACCGTAAGCCCGGGTGCAGGTCCTGCTATTACCACTCAACCAGCTAACCAGTCAGCCTGTGTGGGCACAACAGCTACTTTCAATGTTACCGCTACCGGTACATACCAGTGGCAGCTGAGCACCAATGGTGGTGGTACCTGGGCAAATATCAGTGGTGCCACAACGGCTTCTTATACGACTGCCGCTGCAACTACTGCCATGAACAGCTACCAATACCGGGTGAATGTAACCGGTCAATGTGGTACGACCACATCTTCTGTAGCTACCCTTACGGTAAATACAGCCCCTGCTATTACCACCCAGCCGACCAGCCTGAGCCTTTGCTCCGGTAGTGCGGCTTCCTTTACCGTTGCCGGTACAGGTACGGCCCTGACCTATCAATGGCAGGTGAGTACCGATGCGGGTGCAACCTGGAATAATATCAGTGCTGCAAATGCGGCAACGTATACTATTGCCGCTGTTGCCACAACGGATAACAACAAACAATTCCGTTGCGTGGTATCCGGTACCTGTACGCCTGCTGTAAATTCCAATGCGGCTACATTGCTGGTGTCTTCCTCCATTACCGTTTCCACCAACCCTGTAAGTCAGACCGTTTGTGAGGCGACGACTGTCAACTTCACCGTAGCGGCTGCCGGATCAGGTCTTTCTTATCAGTGGCAGGTAAGTGCCGATGGCGGTACCACCTGGACCAACCTGGCCAATACCGGTAACTATACCGGTGCTACCAGTACCACACTGACCATTACCGGTGTATTACCTGCACAAAATAACCTGCGTTACAGAGCCATTGCCTCCAATGCCGCTTGTAACCCGGGTACTTCCACTGCTGCCACACTGACCGTGAATACCTTCCCGGTAATCACTACACAGCCGGCCAGCGCCACCATTTGTGCCGCAGCTGCACAGACCTTCAGTGTAACTGCCACTACTGGTGTAGGTACACTGACTTACCAATGGCAACTGAGCACTGATGGCGGATCTTCCTGGTCAAATATTGCCGGTGCCACCACCAACAGTTTTGCACAGCCTTCTGTTCCGGTTGGACAAAATGGCTATCGCTTCAGAGTAGTGGTTACTGCCGGTTGCGGATCCGTTAACTCAAATGCGGCTGTATTGACTGTTAACAGTTATCCTGTTGTCAGCTTCAGCCCGCAGGCAGTAACCTGCGTATCTGATCCTGCATTCAGCATCAGTGCCACACCTGCTGGTGGAGCATTTGCCGGTCCGGGTGTTTCCGGAACTACGTTCACACCTTCTGTTGCCGGTATCGGTGCTAAAACCGTAACGTATACCGTTTCCAATGCAGCTTGTCAGACCGTGGCCAGCCGCGTGATCCTGGTTAACGAATGCGCAGAACGTCATGTTACACTGGATAAATACTCTTCCGTAACCGTTTACCCGAACCCGAACAACGGGGTATTCAATATCCGGGTGAACTCTGATCTGTACAGCAAACTGACGATCCGTATCTATAACGCTACCGGACAACTGGTTAAAACCCAGCTTTCTTCCGGTATCACATACGGTTCAGTAGTTGGCGTGGATATGAGCAGCCTGGCCGGCGGCACATACCACCTGTACCTGTCCAACGATCAGAACGGCTTCGTGAAGAGAAGCTCTTCTTTCGTGGTATTTAAGTAAGGTGATACTATTCTAATCATAGATCCCGTTCCGCAAGCCTCCTGGCAAGCGGAACGGGATCTTTTTTTGGGTAAGTTGACAAGTTGACCCGTTGAAGAGTTGAAAAGGACGCCAATCCACTGGTTACTGTAAGGTTAATAAGTCCCTCCTTATTAACCTATCAACCTATCATCCTTTCAACTTATCAACTTATCCGTACCTTTGCGGCCGCCTGACCAGGCTCAAAGGCCCGGTTCATTAAAAGTGTATTCAATATGATCAGCGTAAAAGACCTGAAACTCGCCTACGGAAAAAGAGTGTTGTTTGAAGAAGTAAACCTCAATTTCACCAAAGGGAACTGCTATGGGGTAATCGGCGCCAACGGGGCCGGTAAATCCACATTCCTGAAAATCCTCAGCGGAGAAATAGAACCCAATAAAGGCACCGTGGATATCACACCGGGTGAGCGGATGGCCGTGTTGAAACAGAATCAGTTTCAGTTTGATGAGGAAACCGTATTGAATACCGTTCTGATGGGACATACCAAACTATGGGCCATTGGAAAAGAACGGGAAACCATCTACGCCAAGGAGGATTTTACCGAAGAAGATGGTATGCGTGCCGGAGAACTGGAACATGAATATGGGGAAATGGGTGGCTATACGGCGGAAAGCGATGCCGCCACACTTTTGAGTGAACTGGGGGTGGGGGAATCATTTCAGCAATCCCTGATGAAGGACATCCCGTCCAACATGAAAGTACGGGTGCTGCTGGCTCAATCCCTGTTTGGCAATCCCGATATCCTGCTGCTGGATGAGCCGACCAACGGTCTCGATATTGAAACCATCGGGTGGCTGGAGAACTTCCTGGCCGACTATGAGAATATCGTTCTCGTGGTGAGTCACGACCGTCACTTCCTGGATGCCGTATGTACCCATGTGGCCGATGTGGATCGTCAGAAAATAAAAATCTTTACCGGTAACTATACCTTCTGGTACGAATCCTCCCAGCTGATGGCCCGCCAGGTGAATGACAAGAATAAAAAAGTTGAGGAGAAGCGCCAGGCACTGATCGACTTTATCGCCCGCTTCAGCGCGAATGCGAGTAAGAGTAAGCAGGCCACTTCCCGTAAAAAAGCACTGGAAAAACTGACCCTGGAGGAAATTGAACCGAGCTACCGCAAATACCCGGGGATTATTTTCCAGCAACTGCGTGAAGTAGGAAACCAGATTCTGAATATCGAGAAACTGTCCATGTCTGTTGATGGACGTTCACTCTTTAAAGACGTAACATTTACCGTTAATAAGAACGATAAGATCGCCCTGCTCAGCCGTGACCCCCTGGCCATAACCAGCTTTTTCAATATTATCACCGGACAGCTTACCGCAGACAGCGGCGCATACGAATGGGGCAGTACGGTTACCCATGCCTACCTGCCACAGGAGAACAGTGAGTTTTTTAACGGGCAGGACAATCTCATGGACTGGTTACGGCAATATGTACCGGATCATGTGAAAGATGTGGATGAGCCCTTCCTGCGCGGTTTCCTGGGTAAAATGCTGTTCAGCGGGGAAGATGTGCTGAAGAAAACCAATGTACTCAGCGGGGGAGAGAAAGTACGTTGTATGCTCAGCCGGATGATGCTCCAGAGTCCCAATGTAATTCTCCTTGATCAGCCCACCAACCACCTGGACCTGGAAAGTATCCAGAGCTTTAACGAACAATGTACCGACTACAAAGGTATCGTGCTGCTGACCAGTCATGACCATACTTTCATGCAGACTGTTGCCAACCGGATTATCGAATTAACCCCGAAAGGCATTATTGACCGGCTTACCACGTTTGATGAATACCTGGAAGATGAGCGGGTGAAGGGACTGCGTGAGGAGATGTATAGTTAGCAGTTAGCAGATAGTAGTTAGTAGTCGGTTCAATTTAACAGTGAGCATTGAATAAAGTACGAAGTACGAGGTACGAAGTACGGCGCTCCTATTGAAACCTTGCTACTGACAACTCACATCCCACAACTGACAACTGAATAAGTACGAGGTATGAGGTACGAAGTACGACGCTTCGATTGAAACGTCGCTACTGACATCTCACAACTCACATCTCACATCTATCCAGGCACCTGTATTATCGTCAAAACGATTTTGTCCCCGGTTCAGCAGCCATATCAATCATGGCGGTGAGTTCCTGCATCAGTTTATCATCACTGCCACTGAAGCCGACCGACTTGAAACGGATCACCCCGTTTTTGTCGATCACAAATTTGGTGGGGATGCCCTCCACTTTAAACTGTTCCACCACTTTATTGTCATTATCCATCAATACATCAAACGTATACTTATTGCTGCTGATAAAATCCTGCGCATTCTTCTTTTTGTCCTCCACGTTTTCCCATGTATCCACAAATACGAATTTCACATCCGGGTTATTCATATATTTTGTTACCATTTTCTGCATGCCCGGGAAACTGGCTTTACAGGGGCCACACCAGGTGGCCCAGAAATCCACGACTACTACTTTGCCTTTCAGTTCAGTGATGTCCACTTTCTTTCCTTCCAGGTTTACAAGGGCAAAGGACGGACTCTTTTCATTCAGCATGGATTTGCGTAACTCTTCCAGCATTTTAATCCGGCTTTCTTCCTGCAGGGCGGTGATATAGTTATCGAATCCGTCTTCGGATTTATTACTGCCGGCATACAGCCGTTTAAGTATGTTTTTTATTTCACCGGTTGACTTGCCGTCTTTTACAAACTGCTCCAGTTCCGGTTTCAGTTTTTTAGCGGGCAGCGCTTTTTCAGCCAGCATTGCGTAGGTGTTATTCAGTTCGGCATCTTTTCCCTTGTTGATCACAATGGCAGCGTCTTTGGCAAAGGGCAACCCTTTCTTGTATTGTCCCAGGCGGTACAGCACCATGCCGTAAGTGTCCGCATATTGCGCATAAGTGCGTTCATTGTTTTGTTTCCATTGTTTTTCGGTCATGCCTTCCGGCCTTGTTTCTGTCGGCTTTTGCCATTGCTGACGGGTAAATTCGGTGGCAAAGCGGGACATTTCTTCCGCACGTTCCAGTTCCGTACTGTCTTTCTGCATATCCCAGGCCACGGAATTGTAGGTTTCCGCTAACGCCGTTTTATCGGTAAGGGTGGCGGTAAATGTTTTTAATTTATCCCAGGCTTTGTTTTTAATATAGGTACTCACCAGGAGTCCTTTATAGAAGGAGAGATTTTTTTTGACATTCGACCATACCGGATCCGATTCCGCATTACGTTCGATTTCAGCCAGCATATCTTCCTTTTTCTTCATGTCTTTCTCCCCGTAATAGGCCTGCATCTTTTCGTTGATAATCCACTTACCTGCGGGAAATTTTTCTTTTTTCAACCCGGTGATCAGTTTGGCCTGTTCCGGCAGTTTGACAAGGGAATACATACCGGCAATATTGTCGTAATCGGTTTCTTCTTTCAAACCGGTTTTTAACTGGGCTTCTATTTCTTTTTGTACAAGCGGTCCGGCGGCGTCTTTTTTAACGGCATTGAGTAAACGCAAATAACTCAGCAGGAATGTTTTCTTCGCGGCGGGATACGTTTTGATTTCCTGCTCTATGGCCTCCAGCGCTTTCTCATTGTTCCGCTCCACACCGGCCTGGCTGCCCAGGTACTGGTAATACATGCATTTACCGTAATAGCCGTTTGGGGCCGGTTTGTCGCCGTCATTTAACAGAATGAAATAGCCGTTGTTGAAATTGTTGTCAAACTTCTTATCCGCGGAAAAACTGAAATAGATAAAACTGGCAAAGGGAGCCACGGTGAAACTGGCCGTATAGGTATCTCCTTTTTTTACAAAAGCCAGATCGTCCGCTTTTTGTTTAAAAGCCATTTCTCCTTCCTGTCCGGCCGGCATTCCCGTCTGGTATACGACGGCTTCCAGCGGCAGTATCGTATTGGCAATATCACCAGCGGTTTTGTAGGTTATGGTAACGGCGTCTCCCGGTTTGGGATTTTCGGGACTGTAACTGAAATTTTGCTGGGCAAAACTGCCAAGGCTGCTGATCAGCAGGAGCAGGATCAGATATGATTTAGACTGCATGGTTTTGGGGTTTTCCGGAAAATTAAGCATTTAACCGATAGCGCCTTGTTAAAATTGATCACATGAATTGAAGACTATATGCGTGGTATTTAAATGCAAGTGCTTATCTTTCTCACTTATATGTCATCCGCCGCATTAGCAAAGAAACTGGGTTTCTGGTCTGCCACTTCCATCATAACGGGAAGCATTATCGGCTCCGGTGTTTTTATGAAACCCTCCAGTATGGCTGCCCAGCTTGGCTCGCCGGTATGGCTGACGTTGGTATGGGTGATTGCCGGACTGTTCTCACTATTTGGCGCGCTTGTATATGCCGAACTGGGTGCCATGATGCCGGAAACCGGCGGTATTTATGTTTTCTTCCGCAAGTGTTTTGGCGACTTTGTAGCGTATCTCTATGGCTGGGCCGCTTTTGCCGTGATCAATACGGCGGCGGTAGCCGCCATCGCATTTGTATGTGCCTATTATGCGGATTATTTTCTTCATTTGCCACATTTCAGCGAAGCGGTGGTGAACAGGTATGTCTGGCATATACCTTTTATCGGTGACCTGTACCCGCTAAAGGATATAGGGGTGAAATCGCTGGCCATCCTGTTGGTAACGGGACTGACCGCACTGAATTATTTAAGTGTAAAGGCTGGCAGTCAGTTCCAGGTATTATCCACGGTACTGAAAATCGCCGTCATTGCGGCCTTGATATTCGGCATATTCTTTTCCGGGAAAGGGTCACTGGCCAATTTTACAACAGCCGGAACGGCTGCATCCGGCAACGGCTTATTAAGCGGGATCATTACCGCAATGACGGGTGCCTTTTTCGCGTATGACGGATGGATCAATATCACGTCAATGGCCGGTGAAATAAAGAATCCACAGAAAAATATTCCCCGGAGTCTGTGGCTGGGTGTGCTGATCTGCATACTGGTCTACGTGCTCGTAAATCAGGCCTATCTATATGTGTTGCCGTTGGATAAGGTTGCCACTTCTCCGCTTGTAGCCGCGGATGCAATGGGTGTGGCCCTGGGGCAGACCAGTGAAGCCATTGTAGCGGTAATGATCGTGATCTGTACGTTTGGAGCGATTAACGGCAATGTGATGGCAACAGCCCGGATCACCTACGCGATGGGAAGGGACAAGGTATTCAGTGCCTGGTCAGGAAAAGATCATCCACGTTTTCAGACACCGGGTAATGCGCTCTGGCTGCATGGTGCCTGGACCTGTATGTTTATTTTAACCGGTTCGTTTGACATGCTGGCCGATATGTTTGTTTTTATCACCTGGATTGCGTACGGCCTCGGGGCGATGGGCATATTTATGTTACGGAAAAAAATGCCATTGGCCGAACGGCCCTATAAAATATGGGGCCATCCGTATATCACCCTGATCTTTATTGTTTTTTCCGGGTTCTACCTGGTTACTACCGTGTACAATGATATCAGTAATTATCTCGCCAACCGGCAACCGGTGATTAATTCGGTACTCGGGCTGATCATAACAGGGATGGGTATCCCGTTGTTTTTTTATTACAAAAAGAAGTACAATAAGAAACCGCTAGCGGATCAGTAAAGAAGTGCCTTTAATTACATTATTCTCCAGGCTGCCGGGCAAGCGGTAATTTAAAAGCCAGACATAAATACCTGCATCCTGCAGGCGGCCATTTAGCCGTCCATCCCATTTACCATCGGGATCCCGGGTCTGATAAACCTGTAGTCCCGACCGGTTGAATACGGCAAAGTATAAACTTGTCGTTCTCTCTGCGTTCAGGGGAAAGAGAAAGTCATTTAAGCCATCGCCATTAGGAGTAAAGGCTGTTGGCACCGAAAGCAGGCAGCTACTGAGCAGCCGAACCAATTTCAAGGCCGTATCAGAACAATTTATTGTATTATTCACAACGAGCCTGACCGGGTAAACTGTTTCCCGGTTAACGGGTGAGAATTGAATATATCGCGGGGTTGGTAAATTACTTGTCAGGCCGTTTCCGAAATCCCACTGCCATCCGCTGATATCACCTGTACTTTTATTTATCAGCCGGAGACTGTCACCGGGGCAGATCATCGGCTCAGTTTCGAATTCCGCTTTTATTGGTACCGGAAATTGAAGCGTTTTCCGAACCGTATCCGTACAGCCATCGGTCATCACTACCAGTTGTACAGTTTGATTACCCGGGGTGGTAAACACCCGGACAGGATTTTGCTCATGGCTGATCCCCGCACTGCCAAAATCCCATTGCCAGCTGTTCAGATAATTACCTCCGGCATGATTAAATTGTACAGGGAATTCTTTGCAACCCGGTTGTTGTGTAAAACTAAAATCTGCTGACGGTTTATATGCAACGGTCAGCTCATAAGGGATGATTCCGTTTATAACAGGCAAGCCACATTCATCCATGAGCTGATGTCCGGCGGTTAATGAGATAGTATAATTGCCGGGACCTGTAACCGGTGTTTGAAAATACAAACGCACACGGTTGGTCAGCCCCTGGGGTGAACAATTGAGTCCTTCCGCCCGGCTGATCTGCACGGGAGACATTCCATTGATTGTAAATCCTCCTCCATCCGGCCGGAGAGATGCGCAACGAATATTTTTTGAAAACTGCAGATCAATACTGCGCGGGGAACAGGCATTGTAACGGCCACCCTGCAGACTGGCGGCAGAGGTGTTGTTAACTGTAACAGGAATGCTTTGACCGGCCGGTATGGAACGGGTGCACACATCCAACAGGCTATTGCCGTCAGTTCCGATTACCGTTTGCAGGCTGTAGAGCCCCATTGTCAGAGGCTGTGCCAGGGTCAGATATATGGTGTCTGTGCCAAATAAAGAAGTACAGTTCACCGGCGAAGCACTACTTATTATTGCACTGTTGTTCAGCCTGAAATCGGATCCATCGGCCGCCACACTGTTACAAAGTACTTTTTTGTTGAGACTGATCATTATTCCAGTACCATCACAACTGGCGGAAGCAGATTCAATTCTTGGGTCAAACCCGTCACTGATACTGGCAGTACCCCCAGTCATCAACAGCTGATAATTTCCGCCCGAGCTGCTTTGGTTCAGCACCATTAAGAGGTAAGTGTGACCCTGCTGTAGTTGTGGCATACGGCTGAATGGAGGCTCCCCGGCAACAGCACATACGATGGTGTCAATCCCATCCGGCGAAGCACCGGTTTCACCTGGAGCAGTTGACCAGTTACAGGCTACAAACATGGAGGGGGTGGTAAAAATATCATAAGGATTCCTGTTGGTGATATCAAAGAGCTGCCAGTCATAATTTGCAGAGAGTACATCCGGTGTAATTACAAATCCCAGTGTACCGGCTGAAAAGCATAACATCCGGAAAAAGTTAGGATTAGTGTTCAGATAGGTACCGCCGTTCTGACAGGGTACCGGCACTGCAGTTGTACCGCAATAGGCTGGTGTATTAATGGTAAAAGGTTGTTCCCCGCAGACCATCATTGCAGTAATGGGGGTCTGACCGGGAAGAGTACATTCCACTTGTGCAGGCAGCCGAAGGACTGTTAGTAAAAGCAGAACAGGTATAAACAGATATTTATTCATACAGACCGGTAAGGTAAAATACAAACATTATCGGACTCCATAGGATTTTGGCTGTCTGATGTTATTTACATTCGTAAAAACAACAGCTATGCAGACCATCCTCATCACTGGTGCTTCCGGAAATCTGGGGCAGTCACTTGCGGCACAATATAGTGCGGCAGGAGACAGGGTTTTTGGTACTGGTAATCCGGCCGTAACATTGCCTGGTTATACCGGTCAGCTAATAAATCTTACGCAGGAAGCGGATGCCAATGCCTGGGTAAGCCAGGTAATTGACAGTTGCGGTACAATAGACAGTGCGGTGCTCACTGTAGGGGGATTTGCCATGGGGCGTATTGCAGACACTACACTGGAGATGCTAAACAGGCAGGTGCAATTAAATTTTGATACAGCCTATACGGTTGCCCGCCCGGTTTTCCTTCAATTCATGAAACAGGGGAGAGGTATGTTGTTTTTTATTGGAGCTGAAGCGGGTATGCAGGCAGATAAAAGTGCGGAGGTACTGGCGTACGGGCTGGCCAAATCATTGTTGTTCCGGCTTGCTGAGATCATGAATGCAGAAGCAGTGGGCACAGCGGTTAAAGTATTTGTTGTGGTGCCGCATATAATCGATACCCCGCAGAACCGGGCGGCCATGCCGGAGGCCGATTTCAGCAGCTGGCAAACTCCCGGATCAATTGCCCGCCTGATACAGGAAGTACAGGCAAATCCCCAGCAATATCCTTCGGTGGTTGTTTGCTGATTTTAGCTTCTCAGGCGTATTGCCTGATTTACTATCTTGCGGCCTCTTAAAGCGCAATATGAAGTACTCAAAATGGATCGGGCTGGCCGGAGCCCTGCTGCTTATCGTTTCAGCTTTTATGCCCTGGGTTACCATCGCCTCTAAGAACCTGGTGATTTCCGGAGTAGATGCGGCTGGCACCAATTACGGCAAACCTTCCTATGTGCATTTTGTGTTACTGGTTTTTTTTATTGTGTTTACTATCGTGCCCCGTCTCTGGGCCAAACGGTTCAACCTTTTATTTGTCGCACTGATAGCGGCCTGGACCCTGCGCAATTTTCTGGTCATCGGTACCTGTAAAGGAGGTGAATGCCCGGTACGGGAGACCGGTTTTTACCTGATGATTTTTGCCACGCTGCTGATGCTGGTCTCCGCTTTTTCACCCGATATAAAAATAAAAAACGACAACCGCTCCTGAAAAATAACGGACATCCCTGTCTTTTTTCCCATGGCTTCTTTTCGCTTTCTTTCTTTTTTTGTGTAGCAGGCAGGAACGAATAATGCAGATGCTTAGATTCAGTTTTTGTATTTAGTTAATTAACACGCCAGGTTCTGATTTTGTGAATAACTCATCGGGTACTGATGTGGTATGTATGCTAAAAGGAAATATTTTCGGGAGCACTGCCAGCCGGCAGTTTGCATCCCGCACCCTTTTAAAACAAACAGATAAGGCAGCCTTTCTTAATTACGTTTACTTCATGATTTCATAACACGGTTTCGCCGTGCAGATCAGAGGGCCGGATTATTTTAGCGCTCCATTTTACTGCTTCAAAGATTGATATCCTCCTGCAGAACCGGATTTTATTGTATAACCAAAACTTGTTTTGTTATGAAACGTATTTACATGTCGTTAGTACTGTCTTGTTTAATGTCTGTTGTTTCCGGACAGGCATTTACAGGCACGTATGATTTCAGCAGTGTTACCACTTTATCCGGGACCACTGATCCTACACCGGTACCTGTAGCCACCGGACTTACTTTCGGATCTTTCTCATCAGCGGGTGTATCTGTAAATCCGAATGCCGCCGGTCGGTTCTCATTTACCGGATGGCCGCTTGGCGCTACCAACGGCAGTGATGTATTTACCGGTTCTTTATCAGCTACGCAGTATTTCTCAGTTACCTTAACTCCGGCTGCAGGTTATTCACTCGATCTGAATACCATTGTATTCACCATGCAACGTTCCGGTACAGGTATACGGCAATATGCGGTACGCTCCAGTCTGGATGGTTACACTGCCAATCTGCCCGCCAGTATCAATCCGGCCAATGCTAATTTATCAGTAGTGGCTACCGATGTTTTCCAGGTTACTGATGCGTCAACTTCCGCTAACAACGGCAGTACTATCACCCTGGGAGCCGGTTTTGATAATATTACCACTGCCGTTACATTCCGGATATATGGGTACAATGCGGAAGCCAGTGGCGGATCATTCGGCGTGGATAATGTGGTTTTTTCCGGAGTGGCCAGCAGTGCCAACCCTACAATTTCAGTTGTACCCGGCACACTTACCGGATTTACCGCCCTGGCCAATGTGGCTTCAGCGGAACAAAACTATACAGTTACAGGAAGCAATCTTACTGCGAATATTACAGTTACCGCTCCGGCCGGATTTGAAGTGTCCTCCACATCCGGAACCGGTTTTGGCTCAAACGTGTCAATATCCCATTCATCAGGTAGTGCTAACGGTATTGTATATGTTCGTATGAACTCCGCCGTTACCGGTGTCAATACCGGCTCCATTTCCCATGTAAGTACCACGGCGTCCCAATCCGTTTCCCTTTCCGGACTGGTATTCTATGGCGAACCCACCAATCATGCCACTGCTTTTGCCTGTGGTGCTACCGGTTCCTCTTCCATTCCGCTCAGCTGGGCGGATGCCACAGCGGGTACTGTGCCCACGGGTTACCTGGTTAAATGGAGTTCCGTAAGTTATGCGGATATTGCTGTTCCTGCAGATGGCATTGCAGAGTCCAATGGGGCGGGCAGGGTAAATGTGGATGCCGCCATGCAGGCTGTAACAATTACCGGTCTGGTACAGAACCGGACCTACTACATTAAAATTTTCCCGTACACGAATACGGGTGTAAATATCAATTATAAAACAGATGGTACTGTACCACAAACTTCCTGTACTACTATATCAGGTCCCTGGGAAGATTTTGAATCCGGCTCAAAAACCGCTTATGCCACTGCAGCCGTTATTTTGAGCTCAGGAAGCTGGATATTGAACGATGCCTTGCTGGGTACTACTGCTGATGACCGAAAAAACGGTACAAAATCCGTCAGGATACGGAATGGTATGGCTGAAATGGACTTTGATCTGCCTAACGGGGTGGGAATTGTTCGTGTATTGCATGCTGTTTATGGCACCGATGCCAATGGTACCTGGAAACTGGAAGCATCAACTGATGCCGGTCTTACCTGGACCGCTTACAGCAGCGCCGATGTTACCAGTTCATCCACCACGCTTACTGCACAAAGTTTCACGCTGAACCTTACTGGTACGGTCCGTTTCCGGATTGTAAAGACGGATGGCGGGACAAACCGGCTCAATTTTGACGATATCACTTATACCGAAAATGCCGCTTTGCCGGTGAAGTTTGCCCATGTACGGGCCTATCAGCAGGGCAGTGGCATCCAGGTGGAATGGAGTAATCTTACCGAGACGGATGTAGCCGCTTATACGGTACAACGTGCGGCAGGTTTAAATTTTGTAAACCTGAATGAACAAACAGCACAAAAGAATGACGGGGGTCGTGCAGACTATCGTTTCTTTGATGCTGCTCCGTTACCCGGTGTGAATTTTTATCGCATTGAATCCGCTGAAACCGATGGCAAAAAACTGCTGAGTGTGATTGTTAAAGTGGATACACGTGCTGGCAACCCGGCAGTGGAAATTTACCCAAACCCGGTTATTAATGGCCAATTTACCCTGCAGGGCACCGGGCTGAAAAAAGGATTGTACCAACTGCGGATTTACAATAGTGCCGGCCTGCAGGTGCAGACTATGCAACTGAATCTTGCCGGTGGTGCAGCCGCTGAAATGATCCGCATCCCGGCCAGCATGTCTCCGGGAGTTTACAGTCTGCAGATAAGCGGCGGAGAGCAGCGATTCTCCCGTTCTTTTATAGTACACTGATCATTGAAAGACCCGCTTGAATAAAGAAATGGCCTCAACTTCTGTTTCCCTGTTTGCAGGGGCAGCTGGTTGAGGCCATTTTATTTAATCCGATTATCCGCGGAGTGTTGCCAGGCTTTTCCCAATGATAGCAACTGCATCATTTACCTGTTCTTCCGTAATTACCAGAGGCGGGGCGAACCTGATTTTATCACCATGTGTGGGTTTGGCCAGCAGTCCGTTTTCTTTTAAAGCGAGGCAGAGTTCCCAGGCGGCTTCCGGATTTGCATGACGGATTACAATGGCGTTTAATAAACCCTTACCCCGTACCGTGGAAATAAATTCAGATTGAAGGGCGGTTAGTCCGTCGCGCAACTGACGCCCACGGAGCATGGCATTCTCAGTCATTTTCTCCTCTTTCAATACCTGCAGGGCAGACATGGCCACTTTACAGGCCAACGGATTGCCTCCATACGTTGAACCATGTTCACCCGGTTTTATCGTAAGCATAATATCATCGTCAGCCAATACCGCACTGACGGGTAACATACCCGCACTGAGTGCTTTTCCTAATATCAATATATCGGGTCTTACATTTTCATGATCACAGGCCAGCATTTTGCCGGTACGGGCCAGACCGGTTTGTATTTCGTCTGCAATGAATAATACATTGGCAGCGGCGCATAGGGCTTTAGCTTTGGATAAATAGCCATCATCGGGCACCAGTACCCCCGCTTCACCCTGAATAGGTTCAACGAGGAACCCGGCCACCTGTTTATCTTCCAGGGAAGCTTGCAATGCCGGTAAATCATTGTAGGGAATAGTCTTAAATCCCGGGGCATAAGGACCAAAATTTTTTGAGGAGGAAGGGTCGCTGCTGAACGATATCACCGTGGTGGTACGCCCGTGAAAATTTCCTTTACAGACAATGATTACGGCTTTTCCTTCCTCAATACCTTTTACTTCATACGCCCATTTGCGGCAGAGTTTGATGGCCGTTTCCACGCCTTCCACGCCGGTATTCATTGGTAATACTTTATCATATCCGAAATACGAGGTGATATACCGGGTAAATTCGCCAAGCCTGTCACTGTGGAAAGCGCGGGAGGTGAGTGTCAGTTGCTGTGCCTGCTCCATAAAAGCCTGAACAACCACCGGGTGGCAATGTCCCTGGTTGACCGCGGAGTAACCGCTGAGAAAATCATAGTATTGTCTGTCATCCACATCCCAAACATGA
Organism: Chitinophagales bacterium; assembly: GCA_017303855.1. Classification (GTDB taxonomy): domain Bacteria; phylum Bacteroidota; class Bacteroidia; order Chitinophagales; family Chitinophagaceae; genus JJ008. Next base: position 41,338 of record JAFLBL010000023.1, on the reverse strand, counting down.
ACGCCACGGCCTTTACTCAGCACTACAGGTAACGGATGATAATTGTGTGCACCATATTTTTCTTCCAGTTCAAGGTAATGCCGGGATAGATCGGAGAGCATGGATGTATTTTTCATGTAAAAGAATATTAATAGAGAATAGAAAATAGAGAATAGAGAATAGAGAATGGGGAATGGACCGCCGGGAAAGGCGGTACAGGCGGATTAACCTCGATGATTGAGCAGGTCGAGGTTGGCACCAAGAATATTAATGGATATGTTGTTTAGAAACAGCATGCCCAAATATACAAAAAAAGGCGGGAATCACTTTCCGTCGTAAATGACGCCGGTTGTTGGTGTTTCTTTTAATTCAATCCGGCTGAGCAGTGGTAATCCTTTTTTAATACGGTCCCAGAACCAGATGGTGATATTTTCCGCAGTGGGGTTTTCCAGTCCGGGTATTTCATTCAGCAGACGATGATCAACCTGGTCTATCAGGGGAAGAACCGTGTCTTTCAATACTTTAAAATCCATAATCCAGCCTGAATCCGGATCCGGAGTTCCCTGTATGTAGACCCGCAAATGATAAGTATGCCCGTGCATTTGTTTGCATTTATGTCCTTCCGGTACATGGGGAAGAAAGTGGGCGGCATCAAAACCAAACTCTTTATAAATCTCCATACAGTGCATTTAAGGCGCAAAAATACCCCGGTTTTTTTAAAATGGGATGAGACTGATCAGGCGGGCAAAACTTTTATAAAATAAGCGGGTGGCAAATTCAGGATTAACGGCTTTCCTTCGGGAAATAATCCAAACACCGTACTGCCTGTACCACTCATGGAAGCATAGGTAGCTCCTGCACTATACAATTCTTCTTTTACCGCTGCGATCTCCGGAAATCTACTGAATATGGTTTTTTCAAAATCATTTTTCAATTCATCCGCCCAATTATCTATTGGTTGCCGGATTATGTCTTTCAACGGTTTTTCAGGTATAGCCGGGCGTATACCGGCAAATGCAGCCGCAGTGGGTACGTGGATCCCGGGATTTACAATGACCAGCGTATAACCACTCAGGTCGATAGACAGCGGTTCCAGTTGTTCTCCTCTGCCAGAAGCAAAACAGGGACTGTTCTTAATAAAAAAAGGGCAATCACTTCCTAACCGGAGCGCATAACTGATCAGTTGTACTTCAGTCAGTTTCAGTTTGAACTGTTCATTCAATAAGCGCAGTGTAAAAGCGGCGTCCGCGCTGCCTCCGCCAAGTCCGGCGCCGGCCGGGATTATTTTATGCAGATGGAGCCTTACAGGTGGTAGTTCAGGAAAATCCGTTTTTAAAAGTTCGTAAGCCTTCACACAAAGGTTTTGGGAAGAATCACCGGGAATGGGAATTCCGGATTGTGAAAAAATGACAGGGGCAGAGGCGTCCTTGTCCCTTGCCGGAATTATTTCAAGTATATCGTTAAAACGAATCGGATAGAATACGGTCTCCAGGTCATGATAACCGTCCGTCCGTTTGCGGAGGATCTGCAGGCCTAAATTGATTTTACAGTTGGGATAAACGATCATGTGGAGCCGGGTTTATTTTTTCCGGCGGCTGTTGATTTCGTCACGTATGGCGATTGCCCGTATATAATCTTCGTTGTCCAGTACTTCGTTTAAAAGATGATTTAATTCTTCTAACGTCATGGTTTTCAGATCTTCATTTCCTGTAGGTCGATCTTCTTCCACCACCACTTCCTGTTTCGCTTTTTTCTTTTTACCGGTACCGGCCGTGTCTTCCATCAGGATACCCGCGCTTTCCAGAATGTTCTCATAGGTATAGATGGGACAGCCAAAACGAACTGCCAGTGCGATAGCATCGGAGGTACGGGAATCAATTTCCACCGTATCGTTTTCTCCGGAACAAACCAGTTTGGAGTAGAAAATACCTTCCTGCAGATCGCAGATGATAATTTCATGCAGATCGATGGCGAATGCGGTCATGAAATTCTTCATGAGATCATGCGTAAGGGGACGACTGGGAGCCATTTTTTCAAGCGCTACAGCGATGGCCTGTGCTTCAAATCCCCCGATCACAATCGGGAGGCGGCGAAGGCCATTGACTTCACCCAAAACCACAGCATAAGAGTGTGTCTGCGTAATGCTGTGCGAGAGGGCCACTATTTCCAGTTCGATCTTCTTCATACGATGCCACGAAACTACGGCTTTTCGGTAAAATATTTATGCTTGCCGGCCTGATTTAGTTCCCTTTACATAATAAAAAAACCGGTCAGTTTACAGCTGACCGGTTATCAAATCCTGCTTTTTCTATCAGGCAATTCCTCTTAGTTTTTTAATGGCTGCAGTCATGCGGGGTACCACTTCAAACGCATCGCCCACAATGCCATAATCAGCCGCTTTAAAGAAAGGCGCTTCAGGGTCTTTATTGATCACTACTATCACTTTACTGCGGTTTACTCCGGCCAGGTGCTGTATGGCTCCGGATATTCCGATGGCTATATAGAGATTGGGGGCAATAGCAAAACCTGTTTGTCCTACGTGCTCATTGTGCGGACGCCAGTGTGCATCGGCTACGGGGCGGCTACAGGCCGTGGCCGCATGTAATGTTCTGGCCAGTTCTTCCACAATCCCCCAATGTTCCGGGCCTTTCATACCCCTGCCCGCGCTGACAACGATCTCCGCTTCGGTTAGCGGTACTTCTCCGCTGGCCTTATTTACGCTTACCAGCTTTACTTTAGGTGCGTCTGCGGATGTGTTAAAGGCCACAACTTCAGCGGTACCTTCACCGGCAAGGGTCTGGTAAGCATTCGGACTCAGCGCAATGATCCGGACCGGTGTGCTGACACTGATCATTGCGTATGCTTTACCGGAGAATACATTCTTTTTTACCACAAAGCCCTGGCTGGTATCAGGCAATGCTACAGCCCCGGCCACCAGCCCGGCTTTTAAACGGGCAGATAAACGGGGGGCAATTGCTTTCCCGTTTACATTATTGGAGAAAATAATGGTATCAGCCCCGCAGGCAGCAGCCACTTCCGCAATTACTTTGGTGTAAACCTGTGCATCCAGGTGATTCAGGTTGTCGTTATTTACATGGTGAATTTTCTTTACCCCGTACTTTCCCAATGCCGGCAGATCGTCCTGCGTGGTACCCAGTACCACCGCTTCCGCAGTAGTGCCCAGTTGCTCCGCTACTTTAGCGCCGTAAGTCAATGCTTCCAGCGATGCTTTTTTTACATGGCCTTCGGCGGTATCGATGAAAATTAGTACTGACATAGTTAAATTAGTTAGTAGTTAAATGATAGTAGTCATTAGTCGTTAGTAAACAGCCGTCTTCGTACTTCGTACCTCGTACTTCGTACTTTGTATTATATGCTCTTCGCTTCTTCATGCAGCAACCGAACCAGTTCTTCCACGTTTTCAGCATCCACCAGTTTTACACCGGCTTTGGCAGGAGGCAGACCGAAACCTGATACGGAGGTTAATGCATCCACGGCAACGGGTTCCTGAACTTTCAAAGGTTTGGTACGGGCGGCCATAATACCTCGCATATTGGGGATACGGGCTTCCGCCATACCCTTTGTAGCGCTTAGTACGAAAGGCAGGGCTACTTCATTGACTTCCTCGCCACCTTCTATTTCGCGGGTTACGGTTGCAGTGGTGCCTGCCAGTTCAAATTTTGTAGCAAGTGATATATAGGGGAGGTCCAGTAATTCGGCAACCATACCACCTATGGAGGAACCATTATAGTCAATGGTTTCTTTGCCAGTAAATACGAGATCATAGCCGCCCTGCCTGGCTACTTCCGCAATCTGGGCTGCGATATAAAAACTGTCATGACTGTCGGTATTTACACGGATCGCTTCATCTCCTCCCAGGGCCAGCGCCTTGCGGATAATGGGTTCCGCATCGGCCGCGCCAACCGTTACCAGGTGAATCAGGGTGGAGGCATCGGCTTCTTTGAGCTCAATGGCTCTTACCAGGGAGTACCATTCATCGTAAGGATTAATAATCCACTGTACACCGTTCACATCGAATTTCGTGTTGTTATCGGTGAAGGCTATTTTTGCAGTGGTGTCAGGCGTTTTACTGATACAAACCAGTATTTTCATGTGCGAGGTGTTTAATCGTTATTCAATTAGTTGTTTATGCAACTAAAACAAAGATAAGAGAAGCTTTCTAATTCCGGGCAATTCCCGGGTAAAATTTTTTATAACATGGACCGCATCGAAAAGTTGAAGGAATTCCTTGTTACCAGTCCCTCTGATAGTTTTTTACTGCATGCCCTGGCCCTGGAATATATTAAGATCGGGGAGGATTCCCGGGCCCGCCAGTTATTTGAAGAAATCCTGCACCGCGAGCCGCATTATATCGGCAGTTATTATCACCTGGCTAAATTGCTGGAACGGACAGGGGAAGAGGCCGAGGCCATAAAAGTGTACGAAAAGGGAATGGATGAAGCAAAGAAAGCGGGGGATAACCATGCCCTGGGTGAATTAAGAGGCGCTTACGAAGAACTCACTTTTTAACCCGATATTACAGCACGCATGAATCTGCTCAACCGGTTTACAGCCACTGTTAAATCAGAAAGGCTCTATGATTTTGCTGACCAGCTGATACTGGCAGTCAGTGGCGGTGTTGATTCCGTTGTGCTATGTGAACTTTGTCATCAAGCCGGGTATACTTTTTCCATTGCCCATTGCAATTTTCAGTTAAGAGGGGCGGAGAGTGAGCGGGATGAAAAACTGGTCAGGCAACTCGGGGTGAAATACGGGGCAGAGGTAATGGTGAAAAAATTTGAGACAGACGCGTATGCTGCAGAAATGAAAATTTCCATTCAGGAAGCCGCCCGTTCGCTGCGGTATGAATGGTTCAGCGAACTGATTGAAAACAGGCAGTTCAATGAAAAGACCACACAAAAAGCGTATCTCCTCACCGCGCATCATGCAGACGACAATAACGAGACTTTATTAATGCATTTTTTCCGGGGTACCGGTCTGCACGGATTAACAGCAATACCCGCAAAATATGGGGATATCCGGCGCCCTTTACTGGGATTCTTTAAAGAGGAATTGCTTGATTTTTCCAGGGAAAATAACCTGGAATATCTGGAAGACAGTTCCAATGCGTCTTCGAAATACACCCGCAATTTTTTCCGCAACGAAGTATTGCCCCTGATCAGCCAGGTTTATCCGCAGGTGAAATACAACCTGCAGGATAATATCGGCCGGTTTAAGGAAGCGGAGAAATTATACCGGCTGTCCGTGGATGAACTGAAAAAGAAACTCTGCCGGCTCAAAGGGGCGGAAGTGCATATCCCGGTTAAACAATTGCTGCAATACGACAACAAGGCCCTGATTTATGAAATCATCCGCGACTATGGTTTTGGTGAAAAACAGGTGGAGGAAGTGCTTAAACTGGCCGGCAGTGAATCCGGCAGATACCTGGATTCACCGGTCATGCAATACCGGTTGATTAAACACCGGCACTGGTTCATCATCAGCCCGGTTTTTTCCGCAGCCTCCGCCCTCATTGCCATCGGGGAGCAGGAGAAGTATACCGGTTATGAACAGGGTATTTTATCCATTGAAAAGATAATGAATACCGGGAAGCAGGTGCCTGCCGAAACCGATACGGCCTGGCTGGATACAAAGCTGATCCGGTATCCGCTGGTATTGCGTAAATGGAAAGCGGGGGATTATTTTTATCCGCTGGGTATGAAAAAGAAAAAGAAGCTATCCCGTTTCTTTATAGATCTCCGCCTGTCGAAATCACAGAAGGAAAACTGCTGGGTGCTGGAAACGGATAAGCGGATTGCATGGGTTATCGGTTACCGGATTGATGACCGGTTTAAAATTACCGCTCATACAAAAGAGATACTGGCACTGCGGTCAGAATCCTAAACTGCTGCGTATCTGGAAGACAAACATATCAATGGGCTGATAGGGCGTTTTCAGTACAGCGGCCATTATCACGATAAACACAATACCGAACAGGGCTCCCCAGATATGCGCGGAGTGATTCACGTTGTCACTGGCTTGTTTTTCGAGATAGGTGGAACCGATCAGATAGAGCGGACCAAAAATATAGCCGGGGATAACCGGGGGGATAAAAAAGAATCCGATTTTAGCGGTAGGGGCAAATAATATACCCGCAAAGATCACGGCGCTTACCGCACCGGAAGCACCCAGGCTGCGGTAATAATAATCCTTTTTGTGTTTTATAAATGTAGGCAACAGGCAGACGAATAATGCCAGCACATACATGGCCAGGTAGATCCAGCGGCCCTTTTCTCCAAACAGAACCGGTGACGCAAAACTCTTTTCCACAAATTCGCCGAAAAGGTACAGGGAAAACATATTAAAAAACAGGTGTCCGAAATCCGCATGAATCAGTCCGCAGGTAAAGAAACGGTACCATTGATTTTGTTCCGTGATGGATGGCGGGAAAAAAATCAGGTCGTTTATGATTTTCTGATTGGAGAAAGCACTGAAGGAAATCAGGGCTGTAATGATAATTATGATCAGGGTGATACTAAGTTGCATAATCGTTTATTCTTGCCTGAAATTAGTTTATTTATGGTGATACTTTTCATTTTTCAGTATCGTACAGGCGCGGTATACCTGCTCGGCCAATATCAGCCGGACCAGTTGGTGCGGGAAAACCAGTTCCGATAAACTCCATTTCAGCTGGGCTCTTTTTAAAACTGCATCATCCAGTCCGAATGCTCCGCCAATCAGGAAGACCAGGTGCTTTACACTTTCATTAGCCCTTGCCTGAATAAAAGCGGCCAGCCCTTCGGAACTCAATTGCTTTCCCCGTTCCTCTAAAGCCACCAGGTAATCGTCTTTCGAAAGCCAGTCAAGAATAATTTCGCCTTCTTTTTTCTTCTGTTCCGGCTCACTCATTGTCGCCGCATTTTTCGGCACCGGGATTATATTCCATTCCACTTTATAATATCGGGAAATGCGGTTGGTAAAATCTTCAACGCCTGATTTTACATACGGTTCGTGGGCTTTTCCGAGCGAGAGGAAGGTGATTTTCATGATTTAAAATTATCCAATTAGCTGATATGCCAATGTGCCAATTAACCTGTTATGCTGCATTTAACTAAATTGATTATATGTTGTTTCCTCTTTCAACTTAACGAAACGTAAAATTGAACAGGCAATATTGAATCTGAACGAAACATCGGCACATCGGCTCATCGGCACATCGGCTCATCGGCTCATCGGCACATCGGCTCATCTCAAAACCCTTTCTTCCCTTCTTCCTTAATTTCCACCACTTTCAGCTTGCCATATTTCTCTGCTATTTTTTGAATGTCTGCGGCCTTGCCTACCAGCACAAATTGCAGTTTGTCTTTTGGAAAGTACTTGCTGATTATCTCTTTCGCCTTGTCGAGATTCAGTCCATCCACATTCTTTTCAAAATTGTTGATGAAGGATTCGTCAAAATTATACCAGAACATCTGGGTCATCAGACCGGAAAGCTGACTGGCTGTTTCAAAACGCGGAGGAAACTGCCCCTTTACATAGTTTTTCGCTGATGTCAGGGCTTTCTCATCAATGCCATTGCTATGGAGTTTGTTCAATACTTCAAGGGCTTTATCAATTGCCGGCTCCGTGGTTTTACCGGCAGTAAACGTACTGATGATAAAGCTGCCGCCATTCTTCAACGCATTGAAGCGGCTGCCCGCGCCATATGTAAGTCCGCTGTTTACCCGCAGCTCATCATTGAGCATGGATGTAAAGCGTCCGCCAAATAAAGTATTCACCACATCAATAGCCACATAATCCGGATTGTTCCGGGCAATACCCGGTGCGCCGATAATAAAAGTGGTTTCTTTGGCATCGTCTTTATTAACGAGCAACACATTGCTTTCAGCGGGTTTGCTGATCGGTGCGCCTGCCTGGTTACCGGTAGTCTTTGGTCCTTTTTTCCAGCCGGAAAATAAAGTGGTAAGGGTGGCTTTCATTTCCTTAGCGGAGAAATCACCCGCCACACTGATAGCCGATCCATCCGGGCGGTAATTGGTACTATAAAACCCTTTCAGGTCAGCTGTAGTCAGCGGGGTTACAGTCCCAGTCTTTCCCTGCTGCAGATTGCCATAGACATGGTCGCCAAATAACAGTTTGTCAAAATAGCCACCAATAACGGACCGGGGGCTTTCTTTCTGTTGCTCCAGTGTTACCAGCAACCGTTTCTTTTCTTTGGTAAATTCAGCGGTATCGAAAACCGGTTCCAGGATGATGCCTTTTATAATCTGTAAGACCATGTCTTTATCCTTAGCGGCGAATTTTGCCGAAAGCCCGGCAGATTCTTTGGACGCATAAGTACTTACTGATGCACCAAGAAAGTCCAGTTCTTCTTCCAGTTTCGCTTTGCTGTATGTTTTAGTGCCATGCTTCAGTGCCGTGGCGGTCAGTGAGGCGAGACCTGCTTTTTCCCCGTCGTAGATGGCGCCGGCCGGGAAAATGGCCGACACACTGATGACAGGCACTTCGTGCTGTTCCATCAGGTATACCATCAGTCCGTTGGGCAATCTGAACTTTTCATAGGCGGGCAGTTTATATCCTTGTGCGGCTGCCGGAATGGCCATTGTTAATAAAAGTCCGGCTATCAGTAATTTCAGCTTTTTCATAATTAATCCTCCGTATTTGATTTTAACACTCCCACCGTTCTGTTTTGCCTGGTGAAATATTTGGTAGCGACCCGTTGTACATCCGCCACGGTTACTTTGTTATACAGAGCGGGTGCGTCGAACATTTTACGGTAGTCGCCAAAAAACACTTCATAGGTGCCGATATTGTTCGATTTTCCGTTGATGGTTTCCACCTGGTCGTAAAATTCCATCAGTTTCTGGTTCTTGATTTTCTGCAATTCTGCTTCGGTTATGCCTTCCTGTTTTATTTTTTCAAGCTCCGTATAGATGGCTTTTTCGAGGTCGTTTTCGTGTATGCCCTTGGCCGTTACCGCATAAAACTGGAAAAGGGTAGGGTCAAAGCTTTCGCTGTATCCGGAAAAGATGGAATTGGCCAGTTGCTTTTTATCTACAAGAGAGGTATACAGCCGGGAGGATTTTCCTCCGGTCAGGATGGAATTGAGGATATTCAATGCATAATAGTCTTCATGTCTTGCCTCCGGAACATGGTAGGCAATCATGAGGTAAGGGGTTGCCACTTCCTTTTGTACCATGACACGGCGTTCACCGGTCTGTGGTGGCTCTACAATATTGATTTTGGGAGGAGCGGGTTGAGCAGGAATCGGTTCCAGGTATTTTTCCGCCAGGCGTTTTACGTCGTCATACTTAATACCGCCGGATACCACCACTACACAATTGTTGGGGGCATAGTAAGTTTTGAAATATCGCTCCAGGTCCGCCTGTTTCCAGTTTTTCATATCATCCTCATAGCCGATTACCGGCCAGTGGTAGGGATGTTCCAGGAAGGCCGTTCCCTGCAGTGTTTGTGACAATTGTTCCCAGGGCGAATTTTCCAGACCGGTACTACGTTCACTCAGTACCACACCGCGTTCACTTTCCACCATTTTAGGATCAATACTCAGGCTGGAAATCCGGTCGCCTTCAAGGTCGAAAATCACTTCCGTGGCGGAAGCCGGAAACCAGTTGGTATAGACGGTTACATTTTCCGTGGTGTAGGCATTATTGGCACCGCCATTGAATTCCATGGTCTGGTCAAACAGCTTGGGGCCATACTTTTTAGCCCCGTTGAACATCATGTGTTCAAAGAAGTGGGAAAGCCCGGTGATGCCCTGGTATTCATTGCGGCTACCTACTTTGTAGAACAGGTACATATTGGCATTGGGAATGGAAAAGTCTTCCACCACCAGGAACTTCATCCCGTTTTTCAGGGTGAAGGTTTTCACATCATCCGACTTCATTTGTGCCTGTATGCATAATCCAAGCAGCAACAGTGCCGGAAGCAATATTTTTTTCATATTGTAAAATTAGGCACTAAAGCTACGGAATGCCGGATAAAGTACGAAGTTAGAAGTACGAAAGGCATACCGTAAAAGGAGTAATAGAACAGTATATGAGATACAAACTCCTTCGTAGTGGCTGTTGACTACCGACTACAGACTCCTTACTCCCGACTACTTGATCTCATAATCCTTCTTAAACGACATCAAGGTAGACCGGTACAACACATTTGTCGGGTCCAGGGTAGCGGCTTTGGTGTAGTACTCAAATGCTTCGGCCAGATAATGGGCGTCTTCCAGCATAAATCCGATACGGTATGCTTCTTCGGCGGGCGCTTCAAACTGTGCCCCCTGATTTTTGATGGTGGTCAGTAACGCGTCAAAAGTCTCTTTACTGACTACGTTCAGCACTTTCCGTTCTTCATTTTCCTCCCCCTTGATGGCGGAAACCCAGTGGTAAGTATGTCCGGCGGTCAGTTTCGATACAATAGAAGATAACGGTATTTTCAGTTTGGTAACCGTAGTAGTATAAACGGGTGTGGCATCATTAGTGCCTGTAAAAAGCATAAAGGTGAATTCCTTCGCTTCGGCATAGGATTTCCAGGATAGCGGGAAGACGCCCGGGATGCCGGAATAATTCACTGTATCAAGCCGGGGATCAATCCAGATATTGTTGATGCCGCGGCTGACCGCGCCTACCGTATTCATAAAAGCTTTACGGTTGCTGCCGGGCGAACCGTTTGATTTGGTCATCTGGTTCCACACGTATTTGATATAATTGGCGGTAAATGAGCTGTGATTCACTTTACAGGAATCACCCATTTTATTCAAGGAATAATTGCCAGGTTTACTGATGGTAAACATTGCTTCTTCATTACAGATCAGGGTGGCAACGCCGCCAGCAGCTATTTTAAGTGTCGCATTGTTGCTCATCGTCTTGCCCACTTTGGCCTTTGTTTCAACGGAATTATCCAGAACGGATACATTGCCTTTGAAACTATAGATCAGGAAATTGTTCTGTGCCAGGCTGAATGTGCCAAGACTGCAGAGAAGGATCAGGAAGCTTATTTTTTTCATATTGTAAATGTTAATGGTAGTTAATATTATTAATGTCCATGGTGACCAAACACGGTCCGGTATTTGAATTTACGGTGCATCCAGCTGGCCCAGGCTTCGTAAAAATAAATCACGTCCACGGCCATCACGATAACAATCAACGTGAGTTTCATATCCAGCTTGATCCGGTAGGTTTCATAGAACCATAGATCAAGGTACAGGAACAGGATTGCGGATAACAGCTGAGCTATTTTAGCCACCAGGTGAAACCAAATATGATGATCCAGGTAATACTTGATAAAGATGGCCATGTGTATCCAGCCGATTATGATGGCAAGTATCCAGCTGAACCAGGCCGGCATTTTCCGGATATAATTATTTTCAATCGCCATGGACAGCATATTGGCATGCACTGCCACGCCAAACATATCCGGATTGGTCTTTCCATAAAACTTCTCGTTCATCGGGGTGAACTTCTTGTCTTCAATATCGTTTGGATTAGTGCTGCTGTATCCAAGCAAAACGATCTTGTCTTTCAGGTAACCGGGTTCCATTGTACCATCTAACAGGGACGAGGCTTCTATCCGGTGGTACCATTCTTCCCGGCGGGTATAGTTGATGGTCTCCACCTTCTTATCCCGATTCACCAGCCGCTGATAAGCTACTGTATCATATTTTTCCAGGATCGCAGCCGCAAAACTTTTATAGGGTTGACCCTTGGGGTCTTTTTCATTTTCAAAGAAAGGAGCCCAGAGACGGATCGTGGCAATACTATCCACCAGCATATTGGCATAGCCTTCACCGGTACCTTTTCCACTAAAGAAATTTTCTTTATATGGGTCTTGTTGATCGTCCCATTCCAACCGGCTGGCCAGAACCAGGTTGGGATGCCGGGAAACCACGGCTGTTAATAAAGAGTCCTGGTACGGGTCACGCGGTCCGGCAAACTCCACATCCAGTCCCATGACTTTTGGTTGCTGTTCTGCGGTTTTTTCAATGATCCAGGCAAGCTGTTCCCGGTCGGCCGGACCAATATTTACAATGGTGATCTGATGATTGATTGCGTCTTTCCGGAATTCAAGGTTGGCATGGGCCATATCGTGAAAGTCAAAATCCTTCAGGGCCAGTTTCAGTGGATTGAGAAAATAGAAGTTGATCTGGATAGAGCCCAGGACAACGATAAAGACAAACACCCATATTGTCGAGAATATAGTATCCCGCTCATACAAGTACTTGGTGATATGATTCTTTACCCTTCGGGCATGATGCCCGATATGCTTATGCAGCGGTTTCTTCATGTATCGTTGGTCCTGGTTTAATTGTCAGATGCGGTTTCTGTAATCCTGGTTGCACGGTCAATGTCCGTGTTGGGTTTCACAGGGAGGAATTTTTAAATATACCCTTTTCAGGGTATTTAGCCGCGGCACGTATTTCGTACGCTTCAAATCCGTAATTTGGAAGACCGAATTTATGCGAATTTCTTTTCACCTCTTCATTATTCTTCTGCTGTTTACGGCGGGTCGTTTTCCCGTGCAGGCACAGGCGCCGCCCGTAGCCCGTGATACCAGCATCCAGGGGCCGCAGACCTTTGCCATGATCATCGGTATTTCAAAATACAAATATGTACGTCCGCTCAGTTATGCCGATAAAGACGCGGAGATGTTCCGTGATTACCTGAAATCACCGGCGGGTGGGCGGTTGAAGGACGAGCAGATTTTCATGGTACTGAATGAACAGGCAGTAAGTGCGGTATTCTGGGGCAAGGGATTCCAATGGCTGAAAGCCAAGAAGCTGCAGCAGGGAGACCGGTTGTTTATATATCTCGCCGGGCACGGGGATGCCATTGACGAAGACCAGTTTTTTTACCTCACGTATGATTGCAATCCCGCGGGTGATAAAAACAATTACCTGGCAGGCGGCACGATACAGTTATTTAATCTTAAAAAGAAAATAGCGGCGGAAACGGCTAAAGGAGTGGAAGTTTTTTTTATCATGGATGCCTGCCGTTCCAATGAATTACCTGGTGGCACGGAGGGCCAGAATTTTCTCAATGCCGCCATTTCTGAGAAAAGGGCCGGGGAAATTATTATGCTTGCTACCGGAGCCGGACAGGAATCGCTGGAAGATGCATCCATCGGTACCGGGCATGGTTTATTTACCTATTACCTTGTGGATGGACTCAACGGGTTAGCCGATACGGAAGGTACCAATGATCAGAAAGTGACTTTGTCTGAAATTCAGCAATATGTTGACAGGAATGTTCCCGGTATAGCGCAACAGCGATTCAGGCGTAAACAGGATCCCTATTTCTGCTGTGCGGAAAACAGTACAAAAGTGATCAGTACTGTGGATATCGATTATCTGAAAAAATGGATGGAGGCGCGGAAAAAAGGGCCGGGGAACGCGTTTCACGGAATGCTCCGGGATAAACGGTATTTCGTACCCGTGGATACATTGCTTTCTGTAACCTATCAACGGTTTTATGAAGCGCTGCGAAAAAACAGGCTGACGGGAAAAGAATCCGCTGAAGAATATTATTCGCAGCTTGAAGCAAAATTTCCGGACAATAAGTATACCGCCGATGCCCGTACAAACCTGGCCGTCGGCTTTATTAATTTTGCACAGGCCAAGATCAATCTTTATCTCGATTGCCGGGATGCAGCTGCTATACAAAAGCTCCGGGCGCAACTGGATGATGAAGAACGGAAGGATGATGAAGAGGCCGGTATTGACCGGATGGAGAAAGTAGCCCGGCAGGAATATGTGGAAGTAGGAAGGATGCTGGAAAAAGCAATTGCAATTGTACGAACCGATGATCCCGACTTTGCCGAAACATTGATGGGGCAATTGTATTTCTTCAAGGCAAGGGGCTATTTTGGGAAAGCCAAAAAAGCAGTGGATATAAAACAGGCTTTCGGGTTTGCCTATACCGCCTATGCCAGGGATAATAAAGCCGCTTATATCCTCAATACATTATCAGCACTTCACCTGGATAATTACCGGTATGACAGTGCTATTTATTATGCCCGTAAAGCCGTGGCCGAAGCGCCGGGCTGGCGTTATCCCTATGTTACACTGGCCTTTTCTTACCGTACATTGAATAAGCCTGATTCCGCTATACGGTATTACCGCCGTTCGCTGGAAGTGGATCCGGGAAATGCGGATGCCTGGGTGGACCTGGGGCACTATTTTTATTCTTTGTCTAAAAATGATTCCGCACTGGCCTGTTATCAGCAAGCCCTGCTTATTGAACCGGGAAATGTATATGCTGTCAATAATACGGGCTGGATTTATTACAATAAGCGGAAGTACCCGGAGGCAATCGGTTATTTTAAAAAAAGCATAGCCGCAAATCCGGGTTTTATCAATGCGTATAACGGGTTGGGAAAATGTTTTTTTGCCACGCAGGAATATGACTCGGCGCGTATTTATTATCAGCAGGCATTTGCCCAGTACCCCGACAAATCCTTTGTCAATATTTATATTGGTAATTTTTACCGTGACCTCAGGGCCTGGGATTCCGCCAAAGTGTATTACCGTATGGCGGCGCAGCTTGATCCGGGGTACGAAGAAGCGTATAATAACCTGGGCTTGTCAAGTGTGGCCCTGAAGCAATATGATTCCGCCAGGTTGTTTTACCGGCAGGCCTTACAGGCCAATCCTTATTCCGCGTTTGCCTTGTTAAATACGGGACTTGTTTATAAAGCCCTTGGTCAAACCGATTCTTCCTACGCTTATTTTCAGCAGGCAATTTACCTGGAGCCCCGGAATCCCGGGTTGCTGAATCAGCTGGGGGTAATTTACGGAGAAGAGAAAAGGTATGATTCAGCGAAGCTATATTTCAGACGTTCGTTGCAGGTAAGGCCGGATTATAAGCCTGCTTTTAATAATCTCATCCGGATTTTCCGTGAAGCAGGACAGCTCGATTCGGTTACCCGTTTTCTGCGGGAGTCCTCTTTGTTCGAAGCCGGCAGCGCTGCCTATTTTCATGATATGGGCCGGGTATTTTATGAACAGAAGCGGTATGATTCCGCCCGTTGGTATGTACGGCGGGCTATAACCCTGGATCCGGCCAATACTTCTCTGTACAGCAGTATGTCACTGGTATGGCAGGGTATGAAGCAATATGATTCTGCCCGGTTGTATATACGCCGGGCTATAGCATTGGAAGGGGACAATGCCGCCCTGGTGCAACGGTTGGCGGAGATTTTCCGGCAGCAGAAAAATATGGATTCGGCATTGTACTATTTCCGGCAGCAATTACTTATGCGGGGTGAGGCCGGACAGGCCCGGTCTTTTTATCTCACCGGCAATTTCCTGGCCGAAATGAACCAGCATGATTCCGCTGTTGTCTATTACCGGAAAGCTATACAGGCAGATGCCGGAATGGCAGCGGCTTATCTTAATGCAGGCACCTCCAGCATGTTGCTGGAAGATTATAAAACGGCGCTGAGCTTCCTGCAACAGGCCACCGTATTATTGCCTGAAAGTTTCTCTGCTTTATATAATCTAGGCCTTGTCAATCATGTACTGAATAAATACGATTCGGCCATCGTGTGTATTACAAAAGCAATAAAGCTGGAACCCGGCCGGGGAGATGCGTATTATCAGCTGGCCTGTACGTATGCATTGGTAAAACAGCCTGAACAGGCCATTTTGTACCTGCGGCAGGCCATGGAAAGAGGGTTTAAAAACAAGGAAAACCTGCTCACCGACCCCGACCTTGAAGGCCTCAAAGACTATAAAGAATTCCAATCCTTGCTGGATAAATACCTGCCCGACAGGAAATTACCATAAAACTTTCCCGTTCTTTTTTCTCCAATCAATTTTTGTCCTATATTTGCCGCCCGTTGGTCGCTTATCTTATTGCAAGAGAAGCGATTGACTTAGGAGGCCCCGTAGCTCAATTGAATAGAGCATCCCGACAGAGGTCGGGAAGGTTTCTGGGGTGATTGGAAAAATAAAATAACTGGCCCCGTAGCTCAATTGAATAGAGCATTTGACTACGGATCAAAAGGTTTCTGGTTTGAATCCAGACGGGGTCACAAAAATGTAGAGATTGTCAAACAGGCAATCTCTTTTTTTTTGTGGAGAGTGGAGAGTGGAGAGTGGAGAGTGGAAAGTGGGAGAGGAGAGATATTCATTTGTCCGGAATAAGACCGGTTTGCTTAATAAAAAAGCCGCATCCATTCCGGAGCGGCTTTTTTAAAATTATCTATTTAACTTTCTCAGTCCCTGAATTTTGATAAGAGGCGGAGAATTTCCAGGTACAGCCAAACTACGGTAACCAACAGACCGAAGGCGCTGTACCACTCCATGTAACGGGGCGCCTGAAGTTCCACACCTTTTTCAATGGTATCGAAATTCAACAGCAGGTTGAATGCAGCCAGTGCGGTAACCACGATGGAGAAACCGATACTGAGGGGCGTATTGGAGCTGGTAAGACTTTCGGCAATTACAGATCCGCTGACGGCATATCCGATCCATTGCACCAGGTAGAGAAGTGCGATGGCTGCCGTGGCAACCACGATTACGGTTCTTAATTTACTGGTAACACGGATAATGCGGTAACGGTAAACCAGGAACATGATCAGGGTAACCAGCATGGTAAGCGCAACGGCCTGCATGGGTAATCCCGGATACAGATAATCGTACATGGCGGAAACGGATCCTACAAATAAACCTTCGAGAATGGCATAGATGGGAGCCAGGAAAGACGACCATTGTTTTTTAAATGCCATAACCAATGCCAGTCCGAGACCTCCAAACACACCGGTCATCATCAGGGGCATGGGATCGCTGCCCTGGTAATACTGATTCCAGGCAAAAAAGGTGGAACCCAGCATCAGCACGATCATGATACCGAATTTATTCATGGTGCCTTTCATGGTCATTGCCTGATCGGTACCGATACCTTCCATAATGGTACCTTGATAGGTTTTCTCCTGAAGGGTGGGATTGCTTGATTTGAAAATTGACATAGAGATTTGTTTTATTACGTATAAAAATAGTAAAAAACGGCAAACTGCAAAGGTTAATAATGCCAGCGTACAAAGGCTTCCATGGCCGCGTAATGGGTTAGTCCCAGGTCGGCATACAGGTTCGCCGTGGCTGCATTCCGTTCTTCCGCCCGCTGCCAGAACTCACGGGAATCGCTTCCCTGGAAGGGAACCATGTCCTTTTGTGACTGATGAATGAAAATGCCAAAGCGTTTTTTGAGTACCTGGTCCGGGCTCATGGGAATAGCCATTTCTATTTCTTCAATATTCCATTCCTGCCAGGCTCCTTTATAAAGCCATAACCAGCAATCGGCAATCCAGTCATCTCCGGCGGCTTTGATGCGTTTCAGGGCTTCCAGAACAACATTAAAACATACAATATGCGTACCATGCGGATCGGCAAAATCGCCGGCGCAATAGACCTGATGTGGCTTTATTTTACGGAGTAATTCGATGGTGATCTTAATGTCTTTTTCACTCATGGGCTTTTTCTCAATGGCCCCGGTTTCATAAAAAGGAAGGTTCTGGAAATGTATGTTTTCATCTTTTATTCCTACATACCGGCAAGTGGCTTTGGCTTCACCGCGACGGATCAGCCCTTTGATGGCCCGTATCGCCGGCGTATCCATCTGGTTCGATTTTTTACGGGTAATAAACCTCCGGGCTTCTTCCAGGATCTTCCCGGATTTTCTGGTATCAATACCGGCTATCTCCTCAAAGCCTACGGCAAAGTCAAGGAACCGCGTGACAAACTCATCCGTTACCGCGATATTGCCACTGGTCTGATAACCGACATGTACATCATGTCCCTGGTCATGTAACCGCTGAAATGTACCGCCCATACTGATGATGTCATCATCCGGGTGCGGGGAGAAAATAATTACCCGTTTGGGATAGGGGGTTGATCGTTCCGGGTGGACCGGCAGATTTACATTAGGTTTTCCTCCCGGCCAGCCGGTAATGGAATCCCGTAACATATAATATACCTGCAGGTTGATTTCATATGCATCGCCTTTTTCCACAAGCAGATCACTGAGTCCGTATTCATTATAATCGCTGTTGGTCAGACTAAGAATCGGTTTCTTCAGTTTCAGGGCCATGTTCACCACCGCTTTCTTGATCATCATCGGTGTCCATTCGCAATCGCCCGTAAGCCAGGGCGATTTATTCCGGGTGAGTTCGGCCGCAGCGGCATCATCTACCACGAAGCAAACATCATCATGATTTTGCAAAAGAGACGCAGGTACCTGTTCGCTGTCATCATCTTCCACCGCTTTTTTTATCACCGGGGCTTTGGCACTGCCCCATGCCAGCAGATAAATCTTCTTTGATTTCAGAATGGTGCTGATCCCCATTGTAATGGCCAGTCTCGGCACTTCGGATATATTGGCAAACTCATATGAATTGGCCAACCGGGTGGAGTTATCAAGGGTAATCAGTCTTGTTTTTGAATAAATGCCAGAGCCCGGTTCGTTGAAACCGATATGCCCGTTGTTACCAATACCCAGGATCTGCAGATCGATTCCCCCTTCGTCCTGAATCATTTTTTCATATTGCCGGCAATGTTCTTTGATATCATCTTTGCCTATCTCACCGTTAGGTATATGAATGTTTTTTGGATTGATGTCCACGAGGTCAAACAGGTGGGTCTTCATAAACCGGTTGTAACTCTGCAGGGCATTATTGGCAATCGGATAATACTCATCCAGGTTAAACGTCACCACATTTTTAAAACTCAGCTTTTCTTCCTTGTGCAGCCTGACCAGTTCGGCATACATGGATTTCGGGGTAGAGCCCGTGGCCAGTCCCAGTACACATTTCTCTTTCTTTTTTTGTTTCTCCCGGATGAAATCCGCAATCTGACGGGCTACAAATACTGACCCGTCTTTCTGATGGGGGAATACATGTACCGGAATTTTTTCAAAACTGTCAGCAAAATTGTGAGGGGATACTTTTTTTGCCATTGAGGTGGTTTGAGTCGTAAAGATAATTCATTTTTTTGAAGGTATTTGCAGGATTGTGCGGTTTTTTGCGGAAAAGATATCACATCACTTCAACCTCATCTACAAATAACCAGGCTTTATTTCCTGCACCTGGTTCGCCGGCCGGGATTTCGCCCCAGTTTTTCACCAGTAATTTAATGTATCGTGCCGGCCGGCTTTTGAAACTGACTTTCATTGTTCCATTTCCATTCTTGTTTTCTGTAAAATCGTCCGTCAATCCGGCAAATTCGAAATGAATGCCGTCTTGTGATACATGAACTTCTGCCAGCATGGGCTGCCATATCCAACTGCCCGTTTGCCGGAAAGTATGTGTCAGTACTTCACTGATGCTCTCTGTTTTTCCAAGATCAATCAGGGCTTCACAATCCGTTCCGCTGAAACCCAGGAATTCTTTTTTCTTTGCCAATCCTTTTTCATTTTGCACAGCATTGACTAATGTAAATGCCCCGTCACCGGGATATGATGCAGCAGGAGGCCGGGTTAAATTTATTTTTTTGCCAGTCGCTTTATTAAAATGAAATTGTTGTTCCAGGGTAAGTTTACTGTTGGATGCCGTCATTGTACCACTCCGGCTGATGAGTACGGGTCCGGAGTACACATGGGATTTTCCGGAGCTGATATCCCGGATGGTTATTTTTTCAGTTGATTTTGTGGTGAGTTCCCATTGTATGGCCGTTTTTCCTGTTACGGGTGAAACCTTGGCTTTTATATCATAAAAAGCACGGCTGTACATGGCTTTCCAGCCTTCATACCGTTTGAATTGTGTAAGCAGTTTAGGTTCAAACAATGTCCAGCTGCGCTGTTCTTTTTTGCTCCATAGCACCTCACTCAATGCGGCCATCCGGGGAAAGAGCTGGTATTCCACTTTACGGGGATTGTCAATATACTCGGTCCACAAATTGGCCTGTGCCCCCAGAATGTATTTGTGATCCGCTTCAGACAATTCCTTTGGCAGGGGATCCCATGCATATACTTTTTCTATGGAATTATATCCGCCGATGGTAATGCTGTCTTCATTTTCACTTTGTGAAAAATCAAAATAGACCGGGTTGCCGGGTGTCATGATTACTTCATGCTTTTGTTTCGCCGCTTCTATACCGCCAGCTTCACCTCTCCAGCTCATCACCACGGCATTGGGGGCCAGCCCGCCTTCCAGGATTTCATCCCAGCCAATCAGTTTTTTCCCTTTACTGTTCAGGAACTTTTCCATCCGTTGGATGAAATAACTCTGAAGCTCGTGTTCATCTTTCAGGTTATTGTCTTTCATTCTGCGTTGACAATCTGGACATTTTTTCCAATGTGTTTTCGGACATTCATCGCCGCCGACATGAAAATAGGCGGAAGGAAAAAGCGGCGCCACTTCATTGATAACATTTTCCAGAAAGGTAAAAGTGGATTCTTTGCCTGCACAGAATACATCATCAAATACACCCCAGGTTTCCTGTACTATTTTAATCCGTCCTTTCTCCTGTTCGTTCACGCTTTTGGCCGATTTCATTTGACCGGCCAGTTCGGTGGGTTTTTCAGGAAAACAACTGAGCCAGGGATAAGCGGCAATGGCGGCACTGCTATGTCCGGGCATTTCAATTTCCGGGATCACATCGATATAACGGTCCCTGGCATATTGCACCACTTCCTTTACTTCTTCCTGGGAATAGAATCCGCCATGCGGTTTATTATCACTCCCGTTGCCCGGATATCGACCGGAAATACTGCCGTTTCGTTGTGCGCCAATTGTGGTAAGTTCCGGGTATTGCTTTATGGCGATCCGCCATCCCTGGTCTTCGGTAAGGTGCCAGTGAAAAGTGTTCAGTTTATGTAACGCCAGGTAGTCAATATATTTCTTAATAAAAGCGACCGGGAAAAAATGGCGACCCACATCCAGGTGCATACCCCGGTAAGCAAAGCGTGGACTGTCTTCTATTCGTACAAAGGGAACCGTTAAAAAAGGCGGTGTCTTTTTCAACGTTGCATCCGGCACCGGCAAGAGCTGAATCAATGACTGTATTCCATAGAATACACCAGCTTCATTATCGCCGGCAATATAGAGTCCGTTTTTATCCGCCGTCAGCCGGTAGGCACCCGGTAGCGGATAATCCATTCTTTCATAGTTCAGCCGTATGGCATTGGTGGATTCACTGCTGCTTACAATTTGCAGTTTGAACTGGTAAAATTGTTGCAGGTACTCATTGAAATAGGCAGCCGTTTTTTCAAGATTTCCTCCTTCAAGGACAATCATCGTAGATGAATTGATACTGAATCTTCCCGCCACGGCGGGTTTGATAACAGATACGGGTTGGGGGATAATATGAACAGGCTGAGCCATCAGATGCAGGCTTAACAAACTGCTGCTGATAACGGTCATGATTTTTTTCATCTAAGTGGGTTTGATGTTTTAAATTTACAGCGAACCAAACAAACACCTGAATGCAATCGAATGCGGAAGTTATATCCCGTTTTTACACGGCATTTCAGCAGCTGGACGCGGCTGGCATGAATGCTTGTTACAGTGAAGATATTGTATTCAGTGATCCGGCCTTCGGATTATTACATGGCGAAGAAGTCCGGGCGATGTGGGAAATGCTCTGTAAAAACGCGCGCGATTTCTCCCTCACTTTTTCAGAAATCCAGGCAATCGATGATGAATATTCCACTTGTCGCTGGACCGCAACCTATACTTTTTCCCAGAGCGGCAATAAAGTGGTGAATCACATTAAAGCCTTTATGCGGTTCAGAGATGGAAAAATAATTGAGCACAGCGATGCATTCAGGTTCAGCAAATGGGCCGGACAGGCATTGGGGTGGAAGGGGCAATTGTTTGGCTGGATGGGATGGATGCAACGGGCGGTGCAGCGGAAAGCAAAAAGGAAACTGGAGGAGTTTATGAGGGAGAAGTGATTTGCCGATTACTCGATGACCCGATGTGCCGATTTGCTGAAATGCCTGGCCAATGTTCCATGAATCTGAAACTACGGTTTTAAAAAATAAGCATCGTAAAGGACGAATTTTTACAATTTAAAGCAATGTAACAAATTGTCACATCAGTGCATTGGCTTATCGGCACATTTGCTAATTAATCCTCAAGCATCCCAAACTTCCCCGCATTTACATCCTGTATCGCTTGTTCCACTTCAGCCCAGGTATTCATGAGGAAGGGGCCATAGGCGGCGATGGGTTCGTCGATAGGCTCGCCGGATAGTACAAGGACAATGGCGTTTTCAACTGCTTCAACAGAAACGTCTTCCCCGTCATTTTTAAAAAGGACAAAATGATCGGCCGGTACTGGTGTTCCGTTAATAAGGACCTGTCCTTCGATTACCAGGAAACCGGTATTGTAATGTGCCGGGAACGTGAATCCTGTCTGTGCACCTTTCTTCAAACGGGCATTCATGACCTGCATCGGGGTAAAAGTGAATGCGGGCCCCTTTGTTTCTTTATAATCACCGGCGATTACATCAATCACACTTTCTCCATCTGGTAAAATATACCTGCCCATTCCGGCATGCGTGAGCTCCTGGTATTTTGGCGCGGTTTTTTTATCCTTGGCCGGCAGGTTTACCCAGAGTTGTACCATCTGAAACGGCCCTCCTGTTTTGCTGTATTCCTCTTCGTGGTATTCCTTATGCAACAGACCGGAGCCGGCAGTCATCCATTGTACATCCCCTTCGCCAATAATTCCACTGTTGCCGGCGCTGTCGTGGTGTGCAATTTTTCCATGATAGGCGATGGTCACGGTTTCAAAACCCGCATGCGGGTGTACACCTACACCTCTCGGTTGTGCAGCAGGTGTAAATTCAATCCTTGCTCCATAGTCCATCAGGAAAAACGGACTCATCCTTTTTTTATCAATCAATCTTCCTCCCGGAAAAAAACTATGTACCCTGAAACCATCTCCAACCATATGTGGCGGAGGAGGGGCGATGATGTGTTCGATATTTTTTACAGACATGCTATTTGTTTCTGAAGGTGATTTAATTATTGTGAGGCTTAACGTCAATTAAGTTATACAAGATTAGCTAATTAGCCTATTAGCCGATAGGCCAATATCCGTTCAGCGGAAGCAATATTCCAAAATATTGTTCCGGAGAATGAAGTAAATGAAAAAAAATTAAGTACTAAAAAAAATCAATATTAATATCCAATATGAAATTATAATATTCGCACATCGATTTATCGCCATATCGGCACATCGGCTCATAGAATCATCGGCTCATCGAATCATCGGCTAATCGGCTCATCGGCACATTTAAACAGGTACTTCCATCAGCAACAATTCCGCCGCAGTATCTGCTTTTATGGTGAAACGATCTGCTTCAGTAATCCCCAGTCCATCCCGACGGTTCAGCGCTTGTCCCCCTATGGTAACGTCACCTTCGATAACAAAGGCGTAGACCGCATTCCCGGGTT
This sequence comes from Chitinophagales bacterium, assembly GCA_017303855.1. Lineage (GTDB taxonomy): Bacteria > Bacteroidota > Bacteroidia > Chitinophagales > Chitinophagaceae > JJ008. The sequence continues at coordinate 17,951 of JAFLBL010000023.1, read as the reverse complement.
TGTGAAGGGCGTATGATGTACTGAAATCCTTATCCAGCTTGCCAAGACTGAACCAGGCATCCTGGTGAATCTGCACACCGCCATCCGTTGTGCCCAGTGGAGAAACGACTGTCAGTAAATTATTATGTTTCGCCGCTTCTGTGAAATGTTGCTGATCATAGCGGGGTTGTACATTCCGTTGTTTAGGGAATACCCAGATCTGAAAGAACTGTACTTCAGCGTCGTTATTCTTATTTTTCTCCGAATGTTGTATACCGGTACCGGCACTCATTACCTGTACATCTCCCTGGCGGATGACTTGTTTGTTGCCCATACTGTCCTGGTGTTCCAGATCGCCGTGGGTGGGAATGGAGATTATTTCCATATTGTCATGCGGGTGTGTGCCAAAACCCATTCCGGCGGCTACACGGTCATCATTCAATACGCGCAGGGCGCCGAAATGTACCCGCTCCGGGTTATGGTATCCGGCAAAACTGAATGTATGATAACTATCCAGCCAGCCATGATTGGCATGACCCCGGCTGCCGGCTTTATGTATAATGGTTTTCATGATTTTTCTTTTATGCGTTTACTTCAGCAATGGTTAATTTTTCTGCGAGCCAGAGAAATTCGGTAACAAAAGTATGTACCATACCCTGGAAACTTTCATCGAGCAGGTCGCCATCCGGGCTGAATTTCTTATCCACCGCCCCGGTGATTAACATATTCGGGGACGCGATTCCAAATAAAGCAGGAACCAGTAACAACAGTTGTTGTGAAGCGCGCATACCCCCCATAGCGCCCGGTGAAGCCGTTACAATCCCAAACGGCTTGTGTAATTGCTTGGGGAAATGATCCAGCATATTCTTCATAGCCGGTGAGTAACTGCCGTTGTATTCCGGAGTTACCAGGATAAAAGCGTTGGCTTCAAAAACCCGTTTAGCCAGCGGTTGAAATTCAACCGGCGCTTTGTCGGCAACGGTCCAAACCGACTCCACTGGCGGAATCCGCCAATCTTTCATATCTATAATATCCACTTCATGCGACGTGTTTTTCGCGAACCAGTTTTTCAGGTGCAGGGCTACGCGGCGTGTTACACTATGTGTGCGGGGGCTTCCGGAGATGATTTCAATTTTCATTTTTTGTCATTTATACAGTAAAGATACATAATCAATGTTTAAACATCAAAATATAATTTCCTATCAATTCGTTAATCTGTATTTTGGGAATGGAATTTTACCGGAAACGATTAATTTCGAATGCATTAAAGAATAAACAATGGTTCATAGAAGAAAGTTCATTCAGGCTTCGGCCCTGGGTTCGCTGGGTATGTTTTTCAGTAAAATGACTGCCGGGCAGTCCGCTGACACTCCTGTAAAAGGCAAACCTATTGTGATTTCTACCTGGGATGCCGGTCTGGAAGCAAATAAGGCGGCCTGGGAAATACTGGGCAAGGGCGGACGGGCATTGGATGCGGTGGAGAAGGGCGTGATGGTGACAGAGAATTCACAAAACTGTTGTGTGGGACTTGGCGCCAATCCAGACCGGGATGGATTTGTTACCCTTGATGCATGTATTATGGATGAGTTTTCGAATTGCGGGAGTGTGGCTTTCCTGGAACGGATCAAACATCCGATCTCAGTAGCGCGGAGGGTAATGGAAAAAACACCGCATGTAATGCTGGTTGGCAGTGGTGCGCAGCAGTTTGCAGTGGCTGAGGGTTTTCCGCTTGAAGAACAAAAATTATCACCGGATGCACAACGGGCCTATGAAGACTGGCTGAAAAAATCGGAGTACAAAGGCCCGGCGATTAATGTGGAGAATAAGGGGCATGGTCCGTTTGCGCCAACTAAACTGGATAGCGGAGAATGGAACCATGATACGATTGGTATGGTGGCCATGGATACACAGGGTAATTTCAGCGGCAGTTGCACTACCAGTGGTGCCGGGTTTAAAATGCGTGGCCGCCTTGGTGATTCTCCGATTATCGGTGCCGGCTTATTTGTTGACAATGAAGTGGGGGCCTGTACCGCCACCGGTCAGGGTGAAGACGTGATCCGGGTAGCTGGTTCACATTCTGTAGTAGAACTCATGCGCCAGGGGCTGTCTCCTGAGATGGCCTGTAAAAAAATCATCGAACGTATTGTCCGGATAAAAAAAGAAAAAGCCAAAGACATCCAGGTCGCTTTTCTGGCTATTAATAAAAAAGGAATACCGGGTGCATTTGCCCTTCATCCGGGTTTCAGTTATGCGTTGAAGACAGGAGAGAGGGAAGTGCTGGTGAAGGCGAAGAGTTATTATTGATAAGCCGATTAGTTGATGTGCCGATATGCCGATTAGTTGATGTGCCGATAAAACGATGATCAGATTATTTTGTAAGTAATGTATGCTAAGAACGTTCGAATTGATAATAAAAATTATCTGTACAAAATTCTTAATATTTAAAGGTTTTGTTTCTTTTGATTGAGAAATTGAATCGTTGACAAATCGGCAGATCTTACAAAAGGATTAGCGGATCTCTCATATAGAACGCATTTATCCCAAAATTCGAAATTCATCATGCAGCAGTATACAATAGAAATCGCCACTTCTGATTTTTTGACCACAAAAGCAGCCGTGGAAGGCGGTGCCGACCGGATTGAACTCTGTGCAAATTTGGCGGAAGGCGGCACTACTGCTTCTTATGGTACCGTGAAACAATGCCGGGAATCATTTGATGTGCAGATCTATCCGATTATCCGTCCGCGGGGCGGAGATTTTTTGTATACAGACGAAGAGTTTTCCATCATGCTGCAGGATATCCGTCTTTTTAAAGAGTTGGGTTGCGATGGGATTGTGATTGGAATGCTCAACCGTGATGGCCGTATCGATTATGACCGGTCGGCCCGGCTGGTGGAAGCCGCCTATCCCTTAGGTGTCACCTTTCATCGGGCATTCGACCGCTGCCTGGATCCTGTCGAGGCAATGGAACAACTGGTACAGATGGGCTGTGAGCGTATTCTGACTTCGGGACAATTACCCACCGTTTCAGAAGGCGTCGAAATGATTGCAGAACTAAATCGTAAAGCAGCTGAACGAATCATTATTATGCCGGGAAGTGGTTTACGTAAAGACAATATCAAATGGCTGGCGGAGAAAACAGGGTGTCACGAATTTCATTCTTCATTACGAGGTAAAGCTCCTTCCCTGATGGAGTTTATTCATCCGGGGTTTTCCGGTTCCGCAGAGAGTTACATGAACAATGCCATTGACCCGGAAGAAGTACGGGCGTTGCGGGCTGCGCTGGAATAATTTATTTAATAGTTATAAAAAAAGGATGTACCGGCCGGTACATCCTTTTTTATTTTGCCCATGCAGACATTAGTTGAAAATATAACGCACGCCTACCTGCATCTGCCATCTTGAGTTCACACCGGTACTGTTCTGGAACGTACTGGTAAGCGGAATCAGGTTGGTAGCATCAAGATACGGGTAGCTGAATACAGGGCGCCCCGCATTGTTACCGGTTGTTTCCACGCGTTTGAAATTAAGCAGCGCGGTACGGTTGGTAATCCGGGAAATACCCCAGTTCTTGTTCAACAGGTTGCCAAAATTGAAGATATCCATAGTGAAACGAAGTGTATTGGTATTCTTTCCTGCTTTTACTGCAAAGTCCTGTGTAAAGTTAAAATCAAGCCTTTTGTAGAAGGGCAGGAGCAGCCCATTGCGCTCCGCATATTCTCCGCGGCGGGTGCTCAGGTAAGGATCCTGGTTGATATAGGTATTCAGTTGTCCCCATAACTGGGCAGCGGTACGGGTATCTGCGGCATTTACGCCTTCCAGGATGATTTCATTGGCACTGCGGGGAACATAAATCAGGTCATTGGTGGTAAGGCCATCTCCGTTCAGGTCGCCATTATAGGTATAACTTGAAGTCCCTCCATTGGCCGCTTCAAATGTAAAGCCAAAGGAAGAAGCGAAATGTTTCGCATATTCAAACCGGTAATAGGTAGCTGCAATTACGCGGTGCGGCTGGTAAAAATTTGAATAGGATACTGCTTCACTGTTGGGGTCACCGGATACCTGACGGTCTCTCCATATGGACTGGGCAATGGAACCGCCATCGTTTACAGAACGACTGTTGCCATAACTGTACGCGATCATAGTATACAGGTTCTTTACATTACGCTGCAACTGAAGGGTGGCATTGTACGTATACCCTTTTGACGTATTCGTCATCAGGATCGCATCGCTGATATTCGGGTTGCTGGCAGAAACACCACCGGCACCACTATAGATTTGCGTGGCACTGTACCTTTTGCGGTTGTCCGCACCTTGTAATGCAGTTCCCGTATTGGGCAGATTGATATTCTGGTGATAAACCGCGTTCAGGTCTTTGGAGAAGATACCTTCCAGGGTTGCGGTGATATCAAAGGGCAGCTTGTAGTCAACAGCCAGGTTGCTGCGGAACAATTGCGGGAATTTGAAATCCTTTTCAGTAACAGCCAGATTATAGCTGGTATTGGCCGCGGCATTGGCCGGACGATAGGCATTTACATCGGCATTGAATGCAACACCGGTTGTGCGGACAAATGAACCAAAGTCAACACCGTTGTTGCTGGCCTGGTTGCTGATCCATACAAAGGGGGGAGCACCGGAGAAGATACCGATACCACCACGTACCTGTGTTTTTTTATCGCCATTTACATCCCAGTTGAAACCGAAGCGGGGGCTCAGCAATACTGATGTATTGGGTGCTTTACCGGTTTCAATCTTCATGCCTCCTCTGAATGTAAGTGCATCTGCATTGGTATTGGCAATAAAGTTCTGTTTGAATACCGGGATATCGGCACGGATACCATAGGTGAACACCAGGTTATTGTTCACGTTGAACTTGTCCTGCACAAAGAAACCCAGTTGCAGGGTAGATACATCTGCATAGGGGAACTCACCGTTTTTACGGGCCGAGTAGCGTAGTTCATACCGTGTAGCATTGGCAGTACCATTGTTCACACTGTTGTAAAAATCAGTGAGACTGGCAAAACGATAAGCACCATAATAGTTGGGGGCGAAACCGTTCTGGAATTTATTAAAAGTGTTCTGTGTTCCGAAAGTGAATGTATGCCTGCCTTTGTACAGCGTTACAATATCGTTCAGCTGCCAGGTATTGGTGCTGAGTTTATTGAAGGCGGTGAAAGGCTCATACCCAAATGCGGTAAATGAACTACCTGCGCCATTCTCTATATCTACCAGCGGGAAGAGTCCGCCAGGACTGCTGCGGAAGTCGCGAAGGCTGTTATATCCTACCTGGAGTTTATTGGACAGCTTATTACTGAAACGGCTGTTCAGCTCTGCAATCACTATATTGAAATTGTTGTTGATGATATAGGAAGAAGAAAAGAAAGGCATCGCCGTAGTACTGGGCTGACGGTTATTACTCGGCGCACCACTGTTGCTCGGGGGCACATTGCGGTATGACTTCAGGTAATAGTAGTTAACGTTCAGCGTGTGCTTTTTGTTGATGTTAAAGTCGAACCGGGTTGTGACTTTATCACTGTAGGTGTCGAATGTATAATTCTCATAGGAACCAGTCTCATACCCGAATTTGGTTTTCAGGAAAGCAGACAATGCATCCAGGTCTTCTGCTTTGGCTTGTGAAATGCCCACACCGGAAGAACCGCCACGACTCGCAACCAGGCTGGTGGCCGGGGTGCTTACGCGTTCCTGTTCACCACTGATAAAGAAGAACAGTTTATTCGGGATGATCGGACCGCCGACACTGATACCACGGTTATTGAAGTCGAATTGTTGTTTGGCGAGTTTGGTAGGGCCGACTTTCAGACCGGTTAATCCGGGACTTTTCCAATAACTATAAACCGTACCTTTTACCTGGTTAGTGCCACTCTTGGTTACCGAGTTGATGCCGGCACCTGTAAAGCCACCCAGGGTTACATCATACGGAGCAATGTTTACCTGGATCTGATCCAGCGCATCAATACTGATTGGCTGGGAGTTGGTTTGTCCACCCAGACCGGCCGCGAGTCCAAAAGTGTTGTTGAACGAAGCACCATTTACGGTCAGGTTGTTGTACGAGTTCGCACGTCCGGCAAAACTGCTGGTGCCATAGGTTGCATTACTGTTGGCCGTAGGTGTAAGACGGGTAAAGTCGTTAATACTACGGTTGATTGTCGGCAGCCGTTCGATCTGCTGACGGTTCACCACTTCCGCAGAACCGGTTCTTGACTTGTTAAATACTTTGTCTGACCGAGTGGCGGAAACCACTACTTCTTTCATTTCTGTGTTACTGTTCTTCAGGTTGAAGTCGGCTTTGAAAGTCTGGCCGATCAGCAGGTAAACATCGGTTTGTTTTTCTTCTTTGTAACCGACATAACTGGCTGTGATGATGTAAGGACCGCCTACACGGAGGTTGGCCAGGTTATAACGGCCGTCTTTACGGGTAGTCGTGGTATACTTGGTGCCTGTAGGCTGGTGAATGGCAGTAATCGTAGCCCCGATCAACGGGTTAGAAACAGATTCAGTGATGATCCCCTGGATCTCAGCTGTTGTTTCCTGTGCCTGCAACCCATTAAATAAGGCCGATAACAGCAGGAAGGAAAGTACGCGAAATAGTCGCTTCATAAACGGATAATTTTTGTGAAGCGCAAAGGTGCTTTGTTAATGCCTCGTTAAGGTCACCGGAATGTTACCAAATTATTAAGCCATAATAAATTGTGTATAAAATAAAAGGATACTTGATTATTATCAAGCATCCTTTTTTGCAAAATTGAAATTTCTTTTTTACAATCCGCCCTATATATTAAGGGTCTTCATGTACGCCGCATTGATTTTCGCCGCCTCCAGTGAGGAACCGTTCGGATAGGCTTCCTGCTCCACGATAAAGTATTTCATGCCGTTCTTTTTCGCAGCTTTCAGGGTTCTTGTCCAGTCAATACTGCCGGTACCAAGATCAACGGAGTTCTTTCCATTGTCCGCACCCGGTGTTTTGCTGCGGTCTTTTATATGACAAAGACGGAACCTGTTTTTATATTTTTTAAACCAGGCTGCAGTGTCGGCTCCGGCCGCAACCACCCAATAAATATCCATTTCAAAATCCACCAGGCCGGGGTCCGTGCCGTTCATCATCACTTCCTGCGGGTTTTGGCCATCCAGTTGTTTAAACGAATAGTCGTGATTATGATAGGCAAACCGGATTCCGTTCTTTTTGCAGATTTCCCCTTTCTGGTTGAACTCATCGGCAAATCGTTTGAAATCATCAATTGATTTCTGAGGGCCTTTCCAGGGGCAGATCAGGTACTTCATCCCGATTTCAGCCGCTTCAGCTGCTTTTTTTTCGAAATCCTTTGTGATATCACAATGAGAGGACACGATTTTCATGCCCAGTTCATCCATATAGGTTTTAAAACCCGTATGTCCCATACCCCAGTACATACCCTGGGCTCCTTCATAACTTTCTATTTGTTTGTAGCCAAAGGTGGCCAGTTGTTTCAATACTCCTTTCGGGTCGCCGGGTATCACATCACGTAATGTGTATAACTGTATCCCGAACTCGTGAATGGGTTTGGCGGTTCCGGCGGCAAAAAGGGAGGAGCTGCCAAGACTGTTGAGTGCGAGTCCCGTGCCTACGGCCCCGGTTATTTTTAAAAAATTTCTTCTGTTGTATTGCATAGCATCGTTTTTATTTATTCAGCCCAGGCTTTATCTCCTTTTTTGTAGGGGAAGGCTCCATCGAATTTACCAGGAACCGGGTTGTGACGGAGTGTTTCCGTCATGCCGGTTTTAGAAGTAAAGAACCCCCAAAGGGTTAATTGCTTCAGCAGGGTATAGTAATGAGGCGGGGCACCTGTAAAGGGTTGCTTTGCGGCTTTGGCGATTTCCTTTTGTTCCTTTTCGGCTTCATTCTTTTTATCATTGAATGCCTTTGCTTCTTTTTCCAGGCTGACCAGCAAATCGTGGCGCTGCTGCGGACTACAGTCCATAAACCCTTTGCTGTGCATTTTTGTACAGATGTCTTCGAGTGATTTCAGTCCATCCATAAAGGCTTTTTGTTCTGCCACGGTATAACAATCGGTGACCATGATTTTCATAAATTCACCAATAGCGGCGGCTTTAGCACCCGGCGTAGTTGTAGCCGGAATAATGGTTTCACCAATTTCATCCAGTAAAGCCAGGGTAGACGGGGTAAAAGTCAGACCGGCATCCGCACCCGTTTTGCAACCACTTAAAAACACTTCCCCCCCGATCACAACACCACCTGTAAGGATGGCTATTTTTTTTAAAAGTTCACGTCTGTCCATATAAAGTTGTTAAATGGTTATATTATAAATTACCTTTTTTCAATTCACTTACTGCAAAATCGGCGGCCCTGGCGGTCATTGCCATATAGGTCAGTGAGGGGTTGACACAGGAAGCACTGGTCATACAGGCGCCATCCGTTACAAATACATTCTTTGCATCCCATACCTGGTTGTTGCCATTAAGTACGGAATTTTTCGGATCACGTCCCATACGGGCGGTTCCCATTTCGTGAATACCCATGCCCACTTCATAACCATAATCATAGGATTCCACATTTTTCACCCCCGAGGCTTCCAGCATTTCCTTCGCGTCATTCATCATGTCAATCCGCATTTTGTACTCGTTGTCCTTAATTTCCACATCCATATTGAGTACAGGTAATCCCCATGCATCCGTGACGTTTTTGTTCAGGGTGATTTTATTATCATGATAGGGCAACATTTCACCAAAGCCCATGATGCCGATACTCCAGTCATCTGCCGGCTCGCTCAGCGCGTTTTTCAGATCCGCACCAATTGTGAATTCGGCAACGTCCATACCACGACCGCGACTGGCACCGCCCTGGTAACCAAATCCACGCACATAATCCCGTTTATCCTCATAGATATTCCGGAAACGGGGTACATACACACCGGTAGGTCTTCTTCCGAATAAATATTTATCACTGTAGCCTTCTACTTTTCCACTGGCACCACAACGGAAGTGATGATCCATTACGTTATGACCAAGTTCGCCACTGCTGCTGCCCAGCCCTTCCGGCCAGATATCCGTGGCCGAATTCATCAGCACCCAGGTGGAATTGAAAGCAGATGCACAAAGGAAAACGATCTTAGCTTTGAATGCATAGGTTTTCTTGTCCATTGCATCTACAATCTCCACACCGGTTGCTTTCTTTTTGTCCTTATCATATAAAACCTTCGACACGATGGAAAAGGGGCGGAGCGTAAGATTGCCGGTTTTCATTGCCGCTGGCAATGTGGCCGATTGTGTACTGAAATAACCACCGAAGGGGCAACCTCTCCAGCATCGGTTCCGGTACTGGCAATTTGTACGGTCATGATGCGGCTGGGTCAGGTTGGCACTGCGACCGATGATCATGTGACGGCTGCCTTTGAAATGTTTTTTGATCTTTTCAGCCACGTCTTTTTCCACACAGTTCAGTTCCATAGCAGGCATAAAATCACCATCAGGTAAAACGTCAAGTCCTTCCTTGCTGCCCTGTATACCGGCAAAACGTTCGGCATAACTGTACCACGGAGCGATATCTTCATAGCGGATCGGCCAGTCCGTGCCATGTCCATCTTTCAGGTTGGCTTCAAAATCCCATTTGTTGTACCGGTAGCTCTGTCGTCCCCAGGTGAGTGACCGGCCGCCAACATGATACCCGCGAAACCAGGAAAAAGGTTTGGTTTCCGTATACGGGCATTCTTTGTCTTTGGCCCACATGTCCAGTACAATTTCATTTAAGGGATAGTCCCGTTTCAGCGCCGGATAATCATTGATCATTTGTTGGGTAGGCCTCAATCCCCGGTGCGGGAATTCCCAGGCGTCTTTGCTGGCATTTACATACCCCTCGATATGTTTGATGTCACGCCCTCTCTCCAGGAGCAGGACTTTCAATCCTTTTTCTGTAAGTTCTTTTGCCGCCCATCCGCCACTGATTCCCGAGCCTACTACAATTGCGTCGTATTCGTTATCTGCCATCGTTAGATCGTTTTTTTATTGGTTTTTTATTTCAATTTCAGTTGTCAGATGTTGGTTGTCAGATGTAATTAAACTGCCGGTTCTTAGAATCTTGTTACTAAATTAACCAACAGATTCTCGTTTTACAGACTGCTTTCGTACTTCGTACTTCGTACCTCGTACTTTCTCTCAGACATCACATATCTTAATCGCCTTCTTCAGCGCTGCTGTTTTTTCCTTTGTATCCTTTCCCGTGGTAATGAACTCCTGCGCCACATATCCTTTATAGCCGGTGGCCACGATGGCTTTCATGATCGCCGGATAATAGAGTTCCTGCGATTCATCGATTTCATGACGGCCTGGTACACCGGCTGTATGGTAATGGCCAAAATACTCATGACTGTCACGAATGGTACGGATCACATCACCTTCATTGATCTGCATATGATAGATGTCGTATAGTAATTTGAAATTCGGGGAGCCGATCATTTTACACAGGGCCACACCCCAGGCACTCTTATCGGCCATATAATCTTTGTGATCCACTTTACTGTTGAACAGTTCCATCTGGATGATCACGCCTTCTTTTTCCGCCATTCCGATAACCTGCTTTAATCCTTCCGCGCAGTTTTTCATCCCGGTCTCATCATCCATACCGTTACGGTTACCGCTGAAACAGATCAGGTTTTTATACCCTGCTTTTGCAACCAGGGGAATCGCTTCAGTGAAATCTTTTATCAGCCAGGCATGATTATTTTTATTGTTCCATCCTTCGGTGAGACTGATTTTACCGGCTGTATAGCACATGGAACAGGTGATACCGTGTTGCTGTACCGTGGGCCAGTCTTTTGGCGCAAGCAGATCGATCGCGGAAAAGCCCAGTTTCTTAACGGTTACGCATAATTCATCAAGTGGCATGAAGTTATACGTCCAGGAACAAACGGAATGATTGATATTGCCTATGAGTTTGCCATTGTCTTCCATATCATGATTGGCAAAAGATGACAAGCCGGTCAGGGTGCCTGCTGCCAGTGAACCGGCCGCCAGTTGTTTCAGGGCATCGCGTCGGGATGTTTGTTTATTCATATACCTGTTTTGCCGGTCAGGAGTTGGTTATTTTTTCGTCTTTGAAACTGACGGCGAAGAGCAGCATCACCGCCGCCGCGATGGCAGCAGGAATCAGCCAGATCATTTTATAATCGAAGACGCCGTTGTTGTTATATGCATCCGTGATCATGCCCGCTACTTTAAAACCGATCAGCATACCTACTCCGTAAGTGGCGAGTGTGATGAGTCCCTGTGCGGCGCTCTTGTATTGTTCACCGGCTTTTGAATTGGTATAGATCTGGCCGGATACAAAAAAGAAATCATAGCAGATGCCATGTAATGCAATTCCCGTGATCAGCATAAAACTCAGTTCGCCGGCATTGCCATAGGCAAATAACACATAGCGTAGCGCCCAGGCCAGCATACCTACCAGGATGGTTTTTTTAAAACCAAAACGGGTAAAGAAAAGCGGCAGGGCGAGCAGGAACAATACTTCAGATCCCTGGCCAATGGTCATTTTGCCAGTGGGATTGGTCATGCCGATATTGGTGAGAAAGGGATTTGTATTCTGGTAATAAAAAGCCAGTGGGATACAAATGGCAACGGATGCCAGGAAAAAGAGGGCAAAGTTTTTATCTTTTAACAGCTTCAACGCATCCAGTCCGATGATATCACCCACACGTACTTTTTCCCCGCTTTTTTTAGAGGGGGGAGTGGCGGGTAAAGTGAAGCTTAACAGACCCAGCGCCAGTGCGGCCGCTCCCGACAGCAGGAACGTGTTTTTCAACAGGCCGGCCGCGATATTTTCTTTGGAATCCCAATGAAACAGATAACTGATCAGTAAACCGGCCACGATCCAGCCGATGGTACCCCAGACACGGATATTGGAAAACTCTTTTTCCGGATTCTTCATCTGGTTAAAAGAAACGGAGTTGACCAGGGCCAGCGTAGGCATATATAATACCATGTAGCCAAAAACATATGGATAAAAGGTGCTGATATTGTCTGCGGAATATAACTGGTACATCAGGAAGGCTCCGGCAATATGCAATACGCCTAAGATTTTTTCCGCGTTAAAAAAACGGTCGGCTATCAATCCAATAATAAAAGGGGCAATAATGGCACCCCAGGATTGCGTGGAAAATACCTGGCCGATACTGGCTCCGTCAGCCTGCAGGTTCGTTCCTAAAAAAGTGCCTAATGTCACGAACCATCCTCCCCAGATAAAAAATTCAAGAAACATCATGACCGACAGCTGAACGCGTGTAGTTAATTTCATGTGCGAGCCTTTTTGTAAATCGTTAGTTTTTTAAAAATGGATTTCGGAAAACTAAATGTACTATTTTTAACCACACAATTTATTTATCAATTATCAAATTTTACCATCGGTAATTTTTTGTTTATTCACATTATTCATTTCAAACGTTTGCAATGCAAAACAGAAAACTAAGAATGGCCATGATCGGTGGCGGTATGGATGCATTTATCGGGGCCGTACACCGTATCGCTCTCAATATGGACGGGCAGGTGGAACTGGTGGCCGGAGCCCTCAGTGTGAATCCGGATGTGGCCCTGGCTTCAGGCAGGCAGTTGTTTCTGGAGGAAGATCGGATTTACTTGGATTATAAAACCATGCTTGAAAAAGAAGCGGCGATGCCGGCAGATAAACGGATTGATTTTGTTACCATCGTTACGCCCAATTTCGTGCATTTTGAACCGGCGATGATGGCATTGGATAAAGGATTTAATGTGGTCATTGAAAAGCCGATCACTTTTTCGCTGGATGAAGCAAAACAACTGAAAAAGAAACTGGAAGAAACAGGGCTCAGCCTCCTGCTTTGTCATACCTACAATGGTTACCCGATGGTGAAACAGGCAAAGCGTATGCTGCAAGCGGGGCTGTTGGGAAAAATCAGGAAAGTATATGTGGAATATCCGCAAGGCTGGCTGAGTACATTCCTGGAAAAGACCGGTCAGACACAGGCGGCCTGGCGTACGGATCCGAAGAAAAGCGGAAAGGCCGGCTCCATGGGCGATATCGGCACACATGCGTTTAACCTGGCAGAATATGTAACCGGTTTAAAAGTAACCGCCATCTGTGCTCATGTGAATACCATCGTGGAAGGCAGAATGCTTGATGATGATGGTGCGGCATTTTTACAATTTGACAGTGGTGTCACCGGAGTGCTGATGGCTACGCAGATTGCCGCTGGTGAAGAAAATAATGTGAAAATCCGTGTGTATGGCGAGAAGGGCGGACTGGAATGGAAACATGAGGATACGAATACACTATTGGTAAAATGGCTGGATAAACCGGTTGAAATTTACCGGGCAGGCAGTGGTTACCTGGATCCATTTGCCAGTCATAACTGCCGCACACCCGCGGGGCATCCGGAAGGTTTCCTGGAAGCTTTCGCCAATTTATACAGGAACTTTGCATTGACTATTCGTGCAAAAATGAATGGGGAAACACCCCGGCCGGAATGGCTTGATTTTCCGGGTGTGGAAGAAGGAATACGGGGTATGGCCTTTATTGAAAACATCATTGAATCGGGGAAATCAACTACCAAGTGGACGCCGTTTGTTGTATAGTATTTAATCAGCATTAATTATTTTTCAAATGACAACCATTAAAGGCCCCGGCCTCTTCCTGGCCCAGTTTATGGGTGATGAAGCACCATTTAACAATTTAAAATCGATCTGTCTCTGGGCGGAATCGCTTGGATATACTGCGGTACAGATTCCCACCTGGGATCCCCGTTGTATCAACCTGCAACTGGCCGCGGAAAGTAAAACCTACGCGGATGAGATAAAAGGGATCGTGAATGATTGCGGTCTGGAAATATCCGAATTGTCCACACACCTGCAGGGACAACTGGTAGCCGTTCATCCGGCGTATGATACATTATTTGACGGGTTCGCCCCAGAAGTTTTACGGGGTAATCCCAAAGCCCGTACGGAATGGGCTGTACAGCAGGTGAAATACGGAGCAAAAGCATCTCAACACCTGGGACTAACCGCGCATCCTACTTTCAGCGGTTCTTTACTCTGGCATACTTTTCATCCCTGGCCACAACGACCGGCCGGCCTGGTAGAAGAAGGCTTTAAAGAACTGGGTAAAAGGTGGACTCCCATTCTGAATTATTTTGAAGAATGCGGGGTGGATGTCTGTTATGAAATTCATCCGGGTGAAGACCTCTTTGACGGGACGACTTATGAAATGTTCCTGGATGAAGTAAATCATCATCCACGAGCCTGCCTGTTATATGATCCCTCACACTTCGTATTGCAACAGCTCGATTATATTCAGTATATCGATTTTTACCATGAGCGTATTAAAGCTTTTCATGTAAAAGATGCGGAGTTTAATGCCACGGGACGTCAGGGTACTTTTGGTGGCTATCAGTCGTGGGCCAACCGGGCCGGCAGGTACCGGTCTCCCGGTGACGGACAGGTGGATTTTAAAACCATTTTCAGCAAACTGACACAATATGACTATGCGGGATGGGCGGTGATGGAGTGGGAGTGCTGTATTAAACACCCGGAAGACGGGGCAAAAGAAGGGGCGGAGTTTATCCGGCAACATATTATCCGGGTTACGGAAAGAGCCTTTGATGATTTTGCCAACAGCGGAACCGATGAAAAAGCAAACAGACGCTTGCTTGGGTTGGATTAAAGACTAATTTCGTTGTGCCTTTTTTTAAATATTCTATTATTTCAAATTTACCAGTATGAAAAAAATTATTCTTCCCTTGTTGAGTCTGGCCCTGTTAACCGCATGTGGCGGCAGCGAAACAAGCAGCAGTCCAGAGAAAAAAACAGCTGAAGCTCCTAAAGATCCTGCTTACCAGAATGGATTGGAACTGGTGGCCAAGAGTGACTGTCTGACCTGTCATAAAATCAACGACCCCTTTACCGGGCCCAGCTATGCAGCCGTTGCTGAAAAGTATGCCGGAGCAGATGCCGCCAAAATCACTGATCTCGCACATAAAATCATCAAAGGGGGTATGGGTGTATGGGGCTCAGCTATGATGACGCCTCACCCGATGATTTCACAGGAAGATGCAGAAGCCATGGTGAAATATATTCTCTTACTTAAAAAATAAATCAAGGAATGAAAACCCTGCTATTCGGCTCCCTGGCCGCCATGACCATTGCCTGCTCCTGCAATAACAGCAACGGATCGGGTAACAAAACGGATACAGACAGCCCGGCTACCCAGGCAACCGCCGCCAATCAGTTAACCGATGAACAAAAAAAAGAGGGATGGCAACTATTGTTTGACGGGAAGACCACAGCCGGATGGCATAAATACGGTGGTACCGTAACCGGCAGTGCCTGGAAAGTAGCTGATGGTAACCTGTACCTGAATACCACCAGTAAACAGGACTGGCAGATTAAAGACGGGGGTGATATCGTTACTGATTCCGCATTTGAAAACTTTCACCTGAAACTGGAATGGAAGATTGCCAAAGACGGGAACAGTGGCATTATCTTTTATATTCATGAGGATACCGCGAAATATGAATGGCCCTGGCATACCGGTCCGGAAATGCAGGTGCTGGACAATAACGGGCACCCTGATTCAAAGATTATCAAACACAGGGCCGGTGATCTTTATGACCTGATTTCCTGCAGTAAGGAAACCGTGAAACCGGCAGGCGAATGGAACCTGGCGGAAATAAAATCACTTAACGGTAAACTGGAACTTTTCCTGAATGGAGAAGTGGTGGTGTCGACTCAGCTCTGGGATGATGCCTGGAAAAAACTGGTGGCCGGCAGTAAATTTAAAAGCATGCCTGATTTCGGCACCTATAAAAAAGGAAAAATCGGTCTGCAGGATCATGGCAATATGGTCTGGTACCGGAATGTGATGATCCGTAAATTATAATAGAGCTTATACTGATTTAAAAAGGCTGGCCATTGGCCAGCCTTTTTCGTTATTCCACTTTCGCGATCTTCAGCACATTCGTCGGAAGGTGCAGGTGTATCGGGGTGGAGCCGGTGCTTACCACCACGTCGCCATTGCGGACAAAATCCCTTTCTTTTAAAATATCAATCTGATCGGAGAAGATATCATCCAGGCTCTCTTCTTCATCGTAGTAAAAAGCCCGTACGCCCCAGCTGAGACTGAGCTGATTGACAAGCGAACGCACTTTGGTAAATATATACAGGTGCGCTTTGGGCCGGTAGCTGCTTAACATGAAGCCGGTATATCCGCTCTGCGTCATTCCGATCAGTGCATCGGCATTTACGTCTTCCGCGAGTTTTGCCGCATTGTAACAGATCGCATCACTGAGGAAGGAGGGGGAATGGGACTGCGGTTTCAGCATTTCCTCACGGTTATACACATACGCTTTATCTTCAATCTCCTTAATGATCTTGGTCATGGTTTCCACCACCAGGCGGGGATATTTGCCCGTAGCGGTTTCTCCGCTGAGCATCACCGCGTCCGCGCCTTCCAGCACCGCGTTGGCCACATCCGTGATTTCACTCCGGTTGGGTTTGGTACGTTCAATCATACTTTCCATCATCTGTGTAGCCACGATTACCGGTTTGGCCCGGTGCAGGCATTTTTTAATGATGTCCTTCTGAATCAGCGGGACGGCTTCCACCGGCAGTTCCACACCGAGATCGCCCCGGGCAATCATTACGCCGTCACTTTCCACAATAATGTCGCGGAGATTAACCACCGCCTGCGGCATTTCGATTTTGGCGATCACTTTTGCCGAATGTCCCGCTTTCTTTATCCGTTGTTTCAGATCGGTGATATCAGCCGGATTTCGTACAAAAGATAAAGCCACCCATTCCACCTGGTGTTTCATAATGAAAACGAGATCAGCCAGGTCTTTTTCAGTAAGTGAGGGTAATGAGATGCTCGTATCAGGCAGGTTCATTCCTTTCTTGGGAAGTAACAAGCCGCCTAACGTAACTTCCGCTTTCACGTTTTTATCCGCTGTAATTTCCGTAACCATCACTTCCAGTTTGCCATCGTCAAACAGAATTTTCTCGCCCACTTTCACATCGGAATGAAGGTCGGGGTAGGAGACATATATCTTTTCCCGGGTACCAACTACTTTCTCATTGGTGAAAGTCAGGATATCGCCTTCTTTGATTTCGAGTTGACCTCCTTCCAGTTCGCCCACCCGCAGTTTTGGCCCCTGCAGGTCGGCCAGGATGGCGATATTATACGGCTCCGATTTATTGATCTTATGGATCAGTTCAATAATCCGGGCTTTGTCTTCGTGCGTACCGTGTGAAAAATTCAACCGGAATACATTTACGCCGGCTTTAACCAGTTCCAGTAATTTATCATACGTATCACAGGCCGGGCCTACAGTGGCTACGATTTTGGTACGTTTAAATGCATGCTGGCGGCCGGCTTCTTTATCAAATGTTTTATGCAGGTATTTGTCAATGTTTTTGTTCATATCGAAGTGGCATTCTTTTAGGGAGGTGAATGAAAAGAATCAGCTGGCCAGGATTTTCACAATCTTCATCCATTCATCGCTGATCTTTCCTTTATTTTTTACCGCGGTCTCCAGCGGTATATAATTCATTTTGTTGTTCTGGATACCCACAAATACATTGTGTCGTCCTTCCAGTAAGGATTCAACCGCATGGTAACCCATACGGCTGGCGATCAGTCGGTCCATACAACTGGGTGATCCACCCCGCTGAATATGTCCGAGAATACAAACCCGGATTTCCGCTTTGGGAAGTTTATCCTGCAAAACCCGTTGCACTTCATTGGCGCCACCGAATTCGTCGCCTTCGGCCACCACAATCAGGTTTACCATTTTCTTCCGGCGTTCTTTTTCCTGGAGAGAAGTAATAATGCTGTTGATATCGGTTTTGCGTTCCGGTATCAGGATGTTTTCAGCACCCGTGGCAATCCCGCTATGCAGGGCAATGTAACCGGCATCACGTCCCATTACTTCAATGAT
>JAFLBL010000022.1 GCA_017303855.1 Chitinophagales bacterium | reverse complement strand
GAGAAAGAAATCGAATAATTATTAATTTTAAACAGCTGAAACAACCTTTATGAGGCCCAAAAAAGTGGTTAACTAAGACTGGTCAGTTTGCACCGGAAAAGGGTGGTCAATATCACCGGATTATCCAGACTATTCAAAGAAAACCGGCAAAGACCAATCAGTCTCCAGGCAGCAGATTGATACAGAAATTGAAAAGAACCAGCAACGCATCCAGAATGCCCAGCAATTGATGCTGGACGGGCAATTAGAGCCATCGGATTACAGGGAGATAAAGAACCGGTTTGAAAGGGTAGTCATTGAGCTTGAAAAAAAGATGCGGGAAATCTCCTCACTGGATTTTAACCTGAGTGAGTATATGACCTCTGCGCTTGAAATAGTGGAAAATCTGCCGAAATACTTCACCAAAGCGGATTTGAAGGCAAAACAACAGCTTATTGGTTCGATATGCCCGGAAAAATTGATTTTTGAAAATAAAGCGTATCGAACCAACCGTATAAATGAGGTGCTTGCCCTAATATGCAGTGCAGACAAGGGTTTCAGCAGCTCCAAAAAAAAATTGGCTCCCGTTTTTGGGAGCCAATCCAATGAAGTGCCCAAGACTGGATTCGAACCAGCACAACCTTTCGGTCACTACCACCTCAAAGTAGCGTGTCTACCAATTTCACCACCTGGGCAAGAAAATAAGAACTAAAAAAATACCACCTCAAAGTAGCGTGTCTACCTCCCGACTCATTCGGGATCACCACCTGGGCAACGCTGAGGGCTGCAAATATACAAGGATTATTTTTTCAGAACAATTCTGAATGTGGTTCCTTTTCCGGTTTCGGAGTGTTTTACGAAGATTTCGCCTTTATGATAGTGCTGGATGATCCGGCGGGAAAGACTGAGGCCCAGTCCCCAGCCTCTTTTCTTGGTAGTAAAACCGGGTTTAAAGACCCGGTCAATATGCTGTTTGCTGATACCCTTCCCGGTATCGGTTACATCAATATAAATATGCCGCTGATCGGTGTCAATTTCCGTAGTAATACTGCCTTTCCCTTCCATCGCATCGAGGGCGTTTTTGAGCAGATTTTCAATTACCCAGTCAAACAGAGGCGGGGATACCTGTCCAATCACTTCAGCATGCCCATGTGTATTGACTGAAAAGCTGATCCGGCCGGCGGCCCTTTTCCGCATATAATCCACCATATTATTAACCTGCGTAACCAGGTTACGGGGTTCCAGCTGGGGGGTACTGCCGATTTTACCAAAACGGTCAGACACCAGCCTTAACCTGTCCACATCTTTCTCGAGTTCATGTGCGATTTTCTCGCTGGCCGGATTTTCTTTTAGCATTTCCACCCAGCCCTCGAGTGAAGAAACCGGCGTACCCAGCTGATGGGCGGTTTCTTTGGCCATCCCCGCCCATACCTGGTTTTGTACGGACCGGTAGCTGCTTCTAAGCGACAGGAGGGTGATCATGATAAATAAGGCGACTATACCGAGTTGGACAATCGGATAATAACGGACTTCATCCAGCAGGCTGGACTCTCCGTAATAATACCGGTTGCGGATGGCCGGATTTTTAGGATCAGACCATTCAATCATGTTTCGTTGTGACCGGAACGCATTCATCTGGCCGACCACATACCCGGGATTACCGGCGGCTTTGGCCGAATCAAGATTTACAAATTGAATAATACTGTCCTTCTCCGTGGTTTCGATGATGGGTATGACTTTATTTTCGGTAATAATCCGGGTGGCAAACGTAATATCGGCATCAATAGGCGCATTGATCAGGAATTTGCCGGCATCAATCCATTGTTCCACTTTCTGCCGTTCTTCCCGTGCAATTTTTCGTGCGAGGTACTGGGAATAGAAAATGGTGCCGCTGACAATGACGATGGCCAGCAGCGCCAGCAAGGTGCGCCAGTTAATAAATTGCCTGAACATGTTTCGAATTTAGCGAGGATAAACCGGCTTCCCGTATTTTTGAAAAAAAATATTTCATCCATTGCCACAAGAACCTGCCGTCGCCATAGTTATCCTGAACTGGAATGGACAACATTACCTGGAAAAATTCCTGCCCTTTGTCCTGGCAACGCGGTATTCGAATATGGAAGTGATTGTGGCCGATAATGCTTCCACTGATTCCTCCGTTACTTTTTTACAGGAAACCTATCCGCAGATCCGCTGTATCCGGTTTACCAGCAACTATGGATTTGCCAAAGGTTATAATGAAGCATTGAAACAGGTGGAAGCGGATTATTATGTATTGCTGAATTCTGATGTGGAAGTACAGCCGGACTGGATCAGTCCGCTGGTGGAGTTGCTGGAAGGAGATAAAGCCATAGCAGCCTGTCAGCCCAAAATACTGGCCTATAATAACCGTACTCATTTTGAATATGCCGGTGCTGCCGGTGGCTGGCTCGATAAGTACGGTTATCCATTTGCCAGGGGAAGGATCTTTGATATTACCGAAGAAGATAAAGGGCAATACGACCAGACAGCCCCGGTTTTCTGGGCCAGCGGAGCTGCCTTGTTTATTCGGGCCCGGATCTTTCATGAAGCCGGTGGCTTTGATGAATACTTTTTTGCCCATCAGGAAGAAATTGATCTTTGCTGGCGCATACAACTGGCAGGGTATAAAATTTTTGCCTGTCCGGCCTCAGTGGTCTACCATGTTGGTGGCGGTACTTTACCCAAGGGAAATTCATTAAAGACCTACCTGAATTTCCGGAATAACCGGATCATGCTTTCCAAGAACCTGCCTTTCAGGCGTAAGCTATGGATTGTTCCTGTGCGGAATTTGCTGGATGCATTATCAGCCTGGAAGGGGTTGCTATCCGGCGATGGCGGCTATTTTATTGCCATCATCCGTTCGCACCTGGCTTATTCAAAGTGGTGGTTATTCTACCAGCATAAAAGTGTTTTTCCTGCTAAAAAGGAGGGAGTGCTTTCCGGTTATTCCAAAAAGAATATGATCTGGCAGCATTTTGTACGTAAACGGAAGCATTTTGATGAAATTATCGGCACAGACAAATGATTTTTTGCACTGAAACCCTATTTTTGCAACACAAAATTTAAGTATGACCCATAATCAGGAATACCACGAAGAACTCAAAAAAGTACAGGGCTCCGATTTTACCCATAACTGGGTATCCTCCTCCGGTTTTCTTTTTTACCTGCAGGTGGCCTGTATTGTAGCATTTCTGTTTGGCGCGTGCAGTATGCTGTACACCAAACGTTTCAGCAAAACGGAAGTACCTGTACAGGAAAGTTCCCTGTATACTCCGAAGTACAAATAATTTTTGCAAAAAGTTTTTTTAAAAAAGGGATAAGCCTTATTTTTGCAACCCGCTGTTGAAAAGCAGTGAATTAGAAAGAGAAAAAGTTCTTTAAGATACTCCACCTTCGCTTAGGCTACGGTGGATAAAAGCGGAAGTAGCTCATTTGGTAGAGCACGACCTTGCCAAGGTCGGGGTGGCCGGTTCGAGCCCGGTCTTCCGCTCAAAGTCCTCTCTTGATCAAGAGGGGATTTTTTTTTCAGCCGCTGTTTTCAGCGAATGGGATGCCCTGGTGGTGGAATTGGTAGACACGCAGGACTTAAAATCCTGTGGCCAGCAATGGCCGTATCGGTTCAAGTCCGATCCGGGGCACGATTTGAAAGCGACTTCTACGGGAGTCGCTTTTCTTTTATATAGATGGAGGGTTACCAACATAGCACTCCTGCGGAGTAAGAAATGCATCCGGTTATCAAAAATGTAGGGGTAAGGCAGCAAGCGCCCCAGGCGTTAAACTATGTGAACTCCCTCGGAAAACAATCAACTCCCGCCATTAAAATAGGGGTCATTGTATTCTATGTCTTCCTATGATCCTATGTCTCTATTGTGTGAAACCCGCTTAACCAACAAAGCACTCCTGCGGGTGAGAATTGCAACCGGTCTTCAGAAACTATACGAGTACTCAATCCGCCCCGTGATCTGTTTATCCTTATTAAACAACACTTCCTTGGTCTTTAAACCATTATTGTCATAGATATATCTCCAGATCAGGTAGCCAAGGCTGGCGCTGGAGGTAGTAGTGGTCTTCTGGGCAATGCGTCCCTGCTCATCATATTCATGCATGATATCGGGCAGTAATTTTTTAAGCCGGGTATTATAGCGTACTATATCCAGCAATCGGTGCTGGTCGTCGTAATAATAATAGAGATAACCGGTTTCGGTACCCTTGCGGTAACTGCGTTCTTCCCCGGTATTGCCGTTTTCATCTGTCACAAACCGGATCTCCAGGCTATCCGTACTTTTCTCTGCTCCGGTACTGCTGATCACACGCCACATTTTTTCCGGCTGACCGGCCTGATTGTAAAACCAGGTATGTGTTTCGGTATGGTTAAACGCATTTGCTGAATCCAGCAGTTTATTTTCCACTTTACTGATCCGCCCCGCCGCATCATAGCTATAGTAGGTAATACCCTGCAGGTCGGCCGCGGAATCAGTAATGCTGATCAGTCGCCCGGTTTCATCAAATCGGGAAAGTGTAACTGTTTTACGCAGACTCCGGATGGAGGAGACCCGGAGCATCCGGCCATCTTCCTTGATTTCCTGCACTTCGGCGAAATCGGTGGCTCTTACTCCCTTGTTATCGTACCCGTTTGCAGAAACCATCCTGACTTTATTGGCCTTATACGTTTTCATTTGTTCACTGCTTTCGCGGCTGCCAAGAATATCATTGTAGTAATATTGGGCAGCCGCCGGCAACAGCACAAAGAGAAGGGCAGGAAGGAGCAGGAATTTCATTTGCATAATGCGTTTTAAACCGGGTAAAGGTACCTTAATTGTACAGTAACGAAAAAGAAAGCCCGCTTGTATTTTTTGTACTTATTTTTAAGCAAAATTTATCAGTGGCAAACCGGCCCTTCCGGACTAAGGAGGCCGTTTGATCACGGCCCGCCGTAATGGCCTTTTTAGCATCTACAATCAGTTTATATGAGTCCAACTGCTGAAGCCGCATTTACCCGCCTTGTCAATATAATGAATGACCTGAGGGAGAAATGTCCCTGGGACAGAAAACAAACCATACAGTCGCTGCGGCAGATGACGATAGAAGAGACCTATGAACTGGCCGACGCGATTACTGAGAATGACTGGCCCGGTATCCGGGAAGAGTTGGGTGACCTTTTACTGCATATTGTCTTTTATGCCAAAATCGGTACCGAGCAAAACCAGTTTGGGCTGACTGAGATGATTGATGGTATTTGTGATAAACTGGTAGCCCGTCATCCCCATATTTACGGTGATGTGCAAGTGAATGATGAAGAGGATGTAAAACGAAACTGGGAGAAGCTGAAACTGAAAGAAGGTAAGAAGTCAGTATTGAGTGGTGTGCCAACCTCGCTTCCGGCCACAGTAAAAGCCATGCGGTTGCAGGAGAAAGCGAAGCAAGTGGGATTTGAATGGGAGAATAAAGAACAGGTCTGGGAAAAAGTGGAAGAAGAGATCGGTGAGCTGAAAGAGGCATTGGAAAGCGGCAGCCTGGATAAAACAGAGGACGAATTCGGGGATCTTATTTTCTCCCTGATTAATTATGCACGGTTTTTGCAGCTGGATGCCGAAAATGCCCTGGAACGCACCAATAAGAAGTTCATCCACCGGTTTACCAGTATGGAACAACAGGCCCTTCAGACAGGAAAGCCACTCAGTGAAATGAGCCTGACTGAAATGGATGCCATCTGGAATGCCATCAAAAAACAGCGAACAGAGTAAGTGAAGCCCGCCACCAAGCATATAACCTGGGGAAAGTATATCATCCTGGCATTGGCCCTGGTATTGTTCGCGCTTTCCTTTTTTTTTAATACCCTGTACACCAACCGGACTTCCGTAGCCCGTGAAGCGGGGCTTGCAGAGAAATATATTCAGTCTCAACAACGAAATTTTAACTCCTTTCTTTCCGATAGTGTGCTGCTTCGTAAACTGGCAACCCGGACAGAGAATTACGCAGAACTGGAACAGTTTACCGGACGTGATTATGGAATTTTTCTCTACGATATCAATGCATTCGGGGAGGTAAAACTGCTCCGTTGGAGTGATCAGCTGGTGGTGCCTCCTTATGAAATGTTCACGGCAGCGGACGGCGAGTATTTTGCCAAATTGTCGAATGGCTGGTATTTTATCATCAAACAATCTATCCGTGAATCTGCGGCAGACCTGGCATTTGCGATGATACCGGTATCCTCTGAATTTTTCATTGAGACGGATTACCTGCCACAACAGTTCAGCTTTGGCAGAGAAGCGGAAAAAAGAGTCAGGCTGAGTGAATCGATTACCGAATTTCCGGTAAAAGCGGCCAGCGGGAAAGTCCTTTTTTACCTGGAAAAGAAAACCGCCATTGCGGTTGCATTTAATGATACACTGACGTTGTATCTGCGGTTTGGGGGCATTTTCTTTTTGTTGGTGTTTATTCATCTGTTTACGGATAGTATTTCCCGTCGTTACGGCCCCTGGAAAGCCATCAGTGCGTTGTTCGTAATGCTGCTGTTGTTGCGAACCGGAACTTACCTTTTTCCTGAACTACTCAATCTGCGTCAGTTTGAGCTGTTTAATCCGGTTATTTACGGGTCGGACCCGGTGCAACGTTCATTGGGGGATCTGCTGATTAATTCCGCCTTATTATGCTGGCTGGTGTTATATGCCTGGTATAGCTTCAGAAATGTACGGGATCCGTTTGCAGCAGTGAAACATTCGTTGCGTTGGATACCGGCCGTTATTTCATTACTGATTCTTATTTTCTCCAGTTTTTTGCTGGCCAATGTGGTGCGCAGTATGGTGGCTGACTCAAAGATTTCTTTTGATGTAACCAACTTTTTCAGCCTCGATCGTTATACCGTGGCGGGGTTTGTCGTGCTGGCGAGCCTGTCACTTTCCTACTATTATCTTTCCCAGTTATTATACCGATTTATCTTTCCGCTTTTCGCGGGCCGGAATTACCTGATCTATTTTTCAATCGGCTTTGCGGGATTGGTTTACCTGACAACCCGGTCCGGTAACCCGCAGGTGCTTTTTTATCTGCCTGTTTTATGCTGGCTGTTGATGTATACCTGGCTGATTCAATGGCAGGAATTCATCTTTACCCGGTTGCGGGTGAATATCGGAGGTATGCTGGCCTGGTTGTTTATTTTTTCCGTATCCATTGCGATTATCATGATGTCGGAAAACAAAAAAGTGGAATGGGAGAAGCGGAAAAGAATGGCGGATAAGATGGCGGTGCAAACGGATAAGTCAAGCGAAATGCTGATGAGTATTGCCATTCAGTATCTCGATAATGATTTTCTGCAGGAAAATTTTACCCGTTTCAGTGATCCGGAGAGCGGAAAGGAAATCAGGGACAGTATTGTAACGGATAATTACCGCGGTTACCTGAACCGGTATGATACCCGGTTGTATATCTATGATGAAGCCAATAAGCCGTTGTATAATGATGATGCCACCACCTACGAATCGCTGAATACCATATTGACGGTACAGTCCAAACCTACCCAGGTGGAGGGACTCTTTTATTATGAAACCTCACTGGATAAGTTCAATTATATTACGCGACGTGATATCCGGGATACCAATAACAGTCATATTGGTACATTCTTTATCGTGTCGAATCCGAAGAGTTTTTCCAATGAAGCATTGTTCCCGGAATTGTTCCGGCAATTTAAACAGATGGACCCGGAAAACTCACCGACATATTCCATCGCCGTTTATTCCAATGGTAAATTGATTTCTCCGCCGGGCAACTATGCATTTCCCATCTGGCTGAAACCGGAAGAGATGCCCCGAAACGAATTTCAGCAACGGACAAATGGTGTATACGATGAACTCTGGTACCGGTCGGGCAATGAAAAAGTGGTGGTGATAGCGCGAAAGAAAGAGGCCCTGATTCAGGCAATTACGTTGTTCTCCTATATTTTCTGTTCTTTTCTGTTTATCGTGGCGCTGGTCCAGTTACTGATTTTCCTGTTCAGGACACGGCTGAGCCGTTTCGGATTGCTGCAGTTGTTCCAGGTAACGATCCGTAAACAGATACACAATACGTTTATTTTTATCAGTGTTTTTTCTTTCCTGGTGATATTCGGCGCAACGGTGGCTTCTTTTATTAACCGGTATGAACAGAATAACAGCGATAAACTGAGCCGGACCATGAAAATCATGGTGAATGAAATGCAGAAAAAAATGGCTGATCATACCACTTTTGATGATGTGATCCGTATTTATGATTCAGTATCGAATACCGGGTTGCAGGGACTGGTGGATGAGGTATCGGATATTCACGGGGTGGATGTGAATGTATATGATTTATCGGGTAATCTGCAGGTGTCGTCTGAAGCCAATGTATATAACAAAGGGGTACTGAGTAAAATGATGGATCCGAAAGCCTATTACAACCTGGAAAAGATGCGCAAAGTGTTGTATCTCCAGAAAGAGAAGGTTGGTAATTTTTCATTTTACAGTATGTACAGTCCGGTACGTGATGCCGACGGGCAGGCATATGCATATATAAACATCCCGTATTTTACATCGCAGCCTGAACTCGAGAAAGAGATTTCCAACTTCCTGGTAACGATCATCAATCTGAATGCGTTTATATTTCTGATTGCCGGTTTGATCGCCCTCTTTATTACGAACAGGATCACGGATTCCTTCTCGCTGATCAGTGATAAGATGAAAGAAGTGAATCTCGGTAAAATGAATGAACCCATTCCCTGGCACCGGAATGACGAGATCGGCGACCTGGTACAGGAATATAACAAGATGGTGTCGAAGCTGAGTGACAGTGCGGTGGCCCTTGCAAAAAGTGAACGGGAAGGTGCCTGGCGAGAGATGGCCAGGCAGGTGGCACATGAGATAAAGAATCCGCTGACGCCGATGAAACTAAGTATACAGTATCTGCAAAAAGCAATCAATAATAACCAGGAGAATGTAAAAGAGTTATCCGCCAGTGTGGCGAATACGCTGGTGGAGCAGATCGATCACTTGTCAAAGATCGCGGCTGATTTCTCGCAATTTGCCAATATAGGAAATACGAATTCAACTGTTTTTGACCTCCATGAAGTGATTTATTCACTCAAGGAATTATATGCGACCAATGAACAGGTTACCCTGAACTGGAAGGCAGTTCAGGGGCAGGTAATGGTAGAGGCGGATAAAACGCAGATGAACCGGTTATTCACGAATCTGCTGGCCAATGCCGTGGAAGCCTGTAACGGCAATAGTCAGTGCAGGATAGAAGTAACCGAAAGCAGGTCGGAAAATCATATACTGGTTAGTGTCCGCGATAACGGAGAAGGAATACCCTCCGATGTACAGGAGCGTATATTTGTGCCCAATTTTACCACCAAAACATCCGGTACCGGACTTGGACTAGCCATGTGTAAAGGCATTGTTGAACAGGCAAAGGGCCGGATCTGGTTTGAAACCACGCAGGGGGCCGGAACAGTTTTTCATGTAGAATTACCTTTGTACGGGTCGTAAAACTTCCGCCGGTTTCAGTTGCAGTTATGTTTTTGTGACAGAAGATATACACATTCCCTGCGCTGGAATCATTCAGGAAACAGGTGGCATTTTATTTGCTAAGTATGCATGCAGCACCAGCAATTCTTCAGGGCTTCACCAGCCCGGTTAAGACACTGATAGTATGAAAGACCTGTTACGATTCCAGGTAAATCCAAATCCTGTACCCGCGAATGGTTGCTTTACCCTCATTTTTCCTCCCTTACATTTTCCTGCAGATATGTACCAGATTACCGATGAAGAAGGTCGCCTGATACGGCGGGGACGTATAACGGAA
This sequence comes from Chitinophagales bacterium, assembly GCA_017303855.1. Taxonomy (GTDB): domain Bacteria; phylum Bacteroidota; class Bacteroidia; order Chitinophagales; family Chitinophagaceae; genus JJ008. The sequence goes on along the minus strand of JAFLBL010000022.1, from coordinate 54,693 downwards.
CGAGATCGTGAACTGGCACTGAGTTCCGGTGGCATGCAAGATGGTGTTTATTGGATTATTGTAGGTGAAAACCGGGAGCGCTTCACCATATTATAAAAAACTTCGGGTATCTTTTTTTAAAAACAGGGGTAAACCCTGATATTTAGAAAATGGATTACACGAAAAGACAGCGCCTGAGGAATTAACGCTAACTTAGTTGTCTTTAATACGTTACATCAACCACCTGTATACGTATGTGCTTCTATGTCCGATTTCAGGATTAAATACGAAAATCTTTTACGACTCGCATCTGATGGATGCATAATCTATGATCCATCCGGTGATATACTTGAATTTAATGAAGGTGCCTATCTGCACTTGGGTTATACACGGCAGGAGTTCGCGCAATTAAGGTTGCCGGATCTGTTTCTGCAAGATGATCTGATCAAAAGGCCACTCCGGTTTGAAGGTATGCAGCACGGGCTGACCGTGGTGGACTTTCGCCGTATAAAAAGAAAGGATGGAAGTGCGTACCTCACTGAGTTACGTTCCGTTCTGTTGCCGGATGGTAAAATAATGGCGATGGCCAGGGATATGACGGAGCATACGAAAATCCGGAAGGAACTGAGTATGAAAGATCATGCCATTGAGAGTTCCATCAGTGCAATGGGAATCGGGGATCTCAATGGTATTATTATTTACGTAAATAAAGCCCTTTGCAAAATGTGGGGGGCTGCTGATGAACATCAATTGATAGGGCGGGATGTGCGTGACATGTTTGAAGGCAATCAGATTTTACAAAACATGGAAGCGGTAAAATCAAGTGGCATCGAGTATAGTGAATGTTTGGGGAAAAAACTCGACGGAACATTATTTCCTGTGGCTTTTTCCGCCAATATTGTCACTGATCAGAAAAATAATCCTGTGTACCTGTTTGGTTCTTTCCTGGATATAACGGGACAGAAGGACGCGGATACTCAATTGAAAAAGCAATATGAACAGTTGCAGTTGCTGGCCCGGCTCTCGGATGCTGTAAGTAAAGCACGTCAGCTGGAGGATATTTATAATCTTGCTTTAGAAGGATTGCTGTCTACTATCCAGGCCGATCGTGCGGCCGTGTTGCTTTTTGACGAGAACGGTGTCATGCAGTTTAAGGCTTCGCATGGACTTTCCGGATCATACCGTGAAAAAGCCACCGGGCATTCGCCCTGGAAAAAGGACGCCATTAACCCCGTGCCCATTTATATAACACAAGTAAAGGATGAGCCGGATCTGGAAGCACTAAAGTACGTTATTGAAGAGGAGGGAATAGCCGCACTTGGGTTTATCCCGCTTATATATATGAACAGGTTGCTGGGCAAGTTCATGGTATATTTTAATGCACCGCATTCCTTCACGGAGGAAGAATCACAGTTATTACAGACAATTGCCCGCGAAGTGGCATTTGCCATAGGGGAAAAGGAAAGTCAGCTTATTTTACAAAAAAGCGAAGAGAAGTACAGGGATGTGGTGAATAATTCCAGGGACATTATTTTCAGGGCAGATATTACCGGAAAACTGACATTTCTCAACCCGGCCTGGCATGAAATCCTTGATTTGCCGGAGAATCAGTCATTAGGTAAAAGTATACTGGATTTTGTTTATGAGGATGATTGTGCATCCTGCCGCACCAGGTTGGGAATGCTGATCAGCGGGGAGGAAGAATTTTGTCGTCATAAGTTCAGGTTGGTACGGAAAGACAAACAGCTCTGCTGGTTTGAGGTCAATGCCCGGATGGTTAAAGGGCCAGGCGAATCGGGCACTGGCATTATTGGGGTGCTGACGGATATTTCTGAACGAAAAAAATATGAACAGGCGCTGGAAGAAACGAATATTCAATTGCGCAATCTCTCTGCACACCTGCAGGATGTACGGGAAGAGGAGAGAGCGTCCATTGCGCGGGAAATACATGATGAACTGGGTCAGCAATTGACCGTGCTGAAGATTGAGTTTTCCTGGCTGCAATCTCAATTGTCGCCAGAGAAAGCAGATGTATTGGCTGATAAATTTAATGAGATCGGACGTCACCTGGATGGTGCCGTAAATACAATCAGGGAGTTGTCGGCCAATTTAAGGCCCCTGATGCTGGATGACCTGGGATTGGTCGCCACGGTGAAATGGTACCTGGAAGATATTCAGCGACGGGTAAATATCCGGACGGAGTTCCGTTATGATGAGGATGATATTCCATTGCCGGAAAAAGTCCGGACTGCACTTTTTCGTATTATCCAGGAATCGGTAACGAATGTAATACGCCATTCAGGGGCCACCGTGATAATAGTTAGCCTTGTATATCAGCAGGGGAAAGTAAGGCTGGAAATCAGGGACAATGGAAAAGGTTTTGATACGGCCTATGTATCCGGAAAACGAACACTCGGGTTACTGGGTATGAAAGAAAGAACCAACCTGATGGGTGGTGCCTGTAAAGTGGAGAGCATACCGGGCCTGGGCACAACCGTATTTGTGGAAGTGCAAACCGCAACAGGTTTTTAAAAGACATTATATCCGGGTATTACCAGCCGAGCAGATCCACCAATCCTTTCATGGTGAAAATAACTCCAAGTGTGGTCAGTCCATACATCACCCATTTGATGTCTCCACCACTGTTATAGAGCATGATCGTGATCATACAACCTACCACCAGCAGGGCCACACCTATCCCGCAACAGGCAAAACCCGAACTTCTTTTACGGTTGATATGAAGCTGTTTCAGGTGCTGAAGGGCTTCCTGCAACAGATTGTCCGGAGCTCCTTTTTCCCTGAGCTGAAGAGTGATCTGGTCCATATTATAGCCTTCCTTTTGTAAGGAACTGGCCAGATGTAAAAAATCGTTGGTAATAGAGGTATTCATCGTTGGCAAGCTTTGAAGGAAATTACATTTATTTATGATATTTCCAAAAAGCTTTTTTAGTTACACCGGATCAGGGGAATTTTTTCATAAAACGCATACCGGTCAATACTGTGCTGATACCCTGCTTCATTTAACCAGTTTACCACGTCTGTACCCCGGTTAAGTCCGGATAGCGGTATAGCTATTTCTTTACCTGGTCCATTGGTTTGCCGGTATGGGGTAATTACACTAAGTATGTCCAGCAATTCCAGCGAGCCAGCTAGCAGACTGAAAACCTTTGACAGGGAGACCTGCATATTTTTATAGCCTACTTCCGTATTTTCCGCCGATAAAGAGTCGCTGAACAATTCATGCAATGCATTCATTCCGGCGATCGTAGGAAATTTGGGTACAATGTCGAAACGGTTTTCCACACGGATAGATTGCGGAAATTTTTTATCAAAATCTGCAGCAAAGCCAGCATCTCCGGCAGCCGGTGCGCCAAATGTAATTACATTAATGGAAGGGGTGGAGATTTTCCGTGTCAGGCATTCCTGCCACAGGTAGGAACCAAATACTGTTGCAAGGTTACCGCCAAGACTGTGGCCGGTAATCAACAGCGGTGCGCCGGTTTTCTGCAACGAATCCAGAAAGTCAATAAGCAGAATGCCGGATTTCTTATCTCTTGCGTTTTTCAGATTTTCAAGTCCTGTGAATGCCCCTTCGGAAACCCATGCCTTACTGCTGTCGTTGGTGTACGTCCACCTTCTCTGTGTGGCTACATGCAGATCCTGATAAATCCAGTTCTGGAATGCCGACCATGTAAAATTCATCAGTGAGCCGCGAATAGCCAATGCATAATCGCGTCCGTTTCCGGCAACAAATGCATGATTCCCGTTTACTTCAATCGCATCCCAATACAAGGTCCAGCCAGGCATAAAGCGTTGAAGAGAATCATCTATCCTGGGGCAGTAAGCCAGTTGGGATAGGAGACAGGCGGTGTCTTCCGTTAATCCGGAGGTAAAACTGTACAGGGGGACGGGTTTTCCCTTTTCCTTTGTTTGGGGAGAAGTACAGGAAAAATACAGCAGGGATGTGAAAAGTACGAACAGGTATTTTGTCATGTGTATCAATTGCTTATCGGTAATAAGGGGTGAGGCCCTGAGTGAAACCGGAAATTACCCGTATTTTCTGATTCCGGATTGTGGAATTTGATTAACGGATTTAAAGGGGGATTTTTAAAAGTGGAATTTTTTTCCATTTTCCGGAAAAAAGCCGGTTTGGCATAAGTGTAAACAGTTGATTATCAGATACGTATTTTTTGGCACTGTAATAGTAATTTATCGGTACCCTAAAATCGTACTTTATGAAATCTATTTACGCAACACTTACCGTTCTTTCTCTTTTTATCTGTTCTTTCGTGAATGCCCAGAGTTTTTCCTGGAGCAATCATGGCAATGGCAATTTGACCAACTCTCAGAGTAATTCCGGAATTACCATGAGCACCACTATCAGTGGCTCAGGATTTGAAACCGGTTACCCCCGTTTCAGTACATCAGGTGGCGGCAATCTGACCACATCGGTTGACTGGAATAATAAGACTACAACAGTTACAGTTACAGTGACATTTTCAAAACCCCTCACCGGGCTTACTTTTTTACTTTTTGATGTGGATCAGAATACTGGCTGGGATGATAAAGTAACCGTGAATGGTAAAAACGGAAACAACCAGGGTGTATACCCGACCATTACCGGTAATAGTTACACTACCGTTTCAGGCGACAACAACAATATACTTGAAGGAAAAGCCAATAACAGCAGTTTTACGAATGAACCCGCTACCGTGAGTTTTGGCCGGAATCCTGTAAAAATACTGACAATTGTTTATGCTGTTGGTGCAACTTCTCCTGCAAATCCGGTTTCCCAGACTATCGGTATTGGAAATATAGTATATGAAAACGTATTACCCCTGGATCTGATTTCTTTTCAGGCCGGCAAGAAGAATAATGTAACTGAACTGAAATGGGAAGCTGAAAACCAGGAAGATTTCAGTCATTTTGAAATTGAGCGTTCTGCTAACGGTACAGAAGGTTTTGAAAATATCGCCACTGTATTTGGTTCAAATGATTTGCGTGGTACATACAGTTATACTGATGCCCGTGCAGCCCGTCTGATGCAAAAAGCTTTTTATCGTCTTAAAATGATCGACAAAGACGGTACTTATAAATACAGCGCCGTGGTCATGATTGCTTTTGAACTGGCTCCTGCAGTATTAGTCAGCCCGACTTTACTGACCGCCGGAGAAATGATCACTGTTAATATTGCCGGTAACAACCAGCAACAATATGAAGTTAAAATCTTTGATATGAGTGGTAAACTGATGGCACAACAGACAGGAAGTAACCGCCTGCAATTTGCCAGCAGCCAGCTTCGCAAAGGAATGTATATTGTAAGTGCTGCTTCAGCCGGACAAACCAGCACTACAAAAATTATGGTACAATAAGTAATTGGACCTGTACGACAAAAGGGAAAAGGGGCCGTATCGTGAACGATACAGCCCCTTTTATTTTAGAGACGGTCAGAATCTGTTGCCTCTGCGGTCATTTCTTTCATACCGGTCATCATTGTCAAAGCGATTCCGTTTATTTTTTTCGTATTCCCGGATTTTGATATTCCCGGCGAAATCCACTTTAATCAGGATATCATCCCGGTCCATCCGGAAAGTAGCTTCATCTACCAGGCGTTCTGTACGGCCAAAGAAACCGCGTCTCATTTCATACACGCGTACGGTATGATGCCCCCGGTTAAAGAACTCCGGCCGGATATTGATATCGTCGCCGAAATAGCTGCGGCCATCAATCACTACTTTATAGTTCTTGTTATTATTCAGCCTGATGACAGGACGATGATCCGCGGCAAAAAGGGAAGTGGCCAGTAAACTGACAACCATAAGTGTAAAAATCTTTTTCATAACATTTCAATTTAGAGGTCAGGTATCACCGGTTCCGGACAAACGGCGATACAATTTTTTTCTGTTGTCCGGTTACTACTACTAATTCAAAGCAGGTGCCAGTATGCCGGAAATGAGCAAAAGAAAAGTTAATACCGGTTTAGGAGAAACTGTACAGGCGTTGACTGTATAATAGCCCACTTTAAGCGCTTCACATTTCTGGCTGGTACAAACCAGAAGGGCTGACATTAATATAGCCATTAAACAACCTGTATTATCCTCATCAAAACTCTGAAAGGGTGGCATTATTATCTTAAAACTGTTGCCGCTTCTCTATGCAACCCCATTAGAAAAATAATCCTGATATGTATGTTATTACCGGAACCTGACGCAGTAAAATATCCCAATTAAAAACAACCCTGCCTGTGGATAAAAAGACACTATTTGATTACCCGGATGACTCCTGTGGCATAATTTTCGTTTAGATAAGTTCTGTGTAAGTAAACCTCAAAAATCAATGATTAGTATGAAAAACAGTACTTTCCGTTTCCTGCCTTTTCTGGCAGTGATCATAACATCAATCGTCGTATTATTTGCCTGTCAGAAAGAAGCCAAACTGGATGCCGTACCTGAGGGTAAGGCAAAATTATCGGTCTATCTGACAGACGGGCCGCTTGATTTTCAGCATGTTTGGGTGGATATTCAACAAATTGCTGTAAAAGTGGATACCTGTCGCCGGCACCATGATGATGATCATTGGGGACCCGGTTGTAACGATGACCATGACTCACTGAGCGGCCGTTGTGAATATTGGGACACGCTGGCGATCAATCCCGGAGTATATGATTTACTCGCCCTCCGGAACGGGGTGGATACCCTGCTGGCCAGCGGCTTTGTCATCAATGGTAAAATAGAGCGGATTAAATTTACCCTGGGCACTAATAACAGCCTGATGGTGGACAGCGTGACTCACCCGATCAACCTGATCAATAATCAGACATACGTTTTTGTGAATGTGGGTCGTGAACACCTGGATTCCATATCATCTAACAATTTCCAGCTTTACCTGGATTTTGACTTGTCCCGTTCCATCCGGTATACCGGTGGACAGTACTGGCTGAAACCCTATCTGAAACCTTTTGGCCGTCATAGTACCGGAGAAATTGAAGGAAAAGTGAGACCCGTCCATTCACATGGTCTGATTAAGGCCTACAGTGATACTGATACAGCCTACGCCAGACCCTGGGATCATGAGGGAGAATTTAAAATCCGCGGCTTGCGTCCGGGTACATACAGTTTATTTATCGATGGTATCAATGGATACAGGGATACCACTATAACCAATATTACCGTACAAAGAGGTGATGATACTAAGCTCGGCATTATCCGCCTGCAACAGTAACATTGAAAAGCCGTGATTTACAAAACCGGGCCAGCAGGCCTGGTTTTTTTTATTTAAGATGCTGATGAACCGGTTCACCGATGCAACTGCCGGATTCATGGAGACAAAGCCACTTCCGCAAATTCCGGATTGAACTTTCAACCACAGCTGCTGTCAGAGGATCATAAAAAAAAATCTATGAGAGCAGCTAACCGTTTTTATTTTCTACTCATTCCTGTGTTAACAGGCTTATTCATTGTATCCTGTAAAAAAAATGATGTCACTCCGGCGGATGACGGGAGCGGAAGTGGTTCGGATACCAGTTTTGTCACCAATACAAAAGATACCAGTTTCTCCAATGCGGTACTGATTAAATACAGTACATCCGGCGCAACCGTTACTAATCCCTTCGAATCTGCAGGTGTAACGGTTACGAATACCAATGGCAATGTGGTGATCACTTCAACGGTCACCAGTACGGAAATCAATTATGTACTTTCCGGATTGTCAATCGACGGATCCTTCAAAATTTACAGTGAGTATAAATTTAACCTGGTGCTCAATGGAGTGGCGTTGGCAAACACGGATGGTCCGGCGATTAATATACAATCGGGCAAAAAAGTGTCGGTGAATGTATTGAATGGCACGGCTAACAGGCTGATAGATGGCAGCACGTACGCCAGCAGTACGGAAGACCAGAAAGCGGCTTTTTTCAGTGAGGGTCAGCTGGTATTCAGCGGTACGGGCAGCCTGGCCATAACCGGCAATTATAAACACGGGATCTGCAGTGATGATTATATCTATATCACACAGGGAAATATCACCGTAGTCAATGCCGTATCCGATGGGATACATGCCAACGATTATTTTAAAATGGATGCCGGTAGTGTTAAGGTAACTTCTTCCGGTGATGGGATTGATTGTGAAGAAGGGTATGTGATCGTCAATGGTGGTTCCATTACCGTGCAAAGTGTGGATGACGGAATTACAGCATCCTATGATGGTACGGATGCATCCATTACACCTTATGTACAGTTAAACGGCGGCGTAATTGCTGTTACCACTACCGGAGAAAAGGGTAATGCCATAAAAAGTGAAAGCTATACCTCCGTCAACAGTACGGGTACAATTACGTTGAATGTGTCCGGAAAAGGGGCCAAGGGATTTAAAACGGGGGGAGATTTTACCCTGGTCAGCGGTACTGTAACCGCCACTACCACGGGTGCCGCTTTTTATGATACGGATGATGCGGATATTGCATCTCCGGCCGGGGTGAATTGTGATGGTAATTTTCTGATGACCGGCGGCATTTTTACCATCAGCTGTACGGGTGCGGCAGGTAAGGGGATAACAGCGGATGGCGCATGCACGATTTCGGATGGTCAGTTGAATATTGCCGTATCCGGCGCTGATCTGATTGCCAACGGGGATACCAGTGAAGCAAAAGGCATCAAGGCCGATGGTGCGGTATTAGTTAGTGGTGGTGTTATAAATATTTCGGCAACGGATGACGGTATTAAATCAACCGCTTCAATAGCCATCAATGGAGGACAGGTAACGATCAGCAAATCCATTGAAGGCATTGAGGCTCCGGTTATCAGTTTCGGTGGCGGTTCTACCAGTGTGGTTTCCTCCGATGATTGTGTGAATGCCACTTATGGCAATGGCAGTGAGACCAATGATGGCAGTCTTCTTAGTTTCCAGTCAGGCACTGTTTTACTCAGCAGCACAGGAGGCGATTGTATTGATGGCAACGGGAATGCGGTTATGACCGGTGGAACGGTAGTGGCGCAGGGACCTCCGTCTTCCCCGGAAGTTGCGATAGACATTAACGGCACATTTATAATTTCTGGTGGGGTATTGGTGGCATCCGGTCCGAATGCGGGAAATATGATAGAAGCTACAAGCAGCTCTTCCGCTCAATATACAGTGCTGGTAAAAATTAACGGGAATGTGGCTGCAGGCGGTTTGTTCAATCTGCAGGATGCTTCGGGCAACAGCCTGGTTACCTATGCTCCAACCCGCAGTGCGTACTATTTTGTTTATTCATCTGCAGCCTTACAGGGCGGTGCAACGTATAAAGTGTATACAGGAGGTACTATCAGTGGCAGTACCAATACCGGGGGATTACATACCGGCGGCACTTATTCCGGCGGTACACAGAAAGGAAGTTTCACGGTGAGCAGTAAACTCACTACAGTATCACTTTAATAATGGTGGTTATGGTTTCATGGGGGGCTGTGCCGTAAGGTGCAGCCCTCCTTTATTCAATACTGATCCCGTACCTGGCGAGTAAGGCATAAACCGCCGGGGCAGCAAACTTTGCTTTGTTTATTTTATTCAGTTCCGGATCGATGGTATAATTGACTGCTTTTCGCAAATCCGCTTTCTCCAGGTTGCTGTTCTCGAATTTTGCATCGGCAAGGTTACAACCGGGGAAGCTGGCTTCCGGTAACTGTGTGTCCGTAAAATCCGCTTCTTTCAGACTGCATTCGGTAAAAACAGTTTTCTTCATTTTGCAGGTATAAAAGGAAGAGTAATCCAGTGTGCAGTTGTCAAAGCGAACGGTAAACAGGAAACTATTACAGTTGTCGAAGTGCAGCCCCAGCATTTTACAGTGCAGGAATTTTACATCATTGAATGTGGTTTGAATCAGTTTGGCCCCGCTCAGATTGCAATGGTCAAATACGCAATCCGTAAAATTAATACCCGACAAATCCACATTACTAAAATCAGCATGTACAAAGCGGCAGGCTTCGTAATCTGCCGCAGCAATGGATAAAGCAGCCAGTCTTTCAGGACCGAATTCCTGATCCGTAAATAGTTGCCTGGACATAAGAAAAGTGTTTAAGTAATGTTGTTACAGGGAAAAATGAATTGGTTGAATCCGGAAGGCTTTTACTTTCCTGCCATTTTGCTCGGCGGGTATCCAGCGGGGTGCGTCGGCAATCAGCCGGAGGGCTTCTTTATCCAGTGTATACTCCAGTGATTTTAGAATTCGCGGGTGTAAAATCCGTCCTTCCGTATCCACAATAAACAGGACTTTAACGGTGCCCCCGATACCCAGCTTAACCGCCCGTTCCGGAAAATCAACCGCTTTCTGCAAATACCGTATCCAGCTTTTTGAGCCGCCTTTGAAATCCGCTTCCTTATCACCCGGGAGCAGCCCCGTCGAAGTATCCTTTTTCCGCTCTGCTAGCACATCGGTAGTCCTGAGTAACTGGCCTTTATTGTATTCTTTTTTCAATACAACGGCGAGGGTGTCGTCATAGAATAACCAGGTACTGTCTTTCTTTCCGTTAAACGCATAGCCGGAAGAATCGATTTTCCCGTCATCTCCAAAAAAAGCGAGATAGCCATGCGGGGTATCGGCCTTTTCGTTTTTATACGTTTCCACCCGAATCAGCGGCCCTGTATAATGATATACCATCCGGTTCAGTATGGTGTCGTTTAGTTTTCTTTCCGCAACGAGGTAAACGGCATTGTCCGTTTTAGCGGCTGTCCATTTGTTGTCGTACAGATACAGTTTATCGTCTTTGTCTCTTTTTTGCGCGGACAAGGAAACAGTAAGGCATAATAAAATTATGAAGGGTATTATTTTCATGGTCTGCTGATTCTGTACTGTCAAATATAAATAAACTACCCGCTTTTTTCAGTTCAGCTCCACCCTTCAGTTTCTTTTTTGTACTTGTTGCCCCCTTGGCACATCCGGAATTGAATTGCTGTCAGGTCCTTGCTTTAGAGGTGCTCTTACCGGTATACAGTTCCCGGGATTATAATCGCAAACAAAGGTTCTCAGTTTTTTCAGATGACTGATGGCGAAATGCCGTAGCTGATTCGATGAGCAATCGGCCTCTTCCAGTCTGTCCTGCCGGGAAAGATCCAGCGTGTCCAGCTGGTTATTACTGCATTTAAGCGTAACCAGCGTCCTGGTCTGGCCGAAATCAAGTTGCCGCAGCCGGTTAACCTGGCACCAGAGTTCACTGAGTTGAACCATGCCCGGCAGTACCAGGCTGTCCAGCTTATTGAAATCGCAACGCAACATCCGGAGGGCGGGTAGCGGACTCATCCGGAGACGGGTCATCTGGTTATTGCCGCAATTGAGTAAATAGAGATTTTTCAATGAAGGTATTTCCAGTGTACTAAGTTCATTGTAGCTGCAGGTAAGGAATTTCAAACTATCGGCTCCTTCAAGCGAAATAAATTTAATCCGGTTACGCATGCAGGACACATTTTCCAGTTGCCTGAAACCGGCAACAGGCAATGTGTCAAATTCATTCGAGTTGCATTCCAGTGATTTTAATGCCGGAAAGCGAGCCGGATTAATTTTTGCAAACTGGTTTTCATTGATGAGCAGCGTTTCCAATGCGGGAAAATACTGTTTGCCCAGGCTACCGAGATAATTTTTAGTCAGGTCGAGGTATTGGAGTTTTGAACTGTCGGGCAATTGTAAAACTGAAATCAGGTTGTATCCGCAATCCAGGTATTCCAGTTTTGTCAGTGATTTCAGTTTCAGAAATGAAAGCAGATTTACATTGCAGTACAGTTTTCTGAGATCGGTGAAATGTTCTATGCCTGACAGATTGCTGAGTTGTTTATAGCCAACGGAAAGTTCCGTTATGCCCTCTGTTTCGGACAGGTCAATTTTGCCATCCCGGTTTTTATCAATCCGGGTATATTTACCGGACTGGTCTTTTGCCACAAATGTTTTTTCAGAAGCTTCCAGCAAAACATCTTTAAACCGGGAATCGGCAAAATTGATTTCCTGTGCGCCGGTTGTGCGGATCATCCAAAAGAAGGACAGTAAAAGAATGACTGGTTTCATTGTTCGGTTTCAGCTTAAAAGTAACCGATTTCATGGTTTGAAACATGGGGATTCCCGTAAACTTTTTCATTTAGTACCGGACTTCACCCATACCATGCATGCGAAGAAAATGGCCCATCTCCTCATGATAGGTTTTTTGCTGGTGGTGTACTTTCTGTTCGCGTATATGATGTTGCAGCCATTCGAGACTGCTGGGGCTGACCGAATAAACTGCATAGCCTCTTTGCCAGGCAAAACGGGCCGGAATCATTTGTTGCCGGTTGATCCAGAGTGAACTGCTCCCTTTCACCTGTTTAATAATACCGGGAACGGTCCGGACTGCATTCTGCCGGAAAAGGCAGTGTACATGATCCGGCATTCCATTGATAATCCGGACAGTGCAACCGGCATCCTCCAACTGGTTGGCGATAAACATGTGTACTGCTTTTTCAATAGAAGGCTGTATAAAGGGGGCTTTGTCCTTGGTGCTCCAGACCGCATGGATCCAGATGCAGGGTAATGTGTGTATCATACGATAAGTTTTGCCGGCTAAGCTACTCGTATGGCCTGAGCCCGGGAGGGGATTTTCACCGGAAAAAGGGGCTTTTTTTCGACGCGGAACCGGGCTTTCCGGCCCGATTTGGCCTGTCTTTTCCTCAGTAAATTGATGTACCTTTGCCCACTCTAAAAAGCCCGCCCAACGAGCCGGCGCAGAGACAAAAACTATGATGAAGAAAATCCGGAATTTTTGCATTATCGCCCATATTGACCATGGTAAATCGACCCTGGCCGACCGCCTGCTGCAAAGCACAAATACTATTACTGAGCGGGAGATGATGGATCAGGTATTGGACGATATGGACCTGGAAAGAGAGAAGGGGATTACCATTAAGAGCCATGCGATTCAGATTAATTATAAACATACAGACGGAGAGGAGTATATCCTGAACCTGATTGATACACCCGGTCACGTGGATTTCAGTTATGAAGTGAGCCGGGCACTGGCAGCCTGTGAAGGAGCCCTGCTGCTGGTGGATGCCACGCAGGGAATACAGGCACAGACCATCAGCAATCTTTACCTGGCTATTGAGAATGACCTGGAGATTATTCCCGTTATCAACAAAATTGATATGGACGGGGCAATGATTGAGGAAGTGGAAGACCAGATTGTGGACCTGATCGGATGTAAACGTGAAGATATTCTGCATGCCAGCGGCCGTACCGGTCTGGGAGTGGAGAAAGTACTGGATGCTATTGTAACGCGTATTCCTTCACCGGTGGGTGATCCGGAAGCCCCGCTCCAGGCCCTGATCTTTGATTCTGTTTTCAATCCTTTCCGCGGTATTATCGTCTACTACCGAATCATGAACGGGTCGATTAACAAGGGGGATAAAGTAAAATTTGTGAGTACCGGGCAGGAGTATGGAGCCGACGAAGTGGGGATCCTTAAACTGAAGATGACGGAGAAAAACAAAGTCGGTACCGGTGATGTGGGGTATATCATTACCGGAATTAAAAACGCGAAGGAAGTAAAAGTGGGTGATACCATTACTGTCGCGAGTAATGAAAACCCCCAGCAGATCCAGGGATTTGAAGAAGTGAAGCCAATGGTATTCGCGGGGATATTCCCTGTAAATACGGATGAGTTTGAGGAGTTGCGGGATTGTATGGATAAGCTGCAGCTGAACGATGCTTCACTCACCTACGAACTGGAAACCTCACAGGCTCTTGGTTTTGGCTTCCGTTGCGGATTCCTGGGGATGCTGCACATGGAAATTATCCAGGAGCGGCTGGAACGGGAATTCAATCAGACCGTGATTACCACGGTACCCAACGTTAGTTTTATTGCGTATACCACCAAGGGTGAAAAAGTAATTGTAAATAATCCGACAGAGTTCCCGGATCCGGTTAAAACGGATCATATTGACGAACCTTTTATCAAAGCGCAGATCATCACCAAACCCGATTATATCGGCAATATCATGACACTTTGCCTTGGCAAACGGGGTATTCTGATGAACCAGAGTTACCTCACGCCGACCCGTGTGGAGTTGTTGTTTGAAATGCCGTTGACGGAGATTGTGTTTGATTTTTATGATAAGCTGAAGTCACAGACCCGCGGCTATGCTTCGTTTGATTATCACCCGATCGGTTACCGGGAGAGTGATATTTGTAAAATGGATATCCTGCTTAATGGCGATAAAGTGGATGCCTTGTCCGCCCTGATTCACCGCAGCAGGGCCCAGGATTTTGGTCGTAAGCTTTGTGAGAAGTTAAAAGAATTACTGCCGCGTCAGCAGTTCCAGATAGCGATACAGGCGGCCATTGGTGCCAAAGTAGTTGCCCGTGAAAATATTTCGGCCATGCGCAAGGATGTAACCGCCAAGTGTTATGGTGGTGATATCAGCCGTAAACGGAAACTGCTCGAGAAACAGAAAGAAGGTAAAAAACGGATGAGACAGATCGGAAACGTGGAAGTGCCGCAGGAAGCATTTCTGGCGGTGCTGAAGCTGGATGATTGAGAAAGAAGCCGGTTGTATTGTTTTGAAATATGTATAAAGAATATATGCAGAAAGTATCCGTCAGGATACTTTTTTTGTGAAAAGGACTTTCTTATTTTGTAGTTTCGGACATCACTATGAGTTCAGCAGCTTATTATGACAATTATATTAAGGAGCAGGCGCTATCCGGAATCAATGACCGGATACACGGACTTTTTAAACGGTTACTGAACCGTGGTCTTCATCCGGGTTCTTCCGTGCTGGAAATTGGTTGTGGTATCGGCACACTTACTTACCTGTTGGCCGGAAAAATCAAGCGGGGCGTTATTGAAGCTACGGATCTCAGTCCGGCTTCGGTGGCATTTGCGCAAAAACATATCGCTCAGTCCAATCTTGTTTTTTATCATGGTTCCATCCTGGAGGTTAATCCAAGGGCCGTCGCTTTCGATTATATCCTGTTATTTGATGTGCTTGAACATATACCTGCAGACAGTCACGGTATTTTGTTTAAGCGGATTGCCGGCTGGATGGATGCCGGCAGCGAAATACTCATCAATATTCCCAATCCGGGTTATATACTGTATGATCAGGCGCATCAGCCGGATCAGTTACAGGAACTGGATCAGCCGCTATACCTGGAAACGTTATTGCCTTTATTCAGTGAAGCCGGACTTGAGCTCCTGCAATTTGAAACGTACAGTGTTTGGGCTAAAGAAGATTACCAGTTTATCCTGTTAAGAAAAAAGAAAGAATTTAAAGAGGAATTGTTAGCGGAAAAAAGAACGTTGCCGGAGAAAATTATTACCCGTCTGAAACGGGAGTGGCGAAAGCTCCGGTTCCCTTATCCCCCCAAAGGATCCTGCTGATAAGACAGGAACAGGGCTTCCCATTTTTTATAGACCACATCCGGTGTGAACGAGGCTGCGGTTGTTCGTGCATGGTCAGACATCTGCTGTATCAATGCCGGCTGATCCAGCAACTCAAGGATAGCATTGGCCAGTGGTTCAGGTTGTTCCGCTGTGGTCAGTAACCCATTGTAGCCGGACCGGATAATATGCCTGGGTCCTGTATCGCAATCAAAGGACAAACAGGGGAGGCCGTGGCTCATCGCTTCCAGCAGCACCAGCGGGAAGCATTCATTTCTGGATGTCATCACAAACAGACGGGCAGCGCGATATTCTTCACTCAATTCCTGTTTATCGGCTGGCTGATAAATCAGCTTCTCTTGTAATCCTTCTTTTTGAATAAATGCGAGGAGTTCCTCTTTTTGTTCACCATATCCGATCAGTTTCCAGCGCAGATCAGGTTTTTTTGAAAACACCAGTTTAGCCGTTCTCATCAGCAGGTCAATCCCTTTAATGCGGTTAAAACGGGTTACTGAAATTATATCAAAGTGTTGTTGAATCGCCATATTACCAGCTACTGGTGCTTCAATAAAGTTGGGAATCACCACCGCATTTTTGTTTATGGAGCGGTAGTAGTTTTGTTCATCCGGATTGAGACATACCACAGCATCCAGTTTCCGGTAAGCATATTGAAATAGCAGTTCCCAGAAGCGGTTGCGTATTTGTGTACCGTAGTGATGATGCTCCCAGGAAATGATAGTAGTGAATTTTCCGGCCCCACAGAGTACAGCGGCGGTGGCGAAATGATATTCGGAACAGATCAGGTAGCCGGGGGCCAGTGACTGAAGTGTTTTTTTCAGTTGCCGCAGATGATTGATGAATCGAAGTTTCCGGCTGATTATATTGCCTTTTCCCGTAATGCCGAAATCCAGGTATTCCTGTACTACAGGGATGCCTTTGTCCACCGGGTAATAAGTACCAGGGTATTGATCAAGTACCAGCAGTGTTACCCGCCAGCCTTTCCTTGAAAACAAATTGGCCGTGGTGATCATCGCTTTTTCATACCCGCCGGGAACATGGAGGTAGGAGCAGGCGATGACGATATGATTGGAATTTTTCAAATCAGAGTTTTTCAGCCAGAAAATATAAAAAACGCTTCATCCTGGTTCTTAACAAAAGTCTATGCTTGAATTTGTATAGTATTTTATCATATTTTAAAAAGTCGGAATTGCCTGATATTTTATAGAGTTCAATTCCGAATTTTGCTAAACTTGACGCGTATTCTTCTAAAAATGGTTTTAACAAAGTGTCATTTCTGTTCAATATATTCGTTATTGTGTCCCGCGTGAAATGTATAAAAACCGGCTCATATTTGCCATTTATTCGCAGACGTGTTTCTACAATTTCTCTTTTAAAGGTCTCAATATTTATACTAGCCAGGTTGCAACCAGGATGTCTTAAAATAACTGTTGTAGGTTCTAATAGAGGAACAATATTCAGATATTTTTGATCGTCATACAGTCCAAGATCTTGCCGTTTTTCCATTTTAAAATGGCAAACTTCAGCCCACCATTCTAATGTAGAGATACCTTTTTGATTTGCGGCAATAAATCCAGCACTATAAAGCCCGTTTCTAAGTACGGAAAATAGACCATCCTCATCCCTAAGCGGATTTACATTTCCCCAATGTGGAGATAGCATAATAGCATGCTCATTCAGTTCTTCAAATAAAAAACAATGTTTGCCTGTGAAAAACATGTCCGGATCTGTGAAAATTACTTTCTGGAAGCCTTTCTTCAATAAATAACACATAAAAACGGGCTTTAATGCCCAGCGGAAAACATTTTGATTTGTAGCCGCGTATTTATCTTTTATTTTGCCGGTCATTGGTTCTTGCATCAGGCTATTGATATTATGGTATTCCGGTCCATGTGCAAACTCTTCCGGTATAATTGTCATTGTGTCATCTATCAATAAAACCTGTAAATGGGATTCTGGTTCATGATTTATCAAAGATTGGTAAAGAACATAGGCAAAAGCCAGGTAGCTTTTGTTGATTATTGTACAATATGTCTGCATATTTCTTTTCTTGAAATTATAGATTTTTATTGACGCCATAAACCCAATCATCAAGGTAGTCTATGCCAGTTTGCCTAGTATGAATATTAAATCCATTTTCTCTAAAATAATCCATAACCAGGTTTTTTGTTTTATAGAACAAGTTTCCATCTCTGTTATACCGGAAGTCATGACAAGCGATTGCAATATTACTGACCATGGATAGCAATTCAGGCGAAAGTGTTTCAATGATAAATCGTTCAGCTCCTTCGATATTTGATTTAAGCAGGTTTACTTTTTTTATATTTTGTTCGGCAAATAATTTGTCCAATCGAATGGAAGGAACACAAATCTGATCGTTTTCTATTGATTCTGTGACCGTTGCCGCATCGTAAGAAGGAGCTTTGAGTGAAAGTTGTACTTCTCCATTTTTATTGTAAATGGCAATCTGGATACATGTTACATTTGTGAAATCATTTAAAGTTACAGTTTTTTCCAAGACCGAAAATGCATATGGATTTGCTTCAACGGATATGACTTTGCCAGTTAGGCCTGTCAAAGGGGAATAAAAAATAACTTCTTCGCCAAGCCCGGCGCCAATATCTAATATTACATCACCTTCTTTTGGCATATATGCAAAAAGACTTTCGTTTTTGCATTTTATAAACTGATCTTCATAGTTAATGGCTGGAAGAAATGATTCATTTGGTATAAACCAGTTTCCGACGTGGTATATGAAAAACCTGTTGTTGTTAAGGCAGTACAAGTTTTTCAATCTGAATCCTTTTAGCCGGAATACAAACTGCAACAGAATTTTTTTTGCTGTTTGATACTTTAGTCGTCTTGCTATTTTTAGTGTTATTTCCGAAATCATTCTTTTAAAATATGTTTTACAAGGATCGAAATAATCCGGCAACAACAGGCGTAAATTTATTTAGGGAATATTTTTCTTCAACACAATTTCTTCCATTGACGGAGTGCTCTTTATACAAAGGTTGGTCGTTTTTAAGTGAAGAAAAAGCGTCTTTCCATTTGTTATTCTCTTTTGCGGCAAATCCTGCATTACTTTCTTTTAGAATTTTTAAATTCATTCCGACTGGACTGACGACAACTGGTTTGCCACAGGCCATGTATTGCAGCATTTTATAACTGCATTTTCCACGTGTATACTCATCGTCGGTCAACGGCATGATTCCGACATTCATCTCATTAATTAGCCTGTTCTCATTTTCAGGGGACCATTTTTTAAAAAGTATTCGATTGCCGTCAAATTGAAAAAGATTTCCAGGGTCTGATGAAACAACCATAAACCTAGTGTCTGGATTTTGAGACAGAAAATCCAGAATTGCAGGTTTTATCGGTTCAAGGTATCTCAGATTTGAGGCACTTCCTATCCAGCCTATTGTAAAAAAAGATGTTTCAGTTTTTAAAGGGAAAAGTTGTGCGGTGTCTATAACAGATGGAATAATTTGAATTTTGTTATTGTATTTAACAGCGAAGTTGGCAAGGTATTCATTGCCGGCAAAAACCTGGGTAGCATTTTGAATCGCCTTTATAACATGTTTTTCGCCATCATGTAACCATATCGCATCATCGAAGTCAAAAATTATTGGTTTACTAAGCTTTTGTTCAAAAAATGATTGATGTGGGAGAATCATCCGGTTCTGCCAAATAATGTCATAATTATATTGGGAATAGAATAATGGCAGCCTGCTGATTGTTTTCTGTAGCCAGAGAAACCGCCAGGGATTAATTCCTGTGAATTTATTCGCTTTGTACATCCATTTTGACGGATCAGCATTAGTATGGGGATTAAAGAAACGGGGTGTTACAAAAATATCTAAAGAGTTTAAATGAGGAATATATTGAAGCAGCCTGGCCCGGGAAGATGGATCTGTTTCATGGGCAATTAATCCAAGTATTTTGAGCGGTGTGGGCATGAATTATTTTGAAATTAATTTTTTAATCCATTTTAATGGATTTAAAATGAAATGGCCGGTTCTGTAACTAAATGTACTTCTAATGTCGTCAGCTGTTTCTTTAAGTAATGATTCAAGTAGCTGATCTATGTAGAAATGACTGGTTGTTTGTTCCGGCAAATGCTTGTCAGAAGCGAAGGCTACAAGAAATGGAGCTTTGCTTTCATTTGTATCATTTATTTGTGAAAAATTACCTGAATATACACTATGGATGCCTGTTGCCTGTTCTGGTATAATTACGGAAAATAGACCTGAATACTGATACGATACCCTTTGTGCTAAGAAATATTGACTAAGTAAGGACCGGAATTCATGCAAATACAACTCTTTCAAATGATATATATTCTTGTGCCCGGTTTTGTCTGAATAGTTCAATTTATCCGGTGTGGAAATAATTAATAGCCCGCCAGGTATTAATACCCTCTTAAATTCTAACATCATTTTATCGTGCTCTGAAAGATGCTCAAGCGTTTCAAAACTTACAATTACATCTACTGAAGCGTCAGGCATTGGAATTTTTAAAGCAGATCCAGATAGAAAGCGTAATCCGCTACGTTTGTACTTTGCTGTAGCTGTTTGTATTACTTTTTCATTAATGTCTACTCCGGTCATTTCAGCAGTAATAGAGGACATGAGGTAGGAACCATAGCCTTCTCCGCATGCAATGTCGAGTACCTTCTTGTTTTTTATGTAAGGAAAGGTTAATGCATATCGGTGTAAATGTTCCATAGTGATTATGTCAGCAGAATAACCGCCAAGTCTCTCTCCGGAAGAATTCAGTTTTTCATCCATAATAAGGCCATTATATTTTTTCAATCTGCCACTTCAAGAGTGGACGAATTACACCAGGAAAATCACCCGGACTCATTCCTCTTGCGTTTGTTACGTCAAATCTATCATAGATATTTATCGCTAAAGCGTCTTTCTGATGAAAGTGTATTGTTTGTTTTAGGTGGTTGAAAGCAGCACATCCAATGAAATATACACCTGTATTGAATAAATTGCCAGGTATTGTGGCACAAGCTACATATTCTCCTACGGCATGTGGTGTATTATATTCTGCTGTTTGTATACTATGAGTGTCAAAAATGTTTACTCCTTGATTGTTAAATATGTTATATCCCAGCCAAATAATGTGGCCTTCTTCCAATACACTGTATTGCATTTCGATTTTGAAAGACTTATCCGAGCTAAAACTGTCAGACTGTACTCCTTCAGTATTAAAAGCCTTGATGCTTATAAATTTTACTGGACTACTATGATTGTTGTTTTCTTTGTTGTTTTGTGATTTATTTTCTGATAAGCTTGAAATATAGCTATTGATTATATCTACTGGAGTGCCAGTTTCAGTAAGTTTTCCCTTGTCTAGTAGCATGGCTTTACTACATAGACTTGTGATATAACTCATATTATGGCTCACAAACAATATCGTTCTCCCGTCTTTCTTACTCACTTCTTCCATTTTGCCCAGGCATTTTTTCTGGAATTCCAGGTCGCCCACCGCCAGTACTTCGTCGATCAGCAGGATTTCGGGCTCAAGATGCGCGGCCACGGAGAAGGCTAACCGCAATTGCATGCCGCTGCTATAGTGCTTAAGCGGGCTGTCAATGAATTTCTCCACCCCGCTGAAATCAATAATCGCCTCCAGCTGCCGGTTGATCTCGGCTTTTTTTAAGCCGAGGATAGAGCCGTTGAGATAAATGTTTTCGCGACCCGTCAGTTCCGGATGAAAACCGGTACCAACTTCCAGTAAACTGCCCACACGACCCCGTATAAAGGCTTCACCGGTACTGGGCGGTGTGATGCGGCTGATTATTTTAAGCAATGTACTTTTCCCGGCACCATTGCGCCCGATGATGCCTACCCGCTCTCCCGGTTCAATGCGTAGGTTAATATCTTGTAATGCCCAGAATGTATTGACTTTGCTGGCAGCCGGATTGAACAGTTTCTTCAATGGCTGACTGATTACATCCCGCAACGCTATATATGGCGGAGCTTCTTGCAGCATGTATTGTTTGCCCAGGTTCTTTATTTCAATGGCGGGTTTCATCAGGCGATATCGGCAAAATAAGCTTCTGTTTTTCTGAAATAATAAATACCGGTCAGTAATATCAAAATAGTAGCCGCCAGTCCGGTTAGTACCAACGAATAGTTAACCGGCCCGCCCGTCAGTCCGGCCCGGAAGAGTTCTATTGCCCCGTTAACCGGATTCAGTGCCAGGAGATTGACCAGCCAGGGTTGCTTTACTACCGATAATGGATAAATTACCTGGGCGGAGAAAAACAAAACCTGTAACAGAAACGGTATGGTATACCTGAAATCACGGTATTTCACATTCAAGGCGGAGAGAAAAGTGCCGGCCCCGAATCCGGCCAGTAATACCAGTATGATGCCCGCCATGAAAAAAGGCAGACTATACCAGTGCAGGGGCTGTTTATAAACAAGGCAAAAGACAATAAATATCAGCAATCCCATCAGGAAATCAAAGAGGGAAACCAATACAGCTGAGCCAGGAATGATCATCCGGGGGAAATAGATTTTCCTGATAATACCGGCGTGCTGTATCATGCTTTCCCCCGCGTGTGAAACGGAAGAACTGAACAGATTCCAGAGTATGAGGCCGGATAATACAAAAAGGGGATAGTTCAACGGACCGGTATCCGTTTTCCATGTTTTAGAAAAAAGCAAGGTAAACAACAGCATCATACCCAGGGGCTGTAGTATGGCCCACAGAAAACCCAGGGTGGTTTGTTTATATTTTACCTTGATATCCCGCCAGGTAAAAAAATAAAACAATTCCCGGTATTGCCATATTTCCCGGATACCGGTGGAAAACCGGCCGGGTGGCGTAATATGGGTGAGGGGTTGCTCCATGGGTTGTAAAGATACCCATTGGAGAGGAAAACCAAAGCGGCGTTTACCCGGATCAGTTATCGTAGTTCATGGCAGGACGGTTCTCTTTCGTTTTATTTTTATCGGTTTTTTCCTGCAGCTTTTGTTCATTGCGTGTGCCACCGGGTCCCAGTAACGGATCTCCCACCGGAGCCTGTCCATCCTCCAGTTTCAGGGTAAAAACTTTGTCAATATGTACCCACTTCCCGTTTTCCCATTTGTAGCCTTCCTGGTCTCCGTCGGGTATCAGCGTCCAGGCCAGTTCCGGCTGATCGGATTCGGATACCAGGTGATCCACGAGTATCATGCCCAGTTCCTCAATATAATTGACCAGCACCCGGGTGTCTTTCTTGAATTCAAGAAAATACCGGTATTTCGGAGGTTTGGGTACGGAGTCTTTTTCATACGTGAAAAAAGGACCGCCAAATACCGGTTCATTTTTTTCATTAAAACTGAGTACTTCGATCCATTTGATACTGCTCTGTGCACTGTTATTATCAAAGCCGAACAGGGTATAATAGTTTTTGCCTTTGTGTTGTGTCTTTACCATGTTATAATACATGGCCCCGATCCAGTTGCTGCGGGTACGTATGGAATCCTGCGGTTTATCGGTAAATTCAGAGGCATCCCTCAATGGGATCAGTTTTAAGGAACCGTCCGCAGTACGGAACTGGATAGCACCCCGCTGCCGGGCATAATAATCGTTAAACGAAATATTCCAGGTGATAATCCGGAAGCTCGTATCCGGGGCATAGATTTTAGCAACACCACGTACAGAATCAAAGGGGAAAAAGAAGGAGTTTTTTACCTGTAAGGCTCTTACCAGGGTTTTTGTAAAGGCACTGTCGGCCAGCATGCGTTGCTGGGGCAAACTATCCGTGTTAAGATGGAAGGACAGTTTTTTCAGGCTGTCTTCCTTTGCCCTGAGCAATTTGAGATCAGCGGGATTGATTTTCTGGGCCATAGCCGCCAGGCTAAGTGCCACCAGGAATATTATACTGACGAATTGTTTCACTTGTAAACGGGTTTATAAGTGCTAAAGGTACAATTTGTACTGATGGAGCTAACGGGAATGAGGTTGCTTTAGTATCCGGCAATTCATAAAGCTTTTACAAATCCGTTCAGGTTATCAAAGATAAAGTCTATTTCGGGATGCGGCCATTCCTGCTGTGGCCGGGTGGATCGTACAAAGACTGTATACATGCCGGCATTTCGTCCAAAATGCATATCACTCAGGTTGTTGCCCACCATGATGGATTTTCGGAAATCAATTTCCGGAAAATTCAACCTGGCACGTACTGCCATTCCGGGATTCGGTTTTCGTTCCGGATGATCATTGTGCATGGATGTGCAGTAATAGATGGCATCAATCCGGCCACCGGCTTCTGCTATTTCATCCGTCATGTGCTGATGTATTTCATGCAGGGTTTTTTCCGTCATCAGCCCGCGGCCCACTCCCCGTTGATTGGTGACAATGATAATACGGTGAAATTTTTCAGCCAGTTTTTTAAACAGGGCCGGTGCGCCTTCAGTAAATACAAACTCGTCGGATCTGAATATATAACTGCCGTCTTTGTCAACATTGATCACCCCGTCCCGGTCAAGGAAAAGGGTCCATCTATGATCCACTTTACCAAGGTCAGGAGGCAGAGCGGCTATTTCTGTTTGCGCCCGGGAATAATCTTCCGGGATGCCGATATCAATAAAATAAGCATCCTGCACCAGCCCGTACATACGCCGGCTGTTATACAGGGCTTCGAGATAATTCTTTTCAAATGAAAATTTTGCCGGGAATTCTTCATCCAGGAATTTGTCTTTATCCAGCAGGTACACACCGGCATTGATCGTGCCTGAATCGTATTGTTTTTTTTCGTGAAAGGCTTTTACCAGGTGTTGTTCATCCAGTTCCACCACGCCATACCGGTCAAACTGGTACATGGCTTTTAATAATAAGGTGCATTCGGCCTGTTGCTGTTGGTGAAACAGAGCGGCAGCGTGCAAATCACCTTTAAAGAGCGTGTCTCCATTGACCACTACTACCTGTTTATGTTGCGCTTTGGTACAGGCCAGTTGTATTGCTCCGCCGGTGCCCAGTGGTTCCTCTTCGATCACGCACTGGTAACGCAGGGTGGGGAAATGTGCCTGCAGATAGTGCTCAATGATATCATGTTTGTAACCCAGTGAAAAAACGAAATCCTCTATGCCTTGTAAGCGCAGGTAATTAATCACGTGAAACAGAAATGGCCGTCCGGCAACCGGTGCCATGCATTTGGGCAGGTCGGGAACCGTATCCCGTAAACGGGTGCCCAGTCCGCCGGCCAGTATAATGGCTTCTTTGATCATGTATCAGTAATGTTTAGCCGAAATAATTTTCTTCCACCAGCTGACAGATGATATGCCCTACCGTGATATGGCTTTCCTGGATACGCGGTGTATCGGTAGAAGGCACGTTAATCAGGTAATCACTGAGCCCCTTCATTTTGCCGCCGGTACTGCCGGTGAAGCCCACGGTAATGACGCCTTTTTCCCGGGCTACTTCAAAAGCCATAACGATGTTTTTGGAATTGCCGGAGGTGGAAAGTCCGATTAAGATATCTCCCGGCAGGCCGATGCCGTCAATAAGTCTTGAGTAAATGACGTCATAACTGTAGTCGTTTGCCACTGCGGTCATATACGAGGTATTACAGTGCAGGGCTTCCGCTGGTAATGCTTTCCGGTCGGTATAAAAACGGCCGGAAAATTCAGCCGCCAGGTGTTGTGCATCGGCGGCACTGCCCCCGTTGCCACAAAAATAAACCCGCTTACCGTTTTTAAAGGCATTGGTCACCACGGTTACGATCTGTTCTATAGAGGATAAAAGTTCCTCCTGTTTTAGCATCTGCTGTTTGGTAGCAATGGATGCCTGAATGATCTGTTTGATTTTTTCCATAGTCTTACGCGTCTTAAATAGTCCAGGTTTTCAGTCCGTGTTCGGTGAACTGGTAATTCCGGTGCCGGCCGCCGAAATTGGCCAGGCTTTCGATTACTTTATATTTTGTATTTACCGGGCAATAAAAAATCATGAATCCTCCACCACCGGCGCCGGATATTTTACCGCCGGTAGCACCGGCTTTTCTGGCCGTTTCATAGATTTCTTCCATCAGGGGATTACTGATGCCTTCAGCCATTTGCCTTTTTTGCTGAAAGCCATAATCCAGGATTTCCCCGATTTCATGCAGCCTTCCTTTCAGCAGGGCTTCTTTCATCATCCGGGCCTGGTCCTTCAGGTGGTGCATGGCTTCAATGGATTTTTCTTTTTTATCCGTTACGTTCCGGCTTTGCTTTTTTATGATTTCCGCGGATTCGCGGCTGGTGGAGGTGTAATACAACAGCAGGTTGTTTTCCAGTTCAAACAGGTATTGCTGTTTGACCCGCAGCGGATTTACAATTACTTTATCCTCGCCATAAAATTCCATAAAGTTCACCCCGCCGAACGTTGCCGCATACTGATCCTGTTTACCTCCGGCCAGGTTCAGGTCCTTTCGTTCAATTTCAAACGCGTAGTGTGCCATATCATATTCACCCATCGGGAGTTTCAGCATTTCTGCAAATGCCCCGAGTATCGCCACTACCAGGGTAGAGGAAGTGCCCAGTCCGGAACCGGCCGGCGCATCCACATAGGTGGATAAACGGAAGCCCTGTTCCCTGACACCATAATCCATGGTGATCCGGTTATAAACGCCTTTTAGCAGATCCAGGTGTCCGTCAACAGGCAATTGTGGCGCCCAGTCAAATACCTGTTCTTCGTTCCGGTCGATTGCCTGGAGTATTATTTTATTTTCGTCCAGCAGCTCTATGGTGGCATTGGCATAGAGTGACAGGGTGGCGTTTAATATGGCACCACCATAAAGATCACTGTAAGGACTTACATCGGTGCCACCACCGGCCAGACCAATCCGTAAAGGCGCTTTACTTCTGTATATCATTGGCTAGTTGAGAAAGGCTGCTGACCATATTGGCCCAGCTGTACTTTTTTTTCTCTTCACGAAGATGAGGAATAAAATAATCTTCACCTAATTGGTAGAACTCCAGAATACCGGCGGCTATAGCCTCCGGCTGCGGGCTGGTTACCAGTCCTACGCGATGGTCGGGCACCAGTGCGGGGAGTCCGCCGACATTGGTTACCACCATGGGTTTTTCAAAGTGATAGGCGAGGGGCGTAACCCCGCTTTGCGTGGCATTGCGGTAGGGTTGTATGACGGCATCCGCCGCACAGAGATAGTATTTTACTTCACTGTCCGGAATAAAATCCGTACGCAGGTATAACTGCTCCCGGATACCCAGTTGATCAATCTGTGCCTGGTAATCTTTTTCAGCTTCATAATATTCACCGGCTACGAGTAACCGGATTCCGGATGATTTCAGCTCAGGCAGGGCCATGGCATCAAAAAGCAGGTCAAGGCCTTTGTATTTGCGGATAAATCCAAAGAACAGAACTATTTTTTCATGTGCAGGTAATCCCAGGTGCTGACGGGCTTCGGTTTTTGAAATAGCGGCGCCGAAATTATCATAGAGCGGATGCGCGACCAGTTGTGCCGGTTTGTTTTTTTCAAAGAGCCGGAGATCCTGCATTACTTTCTCGCTCATGGTAATAAAGGCATCGCAGCTTTTCAGGAAGTACCGGGTGAAAGGAGTATCGCCGGGTCTTTTTTCATGCGGGATCACATTATCAGCAATACAGATAATTTTCGTGTGTTTGTTTTTGCGCACGCGGCGCAGAATAGTACCCAGTGCAGGTCCCATCAGCGGCAGCCAGAAACGGACAATAACCAGGTCGGGGTTTTGTTTTTTCAGCCAGTTACCAGTACTGATCCAGTTCAGGGGATTGACGGAATTAATTTTTGTATCAATAATCAGTCCTTGCGGTGCCGGTTCATTAGTATACTGGGTGGTGCCGGGGAAAATAAAATCCGGGTACTGCAGGGAGAAGGAGAGCAGGCTGCACTGGTGTCCCTGTGTATTAAACTCAGCCGCCAGCCGTTGATTAAAAGTGGCCAGTCCTCCCCGCAATGGATGGGCGGGTCCTATAATTACCACCCGGGCCATCACAAGCCAGTTTTGGTTTCAATCAGGTACGTATTCCGGTTGGCGGAATTGCGTGAAATTAATTCACCGATAAATCCGGCCAGGAAGAGCTGCATACCGATAATTACGGATGTAAGGGCCAGGTAAAAACCCGGACGGTTGGTAAGGGCGAAATTGGGGTCAATTATTTTTGAAATAATCAGGTATAATGAAATGCCAATACCGAGCATAAAAAACAACGTGCCCCATAAACCAAAAAAGTGCATGGGTCGTTTGGAAAACTTACCGACAAAAGTGATGGACATCAGGTCGAGAAAACCGTTTACAAAACGTCTCCATCCAAACTTGGAAGTGCCGTATTTACGGGCACGGTGTTCCACCACCTTTTCTCCGATCTTTTTAAAACCGGCCCATTTGGCCAGCACGGGAATGTAGCGGTGCATTTCACCATAGATCTCCACGCCTTTTACCACTTTCTTTTTATACGCTTTCAACCCGCAATTAAAATCGTGCAGGTGTATGCCGGACATCGCGCGGGTAACCGCATTGAAGAATTTGGAGGGAATGTTTTTGGTCAGGGTGTTATCGTAGCGTTTCTTTTTCCAGCCACTCACCAGGTCATATCCGTCTTCCACAATCATTTTCCGGAGTCCGGGTATCTCGTCCGGACTGTCCTGGAGATCTGCATCCATTGTAATTACCACTTCTCCCGAAGCGGCCCGGAAGGCTTCATTCAGTCCCGCAGACTTGCCATAATTCCGTTGAAATTTGATGCCTTTTACCGCGGGGTTTTTGGCCCGTAAGCCTTCAATCACTTCCCAGGAATTATCACTGCTGCCATCATCTACAAAAATCACTTCATAACTGAAGTTGTTTTCAGCCATCACTTTTTCAATCCAGGCGGTCAGTTCCGGCAGGGATTCAGCTTCGTCAATCAGGGGTATGACAATGGACAGATCCATAGTTTATTTTCTTCTGGTGGTAATGGCAGCCGTTATGGCAGTCACAATGGCGCCGATGATCAAATATCCGAAAATAGATCTGTATACCAGCATGGTCAGATAGCCATTTTTAAAGGCATCCACCATTTCTTCTATTTCAACCGGTGTTTTTCCTTTTTCTTTTACCAGCATGTCTTTATAGAGAGCCGCACTCTGCGTAATAAATTCCGGGTGGAGTTTATTGAAAATAATGGTAAACAGCACCA
This sequence comes from Chitinophagales bacterium, assembly GCA_017303855.1. Taxonomy (GTDB): domain Bacteria; phylum Bacteroidota; class Bacteroidia; order Chitinophagales; family Chitinophagaceae; genus JJ008. The sequence continues at coordinate 26,164 of JAFLBL010000022.1, read as the reverse complement.
GCACAAGGATCGTAATAATGAAACACCGGAGTCCGGGGGTGAAAGCATTCCAAAAGGTTATATGTCCTTCTGTGTTTCGTTGATTGCGAAGGATTGCCCAAACAATACCGCCGGCATAAAGCAGGTAAAGGATAAAGTGAGCCGGAGATTCTTCCGGCAGTTTCACTGTAAAAACGATCAGTATAAAAGCGATCATGAAAAGGCCGGTGATCAGGCCTATCAGTCCTGCGGAGAGTTTTTGTGTCATTTTTCGTTGAGGGTGATCATGTCACCGTTTATTGTTCCTGTAACTTTCCCGGTAAAGAGTTGTCCGATAAAAGGGGTATTGGTTGATTTTGAACGGATATGTTCTTTGGAAAAAGTCCATTGCTGGTCCGGTTGAAAAATAGTCAGCCGGGCATTGGCGCCAGCTACAATGGAGGCCGCTTCCAGGCCAAAAATCCGGCGGGGGTTGCTGGCCAGCAATTCAACGGTTCTTTCCGGGCTGATATCCGGCAGGGCCGTTTTCAATACGGCATAAGCAGTTTCCAGTCCGGCCATGCCGAATTTGGCATATTCAAATTCGATGATTTTACTGTCAAATTCATGTGGCAGGTGATGAGAAGCAAGACAGTCTATCGTACCGTCCAGTACAGCCTGACGGAGTGCGGTTCTGTCTTCCGGAGTCCGGAGAGGAGGGTTTACTTTCAGATGCGTGTTATAGGTAGTCATATCCTCATCACAAAAGAAGAGGTGGTAGGGCGCAACCGAGCAACTGACTTTAACCCCGCTTTCTTTTCCTTTTTTCACATAATCAGCCGACTTTTTGGTACTGATGCCGGTGAGATGCAGTTTTGAAGCGGCATAGCCGGCCAGGCTGATATCCCGTTCCACGATCAGTTCTTCGGCCATGGCTGGTTTACCCGGAAGACCAAGCTGAGTGGAAATAATTCCTTCATTGATCAGTCCCGGTGGATTTACCGATTTATCATCCGGCAATTGAATAATGGTGCCGTCAAACGCATTTACATATTGAAGGGCTTTAACCAGCAGTCCGGCGGATTGTACACAATTCAGGCCATCGCTGAAAGCCACGGCGCCGCTCCACTTCATGTCATACATTTCTGCCAGCTCTTTGCCTTCCGTGTTGCGGGTAATGGCGCCGATCGGATGAATGGATACGGGCAAGCCGGCTCCTTTATGCACCACATATTCCACGGCTGCCTTATTATGCAAAACGGGACTGGTATTAGGGATGATCATTACATCCGTATACCCGCCTGCAGCGGCTGCCCGGGCACCCGTTTCCAGACTTTCTTTGTATTCGTAGCCGGGATCGGCAAAATTGGCAAATACATCCACCCAGCCGGGCGACACACAAATGCCTGAATGATTGATTACCTGATCGGCCGGGTCTGAAAGGTCATTCCCAATACGGGCAATACGGCCATTCTCAATAAAAATATCGGTGGTTTGCCCGTGAAAGGGGGAGGAGGTATCAACAATCCGGGCTTGCTTAATGAGGATTTTCATTAAGGGGCAAAGTTAACGGATCGGTGTGGTACGGAAAAATCGGAATGCTGCAGGTGACAGATGCCGGGTGTCAGGTGCCGGGTGTCAGGAACAGCCCGTTCTAAGAATCTTCTTACTAAGTGAACCAACCCAATCTCGTTTTACGGAATGCTTTCGTACTTCGTATTTCGTACCTGGTTCGTAACAAAAAGCCCTCCGTCGCTAAAGCTTTGGAGGGCATGGTCGGGATGACTGGATTCGAACCAGCGACCCCTACGTCCCGAACGTAGTGCGCTACCGGGCTGCGCTACATCCCGAAATACAAACCGGGTTGCAAAAATAGTTAACCGTGGTGGAAATTCCATAAAAATGGATGTGAGATATGAGATGTGGGTTGTCTGGAGCTGGTTGTCAGGTGCCGGGTGCCAGTTATTGAAGGCAAATCGGGAGCACGGTACATATGTAAAATACTCCTCGGATTGAGATTTCAGTAAAATGTATTTCTAAGTTTGCCTCTTTTGCTATTGAATCTATGTGTGAGAGGTCGGGCGTAGGGATAAAAGAAAAACCCCGGCCAAAAAAGCCAGGGCTGTTCTTTGTTCGTCGGGACGACTAGATTCGAACTAGCGACCCCTTGCACCCCATGCAAGTGCGCTACCGGGCTGCGCTACGTCCCGAACAAATGGGGCTGCAAATGTAGGATTAAGTACCGAATTTCTGAAATCTATCCTTTTTTTTCCGGGCTTGATGTATCCTGTTTAAACCCAAAACCTAAACCCTAAACCCTCCTTATCTTTGCGGCCGGACAAATAACCAAGTGTATGCAGCAGATAGAAATGCTAAAATCAAAGATTCACCGGGTAAAGGTAACGGATGCGAACCTGGAGTATATAGGCAGTATTACCATTGATGAGGACCTGATGGACGCGGCGAATATTATCGAGTTTGAAAAAGTACAGGTGGTCAATAATAACAACGGGGAGCGTCTTGAAACCTATGTTATTAAAGGCGAAAGAGGGACAGGGATAATCTGCCTGAATGGAGCTGCCGCCCGTAAAGTACAGAAAGGAGATATCCTGATCATCGTCAGTTATATTCAGATAGATCTGGAATCAGCCAGGGCATTTAAACCGGCTATTATTTTCCCGGATCAGCATAACCGGCTCCCTTCCTGAAGCAGTGCAGGGGGTACTAACTTTAACTACTGGTTAGTGTTTGTAGGGGGTATTTTCAATTTCTTCAATCATTTCCATTGTCAGCGGCTTTGTGAAATAGTTGTATACGGAAGGATATGTCCTGGCTTTGATAAAGTCACGTTCATCCAGTGAAGAGGTCATCATAAATACTTTCACTTTACGGATAGAGGCTTCCGGAAAATCGTTTAGTTTTTCCAGGAAATCGAAGCCGTTCATAAACGGCATACGAATGTCCAGTAAAATATTTTCAGGCCAGTTTGCCGGCTCTTTTTCCAGTGTTTCTTCCATCCATTTCAACGCGGCGGTGGCGGAGTTGAATTCCATGACAGCCTGTTCCGGGCAGGAAAGGGAGAGAATGTCTTTGTTCAGTATTAGAAAAAACTCATCGTCATCAATCAGCAGATACTTTATCATGAGTGGTGTTTTTTTTATTGTTTATTACAACGGTAAATACTGTCCCTTCACCAGGTACTGACTCAACGGCAATTGTTCCGTCAATATTATTCAGGATTTCCTTACAGATATACAGACCCAATCCGGTGCCAGGGGCAGAATTGGACGCCCGGTAAAACATATCAAATATCCGGTCCTGGTGTGCTTTCTCGACACCTTCTCCGTTGTCTTCAAACCGGATCAGTGCCTGCCTGTTATCTGTCAGCACGTCGATACGGATATAAGATGCTTCTTCTCTTTTTTTCCGGTATTTGACCGCGTTGGAAATGATGTTTTTAAATAGTGTGTTGATCCGGTAAAGATCTGAATAAAAGGGGGTTGTTTGCCGGATTTGCAGATCCACTCTGACTTCATCTGTAGTTATATGCTTTACGTCATTGTAGATTTCCCGGATCAGGGGTTCGAAATGAATTTCATCGTTTCGAATTTCCAGCCTGGCATTTCTGGAATATTCCAGAATTTCTTTTATGGTATCATCCATCCGTGTGGCAGAGGCGGATATCATATGGATGTATTTATTCACCAAAACCGGAGACTCCTGGTTCAGGTTGATCAGTTGTACCAGTCCAAGGATTGCCAGAAGCGGGGAACGCAGATCATGCGACACACTGTACACGAAATTATCCAGTTCAGCATTTATCTTTTTCAGCTCTATATTGGTTTTCAGTATGGCTTGCTGATCCTGCCGCTGACGGGTGACATCGGTGAAAAATCCGGCCAGCATGGTCCGGCCTCCGAAACTGATCTTATTGGTATAAATATCCGCATAGAATACCTGATGATCTTTGTTGATACAGGGGATATTCAGCGCAATACTGATTTTGCCGGCGGCCATGTCCATAAACCGGGAAATGACCATTTCCACTGCTTCCGGCGGATGCAGGTCTTCCAGCGATTTGCTCAGAAATTCTTCTTCAGTATACCCGAATAGATTACAGGCGGATTTATTCACATACTGCAACCGTTGTATTTCGGGATCGGCTACAATGATGCCATTCGGTGTACCTTCAAAGATCATCCTGTATTTTTCTTCGCTTTCACTTAATGCTTTCAATGCATTTTTTCTTCTTTCTTCCACAGTCAGTGCAGCGGAGAGAATACGGATTAACTGAAAAATATTATCATTAACCGGAATGGACGCATCCAGAATAACTGCCAGCGTGCCGATCGGTTTCTTGTCAATGCGTAAAATTGCGGACAGGAGTGTTTTCCCGGTGAACCGGCGGATCCAGGCGGATAAATAGTTTGCCGTTTCCTCTTCCGTAATCTGCTGGCATACTATATCTCTGCCCGACTGATTGGTCAGTCTGAAACAGATATTTTCTCCGGCTTCTTTTTCAGTAAAACCGCTTTCTTCCAATCCGGCGGATGTATACAAAAGATCATTCTCAATTTTCTCATACACGCTGCCAATACCGTTCATAAGATGGGACGACAAATCCACAATTTTCTGAATATTCTTATCCGGATTGGTATCGAAGTCCAGGAAATTTTCTGCAATACTGACTATTCGTTTTTGTTCCTGTTCCAGTATCCGGTATTGCTCCCGGATGGTTTGTGTTTTGGACCGGTTGCTCTGATACCCCAGAACATGTTGTGAAAATACGATAAAGGGGGCCTCGCGATCTTTTCCAATTGGTTCGTAAAACATGCTTCCCTTTTCCGTTATACCACCCAGCAGGGTAACCGTAATATTCAATTGGGGGTCTGTGACCTGTATGGCTACAACCTGTTGTAAGGGCAGAATGGCTCTGATCTTATCCGACTCCCTGGCAGTGAAACTACGGAGAGTACCCGGGGGGAGATCGGTGAACAGCTGCATGCAATATAATTGCAATTTAAATTTCTGTTCCTCTGACAATGCGTACCCTTCAATATGGCGGCAGGCCGCGTCGCCTGTATTGGGGATGTCGATACAAACAAATGCCACTTCCACTTCAAAAATCTCAATCATTGATTCGGCGACCAGTTGTGCATACCCGGTTTCTGAATTGACAGAAAGCGCCATTGAGTTAAAATCCTGCAGATGGCGGTAGATCATAACTTCCCGGTCCAGCCGGTTCCGTGCATGGATCAGTTCCTGTTCAATAACGGAGAAACGGGTTACCCGTAACTGAAGTTCTTCATACTTTTTTCGTAGTTCCAACAACTCCAAAGGGTCCAAAGTCAGTTTATTTTTGTCTGCGTTCGACATGATTCAATTGTCAGCAGCATTATTTCCTGTAAATAGTGTATAAAGCAGTAGTGTAATTGTGATACGTGTTTTCTCCGCCCAGCCGGGCAAACTCTCCAAAACCGTACATGCCCAGCCAGGGAGGGCAAACCCCGTTTTGTGAAAAAGGGAACTGCATACGACTGACCAGTTCTTCTTTTAAAACCCGGTTGAAGAGGAATCGTCCACGGGCCAGGCAATCTGCATGGAAAACGGCAACGGGTTTTCTTCCACCCATTTTTGCATCCATTTCTTTTACCATCCGGTCCATTTCATTAAATATCCGCGGCTCATCCCGAACCGTAAGCCAAAGCCGGGTACCGACAGGGCAGGTGGTGGCATAAAGCATTGCTTCTCCCTCATGCCGGGTAACTACCCTGAGTATATGTTCATTCCCGTATTCATTTGCTGTTTCGGATGCTAGTTTTTCTGCAAGGGCGCCAACCGGAATCGTGTCCCCGCAGGTATGACTGGCATCGAGACCCAGCCGGCGGGTATATTCAGTCCAGGCTGGTTTGCCATCCAGTTCATAAATACAATGGCCTTCGGCTTTGGTAACAACCATCGGGTCGCCTATCGCCACAAAGCCGTGCGTAGCCTGGGTAATTACTTCCAGCGTGGGATCCGCAAATCCAACCAGAAATGCACCATGCTCATGTACATGGCCGTCATATGCCTGGTAACTGACGACTCCTTTCATATTATCAGATGAGGTGGCGCCAAAAATTGTGACGGCTTTACCGAATACCGATTCAATAGCGGCTATACAACGATCATTGGCAATGTCAATTCCTGAAGCCAGGAAATATATAAAGGATGTGTCCGGTTGCTGTTGATACAGGTCTTCCGCCATCGCTTTTGTTTTTTCAAAAGAGTTATGGCCAAAGATTCCGTCCGTACCGGCAACACTGAATTCCTTGCCTTTGATGGCCATAACGGCGATGTCCTTCATGGATTCACTTACCCCTTCCTTACCCACCACGCCACAGCAGGAGGCCGCCAGCACTTTTGCACGGGGTGCAAGTGTGCCGGCCGTTTCAATTAGTTCAGTAAAATCATGTCCGAGTGATGCATGAATAATCACCAGATCACAGTCGGAAGTGTCAGCTCCCAAGGCGGATTCCATACATTCTGTAATACCCCTGCGGCTGTTTACCATCCTGGTGCTGGCAGAAAAAAAAGTCAACATATCAGTCCTGTTTGTAATATAGAAGTAAATTACACAGAAGGACTGGCAAATTTCAGAACGGGCCAATTCACTATTTTAAAATAAGTGATAGCACTTAATCCGGTTTAAAGCCTGAATGAACCGGCAAATAAATTAAAAAGTCGATTTTTATACTAAATTATCAGCCGGCATGACACCTGAACGAAAAGAAAAACTGACACAAGTATTAACCGCCCGTCAACCCGATCTTACAGTTGTATTGGAGAATGTTTTTGATCCGCATAATATCTCAGCCGTTATGCGCACCTGTGATGCGGTGGGTGTGCAGGAAATTTATATTCTGAATAACCGGATTCCCCGACATAAAAAGTGGGGTGCCCGGAGTTCGTCCAGTGCGGCTAAATGGCTGACCGTGTTCCAATATGAAGATGTAAATGAGTGTTTGCAGGAGCTGCGAAAAAAATACAAACGGATTTATACCACTCATCTCAGCAGTGATGCCGCTGGCTTGCATCAGCTCAACCTGACCGAACCCGTAGCACTTGTCTTTGGTAATGAGCATAGCGGCGTTAGTGAGGAAATAAGGGCCCTGGCCGACGGAAATTTTATAATACCCCAGGTTGGTATTATCCGTTCACTGAATATCAGTGTAGCCTGTGCCGTTAACTTATACGAGGCATTCCGGCAAAAAAGCATCGCCGGCCATTACCAGCGAAACGATCTTGATCACCCGATGAAGCAAGGGGTGATGCAACATTGGGAACTGAACCCGGAACAGGATTAAAATCAGGCTCACCTTAAAGGATACTTTATTTTACATGCATAAAAAATACCTGGCCATACTGTTTTTCTTATTGCTTATACATACCTACGGGTATTGTCAGGAGATCCGTTCGGTAAAATTGCCTGAACTGGAAAAAATACTGACAGAAAACAGGCATCCTTTACTCCTCAATTTCTGGGCTACCTGGTGTGTACCTTGTGTGGAAGAAATTCCATACTTTATCAGCCAGGTAAATGAATACAGGAAGGATAGTCTGCAGTTGTTGCTGGTAAGCCTGGATAGTAAAGATCTTTTCCCTGAAACCATACAGACATTTATCAGGAAAAGAAAATGGGCCGGCACTTTTATATGGCTGAATGAGACCAATGCGGATTATTTCTGTCCGGTAATTGACCGTAATTGGTCCGGTGCCATCCCCGCCAGCCTGTTCCTGAATCCCGTCAGCAACTACCGTTATTTTCACGAAGGTCAGCTGACCCCGGGCCGGTTACAGGAATTGCTGAAGGAGATGATCAGCACAGAAATACCGCCTCCGGCTGAGGTCCGGGAATAAAAATCATGGCTATACTTTTCTTCAGGCTCTTTCTTCGGCTTCCAGTTCCGCTTTGGCTTTTACAATAAGGTAAAGAAAATAGATGCCGGCACCCAGGCTGGTAAAACCCAGTATGATACCCATAATGCTCTGGTGATAGAATGCTTTGCCAAGGGCATAGCCTACCAGTACCATAAATCCGAGAATGATGATCCGGTTCAGATGTTGACGGGAAAGCATAAACAATGGTTTTAGTGTGAGGAAGTGGTTTCCGTTAGGATGCCCTGTTTTACAGTTTCCATAAAAAAAGCAAAAAAAAATCCCGCTGAACCCGGGATTTTTTCTAAAAAAGATCTTCAAGGCTATAAACGTTTGATCGTACAACCTACGGAACGGGACTGTTTAACCGCAATCTCCTTGTTTTCGGACAATTCGGTCAGGGCCTGTATCAGGTGTTTTCTGCCTACCGCCGTGGCATCTCCCGGATTGTCGTCAATAGCCCCGTGATACACCAGTTTACCTTCCCGGTTAAATAAAAAACATTCCGGTGTGCGGTTGGCGCCGAATGCATCGGCAAGCGCCGCGTTCTTGTCCACCAGGTAAGGCCAGTTATAGGATTGCGCTTTGGCATAGGCTATCATTTCCTCCAACGAGTCATCTCCACCGCGGTTTGCCTCATTGGAATTGAGCAAGGCTACGCCAATTTCTTTTTCCGCAGCCAGGATGCATACTTCCCGGGTGCGGGACTGGTTTTTTATTACATAGGGGCAGGTATTACAGGAAAACATGACCAGCAATCCGTTTTTCTGTTTAGCATCGCTTAATGAAATTTCCTTTCCGCTGATATCTTTCATTTTCAGATCGGGTTGTGGCAGGCCGGCGCCGAGGGGCAACGGGTCCTTACTGATTGGCAGAAAAGAAAAAAGCAACAGGGCCGGTAATACGGCCAGCAGGGTTTTTTCCATACAGAGGTGTTTAGTAGCTAAAGTTCGGATATCAGGCGGAAATGCCTTCTTCGCCCGCATCTGTTTCTTTCCGTTCATCCGCAATTTTCTTCAGGGAGGAGATACTCACATTCAGTTCAAAGCCGATCAGCAGTACCAATGAGTTAATGAAAATCAATGCCATAATGATCAGGATGGTGCTGATTGACCCATAAAGCTGGTTGTAATTCCCAAAATGGGATACCCACCAGGAAAAAGCGAAGGTCATCAGGATCATCAGGAAAGTAGCCAGGATAGAACCCGGGTTGATGAATTTCCATTTTTTATGCACGGAAGGAGCGTGGCGATAGATATAAGATATACTGGCAAAGAACAATAACAGCATTACTATAAACCGAAGATTATTAATCAGGCCAAGTAAAAATTCATTGGTTACGCCCAGCCATTTTAATACGGCAACCCGGGCAACCAGCAGTAATACAGAGCTGAATACAAAGAAGTAGAGAAACAGGGTTATTTTAATGGCCACTAACCGGGTCTGCAATCCTTTTCTTTTTTTAAAACCGATATAATTTTTATCAAAAGAACGCATGATGCCCATCATGGCATTGGAGGAAAAGAAAAGGGACAGCAAAAATCCCAATGAGAGTAATCCGTTGCGCGGGTTATTGATAAAATCCTTTAAAAAACCGATCAGTACCGCATTATCTTTTTCGCCGGGAATTACTTCACGGATCAGGCTGAACAGCTCTTCCTGAAATTCATGAGTAATGGGTAAAAACGGAATCAGGGTAAATAAAAAGATGATCGCCGGGGGGATGGCCATTACGAAGTTGAAGGAGATGGCCGAGGCCCTTTCCGTCATGCCGATTGTTTTTACCTGCCCGAAAAAAAAGACAATCACATCATAGATGGCAATCCCATTGAATCCGGGCAGTGAAGTGTTCTTGCTTTTCCGGATCAGGAAAGATACCGGTGGCGCGGTTTCAACCTGGTGCAGTATTTTTTTCAGCAGGGGCATTTATCGGGCTTGCCTTTTTTTGATGGAATCGGCCCGCCGGTTTTGTTCTGCATGAAACAGACGTACATATTTGCTGTGGTCCGTATAGTTGGATGTAAAGATGGTGCTGCCATCAAACTGGTAACTGGCCACAAAGAAAATATAATCGGTATCCGGGGCATCCAGTACCGCTTCAATTGATTCTACGGAAGGGGTGCAGATGGGGCCCGGGGGCAATCCTTTATGAAGGTAGGTATTATATGGCGACTCCAGTTTCAGGTGCGAATGCATAATCCGTCCGAGTTTGAAATTCCGGGTTACGAATTTGGCAGTTGGATCGGCTTCCAGTTTCATATCCCGTCGCAACCGGTTCAGGTATACACTGGCGATTTTATATTTATCATTCTTGCGAAGTGTTTCTTCTTCCACAATGGATGCCAGTATGGAGACTTCAGTTGGCGTAAGGTGCAGGCTGTCGGCTTTTGCTTTTCGTTCGGGCGTCCAGAATTTTTTCCAGGCCGTATGAAACTGTTGCATGATTTTCCCGGTAGAGCTGTTCCAGTTGATTTCATAGGTATACGGCATTACCAGGGTCATTACAGTATTGGTATCGGTATCAAAGGGACGAAGGGAATCATTGTTGTTCAGAAAACTGATCAGTTGCAGGGAGTCAACCAGGGTATCAAACTTGCGCCCCATTTTAGCCGCCAGTCCTTCCCGGGTTCTCTCTTTTACAATGGTCATTTTCACCGGCGTTTGTTTGCCTGATCGCAGCAGTCCCACCAGGTCAAATAAGCTCATTCCCGGTGCAAGTTCATAACGCCCGGCTTTTACTTTGTTGAAATTTCTCCAGCCGGCAATACGCCTGAACCATCCGTCATCGCTGATAAAACCGGAGTCCGTTAACCGATGGGTTAATTTATCCAGATCATCGCCTTCCCATATATATAATAGTTTCGCTTTGGAAGTTGATACAGCGGATCCGAAAACTTTATAGGCAGTATATCCGCCCGCCAGCAGGAGCAGGACAAGGCTTACGAGAATCAATCGCTTCTTCATAGAACATCAAAATAAATAAAAAACCCCGATCTGAATAGTAGCAGACCGGGGTTCCTTCAATAATGTTTTGTTTATTTTCCAGCCGGGGCAGGAGCGGGTGCAGGTGCCGGTGTGGTATTCATGGGTACTGTGTTCGTGTTAGCCGGAGCCGGTGTGGAAACCGGAACTGTGGCATTCGTAGCATCAGTAGCCCGGCCTGAACCGGAGGCGGCTGTGCGGGGAATAAAGAAAACGGACACCATACAGAGTACACCAATCAGTGCGCCGAAGATCCAGGTACCTTTTTCAAGTACATCCGTGGTTTGTTTTACACCCATTAACTGGTTGCTGAAACCACCTACACTACCGGCCAGTCCGCCACCTTTGGGGTTCTGTATCAGTACAATAAGTCCCAGTACTGCGGAAGCCAGAATAATCAGTATCACAAATAAAGTCGTCATATCAGAGTTTTTTCTTTAGTGCGTCTATTTTCGCTGCAAAATAAGGGCTTTTGGCGGGTTCGAGCAAACTTAATTTGCGGTATATCTCGGTGGCTTTTAAGGTATTTCCCTGCTTTTCCCAGACTTCGGCCATGGCTTCGGTAAGCACTTCACGCTCAGTAATGGATTCTCCGGCCATATGGGCTACTTTTTGTTCGGCTACCTGGCTTACGGCCTGACCAATCTCCGCAGGCTGCAGCCGGCGCATGGTTTTCAACCAGTCGGTAAAGCTTTTTAATTGTTTGCCCAGCTGATCAGTCGGTTTTTCCTCATCCCGGATCCGGATACCCTGCGACGCAAAATAATCCACCGTATGGTAGGGTTCAAATAATAGGTCTGCCGCCGGACCTTCCACCGGCCGCGGTGCTGGAATTTCTGATTGTAAAGCCATGTGCTGTGTTTCTTCTGCAACTATAACCGCTGAGTCGGCGGTTACAGGTTCTTCTGTTGTACTGAGTGCCGCTGGTATTGGGGCTATAATACCGGTATCGGGAGTTCCCGTCTCAGGTATCGTTTCTTCCCGACTTACCGTTTCCTCGCTTATTTCATTATCTGAATTATGAACCGGTTCTTTTTCTATTTCCGGAGCAGGAACGGATACCGTTTCCGGATTCACTGTTTTTTCCGGCATGCTTACCAGGGCCGAGCCGGTATCATATAGCAGCTGTTGTACCCAAAGCGGATTATGAAAATAGAGCAGTGTTTTCTGGTATTGTTCTTCAAAATCCGCCGGTGCTTCCGTCTGCATTTTTTTGGCCAGTAATAACTGGGCGGCTCCGAAATACGGATTGCTTTCTGCATAGGCTGTCAGTTCCGGCAGACTGCACTGATCCAGTGAGTCTTTTCGCAGCAGCGATTTTACCAGTTGATTGATACTGACATTCATGGGCGCAAGATACGTTAAATGACCCGTTCAGGCAGGGGAGAGCCCGCTTACCATTTAGAAAATAATTTATTGAAGATGTCATCTGTAAGTGTACGGATCATCTCATCGGCCAGGTTGTTTTCCGCCTGCTGAAATGTCTGATCTCCCTTAAATTCAAAACTGCGGCTGACTTCATGTTTTTCTGTTTTGTCCGCTTTCCGGTCGAGTAAGATAATTGATATACCCACGGTCAGCCGGTTATTCGCGGCCTGCTGCCCGGTAATAGCCGAAGTACTGAAGGAATACTGTGTTACAGTACCGCTGATTTCCCAATCGGCATTGTCATTGTTGGTCTGGGATAGTTTGGTCTGCGACAGAATTTTTTGTCTCAGTTTATCCGATAAACGGGGACTCAGTTGCGGATTTACATAGGAAGCCCGGTTTTCAATCAGGTTGACTTTTACTGTTTTTATGGAGTCGGGAATGGACGCGTCCGTAAACCGGTAAATACCACAACTGCTGTTGCTGAATAAAGCGGCCAGACTCAACAGAAGTATGGCGGTAAAAGCGAAAATAGGTTGTATACGTTTCATCATTCTTCGATATCGTATTCTTTTAATTTCCGGTACAGGGTACGTTCACTGATTCCCAGGTCAAGGGCGGCGTCTTTGCGTTTGCCTTTGTGTTTTTTCAGGGCTTTGATGATCAGTTCTTTTTCCTTGTCCATGATGTTCAGACTTTCTTCCACTTCCACATGTTCATGTATATCATTATTCATCAGCACCGGTTGTCCATTATTGCTTACGGCGGGTTGCACCGAGACCGGCAAGTGGATAGGAGCGTGTAGCTCCGTTGAAGCCGGGCGGTGCTCGCTCAGTTCATTGAAGAACTGCTGGTTCTGTGCTACCAGTTCCGGATGTTGTAATACATCAAAGAACATCCGCTTCAGTTCCGTCACGTCTTTTTTCATATCAAAAAAGAGCTTGTAGAGAATATCCCGTTCATTGGCAAATTCCGGATTCGCGCCTCCCTGCGTGGAAAGTACCGGTAATCTGTTGCTGGAATAAGGCTGCAGAAAACGGCCGAGTTGTTTGGCGTTGATCTGTTTGTCCTCACTCAATACAGAAATCTGTTCTGCAATATTCTTCAATTCCCGCACATTCCCGGGCCAGGGATAGTTTATTAACAGTTGTTTTGCTTCCTCGTCCAGTTGTACCGATGAGGTCTTGTATTTGTTAGCAAAATCTGCTGCGAATTTGCGGAACAGAATATGGATATCTTCCGGGCGGTCATGCAGGGCCGGTACGCGGATGGGCACGGTACTGAGACGGTAATACAGGTCTTCCCGGAATTTTCCATTCTGTACCTGTTGCAATAATTCCCGGTTGGTTGCCGCGATTACCCGTACATCCGTTTTTTGTACTTTGGAAGAACCCACCCGGATAAATTCACCGGTCTCCAACACACGGAGCAGACGGGCCTGTGTACCCAAGGGCAGTTCACCGATTTCGTCCAGAAAAATAGTGCCCCCGTTTACTGTTTCAAAATATCCCTTACGGGCATCCACGGCACCGGTAAAAGATCCTTTTTCATGACCGAATAATTCGGAATCAATAGTGCCCTCCGGAATAGCTCCGCAGTTAACAGCGATAAAGGGATTGTGCTTGCGTGCGGAAAGAGTATGTATAATCTGTGAGAATACTTCTTTACCCACACCGCTTTCCCCGTTAATCAGCACGGTAAGATCGGTATTGGCCACCTGTACGGCCACCTGCAGTGCATAATTCAACGCGGGTGAATTACCGATGATGCCAAACCTGTTTTTTATACTTTGAATATCCATATTGCGCCCCATCAGGGGGAATAAAAATTAAATAATCCGGCCCAGCAAAGTGGCCTGTGTGCAACCGGTCACTTCCACCGTTACATAGTCGCCTTTTTGCCGGACGGTATTGTCTTTGGGAAATACGATCACTTTGTTCTGGGAATTACGGCCCATCCAGTCCTGCTCACTGCGTTTACTGTCGCCTTCAATCAGCACGGTACAGGTTTTACCGATATCCCGTTGATTGCTTTCAAGTGACAGCCGTCCCTGGAGATCCACGATTTCCTGCAGTCTTCTTTTCTTTACATCCAGCGGAATATCGTCCGTATACCGGCGCTGTGCAAGTGTACCGGGCCGTTCACTGTAAAAGAACATATAACTCATATCATACCTGCTGTATGCCATTACAGCCAGCGTGTCCTGATGATCGGCTTCTTCCTCGGTACAGAAGCCAGCTATGATATCGGATGAAATGCCACAGTCGGGCAGCAACTCACGGATACGGTCTACTTTGGCCAGGTACCATTCCCGGGTATAGGTCCGGTTCATAAGTTGCAGTACACGGGTGGAGCCACTCTGTACCGGCAAGTGGATGTACTTACAGATATTTTCATGTGCCGCCATTACTTCCAGTACTTCATCCGTTATGTCTTTCGGATGTGAAGTGGAAAAACGAACCCTGAGCAGGGGGGAAATCTCCGCTACCGCTTTCATTAAAGCTGCGAAAGTGATGGTTTTACCGCTGTGCTCGTCCACGAAATAATAGCTGTCGACATTTTGTCCCAGCAAGGTTACTTCCCGGTAGCCATTTTCAAAAAGATCGCGGCACTCCTGTATAATACTGGCCGCGTCACGGCTTCTTTCCCGGCCTCTTGTAAACGGTACCACGCAAAACGAACACATATTGTTACATCCACGCATGATGCTTACAAAAGCGCTTACACCATTACTGTCCAGCCTGACCGGTGATATATCCGCATAGGTTTCATCCCTGCTTAATAATACATTTACGGCTTTCTGTCCCGTTTCCGCTTCTGCCACCAGGGCCGGTAATGCCCTGTAGGCATCCGGACCTACTACCAGGTCTACCAGTTTTTCTTCTTCCAGGAATTGTGCTTTCAGCCGTTCGGCCATACAACCCAACACGCCCACTAATAATCCTTTCCTGGACTGCTTCAGCTTTCTGAATTCAGTCAGTCTTTTCCGCACTGTTTGTTCCGCTTTTTCGCGGATGGAACAGGTATTGATAAAGATCAGATCCGCTTCATCGAGATTCCGGGTGGCACCAAAGCCTTCCTGGTTTAAAATCGAGGCCACCACTTCACTGTCTGCAAAGTTCATCTGGCAGCCATAGCTTTCTATATAGAACCTTTTTTTATAGTGGTTCGGGTCCTGGGCAAACGGGGCAAATGCTTCCCCCTGCCTTTTTTCATCCTGTATTTTTTCGGTCATCAACTCCATTAATCCGTCCAATTTTGAACTGCAAATATACCTAAATTCCGGGAGATCGTGACAGTCTGTCATAATACCCGGAGTCGTTGATAAACAAATATTTGCAATATTAATCAGATGAAAATCACAGTTCTTTCGTGCAGGTTGTTACTATATTTGGCGTCTAAATCTTCATGTTGGCCAGACCACTGTATATCTTCCTTTTACTTTTTAGCTGTCTGCAGCTCAGGGCGCAGGATAAATCCATTGCCGGGGTGATTACCGGTAACGTAATGGATTCCAGGAATAAGGCACTGGAAGGGGCCACCGTCAGGTTGATTTCTTTTAAGGATACCTTGCTAAGCCGCACCATACTTACCGATAAAGCGGGCGCCTTCACTTTCAGCGGGATTTCATTTGGCTATTACAAACTCAGCATCAGTTTTGTCGGACTTCAGCCACTAACCCTGGACAGTATTTACTTCCGGACCGAACGGTTTGATTTTAATATGGCGGATATTATCCTGAAGCCCAAATCTACCGAGATGATGGAAGATGTGGTGATTTACGCGGAGAAGCCACTCATTCAATCAAAAGACGGCAATATTACTTTCAATGCCGGCGAGTCGGCGCTTGCCGCCGGGAGTACGGTTAGTGAATTACTGACCCAGGTACCGCTGGTGACCAAAGACCCCGATGGTAAAGTATCCGTCCGGGGAAAAGAGCCCAAGATACTTATCGATGATAAACCGGTTACACTGAACATGCAGCAACTGCAGGATCTGCTTGAATCCATGCCCGGCAGTTCCGTGGAGAAAATTGAAGTAATGACCAACCCGCCCCCGCAATATGCGAATGAACAGGGCGGGGTGATTAATATCGTTACCCGGAAAGGGCGGGTAGGGAAGAGTGGACGTATTTCACTTTCCGGCGGCACGCGCGGGGAGTTTTCACTCAACGGCAGTTTTAATTACCGGAAAAACGGACTGGCCATAAACCTGAATGTAGGATCCGGGTATAATAAGTACGGGGGCAATGGGTATTCCATCCGGAATAATATTTATGCCGACTCGTCCAACTTTTTCAACACGCACAGCAGCAATAACAACCTGAGTTTCCGGCCCAATCTGCGGTTCAATATGGATTATGATTTCAATAAAAAGCACTCCGTAAACCTGGTGCTGAATTATAATCAGAGCGATGTGGATAACAGCAGCAGTACTGAATACAAAAATATCAACCGCTTTGGCGAACTCTGGAAACTGAGCCGCCGTGAAATTGAGAGCAGCAGCAAAGGGTATAGCCCCGGTACCAGTTTAACCTATACCTACCGGGGCAAACCGGGAGAATTATTACGGGTGATTAACAGTTATAATTTCTCTTACAACGATAATTACCGGGATTTTTTCCAGCAGTTTTATAATCCGGATTATACATCCACTGGCCTGGATTCGATGCAACGGCAGAATCATGTAACCCGTGTAAACGGGCATAGTATCAACGTGAACTATGACCGGATGCTGGGGAATAAAAAAACATTCATCTCCCTCGGCAGCATTTACAGCCGGTCCAATAACCACGCGGTTATAGATGCCAGTTATAAGAAGAAACCGGAAGGTACCATGGAGAAACTGGACCTGCTCAGCAATGATTTCTGGTTTCATCAGACGGTGGGGACCCTACGTGCTTCAGTACGGCAGCTGCTTGGAAAGGATTTCAGCATTACAGCCGGATCAACCGTAGAACGTACGGATATCTGGTTTGAACTGCTGAAGGAAAACCGGGATGTCAGGAATCACTACTATACGTTTTTACCTTTTGGCAATATCAATAAAACCTGGCGGGAAAAGCTCAGTCTCACGTTTGCTTACCGCCGGAGTATCCGCAGGCCGGGTATTGGCGAGCTGAATCCGACGATTGATTATTCAGATCCCTATAACGTGCGGTTTGGTAATGCGGCACTGGAAGCGTCAACGGCGCATAATTTTGATTTTATTATTGGCCGTACAAAGACCAAATACTTTGTCAATCTCGGATTCGGGTATAACCGGGTGGAAGATATTTTCAGCCAGGTCCGCACCTTGTTACCCGATGGCAAAACCCAGATAACCTGGGAAAATATCAGTGGCCGGCAGGAATATGAAATGAGTACCTGGAACGGACTGACACTGTCTAAAAAGTTGCGTGTTAATTTCAGCAGCAGTTATACATACAATAAGTATAGTGTTTTTGATAAAACGGTACGCCGGTTCAGGGATGGCGGATCGTTTACCTCTAATATGAATTTTATATACAACCCGACGGAATTATGGAGTTTCAACGGGGGCTTCAATGTCAACCGGTTCTCATCTCCGCAGGGCTTTGCCCGCTGGAATACCAGTATGAACATGGGACTGATGCGGCGTTTTTTCAACAAGCGGATGACGATTACCCTGAGTACAGTGGATCCGTTTACCAATCAGCAACGACGCACATTTACCTATGGTACCAACTTTAATCTCGAGAGTTACAGCCTGACCCGGACGAAGAACTACCGGTTTACGGTTGGGTATAATTTCAGCAATGCACCGAAGAAGAAAGTGAAAGCAGTCAGGAGTTGACAGGTGTGAGTCATTAGCCGGCTGTGGTTAGTTTTTTTTCCAGTATAATGGCTTCTTTCAGTTTTCCTTTAGGTACGGGTACGGAAATTACAGCCGCCTCTTTACCACTTTTATAATAGATTTCGAGGATATTCAGTTTACCCACGCTAAAGATTTCCACGGCAATCAGTTTCCGGTTTGCCGACCGGAAGGAACGGGCACGCGCATTCACATATACGGTGGCAGCGCTAATTTTTACCTGGGCAAAGCGTTCCTGTCTGAACGGATTCAAAAAATAAAGAATATGTGAAATGGATCCCCGTCTGAGTAATAGCCAACGGGCAAAACGATTCCATTCTCCGGGCTCATATTTCCATTGTGCCAGCCAGTTGTCATTTTTTAAAGTTTGTTCCATGGGCTAATAATTGGTTGTAATTTAGCGGCATGAACCTGGATTTCATATACCTGCTGGACGGTAATTTTCATCCGTCCTCCCGGGTCTGGATTTATCAATCCAGCCGGCTTTTTTCATTGGGAGAGGCCCTTGAAATTGAGAAAGCACTGCAGGATTTTACCGGCAGCTGGCAGACACATGGCACACCCGTGAAGGGGGCGGCATACCTGTTTTTCGGACAGTTTATAATCCTGATAGCGGATGAAACTGCCTCCGGTGTCAGTGGCTGCAGTACCGACACGTCTGTGCGGCTGATGAAAGAGCTGGAGCAACGGTTCGGTGTAAGTCTTTTTGATCGTCTTTCGCTTGCTTTTGTAGTAAAAGATAAAGTGGAATTGCTACCGCTTTCCCAATTGGCTTATGCATCGGCAAATGGCTTTATAAACGGCGATACACTGTATTTTAATAACCTGGTACAGACAAAACAGGAACTGGAAAACAACTGGATAATACCAGTAAAAGAAAGCTGGCTGGCGAAAAAAGTTGAATTTCCAGCTACTGTATCTTAATTTTATTGAACTACACAGAGTAAACACTCCTTCGCAAATGCTTCGGAGTGTAAAAACATTTCTTCGCTATAGCTTTGGAGGGTAAAACACTTCTACGCTAAAGCTGCGGAGTGTAAAAGCGGAAGTAGCTCACCTGGTAGAGCGACAGCTTCCCAAGCTGTAGGTAGCCGGTTCGAGTCCGGTCTTCCGCTCATAATTAACGACTCCCGACTCCTACTCACTGTTTTCCGGAAGCGTTACCGGACAACAGTGACTATTGACAATTTTCTATTGGCATCACACCATACTTTCCGCCACCATCTCAGCTATATCCAATACCTGCACACTTTCTTCTTTTTCGGCCAGCTTTATCCCATCCGTCATCATGGTATTACAGAAAGGACAAGCAGCAGCGATGAATCCGGCACCGGTTGCAATCGCTTCATTACTGCGGTCGACATTGATACGGCTGGTTCCTTTTTCTTCTTCCTTAAACATCTGGGCACCGCCCGCGCCACAACAAAGGCCATTTGTTTTGCAACGTTTCATCTCCACCAGTTCCGCATCCAGCACTTCCAATACTTTTCGGGGAGCTTCATAAATATTATTCGCACGGCCCAGGTAGCAGCTGTCGTGATAGGTTATTTTCTTTCCCTTAAAAATGCCTCCTTCTTTCAGTTTGATTTTCCCTTCATCTATCAGTTGTTGTAAAAGGGTGGTATGATGGATTACTTCATAGTTGCCGCCTAATACCGGGTACTCATTCTTCAGAGTATTAAAACAGTGCGGGCAGGTGGTGACTATTTTTTTTATGCCGTAGTTGTTGAGCAACTGGATATTCTGATACGCCATCATCTGGAACATGAATTCGTTGCCGGCACGGCGTACCGGATCGCCGGTACACATTTCTTCCTTGCCGAGTATCGCAAAATTCAATCCGACTTTCTGCAGAATCTGCGCAAATGCTTTGGTGATTTTCTGTGCACGCTGGTCAAAACTGCCGGCACAGCCCACCCAGAATAAAATGTCGGGTTGCTGTCCGTTGGCAACTAATTCGGCAACTGTAGGGATCTTCATGGAACCAATCATTGTTTCAATCGCAAAATACGGATAAAATGCCCACAACTATCAGTCCGTTTTGTACTAAAATCCACCTCTTATGCAATATATTGCCAATATTATAATCTATGCTATAATTTTGACAGCTATATAGGATGAAAAAATTTTTTCAAAAACTGATCAATTGGGAACTCTGGAATTTTTACGTACTCTATCTTCCGATTTTCCCTTTCTGGATATGGAACTGCATTAAGAGCGGATCCGTATGGTACTTTAGTTCTTCCAACCCTACCATCACTTTTGGCGGTTTCGAAGGGGAAGGGAAAAAGGAGATGTATGAACAATTGCCGGAGCACCTGATTCCACGTACCATTTATATCCGTCCCGGCCTGCCATTCGAAGAGGTTCAACAACAGGTGGAAACTGCCGGATTTACGTTCCCGTTTATTGTGAAGCCGGATATCGGTATGAAGGGTATTCTGTTCCGGAAAATTGATACAATGGCACAATTAGAGCAGTATCACGAGAATATACCGGTGGAATATATTGTACAGGCGCTGGTGGACTGGCCGGTGGAAGTGAGCGTTTTCTACTACCGGCATCCGGCCCAACAGAAAGGAACTGTCAGTGGCTTTATCCATAAAGAATTACTGCATATTGTGGGTGACGGGCAATCAACATTACAACAATTGGTGGAAACGCATCCGCGCGCTAAGTTCCGGCTCGAGGAGATGAAACACCGGCACGGACACCGCTTTGCCGACGTGATTCCTGCGCAGGAGATATTTTATCTTTCGTATGCCGGTAATCACAACCGGGGTGCCCAGTTTACCAATCTGCACAGGGAAATCAATGAAAAGATGCATGAACTATTCGATGACCTGAGCCATAAGACCCGTTTTTATTATGGACGATACGATATTAAAACCACGTCCATTGAAGACCTGAAGCAGGGAAAGAATATCAGTATCCTGGAGTTTAATGGTTGCGGGGCCGAGCCCAATCATATATACGATTGCGGCATGCCCCTCTGGAAAGCCTATGGCACATTGCTAACTCACTGGAAAGCCCTGTACCAGATCAGCCGCTATAATCATAAAAACGGAACACCTTACTGGAGCTTTAAAAAAGGAAAGGATTTTCTGAAGGAGTCAAACAGACATTTCAGATTATTGAAGGAGTATGATTAAGTTGCGGGTTACGAGTGACGGGTTCCGGACTGACTACTATCTACTAACTACTAACTACTAACTTTACAACATGCCCCCGCTTTTTAAAATATTCCTTACCGGCATGCTGGTCAGTTTTCTCGGTTCACTGCCACTGGGTACGCTGAATATTGCCGCAATGCAGATCTCCATATCCAACGGGGTAGTAGCGGCCATGCTTTTTTCGGTGGGTTCTCTTATCGCGGAGATTATTTATGTGCGGATTTCACTGGTGGCGATGGACTGGGTACGAAAACAGGAAAAGATTTTGAAAGCACTGGAATGGGTGACCTTCCTGATTGTAGCTACCCTGGCGGCCTTTAGTTTTTATGCAGCCCTGCATCCTAAAGTGGAGAGTAATATAGTGCTGGATAGTCCGCTGCCCAAAATTGTTCTGGGTTTTATCATGAGTGCCGTTAACCCGGTACAGATTCCTTTCTGGTTTGGCTGGAGTACGGTACTCTTTTCCAAAAAAATATTGCTGCCCCGTAATGATCATTACAATATTTATATCATCGGAATCGGGCTGGGCACTTTCATGGGCAATGCCCTGTTTATATTCGGCGGATTGCTGATTGCCAACAGCATCAACAATAACCAGCATATCCTCAATTGGGTAATCGGTGGCATTTTTGCATTGACAGCCGTAATCCAGTTATGGAAAATTCTGCGGAAAAAAGACGCTGTACACAAACTGGAACATCCGGAGGAAGTCGCCAAACAGCTGGAAGAACAAATGGGGCGTTTGGGCATTGATGACGATAAAAGCCAATAATTTAAATACACCGTTATGTCTATTGCTATTGCCTTTATTGCCGAGCTGAAGCAGGAAGCGGCCATCACCCGAAAGATGCTGGAAAGAGTTCCCATGGATAAGCGCGACTGGAAGCCGCACGAAAAGTCAATGTCTGTTGGCCGCCTCGCCACACATATCGCAGAGACGATTCATTGGATCAGTGTTATTCTGGGACCTGACCGGTTCGATTTTGCTGCCAATCCTGCTCCCGTGCGTCATGTGGCTGCCGATAAGGCTGAATTGCTCAGTATTCTGGATAATAACCTGGAGCAGGCGATACTTTCACTAAGTGCTGCTGCAGCAGATGACTTTGAAAAAGACTGGATTATTATGCGGGGGGAACAGGAAATCATGCGCAGTTCCAAAAAAGCGGCTATACGTTCCTGGGGGATCAGTCATCAGGTTCATCACCGGGGACAATTATCCGTATTCCTGCGTTTGCTGGATGTACCGGTACCGGGCGTATATGGTCCCAGTGCGGATGAACGATAGAGGGATCAGAAACGATACCCGGCGGAAAGGGAAGGGATAAACCGCTTTCCCACATCTTCATTCAGTGAATTAAAGCCCTGGCTCATTTCAATGGTATAGCCGAAACCCAGTGAGGGGGCGGTGTAGATTCTTTTGGCAAAGACCAGGTGATAGCCGGCTTCCAGCATCGGGGTAATCATAATACTTTTCTGACGGGTTTTGCCTTCAAAATCTTCAAAGGAAAGCATCAGTCTGCCACCGCCAAACGGGTTACTGCCTTTCAGGTTATTGCCAAATGCCCGGCGATATCCGAAGTATACCCCGAATCCCGTGGAGACGGAGTAGGCTTTAGCCGATGCCAGCTGCCAGGTAATACCCGCGCTGAAACTATTCTTGTTATTAAAATTCTCTCCCCGTGCCGCCACTTTGGTTGTACCATAGCCCTTGCCATAGGATTTCAAGATCTCGCCACCCAGCTCGAAAACCTGTTGAGAACGGGCTGTAAAGAAAACAAGCAAGAAAAGGACAAGTAAGAGTTTAGCTTTTTGCATATGAACAATAACGAATGGAGGGAGGAATTATTATAATTAGCTAATTTGCAAATTTGCTAATTAGCTAATTCTTCTTAATCTACAATAAACAACCTGCATCCATTAACGGTAGATGTCCGGTGAGCCTCATTATTATCACCAACAAAATAACACATCCCGGTGGTCAGTTTCATTATCCGCCCATCGGCCAGTTCAGTTTCCATTTCACCTTCCAGGCATAAGATGATATGTCCTTTACTGCACCAATGATCGGCTTTATAGCCCGCACTGTACACTACCATGCGAACACGCACATCATTCATGCGTACTACCTGCCACCAGGCACTGCCTGTTTCACCTGCGTGTTCTTCGCGGGGCACAGAAGACCAGTCGAAGGTTTGGAAAGGGAAGTGGGATAACTGCATGTACTTTTATTGTTAAATGAAAATTGAGCATTGAATATTGAGCGTTTCTCTTCCTGAAAAAGGCAATGTTCAATATTCAATGTT
Source organism: Chitinophagales bacterium (assembly GCA_017303855.1). Classification (GTDB taxonomy): domain Bacteria; phylum Bacteroidota; class Bacteroidia; order Chitinophagales; family Chitinophagaceae; genus JJ008. The sequence goes on along the minus strand of JAFLBL010000022.1, from coordinate 2,631 downwards.
CAATTTTCAATGTTCATTATTGTCGATCATTCAGCTCAATGGCCCATTTGTCTCTTTCCTCCGGACTAAACTTCCAGGGTGCGAAATTATTCTCCACATTACTGAACATGGCGGTCCATTCCTGGGGAGAATTACTTTCTTCCATGACCAGGTAGCGGCGGAGTTGAATGATAATATCCAGCGGACTGATGCTTACCGGACATTCCTGCACACAGGCATTGCAGGTGGTGCAGGCCCGGAGTTCTTCTACGGAGATATAATCATGCAGTAATGATTTACCGTCTTCTTTGAATTCTTTATTGGCAGTAATATTCTTTCCTACAACTTCCAGGCGGTCACGGGTATCCATCATGATCTTACGGGGAGAGAGTAGTTTGCCGGTCTGGTTGGCCGGACAAGCTGCCGAGCAACGGCCGCATTCGGTGCAACTATATGCATCCATCAGGTTTTTCCAGCTCAGATCCATCACATCTTTGGCGCCGAATTTCTGCGGAGCGGGTTGTTCACCTGCAGGAGCAAGTTCGGGTTGCATCGCGTATAACACTTCCTGCTGGATAGAAGGCATATTATCCATTTCCCCCATGGGTTTCAGCCGTGCATAATAGGCATTCGGGAAGGCCAGCATAATGTGCAGGTGCTTGGAATAGGGGAGATAGTTCAGGAATGCGAAAATGCCCGCGATATGCAGCCACCAGCAGGTACGTTCGATCGCGATCAGGCTGCCATCGCTGTATCCGTTCATCAGCGGGTGCAGGTACTGTGAAATAATAAAGAGACCGGTGGGATGCGCCGCATAATGTTCGGCACCGCGCAGCTGGAGCAGTGTATCCGCCGCATTCATTTTTAAAAAAAGCGACATTAAAATGATCTCGGTAATCAGGATATAATTCGCGTCGCTCCGGGGCCAGCCATCGAGATCTTTACTGGCAAAGCGTTTCAGTTTTATGATATTCCTGCGTACCAGGAAAATCAGGCAGGCTACTAATACTGTCAGGGCCAGTACTTCAAAGGCATTTATAAGAAAGGTATAGAGTCCACCCAACGGCGCCGCAAATAAACGGTGCTGACCGGTAATGCCGTCGAGCACTATTTCCAGTACCTCGATATTGATAATAATAAAGCCCGCATAAACAAAAAAGTGCATTACGGCCACCAGCGGATTGCGGAACATTTTCTGTTGGCCGAAAGCCAGCAGCAACAGATTTTTCCAACGTTGAGCAGGATTGTCATTTAGCATTTCCGGCCGGCCCAGGTGGATATTACGGGCAATCTCTTTCGCCTTTTTAATAAATAAAAAGACAGCCACAGCACTGAGCAGCAGAAAAAGTACCTGTTGGAGTAGTTGCATTGCAATTGATTTCGCTGCTAATTTAAGGGATACTCTTCAGTGTATGAACACCTGTTAGCCATTAATTTGAGAATAAAAACAAGTTGGGAAGCCCATGAAGCCTTTGTCCGGATTTCCGGATAAAAAAAGTTCCGGAATTTTGAATGTTAAAACAGAAGTAATTATACTGCAGCTACTCAAGTTTAACCGGTACATCCCTGATCGGCACATCGTCACATCGGCACATCTGCATTTCGTCACATCGGCAAATCATCAAAAATGTACCGCATGCAACGTAAACCTCCCGTTTCCATATTCTATTGATGGTGCCGGAAATTTAAAGGCACTGAGTATTGTGAAAAGGAAGCGTAGTCCTTTTTTATTTGTCCTGATTTTTGTAAGATCGATATCCGGGGCGATAAACCATTGCCTGTATCGCCTGATATCCGGCCGGCTGAAAATGATATTGCCGTTGTCATCCTTTCCAATATTTTCGGTGCCACCAAATAATCCCTCCGTTCCATATCCGACTGCGACGGAAAGCCAGTCCGGCAGCCGGCTGTTTTTAAAAAATGGTTTCAGATTTACACTGGCCCAGTAAGTCTGTCCGTTATAATCCTTTAAAAACCGTTCTGCCAGTGTTCTTCCGAACAATTCATCACTCCGGTGATTCAGTTCGGGGTCGTCATATCTTTTACGGTGAAAGGAAAATTTAAATTTGATCCGTTGTTCATCCCAGGCCAGTTCCTGTGCCACCAGGGCACCACTGCCCAGGATATTGGCACTGAAGTCTGCCCAGCTCCAGCCCCATTCCGAACTGAAACCATCCAGTACTTCAATTACGGTCTGATATATGGCCCCGCTCATGCCGCCGATCCATATCCGCTTTTTCCGTTCCATTCCGGCCCATCGCCAGAGTTCCATACTGGCCCGGCTTTCCGTATAAGCACTATAGAAATGCCCCACTTTATCTGTCTGTTTCCATTCCGGCCAGTCATTAAAAGTGTGAAATTTTCCCTGCGGATAATTTTTATACCAGGCATTGTAAAGTCCAATCATAGCCGTGCTGTAACCAACCACATTAGCCGTGCCTACAATCCAGGTACGTCTTTTAATAACAGACGCAGGAATATACACCGGATTCCGGGTCAGGATTAGTGGGGATGTCAGCCCGGGTGTATCAGGCTGAACGGATTTATCAGGCAGACTGTCCGGGCGGTAATAACTGCTGTCCTGTGCATACAGGGAAGACCCGTGGGCCAATACCAGCAGACCGGTAAAGGCCGGCAGCAAAAGCTTTCGGG
>JAFLBL010000021.1 GCA_017303855.1 Chitinophagales bacterium | reverse complement strand
AATAACCACCGCTTCACCGCTTTCGTCATGAACGATTTCACCTATCACAGGCACAGACGTGAATGCTTCGATTTCATGGCGGAACAGGATTGTCCGTTTCAGCATTTCGTTGGCGGTTACAAATCCGATTCCGAGTACAAGAGCCGCCATTACGGCCATCATGTAGATTTTTTTGGCCGGACTCATCGGGCCGAAGGAAAGGGCATTGTCCACAGTTCTGCTATCTGCAATGGAAGAAGAAAGTGCCATAGCGGTTTCTTCCTTTTTCTGGAGCAGAAAATTATATACACTGCTTTTAATTCCCTGCTGACGGCTGATCTCCACGAGATCGCGTTCTTTCTGCGGTATACTGCTGAGCAGGGAAGAATAGCGGTTGTTCAGTGAATTCAGGTTGTTGCGGCTGGCCTCCAATGAAGCTTTCTGATTGCGGATGTTTTCCAGAATGCTGGGCTTCATTTTATCAATCTCGCTCCGGAGAGACAGCACAATCGGGTTATTGACCCCGGTGGTTTTTATCTGTTTCTCATATTCCATTTCATTCTGGTACAAATCATTCAGCAGTTTGGTCAGAATCGGGTCTTCCACACCAACCGTTGACGGAACAATACCGCCTGTTTTATCTTTGGATGTTACATATTTCTCTACCTGGTTCAGTACATCCATCTGCACGTTGGCATCTCCTATTTTCTGACTGAGTTCACTTACGTTTTGCAGGAAAAGTGTGCCTTGTGAACCAATATCAATCGCTCCCTGGTTGGCTTTGTATTGCTGTAATTTCTGTTCAATGGAATCCAGGTCTTTCTCAACATACTTCAGCCTTTCATTTACAAATGAAAGCGTATTAGCGGCCAGTGTGTTTTTATCATTCAATGCCGCCTCATTATAAGAAGCGATGAGTGCATTCAGAATATCTTCCGCCCTTTTGGGATTTTCATCTTTTACTTTCAGACTGATTACAGAGGAAAGTTTGCTTACGGATGCCGCCTGCAGATTGGCCTGCAGGTTGGTGGCAATTACTTTGGGGTCTTCCAGGTTAAAATAAAGAGGCCGTTCTTTCGGCATTTTATCATGCGCCTGCGGTACGAAGCGCAGTACCCCGTATGGAGTTCTTACCCATTTATTAACCATAAATGTGTCGTTGCCGATCAACACCCATTTGGAATCCGGACCAACGCTGAAGTATACATCACCGGGGTTGCCGAGTGAATCCGGGTTTTGGGCCTGGACAATGACAGGTGAAGTTGTATAGGCCGTTGCCGGTTTGATACGCCCTTTTTCATATACCGGAGCATACAAATGCAGTTTCTTAGCCACTTCCGTCAGCAGCTGACGGGACTTAATCACTTCAATTTCGTTCTCGATAATCTTCTTAGCCGACAGCTGATTCAGCGATTCCAGCATTTTAGCCTCATCCTGTCCTTTTTTTTCATCCTTTATCAGGATGGATGCGGTTGCCTCATAATACGGATTGGTTTTATAACGGACATAAAACCAGGCTCCGGTAAGCGCCACCGTCAGCAGGATAAGAAAAAGCGGCCAATAAGGAAAGTACTTGAACCATAGCTGGCCAAATACATTCTTTTCTGATTGATCGGGACCGTTTTTTTGCGTAACCTTCATAGTTTTCAGTTAATACCTTAATTGATGGCTCTGTCGGCCACAATAATTCCAAGGGACAGTACACTGACCACAATGGGTACCCATTGCTGGGCATTCCCGTTGGCCGATGTCACCCTTGCTTTATTGGGTTCTACATACACCACATCATCAGATTTCAAGTAATAGTACGGAGAAGACAAAAGTTCTGTTGAGTTTAAATTTATCCTCTTGATTATTTTTTGTCCATTTTCTTCACGGATCACCAGCACATTGTCTCTTTTGGCCTGTATGGTAAGATCACCGGCAAGTCCAATAGCTTCGAGCAGGGAAATCTTTTCATTGGGGATCGTCAGCACAGTTGGATTCTTTACTTCTCCCAGAACCGTAACATGGAAATTCAGAAAACGGATCTGGATAATCGGATCTACCAGCTGCTTGGAATCCACCAGCATTTTCCTGATTTTATCCTTCAACTGCTCCTTTGTTAATCCTTCTGCCTTTACTGCTCCTAACCCGGGAAAATGAATGGTCCCTTCTGCGGATACCAGGTAACCCGCCCCTGCGTTGTTAGGCAGATTGGCCCCGTTATTGGGATTATTATAAATTTCCGTGGCGGTGCTGTTCAGTGTGGATACTGAAATACTCAACAAGTCATTCTTACGGATAATTGATTCTGGTACCGGAGTGGGTGTATCAATCACCGTATCCTTCACGTCATTGAAGTAAGTCGCCTTGCGCACATCCACACAGGAAGCTGCAAAGAAAAGGAGTGCAATAAGACTGTATTTCATCAGTTTAGGCATATAGATGGCTGTCATAAGCATTTAATGGCTTAATTCGGTTATTATTTTGCTGCTAATCTGCTTAACTAGAAATCCGGTATCGAATGGATTTTCTGTGGAGGCTTAACGAAGGATGAAGGATACGTTTGCAGGCAGGTAGTCGCCTGTAGTTTTCGGGAACAAGATACTAATCATTATTGAATTGCATAAATTTCTAAGGGTTTTTTTTAAGTTATCTGTAAAGTTAACATGTAGTTTTCCTTGCCCGAAAACGGATAAATCCGCATGCCGGAAAATAGTTGTCATACATTTGAAACTGTTGCAATTACATGTCATTTTCATTGGAAAATCAAAGATCTGCCCCGGCTAAGTGATCCCCTTACAAAAGGGCAGGTATATACTTTTAGCCAGAATAAAGTAGCCGGACCATAATGATCAGACTATCGTAAAACCACGATCGTAGTTTTACGAGTTTCATACTGTTGTTTTCAGGAAGGGAGCGGGATTAAAAATGACCTGGAATTTACCCACATTCTGTTGATAAATTCTGTACGTCATGACTGATCTTTTTCAACTAGTACATTTCCAGCATTTTTTACCTGCTGAATACATGAGTTTACGATACGCCATCGAGTACCTGTTCGCAATCTTGATTTTCAATGGCACCATTTTTGTCTATTCACTTGACATCATAAACATAATTGCTGAACTTTAAAATATCAAAATCATGTGCCAGGTTAAGGGCCGTTGATTTATCCAATATCTAAAAAAAACCAAATGCATTCTTATGCGAAAACCATATTTCAGCCATGGCCGGTTAACCGATTGTCAGGTGGCTGTTATCCCCCGCAAAACCCGGTTATTTCCGGAAACTCCGGTTGGTACACTTCTGATGAAAGCACCGGAAAAAAGGTTGCAAATGCATACAACTTTTGTTCTGTGATGACTTCCTCCGGTAAACGAGAATCCGATTTTCCAGTATCCTATAAAGCAGATGAAAAATGAAACAGTTTGCTCTGATTGTATTGATTAGTATTTCTCAGCTCACATTTGGCCGTACTTTTTACATGTCTCCCTCTGGCAATAACAGCAATGCCGGTACCATTTCAGCTCCCTGGCTGACCCTGGAATATGCCGAAAACCAGCTGGCCGCCGGCGACACCCTCTACCTGCGCGGCGGGACTTACCGCAGCAGCAAGGCAACGGGTATTGTAAACCGCTTTTACATTGACAACCTTTATGGCACAGCGGCCAATAAGATCTACATCCTGAATTATCCAGGAGAGAAACCCGTGTTTAACATGAACGAACAACTGATTGCCGGTGCACCCGGCGACGGTCCGGTCGGCCTGAAGATTGAAAATGCCGGTTATCTCCATATCAGGGGGATTCGTATTACCAGTCTCGCCCAGAACCCGGCTAATATCAACTCTCCCTGTGGCATGATCCTTTATAACGTAGATAACTCCATTGTGGAGTTGGTTGAAATCGATTATATCCAGGGTTATGGCATGTATCTGCAGGGCGGTTCGGATAATAACCTGATCAAAAACTGTGATGTTCACGATTGTGGAGACATTTACTCTGGTTGGGGTGGCGCGAATGGATTCCAGATTACCGGCGGTGATCCCAGCAACAATAATGAGTTTAACGGATGCCGTGCCTGGCGTATCAGTGATGACGGGTTTGACTTTTTCGGCACTACCGTTTTTGCCAAAATGGTCAATTGCTGGTCATTCTGGAATGGTTATCAGCCCGGCAATTTCAATTTTGCCGTAGCAGGTGATGGACAGGGATTCAAACTCGGACCCATGTCTACCGACCAGTCCGGTTCTTCAACTGTTTGGAAACGCCTGGAAAGATGCCTGGCATTCGGCAACCGCCTGAATGGATTTGACCAGAACAGTCAGAGCAATACCACCGCGGTGATTGAAATGTTCAATTGTACTTCCGCATTTAACGGCAGCAATGGCTATTTTTTCGGCGCCAATACAACCGTTAATCAACGTTTCAAGAATAACCTGAATTTTGGCAACGGTATCTGGGGTGATGAAATCATTACAGGTCCCAATGTCTCCAATAACAGCTGGAATGGCGGAGTAACCGTAACCAATGCGGACTTTGTCAGTATCGATACAGCTGGTCTTGCTGGTCCGCGCCAGGCGGATGGCAGTCTGCCACTAACCAATTTTATGAAACTGGTAAGTGGCTCCGACCTGATCGATGCCGGAACCACAGCAGTTGGTCTGTCTTACAACGGAAACTCGCCGGACATCGGATTCGCTGAATTCGGAACAGTGGCACCCAACCAGGCTCCTACTGCAAATGCAGGTGCTGATAAAACCATTCATGTACCTGCAAACACAACATCTGTGAACGGGAGTGGCACAGATCCTGACGGGAGTATTGCTGCTTATCAATGGACTAAAGTGGGTGGTCCCGCTACTTTTACTATTGCTACTCCTGCACAGGCTACGACGGCGCTGAATGCGTTGATCGCCGGCACCTATCAGTTTGAACTGCGCGTAACCGATAATCTCGGCGCTACCGGAAGAGATACGGTAACAGTGGTGGTAAACACCCCTCCTGCAGTAAACGCAGGTGCTGATCAGATTATCAACCTGCCAACCAGCAATACTACATTAACCGGAACGGCTACTGACCCAAACGGAACCATTAGCTCCTATCAATGGACGAAAATAGCCGGACCAACCAGCTTTACTATCGCCACAGCAACTACTGCCCAAACTGCTATTACAGGATTGATTCAGGGAGTATATCAGTTTGTACTCACCGCTACAGATAATCATGGCGGCACGGGAAAAGATACCGTAACAGTTACAGTAAACCTGGTGCCCAACCAGGCGCCTGTTGCCAATGCAGGTGCCAATCAGACAATCACTTTGCCGACCAGCACCATTACAGCAACCGGGAGTGGTACAGATCCGGATGGCACGATTGCCTCTTATCAATGGACAAAAATTTCCGGCCCCGCCACTTTTACTATTGTATCTCCTGCACAGGCACAAACCGCTGTACAATCACTGGTACAGGGTGTATATCAGTTTGAATTAAGGGTAACCGATAACCTCGGTGCCATTGGCCGTGACACGATGAGTGTAACCGTAAATGCACAAGCTAATATTCCACCGGTGGCGAATGCCGGTGCCGATCTGGCTATTACTTTACCCGTAAATACCGTTACACTGAATGGTGCCGCTACTGATGTGGATGGCAGTATTGTAACTTTTAGCTGGACAAAAATTTCAGGTCCGGCCACATTCACAATTGCCTCCCCGTCCACCGCTGCAACGGCCGTCAATAACCTGGTGCAGGGGACTTATGTTTTCCGCTTCACTGCTACAGATAACAATGGTGCTTCCGGCACTGATGATATTACAGTAGTGGTAAATCCCGCTGCCAATCAATTACCGGCAGCCAATGCAGGTACTGACAGAACAATCACATTACCTGTCAACAGCCTTACTGTAACTGGATCCGGAAACGACCCGGATGGAAATATTGCCGCCTACCAGTGGACAAAAATTTCAGGTCCGGCCACTTTTAATATCGCTACACCCACTCAGGCCCAGACAACAATGAATAACCTGGTGCAGGGTGTATACCAGTTTGAACTGCGGGTAACTGATAATCTCGGCGCAATCGGCAGAGACAGCATGATCGTAACGGTAAATGCGGCTGCTAACCAGGCGCCATTAGCCAATGCAGGCATCGACAGGTCAGTTACTTTGCCAACTAACAGTTTAACTGTTACCGGCAGTGGTACGGATCCGGATGGTTCGATTAGTGCATATCAGTGGACCAAGATTACAGGACCCGCCAGCTATGCCATTGCTACTGCTGCGCAGTCACAAACACTGATCAGCGGATTAGCCGAAGGCAGTTATCAGTTTGAATTACGGGTAACGGACAATCTCGGTGCGACAGGCAGAGATACGATGACGGTAACTGTAAATGCAGCCGCCAACCTGTTACCGGTTGCAGACGCGGGCGCCAACCAGGCAATTACTTTACCCGCCAGCACGGTTACTCTTACCGGTAGCGGCACAGACCCTGACGGCACCATTACCGGTTACCAATGGTCGAAAATTTCAGGTCCGGCCAGTTTCAATATTGTTTCTTCCGCACAGGCACAGACCGTGGTGAATACACTGGTACAGGGCACTTATGTATTCCGGCTCCGGGTAACGGATAACAGCAATGCCACCGGCGATGCTTTTGTTACAGTGAGTGTAAACTCTGTTTCCAACCAGGCACCCGCAGCCAATGCAGGACCCGATCAGGCCATTACCCTGCCTGTAAATGCGGTAACTGTTACCGGCAGTGGTACCGATCCGGATGGCGTAATAGCCACTTACCTCTGGACAAAAATTTCCGGTCCGGCCAGTTATACAATCGGGAATCCTTCACAGGCACAAACCAGTATCAGTAACCTGGCACAAGGCACTTATGTATTCAGTTTAACAGTAACCGATAATGGTGGTGCCACTGGTATAGATTATATTACTATAGTTGTAAACGCGGGAGCCAACCAGTTGCCGTCGGCCAATGCAGGTGCCGACCAGGTTATTACATTACCGGTAAATACGGTAACCCTGACGGGTTCCGGTACAGATCCTGACGGCAGCATTGTTTCTTATCAGTGGAGTAAGATCAGCGGACCGGCTACTTTCTCTATTCTCAGTCCCGCACAGTCCGGTACACAAATCAACAGCCTGGTTCAGGGCACTTATGTTTTCCGCCTTATTGTTACAGATAACAGTGGTGCTACTGCTGATGCTTTTGTCACCATTACTGTAAATGCAGCCCCCAACCAGTTACCTGTAGCCAATGCCGGTACCGATCAGACAATTATATTACCCGTAAATACCGTAAGCTTATCCGGTAGCGGAACTGACCCGGATGGCAGTATCAGCAGCTTTGCCTGGAGTAAAATTTCAGGACCGGTGCAGTATACTATCGTAAGTCCCGCACAGGCGCAGACAGTTGTCAATAACCTGGTACAAGGCACTTATGTATTCCGGTTGTCCGTAACCGATAACAGTGGCGCCACTGCAGACGCTTTTGTAACCATAACTGTAAACGCGGCACCCAATATTCCACCGGTGGCTGATGCCGGTTCCGACCATGTACTCACATTACCGGTAAACAGTTTAACCATTACTGGCAGCGGATTTGATCCGGATGGCACCATCACCGCTTACCAATGGAATAAAATATCCGGGCCGGCTCAGTTTATAATATTATCCCCGTCACAGGCTTCCAGTTTGTTCAATAACCTGGTACAGGGTACCTATCAGTTTGAACTGAGGGTTACCGATAACCAGGGAGCATTAGGTCGCGATACGGTTACAGTTATAGTAAATCCGGGTACACCGGTGAATCAGGCGCCCCTGGCAAATGCCGGTGCCGATATCAGTATAACGCTTCCGGTTAATACAGTAACAGTAACCGGTAGTGGTAATGATCCGGATGGCACGATTGCGTCCTATCAGTGGACAAAAATCAACGGACCGGCAACATTTACAATTGTAAATGCAACACAGGCGCAAACCGTCATCAATAACCTGGTACAGGGCACTTACCAGTTTGTACTGACAGTAACCGACAACAGCGGGGCAAGCGGCAAAGACACAATGACCGTGGTAGTAAATCCCGCTCCTGCAGTAAACCAGGCTCCGGTTGTCAATGCAGGCAGTGACCAGGCAATTACATTGCCCGCGAACAGTGTGAATATGATGGGATCAGCAACTGATCCGGATGGTACTATTTCCGCTTATCTGTGGACAAAAATCACAGGACCGGCTCAGTATACCATAGTATTCCCGACGCAGGCACAAACGACCATCAACAACCTGGTGGAAGGTACATATACATTTGAACTGAGAGCCACCGACAACCTGGGTGCTGTTGGAAGAGATACGATCACCATCACCGTAAGTGCGTTGACCAATCTGGCTCCTGTTGCCAATGCGGGTCCGGACCGCAGCATGACCTACCCGGTGAACTCCATTAATCATACCGGAGGCGGTGCTGATACAGACGGAATTATTGTTGCCTATCATTGGTCCAAGATCAGTGGTCCTGCACAGTATACTATCGTAACTCCGGATTCATCTTCCACGATTTTCAATAACCTGGAAGAAGGAGTCTATGAATTTGAGCTGCGGGTAACAGATAACAGGGGTGGTATTGACCGTGATACCGTAGCAATAACAGTGCGTTCATCCGGCAGCCTGTTAAAACAGGTCTACCCCAACCCGGCCACTACGGAAATCAATATCCGGATCAATGCGGCCAACAGCGCCCGGAATTCCCTGGTCCTGAATATTTATGATGCCCGTGGAATCAGTATTCTCAGGAAGCAGCTGGCCATCAGCCAGGCACTGATTACAGAAACCGTAGATCTTACCAAACTGCCCGCCGGCATGTATATTATAGAAGTACGGGCGGATGAAGTGAAAAAATCGACGATGCAGTTTGTGAAACAATAAACAATTAGCCTCATTTTTCAAAACGGGGAAGCCGCCTGATTACAGGCGGCTTCCCCGTTTAAATTTTAATCATCTAAAAGTTGCTTTTTCTTTTTGGAACAGTAAAAACAAGCATATATATTTGCACTCCCAAAGGGGAATTAGCTCAGTTGGCTAGAGCGCTTGCATGGCATGCAAGAGGTCACGAGTTCGACTCTCGTATTCTCCACAACAAGTCATACTTCAAATAAGTATGGCTTTTTTTTATGCCATATACAGTGTACATCGTTTATTCTGCCAACATCGACCAGTATTATATTGGTCAGACTGAAAACCTGCCTGATCGCCTTTTCAGGCATCGGAATAGTGGTAGTCTGGCTACTAAAAAAATAGCATCCCCATTCACCTGCAAAAACCAAACATCTATATTATCAGGAAATCACCGGCTTTGTCCGGATTTTTTTTGTTTGTGTTGACTGGCGGATAAACATTTCAGTAGGCAATACTTTTGTCTGGAAATTTGTGACCGGATGCCGGGCTTCGATCAGTTCCAGCAGCAGACTGGTAGCTACTTCGCCCATTTCAAAGGCGGGTTGTTTGATAACGGACAGGGATGGTTCCAGCAGTTCAGTGAGTTCACTGTTCGAAAACCCGATAAGGCCAATATCATCCGGAACGGAGAGTCCCCTGGACTTTAATGCCCGTAAACAACCTGTGGTCAGTTTGTCGGCGGAGGCAAATATGGCATCGGGTACTTTCCGGAGCCTGAATAAGCTGTTCATGGCTTCATCCATTTCAGCCGCCAGCAGGCCGCCATGCTGACAATATTGAATCAATGACTCATCCGGCGTAATACCATTGTCCTTTAACGCCGCAATATAGCCGGCCAGCCTTTCCTTTCCAATTGATAATGTAGTGGTATTGCACAGCGTGGCAATCCGTTTATAACCGCATTTTACCAGGTGTGTCGTGGCATCATACGCTCCTTTAAAATTATCCGCAATTACTTTATGCGTTTCAATCTCATCCACAATCCGGTCAAAGAAAACGATAGGCATCCCGCGGTCGTGCAGTTCACGGAAGTAACTGAAATCACGGGTTTCAGTGGAGACCGAAATAATCAGTCCGTCCATGGAACGCGAAGTCAGGTATTGCAGGTTCAGCAATTCACGCTCTGCGGATTCATGGCTTTGAGAAATGATTACATTATAGCCGTTATTTTGCGCAATGGATTCTATACCATTGATGACCTGTGAGAAATAACTGTTGGCGATTTCACAAACAATAATGCCGATAGACCGGCTTCTTCTCTCCTTCAGGCTGAGGGCAATCGGGTTGGGATGATAATTTATTTTTTCAGCGTATTCGAGCACCAGCTTTTTGGTCTCAGGGCTGATTTCATAACTGTCACGCAGGGCTCTTGACACGGTTGACGTGGACAATCCCAGCGCTTTGGCGATATCCTTTATGGTTACAGCTTCAAACTTCATGTCTGTTTCCGGTGGTTTTTGCAGTCGATCGTAAGGGCTGTCCCGGCCGACTACCCCAACAGACCTGTAAATTACCCTATTTGCTGCATATTCAGGTCATTAAACGATTATTCCCAGCTATAGCTTCAACGCTTAAATATGTCATGCAATTTTCATGTAACTTTTTTGACATCGTTGCCGGGAACGATTGCGTAAAAATAAACCTAATAATCAGTGACTTATAAAAAAGATCGGTGTAGACTTGTTGTGCATATATTGACAAATAACACAGAACCTGCTTGCCAAAAATGAAAAGATGAAAATGTCAACGACTGCTATAAATCTGACTTCAGTACATTTTCAAGTCCCCTCTTTTTAATTCAGGCCGGCCGTTTCTGCCGCTGTTTCCCGGATAACAACAAACGATACTCCGCCGCATCATTTAAGGCAGGTATCAACAGAAGGAAACCCGTGTAACAGCACAAACTATCTTCATTTCGTTTACTTAAAATGCTGCATTATGAACAAAAAACTTAAAAAAGCAGGTACTTTCCTTCTGCTTTTATTTGCATTAATCCCGCTGCAGGGGTTATTGGCACAATCCCGTCAGATCACCGGGACCGTAGTATCAGCGGAAAACAAATTACCTGTTTCCGGCGTTACGGTTGCGGTAAAAGGAACAAAAAATGCCACTACCACCGATGCGCAGGGCGTTTATCGTATCAACGTGGACAGCAAGGCAACCGTACTGGTTTTTACCAGTGCTTCTTTTATTCCTTATGAAACGGCCATTGACGGAAGAACCAGCATCAATGCTGAAATCATTCCTGAAGTGAAAGCACTTGATGATGTAGTCGTTGTTGGTTACACTACTGTAAAACGTAAAGACCTGACAGGATCTGTTTCATCCGTTAATTCAAAACAAATAAAAGATTTTCCACTCTCTTCTGCGGCTGAAGCCTTACAAGGTAAACTGGCCGGTGTACAACTCACTTCAACGGAAGGTGCCCCCGGTGCAGAAATCATTGTCAGGGTGCGTGGTGGCGGATCGATTACACAGGATAACTCACCCCTCTATATTGTAGACGGTATACAGGTGGAAAATGCCCTCTCCGTCATTTCGCCGCAGGATATCGCTTCCGTGGATGTGCTGAAAGACGCTTCCACTACGGCTATCTATGGAGCACGTGCCGCAAATGGCGTGGTGATCATTACAACAAAATCCGGACGCAATGGCAAGACTCAGATCAGCTATAACGGTTCAATCGGCTACCGCCAGTTGCCGAAATTCATGGATGTAATGAAGCCCTATGATTTCGTAATGTGGCAGTATGAAAGAACCCGTGGCAGTGCTGCGGACAGTTCCAGTTTTGCGCAAACCTATGGAACTACCTGGGATACGCTTGCAAATTATAAGAATGTGGATTTTGTAAACTGGCAGGACCAGGTGTTTGGCCGTAAAGCCGCTTTCTCCACGCATAACGTTTCCATGAGCGGAGGCAATCAGAGCACCACCTTTAACCTGAGTCTTACAGCCAATAAAGAAGATGGTATACAGATCGAGTCCGGGTTTAACAGGAAACTCCTGAACTTTAAACTGGATCATAAAGCATCTGAAAAACTCAGGGTTGGATTCACAGCCCGTTATTTAGATCAGGAAATTCAGGGGATCGGAACCACCAACACCGGAACCAGAACCACCAACCGTCTTCGTCATGCTATTAACTATCGCCCATTTGAATTATCCAGAGACGGGTTTGGCATTGACGATTTTGACGAAGCGTACTACCTGGCTTCTGCAGGTGCAACCAATCCGGTTATCCTGACGAAAGCAGAATACAGAAGACAGTATACAAAAGCGGTATACCTCACCGCCTATGCCAACTATACAATCGTTAAGAATCTGAGCTTCCGCTCCACAGCCGGTTTCGATAATGCCAATATCCGTACCGACCAGTTCTACAGTAAGATTACCGGTACCGCGCGTAATGCGGCCTCCTTACCAGTAGCCATGATCGGTCAACAGAACAATTACACTATCAGTAATTCCAATACACTGCAATACCAGTTAAACAATTTTAAAAAGCACCACGATATTACTTTTCTCGCCGGTCAGGAAACTGTAGATGTACGTTCCAAACAGAATTCCATTGAAACCCGCTATTTCCCGGCTGAGATTTCTCCGGAAAAAGCTTTAGCCAATATGGGACTGGGGTCAGCTCCAACCGGATCCACTCAACCCCTGCCCACTTCGTTTGAAGAACCACCCGCCCGCATCGCATCATTCTTCGGCCGGATGAGTTACGCATTTGACGATAAATACCTTTTCAACTTTAACCTGCGTGCAGACCGGTCTTCAAAATTCAGTTCCGACAACGGCACACTGGTATTCCCGTCCGGTTCTGTAGCCTGGCGTTTTTCCCGTGAAAAATTCATGGAAAACCTGACCTGGCTGAATGATGGTAAGATCCGCTTTGGTTACGGATCAGTGGGCAATAACCGTATCGGCAATCTCCTTTACAGACAATTGTATGGCGTTACAGGTCAGTATGCCTTTAACCACTCTATCCTTCCGGGATTTGCACCTTCAGCACTGGCTAATCCTGATCTGAGATGGGAAAAAAACACCACACAGAACCTGGGACTTGACCTCTCCCTGTTTAAAAACCGGTTACAGGTAACTGTTGATGCCTATAAAAACTCTGCAAAAGACCTTTTACTGGCTGTGGCCATTCCGCCAACATCCGGTTACACTTCACAATTGCAGAACGTAGGTGCCACTTCCAATAAAGGCATAGAAATCCAGTTAAACGCGACGGCTATTCAAAAGAAATTGTTTACCTGGTCATCCAATTTCAATATTGCCTTTAATAAAAACAAGGTGGAAAGCCTCGGCGGTTTGCAGTTCCAGACCCGTAATTCCGGCTGGCAGGGTTCAGATGGTGTAGACGACTATATCGTACAGGTCGGACAACCAGTTGGTCTGATGTATGGTTTCGTGACAGACGGGTTTTATAAAATAGACGATTTTGATTACAACGCCACCACGCAAACCTATACCATAAAAGCCGGTATTGCTGTAAATGGTGTTTATGGCGCTCCCCAGCCCGGAACCATGAAATGGAAAGATCTGAACGGAGACGGTGTGATCACCCCGGATGACCGTAAGGTAATCGGCGATGCCAATCCCAAATTCACCGGGGGCTGGAGCAACCAGTTTACTGTTGGCAATTTCGACCTTTCAGTATTTGTAAATTTTGTAGTCGGTAATGACATTTACAACGCCAACAAACTCGAATGGACTGACGGTGCCTTCCCGAACCTGAATACCCTTGAAATCATGAAGGACCGGTTTACGTATATCAGTCCTTCCGGTATCAGGGTAACCGACCCCACCGAACTGGCCAAGATGAATGCCAATGCGAAAATCTGGGCACCTGTCCGGGTACAACGCTGGTGGCTGCACTCCTGGGCAATTGAAGACGGTTCTTACCTGCGCTTCAACAATATCACCATGGGGTATACGCTGCCGAAAAAACTGTTAGATAAAATGAAAATTTCCACACTGCGCATATACGGAACCGTAAATAACCTGGCTACAATCAGCAATTACAGCGGATACGATCCGGATGTTACATCCCGTCGCTCCGACCCGCTGACTCCGGGTGTGGATTTTGCCGCTTACCCAAGGGCGAAAACCTGGTTATTTGGCGTAAACGTTACTTTCTGACAAACAAAAACTTTCTGACATGAAAAATATAATTAAACAGTTAACCGGCGCCACGCTTCTGCTGACCGTACTGGCGGTTACCGGTTGTAAAAAATATACGGAGGTGGAACCTGTATCTCAATACAGTGTACCCCAGGCATTTTCGGATGTAGCCAATGCCACCAATGCCATTATCGGCGTGTATGATGAATTACAGGGTGATAATGGATACGGCATCCGCATTAATTTGTATTATCCCTACGATTGTGATGAAGGTATTGTAAGTGGCAATATCGACAACGGCAGAAGAGGCGTCGGGCGGTACCAGCTGCTCCTGACCAATTCAGAGTTGTCCAACCCGTTCCGACAACTTTACCGCGGTGTGGAAAAAGCCAATCTGTGTATTGAACAGATACCGCTGATGCCCCAGTATACAACCGGTACCGCCATTGAACAGGCAGCCCTGAAAAGACTGCATGGAGAAGCGCTTACTTTACGGGCCCAGTTCCTGTTTCAGCTGATGCTGAACTGGGGCGACGTGCCTGCTCCAATGGTTCCGGCATATAAACAAACCAACCTGTTTATCCCGAAATCAAACAGGGACTCCGTGTACGACAAACTGATAGAAGACCTGAACATAGCCAAGGATTTGATTCCCTGGAGAACAGAAGCGGGTATCCGGAATGAACGCATCACCAAAGGTGCTGTAAAAGCATTGCGGGCGCGTCTGGCTTTATTCCGTGGAGGTTATTCACTCCGCAGTAACGGGCAAATGGAACGGCGCAGTGATTACCTGACTTACTATAATATAGTAAAACAGGAAACGGAGGAACTGATGGCCCGCCGCGATCAGCATACCCTCAATCCGAATTACGAAAGTATCTGGAGAAATGTAACCTCCTTTGTGTATGACCCCCAGGGAGAAATTCTATTTGAAGTAGGCGCCGGTGGCGGTAACGGTAACAGTGACAGCCGTATGGGCAACTATGATGGTCCCACCCTGAATAATGCTTCCCGCTACGGTGCCGGTGGTGGCGGTGTACAGATGATGCCGAATTATTTCTATGCGTTTGACTCAGTGGATACACGTCGTGATGTAACCGTTACCCACTACCAGGTTACAAACGCAACCAATATCAAAAGCCAGCGCCGGCTGGGCGAATTGAACACCGGGAAATACCGCCGTGACTGGCGTGTACCCTTGTTGCCTGGTACTGTACTGAATGTTGGTTACAACTGGTCCATGATCCGCTTCTCTGATGTGCTGCTGATGTATGCTGAAGCCGTGAATGAAATCAATAACGGACCGACAGCTGCTGCGATCAGCGCATTTGAAGAAGTGAGAAAAAGAGCCTACCGCGGGAATACCGGACTTATCGGAACTACCCCGACCGATAAAGCAGGTTTCTTCAATGCGGTTGCCAATGAACGTTATCTTGAATTTGGCCATGAAGGTATCCGCCGCTATGACCTGCTGCGCTGGAACCTGCTGGCTACAAAAATTGCAGAAGCAAGAACCATCATTCAGCAAATTCGTGACAGAACCGGTTCCTATGCCAACGTTCCTCAATACATTTATTATAAAAACACCGGAGAGGAAATAGTCTACTATACCGCAGCCGACAGCACCGGAAATGGCAAACCTTTCTGGAGACCGACACAGGTTCCTCCGACTGGTACTACGGGAACCACACAGGTTCCTGCAGCCAAGTGGGTTCGCATCGACTGGGCGCAACACCTTACTTCAAACGTCATAGACGGGAAACCACTATGGCAGGGTTTTGCCTCTTTCTTTGTACCAGGCAAAAGTGAATTGTATCCTTTTGATCAGGCTACTATAGCATCGTACCAGGGTCAGTTGCAACAGAACCCCGGCTACTAACCGCTCTTTGTAATGTAACAGATAAGGCTGCATCCGTACAAACGGATGCAGCCTTATTCCTTTTCACTCCTTCTATATAGTATGAAAAAAATCCCTTTCCCCATCCTGCTGATGAGTTTACTGGCCAACACCGGTTGTGCACAGCTGCCAGGTATTCAAACTACCCTATCCAATGAACCGGCTATCGCCTTTCCCGGTGCTGAAGGATATGGTAAATACAGCACCGGCGGAAGAGGCGGCCAGGTATACATTGTAACCACACTTGCCGACGATGGTCCGGGAAGTCTGCGTGCCGCCGTAAATGGAAAAGGCCCGAGAATTATCGTGTTTGCCCTCTCAGGTACCATACATCTCGAAAGTCCGCTGCGGATAAAAGACAATACCACCATTGCCGGACAATCCGCACCGGGAGACGGTATCTGCCTGGCCGATCATCCCGTATCACTGGCGGGTGACAATATCATTATCCGCTATCTCCGTTTCCGGATGGGCGATCGCTATCAGTCGCAAAAAGGAAAAGTGGATGGCAGCGGTGGCGATGATGCATTCGGCGGTATGAAAAGAAAACATATCATCATTGATCACTGCAGCGCCAGCTGGAGTACCGACGAAGTATTTTCAGTATATGCCGGCGACAGTACAACCCTGCAGTGGAATATCATCAGCGAACCGCTCAACTATTCCTATCACTTCGAAACCGGAGATAAGGATTGGGAACACCATGGCTATGGCGGTATCTGGGGCGGACTGCATTTGTCCGCACACCACAACCTCTTCGCCCATTGTACAAACCGCACACCCCGGTTCAATGGAATCCGGCAGACTAAAACGGAATTCGTTGACTACCGTAATAACGTAATCTATAACTGGGGCGGCAATAATATTTATGCCGGCGAAGGGGGTGATTATAACGTAATCGCCAACTATTATAAATACGGGCCGAATACCAGTAAAAATGCCCGTTATCGTATGGTGAATCCGGGCAAACGTGATCCGGATATCGGATTCGGAAAATGGCATGTAAGTGAAAATTATATGGACGACGCAAAAGACATTTCCCGTAACAACTGGCTAGGAATTGAAATCGGTAACGGCGGTACTGAACAGGACAAAAAATCAACGATCATTGATCAACCCCATCCGGCAGAAGCTATGCCCACGGAAACGGCAACGGCAGCTTATGAATCGGTTTTACAGCATGCAGGCGCCAGCTACCGCAGGGATACACTGGATGAGCGGATTGTAAATGATGTACGTAACCGGACAGGGCGTTTTATAGATGTACAAGGTGGTTTCCCGCATGGAACCGCTTATGAGCAGACCGTGAATGCCTGGCCCGCTCTCCGTACCGCAGCCGCACCTGCCGATGCCGACAGAGATGGCATACCCGATAGTTGGGAAAAAGAAAAGGGACTCAACCCGGCCGATCCCGCCGATGCCGTGAAAACAACCTTGCATAGTTTCTATACCAATATTGAAATGTATTTAAACAGCCTGCTGAAATGAAAAATATCTTTATCACTCTGATCACCATAACAGGTTTATCCTTCATGATACCGGAAAAAAACAATATACACATCTTCCTCGCCGGCGACTCCACCATGAGTATCAAAGAACCCCGTTATTACCCGGAAACAGGATGGGGTATGCCCTTTGTCTATTTCTGGGACAGCACCGTAACCGTAATAAATAAAGCGAAAAACGGGCGCAGTACCAGCTCCTTCCGGAATGAAGGCAGCTGGAAGCAGATCATGGACGAATGTAAAGAAGGGGACTTTGTATTTATACAGTTCGGACACAACGATGAAATAGCGACCAAGAAAACCTATACCACGGAAACGGAATTTAAAACCAACCTTCTCCGTTATGTTACAGAAGCCAGGGATAAAAAAACGACTCCGCTTTTGCTCACCCCGGTAGCACGCCGGAAATTCAATGCCGCCGGACAAATTGAAGGCACCCATGATGTATATGCGCAGCTTGTACGGGATGTGGCAAAAGAAACCGGAACCCTGTTGATTGATCTGGATAAAAAAAGCCAGGCACTTTACCAGGAGCTCGGCGTGGAACATTCCAGACTACTTTTTGTACAATTAAAACCCGGCGAGCATCCGCATTATCCGGAAGGTAAAGAAGACAATACGCATTTCAGCGAACTGGGTGCCCGGATGATCGCGCAATTGGTATTAAAAGACCTGAAGACACTGCATACGGCTCTGAATGACCGGCTTTTCACCCTGCCACCGAAAAAATAAAATGAAAAAACTTTTATTGCTGAATAGCTGCCTGGCGATTCTCTGCATCATGCAAGGCCAGTCAACAGCCGGGATTACCGGTGTTCGGGATACCGCTTATTCGGTAGTAAATGAATATAACCGGCAACTGAACTATTTTCCCTTTATCAGCCTCCCCGTTGCAGACACCAGCCTTTCTCTTTCTGTTACAAATAGTATATTCTGTACCACCCCGGAAAGAGCCCTTGCGCTGGATCTTTATTTACCCCGGTCACCGGGACAGAAAAAAAGACCCGCTCTCATCTTTATTCATGGGGGCGGATGGAGAAGCGGCAATAAAACAATGCATCAGCCTTTGCTCCGGCAATTAGCCGCCCGTGGCTATGTTTGTATAACCCCTGAATACCGGTTATCCACCGAAGCATTATACCCCGCCGCCATATATGATATTAAATCAGTGATCCGCTGGACACGCGAACAGGCCCGGAAATACTATATTGATCCGGAAAAAATTGCTGTAGCCGGACACTCTGCCGGCGGCGAACTGGCGGCCATGATGGGTGCCACCAATGGCAATCCCGCCTTTGAAGGTAATGGCTGTTTCCCTCGACAATCCAGTATGGTGAATGCAGTAATTGATCTCGATGGTACATTAGCCTTCATACATCCCGAATCCGGTGAAGGAGATGACAGTAAAAAAATTTCTGCCGCTACGCATTGGTTCGGTTATTCCAAAACCGAAAGACCTGATGTGTGGATCAATGCGGCCCCATTAAGCCATGCGGGTGCCCATTGCCCGCCATTTTATTTTATCAACAGCGGTGTTGACCGTATGCACGCCGGCCGGGAGGATTTCAGAAAAATCCTGACGGCTCATTCAATTTATTCCGGTGTCCATACATTCCCGGGGTCACCTCATTCCTTTGTTTTTTTTCAACCCTGGTTTGATACGATTGTAAATAAGATGGACCGGTTTCTGCAAAAAACATTTTCCCCCAAAAATGAGCTGTCCCGGATCACCGTCGCCGCCGATGGCAGCGGAGACTTTACCAGCATACAGGCTGCGATCCGTTCAGTACCGGATCATAATAAAAAACCCGTGGAGATACAGGTGAAAAAAGGGATTTATTATGAGAAAATTTTTATTGATTCCCTAAGACCTTATATCACCATAACCGGGGAGGATAAATTCAATACCATTATCACGTATAATGATCATACCGGGAAAATCAGTCCTGCCGGGGAAACGATCAGTACCCGTACTTCATGGACCTTGAAAATAATGGCCGCTCATTTCACCGCCCGGAATATCAGCATCCGGAATGATGCCGGCTTCACAGCCGGACAAGCCGTGGCGCTTGAATCCGATGGCGACTATGGCCGGTTTATCAATTGCCGGATTACCGGTTTCCAGGATGTATTGCTGATTGATGGCGGCAAAGGCCGTCAGTATTTCAGGGATTGTTATATTGAAGGAACTACCGATTTTATTTTCGGATCCGCTACCGCCTGGTTTGAAAACTGTGTGATCCACAGCCGTAAAAACTCTCATGTAACTGCCGCATCCACGCCTGGTGAAAATGAATTTGGCTATGTTTTCAATCGTTGCAGGCTGACCGGAGATACCTCCCTGCACCAGGTTTCGCTGGGCAGGCCCTGGCGCCCATTTGCAAAAGTCGTGTATCTTAATTGTGAAATGGGGGCACATATAAAACCGGAAGGCTGGAGTACCTGGAATAATAACGACAACCACAAAACAACGTATTACGCGGAATATAAAAGCAAAGGTCCCGGTGCCAATCCCGAAAAAAGACTGGACTGGACCCATCAGTTAACCCGGAAAGAAGCCAGAAAGTATTCGATCAGCCGGGTGCTGCATGGCTGGAAACCTGAACAGGAGTAAATATGAAAAAGAATACACTGGTAATCCTACTGCTGCTTTGCAGCTGGAGCCTTGGGGCACAAACGGCAAATCCGAATCAGTATAAGTATACTTTCACGGTAGCCAAAGACGGCAGTGGTGACTATTTAAATATCCAGGATGCCATTGACGCCATGCGTGTCTACCCGCTGGCACCGATCACACTCTTTATTAAAAACGGAATCTACCGTGAAAAAATAGAATTACCCGCACCGAATACAGATGTAAGCTTCATCGGTGAAAATGTGGACAGTACCCTAATTGTTTTTGACGACTATTCAGGAAAAGGAAAGCATACTACGTTTACGTCCTACACGGCCAAAATATCCGGCAACCGTTTTCGTGCAGCCAATATCAGTTTTGTAAACAGTGCCGGACCCGTAGGACAAGCACTCGCGTTGTATGTGGATGCGGATAAAGCCGTATTTACCAATTGTAAGTTCCTTGGACACCAGGATACCATTTTTTCCGGAGGAGAAACGGCGCATCAGTTATTTGATCATTGTTATATTGAAGGCACGACTGACTTTATTTTTGGTCCAGGCACAGCCGTATTCAACGCCTGCATGATCAGGGGCAAAACCAATTCCTATATTACCGCCGCCAGTACTCCCGCATCAAAAAAGTACGGTTTTGTTTTCCTTGATTGCAAAATCCAGGCAGATACCACGGTCAGTAAACTGTCTCTTGGCCGCCCCTGGAGAAGTAATGCCCGGACCGTTTTTCTCCGTTGTGAATTGCCATCGGTGATTACACCGGCCGGTTGGGATAACTGGGGCAATCCGGAAAATGAAAAGACGGCCTACTATGCCGAATATAGAAGTTATGGGCCGGGTGCCAATTCCGGCAACAGGGTTAAATGGAGTAAACAACTCAGCGATAAGGAAGCCGCTTTGTATACCATTAAATCCGTGTTTGGCCAGGATGTAAACTGGTATACCACCCGGACACCTGATTTTAATTATTCCGCTTTTAACCGGCAACGGTTTACCGTGGTAAATCTTTATTCCGGCCCCGTACCCAACAATAAAAACGTTCCTGACCGGGAAGCTGCCATAACAAAAGACAATGTGACCCGGATTTCAAAAGTGCTGACCCCCACTCTCAGTATATATCGTCCGGATAAACCCAATGGGCAGGCTGTAGTAATTTGTCCCGGCGGAGGATACAGCATCCTGGCATTTGATAAAGAAGGTACCCGGGTGGCGGAAGAATTTATTAAATGGGGTGTAACCGCCATTGTTTTAAAATCAAGATTGCCGGATGACAGTTTACAGTATGACCGGCATCTCGCCCCGCTGCAGGATGCACAGGAAGCCATCCGCTATGTTCGCCGGCATGCCAGGGAATGGGGAATTTCTCCTGCTAAAATAGGTATCATGGGCTTCTCGGCTGGTGGTCACCTGGCAGCTACGGCCGCCACCCATTTTACCGTTAAAGCAGATCCGTCCTCTACCGACACCGTATCCACCCGTCCTGATTTCGCGATACTGATCTACCCGGTAATCAGCTTTGACAGCACGATTACGCATAAGGGTTCCCGTAATAACCTGGTTGGTGCTACAGCCACTGAAGACAGCATACGGTTTTTCAGTAATGAAACACAGGTAACCCCGCAGACGCCGCCGTCTTTCCTGGTGCATGCCGGTGATGACGGCGCGGTACCTGTGGAAAACAGTATCCGTTATTACACGGCCTGTATAAAAAATAAAGTGCCGGCCGAACTTCACCTGTATCCCAAAGGAGGACATGGATTCGGCCTGGTAAATAAAACAACGCAGGATAACTGGCCCGAACGCCTGCGCAACTGGCTTCAGCTGATAAAATAAACACGCATGAAAAAACTATTTATACTGGTTGCAGTCATTAATCAACTCCTTGCTGCCGCCCAGGTCTGGAAAGCGGATAACGGAGATGGCACTTACCGCAACCCCATCCTCCATGCGGATTACAGCGACCCGGATGCCATCCGTGTGGGAGCTGACTATTACATGGTGTCCTCCAGCTTCACTCATATTCCCGGCTTACCCATTCTGCATTCAAGGGACCTGGTAAACTGGAGATTGCTGGGTTATGCATTGTCCGTGCAGCCGCCGTTTGATTATTACAGTAAAGTGCAACATGGCGCTGGTGTATGGGCACCCAGTATCCGCTACCACAACAATGAATTTTATATCTATTATCCGGATCCGGATTTTGGTATTTATCTGGTAAAAGCAAAAAACATCAATGGCCCCTGGTCTGCTCCTTTATTGGTGGAAGCAGGCAAAGGATTAATCGATCCCTGTCCGCTCTGGGATGATAACGGGAAAGTATACCTCGCTCACGCGTATGCCGGCAGCCGGGCAGGATTCAAATCCATACTTGTTGTAAAAGAAATGAACAAGGAAGGAACGAAAACCATAACAGATGGAGTAATGGTATTCGATGGGCATGCGGAGGATCCGACAGTGGAAGGACCCAAGTTCTATAAAAGGAACGGGTATTACTACATTTTTGCTCCGGCAGGTGGCGTCAGTACCGGGTGGCAACTGGTGTTGCGGTCAAAAAATATTTATGGCCCGTATGAAAAAAAAGTAGTCATGGATCAGGGTGGTTCGCCTGTTAACGGACCGCACCAGGGTGCATGGGTCAATACAGTTACCGGGGAAGACTGGTTTCTGCATTTCCAGGATAAAGACGCGTATGGCCGTATCGTTCATTTACAACCAATGAAATGGATCAATGACTGGCCGGTGATCGGTGAAGATAAAAACGGTGACGGGAAAGGAGAACCCGTTATGGTATATAAAAAACCGAATGTGGGTAAATCCGGTCCAGTCGTTTCAATACCTGAATCCGATGAATTCAATGCCCCCCAATTGGGTAACCAGTGGCAATGGCAGGCCAACCCGCAGGAAGGATGGGCCTTCCCTACAGCCAATGGCTATCTGCAAATGCTTTCTTCATTACTGCCCGATTCCGTCAAAAACGCCTGGGAGTATCCGCATATACTGGCACAGAAATTTCCCGCCGAATCCTTTACCGCCACGGTCAAATTCAGTTTCCTCCCACGTTGGGAAGGTGAAAAATTCGGACTGATTGTTCAGGGCACCGATTATGGATATATTTCCATTGAAAAAAGAAAGGATGGGCTTTGGTTTTCCCAGGCGGTTTGCACGGCCGCCGATAAGGGAAATAAAGAAACAGTACAGGACGGGCAAAAAGCCGTTAAAACGGATATTTATTTTCGGGTAATTGTGAAGCCGGGGGCCAATTGCCGTTTCAGCTATAGTGAAGACGGAAACCAGTTTACAGAATTAGGTACCGGACTGGTAGCCAAACCCGGTCGCTGGGTAGGTGCAAAAACCGGCTTCTTTTTTAACCGTATCAATAAGACAAATGATGCAGGCCAGGTAAGACTGGACTGGTTCAGGATTACTCAAAACGAAAAATAACGCCATATGGAAAGAAGAAATTTTGTTAAGTACACGGCAGCTGCCGGTGCTTCGTTGATGCTCCATCCTTTTAGTGCATTTGCCACCGGTAGTGGTGAAAAAATCAGGCTGGCACTGGCCGGTACCGGTGTCCGCGGTGTCGGATTCTGGGGCAAAGACCTGATAAAAAATTTCAGTAATTGCGAGTTCACCGGACTAATGGATATCAATCCCGGCAGATTGGCATATGCCCGTGAATATATGAATGTTAGCTGCCCGGTTTTCACCAATATTGATGAAATGCTGAAGACGGTAAAAGCAGATTATATTATAGTCACAACGGTGGATGCCGCCCATGACGAAATCATCGTTAAGGCACTTATGGCGGGTTTCAATGTGATCACAGAAAAACCCATGACTACGGATGAGGATAAATGCCGTAAAATACTGGCGGCTGAAAAAGCGTCCGGCAAAAAAGTAACCGTAGCTTTCAACTACCGGCATAGTGTACACGCCATGCAACTGAAAGAATTACTCGCGGCTGATCGCGTGGGAAAAATCACATCGGTGGATTTTAACTGGTACCTGAATGTGCATCACGGCGCGGATTATTTCCGTCGCTGGCACGGTAAAATCGCCAAGGGCGGTTCGCTCTGGGTACACAAAGCCACTCACCATTTTGACCTGCTCAACTGGTGGCTGAACAGTGAGCCGGTGGAAGTAACCGCTTATGGCAGCCTGGAGCATTATGGAAAAAACAACGCTTTCCGCGGTACCAAATGCAGGGGTTGTGAACATAAAGAAAAATGTAAATTTTATTGGGACATTACCGGTAATAAACATAACGTGAACATGTATGTGAACAATGAACACCATGATGGTTATCTCCGGGATGGATGTGTATGGTCCAATGATATTGACATCTATGATAAAATGAGTGCCCAGATTATTTATGCCAACGGCGTACAGGTCAATTATTCCCTTACCACCTATTCGCCCTATGAAGGATGGCAGATTGCCTTTAACGGACTGAAAGGCCGGGTGGAAACCTGGGAAGACATCCCGTATCTGCAAAAGACACCGGAAGACCAGGCCAAACGGCATGCTATAGAAATGAGTAATGCTGATGACGCCATACCCGGCGAAGTAAGAGAAATCATTGCCATGGATAACTTCTCAAAAAATTTTGAAGTGTATACCACTCCAAAGATCCGGGGAGGTCATGGCGGCGGTGATATTCGCATGCAGCGCCGGATGTTTATAGATAAAACCGACAACCCGCATCATATCATGGCCGGAACACGCGAGGGAGCCATGTCCATACTGATCGGTATTGCCGCCCGGAAAAGCATTCAACTGAAAAGACCCGTAAAAATCAGCGAACTCACCGACCTCGTGCCGATGGCCAACAGGTTCTAACTAAAAACGTATGAAAAAAATAATCCTGATCACATTCGGTTTCCTACTGCTTGCCGGAACAGTAAGCGGACAATCCAAAAAAGAAAAACAGGTAGCCGATGCTACCGAACAGTTACGAAAAGCCATGGTGGATGCGGATAAGTCCGGGCTGGAAAAACTGGCTTCTGACCAGTTGAGCTATGGGCATAGTGGCGGACATGTGGAAGGCAAGGCTGAATTCGTAGATAAAATCGTGAGTGGCAAATCTGATTTTGTCAGTATAGAGCTGACGGACCAGACGATTGCCATTAGCGGAAAAACAGCGGTGGTACGGCATAGCCTTGCAGCCAAAACAAATGATGGTGGTAAACCAGGGGAAGTACATTTAAAGATTTTACTGATCTGGCAGAAAGAAGGCAGTCAATGGAAATTGCTGGCCCGGCAGGCAGTGAAAATCCTCAAATAACCCTTTTCCGGATATCCCTGACAGGATGCTGATTTACGCCACCGTTCCCGGTAACGATTGCGTAAATAAACCTACGCAATACGCTGATTCACAGCGAATTTCTGTTTAGACTTGTAAGCAGAATGAGGATTGAACAGGTAAAAACTTGCCAATGAAACACTTTTCGCTTTTTATCAGCTTATTATTTCCCCTTGCCCTTCTGGCACAGGACTGGAAATTGCCCGTAATTACAAGTCCGAAGTTCAAAAAAGACACGCTGAATATTGTAAAATCCGGGGCTGTCCCTGACGGATATACATTGAATACGGCGGCTATTAACCGCAGTATTGAAACCATGAGTAAAAAAGGCGGTGGGGTGGTGCTGGTACCCAAAGGACTCTGGCTTACCGGACCTGTAGTGCTGCAATCAAATGTCAACCTGCACCTGGCAACGGGTGCCACGTTACTTTTTACCAAAGACAAATCGCAATATCCGCTGATCGAAGCCAACTGGGAAGGATTACCACAGATGCGGAACCAATCTCCTATTTCGGCTACAGGAGCCCGTAATATTGCCATTACCGGTAAAGGCATCATAGACGGAAACGGGGACGAGTGGCGCGCTGTGAAAAAGGACAAGTTCACCGAGAGCCAGTGGAAAAAGAAAGTGGAAGGCGGAGGTGTACTAAGCGATGATAAAAAAACCTGGTACCCGTCCGCCGGCTTTTTGAAAGGGTCAAAAATGCCCGCAAATCCGGGAATGATCATGCCGGGCCGCGACAGGGCGTTTTATGACAGCATTAAAGACTTTCTGCGTCCCAACCTGCTTCTGCTGACACAATGCAAAAACATTTTACTGGAGGGGGTCACATTCCAGAACTCACCGGCCTGGTGTCTGCATCCGCTGATGTGTGAGCAACTAACCGTCCGGAATATTTTTGTAAAAAATCCCTGGTATGCGCAGAACGGGGACGGGATTGACGTGGAGAGTTGTAAAAATGTACTGATCGAAAATTCCGTTTTCGATGTGGGCGACGATGCTCTTTGTATGAAGAGTGGACGGGATGCGGAAGGACGTAAACGGGGAATGCCCACAGAAAATGTAATTATCCGCGGCTGTACCGTATATGCTGCCCATGGCGGTTTTGTTATCGGCAGCGAAATGAGCGGAGGTGCAAGGAATATGTATGTCAGCAATTGTACGTTCATCGGTACTGATATCGGCCTTCGTTTCAAGACCACCCGCGGACGTGGTGGTGTGGTGGAAAATATCTTCATTAAAGATATTTACATGAAAGATATCCCGGCGGAAGCCATTCTGTTTGACATGTATTATATGGCAAAGGATCCGGTAGCCCTTGCCGGCGAAAAACGCGAATTGCCCCGGGTGGAAGCCAAACCCGTGGATGAAACCACGCCGGTATTCCGCAATTTTCATATCAGCAATGTGTATTGCAGCGGAGCAGAGAAAGGCATATTCGTCCGGGGAGTACCGGAAATGCATGTACAAAACATTGTACTCGAAAACATGGTCCTGCAGGCCCGCAAAGGCATTGATGTACAGGAAGCCACCAATATCACATTCCGGAATATCCGCCTCGAAACCGCTTCCACCAACCCGGTAGTGGATGTTACGCAGAGTGATACCCTGACTTTTGACAAAATCATTACTAAGGCAGGTACGGAATTATTTTTCCGCTTTAACGGAGACAGAACAAAGAAAATACAGCTTAAAAATACAGACCTGAACAACGCTAAAGAAAAAACCAGTTTTGAACTGGGCGCCAGCGATAAAGAATTGCAACAATTCTGACGGACCTTTTCCCGTTGCTTTCAGTCTGCTATAAAATATACATCATGAAAAAACTGGCGGTTGCCCTCTTACTCCTGGCAAGCAATACCCTGTCGGCTCAAACACCGGGTCATCGTTTGTCTGAAACTGTAATGAACATCTGGAAAGACTCCATTCCCATCGGCAGCCAGACCAAATGGAGCTACGACATGGGTGTGGTGCTCAAAGGATTTGAAGGCCGCTGGATGAATACCGGTGATGTCCGTTGGTTCAATGCTATTCAATCCAAGATCGACTGGTTTGTACAACCGGATGGTTCGATCAAAAACTACGAGAAGGAAGAATACAATATCGACCATGTAAACAATGGCAAACTGGTACTCCTGCTCTACCGCGTAACCGGTAAAGAAAAATACAGGAAAGCTGCTGATCACCTGCGTGATCAGTTACGCACGCATCCCCGCACCAAAGAAGGGGGCTTCTGGCATAAGAAAATTTATACCTGGCAGATGTGGCTGGACGGATTATACATGGGTGCTCCTTTCTATGCCGAGTATGCCATGCTTTTTCATGAAGACTCCGCCCTCAATGATGTGGCCAACCAGTTTATCTGGATGGAAAAACACGCCCGTGATCCGAAAAGCGGACTGTTGTATCATGCCTGGGACGAGAGTAAAGAGCAGCAATGGGCCAACAAAACCACCGGCACTTCTCCCCTCTTCTGGTCCCGCGCTATGGGCTGGTATGCCGACGGATTGGTAGATGCCCTCGATTATTTCCCCGCGAATCACCCGAAACGGAAAGACCTGATAGGTATTCTGAACCGCCTGGTAAATGCGGTAGAAAAAACACAGGATAAAACCACCGGACTCTGGTATGATATTATGAATTATTACGGTCCTGGTAAAGAAAAAAATTATTTCGAAGCATCTGCCAGTTCACAGATTGTGTACGCGGTTGCCAAAGGGGTACGCAAAGGCTACCTGCCTGCTGCCAAAATTGCCATTGCCAAAAAAGGGTATGACGGACTGGTGAAACAATTCATAAAAGAAGAGAACGGCCAGACCAACCTGCATGGCACCGTTAAAGTCAGCGGCCTTGGTGGTAAACCCTACCGCGACGGCAGTTTTGATTATTATATGAGCGAACCCGTGATAGTAAATGATCCGAAAGGAATCGGTGCCTTCCTGCTGGCCAGCAACGAAATGGAAATACTGGAGACACAAGTCAATGGAAACCGGAAAACGGTTATACTTGACCGGTACTTCAACAGCGAGAAAAGAAAAGATATAACCGGGGCGGAACAATACTGGCACTATGTGTGGGAGGAAAGAAGCCATCCCGGCTTTTATACACTCGGCAAGGTCTTTGAAAAGAACGGCGCCACCCTCGCTTCACTCGATGCCGCCCCCACCGCGGCCAACCTGAAGAAGGCTTCCGTCTACATCATCGTGGATCCCGATCATAAAAAAGACAACCCCAATCCAAACTTCGTAACCAATAAAGACGTAACGGCGATCCGCAACTGGGTGAAAGCCGGTGGCACGCTTTTCCTGATGGCCAATGACAGCAGCAACTGCGACCTGACTTATTTCAATACACTGGCCGGCGCTTTTGGCATCACGTATGAATACAAGAACCTGAATATGGTCAAAAATGATACGTATGTGCAGGGGGAAGTATGGCCAGAAGGTTCTTCGGTCTTTAAAAATAATTACCGGATGTTCCTCAAAGAGTTGAGCCCTGTATCCGTAAAGCCTCCGGCTAAAGCAGATGTGAAAAAAGGGGAAGACATCATCATTGCCACGGCCAGACTGGGAAAAGGAAAAGTGATTGCCGTAGGCGACCCCTGGTTATACAATGAATACATTGATGGACGTAAGCTCCCGGCCATTTACGAAAACTATAAAGCGGCGGAAGACCTCGTCAAATGGCTGCTTGGTAAATAAACATGAAAAAAAAGGCCCGACATATTATAGTATTGCTGCTGGCGTTTTGTTCAGGTCATACGTTTATATCCGCTCAGC
Source organism: Chitinophagales bacterium (assembly GCA_017303855.1). Lineage (GTDB taxonomy): Bacteria > Bacteroidota > Bacteroidia > Chitinophagales > Chitinophagaceae > JJ008. The sequence continues at coordinate 37,007 of JAFLBL010000021.1, read as the reverse complement.
AACGACTGGTGGTTGATAAAAGCGGAAAGGGTGATTTCACAAGCATCCAGGAAGCCATTAACAGCCTGCCTGACTCGGCCGGTACACCCAGGACTATCTTTATACGTAAAGGCCGTTATGCTGAAAAAATTTTTATAAAGAAACAACAGCTCCTCCTCGAAGGAGAAGACAGAGCCGGTACACTTATCATTACATCAATAGCCCGTGATGAATGGCGTTGTGAACACCCGGATGACTGGGGTGTGGCCACGGTGAATGTAGGGGCCAACGATATCACCCTGAAGAACCTGACCATAACCAATAATTACGGATTTGATTTCACCCCCCGTACCATTACATGTGCCGGTGATTCAGGCAAACAAAAAACAATCCGCAAAGACGGACACCAAATGGCCCTGCGGACGATGCAACCTGCCACCCGGCTGGCCGCTATCAACTGCCATTTCCGGGCCTTTGGCGGTGATACGGTGAGTCCATGGGAAACCGGCAATGGCATGTGGTATTTTAAAGACTGTACTATGGAAGGCGGAGTAGACTTCTATTGTCCGCGTGGCTGGGCCTGGGCGGAGAACTGTGAATTCATCAGTCATTCCGGTCCGGCTGCTATCTGGCATGATGGCTCCGGTCATAAAGATTCAAAAACAGTACTGATCAATTGCCGCTTTACAGGATTTGACGGATTTCAATTGGGCCGCTATCATCGTGACGCCCAGTTTTACCTGATCAACTGCCGTTTTGCGGCTAACATGAAAGATGAAGCCATTTACCGTGTACCCACAACCAATACGATTCAGTGGGGAGATCGGATTTATTATTATAACTGTCACCGTGAAGGTGTAGCCGATTTCAGCTGGCATGCGGACAACCTGCCCGCCGGTCTGCGCGTTGAAGCCATCACAGTAAAATGGGTCTTTGGTGAACGATGGAAACCCGCGAATTAACTGTATAAACAAACATAAAAGATGAACCCCTTAAACGCAACCACAGTAGAAAAACCCGTATTGCCCGTTAAAATTTTACAATTCGGAGAAGGCAATTTTCTGCGGGCCTTTGTGGACTGGATGATTGACAAAGCCAACCAGGCCGGAAAAATGAATCACGGTGTAGCCATCGTACAACCCATTGCCGGCGGGGAATTCGTCCGTGACCTCTTTGCAAAACAAGACAATCTGTATCACGTATACCTGGAAGGTATCAAAGACAAACAGCCGGTAAAAGAAGTAGCCCTGGTGAAATGTATCACCGGCGTTAATAATCCCTATTCGGATTATAAAACCTATGAATCCATTTTCCTGAGTGAAGAACTTGAAATGATCGTCTCCAATACCACTGAAGCGGGTATCCGTTATGAGGAAGGCGATGACCTGAATGCCGAACCACCCGCTTCTTTCCCGGCAAAAATGACCGCCCTGCTCTACAAACGGTTTAAAAAATTTAATGGCGATGCCGCAAAAGGCCTCTCTGTTATCTGCTGTGAACTGATCGAAGACAACGGCTCCACCCTTCGCCAGTATGTTCTGCAACATGCAACGGCTAATAAACTGGGGTCTGATTTTGAAAACTGGGTAAAAACCAGCTGCCATTTTTACGACACATTGGTAGACCGTATTGTCCCCGGATTCCCTAAAGAAAATATCAAAGAAATACAGGCTGAAATCGGTTACGAGGACAATCTCGTGGTAAAAGGTGAATACTTCCATGTATGGGCAATTGGCGGCGACAGCAGTATCAAACAAAAGCTGCCGCTGGATCAGGCAGGTCTGAATGTGCTGTTCATGGATGATATCCGTGAGTTCAGGGCGAAAAAAGTGCGTATCCTGAATGGCTCACATACCGGCATGGTACCTGTAGCCCTGCAACTGGGTTGCGCTACCGTAATGGATGCATTCAATACACCGGAAGTGGAAAAATTCATCAACAAAATGGTAAGTGAGGAAACGCTGCCGGCGATAGATGAAGATCCGGAAGAACTGAAAAAATTTGCTGGAAAAATTCTGGAACGTTTTTACAACCCCTACCTCAAACATTACCTGAAAGACATTTCCCTTAACTCATTGTCCAAATGGGAAACCCGCAACTTCCCCACGGTAAAGGACAATTTTACCAAGCTCAGTAAAAATGCAAGGCTGAATACCTTCTCCTTTGCCGCTTTACTTGTCTTATACAGCGGAAAATCAGCAGTGGAATTCACCCCGAACGATACACCTGAATTTGTATCATTTATTCAAACCACATTTGATGCCGCCAATATCAAAGGCTGGGTGGAAGGTATTGTGCAGAATAAAAAAATATGGAAAGAGGATTTTTCCGCCTCGCCTTACTTTATTGACGAAGTAACAGCCGGTGTTACGGCCATTTTACAACAGGGAATGAAAGCAGCCGTAACGGCGCTGATCAACCATTAAAAATAAAAAACCAGCAGTATATGTCTCAGATCATTTTAAAAGTTCATCCGAAAGACAATGTAATTGTTGCCTTAAAAGACCTGGCGAAAGGCCAGACGATTCAATATGAAGGTGCCACGTATGTTATGCAGGAAGACATTCCCGCCAAACATAAATTCTTTATGCAGCACATGAAGAAAGGCGAGGAAATCACCATGTACGGTGTATTGGTTGGAAAAGCGCAGATGGATATCGCACAAGGAGCACGCATGTCCACCGAAAATACCAAACACGCTGCAGAACCTTATGCCTACCGCAAAGTAGATTATACCTGGCAGGCACCGGATGTATCAAAATTCAAAGGCCGCACTTTTAACGGGTATCACCGTGCGGACGGACGTGTGGGTACAGCGAACTACTGGCTCTTTGTTCCCACTGTCTTCTGTGAAAACAGAAATATGGATGTGATCCGTGAAGCCATGCACAATGAACTTGGTTATGCGGTTACTGATAAATATAAAAACTATACGCACCAGTTACTGGAAGCCCTGAATAAAGGCGAAGACCTTAGCCATGTGAACCTTGCTCCATCCGCTGCTGCTGTAAAAAACAGTAACCGTCCTTTTAAAAATGTGGATGGGATAAAATTCCTGAATCACCAGGGAGGTTGTGGTGGTATACGTCAGGATGCCGCAGTATTAAGTAAACTGCTGGCGGCCTATGCGGATCATCCCAATGTGGCTGGTGTTACGGTACTCAGTCTCGGTTGCCAGAATTTGCAAACCCAGGATTTCCTGAATGATTTAAAAGCATTGAATCCCGGCTTCAATAAACCGATGTTTATTTTTGAACAGCAGCAATCACAAAGTGAGGAGCAACTGATCGGCGATGCTATCCGGAAAACTTTTGAAGGACTGGTGGAAGCCAATAAAACAGAACGCCAGCCCGCCCCGCTTGATAAAATGTGTCTCGGCGTGAAATGTGGCGGCAGTGACGGCTTCAGTGGCATATCCGCTAACCCCGCGGTTGGCTACGCATCCGATCTGCTGGTGGCACTCGGTGGCCAGGTACTGTTAGCTGAATTTCCGGAACTCTGCGGGGCTGAGCAAAACCTGATAGACCGGACTATCGAAGAAGAATCCGCGAAGAAATTTATCAGACTGATGTCGGCTTACAGCGATTCCGCGGAGAAAGCCGGCAGCGGTTTCCATATGAATCCCTCGCCGGGCAATATCAAAGATGGCCTGATTACCGATGCCATTAAAAGTAATGGCGCTGCATTAAAAGGCGGTACTTCACCGGTTGTGGATGTACTCGATTATACCGAAGTGGTAAAGAAACCCGGGCTGAGCCTGGTATGTACGCCCGGTAATGATGTGGAAGCCACAACCGGTAAAGCAGCCAGTGGTGCCACCCTGATTCTTTTTACAACAGGACTGGGTACACCGACCGGTAACCCGGTTTGTCCTACCATCAAAGTTTCCACTAACAGCAATCTCACCAAGCGGATGAATGATATCATTGATATTGATTGCGGACCGGTTATTGACGGGGAGAAAACCATTCCTCAGATGGGAGAAGACATTCTTGAGTATTGTATCAAAGCCGCCAGCGGTGAAGTTATACCCAAAGCGGTATTGCTGAACCAGGATGATTTTATTCCCTGGAAGAGAGGCGTTTCTTTATAAATAAACAGTCGACTGATGGAACAGCTATTTTCACTGAAAGGAAAAGTAATTGTAGTAACAGGTGGTACCGGTGTACTCGGTCATGCATTTTTAAGAGCACTCACTGCAGCAGGTGCTACGGTAGGAGTATTGGGAAGAAACCAGGCCAAAGCGGAAGAGCGGGTGAAAGAGATCACCGATGCCGGTGGCGAAGCCATGGTATTGATTGCGGATGTGCAGGATGAGGCACAACTGATCGCCTGTCGGGATAAGATGATTGCGAAATACGGCAAGATCGACGGGCTGGTGAATGGGGCAGGCGGTAATGTACCAGAAGGTATCCTGCAACCAGCGGATGATATTTTTTCAATGAGTCCGGCCGGAATGAAAAAAGCGCTGGATATGAATGTATGGGGCAGTATCATCCCGACCCTGGTATTTGGCAAAGCCATTGCGGAAAACGGCGGAGGCAGTATCGTGAACATTTCGTCGGTGAGTGTGGATCGCACGCTGACCAAAGTTATGGGCTATAGCCTGGGTAAAGCGGCCATTGAAATGTATAATAAATGGTTTGCCGTAGAACTGGCCAACCGCTATGGGGATAAGATCCGGATGAATGCGATCATTCCCGGTTTTTTTCTGACTGAACAAAACCGGATGCTCCTGACCGACGGAAAGGGCAATCTGTCTGAACGAGGCAACCTGATCATTAAAGGCACCCCGTTCAAAAAATTCGGAAACCCGGATGACCTGGGCGGGGCATTGGTGTACCTGATGAGCGATGCCTCTTCTTTTGTTACCGGTACCTCCATAAAAGTAGACGGCGGGTTTACGGCTTTCAGTGGTGTATAACCGAAATAAGTATTTGTGCCGCGTGCACAACCTATAAAAAGAAACAGTATGAAAAAGTTCCTGGACGAAAACTTCCTGCTGCACAATAAAACGGCGCAGGAACTCTACCATGGCTATGCCAAAGACATGCCCATTATTGATTATCACAATCACCTCCCGCCGAATGAAATGGCGGAGGATAAACAATTTGAGAATATCACCCGTGTATGGCTGAATGGCGACCATTATAAATGGAGGGCGATGCGTACCAATGGTGTGGATGAATCCTATATTACAGGCAACAAATCCGATTGGGAAAAATTTCAGGCCTGGTCGGCCACAGTGCCCTATACCCTGCGTAATCCGTTATATCACTGGACCCACCTGGAACTCCAACGCTATTTCGGCATCACTGAAATACTGAATGCGGATACGGCCAAAGCCGTATATGACAAAGCCGGCAGTCTGCTCCAGACAAAAGAATATAGTGTACGCGGCTTGCTGGAACGAATGAATGTAAAAGTGGTTTGTACCACGGATGATCCGGTTGACAACCTCGGCTACCATCAGCAGATTCGTGAGAGTGGCTGGAAAGTAAAAGTAGTACCGGCATTCCGGCCCGATAAAGCGATGAACGTGGATTCTGCAGCTGGTTTTAATAATTACCTGACTTCCCTGGAAAAAGCCGCTGATGTTTCCATCAGTACTTATAATGATTACCTGGCGGCTATGAAAAAACGCCACGATTTCTTTGTGGCCAATCAGAGCAGTATCAGTGATCACGGGCTGGAAGAAATATATGCGGAAGATTATACCAGTACTGAAATCGCCGGCATCTTTGCCAAAATCCGTTCGGGTGGCGAACTCAGCCTGCCGGAAAACCGCAAATTCAAATCAGCCATGCTGGTGAATTTTGCCGAGTGGGATTGGGAAAAAGGGTTTGTACAACAATACCATCTCGGTGCCCTGCGTAACAATAACAGCCGTCGCCTCAGTCAGCTGGGTGCGGATACCGGCTGGGACAGCATCGGTGATTTCTCCCAGGCAAGAGCCTTGTCAAAATTCCTGGATCGTCTGGATGGCAACAATACACTGGCCAAAACCATCATTTATAACCTGAACCCGGCCGATAATGAGTTGTTCGCCACCATGATTGGCAACTTTAATGATGGTTCAGCCGCCGGCAAAATCCAATGGGGATCGGCCTGGTGGTTCCTGGATCAGAAAGACGGCATGACCAGGCAGATCAATGCCCTCAGTAATATGGGACTGCTCAGTAAAATGGTAGGCATGCTGACCGACAGCCGCAGTTTCCTTTCTTTCCCGCGGCATGAGTACTTCCGCCGCTTATTGTGCAATATCTTTGGAGAAGAAGTAGACAACGGGGAACTGCCCAATGATATTCCCTGGATCGGGCAGATCATACAGGACATCTGTTACAACAACGCAAAAAATTATTTCAACTGGCAAAGTCTCGATCAACCCGAAACTGCAAAAGCCGAAACCTCTAAGTAATACCAATTATGCAAACATTAGATTTATTCAACCTCGCAGGCAAGACAGCTTTAGTTACAGGATGTGATACCGGCCTCGGCCAGGGAATGGCTCTTGCTCTTGCCGAAGCAGGTGCCAATATTGTGGGGGCCTCCATTGTGGATGACTATTCCGCCACCAAAGAACTCGTGGAAGCAACCGGCCGTACATTCACCTATCATAAAGTGGATATAGGTAACCGTGAGGAACTGTACGCCTTTATCAATAAAGTAAAAGCCGAAAATAAAATTGATATCCTCGTCAATAACGCGGGTATCATCATGCGCAAACCCGCCGCGGAACATCCCGATGAGTACTGGGATAAAGTAATTGCCATCAATCTCGATGCGCAATTCATCATCGGCCGCGAATTCGGCAAACACATGATTGAGAATGGTGGTGGTAAAATTATCTTCACTTGTTCGCTGCTGAGTTTCCAGGGTGGTATCAATGTACCGGGTTATACAGCAAGTAAGTCCGCTGTTGCCGGACTGGTGCGCGCTTTTGGCAACGAATGGGGCAGCAAAGGGGTTTGTGTAAACGGCATCGCTCCCGGTTATATCGCCACCAATAATACCCAGGCACTTCGCGAAGACCCGGAAAGAAGCAAATCGATCCTGGATCGTATTCCTGTTGGCCGCTGGGGCGTACCGGCCGACTTTAAAGGTCCCGTTGTATTCCTCGCTTCTTCCGCATCCGATTATGTAAATGGCGCGATCCTGTTTGTAGACGGTGGCTGGATGGCCCGCTAAAATGTAAACCATGAAAAAGACGACAAAAAATAACAGCCCGCAACTGAAGGATTACAAATCCAACACCTATATGGATGGGGAAATGGAAATCCGTTTTGCGATTGGGCCCGAAGAAACCAAACAGCTGGATACACAAAAGCTGGCAGAGAATTTTCTGGTTAAAGACCTGATGACTGCCGATTCGCTCAAACTCGTGTATTCACATTATGACCGGGTGATCATTGGCGGTGTAAAGCCTGTCAACAAAACAGTGAGTCTGCCCAATCATCCCGAACTGAGAGCTGACTATTTCCTGGAAAGAAGAGAAATGGGGATCATCAACGTAGGGGGTACCGGAACAGTAACCGCAGATGGTAAAAAATACAAAGTGGAACCCCTCTCCTGTCTCTACCTGGGGAAAGGCACCAAAACTGTAAGTTTTGCCTCCGCTTCAAAAAAGAACCCGGCATTATTTTACCTGCTGTCTTCACCGGCGCATGCTGCTTACCCGGTTACCTTGTTTACCAAGGAACAGGCTTCCCCGGTGGAATTAGGGGCTCCGGAAACCGCGAACAAAAGAACCGTTTATAAATACATTCACCTGGATGGCATAAAAAGCTGTCAGTTGGTAATGGGGCTTACGGTGATGGCACCAGGAAGTGTCTGGAATTCCATTCCACCGCATACACATACCCGCAGGATGGAAGTCTATTTCTATTTCAACCTGCCCGATGAACACCGCATCATGCATTTTATGGGTAATCCCAAAGAAACCCGTCATATCGTGATGGCCAATAATGAAGCCGTGATCTCTGCTCCCTGGAGTACCCACTATGGTTGTGGTACCACGAATTATGGATTTATCTGGGGCATGGCCGGTGAAAACTTAGTGTACACGGATATGGATCCGGCACCTGTTGCCACTTTAATATAGTATGAAAAAAGTATGCTGTTTTGGTGAATTGTTACTGCGTCTCCCGCCGGCCAACGGCGGGGAATGGCTGCGTCATAACCAGCTGCCCGTATTTGTGGGTGGTGCGGAACTGAATGTAGCCACCGCATTAGCCACCTGGCAGCTGCCGGTAAAATACTGTACCGCCTTACCCGACAATATTATTTCAAAAGATATCCGGGATTACCTGGATCAGAAACATATCGATACTTCTTCCATCATTCTTTCCGGTGAACGCATCGGACTCTACTACCTGAAAGAAGGCGCCGATATGAAGAGTCATGAAAATGTTTTTGACCGGAAGTATTCTTCTTTCTCCACGCTGGGCACCGGTATTGTGGACTGGGACAGTATACTCAAAGATGTATCCTGGTTTCATTTCAGCGCTATTGCCCCGGCCGTGAGTGCATCTGCCGCCGCACTCTGCCTGGAAGCACTGGAAGCCGCGAAGAAAAAAAATATCACCATCTCCGTAGACCTGAACTTCCGCTCGCTGCTATGGAAATATGGAAAAGAACCCATTGAAGTAATGCCCGGACTGGTACAATACTGCAATGTGATCATGGGTAATATCTGGGCGGCCAATACGCTGTTGGGTATCCCGTTACATGAAAGCCTGATCGCCGCAAAGGAATATACAGCCCATGCTACTGAAACCGCACAGGAAATATTCCGGCGTTATCCGCACAGTCATTGGGTGGCCAATACGTTCCGTTTTGACGGGCAGGCGGACGATATCCGTTATTTCGCCACATTGGATAAGCGGGACGGACAAGTGGTTTCTCCTTTGTTTCAAACACATTCAGTGGTCGATAAAGTCGGTAGTGGAGATTGCTTTATGGCCGGTCTGATTTATGGCATCAGTTCCGGGCATTCGGCTACTGAGATAATCGGTTATGCGGCAGCGGCCGCATTTGCCAAACTCCAGGAAAAAGGCGATGCCACGCAGAATAGTGTGGAAAAAATAAAAACGTATTTAGCAAACCCCATAATCAACTAACAAGACAATATTCAATCAACAAAAAAATCGACGAAATGAGCAAGAAAGTAGTAACCCTCGGTGAGATCATGCTGCGTTTATCCACCCCCGATTTCAAACGCTTTGTACAGGCTGATACCTTTGATATCACCTATGGTGGTGGTGAAGCCAATGTGGCTGCAGCCTTGTGTAACTATGGTCTCAATGGTACATTTGTTACCAAAGTACCCAATAACCCCATTGGCCAGAGTGCTATCAATCACCTCCGCCGTTACGGTGTGGATACGCGGTTCATTGCCCGTGGCGGTGAACGTCTCGGAATTTATTTCCTGGAAACCGGAGCGTCCATGCGTGCATCACAGGTTGTATACGACCGCGCCGGAGCGTCTATCGCGGATGTAAATCTGGATGAATTCGACTGGGATAAAATATTTGAAGGCGCCGATTGGTTCCATACCACCGGTATCACTCCTGCCCTGAGTGATAAAGCCGCGGCCCTGGCCGAAGCTGCATTGAAAGCGGCAAAAGCCAAAGGCATCACGACCAGTATCGACCTGAACTATCGCAAAAAACTGTGGAGTAAGGAGAAAGCCCGTGAAGTAATGACCCGTCTCTGCCATTTTGTAGATGTATGTATCGGTAACGAAGAAGATGCCGACACCACATTAGGCTTCAAAGCCGGTGAAACGGATGTAACCAAAGGTGAATTGCACCTGGATGGATACAAAGATGTATTCCAGCAGATGAAAGCGAAATTCGGATTTAAATTCATCGCCTCTTCCCTGCGTGAAAGTCATAGTGCCAGTGATAATGGCTGGAGTGCCCTGGTTTATGACGGAACCGATTTCTACCATACCAAGAAATACAATGTACGGATCGTTGACCGTGTAGGCAGTGGCGACAGCTTTGCCAGCGGACTGATCTATGGTCTCGTTACCGGTATGTCCATGCCCGATGCGGCTGAATTCGGCGTAGCCGCTTCCGCCCTCAAGCATACCATTCCAGGTGACCTGAATCATGCTACACTGGGCGAAGTGAAGGATTTGATGAAGGGAGATGGGTCTGGTCGTGTACAGAGATAGATAGTAGTTAGCAGATAGTAGTTAGTAGTCCGTTCTAAAGAAGCATATATTCTTATAATAACATATGCTTCTTTAGAAGGACTCATCGAACTAAAGTAATGCCACCCGACATTTAATTCACTTCAATTGAAGATTTTTGACTTTTTACTTTTGAATTTTTACTTAATACGATTTTATGATCATAGATACTTTAGCTAACGCCCCTAAGTACTTCTCCGTACATCCGCTTTTCGAAAAAGCCTTCGCCTTCATCAAAAATACTGACCTGGCGAATGCGCCGGACGGGAAGCAGGAGATCAGTGAGGGATTGAAAGCGATCTTTAGTAATGCGCAAGGCAAGACAGCGGAAGCGAGTCTGGCCAAATTTGAATGTCATAATAAGAATATCGACATTCAGCTTTGTATCAGCGGTGTGGAGACTATTGGCTGGACACCCCGGGAAAAATGTGTAACACCCAACGGCGGATACAATGATGAAAAAGATGTGCAGTTGTACCACGACAAAGCCGACACCTTCTTCCAGCTCACTGATGGACAGTTTGCCATCTTCTTTCCGGAGGATGTGCATGCACCGATGATCAGTGAAGGTGTGGTGAAGAAATTAGTTATTAAAGTGAAGATTTGATTCAGTCGGGAGTCCCTCCTGAGAAACAATTTAAAATTACCAGAGAAACCTTTACATGAGAACTATTCGTCATTATAAGTTAAGACTGGAATTGATTTTAAGCATCTTCGAACTATAGGATTTTTTTACTTTTTAATTTAGACTTTTGAATTACACTACTATGAGTAACACTAAAAAAATAACCGACGCCATCATCGCCCAGGGTATCCTGCCCCTCTACTTTAATCCCAGTGAGGAAGTGAGTCTGGATACATTGAAGGCGATCTATAAAGCCGGCATCAAAGCGGTGGAATATACCAACCGTGGAGAGGCGGCCCTGAGTAATTTTAAGAAAATGGTGGAACTGCGGAATGCAGCAATGCCCGGTTTGTTACTGGGTGTAGGCACCATCAAGAATATGAAAAACGCTACCGATTATATGGAAGCGGGAGCTGACTTTCTCGTGAGCCCGGGATTCGTACCGGATGTAGCGGCCTATTGTGTGGCCAATGATATTTTCTATGCTCCCGGATGTATGACCCCTACAGAGATCATCGCTGCGGAGAATGCCGGTATTGGTTTTATCAAATTATTCCCGGGAAATATGCTCGGAACCGAGTTTTTGACCACAATTAAAGATATCTTCCCTAAACTGTTGTTCATGCCCACCGGTGGAGTGGATACCACGAAGGAAAGTATTGAAAGCTGGTACAAAGCCGGTGTTTGTGCAGTAGGTATGGGCAGCAAGCTGATCAGTAAAAAACTGATGGAAGCCAAAGATTACACCACTATGGAAAGTGAAACAAAGAAAGTACTGGAATTAATAGGCAGCATTAAAAAATAAAAAATCGCACATGCAACAGGGCCAGATGAAAAGCAGTATGTCAAATTACAGATGGGTGATTGTATCCATGTTGTTCTTTGCCACCACGATTAACTATCTCGACAGACAGGTACTTTCCTTAACCTGGAAAGACTTTATTGTACCTGAATTTCATTGGAACAACAACGACTATGGCACCATTACGGCGATATTTTCGCTGGCCTATGCCTTCTCCATGTTGCTGGCCGGAAAATTTGTGGACTGGATGGACACCAAGAAGGGGTTTCTATGGGCTATTGGTATATGGTCCATTGGGGCCTGTATGCATGCGTATTGCGGCATTGCCACATCAGGTATCCTTACCGGTACCTGGTTTGTAGGATTTGAAGGCGCCAAGGATACGATTGCCACCGTGAGCGATATTGCCAAAGTTACCTCCACCAGTGTAACGCTGTTCATCTTTGCCCGTATTGTACTGGCCCTTGGAGAAGCCGGGAACTTTCCGGCAGCAATTAAAGCCACCGCCGAATATTTTCCCAAAAAAGCAAGGGGCTTTGCCACCAGCATATTTAACGCAGGTGCCACTATCGGCGCGTTGATTGCGCCTATATCAATTCCCTTTATCGCCAAAGCCTATGGCTGGGAAATGTCGTTTATTATCATTGGCGGCCTTGGATTTGTCTGGATGGGTTTCTGGGTTTTTATATACAAGAAACCCGAAAAACATCCCCGTGTCAACAGCGAGGAGCTGGCTTATATCCAGCAGGACGACAAACACGCGAATGAGGAAGAAATGCTGGCGCATACCAAAAAGATTTCTTTTGCCAAGGCCTTTGGCTATAAACAGACCTGGGCATTTGCCGTTGGTAAATTTATGACAGATGGCGTCTGGTGGTTTTACCTGTTCTGGACACCTGCCTATCTCAGTTCTGTATACAAACTGGATTCCACGCAGAGTGCGCCACAGATTTTTACCTTGTACCTGATCACTTTGTTATCAATCATTGGCGGGTGGTTGCCCACTTATTTTGTAGAAAAGAAAGGGATGAATCCTTACGCCGGGCGGATGAAAGCCATGCTGATCTTTGCCTTCTTTCCGTTACTGGCCTTACTGGCACAACCACTCGGCTATATTTCTGTTTGGTTCCCGGTCATCATCATCGGTATTGCCGGAGCTGCTCACCAGGCCTGGTCGGCGAATATCTTTTCCACCATCGGTGATATGTTTCCCCGCTCTGCCATTGCCACCATTACAGGTATCGGCGGAATGGCGGGTGGTATCGGTTCTTTCCTGATCAACAAGGGATCCGGAAAACTTTTTGATTTTGCCGCCAACACGAACATGAAACTGATGGGATTCGAGGGCATTGAAGCCGGTTATTTTATCATCTTTACGATCTGTGCTGTTGCCTATCTGATCGGATGGATTATAATGAAATCACTGGTTCCGAAATACAAACCGATCACCGATCTGTAATAAAAAATTTTTTTTCTCGAACGGCCATGCATAGCGTGGCCGTTTTTCTATATGAATCCTGCACATTGTCCGGATTAATTACTTTTGCTTCATTATAATTCGCTATGCCCTTCAAAACGCGTTTGATCAATTTCCTGTTGCCGCTGTCCGCTTTACTGCTGTTCATACTGCAATGCATCCGCCATTACGCCTTAGTCTGGTACGGTAATATACCGGAAGAAACACAGTATCTGCGAGCAAATCCGAATCAGGCTTTAAGTATGCTGGCCCAAACAGGACTTGTACTGTTCTTGCTGTTCCTCGTAACCGGATTGCTACAACTGTTCCGCCCGCGCCGGTTGCTGGCTTACGGATTGATCCTACTATTGCTGATAGCGGGATACCTCGTATTTCTCCTCTCTCTGTCCCTCCCCCGGTGGAATACCGGCGCTTCGTTGAACTACCTGATCATCGTCCTGCTGGCCGTATCCGCCTGTCGCTACTACCTTTCTGCCCCTATCAATAATTCCGTAAATTAGCTGAACACCTGTGACTAGGATGTACGAAGTATGGGAGGATTAAAAAAAACCTGTCCATTCCAAAGATGACAAACTACCTGAACATAACTTTTGCGATGATCTTAGTGGTAGAGCTATCTTGTACAACACCCAAAGACACTTATCCTGAAACAAATCAGGAGTCTTTATGCAATGACCTGTATAAAATCGATAGCACTGTCTTACAGGAAAATTCTTTCCAAAAGTATTTTTTTATCGGGGAGCCGTCCAATGTAAACTATTATCGAAACAGATTAGCACATGAAAATACTATGGATAATCCCAATCCTGTTCTGCATTACGAGTGAAGCACAGGACAGCCTGCGTAAAGTGAATATTTTTGCACAGGATTCAAAAACAGTATTTATCGGTGAACTTGGTCAGCCGTTAGGCAGTTTTCTTACTGTTCATGGAGTTGTTGTGGATGGACCAGACAAAGGATATGAAGATGGGCCCAACCTGATTGTGCATAAAATAAATGACAGTGCTACCCAGGTACCAATAGAAATACCCCTATCCCCTTATTTTGGCTCATTTGGCAAAGGGACAATCCCCTCTATCAAAAGCGGTAACAGTTATCGCTTACGCGTATACGAGACCGGGGAATTTATTGGCAGTCCTGACGGCGCTTTCAAAGAAGCCGGCGTAGTCATACAAACAACCGGGTTTTATTTTAAAAACCGGCTGATCGTACTCGCTGGCGAAAAAACGGCACCGCTTGAATGGCACCCTGTTCAGTTTAATGGTCGTGAAGCCTTGCTCGACGGTATAGCGGAAAATGATAATGATACCGCCTGTATCCGGGGAGCCAGCTGGTTACTTAAACTGGTGAATGCCCGGAAATGGACATCCACCGAAATCGGAAAAAAAGCAGAAGTATTTGGGAAGATACAGGGGACACGGACAAAAAATCTGTTTTATGTAATGAATGGAAGATGCCGGTTAGTCCGGCTGGAAGATCAGCTGGGAAAACAGGTCAGTCTCCGTGGCATGGCCATCAGCCAAAATCAATACTGGTGGTTCAATTACAGGGGTACAGATATTTATGTGGAAAAAATGGAACAACTGCCTGGCTGGTCCGATGAAAACCACTACAGACCCATGGAAATAACCGGATTACTTAACCAGGAAAAGCTTCCGAGACTGGATCAAATCAGCCTGAAAGATAAACCGGATTTAAAAATGCATTATATAATCAGAAATGCGAAATGGACACCGGTAAACGAATTACTGGAACCTGAGTGGTTTGAATTTAGATAAGAAATTATAGTCAACATCAGATTTATTTTAAGTCCGGAATAAAATGTAATGATACCACCAATGAATAAAGAAACCCTTGCCTACAACAATGCCCAAAGTGAAACAGATAAACCAATCTGTCAATTATTAGCGTCAACGATCAATGCTTCACTCCCCGAAGCGGAAAACAAAATATGGCATGCAATCCCGGTATGGTTTCTCGATGGCAATCCCGTGGCAGGATATAGTAAACTCAAAGGCTGCATACGGCTCCTGTTCTGGAGCGGACAATCTTTTGATGAACCCGGCTTAACCAATGAGGGAAAATTTAAGGCAGCGGAAATCCGCTACACATCTATAGAACAGGTAAATACAAAAGACCTGAAACGATGGCTGAAGAAAGCCCGTACTATTCAATGGGATTATAAAAATATTGTGAAAAGAAAAGGACAACTGGAGCGGTTGAAATAAACGGATCATCAGTTATCTAATAAACATGTTTTGACAGATTGTTGTAAATTGGGATAGTCCTGCGACGGGCAGAAACAAAAACCTGCAAAACCTGATCGTTAAAACATACATACCACATCCGGCATTACGTGAATACATCCTTTCGATTTCAACGGTCAATGCGGTTTTGCCTCCAGGTATAGAAGAGGTGGTAACGCCCTATCCTCCCACTCCATTTCAAACCCTGCTTTTTTATTGCAAGGATCCTGTATCAATGGGAAGAACAATGGATGAGACCTTTTATAAGCAACCAGATACAGTATTAACCGGTCCCCAGTTTTCCCGGGTGAATATTAAAGTCCACCGGCAATTACAGGCGATCCGGGTCGACTTTCTGCCCGGAGGTTTATTCCGGCTGCTGGGCATTCCTATGCATGAATTATTTGATGGAGGTTTTGATGCGCTCGATTTTTTTGATGCCGGCTGTAAAACCCTCAATGAACAGCTTAAAGATTTACCGGACCTGGAAACAGGAAAAAAACTGGTTGAAAATTATCTCCTGTTACATTTGCCGGTCTTTAGTACAGCATTACCGTTTGATGCGGCATTGATGACCCTCTTAAAAAATGACGGCCAATTATCCATTGAACAAACAGCATCCCTGGCCTGTCTTAGTCTCAAACAGTTTGAACGCAAATGCCGGGAACGGATCGGCATGAGTCCTAAAATGTATGCCCGCATCTTACGGTTTTCAAAAGCTTATCGCCTGCATGAAGCTGACCCCGATCTCAGCTGGACAAAAATTGCGCATGAAGCTGCCTATTTTGATCAGATGCACCTGATCCGCGACTTCAAAGTATTTGCCGGTGTAAACCCTTCTGTTATTGAACAGGAACTGTTGCTCACTCCGCTCCGGATGCAAAAAGACATTGGTTTCTAAAATGTCTGTTTTGTACTATGCCGGCAGCTGCCTGTCCGGCTAGATTTGCTGAAAAAGAACATGAAAACAAAAACCCATTTCCAACAACAAGTTTTTCTTAAGCCTTTCCTTCCATTTTCGTTCCTGTTTTTAATCTGCTGCTTTAGTTCCTTCAGAACAAATGGACAATCATACGACAGCCTGGTTAATTTACAGGGGCATCAGGCACAGGTATATTACAGCAAAGGTGCTTTGGCAAAAGCAAAAAGAATGGCCGCACAGACAGATGCCGTCATGCAGTTTTATCAGGGGCTGACCGGATTTACACCCGCTGTTGTACTACTGGTTCTGTCACCGGAAGACTGGAGTACATACAGCCAGACCCCGGTATACGGTATGCCTCATTATACGGACAGTAAAACTTTAGTTGTGGCCGCGGCAAATAATGATTTCTGGAAGAGCTTTATACCTCCGCTTGAAAAACTACCCGCCGGTTTGGCAACCCGTATCAGTGCTACCTACGCGGATCCGAAAGGGGGACTAACCATGGAACCTTTTTTTGATCTCCTTGCTATACACGAACTGGGACACGCGTATCACAAACAAGCCGGATTACAAATTCAGCGCAAATGGATGGGGGAATTATTTGTAAATATTTTCCTCCATACTTACATAGCAGAAAAAGAACCTCGCCTGCTACCAGCCCTTACCCTGTTCCCCAATATGGTGGTAACTGTTACCGATCGCCACAAGTTGAAATATACTTCCCTGCAGGATCTGGAACAGTTGTATGATGAGATAACAAGACAGTATCCTCAGAATTATGGCTGGTACCAATGCCGCTGGCATATGGAAGCCGGAAGCATATATGATGCCGGTGCCCTGTCCGTCTTCAATAAACTCTGGGAATTTTTAAAAGAGCAGCAACTGGTGGTTGACGACAATTCGCTGACTGATTTATTAAACAGGAAGGTGCATGCGCGCGTTGCCGCTGTTATTCAGCAATGGGATAAAGAGTAAGGCCGCCCGTTGCCTGGAATTGCCGTGATCTTCACAGAACAGGTTCAAAAATGCCCTAGTTGCCGGAACATCCGCCGGGAAACGAGTCCATTTCTGAGGGAGAAAACATTGAATTTGAGTACATTTATGCAAAACTGCAATTCCGGGCAACGATACGGCCCTATCGGTTGTCAATCTGTAAATCATCTTTCATGAAACCTCTTTTTTACAGCATTCTGCTAATCGCCCTTTTCCCGGGATGCAAAAAAGACCATTCCACAAAAATTGAAATCTACCTGCTGAGCTCATTTACATCCGCCGTCGTTCAGGTGGGTGGCGTACCGGCGCTGTCGATCAGCAATGCGGTACTGGCCGGCCAGCCACTGGTTGCCGATAAAGACATTTCTTTTTATACCGCATCTACTTCTTCTTTTAAGCTGAATAAGGATATTAAGGGAGCTATACAATCGCTTTCCACCTCTGCCGGTTTCGCCGTAACCGTAAATAAAGAACCCGTTTACTACGGCGTTTTTCACCCGGGCTTTCTGTCTTCCATGACCATTGGCGTTGCCACCATTGATCCCATTCTTTTTTACAACCGTGAACTGTTTATGCACTTTATACGGATAGACGGCAATACAGAACTAACGCTGCTGGACAGACGAAATGATACCCGGCTGCTGAATGCACTGCGCGCGTCCGGGCGATTGCGCTAGTATTAAAAGCTGAAAATATCCTGCTTTTCGGGGATCAGGGAGGCGAGAACACCCGTTATCTTTACCTGATACCTCAAAAACGGCTATGCACATGTTTCGTATACTTCTCCTGTTATTACTGACTCCCTGCTGTATTATTGCCCAGAATGGGAAAAAACCGGCGGCCAACCCGGTCTCGCAGGGAGAAATTGAACAAAGGGCCCGGGAAGCACAACAGGCAATGGAAAAACTGACGCCTGAGCAAAAGAAAATGATGGAACAAATGGGGATACAAATTCCCGTTACCTCCATACCCGAACAAAATAAATCCAACCCTGCTGGTCAATCCGGCTTCACCGGTGATATACCTCCGAAAGACGAGGCAAGGATTAAACAAATCCCTGGTTCTCTGCTGACCGATGCCGGCCTGCCCTCTTATATTAGTAAGACACACCAGTTTGTAACGGGCCGGCTTACACCTGCCGCCGCCAACCTGGGTGAAAAATTTTACCAGGATCTCAAATCAAAAAAAACAGCAACGGCTGTAATAGGGAATACGGCATCAGGTCTCTGGGTACTGGGCCGGGTGCAAACTGCTCTGTACCTGATGGGTAAAGCGATGGGAGATGAACCCGGCAATACAGATAACCTGAATAACTATGCAGCCATGCTTACCATGAGTGGCGGCGAACCACAAGCCATTCCACTATTGAATAAACTTAATAAACAATTTCCCGGAAATTCAACCGTACTGAATAACCTGGGGCAGGCCTGGTTCAGGCTTGGTGATCTGCAAAAGGCCAATCCATATCTCGACAGTTGTCTTCAGATTTGTCGCCGGCACCCGCAGGCTGCATACACAAAAGCCATTATTGAAAACAGTAAGGGCAACAAAGACAAAGCGATAATGCTGATTAAGGAATCCATGGGAGAGACCCTTTCTTTGGACAAGGAAAATCAACTCAGAAAATGGGGGTACAAACTTGTCCCCGATGATCTCTCCTTTCCTTTTAAAAAAAAACCGGACCCATTGGGACTTCTTGGCTTTAAGCACCCGGCTTTCCCCAAAACAGCTGCCGAAGAAATCGTTTTAAGGAAAGAATGGGAACAATTCACTAAAGAGGTGCAGGAAAAAAGTCTGCAACTGCAACAGAAATTGAACCAGCTTATCCCAGTGAATAAAAAAATGGAGGAAGCAAAAGCCGCACAGGATTATTATATGAATCAGGGACCGGCTCCCGTTCTTAAAGAAGATCCGCCTATGCCGTTTGCCCGCAGAGCGCGTCTCAAACTGCAGTTAATGGAAAAGGACGGCGGGATGAAATTCCGGCTCGATAAAGCCCTGAAAGACCTGAAAGCGCATCACACAAAAATGAAACCTGAACACCAGGCCTACTTCAATGCATATCAGGTGCTCGACAGGCAACATGCTTTACA
The DNA here is from genome assembly GCA_017303855.1 of Chitinophagales bacterium. GTDB lineage: Bacteria > Bacteroidota > Bacteroidia > Chitinophagales > Chitinophagaceae > JJ008. The sequence goes on along the minus strand of JAFLBL010000021.1, from coordinate 17,669 downwards.
GGTAGGAGAAGGCAAGGCTAACAAAGATTATTGCCAGCAATTCAACTCGCTGGCTGATACCTACCTGAGCAAATGGAATAACGGACATGAAGCGCTCTATGATGAATACCTGCAACAATTACGATTGAAACTCAATGAAGAGATCTATTGGCTTCAGTTTACAAAAAACCCGGAGGAATTTGCAATAACGCTGATACAGTATCAGCAACAATGGCTGAAAGGGCTGCTGGCCGTTTCCTACAAAGAAATTGGTGAAGTCTCAACCTTTGAGTCCTGTTTTGGAAAATTACCGGAGAGCCACAAACAATTTGGAAAACTGGCCGAATTCAATGATATCCATTGTATCTATCACAGTGAGCTGAACCTCGGCATCGGTTCGATTGTCAGCAGTTGTAATAAAATGATCACTTCGCTGGAAATCGGGTCATTGAAACTCGGGCTCACCCAGGACATGGACAAAAACACATTTGGTGATCAGTTTATGAATTTTAATGTGGAGATATCAGGGGGCAGATCCGAGAAGGTAAAACTCGGGCCGCTAACCGCCCAGATCGGTGCAAAAGGAGTACTGGGTATTGAAATCGGCCGGAATGGGATCCAGGATATTTATGTATCCGGTTCTGTTGGTGCCGGTGTAGGTACCAACCAGATGGATCAGATGGGTGACGCCGGGCATCCTGCGGAAATGTATGGGCTCGGCGTTGGCGACAAAACCCTTATCAATGTATCCGCGGGTGGACGTATCAGTCTCATAAGCGGTAAGGGTAGTTTTAACGGGGTAGAAATGGATATCCTGAAATAAACCCATTGCGTTCCAGAAAATATTCCCCTATCGTCAATCATAAAAAGAAATGCTCCATTTAGGAGCATTTCTTTTTATGATCTTAATTTTCAGCGTTTACATCTTTAAACGACCAGGACTACGAACTACCGACCTGCCTTTGCCGGCAGGCAGGCTACTATCTCCCGACTACCTCATTCTCCCCAGATATTATCCTTGCCATCCAGCCACAACTTCACGAGATCCGTAGTAACTGATTTCGGGCGCTCCAGCGGGAAGCCGAGGGCACGATCCCAACAGAGAGAAGCAAGTACACCTAACGCACGGCTGACGGCAAAGAGTACGGTATAGAATTCATATTCCACCATACCGTAATGCACGAGCAGGGCGCCGCTATGCGCATCTACATTCGGCCATGGATTCTTGATCTTACCGATGGTTTGCAGAATCGGCGGCACTGTATCATAAATATTCCAGATGGTCTGTACCAGTTTATCATCCGGCATATGTTTTTTACCAAACTCCATCTGGGCAGTAAAGCGGGGGTCTGTTTTACGAAGCACCGCGTGACCATAACCCGGTACCACTTTCCCTTCTCCCAGGGTCTTCTTCACATATTCAGCAATTTGCTCTTTGGTTGGCAAATCGGTATTCAGTTCTTCCTGCATTTCAAATACCCATTTGATCACTTCCTGGTTGGCCAGTCCGTGTAAGGGGCCTGCCAGTCCATTCATACCTGCGGCATAAGCCAGGTAAGGATCACTAAGTGCGGAACCCACCAGGTGGGTGGTATGGGCAGATACGTTTCCTCCCTCATGATCCGCATGGATCGTCATATAAAGCCGCATCAGTTCACGGAAACTCTCATCTTCATAACCCAGCATATGGGCCAGGTTACCCGCCCAGTCGAGGAGACCATTGGGCTGAATATGTTCACTGTTTTTATACTTACGGCGGTAGATATAGGCGGCAATACGGGGCAGACGGGCCAGCAGTACAATGCTGTCGTCGAATACCGGCAGCCAGTAATCTTTTTTATTGATGCCTTCCGCGTATTTTTTCTGGAAATAGCTTTCCGTCTGCAGGGCCATTACCCCCACCACAAACATCGTCATGGGATGCGTATGAATCGGTAACGCGTCAATGGCTTCAAATACATGGGTAGGTACGTGACTACGGCGCTGCAGGATATTCGTTACATGTTCCGCGTCTTCATCCGTAGGCAGTTCCCCTATCAGCATCAGGTAAAACAAACCTTCCGGCAAGGGCTCACTGCCATGTGGCGCTTTGGGCAACCGGGCCTGCAATTCCGGAATAGAATACCCGCGGAAACGAATACCCTCCTGGGCGTCCAGTAAAGAAGTTTCGGTAACCAGTCCGGTCATCCCCCGCATACCCTGGTAAATCTGGGAAAGGGTAACCTCACCAATTTTCTTGTTACCATGCTCTTTCAGGATGTCTTTTATCTCGGTAGCCACGCTATCGGCTTTGGCTTTAAACCGGTCTTTAATTATTCCCATACAACCTTATTTTTCGGGGGATTTTTGATAATAATGGTAAAGGCATAAAATTACTGATTGCCGATTGTGGTAACAAATAATAAAAGGGAAAGTTTATCGGAAGTACGAAGTACGGGGTACGAAGTACGGGGTACGAAGTACGGGGTACGAAGTACGAACACCCGGCACCTGACACCTGAATTCTATTTCGGCGTTCTTCTGTAGAGCCATACGGCCACGATCAGAAACACCATATTCGGCAGCCAGGCGGCCAGGAAAGGGTGCAGATTACCCTTGGTGGCAAAAACCGTGGAAAAGCGGTCGGAAATGATAAAAACGGCTGCTATTACAAAACCCATGGCCAGGTGCATGCCGCTGCCACCCCGGATTTTGCGGCTGGCGATAACCGCCCCGATAATGGTCAGCAGCAAAACAGTGGCGGAAACTGCTGTACGCCGGTACCATTCCACCTGCAGGGTATTGAGTCCTTCGGTGCCCCGCAACTGCTCCCTTTTGATATATTCGTATAACTCGGGAGACGTGAGTTTATCTTTCATGTAATCATCCTTCTTCAGTTCTTCAGGCCTGAGACTGATGGTCAGCAGCAGGGTATCATGCCTCAGCATCCGCTCCCCCACACTATCGATATACCGCTCTGCCGCCCGGTAGAGTTTCCATTTCCTGGTAATGGTATCCCAGCTCATAGATTCTGCCCGGAGATTATAAACGACTTTATTTCCCTTGATCCGCTCCATAAAAAACCCGCGGGAGAATTTGATACTGGTATCATAGTCCCGGATACCAACGAACGTATTGGTATCGGTACGCAGATAAAAACAACGCATGCAGCTGCCATAGGTCCTGTTCTTGGAAGGATCCTTACTGTCAATAAAACGTGTCTGAAAATTGGCTTTAATGGTATTGGCCTTGGGAATCCAGAAACTGTTGCCCAGCCAGAGTACGATAGCCAGGAAAAGTCCGCCGACAAAATAGGGACGAAGGAACCGGCGGTAACTGGTACCGCTGGCCAGCACGGCAATAATTTCCGACCGGGTGGCCATCCGGCTGGTAAAAAAAATAACGGCAATAAAAACGAAAAGAGGAAATAACAGGCTCCATATCCAGGGTACGAATCCCAGGTAGTATTTGTTGATGATTTCTTTGGTGCTGAAGCCGGCCGTTACAAAATCATCCGCCTTTTCACTGCTGTCCACAGCCACGGCAATTACTGTAAACAGCAGCATACAGAACACAAACGTGACCAGGAATTTCTTCAGTATGTACCAGTCGAGTTTACGCATGAATCAGGAATAAACAAAAATTGCCGCTGCCAATAAATTTTGTACAGGCGCAAATGTAACCATTTAACTGTTGAGGCTTTGTGAAAGCGTAATCCTATAACTTTTGTTTTAACCGGGGAATCATTTCTTCTTTCCAGGCGGCAAAATCACCAAGCTGAATATGTTTCCGGGCCTCCCCCACCAGCCAGAGGTAAAAAGCCAGGTTGTGTACACTGGCAATACTGAGCCCGAGGATTTCTTTGGCCTTCATCAGGTGGCGCAGATAGGATTTACTGTAATACGCGCTGATACTGCAGCCAATCCCTTCATCAATGGGAGTAAAATCAAATTCCCATTTCTTGTTGTCAATATTTATCACCCCGTTGGAGGTAAACAACATGGCATTCCGGCCATTGCGGGTGGGCATCACGCAATCAAACATATCCACGCCCATCCCGATACATTCCAGAATATTCCAGGGCGTGCCTACGCCCATCAGGTACCGCGGTTTTTGCGTGGGCAGATGATCACAACACCAGTCACAGATTTCGTACATCACCGGTTCCGGTTCACCTACACTCAGTCCCCCGATGGCGTTTCCGTTGGCTTCTTTTGCTGCAATATATTCACAGGATTGTTTACGCAGGTCTTTAAACGTCCCCCCTTGTACAATAGGGAACAGGTTTTGCGTATATCCGTATTTAGACGAGGTTTCATTGAACCGGGTAAAACAACGGTCCAGCCAGCGATGGGTCAGTTCCATTGATTTTTTAGCATAGGAAAATTCGCTGCCACCGGGCGGACATTCATCAAAGGCCATAATGATATCCCCGCCGATACTGCGCTGAATATCCATCACATTTTCCGGTGCGAATAAGTGACGGCTGCCGTCAATATGAGACTGAAAAGTAACTCCCTCCTCTTTGATTTTCCGGGTACCCGCCAATGAAAAAACCTGGTAGCCCCCGCTATCGGTCAGGATTGGCTTGTGCCAGCCATTAAACCGGTGCAGTCCCCCGGCTTTTTCCAATACCTCAAGTCCCGGTCTTAAATATAAGTGATAGGTATTGCCCAGGATAATCTGCGCTTTTACTTCTTCTGTAAGTTGTTGCTGCGATACGGCTTTTACACTTCCTACGGTACCTACCGGCATAAAGATCGGGGTCAGGATATCGCCATGATCGGTGCTGATTTTTCCCGCCCTTGCTTTTGAACCTGGGTCGGTATGTTGTAATTCAAACTGTAGTCCGGGCATAATGGGCGCAAGATAAATGTAATTTGCCGGGTGACAGATGCAAAAAAGCTACCGGGAGCCGGACTCCCGGTTAAATAGCCTTCATGAATTCCCGCTTTTATTCAATAATGCTTTCCAGATACAGCAGGCTTCCGTCGGCTGCCATCCCTTCCACCACAACCCGGAATTTACGGGTACGGTCGTTATTGTAAAAACGAACTTCCCCTGCCCCGTTTTCCATCGGCGTATAGGGACTCCAGACCAGTGTTTTACGGTTATCTTTTTCAACCCGGGTTGTACTCTTGCTGTAATCAGGTCCGGCAAACTCCTTTGGTACCGGATACCCGTTAATCACCTGCTCCTGCAACTGAAACCTCTCTTTTTCCCAATAACCCTGCTCCCCCGGTTTTCTGCGGAAGATGGCAATCGCAGAAGGCAGGCCTTTTTCCCCGCCCAGTCTCGGTACAAATTTGATATAAGCCACCTGATCGGGTGTAATCCATTCCACCATATCTCTTTCCACCCGGGCATTATCCAGGTAAAAAATGGATACCGGTACATTTCCGCCATAGCCGTTGTAAAAAAGGTGTTTGCCGCCATTTGAATAACCCAACCACAGGCTCCGCATATTTGTTCCAATATACGTAAACAGGTCAATGGCCTTCCCTGCTCTCGGATCATTGAGCACATCCAGTGATTCACCGGAAGCGCCGTATCCGCCAAAAATGGTTCCCTCCGCGTATTTTTTTTCCAGCTCATCCAAACGTTTACGGGAAACCAGCCGGGGATCACTGTTCAACACCACTTCCTCCAGGGTAACCATTTTCTCTGCCAATACCAACGGATCCTCATAAGGCATACCGGTTTCCGCTACCGGCTGAACGGTTGCCGGGAAAGACGCCAGTTTCGCTTTGAACGCCTGTAAGAAGGCTGTATCACTGCTGGCTTCCGGTTGCTGTACGGTAAAGGTGAAATTCAGTTCTTCCTCCGCTTTCCCCGGCAAACGGCAATGCACAAACGATTCGCCGAAAACGGCCAGGTTATCCAGGGTAAACCGGCCCTGCTCATCCGTGGTGACCATATAAATTTCCTTGCCCGTATACGCAGATCGTATGCCGGTGATGATTGTTTTACCTGCCAGTACTTTTTTTCCCTTCCGTACCGTACCCGATAGCCGCATGCCGGTTCCCGGCGCAACTTTAACCTGTGCTATACCGTTATCAGCAGCCTTATTTACGGATGAGCGCGTAAGCAGCAAGAGATCCGTTTGTTCAGCCAGGACACTTTTGTCCGGTACTACCGGAACGAAATTTCCCGTCACGCTTCCCAAAAGCCCATTTCCGGTGGCTGCTTCATTATAGCCGGCATCGGTAATACTAACCGACACGTACCGGAGGCTGCTGTCTGCCGTTGTTATGCGGATACTGTTTTCGGCTCTTTGCCCCATATCTTTTTTTACAACTTCCAGCCGGCCACCCTTGTCAAAACTGTGCCGGCTTAAAAAAACGGGACGGCTGGCCAGCACCATACTGTCTTCATCCAGCACCCGGAGTTCGGCCAGTCCTGTTCTGAAATCCTGCAAGGGAATAAAATAACTGAACCGGGGTTTTAGTGTCATATTCAATTCCACCAGGTACACGATTTCCTGACCAATTAGCAATTGCACCCGCGGTTTCAATACCCGCAGATCACGGGTACCGCCATTATCCAGTCCGAAGAAAAGCGTGTCGGCCTTTTGACTGACATGTACCGCAACCCCTGTCTCAACCGGCAACGGCAAAGGCACTACTGCTTCTTTCCCGTCTTTATTCCAGTAACAGGAATAGGTCTCCCCTTTTACAGGGGTAAAGGAAAATGAACCCAGCCCGTTCATACCGGGTCTGATCATGGCCACCGTCTCTCCTTTATTATTACTGATCCTTCCCTGAAAATTTTCAGCGGCTTTAAATGCCACATGGTTCAGCGCCTGGTACACCAGGGTTCCTCCTTCGGGAAAAAATACCGGTACTTTTTCATTTCCCGCCTCTTGAGCTGGCTGAGTACCGGAATTGGCCGCCGTCCATACAGGCTTTATAAACTGATCCGGGATTAACTGAGTGGATGTTACATCGGTAAAGGCCCTTAAAAAAACACGGGAAGATTGCAGATTAACGGGGATCGTAATTGAACCGGCGGCCGAGCCGTCTGTAAGTGGCAAACTCACTGCGGCCAGTTTTGCGAAATGATTGTCCCATAATTCCACAAATAAGACTGCACTCTGAATTGTATCAAGGGCGGTCAGCACCTGGCCTTTAAAAAAAATAGTTTCACCAGCCGTATATTGATTCCGGTCGGTCTGCAGGTAAATTTTTTCGTCGGAACTTCCCTGCGGAAAGGCTTTCAGAGCCATACAAAAAATGAAAAGGGCAGTTAAGGAAATTGCTTTTTTCATAACAGGAGACTGTTTACAGGATGAAGGTTAATTACCGGCGACCGGCGGTTGAAAGTAAAGAAAAAACGGAAAACCCAAACGTTTGTCGCCCTCCCTGAAAAAAAAGGTATTTATCCAAAGGCTGTGGAAAGCTTTTGCCCCGGGAATATTGACCGATGCAGCCGGGGCTTTACCTTCGCCGCTATGCCACCATTTCACTGGGAAGAAATTCTCTTTTACTTTTTTATTGCCCTGACCCTTATCCAACTGTTTTACTACGGCTGGTTTTTCAGCCGTGTTGCCTTTTTCAAACCCCGGGAGAAAATGCAGACCCGTCAGCATCCGGTTTCCATTATCATCTGCGCCCGGGATGAAGATGAAAACCTGGCCCGCAATCTGCCAGGTGTGCTGGTTCAGCAATACCCCTATAGTACGGAAGTAGTAGTGGTAAATGACAATTCGCTTGACGATTCCAAATATATTCTGCAGGAGCTGAAGAAGACCTTTAAGTCCCTGCATGTGGTGGAACTGACCCAGGAGGCCAAACTGATTTCAGGAAAAAAATACCCGCTTTCCATTGGTATCCGGGAGGCAAAATATGAAGTACTGCTGCTTACAGATGCCGACTGTGTACCGGCTACTGAACACTGGATACAGAAAATGCAGGAAGCCTATGATGACGGCATTGAAATCGTGATCGGCTATGGTGCTTATCACCGCCGCGGCGGCATGCTGAATAAGCTGATCCGCTTTGAAACCTTTCATACCGCTCTTCAGTATTTATCGTATGCGCTGGCAGGCACGCCTTATATGGGTGTGGGCCGTAACCTTTCGTACAAGAAAGACTTATTCCTGCGCAATAAAGGGTTTTCCTCCATCAATCATATACCCAGCGGAGACGATGATTTATTCATCAATAAAGTGGCTACCAAAGAAAATACCGCTGTGGTGATAGATCCGGATTCCATTACCCGTTCCATTCCCCGAACCACCTGGTCCGGCTGGCTCAGACAGAAATCAAGACATTATACCACGGCCAAATACTATAAACCCAAACATAAATTTTTACTGGGCCTGTATTTCGCCAGCCAGTTTCTGTATTACCCGGCCTTTGCCGCCACTATTCTCTTTTACGACTGGCGCCTGGCACTGCCGGTCTTCGGTGTCCGGCTCATCCTGCAGGGGATCGTCTTGTATAAATCCATGAAAAAAATGGGCGAAGGGGATCTCTGGCCCTGGTTTATTTTCCTGGATATGTGGATGTTCTTTTATTACCTGATCTTTGCACCGGCTTTATGGCGAAGACCCCGCCACAGCTGGAATTGATTAAATACTATGGCAGCTCCTACCGATATTCTTTATAAATATTTCTCGGACTTCACCCCCGAACAACAGGTGCAATGGGCCGGACTGGAAGCTTTATACAAAGAATGGAATGAAAAAATAAATGTGATTTCCCGAAAGGATATTGACAGTCTGTATGAGAAACATGTACTGCATTCGCTGAGCATTGCCGCGGCATTTGACTTTGAACCGGGTACTGAGATTATAGACATCGGCACCGGCGGTGGTTTTCCCGGCATACCACTGGCCATATTTTTTCCAAAAGTTAATTTCTTACTGGCCGACAGCATTGCCAAAAAACTGAAAGTGGTGGATGCCGTTGCCGGAGGCATAGGGCTAAAAAATATCAGCACCCTTCACACCCGCGCAGAAGAAATAAAAAACCGGAAGTTTGATTTCGCCGTATCCCGTGCGGTTGCTCCGCTGAAAGAATTATGGACATGGGCCAGACCTTTGCTCCGTACAAAACCTGTATCTCCTGAATCGGAACATAAACCCGGACTTATCTGCCTGAAAGGCGGTGATCTGGCTAAAGAAATTCAGGAAAGCGGTACCCGCCCACGGATGATGGAAATTACTGATTTGTTTCAGGAAGATTCTTTCCGGGAGAAATACCTGCTCTACGTCTCCCGGTAATATATACCACAAAGTGGTATTGGGCTTTACAGATAAAAACAAGACCTTTATTGTATGAGGCAGATTACGGTCTTTATAGTAGATGATAACAAAGAACTGAGAAATGCACTGGAAGAAATTGTGTCCATGTCGGAAGGCTATCGATGTATCGGAACAGCCAGTTCAGCTGAAGAAGCCGTTGACCGTATTCCGATTACACACCCGGATGTGGTACTAATGGATATAAACCTCGGTACTGAAGAAAGCGGAATAGATGTGGTAAGGGTATTAAAACCCAAAATACCCGAAACCAATTTCATGATTTGTACCGTGTATGAAGAAGATGAAAAAATTTTCGAAGCCTTAAGTGCCGGAGCCAGTGGCTATATATTGAAAAAGACACCTCCGGGGCGTATGCTGGAAGCCATCCGGGAGTTGTATGAAGGAGGTGCTCCCATGAGCAGCCAGATAGCCCGGAAAGTTGTGGCGGCTTTTCAGAAACAACAACAACAATCAGTACCGGGTGAAGCAGAAACCCTGCACCAACTCACTATCCGCGAACGCGAAATCCTCGAATTACTCTCCAAAGGACTTACATACAGAGAAATTGCCGCGCAAACCTTCCTCAGCCCGGAAACTGTCCGCAAGCATGTTTACCATATTTACGAAAAATTACACGTTACCAACCGGGTAGCAGCCATCAATAAATTCTTCGGCAGGTAAAATTTGCGGGTTTTTGCGGGTAGTTTTTGAAAAAAGCCCAAAAAATACCACAAAAGTGGTATTTGCGGGTATTTGCACTCTTCCTACATTTGATCTGTCAATAACAACTAAGTAAATAGACTTACAAGAACCCTTAACCTTAAAACTTATCCTACCCCTATACAAGGGCCTTGTCTCAAACCATTAACAAAAAGCCCCCGCAATCTGCAGGGGCTTTTGTTATTTTATTCAGCAATATATTACCATTTGAGTTCCAGCTTATTGTTCTTGCGATCTATATCCGCTAACCGGAGGCTGGGATCAATTTCCACTATTGAAAAGTCAGTCAGCCGGTGTGTGCTTTCAATTACATAAGTGGCATGAGTCCATTTCCAGGGACTGTAAACTTTACGGGAAATAAGGCTGTCTTCCGCCGCCTTGACTCCATACATCAGGTTCAGCGGTATGTAATGCAGTTCCTTGCTCCCATCTTTAAAACTCAGTTGTAAATCGATGGGCATAGGCATCAGCCCGTTCCGGATCAGGCGGACTTTGGTTTTCCCGCCTTCTTCCCAAAGACTATCAATCCCGTAATCGATGGTCTTGGTGGAGTTTACCCAGTATTCTTTATACCAGTCCAGTTTCATATCCGACTCCTTCTCCGCTATCCGGATAAAATCTGCCGCGTTGGGGTGTTTAAATTTCCACTGGTTATAATAAGTCAGCAGGATACGGTCACGCATAGCCGCCCCCGTGATATAGCCCAGTTGTTCCACAAATACGGCTCCTTTTGAATATACCGCCGCCCCATATGCGCCGTTGGTATTGAAATGATCAGCATGTGTTGTCAGCGGCTCTTCTTTGCCGCTTTTTGCAAGGGCCGCATAACCCCGGTAATTTCCATCATAAGCAAACCCGGGATTGTTTTCCAGAAACGCCATTACGCGATCTTCCGCATATGAAGTAAAACCTTCGTCCATCCAGCCATACAATGACTCATTGGTACCCAGTATACCATAATACCAGTTATGCAGCCACTCATGCAGCCAGGCTCCGGGACCGATCAGCAGGGTGGACATCGGATACTCCATACCCCCATCACCACCATGTATAAACGAAAATTGTTTGTAGGGATACGCGCCAAAATATTTTTCAATAAAAGGCAGCGCTTTTACCGCATCCGTCAACACCTGCTCCCACTCTGCTGCGGTTGCATTAGTGACTTTATACAGCAGGTGAAAGCTAAGACTGTCACGTACCTGTACGGTTTTGTGTATAAACTCCGGATCAGCTGCCCACATGAAGTCGTGTACATTGGGGGCAATGAAGCGCCAGCTGAGCTTATCACCGGCCGGCCGGGTTACTTTTGCCCCTTTGCTCTCATAACCGTACCCGATCTGATTCGGATTTTGCAGGTAACCGGTACCACCCAGGATATATTTACTGTCAATTTTAATCGTTACATCAAAATCGCCCCAAACCCCGTAAAACTCACGGCCAACATACGGTGTGGGATGCCAGCCTTCATAATCATATTCACAGATTTTCGGATACCACTGACTCATGGAATACCGGACTTTACTGTCTGGATTATCACGACCACTGCGCCGGATCTGCAAGGGTACCTGTGCCTCAAAATCCATATCAAAAATCACTTTGGATCTGGGGGGGATGGGTTTGTCCAGCTTCACCTCCAGGATGGTCTCATCCATTGTAAACGCTTGCGGCCGGCCATTCATTTTCAGGGAAAGAATTTTCTGGTAACCAATTTCGTCCGGCTTAAGTTTCAATATACGATCCCGCACCCGCATATCCCAATCAGCACCGCGGCCCGACGTTATGGTACCCTGTCTGCGGCTCCTTGTATCCATCATACTACCGGGCTGAAACGCGTTAAAATACAGGTGATAAAAAACCCGGGTCAGCGTATCCGGAGAATTATTCCAGTACTCCAGTTTCTGTTTGCCGGTGAACTGGTTAGTTTGCACATTCATGTCAATGTTCATCACATATTTCACCCGCTGCTGCCAGCGGTCAGGCTGGGCCATCAACGAAACGCCGGAAAACAAAACCAAAAAAAGGATCAATTTTTTATTCATTTCACTGATTTTCAGTTAAAAGGTAAATGTCGCAAATTCCGAATTAAAGGAAAAACAAAAATTGATAAGGGGTAGTTCGTTTGTGCAGGGCATTAAATATCCCTCTTTTCGGGGATGTATAAGGTAGTTATACTACATAGTTTTACGCTGATTAAGGGAACAAAACAGATTTTTCAGCTAAGCTTCTGGAAATCAGAAAAAAATCTGAGTTTCTTTACATCCTTAACCATTAAAACTTTTTTATGAAAAAGAATTTTCTTTTGCTGGCATGTATTGCCTTGTCTTCAACCTTATTTGCACAAACTGAAAAAGGAACACGGCTGATTGGTGTGGGTATTGGCAGTATTTCATATACTAACAGTGACAGTAAAACAACTTACTCCAATACGCCTACCGTTTATAAAAGTGAAGGCAACAGTTTCTCCATCAGCCTGAATCCGAATATTGGCTGGTTTATCCAGGACAACCTGGCCCTTGGAGGCGGCGTTTCACTGAGCTTCTATAAATCAAAAAGTACCAGCAGTAATACCGGTTCCACCACCACTTCAACCTCAGAGTCCACACAACCTTCTTTTTTCCTTTCTCCTTTTGCCCGCTATTATTTCGGAGGCAGCAAAGCCGGAATGCCTTTTACCCACTTAAGTTTCCAGTATGGAATATATAGTGGTAACAGTACCAGCAAGACGTCAACCGGAAACAGCAGTGAGACAACGACAAAACCTAAGGGTGACTGGAATACGGGTTTGCAGGTGGGCTATGAACATTTTGTAAATACGCATATCGGTTTTTACGGGAGCATTGGATTCAACTATGGCAAATCTAAAACCATGTATGAATACAGACCTTCAACAGGCACTGGCTATGATTATACCAGTGAATATTCCCGTTTTTATATTCCCGTAAATGTTGGCCTCCAGATTCACCTGGCGCCCAAAGCAAAAAAATAAAGTATTGTAATAGAAAAGCGTTACCAGTCATGATCCGGAAGCCGGGTGATGACTGGTAACGCTCTCATTACTCATTACTCATTGCTCATTACTCATCTCTCTTTCCCCGCCACCACAATCACAATCTCACCCTTCACTGTTTTTTCCTTAAAAAAAGCAGCCACTTCCTGCAGTGTTCCTCTTTTATTTTCTTCAAACATTTTGGTCAGCTCCCGACTGACGCTACAGCTACGGTCCGCACCAAAATACGTAATCATTTCTTCCAGGGTCTTTACCAGTCTGACCGGTGATTCATAAAAAATCATTGTCCGTTCTTCTTCCGCCAGCTGCTTCATCAATGTCTGCCGGCCTTTTTTCAAAGGCAGGAATCCTTCAAAACAAAACCGGGTTGCGGGAATACCGCTATTGACCAATGCCGGCACAAAAGCGGTGGCGCCCGGCAGGCATTCTACTTTCACGCCGGCTTTTATGCACTCACGCACGAGTAAAAAAGCGGGATCAGAAATTCCCGGTGTACCCGCGTCGGTGATCACGGCCATTTTCTTTCCGGCCTGCAGCTGAGTTACCAGGTGCTGCAGTACTTTATGTTCATTGTGCTGATGATACGGAGAAAGGGGTTTGGAAATCTGGTAGTGATTCAGCAAATGAGAACTGGTTCTTGTATCCTCCGCGAGTATAAGATCCACCTCTTTCAATACATCAAGCGCCCGAAGCGTGATGTCTTTCAGATTGCCGATCGGTGTGGGAACGAGGTAGAGCAAGGTTAATAAGTTGAAAGGTTAAAAGGTTGAAAGGTTAACAAGGCCGCTTTCGCCGGAGACTTATTTGTTAACTTTTCAACCGGTCAACTAGTTAACTTCAATCTCGAAATATTCCATCACCGCGTTACTCAGTAATTTTTTACTGGCTTCTTCGGCGATGGCTCTGGCCGCATCGGGAGAAGCGGCATTTATCTGCAGCGAGATATGTTTGCCCACACGTACATCCTCCACACCGGTCAGGCCGAGGTTGTCCAGTCCGCCCATCACGGCTTTTCCCTGGGGATCCAGCAATTCTTTGAGAGGCATCACTTTGATCTGTACAGTATAGGTCATGCTATTTTATTTTTGAAAAGCAAAGATAAGACAACATAGGCCAATATGATGACGGGTACCGCCAGCCATTTCAGCAAAACCACGGCCATTACCGCCACCAGTATCAACAGGTACCGGGGCAGATTATTCTTCACCGAATAATCTTTGAATTTCATGGCCATCAGGGGTAATGTGGAAACCATCAGTCCGGACAATAACAACACCAGCCCGTATAAAAACCATTTGTTCAGCAATAAGTCAACCAGCCACTGTTCAGCGGCGTAAAAATAAATCATGGGCAGGGAAGCGACCAGCAGACCAACCGCCGGCACAGGCATCCCTTTGAAATAATAGGACTGGCTGGCATCGAGGTTAAAACGCGCAAGGCGCCATGCGGCCGCGCAGGGAAGAATGAAAGCGGGCAACAACCATAGCATACTTATTTCCACACCGGCCGGATCGTTGGCAAAACCCAGGCGGAGAAACTGATAGATAATCATGCCGGGCGCCACACCAAAGCTCACCACATCCGCCAGGGAGTCCAACTGTTTTCCCATTTCAGATGTGGCCTTAAATAAACGGGCCACAAACCCATCCAGAAAATCCACCACGGCCGCTATCCCGATAAACAGGGAGGCCATCCATATTCTTTCCGGAATATCCAGCAGTTCCTGACCATCTGCCGTTACATTGATGATGATGCCATTCTGCAACACTGCTACAATAGCCATGCAGCCAAAGAGAAGGTTGAGTAACGTGAAAATATTGGGTATTTGCTTCATGAATTCAGTTGTGAGTTGTGGGTTGTGAGTTGTGAGTTGTCAGGGCTTAGAGCACAAATGTTCCTGGTGAATTGAAAATCTCATAAACCGGATCAGCTCTTTATTCCCTGCATTATACAATATTCAAAGTTGCTTTTAATTTATTATCATTTTAAACCATTTTACGATCATAACCGGCTTCTCTTCTTTCACCGGCCCATCGGCAAATCAGACAATCAGCACATCGGCAAATCGGCACATCAGATAATCGGCACATTGGCACATCAGACAATCGGCCCATCGGCAAATCAGACAATCGGCACATCGGCACATCAGACAATCGGCACATCGGCACATCAGATAATCGGCACATTTATTATCTCTTCATTAACGCCTCAATTTCCTCCACCGTAATCGGAATATTCTTCATCAGGTCAACATTACCATTGCGGGTGATCCAGAAATTATTTTCAATACGTACACCCATCTGCTCTTCTTCAATATAGATACCGGGTTCAATCGTGAATACCATCCCGGCTTTTACCGGATCCGTCTTAGTACCCAGATCATGTACATCCACCCCCAGGTGATGGGAAATACCATGGTACAAATATTTACGGTATGCCCTGTTTTCCGGATCTTCATTCTTTACGTCCGATTTTTTCAGCAACCCGATTTTCAGGAATTGCTGTGTGGCTTCCTCTCCTGTTTTCTCCGTGTAATCCACAATGCTGATGCCCGGTTTCAGGATACTGCGGCAATAATTGTGAATCGCCAGACAGGCATTATAAACCGTTTTCTGCCGGCGGGTGAACTTGCCATTAACCGGAACCGTACGGGTAAGATCGGCACAGTATCCGCCATATTCCGCTCCAAAATCCATCAGGATAAGTTCCCCGTCCCTGCATTCCTGATCATTGCTCACATAATGGAGTGTACGGGCTCTGTCGCCACTGGCAATGATGCTGCCATACGCCGGTCCCGTAGCCCGCTGACTCAGGAAGGAATGAAATATTTCCGCTTCGATTTCATATTCCATTACACCTGGCCGGATAAATTTTAACAAGCGGCGGAATGTTGTATCCGTAATATCCATCGCCTTTTGCATTACTTCCACTTCCAGCGGCGTCTTGATGGCCCGCAATTCCTTCATGATCTTTGCGGCACGCAGAAAATGATGCAACGGGTACCGGCTTTTCATTTCATCAATAAACCGGTAATCACGGGAACGTACCAGGCTCGCCTTCCGGTCATTTTCATTGCTGTCGAGATATATACTGTCTGCCAGGTGGATCCAGGGCTGCAACAATCCGTCAATGCTGTCCAGCCATACAATAGTTTGAATACCGCTCATCTCCCTGGCTTCATTCACCCGCAATCTTTTCCCATCCCATTTCTCTTTCAGTTCATTGGGCCGCACCAGTACCAGTACTTCACGGTACTTCGGATCCGGATTATCCGGGAATAAAATCACCATACTATCCTCTTGTGTAACACCACTGAGCCAGAACAGATCGCTGTTTTGCTTAAACGAATAGATCGCATCGCCGTTGCTGGGCACTTCATCATTGCTCACGAAAATGGCGATGGCATTTTTCTCCATCCGGCGCACAAAACGCTGACGGTTCTGAATAAAAATTTCCGGATTTAATGGCAGGTATTTCATACTTGTAAATTGTCTGGTTGAAGCAATTTCAATTAACCGGCTAAAGATAACATCCTCTCCTCTTATACCCTTGACTTTCATCACAAAACAAGGGAAGCTGCATAAAATTGATTATTTTTTAAGGCATTTTCCCTCTTTTTAGGAAAAATCGAATATAAACTCATGAAAACGAACAGAAAGTGAACAAAACAGCTATTTTGTTCGCCCAATTTTAAAAAACAGCACGAACACTTGTTTGTATTTTCTTTTTTTCAGACTTACCTTTGACGCTTCACCAAATGACGCTTGCGTTTATGTCAGTACCAACGATGTTTTTAAAGACTCCCCGTTTAGTGAACCTTGGACTCCGCCACACCGACTCGATCCGTTACCAGTTAAGTCCCGAAGAATTAGTACAGGATACCCTGCGTATCGGCGAAGGCCAGCTAAACGATACCGGTGCCCTTGTGATCAATACCGGTGAGTTTACCGGACGATCACCCAAAGACAAATTCACGGTAAAAGATGCGATCACCGCTGATACGGTTCACTGGAACGACTTTAATATCCCTTTGTCACCCGAAAATTTTGATACAATTTTTAATCAGATAACCGGCTATCTGAATCAACTGCCGGAAATATGGGTGCGTGACTGCTATGCCTGTGCAGATCCCCGGTACCGGCTGAATATCCGTGTAGTTAATGAGAAACCATGGAACAACCTGTTTGCGTATAATATGTTTCTTCGTCCTGCAGAAGAAGAACTGGCCGGCTTTACTCCCGACTGGCATGTGATTTCCGTACCGGGCCTTAAGCTTGATCCGGCCACCTGTGGCACGCGTCAGCACAATGCCGCGGTGGTTTCCTTTACACATAAAATCATCCTGATTGCCGGTACCGGTTACACAGGTGAAACCAAGAAGGGCATTTTCACCATCCTCAATTATATTTTACCACAGGAAAAAAATGTATTGAGCATGCATTGCAGTGCCAATATGGGGGCAGCGGGTGATACGGCAATCTTCTTCGGTCTTAGCGGCACGGGAAAGACCACGCTCAGTGCGGACCCTGACCGCAAACTCATCGGCGATGATGAACATGCCTGGACCGATGACAATATTTTCAATTTCGAAGGAGGCTGTTATGCCAAGACCATCAACCTGACGGAAGAAAAAGAACCTGAAATTTATAATGCGATCCGGCCGGGAGCCCTGGTGGAGAATACACGCTTCTTCCCGGAAAGCAACCGCATCAATTTTGATGACGGACGCATTACTGA
>JAFLBL010000020.1 GCA_017303855.1 Chitinophagales bacterium | reverse complement strand
GGCCTACACCAAATGTATCATATTCACTTTCGCTTCTTTTCGGAAATCCGCTGATGCCTTTGTATTTACGGTTGCTGGGGAAAACATCCCGGCGCCCGGTCAGGATTTTATGTCCGTATGCCTGGTGCCCCACATCCCATACCAGCTGATCATACGGCGTATGATATACATAGTGCAGGGCTGTACTGAGTTCCACCACACCCAGGCTGGCGCCAAAATGCCCGCCATGCACACTTACCACGTCAATAATATACTGACGTAATTCATCACAAAGCTGGTGTAGTTTCTCACGGGGAAGCTTTTTTAAATCTTCCGGAGAATCAATGGTTTGAAGCAGTGGGCCAGGGGTAATCTGCATGGGTTATCAGTTGACGCTGTAAAAGTACTGTTTTCCGCCCGGAAGGCATAGTCCGGCCTTCTGGGAGAGCTTGTTTAACATTAATTTCCGGAAAAGGTTGGGGACCGGCCGGCCCCATTTACAGGCATAATCCGCCACTGATATATAAATGAGGCACCCTTGCCCCCGGAATCAGTAGATTTGTAGCCTATGTGGATGGCTAATTCAAGGTATTGGTTATTCCAGGCAATTGGTTGGGGCGGTTTTACACTGATCAGCATCTTTTTTGCCTATTCCTTTGACCAGCTCAACACCCGGGAACAATTTTTCCAGGTATTCGGCCGGCTGGGGATATATGTCATTCTCGGACTGGTACTCAGTCATATCATGCGTTCCGTAATACTGAGTGTGGATCTGCTGCAGAAGAAACTGGAAAAGCAGTTCTTCTATTTTCTCCTGATCACCCTTTTATTTTCCATTATCGGCTCCCTGATTTTTATGCAGGTGTTGCAGAATTATAACCTGCTCAACAAACGGGAGCATGAGTTTCTGAGTAATAAAGTACTGCTGATTGCCAGCGGGGTCTTTAATTTTTTTGTGTACTTTTTTATCTGGAACCTGATTTATTTCATCTATCACTATGTTACCAAGAGCCGGAAGCAGCAACTGGATACCCTCCGGCTGGAGTCAATGGTAAAAGAGCTTGAACTCAAAACCATCAAGGCGCATATCAATCCGCATTTTATTTTTAATTCACTCAACAGCATACGGGCCCTGGTGGATGAGAACCCGCAGCGGGCACGGGAAGCAGTAACCGAACTTAGTAACATTCTCCGGAGCAGTATGCAGACGGAGAAGCTGGAAACCGTACCGCTGGAACGTGAACTCGGTATTATAAAGGATTACCTGGCTTTGGAGAATATGCGGTTTGAAGACCGGCTGAAAGTGGAATACGACATAGACGAGGATACCCTGAACCAGCCGGTTCCGCCAATGATGTTACAAACACTGGTGGAAAACGCGATCAAACACGGGATCAGTCAGCAGATCAACGGAGGCGTTGTAAAAGTGATTTCTGACTTTACCGGTGACTACCATGAACTGGTGGTACAGAATACCGGGCAGCTGAACGGACGGGATAGCAATGAAGACGGCTTCGGATTGTCCAGTACCACCAACCGGCTCAATCTCCTGTACGGAGCGAAAGCGGGTTTTGAAATAAAACAAATCAACGGATCCCTGGTGGAAGCCCGGGTACGTATACCTGTACAACTCTAACGTTAATTATCACCGCCACCCAAAACAATAGTTCATGAAAGCAATTATCATTGATGACGAACGGCTCGCCCGGCTGGAATTAAGAAAGCTGCTGCAGGAATTTCCGGAAGTGGAAGTTATAGATGAAGCTGTAAATGCGGAAGACGCCCTGGCCAAAATTGAAAGTCAGCAACCCGATCTTATTTTTCTGGATATCCAGATGCCGGGAAAAACCGGTTTTGAGATGCTGGCCGAACTCGACAAAGCCCCGCAGGTTATTTTTACTACGGCCCATCATGAGTTTGCCCTCAAGGCGTTTGAAGTAAATGCACTCGACTACCTGATGAAGCCGGTGGAGCCCAAACGGCTGGCCGATGCCATTCAGAAACTGCAGCAAACGGAGAACCGTGAACACCGGGGAGAAACCGAATTTGTAAATAACAGCATCCTGTCTGAACATGACCAGGTTTTTGTAAAAGACGGGGAGCGGTGCTGGTTTGTCAAACTGAGTGATATCCGCCTTTTTGAAAGTGTCGGGAATTATGCTAAAGTATTTTTTGGCGCCAATAAACCCCTGATCTTAAAATCCCTGAACGCGCTGGAAGAACGCCTCGATGAAAAAGTGTTTTTCCGCGCCAACCGGAAACATATTGTCAATCTCCGTATGATTGAAAAAATTGAACCTTATTTCAATGGCGGATTATTACTCGATCTGAAGGGCGGCGAGAAGATTGAAGTCAGCCGGAGACAGACGGTGAAGTTTAAGGAGATGATGAGCCTGTAAACGAGTCGGGAGTTAGTAGTCTCGTGATGTGGGGGAGAGGTTTATAGTTAGTTGGAGGTTGGAGGTTGGAGGTTGGAAGTTGGAGGTTGGAGGTTGAAAGTTGGAGGTTACGTGATGGGAGAAAACCAGTATCAAAAAGATGCCGCTTAAAATTGGATAAAAGCCCGAAGGGCAGAAATTACTATAGAAACAATTAAGATCCGGACATTCCATATAAGAACCCTGAAAGGGTGACATTATTATAAATGTCTTATACAGAACAAAAACCAAATGATTAAAAAAATTACCACTGTTGTACTGTTCTTCGCAGTAACAACATCCGTAACCGCACAGAAAGGCCTTGATGTAATCAATGTAAAAGAGGTCGAGCGCATTGAAAAAACCCTCGCTTCCGACGACATGCGCGGGCGTAAAACGTTTAGCCCGGATATTGACAGGGCTGCGGATTTTATCGCCGCGGAATTTAAAGCTATCGGACTCAGCACCCTCAATAGCTCCGGCAGCTATCGCCAGGAATTTGCCATGGTACGTCCGAAATTCATCAGTGCTGCTGCTATACTCGACGGGCAGTCCATCGATCAGAAATCAGTGATCGTGGTTACCTGTCAGCCACAACTGAAACTGGATCAGACATCCGGTTATGAAACGGCTTTTATTAAAACCGGCGCCAATCTTCAAACAGAAGCCCGCAAGTATACCCGGTCCAATAAGAACATGATTGTATGGGTGGAGAAAAGTTTTGCCAACAGTTTCGGCAACCTGGCCCGTTTAAAATCATCCATGTTTAAAACCACTACATCCGTGGTCTTTATATTAACGGATACAGCTCCGGCTGCTTATTCTGTAGATGCCGTACACGAGATCACGGAACAGAAGATGGCCAATGTGGTGGGGTTGATTCCAGGCAAAAGCAAGGTCAATGAATTTGTGGTTTTCTCCGGGCATTATGATCACCTGGGTGTAGGTAAGCCGGTGGATGGCGACTCCATTTACAACGGGGCCAATGATGATGCGGCCGGAACTACAGCCGTTATTATGCTGGCAAAATATTTTAAAAAGCAGGGCAACAATGAGCGCACGATAGTCTTTGCCGCATTTACCGCGGAAGAAGTCGGCGGCTTTGGTTCCCAGTATTTTTCCCGTCAGCTGGAAGCCGATAAAGTAATGGCCATGTTCAATATTGAAATGATCGGTACGGAGAGCAAATGGGGAAAGAACTTCGCCTATATCACCGGCTATGAAAAAACCAATATGGGCGAGATCTTAGCTAAAGATCTGCAGGGAACGGCATTCACTTTTTATCCGGATCCTTATCCCTCACAGCAGTTATTCTATCGTTCTGATAATGCCACCCTGGCCAGACTGGGTGTACCTGCCCATACCATCTCTACTTCCAAAATGGATGTGGAACCGCATTACCACAAACTCACCGATCATGTGGAAACACTCGACCTGGTCAACATGACCGAAGTGATCAAAGCCATCGCCCTAAGTTCAAAGAGTATCATTGCAGGGAAAGAAACGCCGGAAAGGGTGAAGGTGGAGGAGCTCAGGTAAAAGTTGGAGGTTGGAAGTTCGAGGTTGGAGGTTGGAAGTTGGAGGTTGGAAGTTCGAGGTTGGAGGTTTCGTGATAAGGGAAAAATTCGTTTCTGTCCGCGAATAGCTTCTATGCGAAAAGGCCCGACTTGTCCTCCGAAGCATTAGCGTAGGAGGAAGGGCTGGCATGATTCTATTACAGGATTAAACAGGATGTCCGTACCTTATCAACCTATCAACCTTTCAACTTATCAACCTGTAACCACCGCCACACTATGCACCGCATCACTCATCTCTTTAATCAGTGATGCATCTTTCTCAATCGCATTTCCCACTACGATCACATCGGCACCTGCTTTGCAATTGAGGTAAGCTTTTTCGGGTTGAATGATGCCCCCGCCAACGATCAGGGGAACTTCAATATGTTCGGCCACAGCTTTAATCATGGTTTCGGTAATGGGACGTTTGGCGCCGCTGCCGGCATCCATATAAATCAGTTTCATCCCCAGCATTTCACCAGCCATGGCGGTACACATCGCGATTTCATTTTTATCCGAGGGTACGGGGGCGGCATTGCTGATATAAGAAACAGTAGTTGGCGCTCCTCCATCTACTACGATATAACCGGTGGGCATGATCTCGAGTCCGCTTTTCTTTACAAATGGTGCAGAGACCACATGTTGTCCGATCAGCAGTTCAGGATTGCGTCCGGAAATCAGGGACAGGTACAATAACGCATCTGCATATTTACTCACCTGGGAAGGTGAACCGGGAAAAAGAATCACCGGGATTTCACAACTCTTCTTGATTTGTTGTACACATTCATCCAGGTGATTGGAGATCACCAGGCTGCCACCGACCAGGAAATAATCCACATTGGCCTCCTGCGACAGGTGTATAAGGTCATCCAGGACTGAAGTGTTGACCTTGTCGGGGTCAATCAGTACGGCAAATGACTTCTTTCCCTGCTTTTTCTTTTCCGCCAGTGTATGATAAATCGGCAATTCCATCCGGATCCGGTTGATTTAGGCAAAAATGCGAAAAATAGTTGGCTTTGAAGCAGGTAGGCCCCGGCTTTCTTTGGTTTCCGGGAGAATGTTCGGGGGAATTTCCGGGTTTTGAAAAAGGCAGTGATCCGGGACTAAGCGCTTTTCCGAAAAAAGAAAAAAAATCCCTTTCCGGGTCGTATTTCATTGGCAGAAAAAGATATTTTTTTCACTCATTTTTGGTGAAAAAACCATGTTAAATTTTTATTAATAGATGGATCCGAATTTTCCAAAAAAACTTAGCCCATAAAAAACAGGGGTATTGTGAAAAAATCAGCAAATGCAGTACTGGCAAGACTTTCGGGATTTTACGATACTATTTTCCACAGGTTGGGGATATCTGAAGGTTTGAACTTCATCGTAATAAAAATACTTTCGTAATCAACCTCCCGCCAGGGATGTTGAGATTGTAACCAGGACCGAAACCCAATAAATTTTTTTCTAGTTATGGCAAATAAGAAGCAGGCATCCGCCAAAAGCGGTTTGCAGTTTAGTCGCCGCTTCACAAAGGATGATGTGAGTGTGTATGATATGTTTGAGTATGATTATCGTACCTCAGTAATCCGTAATCCTTCCGGTGAAGTGGTGTTTGAAATGACCAATGTGGAAGTTCCGAAACAGTGGAGCCAGATTGCCACAGACATTTTAGCCCAGAAGTATTTTCGTAAAGCCGGTGTTCCCCAGCCTGATGGCAGCCTGGGTCGTGAAACCTCTGCCCGCCAGGTGGCCCATCGTATGGCCAACTGCTGGAAAGTATGGGGTGTAAAGTATGGCTACTTTGCTTCCGACAAGGATGCACAGGTATTTTACGAAGAACTCGTGTACTCCATCCTGAACCAGATGTGCGTGCCCAACAGCCCGCAATGGTTCAATACCGGACTCTACGAGAGTTACGGCATAACCGGTAAACCCCAGGGTCACTATTATGTGGATCCGGCCGATGGTGAACTGAAAAAATCTACCAACGCGTATGAGCGTCCCCAGCCGCATGCCTGCTTTATCCTGAGCGTGGATGATGACCTGGTGAATGAAGGCGGTATCATGGACCTCTGGGTACGTGAAGCCCGTATCTTCAAATATGGCTCAGGTGTGGGAACTAACTACTCCAACCTCCGTGGCGAAGGCGAAAAGCTGAGCGGTGGTGGCAGTTCTTCCGGCCTGATGAGTTTTCTGAAAATCGGTGACCGTGCCGCCGGCGCGATCAAATCCGGTGGAACTACACGTCGTGCAGCCAAAATGGTTTGCCTGGATCTGGATCACCCCGAAATCGTGGAGTTCATCAACTGGAAAGTGGAAGAAGAGAAAAAAGTAGGCGCACTGATCGCAGCCGGATATCCTTCCGGTTATGAAGATGAAGCGTATCGTACTGTTAGCGGACAGAATTCCAATAACTCTATCCGTATTCCGAATGCGTTCTTTGAGAAACTGGATAATAATGAGGATTGGGAACTGACCGGTCGAATGGATGGCCGCGTGATGAAGAAAGTACCGGCCCGTGAATTGTGGAACCAGATCGCTTACGCCGCCTGGCGTTGTGCGGATCCCGGTACTCAATACAACACTACCATCAACGAATGGCATACCTGTCCGGAAGGCGGAGAGATCAGGGCTTCCAATCCCTGCTCCGAGTACATGTTCCTTGATAACACAGCCTGCAACCTGGCATCCGCCAACCTGATGAAGTTCTACAATGCGGACACAAATCAGTTTGATGTGGAAGGCTATGAATACAATTGCCGCCTGTGGACCGTGGTACTGGAGATTTCCGTGCTGATGGCCCAGTTTCCTTCCCGTGAAGTAGCCCAGCTGAGTTATGAGTACCGTACACTCGGTCTCGGATACGCCAACCTTGGTACCATGCTGATGGTAAGCGGTATTCCGTACGACAGTGAAGAAGCCCGTGCCATTGCCGGAGCTATTACGGCAATCATGACCGGTACCTCATATAAAACTTCTGCTGAAATGGCTGAAGTACTGGGTGCTTTCCCGAGATATGAAGAGAACAAGGCACACATGATGCGGGTAATGCGCAATCACCGTCTCGCTGCTTACGATGCAGACGAATACGAACAACTGAGCCTGAAGCCCCAGGGCATTAAAGTAAAATACTGCCCGGACTATATGCTGAAAGCGGCTTGCAAGGCATGGGATGATGCTGTGGAAATGGGCGAGAAATACGGTTACCGCAATGCGCAAGCCACGGTGATCGCACCTACCGGCACGATCGGCCTGGTAATGGACTGCGATACAACCGGTGTGGAGCCCGACTTCGCATTGGTGAAATTCAAAAAACTGTCCGGTGGCGGTTATTTCAAAATCATCAACCAGTCCGTACCCACCGCGCTGAAAAACCTGGGTTATTCCGAAAAGGAAACGGACAACATCATTAAGTATGCGGTTGGTGCGGCCAGCTTTGCCGGTGCACCATTCATCAATCACCAGAGCCTGAGCGAAAAAGGATTTATCGCGGATGAAATCAAGCGACTGGATGCGGCCGCGGTTACGGCTTTTGAAATCGGGTTTGTTTTCAATAAGTATACATTGGGTGAAGAATGCCTGCAACGTCTTGGCTTTACTCCCGAACAATACAACAATTTTGAATGGAGCCTGCTGGAAGCCCTCGGCTTTACCGATGAGCAGATTGAAGCCGCCAACGATTATGTGTGCGGTACCATGATGCTGGAAGGTGCACCCGGACTGAAAGAAGAACATCTGCCCGTTTTTGATTGTGCCAATAAATGCGGACAAAAAGGCGAACGCTATATCCATGCACACGGACATATCCGTATGATGGGAGCCACACAGCCGTTTATCAGCGGCGCGATTTCCAAAACCATCAACCTGCCTCATGAGGCAAAAGTGGATGAGATCGCCGACGCCTACTACCTGAGCTGGAAACTGGGTCTGAAAGCGAATGCGCTTTACCGTGATGGTTCCAAACTGTCGCAGCCCCTCAGCAACAAGTCAGACAAGAAAA
The DNA here is from genome assembly GCA_017303855.1 of Chitinophagales bacterium. Taxonomy (GTDB): domain Bacteria; phylum Bacteroidota; class Bacteroidia; order Chitinophagales; family Chitinophagaceae; genus JJ008. Next base: position 60,553 of record JAFLBL010000020.1, on the reverse strand, counting down.
AGAAAACGGATACTGCAGAAGAGGCCAAAGAAGAAGTGGCCGCCGCGCCGGTTGTGGTGGAGTCCAACATCGTTGACCTCGGTAAACTGACCGTGGAAGAACTGCTGGAAGAAGTACAGAAGCGTGTACAGGCTTCGCCCGATACCAAACTGAAACGTAAACTCGCCAGCATAGTTGAGCGGCGCACGCTGCCTGCCAAACGTCGTGGCTTTACACAAAAAGCCAAGATCAGCGGTCAGGCGGTATTTCTCCGCACCGGCGAATACGCCGACGGTACATTGGGAGAGATCTTTGTGGATATGGCCAAAGAAGGTGCCACTATGCGCAGCATGATGAACTGCTTCGCGATCTCCGTTTCCATCGGTCTGCAGTACGGTGTGCCTCTGGAAGAGTTCGTGGATAAATTCGCGTTCACCCGCTTCGATCCTTCCGGATTTGTGGAGCACCCGAATATCAAGACTACTACATCCATTGTCGACTTTATATTCCGCGTACTGGGTTATGAGTACCTCGGACGTACCGACCTCGTGCACGTACTGGATAAGCCGGAAGTAATGAACACCGGCGGCGACGACTGGGATGAAGTGCCCTCTAACCCGCTGGAGTATGCGAAAGATCCTGAATTGTCCAGCGTGCGGGTAACCCCCTCTGCCGGGAGTGTAACCCCGCAGCCGGCCAAAACACAGCGTGCCGCGGCACAGCCGGTGAAATCAGAATCCAGCATGGACGCGATGAACGCGGTAGCCAAGAACATGCAGAGTGATGCGCCCGCCTGTAATGTGTGCGGTAATATCATGATGCGCAGCGGCGCTTGCTACAAATGCCTGAACTGCGGCAACCAGGGAGGTTGCGGTTGATCTCCCCTCAAATTAGTCTAGGACGGAAAACCAAATAAAGAAGGTACCCATTAAAGCAGAACCCGCTGAGACGCGGGTTCTTTTTTTGTACATACCACGAAAGTGGTATTGGAGAGGGCCTCTTATTTTGTTATTTTTTCAGAATGAAAATCTATTCATTGCTTCTTATCGTTTGCTGTGCACTCTGTTTACTGACTGCAGGTACGCAAGGGGTGCAGACGATAAACCCAAAACTACCTTTGGCGATACGGTATAAAAAATCTGTTCCTCCGGACTCCATAGCTGAGTTTCTGAAAATTTGTTTCACCATGCAGAAGATCAGGGTTGTAGATACAGCAGAATCGAGACGAATTATGAAAGAACGTTTGGAGTCGCTGTTTACTGAACAAAGAGAGTTGCTCCAAAGCAAAAACTGGTCACTGGAGAAAAGTCAGCAATTGATCGAAGAAGCGAAAAAAACTCCCTTGAACATACTGGTCGTACAATTTTTTCCGGTTCATTCTCCGACGACTGCCGGTTATAGTCTGGATAGTATTGATTGGCAGATCAGGTCAGCAGACAGGGATACCGCTTCATTTTATAGATATAAACCACAGGTCCCGGGTCAGCCAGTATTTTCGGTATTGAAAAGCTTCACGGATACGGTTATCGCCTCCGGCCTGCTCAGATAAACACCCGGTTATCCGTACTGTAACTCTCTCTGAATTCTTTGGGCGTACAGCCTTTTTTCTTCCTGAACAAGAAAAAAAACGAAGAAATAATTGCTGTAAAAGGTTGGTTTTACCGGGTTGAGTAAATTCATTCACCAGTTTACAGATTCTGATTAGATTGCAACCTCAGAAATACAAATATGAAATTTATATCAACAGGTTGGTTGGCAGGGCTTCTGTTTTTAATGGGTTCACAGCAAATCATCTGTGCGCAGGAATCATTTGTCAGAGTGGAGAACGGACGGTTTTTTAAGAATGGGCATCCCTATTATTTTATAGGAGCCAATTACTGGTATGGAGGATTAATCGGTATCAGTGAGCCGGGCAAGGAAAGAATAAGACAGGAACTGGATTTCCTGAAAGACAATGGAGTAAATAATCTGCGTGTACTTGCAGCTGTTGAAGGCAGTGGCCTGATCAATGGTAATCCGCGGGTAGAGCCTGCATATCAGCCGGAAACCGGACAATTCCGGGATGAGCTGCTGGCTGGCCTTGATTTCCTGCTGGCAGAAATGGGAAAACGCCAGCTTACTGCCGTGGTTATGCTGAGTAATAACTGGGAGTGGAGCGGGGGATTCCTGCAATACCTCAACTGGAATGGCCGGTTATCCGATAGCTTGCTTCATATGAAAATGGAATGGGAAGATATGCGGGATTATATCAGTCGTTTTTATTCCTGTACTCCCTGTATTGAACAATACCAGGAACAAGTAAAGCGGATCATCACCCGGATTAATACTGTTACCGGTAAAAAATACAACGAAGATCCGGCTATCATGTCCTGGGAAATCGCCAATGAACCAAGACCGATGCGGCCTTATGCGGTCAATGACTACAAAAAGTTCATAAAGCAAACATCAATGCTAATCAGGTCATTGGATCCGAACCACCTCATTACCACGGGAAGTGAAGGATATATTGGCAGTGAGTCCATGTCGGTGTACAGGTCAGTGCATTTGGAAAAAGAAATCGACTATCTGACGATCCATATCTGGCCGAAGAACTGGGCCTGGTTCACCGATACCAGTATGGCCACGCAATTCAATAGCGTGTTGCTGAAAACAAAGAAATATATACGGAAACATCAGCAACTGGCACAAAGCCTCAGGAAGCCACTGGTATTGGAAGAGTTTGGACTTCCCCGTGATGGTCATTCTTTTTCTCTCTCGTCCGGCACTGTATTAAGGGACCGGTATTTTGAATTTGTCTTTTCGGTATTAGTACGCGATTGCCATCACGAGGGACCTGTGGCAGGTGCCGTGTTCTGGGCTTTTGGTGGTATTGGTCGTCCGGCAGGAAAAAATAAGATGTGGCAAAAGGGGGACGACTGGCTGGGGGACCCGCCTATGGAAGAGCAGGGACTCAATACGGTATTTGATCAGGATGAAACGACCTGGGCACTGATCAGGAAATATGCGGTACAGCTCACAGCAAAAGTCAGGAGAGCAGGGAAAGTCAGCCAATAAATTGAAATCTGTAAATCGTTTATGTAGCTTGCATTAAAAATAGTTCCTTATGTACATAGCATCGGAGAACAGATACGGGTCAATGCTGTATAACCGCAGCGGTAAGAGTGGTTTAATGCTTCCTGCCATCTCGCTTGGGCTTTGGCAGAACTTCGGCAATGCGGATGAATACGCTACAATGAAAGAGATCATCCTCGGGGCATTCGACCGGGGTGTCACGCATTTTGATCTCGCGAATAACTATGGCCCTCCCGGTGGTGAGGCAGAGCGGAATTTTGGAAGAATACTGAAAGAAGCGCTTATGACTTATCGCGACGAGATGATTATTTCCACGAAGGCTGGTTATTATATGTGGCCTGGTCCTTATGGCGAATGGGGGTCCCGGAAAAACCTGGTAGCCAGTTGTGATCAGAGCCTGAAGCGGATGGGGCTTGACTATGTGGATATATTCTATTCTCACCGTCCTGACCCCAATACACCTGTTGAAGAAACCATGCAGGCGCTGGATAGTATTGTACGAAGCGGGAAAGCACTATATGCGGGTATTTCGAATTACAATGCAGAACAGACCCGGAAAGCAGCTGCAGTTTTAAAAGCGTTAGGAACCCCTTGCGTTATCCATCAGCCCCGGTATTCTATGCTGGATCGCTGGGTGGAACAACCCGGAACGACGGATGGCAAATCATTGCTGGACGTATTGGGAGAAGAAGGTATCGGCAGTATTGTTTTCTCCCCTCTGGCGCAGGGCAGGCTGACTGATAAGTATATCAGTGGTGTACCCACAAATTCACGGATAGGCAGGGCTCTTCCGAATGGGGCTATACAGCCAAAAGATATTAATGAAGATATGGTCAGCAAAGTGAGAGCGTTGAATAAGATGGCACAGGACCGTGGACAGACACTGGCTCAAATGGCCATTGCCTGGTTGCTGAAGGATCCAAGGGTTACTTCAGTGCTGGTGGGTGTGAGTTCACTAAGCCAGCTCACGGCAAATATTGATTCCCTGAAACAGCGGGCTTTCACACAGGAGGAGTTGAGCCAGATCGCTGTCCTGCTTGGTTGAATCGTTTTATAACAATAGTTTCCTTTTTTACCAACCCATCCGTTTGCGCAGAAAGGCGGCTAATTCTTTGGCCATTGCCTCGTGTTCTTTCATATCCGGATGTGCGTCGCAGCCTTTATAATAGCGCTGACTATAAAAAAAGTGAGTAATCTGCAGATCCCCTGATCGGGTAACTGCGGCTTCTGTTGCCAGTATATATTTTTTCAGCACGCTGTCGAGCGATTGATCAGCCATCGGGCTGTTGAGTAAAACAATAGTGGCATCTGGATAAACAGACCGGAGCCTTCCTATGAAAGCAGTATAAGCACTGCAGAATGCGGTGGAATCCTGTTTGCCATCATTCTGACCGAGACAGATGCTGACAACATCCGGCTGATACTGATTGAAATTCCAGGGTAATTTATTTTCCGCCATATTGATCTTGTCAAAAACCTGGGGCATGACCGTGGTTTTATTACAACAACTCCGTATAAGTCCGATCCCGGATACGGAGGTCAGCTGCCATTGAGCTTTCAGTTGCCGGGCAGCCATTGGCCCATAGGCCATATATGCATTATGCTGATCATACCATTCACGCGATTTGCAGGGTATGATACTGTCATCATTGCCCATGCCGCAGGTGATGGAATTTCCGTAAAATTCAATTTTTCGTTCAGGGGCCATGGGTGGTTTCCTTAATTGGCTGCATATAAAACCAACCGGCTGAAGGAAGCCAATTTCGGCTTCGGTATTCTTACAAATTAATAGGGTATGATTCCCTTTTTTTAAACCGCTGGCCAGTGTGATTTTGTTGTTTTTCCCGATGAGCTGTATGCGGTAACTTTTTTTATTATCCAGTATAACCTGTAAGTAGTTGTGTGATTTACCCCATTTTTCCTCATCATTTATCTCCATTATACAATAGGTTCCATGAAACCGAAGTGTCAGGTAAACACCCGGCGCCCAGAATTTTGGTTGCCGGGAATCTGTATAATCCACCCGCCCGGTGTACCGGATATAAGGATGGCCCGCATGGTAGAAATTACTATCGGTCCGGGAGGTTGCAAAAGTCTGTATACAGCAAGTGTAAAACAATAATAACAAAATCCCTTGCAGGTATTGTTGGAAACGGGTAAACGGCATATCTGTTTATTTTAGTAAGTATCGTTCGAGTATTGGCTGCCAGATACGGTAGCCCCTGCTGTTCATGTGCAGTTTGTCGGAAAGGAAGATATCCTCCATGATTTTGCCATCCTGTGTAAACATTTTATGATACACATCTGCAAAGCGGGTTTTTCTTTTCTTCCGGATGAATTTCTTTATCAGGGCATTCCCTTTTTCAAGTACCGGCCTGTATTTTTCCCGGCTGGGACTTGGTTTCATGGACACATATACGATCGGCACATCCGGTAACCGGGACCTGATCAGGTTATGCAGTCGTTTAAACCGGTTCAGCACGGAGTCTGCAGTAACAGAGGGAGAAGACGCGACATCATTTTCTCCGCAGTAAATAATGATTTGTTTGGGGGAATAAGCGAAAATAACCTGCTCTGCATAAAGCAGCTGATGCGTGAGGGAAGATCCGCCAAAAGCCCGGTTGAGTACAGGATAACCCGGAAAGTAATCCTGTACGTCTTTCCAGTTAGTGAATGAAGAACTGCCGATAAAAAGAATAGGATGAGCCGGCGGAGGATTCAGTGAGTCCAGTTTCCTGAAATAACTGATCTCATTCATAAAGGGCTGCGCCTGTGAAATACCAGTACTAAAGATCAGGAGGAGCAGCAGAGAATAAAACATGGGTTTGCGCATAAAAAAATTGGCATTGAGTGTCAGATAAAAACCCGGCTTTCAGAACTGTAGTCTTCCCGGAATTGTTTGGGGGTGCAGCTTTTTTTCTTTTTAAAAAGCCGGTTGAAATTTGATATGTTGTTAAATCCGCAATGATAGGCCACTTCTGCAACCGGTTTATTTGTTTCAATCAACAGTCTGGAGGCGTGGCCCAGCCGGATTTCCAGCAGGCTGTCAATAAAACTTATTCCGGTATGTGTTTTAAAGAAGCGGCTGAAAGAAACTTCGGTCATGTTAGCCAGCTTGGCCGCATCAGCCAGCACAACGGGTTTGTCGAAATTCTGGTTCATGTACTCCATTGCTTTTTCTATCCGGCGGCTGTTATAACTCTGCTGGATATTACTGAATGAAGCATCTGAAAGGATCCGCATATTCCGGGAAATAGAAAGATCATGCAGGATAGACATCAGTTCCAGTACAGAATCAAAACCCTGTTTGGTTCTGAGTTGCTTCAGTCGTCCGGACAACTGTTGTGTGGTGATTTTAGAAAAAAGAATTCCCCTTTTTGATTTCTCAAACATGTCACGGATAAAGTGAAGCTGGTTGCGTCGCAGCATTTTTTCATCAAACAGGTCTTTGTGAAACTGGATCGTGATTTCCTGAATTTCCTGACTCCTGCATTTATGTGTTTTCCATACATGTGGCAGATTGGAACCCACGAGGACGAGCTCGGCCTCATCAATTTCCTCCATATGATCACCCACTACCCGTTTGGCGCCCTTTGCATTGATGATCAGGTTCAGTTCCATTTCTTCGTGATAGTGAAGCGGGAAGTCAAACTCTGTCTTTGTCCTGGCAAAAATGGTAAAACAATCGCTGGCCGTTAATGGGGTGATCTCTTTAAGAACATTTGTTGGCATAAACAGGATAAAATAATATCAATAAATAGTCGCTGATAAAAATAACGCTATTTTGATAAAACAGCCAAATTCACAGGGAAGAATTGAATTAAAGTTATTGACTGAACTGCGGGCGGCATAAAATAATACAATAATCGGATAAAATAGTACTATTCATCTGAATAGGTAAAAACCTATTTTTGGTCAAATATTGTTGCTATATGAGAAAACAAACTTTTTTATACCTGCTCCTTTTTGTGTTATCGGGCTTGCAGGCGATGGCACAAGGAAGAAAGATCACGGGTACCGTAACAGATGAGAAGGGTGGGGCATTGCCCGGTGCGACTGTTACTGTCAGGAAAACGGCCACATCAGTGGTCACTAATGCACAGGGAAAATTTACGTTGGAACTTCCTGCCGGTGCCAGGGTGCTTGACATTACTTATACGGGAATGGACAAAGAAGAAGTGGTTATTGGTGCCGGAAATTCATTCAGTATTGTAATGAAAACCTCAGTCACTACGCTTTCGGATGTGGTGGTCGTTGGTTATGGCACACTGAAGCGTACAGATGTTACGGGTGCCGCTCAGCGGATTAGCCGGGAAGATTTTATCAGGGACAATCCCAATAATATTTTACAGGCCATACAAGGCAAACTGGCCGGGGTGAGTGTGACACAAAACGATGGTGCTCCCGGTGCAGGGATCAGTATCCGGGTCAGGGGCTCTAACTCCTTCCTGGGAGGCACTGAACCATTGTATGTAATTGATGGGGTGCCATTCAACAATAACAGCAGCGGGGCTACGCCTTCTTCTATTGGCAGTGATGAAAAGCAAACACTGAACGCACTGGCTTTTCTCAACCCAAACGATATTGAAACCATTGATATCCTCAAAGATGCGTCTGCAACAGCCATCTATGGTTCCCGTGGTGCCAATGGTGTGGTACTGATTACTACCCGTAAAGGCAGGGCCGGAAAAGACAAGGTAGAACTGTCCGTGAATATTGGCGTATCTGAAGTGTCTAAACGGATCAATGTACTGGATCCCTATCACTATGCGTTATATCAGAATCTCTCATATGAGAACTCTAACAAGTATGATGGAACAAGTTATACAATGCCCTATAGTGCAACAGACCTGGATTCGCTGATGGATGATAAAACAAACTGGCAGGACGCGATTTTCCGCAGGGCGCTTTCGCAACAGTATAGTGTCAGTATTTCCGGTGCCAGTGAAGCCGGAAGTCACGGACTTTCCCTGAACTATGTGAACCAGGAAGGTACGGTGCTCAATTCCGATTACCGGAAGATCGGGCTTAGCTTTAATCTTCACCGCAACCTGGGCAAAGTGTTCCGCATTGGTACCAGTACTTCTGTGGCCAATACCATCACCAAGGGGGTAAAGACGGGTACAGACAAATCAGATGCGGCCAGTGCCGGGGTGATCCGTTCAGCTATCACGTACCCGCCTACGATTACTCAGGAAGAGGAATTTGATGGTACGGGAGAAGGATTCTTTATCACCAACCCGGTGATCTATTCCCGGGATGTGCTGAATAAAGTGACCGGATACAGTGTCTTTTCGTCCAACTATGCAGAAGCTACATTGCTGAAACAACTTAAATTCAGACAGAATCTCGGGTTTAACTATGGAACAAACACACGTGATCAATACTATCCCCGTTCGGTATATGAAGGATTCAGTGTAAAAGGGTGGGGATTAAAGTCAGATAACCTCTGGACCAGTCTGGTATCTGAAAGTATACTGAGCTTTAATAAAAAGTTCAGCAAGCACAGCCTGGGGGTAACTGGTGCATCCACATTTGAGCGGACCAATGGTCAGTCGAAAAGGGCAGAAGCTAAAACTTTTCCCAATGACCTGTTACAAAATGAAAACATGCAGGCGGCTGAACAGGTATTGCCCATTATTACCAACCGTTACCAATCCACCCTGATCTCTTTCCTGGGAAGGGTGAATTACTCTTTCGATGATAAATATATTTTGAGCCTTTCTTACCGCCAGGACGGTTCCAGCAAATTCGGTAAGGATAATAAATGGGCCGGATTCCCTTCTGCGGGTTTTGCCTGGAAACTGCATAAAGAAAAATTCCTTCACCGGGCGCCTGCTGTAAGCAGCCTGATACTCCGGCTGAGTTATGGACAAACCGGTAATCAGGGTATCGGCTCTTATGCTTCGCTCTCCAAACTGGCTGTTTATAATTATCCATTCAACGGGAACCTGCAAACCGGTCTGGCCGATGATGTGTATGCAGGACCAGCCAACGCTTCCCTGAAATGGGAAACCACCACGGCTTATAATGCAGGACTCGACCTTGGGTTGTTCCGGGGAAATATAAACCTGCATGTGGATGTATACCGGAAAGAAACCAACAACCTCCTGCAGTTTATTACCACTCCTTCTTCCACCGGCTTTCAACGGCAACTGCGTAATTCCGGAGCTGTGGAGAATAAAGGACTGGAGATTTCACTGGATGGAAACCTGATTCGGCATAAAGATTTCCAATGGAAATCGGCATTCAATATCGCATTTAACAGAAATAAAATCCTGAATCTCGGCGGAGGATTAAAAGAACAATTCGCCAGCAATATCTCAACACGGGATGCACCATTCATTCAAGTGGCTGGTCAGCCGATCGGAGCTTTATATGGCTACCTGGAGGACGGTTATTTTGACAATGAGGCGGAAGTCCGTAACTCTCCGGTCTATACTTCTCAACCGGCAAATATCATTAAGCGGATGGTTGGGGAAGTAAAATACAGAAACCTGGATAATGACCCCACCGCCATATCCCTTACAGACAGGGTTATTATCGGGGATGTGAATCCTGATTATACATTTGGCTTCACTAATAATTTCGCGTACAAAAATTTTGACATTAGCCTGTTCATCAATGGTGTCCAGGGCAACGATATCGTGAATATGAATACCGCATTTAACGGCAACCTTGGCGGATCCAAGAATATTACTGAAGACGTACTGGCAGGCGCCTGGGCAGAAGGGAAAGATAACAGCAATGCCACCGGTCCAAAAGCCGAACGTCAGTTCTGGAGAACCCTGCTGTTCTCAAGACGCTTTATTGAAGATGGCAGTTTTGTCCGGATCAAGAATGTAACACTGAGTTATACATTACCGGACCGGCTGATCCGTGGCATCAGCTCAATCCGGGTTTCACTGGGCGTTAATAATCTGTATACGTTCACTAATTATTCCGGTTACGATCCGGAGATTAACAGTTACGGAGACAATCCGGCCTTGTTCGGCGTGGATCTGGGAGGATATCCCAATACCCGTAGTTTTAATGCCACCCTGCGTTGTAGTTTTTAATAACCGGAAAATTGAAAAATATTTTTATGCAACTATTCAAATTTAAATACCAGGCATTGTTGTTCATCGCTGCAATGATGATGTTCACCGCCTGTAAAAAACAGCTGGAAGAAAAGCCCTATTCTTTTCTGTCTCCGGAGAATTTTTATAAGAATGAAAGTGATGCTAAAACGGCCATCAACGGAGTTTACAGCGAACTGTATACCTACGACCTCTACTTGCAGCCTATCTGGAATATGACGGTTCTGGATGATGATCACGTATCAGGTGTTGACTGGTTTCTGGGTACTACCGGTGCCGGAAACCCCCAGGGATATTGGGGAGTGGATGGCCCCTGGGTCGGATTTTATGCGGTCATCGCACGGGCTAATACCGTATTGGAGAATGTGGAGAAAATCAACGCCAATATTGATTCTGAAATCAAAACCAGGATATTGGGTGAAGCCCATTACCTCAGGGGCTGGGCGTACTTTCAGTTAGTACAGCTTTACGGAGCAGTGCCGGTCAGGCTCAGCTCCCTGTCAGCAGCGCCAAACGCCAATGTACCACGATCTCCGGTCAAAGAAGTTTACCAGGTTATTATTGATGAATTAAAATTGGCTGAAACAATGTTGTTCCCCGCCAGTCATCCGAAAGCCGGAGAACCCGGACGTGCAACGAGCGGATTAGCCAAAGGGATGCTGGCAAAAGTGTATCTCACCATGGCCTCTGGCTCATTAGCCGGTGCGAATGTATCTGTACGCGGAGGAACCGATAATGGGTATTACACACATGCAAAAACAGTTGTGGCCGGTCTGGAAGGACTGGACAGCAAGCAATACTTCGGTCTTGCACGTGATAAAGCACTTGAGCTCATCAATCTCAATCAATATTCATTGTTCAGCAGCTGGAAAACCATGTGGAGTAAGGCCGGAAGAAATACCCAGGAACATATGTGGGAACTGCAGTCACTGGCGGGTACTTCATTCGTCAATAACCTGAATATATATTTCTCTGCTGTATCCACTTTCGGCCGGGGTGCAGTCTGGTTTACCAACAATCATTATATGGACTATGAAGATGCGGATAAGCGGGTACTGGACGGTGTAACTCACAACTGGCAGATCAATACCGGTGCAAAATATTATTATCCTTCCTGGCAAGCGGCTCAGTACAGTGTCGTAGGGGGTGTTACGTATAGTAATAACGGGACCACCGATAACCGGGCCTTTGTGATAAAGTTTGCTGATGTAAATGACCCAACTGTAGCCAACAGCGATGCTTTTTATCCCTTGATGCGGTATGCGGAAGTGTTACTGATCTATGCTGAAGCAGCGAATGAGGCGAATGAAGGCCCTACTACGGAAGCCTATAATTATCTGAATGCTGTCCGTTCAAGGGCTGCCGCAACAGCAGCCCCTGCCGGCATGAACCGCGAACAGTTCCGCAGTTATGTATTGGCAGAAAGAGCCCGCGAGTTTGTATTGGAAGGTATCAGGCGTTTTGATCTCATGCGCTGGGGTATTTACCTGCAGGTCATGAATAAAATTTCGGCCGGACAGAATAATATTTCTAAAGTCAGAAGCCAGCGGAATCTGCTCTGGCCGATCCCGCAAAGCGAATTAAATTCAAACCAGGCGATCACCAGCAACAATCCCGGCTGGTAACACAACTAAATCTAAAAGCTTAGCAATGAAACAAAATTCATCTATTCTTCGTCTTCTGATACCGGTACTGATGTTCTCGGTATTGATTATGGTTTTTACCGCCTGTAAGAAAAATGAAATCCCCGACAACGGCCTGCCGGAGATTGATGCAGTGACCGATTTGATGAGCCGCAACCTGGCGTTGACCTCCGCTAATTACGGTGACTGGATTATTATAAAAGGGAAAAACCTGGCGACTACCTATAAAGTGGAATTCAATACTATTCTGGCAGCTGATTCGCTGATCTATGCGGATGACAGTACGGTTACCGTGAAAATTCCTCCTGTTCTTCCTGATCCGGCCAATAATCCCATAACCGTAACGACCAAATACGGTACAGCTACCTATAGTTTCAGCATTCTTCAGCCGCCTCCTACCATCACTGGTTTTGATCCGGTGGCAGGGCCGGGTGGACAGGAAGTGACAATCACCGGCTTTAATTTTGGCGGGGTGAGCAGTGTCCGATTTGGCACCACGGAGGCCAGCATTGTTTCAAGTACAAAAGAGGTTATCAAAGTAACGGTGCCGGCAGGCATAATGTCTGAATTTATCTATGTCACTACAGCCAGTGGTACCGTTCAGTCCGACTATCGGTATGGCCTGAAGTATGATGTGTTTACGGAAAGCCTGACTTCCGGTTGGTCATTCAGTCCTTCTTCCGCGAATGTTACGTATAATGCTGCAGTCGCTGATACAGTAAAAAGAGGCACAAAATCTTTGCGGATTGACTACAAAGCGGCCTGGTCATTTCTTCGGTTGGTAAAAGCGACCGCGCTGAGTACCACAGGTTACCAGGGAATTAAATTTTCGATGTACGCGCCCGCCGGGTTCCAGGATAAGAAGGTTCGGATTTACCTGAATGGTTCCACCGCCGCAACGTATACCATTACGTTAACCAAAGTCAATCAATGGATAAATTATGAAATCCCGCTTTTCAACCTGGGTAATCCTGCGACATTGACACAGATTGTATTCAATGAATTCAGCGGGACAGCTGTTTTCCCCCGCCAGATATATGTGGATGATCTGGGCTTGTATTGATCGGTATAAAACAGATGAATAAATAAATTTGGCAGAAAGAAATTTCGGGAGATGTATAAACTGAGGTGGAGTTTGATGACACTGTTGTTTGCAATCATGCACCAGGCAACGGGACAGGAATGTACGGATGGAGCGGCAACGCCTGAAACGCGTCATCTTTTCCGCCGGCTGAGAGAGTTGCGTCAGCAGTATACTATATTCGGGCATCAGGACGCCCTGGCATATGGGGTTGGCTGGAAGGCTATTACTGGTGCCAATGATGTAAAAGCGGTTGCCGGTGATTCCCCGGGTTTATACGGCTGGGATATCGGTCACCTCGAAACAGAGGATTCCCTCAATATTGACAAGGTGCCCTTTAGCCATATCAAACAGTATATCCGGGAGGGATTCGAAAGAGGGGCCCTGATTACTGTCAGCTGGCATATGCAAAATCCGCTGACCAGTGGTTCCGCCTGGGATACCACACATGGTACGGTTAAATCTGTTTTACCGGGAGGCAGCAGGCATCAGGTATTTAAAACCTGGCTTGATAAAGTGGCTGTATTCATGCACGATCTGCGCGATCAACGCGGCCGGCATATTCCTGTTTTATTCCGGCCCTTTCATGAATTAACCGGTAACTGGTTCTGGTGGTGCCGGAATACCTGTTCCCCGGAAGAGTTTATTGCATTATGGCGTTTTACTGTTTCCTATCTGCGCGGGGAGAAACAGCTTCACCACCTGCTTTTTGTATATAATACTGCTGAATTTGCAAATGAGGCAGATTTTATGGCACGTTATCCGGGAGATGATATGGTAGATATGGTAAGCTTTGATATGTATCAGCACGGAGGAATGGCGAACAGAAAATATTTTATGGATGAAATGCACCGGCAGCTGGAAATTGTCTGTCAGGTTGCCGGGAAAAGACAAAAACTGGCCGCCCTGGCGGAAACAGGTATGGAAGCCGTGCCGGATAAAAGCTGGTGGACGGGTACACTGGAACCATCCATTGCAGGATTCCCCTTGTCCTATGTGCTGGTATGGCGGAATCACGGGTATATGCCATCGCTCAAAAAAATGCATTATTACGCCCCTTATCCAGGACAGGTTTCCGCAGATGATTTCAGAAAATTTACGAGCCAGCCCCGGATTCTGCTGGAAAAAGCGGTAAGGCAAAAACGGCTTTACCAATAATCATTCACTATGAAGTTGCAGCTGATAGATATTCTGATCGTACTGGCCTACCTCGCGGTAATGGTTTTTATCGGGGTCTATATGAGGAAAAAAGCCAGGGAGAATAAGGAAAGCTACCTGATGGGTGGCAAAAAATTACCCTGGTATATGCTTGGCCTGAGTGATGCCAGTGATATGTTTGATATCAGCGGCACTATGTGGATGGTGGCGCTGTGTTTTGTATATGGGTTGAAAAGTATCTGGATCCCCTGGCTGTGGCCGGTATTCAACCAGGTGTTCATGATGATGTTCCTGTCGAAATGGTTACGCCGGTCAAATGCCAATACAGGCGCCGAATGGCTGGCCACCCGCTTTGGTGTTGCCGGCAAAGGAGTCAGTGGTTCGCACACAGTGGTGGTGATTTTTGCCTTGATTGGTTGTTTCGGCTTCCTGGCCTATGGGTTTATCGGTTTGGGAAAATTTATTGAAATATTTGTTCCATGGGATATGGTCAGCAGTTATATGCCATTTGCTATTGCCCCGGAATACGCGGCACATGTATATGGGATCATTTTCACCGTTTTTGCCATGTTCTATTCCATAATAGGTGGCATGCACAGTATTGTATTGGGTGATTTTATCAAGTATATCATCATGACCGTCGCCTGTATTTCCATTGCAATAATTGCCATGATCCATCTGCATGGCAGTGGAAACAAACTGGTTGTTCCTGCCGGATGGGAGAATCCTTTTTTTGGCTTGAACCTTAACCTGGACTGGAGCAATATCGTTCCTGATGCGAATAAAAAGATTGCCGACGATGGCTTTGGTCTCTTTGGTATATTCTTTATGATGATGCTGTTCAAAGGTGTGTTTGCAAGCCTGGCCGGCCCGGCCCCTAACTATGATATGCAGAAAGTATTATCCACCCGGTCTCCGAAAGAAGCCAGTAAAATGACTGGTTTTGTGTCGATCATCCTGCTCCCGGTCCGGTATTCCATGATCATCGGGCTGACGGTATTGGCCCTGCTGTATTACAATCAGCTGCATCTTTCATCAGCGACCGGAACCGACTTTGAACGAATACTCCCGGCAACGGTGAATGCCTTCCTGCCAGTGGGAATTATGGGATTGGTGCTGACTGGTCTGCTGGGGGCTTTTATGGGTACATTTTCCGGTACACTCAATGCAGCACAGGCCTACATTGTTAATGATGTATACCTGAAATATATTAATCCGGGTGCCAGTAACAGAAAGGTGATCCGTGCCAATTATGTGGTTGGCGTGTTGGTGGTAACGATTGGGGTAGTTCTTGGTTTTTTCGCCAAAGATGTAAACAGCGTGCTCCAGTGGATTGTAGGCGGTCTGTATGGAGGTTATATCGCGGCCAATCTTTTTAAGTGGTACTGGTGGCGATTCAATGCCAATGGATTTTTTTGGGGTATGGCCAGCGGGATAACCGGCGCGTTGGTATTTCTGAAAACCTATAACGGGCTCTTCCTGTATATATGGCCACTGCTCTTCCTGATCTCTGTAGCCGGATGCCTGATAGGCACGTACACAGCACCACCCACGGATATGGACACACTGAAAACTTTTTACAAAACAGTTAAACCGTGGGGATTCTGGAAACCGGTGCACGAGGCCGTACTGAAAGAAGATTCCTCTTTCAGACCCAATGACAGGTTCAGGCTGGATATGTTCAATGTGGTACTGGGTATTGTTGCACAATGCTGCCTGACCGTGTTACCCATGTATGTCGTACTCTGGATGAAACTCCCCCTGTTGATCACCATTTTGTTGTTAACCGGGATCGTTCTGGTACTGAAAAGAACTTGGTGGGATAAACTGGAGGATTAAGAATAAAACTTATTTTATGAAAGAAGAATTTATGTACAGGTTGTTGCAGCTGAAAGCTGAGCAGGATATACTGCTGGAAAGAATTAATGTAAAGGCAGATGACCTTAACGGGTTATATACCCGTTACAAGTACCCGGTGTTAACGGCTGCGCATACCCCGCTTGACTGGCGATATGATTTTGACGAAAAGTCGAATCCCTACCTGATGCAGCGCTTTGGTATAAATGCTGTACTAAATGCCGGTGCGATTCGTTGGAAAGGCCGTTATCTGTTGATGGCCCGGGTGGAAGGGTATGACCGGAAATCCTTTTTTGCAATTGCTGAGAGTCCCAATGGCGTCGACAATTTCCGGTTCTGGGAGTATCCCGTATGTATGCCTGAAACCGGTACGCCTGATGTAAATGTTTACGATATCCGTTTAGTGGAACATGAAGATGGTTGGGTGTATGGATTATTCTGTACAGAACGAAGAGACCCTGCAGCCCCTGAAACAGATCAGTCTTCGGCTATCGCCCAATGTGGCATTGCCCGTACAAAGGATATGCTCCACTGGGAACGTTTAGCGGATTTGCAGACAAAATCCCCCCAACAACGGAATGTGGTATTGCATCCTGAATTTGTAAATGGGCAGTATGCCTTTTATACAAGACCCCAGGATGGATTTATAGACGCAGGACATGGGGGGGGAATCGGGTTTGGCCTGGCCCCTGATATTGAAAAGGCTGTTATATCGGAGGAAGTTATATTGGACAGGAAAAAGTATCATACCGTTTATGAACTGAAGAATGGCCTGGGCCCCGCGCCACTGAAAACCCCCTATGGATGGCTACACCTGGCACATGGTGTAAGGAATACAGCAGCGGGTTTACGCTATGTACTTTATATGTTCATGACAGATCTGCAGGAGCTGACAAAAGTGATCCATAAACCTGCGGGATACTTTATGAGCCCGGAAGGGGAAGAGCGGGTAGGAGATGTGTCAAATGTGCTTTTCAGTAATGGCTGGATTGCCTGTGAGGACGGCAAAGTGCTGATTTATTACGCTTCATCTGATACGCGGATGCATGTTGCGGAAACAAGTTTAGACCAGTTACTGGATTATGTGATGCATACGCCCGAAGACGGACTTCGTTCAGCACGTTCAGTGGATGTGATCTGCAATATTATCGAAAAGAATAAAATGCTGGTAACCGAAGCGTTTCCCCGGGTTTTGAATAATAAGAAAGACTATGTCAAATCATGAATTGACAGGGGTAGTGAAACCACCCGGTCTTCATCACCGGTTATCTTCCTTACTCCGGCAATCATTGCTGGAGAAAGAAAGCCTGATTAACTGGTGGTCGCAACATATCAGGGATGGGCAACTTGGTTTTTACGGCGAAATTGATCAATGGAACAAACCGGTACCAAATGCACCGGTTGGGCTTGTGCTATGCAGCCGTATACTCTGGACTTTTGCAGCAGCCTGGGAAACAGATAAACGCCCTTTAGTAAGAGAAATAGCTGACCGAGCTTACCATTATCTGATCCGGAACTTTGAGGATGCTGAATATGGGGGAATGTACTGGTCGCTCACCGCAACAGGTCAGCCCCTACAGGAGAAGAAGCAGATATATGGACAGGCATTTGCCATTTACGGACTGAGTGAATATGCCAGGGTTACAGGCCTGCCTGAACCTTTAATGAAAGCGGATACACTTTTCAGGATACTGGAGCTCCGTTGCAGGGACATGCAGTTTGGCGGATATCCCGAAGCATTTACACGCAACTGGGAACCTGTTGAAGATATGCGGCTGAGTGACAAAGATGCGAATGAGAAAAAGTCTATGAATACGCATCTTCATCTGTTAGAAGCGTATGCCAACCTGTACCGGATTATGCCATCGGAAAGTTTGGCGGAAGCACTTCATTCCCTGCTGTCACTTTTCAAAGATCATATCATTGATCGTGACACTTTTTCTATGCACCTCTTTTTTTCTGAACAGTGGGAACCCCGGTCTTCGGTCATCTCCTATGGACATGATATCGAAGCTTCCTGGCTGCTTTGTGAGGCGGCTGTCTGTCTGGGGTACAAGGAATGGATAGATTATTATAATACACTGGCTCCTTTAATGACTGATAGGGCAATGGCAGGAATGGATACTGATGGAGGACTAATGGATGAAACGGATGCCCAAACAGGCGTTTGCAAAAAAGAGAAACACTGGTGGCAGCAGGCTGAAACCATGGTTGGATTACTGAATGCGTACCAGTTATCCGGTAAGGAGGGCTACCTGGATTTAGCAGAAAAGAACTGGATTTTTATCAATAAACATATTCGTGATCATCAACATGGAGAGTGGTTCTGGGGAGTAGATATTGCCGGTCAGGTTATGAATAAGGAAAAAGCCGGTTTTTGGAAATGCCCCTATCATAATGTGCGGGCATGTATTGAGATCAGCAGCCGTTGCTCCTTTTTACTCAAAGAGAATGAGATAAATCTAAATCATAATCCGGGAGAACCGTTTAACAGGTAAGCAATATAAGCAGCAATCAGTTCGGAAAAAGCGGAACGCGGTTGTCATTCATGGCAGACTGCTTCCGCTTTTTATTATTATGGTCAATTCACTTAATAACTAAAACAAATTCTAATGCGTTTTTTAAAAGTCCTGTATATCCAGGTGCTGATCGGAATAGTACTCGGTATCATTGCCGGATGGCTATTTCCATCGATTCACGGAGCTGCCAAACTGATCAGTGACACATTTATCAATATGATCAGAATGGTAATTGCCCCGGTTATTTTTTTCACCATAGTAGCAGGTATTGCCGGGTCCGGTGATATTAAAAAAGCGGGCCGTGTAGGATTCAAAGCCCTCATCTATTTTGAAATTGTAACTACACTGGCCCTTGTTATTGGTCTGCTGACAGCCAATATAGTAAGACCCGGGTCGGGTATTGAATTTGAAGGTAACGCCAACGGGCAGGTGGCGAAGTATACCGCACAGGCAGAAGCGATGAACTGGGGTGAGTTTTTTTCACATATGGTGCCATCCAATGTAGTAGAAGCATTCGCCAAGGGCGACATACTACAGGTGCTTTTTTTCAGTATATTTTTTGCCGTTGGAGTAAAGATGATGGGAGGTCAGGGGCAGAGCATACTGCTTTCATTCGAGAAGATCAATAAGGCACTGTTCAATGTTTTAAAGATCATCATGAAGCTGAGTCCGCTGGGCGCATTCGGCGGAATGGCTTATACGATTGGTAAGTTCGGATTTGGTACATTGGCCGTTTTGGGAAAACTAATGATCACCTTTTACCTGACAGGCGCCTTTTTTGTTTTTGGTGTTCTTTACCTGGTCTGCAGATATTATGGTTTCAGTTTGTTTAAATTGCTGAAATATGTCCGTGAGGAGATACTGATCGTTGTGGGTGC
This sequence comes from Chitinophagales bacterium, assembly GCA_017303855.1. Taxonomy (GTDB): domain Bacteria; phylum Bacteroidota; class Bacteroidia; order Chitinophagales; family Chitinophagaceae; genus JJ008. The sequence continues at coordinate 41,287 of JAFLBL010000020.1, read as the reverse complement.
CAGCAGCAGTGAAGCGGTGCTGCCTTCCGTAATGCAGAAACTTACTGATGCCGGATGCGGGAAGGATGTAGTAGGATTGGTAGTGCCGGCAGGGTATAGTTTTAACCTGGACGGAACAACCATCTATCTCAGTATGAGTGTGATTTTCCTGGCACAGGTATTTCATATTGACCTTTCTGTGGAACAACAACTCACCATTATCGGAATTCTTTTACTGACCAGTAAAGGAGCTGCAGGTGTTACCGGCAGCGGGTTCCTGGTACTCGCGTCAACATTAACAGCGTTGAAAGTGATACCTGTAGAAGGGCTTGCGTTACTGATTGGGGTCGATCGGTTCATGAGTGAGGGAAGAGCTGTGATCAACTTTATTGGGAATACAGTAGCTACGGTAGTAATTGCCCGGGTGGAAAATGACATCGATACCGGTTGCTATAGGAAAGTGGTGGAAGGAAGGCAAGATGCGCCGGACAGTGGAATATACGGGGATGTCTGAAACCTGGTTCAGTGCGGATTTTCCGTATTTTTCCTATTAAAACCAACCCGTTTATACTGAATAAAATAGCGGAGATTTCATTGGGGGTTTCCAGTACAGAATTTCCAGACTGCTTGTTATATTTATACTTTAATTCGACACTATGAAAGGCAGATTCCTGTTAGTACTTGTTATCGCTACGATTATTCTTGAGTCCTGTACCCGCGTGATGACGCCCTACCAGGCGGCCAATAGTCCCCGTGGCAGGAAATGCGCGGTTATCCGTTAAGCATTATTCTCCTCCAAATACATTATTCACGGCGCCTTCCAGCATCGGAAATTTCTCGACCACGAAACTTTTCATGGCGGCAATGGCTTTCTGTGCCTGCTCGTCTGTAAGACCGGCTTCGGCTTTCAGTTTGTCTATTAATTCCTGCATAAAATAAGTTTAGTCCTGCAAATTAAGAAAGGTCCGGCATTAGCCGGACCTTTTAGTATTTTAAAAATTCAGGTAACAAGTACGAAACTTAAAGCAGTAAGTGAACTAACGGTTTCGAAACTCTTCCTATAACGATCAACTCTAAACCCCTCAACCTCCCCAACCTTATCAACCTCTCAACTTCTCAACCTGTCAACCTGTCAACCTCACATCACGCCACTTTCAGCAAACTCAGTTTGCTCTTATCAAATTTCCGTTTGGCATATTCCAGGTCCAGCACAAATTGTGTTTCATTGGAAGAAGGAAGTTCATACATGGCATCTGTCAGTATACTCTCACAGATACTACGCAGCCCACGTGCTCCCAGTTTGAACTCCATCGCTTTTTCCACCATGAAATTCAGCACTTCATCTTCAATGACCAGCTCTATACCTTCCAGTTCAAACAATTTATTGTACTGCTTAACCAATGCGTTCTTCGGCTCAGTCAGAATGGCGCGCAGCGTAACGGCATCCAGGGGATCCAGGTGTGTAACCACGGGCAGACGACCGAGCAATTCCGGAATCAGACCAAAGGTTTTCAGGTCCGTGGCATTCACATAGCTCAGCAGGTTTTTCTTCATATTGTCCTGCAGTTCTTTATCCACGTTGAATCCGATGGTGTTGGTTTGTACGCGACGGGCAATAATCTTATCAATGCCATCGAATGCACCGCCACAGATAAACAGGATATTCTGGGTGTTAATCTTGATAAGCTTTTGTTCCGGATGTTTGCGGCCTCCCTGCGGGGGAACCAATACATCCGTGCCTTCCAGCAACTTCAGCATACCTTGTTGTACCCCTTCACCGCTGACATCACGGGTGATGGAGGGATTGTCGCCTTTACGGGCTATTTTATCAATCTCATCAATATATACGATACCCCGCTCCGCCGCGGTAACATCATAATTACATACCTGCAACAGACGGGTCAGAATGCTTTCCACATCTTCCCCAACATAACCGGCTTCAGTAAATACAGTCGCGTCCACAATGGCGAATGGAACATTCAGCATGCGGGCAATACTTTTGGCCAGCAGGGTTTTACCGGTTCCGGTTTCACCCACCATGATGATATTGCTTTTCTCAATCTCCACTTCATTACCGGTATTGAGATCAGCTGTTTTTTGCTGTAAACGTTTGTAGTGATTGTATACGGCCACAGCGAGAACTTTTTTCGCTTCGTCCTGGCCAATCGCGTACTCGTCAAGGAATTTTTTGATTTCAATCGGTTTTTTCACCGATAATTTAAACGACGCATTGCTGCGGTCGTCTTTGATGGTGAGTTCCTGCTCGATAATCTCACGGGCATGCTCTACACAGTTTTCACAAATATGTCCTTCCTGGCCAGCAATCAGGATCTTCACCTCATCGCGGCTGCGGCCACAAAAGGAACAATGTAACGGGTTTTTTGCCATGTTTCTTAACCTTATCTTAATCTAAAACGGTCTATCCGGTCAATAAGTAACATACAAAAATATAAAACCGCCCGGAAAAGGCGGTTTTTATTTGTTTTTGTAGTGTAACTGGTTATTTAATAGTCAGTTATAAAGACTCTACCAGGTGGTCAGCAATACCATACGCGATGGATTGCTCCGCATTCATCCAATAGTCACGGTCAAAGTCTTTCATAATCTGCTCCACAGTTTTTCCACAGTTTTTTGCCAGGATACCGGCACCGATCTCTTTTACACGACGGGTTTGTTCAGCCTGGATCTCCAGATCCGCACTCACCCCCTGAATATATCCTCCCAGGGAAGGCTGATGGATCATGACTTCGCCATGGGGAAAAATATAGCGCTTGCCTTTGGCTCCACCACTCAGCAGGATACTGCCCATGGAGGCGGCCAGTCCCATACAGATCGTACTTACCGGACTTTTGATCATCTGCATGGTATCATACATTACCATACCGGAGGTAACCACGCCGCCCGGACTGTTGATATAAAATTTAATTTCTTCTCCGGGTTTATCGGCATCCAGTAACAGGAGTTTGCTGACCACATCTTTTGCACTTTTATCATCAACCACACCCCAGAGATACACGGCCCGTTTTTCAAAAAAATAACGTTCCAGTTTTTTGCTGAACATACCCAGATCACTCTTGGGTTGCTCTTCTTTTTCCTCTTCCTCGTCCATTCTCCAGTCGGAGTATATAAAATTCTTACGGTTCATTTTCGATAGTATTAATGTAAAGGGTTAATCTTTTTTCTGTTTCCGGGGATTGGTCAGGAGGACTTCGTCCACCAGCCCGTATTCTTTTGCTTCCGCCGCGGTCATCCAGTTGTCGCGGTCAAAATCTTTTTCAATCTGATCCAGTGGTTTGCCGGTATGGATATTCACCACTTCGTACAATTCTTTTTTCAGCTTGCGGATTTCATTTACCGTGATTTCAATATCACTGGCTTGTCCGCCAATCGCCCCGCTGGGCTGGTGCATCATGATACGGGAATGTTTCAATGCCGCCCGTTTGCCCTTGGTACCGGCACCCAGGAGTACGCAAGCCATGGAAGCCGCTACCCCGATGCAAATGGTGGCGATATCCGGACTCACATATTGCATGGTATCGTATACGCCAAGGCCGGAGTATACACTGCCGCCCGGACTGTTGATGTACATATTAATGTCCCTTGAACGATCCGTAGAATCCAGGAATAATAACTGGGCTGTTACGATATTCGCAATCTCGTCATTGATGGGGTAACCCAGGAAAATAATCCTGTCCATCATGAGCCTGCTGTATACATCCATAACGGCTACATTGAGGGAACGTTCCTCAATAATGTTCGGGGTCATGGCCGTCACCAGGTGGGAGGCATAACTGTGCAGTGTATTGCTGGATAAGCCACGGTGTTTCACCGCGTATTTTTCAAATTCCGAATTAAAAGTCATGTTTAGATAGTTGAAATGTTGACAGGTTGAAAGGTTAACAGGAATCAGTTCCCGTCACAACGTATTCCCGTATCTCAAATATCCGTCCAAATGCCCGAATTGCAAAATCAATGACGGAATGACAGGGAGGGGGAGTCAAAAGTAAAAAGTCAAAAGTAAAAAGGGTCGTTTACGGCAGTAAAGTTATGTCCAGCCTGTAAAGACTCCTCCAGTAAAGGTTTTTTACTTTTTACTTTTGAATTTTTACTTTTCTGGCTTCACTAAGAAACGAAAAATCCGGAAGTCCGTTCTTTCGAACCTTTCTTCCGGGTTAGTTTATTCAGTTTTGACGAATTTTCTATAATCCGTTCTCTGCTTATCAATGATGGTGGTGCTGATGTTCTTCCACCATTTTGGTGAAATCGTCGGCACTGATATCTTTATCGGCCGGGTTTACTTTTGTAGCGGCCCATTCAAACAGTTTCTGTGTCTGCATCCTGTTATAGGCATCTTCCACAAATTTGCGGTCCTTCATCATTTTTTCAACATAGTCATTAACCCAGGGCTGATCATCGCTCAGGTTGGCTCCGCCCATATAGCTGAACAGCTGATTTTTAGCAAATGCACGGATTTCATCCGGGTTTACTTCAATATTATTTTCCTGTACAATCTTATCGGAAATCAGGGTCCATTTCAGTTGTCCGATGAATTTGGGGAATTCGGCTTCCACTTCTTCATCCGTTTTGGGGTTTTCCGCCTGGCTCTTCATCCATTTTTTAAGGAAGGGTTCCGGGAAACTGATATTCGTTTTTTCAACGAGAATATGAAACACCTGGTCGTGAATCTGGTTGGTGGCCTGGGCATTCCAGTAGCCTTGTATTTCTTCCTTGATTTTGGCCCGGAAATCGGCTTCCGTTTTTACTTCCTGTCCGGGATAGAGCTGTGCAAAGAATTCTTCATTCAGTTCTTTCTTTTCCAGTAAGCCGACTTTGGTGATTTCGATATCGAAATAACGGTCCGCACTCGCCGCGTCTTCTTTATTCAGTCCCAGATCGCCAATGATCCATTCTCTTTCTTTTTCATCAAACGCGTTCTTCAGTTGTGCGTTTTCCTTGTCACCGGTTTTTTTGCCCATCCAGTGCTGGCGGAAACCTTCTGTGAAATATTTTACCAGTATAGAATTGTCTTTTTTGATACCGCCTTCCACGGCATTACCATTGGCATCCGTTTCAGTGAACAGCAGGTTCAATACATTCTCTTCGGAGGTTACGGTCTCTTCATCTTTCATATTGCCGTAGCGGTTCTGCAGGCGGGTGATTTCGCTTTCCACCATTTCTTCAGTCACCGTTACCACATAACGGGTAGTGGCGGCAGTACCCAGATCAGCCAGTTCAAAAGCGGGTTTCATCCCGACTTCAAAATGAAATGTATAATCGATAGGGTTGTGTACATCAAGCTGGGTGAAATCTGTCTCGAGGGGCAGTGGCTGGGCAAAAATGTCCAGGTTTTCTTTTTGCAGATAACTGATCAGTTCGCGGTCTACTGATTTCAGTACTTCATCTGTAAACAGGGAAGGGCCGTACATTTTTTTTATCAGTCCGGAGGGCACCATGCCTTTCCTGAAACCGGGAATATTCGCTTTTTTGCTGTACTCTTTCAGCGCTTTTTCAAACGTCGGGAGGTAATCTGTTTTTTCCAGTTTTACGGTCAGCTTTTCGTGGTGCAGACCGATGTTCTCTTTACTTACTGTTGCCATGTTGATATGTTGATAAGTTAACAGGTTGACAAGTTGATAAGTTGAGGTTCTTCCATTTTAACCTGTCAACTTTTCAACCTGTCAACCTTTAAAGTGTCCGGATGGAGGGACTCGAACCCCCATACCTTACGGCATCAGATCCTAAGTCTGACGTGTCTACCAATTTCACCACATCCGGGTATTACAAAATTCCAAGAACCGAAGATGCAAAGATCCAAATAAGCACCAAGGGTAAAAAAATACAAAAATCAAAACCGGGCCATTTCTTCAACCCACAACTCCCGACTCCCGACTCCCGACTCCCGACTCCCGACTCCCGACTCCCGACTCCCGACTCCCGACTCCCGACTTTTCCTAAAGGGCTGCAAAGGTAGGGCTTTTCCACAATTGTAATGACAGGTCCCGGTGCTTAATTTGGATCAATTTGAGGGGAAAACCGGGGTTAAATTGCCATTTTCCCGAAATTTCAGTACGTTTGGTCGCTTGCCGGAAAAATCCCAACCGGTGAAATACTACTGAAGGCAAAGTCTTCCATTTAAAATTTAAGTCCTGGAACAACTGGTGCGTAAACCCGCATCATTACATAACTGCAACCAAACTACCTGTTGATGAGAAAGTACTGTTTACTCCTGCTGGGGTATCTTACTGGCCTGTTAACCTATGGCCAGAACCCCGCCACCACCTTTTCCATTCCCAACCGTGTGATCCAGCTGCCCTGTGGCACATCCTGTACCACGATAAGTGCCCAGGTGCCGCATATCAAGCAATCCAATGATTATGTGGTTACCAACCCCGGATACATGCCCTTTGCCTGGGTTACTCCCACCGGTATTGATGTACGCACCCTGATTAACGGCTCTTTTTATGATGACCAGTGGACATCTAAAGTACCGGTAACCTTCCCTTTTTGCTACTATGGCATTACTTACCCGACACTGCTGATCGGAACCAACTCAGCCATTACATTTGATACCACCCGTGCCTCCTCCGGCAGCGGGTATTCTATCAGTGGTACTACGGGGGCTATTCCGAATACAGCGTATGCACCGTCTATGATATTTGCCCCTTATCATGATATCGACATTGATGAACCTTCTGCCAATAAACGGATTGAATATCGCATAGAAGGCACTGCTCCGAAAAGAAGATTTATCGTCAGTTATTTTGAAGTGCCTTATTTCGGTTCCAGTTGTGGCGGAAATATTGCCACTCACATGATGGTATTATATGAAAGTACCGGTATTGTGGAAGTGTATATCAAAGACAAGCCATTCTGTACCGGCTGGAATGGTGGCCGTACCATTCTGGGTATGCAGGATCAGACCCGTACCAATGCCATTGCAGCACCGGGTAAAAATGCCACCGTATGGGGAAGTTATGGTATCGATTCCTGCTGGCGGTTTACCCCCAGTGGCGGTGCTTCCCGGCTGAAATCAGCCCAGATTCTGGTAAATGGAACCGTAGTGGGAAATGCGGACACCAGCACCGCTTCTCCGGGAATATTAAACCTCAATTTCCCCAATGTGTGCCCCACTGCCGACAGTACCGCCTATGTAGTACGGGTTACTTATGGCCAATGTAATGATGTGGCCAGTGATGTGGTCTTTACCGATACGGTATATGTGAAAAGAGACCTGGCCCCTACATTGACATTTGCCAAAACGGATGCCACCTGTACCACTAATGGAAGTATTACAATTACTGCAGCTGGCGGTGGCAGTGCTACAAAAGAGTACAGTATCAATAACGGCACCAGCTATCAATCTGCCAATACATTTACGGGTCTGGCTCCCGGCAGTTATAATCTCCGTGTCAGAAATGTGGGTTCCACCTGTGCATCATCAGCCACAGCCGTATCAATCGTACTGAACGATAATCTTACACTGAGCGCAGGAGCAGGCGGCAATATATGTCTCGGTGCTTCATTCACGCCGAATGTAACGGGTAATGCGGCTTCATATGCCTGGTCTCCCGCCGGCGGAGTCAGCAATACGGCAATCTCCAACCCGGTACTGACCCCTCAGGCGACAACAACTTATACCGTTACCGGAACACTGGGTACCTGTACCAAACAAGGTACCGTTACTGTTACTGTTTCACCGGGTGCTGTTGCCAATGCGGGTGCCGATGCGATTGTGATTGCCGGTGACAGTTACCAGTTACAGGCAACCGGCTCCAATGGTACTTACCTGTGGACACCGGCTACCGGTCTCAGTTCCGCAACCATACTGGCACCAAAAGCCACACCGGCCGGTACCACTACTTATGTGCTGCGTGTAACCACACCGCTTGGTTGTATTGCCACCGATGAGGTGACGGTAACCGTAATTCCCTATTGTGTAAAACCGATGAATGCTTTTACACCGAACGGGGATGGGATCAATGACAGGTGGCTGATCACCAACGGCAGCTGTCTGTCCAAAGCCACCGCACAGGTATTTAACCGCTATGGCGCCAAAGTATTTGAATCGAATGATTACAAGAATACCTGGGAGGGTACCTATGAAGGGAAACCGCTTCCGGACGGCACGTATTACTATGTACTGAGCTATATCCTGCTCAATGGTAAAACCGTGTACCTGAAAGGCAATGTGACCATTCTTCGTTAATCAAGCAAAACACAAAACAGATGAAACGTATTATAATTCTTACTTTTTTCCTGGCGGCCGGCATGGGCATCAATGCACAGCAGCTGATGACCGCTTCGCTGTATGATCAGCACGGTACGCTTTTTAACCCGGCAACAGCGGGGGCTAAACGACACGCTGCAATCGGGGCATCTTACCGGACCATGTGGGATGGAATGGATGGCGCGCCCAAGACAACCCTCTTATTTGGCTCAGGCTATCTGCCCAATGCTAAAATCGGAATTGGTGGTTATATCTACAATGATGTAACAGGCCCTACCCGTCGCACGGGTATTCAGACAGCCTATGCCTATCATATTCCCTTGAATAATGACGCGCTCTTTTCTATCGGACTCGAAGCCCGTTTTCAGCAGTTCGCCATTGATAAAGGAAAAATCCAGGAATCACTGGGCAATGACCCGGTGATGGGTGCATCTGAAAACCGTTTTAAAGGGGATGCCGGACTCGGTCTGGCTTATACCGGAAAGAAATTTCAGGCAGGCATCTCCGTTAGTCAGCTGATTCAATCCAAACTGGATGTATACAGTGGCAACCTGACACGGAATGAAGAAGCCCGTCTTTACCGCCATTTTTACCTGCACGGCAGTTATAACTGGAATGTGGACGGGGCTACTAAAATTATTCCCAACTTCCTGGTGACCTACCTGCCCAATGCACCCACAGAATTTCAGGCAGGTGCCCGGGTTGAACACAGCGATATTTTCTGGTGGGGACTGTCTGTTCGCGCTAAGCAAAGCTGGATGCTGTCTGCCGGTGTGAAGATCCAGCGGAAATTCAATATCGGGTACTGCTTTGATATCTACAGCAATCCGCTGAGTGTATATGATAAAGGCGCCAATGCCCATGAAATTATGCTGCGGTATGACTTTCTGAAGTAGAGGTAGGATGATAAGCTAAGTGGTTAATAAGTTTATAGGTTAATAAGTTAAAAGGGTCCGGATTGCCGGACCCTTTTAGTTTTTTACAGGAGCAGGTATGCGGGCGGTTACAGCTATTATAAGCAATTTCCCGGCAAAGGCGTTTCACTCACAACTCACAACTCACAACCCACAACCCACATCTCACATCTTTCTTCCCCTTTTTCCTTACATTCGTAGACCGATGGAAACCCTTGCACAACTCCCGAAATATAACCTGAATGAAGAGGAAGAGAAAAAGCTCATCCTCCGGGAATATCGTTCCCTTCTGAAAGTCATTAAGAGCAAATTAAAACCGGGTGACAAAAAACTGGTCCGGACCGCTTTTGAAATCGCTGCGGAGGCACATAAAACCATGCGTCGCAAAAGCGGGGAGCCATATATACTTCATCCGATTGCTGTTGCCAAAATATGTGCGGAAGAAATCGGGTTGGGGGTGCGTTCCACTATTTGTGCTTTATTACACGATACAGTGGAAGATACGGATATCACGCTCGATGATATCAAACGCGAATTCGGGGAAGAAATCACCCGTATTGTCGACGGGTTGACCAAGATCGCCAATGTAATTGATGTAAATGCTTCACAACAGGCGGAGAATTTCAAGAAAATATTACTGACACTGACGGATGATCCGCGGGTGATCCTGATTAAACTGTCTGACCGGCTGCACAATATGCGGACCCTCGACAGTATGAAAAGGGAGAAGCAACTGAAAATATCTTCTGAAACGGTCTATATCTATGCGCCCCTGGCGCACCGGATGGGGCTTTATACCATAAAGACAGAGATGGAAGATCTGGCCATGAAATACATGGAGCCGGAAACCTATAAGGAGATTGCCCGTAAACTGGCAGAAACCAGAAAAGAGCGGAGCAAGTATATCAACGAATTTATCAAACCCATCCGGGAAAAGCTGGAACGAGCCAACCTGGCCGCCGAAATTTACGGGCGTCCCAAGAGTATCCATTCGATCTGGAATAAGATGAAAAAGAAAGGGGTGGAGTTCGAAGAAGTATATGATCTGTTTGCCATCCGGGCTATTCTGGATTCACCCCCTGAAAAAGAAAAAGAAGATTGCTGGAAAGTATATTCCATGATTACGGATGAATACAATCCGTCTCCAGAGCGGCTGCGTGACTGGCTGAGCAATCCCAAAGCGAATGGTTATGAAGCCCTGCACACCACCGTGATGGGACCGCAGGGCAAATGGGTGGAAGTACAGATCCGTACACGGCGGATGAATGAAATTGCGGAAAAAGGTCTCGCCGCTCACTGGAAATACAAAGAGGGTACTACGGATGAAAGCCGGTTTGATAAATGGTTCCAGCAGATCCGTGAAGTCATAACGAACCAGGAAGCCGATACCATTGACTTCCTGCAGGATTTCAAAACCAGTTTCCTGGCCGAAGAAATTTACGTGTATACGCCAAAGGGAGATGTAAAAATGCTGCCGGTGGGTTCCACCGCGCTGGACTTTGCCTTTGCTATCCACAGTGCTATCGGGGTAAAAACCATTGGCGCTAAAGTGAATCATAAACTGGTTCCCATCAGTCATAAACTGCACAGCGGAGACCAGGTGGAGATCATAACCAGCAATAAACAAAAAGCCTCTGAAGACTGGCTGGGTTTTGTGGTTACTTCCAAGGCGAAAGGCCGGATCCGTGATGCGTTAAAAGAAGAGAAGCGGAAAGTGGCGGATGAAGGAAAATATACTGTTCAGCGTAAGCTGGAAGGAATGGGGGTACACCTGTCGCAGCACAATATCGAGGAAATTGTACAATGGTATAAACTGGGCTCACACCTCGACCTTTTTTACCAGGTGGCGGTAAAAAATATTGACCTTAAAGAGCTTAAGGAATTTAAAGTAACAGGGGACAGGATTGAAGCCCCCAAACCGGTAAAACTGCACAATGAAAAGCATGAATTCCTTCCGCATCATGTAACCGGGAAAAAAGATGCCGAGCTGGTCATTTTCGGTGAAACGAGCGACCGGATCGTTTATAACCTGGCCAATTGCTGTAAGCCGATTCCGGGGGATGATGTTTTCGGATTTGTAACGACTGGGAAGGGGCTCACCATTCACCGGACGAGCTGTCCCAATGCAGCCAAATTACTGGCAAATTATGGTCACCGGGTGGTCAAGACCAAATGGGCCAAAAACAAGGAGATTTCCTTCCTCACCGGTATCAAAATAGTGGGTATGGACGATGTGGGTGTAGTGAATAAAATCACCAACCTGATTTCAGGAGAACTGAAAATAAATATCGCTGCCCTTACCATTGAGGCCAATGATGGTTTATTCCGGGGCAATATCCGCCTCTATGTGCACGACAAGGAAGAGCTGGACGTGTTGGTACAGAACCTGTTAAAGCTACCGGGAATTGAATCAGTGGAGCGCTATGATATGGAGGATATACCATCCTGATCCATCTGTAAAGAATTGATTCCGGGCAAGTACTGTATTTCATTGTATTTTTTTTGCACATTCACTGCCCATGGTGCGGGTCAATAGGGATATTTTATTTATCTTGATGGCTCGTCGCGGACGAACCCCCCATACCATAACTGCAAGAATAATGAGACTAAAACTGACACGAGTTTTTGCCCTGGCTGGCTTTTTTTTCTTACTGCACGATTCCGGTTTTGCGCAAAGTTTTTCTTTTAATTGTACACGGGATACACTGATACCGGGTTGCGGGGCCAGTGTCTGTTTTACCCTGAAAGGACAGATTCCCGATCTGCACCGGCAAACAAATACATATACGATTAATCCAAGCAGTTCCATCACCAACTGTTTCCCCGTTTATGTACAGCCTAATGATCCGGCCGGAACACCTTCCTCACTTTCCATTGATGACAGGTATTCAAATCCTATCAATATCGGGTTTCCCTTTTATTTTTATGGAGCCACTTACAATTCCCTTGTAGCCAGTACCAACGGCTACCTGAGTTTTGACGTCAGCAATGCAAATGGGTTTGCCTCCTGGAGTATTTCCAGTGATCTGCCCAGTTCAGTATACGACAGGGCCATGATTATGGGACCGTTTCATGACCTTGATCCCAGTGTATCACAACCTAATCAGCGGATACAGTACCAGGTATTCGGTACGGCCCCGCACCGCAGGTGGATACTGAGTTTCTTCCGGGTACCCTTATTCGGAACAGCCTGTACCGGACAAATCGAAAATACCCACCAGATCATTTTATATGAATCAACCGGTATTGTTGAAGTCGCCTTGTTCAGCAAACAAGTCTGTACAGGATGGAACAGTGGCCGTGCTATTGTAGGTATTCAGGACTGGTCTATGACACAGGCTATGATGGCGCCGGGCCGGGCCGCTTTTGCCAATGGTCCATGGGGTACAGTTGGAATGAATGAAAGCTGGAGATTTGTACCAAGTGGGGGCACTTCCCTGTTTAAGCGGGTGGAATTATTAGATGCAGCCGGAACCATACTGATGGCGGGTACTGTCAATACGCTTGGAAATGGAAAACTCGAAGCCGTGTTTCCCAATTTCTGTCCAGCCGCAGGAGGTACCAATACTTATGTTATCCGGTCTGTTTATGAAAAAATTGATGATCCTGCAGTAGAGATATTTGGAACAGATACGGTACGCGTAACGCGTGACGCAGTTCAGATGGCTAATGTTACAACCTCCGCCACTTCCTGCAACGGAGCCAGTACCGGTTCAATAACGGTAGCGCCGATCAATGGCAATGGTCCATATACTTATTCATTGGATGGCGCAGTAGCTGTACCCGGAACAAATCCGTTTACTTTTACCAATGTGCCGGCGGGTAATCACACCGTAGTGGTATTTGATGCACAGGGTTGTGTAAGCCAGCAACTGCCGGCATTGGTAGCAGCGGGGCCTCCTATTACTACCACCGCCAGCTTCACGGATGTGCTTTGCAATGGAACATCCACAGGTACGATTACAGTAACGCAACCAACTGCCGGAAATCCACCATATGAATATTCGCTGGATGGGGTAACCTGGCAGACATCTGCTGTTTTTAATGGACTTATAGCAGGGAGTTATACCGTATTCTTCCGGGAAAGAGATGGATGTACTGGCACCGTACCTGTAGTAGTAGCAGAGCCTTCACTTTTGCAGGCCACCACGGCCATGGTGCCCGTTGTTTGTAACGGCCAGGGTTCGGGCATTATCACGGCCACGGGAGCCGGAGGTGTCGGGCCCTATCAATATTCGATTGATGGCACAACCTGGCAAACGCAAAACACATTTACAGTAGCTGCCGGAAACTATACGGTGTCAATCAGGGATTTTAATGGATGTATTATCACCAGGCCCGTTGTGGTAACCGAGCCGGCACAATTGCAGGCCGCTTCAGTCAATACCAATGCCACCTGCAATGGTGGTCTTGACGGCGTGATCAATATCACCGCCTCCGGGGGGAATACAAGTTATACGTATGCCATTAATGGCACCAACTTCCAGCCTTCCAATATATTTAATGTGGCACCCGGCACGTACACGGTAACGGTGAAGGATAACCTGGGTTGCAGTACCAGCTTCCCGGCAATTGTGGGACTGACTGATGATATGACCTGGACCCCGCAAGCGGATCCGACAATTTGTGAAAGTAAATCGGTACAGTTGCAGCTTACCTCCAATGCCCTGCAATATGCCTGGACACCGGCCACTGGTCTCAGCAGTACCACTATTCACAACCCGGTAGCGAATCCCGTTGTTACGACACAGTACATTGTTACCGCCACATTGGGTCGTTGTACACATGATGATACGGTAATTGTAAATGTAAATAAAGCGCCCATTCCCAATGCCGGACCGGATGGTTTTATCTGCTACGGGCAGAACTATCAGTTGAATGCTACGGGTGGCACCCAGTATGTATGGACGCCTTCGACCTACCTGGATAATCCGAACACGGGTAATCCGCTTTCCACGCCGTCCAAAGATGTTATTTATACATTGTCCATTAAGTCGGACCTGAACGGTTGTGCTTCCCTGGTTACCGATGATATGCGCATTGATGTAACCCCGCCGATCAAAGTAAAAACTTTCCCGTATGATACCATTGGTTATCCGGGTGATAAATTCCAGTTACTGGCCGTGCCTTCGGACAGTGATGTGATTAATTATGCCTGGACCCCGGTTACGGGGCTTAGCAACCCCAACAGCACGGTCGGACCAGGTAGTCTGAATATTCCCAATCCGGTAGTAACCGTGGGCGCTATTGGCCAGGATGTGCAATACCAGGTAATTGCTTCCACCATTGCGGGCTGCCGTGGGGAAGGTTATATTACCGTACGGATCTATAAAGGGCCGGACATTTATGTGCCTACCGGCTTCTCACCCAACGGAGATGGGAAAAACGACAAATTCACGCCTTTCCCGGTTGGTATGAAGAGCTATAACTACTTCAGGGTCTTTAACCGCTGGGGACAACTGGTCTTTTCCACTAAAACCCTGAATGAAGGCTGGGATGGCCGCTTTAGCGGGGCAGAACAGGCCAGTGGGGTATATGTCTGGATGATAGAAGGACTGACCCGCGATAACCGGGTGGTGACAAAAAAGGGTACCGTCATGCTGATCCGCTAAAGAAACCCTTAGTGAATAAGTTACCCGCCGATGGGTATAAAATATCAGGAAGCCACCGGATTTAATTCGGTGGCTTTTTCATGATACCGTATTTTTGCGGCGCCCGGGCCATTGCCCGGTAGCTGCCAGACGGTGGGAATAATAAACCAATATTGAATCATGGTTGATGTATTACTTGGCCTCCAGTGGGGCGATGAAGGAAAGGGAAAGATCGTGGATTTCTTTGCGAAGGATTATGATGTGGTGGCCCGTTTTCAGGGTGGTCCCAACGCGGGTCATACCCTCTATGTACAGGATAAAAAAGTGGTGCTTCACCAGATTCCGTCCGGCGTTTTTCATCCGGGTATTGTGAACCTGATTGGTAATGGAGTGGTACTGGATCCGGTAACCCTGAAAAAGGAATGCGATACCGTGGCTTCTTTTGGCATTGACCTCAAGAAAAACCTGTTTATCTCCAAGCGTACCCACCTCATTCTTCCAACACACAGGGCCCTGGATAAAGCCGCCGAATTGTCCAAAGGCAATCAGAAAATCGGTTCCACCCTCAAGGGAATTGGCCCCACGTATATGGATAAAACCGGCCGTAACGGGTTACGTGTAGGTGATCTGCTGGATAAAAATTTCACAACCCAGTATATCAAGCTCCGGCTGAAACATCAGCGTCTGCTGGATAATTATAATTTCCAGGAAGATATTACCGCCTGGGAGGAAGAATTTTTTGAGGCACTTGAATTCCTGAAACAACTGAATATCGTAAACGGGGAATATTTTATCAATGAACAATTAAAAGCGGGAAAGCGTATACTCGCAGAGGGTGCACAAGGCAGTATGCTGGATATTGATTTTGGTACATTCCCCTATGTTACTTCTTCCAATACTATTTCTGCGGGCGTTTGCAACGGCTTAGGCGTGGCTCCGCAACATATCCGGGATGTGATTGGTGTAACCAAGGCCTATTGCACCCGCGTGGGCGGCGGACCTTTCCCCACAGAACTTGACAATGAAACAGGTGAGGAACTCCGTAAGATTGGTAATGAATTCGGCGCCACTACCGGACGTCCGCGCCGTTGCGGCTGGATTGACCTGGTAGCCCTTAATTTTGCCTGTATGATCAATGGCGTGACCAAGATCGTGATGACCAAGGCCGATGTACTGGATGCATTTAAAGAACTGGACGTTTGTGCGGCTTATAAAGTAAACGGCATTGAAACAAAAGAAGTGCCTTTCCAGATGGACCGGGAAAAACCCGAACCGGTGTACCGGCAATTTGCCGGTTGGGATACACCCAGCAGCAAAGCGACAAAAGCGGACGAATTACCGGCAACGATGAAGACGTATGTTGATTTTATCAATAAATACCTGGGAGTGGATATTCATTATATTTCCAATGGCCCGGGCCGGGAACAGATTATTAAGGTGAAATAGGGAAAATCAGCCAACGACCATCCGGTACTTACGGCTGTTTTTTTAGAAAAAAAAATTTTAAAAATTTGGCTAATTAAAAACTTCGCTGAAATTTTACAATATTAATCCTGTTAAACTATGGCTATAAAACCAGCAAAGGAAAAAAAGACCACACTGACTGCCGTTGATGTAGAAGCGGCAAAAAAAGCAGCGCCCAAACCTAAAAAGAAAGAGGAAGAGGACGATGATGATGACGACTTTGATGATGAGGAAGAAGTGAAACCCGCAAAGAAGGGAGGGAAAGCCGCACCCAAAAAGGGAGAAGACGATGATGATGATGACGATGATTCCGATGCGGATGAGACCGATGACTGGGATAAACCGGAAGAGGAAGAAGAGGAATGGGATCCTGATTTTGATGAATTTGATATTCCCAAATCAAAAGGAAAAAAAGCCCCGGCGGGCCCTGCAAAAAAAGGAGCTGACGAAGAGGACTTTAAATTTGAAGACGATGAATTCAAAGACCTGTTTGACGATAAGGATTATGATGATGACGAGGATGACGATTATTAACTAAACCTTTCTGATTGCATTGAACCGGGAAAGACAGTCAATAGCCAGCTATCCGGTCAGCGATTTTGAACAGATAAAACAGCAAGTGCTGAACTGGGTTCAACCCTTCAGCACTTTTTGTTTTCTGGACAATCACCGCTACCAGATGGCTCCGCATAAAGAGGAATGCCTGCTTGCCGCCGGATGCAGACGGAGTATTGCCCGGACTGCCGGGCAGGCGTTAACGGATTTGCAAACATTCCTGGCACAGAAAAATGCATGGGTGTTTGGTCACCTGGGTTATGAACTGGGAGCTGAAATCACCGGGGTGCAAAGTGAAAAGGAAAACAGAACAGGGTTTCCGGATCTGTTCTTTTTTGAACCCGAGATACTGATCCGCCTCAGTGCTGATCAGCTGACTATAGAAGCACCAGACCCGGAACAGGTGTATAATACGATCCTGGCCACAAAAACAGAATTCCTGCAAACCGGATGTGCCGTTCCTGCCATTCAAAGCCGGCTTACCAGGGAAGCATACCTGGCGGTTATCCACCGGCTCCGGGAGCATATTCAACGGGGCGATTGTTATGAAATAAATTTCTGCCAGGAGTTTTTTGCGGAAGAAGCGGTCATTGATCAGTTATATGTGTATAACCAACTCTGCCGGTTGTCGCCTAATCCGTTTTCAGCCCTTTACCGGGTACATGATCAATGGCTGCTCTGTGCCAGCCCTGAACGGTTTATCCGCAAAGAAGGCCGCCGTATTCTCTCTCAGCCCATCAAGGGCACAGCAGCGCGGGTACCTGATAATGAAAAGGCTGACCGCCAAAAAAAGGAGGAGTTGTTGCTGAGTCAGAAAGAACGGGCTGAAAATGTAATGGTGGTAGACCTGGTTCGTAATGATCTTTCCCGGGTATGCCGGGAAGGTTCTGTAAAAGTGGATGAATTATTCGGGATTTATTCCTTTCCCCAGGTTCACCAGATGATTTCCACTATCAGCGGAGAGTTGCAGGAAACAGGTTCATTTTCTGAAATTATCCGGGCCTGTTTTCCGATGGGATCAATGACTGGTGCACCAAAGAAAAGAGTCATGGAACTGATAGAACAATACGAACCCGCTCACCGGGGAATTTTCTCCGGCGCCGTCGGGTATATAGATCCGGCCGGTGATTTTGATTTTAATGTGGTTATCCGGAGTATCATGTATAACGCGGCGTCAAACTATCTTTCCTTTCAGGCCGGATCCGGAATAACTCATTACAGTGAAGCCGCCGCCGAGTGGGACGAGTGTCAGCTGAAAGCCGCTGCCATTAAAAAAGTTTTGGGTATAGAAGCCGGCCAGGTTATCTGACGCCGGATTGGCCGGCAGTACTGAGTAATGCTTTCATGCTTTCCTCCAGTATTTCATACCGTTTGGAAATGAACAGGTTCATCTGCTGCGCCGGCAGCCGCAATTCATACGTGCCGTTCAGCGCAATGGCCTCATCGAATCCCGGGTTGTATTTAATAAACTCCAGGGGTTTCATATCAATGTATTTCAGAATGACGGCGGAGCTGAAACGACCTGAGATTTTATTCGTTACACTGCTGTTCATTTCTTCTTCGCTGAGCTCCGTGATTTTTTTTGAGAGCAGGTCTTTGGTTTCGTCTTTGGTTACTGTGGTAATGCCGCCTTCTCCCTCGAATACATAATGGGTGGAAATGAATTTTTTTACATGATTCATGGATTCGGTGGGCAGGTAATACTGCAGTTTCCAGAAATCGCGGCTGCCGCTGCGGCGGATCGCTTTGTCCACATTGCCCGCCCCGCAATTATACGCTGCAATCACCAGCAACCAGTCCTGGTATTTCAGGTAAAGGGTGGTGAGAAAACGGGCGGCGGCATGGGTGCTTTTATAGTAGTCCAGGCGTTCATCATAGCCCGACAATACAATCAACCCGTATTGGCGGGCTGCATCCGGCATAAAGGCCCAGGGACCCACAGCACCGGCCCAGGAAATAGCATTATAGCGTAAACCGGATTCTATAACGGCGAGGTATTTCAATTCTTTGGGAAGACCGTGCTGGGTCAGAATATTATCTATCAGGTTAAAATGCGGGGTGGCCCATTTGCGCATATCGCGAAGTCCTTTCCCGTATTTGGCCATATAGCTTTGCACAAAACTGACGGCCATCGGGTTCAGCCTTGTGCCGGTTACGCCCCCGACACTACTGGTTTCAAACAGGTTGGTAAATCCCTTTTTGAGTTGCTCCTGTGTGGCAATATCGGGTAACAGGGTGTCCTTTTTTGCCGTGGTATCAGTAGTAGGCAGCACAATTTGTGCGGATACAGCAGAGACTGCCAAAAACGTCAGGCAGGTAAAACATACTGATATGTAAAATATTCGTTGCACGGATAAATAGTAAACGGGTGGATAGACCGGGTGGATTTTCAGGAATGGAGTTGTTGCGAAAACCGGAGCAAAGATACTTCATCAAACCGGTTTGCCATAACCTGTAAACCAAAGGGCATGCCATTGCTATGTGTGGAAAGTGGTATCGAAATGGCGGGGCACCCTACCAGGTTGGCCATTACTGTATAAATATCAGCGAGATACATGGCTATCGGGTCCCCTGTTTTTTCACCGGCTTTAAAGGCCGTGACCGGTGAAGTGGGCATGATAATAAAATCATAAGATTTGAAAAGTTCATCCATTTTACGGCAAAGCAACTGGCGAACCTGCTGGGCACGGGTAAAATAGGCATCATAATAGCCGGCACTGAGCACAAAAGTGCCCAACATAATCCTGCGTTTCACTTCTTTCCCGAATCCTTCCGAACGGGTTCGTTTATACAATTCTGTCAGATCCGTATCCTTTGCCGCGGTGCGGTGACCGAATTTTATACCGTCATAGCGTGACAGATTGGAAGAAGCTTCCGCGGTTGTCAGCACATAATAGGCCGGTACAATATAATCCAGCAATTCAAATTTTTCAGGTTGCACCGTATGACCCTCCGCTTTCAGCGCTTCCAGTTTTTGTTTGATACCGGATGCGATTTCAGGATCAAGACTGGGATGCTCCAGCGCCTGATCGAGCCAGGCAATCCTGTACTTTTCCCCTCCGTTCAGCAGTTTACTGTAAGCGGGTACTTCCCGGTGAGAAACGGTGCTGTCAAACTCATCCGCTCCGGACATGATTTCCAGCAACAGGGCCGCATCGGGAACGGTCGTTGAAAAAATACCAATCTGGTCAAACGAAGAAGCATAAGCGATCAGTCCGTACCGGCTGATACGGCCATAGGTCGGTTTAAGCCCAATGATGCCGCAGAAATCGGCAGGTTGTCTGACCGAGCCGCCTGTATCGCTACCCAGTGACACCATACAGAGTCCGGCCTGAACGGCTACGGCTGATCCTCCGGATGAACCACCCGGCACACGGCTTTCATCCAGCGCATTCAGTACTTTTCCATATACCGAATTTTCGTTGGTGGACCCCATGGCGAATTCATCACAATTGAGATTACCGATGATTATGGCTTCTTCGGCCAGCAGTCGTTCTATGGCTGTGGCTGAATATACAGATGTAAAACCTTTGAGAATGCCTGAGGCTGCGGTGAGCGCATGATCCTTATACGCGAGCACGTCTTTAATACCGATAACCACACCATGCAAACGGCCCATGGGTGTACCCTCCAGCCGTTGGCGGTCAAGCTCCCGGGCCTTTGCCAGTGCTTCATCCGCATATACATCAATAAATGCATTCAGTTGCGGCTTTGACCGGATCTGTGTGAGATAATGCTCTACAGCCTGCACACAGGTAAGCGATGCCTCCTGTAGCCGGGCATGGTATTCAGCAATAGACGTGTAATGAAACAAAAGCGGGTGCTTTATGGAAAGTTAGAAAGAGGTGACAGGAAATTACTCTTTTACAGAGTTTTTCACATCAGTGGCACTGTCTTCAATTTCACGCTTCACATTGGTTTTGGCATCATTGAATTCACGCACCCCTTTTCCCAGACCGCGCATCAGTTCGGGGATTTTCTTTCCTCCGAATAACAGCAGTACGATCACCAGGATGATGATGATTTCATTGGTACCCAGCATACCCAGTAATGTAGGTTGTATCATAATCAGATAAATTAGTAAACAAAGATAATAACTACTTAAAAATTGCCGCATTTTTATTGTAAAAACCGGCCCGGGAAAATTTGTCACCCCCGGTACAGACACAAACAACTGTTTTGCAGGCAATAAAAAAGCCGTACACAAGGTACAGCTTAGTATAATTCACTTGGTTGAAATTATTTTGCTTTTTCAACAACGGCCATTCTCTTTTCACGGATCCTTGCACTCTTACCGCTACGGCTGCGCTGGTAGAACAGTTTCGCACGGCGTACGTGACCGGTCTTGTTCACTTCGATTGACTCGATATTGGGAGAATAGAAGGGGAAAACCCTTTCCACACCCACACCATCAGAGATCTTACGAACGGTAAAGCTGGCCGTATGTCCTGTGCCCTGCTTTTTGATCACATCTCCTTTAAAAGACTGGATCCTTTCCTTATTACCTTCAATGATCTTGTAATTCACGGTAATATTATCACCCGCTTTGAAAGCCGGGAATTCTTTTTTGCCAGACAGCTGCTCGTGTACGTATGCGATCGCGTTCATAATCCTTATTTTTAGGGAGGGCAAAGGTAAGAGGATGCAGGGGAAAAAACAAATTAGAAACGAAAAGTTGACAAGATTAAAAGTTGAAAGGTTGACAAGGATCCTTGTCAACCTTTCAACTTATTAACTTTCAGATCTTTATCTCGCTACATTGACTGCTCTCTTTTCCCGGATCACCGTTACTTTGATCTGACCGGGGAAAGTCATTTCAGTCTGGATTTTCTGGGCTATTTCGAAGGAGAGGCGGTCAGAATCCTGGTCGGTTACCTTATCAGCCTCTACAATTACCCGCAATTCACGACCAGCCTGAATAGCATACGCTTTTTCCACACCGTTATAAGCCATGGCGAGGTTTTCGAGATCTTTGATCCGCTGCAGGTATTGCTGCATGATTTCGCGGCGGGCACCGGGACGGGCACCACTGATAGCATCGCAGGCCTGTACGATCGGGGAAATCACATATTGCATTTCCGCTTCATCGTGGTGGGCGGCAATCGCATTTACCACTGCCGGATTTTCACCATATTTCTCGGCCAGTTTGGCCCCCAGCAGGGCATGGCTCAGTTCACTTTCCTCATCCGGTACTTTACCTATATCGTGTAGCAGACCGGCTCTTTTGGCCAGTTTGGGATTAAGTCCGAGCTCGGCCGCCATTGTGGCACAGAGATTGGCTGTTTCCCGGCTGTGCATCAGCAGGTTTTGGCCATAAGAGGAGCGGAAACGCATCCGGCCTACCATGCGGACCAGTTCTTTATGCAGTCCATGGATACCGAGTTCTATTACGGTTCTTTCTCCAATCTCCATTACCTGCTCTTCGATCTGTTTTCTTGTTTTTTCCACCACTTCCTCAATACGGGCCGGGTGAATCCGTCCGTCGGCTACCAGGCGTTGCAGGCTCAGGCGGGCAATCTCCCGGCGAAGCGGATCAAAGCTGGATAAGAGGATAGCTTCCGGGGTGTCATCCACAATCAGGTCCACACCCGTGGCGGCTTCAATGGCCCGGATATTCCGTCCTTCACGACCGATAATCTGTCCTTTAATCTCATCACTTTCCAGGTTGAAAACTGTGATCGAGTTTTCAATAGCCTGTTCAGCTGCGGTACGCTGAATGGTCTGGATAATTATTTTACGGGCTTCCTTATTGGCTTTCAGCTTGGCATCTTCAATGATTTCCTGCTGTAAAACCATGGCTTGTGTTTGCGCTTCATGTTTCAGGCTTTCAATCAGCTGTGTACGGGCATCATCGGCGGAGAGATTGGATATTTTTTCCAGCCGGCGGATATGTTCCTCCTGGTGTTTCTCCAGCTCGGTACGTTTGATATTGATCAGTTCAATCTGCCGGTTCAGGTTTTCCTTAATGGCTTCATTTTCCTTGATCTGTTTATCAATATTCCCTTCTTTCTGATTGACAGTTTGCTCTTTCTGGCGGACCCGGTTTTCCGCATCATTTATCTTCTTATTCTTTTCAAATACTTCTTTATCATGTGCCGCTTTCAGCTGCACGGCTTTTTCTTTCGCTTCCAGTTCTTTTTCTTTCCGGATGGTTTCGGCTCTCAGCTCAGCCTCTTTCAGTATAGTCTGCGCTTGTAACTCAGCCTCTTCTACTTTTTTAGTTGAGCTTTTCGAAAAAATGATCTTACCGATCACGGTGCCCGCAATCAGGGCTCCCGCTCCAATGACGGCGGCTAATATATTCGGATCCATTGATTTTTTTGTTTAATTGGTGCACAATGCTTTTTTATCACAAAATCCCCGTTTTTTCCTTCAAACGGGCATGTAATCAGCGAAGATACAAAACCCGGTTAAATGCAGAAAATCCGGTATTTGTGACGGTTCCGGCCTGTCCGTTCATCCTGTTTCAGTCCGCCGAAAACAGGAAAGCCGTAATTTGCCGTTTCAAAAATCAACACATGAAATACGGGATATTTTTTTTGCTCTGTCTTCCATTGCTGGCAATTGGCCAGGACAACGGCAAGTCTTTCCGGGTTAGTGGCAAGCTGACCGGCCTGAAACTTCAGCCGGAATGGGTTTTTCTGCAGTACCAGGCGGAAGGCAGCTGGAAAACGGACAGTACTGAAGTGAAGGAAGGGAAATACCTGTTTACGGGAAAAATAGGGGAGCCGGCACTGGCCCGGATCCGTGTGCGCTATAAAGCGGATGAAAAAGGAACGAAAGTTCCCATGGTCAGCAGCAGGGATATGGCGGCTGTATTTATTCAGCCTGGTAATATAAAAGTGGAAGCCGTTGATTCTTTCAGCAATATAAGGGTAAAAGGGTCTGCCGTGCATAAGGAGTACAGCCGTTTAAAGGCAGAGGAGAAGCCCTATGAAGACCGGATGAAACCACTGATAGACCAATACCGCGAGTTTGCTAAAGCAAAGGATCAGGCCAATCAGCAGAAAACGGAGGAGCAGATAGATGCGATTGACAAAGAGAAGAATGAGAAAGTATATGGGGCATTTGTAAAAAATAATCCATCCTCCCCTCTGGGTTTATATGCCCTGAAACAATATGCCGGGTGGGATATTGATGCGGACAAAATTGAACCCCTGTTTAATAATCTTTCTGAAGCCAACAGAAATTATCCCTCTGCGGCAGAGTTTAAGGAAAGTCTTGACGTGGCTAAAAAAACCGGTATTGGCAAAATCGCTCCGGAATTCGTACAGAATGATACACTGGATCGCCCGGTAAGTCTTTCTTCCCTGCGTGGCCGCTATGTACTGGTTGATTTCTGGGCCAGCTGGTGCGGTCCCTGCCGGGTGGAAAATCCAAACGTGGTAAAAGTGTTCAACCGTTATAAGGACCGGAATTTTCATGTGCTCGGCGTCTCCCTCGACCGGCCCGGGCAAAAAGAAAAATGGATGAAAGCCATTCACGATGATAAGCTGGAGTGGACCCATGTAAGTGACCTGAAATTCTGGGATAATGAAGTGGCCAAACAATATGGTATACGCGCCATTCCGCAGAACCTGCTGCTGGATCCCAACGGTAAAATCATCGCCAGGAATATAAGAGGAGAGGAGCTGGAGCGGAAGTTGGAGGAGGTGTTTAAGTAGTCGGGAGTCGGGAGTCTGGACTCGTGAGTACAGATAATGAGAAAATAGCAAAATGAAAAAGCCGGATACAAGTGTCAAAAACTTCCATCCGGCTTTTTTAATTATTTCTATGTAATAAAGTTTAATTATTGCAATTGATTGGTAAAGCCATAATCACAGTAATTGTATTAGACTCCCGACTCCTGACTCCCGACTCCCGACTTCTAACTGACTTTCCCATCCAGCAGCCGTTCAATTGTATCCAGCTCGCCAGTTAAATTCTCCATTTCCAGGTTCCGGATCTGGCTTTCTTCTATTTCGGTGGCAAACCAGATCATCACCATGGCAATATAGTCCTGCATGTCTTTACCAGCGAACTGAGTCTTGTATTCAACGATCTTTTCATTGACGGTTTTGAGCGTTTTCCGGACTACTTCCTCATCTTTCGGTTCAATCTTGATCCGGTAGGTCCGGTCACCAATAAGTGCTGAAACAGGAATTAATTCACTCATAGTATTGTAATTTCAGATTTCTTTTATTACTTTCGGAACCGTTTATAAGCAGACTCCTACCATTTGAAAACTAAGAGGTTAAGGACCACCGTGGGAAATGATAACGAACCAAAACTTTCCCCCATGTTTGCTAAACTCAAATCATCAATGTTCATTGATGCATTACAGCTTCAATTTACGGCCGTAAAGTCGTACCACCCACTCCGCGTAGTACTCAAAGATGACCAGGGCTGTGTCTGCCGTTCCTTTGAACGGAAAATGTCCCATGATAAAGAAGAACTGAACTGGACCGGATTGAATGATCTGCCTTACGGACGGTATACACTTGAACTTTCTCACGGGGAAGATGAGATGAAAATGCACCTTGTTAAACGGGTCTGATCATTCTCCCAGTAAGGCAATACAACGGTCTATTTCTTTCAGGTAGCCGCTTATTTTTTTCTCCAGCTCTTTTTTGTCCGTTCCACTAAGTCCTCCCGCATTCATTTTCAATACACCGACCTGTTGTTTCAGTTCATCGGCTGTTTTCTGTTGTTGTTCGAGTTTTTCCCGGGTCAACTGTAATTCATTCTTCAGCCGTTCATTTTCCCTGCGGGCAGCGGTATGCGACTTCAGCAACTGCTGCAGTTTGTCCTGTATTCGTTTGAGTTGTGCTGCGGGATTATTCATTTCCTGATTTCTGCGGCTATTTCTTTTTCAAGACTGCCCATGATTTTATTCATCCATCCGTCAATTTCCTTGTCGGTCAGGGTTTTTTCTTCATCCTGAAAAGTGAAGTTAACGGCGATGGATTTTTTATCTGCGCCCAGTTTTTCGCTTTCGAATATATCAAACAGTTTAATGTCCCTGAGCTTATCCAGCCGGATCTTTTGCACGGTTTTTTCCACTTCCTGCCAGGCCAGTTCCCGTGGCACAATCATCGCCAGGTCGCGTTGTACGGCCGGGTATTTCGTAATCTCACGGATCTTCGGGCTGTGATTTATGGCCAGTTCAGCCATCAGTTCCCAGTTCAGCCCGGCGTAAAATACAGGCTGTTTGATTCCGAATTTATCCAAAACGGCTTTGCTGACTATACCCGCACCGGCTATGACCTGGTTATTGATGGTATATGCTATATGATTTTCCAGTTTGGGAACATCCAGCCGCTCTGTTGTATCCGGCCGGATACCGAGTCCGCGGAATACCGACTCCACCGTTCCCTTGAGTGCATAGAAGTCGGCAGGAACAGCTTTCTGTTTCCATTCGTCTTCCCGGATATTACCGCTCAGCAGGATACAAAGCTGTTCGGTTTCTTTGTATTTGCCCGGACCCGATGTACTGTATGCTTTTCCGAATTCAAACAAGCGGATTGAACTATTCTTATGGTTCAGGTTGTGAGCTACCACTTCAAGGGCAGTTTCAAATAGCGAATTCCGGAGAATATTGAGTTCGGCACTCAGGCTGTTTTTCATACTGACCATTGACTCCAGTTCAGCAGCTGAATAATAGGCTGCATTGGTAATGGAGTTGGTCATCATTTCATGATAGCCCAGGCCAACCAGGTTACCTGCTGTTTTTTCTTTTACTACCTCGCGTGCATAGTTTTCTTCCACGGCCGGGGTGATGGTGATGGACTCCGGAATGTCAATATTGTCCAGGCCGTCTATACGCAGAATTTCTTCAACGATATCGGCCGGTAAGCTGATATCGGGTTTATGAAAAGGCACGGCTACCCGCAATTCGTCTAAGCCTTCTTTGATGATTTCGAAGCCGAGACTGTTCAATATATCCTTTACCGCATCGGGGTGATAATTTTTGCCGCTGAGTTTTTTGATATAATGCCATTTTATCACCACTTCGGCTTTCTCTTTTTTGCCGGGGTAAATGTCAATAATATCGGAAGCGATTTCTCCGCCACAGATATCCCGGATCATCAGTGCCGCCCTTTTCAGCACGGCAACGGTTGCCGAAATATCCGTGCCTTTTTCAAACCGGCTGGCCGCATCGGTACGCAGGTTATGGCGGAAGGATGTTTTACGCAGACCAATCCCTTCAAAAAAAGCGCTCTCCAGGAAAATGGTTGTTGTTTTTTCCGTTACGCCGCTGTGTAAACCGCCAAACACACCCGCCAGGCACATGCCTCCTTTATCATCACAGATCATCAGGTCATCGGCATGCAGGGATCTTTCCTTTTCGTCCAGGGTAATAAACGGGGTGCCCGCCGGTAAATTTTTTACAATCACCTGTTGTCCCCCGATGAGGTCGGCGTCAAACGCATGCAAAGGCTGACCGGTTTCGTGCTGAATATAATTGGTAATATCAACGATATTGTTAATCGGGCGCAGGCCAATCGCTTTTAATTTCTGGCGAAGCCATAGGGGAGATTCTCCGATAGTAACCCGGCTGATGCTGACACCCGAATACCGGGGACAGGCTGATTCATTCTCAATAGTTACACGGACAGGGCGGGTAAGGTTTTCCGTTTTGAATCCGTTACTATAAGGCAGCTTTGCTTTTATATCTTTTTTATCGTGATGGCTTAGATATGCACAGACATCACGGGCCACACCCCAGTGACTCATAGCGTCCATACGATTAGGCGTCAGGCCGATTTCGTAAATAATATCTTCGTAGGGTTTAAAGTAGTCCGCCGCCGGAGTGCCCACTGCCACATCGTTAGGCAAAACCAGGATGCCGGCATGCGAGTTACCCAACCCGAGTTCATCTTCCGCACAGAGCATGCCATAACTTTCCACACTGCGGATCTTTGCCACTTTCATCGTCAGGGGTTCACCGGTTACCGGGTAAATAGTGGTGCCAACCGTGGCCACTACCACTTTTTGTCCGGCCGCCACATTGGGTGCGCCACATACTATCTGAAGTGGTTCCGCTCCTCCAGTATTTACTTTGGTCAGGGTTAATTTATCCGCATTGGGATGTTTTTCTGTATGCAGCACTTCTCCGATCACCAGGCCTTTCAGTCCGCCTTTTACTTCTTCATACGGTTGCATGCTCTCCACTTCCAGTCCGATGGAAGTCAGGATCCGGCTCAGCCGTTCCGGATCTACAGTTACGGGTAAGTATTCACTCAGCCATTTATACGAAATCGTCATGGTCTCTTGCAGCTTTTAGTAGCTGCGAAGATACAGGAAACGGGGAGAAGTACGGGCTGTCTGCCGGTTACATCCGGTAACAAAAAGCATTAATATTCATACCGGCACCAACTGAAGCAAAAAGAACGATATCGCCTTTGCTCAGGTCATGATTATCCCATTCTCCTTTTTTGACCATATCATACAGGGTTGGAATGGTAGCCACCGAACTGTTGCCCAGCTTATGTATACTCATGGGCATAATGTGTTCGGGAATTTCCTTCATGCCGTATAATTTGAATAAGCGGCGTATGATGCCTTCATCCATTTTTTCATTGGCCTGGTGGATGAAAACTTTTTTTACATCCGTAATGGATACACCGGCTTTATCGAGACAGTCCTTCATGGCGGCAGGCACATGTTGCATGGCATATTCATATACCTTGCGGCCTTTCATTTTTATATAACGCACCCGTGGATCACTGCCGGGGAAATTGCTTTTTCCCAGGTAGAGATAATAGGCTTCGTCCACACAATGACTTTGTACACTCCAGGACAATATTCCCGGTCCGTTTTCTTCCACTTCCCGGGCTTCCAGGATAGTGGCGCCGGCCCCGTCAGAAAAAATCATACTGTCACGGTCATACACATCAATCACCCGGCTCAGCGTTTCTGTTCCGATGACCAACGCTTTTTTGGCCGCACCTGCTTTGAAATAGGTATCCGCCTGAATAACGCCTTGTACCCAGCCCGGACAACCAAAGAGAATATCGTAGGCTACACAATTGGGATTCTTTATGCCCAGATCATGTTTTACACGGGAGGCAAGAGCCGGCAGCACATCCGTCTGGATTGTATGTTTGATTACATTGCCGAAATTCTGCGCTACAATTATCTGATCAATTTCTTCCGGGTTTACACCGCTGTCTTCAATGGCGAGCCGGGCAGAAATAGTCGCCATATCGGAAGAGTTCATGTCCTCCGCGGCATACCGCCGTTCTTCAATACCCGTAATATCCTGGAACTTGGTTACGATTTCTTCCGTAGGTGTTTCAATCCGGTTCGCATCTTCTCCATAGAAAGTCTGAATAGCAAAATCGCGGTTGGTTTTAACCACCGGGGGAATATAACAACCACTGCCGGTTATGATGGTTCGCGTACGCATAGTATAATGGGAGAGAAATCAGGAATGACTGGTTTCTAAAGGCTAAGATAAGATTACTTGTTTATTTTACCACTGACTGTAATTTTTAAGTATCGTATCGCGAATGATACGTTACGTGTTCCCCTGTATTCAGTCGTATAGTTTTTTTGCCGTACAAGGATAATTTCACCTCGGAACGGCCGGGAGATTGTACCGCATCAAATTTTTAGGGGCAATCCGCATATCTCCTTATTTTTACCGCCATAAAACCAAGCGTTATGTCGAATAACTTATTGAAAGGAAAGAAAGGAATCATTTTCGGGGCCCTGGATGAAAATTCCATTGCCTGGAAAACGGCGGTAAAATGTTACGAACAGGGAGCTCAGCTCGTGCTGACCAATGCGCCCGTGGCGTTGCGGATGGGTGAGATTAATAAACTGTCTGAAATATGTGGTAATGCACCGGTAATCGGGGCGGATGTAACGCATCTGGACGATCTGAAACATTTATTAAAAGAGTCTATGGCGCATTTTGGAGGAAAGATTGATTTTATTCTCCATTCCGTGGGGATGAGTATCAATATGCGTAAAGGGCATCACTATACCGAAATCAGTTATACGCACAATCATAAAACCCTGGATATTTCAGCAATCAGCCTGCATAAACTCCTGCATACTGCCTGGAATATGGATGCAATCAGCGACTGGGGCAGTGTGGTGGCCCTGACTTATATAGCCGCGCAGCGGGTATTCCCCGACTATAATGAAATGGCCGATGCCAAAGCCCTGCTCGAGAGCATCACCCGTAATTTCGGGTATCATTATGGTGTACGGAATAAAGTACGTATCAATACCATTTCCCAGTCGCCCACCCGTACTACAGCCGGCAGCGGTGTAAAAGGGTTCGACGGGTTTATATCCTATGCGGAAAAAATGAGTCCGTTAGGGAATGCTTCCGGTGAGGATTGTGCTAACTACACGGTTACATTATTCAGCGACCTGTCCCGTTTCGTTACCATGCAGAACCTGTTTCATGATGGCGGCTTCAGTTTCACCGGCGTATCACACGCGGTGATTGAGAAGATGGAAAGTTGAATGGTGATTGGAGAGTGGAGAGTGGTGAGTGGTGAGTAGGGAAGAGAATAGAGAATAGAAAATAGATAATGGGGAATAGGGTTGTGCTGATTGGTGCAACCCTGTTTTTTTATATTCAGGTGAGCTTCAGGTTTTAGCTGCAAGTGACGAGCTGCGGGTTTCGGGACCGATAGTCCGCTATCTGCTTTTAGTCTCGTACTTCTTACCTCGTACCTCGAACTTCTTACCACGTACCCCGTACTTCGTACTTCGTATTTCGTACTTCGTATTTTGTATTTATTCCTTTTCTGGTGCTAAAACATTCCCCTCCCTGATTTTTATCAGGGTTTCTCATTTCCGGATTTTTAAGGTTTGTAGTCTTCAACAACCTTACATGTACAAAATCATTGTTTTGGCCAAACAGGTTCCGGATACCCGGAATGTAGGCAAAGACGCAATGAAGGCCGATGGTACGGTGAACCGTGCGGCCTTACCTGCCATTTTTAATCCCGAAGACCTGAATGCACTCGAGCTGGCTCTTGAAATTAAGGATCAGTATCCCGGTACGCAGATCACATTGCTGACTATGGGACCAGTGCGTGCAGCGGAAATACTGCGGGAGGGTATGTACCGTGGTGCAGATGCCGGCGTGTTACTGACCGATAAGGCATTTGCCGGTTCTGATACACTGGCCACCTCCTATGCTTTGTCCTGTGCCATCCGTAAGATCGGAGACGCTGACCTGATCTTTGCAGGCCGGCAGGCGATTGACGGGGATACGGCACAGGTAGGACCCCAGGTGGCTGATAAACTCGGTATACCGCAGATAACGTATGCGGAAGAAATTGTGGCGCTGAAAGACCGGGTAATCCAGGTGAAAAGAAGACTGGAAAGAGGTGTGGAAGTAGTGGAGTCCGCTTTACCCGTATTGATAACGGCACATAGTACGGCTCCGGATTGCCGTCCACGTAATGCCAAAAGGCTGATGCGCTTTAAACGGGCCACCACATTATCCGAACAACACAGTGCCGCGGACGATTATCTCGCCACGCATACGGCTCATCCCGGACTCAATATAACGGAATGGTGTGCCAAAGATGTAAACAGTGATCTTGTACAGCTGGGTC
This sequence comes from Chitinophagales bacterium, assembly GCA_017303855.1. Taxonomy (GTDB): domain Bacteria; phylum Bacteroidota; class Bacteroidia; order Chitinophagales; family Chitinophagaceae; genus JJ008. Next base: position 9,987 of record JAFLBL010000020.1, on the reverse strand, counting down.
TGGGCGGCTCACCTACAAAAGTCAGACAGGTGGAGAATATTGTTTTCCAGGCTAAGGAATCCAAAGTACTGAGTACGGCGGATGCAGATATTGAATGGCTGATGCAGGAACTGATCAGTCAGCATACGATTGGCTAACCCCATACAATCAAGGTAAAAACTGCACCATGAATAATGTTTGCGTGTATTGCGAATTTGAAGAAGGAAAAATCCAGGAAGTAAGTTTTGAATTACTGACCAAGGGCCGGTCACTGGCCAATCAGTTAAACTGTAAACTGGAAGCCCTGCTGCTGGGAGAAAACCTGGGCGGACTGGAAAAGGAAATCAGCCGCTATGGTGTGGATATCCTTTATATGGCGGATGATAAACGTTTGTATCCGTATACGACACTACCGCATACAGCGGTGGCAGTGGGCTTGTTCCGGGAAACAAAACCCCAGATTGTTCTGATGGGCGCCACATCAATCGGCAGGGACCTTGGTCCGCGTATTTCTTCCTCCCTTACCAGCGGGTTAACGGCCGACTGTACCAACCTCGAAATCGGCGATTATGAAGACAAGAAAGCCGGGAAAAAATATGAACACCTGTTGTACCAGATTCGTCCCGCTTTTGGAGGCAATATAGTTGCCACCATTGTAAATCCCGATAACCGTCCGCAAATGGCCACCGTTCGGGAAGGCGTAATGAAAAAGGAAATTGTATCGGATACGCATAAGGCGGAAGTGGTATACCTGGATGCCGGGCAGTTTCTCCGGGAGGAAGACCTGGTGGTGAAGATTATTGAACGGCATATGGAGACGTCGAAAGTTAACCTGAAAAATTCTTCCATTATTATCGCCGGTGGTTATGGTGTAGGATCAAAGGAAAACTTCAACCTGCTCTATGAACTGGCGCACGCGATCGGTGCCGAAGTGGGGGCTTCCCGCGCGGCCGTGGATGCGGGGTATACGGATAAGGAAAGACAGATAGGGCAGACGGGTATAACGGTAAGGCCTAAGTTATATATTGCCTGCGGTATTTCCGGTCAGATCCAGCATATCGCGGGCATGCAGGATTCCGCCATGGTTATTTCCATTAATAATGATGCCAACGCGCCCATCAATAAACTCGCGGACTATGTAATTCAGGGCAACCTGGAAACCATCATTCCCAAAATGATCAGTTACTATAAAAAGAACATAAAGTAATCCCGCTGCTTCATTCACTATTCATAAATCTGTTGACATGGCAAATTTTTATACGGATACGGCTGAGCTGAAATTTCATCTTACCCATCCTTTGATGCAGAAAATTGTGGCACTGAAAGAAAGGAATTTTACCGAGCATGAACGCTTTGATTACGCGCCGGTGGATTTTGAAGACGCCATGGACAGTTATGATAAAGTACTGGAGATTGTAGGTGATATAAGTGCCAATACGGTAGCTCCCAATGCGGAAAGTGTGGATGCGGAAGGTCCGCAGCTGATTGACGGGCATGTGCAATATGCCGCCGGCACGCAAAAAAACCTGGATGCCATTATAAAGGCCGGGCTGATGGGGATCACCCTTCCCCGTAAATACGATGGACTGAATTTTCCGATAGTTCCGTACATCATGGCCGCTGATATGGTATCGAGGGCGGATGCGGGTTTTGTAAATATCTGGGGGTTGCAGGACTGTGCGGAAACGATACACGAATTTGCCGATGAAGAACAGCAGCAGCGGTATTTGCCCCGGATAGCCGCCGGTGAAACAGCGGCCATGGATCTTACCGAACCCGATGCAGGGAGCGATCTGCAGGCTGTTCAGTTAAAAGCCACCCTGGTGGATGGTAAATGGATATTGAATGGAGTCAAGCGCTTTATCACAAACGGCGATGGAAACATTTCACTGGTGCTGGCCAGGTCGGAAGAAGGTACCGCGGATGGACGGGGTTTGTCGATGTTTATTTATGACCGGAACAGTAATGCGGTAACGGTTCGCCGTATCGAACATAAATTGGGAATTATCGGCTCACCCACCTGTGAACTGGTATTTAAGAATGCGCCGGCTGAACTGGTCGGACAACGGAAATTCGGGCTGATCAAATATGTAATGGCCCTGATGAACGGTGCCCGCCTGGGTATTGCCGCTCAATCGGTAGGTATTGCGGATGCAGCCTGGCGTGAAGCCGTATCCTATGCGAAGGAGCGGGTACAGTTTGGCAGTTCGATCAGTAAGTTTCCGGCAGTTTATGAAATGATATCCCGGATGAAAGCCAAAGTGGATGCTATCCGTACGTTGTTATATGAAACCGCCCGTTTTGTGGATGTATACAAAGCCTACGAGCATATTTCGAAAGAACGGTCCCTGTTACCAGAGGAAAAAACAGAAATGAAAGCCTATCAGAAACTGGCCGATATTTTTACGCCGTTGTCGAAAGGGCTGTCATCTGAAATCTGTAACCAGGTAGCCTATGATGCCCTGCAGATTCATGGCGGATCCGGTTTTATGAAGGATTATCCGATTGAGCGGATTTACCGCGATGCCCGTATCACCAGTATTTATGAAGGCACCACGCAGTTGCAGGTGGTGGCGGCCGTACGTGGCGTTACAACGGGCGGATACCTGGCCCAGATAAAAGCCTATGCCGAAACGGAAGTAAAACCGGAATTGCTCGGCTACCGTGGCTATATTTCTGAAATGGCTTTTGAGTATGAAGAAGCGGTAAAAGCCGTGCTTGAAGTGGGGAATAATGAGTACACCGATTTTCATGCCCGGCGCCTGGTGGAAATGGCCGGCAATATAATTATGTCGCATTTGCTGGTACTGGATACCAACCGTGATCATCAATACTGGAAGTCACTCGATATTTTCCTGAAACTGGCCAGGGCTGAAAACCGGGGCAAAATGGAATTCATCAGTATAACCAATCCGGCGGATCTGGGTAAATATAAAATGGATTAAGTAACGGCCGGGCATAAAAAAACCCCTCAGAAAGGGGTTGAGTAATTTCCTGCCGTTTAATATTCATCCTCATTAAAGAGAAAGTCGTCCTGTGTCGGATAGTCCGGCCAGATATCTTCGATGGTTTCGTAAACATCGCCTTCATCTTCCAGTTCCTGCAGATTCTCTACTACTTCAATGGGTGCACCGGAACGGATTGAATAGTCAATCAGTTCATCTTTGGTGGCCGGCCAGGGGGCATCTTCAAGGTAGGAGGCTAATTCAAGTGTCCAAAACATCTTTTCAGATTTAATTTTTGTGATCCTTCCTGTTTCCAGGCAGTTTTCAGGGTTCCGGTTTGCTCGGCAAATCCCTTTAATTTTCCGCAAATGTAGTAGTATTAATGAATTTACCAAATCCTTAGTTGTACACGGTTTGGACAAGAAAATGCTAAAAAATTGTAATCTCTCCCGGGTTACCTGTTTGCCGGCCCCCGTTATTTGCGATATTTGATGAATGATCACGGGTAAAAATATATTCAAAAGCTACGGGAATGTGGAGGTTTTACGGGGGGTGGACGTGGAAATCAGCAAGGGAGAAGTAGTATCGATTGTCGGACCCTCAGGTTCAGGGAAAAGTACATTATTACATATCCTGGGTACCCTGGACAAGGCAGACAGGGGTGAAGTACGAATGAATAGTACAATATTGAACAGCCTGACCGGTAAACAGCTGGCCGCGTTCAGAAATAAACATATCGGGTTTGTATTTCAGTTTCATCACTTATTGCCTGAATTCACGGCCCTGGAAAATATCTGCATTCCGGGCTGGCTGGCCCGCCGCAAAAAAACGGAAGTAAAGACGGAAGCGCTGAAACTGCTCGACCTGTTGGGGCTGCGGCACCGGGTGGAAAATAAACCGAATCAGTTGTCCGGCGGCGAGCAGCAACGTGTAGCCGTGGCCCGGGCGCTGATCAACCGGCCGGATATCATATTTGCGGATGAGCCTACCGGTAACCTGGATACCGCCAACGCGAAAGACCTGCACCGCCTGTTTTTTGATTTACGGAAAGAATTCAGTCAGACCTTCCTGGTTGTTACCCATAATGAAGAACTCGCGCAACTCAGTGACCGGGTTCTCCAGATGAAAGACGGGAAAATTGTATAGATTTCGTTTACGGGTGACCGTTAAACCAGTTTTTTAACTCATCCAGTGTCTGCGTCACTTTGGGTCCGTCTGTCCACCAGTCATGAAATGTGAGAGGGAACGTGATCCGGCTTCGCTCCACTCCCAGTATACCCAGCCTGGCATACAGGGAAGCACTCTGATCCGGGGTTACCACTATATCCTGTTCGCCATGAAATAAGAGGGTAGGCGGCACAGTGGCATGTGCCTGGTAAAAGGGGCTGCAATCCTGGTAGCGTTGTGTGGCAGTGGCATTGGCCGGAAACAATGGCACACCCAGGAAGGGCTGCAGTACCGGGTTGTAAATATTGAAATTGTAATAGGCCATACTGTACAGATCTGTCGGACCTGCCAGTGACCCCACGGCTTTTATTTTACCATTACTGTTACGGGTATACGCATAACAAAGGGATAAATGCCCTCCGGCACTATGTCCGGTGATGTATAGTTTCTGCCCGTTGAAGGTATGCACGCCGGCCAGCCGGAGCGTATAGTGTACGGCACTGTCCACGTCGTCCAGCTGCATTTTGTAATTATCCCCGGTAGCTAAACTGAGGCGGTAATTGATATTGGCAACGGCAAAGCCTCTTGCTTTTAATCCATTCAGCATCCAGCTGAGTTCCCCTTTGTCTCCCATTACCCAGCCACCACCATGTACCACTACCACCAGTACAGTAGTTGAAGTCCGGTTGGCCGGCAAACCCAGATCCAGTTTCTGCGCCGGATCAGGGCCATAGGAAATATTGCTGATAGTGGTATCCCTCAGCACTACCGGTCCTGTCGGTGGTGGGTCGACCGGTTCAGGCTGGCAACTTATCATAAACAAGCTGAACAGGCCCGGATAGAATACATGTAGCAAAGCTTTCCGCATAGTGCTGGTTTTTGTGAGGAAAAGACGGCAATATACAGGTCGGACAAACCTTTGAGAGGGTTGTCTCCGGGCTAAAAATACAGGAAAGGATCAGGAAACCCGCGGCTTCCAGGGGATTTCTGCCGCCTGCAACAAGTGACCGGTATAGCGGCCCAGGATAAACAGGTAATCACTCAGCCTGTTCAGGTATTTGAGGATAACGGGCTCTACTTCCAGGCTTTCCAGTTCGAGGCGGACACAGCAACGTTCGGCTCGCCGGGCCACACAACGGGCAATATGTAATTGGGAAACGGTAACATGCCCTCCGGGTAAAATAAAGCTTTTCATCTCAGGCAGGGATTCATTCATCAGATCCATTTCTTTTTCCAGCAGTTCCACGTCAGCCTCTTTCAGATCCGGCAACCGCATCCTGGGTTCTTTTACCGGATCGCAGGCCAGTGAAGAGCCAATGGTAAAAAGGCGATCCTGAATTTCCAGTAAAATGAACCGGCTGTTTTTATCAGTAAGCAGATCACAGCAGAGCCCGATATGCGCATTGAGTTCATCAATGGTGCCGTAGGCTTCAATCCGTAAATGGGACTTAGGAACTTTAGTTCCGCCAATTAATGAGGTGGAACCTGTATCGCCGATCTTTGTATAAATCCTGGTTGACATGATGTGTAAATGACCTTAGCAACAAAAGTGCGTCAGGAAATGTTGTAAACGACCGTTTTTTTTAACGCATCAGTGATGCAAATACTGACCGGCGTGTTCATTTTTTTTATCCGTCTCCACCAGCCCGTCGCGAAGCCGTACAATGCGGTGCGCATGGTTGGCAATATCTTCTTCGTGAGTTACCAGTACAATCGTGTTGCCATTGCTGTGAATTGTATTGAAAATTTCCATGATCTCGTAAGAGGTCTTGGTATCCAGGTTCCCGGTAGGTTCATCTGCCAGGATCAGGGAAGGATCATTCACCAGTGCCCGGGCAATGGCCACCCGCTGACATTGTCCGCCCGAAAGTTCATTCGGTTTGTGGTGACTCCGGTCGGTCAGGCTCACCATTTCCAGCACCTGCATGGCTTTTTCGTTGCGCATTTTTTTGTTCATACCCGCGTAAACCAGGGGCAGGGCCACGTTTTCCGCAGCGGTAAGACGGGGTAAGAGGTTGAATTGCTGAAATACAAATCCGATTTCTTTATTCCGCACTTCCGCCAGGGCATTATCGGCCATCGTACTTACGTCATGATTATTCAGGATGTATTTGCCGCCGGTCGGCGTATCCAGGCAGCCCAGTATATTCATCAGGGTGCTTTTACCGGAACCGGAGGGCCCCATCAGGGCTACGTATTCATTCTTAAAAATATCCAGGGAAATGCCTTTTAATACCGGCAATGCCTGTTTACCCATGAAATAACTTTTGTGAATACTTTCAAGATGAATGATACCCTGTGCCATATTATTTTTTTATCACTTTGGGAACGTTGAAAAACTGATCGTCATGGAGGGGGGCATTTTTCAATGCTTCGTCCCGGCTTATAGAACCGCGGATCTCATCATCCCGCAATACATTTACCTCTTCGCTCATGTGCAGGAGCGGAGCCACCCCTTGCAGATCAAGTTCGTTGAGTTTTTCCACAAAACCAATCATGCGTTGCAGGTCATTTTTAATGGCACCTTTTTCCGCATCGGAAAACTGCAGCCGGGAGAGATGGGCCAGCTTGTCCACTAACTGATCATTGACTTCCATGGCACAAAGATAATCAGGACGGGGAACTGCGGGGCAGGAGTTTTATTAGCGGTAGTTGCCCCGTGCCGACTCCGTTTGAATGCTTATCTTCGCCGCCCTATGGCAGCAACGAATGATACCAGGCCTGGTGGCCGGCAGTTAGTTATGAGCGGCATCCGGCCTACCGGTTTTTTACACCTTGGAAACTATTTCGGGGCGGTACGAAACTATGTACGGATGCAGGAGGAATTTGAATGTTATTTTATGGTGGCGGATCTGCACTCCCTTACCACTCATCCGGATACAAAGGAATTAAAGACGAATGTACACCGGGTTTTATCGGAAAATATTGCCTGCGGACTGGATCCGGAGAAAGTGGCGCTGTATTGCCAGAGCCATATTTTCGAAACCTCGGAACTGTATCTCTATCTGAACATGCTGGCTTATGTGGGCGAGTTGGAAAAGACCACCACATTTAAAGACAAAATCCGGCTGAACCCGGAGAATATTAATGCGGGGCTGCTGACCTATCCGGTATTACAGGCCGCCGATATAATACTGCACCGGGCCAAATATGTACCGGTGGGGAAAGACCAGGAGCAACACCTGGAAATGGCGCGGAATTATGTCAACCGCTTCAATCACCGCTACGGGGAAGTATTTCCTGAACCGGTGGCGTTCAACTACGGAGATGAACTGATCAAAGTGCCCAGCCTGGATGGTGCGGGTAAGATGAGTAAAAGTGAAAACCAGCTGGCTACTTTATACCTGAGTGATGAAGATGAACTGATCCGCAAAAAAGTTATGAAGGCAAAGACGGATGCGGGACCCACGGCACCTGATAGCCCCAAACCTGATTATATTGAGAATATTTTCGGGCTTATGAAACTCGTGAGCGACAACGAAGTGATCCGTAAGTTTGAAGAGGATTACAATAAATGTACGATCAGGTATGGTGATATGAAAAAGCAACTGGCAGAGGATATGGTGCGGTTTATCACACCCATCAGGGAAAAAGCGAGGGACATCCGGAGCAACGAAGCCTACCTGAAAGAAGTGATGGAAATGGGGGCGGAGAAAGCCCGTAAAAGTGCCCGTGCCACAATGACGCTGGTACGGGAAGCCATCGGTCTGAATTATTATTAAAATCAGGGAAAATCAAATCGATTTTCCCAAAAAGGGCTTACTTTGAAGCCCTCCTGTTGGAGTTGACTATTCGTTATCCGGAATTTATCCAGTTATGGCAAAAGCTAAGAAACCCAAACACATCGCAATTGCAGGTAATATCGGCGCGGGTAAGACCACGCTGACTGAAATGCTGAGCAAGCACTACAAATGGATTCCCAATTTTGAGGATGTGGATCACAATCCCTACCTCATGGATTTTTATGAGGACATGCCCCGTTGGAGTTTTAACCTGCAGATATTCTTCCTCAACAGCCGTCTCCGGCAACTGGTGGAAATTCAAAACGGGACAGAGACTGTAATCCAGGACCGGACCATTTATGAAGACGCCAACATCTTTGCACCCAACCTGCATGAAATGGGGCTGATGAGCAAGCGTGATTTCGACAACTACTATAATTTTTTCCAGACACTCAAAACCCTGGTCCAGCCGCCGGATCTGCTGATCTATCTCAACGCCTCTGTACCTACCCTGGTAGGTCAGATCCAGAAACGCGGCCGTGAATACGAAGAGAATATCCGGCTGGATTATCTCAAGAAATTAAATGAGTTTTACAACAAATGGATCGGAGATTATAAAGAAGGCAAACTTCTGGTCATTGATGTGGATAAGAACAAATTCGCCGAACGCGATGAAGATTTCGGGGATATTATCCGTAAAGTGGATGCCGAATTATACGGCTTGTTTTAAATATCACATTGAAGTATATGCGCAGTCCGTTAGTAACGGACTTTTTTATTACCGGTAATCCGCCCATTGGTTGGTCTCCTCCAGCATGCGGCTGATTTTTTTCAGCCATTCTGCCTGCTTGCCTTCGTGAATGCTGTGATTGGTTTCCCGGTCATACTGTTGCTGCAGGGCCGCTTTTTCACGGGTTACCTGGGTATAAATCCTGTCCAGATCTTTCTGATAACTACGGCTGTTAAACCGGTAACCGCTTATCTGCTGGTGCAGTTTACGCGCGAAGATTTCGGCAATGTCAAAATGGCCCTGTTCATGGCTGAGGATATAATCGCTTTTATGCCTGCCCCATGACTTGTCCCGGGAGAAAAAGGATTTTATGGTATAGCTGAACCCCCCACCGGATGAAAAGGTATAATCAATACTCAGGTAGGTAGTTGTAGTAGCCGCCGCGTCGCTGCAGGGATTGGGAGCCGCTTTATAATCCTTCCAGGTCAGTTTGCGCCCTGCACTCCAGGACAATACATCCTCTCCGGTTTGCTGCGCCTGTAAAGAGGACAGGTACAGGCTGAACAGGGTTATGTAAACAAATCGTATCATGTTATATCTGAACGTACATCGGCCGGAAAAATTTTATTGGCTGCAGAAGCAGGAGTTAAAAAAAATAAAAAACCCGGAACTTATTGTTCCGGGAATATTTCAAACAACCATCCAGGGAATTAGTCGGAAGTTAGTAGTAGGCTGCCTATTCTGCACTTCGTACTTCGTACCTCGTACTTCATACTTCGTACCTCGTACTTCACACTTCGTACTTCGTACTCATGTATTTGGTGCCGCGGCCAGTATTTCTTCATTTACACCATCCTTGTATTTTTCAAAATTCTTCACAAACAATCCGGCCAGGTAACTTGCCTTTTCATCGTAGGCCTTTTTATCAGCCCATGTATTCCTGGGTTGCAGTAATTCGTCCGGTACACCGGGGCAGGTTACCGGTACGGCCATGCCGAAAACAGGATCATTGACCATCGCCGTATCATCCAGCTTTCCTTCCAGTGCGGCCGTAATCATGGCCCGGGTGTATTTCAGTTTCATGCGGGTACCGGTACCATGCGCGCCTCCGGTCCATCCGGTATTGATCATCCATACATTCACTTTATTCTCCTGCATTTTCCGTCCCAGCATTTCCGCATATTTTCCCGGATGCAGGGGCAGGAAGGGGGCGCCGAAGCAGGCACTGAAAGTAGGTTTGGGTTCGGTAACTCCGGCTTCCGTTCCGGCTACTTTAGCGGTATACCCGGAAATAAACTGGTACATCGCCTGTCCTGGTGTAAGTTTTGAAACGGGAGGCAGTACACCAAATGCATCGCAGGTCAGGAAAAAAATATTTTTGGGAAGTCCGCCAATGGCCGGCTCCTTTGCATTGCTGATATAATGCAGGGGATAGGATACCCGG